>CBDBMD010000001.1:0-19513 GCA_965207415.1 Dehalococcoidia bacterium
GCGCCACTCGCCACGTCGGCGCGGAGCTTCGCCTCGCTGAGGGTCCGCATGCCGAGCCGGCGGCGCCGGCTCTGGATGCCGCCCACCAGCCCGTCGAGGCGACGAGTGTGGCTGCAGGTGGCTGCTGCTGCTGCTGCTAGTTGTTGTTTCTCTGGTACCCCTACGTACCCGGTCCCCCCGGACCGGTCATCGGCCTCATGACCGGTCCCCCCGGACCGGTCATCGGCCTCATGACCGGTCCCCCCGGACCGGTCATCGCGCAGCCGCTGCAGCACCTCGGGCCACGACAGAGCGCCGATGTTGAGCGCGAGCAGCGCCGTCTTGCGGGCCCGGCGGGTCTGCTTCAGGAGCCCGAGGGCGCAGAGCACGGCGATGGCGGTCCGCGCTTGCCGGTCCGCCAGGCCCGGCCCGTCGGCGTACACCGCCACGTGATGCGCCGAGATGCCCGCGGCGTCTCGGTGCGCGAAGATGGACCACGCCATCGACCACACGTTCGCGCGGGTCACGGTGCGCACGCCGGCCGTGAACGAGTCGCGGTCGCCGAACGCCGTCATCAGCGCGACGCGCCACAGCCCGGCGTCGGGCGGAACGCCGCGCATCGATTCCACAGCAGCGAACACGCGCAGATGTAGCTGCTCGGGCTCGGCGGCTGTGGTAGATTCAGCGCGTTGCGCCATGGTGCGAATGCTACACTAGCAGGCATCAAAGGAACACACCTATGCTGAATCCGAACACGAAGTCCTACCCGATGACGACCTCGCCGCAAGTCGACGCCGTGAGGCTGGCGCTCGGGTACATGCTGTTTGCGTCCCCGAAGGATGGAGCAACGGAGCCCGGTCTGGTCTGCCGCGCCACGGGGTACAAGCGGGCGCGCGCGGCGCGCCGGATCTTCGGGCCGGATCGGGTCGCCGCCAGCGTGATCACCCTCGATGACGATCACAAGGTCCTCGCCGTCCGGGTCCTGAAGCCGTGGACGCTCGGCTGCGCTCACGACTGGGCGCAAGACGGTCCGGGTCCGGTGCGGACGTTAGAGCGGGCCGTCCACGAGGCGGAGCAATACGAGAAGATCTGCCGGCGGCTGCTGGCGCACATCGAGCTCATCGAGAAGGGCGCCGCGCCCGGCCCGCTCCCGGACGTGGCGGCGCTCCCACGGGCGCCGCGGGAGTTGCAGTGAGTGGACGATGTTCTCCACCAGCGATCACTCAATCAGGCGCGCGAACTCTTGCGGGCCGGCGACGAAAAGGCGATCAGCGAGATGCTCCGAGACGCACGCGAGGAAGTCCGGCTCGCCGCGGGCGAAGCGGTCTACGAGGCGCGAATCGACGCTGAACGGCTGGATCGCTGAGGGTCGCGGCCGGGAACGCGAGGCGCTGCGCCCAGACACCCACCGACACCCGGCCGCGGCGGCCGGACCTCGGCCGCGGGCCGATCCTATCCGGTCTGCGGCGGCTCCGGCGACCGGTCGCGGAGCTCGCCCGTCGCGGCGGCGAGGGCCCCCCGTAGCGCGTCCATCTGTCGGTCCTGCTCCGCGATGCGCCTCCGCAGCACAACCAATTCCGCGAATTGCTCGCTCGTGACCTTGCGGAGGGCGTAGAGCTGCTCGGCGTACTGGGCGCCGGTGACTGTCGCGTCACGCGCCGGTCGCCTGCGGGGCGCCGCTGGCGTCGCGATGCGTAGCTGCGTCATGGCGATTTCCCGTCGCCCCCCCGGGCCGTTCCGATCCGGTAGCCAGCCGGCAGCCCGAAGGGGGGCGACGGGGCCCCGTGAACTGGCGAATCTGTACATGCCGGCCGATACGTCACCATATGGTGACTACCCCGCAGCACTGGCACGTCTGGCGGGTCGCGGCGACCGGCCGCGCCGCCTTCATGGGCCGGCCGTACGTCACGCGAGCCGCCGCCCGGAAGTCCGCCGAACGATGGGCGGGGCGGTACCGGCGGGCGGCGACGTTCGTGCACGAGTGCGTGCTCGCCGACTGCCCCCGACCGCCGCGCGCTCTCAGAGCCGCTCAGAGCGCGCGGCCGGCCCGGAGGCTCTGAGGTAGCGGGGGGGGTCGAGATCGGGGCGCACGCGCCATCCTGCGCGGCCGGAGTCCGGGATTCTGTCATCGGACCGCCGTTAGCTCGCTCAGGACGCGGCGCCCGGTCGCATCGGTCGGCCCGCCGACCGCGACCACGGCGTACTCCACGTCGGAGTCGGCGCGTCGCAGCCGCATACCCGCATCGGCCGGCACGTCGCCGAACACGATCACCAGCGCCGTCTCGACGGCGGTCCGGGTCTCGGGCCCGTACGTCGGCTCGTCGCCGGCCCGGTGCGTGCTCGGCCGCACGCCGATATAGCCGTCGTACGTTCGCGCTCGGCCGATCCGCCCGATCACCAGACGCTGCAACAGCCCGCGGGCGCGTAGCTGGTTCTTCGCGACCTCGACGTTGTGCACCAGGTCAGCCGCGGTCAGCATGGCGCCGCTCCCGAAACGCCCGCTGCGCGGCCCGGGCGAGGTCTCGGCACCGCGCGCACTTCCCGGCCCGCTCGGCCGGCCGCTCGCCGCAGCGCACGCACAGCCCGTCCGCCGCCCGCTGCGCTTCGAGGGCGCGGCGCCGGCCGGCCCGATAGCGCCGGCCCGCGGCGGCGGCGGTCTCGGCGCACCGGGCGCACGTCCGGCGCCCAGGGCGGGCCGGGGCGACGGTGCAGGACGTGCACCGTCCGTCCGTCCGCGCGGTCGCCCGGACGGCGTTCACGCGGGCCGCGATCCGCTCCCGGCAGTCGTAGCAGATCCCGCCGTGCTCGGCGCGCTCGCCGCATTCCCGGCAGCGGCCCGTCGCGAGCCGTTCGTCGCGAGCCGCCGCGGTCTGGAAGATGCGCGCGGCCGTGGTCCGGTAGGTGTAGCTCTCCAGGGCGACGGCGCGCCGGTACGGGCGACTGGCGGCGGCGAAGATCCACACGATCCAGGCGGGCGGTGCGGGCGCATCGGCGGCGGTCGGCAGCGCCACCGATTCGTACTCGACCGCCGGCTGCGCCGCCACTCACAGCCCCACCGCGGCGCGGGCGTTGCCGATCTCGACGCCCGCCTGTTGGAGAGAGTGCGCGGCCCGGGCGCGGGCGGTCAGGTCGGCCGCGCTCTGCAGGGCCGAGAAGTCGAACGCCAGATCGGGGGCGTCGAGCTTCTCGGCGAGCTCGACGGCGAGCAGGCGCCCGAGCGGCTCGACGCTGCCCTCACGCCACGCCCGCCAGCCTTCCCGAGCCGCCGCCGCCGCCCCGTCCGCGTGCAGCCCGGGCGGGATGCCGAGCACGCGCATTACGGTCCGCTCGACCGCGGTGCGGAGCTCGACCGTCGCGGCCGGGGGCGCCGGCCCGAGTCGCACGGGCCGCCAGTCCGCCCGCGGGGCGTCGGGCTCGCCGGCATTCCAGCCCGAGACCGTCGACTCGACCAGGGCGAGCGCGCCCCGAAGGGCGCCGAGATCGGCCCGGTAGCCGGCGAGCGGGTCGGTGTCCTCGCCGGTCTCTTCGGATTGCGCGCCGGGCGTCGGCACCGGGATCAGACTCCCGATCGGCGCCGACGCGAACTCATCGGCCAGCGACCGCTCGACGGCCGCCACCAGGCGCCCGGTCTCGGCCGCCCAGGTCAACGGGGCGAGCCCGGCCCAGGGCCGTCGATGGTCGGTCGCATAGCGGGCGTGCACGACCGCCCCGGCCGGCAGCGACCGCACCCGCGAGCCGCCGCTCGGGGCGCCGAGCGTCAACCGATAGCGCCACTCGGCCGGCGACGGGTCGGCGCCGAACACTTCCCACGAATCGGCCGGCAACAGGCGCACGCGCCCGTCCGTGCTCACGGCGATCTCGGCCACGTACTCGCCGGTCCGGATCACGTCGCGCACGAGCTCCGAGAGGGTGTACGGGTCGAGCGCGGCGGCGGCTCGGGCCGGTTGCACGGTCGCCGCCGCGAACGCGCGGGCGTAGTGACTGGCGGCGATCTCGACCGCCCCGGTCGCGAGTGGCGACGTTCCGGCGGTACCGCCCGCGGCGGTCTGTAGCGCGTTGACTATGGCGTCGGTGTAGGCGGCTCGAAACTCCCGGCGCCGCCGCCGTCGCGACCACGGCCACGTCATGAGGTCGCCGCCTTGCTGCGTAGCGCGCGGCGCTTGCGATGCGGCGAGAGCAGCGCCCCCGCGCCGGACAGTCGCAGCATGTTTCCCACTTCGGCCGGCGCCATTCGGAGACTGGCGATCTGCAGGGCGCCATACACACCAGCGGGCGCCGTGACCCAATAGCCCATCAGCCGGATCGCCGCTTCGTTCTGCACCACTTCGGGCGCCGACGCTGCATACGCTTCCACGGCCGCGACCACGGCGGGCCGCAGTCGCACCACGGTCGCGTCGGTTGCTTCGCGGTGAATGGCGGCGGCGAGGGCCGCCGCGTCGAGTGTCACAGCCACACGCGCCGCCCCCGCTCGCGCACCTCGGCGCGTGCCTGTGCATACTCGGGCCGGTCCGTAAGGGCGGCGCCGTCCACCAGGGCGCGCGTAATCTCTCTCACGCCCGCGGGGGTCCGGTGCTCAGAGATCGGGTAGAACTCCACGCTCAAGAATCGGCGGTTCCGTTGCTCAACGGCGGCGAGTATGGCGGGCCCGGCAGCCGTCGAGATTCTTATCTCGCCGTTGGCGGTGCGCTCGGGTATGGCGCGCCCAATCTCGGCGCCCAGGTGCTCGCCCCGGATGGCGATCCCGCGCGCCGGCCAGATTACGGCGCCGGGCGCGAATAGCTCCGCTCTCCCGCCGGTCGCCGCCCGCCCTTCCTGCACGAGCACGCCGTCGAGTCTCGGCCCGTCCGTGGCGGCTCGACACTCGACGGCGACCGTGAACCGTTCGCACTCGGTCACTACGCCACCTTGAACTCGACCAGGCCGTACGCGGCGCTCTGCACCAGCAACACCTTGTCGCCGACCAGGACGTGCAGTGAGAAGTGGCGCGTCGCGCTTGCCGAGTCGCTGTAGATATCGTCGATGGCGAGCTCGCCCCAAACCGGATGGCAGGCGGTCCGCAGCCCCGGCCGGCCGCCCCGGTAGACGATGCCGCGGGCGATGTTGTTCGCCGACGCCGGCATGCGCGCGTTGGTCCACCAGCCGCCGAGATTCTCGGCCGCATAGTCGGCAAACGACATGTCGCCCTTGTCGTCCGTGCCGTCGCGGAACGCCCCCGCCGAGAGTTTGTAGGCGTCGACGTTCGCGAGGATCGCGACCTCGGCCAACGTGCGCGCCCACAACCCGTCGATCTGGTCGCTGAACGCCTTGAGGAACGCGTCGAAGTCGGCCACGTCGGTCGGGTCGGCCGGGTTGGTCAACTGGTTGATCAGCCCGTTGACGGCCGGCGCCGTGCCGTTCCCGTTGATGCACTGGTTGTCGTACTCGGCCGACAGCGCCATGCGCGCATTCGACCGTAGCGCGGCCTCGAAATTGCCTTGCCCGATAGCCGCCACGTCTTCGGACTGGACGGTGAGCCGCGTCGAGATCCGGCGCGGGGACGTGGTAACGGGCGTGAGGGTCGCGGCCGTGCTCTCGCGGGCGCTTCCCTTCGCGGTCGCGCCGGCCGACAGCGCCGTGGTGATCGTCGCTTCGGAGTAGGCGCCGGATGGTACCTGCGGCATCTCGATCCCGAGCCGCCCCGCGATGGACTCGGCGAACACGTACGGCTGGATCGGGGCGAGCGTGGCGCCGGTTCCGGTCGTCGGGGCGACGGTCGCCGCATCGGCGCGCAGCTCCCGCTCGCGGTGCTCGACGGCGGGCCGGTCCTCCTCGAAGATGTCGAGCGGGATCGCGCCGGGCGTCTGCACCTTGCACGCGGCGGCGTACTCCGCCTCGGCGCCGCCGACCACCCGAGCGGAGAGCGCCGCGGCGAGGTAGGCGCCGAGATGCGACCGGCGGCGGAGGTCGAGCCGCTCGCGGGTCTCGGGGTCGAGCGTGGCGCCGCCCGGTTCGTCGGTGATCCCTTCGGCCGCGATGGCGGCGCGGAGCTCGGGCTCGATCTTCCCGACTTCGCCCGTGAGGGCCTCGAGCTCGCCCTGTTGGGCGTCGTCGCGGGCGTCGAGCCCGAGTAGCTCGTTCAGGCGTTGCCGGCACTCCGAGAGCCGGATCGTGATTCGTTGCGAATTCGTCATGCTTGGGCCTCCGAGAGTCGGGCGAGGTAGGCACGCCACGCGGCGCGCCCGGGTACGGGTCTCCGGCCGTTGCGCCGCTCGTTTTCGGCGCGGGTCTTCGCGATATGGCACTCCCGGCACAGCGCCTGCAGGTTCGTCGCGGCGAACGCGGCGCCCCCGTCCTCAAGCGGGCGTACGTGGTCGCATTCGAGCCGCGACGCGGCGCCGCACTCCCGGCACCGCCAGCCGTCGCGCTCGAAGATGCGGCGCCGCGTCGCGGCCCAGCGGCGGGCGAGCGGGGCGGTGCGGGTGCAGCGGTGACGCCAACGTGGCATCAGCCGCGCCCCCCGACGACGTGAATGCGCGGCGCCCGGGGGCGACGTCGCCACGCGACCGCGCCGACGCCGACGGCGCGCACCAGGGCGGCGATAGGCTGCGGGCGCCCGTGGCGGCGGCTCGGTTGGATGCGCCCGCCCGATGGCGTCTGCAGTACCTCCGAGTCGAGAATCGCGCCCGCCAGCAGCAGCGACTCGGCGAGCCGTAGCTCGCCCGCATGGGCGCGCCGCTGGAACTCGGCGAGGTCCGCGGCGCCCTCGGCGGTCGAGCGCCACTTCGGGCGCCAGGCCAGCCCGGCATCGGCGATGGCGCTCTCGACCTCCGGGCGCCGGTTCCGGTCCGCGGCGACGATCACGGGCGCGGCCGGCAGGACGGCGCGCAGCCGTTCGAGGAATGCGCCGAGCGGCAGCACGGCGCGGCCGAGCGCCCAGAGCTCGCCCCGGTGTGCCATGCGCTCGTACCGGTCGCCGACGCCATCACCGCGACCGCGGCGGGCAAGCGGCGGCTCGGCCGCGACGGCGCCGTAGACCTCGCATCGGCCGGTCTGTGGCCAGTAGAGCCCGGCGGCGCTCATCGTCGCGCCCGAGCCGATGTCGAGCGCCACGGCGACCGGGCCGGCGCGGTCCGGTAGGGCGTCGGGGTCCGCCACGCACTGGGCGGCGAACACGCCCGCGTCGATCACCAGGTCACGGGCGGTCGCGTCGACCTCCCGGTTGAGCTCCCATTGCTCGAACTCGCGGCGGTCCTCGGGCGACTCGGCGGCGCGCCGGGCGTCGGCGCGCATCCGGGCGAGTGGCTTGATCTTGCCGAGCGCCGGGTTGGCCTCGCGCCAGCCGGCGGGATCGTCGAGGTCGCGATCCGGACTGGCGGTGTAGACGGCGACGTGCACGGCGGGATCGCCGGCCGCGGCGCGGGCCTCGAACTCGGCCACGAACGGACCGACCGACCGCACGCCGAGCAGCCAGAGTTTCCCGTCGCGGGCGCTTGTGGACGTGCGCAGCCCGGAGAGCAGCGGGCGGTGCTTCTCGGCGCAGAGCCCTACCTCGTCGAGCACGGCGAGGTCCGCGCCGGCCGCGTGGCCCCCGCTCCCGCTCCCGCTGAGGAAGTCGAGCCGCCCGGTCTTCGAGACCAGGCGCCCCGGCGGCGCCGGGTGATACCGGCGCTCGACCGCGAGCCCGTTGGCGAGGGCGAGGGCCTCGGCGAGGTCGGCGGTTTCGCCCGAGCGGACCGCATCCGGGCCCGCGACCAGGCCGCGCCAGCCGGGGCGAGCGCCCGGGCCGACCAGGTAGTACAGGCCGGCGACCGCGATCAACGTGCTCTTCGCGTTCTTGCGGGCGGTGCTCAGCAGCGACTCGCGAACGCGCCGCGGCGCCGAACGGCGCAACCAGCGATCCGCGAACGCGGGCAGCCGCAGCGGGCGCCCGGCGTTCCGGTGTCCAGGCGGAATCCGCAGCGACTCGGCGGCCCACGCCGTGATCGGGTGCACGCCCAATCGTCAAGTCGTTGACGGTCGGGTGTCAAGCGGTTGACGGCGGGCCGGGGGCGGTCGGGGGGCGTGGCACACGCGGCGCAGCGGGGGTGCAGGCCGGGCGCCAAGTCGAATCAGCCGCCCGGCAGGGGTCCCCAGGGCGAAGCAAGAGCGCAACGCGAAGCGGTGGCCACTATCGGTGACAGTCGGCGGCGCGCCGCTCGACCTACCCTCGGCCCGCCAGCCTCAACGCCAGCCGGGCCTCGCGCTCGATGCTGTCGGCCGCGGCGCGCAGCCCGGCGGCGCGCATCGTCGGCTCGCCGTCCGCCAAGCGGCGCAACTCGGCCGCGGCGGCGCCCGCCCATGCGCCGATGTTGGCGAGCCGCTCGGCTCGCGTCCGGGCCGTGTTCGCTCGAACGTCCGCCGGCAGTGCTTGGTCTGTCATCGGTCCCTCAGCATGCGGTCGAGCTCGGCCGTGGCCCAGGCGCGGTGATGTTCGGGCGCGGCGGCGTCGGCCGCGAGCGCCGCGAGCCCTTCGCGCAGCGTGCGGTCCGGGTAGTCGCGCATGTAGGGCGCGACCCGATCCAGGCACAACTGGAACACGGCGCGGTCGGCCTCCATTGCGGCGATATCGGTCTCGGTCATCGGTCGGCCTCCTCGGTTGGCGTCGGCGGCTCCGGGGCGCATCGGGCGCACGGCTCGCAGAGCGTAGCGCCCGGCGCCGTGACGCGGATCGCGTTGCAGCGGGCGCAGAGCGGGAGAGCGGCGGCGGCGGTCATCGGTCGCCCCCCTTTCAGTACCCGCCCTGGCCGTGCCGGCAACCGTACGGGCAGACGTACTCCCGCTCCGCCTCGTCCCATCGGACCTCCCGGCGTTGGCAGACGTTGCACAGCCGGCACTCGCCGCACGGGCCGAACGGGCGGTCAAGATCGGCCCCGCAGGCACACACGAAGCGTCCCGGGTCGGGCGGCGTCGGGGCAGTGCTGGCTCTTTGCCGACGGCGGCTCCGGGTGCGCTTCGTGGCGTTGAGGAGGTCGAGGTCGGCCTGCAGGTCGTCGAGGGTGGTGGCGCCACTCGCCACGTCGGCGCGGAGCTTCGCCTCGCTGAGGGTCCGCATGCCGAGCCGGCGGCGCCGGCTCTGGATGCCGCCCACCAGCCCGTCGAGGCGACGAGTGTGGCTGCAGGTGGCTGCTGCTGCTGCTGCTAGTTGTTGTTTCTCTGGTACCCCTACGTACCCGGTCCCCCCGGACCGGTCATCGGCCTCATGACCGGTCCCCCCGGACCGGTCATCGGCCTCATGACCGGTCCCCCCGGACCGGTCATCGCGCAGCCGCTGCAGCACCTCGGGCCACGACAGAGCGCCGATGTTGAGCGCGAGCAGCGCCGTCTTGCGGGCCCGGCGGGTCTGCTTCAGGAGCCCGAGGGCGCAGAGCACGGCGATGGCGGTCCGCGCTTGCCGGTCCGCCAGGCCCGGCCCGTCGGCGTACACCGCCACGTGATGCGCCGAGATGCCCGCGGCGTCTCGGTGCGCGAAGATGGACCACGCCATCGACCACACGTTCGCGCGGGTCACGGTGCGCACGCCGGCCGTGAACGAGTCGCGGTCGCCGAACGCCGTCATCAGCGCGACGCGCCACAGCCCGGCGTCGGGCGGAACGCCGCGCATCGATTCCACAGCAGCGAACACGCGCAGATGTAGCTGCTCGGGCTCGGCGGCTGTGGTAGATTCAGCGCGTTGCGCCATGGTGCGAATGCTACACTAGCAGGCATCAAAGGAACACACCTATGCTGAATCCGAACACGAAGTCCTACCCGATGACGACCTCGCCGCAAGTCGACGCCGTGAGGCTGGCGCTCGGGTACATGCTGTTTGCGTCCCCGAAGGATGGAGCAACGGAGCCCGGTCTGGTCTGCCGCGCCACGGGGTACAAGCGGGCGCGCGCGGCGCGCCGGATCTTCGGGCCGGATCGGGTCGCCGCCAGCGTGATCACCCTCGATGACGATCACAAGGTCCTCGCCGTCCGGGTCCTGAAGCCGTGGACGCTCGGCTGCGCTCACGACTGGGCGCAAGACGGTCCGGGTCCGGTGCGGACGTTAGAGCGGGCCGTCCACGAGGCGGAGCAATACGAGAAGATCTGCCGGCGGCTGCTGGCGCACATCGAGCTCATCGAGAAGGGCGCCGCGCCCGGCCCGCTCCCGGACGTGGCGGCGCTCCCACGGGCGCCGCGGGAGTTGCAGTGAGTGGACGATGTTCTCCACCAGCGATCACTCAATCAGGCGCGCGAACTCTTGCGGGCCGGCGACGAAAAGGCGATCAGCGAGATGCTCCGAGACGCACGCGAGGAAGTCCGGCTCGCCGCGGGCGAAGCGGTCTACGAGGCGCGAATCGACGCTGAACGGCTGGATCGCTGAGGGTCGCGGCCGGGAACGCGAGGCGCTGCGCCCAGACACCCACCGACACCCGGCCGCGGCGGCCGGACCTCGGCCGCGGGCCGATCCTATCCGGTCTGCGGCGGCTCCGGCGACCGGTCGCGGAGCTCGCCCGTCGCGGCGGCGAGGGCCCCCCGTAGCGCGTCCATCTGTCGGTCCTGCTCCGCGATGCGCCTCCGCAGCACAACCAATTCCGCGAATTGCTCGCTCGTGACCTTGCGGAGGGCGTAGAGCTGCTCGGCGTACTGGGCGCCGGTGACTGTCGCGTCACGCGCCGGTCGCCTGCGGGGCGCCGCTGGCGTCGCGATGCGTAGCTGCGTCATGGCGATTTCCCGTCGCCCCCCCGGGCCGTTCCGATCCGGTAGCCAGCCGGCAGCCCGAAGGGGGGCGACGGGGCCCCGTGAACTGGCGAATCTGTACATGCCGGCCGATACGTCACCATATGGTGACTACCCCGCAGCACTGGCACGTCTGGCGGGTCGCGGCGACCGGCCGCGCCGCCTTCATGGGCCGGCCGTACGTCACGCGAGCCGCCGCCCGGAAGTCCGCCGAACGATGGGCGGGGCGGTACCGGCGGGCGGCGACGTTCGTGCACGAGTGCGTGCTCGCCGACTGCCCCCGACCGCCGCGCGCTCTCAGAGCCGCTCAGAGCGCGCGGCCGGCCCGGAGGCTCTGAGGTAGCGGGGGGGGTCGAGATCGGGGCGCACGCGCCATCCTGCGCGGCCGGAGTCCGGGATTCTGTCATCGGACCGCCGTTAGCTCGCTCAGGACGCGGCGCCCGGTCGCATCGGTCGGCCCGCCGACCGCGACCACGGCGTACTCCACGTCGGAGTCGGCGCGTCGCAGCCGCATACCCGCATCGGCCGGCACGTCGCCGAACACGATCACCAGCGCCGTCTCGACGGCGGTCCGGGTCTCGGGCCCGTACGTCGGCTCGTCGCCGGCCCGGTGCGTGCTCGGCCGCACGCCGATATAGCCGTCGTACGTTCGCGCTCGGCCGATCCGCCCGATCACCAGACGCTGCAACAGCCCGCGGGCGCGTAGCTGGTTCTTCGCGACCTCGACGTTGTGCACCAGGTCAGCCGCGGTCAGCATGGCGCCGCTCCCGAAACGCCCGCTGCGCGGCCCGGGCGAGGTCTCGGCACCGCGCGCACTTCCCGGCCCGCTCGGCCGGCCGCTCGCCGCAGCGCACGCACAGCCCGTCCGCCGCCCGCTGCGCTTCGAGGGCGCGGCGCCGGCCGGCCCGATAGCGCCGGCCCGCGGCGGCGGCGGTCTCGGCGCACCGGGCGCACGTCCGGCGCCCAGGGCGGGCCGGGGCGACGGTGCAGGACGTGCACCGTCCGTCCGTCCGCGCGGTCGCCCGGACGGCGTTCACGCGGGCCGCGATCCGCTCCCGGCAGTCGTAGCAGATCCCGCCGTGCTCGGCGCGCTCGCCGCATTCCCGGCAGCGGCCCGTCGCGAGCCGTTCGTCGCGAGCCGCCGCGGTCTGGAAGATGCGCGCGGCCGTGGTCCGGTAGGTGTAGCTCTCCAGGGCGACGGCGCGCCGGTACGGGCGACTGGCGGCGGCGAAGATCCACACGATCCAGGCGGGCGGTGCGGGCGCATCGGCGGCGGTCGGCAGCGCCACCGATTCGTACTCGACCGCCGGCTGCGCCGCCACTCACAGCCCCACCGCGGCGCGGGCGTTGCCGATCTCGACGCCCGCCTGTTGGAGAGAGTGCGCGGCCCGGGCGCGGGCGGTCAGGTCGGCCGCGCTCTGCAGGGCCGAGAAGTCGAACGCCAGATCGGGGGCGTCGAGCTTCTCGGCGAGCTCGACGGCGAGCAGGCGCCCGAGCGGCTCGACGCTGCCCTCACGCCACGCCCGCCAGCCTTCCCGAGCCGCCGCCGCCGCCCCGTCCGCGTGCAGCCCGGGCGGGATGCCGAGCACGCGCATTACGGTCCGCTCGACCGCGGTGCGGAGCTCGACCGTCGCGGCCGGGGGCGCCGGCCCGAGTCGCACGGGCCGCCAGTCCGCCCGCGGGGCGTCGGGCTCGCCGGCATTCCAGCCCGAGACCGTCGACTCGACCAGGGCGAGCGCGCCCCGAAGGGCGCCGAGATCGGCCCGGTAGCCGGCGAGCGGGTCGGTGTCCTCGCCGGTCTCTTCGGATTGCGCGCCGGGCGTCGGCACCGGGATCAGACTCCCGATCGGCGCCGACGCGAACTCATCGGCCAGCGACCGCTCGACGGCCGCCACCAGGCGCCCGGTCTCGGCCGCCCAGGTCAACGGGGCGAGCCCGGCCCAGGGCCGTCGATGGTCGGTCGCATAGCGGGCGTGCACGACCGCCCCGGCCGGCAGCGACCGCACCCGCGAGCCGCCGCTCGGGGCGCCGAGCGTCAACCGATAGCGCCACTCGGCCGGCGACGGGTCGGCGCCGAACACTTCCCACGAATCGGCCGGCAACAGGCGCACGCGCCCGTCCGTGCTCACGGCGATCTCGGCCACGTACTCGCCGGTCCGGATCACGTCGCGCACGAGCTCCGAGAGGGTGTACGGGTCGAGCGCGGCGGCGGCTCGGGCCGGTTGCACGGTCGCCGCCGCGAACGCGCGGGCGTAGTGACTGGCGGCGATCTCGACCGCCCCGGTCGCGAGTGGCGACGTTCCGGCGGTACCGCCCGCGGCGGTCTGTAGCGCGTTGACTATGGCGTCGGTGTAGGCGGCTCGAAACTCCCGGCGCCGCCGCCGTCGCGACCACGGCCACGTCATGAGGTCGCCGCCTTGCTGCGTAGCGCGCGGCGCTTGCGATGCGGCGAGAGCAGCGCCCCCGCGCCGGACAGTCGCAGCATGTTTCCCACTTCGGCCGGCGCCATTCGGAGACTGGCGATCTGCAGGGCGCCATACACACCAGCGGGCGCCGTGACCCAATAGCCCATCAGCCGGATCGCCGCTTCGTTCTGCACCACTTCGGGCGCCGACGCTGCATACGCTTCCACGGCCGCGACCACGGCGGGCCGCAGTCGCACCACGGTCGCGTCGGTTGCTTCGCGGTGAATGGCGGCGGCGAGGGCCGCCGCGTCGAGTGTCACAGCCACACGCGCCGCCCCCGCTCGCGCACCTCGGCGCGTGCCTGTGCATACTCGGGCCGGTCCGTAAGGGCGGCGCCGTCCACCAGGGCGCGCGTAATCTCTCTCACGCCCGCGGGGGTCCGGTGCTCAGAGATCGGGTAGAACTCCACGCTCAAGAATCGGCGGTTCCGTTGCTCAACGGCGGCGAGTATGGCGGGCCCGGCAGCCGTCGAGATTCTTATCTCGCCGTTGGCGGTGCGCTCGGGTATGGCGCGCCCAATCTCGGCGCCCAGGTGCTCGCCCCGGATGGCGATCCCGCGCGCCGGCCAGATTACGGCGCCGGGCGCGAATAGCTCCGCTCTCCCGCCGGTCGCCGCCCGCCCTTCCTGCACGAGCACGCCGTCGAGTCTCGGCCCGTCCGTGGCGGCTCGACACTCGACGGCGACCGTGAACCGTTCGCACTCGGTCACTACGCCACCTTGAACTCGACCAGGCCGTACGCGGCGCTCTGCACCAGCAACACCTTGTCGCCGACCAGGACGTGCAGTGAGAAGTGGCGCGTCGCGCTTGCCGAGTCGCTGTAGATATCGTCGATGGCGAGCTCGCCCCAAACCGGATGGCAGGCGGTCCGCAGCCCCGGCCGGCCGCCCCGGTAGACGATGCCGCGGGCGATGTTGTTCGCCGACGCCGGCATGCGCGCGTTGGTCCACCAGCCGCCGAGATTCTCGGCCGCATAGTCGGCAAACGACATGTCGCCCTTGTCGTCCGTGCCGTCGCGGAACGCCCCCGCCGAGAGTTTGTAGGCGTCGACGTTCGCGAGGATCGCGACCTCGGCCAACGTGCGCGCCCACAACCCGTCGATCTGGTCGCTGAACGCCTTGAGGAACGCGTCGAAGTCGGCCACGTCGGTCGGGTCGGCCGGGTTGGTCAACTGGTTGATCAGCCCGTTGACGGCCGGCGCCGTGCCGTTCCCGTTGATGCACTGGTTGTCGTACTCGGCCGACAGCGCCATGCGCGCATTCGACCGTAGCGCGGCCTCGAAATTGCCTTGCCCGATAGCCGCCACGTCTTCGGACTGGACGGTGAGCCGCGTCGAGATCCGGCGCGGGGACGTGGTAACGGGCGTGAGGGTCGCGGCCGTGCTCTCGCGGGCGCTTCCCTTCGCGGTCGCGCCGGCCGACAGCGCCGTGGTGATCGTCGCTTCGGAGTAGGCGCCGGATGGTACCTGCGGCATCTCGATCCCGAGCCGCCCCGCGATGGACTCGGCGAACACGTACGGCTGGATCGGGGCGAGCGTGGCGCCGGTTCCGGTCGTCGGGGCGACGGTCGCCGCATCGGCGCGCAGCTCCCGCTCGCGGTGCTCGACGGCGGGCCGGTCCTCCTCGAAGATGTCGAGCGGGATCGCGCCGGGCGTCTGCACCTTGCACGCGGCGGCGTACTCCGCCTCGGCGCCGCCGACCACCCGAGCGGAGAGCGCCGCGGCGAGGTAGGCGCCGAGATGCGACCGGCGGCGGAGGTCGAGCCGCTCGCGGGTCTCGGGGTCGAGCGTGGCGCCGCCCGGTTCGTCGGTGATCCCTTCGGCCGCGATGGCGGCGCGGAGCTCGGGCTCGATCTTCCCGACTTCGCCCGTGAGGGCCTCGAGCTCGCCCTGTTGGGCGTCGTCGCGGGCGTCGAGCCCGAGTAGCTCGTTCAGGCGTTGCCGGCACTCCGAGAGCCGGATCGTGATTCGTTGCGAATTCGTCATGCTTGGGCCTCCGAGAGTCGGGCGAGGTAGGCACGCCACGCGGCGCGCCCGGGTACGGGTCTCCGGCCGTTGCGCCGCTCGTTTTCGGCGCGGGTCTTCGCGATATGGCACTCCCGGCACAGCGCCTGCAGGTTCGTCGCGGCGAACGCGGCGCCCCCGTCCTCAAGCGGGCGTACGTGGTCGCATTCGAGCCGCGACGCGGCGCCGCACTCCCGGCACCGCCAGCCGTCGCGCTCGAAGATGCGGCGCCGCGTCGCGGCCCAGCGGCGGGCGAGCGGGGCGGTGCGGGTGCAGCGGTGACGCCAACGTGGCATCAGCCGCGCCCCCCGACGACGTGAATGCGCGGCGCCCGGGGGCGACGTCGCCACGCGACCGCGCCGACGCCGACGGCGCGCACCAGGGCGGCGATAGGCTGCGGGCGCCCGTGGCGGCGGCTCGGTTGGATGCGCCCGCCCGATGGCGTCTGCAGTACCTCCGAGTCGAGAATCGCGCCCGCCAGCAGCAGCGACTCGGCGAGCCGTAGCTCGCCCGCATGGGCGCGCCGCTGGAACTCGGCGAGGTCCGCGGCGCCCTCGGCGGTCGAGCGCCACTTCGGGCGCCAGGCCAGCCCGGCATCGGCGATGGCGCTCTCGACCTCCGGGCGCCGGTTCCGGTCCGCGGCGACGATCACGGGCGCGGCCGGCAGGACGGCGCGCAGCCGTTCGAGGAATGCGCCGAGCGGCAGCACGGCGCGGCCGAGCGCCCAGAGCTCGCCCCGGTGTGCCATGCGCTCGTACCGGTCGCCGACGCCATCACCGCGACCGCGGCGGGCAAGCGGCGGCTCGGCCGCGACGGCGCCGTAGACCTCGCATCGGCCGGTCTGTGGCCAGTAGAGCCCGGCGGCGCTCATCGTCGCGCCCGAGCCGATGTCGAGCGCCACGGCGACCGGGCCGGCGCGGTCCGGTAGGGCGTCGGGGTCCGCCACGCACTGGGCGGCGAACACGCCCGCGTCGATCACCAGGTCACGGGCGGTCGCGTCGACCTCCCGGTTGAGCTCCCATTGCTCGAACTCGCGGCGGTCCTCGGGCGACTCGGCGGCGCGCCGGGCGTCGGCGCGCATCCGGGCGAGTGGCTTGATCTTGCCGAGCGCCGGGTTGGCCTCGCGCCAGCCGGCGGGATCGTCGAGGTCGCGATCCGGACTGGCGGTGTAGACGGCGACGTGCACGGCGGGATCGCCGGCCGCGGCGCGGGCCTCGAACTCGGCCACGAACGGACCGACCGACCGCACGCCGAGCAGCCAGAGTTTCCCGTCGCGGGCGCTTGTGGACGTGCGCAGCCCGGAGAGCAGCGGGCGGTGCTTCTCGGCGCAGAGCCCTACCTCGTCGAGCACGGCGAGGTCCGCGCCGGCCGCGTGGCCCCCGCTCCCGCTCCCGCTGAGGAAGTCGAGCCGCCCGGTCTTCGAGACCAGGCGCCCCGGCGGCGCCGGGTGATACCGGCGCTCGACCGCGAGCCCGTTGGCGAGGGCGAGGGCCTCGGCGAGGTCGGCGGTTTCGCCCGAGCGGACCGCATCCGGGCCCGCGACCAGGCCGCGCCAGCCGGGGCGAGCGCCCGGGCCGACCAGGTAGTACAGGCCGGCGACCGCGATCAACGTGCTCTTCGCGTTCTTGCGGGCGGTGCTCAGCAGCGACTCGCGAACGCGCCGCGGCGCCGAACGGCGCAACCAGCGATCCGCGAACGCGGGCAGCCGCAGCGGGCGCCCGGCGTTCCGGTGTCCAGGCGGAATCCGCAGCGACTCGGCGGCCCACGCCGTGATCGGGTGCACGCCCAATCGTCAAGTCGTTGACGGTCGGGTGTCAAGCGGTTGACGGCGGGCCGGGGGCGGTCGGGGGGCGTGGCACACGCGGCGCAGCGGGGGTGCAGGCCGGGCGCCAAGTCGAATCAGCCGCCCGGCAGGGGTCCCCAGGGCGAAGCAAGAGCGCAACGCGAAGCGGTGGCCACTATCGGTGACAGTCGGCGGCGCGCCGCTCGACCTACCCTCGGCCCGCCAGCCTCAACGCCAGCCGGGCCTCGCGCTCGATGCTGTCGGCCGCGGCGCGCAGCCCGGCGGCGCGCATCGTCGGCTCGCCGTCCGCCAAGCGGCGCAACTCGGCCGCGGCGGCGCCCGCCCATGCGCCGATGTTGGCGAGCCGCTCGGCTCGCGTCCGGGCCGTGTTCGCTCGAACGTCCGCCGGCAGTGCTTGGTCTGTCATCGGTCCCTCAGCATGCGGTCGAGCTCGGCCGTGGCCCAGGCGCGGTGATGTTCGGGCGCGGCGGCGTCGGCCGCGAGCGCCGCGAGCCCTTCGCGCAGCGTGCGGTCCGGGTAGTCGCGCATGTAGGGCGCGACCCGATCCAGGCACAACTGGAACACGGCGCGGTCGGCCTCCATTGCGGCGATATCGGTCTCGGTCATCGGTCGGCCTCCTCGGTTGGCGTCGGCGGCTCCGGGGCGCATCGGGCGCACGGCTCGCAGAGCGTAGCGCCCGGCGCCGTGACGCGGATCGCGTTGCAGCGGGCGCAGAGCGGGAGAGCGGCGGCGGCGGTCATCGGTCGCCCCCCTTTCAGTACCCGCCCTGGCCGTGCCGGCAACCGTACGGGCAGACGTACTCCCGCTCCGCCTCGTCCCATCGGACCTCCCGGCGTTGGCAGACGTTGCACAGCCGGCACTCGCCGCACGGGCCGAACGGGCGGTCAAGATCGGCCCCGCAGGCACACACGAAGCGTCCCGGGTCGGGCGGCGTCGGGGCAGTGCTGGCTCTTTGCCGACGGCGGCTCCGGGTGCGCTTCGTGGCGTTGAGGAGGTCGAGGTCGGCCTGCAGGTCGTCGAGGGTGGTGGCGCCACTCGCCACGTCGGCGCGGAGCTTCGCCTCGCTGAGGGTCCGCATGCCGAGCCGGCGGCGCCGGCTCTGGATGCCGCCCACCAGCCCGTCGAGGCGACGAGTGTGGCTGCAGGTGGCTGCTGCTGCTGCTGCTAGTTGTTGTTTCTCTGGTACCCCTACCCCTACGTACCCGGTCCCCCCGGACCGGTCATCGGCCTCATGACCGGTCCCCCCGGACCGGTCATCGCGCAGCCGCTGCAGCACCTCGGGCCACGACAGAGCGCCGATGTTGAGCGCGAGCAGCGCCGTCTTGCGGGCCCGGCGGGTCTGCTTCAGGAGCCCGAGGGCGCAGAGCACGGCGATGGCGGTCCGCGCTTGCCGGTCCGCCAGGCCCGGCCCGTCGGCGTACACCGCCACGTGATGCGCCGAGATGCCCGCGGCGTCTCGGTGCGCGAAGATGGACCACGCCATCGACCACACGTTCGCGCGGGTCACGGTGCGCACGCCGGCCGTGAACGAGTCGCGGTCGCCGAACGCCGTCATCAGCGCGACGCGCCACAGCCCGGCGTCGGGCGGAACGCCGCGCATCGATTCCACAGCAGCGAACACGCGCAGATGTAGCTGCTCGGGCTCGGCGGCTGTGGTAGATTCAGCGCGTTGCGCCATGGTGCGAATGCTACACTAGCAGGCATCAAAGGAACACACCTATGCTGAATCCGAACACGAAGTCCTACCCGATGACGACCTCGCCGCAAGTCGACGCCGTGAGGCTGGCGCTCGGGTACATGCTGTTTGCGTCCCCGAAGGATGGAGCAACGGAGCCCGGTCTGGTCTGCCGCGCCACGGGGTACAAGCGGGCGCGCGCGGCGCGCCGGATCTTCGGGCCGGATCGGGTCGCCGCCAGCGTGATCACCCTCGATGACGATCACAAGGTCCTCGCCGTCCGGGTCCTGAAGCCGTGGACGCTCGGCTGCGCTCACGACTGGGCGCAAGACGGTCCGGGTCCGGTGCGGACGTTAGAGCGGGCCGTCCACGAGGCGGAGCAATACGAGAAGATCTGCCGGCGGCTGCTGGCGCACATCGAGCTCATCGAGAAGGGCGCCGCGCCCGGCCCGCTCCCGGACGTGGCGGCGCTCCCACGGGCGCCGCGGGAGTTGCAGTGAGTGGACGATGTTCTCCACCAGCGATCACTCAATCAGGCGCGCGAACTCTTGCGGGCCGGCGACGAAAAGGCGATCAGCGAGATGCTCCGAGACGCACGCGAGGAAGTCCGGCTCGCCGCGGGCGAAGCGGTCTACGAGGCGCGAATCGACGCTGAACGGCTGGATCGCTGAGGGTCGCGGCCGGGAACGCGAGGCGCTGCGCCCAGACACCCACCGACACCCGGCCGCGGCGGCCGGACCTCGGCCGCGGGCCGATCCTATCCGGTCTGCGGCGGCTCCGGCGACCGGTCGCGGAGCTCGCCCGTCGCGGCGGCGAGGGCCCCCCGTAGCGCGTCCATCTGTCGGGTCCTGCTCCGCGATGCGCCTCC
>CBDBMD010000002.1:0-20044 GCA_965207415.1 Dehalococcoidia bacterium
ACGGGCCGCGCCGCCCTGCCCGCCGCCCCCGACGATGGCGTCGCCCTGCACGCCCGGCGGCGCCACGATCTCGCGGCCCACGCTCTCCGCGGTGTCGATGTCCACCACCAGGTACGAGCCCGTCGCCGCGTCCGCGAAGCTCACGATCACCCGCCCGTCGGCCAGCGCGCCGCCGTGCACCTCCAGCCGCGTCCCCGCGGGCACGTCGATCACGGTGCTGCCAGCGTGGATCCGCCACGTCCGCCCGCCCTCGACGATATCGCCCGCCAGCATCCAGGGGATGCCGTCCGCGCCGACGGGCGCGGGACCGCCCCGCGCGCTCGCCGAGGCGCGGCCCGGCTTCGTGCCCGCGACGGCGCGCACCTCGAAGTGGAACAGCCGCAGCGACTGCCCCGTGAGGCGGTAGCTGCGCGTCGCGGCGTTGCTGCCGGGCACGTCCGTCCACGCCCCCCACGCCCACGGCCCGTCCGTCGTGCCGCCCTGGCGCGCGCGCTGGCGGTACTGCCAGCCGGTCACGCCCGCCGGGTCGTGGCCGATGCGCCATTCGAGCAGCAACTCGCCCGCCTTGCCCGTCGCGACCGTGATCAGCTCGGGCGCGGGCTGCTCGCCGATCGGCTTCGGGGCCTTGCCGAAGGTCGCGCTCGCCGCCCTGTTCGCGTTCATCGTGAGCACGCAGTGCCGACTCGTCGCGGACCGCCCCGCGCAGTCGCCGCCCCACGCCGTCAGCACGTAGCCGTCGTGCGCCACGGCCGTCACCAGCACGTTCGTCCCGGCCGCGTGCGAGGCCCCGGCCGGGCGGGTGGTCAGGCTGCCGTTGGGCGACTGCGTGAGCGCCAGCGTGTACGTCCCCGCGGCGGCCTTGCCGAAGGTCGCGCTCGCCGTCTTGTTCGCGTCCATCACAAGCGCGCAGCTCGCGCTCGTGGCCGCCACCCCGGCGCAGTCGCCGCCCCACGCCGTCAGCGCGTAGCCCGCGGCCGCCGCCGCCGTCACCACGACGCGCGTCCCGGCCGCGTGCGAGGCCCCGGCCGGGCTCGCGCTGAGGCTGCCGTTGGGCGGCTGCGTGAGCGTCAGCGTGTACGTCGCCGCGGCGACCTTGCCGAAGGTCGCGCTCGCCGTCTTGTTCGCGTTCATTGTGAGCGTGCAGTGCGCGCTCGTGGCCGCCGTCCCCGCGCAGTCGCCGCCCCACGCCGTCAGCCGGTAGCCGTCGTGCGCAGCGGCCGTCACCAGCACGCGCGTCCCGGCCGCGTGCGAGGCCCCGGCGGGGCGCGCGCTGAGGCCGCCGTTGGGCGGCTGGGTGAGCGTCAGCGTGTACGTCGCCGTCACCGGCGCCGGGGTGGCCGTGGCCGTCGGCGTCGCCGGCGTCGTGGGCGTCGTGGGCGTTCCCGTGCACGTCGGCAGCCGCAGCGTCCCGAGGTCGTGCTGGCGCACGTCCAGCAGCGCGGCCGGCACGCAGCCCGTGAGCGCGTTGCGCCCCAGGTAGAGCGACTGCAGCGGCGCGCTTGCCAGCGCCGCCGGGACCGTCCCGCTCAGCTTGTTGCGCCACAGCCGCAGCACCTGCAGCCGCGGCAGTTGCCCCAGCTCGGGGGGAATGCTCCCGCTCAGCTCGTTGGCGCGCAGGTCGAGGTAGACCAGCCCCGCCAGCTTCGCCAGCCCGGCGGGCACCTGCCCGTTCAGCCGCTGCCCCAGCACCCGCAGCTCCGTCACCCGCGGCGGCGTGCCCCTGATGCGCACGCCCGTCCAGCGCCGCAGCTCGCGCTCCGTGCTCCAGTTGAGCGCCGAGCTCGTGCCCGCCAGCTCGGCGCGCAGCGCAAGCAGCGCCTCGCAGTCCGCCACGAGGCCGGGGTTGGCCGCGGCCTGGGGCACCGCCCCGTCCGTCGCGCAGCCCGCCGCCGCCTCCACCCCGGCGGGCTCCTCGCCCACCACCAGCGCCACGGCCGCCAGCGCCACCAGCACGACCACGGCCGCGCCCGCCAGCGCCGCCGCCGCCCGCCGCGTCGGGTTGTTCGCGTACATCGCCGCCATCACGCACCTCCAGCGTCGCGCGCGCAGCGTAGCAGCGCGCGGACGCGAGGCCCGCCCGCCGGGAGCGGGCGCGGGGTGCCGGGGAACACGGGGCGCGGGGCGCGCATAGGTGCCTCCCTTGTGGTGGACGGCAGTCCACCCTCAACAGCAGACACGGCGCCCTCGGACCCACAAGGGGGGCATGAGCCCGCCCGGTGTGGGGACGCCATGGGAGTTGCCGTTGAGGGCTCGCCGAGGTTACGGGCGCGCGGGGCCGACTGGCAACCGGCGCGGCTGCCGGGGGGGCTCCCGCCACCTCGAGGCCGCCTCGAGGCCGCCTCGAGGTGCTGGCCGCCGCGTCAGCTCGAGGCCGCCTGGCGCGGGCCGGGGCGGCTGGCGGGGCCGAAAGCGCGAGTCGGATCGGGATCATGTCACCCCACGGTGATCAGCGCTGGCGAGGGCGGCCCCCGCAGGGGTCCCCACGCCCTCCGGGAGCGGCGATTGCCGGGGCGCGAGTGTGATCGGGTATGAGTCACCCCACGGTGATCAGCGCTGGCGAGGGCGGCCCCCGCAGGGGTCCCCACGCCCTCCGGGAGCGGCGATTGCCGGGGCGCGAGTGTGATCGGGTATGAGTCACCCCACGGTGATCAGCGCTGGCGAGGGGCGGCCCCCGGCAGCCGATACGCCCGCCAGCGCGCCGCGCTTGCGCGTGGAGTGGGGACGTGGTGAACGGCGGTCACGGGGCCGCCTGTGTTCCGGGCGGCCGGGTGGCCCTCGCCCGCTCCCGGCCCGCCGCGGCGGGGGTGCTACGCTCCCCGCCATGACCGAAGCCCGCGATCACGACTACGCCGACCTGCGCATCCGCGTGGCCGCCCTCGAAGCCGGGCGCGACCACCTCGCCACCTCGGCCGACATCGAACGCCTCCGCAGCGAGATCGCCAGCCTCCGCGCCGAGCTGCACTCGCTCGGCTGGCGGCTCATGGGCGCGGGCGTCGCCGTCGGCCTGGTCATCCTCGGCGTGGCCCGCTGGGCCTGACGGCTGCCAAGGAGTCCCTTGCCGCCGAGGGCGTCCGAGCGGACACCACCCGCCAACATCCGCGCACACACACTCGGCTGCATCGGCGCGTCGGCGACCTTCGCAGCGCGGGCCGAAGCGGGGAGCCCCTACGATCCGGGCGGGCGGGTCCCCCCGTGAATACGGGGTGCTCCTGCCGCTCCATACATAGTCTGATCCGAGGCCGTGGCGCGGCCTGTTCGGCATGCCGGACGGGAGCGTTTGTTTGGACGGGAGGGGGCGGGTGGTTTCCGCCTGGCGGTCTCCCTGAGCAAGGAACCCCTATCGCCGTCAGGCCCAGCGGAGCGCTTATTGAGACTGGCCGTCCAGGGTGTGACGCGAACACGCGGCCGGAGGTAGGACGGCGTATTGCGCTGGCCGCCCCCCCGGCGACTGGCAGGGGGTCCCCGCCGGGCGCGGCCACGCCCCGATTCCCCGGCGTGTGTGTGGGAATGACTCACCCCACGGTGTCCGCTATGGCCGCCTTCAGTGAGGGCAGGGCTCCCTGCAGCTCGCGCCGGGCCGGGCGGCCGCCCCGCTCCGCTGCCCCTAACGCCCGCCACGACGCCACGGCAGAGCGGGCGTATCGGCTGCCGGGGGAAGCCTCGCGTCCGGCCTTGCCGTTGTGTGGGGTACAAGTCACCCCACGGTGATCAGCACGGGCGCGGGGCCGCCCCGGTAGGGGTCCCCGCGCCTCGGATGCCGCGCCCGCCCTCGGCCCTGGGCTCCCGGCCCGCCGGGGGCGGGCGTCGTGCGTTTGCGGCGACAACTTGCACGGCGGTCGCGGGGGGCTCCCGAACGCGAACGGAAGGGGCTCCCCACCGCCCGCCGGGAGACGCGCGCGCCGCGAAGTGGCGGATTCGGCCCCGAATGTGGCGGCGTCGGGGGCCGCCGTTGCTCTAGAACCGGGATCGACTTCAACGGCGGTCACCGAACCGGCCCCCCTGCGGGCGCTCCGGGTGGCCCGGCCGGGGCGCTCACGCCCGCTCGCAGCGCTCGCAGAGTGCCGCGCCGCCGCGCGGGAGCGGCCAGCCGCAGCGCTCGCAGTCGTGGCCGTAGTCGTCCTGGCGGGCGAGCTCGGCGCGCACCAGCTCGCGCGCCTGCGCCTCGGTCGGCCCGGCGGCGGCCCAGCGCGGATGCCCCTTCACGCGGGCGGTCACGACGCCCTCACGCGGCGGGCGGGCGGGGGCATCGGCGGGGGATTCATCACGCGCGGGGGCGGCGGCGGGAGCTCCTGCCCGCACGCCACGCACTCGCGCAGCCGGATCGCGGCCGCGCCGCACCTCGAACAGGTCACGCCTCACCTCCCATCACGCACGCCCCTCCATCGCTTCGCGCCACACCTGGGAGATTTGGACCAGCCCATCGGGCCGCGGCGGGCGTGTATCGGCTGCCGTCCGGGTTCTGGTCTCCCCTTCTTCTCCGAGATCCTGATCTTTCTTGCTTTCGGAGAGCCGATCCCCAACGCTCGCGCCGTTAAGACGTCCGGCATTGGACGGCTCCCGATACACCCCATCGGGAGCGGAGCCGCACGGCGCGTGCCCGAGCTGCGAGCACGTCGGCACGAGGTAGCCGCGGTCGAAGCGCCTCAGGCTGCGCTGCACCCACGGGAGCACGCGGCCGAGCGCGGCGGCGATGGCCCGGTAGGGGAGGCCACGGGCTTTCAGGCCCGCCGTGCGCGCGTCCTCGGGGCGGCGGCGCTTGCGCTCGCGCGCCTGGTAGTTGGCCGCCCGGTGCGCCTGCGCCTCGGGGGTGTGGTTGAGCACCCGCTTGCGGCTCGGCTTCGCGTTGCGGACCGCAAGGCGGTAGCCGTCCACCTCAAGGCCGTCGACGGCCATGCGCAGCCCGTCGGCGCTCGCCCACCCCGGCAGCGTCACGAACGCGCCGCGCGCGTCCGGGCACACGTCGCCGACGTAGATGTCGAGGTCGTGGCCGTCGGCCACGAACGGCCGCACCAGCGCCTCCACCTCGGCCTCGCCCCACCCCGGCGGGATGCCGAGGATCAGGCGGCGGCGCTCCAGCTCGGCGTCCCAGCGCTCAGACGCTGGCGGCGGCGGCGGCGGCTCGTGTGGCCGGATCGTGGAAGGGTTGCGGGGGTCGGGGGTGTCAAAGCGGTTTGTCAGGCGACGTGTGACTGGTACCATGCTCCCGTCCGTCGAGAGCGCCCGAGCCGCGGCGAACGGTGAAGGCAAAAGCCCGCTGGCCTCGTGCTGGCGGGTTTTCTCTTGCCCTCTGGGCGCTGACAGGCGCGATCCTACCACCACGAGGCGAGGAATGGATCAGGCGCTGGTACAGGTGACCGGAAACGGGCGTGCTACTCGGCGCGCTCCACGACCGGGGCGTAGCCCTCGGCTCCGGCCTCGCGCAGCTCGGCGTCGAGCTGCCGCAGCGCGTCCTCGGAGCTCGGCGCGCTCACCGTGGCCGTGCGCTCCACGGCCCGCGGCGACCGCGGCGGCCCGCCCTGCCACCACGTGACGCGCCAGCGCGGCGGCGTCACGCGGCCGCCTCCGCGATGATCGCCTCGATGCGCGCGAGCGCGGCGGCGTCGAGGCCGTCCAGCGCCTTGCGGATGCGCCGCACCTGCACCGGGACGTGCCTGCGCGCCGGGCGGCGGCCGGGGAGCGGCTGGCGCGCCTCATCGGGGCGCGGCGCGCCGATGCACGGCTCCGAGCCGTCGCACCTGCGCGTCGTGTAGCGCGCGGCCGGGTAGGCCGGGGCCGTGAGCCGCGAGGCCCACTGGCGCGCCGCCCGCCCGCCGTCGGCTCCCGGCCACACGAGCTCGCGGCGCGTCTCGAACTTCCACGCGGGCTCGCCGAGCCGGGCAAAGTAGAGGTGGTAGTGCACGTCCATGCCGCCACTGTACCGCATGGGGAACATGCCGCCCGCTCACGGCGGGGGCGGTCACGGGGGCGGCTCCGCGTGCCGGATCGCGCCGCAAGGCCGTTTCCCGGCGATTCTGGGCCGCTCTACGCTGATTCCCGGCGCTCCCCCGATGCGCCGCCGTCCGGGCCGTGGGCCGGATTCGCGCGTAATCGCCCGATTGCGGGCCGATCGCCCCGAATCCGAGGCCCACAGCGCGCCGTACGCGCCCGCAATCCGGGGGGGCGGCACTATCCCCCACCCCGATCCGTCCCGGCCTGTCACGTCCGCAGGCGCTACGGCTCCGGTCGATGTACCGCCCCCGCACGACCACGCAAACGGAAGCGCCCCGGCCATGTGACCGGGGCGCTCCGTTGTGTGCCGGTAGGCCCGACCGCTAGACCGGCGCTCCCCGCGCCGCCAGCTCGCGCGGCCGCGGCGGCAGCGTCACCTCGGGAGGCCCCGGCTGCTCCGGCGGCTCCACCGGGTCCGGGGGCCGCGAGCATCCGGGGAAGTGCGGCTGGCTGCACGGGTCCACCGGGCACGGCACCTCGTTGAAGAACGGATCGAAGCACCGCGGCGGCTCCGGCTCGCATTCGTCCGGGCTGTAGACCTTCACCCCGTTCCAGCACGTGTGCGTCGGCTCCGGCTTCGGCGGCTTCGGCGGCGGCGGTGTGACCGTCGTCGTCGGCTCGGGCGTCGTCGTCGGCTCGGGCGTCGTCGTCGGCTCGGGCGTCGTCGTCGGCTCGGGTGTCGTCGTCGGCTCGGGTGTCGTCGTCGGCTCGGGCGTCGTCGTCGGCCCGGGCGTCGGCGTCGAGCACGGCGGGATGTCCGCCGTGTTCGGGTCGGCGTCGCAGCTCGGCTTCGCCGGGCACGTCGCGGGCGGCGTCACCGTCGTGCCGTTCCAGCACGGCACCGGGCACGGCGGGATGTCCGCCGTGTTCGGGTCGGCGTCGCAGCTCGGCTTCACCGGGCACTGCGCCCGCGTCGGCGCCTTGCTCCCGTCCCAGCACGTCACCACCGGCTCGGGCGGCTTCGGCGTGGCCGTCGGCTTCGGCGGCGTGTAGCGCACTTCCCCCGAGATCGCGCTTTGCGGCGGCGCAGCCGAGCCGAGCGCGTCCGTGACCGAGACCACCTGGTAGCGCTGCGCGCTCGACGGTTTGTCGATCGTGACGCCCAGCACATTCGGCCCCGTGAGCGTCACCCGCTGCCAGCCCGAGCCCGTCCAGCGCTCGACCGCGAAGCCCCGCTCGGCGTGCACGTGCCCAGCCGTCCAGCCGAGCCGCAGCTTCGCCGGCGATGTCCACAGCACCCGCTGCCCCGTCACCTTCGCCGGGCTGTACAGCGCCTGGTACTCCGCGCGGTCCCATGCCGTCGCCAGCTCCTTCGTCGCGTCCTTGCGGCTCGCGTCCGAGGCCAGCCGCGGCGGCGCGCAATCGTCGTCGCCGTCCGTGTCCATCAGCGATTGCGTCGAGTTGAGCGGAGCGATCCCGCACTCGTAGTCGCGCAGCCCCACGATGTGCATCAGCTCGTGCGCCACGATCCACGTCAGCTCCAGCGTCCCGTCCGCCCGCCCCACATGCAGGTTGCCCAGCGTCGCCGCCGTGCACAGCCCCACCTCGGCGAGCAGGGGTTCGTACGTCGCGGCGTCTTCGTGCCCCGCGGGCGCGCACGGCCCGTACCCCCTGCTCCCTGAGGTCACCACGTCGAGCCGCGGGTTGATCCGCGCCTCGGCCCGCCCCACGTAGCCGTAGTCGGGGTCGGCCCGCACGCTGTAGTGCACCGCGCACGCCAGCCCGCCGCCGCACTCCACGGGATTCAGCCCGCCGCTGGCGTAGATGCCCGTCACCTCGATGCTCGATATCCGCCCGCTCCCCAGCTCGTGCGGGCAGGTGGCCGCGCTCGGCGCGCCCGCCCACGTGAACAGCGGCCGCCCGGTGCCCGTGTCGTTGATCCGCCCGAAGCCCGCTGCGTTGAGGAGCGCGATCGCGTCCTTCGTCGATTGGTCGTAGTGCCGCCCCGCGCAGACCGGAATCGGCTTGCCCGGCGTGCCCGCGTCGCCCACCAGGTTGCGCGCCACGGCGGGCACGCAGCCGGGGCCACCCTGCCCCGTGAGGATTCCCGGCCCGTCCACGTCGCGCAGGTCGGGCCTTATGTGGCAGAGCGGGGAGCGCCCCGGCCCCGCGCCTTCGTCGTGCTTGGCCGGGGCGGGCTCGCTGCCGAGCGCCACGGCGGCGGCCAGCGCGCAGAGCACGACGACCGCGGCGACCGCGGCGCGCCGCCTCACTTGACCGGCACCAGTCGCGCCGAGCCCATGATCTTGTCGAAGATCGCGCCCACGTCACGGGCCGCGCCGCCCTGCCCGCCGCCCCCGACGATGGCGTCGCCCTGCACGCCCGGCGGCGCCACGATCTCGCGGCCCACGCTCTCCGCGGTGTCGATGTCCACCACCAGGTACGAGCCCGTCGCCGCGTCCGCGAAGCTCACGATCACCCGCCCGTCGGCCAGCGCGCCGCCGTGCACCTCCAGCCGCGTCCCCGCGGGCACGTCGATCACGGTGCTGCCAGCGTGGATCCGCCACGTCCGCCCGCCCTCGACGATATCGCCCGCCAGCATCCAGGGGATGCCGTCCGCGCCGACGGGCGCGGGACCGCCCCGCGCGCTCGCCGAGGCGCGGCCCGGCTTCGTGCCCGCGACGGCGCGCACCTCGAAGTGGAACAGCCGCAGCGACTGCCCCGTGAGGCGGTAGCTGCGCGTCGCGGCGTTGCTGCCGGGCACGTCCGTCCACGCCCCCCACGCCCACGGCCCGTCCGTCGTGCCGCCCTGGCGCGCGCGCTGGCGGTACTGCCAGCCGGTCACGCCCGCCGGGTCGTGGCCGATGCGCCATTCGAGCAGCAACTCGCCCGCCTTGCCCGTCGCGACCGTGATCAGCTCGGGCGCGGGCTGCTCGCCGATCGGCTTCGGGGCCTTGCCGAAGGTCGCGCTCGCCGCCCTGTTCGCGTTCATCGTGAGCACGCAGTGCCGACTCGTCGCGGACCGCCCCGCGCAGTCGCCGCCCCACGCCGTCAGCACGTAGCCGTCGTGCGCCACGGCCGTCACCAGCACGTTCGTCCCGGCCGCGTGCGAGGCCCCGGCCGGGCGGGTGGTCAGGCTGCCGTTGGGCGACTGCGTGAGCGCCAGCGTGTACGTCCCCGCGGCGGCCTTGCCGAAGGTCGCGCTCGCCGTCTTGTTCGCGTCCATCACAAGCGCGCAGCTCGCGCTCGTGGCCGCCACCCCGGCGCAGTCGCCGCCCCACGCCGTCAGCGCGTAGCCCGCGGCCGCCGCCGCCGTCACCACGACGCGCGTCCCGGCCGCGTGCGAGGCCCCGGCCGGGCTCGCGCTGAGGCTGCCGTTGGGCGGCTGCGTGAGCGTCAGCGTGTACGTCGCCGCGGCGACCTTGCCGAAGGTCGCGCTCGCCGTCTTGTTCGCGTTCATTGTGAGCGTGCAGTGCGCGCTCGTGGCCGCCGTCCCCGCGCAGTCGCCGCCCCACGCCGTCAGCCGGTAGCCGTCGTGCGCAGCGGCCGTCACCAGCACGCGCGTCCCGGCCGCGTGCGAGGCCCCGGCGGGGCGCGCGCTGAGGCCGCCGTTGGGCGGCTGGGTGAGCGTCAGCGTGTACGTCGCCGTCACCGGCGCCGGGGTGGCCGTGGCCGTCGGCGTCGCCGGCGTCGTGGGCGTCGTGGGCGTTCCCGTGCACGTCGGCAGCCGCAGCGTCCCGAGGTCGTGCTGGCGCACGTCCAGCAGCGCGGCCGGCACGCAGCCCGTGAGCGCGTTGCGCCCCAGGTAGAGCGACTGCAGCGGCGCGCTTGCCAGCGCCGCCGGGACCGTCCCGCTCAGCTTGTTGCGCCACAGCCGCAGCACCTGCAGCCGCGGCAGTTGCCCCAGCTCGGGGGGAATGCTCCCGCTCAGCTCGTTGGCGCGCAGGTCGAGGTAGACCAGCCCCGCCAGCTTCGCCAGCCCGGCGGGCACCTGCCCGTTCAGCCGCTGCCCCAGCACCCGCAGCTCCGTCACCCGCGGCGGCGTGCCCCTGATGCGCACGCCCGTCCAGCGCCGCAGCTCGCGCTCCGTGCTCCAGTTGAGCGCCGAGCTCGTGCCCGCCAGCTCGGCGCGCAGCGCAAGCAGCGCCTCGCAGTCCGCCACGAGGCCGGGGTTGGCCGCGGCCTGGGGCACCGCCCCGTCCGTCGCGCAGCCCGCCGCCGCCTCCACCCCGGCGGGCTCCTCGCCCACCACCAGCGCCACGGCCGCCAGCGCCACCAGCACGACCACGGCCGCGCCCGCCAGCGCCGCCGCCGCCCGCCGCGTCGGGTTGTTCGCGTACATCGCCGCCATCACGCACCTCCAGCGTCGCGCGCGCAGCGTAGCAGCGCGCGGACGCGAGGCCCGCCCGCCGGGAGCGGGCGCGGGGTGCCGGGGAACACGGGGCGCGGGGCGCGCATAGGTGCCTCCCTTGTGGTGGACGGCAGTCCACCCTCAACAGCAGACACGGCGCCCTCGGACCCACAAGGGGGGCATGAGCCCGCCCGGTGTGGGGACGCCATGGGAGTTGCCGTTGAGGGCTCGCCGAGGTTACGGGCGCGCGGGGCCGACTGGCAACCGGCGCGGCTGCCGGGGGGGCTCCCGCCACCTCGAGGCCGCCTCGAGGCCGCCTCGAGGTGCTGGCCGCCGCGTCAGCTCGAGGCCGCCTGGCGCGGGCCGGGGCGGCTGGCGGGGCCGAAAGCGCGAGTCGGATCGGGATCATGTCACCCCACGGTGATCAGCGCTGGCGAGGGCGGCCCCCGCAGGGGTCCCCACGCCCTCCGGGAGCGGCGATTGCCGGGGCGCGAGTGTGATCGGGTATGAGTCACCCCACGGTGATCAGCGCTGGCGAGGGCGGCCCCCGCAGGGGTCCCCACGCCCTCCGGGAGCGGCGATTGCCGGGGCGCGAGTGTGATCGGGTATGAGTCACCCCACGGTGATCAGCGCTGGCGAGGGGCGGCCCCCGGCAGCCGATACGCCCGCCAGCGCGCCGCGCTTGCGCGTGGAGTGGGGACGTGGTGAACGGCGGTCACGGGGCCGCCTGTGTTCCGGGCGGCCGGGTGGCCCTCGCCCGCTCCCGGCCCGCCGCGGCGGGGGTGCTACGCTCCCCGCCATGACCGAAGCCCGCGATCACGACTACGCCGACCTGCGCATCCGCGTGGCCGCCCTCGAAGCCGGGCGCGACCACCTCGCCACCTCGGCCGACATCGAACGCCTCCGCAGCGAGATCGCCAGCCTCCGCGCCGAGCTGCACTCGCTCGGCTGGCGGCTCATGGGCGCGGGCGTCGCCGTCGGCCTGGTCATCCTCGGCGTGGCCCGCTGGGCCTGACGGCTGCCAAGGAGTCCCTTGCCGCCGAGGGCGTCCGAGCGGACACCACCCGCCAACATCCGCGCACACACACTCGGCTGCATCGGCGCGTCGGCGACCTTCGCAGCGCGGGCCGAAGCGGGGAGCCCCTACGATCCGGGCGGGCGGGTCCCCCCGTGAATACGGGGTGCTCCTGCCGCTCCATACATAGTCTGATCCGAGGCCGTGGCGCGGCCTGTTCGGCATGCCGGACGGGAGCGTTTGTTTGGACGGGAGGGGGCGGGTGGTTTCCGCCTGGCGGTCTCCCTGAGCAAGGAACCCCTATCGCCGTCAGGCCCAGCGGAGCGCTTATTGAGACTGGCCGTCCAGGGTGTGACGCGAACACGCGGCCGGAGGTAGGACGGCGTATTGCGCTGGCCGCCCCCCCGGCGACTGGCAGGGGGTCCCCGCCGGGCGCGGCCACGCCCCGATTCCCCGGCGTGTGTGTGGGAATGACTCACCCCACGGTGTCCGCTATGGCCGCCTTCAGTGAGGGCAGGGCTCCCTGCAGCTCGCGCCGGGCCGGGCGGCCGCCCCGCTCCGCTGCCCCTAACGCCCGCCACGACGCCACGGCAGAGCGGGCGTATCGGCTGCCGGGGGAAGCCTCGCGTCCGGCCTTGCCGTTGTGTGGGGTACAAGTCACCCCACGGTGATCAGCACGGGCGCGGGGCCGCCCCGGTAGGGGTCCCCGCGCCTCGGATGCCGCGCCCGCCCTCGGCCCTGGGCTCCCGGCCCGCCGGGGGCGGGCGTCGTGCGTTTGCGGCGACAACTTGCACGGCGGTCGCGGGGGGCTCCCGAACGCGAACGGAAGGGGCTCCCCACCGCCCGCCGGGAGACGCGCGCGCCGCGAAGTGGCGGATTCGGCCCCGAATGTGGCGGCGTCGGGGGCCGCCGTTGCTCTAGAACCGGGATCGACTTCAACGGCGGTCACCGAACCGGCCCCCCTGCGGGCGCTCCGGGTGGCCCGGCCGGGGCGCTCACGCCCGCTCGCAGCGCTCGCAGAGTGCCGCGCCGCCGCGCGGGAGCGGCCAGCCGCAGCGCTCGCAGTCGTGGCCGTAGTCGTCCTGGCGGGCGAGCTCGGCGCGCACCAGCTCGCGCGCCTGCGCCTCGGTCGGCCCGGCGGCGGCCCAGCGCGGATGCCCCTTCACGCGGGCGGTCACGACGCCCTCACGCGGCGGGCGGGCGGGGGCATCGGCGGGGGATTCATCACGCGCGGGGGCGGCGGCGGGAGCTCCTGCCCGCACGCCACGCACTCGCGCAGCCGGATCGCGGCCGCGCCGCACCTCGAACAGGTCACGCCTCACCTCCCATCACGCACGCCCCTCCATCGCTTCGCGCCACACCTGGGAGATTTGGACCAGCCCATCGGGCCGCGGCGGGCGTGTATCGGCTGCCGTCCGGGTTCTGGTCTCCCCTTCTTCTCCGAGATCCTGATCTTTCTTGCTTTCGGAGAGCCGATCCCCAACGCTCGCGCCGTTAAGACGTCCGGCATTGGACGGCTCCCGATACACCCCATCGGGAGCGGAGCCGCACGGCGCGTGCCCGAGCTGCGAGCACGTCGGCACGAGGTAGCCGCGGTCGAAGCGCCTCAGGCTGCGCTGCACCCACGGGAGCACGCGGCCGAGCGCGGCGGCGATGGCCCGGTAGGGGAGGCCACGGGCTTTCAGGCCCGCCGTGCGCGCGTCCTCGGGGCGGCGGCGCTTGCGCTCGCGCGCCTGGTAGTTGGCCGCCCGGTGCGCCTGCGCCTCGGGGGTGTGGTTGAGCACCCGCTTGCGGCTCGGCTTCGCGTTGCGGACCGCAAGGCGGTAGCCGTCCACCTCAAGGCCGTCGACGGCCATGCGCAGCCCGTCGGCGCTCGCCCACCCCGGCAGCGTCACGAACGCGCCGCGCGCGTCCGGGCACACGTCGCCGACGTAGATGTCGAGGTCGTGGCCGTCGGCCACGAACGGCCGCACCAGCGCCTCCACCTCGGCCTCGCCCCACCCCGGCGGGATGCCGAGGATCAGGCGGCGGCGCTCCAGCTCGGCGTCCCAGCGCTCAGACGCTGGCGGCGGCGGCGGCGGCTCGTGTGGCCGGATCGTGGAAGGGTTGCGGGGGTCGGGGGTGTCAAAGCGGTTTGTCAGGCGACGTGTGACTGGTACCATGCTCCCGTCCGTCGAGAGCGCCCGAGCCGCGGCGAACGGTGAAGGCAAAAGCCCGCTGGCCTCGTGCTGGCGGGTTTTCTCTTGCCCTCTGGGCGCTGACAGGCGCGATCCTACCACCACGAGGCGAGGAATGGATCAGGCGCTGGTACAGGTGACCGGAAACGGGCGTGCTACTCGGCGCGCTCCACGACCGGGGCGTAGCCCTCGGCTCCGGCCTCGCGCAGCTCGGCGTCGAGCTGCCGCAGCGCGTCCTCGGAGCTCGGCGCGCTCACCGTGGCCGTGCGCTCCACGGCCCGCGGCGACCGCGGCGGCCCGCCCTGCCACCACGTGACGCGCCAGCGCGGCGGCGTCACGCGGCCGCCTCCGCGATGATCGCCTCGATGCGCGCGAGCGCGGCGGCGTCGAGGCCGTCCAGCGCCTTGCGGATGCGCCGCACCTGCACCGGGACGTGCCTGCGCGCCGGGCGGCGGCCGGGGAGCGGCTGGCGCGCCTCATCGGGGCGCGGCGCGCCGATGCACGGCTCCGAGCCGTCGCACCTGCGCGTCGTGTAGCGCGCGGCCGGGTAGGCCGGGGCCGTGAGCCGCGAGGCCCACTGGCGCGCCGCCCGCCCGCCGTCGGCTCCCGGCCACACGAGCTCGCGGCGCGTCTCGAACTTCCACGCGGGCTCGCCGAGCCGGGCAAAGTAGAGGTGGTAGTGCACGTCCATGCCGCCACTGTACCGCATGGGGAACATGCCGCCCGCTCACGGCGGGGGCGGTCACGGGGGCGGCTCCGCGTGCCGGATCGCGCCGCAAGGCCGTTTCCCGGCGATTCTGGGCCGCTCTACGCTGATTCCCGGCGCTCCCCCGATGCGCCGCCGTCCGGGCCGTGGGCCGGATTCGCGCGTAATCGCCCGATTGCGGGCCGATCGCCCCGAATCCGAGGCCCACAGCGCGCCGTACGCGCCCGCAATCCGGGGGGGCGGCACTATCCCCCACCCCGATCCGTCCCGGCCTGTCACGTCCGCAGGCGCTACGGCTCCGGTCGATGTACCGCCCCCGCACGACCACGCAAACGGAAGCGCCCCGGCCATGTGACCGGGGCGCTCCGTTGTGTGCCGGTAGGCCCGACCGCTAGACCGGCGCTCCCCGCGCCGCCAGCTCGCGCGGCCGCGGCGGCAGCGTCACCTCGGGAGGCCCCGGCTGCTCCGGCGGCTCCACCGGGTCCGGGGGCCGCGAGCATCCGGGGAAGTGCGGCTGGCTGCACGGGTCCACCGGGCACGGCACCTCGTTGAAGAACGGATCGAAGCACCGCGGCGGCTCCGGCTCGCATTCGTCCGGGCTGTAGACCTTCACCCCGTTCCAGCACGTGTGCGTCGGCTCCGGCTTCGGCGGCTTCGGCGGCGGCGGTGTGACCGTCGTCGTCGGCTCGGGCGTCGTCGTCGGCTCGGGCGTCGTCGTCGGCTCGGGCGTCGTCGTCGGCTCGGGTGTCGTCGTCGGCTCGGGTGTCGTCGTCGGCTCGGGCGTCGTCGTCGGCCCGGGCGTCGGCGTCGAGCACGGCGGGATGTCCGCCGTGTTCGGGTCGGCGTCGCAGCTCGGCTTCGCCGGGCACGTCGCGGGCGGCGTCACCGTCGTGCCGTTCCAGCACGGCACCGGGCACGGCGGGATGTCCGCCGTGTTCGGGTCGGCGTCGCAGCTCGGCTTCACCGGGCACTGCGCCCGCGTCGGCGCCTTGCTCCCGTCCCAGCACGTCACCACCGGCTCGGGCGGCTTCGGCGTGGCCGTCGGCTTCGGCGGCGTGTAGCGCACTTCCCCCGAGATCGCGCTTTGCGGCGGCGCAGCCGAGCCGAGCGCGTCCGTGACCGAGACCACCTGGTAGCGCTGCGCGCTCGACGGTTTGTCGATCGTGACGCCCAGCACATTCGGCCCCGTGAGCGTCACCCGCTGCCAGCCCGAGCCCGTCCAGCGCTCGACCGCGAAGCCCCGCTCGGCGTGCACGTGCCCAGCCGTCCAGCCGAGCCGCAGCTTCGCCGGCGATGTCCACAGCACCCGCTGCCCCGTCACCTTCGCCGGGCTGTACAGCGCCTGGTACTCCGCGCGGTCCCATGCCGTCGCCAGCTCCTTCGTCGCGTCCTTGCGGCTCGCGTCCGAGGCCAGCCGCGGCGGCGCGCAATCGTCGTCGCCGTCCGTGTCCATCAGCGATTGCGTCGAGTTGAGCGGAGCGATCCCGCACTCGTAGTCGCGCAGCCCCACGATGTGCATCAGCTCGTGCGCCACGATCCACGTCAGCTCCAGCGTCCCGTCCGCCCGCCCCACATGCAGGTTGCCCAGCGTCGCCGCCGTGCACAGCCCCACCTCGGCGAGCAGGGGTTCGTACGTCGCGGCGTCTTCGTGCCCCGCGGGCGCGCACGGCCCGTACCCCCTGCTCCCTGAGGTCACCACGTCGAGCCGCGGGTTGATCCGCGCCTCGGCCCGCCCCACGTAGCCGTAGTCGGGGTCGGCCCGCACGCTGTAGTGCACCGCGCACGCCAGCCCGCCGCCGCACTCCACGGGATTCAGCCCGCCGCTGGCGTAGATGCCCGTCACCTCGATGCTCGATATCCGCCCGCTCCCCAGCTCGTGCGGGCAGGTGGCCGCGCTCGGCGCGCCCGCCCACGTGAACAGCGGCCGCCCGGTGCCCGTGTCGTTGATCCGCCCGAAGCCCGCTGCGTTGAGGAGCGCGATCGCGTCCTTCGTCGATTGGTCGTAGTGCCGCCCCGCGCAGACCGGAATCGGCTTGCCCGGCGTGCCCGCGTCGCCCACCAGGTTGCGCGCCACGGCGGGCACGCAGCCGGGGCCACCCTGCCCCGTGAGGATTCCCGGCCCGTCCACGTCGCGCAGGTCGGGCCTTATGTGGCAGAGCGGGGAGCGCCCCGGCCCCGCGCCTTCGTCGTGCTTGGCCGGGGCGGGCTCGCTGCCGAGCGCCACGGCGGCGGCCAGCGCGCAGAGCACGACGACCGCGGCGACCGCGGCGCGCCGCCTCACTTGACCGGCACCAGTCGCGCCGAGCCCATGATCTTGTCGAAGATCGCGCCCACGTCACGGGCCGCGCCGCCCTGCCCGCCGCCCCCGACGATGGCGTCGCCCTGCACGCCCGGCGGCGCCACGATCTCGCGGCCCACGCTCTCCGCGGTGTCGATGTCCACCACCAGGTACGAGCCCGTCGCCGCGTCCGCGAAGCTCACGATCACCCGCCCGTCGGCCAGCGCGCCGCCGTGCACCTCCAGCCGCGTCCCCGCGGGCACGTCGATCACGGTGCTGCCAGCGTGGATCCGCCACGTCCGCCCGCCCTCGACGATATCGCCCGCCAGCATCCAGGGGATGCCGTCCGCGCCGACGGGCGCGGGACCGCCCCGCGCGCTCGCCGAGGCGCGGCCCGGCTTCGTGCCCGCGACGGCGCGCACCTCGAAGTGGAACAGCCGCAGCGACTGCCCCGTGAGGCGGTAGCTGCGCGTCGCGGCGTTGCTGCCGGGCACGTCCGTCCACGCCCCCCACGCCCACGGCCCGTCCGTCGTGCCGCCCTGGCGCGCGCGCTGGCGGTACTGCCAGCCGGTCACGCCCGCCGGGTCGTGGCCGATGCGCCATTCGAGCAGCAACTCGCCCGCCTTGCCCGTCGCGACCGTGATCAGCTCGGGCGCGGGCTGCTCGCCGATCGGCTTCGGGGCCTTGCCGAAGGTCGCGCTCGCCGCCCTGTTCGCGTTCATCGTGAGCACGCAGTGCCGACTCGTCGCGGACCGCCCCGCGCAGTCGCCGCCCCACGCCGTCAGCACGTAGCCGTCGTGCGCCACGGCCGTCACCAGCACGTTCGTCCCGGCCGCGTGCGAGGCCCCGGCCGGGCGGGTGGTCAGGCTGCCGTTGGGCGACTGCGTGAGCGCCAGCGTGTACGTCCCCGCGGCGGCCTTGCCGAAGGTCGCGCTCGCCGTCTTGTTCGCGTCCATCACAAGCGCGCAGCTCGCGCTCGTGGCCGCCACCCCGGCGCAGTCGCCGCCCCACGCCGTCAGCGCGTAGCCCGCGGCCGCCGCCGCCGTCACCACGACGCGCGTCCCGGCCGCGTGCGAGGCCCCGGCCGGGCTCGCGCTGAGGCTGCCGTTGGGCGGCTGCGTGAGCGTCAGCGTGTACGTCGCCGCGGCGACCTTGCCGAAGGTCGCGCTCGCCGTCTTGTTCGCGTTCATTGTGAGCGTGCAGTGCGCGCTCGTGGCCGCCGTCCCCGCGCAGTCGCCGCCCCACGCCGTCAGCCGGTAGCCGTCGTGCGCAGCGGCCGTCACCAGCACGCGCGTCCCGGCCGCGTGCGAGGCCCCGGCGGGGCGCGCGCTGAGGCCGCCGTTGGGCGGCTGGGTGAGCGTCAGCGTGTACGTCGCCGTCACCGGCGCCGGGGTGGCCGTGGCCGTCGGCGTCGCCGGCGTCGTGGGCGTCGTGGGCGTTCCCGTGCACGTCGGCAGCCGCAGCGTCCCGAGGTCGTGCTGGCGCACGTCCAGCAGCGCGGCCGGCACGCAGCCCGTGAGCGCGTTGCGCCCCAGGTAGAGCGACTGCAGCGGCGCGCTTGCCAGCGCCGCCGGGACCGTCCCGCTCAGCTTGTTGCGCCACAGCCGCAGCACCTGCAGCCGCGGCAGTTGCCCCAGCTCGGGGGGAATGCTCCCGCTCAGCTCGTTGGCGCGCAGGTCGAGGTAGACCAGCCCCGCCAGCTTCGCCAGCCCGGCGGGCACCTGCCCGTTCAGCCGCTGCCCCAGCACCCGCAGCTCCGTCACCCGCGGCGGCGTGCCCCTGATGCGCACGCCCGTCCAGCGCCGCAGCTCGCGCTCCGTGCTCCAGTTGAGCGCCGAGCTCGTGCCCGCCAGCTCGGCGCGCAGCGCAAGCAGCGCCTCGCAGTCCGCCACGAGGCCGGGGTTGGCCGCGGCCTGGGGCACCGCCCCGTCCGTCGCGCAGCCCGCCGCCGCCTCCACCCCGGCGGGCTCCTCGCCCACCACCAGCGCCACGGCCGCCAGCGCCACCAGCACGACCACGGCCGCGCCCGCCAGCGCCGCCGCCGCCCGCCGCGTCGGGTTGTTCGCGTACATCGCCGCCATCACGCACCTCCAGCGTCGCGCGCGCAGCGTAGCAGCGCGCGGACGCGAGGCCCGCCCGCCGGGAGCGGGCGCGGGGTGCCGGGGAACACGGGGCGCGGGGCGCGCATAGGTGCCTCCCTTGTGGTGGACGGCAGTCCACCCTCAACAGCAGACACGGCGCCCTCGGACCCACAAGGGGGGCATGAGCCCGCCCGGTGTGGGGACGCCATGGGAGTTGCCGTTGAGGGCTCGCCGAGGTTACGGGCGCGCGGGGCCGACTGGCAACCGGCGCGGCTGCCGGGGGGGCTCCCGCCACCTCGAGGCCGCCTCGAGGCCGCCTCGAGGTGCTGGCCGCCGCGTCAGCTCGAGGCCGCCTGGCGCGGGCCGGGGCGGCTGGCGGGGCCGAAAGCGCGAGTCGGATCGGGATCATGTCACCCCACGGTGATCAGCGCTGGCGAGGGCGGCCCCCGCAGGGGTCCCCACGCCCTCCGGGAGCGGCGATTGCCGGGGCGCGAGTGTGATCGGGTATGAGTCACCCCACGGTGATCAGCGCTGGCGAGGGCGGCCCCCGCAGGGGTCCCCACGCCCTCCGGGAGCGGCGATTGCCGGGGCGCGAGTGTGATCGGGTATGAGTCACCCCACGGTGATCAGCGCTGGCGAGGGGCGGCCCCCGGCAGCCGATACGCCCGCCAGCGCGCCGCGCTTGCGCGTGGAGTGGGGACGTGGTGAACGGCGGTCACGGGGCCGCCTGTGTTCCGGGCGGCCGGGTGGCCCTCGCCCGCTCCCGGCCCGCCGCGGCGGGGGTGCTACGCTCCCCGCCATGACCGAAGCCCGCGATCACGACTACGCCGACCTGCGCATCCGCGTGGCCGCCCTCGAAGCCGGGCGCGACCACCTCGCCACCTCGGCCGACATCGAACGCCTCCGCAGCGAGATCGCCAGCCTCCGCGCCGAGCTGCACTCGCTCGGCTGGCGGCTCATGGGCGCGGGCGTCGCCGTCGGCCTGGTCATCCTCGGCGTGGCCCGCTGGGCCTGACGGCTGCCAAGGAGTCCCTTGCCGCCGAGGGCGTCCGAGCGGACACCACCCGCCAACATCCGCGCACACACACTCGGCTGCATCGGCGCGTCGGCGACCTTCGCAGCGCGGGCCGAAGCGGGGAGCCCCTACGATCCGGGCGGGCGGGTCCCCCCGTGAATACGGGGTGCTCCTGCCGCTCCATACATAGTCTGATCCGAGGCCGTGGCGCGGCCTGTTCGGCATGCCGGACGGGAGCGTTTGTTTGGACGGGAGGGGGCGGGTGGTTTCCGCCTGGCGGTCTCCCTGAGCAAGGAACCCCTATCGCCGTCAGGCCCAGCGGAGCGCTTATTGAGACTGGCCGTCCAGGGTGTGACGCGAACACGCGGCCGGAGGTAGGACGGCGTATTGCGCTGGCCGCCCCCCCGGCGACTGGCAGGGGGTCCCCGCCGGGCGCGGCCACGCCCCGATTCCCCGGCGTGTGTGTGGGAATGACTCACCCCACGGTGTCCGC
>CBDBMD010000003.1:0-3372471 GCA_965207415.1 Dehalococcoidia bacterium
CGGATACAACGAGAATCCCCTGGCATCGCGCGGGTTGGCCTTCCTCGCGCTCGAGTGGTTGGCGGAGCGCGCGGGGACCCGGCGATCTTCGAGTACTACCGCGCGCTCACCGAGTCGGAGACGTGGGAAGAGGCGTTCGAAGCCGCCTTCGACATCGCTGTCGAAGACTTCTACGAGGCGTTCGAGGTGTATCGCGCCCAGGTCGCCCCTCCCTTCCCTCACCTCACCGATAACAGCAACGAGCCGGTGCTCATGTTTATCGGCGATGTCCCGGCAGACACGAGAAGCGCTGTCGGCGACGAATTCGCGAAACTGCAGCGGTTCTACAAGGAGGAGCTCGGGGCAGGCACAGCAGACTACACGATGCTCATCGCGACCGATAGCGCGTCCGCCAGGAAAGCCCACCAACTGCTATACGGCGACGCGCACGACCGGTACTGCAGCACCTGGCTCTACCGGGCGGCGGGGATCGTCAACCTGGGTTGCGGAGCGACGGTCTGGGCGTATGGACTCCATGACCCGCACTTCGTACATGTCCGGGATCACCTGGTGCCGTTGTCGTCCCGGCCACTCGATCCCGATGGACAACGGACGCGCGGTCCCGCCTGGCTCGATGGCGCAGCGGCGCCGTACATGGAATACCGGTACGTCGATGCAGCGGGCCACAGGGCCTACGAGAGCTTCCGGAACACCGAGGTGCAGCGCGCGGAACGGATCTCGAGACCGCTGAGCAGCATGGTCACCCCCGACGGCTTCTCCGGTGCTGACTACTGGGAGGCGCGCGGCGTCGCCATCCTCGCCGTCGAGTGGCTCACAGACCGCGCGGGGGACCCGGCGATCTTCGAGTACTACCGCGCGCTCACCGAGTCGGAGACATGGGAGGAGGCATTCGAGGCCGCCTTCGACATAGCGGTGGACGACTTCTACGAGGAGTTCGAAGCGTACCGCGCCGAGATCGCCCCGCCCGCGTCGTAGAGCCGGGCCGCGTTGACACCCTCACACCCCACACGTAGCCTCGATCTGACCGCTGGCGTAGAGACGCACAGACGGAGATCGGGAGGAGTACGCCGCTTCGCGGGGCCCAAAGAGCCGGCCCGGCGCCTGTCAGCAGCGGCGGAATGGACCCGTGAGTCTTGGCCCGAACACCCCTCGGCACGATCGAGGTGGCCAGTAGGCACCGACGGTGTGGGCGCCGTTATCCATGCCCAGGGCATCGCCCGCCCCCACATCCCGTCATCAGGGAGGGTCGAGGGCCGTGCCCCGAACAAGCGCGCACCGCGGTGCCTATCTACGGGCCGGGCGGCGCGCGAGACTGGGTGGCACCGAGAGGACCATCGCCCCAGGGCGGTGGTCTTTTCTTTGCTGGAACGCGGGGAGCCACGCGCTGCGGACCGGGCGGACCGGCCGCGAGCGTCGCATACTCACCCGTGCAGGGATCCCGAGCCCGCGCCGTCGCCGCCCGCCGCTTCACCGCGCCCGGCGCGAGCGCATGCCGCGCGAGGGGATGCTGCTCCAGGTCGACGGCAGCCATCACGCCTGGCTCGAGCAGCGCGGACCGCGCTTCTGCCTCCTGCTCGCCGTCGACGACGCCACAGGCGCCGTCGTGCATGCGCTGTTCCGCCCCACCGAGGATGCCTGCGGCTACTTCCCGCTCATGGAGGAGGTCGTCCGGCGCCGCGCGGTCACGTCCCGGCAAGTGGTGTCAGAGTGCACTACCCTGATCAGTTGCTAGCTGGCAGCCTGCAGCAGCACCTCCTCGCCTGAGGTGACCTCGGCCACGGCCGCCGGCGTGGTCACGCTGGAGCTGCTCGACGGCGGAAGAGGCCTCTGGGTGTGACAGTCTGAAACGGCCCCACCTGGGGGCCCAGTGATGGTCTGAACTGGCCCCACCCCCGACCGATCCAGTGACTACGCTCGGTGAACGTCACATCCCCGAGCGAAGGACGAGGAGTTGTCGAGGGTGGAGCTGTTCGAGCATATCCGACGAGACCGGCGCGAGGAGCGTGTGTCCATCCGCGGCTTGGCGCGCCGCCACCGCGTCCACCGGCGCACGGTGCGGCAGGCGCTCAGGTCGGCGCTACCGCCGCCGCGCAAGCGGGCGCCCCGCCCGGCGCCGCAGCTCGGTCCGTACGTGGAGGTCATCCGCGAGTGGCTGGTCGCCGACCTGAGCGCGCCGCGCAAGCAGCGCCACACGGCGCGGCGGGTCTGGCAGCGCCTCGTCGACGAGCGCGGCGCGAGTGTCGCCGAGTCGACGGTGCGCGCCTACATCGGCCGGCTGCGCCGCGAGCTCGAGTCCGGCAGCTTCCTGGACGGGGAGCTGACCGAGCTCTCGATGTTCGTGCTGCGGCTCTCGCACTCGGGGCGGGCGGTCCACGTCTGCTTCCCGGGCGAGGGCCAGGAGGCGTTCCTCGAGGGCCACGCCGTCGCCTTCGAGCGTCTCGGCGGGGTGCTGCGGCGGGTCCGTTACGACAACCTCAAGGCGGCCGTGGTGCGCGTGCTCGCCGGGCGCGACCGCTTCACGGCGCTGCGCTCGCACTACGGCTTCGACGCCTTCTTCTGCGAGCCCGGAGCCGGCGGCGCGCACGAGAAGGGCGGCGTGGAGGGCGAGGTCGGCCGCTTCCGCCGCCGCCACCTCGTGCCGGTGCCGCGCGTGCAGAGCCTCGCCGAGCTGAACGCGCTGATCGAGGCCGCCGACCGCACAGACGACGCCCGCCACATCGCCGGCCGGCTCGCCACCGTCGGGCAGGCGGCGGAGGCTGAGCGGTCCGCGCTCAGGCCCTTCCCCGCCGAGCCGTTCGACCCCACGGTCGCGCTGCGGGTGAAGGCCGACCGCAAGGCGCGCATCGCGGTGCGCGGCTCGCGCTACTCGGTCCCCGCCTCCTGCGCCGGCCGCACGGTCGAGGTGCGCCTCGGCGGCGCGGCGCTCACCGTGCACGCCGAGGGCCGGGTGGTCGCCCGCCACGAGCGCAGTGTGCGCAAGGGCGCCGAGGCGCACCTCGACCACTACCTCGAAGTGCTGTCGCGCAAGCCCGGCGCGCTGCCGGCTCGTGGCGCTCGCCCAGGCCCGGGCGGACGGAAGCTTCACCGCCGCGCACGAACGCTTCTGGCGGCGCGCCCGCCGCAAGCTCGGCGACCGCGAGGGGACGCGCGCGCTCGTCGAGGTGCTGCTGTTGCACCGCCGCCTCCCCTTCATCGCCGTCGACGCCGCGCTCGACGCGGTGGGGCGTGTGGGCTCGGCGGACCCCGCGCTGGTCGCCATCGAGGCGCGGCGCATCGCCGACGGGCGCCGCGAGCGTGCCGTCGTGGAGCGGCCGGCGCTGCGTCGTTTCGACCGCCCGGCACCGAGCCTGGCCGGCTACGACGCGCTGCTGGCGGGGGGCGCACGATGAGCGCGCCCGTCAGCGAGCAGGCGGCGGCGCTGACGGTCGAGGCGACGAGCCGCGAGCTGCGCCTCCCGACCGTGCGCGAGCAGGCCGGCCCCCCTCGCCGAGGCCGCGCTGCGCGACCGCCTCAGCCATCTCGCCTTCCTCGCCGAGTTGTTCCAGGCCGAGCGCGACGACCGCGACGCGCGCCGCCGCGAGCGCCGCATCCACGAGGCGCGCTTCCCGAGGCTCAAGCACCTCGCCGACTTCGACCTCGAGGCGGCCCCGAGCGTCGACCCGGCGCTGCTCGCCGCGCTCGAGAGCTGCGAGTGGGTCGACCGGGGCGAGCCCGTCGTGCTGCTCGGCGACAGCGGCACCGGCAAGTCGCACCTGCTGATCGGCCTCGGCATGGCCGCCTGCCAGCGCGGGCTGCGCGTGCGCTACACCACGGCGGCACAGCTCGTGAACGAGCTCGCCGAGGCCGCCGACAAGCGCATGCTCACGCGCGTGGTCGCTCGCTACGGCCGGCTCGATCTGCTCTGCCTCGACGAGCTCGGCTACCTGCAGATCGACCGGCGCGGCACCGAGCTGCTCTTCCAGGTCCTCGCCGAGCGCGAGGAGCGGGCCTCGGTGGCGGTCGCCTCCAACGCCCCGTTCTCGGAATGGGGCGAGACCTTCGCCGACCCCGCCTCGCCGCGGCCGTCGTCGACCGCCTCACCTTCCGCGCCCACATCATCGAGACCGGCAGCGAGTCGTACCGCCTGCGCCTCACGAGGGGAGGTGCAGCTGCGACCTGATCACGACCGTGGGGTGGGGCCAGAACTCATCATCACGGTGGGGCCAGAATCGGTTGTCATTCCCACACGATCGGCTGCAGCCGTACTGACGCTCGCATCTGGTCGAAGAGAGCCCGATTGCGCTCTGAGGCTGGCCCACAGGGAGGCTTGTTCCCGACAAGCCCCCCTTCAAACTCGACCTCTCTTGCTGTCTCCGCATCCACCAGTATCCAGTCACCGCTCTCGGCGTCCGAAACGCCGAACGCCCCGTCTGAGTAGTGATCGGACACTCCGACGACAAGATCGGTGGGCACCTCGATAACCGTTAGGCTCGCACCCAGGCGCCATGTCCTGCCGCCCTCCCCGTCGTAGAAGCGGTGGAGTTGCGGGATACCATCCGGTCCCACGACGGCGGGCGCACCGAAGTTCCACAACATCGACTCAGTCCCGGCAACGCCGCCCGTCACTGCGCGCACCTGGAAGTCCCATGCGGCGACGTCCGGCAGGCCGCTCACCAGGTGGCTCCCGGCCTCCGCGCCGCTGGAGATCTTCGTCCACTCGCCCCACGACAGATGCGCACGCTGACTCGCGTCGCAACCCGACCCCGCCTGGCACGGGTACGGGCCCCGCAGCCGGTACTCCCAGTGGGTGGCGTTCCACGGTCCTCCGACCCACCTCAGCCGCACCTCGCCGCGCTCACCGGTAGCCGCCACGCCTAGCCAGGGCGGTGCGCCGACCTGGACTCGGGCCGAGGCGACGATCCGGTCGAACAACGCGTTCACGTCGCGACCGGATGGGGAGGGCTGGATGACTCGCGCGCACTCCGCCCCGAAATCGGTCGACAGCCGCAGGATCGATCCGCTGTCGGCATCTTCAATCGTGGCCACCTCGAAAGGGGGTCGGGGGTCGACCAGGGGATAGTCGGCCCATGCGGAGATGCGCATCCCGGCGGGAATGTCCACGACCGTCCGATCGAGTCGCCAGGCGCGGCCGCCCTCGGAGAGCTGCGGCTCATAACCCCAGCCGGCGTCGAGCCACGGGATGCCGTTGGCGTCGAACGCCGGAACCCGGCCCTCGGCGGAGGCGGAGGGCTCGCCTGCGAGCGTTCCCACAACCCCGCGCACCTGGAAAAACCACCAACTCCCGCCCGGGAGATTGGCGACGCGGTACCGTCGGGCGTTCGCGTCCTCGTCGGGGATGTCGGTCCACCCACTCCAGGCCTGGGCGGCCCGCAGGCGAAACTGCCAGCGGGTGGCTGTTGCCGGGCCTTCGCTCCACTCCATGATCACAACGCCGGGGTCCCCTGTAACGAGAGTAGTCAGCTCGGGAGCCGGACCGCCCAACGCTGGCGTATGGCAGGCTTCGAACTTGGCGTAGAAGTCGTCGATGGCGAGACCGAACGCCTCCTCGAATGCGTCCCGCCAACTTCGCTCCGAAGGTTCGCCGAAGGGGTCCCCCGGCAAGAGTGCGAAATAGCGGAAGAGGGACCGCTCCCCCGCGTGCCTTGCCAGCCAGATCGCACCGGCGAGGCTGGCCTCCCGGTGCTCCTTGATGTCGCCTGCCTCCCAGTCACCCCTCGACTCCAGGTTGCGTAGGCCACCCTGCGGGCCCGCCCCCGCGTCGCCGCAGCTGGTGGGTTCGGCAGCATGCCCGCTGGCGTATCCGGCGGCCTTTCCCAGCCGAGAGGCGAGCACCGCTAGCATACCGGTCCCCGCCTCGATCCAGAGGGGCGAGGGATCCAGTTGCGCCTTGCCTTCGAGCAGCACGCGCATATGAGCGTTCACATAGGCCTCAGGCCCGAGCGGGCGACCGCAGTCGAGCACCTTGACGATCCAGCCGGTCGCGCCGAACGAGCAGGGCCAGTACCACTCCAGCGGGAGCGTCAACTGCCTCACCTCGTAGTCCCACCAAGGGTTCTGCCAGAGGCGGTCGCGGTGATCGGCGACATCATTAAGGTCGGTACCGATGTAGACCGAGTACTCGGCTGGTTCAGCTCCGAAGCGCTCGACGAGGAGCTCGGAGACGCGGTCCATCTCGGCCTGGATGCGCTCGACGTGGTCTTGTTCAATGGCTCCTTCCGCAGCGACGAGGGAGCGGACGGCGCCGTCTACCGCGTGCGGCAAGGGTGGGGCGACGATCGCGCGATAAAGCGCGAACGCCTCGTAGAACTCCTCTACGGTGAGGGCGAACGTCTCGGCGAAGGCATCCTCCCAGCCATCGTGAACTGGCAACTGGCGGTAGAACTCGATCAGCGAGCGCTCTCCAGCGTGCTGAACAAGCCAGTCGGCGGCTAGGAACCCGAGGTGATAGCTGAGCGCCACCTCATCCGCCATTCCAAGGTTCCTGAGACTCCCCACTTGAGCCGCACGAGATGGCGCGATTCGGCGGCGGAACTCAAGGTCTCCCTCGTATAACTCCTCCATGTAGGTCGCAGCGCCTTCCAGCAGCCAACCCGGCCCGCTGGGCGTACCGAGGGCAGCCTGATACTGGAGTACGTGGAAGTACTCGTGCGCTGCACACCACGGGTGACCAAGCCAGATGGAGTCACCGCCTGCGTAACACCACCCGGCACCTGGCGGAAGAACCTTGACCTCCGGGAAACTCGCGCCAAGACGCTCGGCGAAGAAGGCGATCACGTCGGACACCTGCGTCCGCGCCTGGTCTCGCAACGCCGCAGTGAACGTGTGGTGAAACGCAAACGTGGGCTGCCTCGAGCCTGGTACCCACCAATCCCTGTCGCGGGTCAGCTTGATCCACAGGGCGTCGCCGACGGGGAGGTCGTTCAGTGCCTTCCCCGGCGTACCAGCCGGGGGCATGTCCGGTCGCCAGCGCTCGTACCGTCCAGCCTCTTCGTCCCAGCGCAGGGCCTCCACCAGCAAGTCCCCAAACCGATTGAGCGCCGTTGTCGCAGGCAGCCCATCGAGACCGCTCCAGGCGACGAGGTTCCAGCCCTCTCGCAGTGGCACGACCACGCCCTGCGGTGTGATGGGCCGCTTCCACTCGAAGGATTCGTCTCCAGAGATGTAGAGCCAGAGCCCCATGCCGGTTTCAAGGTCGGGCAGGCCGCCCGGCGGACCGCTTGTGCGGGTGCCCGTCTGGTAGCGTTGCCCACGCGAATCCCACGTATGAAGGACCTTTAGTGCTGGGATCGCGCCGAACAGGTCCGAAGCGGGAACCGTCGGTCCCAGCCACCCCGCGAGATTCCAGCCTGGCTCCAGCACTGTGGTGGCGACGGTCGCTTCCGTCTCCCGGTCCGGCCCCTCCTCCGCGAGCCCGGGGCTCGGATGCGCGGCCGATCCCCCAAGTATGCAAAGGAACACGAACGCCGCGACACCTACGACTCGCATGGGGCTGGGGAGGCTCTTCACCCCGAGGTTGTTCATGCCGGGATTACCCTACGCCCCTCTCGGTACTTGTAATGCTGAGCCATCACGACGCCAGCCAGGGTGACGACGGCGATCGCGATCAGGACAGCCGCGTTGGCAATGCCTCGGCCCCGACGCCACACCTCACGCTCCTACGAACCAGTGCGGGTGACGTCACAGCGCCCCAAGACGCAGCGTGCGTGGAGGATAGCAGGCCAGTTCGAATCGATGAGCGCGCTACACCCGCCGTCGGTGCCTGCGGCCCCGCGGTCCACTTGTGCGTATCCGAACCTGGAGACACCCCGGTCAATCGCCGCGCTGCCGCGCATCGCCCTACAATGGAATCGCACCGAGACATCGGCCCGGAGCCCCGGACTGGCTCCGGGATTCCACGACTGGGGCGCGCGGTGACCGACGAATTCTTCGCCTCTCCCGTCCTCAACTCGCCGTACGAGCACCCGCGGCGCCACTGGGCGCTGGATGAGAACCGTCAGCCCACCGGGAGCGTCGTCGACCAGCGACGCCCCGCGGCGTACATCACCGCCGTGCCCACGCCCCGGCGGCAACGCAGCGTCCCGCAGCGCGCCATGGTGCTGGACGAGGGCGAGGGCCTCTCCAGCGAAGAGCAGCAGTACGACCCGACCTCGACGATCAACGTGCTGCGACGGCACGTCGACCGCTGGCGTTCCCTGCCCGAGTCCGACTGGGGAGTCACACCCGAGACAGCGCGCCTGCTCAGGCACTGGCGGCACCACGACTTCGGCGGCGTCCGTCCCTTCTTCTGCCAGGTCGAGGCCGTGGAGACGGTCATCTGGCTGACGGAGGTCGCACCTGCCCAGCGCAACCGCGAGGTGCGCGACATTCTGGAGCGGCTCGACGCGGCGAACGATCAGGCGAACCCGGGGCTCGCGCGCCTCGCGCTCAAGCTGGCCACCGGGGCGGGCAAGACGACCGTCATGGCGATGCTCATCGCCTGGCAGACGGTCAACGCCGTGCGGCGGCCGAACAGCCGCAACTTCACGAAGGGCTTCCTCGTCGTCACGCCGGGGCTGACCATCCGCGACCGCCTGCGCGTGCTCCTGCCCAACGACCCCGGCAGCTACTACCGCAGCCGCGAACTGGTGCCGCGCGACATGCTCCCCGACCTGGAGCGCGCGCGGATCGTCATCACCAACTACCACGCCTTCAAGCGCCGCGAGACGCTCGACCTCTCCAGGGGCGGGCGCGCGCTGCTCCAGGGGCGCGGCCCCGAGATCGAGTCAATCGAGACCGAGGGCCAGATGCTGCAGCGGGTGATGCCCGAGCTGATGGGAATGCGCTCGGTCATGGCGTTCAACGACGAGGCGCATCACTGCTACCGCGAGAAACCGGGGGAGAGCGAGGAAGGGAAGCTCGCGGGCGACGACCGCAAGGAGGCCGAGAAGAACCGCGACGCCGCGCGTCTCTGGATCAGCGGGCTCGAGGCCGTGCACCGCAGGCTGGGGCTCAAGCGCGTGGTCGACCTCTCGGCGACGCCGTTCTTCCTGAGCGGCTCCGGCTACGCCGAGGGCACGCTGTTCCCATGGACGATGAGCGACTTCTCGCTGATGGACGCGATCGAGTGCGGCATTGTGAAGCTCCCCCGCGTGCCGGTCGCCGACAACGTCGCCGGGGCCGACGTGCCCGTCTACCGCAATCTCTGGGAGCACATCCGCCCGAGCATGCCGAAGCGGGGCCGGGGCCACTCGGGCGATCTCGACCCGTCGGCGCTCCCCGTCGAGCTGCAGACCGCCCTCGACGCACTCTACGCCCACTACGCCGAGACCTTCCGGCTGTGGGAGGAGGCGGGCGTCGAGGCGCCGCCCTGCTTCATCATCGTCTGCAACAACACCTCCACGTCCAAGCTCGTCTACGACTACATCTCCGGCTACCACCGCGAGGGCGAGGACGGCCCCAGCGCCTTGCAACAGGGTCGGCTGGAGCTGTTCCGGAACTTCGACGAGCACGGCAACCCGTACGCACGGCCCCGGACGCTGCTCATCGACAGCGAGCAGCTCGAGTCGGGCGAGGGGTTCGACCGGAGCTTCCGCCAGGCGGCCGCGGCCGAGATCGAGCGCTTCCGCCGCGAGCAGGTGCAGCGCACCGGCGATCGCGCCGCCGGCGAGCGGTTGAGCGATCAGGACCTGCTGCGCGAGGTCATGAACACCGTCGGTAAGCCCGGCCAGCTCGGAGACTCGATCCGCTGTGTCGTCTCCGTTTCGATGCTGACCGAGGGCTGGGACGCCAACACCGTGACGCACGTGCTCGGGGTGCGCGCCTTCGGGACGCAGCTGCTCTGCGAGCAGGTGATCGGGCGCGCGCTGCGCCGGCAGTCCTACGACCTCAACGAGCAGGGCCTGTTCGATGTGGAGTACGCAGACGTGCTCGGCATCCCGTTCGACTTCACGGCGAAGCCCGTCCCGGCGCCGCCGCAGCGGCCGCGCGAGACCGTGCAGGTCCACGCCGTCTCGCCGCAGCGGGACGCGCTCGAGATACGCTTCCCGCGCGTCGAGGGCTACCGCGTCGAGCTCCCCGACGAGCGCCTCGATGCCGAGTTCACCGAGGACTCGACGTTCGTGCTCACCCCGGAACACGTCGGCCCGACGCGGACCCGCAACGAGGGCATCATCGGCGAGGGCATCGACCTCGGCCTCGTGCAGACGGGCGGCATCCGCGACGCAACGCTGCTCTTCCACCTCACCCGCCGCCTACTGGAGACGAAGTGGCGCGATCCCGGCGGTGAGCCGAAGCTCCATCTCTTCGGGCAGCTCAAGCGCATCACGCGCCGCTGGCTCGAGGAGCACCTCGTCTGTACGGGCGGGACGCATCCGGCGCAGCTCATGTACCAGAGCCACGCCGACGTGGCCTGCGAGCGGATCACGGCTGGCATCACGCGCCGCTTCGCGGGCGAGCGTCCGGTCAAGGCCGTGCTCGACCCGTACAACCCCATGGGCTCGACCAAGGACGTTCGGTTCAGCACCTCGAAGCAGGTCCGCTGGCTCACCGATCCCGCGCGCTGCCATCTCAACTGGGCGGTCTGCGACAGTACCTGGGAGGCCGAGTTCTGCCGCGTCGCCGAGTCGCACCCGCGGGTGCGCGCCTACGTCCGGAACCAGGGCCTCGGATTCGAGGTGCCCTACCGGCGCGGTGCCGAGCCGCATCGCTACGTCCCCGACTTCATCGTGCTCGTAGACGACGGACGCGGTGAGGACGACTTGCTCCACCTCGTGGTCGAGATCAAGGGCTACCGGGGCGAGGACGCGAAGGAGAAGAAGGCGGCGATGGAGACATACTGGGTGCCGGGCGTGAACCACCTCGGCGGGTACGGTCGCTGGGCGTTCGCCGAGTTCACCGATGTGTACGGGATGGAGGAGGAATTCGGTAAGGAGGCCGAAACCGGCTTCGACCGGATGATCGAGAGCGCCGCCAGTGAGACCGCCGTTCCCGTGAGTAGCGGCGAGGTGCTGGCCATCCTGCGCGAGCACAAGGCGGCCCTCGCCGAGCGCTTCGGCGTCGTCGACCTCGCGCTCTTCGGCTCCACCGTCCGGGACGAGGCGCGCCCCGACAGCGACATCGACGTACTCGTGCGTCTCGACGACCGGCCGGGCTGGACGCGTTCTTTCGACCTACAGCTCCACCTCGAGGGTTTGCTGGGTCGTTCGGTCGACCTGGTGCTGGACTCCGCGCTGCGCCCCGAGTTCCGGCACTCGGTCGAGGCGGAAGCAGTCCATGTCTGAGCGCTACTGGGACGTGTACGTCCGCGACATGCTGGCGTGCTGCGAGAAGGTGACGACGTATGCGGCAGGGTGGGATCGCGCCGCGTTCTTCGCGAATGGCCTCGTGTACGAGGCGGTGCTGTGGAACCTCACGGTGCTCGGCGAAGCCGCGCACAACGTCCCCGAGGAGGTTCGCGAGGCTCACCAGGAGATCCCGTGGCACGCGATCACCGGGATGCGGAACCGGATCGTGCACGGCTACGGGTTGATCGACGATGACACCGTCTGGGCGGTTGTCAGCGAGGGCATCCCGGAGTTGGTGCCGCAACTGCAGGCGCTGCTCGGGGAGTCAAGCGACGAGGATTCTGCGGATGCCACGTAGAGGGCGCGGCAAGAAGCAGGTCGAGGCGCTCGTCCACGACGAGGCGAAACGGACCAACATCCCCACCGCCGAGTACAGCGCGGCGCTGGAGGACGATGACCGCACGCCCATCGAGGTGGCGTATGCGCGCCGCAACCGCGACCTCGATCCGCAGCTCGTCTGGCGCGGCAAGCACGAGCAGGACCTCTCCGACCTCATCGTACAGGCGCCGCCACTCTACATCCAGGAGAAGGTGCACCCGAAGGTGCTCATCGACGACCTACAGCGCCGGAGCGAGCGCGACCGGGACGGGGAAAAACAGGCCACCGAGGGCTACCAGCACGGCATGGACCTGTTTTCGGACTTCAACGGGCTGCCCGAGGGCGCAGAGCGTACGGACTTCTACGAGCACGACGCCAACTGGTCGAACCGCATGATCCTCGGCGACAGCCTACAGGTGATGGCCTCGCTGGCGGAGCGCGAGGGCCTGCGCGGCAAGGTGCAGTGCATCTACATCGACCCGCCGTACGGCATCAAGTTCAACTCGAACTTCCAGTGGTCGACGACGAGCCGCGACGTGAGGGATGGGAACGCTACGCACATCACGCGCGAGCCAGAGCAAGTGAAGGCGTTCCGCGACACCTGGCGCGACGGCATCCACTCGTACCTCTCGTACCTCCGTGATCGGCTGGAGGTAGCCCGTGACCTCCTCGCCGACTCTGGCTCGGTGTTCGTCCAGATTGGTGACGAGAATGCCCACCGCCTGCGATCGGTGATGGATGAAGTGTTTGGGGACGCGAATTACGTGAACACCGTCGCCTTCAAGAAGAAGAGCGCAACATCCGCCACTGAGTCGGTCTTCGACTATGTCCTGTGGTACTCCAAGGCCCGGGCCAGCTTGAAGATGCAGCCACTGTACGAGCAGCGTGGCGAGCCAGAAGATGAAAGCAAATTCAACACTTTAGTGACTGAGCCCATGATTCCCAACAACGTTGCGAGGGCTTCTGGTGATCAGGTGCAAAGTCTGATCGCTGCTGGTGGTCGATGGGCGCGGGTGAATTACCCTGTGGTCAGCCAGCACCCTAGCGAGACGAGAAGCGGCCCATACGTCTTTCGCGGAAAAGAGAAGTCCTGTGGCCTCAACAAGCAATGGAGATTCAGCATTGAGGAAGGGCTACCACGACTGGAGAAGGCAGGGCGGCTATTCGATGGCGGCGGAGCGTCCCTCGGGGGCGTCGTTTTCTGGGACGACTGGAATCGAGTAACCCTCTCCAATATCTGGGAGGATATGCACGGCGAGAAGTTCCCGACCTACGTCGTCCAAACGGCCGTGGCAGCCATTCAGCGCTGCATCCTCATGACAACGAGCCCCGGCGATCTCGTCCTCGATCCGACTTGTGGTGCTGGCACGACTGCCTTCGCAGCGGAACAGTGGGGCCGACGCTGGATCACTGTTGACACATCCCGCGTCGCGCTTGCGCTGGCACGCGCCCGTATCATGGGCGCGCGCTACCCGTACTACCTGCTATCGGACAGCGTCGAGGGGAAGGTGAGGGAAGCCGAGATCGAGTGCGTGGAGGCTTCGGGCGGCCCAGCTTACGGCGACATCCGGCAGGGGTTCGTGTACGAGCGCGTGCCACACATCCAGTTGCGTGACATCGCCAACAACGCCGAGATCGACGTCATCTGGGAGCGGTTCCAGGACACGCTTGAGCCGCTGCGCGCGCAGTTCAACTCCACGCTCGGCGAGGAGTGGGAGGAGTGGGAGATCCCTCGCGAGGCCGAGGACGGGTGGTCGGCGAAGGCGCGGGCACTGCACGAGCAGTGGTGGGAGCAGCGCATCGCGCGCCAGCGCGAGATCGACGCCTCGATCGCCGCGAAGGCGGACTTCGAGTACCTCTACGACAAGCCCTACACCGACAATCGCAAGGTACGCGTCGCCGGGCCGTTCACGGTCGAGAGCCTGTCGCCACACCGCGTGCTCGGCGTCGACGAGGATGACGAGCTGATCGACGGCGTCGCTGAGACGCCGGGCACGTACGGCGAGCCGCAGGACTTCGGCTCGACGATCCTCGAGCACCTTCAGACCGCCGGCGTGCAGCAGGCGCACAAGGAGGACCGCATCGAGTTCTCCTCAGTGACCCCGTGGCCGGGCGAGATGGTCTGCGCCGAGGGGCGCTACGCCGAGAACGGCGCCGGCTCCAACGGCACGGGCGCCGAGAAGCGCGCCGGCATCTTCATCGGTCCGGAGTTCGGCACGGTCTCCCGCCCTGACCTCGTCGAGGCGGCGCGCGAGGCCGCCGACGCGGGCTTCGATGTGCTCATCGCCTGCGCCTTCAACTACGAGGCGCACGCCACTGACTTCAACAAGCTCGGACGCGTCCCGGTCCTCAAGGCGCGCATGAACGCTGACCTGCACATGGCCGCCGACCTCAAGAACACCGGCAAGGGCAACCTCTTCGTCATCTTCGGCGAGCCGGACATCGACATCCTCGACGCCTCGGGCGACGAGGGCGCCGAGACCGGGCAGGTCAAGGTGAAGGTCAACGGTGTCGACGTATTCCACCCCAACACCGGCGAGGTGCGCAGCGACGGCCCGGAGGGCATCGCCTGCTGGTTCATCGACACCGACTACAACCAGGAGAGCTTCTTCGTCCGTCACGCCTACTTCCTCGGCCAGAACGACCCGTACAAGGCGCTCAAGACCACGCTCAAGGCCGAGATCAACGAGGAGGCGTGGGAGACGCTGCACAGCGACACCTCGCGCCCCTTCGACAAGCCGGGGTCGGGTCGCATCGCGGTGAAGGTCATCAACCACCTCGGCGACGAGGTGATGAAGGTGTTTCGAGTGGATTGAGGCGATGAGGCACGGGGTGCGCTGCGAAACGGCCAGTGCCCAGGAACGTTGAAGACAAGACGGTTGCAGTAGCAGTGAATCCTCAGGGGCCGGGGACAGATGACTCGCTATCCGGCGGCCAGATCGCTGGCCTCCACGACACGACTCTCCTGTATCGTGCCGTAGATCGGGGACGGACTCGGCACCACGTACCGTTGTGCCTAGAGGCACCGCGCAGCAATGAACGGCATCATGGCCGCCACAATCGCAAGCAGCATCACTGCGTACGTGAGGCGTTTGGTCGTTCGTTGCAGGCGGATGCTCTCTGCGGCGGCAAGCAAAGTACCGTAATGGAGTGTGTTGTCACGCGACGACCGATCGGCTTCATGAAGCCAACTGGCCTGATTACCAACGACAAACCTGAGATGATCACTGAGTCTCGTATCGCCGACCGACGCCACACGCCACGTCCTCGCGAGCCCGTGAGAGTCATCCCAGAACCAGTGTTCTCCCTCGGAAATGTCCCTGAGTTCCGATGCCACGGTCGAGCGATCGATCCTACGCAGCCCTCCTTCCTGCAATCTATCGAGAGCTCGTTCAACGGAACCATCTCCGCGAACAACATCATTGAGAAGATGTCGGGTGTAAAGATCAACTAATGGAACCATGGCCCAAGCAGGAAGGATGTCCAAGAGCGCCTCGTAATATACGGCATGGACAAGCGTATTTCTGTTGAATTCATCCGCACCCTGCACCATTGACCGCAGGGAACTACGGTTCGCTACCAGCAATGGATGATTCCGTGAACCATCGGCATTGAGATGCAGGCTTGGGACGCCTGTGTGTGTCCAAGAACCTGAACCCAGCCTGAATCCGATGAGCGTCAGATACGACCAATGGGATGGACGTTCTCCTGCCTCGGGTAATGCTGGATGCGCTGTCTCCGTCGTGACGAACTCCCAAGTAGGAATGTCACGGCGCTCCTCCGATGAGAACACCCCGGGCAGGAATCGGGCGAACCAATCCGCGATTTCACCACGCAATGCCTTTCGTGCTTGCTCGAGCTCCTTGGATTTCTGCGAATAGGGATCGTGCAGCGAGTTTCGACCGTCCTGGGACGTGAGGTAAGATGTCTTCTGCTCGTGAAGGATCCGGTTCAGAGTGGCAACAACACTCTCCCGAATGACGAAACACACGGTGACCGAAAACAGCGACGGTGTGATTGATGAGATGTGCGCAAAAGCCAACTCAGCACTTTGTGGGAGCTCAGGGACGCGATGGGCGAAGAGGAAATCAGGGGACTCATCGGTGATGAGTGGACCGAGGGGGAGCGAACCACCGCTATGGCGATGTCGCCCCAGGTCCCGTAGCCAGGCTATGGGGTCAGGACTGGTGGTGCTGGGATCGCCCCTTTCCCAACCCAGCCGTTGCAGCCCTTCCTCCAGACTATCAATGTACGCAGGCGTGAAGAACTCAACTCCCCAGATGCAGGGTCTGTCGATGTGTTCGTCCGCCGGGGGCGTAGAGTCTGCGTTTCGACGCCGATCCCGTTCGGGGGAAATAAGACCATCGAACGGCCCTGCCGGGGAAGGTTGGCGACGGTGCCGCAACCCAATCAGAAGCGAACGAAGAATATTGGCAAGTTTGCTCAACTCAACACCCTGCCGTGGTCCCGAAAGTCAGCCGAGTCTACCTTGTGTCGAGCGCTACGGTCTTTGGCTCGACGCCTACGCGAGCGCCGCACCTACGCCATGCGGCGGACGCTGCGACGGTGGAACATAGTGCTCGATCACGTCGCTGGCGCTCCCGCCAATCGCCGCCGGGCATGCCGCGACCGAAGCAACACGGCTCGGGGCGGACCGGCACTGGCGTACGGCGATCTCGTATCAGAGCACAACCTCCACGACGGTCACGTACCGGGTCCACGGTGACGGCGTCGTGGTCGATCACGTGCTCGACGGTCGGGGAGGCGTACGGCATCCTGCCCCAACGCCCAGGGTGAAGCCTCGTCGGTCGGATTGCAGGCAGCCATCGCCGCTGCGAAGTCGCGTGCGTACCGCGGCATCCCCTCGGACGCGCGATTCCTCGGCTACTCAAGCACAGTGCTGAGCGGCTACAACGACGACCCGAAGCTCGGCCCTGTTGGTCACTGGGGATACACTTGGGCCAGATGGGTGCGCACGGGGACGGTCACGGGTAGCGGCTCGGGCGAGACCAAGGCGGCGGCCGAGTCCGCTGCGTTGGCGGCCGCGAGGTCAAGAGTGGCCGGTTCGCTGTCGGCATCTCCTTCAGCACGTCGAAGACCACGGATGCCGGTCACAGTCACGGCCACTGCCGACTACACGTGGGTGAAGTACCGTGGACAGCAGGCCGCTGTACAGGCGGAGGCCGGCGTCGAGGACGACCCCGATACCCCGCCCGCGAGCCTGAACCGCAGTAGCACGCTCGGCGCGGCTACATCGCGAGGCGGAACCTGAGGGCGAAGGTTCTCGATTTTGTCCAGTCTGGTGGACCTGAGGGGGCTCGAACCCCTGACCTCCACACTGCCAGTGTGGCGCTCTCCCAGCTGAGCTACAGGCCCGCCGCACCAAGTCTAGCGCGAACCCGCGACAGGCGCGCGAGGCAGGCCCGCCACTCCTAGAATGCCGCGAGGGCCGCGAGGGCCGCGAGGGCCGCGAGGGCCGCGAGGGCCGCGAGGGCATGCGAGGGGGCGACCATGCGCGATCGCATCCGGATCGAGCAGGGCGACATCACCCGGCAGCAGGTCGACGCCATCGTCAACGCCGCCAACAGCTCGCTGCTCGGCGGCGGCGGCGTGGACGGCGCGATCCACCGCGCCGCCGGACCCGAGCTGCTCGAGGCCTGCCGCGAGATCGGCGGCTGCCCCACCGGCGAGGCGCGCATCACCTACGGCTACAACCTCGCAGCGACGTATGTGGTCCACACCGTCGGGCCGATCTGGGCCGGGGGCGACCAGGGCGAGGATGCGCTGCTCGCCGACGCGTACCGCAACAGCCTCGAGGGCGCCCGCGACCACGACGCGGCCAGCGTGGCCTTCCCGGCGATCAGCACCGGGGCCTACGGCTTCCCGCTGGAGCGCGCCACACGCATCGCGATCGCGGAGACGCTCGCCTTCCTCGAGGGCAACGCACTGCCGGAGACCGTCACGTTCGTGTGCTTCGACGCGGCCACGCGCGAGGTCTACGAGTCGATCCTCGGTGAGCTCTCGGCCTGAGCGGGCGCCGTCAGGACAGCGGGCGCTTGCTGGGGATGCCGGGGCGGCGCGGATAGCGCTCCGACAGCGGACCGCCGCGCTGCACGAGGATCACCAGCTGCGGCACGGCGTCCTCCGGCAGCGAGAGCGGGAGCGGCTCGAGGACGTGGCCACCGAGCGCCTCGATCGCCGCCTCCGCCTCCTGTAGCTCGTCGCGCGCGCGGCTGCCCTTCGGCGCGGCGAGGATCCCGCCCGGCCGCAGCAGCGGCAGCGCGTACTCCACCAGCACCGGCAACGGCGCGACGGCGCGCGCGACGGCCAGGTCGAACCCCTCGCGCAGCTCGGGGTCGCGGCCGGCCTCCTCGGCGCGCATCCGCCGCACGGCGACGCCGTCGAGCGCGAGCTCGGCGATGACGGTTTCGAGGAACTCGCAGCGCCGTCCGTGCGACTCGACCAGGGTCAGCGCCAGCGCGGGGTCGGCGAGCCCCATCGGGATGCCCGGCACCCCCGCGCCGCTCCCGATGTCGACGACGGCACGGCTCTCCCCCGCCTCGATGATGCCTGCCTCGCGCAGCGCCACGAGCAGCGCGAGCGACTCGCCGAAGAGCCGTTGCTGGATGGTGGGTGCGTCGCGGATCGCGGTCACGCCGGCGCGCGTGCGCCACTCCTCGATCAGCGCGAGGTAGCGCCCGAAGCGATCCAGGGTCTCCGCGCCGGGTTCGAGGCCGAGGCGCGACAGCTCCGATCGGAGCGGCTCGAGGTGTTCCGTTGTTGACATGCGCGCTCGCCGATCTTCTACACTGCATGGACCGGGCACGACCGAGTATCCGGAACGGCGGGACGCCCGGAGCGCCCTCACACCGAACGAGCAGGAGGCACCGGCCATGGCCGAGGCTATCAGCGTGGGCGATGCTGGCGCACACTTCCTCAACGCGCTCGAGGCCGAGAAGGCGCGCGAGGAGCGCGCCGAGATCGATCGCTTCGTCGAGTGGCTCGGTGCGGACCACCTGATGGGCGACCTGACCGCCGACCAGATCGGCGAGTACCTGCGCGAGCGTTTCCCCGAGGCGTTCGCGACCGACGACGATCCGGCGGAGCTCGACGACGAGATGAGCACGCTGCTGGAGCCGCTGCGCGCCTTCCTCGCGTACGCCTCGCGGCTGGCCTTCACCGACGAGAACCTCGTGCCCGCCCTGCGGCTGCGCGAGGGCGGTGGCGGCGCGCGCGGTGGCGCCGGCGCAGCCGCCGAGCTGGGCGGCGCCTACTACGTGACGATCGAGGGCCTCGAATCGCTGGAGCAGGAGCTCGAGGAACTGAAGGGCCGGCGTCCCGAGATCGCCGAGTCGCTGCGCGCGGCGATGGCGGACAAGGACTTCCGCGAGAACGCGCCGCTCGACGCCGCGCGCGACGCGCAGGCGCACCTCGAGGCGCGCATCCGCGTGATCGAGGACCAGCTGCGCCACGCCGTGATCATCGATCCGGAGACGAAGCGGGGCCGCGCCAACGTCGGCTCCACCGTGAAGGTGCTGAACCTCAACCTCGACCGCGAGCAGACCTTCCAGCTCGTCAGCCCCAGCGAGGTCAACCCCTCCAGCGGCAAGATCTCCGTCGAATCCCCTGTCGGCCTCGCCGTCATCAACCAGCGCCCCGGCGACGAGGTGCTCGTGCATGCGCCCGCCGGCCAGCTGCGCCTGCGCGTCCTCGAGGTGGAGGGCTAGCGGGCGGGCGGCCGCTGCGGCCTCCGGGTAGACCATCAGGCAGGTTCCGTCAGCGTAGAATGCGCGCGCGCGCCGATGATGCGCGTGATGCGGAGGTTTCCTCGTGAGAGTTCTGGTGATGGGCGGCACACGGTTCAACGGACTTCATCTCGTCCAGGAGCTGGTCAAGCACGGACACGAGGTCACGACCTTCAATCGCGGCATCACGCAGGCCGTGCTGCCGCCCGGCGTGCGCCGCCTCCACGGCGACCGCACCGACCACGAGGCGATGCGCGAGGTCTTCGCCGATGAGGAGTTCGACTGCATCCAGGACATGAGCGCGTACACGACCGACGACGTACGCAGCATGGACGAGATCTTCCACGGCAGGACGGGGCACTACATCTTCGCCAGTTCGACCGCGATCTACGCCCACGCGAAGATCCTGCCGATCCGCGAGACCCACCCCGTCGATCTTTCCGAGAAGCAGATCGAGTACGGGCGCAACAAGATCGCGTGCGAGCAGTACCTCACCCGCGCGTACTGGGACCACGGCTTCCCCGCCTCGATGGTGCCGTTCGCCTCGGTCTTCGGGCCGCACAACATGATCAGGGACCGCGAGCAGCGGATGTTCGTACGGCTGCTGCAGGGGCGGCCCGCGCTGGTCCCCGGGGACGGCACCACGCTCGGCCAGATCGGCCACGTCGACGACGAGGCGAAGGCGTTGCGCATGATGATGCTCAACCCCAACACCTTCGGGAAGCGCTACAACCTCACCGGTAAGGACTACTTCACCGACGAGGGCTACATCGACACGATCGCGGACGTGGTCGGCGTGACGCCGGAGAAGATCTCCGTCCCCGCGTCGCTCATGGACGACCTCTGGGCGGACAAGCTCCCGCTCGGCGGTGGGCCGCTCGTCGATCGCCGAGGCGCCGGGGGCGGGGCGTGGCTGACGCGGGTCTCGCAGCTCGTGCAGCGCTCTGCGCCGAACATCCACCCCTGGAACCAGAACGTCATCTTCTCGATCGACCGCCTGATGAAGGAGATCAACTGGGAGCCGGAGTACAACTTCCGCTCCGCCGTCGAGCAGACCTTCGAGTGGTTCATGAGCGAGGGCCTCGACAAGACACTCGCCGAGGAGCTCGATTTCTCGCTCGAGGAGCTGCTGCTCGAACGCATCCGCGACGGCGGGTAGCCGCCGCCCCCCGGTCGCCCTCGCGCTGATACGCTGGTTGCGACGGCAAACGAGGCAGGCAACGGCCGATGGACGAACGAACCTCCGGAACGGCGCGACAGGCGGGCGGTGACCGCGGCGCGGCTGCCCTCGGGGCGCGCATGCTCTCCCGAGCGCGCTTCCTCGGACTGCTCGCGGGCGGCGCGGTGGCGGGCTGGGCTGCGGTGAAGGTGCTTGGCTCCCTGACCGGCGGCTGGCGCATCAACACCGTCGAGCAGCCACGGCCGCAGTTCGACGCCACCGCCTACCGCCTGACCATCGACGGCCTCGTCGAGCAGCCGCTCACGCTCAGCTACGGCGAACTGCTCGCGCTGCCCGCCGTGCGGCAGGTCAGCGACTTCCATTGCGTCGAGGGCTGGGGTGTCGATGACGTGCAGTGGGACGGCGTCTCGCTGCAGACGATCGTGGACCTCGTGCGGCCGTCGCCGGAGGCAGGCTTCATCACCTTCCACTCGCTCGGCGAGATCTACCGCGACTCGCTGACGATGGAGCAGGCGCTGCTGCCGGACGCGCTGGTCGCGTACCGCATGAACGGCGCGGAGCTGCCGCCCGATCACGGGCCGCCCGCGCGGCTGATCATGCCGCGGATGTACGGCTACAAGGGTCCGAAGTGGCTCACCCGCATCGAGTTCCGCGACCGCCGCGACATCGGCTACTGGGAGGAGCGCGGCTGGCGCGTCGACGCATGGATCGAGGCCTGACCGCGTCCGCTCGCGGCGGCGAGCAGCACTCCGGACCCGAGTTCATCGAGCGCTTCGACTCGCCCTCGCGGCGCATCCACTGGACGCTCGGCATCCTCTACGTCGTGCTGCTGCTGAGCGGCGTCACCAACTTCTGGCCGGAGGCGAAGGCGCTGCAGTTCGCCGACGTGCGGGTCTTCGCGTGGCTGCACGTCGTGCTCGGCTGGGCGTTCGTAGCGGGCCTCGCGGCCGTGCTCGGCCCGTTGCTCGCGCCCACGCCGGCCGGGCACGCGCTGCGCGCGGACCTCCGCGCGCTGACGCGCGCCGGCATCGACGACTACCTGTGGTTGCAGCACCTGGCGCTGCGCGCGCTGCGATCGCCCTCGACGCCGCCGCCCGTCGGCAAGTTCAACGCCGGGCAGAAGCTCAACGCGCTCGCCTCGCTGACGCTCAGCCTGGGTCTGGCGGCGAGCGGTGCGGTGCTGGGCGTGAACTACATAACGAAGTCCGTGTTCGGCGTCGGCTTCGTCGAGAGCGTCTTCCCGTGGCACACGGCGCTCGGGCTGCTGGCGATCCCGCCGCTGATCGCGCACCTCTACCTCGCCCTGCTGCACCCCGCCACGCGCGAGTCCCTGCGCGGCATGGTCCTCGGGCGCGTGCGGCGCGAGTGGGCCCGCGAGCACCACCCCGCCTGGGTCGACGAGGTCGAGCGGGCCGAGGGGCGAGAAGACTAGCCGAGCACCAGCTCGTCGACGGCCACCGAGCCGAAGAGCAGCACCAGGTAGAGGATCGAGTAGTGGAAGAGCGGCATCGCGTCCGCGATGCCCTCGCTGCGCGCGAGCCGGATCGCCAGATAAAGGAACGCCGCGCCCCCGCCGACGGCGGTCAGGAAGTAGATCAGGGAGAGGCCGCCGACGAGCGTGAAGGCGAGCGTCAGCCCGATCAGCATCAGCGTGTAGAGCACGATCTGGCGCTTCGTCTCCGCCACGCCGCGCACGACGGGCAGCATCGGCACGCCCGCCCGCTCGTAGTCGTCCGAGAAGACGAGGGCGAGCGCCCAGAAGTGCGGGGGCGTCCAGTAGAAGACGATCAGGAACAGGAACAGCGGCTCGATGCCGACCTGGCCGGTGACGGCGGCCCAGCCGATCACCGGCGGGGCCGCGCCGGCCGCCCCTCCGAGCACGATGTTCTGCGTGGTGCTGCGCTTCAGGTAGTAGCTGTAGACCAGCACGTAGAAGCCGAGGGCGGCGATCGCGAGCGCGGCCGCGAGCAGGTTCACCGTCAGGCTCAGCCAGATCGCCGAGATCGCCCCGAGCGCGAGCCCGAACAGGAGCGCACGCGAGGGCGTCACGTTGCCCCTCGGCAGCGGCCGGGCGCTGGTGCGGTGCATCAGCTCGTCGATGTCGCGGTCTGCCACCTGGTTGATCGCGTTCGCGCCGCCGGCGGCGAGCGTCCCCCCGATCAGCGTGGCGATGATCAGCCAGGTCGAGGGCCAACCGCGCTCGGCGAGCACCATCGCGGGCACGGTCGTGACCAGCAGCAGCCAGATGATGCGCGGCTTGGCGAGCGCCACGTAGGCGCGCACCGTCTGGCGCACTGTCTGTAGCAGCGAGCGCGACTCGGCGGCTTCGGCGCCCGGGACGGACGCCTCGCTACGCACGGGCGGTGTCTCGCCCGCCCGCCAGCGTCGTGGGCGAGTGGGCTGTGGCGCTGCGGCCGGGGAGGTAGAGGGCGGCCGCGACGATCAGCACGCAGAGCCCCCAGGTCGCCGCAGCGCCGGCGAGGTGCACCGTGCGCACGGCGCTTGAGAAGTCGGTCCAGATGTTCGCCGCGCCAACCAGCATCTGCGAGGCATAGAGCGCGCCGAGCCCCCACGCCGCGGTGCGCAGCAGGTCGTCCTCCTCCGGCAGGTCGCGCGCGTGCCAGATCAGCCTCACCACGCCGATGAAGGCGGCGAGCACGAGCAGGCGATGCATCCAGTGGACGTGCTGCGCGCGCAGCCCGTCGAGGAAGGGCGCGGGCGCCTCGGGGCAGCCCGGCCAGCTGCTGCACGCGTTCGTGGCGTCCGCGCCGACGACGTACGAGCCGCCGATCAGCGCGACGGCGACCAGCACCGTGGTGGAGATCGAAACCCGCAGGTACATCGCGCGTCGTGGATCCTCGAGGCGGCGGCGCTCCGGCCCGAGGAACGCGAACGCCGCGATCAGCGCGAGCACGGCCAGCAGCAGCAACGCCCCGCTGAGGTGCAGTGTGACGATCTCTGCCGGCAGCTCGCGCTCGACGGTTACCTTGCCGAGCCAGGCCTGGAGCGCCAGCAGCGGCAGCGAAGCGATCGCGAGGTTGCGCAGCGCGCGGTCCTTGCGATGGAGCCGCAGCGTGACGGCGGCCGTCGCGACGATGAGCAGGCCGACGATCGCCGCCGCCGTGCGGTGCGTGTACTCGATGATCGCGGTCCGCTCCGCGGGCGGGATGAGCTGGCCGTGACAGAGCGGCCAGTCCGGGCAGCCGAGGCCGGAGCCGGTGGTGCGCACGATCGCGCCGATCGCGATCAGCACCAGCGTCGCGCCGACGGTGACGGCGGCCAGCCGCTGGTAGCGCGTCACTGCGCCTCGTCCTCCTCCGCCTCCTCGCGCTCGGTCTCGGCGAGGCGCTCCTCGAGGCGCTGGACCTCGCGCTGCACGTCGCGCAGCCGCGCCTGCAGCCAGAGCAGGTAGACGAAGAGCCCGGCCCAGAACACGGCGAAGCCGGCGAAGAGGAACTCGAGGAAGTCCATCAGGCTGCCCCGCTCCGTTGCGATTCCCGCCTGTCGATCTCCATCCGCAGGTCGTCGCTGCGCACGCCGATCTGCTCGACCTCGGAGCGCAGCGCCATCAGCCACAGCGCGAGCAGGGTGATCGCCACCATGCCGAGCATCAGCACGAACAGCATCGAGTCCGGCAGTGTCTGGCTTCCGGGCAGGCGCGTCACGATCGGGTCCGGGTGGAGCGTGCGCCACCAGCGCACGGAGAGGTTGACGATCGGGATGTCGACGAAGCCGATGATCGCGAAGACCGCGGCGTAGCGGGCCGCCTGTACGTCGGTGCGTTCGGAGAGGCTGCGCGCCAACAGGTACCCGGCGTAGATCAGCAGCAACACGAGGGTGCTCGTCAGGCGTGCGTCCCAGGCCCACCACACGCCCCAGATCGGCTTGCCCCAGATCGCGCCCGTGGCCAGCGTGAGCGCCGTGAACAGGACGCCCACGCCCGCCGCCGCCCGCGCGACCGCGTCGAAGCGCAGGTTGCGAGTCCAGAGCAGCGCGATCGAGGCGACGAAGACGACGAAGAAGCAGAGATAGGCGGCAATCGCCGAGGGCACGTGGATGTAGAAAATGCGCTGCACCTCGCCCTCGATCGCCTCGCGCGGCGCGACGATCACAGCGCCGACGAGCATCGCGAGCATGAACGCGCCGGTGAGCGGTGGCAGCAGCGTCCAGCGTGCGCCATAGACGGCCAGCGCGGGACGCAGGGCGGTCAGCGCCCAGCGGGCCGCCCTGCCCCGCGAGGCGGCGTCGGCGGTGGGGGTCTGCGCGCTCATTGCTCCGCCACGAAGGGGAACAGCAGGACGCTGCTGAGGGAGGTCCAGGCGGTGAAGACGGCGAGCAGCAGCAGCCAGGACTCGCCGCCCGTCGGCAGATCGAGCGCGCCGCCCGTCGCGCGCACGGCGGCGATCAGCAGCGGCGTGAGCAGCGGCAGCGCGAGCACGGGGATCAGCACCTCGCGCGAACGCACGCGGCTCCCGAGGGTCGAGAGCAGCGTGGTGAGACTGACGTAGCCGAGCGTGCCGAGGACCATGATCGCGATCAGCTCCACGCTGAGCAGGGCGGTGTTGAAGAGGATAGTCGCCATCACCAGTACGGCCACCTCGATCAGCAGCAGCGCGAGGAGATTGCTGATCAGCTTCGCCCCGTAGATCGCCGTGCGCGGCGCGGGGGCGACCAGCAGCGCGTCGAAGGTGCCTTGCTCCGCCTCGGCCGCGAACGAGCGCCCGCTGGCGATGATCCCGGCGAAGAGGAACGTCACCCAGAGCACGCCCGGCAGCAGCGGCTTCACCTCGCCCGTCGCGAGGTCGAGGGCGAACGAGTAGGTCAGGACGCTGATCGCGGCGAAGGTCGCGGCGGAGAGCCAGCCGGAGCGTTGCCGCCAGAGCAGGCGCAGATCCTTGAGCAGCACAGCCCAGGCCGCGTTCATCGCGCCGCTCCCGCTGCAGCCTGGGACGCTTGCGCGACCTCGCGGCCGGCGAGGAGCCGCCCGCGCTCCAGCTCCAGCACGCCGTCCGCCCAGGAGGAAACGCGCTCGCGCAGGTGCGTGGCGGCCAGCACCGTCAGGCCCGGCGCGTGCAGCACCAGCCGGTCCAGCACCTCGAGCGCCTCGCGGTCGAGGCCGGTCTCCGGCTCGTCGAGCAGCAGCACGGGCGGGCGGTGCAGCAGCGCGCGCGCGATCGCGAGCCGCTGGTGGTAGCCGCGCGAGAGCACGGCGGTGGGCTCGTCGCGGCGCAGCCACAGCCCCACCGCTCGCAGCAGCTCCTCGATCCGCGCCTCGGCGTCGGCGACGGAGTAGAGGCGGGCGAAGAAGCGCAGGTTCTCCTCCGGCGTCAGCTCCTCGTAGAGCATCGGCCGGTGCGTCAGCACCCCGATCGAGGCGCGCAGCGCCGAGCCATCCGAGGCGAGGTCGTGCCCGGCGACGGTCGCCTCGCCCTCGTTCGGCGAGAGCAGGGTGGAGAGCAGCGCGAGCAGCGTCGTCTTGCCCGCGCCGTTCGCGCCGAGCAGCGCGACCTTCGCGCCCTCGGGGACCTCGAACGAGACGTGGTCGACGGCGAGGGCGCTCCCGAAGCGCTTCGTCAGCCCACGCGCCTCGATCACGCGGAGCCTCCAACGCCCGCGCGCCGCAGGCCGGCGCGCAGCAGCAGCGCCCCGCCGCCGGTCACGAGGAGCGCGAGCAGCACCCCGGCGAGCGCGCCGCCCCTGTCGGTCAGCGGGTTTGCGGCGTTGCGGCCCGCCAGCCCCTCGAGGCGCACGCTGACGCTCCCCCCGGCGGGCGCTGCCGGGCGCGCGACCACCTCGACGCGCTCGCTCGAAACCTCGCGCGGGTCCGCGCGCCCGCTCTCGCCGAGCGGCTCGAGGTCCTGGACGAAACGGCCGGGCACTTCGATCTCCATGCGCCCCGTCGGGAACGGCGCGGTGATGCGCAGGGTGTAGGCGTCCTCGGCGCGATCGTAGCCGACCACGTAGCGCGTGACGACCGAGGTGACGCCGGGCCGCAGCGCAGTCGTCGCGGCGATCACGCCGCCCTCGATCACGAAGCCGCTGTCCGTCCCCGCGCCGGAGGCCGCGGCGACTCCGTCCGGCAGTGGCAGCCGCAGCGTGACGCCCTCCGCGTCGCCGACGTAGATGCGGTCGGAAGGGTTCGTCACTTCGTCGGAGCGCTCGATCGTGAGCTGCGCGGCGGCGCGGTCGAGCGCGAGCAGCGTCACGAGCGTCGACTCGATGCGCAGGTCGGGGCGCTCGCGGGTCGCCTCGTAGATCGTGAGCTCGATGTCCGTCGTGGGGAGTTCGCGGGAGAGCAGCAGGGGCGGCGAGAGGTACTGCACGCCCTGGTGCTCGACGCGCACGACGTAGGTGCGCTGCGGATCGGCGAGCGCCTCGAACAGGAACGCGCCGCCCGCGCCGCTCACGGTCTGCACCGTCTCCAGCCCGCTCGCGCCGCCGAGGATGATCAGCTCGACGGGGATGCCCTCGGGAGCGGGCCCCTCGGCGGTGCCCTGCACGATGCGGCCGCGGATCTCGCCGTCGGGCGTCTGCCCCGCGGCCGGCGCAGCAGCGCCCGCCGGCGCGCCGCCGAGGGCGAGCGCGAGCAGCAACAGCAGCGCCGCCCGGATCACGCCCGTGCGCGCACGTCGTCGCCCTCCGCGCGCAGTGCCTCCGTCAGCTCGCGCAGGCGGGGCGCGAGCGCGCGCCGCCCGGTGAGCCGTTCGCCGCGCGAGATGCGGCCGCTCGCCGCGTCGTCGTCCAGCTCGCGCAGCTCCGCGAGCAGCCGCGCGCGCTCCTCGCGCAGCGCCTCCAGCGAGGGCGCCTCGGCGCCCGGCAGTGCGGGCGCGCGGCGCAGCGGCAGGCCGATCAGCAGCGCCGCCAACGCGGCGAACAGCAGCAGCACCAGCCACTCCATCAGGCGCCGCCTCCCCCCTCGGCTCCCGCGTCGAGCTGTTCGTCGAGCCAGCGCTCGTCGACCTCGGACGGTGCTCCGGCGGCGGCGAGGGGGCGGGCGCTGCGCCGCAGCCGCCACAGCGTCATGCCGCCTCCGAGGCCGACGAGCACGATCGAGCCGCCGACCCAGCCGAAGAGCACGAGGTTGAAGCCCGACCTCGGCAGATCCGCGAGCACGCGGTCGCCGAAGCGGGTGGAGAAGAAGAGCAGCACGTCGTCGTTGTTCGCGCCCGCCGCGAGCTGGTCGCGGATCTCGCGGCGCATGTCGTGGCAGACCTGCAGCTCGCAGTGGTCGAGGCGCAGGTTCGTGCACTTCGGGCAGAGCAGCTGGCGCTCGAGTTGCAGCGCTTGCGCCTCCGGGTCGGGCGCGCTCGCCGAGCCCTCGCCGGGGGGCGCGATCGCCAGCAGCGCCGCCAATGCGACGATGGCGATCGCCGCGACCGCCGCCGCGCCGAGCCCGATCCGCCGTCGCACGGCCGGGTGCATCTCAGGCCTCCGAGACCGGGCCGGCCGCGCCGGACGCGGGCAACTCGCGCCGCTGCGTCGCGGGCGCGTTCACGGGTGCGAAGACCACGAGGCCGCCCGCGATGTAGACGCCTGCCCCGATCCAGAGCCAGATCATCAGCGGGTTCACGAACGCGCTGATCTCCGCGACGCCCTCGGAGTCCCAGCCCTGGAGGAAGACGTAGAGGTCCTCGCGCAGTCCGGTCTCGATGTCCACCTTCGTGAGCGGTAGGCCGGGGAAGTTGGGGAAGAAGCGCCGCCCCGGTTCGAGCACGGCGACGAACTCCCCGCCGTCCTGCACGCGCAGCACCGAGACCACCTCGGACTCGATGCCGTTCGCCAGGTCCGTGCGTTCCCGCAGGCCGATGTACTCGACCGAGTAGCGCCCGATCTCGAACGACTCGCCGGGTGCGACCAGCGCGCGCGTCTGCTCCTGGTAGACGCTGGAGGAGACGGCGGCGATCGCCATCACGGCCAGTCCGAGGTGCACCAGGTAGCCGCCGTAGCGCCGCCGGTCGCGCTCGAACAGCGCCAGCACGGCGGCGGGCCAGTGACGCCCGCTCGCCGCTCGCAGCGCGCGCGCCCCGAGCGCGAACTCGCGCAGCGTGACGTAGAGCAGCACCGTGGCGGCGATCAGCCCGGCGAGGGCGTAGCGGTCGCGCACGCCGAGCGTGACGAGGAGCGCGAGGCTCAGCAGCGCCACGGCCACCGGCCCTCGGAAGCGGCGCAACAGCGTGACGCGGGCGGCGCTCCGCCAGGGCAGCACCGTGCCGATCGCCATCAGCACCAGCAGCGCGACGAGCAGCGGGCCGACGACGTCGTTGTAGAACGGCGCGGAGACCGTGATGCGCGCGTCCTGCAGCAGCTCCGAGAAGACCGGGAAGAGCGTCCCGCCGAGCACGATCAGCGCGATCACCGTGAACAGGTAGTTGTTCACGATCAGCGAGCTCTCCCGCGAGGCCAGCGACTCGAAGTCGTGCTCCGCCTGCAGCCGCCCGCTGCGCAGCGCCAGCAGCACGACCGAGCCGAGCAGGGTCAGCCCGAGCAGCGCGAGGAAGTACGGGCCCACGTCGGAGACCGCGAACGAGTGCACGGAGGCGACCAGCCCGCTGCGCACGTTGAAGGTCCCGAAGACGGCGAGTGCGAAGGCGGCGAGCACGAGCGCGAGGTTCCACAGCTTCAGCATCCCGCGCCGCTCCTGGACCATCATCGAGTGCACGAACGCGGTCATCGGCAGCAGCGGCAGGATCGCCGAGTTCTCGACCGGATCCCAGCCCCAGTAGCCGCCCCAGCCGAGCGTGGTGTAGGCCCAGAAGGCGCCGAGCAGGTTGCCGATGCTGAGCAGCAGCCAGGAGAGCAGCGCCCAGTGCCGCACGCTGCGTAGCCAGCGGCCATCGATCCGCCCGGACAGCAGCGCCGCCGCCCCGAGGGCGAACGGCACCGCGGTGCTGACCAGCCCGGCGAGCATGAACGGCGGGTGGACCAGCATCGAGCGGTCGACGAGCAGGGGGTTGAGGCCGACGCCGTCCTCGGGCGTGACGGGGCTGACCTCGAAGGGCGAGGCGAGGAAGGCGACGGGCAGCAGGAAGGCGGCGAGGATGCCGCCGCTGATCGCCACCGCCTGCGCCGAGCCCCAGGGGATGCGTGGCACGGTCAGCAGCGCAAAGGCGGCGAGGAAGAGCGAGAGCAGCCACGTCCAGAACAGCAGCGAGCCCGGCTGCCCGCTGTACAGCGAGGCCCACTTCATGTGCGGCAGCATCTCGCTCGAGGAAACCTGGGCGACGTGCGTCAGCGAGAAGTCGTCGTTGAGCAGCGCGTAGGCCAGCGTCCCGATTGCCAGCGTCGTGAAGCCGGCCGCGACCGGCAGCGCCCGCCGCGCCGCGAGCAGCAGCTCCGGCCGCCCGCGCAGGCTGGCCAGCGCAGCGCCGAGGGCGAACAGCGCCGCCGCCAGCGCGGTCAGCACGGCGGCGGCTCCGATGGTGGCGGTGAGGTTCATGCGGGCGGCCTCACGCTCGCCTCGTCAGGGCGCCGCGATCGAGGCGTCTTCGGCGTCGGTCACGAACTCCGGCTCATGGCGGATGATCACACTCGTCGCCTGCAGCAGCCCCTCGCCGGCGGCGACGCCCTCGACGACCACGAAGGCGCGCGGCGTGAACAGGTCCGGGACGATGCCGTCGTACTCGATGCGCATCGTCTCGCCCTCTTCGCCCTCGATCACCCAGCTGACGGGGCGGCCGTTCTCCTCGACGATCGTGCCGTCGACGACGCGGCCGCCGACGCGCCAGCGGCGGCCCTCGGCGTCGATCTCCTGGGCGAACTCCTCGGGCGTGGTGTAGTAGGCGCCGTCGAACGCCTGCACCGCCATCGCCGTGATCGCGGCGGTCGCGATCACGAGGATCACGACGAGGCGCCCTCGCCGGCTGGCGAGCGGGCCGTTGCTGACGAAGTTGCCGAGTCTGCTCATCGCTCTCGTTTCGCTGCGCCGGCGGAGCGCGCCGGCCGGTACTCGCTCATGACTCGGAGCCGCCACCGGCCGCCATGATCGCTTCCAGCATCGCGCGGAACTCGCTTTCGCGCAGTTCCCCCAGGAACTTGTGCTCCACCTGGAGCCCCGGCGAGAGGAAGTACGCCTCCGGCACGCCGTTCACGCCGAACTCCAGGTAGACCTCGCCGTCCGCGTCCACCAGCGAGGGGAACGTCAGGCCGTGGCGCTCGACGAAGCGCCGCGCCTCGCGCTCGCTGTCGAGGATATTGACCCCGAGGAAGGCGTAGCCGCGAGTCTCGAACTCCCTCCAGAGCCGCTCGATCAGCGGCGCCTCGCGCTCGCAGGGCGCGCACCAGGAGGCCCAGAAGTAGAGGAAGATCGGCCCGTCGGCGTAGTCCGCGATGGCGACCTCGCCGCCGCCGAGCGCGGGGAGGCTGAACTCGGCCGCCCGCTCGATGCCGGGATCGACCGCGCCGAGCGGGTCCCGCCCGACGTCGCGCAGCGAGGCGATCGCCAGCACGGCGATCAGCGCGAGCACGGCGGAGCCGACGCCGATCACGAGCAGCCGGCCGTGGAGCGAGCGTGCGAAGGTCCGCGCGGCCGCGATGATCATCGTCACACCTGCTTCGCCGGGGCGCCTCGACACGGCGTTTCATCAGACGGGATCGGCTCGCCGGTGGCGTCCGAAACGGCTCCTGAGCGTCGCGGGAAGGCCCGCGAGAGCTGCGCCCGGGCGCTCGTCGACCGGCTTCGCGCTTGACCCCGACACGGCCCAATGATAGCCATAGCTTCGCGTTGGGGGATCGCGCGCATTGTGCTCGCTGAGCGCGTGCGATTGACGGAGGGAGCCCCGGTGCGCAGTTCCCGCAGCCTCCGGCGTCTCGCCCCGGTTGTCCTGCTCGCCCTCGCCCTCGCGTTGGCGGCGTGCAGCGACCCTCAGACGACCGTCGATCCCAAGTCGGACTTCGCCGACGACATCCAGTTCGTTTACCTGCTGACGTTCTGGCTGGGCATGGCCGTCTTCGTCGGCATCCTCGCGCTCACCGTCGGCCTCGCCTTCTGGTACCGCGAGCGGCCCGGCCGCGTCGCGAAGCAGATCCACGGCAATACCCGCCTCGAGATCGTGTGGACGCTGATCCCTGTCGTGCTCGTCGTGGTGATGGCGGTGCCCACATGGCAAGTCATCGCGGACAGCAGCAAGCCGGCTCCCGACGACGCCCTGCGGGTCAACGCCATCGGCCGCCAGTGGTGGTTCGAGTTCCAGTACGACCTCGACAACGACGGCGAGTACGACGACCTGATCACCGCGAACGAGCTGCACATCCCGGCGGGCCGCGCGGTCACCTTCAATCTCCTCTCCGACGACGTGATCCACTCCTTCTGGGTGCCGCAGCTCGCCGGCAAGGTGGACATGGTCCCCGGGCACGCGAACGACCTCTGGTTCACACCCCACGAGGACGCCGCCCGCGCCGAGGCCTACCTCGGCCAGTGCGCCGAGTTCTGCGGCACCGCGCACGCCAACATGCGCTTCCGCGTCTACGTCGACACGCCCGAGGGCTTCGACGCCTGGGTGGCGAACGAGCAGGCGGACGGCGTGGAGCCGGCGGACGAGCTGGCGCAAATGGGACAGGAGCTGTTCCTGACCCCGGTCTGGACCCTCCCCGGCGGCGGCGGCGGTATTCTCGGCTGCACCGGCTGCCACACCGTGGCCGGCGCCCCCGGCGCCGTGGGCAAGATCGGCCCGGACCTGACCCACGTCGGATCGCGCGGCACGATCGCCGCGGGCATCCTCGACACGAACTTCGAGAACCTCGTCGCCTGGATCAGCAACCCCGATCGGGAGAAGCCCGGCGCCGACTACAACGACGATACGGCAAGATTCATGCCCGCCTTCGAGACCGTGCTGACGCGTGAGCAGATCGAGGCAATCGCCGTCTATCTGCTTGGGCTACAGTAGGTAACGGGCGAGCGCGGAGCCTGGAGAGGAGCACGACGATGGCAACCGTTGCCGGCACGATGGCCGCACCGACTGCCGAGGGCGTGGTCTGGTCCTGGCTGACCACCGTCGACCACAAGCGCATCGGCATCCTCTACGGGGTGACCGCCTTCATCTTCTTCCTCGTCGGCGGTATCGAGGCGCTGCTGATCCGCACACAGCTCGCCGTGCCCAACGGCGGAGTCATCGATCCCGAGCTCTACAACCAGCTCTTCACGATGCACGCGTTGACGATGATCTTCCTCGCGGTGATGCCGCTCGGGGCGGCGTTCTTCAACTTCATGATCCCGCTCATGATCGGCGCGCGAGACGTCGCGTTCCCGCGGCTCAACGCGCTGTCCTACTGGATCTTCCTCGGCGGCGGCCTGGTGCTGACCAGCAGCTTCTTCCTCGGCGGCGCCCCGGACACCGGCTGGTTCGCGTACGCGCCGATCAGCGGGACCACCGCCTACTCCGGCAGCGGCATGGACTACTACGTGATCGGCCTGCTGATCCTCGGTCTGTCCTCGCTGGCGGCGGCGCTGAACTTCGCGGTCACGATCATCAACATGCGGGCGCCGGGCATGACCATGATGCGGATGCCGGTCTTCGTCTGGATGACGCTGATTGTGGCGTTCCTGCTGATTCTCGCGCTGCCGGTGCTGACCGTCGCGCTGGTCCAGCTGCTCTTCGACCGCCAGTTCACGACGAGCTTCTTCCTGCCCGGCGGCGGCGGGGACCCGATCCTCTGGCAGCACCTCTTCTGGATCTTCGGTCACCCGGAGGTCTACATCCTGATCCTCCCGGCGATGGGCATCGTTTCCGAGGTGCTCCCGACCTTCTCCCGCAAGCCGCTGTTCGGCTACGCGGCGATGGTCTTCGCAGGCGTCGCCATCGGCTTCCTCGGCTGGGCGGTGTGGAGCCACCACATGTTCACCACCGGCCTCGGCGCCGTCCCGCGCGTGGTCTTCGCAACCAGCACGATGATCATCGGGGTGCCAACGGGCATCAAGATCTTCAACTGGCTCAGCACGATGTGGGGCGGCAGCATCCGCTTCACCACGGCCATGTACTTCTCCGTCTCCTTCATCGCGCTGTTCACCATCGGTGGCATCTCGGGCGTGATGCACGCCTCGCCGCCGGTCGACCAGCAGCAGCAGGACACCTACTTCATCGTCGCCCACCTCCACTACGTGCTCGTCGGCGGCGCGATCGTCGGCCTCTTCTCCGGGCTCTACTACTGGTGGCCGAAGATGACCGGGCGTTTCCTCTCCGAGACGCTCGGCAAGTGGAACTTCTGGCTGATGTTCACCGGCCTCAACATGACCTTCTTCCCGATGCACTTCCTGGGCGTCGCGGGGATGCCGCGGCGCATCTACACCTACGACGAGGGGCTCGGCTGGGAGTTCTGGAACCTCTTCGCCTCGGTCGGCGCCTTCATCCTCGCGCTCGGGGTGCTGGTCTTCGTGATCAACGTCGCGCGCACCATGCGCCAGCCGAAGACCGCTGATGACAACCCCTGGGGCGGGTCCACCCTCGAGTGGGCCACGAGCTCGCCGCCGCCGGAGCACGACTTCGACGCGATCCCCGAGGTCCGCGCGCGCGACCCGCTGTGGCACGACCGCGACCACGGCCTGAGCCAGCCCGAGGGCGATCCGGACGAGCACATCCACATGCCGCCGCCGTCGTACTACCCGCTGATCCTCGCGTTCGGCGTGCTGATGCTTGGCGTCGGCCCGCTCTCGCACCTCGCGGTGACGGCGCTGGGCGTGCCGGTGATCATCTACGCGATCTGGGGCTGGGTCCTGGAACCCACGGAGTAGGCAAGGACGACACGTGGCGACAGCCGAGCATCACGTCGAGCACCACTCCGTCACCGGTATCGACAACCGGAAGCTCCTCATGTGGATCTTCCTCGGGTCCGAGTGCCTGTTCTTCGGCGCGCTCATCTCCACCTACCTGATCTTCAAGGCCGATATCCCTGCCCCGCCCCTGAGCTTCGTCGAGGCCCATACCCACATCGAGAACGGCCACGAGATCGTCACCGGCTGGTTCCCGATCGACCGCGTCATCGACGACGTCTACACGAACGAGGACGGCACGTTCAGGGAGGTCGAGTTCGCGGGCGTGCTCGACATCCCGATCACCTCGCAGAGCACCTTCGTGCTGCTGATGAGCTCGGTGACGATGGTGCTCGCGGTCTATGCAGCGCAAAACGGCCGGCTGTTGGCGATGAAGGCGTGGCTGCTCGCCACCGTCCTGCTGGGTCTCATCTTCCTCGGCTACCAGGTCTACGAGTTCCGCCTCTTCGGGAGCGAGGGGCTCACGCTGGAGACGAACCAGTTCGGCGCCTCGTTCTTCGTATTGACGGGCTTCCACGGAACGCACGTCTTCGTCGGTGTGCTGATCCTCGCGTCGTTGCTGCTGGCGTCATTCCGGCGCAGCGGACTGGGACCGGAGGCCGGCTTCCATGTCGAAACGGCGGGCCTCTACTGGCACTTCGTCGATATCGTCTGGATCGTGATCTTCACGATCATCTACCTGATACCGGCCTGATCGCGGCGGACCCGATCAGGGAGGAGTGGAGCACGCGATGAGCCACGGCGGATCTCACGCACCACACGCCCAGGAGCAGCACGGCCTCACGCCGAGGCAGTACATCGGGCTCGGCATCGCGCTCACGGTCATCACCATCGTCGAGCTCGGCGCCTCGCTCTGGGTGGACCTCGGCCCCTTGCTGATCCCGATCCTGATCGTGCTGTCCGCCGTCAAATTCATCGCGGTCGTCGCCTTCTTCATGCACCTCTACTTCGAACCGCAGCTGCTGACGCGTGTGTTCGTCGGCTCGTTCGTGCTCGCGAGCGGCGTGATGATCGCGCTGCTCGCCCTCTTCTGGACCGACATCACGGACCTGCTGAACGGCGTCTGAGCCTCACGAAGCCTGGGCGAGCAACACAACCGGCCCCGCGACTGCGGGGCCGTCTTCGTCGCGCCTCGGGGCGCTCGAGGTCAGGACGAGGTTGCGCCAGCCTGCGCTGCGGCCAGCCGCTCGGCCTCCTCGGCCTGCTGGCGCTGCTCCGCCTTGTGCGCCCACACGGCGAAGACGATGCCGGCGGCGATCAGGAACATCATCTGACCGGGCACCCACATGATCAGCCCGCCGATCTCCTGGTCGCGGATCGGCTCGATGGCGATGATCGGTTCGACGTTGTCGTAGAAGTCGTAGAGCAGCGACCCGCTGAACGTGATCATCGCGCCCAGGAACGCCTTCGGCGTGCCGACGACGATGAGCAGCCCCATCCGCCAGACGTAGCCGAGCCTCGAGCGCAGCGGGGCGGGGTCGATCACGTTCCACCAGACCAGCATCCCGGCCGCCGTCATGCTGAAGTGCTGCAGGTCGTGCACGATGTCGTCCGTGACGGCGGCGTCGTACCAGCCGGGCGCGAGGTGCCAGGCCCAGAGCACCCCGGTATGCACGACGATCGCCATCAGCGGGTGCGTCACGAAGCGGTAGAGCGAGCGCGCCTCCGGGCGGCGCATCACCGGCCGCACCAGCACGCGCCGCACCGCGCGAGGCATCCCGCGCAGCACCGGCGTGGTCGGGGCGCCCAGCAGGATCAGCGGCGCCGCGTACATCATCAGCAGGTCGTGCTGAATCATGTGCACGAAGAAGTGGTGCTCGGCCACAGCGTCGAGGGGTGACTCGATCGTGAGCAGCAGGATTGCGATGCCCGTCAGGTAGCAGGCGGTGCGCCAGCGCGGGTGGGGGCGGCTGCGATTGCGCCAGACGTAGAGCCCGCGCAGGTAGAGCCCCGTCACGATCGCGACCGGGATGACCAGCTCCGGGTCGAAGTTCCAGCGCTCCCACCACTGCTGGCCGGCGTGCACGCCCTCGTGCGCTGCGCCTGCCGCCTGTCCGAGCCGCGTGATCAGATCGACCTGCACGGGAGCCTCCGCAGCCGCCGCAGAGACGGCTTACCTCCCCGACAGTTTGCCCCGGCGCGCGGCAGGGCGCAGCACGGCGCGATTGACCGTGCTCGCGTGAGCCTCGTACGATCGGGGCCGGCGAGTTCGTGTACGAGATACGCGAACAGCCGGCCGGAAGGACGAGGACGTCGTATGCGACCGCTGCGCGTGGCGCTGGCGCAGATCAACACCACCGTCGGTGACTTCGATGGCAACCGCGCGCGCATCCTCGATGCCGCGCGCGAGGCCGCCGCGTTCGACGCCGACCTCGTCGCCTTCCCGGAGCTCGCGATCACCGGCTTCCCGCCGGAGGACCTGCTGCTGCGCGCCCCGTTCATCGAGGAGGCCGGGCGCTCGCTCGCGCGGCTGATCGAGGAGTCGCGAGGCCTGCCGCCGCTGATCGTCGGCGCGCCGGAGTTCGACGTCGCGCTCTACAACACCGCGTTCGTGCTGCACGACGGGCGGATCGTCGGCGGGCACCGCAAGCAACACCTGCCCAACTACGGCGTCTTCGACGACGAGCGCTACTTCCAGCCCGGCGTCGAGACGCCCCGCTTCGTGGTCGGCGGCGTCGAGGTGGCGGCGAGCGTGTGCGAGGACATCTGGTACCCGGACGGCCCGGCGCGCGAGGCCGCACTGGCCGGGGCGCTGGTCGTCGTGAACATCAACCACTCGCCCTTCCATGCCGGGAAGCGCCGCGAGCGCGAGCGGATGCTCGCCACGCGCGCCGTCGACAACCACGTCGCCATCGCCTACGTGAACCAGGTCGGCGGGCAGGACGAGATCGTGCTCGACGGCAACTCGATCGTGCTCGGACCGGACGGCGACGTCCTCGCGCGCGGCGCCTCCTTCCTCGAAGACCTCGTCGTCGTCGACATCCCCGTCGAGGAGGTGGTGCAGGCGCGGATGCACGAGTCGCGGCTGCGCCGCGAGCGGCCCGCTGTCGCGCCGCCGGCCGTCCCCGTCACGGCGGCCGCCGAGGGCGCGCGCGCCCCGCTGGAGGTCGCGCTGACGGAGCCGCCGGACGACCTCGAGGAGACGTACCGGGCGCTGGTGACCGGCACGCGCGACTACCTCGGCAAGACCGGCTTCGAGGACGCGATCATCGCGCTCTCGGGCGGCATCGACTCCTCGCTGGTCGCGGCGATCGCCGTCGACGCGCTGGGGCCGGAGCACGTGCGCGGGATCTCCTTGCCCTCGCGCTACTCCTCGGAAGGCTCGATCGCGGACGCGCAGGATCTGGCGACGCGGCTCGGCATCCAGCTTTCGGCGATCCCGATCGAGCCGCTGCACCAGGCCGCCATCGACGCGCTCGCCCGCGAGTTCGAGGGCAGCGAGGCGGGTCCGGCGGAGGAGAACGTGCAGTCGCGGCTGCGTGGCCTGCTGGTGATGGCGCTCTCCAACAAGACGGGCGCGATCGTGCTCACGACGGGCAACAAGTCCGAGTACGCCTGCGGCTACGCCACGCTCTACGGCGACATGGCGGGCGGCTACGCGGTGATCAAGGATGTGCCGAAGACCCTCGTGTACGCGCTCTCGCGCTACCGCAACAGCGTGAGCGAGGTGATCCCGCAGGCCGTGATCGACAAGCCGCCCTCGGCCGAGTTGCGTCCCGACCAGCTCGATACCGACTCACTCCCGCCCTACGAGGTGCTCGACCCGATCATCGAGGCCTACGTGGAGGCCGACGACTCGTTCGAGACGATCGTCGCCCGCGGCTACCAGGAGGCGACCGTGCGCCGCGTGATCGACCTGATCAACCGCAACGAGTACAAGCGCCGCCAGTCCCCTCCCGGCATCAAGATCACCCCCCGCGCCTTCGGCCGCGACCGCCGCTACCCCCTCGCCTCACGCTATCGGGGGCACTGACGCCGCGATGACCCGGACTGGATTCCGGCTTCCGCCGGAATGACGGGTGGAGTCGGCGGAACGCCCTCGGCGGTCCGTTGCGCCGATCCGGCCCCCTCTCCCGGGGGAGAGGGCGGGGGTGAGGGGGCACGCCAGACCCCCGAGGACGCGCGCCACGCCCCATGGCCGGGCTGCCCCGGACTGGACTCCGGCTTTCGCCGGAGTGACGGGGAGAGGGTGGTGTTACGCCGCTCCGGCCCCCTCTCCCCCGGGGGAGAGGGGGGGTGAGGGGGCACGCCAGACCCCCGAGGACGCGCGGCACGTCCATTGGCCGGGCTGACCCGGACTGGATTCCGGCTTTCGCCGGAATGACGGGGGGTCGCCGGAATGACGGGGGGTCGCCGGAATGACGGGCGGACACGGCGGAACGCCCTCGGAGTTCCGTTGCGCCGCTCCGGCCCCCTCTCCCTGGGGGAGAGGGTGGGGGTGAGGGGCACGCCAGACTTCCGAGGCTGCGCGCCACGTCCATTGGCCGGAATGCCCCGGACTGGATTCCGGCTTTCGCCGGAATGACGGGGAGAGGGCGGTGTTGCACCGCTCCGGCCCCCTCTCCCGGGGGAGAGGGTGGGGGTGACGGGGCACGCCAGACTTCCGAGGCTGCGCGCCACGTCCATTGGCCGGGCTGACCCGGACTGGATGCCGCCTTCCGCCGGAATGACGGTGGGAGGGGATGCGCGAGGCGGCGGACATACAACGAGGGCGGCCAACCAGCCGCCCTCGCTTCGGTGCCCGTTGCGGCGGGCGCTACCCCGCAGCAGCCGCTGCGGCCTCGCCGATCGGCTCGCCGGTGGCGGTGTCGCGCTCGAAGGGGCTGAACAGCTCCAACTCCTCGCCCATCTCGCGGATCGCCGGGATCACCTCTTCGCCCATCAGCGTCAGGCTGCGCATCGAATCCTCGTGCGTCATCGCGCCGTCGCCGTCCCAGAGGAAGATCGAGCCGGGGCGCAGCTCCTGGAGCACCTCGCGGATCTTCGGGATGACCGACTTCGGGGTGCCCGTGATGATCGTCTTCGTCTCGACCTGATCCTCGTAGCTGCGGCCCTGGTTCCCGCGCACGCGTGGCGCGACGGCGCCCGCGACCTGCCTGCCGGCCGGCTGCGCGCCGCCCGTGGGCAGCAGGTTCGTGCGCGAGGTGAGGCCGGGCAGGTTCTGGATGTAGGGGTTCACGTTCCCCGTGTTGCCCTCGAGGAACGGGTTGGGCGGACCCTCGATGAACTTGCGAGCGGTCTCGTAGGCCAGCTCCTCGGTCTCGTCGACGTGGACCTTGAAGAGGTAGCCGATGTTCTGCGTGCCGGACTCGTAGCCCTCCCGCTCGGCGACCTCGTGGTAGTAGGCGAAGGACTGCTTGGTCGGCTCGAGCTGGGTGGCGAGCATGATGTAGGGGTAGCGGTGCCGCGCGGCCCACTCGACGGTGTTGCGGCTGACGACGCCGGGGATCCACATCTGCGGGTGCGGCTTCTGGTAGGGGCGCACGAACGGGTTCACGTAGCGGTAGTTGAAGTGCTCGCCCTCCCAGCGGAACGGGCCGGGCCGCGTCCACGCCGCGACGACGAAGTCATGCGCCTCCTGGAAGCGCTCCCAGTTGAAGGGCGGCTGCGCGTTGTGCGAGACGCTCTCGCGGCCGCCGCCGCGCACCCAGCCGGTGACGAGGCGCCCTCGCGAGATCATGTCGATTTCGGACAGGCTCTCGGCGAGGAAGAGCGGGTCGTCCCAGAGCGGGAGGACGTTGCCGGCGAGGACGATCTTCACCTTCTTGGTGATCCTCGCGAGGATGGCGGCCTCGACGTTGAGGACGCTGCCCATGCAGAAGGGTGTGCTGTGGTGCTCGTTGAGCATCACGCCGTCGAAGCCCATCTCCTCGGCGTAGACCTTCTCGTCGAGGTAGCGGTTGTAGAGCTCGGCGCCGAGCCTGGGGTTGTAGTTCCCGTTGGAGATGTTGAGGTCGGTGTTGGAGCGGCCCGTGATGCCGAAGAACCCGGAATCGCGGTCCTGATAGGGCCGCTCGGTGAAGTAGCCGATGAACATGTTTCGTCCTCCCGCGTCGTGCGGCCGCGTCCGCCCGCCCCATGCTACCGAATCCCGCGCCCGCGCGCGCTGTCAGGGGCGGCGGAGGCGGATGTCTGGTTGTCGCGCTCGGCGCTCGTTCAGTCGTCCGCGCGCGGTGGCCCGTCGAGCCGCTCGAAGATGTGGGGCCACAGGGCACCGCCAAAGTGCGGATCGGCCGGGCCGATGAGGTTCTCGGCGCGATCTTCCTCGGCAGCGGTCTCGCACATCCATACGCGGCAGGTCGCGGGCCGCTCTCTTGTCGCGGGGTCGAAGGCGAACATCAACATCGCGCCGGTCGATTCCGGATCTAGGAGGACTGAGTCAGGATCGAAGCCCGCCAGCCGCGTTTCGTTCCGGCGGCCGCCACGATACTGGTTGTTGTACCAGACGGCCCGAATCGTCTGACTGTGCGGATGGCTGTCCATGGTCATCTCGACCCGTTCCGAGGGGTTGACGTTGCCTGCCCAGAAGACCCTTGGGACCACTCGGACGGCGACCTGCCTCGGGATGAAGATGCCATCAGGGCCTTCGGACCGTCCGGGCCCGATGTAAGGGAGCCGCGTCGAGTACAGCGGCTTGAGCGTCGCCATGTGTTCGCTCAGCCAATCCACCACATCTCGCACTGACCAAGCCCCTATCTCCCCTGCTCAGTCGGCCGTGGCGCCGATCATACCGCCAAATTCGTGCCCCAATCCTGGATCGGCAGACTCCGCTACCCTGGCGGGCCATTGGCGTGGGTGGGGGAACGCGTGGAACTCGGGAGCCTCAGGCCCAGCGCGATCGTCAGCTACCACCGGATGTGCACGGAGGAGCACGAGGTGCGCCTCCAGCGGGGGATGAACTTCCGTCTCGATCCGAGGTACAGCGTGATGCTGATGAGCCGGCGTGAGGGTGCCCCATACGCGGACGCTGTCGAGGACGGAGGTGAGACTCTCGTCTACGAGGGTCACGACGCTTCGCGCGTCAGGGGCGGCCCAGACCCTACGACGATGGACCAGCCACTCGCATACGCGTCGGGTCGGCCAACTCAGAATGCTCTCTTCCGGGAAGCAGCCCTTGCATACCGCGATGGGTCGCGCGAAGCCGAGCTCATAAAGGTGTACGAAAAGCTCCTGAGGGGGATGTGGGTCTTCAACGGGATCTTCCGGTTGACCGACAGCTGGAGTGAGGAGAGCGCAGGGCGCACGGTCTTCAAGTTCCGCCTCGAACTCGCTGGAGAGGACTTGCAGGCACCCGAGCCCTCACTCCGCGAACGAAGCCGCATGATCCCCTCGGCCGTGAAGCTCGCGGTGTGGGAGCGTGACGGCGGCAAATGTTGCATGTGTGGAGCGAGCGACGAGATTCACTTCGACCACATCATCCCGTACTCAGTGGGCGGCTCGTCGATCACGGCGGAGAACGTTCAGATCCTCTGTGCTCGCCACAATCTGGAGAAGAGCGACCGGATCCAGTAATCCTCGTTCGCGCCCGCGCGCGCTGCCGCTACCGCCCCGCATCCCCAAGAAACGGCCGCGCAGCCCCGACGAGGCGCAGGGCGTGGGCGTGCGCTTCGACGTCGTGGGCGCGGATGACGTGGGCGCCGAGGGCGGCGGCCAGCGTGTGGAAGGCGAGCGTTGCCTCCAGCAGGCCGGGGGCGTCCTGCCGCTTGGCGTGCCCCAGCGCTTCGGCGAGGAAGCCCTTGCGTGAGGCAGAGACGAGCACGGGGTAGCCCTCGGCGGCGAGCGCCGGCAGGTCGCCGAGCAGCCGCAGGTTGTCGTCCAGCGACTTCGCGAACTCGAAGCCGGGGTCGAGCCAGGGGCGCGGCGCGCCGGCCGCCTCGAGGGCGCTCGCGCGCTCCAGCAGGAAGGCGCGCACCTCGCCGCCGATGTCGTCGTAGGTCTGGTCGACCTCGTAGTGGCCGCGTGGGCGGCCGCGCATGTGCATCACGACGCCGGGCAGGCCGTGCTCTGCGGCGACGGCGATCAGCTCCGGGTCGCGGAAGCCCGTGACGTCGTTGAGCAGGTGGGCGCCGGCCTCGGCGGCGGCGCGGGCGACGGCGGGCGTCCAGGTGTCGATCGAGACGGGGACGCCCTCGCTGCTGAGCGCCTCGATCACCGGCGCGACGCGCTCGATCTCCTCCTGAGCCTCGATCTCCGCGGCTCGCGAGGAGGTCGAGTGTGCGCCGACGTCGATGATGTCGGCGCCCTGCTCGCGCAGCTCGCGCGCCCGTGCGACCGCCTTCGAGGGGTCGACGACGGAGGCGGCGATCGGCGAGTCGCGGGAGACGTTGAGGATCGCCATGATCGCGGCGCGCTCGCTCGTGTCGATGCGGTGCTCGCCGAGCTGGAGCAGCACGCGGCGTCCTCCTCGTCGCGCGGGCGTTCGCCCGCTGCGCTGCGAGTCTACGCGCGGCCCCGGCTACGGGGCGCGGGCGGGCTGTCGCAGCGCCTCGCCGCGTCGTAGAGTCGCCGGGATGGCTGACGAAACGACGGACGAGGGCGCGCCCGCGCCCGAGGGCGAAGCGGTGCTGGTGGCCGTGGACTTCACTGCCAACGAGCTGCGCGTGCTGTTCAGCGACCTGCACGGCACGCCGGTCGAGCGCGGCGACTGGCCGCTGCCCGCGCTCGCCGACGAGCAGGCCTGGTCGTGGGAGGTCGGCGGGCGCATCGCGACGCTCTTCGCGGCCAACGGCGAGCGGCGCTCCGCGCTCGCGATCGCCGTTGCAGCGCCCGGCGTCGTCGACCCGCTGAGCGGGCGCCTCACGGACTCGGCGGGCCAGCCGGACTGGGAAGGGCTCTCAGTCGTGGAGGCGCTGCGACGGCACTTCGACGCGCCGATCGCCTGTGAGGGCCGCACTCTGACCGCTCTGCAGGGCGAGCGCTGGCAGGGCGCCGCGCAGGCCCTCGATGACGTGCTCTACGTCTCGCTGCGAGGCGTACCCGCGGCTGCGGCAGTCGTCGGCGGGCGGCCCGTGCGCGGCGCGCGCTTCGCCGCCGGCCAGTTGCCGGCGATGCCCGAGCTCACGCCCGGGCAGCCGATCAGCGACGAGGAACTCGAGACTGCGTCCGGCCTGCTCGCCGACGCGAGCGCGCTGCTCGACCCCGACGCGGTGCTGATCGATGGCGAGGAGCACCACCGCAGCCGCCTGATTCCGCTACTGCAGCGCGTCCTCGACGAGGTCGCACCCGGCCCGCGCGTCGTCGCCTCGGCGCTTGGCGAGGGCGCGGCGCTGGCCGGCGCGCTGCGCATGGCCTCGACGCTGGCTTACGAGGGAGAGCGCAAGCCATGACGCAGCAGCCCCCGCAGTCCGACCTGCCCTTCGAACAGCCTCCCGAGCGGCAGTACGCCATGCAGTTGCACGCGGAGGGGATCGGCACGCTGCTCGGCGCGATCGCCTGGGTCATGGGCGCGCTGGCGATCATGCGGGACCGCGGCCACGCCGAAGGCAACGAGGAGCTGCACGAGCTGCAGGAGACCATCGAGCCGCGCCTCGAGACGCTGCTCAACGACCTCGCGATGGCGCGCGGGGCCGTCGAGGGTGACGGGGAGACCGAGCTCGGCCAGCGCGTCGAGGACGCGTACACGCGCGTTCGCGAGGCGTTCGAGCGCTGGATCCAGCTCACCGCCGTCGACACGGCGAGCGTCGCCATCGGCCAGCGCCTCGCCGAGATCGCCGACGACGCGGAGGCGGAGCCCGACGAGGGCGAAGCGGCAGACGAGGCGTAGCGTCCCGTCCGGGACGCCTGGAGGCAGACCAGCAGGAGGTAGTCATGGCATTCGCGCACCCGGAGTTCCTCGTCTCGACGGACTGGCTTGCGGAACACCTGGCGGACGCCGACGTCCGCGTCTTCGAGGCGACCGTGTTCCTGCGGCCCCGCGACGGCGGCGGTTACAACGTCGAGTCGGGCCGGGGCGAGTACGAGTCAGGACACATCCCCGGCGCGGGCTTCCTCGACCTGCAGGGCGACTTCTCCGACAACGACCAGCAGCTGCGCTTCATGATGCCCTCGACGGCCGCGTTCGCCGAGGCGGCCGGGAGGCACGGCATCTCGGAGGCGTCGAAGCTGATCCTCTACGACCGCGCGGGCTCGACGTGGGCGGCGCGGCTGTGGTGGATGTTCCGCTCGATGGGCTGCGAGGGCGCCGCGGTGCTCGACGGCGGCTGGCGCCGCTGGACCGCCGAGGGCCGGGCCGTCTCGACCGCTGCGGCGACGTACGAGCCCGCGACCTTCACGCCGGCTGCCGACCCGGCCCGCTTCGCCGACCTCGACGAGGTCCGGGCGTTCGTCGATTCGGGCGCCGCGGGCGGGAGCTGCCTGATCAACGCGCTCGGGCCGGACCAGCACTCGGGCGCCGACGGCGGGGGGGCCTACGGGCGCCCGGGGCACATCCCCGGCGCGACCAACGTGCCGGCGGGGCAGCTGCTCGATCGCGAAACCGGCCGCTACCGGCCGGCCGAGGAGCTGGCGCCGCTCTTCGAGCAGGCGGGCGCGGACAGGACGCAGCGCGTGGTCACGTACTGCGGCGGCGGCATTGCCGCCTCCAACGACGCCTTCGTGCTCGCGCTGCTGGGCTACGAGGACGTCGCCGTCTACGACGCCTCGATGTCGGAGTACGCCGCCGACCCGGCGCTGCCGCTCGTCGTCGACTGAGCGGCTGACGGCTCCCGCCGCACGGGCGAGCGTCCGTGCCCTACCATGCGCCCCGCACGAGCCCGCAGAGAGCGGAGAGGAGCCCTCGATGTCCCTCGCAGACCGGACGCCACCGACCGTCGACGAGTTCCGCGCCTACCGGGAGCGCTACAGCAACTGGGGCCGCTGGGGCGAGGACGACCAGTTCGGCGCGCTCAACCTGATCACGCCCGAGGCGCGCGCGGCAGCCGCGGCGACCGTGCGCGAGGGGCGCTCGGTCTCGCTCTCCTATCCGCTCGCGATGGAGGCGGGACCGGAGAACCTGGAGCCGGTCCAGCACGAGATGCGGCTCGACGACGACCACTGCTCGGACTTCATCGGCATCGCCTATCACGGGCGCGCGAACACCCACCTCGACGCGCTCTGTCACGTCTACACGCGTGCCGGCGGCGAGCTCTTCAACGGCCACTCGTCCGCCGAGCACATCACGCCCGAGGGCGCGACCACGCTCTCCGTCGACCACTGGCGCGAGGGCATCGTGACGCGCGGGGTGCTCTACGACATTCCGCGGCTGCGGGGCGCGGACTTCGTGACTCGCGAGGAGCCGGTCCACGGCTGGGAGCTGGCCGACGCCGCCGAGGCGGCGGGCATTGAGCCGCGCGCCGGCGACGCCGTGGTGATCCGCTCGGGCGCGGGCCCGTTCTACGCGGCCCACCCCGGCTTCCCGACGGGCTACGACGACCCCTCGCGCCCGGGCGTGCACGCGTCGTGCCTGGAGTTCTTCCACGCCAACGACGCTTCGCTGCTGGTCTGGGACCTGATGGACGCGCCGATGCACAACGAGGACGGCTCGGTGCTCATGGGCGCGCCGCTGCACCGCCTCACGATCCCCTACCTCGGCATGCCGTTGCTCGACAACGCGCAGCTCGAGGACATCGCCGAGGCGTGCGCGGCGGCGGGGCGCTGGGAGTTCATGCTGGTGGTTGCGCCGCTCGTCGTGCCGCGCGGCACCGGCTCGCCCGTCAACCCGATCGCCGTGTTGTAGGCCCCGCGGTCCGCAGCCCGAGGCCGGGCGCCTACGCCTCGGCCTGGTCGTAGCCCTCGTCGATGTGCTCGAAGCGCCTCGCGACGACGCGGCGTGTCTCCGTGTGGGTGAGGATGTAGGCACGGCGCTCGCGCACGCCCGCGAGGACGGCGCGGCCCACATCGAGGGGGTCGCGGCGTGCGTCGGGCGAGCGGCTCGGGTCACGCGGCGCGGCGCGCTGCGCGATGATCGGCGCCGGGATGTCGCGCGCCGGTCCGAACGCGTCCTGCCGGTTGCGCTGCGCCTCGCCGATGCGCGTGTGCGTGGCGCCGGGGCAGAACAGCGTCACGTCGATGCCCTCGGGCGCCAGCTCCAGCCGCAGCGACTCGGTCAGCCCGACGACGGCGAACTTGGAGGCGACGTAGCCGCCGAGGTTGCCGCCGCCGCGCCCGGCGACGAGCCCGGACATCGAGGACGTGTTGATGATCTGCGCGCGCGTGCCGTCCTCGTCGGGCTCCTGCTCCTGCATCCGCGGCACGAAGATCTGCACGCCGTTGAGGACGCCGTAGAGGTTCACGGCGAGCATCCAGTCGAGGTCGCTCGCCGGCATCTCGGCGGTCGGGCCGAAGACCAGCACCCCGGCGTTGTTGAACAGCACGTCGACGGCGCCGAACTCGCCGTAGGCCGTGTCGGCCAGCGCGTCCACCGAGGCCGGGTCGGACACGTCGGCGGAAGCCCCGCGGCTGCGCACGCCGTGCTCTCGCACGAGCGCCGCGGTCTCCTCCGCCGCGCCGCCCTCGATGTCCGCCACGACGACGTGCATGCCCAGCTCCGCCGCGGCGAGGCAGATGCCGCGCCCGATCCCGCTGCCACCGCCCGTCACCACCGCCACGCGGCCTCCGAGGTCACGCATTGCCATCGTCCTTTCCCGCGCCGTTCGCATTGCTGAGTCCGAACTCCTCGGCCAGCAGCTCGTAGGAGCGCAGCCGGTCCTTGTAGTCGTACGTGATGGTCACGACCACGAACTCGTCGACCTCGAGCTCCAGGGCGAGCGCCTCGAGGCGCTCGCGCAGGCGCTGCGGGCCGCCGACGAGGCTGGTCTGCTTCTGGTACTCGATGAAGTCGAGCTCCGGCTGTGAGAGGCGCCCGGCCTCGGGATCGTCGGGCGGAGGCACGCCGATGCGCAGGCCCTGGCGATTGCGCAGGCGCCACAGCCAGCGGCTCATCGCCAGCCGCTCGGCCTCCTCGTCCGTCTCGGCGCAGAGGGCGGAGACGCCGGCGTTGACGAGTGGCTCGTCGAGCCACTGCGAGGGCCGGAAGAGCCGCCGGTAGAGCGTGATTGCCTCGCCGGCCCACTCGGCGTGGATGAAGTGCGCGAAGGAGAAGGGCAGCCCCTGCTCCGCCGCCGTGCTGGCGCTGTCCAGCGAGGAGCCGAGCAGCCACGGCGTCGGGACGCTCTCGCCTCGCGGTTGGGCGTGGATGCCGGTCAGCGGGTGGCCCTCGGGCAGCTCGTCCCGGAGCAGCCGCATCAGGTCGGCCACCTGGCGGGGGTAGTGCGCGACATCGCGCATGCCCGGCCCCGGCGCGAGCGCCGCCGAGGTGCGGCCGTCCGTGCCCGGCGCGCGCCCAAGCCCGAGGTCGATGCGGCCGGGGAACATCGTCTCCAGCATCCGGAACTGCTCGGCCACCTTGAGCGGTGCGTAGTGCGGCAGCATCACGCCGCCCGAGCCCACGCGAATGCGCGAGGTCACCGAGGCGACGCGCGGGATCAGCACCTCGGGCGCGGCGCAGGCGAGGCCGCTGCTGTTGTGGTGCTCCGCCAGCCAGTAGCGGGTGTAGCCGAGCCGCTCCGTCGCCTGCGCGAGCTGCAGCGTCTCCTCGATCGCGCCGGCGGCCGTGCCGCCCTGGCGGATCGGCGACTGATCGAGGACGCCGAGGGTGATCGCCACGCTGCCGCTCCGTCCGCTCGCGCTGTTGCGTTACGCGTCAGGGTACCGCGAGCGTCGCTCGGCGGCGCGGGGGCGCCGGACGCAAAGCGGGCGCGCTCATGGCGCGCCCGCTGGCTGTGCCGCGATAGGTGGCGGCCTTACGAGGCGACCGGCCTCCACTGCGGCAGCGTCCAGTCGTCGTCGATCTTCTCGAAGTAGACCTCGACGGGCAGGTCGCAGACAGCTTCCTCGACGGGGATGTCGACGTTGCCCATCATGCGCAGGCCCTCGTCGAGCTGGATCACGCCGAAGATGTAGGGCACGCGCTCCTGGAACCAGGCGTCCTGCGCCTGGGCGATGATCGTGAAGGTGTGCAGCCGGCCCTTGCCGCTCACCTCCACCCACTCGTAGTCGTTAGAGAAGCAATGCGGGAGCGGGCAGAACTCGCGCGGGTACCAGAACAGCCGGCTGCACGCATTGCAGCGCTGAACGGTGAGCCGCTCTTCCTTCGTCGCCTCCCAGAAGGGCTCGGTGAGTGCGTTCGCCTGCGGTACGGGCCGCTTCGGGCCTTCGTCGGTCATCGCGTCCCCTCCTGCTGCTCTCGCCCCGGCCGCCGCGAGGGCGGCGGGGGCTCCGGCGCTTCGTTCGAGGTGGCTAGCCTTGGTCCTTCCCGAGGACCAGTGAGCACATCACGCTCAGTCCGCCACCTCAGCCGTTGACGAAGCAGTAGTCCACCGTTTCCTTCTGGCGACCCTCGCCGCGGCCCATCAGCTGGCGCACCGCCTCCGTGGCGTGCGACATGCCTCCGGCGGTGCCGGGCTGGCCGAAGGAGAGCTGGCCGCCGTGGGTGTTCACGGCGATGCCGTCGCTCTTGTAGGTGACATCCTCGTTCGCGAAGTACGTTCCGCCCTCGCCTTTGGGGGCGAAGCCGGCGTCCTCGAACTCGATGATCACCGTGATCGTGTAGCAGTCGTACAGCGAGGCGATGTCCATCTCGTTGGGCCCGACGCCGGCCATCTTGTAGGCGGCGCGAGCCGAGAGCTCGACCGGGGACTTCGTCATGCGGTCCACGTAAGTGATGCCCGGCACGCCGCGGTCCATCGAGTGACCGACGCCGAGGATGTAGACCGGGTCGTGCGGGGAGGACTCGACGGCCTCCGGGCGGCTCACCATCAGCGCCGCGGCGCCGAGGGTCGGCATCACGCACTCGAGCAGGGTCAGCGGGTTCGCGACCATGCGCGAGTTGAGCACGTCGTCGGTGGTCGCGGGGGTGCCGTAGAAGGCCGCATCCGGGTTCGCCTGGGCGTTCTCCCGTTGCTGCACCGCGATGGCGACGCGCTCCTCGTCGGTGAGGCCGAACTCGTGCTTGTAGCGGTTGGCGACCAGCGCGTACCAGAAGTTCGCGCCGGGGCCGGGCCCGAAGGGGCCCGCGAACTGCGGGAACTGCCCGCCGATGGCGCCACCACCGCCGCCGCCGAAGCCGCCGACCTCGCCGGAGGTGACCAGGCAGAGCACGTTGTTGGCGAGCCCGGAGTTGACGGCCATCGCCGCGATGGCCACCGACGTGGGGCCGGACGAGCCCATCATGTTCACGCCGTGCGCCCAGGTCGGCTGGATGCCGAGCGTCTCGGCGAACTCACAGGTGTTGAGGAAGGGGATCTCCGTGATCAGCCCGTCCACCTGCTCCTTGAGCAGGCCCGAGTCCTCGATGCAGAGGCGGGCCGCCTCCTGCGCCAGTCCGGGGCCGGTGCGCCCGGGCTTGCGCCGCTCCGGCTTCAGTTCGCCGATTCCGATGATCGAGGCCGCTCCGCGCAGGCTCATCGGCAGCTCCTCCCGCTCGCGTATGCGTGCGTCCGCGGATCCGGCGCAATTGGTCCGGTGATCCGCGCTCCCTGCGAATCTATCAGGCCGCGAGCGGGCGAGCGAACCCTTGACTTCGCTCCAAGGCTACATAACGGTAGGGAATGTGAGCCGATCGTTGAATCGGCTCAGCCGGGTGGATAGCGAGGGTCGGCGGCGCGGCGGCGCCTACGAGGCGCCTACCGGCTTCCACTGAACGATCGTGATGTCGTCGTTGAGCTTCACGAACACCGGCTCCACCGCGATGCCGCACTCCGCCTCCTCGACAGGCATCAGGAAGTTCGTGTACATGCGCACGCCCTCGGCGAGCTCAACGACGCCGAAGAGGTAGGGCGTGTGCTGGTTGAAGTACGGATGCGCGGCCTGCCGGATCACCGTGAAGGTGTGGATGCGGCCCATCCCGCTCGCCTCGATCCACTGTGGCGACTCGTCGCTTTCGAGGCAGTTGGGGCAGAACTCGCGCGGATACCAGATCGTGGTGTCGCAGACGCGACACCACTGAATCATGATCTTGCCCTCGTTGGTGCCGTCCCAGAACGGCTGCGCCGTGGGCGTCGGTACGGGGATCGGGTGCTCGGGGGCTGCGTCGTTCATTGTTCCTCGCCTGCCTTCCCGCTGGGCCGGAGTCTTGCTGGCCGGGGGGTCTAGCTTTGGTCCTTCCCGAGGACCAGTGAGCACATCACGCTCAGTCCGCCACCTCAGCCGTTGACGAAGCAGTAGTCGACCTCTTGCTCCGCCTGGCGGCCCTCGCCGCGCCCCATCAACTGGCGCACGCCCTCGGTGACGTGCGACATGCCGCCGGCGCTGCCGGGCTGGCCGAAGGAGAGCTGGCCGCCATGCGTGTTGATCGGGAACTCGCCCTTGTAGGTGACGTCCGTCTCCGCCACCCAGGCGCCGCCTTCGCCCTTGGGCGCGAAGCCGGCGTCCTCCAGTTCGATGATCACCGTGATCGTGTAGCAGTCGTAGAGCTGGGCCATGTCCATGTCGTTGGGACCGAGCCCGGCCATCGAGAACGCATTGCGCGCCGAGACCGCCACCGGCGAGGTCGTCATCCGCTCGGCGTAGGCGATGCCCGGCACCCCGCGGTCCGAGGACTGCCCGGCGCCGAGGATGTAGACCGGGTCATGCGGCGAGGACTTCGCCGCCTCCGGCCGGCTGACCATCAGCGCCGCCGCGCCGAAGCAGGGCATGACGCACTCGAGCAGGCGCAGCGGGTCCGCGACCATCCTCGAGTTGATCACGTCCTCGGCGGTGATCGGGGTGCCATGGAAGGCGGCGTCCGGGTTGCCCTGTGCGTTCTCGCGCTGCTGCACGGCGATCGAGACGCGGTCCTCGTCGCCGAGGCCGTACTCGTACTGGTAGCGCTCGGCGATCAGCGCATACTCGTAGTTCGCGCCGGGGCCGGGCCCGTAGGCGTCCTGGTACTGCCGCTGCTCGCCGTAGCCGCCCCCGCCGCCGGCGCCGGGGTTCGGGTCCGGCGAGCTGGCAATTACGAGCACGTGCTCGGCGAGCCCGGCGTTGATCGCCGCCGCCGCGGCCGCGACGCCCGTGGCGCCGGAGGATCCCATCATGTTGATCGAGTGCTGCCAGTTGGGCCGGATCCCGAGGTACTCGGAGAGCGCGACCGTGTTCGCGTACTGGGTCTCCGTGATCAGGCCGTCGACCTGATCCTTGCGCAGTCCGGAATCCCGGATGCACTTCCTCGCCGCTTCCTGCGCAAGGCCGAGGCCCGTCCGGCCCGGCTTGCGCCGCTCCGGCTTCAGTTCGCCAATGCCGATGATCGAGGCGGCTCCACGTAGGCTCATCGGCAGTTCCTTCCGCTGAGGCCCGCGGTCCGTCCGTCCCGCGCGCCATAACGTCCGTCGCGCCGAATCTAACAGTCCCACTCGACCCGATGCGACATTGGAGTACGCTTCAACCATCGAGTTTTTTTCCGGGCGGCGCGCGCTCCGGCCGCGCACGGCGCTAGAATCGGGACCGAGGGAGGCGGCCCATGAGCGAAGAGCAGGGAGTCGAGATCACGGTCGAGTACTGCGTGCCGTGCAGCTACCTCGCCCGCGCGCAGTGGATGATCGGCGAGATCATGTACGACATCCAGGACGACGTGCGAAGGCTGGAGATGCGCACCGGCGACGGCGGCTGCTTCGAGTGGTCCGTGGACGGCGAGCTGGTCTTCAGCAAGATGCAGAGCGGGCGCTTCCCGGAGATCGACGAACTCAAGGAACTGATCTACTCGCGCGTCTGATTGCCAGCCCGCGCGTACGGAGGAACGAACCATGAGCGACACCATCCGGGTCTACGACCCCACCGGCCACGCCCCGGTCGAGCGACACCCGCTCGCGCCGCTGCCCGCCTCGCTCGACGGCCTGCGCCCGGGCATCGTCGAGAACCGCAAGGCCAACGCCGGCCTGCTGATGCACCAGATGGTCGAGGGCCTGCGTGAGCACTTCGAGCTTGGCGAGCTGACGACGATCGGCAAGCCAAGCGCCGGGCCGCCGACGAAGAGCAACGAGCGCAAGCTCGTGGAAGGAGCCGACTTCGCTCTCATCGGATCGAGCGACTGAGGCTCCTGCACGGCGTGGAGTGTCCACGCCTCCATCCTCTTCGAGCGGCAGGGCATCCCCACGGTCAACATCACCACCGAGGCGTTCGTCAGCCTGTTCGAGCTCGAGGCCGAGCAGCGCGGCATGCCGGACCTGCGCTACATCGTGGTGCCGCACCCGATCGGCGGCATCCGGGAAGACGCCGTCGCCGAGAAGGCCCGCGCCTCCATCCCGGACCTGCTGGCGTCGCTCGCGCCCGAGCCCGTGCCGATCGCCGGCGGCGACCGATGACGACGGGCGCTACGTCCCGCCTCGGCGATTCCGCGGCGCTGGTCGAGCTGCCCGCCGACCCGGGCGAGCTGCATGACGCCTTCGCCGAGCGCGGCTGGTCGGACGGCCTGCCCGTCATCCCGCCCACCGAGGAGCGAGTCGAGGCGATGCTCGCCTATACCGATCGCGATCGGCGGGAGGTGCTGGGCGTGCTGCCGCCTCGGCGCGGCGTGGCGACCATCGAGGCGGTGGCGATCAACGCCGTCCTCGCGGGCTGCGAGCCGCGCGCGCTGCCGCTGCTGCTGGCGGCCGTGCAGGGCATCGTGCAGCCGCAGTTCAACCTCAGCGGCATCAACGCCACGACGCACCCGTGCGCGGTGCTGGTGCTGGTCAACGGTCCGATCGGCCGCGAGCTGGGGGTGCACGGCGGCCCCGGCTGCTACGGCCCCGGCTTCCGCGCGAACGCGACGATCGGGCGCGCGATCCGGCTGCTGCTGCTTAACGTCGCGGGCGCCTCGCCCGGTCACGGCGACCGCGCCACGCAGGGCACGCCCGCGAAGTTCGCGCTTTGCCTCGCGGAGAACGAGGAGGCCAGCCCCTGGCCGCCGTTCCACACCACGCGCGGCTTCGAGCCCGACGACAGCACGGTCACCGTCGCCGCCAGTGAGGGCCCGCACAACATCCAGGAGCACGGCAGCAACACCGCGCTCGGCGTCCTCCAGACGGTCGCCGGCGCCCTCGGGCAGGCGGGCAGCAACAACATCCTCAGCCGCGGCGAGCCGCTGCTCGCGCTCGGCCCGGAGCACGCCGCGACGATCGCCGACGAGGGGTGGACCCGCGAGGGCGTCCAGCAGTACGTCCACGAGCACGCGCGCTACCCGGCGTCGCGGCTCTCGCCCGAGTTCCTCGAGTCGGTCAACGTGCGCATCGAGCCGGAGTCGGGCCTCGATCCGTTCCCGCCGGATGCGCTGCTCCCGATCGTCAACGAGCCGGAGCACCTGCACCTGTTCGTCGCCGGCGGGCCCGGCAAGCACTCCTCGTGGCTGCCGACGTTCGGCCAGCGCACGAGCCCCGTCACGACCGTGATCGCCGACCGCTTCGGCCGCCCCGTCGGCAGCGTCGAGGATCTTCACAGCTAGGCCGCTCCCGGCGCACCCAACCGGCCGTCGAGGGCCCTCCGGCCCCCTCTCCCCTTGCGGGAGAGGGCGGGGGTGAGGGGGCGCCGCGCGGCCAGCGACGATGTGCTGCTGCGTCTGAACCCCGTGCTCGAAACGATCGCGCGGGAACTCCGCGAGTCGCCTCCGGAGTCCCCCTCACCCTAACCCTCTCCCGCCAGGGGAGAGGGGATCGGAGGGTGGGCCGAGCCGCGCGCAGCGCTGGCTCATCCGTCGTGCTCGTTGCGCCGGAGCCCTGCGAGGCTAGTTGAGCGCGCCCGGCTCGCTCCAGCGCCGCACGGCACTGTCCGTCGAGCGCTGCCGCATCTGCTCGATCAGCGGCGCGAACATCGCCACCGCGCGCTCCAGCCGGAGGGCGGGGTCGAGCATTTCGAGCAGCTCCTGCCGCTCATCGGAGTTACCCGCCCCGGTCGCGCCGATCGCGTCGGCGAGCACGCCGGGAGGCTTCGAGACGAGCTCGGGGGAGCGAGGGCGCACGTAGCCGCCCTGCGAGCTGAAGCGCAGCCGCTCGAACTCGTCGAGCAGCTCCTGCCCGTGCTCCAGCAGCTCCTGCGGCGCCTCGCCCGGTTGGTCCTCGATCTCCTCGACATCGGCCCAGAGGTAGGGGCGGTCGTGGTGCAGCTCCAGGATGCGCACGCGCCGCTCGCCGCGCGCAAGCAGCTGGATCGCGTTCAGGACGCCCTGCGCGACCTGCTCGATGCGCGCGGTGGCGCCGACCATGAACGGGTCCGCGAAGCCGCCGACCTCGGGGCCCTCGCGGATCAGGGCGACCCCGAACGGCTCCTCCTGCTCCAGGCACTCCTGCACCAGTTGCAGGTAGCGCGGCTCGAAGACGTTGAGCGGGAGCGGCATGCCCGGGAAGAGCACGGTGTGCAGCGGGAACAGGCGCAGCTCCATGCGTGGCCTCCTCCGACCCTCGCGGCACAGCCTACCGCACGCCCGGCGCGCCGAGTTCGCGTGGCGGGGCCCGGCCGATGCGAGACGCTATGATGCGGCTCCCGCACGCCGAAGGGAGGCGCCGGTGCCGAACCTGCGCGAACGCATCCGCCTGACCGACGAGGAGCTGCGCGAGTTCCTCGAGAGCGCCCATACCCTCCAGGTCGCCAGCATCGGCCCGGACGGCCGCCCGCACCTGGTGCCGATGTGGTTCTCCGTCGACGACGAGGGCCGCATCGTCTTCACCACCTACCGCTCCTCGCAGAAGGTCCGCAACATCGAGCGCGACCCGCGCGTCACGCTGCTGGTCGAGGACGGCGTGGTCTACGACAAGCTGCGCGGCGTGATGATCGAGGGCGAGGCGGAGCTCCTCGACGACGTCGAGGTCACGCGCAACGTGATGCGCCTGATCGGCGTGAAGTACTACAGCGAGGGACCGGGCGGGGACACGGCCCGCGCGGGCGCACAGGCGCGCCCCGACCGCCGCCGCGCCGTGCCGAAGCGCCTCGTCGTGCGGATCCGGCCGGGCAAGGTCTCCTCGTGGGACCACACCAAGCTGCTGACGGACTAGCCGGACTCTCCGGAGAGGGAAGGAGCGGCCATGTCGAGGTTCGACCCCGACGCGACGCTTGACGATGTACGCGAGGACGCGCGCGAGCTACTGCGAGGGGCGATCGACGTGCACGTGCACGCCTCGCCCGACCCCTACGCCCAGCGCCGGATGGACGCCGACGCGCTCGTCGCGCGCGCCGTTGAGGCGGGCATGGGCGGCATCGTCCTGAAGAGTCACGAGTACAACACCCAGCCGCTCGCCTGGCTGCTCGACCGCCAGCACGAGGACATTCGCGTCTACGGCGGCATCGCGCTCGACCACTGCATCGGCGGGCTCAACATGGAGGCCGTCAGCGTCGCGATGCGCATCGGCACGACGGTAGTGTGGATGCCCACCTTCGACGCGCAGGCGTGGCGCGAGGAGCGCCCCGGCGGACGCCACAGCCCCGGCCCGGGCATCACCATCCTCGACGAGATGGGCGACCTCCGGCACGAGGTGATGGCGATCCTCGACCTGATCGGGGAGTACGACGCGGTGCTCGCCACCGGCCACCTCTCCACGCCCGAGGTCGCCGTGCTCGGGCGCGAGTCGCGCCGTCGCGGGATCCGGACCGTCGTCACGCACGGCTCCTTCTACATCGACATCGAGGTGCAGCAGGAGTTGGCCGGCCTCGGCGCCTACGTGGAGCAGGTGGCGACGGCCACAAGCCACGAGGATGGCGATGAGCAGTGGGAGCTGATCGAGTCGCAGGTCCGGGCCGTCGGCCCGGAGCGGGTCATCCTCTCGACCGACTTCGGCCAGGCCCGGAACCCCGAGCCGCCCGTCGGCTTCGGCCGCTGGATCGAGCACTTCCTCGACGCGGGGTACTCCGCCTCGGACGTCGGGCGCATGGTGCGGGAGAACCCTGCCGAGCTGATCGGGTAGGGCGGCGCTTAGCCCGCTGGCTGCCACTTCAGCGCGCGCTGCAGGTTCGCGAGGTAGTCGGCGAAGGCGCGACGGCCCTCGGGCGTGGCCTGCACCCAGGTGCGAGGCTTCGCGTCCACGAACTCCTTGGCAGTTCCGAGGTACCCCGCCTCCTCGAGCCGTCGCAGGTGGGTGGTGAGGTTGCCGCCGGTGAGGCCGAGCGTCTGCTGGATGAACCCGTAGGCGAGGCGATCCCGTTCCGGGACGGAGACCAGCATCGTCATGATCCGCAGCCGCGTGGACTGATGAATCGTCTCGTCGAGGACGATCGGCTCGTCGGGCGCCTCCGTGCTCACAGCACCCCGCTTTTGCGAATCCAGGCGTAGGCGACCGCGACGACGAGCAGCGTGGCCGCCGCCGCCACCGCCAGCGCGGCGTCACCCGCGAGGTAGCTCGGGACGTAGAACGCCGCGGCGATGCCCACGCCGACTGCTGCGATCAGCGGGCGGTGCATGATGCCGAAGAGGACGTGACCGAGCGCCACGATGCCGATCGCGACGCGCGCGATGTTGGCCGGGTCCTCGTCGGCGTTCCACATGCCCGCCGCCGCCGGCACGAGGAACGCTGCCAACGCGACCGAAAGCCAGAAGAGGAAGACGCGGACGCCGGCGCTGCGCATCGCGTCCCCGGCGGCGCGCAGCTTGCCGGCCCGGCTCCCGATGATCGCGCTGCCCGTCATTCCAACCGCCACGAGGAGGACCCACAGCGGCGCGCTCACCCACTGGTTGTCGTCGCGGAAGTCAGGGGCCGCCGTGTCAAGCGCGTACTCCGCGAGGTAGCCGAGCGAGACGATCACACCCCAGAGCAGCAGAATCGTCGCCGTACCGGCGACGTACATCGCGCTGCGCGTCTCCTCCATCGTCGCCTGGATCGTGCGCCAGCCCTCCTCGGGGCTGAGTCGTGCCTCGTCGCCCGTGCGCTCCATGTTGCTGCCCCCCGCTCGCTCGGCTCTGTGCAGTGCAAACTAGTTTGCACTGCAAAGTAGAGTAGCGCCCGAGGGCTACCGGTGCAATCCGCAGGCGGCGCGAGGTATGGACGGTCGCGGGCGTGCTACTCGCAGTAGCCGCCGTCGGCGAGCAGCGAGGCCTGGCGGAAGGCGAGGCTGATCAGCTCGTCCACCGGCAGGTTGCTGTCGGTGATCTCCGCGGCGCTCGTCGCCTCGGCGATGATCTCTTCCTGCTCCCGGAGCGCTGACTCCAGGTCGCGGTAGGTCGTCAGCAGCAGGCGGTGCAACTCCGCCGTCCGTTCCGGCGGATCGATCGCCTCGAGGATGTCCGCGGCTCTGCTCACGGCGTTGTACTGCACGGGGAACATCGCCGCCGCGCGGTCCTTGCGCGCCTCCAGGTTCAGCTCGCTCGGATCCTGCGAGTCGCCGCTGGCGAGGAAGTCGACGGTGAAGGCGCTGGCTGCGGCGCAGACCTGGCGGCCCCACGCGGCCACCGCCTCCTCGGCGGTCAGCTCGTCAGGGGTCGCGGTCGCGGTCGGCTGCGGGGTGGCGGTCGTCACGCCTGAGCCGGCGTCCGACGGCGTCGCGGTCGCCTCGTCCGGCTCCTCGGCCGGGCTGGTGCAGGCGAGGAGCAGCAGCGCCAGCAGCGCACCGGCGGCTCCGAGGAGCCACGCTGAGCGCCGCGTCCACCCCGCTGCTGCCTCGGTGCGCTGTGCTGCCGCCATGCGACCTCCGGCACGCGGCGCCGCCGCGGACTCCCCGACGAGGGGGCGCGAGCGCCGCGCTTCTGGGATCATTCTATCGAGGCCTTCGCCCCTGGCGGGCAGTGCGGCCGATCCGTGGAGGGAGCGCGCCATGGCGGAGATACAGGTCTACGGAGCCCCGTGGTGCCCGGATTGCCGGCGCTCCAAGAAGTTCCTGGGCGAGCACCGCGTCGAGTACGACTGGATCGACATCGACACGGACGCCGACGGCCTGCGCTTCGTCGAGGAGCTGCAGAACGGCGGACGGACGATCCCGACGATCATCTTCCCGGACGGCAGTTCCCTGCTGGAGCCCTCGAACGAGGAGCTCGCGCGCAAGCTCGGACTCAACATCGAGGCCGAGCGCGCCTTCTACGACCTCGCGATCGTCGGGGGCGGTCCGGCCGGACTCGCGGCGGGCATCTACGCGGCTCGCGAGGGCATCGACGCGATCATCGTCGACGGCGGCTCGCTCGGCGGGCAGGCCGGCGTGACCGAGCGCGTCGACAACTACCCCGGCTTCCCGGACGGCATCGAGGGCGGCGAGCTGGCCGACCGCTTCGTGCGGCAGGCCCGGCGCTACGGCGTCGAGATGCTGGAGGCGGTGTCCGTCAGCGGCCTGCACGCCGACGAGCAGGATGGCGACGTCTCGCTGGCGCTCGGCTCGGGGCAGGAGATCAGCGCCCACGCGGTCCTGATCGCCACGGGCTCCTCGTACCGTCGTCTCGAGGTTCCCGGCGAGGACGGGCTGATAGGCGCGGGCGTGCACTTCTGCGCGACCTGCGACGGGCCGTTCTACCGCGGCTCGGAGGAGCTGCTGGTGATTGGCGGCGGGAACTCCGGCCTCGAGGAGGGGTTGTTTCTCACGAACTTCGCCGAGCGCGTACGCATCCTCGAGCGCAACCCGGAGCTCAAGGGCTCGCAGCTGCTGCAGGACAAGGTGCGCGGCCACCCCGCCATCGAGGTCCACACCAGCACCGAGGTAGTCGAGCTCCTCGGGCGAGGCGGCCGTTTGCAGGAGGTCCGCGCGCGCAACAGCGAGAGTGGCGAAGATCTGGCCTGGCAGCCGGCCGGCGTCTTCGTCTTCATCGGGCTGACGCCGAACACGGAGTTCCTGCGAGGCGCCGTGGAGCTGGACGAGTGGGGCTTCGTCGCCTCCGAGGGCTTCGCGACCTCGCTCGAGGGCGTCTTCGTGGCCGGCGACGTGCGGGCCGGCTCAACGAAGCAGCTTGGGTCGGCGACCGGCGACGGCATCGCGGCGCTGCTGGCGGTCCGCGAGTACCTCGGTCAGCACGGGCACATGCTGGAGGCGGCGCACCCGGCATAGCGAGGCCCGGCGCAGGCGAGGCCGGCACCCGCGCGTAACCGGTCCGTAACCCGCGAGAAACCATTCCGTTATCCACATTTCACAGTGGCGACACTGTGACGAAACGGCGCGCTCCTACCTTTCCTCGGAGGGAAGGGGGGCGTCTATGAGGATGCGCCATAGAACCGTCGTCGCTGCGGCGGTCGGAGCAATGGCGGCGTTTGCCGCCGGAACCGGGTTCGCGAATGCCCAGGAGGTGGGCGACGCTATCGACGATCTGACGTCCGCGATTGATATCGCGTGGCTGCTGATCGCCGGCATTCTGGTGTTGTTCATGCAGGCCGGGTTCGGCCTCGTCGAGTCGGGGTTCATCCGCTCGAAGAACGTCACCAACATCCTGATGAAGAACGCGCTGGACCTCTCGTTCGGCGCGATCGCCTATTGGGCGGTCGGCTGGGGCCTGGCCTACGGCACCACCGAGTTCATCGACATCAAGTTCTTCGGCGGCGGGAGCTTCTTCTACGGCGGAGAAGACGCGGACTACGCCGGGTTCTTCTTCCAGTTCGCCTTCGCGGCCACGGCCGCGACGATCGTGTCCGGCGCCGTCGCCGAGCGCACGAAGTTCGCGGCGTACCTGGTCTACACGGTCGTGATCACGGCCGTGATCTACCCCGTGGTCACGCACTGGGCGTGGGGTGACGGCTTCCTGAGCGCGTACGCCTCGGACATCCAGTTCGGCGACAACGGCATGATCGACTTCGCCGGCTCCACCGTCGTCCACTCGGTCGGCGGCTGGGCAGCGCTGGTTGGCGCGGTCATGGTCGGCGCCCGCCGCGGCAAGTACAGCGCGGACGGCAGCGTCAATCCGCTGCCCGGTCACTCGATGCCGCTCGGCTTCCTTGGAGTGATGATCCTCTGGATCGGCTGGTACGGCTTCAACGCCGGCTCGACCCTCGGGCTGAGCGGCGGTTTCGCCGACCTCGCCGCGCGCGTCGCCGTGACGACGACGCTCGCCGCCGGGGCCAGCGCCGCGACGGCGATGGTTATCTCGAGGCTGCGCACCGGTAGGTCGGACCTCTCGCTGACGCTGAACGGCGTGCTGGGCGGTCTGGTCGGCATCACGGCCGGCTGCGCCACGGTCGAACCGTGGGCTGCGGTCGTGATCGGCATCGTCGCGGGTGTGGTCATCGTCTTCGGCGTCGAGCTGCTCGACAACCTGAAGATCGACGACCCCGTGGGAGCGGTGCCGGTGCATCTCTTCAACGGCATCTGGGGGACGCTCGCGGTCGGTCTCTTCACCACGCAGACCAACCTCGCGCCGAACTACGCCGACTCCAGCAGCTACGGTCTGCTGGTCGGGGGCGGTGTCGAGCAGTTGCTCTTCCAGGCAATCGGCGTGATCGCCGTGGGCGTCTGGACCGTGGTGACCTCGGTGATCATGTTCACGATCATCAAGCACACGGTCGGCCTGCGTGTCTCCGAAGCCGAGGAGGAGAGCGGCCTGGACGTCGCCGAGCACGCGATGGAGGCCTATCCCGAGTTCACCGGCGGCAGGGACCCGTTCGGAGCGCACTTCGGTGCGGCGGCCCTGTCCACCAGCTCGGGCGCTCCGATCGCGGGCGGTGCGCCCGAGGCAGACGAGGAGGCGACTCGTGCAGAGAGTTGAGGCGATCATTCGCCCCGAGAAGCTTGACGTGGTCAAGACGGCGCTCGAGGACCTCGACCACGCCGGCATGACGCTGACGGAGGTGCGGGGCCACGGCACTCAGCGTGGCGTGACCGAGCAGTGGCGAGGCCGCACCTTCGCGGTCGAGTACCTGACGAAGGTCAAGATCGAGCTCGTCGTCAAGGACGAGGACGTGGACGCGATCGTCGAGCGCATCGTGGACGCGGCCCGCACCGGGCAGGTCGGGGACGGCAAGATCTTCGTCAGCCCGGTGAGTAGCGCGGTGCGGATCCGCACCGGAGAAGCGGACGAGGCTGCGCTCTAGGAACATCCTGTTCCTGGCGTGGAGCGCAGCGGTCTGACGCCGGCCCTGGAGGCGTCCTCCCCTCGCGGGAGGCGCCTCCGGGGCCCGGCGGCAACGGCCAGGCGGAACGATGACCAGCAACCTCATCGGTAGTCCACCCGCAGACGGCGCTCCCGAGGCGCGCATCACGGTCGGCGACCTGGTCGTGGACCGTGAGCGCTTCCGGGTCACCGTGGCGGACGAGCCCGCCCCGCTCACCTACATGGAGTTCGAGACGCTCTACGTCATCGCCGGGGGCGGTGGCCGCGTGGTCGGCTACGACCAGATCGCCGAGGCGCTGTGGGGCGCGGCCGGCGACGACCACCGAGCCCGCCTCGCCGTGCTGGTCTCACGCATCCGCTCGAAGATCGGCCCCGCCGCGCGCTACCTGCAGACCGTGCGCCAGGTCGGCTACCGGCTCACACCCGCCCCGGCCTGATTCGCGCCGTACGGCTCCCTATGCGAGCGCCGCCTCGATCTGGGCGATGTGCTCCTCGCGGTGGGGCCAGCGGCGGAACGTGTACTCCTGCCCCGCCTCGCGCAGCTCCGCGCGCTGCTCGGCCGAAAGGCCCAGCGAGGTCGCGTCGAGCCGCTCGGCTGCCTCGACGGCCGCCGGGCCGGCCGCTGCCGGGTCGAACATCCCCGCGATCGCTTCGAGCGTGGGGTTGACTAGCTCGTCCTCGGACGGAATGGCCTCGCCCTGCGCGTAGCCGCGCAACGCGACCTCCTGGCGGGCGTCCCAGAAGCCGAGGTGCACGAGGGCGAACGCCACCGTCCAGCCCCCGCCGAGCGAGCGCTCGAGGTCGGCGCTTCCAAGGCGGGCGACGAGTTCGCCGAGGCGCGTGGTCGCCTCGGCGTTGTGTTGCAGGTCGGTGTCGTGGTCGCTCATCTTGCCTCCGCGGGGTCATTGTCCCGGTGGTGCGGCCATGCCGCCAGCACGTCCGGGTCGATGCTTTGCGCCGGGACGGCTAGCATGGCGGCCACCAACCCGCCGCCGAGTTGATGACGGAGCCGCTATGCCGCGCAAGGATCTGCATGACGTCGTGATCGTCGGCGCGTACAACACGGTGCAATCGCGCTACCTCAACGAGTACAGCTCATTCTCGATCACTCTCGACGCGGTGAAGGGCGCAATCGCCGACGCCGGCCTCGAGGTCTCCGACATCGACGGGGTCAACGTCAGCACCGGCACCGGTCACGGGGGCGGGCAGCGCCAGTGGGTGCACCAGCTCGGAGGCCGCCCGACATGGGTTGGCGTCGCCAACATGGGCATACCCGCCGTGCTGCAGGCGGCAGCGGCCATCGCCGCCGGGTACGCCAACACCGTGGTCGTCGGCAACGGCCAGGCGGGCGCCTACACGGAGCGCGCCTCGACGGCGCCGTGGACGCGTCCCTCCAACGAGTTCGTCGAGTGCTTCGGCCTCTACACCGCCGCCGAGTTCGCCCTGATCGCGCAGCGGCACATGCACATGTACGACACGAAGCCCGAACACCTCGCCGAGGTCGCCTCGGCGATCCGCACGCACGGCGGGATGAACCCGGACGCTGTCTACACCGGGCGCGTCATCACCCCCGACGACGTGCTCAACTCGGCGATGATCGCCGACCCGTTCCACCTGCTGGACTGCGCGATGACCAGCGAGGGCGGCGCCGCCATGGTGCTCACCACCGCCGAGCGCGCGCGCGACCTCGATGTCACGCCGATCCACATCCTCGGCGGCGGCCTCGACGGGCGGGGGCAGGCCTACGTCGCGGGGCCGCTCTGGCACGTCACGGGCGATGTCGGTTCGTTCTCCTCGCGGCAGGCGTTCGAGGCCTGCGGCCTCGGTCCGTCCGACATCGACGTGTGCGAGTTCTACGACCCGTTCTCGTTCGAGATCATCCGCCAGTTCGAGACTTTCGGCTTCTGCGGCCCCGGCGAGGGCGGCCCGTTCGTGATGGACGGCCGCATCCGCGTGGGCGGCGAGTTCCCGGTCTGCACCGACGGCGGCACGATGTCGTTCGCCCACCCCGGCACGGCCCAGCTGCTGCAGAAGGTGATCTCCGGCACGAAGCAGCTGCGCGGCGAGGCCGGCAACCGCCAGGTCGAGGGCGCCGAGGTCGCGATGTGCACGAACGGCGGCGCGGGCGCGCTCTTCACCGACGTGGTCCTGCTCGGCCGCGAGGCGCCGTAGCCGCGTCCTGCTGCCTGCCGCTCGCATCCCGGCGGCGATTGGGCGATCATCGATCGAGGCATCACGCACACTCGCTGCGAGGGGGGCGATCATGACCACGACCCGCGAGACCGGCTCCGCCGCGCCCGAATCCCGCGTTCAACTGGCGCTCAACGTCACCGACCTCGACGCCGCGGTCGGCTTCTACTCGGAGCTGTTCCGCACCGAGCCGCACAAGCGACGCGAGGGCTACGCCAACTTCGAGGTCGCCGATCCGCCGCTCAAGCTGGTGCTGATCGAGCAGGCCGGCAAGGAGTCCGGCGGTCAGTCCCTCAACCACATCGGCGTCGAAGTCTTCAGCACCGAGCACGTCATCGCCGAGACGCGGCGCCTCGGAGCGGCCGGCCTCGAGACGCGAGTCGAGGACGGCGTCGTCTGCTGCCACGCCGAGCAGGACAAGGTCTGGGTCAGCGACCCGGACGGCCTCGCCTGGGAGGTCTACACCGTCACCGACGACGACCCGGCGATGATCGAGTTCGTCCCGGCCTCCGGCGTGCCCGGGGACTGCGACGACCCGGCCTGCTGCGAGTAGCGCGCCCGGGCGCGCGGTCGCCCGATGCAGGACTCTCCGCCCACCGACGCGCGCATGGAGCGCAGCCTGCGGCTGCTCCCCTTCTGGTGGGTGCTGCGCTGGGCCTGGCTGGGCGAGGCAATCTGGGTCGTCTACCTGGTCGAGACGCGCGGACTGACGATCGGGCAGATCCTGCTCTTCGACGCCGTGTTCTTCGCCAGCTTGCTGCTGTCCGAGGTGCCCACCGGCGTCGTCGCCGATCGCTACGGGCGGCGGATCAGCATGCTCTGGGGATCGCTGCTGATCTCGGTGGGATTCCTCGTGTTCGCGCTCGCCGATGTGCTGCCGGTGCTGCTCACGGCGTACGTGTTGTTCGGCGTCGGCAGCGCGCTGATGAGCGGGGCGGACGACGCGTACCTGTTCGACGCGCTGCGCGCGGTGGGCCGTGTGCGCGAGTTCCCGGCGGTGGCGGGGCGGCTCAACGCGCTGATGACGCTCGCCGTCGCGGGCTTCACGATCATCGGCGGCCTGATGGCGACGGTCACGCCGCTGTCCTGGCCGATCGTGGCCAGCGGGGTCCTCTCGATCATGGCCGCCAGCCTCGCCTTCCGGCTCGAGGAACCTCCGCGCGATCCCGGCAGCGCGGCTGACTCGTTCTTCGCCACGGGCCTCTCGGCGGCACGCCGCGTGGTGCGCGTGCCCTCGCTGCGCTGGGCGGCGACGCTCGGCGCGCTGCCCTGGGTGGCGGGCTTCGCCGCGTTCACGGTCTGGCAGCCGGTGCTGATCGGCTACGAGGTGCCCGTGGTCGCGTTCGGCTGGGTCGCGGCGGGCATGATGCTCATCGCGGCGACCGGCGGGTGGAGCGCCGACTGGTTCTCGCGGCGGCTCGGGATGAGCGGCGCGCTGCTGCTGCTGCCCGTCATCGGGGCCATCTCACTGCTCGGCGGCAGCGGGGGCGTGCTCTGGTTCGTGCCGCTGTTCGCGCTCGCCCCCTTCGCCCAGAACGCGCTGCACCCCATCAGCACCGTCTACATCTCGCGGCGCGTGCCGGACAGCGAGCGCGCGACCGCGCTCTCCCTCCAGCAGTTCGGAGCGCAGTTCGCGACGATCTTCCTCATGCTCTCGCTCAGCGCCCTGGTCTCCCGCGTCGCCCTCGGCCACGCGCTCGCCGGGGCCAGCGTTCTGCTGCTCGCCGTCGCCATCGTCTGCTGGCTGCTCTGGCGCCGCACCGGCGACCGCGAGCTCGCGCCCCCCGAGGACGTCACCGCCTGAGGCGGGCCGGCGCACTGCGACTCTCGCGTCGTGCCTGCTACCCTCGGCGCATGTGCAGGAGTATCAAGACCCTTCGCGAGGGCGCCCAGCTTGCCGGCGACGAGGAGATCGAGGCTGCCGCGTTGCAGTTCGTGCGCAAGGTGAGCGGCTTCCGCCGCCCCGCCGCGCACAACACCGAGGCCTTCGACAGCGCCGTCGACGAGATTGCTGCGGCCACCCGTCAGCTGCTCTCCTCGTTGCGGATCGGCCGGCCCGCCGCGCGGTCCGGCTGAGCCGCCGGTGACCCCGTGAGCGCGACCTACCGCACGCGCGAGGTGGACCTCGGCGAGGCCGTGCTGGCCCTCGACGAGTGGCCCGGCGAAGGCGCGCGGCCGGTGCTGTTCCTGCACGCCACCGGCTTCACGCGCGGCGTCTGGCGGCCGACGGCCGCGGCCCTGGCCGATGCCTGCCGCCCGATCGCGCTCGACCTGCGCGGCCACGGCGCCTCGCGCTGCGACCTGCCGGTCGGACGCTGGGCCGAGATGGCTGCCGACGTCGAGCGGCTCGCGAAGATCGAGGGCTGGTCCGGACTCGTGATCGTCGGACACTCGCTCGGTGGCGGCGTCGGCACGCTGCTCGCGCTGGAGCGTCCGGACCTCGTGGACGCGCTGCTGCTGATCGAGGCGCCGTTGAAGCCGCCGGGCGGCGAAGGCGGCGGGAACGCGAGCGACATGGTCGAGGTCGCGCTGCGCCGCCGCTACGAGTGGCCGAGCCGCGAGGCCGCCGCGGAGCACCTGCGCGCCCGCCTTCCGTACAAGGCATGGGATCCCGAGGTCTTCGCCGGCTTCGTCGACTCGGGCCTGCGGGCGGTCGGCTCCGCCGGCGCAGTGCAGCTGGCCTGCGCGCGAGAGACCGAGGCCGCCGTGTTCACCGGCGGCGGGGTTGGTGAGCTATGGTCCGCCCTCCCGGAGCTCGAATGCCCCGTCTGGATCGGCCGCGGGTCCGGCTCGCGCGGGCTCCACTCGACGACGGACCCCGAGGCGGCCTCGCAGCCGCGGCGCGCCCACGAGTGGGTCGCCGAGGGCAGCGGTCACTTCGCGCCGCTCGAGCGCCCGCAGTGGGTGCAGGCGATGGTCCGCGAGGCGCTTGAGGTCCTCGACGGCGCGTAGCAGCCGCGCGCCGCGCTGGCGCGCCGCCAGCCCGCGCTCATACGCTGGTTGGGCAACGTTCACACGATCGAGGTGCACAGATGCAGCGTCGCCGGGCTCTGCTCTCCGCGCTCGCCCTCCTCGCCGCCGCCTGCCTCGTTGCCTGTGGCGACGAGCGCGACGCCGCCGCACCGGCCACGGCGACCGCAGCGCCGGATACGCCGGCAGCGACTCCCACCGCCAGCCCCTCCATCGCGACGGCGACGCCCACCGCCGAGGTCGCGACGCCGACCGCCACGCCCCGGGCGACGCCCACGCCCAGGCCTACCTTCGAGGTGCCTCCCGGCGTTGACGCCGGGCCGATCTCCGACAGCGAGGCGTCCAACCTGCTGAACGCCTTCATTCACTCACCCGTGGACGGACCGGCACGCGAGGCGCTGTGGCGCATCGTGGCCGCCGAAGACCAGCGTTTCGTCGCCGTGCTGATCGACATGCTGTTCGCGCGCCTCGCCCGCCTGGTTTCGGTGGGGCCCGACCGCTTCGAGTACGGAGAAGCCCTCGACCTGCTCACCGGCCAGACGATCGGCTACGACTACTTCAGCTGGCTGCGGTGGTACGGCGCGACGGACCTGGTTCCGCCGCCCGGCTACCTGGGCTGGAAGGGCCGCCTGCTCGCGAACATCGATGAGCGTTTCCAGGACTTCCTGAACGACGAGCACGCCTCGGCGATCCGGGTCGAGGAGATCGTCTGGGGTGGCGTGCGTGTCGACGGCATCCCGCCGCTCGACCTGCCGCGCACGATCGCGCCGGAGGAGGCGGACTGGCTGGGGCCTCAGGAGGCGGTCTTCGGCATGTTCATCAACGGCGAGGCGCGCGCCTACCCGCTGCGCATCATGGACTGGCACGAGATGACGAACGACATCGTGGGAGGCGTGCCCTTCTCGCTCGCCTACTGCACGCTCTGCGGCGCGGGCATCGCCTACGACGGCCGCGCACCCAACGGCGAGACGTACATCTTCGGCACCTCGGGCTTCCTCTACCGCAGCAACAAGCTGATGTACGACCGCATCACGCGCACGCTCTGGAACCAGTTCACCGGCAAGCCCGTGCTCGGCGAACTCGTCGGCGCGACGGACACCGAGGGCAACCCGCTCCAGCTCAACCTGCTCCCGGTGGTGCTCACCACCTGGGAGGACTGGCTCGCCCAGCACCCCGAGACGGACGTGATCGACATCAACACCGGCTACTACCGCCCCTACGAGCCCGGTATGCCGTACGGCGAGTACTTCTCCGAGAGCGGCACCCTGTTCCCGGTCTGGGTCGAGAGCAACGAGCTGGGCCTCAAGAACTTCGTCTACGGCCTCCGCATCGGTGGCGACCGCAAGGCCTACCGGCTCACCGCGATCGCGAAGGAGCGCGTCGTCAACGACGCCGTCGGCGAACAGCAGGTCGTGCTCGTCGCCGCCCGAGGCGAGGTGCAGACCGAGGGCACCCACGAGCGCATCGGCCCCGTCGTCTACGACTCCGGCGGCGAGGTGCGTGCCTTCGAGCGCGACCGCTTCTTCACGCCCGGCGACGACCCCGACGCGCTGCTCGACGCCGAGGGCGGCGAGTGGCGCGTGACCGAGGAGGCGCTGCTCGGTCCCGGCGGCGAACGCCTCGAGCGGATCAACGGCCACCTCGCCTACTGGTTCGGCTGGTACGCCTTCTACCCCGACACCGAGGTCTACGGCGCGAACTGACCCGGTCCAGCGCCCCGCGGGTCCGTTCGAAGCCGGCCGCGTAGAATCGCGCCCGGAACAGGGAGGCGCTTGTGCAGGATCTGGAAGGCAAGGTGGCCGTCGTCACCGGCGGTGGCAGCGGCATCGGCGAGGGCATCGCCCGCGCGTGCGCACACGCGGGGATGCGCGTCGTGATCGCCGACATCGAGGCCGACGCCGGCGAGCGGATCGCCAACGAGCTGCGCGAGACGGGCGCGGAGGCGATCGCCGTGCAGACGGACGTGACGGACCCGGCCGCCCTCGATGCGCTCGCCGACGCGGCGTACGAGGCCTTCGGCGCGGTCAACCTGCTCTGCAACAACGCCGGCGTGATCTCGGTCGGCGAGATCGCCTCGACCACGCCGGAGGACTGGCAGTGGCTGTTCGGCGTCAACCTCTTCGGCGTCGTGCACGGCATTCAGGCGTTCGTACCGCGGATGCGTGAGCAGGGCGGCGAGGCGCACATCGTGAACACCGGCTCGATGTCCAGCATCGCGGCCACGCGCGCCGTGCAGGTCGGCGTCTACTGCGCGACGAAGCACGCCGTCCTCGGCCTCTCGGAGACGCTGCGCAACGAGCTCGAGGGCGACGGCATCGGCGTCTCGATCCTCTGCCCCAGCGGTGTGGAGACGCGGCTCTTCGCCGCCGACCGCAACCTGCCCGACGAGCTGCGCGGCCGCGTGACGCCGCCCGTCGAGGAGCGGCGGGACGTCGCACGCATCGCGCCGCGCGAGGTCGGCGCGATGGTGGTCGACGCCGTGCGCGCCAACCGCTTCTGGATCATCACCCACCCCGAACGGCGAGCCACGATCGAGGAGCGCTCCGCGGGCCTGCTCGCGGCGTTCGACGATGCCGCCGCGAGCCAGGCGTAACGAAGCCGCCACAGCGACCAGCCAGGACGCACCGGAGGGAGCGATCGGCGATGGAGCAACTCGAGGGAAAGGTCGCCGTCGTCACCGGCGGTGGCAGCGGCATCGGCGAGGGCATCGCCCGCGCGTGCGCGGACACCGGGATGCGCGTCGTCATCGCGGACATCGAGCTGGACGCGGCCGAGCGGGTTGCCGGCTCGCTACGCGAGACCAGCACCGAGGCAATCGCCGTGCGCACGGACGTGACGGACCGTGCTGCCCTCGATGCCCTCGCCGACGCGGCGTACGAGGCGTTCGGCGAGGTCAACCTGCTGTGCAACAACGCGGGCGTGATCTCGGTCGGCGAGATCGCCTCGACCACGCCCGAGGACTGGCAGTGGCTGTTCGGCGTCAACCTCTTCGGCGTCGTGCACGGCATCCAGGCGTTCGTGCCGCGGATGCGCGAGCAGGGCGGCGAGGCGCACATCGTCAACACCGGCTCGCTGGCCAGCGTCTCGATCACGCGCGCGGTCGATGTTGGCGTGTACTGCGCGACGAAGCACGCCGTCCTCGGTCTCTCCGAGACGCTGCGCAACGAGCTCGAGGCTGACGGCATCGGTGTCTCGATCCTCTGCCCGGGCGGAGTGGCGACGCAGTTGTTCGCAGCCGACCGGAACCTTCCCGAGAACCTGCGCGGTCACGTCACTCCGCCCGTGCGGGAGCGCGACGACGTCGAGCGGATGCAGCCGCGCGAGGTGGGCGAGCGGGTGGTGGAGGCCGTCCGCGACAACCGCTTCTGGATCATCACGCACCCTGAATTTCGCCCCATGATCGAGCGGCGCACGCAGCGCCTGCTCGACGCGTTCGACGAGGCCGCGGCCAGCGCCGGGTAGCGCGCGCGAGAGCGATCAGCAAAAGGACCGAAAGGAGGCACCGCAATGGAGCAGCTTGAGGGCAAGGTGGCCGTCGTCACGGGCGCCGGCAGCGGCGTTGGCGAGGGCATCATCGAGGCCTGCGTGGATGCCGGGATGCGCGTCGTCGTTGCCGACATCGACCTCGAAGGAGCCGAACGTGTCGCCTCTGCGGCCCGCGAGCGGGGGGCCGAGGCGATCGCGGTGCAGGTGGACGTCTCCGACCGGATCGCGATGGACGCGCTGGCCGACCGCGCCTACGAGGAGTTCGGCGAGGTCAACCTGCTCTGCTGCAACGCGGGGGTCATCGTCGAGACCACGATCGAGGACAGCACGGACGCGGACTGGGAGTGGCTGTTCCGCGTGAACGTGATGGGCGTGGTGCACGGCGCGCAGGCATTCGCCCCGCGCATGCGCGAGCAGGAGGGCGACGCGCACATCGTCAACACCGGCTCGATCGCCGGCATCTTCGTGCCGCCGCTGGACGTCGGCACCTACGCCGCGAGCAAGCACGCGGTCATCGCCATCTCCGATCGGCTCCGCGACGAGGTCGCCGACGCCGGCATCGGGGTCTCGGTGCTCTGCCCGGGCGGGGTCACGACCCGGCTGTTCGAGGGGCACCGCAACGTGCCGGACGACCTCGCCGACAGCGTCACGCCCGCGACGCGTACCGACGGCGCAGGTGGCATGGCGCCCGCCGAGGTCGGCAGGCGGGTGCTCGATCACGTGCGGGCGGACCGCTTCTGGATCATCACGCACCCGAGGGATGACGACCGCGGACGGGTCGACGAGCGCTACGAGGGGCTGTACGCCGCCTACGACTGGGCCCTCGAGCGCTCGTGAGCGCCTCGCGAGAGCGCAGCGCACCGGCGTAGGGAGACAGCGGCGATGGACCAACTCGAAGGCAAGGTGGCCGTCATCACCGGCGGCGGCAGCGGCATCGGACAGGGCATCGTCGGCGCCTGCGTCGAGGCCGGGATGCGCGTCGTCGTCGCCGACATCGATCTCGACGGCGCGGAACGTGTCGCCTCGGCGGCCCGCGAGAGCGGCGTCGACGCGATCGCGGTGCAGGTGGACGTCTCCGACCGCATCGCGATGGACGCCCTCGCGGAGCGCGCCTACGAGGAGTTCGGCGAGGTCAACCTGCTCTGCTGCAACGCCGGCGTGATCGTCGAGACCTCGATCGTGGACAGCACGGACGCCGACTGGGAGTGGCTGTTCCGCGTCAACGTGCTGGGTGCGGTGCACGGCGCCCAGGCGTTCGTCCCGCGCATGCGCGACCAGGAGGGCGAGGCGCACATCGTCAACACCTCCTCGATGGCCGGGATCACGGTCCCGCCGGTGAACGTCTCCACCTACGCGGCCACCAAGCACGCGGTCGTCGCGCTCACGGACCGCCTCCGCCACGAGCTGGCCGCCGACGGCATCGGCGTCTCGGTGCTCTGCCCGGGCGGCGTCGCCAGCCGGCTGTTCGAGGGGCATCGCCACGTGCCGGAGGACCTCGCCGACAAGGTCACGCCCGCGCTGCGCACCGAGGGCCGCGGCCGCATGTCGCCCGCGCTCGTCGGCAAGCGCGTGCTCGACGCCGTGCAGGCCGGCCGCTTCTGGATCATCACGCACCCACGCGAGCGGGAGCGTGTTGACGAGCGCTACGAGGAGATCCTCGCCGACTTCGCCTGGGCGCTGGAGCGCTCGTGAGCGCCGCCGACCCGGTTGCCGCCGCGCGCCGCGAGATCGAGCGGCTCGTCTACTCCTACGCCGAGTTGCAGGACGCCGCGGACTGGGACGCCATCGCGGACATGTTCGAGCACGGCGACTTCGTGGCGGACTCGGGTGTGGGCTGGCGCGGCAAGGAGATCGCGGAGCGCCGCATGGCCAACGTGCGCGCCTACTTCGACGGCACGCCGCGCACCCGCCACGTCACGACGAACCTCGCTATCGAGGTCGACCTCGAACGTGGCGAGGCGGGCGCGGAGTCCTGCTACACGATCCTGCAGGGCCCGCCCGCGCTGCCGCTCCAGCCGATCGCGGCCGGCCGCTACATCGATCGCTTCGAGTACGTCGAGGGCGCCTGGCGCTTCAGCTACCGCCGCAGCTCCCTCGACCTGCTCAACCGCTTCGACGCCTTCCGCCGCGACTACGAGCCGCCGGAGGAGTAGGGGGCGTAGCCCCCATCCCGGACGAGCACGCGCTGCGCGCGGCTCTGACCCGCCCACCCGCCCTCAATGGATGCGGGGCTGCGCCCCGCGCCCCTCTTTGTGCGGGCTGCGCCCGCCGACTGGATTCCGGCTTTCGCCGGAATGACGGGGAGGGGACGGAATGACGGTGAGGCGGCGGAATGACGGGGAAGCGGAGGCGAAGTGACGGGGAGAGGGATCCGGCCCCCTCTCCCTGGGGGAGAGGGTGGGGGTGAGGGGCTCGCCCGACGCAGCTCGCCACCTCGATCGGCTGTTGCGCCCCTCCGGCTCGGGTGTGGGGGCGCAGCCCCCTCCGGGCGCGGAGCGCCGCCGTGCAGCCTCGTCAGAACGCGCGGTGCGTAGCGATGCGGCCGACGAGGTCCACGTGGGAGCGGCGGTAGAGGAAGCGCCACTCGCCGTCGACGCGCTCGAAGTGGTCGTGGTAGCGGCCCGCGACGATCGGCTCGAGCGGGAGTGTGTCCGTGCCCTGGAAGACCGTGTAGTACGAGTCCGCCGAGGCTGAGTTGTTCTCCTCGTCCACGTCGATGGTGATGTTCGTCGTGACGTGCTTCGTGGCGAGCTTGCCGTCGTGCAGGATGTTCGAGCGCTTGCGGTGCGCGGACACCTCCGGCCCGAGGAACGACTTGCCGTCGCCGCGCTGGAAGATGCCGTGCGAGAACAGCTCGGCGACCGCGTCGAAGTCGGCGGCGTCCTGCAACTCCGAGTAGTGGAACATCAAGCGGCGAATCGCCTGCTCGCTGGTACTCATCGGCTGGTCGCCCTGTCAGGCTGTCCCGGTGGGTCGCGCTACTCGGTGACCTCGGTCACGCTGTCGGCGGTGGTGACGGTGATGTGGGACATCGGCGAACCGGTGTCGCTTGCGCCGTGCCAGTGATCCTCGCCCGCCGGCACGAGGGCGAAGTCGCCCGCGCTGATCACTTCCTCGCTGTCCGCGGTGCCGACCTTGCCGATGCCGGCGACGACGTAGAGCATCTGGTCGCTGCTGTGGCGGTGCATGCGCGTGCGCGCGCCCGCCCCGAACTGCACGATGCCGAAGCTCATGTCTCGGCCACGGCCCGTGTCGCCGCCCGCGAGGCGCCGCGCCCAGACCTGCCCGCCCGTGAAGATCTCGGCGGGTGTGCTTTCCGATGTCTCACCCTCGGAGGACTTGATCACCTCGACCATGCTGTTGCTCCCATCCGTCTAGAGCCATCTCCGCGTCGCCGTGCGACGCGTGCAGGCGGACGTTAGAGGCGAGGGCGCGGCGCTGTCAAAGCGCGTCGCGAATCCGGCTCGGCGCTGCCTCAGCGCTCCGGCAGCGTGCGCTGCAGGAAGGCGTCCAGCTCGCGCGCGAACTCGACCGGCTTGTCGCCCTGTACCGTGTGGCGCGCGCCCTCGATCTCGACGAGTTCGGCGTCCTGCATCGCGTCGACCACCTCGCGAGCGTGCTCGGCGGAGAGGATCTTGCTCTCCGTGCCGCGCACCAGCAGCGTCGGCGTCGGGATCGCGCGCGCGGACTCCCAGAGCAGCGAGGTGCGCTCGTCGGCCACCCGCTTGCGCGCCTCGTCGTCCAGCTTCGGGCGCGGGCGGCGGTCGTTCTTCCAGGTCCAGCCCTCGTCCGTCTCGCGCAGCGCCCGCATGAGGCTGTAGCGCAGGTGGCCGATGGGGCGGTCGGGGTTGAACTTCGTCGCGCGGTCGAGGAAGTCCTCGAAGCGCTCGAGCGTCTCCGTCGCCTGCGCGAACTGCTCCATCTCGACGATGCCGGCGCGCATCGTCTCCGGCGCGACATCGACGATCACGAGCGCGTCGAGGCGGTCCGGGTGTGCCGCGGCGTGCTGGAAGGAGTTGATCCCGCCCATTGACATGCCGACGAGCGTGAAGTGCTCGTAGCCGAGGTGGTCGAGGAAGGCGCGCGTGTCCTCAACCATGAGCGCGCTCGTGTCGTCCCCGACGTTCGGGGTCCAGTCCGAGTCCCCGTGGCCGCGCTGGTCGAGGGCGACGAGGTGGTAGGAGTCGCGCAGCAGCAGCGCGGCCATGTCCCAGGTGTGCGCGGTCAGCGATCCGCCGTGCAGCAGCACCACGTGCGGGAGGTGCCTGTTCCCCCAGTCGAGGTAGTGGAATCGCAGGCCGTTGAGTTCGACTTCGTGGTCCTCGGGCAGCACGAACCTGGGGGGCTCGACGCCAGCCGCCTCGGCGGCAGCCGCCATCAGCTCCAGAGGATCTCCGGTCATCTCGTGCTCCCTCGGTCCGCACGGGCAGCCTACACGGCTATGATGCGCGCATGGCGACCGACGAACAGATCGCGGAACTCTTCGAGAAGCTCGAGATCGAGCGCTCGGCGATGCTCGCCTCGCTCGAGGGCATCCCGGACGAGCAAGCCGGTGAGCGTCCACCCGAGGGCGAGGGCGAGGACGGCTGGTCCGTCAAGGAGCAGGTCGTGCACCTCGCGGCGATGGACCGCAGCTACCGCGGCTGGGTGCGCCGCGCGATCGCCGAGGACAGCCCCAACGTCTCCGACGGCCGGACGCCGAACATCCCGCTCGACATCCCCTTCGAGCAGGCGCACGACGCCGACCTCGTAAGCCTCGTGGCGCAGATGCAGGGCGAGCGCGACGAGACGCTGGAGCTGGCGCGCACCTTCACGCCGGACCAGTTCGACCGCACGGCACGCACGGACATCTTCGGCGAGCTCACGGTCCTCCAGTGGCTGCGCTCCTACTACCGCCACGACCGCATGCACCACGCCCAGATGCTCGGCGAGGTCTCCGACTACCAGCCTCAATACGCCCCCGGCCAGCAGGAGCCGCCCCTCCAGCGCGACTGAGCCGCCGGAGGAGCGCGCTGCGCACCCGCCCCCGGAAGGTTCTGTGTGTGGGGGCATAGCCCCCACGCCCCCTGGGCGCCCCCTCGGGCGGCAAGCGGCAGTCGCTTGCGCCCTCGATGGCCGCGAGGACTCCGCAACGGCGGAGCGAAGACCCGAAGCGTTCGCGACGTATCGATGACGGGTGTGACGCCGGCGCGGGACGCGGACCCGCGCGTGCGCGGCAAGCGAGCGTCACTCAGCGGTTGTCCGCACCCCCTCGCGTGAGACTGCCGCTTACGCGCCTCCGTCGCGTGTTGGGCTGCCCTTCGATGGGGTAGAGATGCGGCGCCGATGGCGCCGTCGCGGTCACATCGAAGCGGGTGCGCCCGGGTCCGCGGGGACGTGGGGGCGTAGCCCCCACACAAGAAAACTCCGAGGGCGGGTGGGTGGGGAGAGCAGCCCTGCGAGGTATCCCTCGCGTCCACGAGACGACAGTGCGCGCGCTCCTCCGGAGGCTTACGCGCCGTCGGCGGACAGGATCAGCGCGCTCGTTGGGACGCCCGTCCCGGCGGTTGCGAGGGCGGTCCGGGGGCGGCGCTCCAGCTGGTTCACCGCGTCGCCGCGGATCTGGCGCGCCGCCTCCGTGATCATGCTGAAGCCGTGCAGGTAGCCGTCGGCGAGCTGGCCGCCGTGCGTGTTGAGCGGGATGTCCCCCTCGAGGGTGGTCCGGCCCTCGCGGAACAACTCGTGCGCGGCGCCGGGCGCGGCGAAGCCGTAGGCCTCGAGCGACATCAGCACCATCGGCGTGAAGTGGTCGTAGAGCTGCAGCGTCTCCATGTCGCCCGGCTCCATCTCCGCCACGCGGTAGACCTCGCGGGCCGTCTCCTCGGCCTCCTCGAGCACGGACATGCTGTCGCGCTGGTAGCTGGTCATCGACTCGGTGCGGCTGCCTGTGCCCTGCGCGGCGCCGGTGATGTAGACCGGCGCACGCTTCGAGCGACCGCTCGCCGCCAGCTCCCGCGCCTTCTCCGCCGAGACGACGACGACGGCGCTGCCGCCGTCCGTCTCGAGGCAGCAGTCGAGCAGCCGTAGCGGCTCCGAGATCCAGCGCGAGTTGTGGTGGTCCTCGAGGGTGACGGTGCGGCCGTACTGCATGGCGTGCGGGTTGATTGCGCCGTTGTTGCGGATCTGTACGGCGCAGAGGCCGAACGCCTCGGTGGTGAGGTTGTAGTCGTTCAGGTAGCGGCGCCCGAACATCGCCACCCACTGCACGGGGGTGACGAGGCCGACGGGGATGCGGTACTGCATCCCATCGGGGACGTAGCGGCCGGCCCGCGAGCGGCTGGCCGGCATCAGCGAGCGCCGGATCGAGCGGAAGCAGACGACGACATCGGCCTGCCCGGCGGCGATCGCCGCGGCGGCATGCACGACCGTGCCGACGGAGCCGCCGCCGCCGTGCGGGATCTCGCTGAAGAAGCGCAGGTTCTGGATGCCGAGGCTGCGCATGATGTCGATCTCGAAGAGATCCGTGTTGGCGTGCATCTTCACGATCGCGTCGACGTCGTCAGGCGTGAGCCCGGCGTCCTCGAGCGCCGCCGTGATCGCCTCGAGGGCGAGTTGCAGGTTGGAGCGCCCGGCGTTGCGCGAGAACTCCGTCTCGCCCACCCCCACGATCGCCGCCCGGTTGCGAACGCTCACGCTGCCTCCTCGCGCGCGCTGCGAGGATAGCGGAGCGGCGGGTGACGTGTGGGGGGCCTACCAGCCGCCTGGCCTGGTGATGTTGCCGACCTCGTCCGTCAGCGTGTCGGGCAGCAGGCTTCGCCGCAGGTGACTCTTCCAGAGGCGCTTCACGTAGGTGGCGGCGTCGGCCAGCATCCGTGGGCTGCTGGTTCGCGCGTCGGGATTGACGAGCGTGACGCGGAGGTCGAGGCCGTCCCGCACGTAGCGCATCGCGCCGGCGAAGTCGGCGTCGTTCGACACCACGACCGCCTGCTCGTACTCGCCGTTGAAGCCGTCGACCAGCAGGCGGGTGGCGAGGTTCACGTCGGAGCCCTTCTCCTCCGAGTCCCTGACGCGAACGTAGGCCGGTAGTCCCGGCGTCGGCTCGGCCAGCGGGCGGCGCTTGATGCCGGATCGGAACGCTCCGTAGTGGATGTCGAGGTTCGGCAGTGTCGCGAGGGCTCTCAGGTAGATGAGCTGGCGCTGGGCCTGTCCCGGGTTGCGTGCGCGGACATCGAGTCGAGCCGTGAAGTAGCTGACCGTGCGGATGTCATCGCCTGGGAAGAGGGTTTCGGAGAGCTTCCGCAGATCCAGCCACCTGAACGGTCCGTCCTTGAGGGCACGGTAATAGAGATTGAAGCCGTCGACGTAGATGTTGGTGATCAATCGCTATCCTCATCGGAAGACAGAGACCGCCACGAGGGCGGTCTCGACCCCACCGTCGAATCGATGGGGGTGGTACAAAGATGTTACGACTGCCGCCTTGTCCCGTCAAGTGAGTTGGCACCTGCGGGCTCCGCGCCAACGAGCGTCACATAGACAGAGACCGCCACGAGGGCGGTCTTGACCCTGCCGGCGAAGCGACAGGGGCAGTGCATCCACGCTACAGCGGCCGGGCGCTGGCGGCGAGTGCTCCTCAGTACAGCGCGTCGAGGGGGTGGAAGCGGAACTCCGGGGCGGCCTCGGCGAGGGTCTCGGGGGTCCAGGGCTCGTCGCCTTCGAGGGTCTGCGTGACCTCGAGGGGGGCGAAGAGGCCGACGGCGTTGGCCTGCACGAAGAAGGTCTGGCCGTTGATGTCGGCCGCCGCCTCCGTGCAGAGGAAGGCGATCACCGTGGCCACACGCTCCGGCTCCTGAGCGATCGCCAGCATCCGCTCCGCCGAGGAGCTGTCGAGGCCCCTCGCGCGGGCGCGCTCGACGGCGTCGTCGATCATGCGCGTGTGCGTGGCGGCAGGGTTCACGTTGTTCACCGTGATCCCGTAGCGCCCGAGGTCGCGTGAGGCGGAGTTGGTGAAGCCGTAGATGCCCGCCTTGCCCGCGGCGTAGGCGGAGGTCCCCGCGGACCCGAGCAGACCGGCCCGCGAGACGATGTTCACGACCCGGCCCCAACCGCGCTCGCGCATGCCCTCGACGGCGCGCCGCGTGCAGTGGAACGTGCCGATGAGGTGCACGCCGACGACGGTCGCGAACAGCTCCGGGTCCAGCTTGTCGATTGGCGCGCCCGCCGCGATCCCGGCGTTGTTGACGAGGATGTCGACCGCGCCCAACTCACGCTCGGCCGTCTCGAAGATGCGGCCGGCCGACTCCCACTCCGCGACGGAGTCGTAGCTCGCGACGGCCCGGCCGCCCGAGGCGCGGATGCCCTCGACGACTTCGTCGGCGAAGGCGCGGTCCTCGCCAGCGCCGCGATCGCTCACGCCGGGGTCGTTGACGACGACGGCCGCACCGAGGCCGGCCAGCGCCTCGGCTGCGGCCCGGCCGATGCCGCGCCCGGCCCCGGTGACGACGGCCACGCGGCCGTCGAGGCGCGTGCTCACGGTGGGCCTCCGGCCGTGCGCCCTCCGCGTCCTACGAGTTGTTCTCGATGAAGGCGAGCACGCGCTCCCAGGCGTCCGCCGAGGCGGTCTGGTTCTCCTCGGCGGTGCGGTCGAAGAAGGAGTGCGGCGCGCCGTGGTAGGAGATCACGAGGTGCTCGACGCCTGCATCGCTGAGCGCGGCCTGGAAGCTGTCGTTGTGCTCCTTCGTGATGTTCCCGTCGGCGCCCCCCTGGATCGCGAGCACCGGGCACGCGAACTCGGCGACGCGGTCGATCACCGGTGCGGAGTCCTCGAACCACTTGTTGGTTGGCATGCCGTAGAAGCCGATCACGCCGGCCAGCCCGTGGCCCTCGACGGCCTGCTGCCAGGACGAGGAACCGCCGAAGCAGAAGCCGATCGTGAAAACGGCGCGGTCGGCCTGGCCCTCGCGGCTGCGCAGCACGTCGCTGGCCGCGCGCACGTCGGCGGAGACGCCGGCCGCGGTCGTGGCCTTCACCTCCGGCCAGAAATCGAAGTCCTCGCCACGCTTGCCGAGGCCGGCCGTGCGCCCGAAGTAGTCGATCGCGATCGAGTCGTAGCCGCGCTCGGCGAAGCGCAGCGCCAGCTCCTCGTAGAAGCGGTAGAGCCCGCGCACGTCCGGCATCACGACGACGGCGGGGCCGAGCGGCTCATCGGCCAGCGCGCTGAAGGCCGAAAGCTGCGTGCCGTCCGAGGCGGTGAGCGTCAGATCCTCATGCTGGACGGCTGCGCCGGCGATGGCCGGCACGGGCGGCAGGGCGTCGAACTTGAAGCACATGGTGGGGTTCCTCTCAGCTTCTCAGGTGGCGTGTAGCGGTCGCGCAGCACCGTACGCGAATCGGGCTGCGATGTGAACCGCCGGGAGCTGCGGCGAACGGCGCCTACGCCTCGGGCCGGGTCGGTTCGAGCAGATGCTCGCGCAGGCCGCGCCGCACCTCGGCGGAGACATCGCACTCATCGAGGTAGGCCTCGATCGAGGGCCAGCGTTCGTCCATCGAGCGGAGTGCGAGCTGCATGTTCGCCGCGGGCGTCGGGAAGCCCAGGTAGCGATCGCTGAGGGCGTAGTCGTCGGCGATCGTGTCGTCGGAGACGCCGAGCGCGCGCAGGATCACCGCGGTCACGAGGCCGGTGCGATCGCGGCCCGCCGCACAGTAGTACGCCGTGGCACTCGGTCGCTCCTCGGCGAGCGCTCTGAGCACGGCGCCGACCGCCGCGCGCCCTTGCTCCAGCAGCCACGTGTACGACAGCGCGTAGTCCTCGGGGGTCCAGTCGGGGACCGGGGCCTTCACGGGGTAGAGCGACGGTCCCAGCTCCTCGGCGAACGGCCAGTGGCGCACGGAGACGCCGTGCTCCGCGAGCGGTGCGACGCCGTGCTCGTCCCGCTCGGCCTGCGTCCGCAGGTCGAACGCCAACTCGATGCCGAGGTCGTGCAGCGTGCCGATGTCGGCGGGGGTGACGTCGGCGAGCGAGTCGGTGCGGAACAGCGTCCGCCGGCGCACGGACGCGCCGGAGGTCGTGACGTAGCCTCCGGCGTCGCGGAAGTTCCGTGCGCCCTCGAGTGGCAAGTGCCGGTCCAGTGCGATCCTCCCGCGGCGCTCGCCGCTACTCCTCCAGGCGGAGCCGGAACTCCTCCGCCAGCTCCGCGAGCGCCGCTTCCCCGCTCGCCAGCAGCGAGGGCTCAGCGACGACCTCGAAGCGGTCGCTCTCCTCGTCCCAGCGGTGGAGCAGCGTCGCCTCGACGACGCCGTCGCGGACGCCCGTCACCTCGTGCAGCTCGGCGACGACGCGCCGCGTCGGCTCGCGCCAGTCCGGGCCGAGGCTGCGGATGTGCACCGCGTAGTCGAGCAGCGCCGCGTCCGCGTCCGGCACCTCGTTGCCTTCGAGGATGATCGAGAACGCCTCCTCGAGCCCGCCGGCGTGCAGCACCGTGGCGAGCGAGAGGCCGTCCTGGCGCAGCGCCTCGAAGACGCGGCGCACCGGCTCGTCCCAGAGGTAGTGGGGGAAGTCCGTCTGCGCGATCTCGTGCATCACCAGGTAGCCGCCGTCCGGCGCCTCCGGGATGCCGAGGTCCGGTTCCTTCTCGGTCGAGAGCTCGTGGATCGGCGTGCCCTCGGGCGCGTGGTCGAGGGTCGCGAGCATCGTGGTCGTCTTGCCGGCGAGCCGCGGGATGGCGAAGAACAGCAGCGAGCGCCGCTCGCGCGCGGCGGCGGCGAGCGTCGCCGCCATCTCCGGCGACATCGTGCGATTGGCTACGAGGTCCTCGAGACTTGGTTCCGCCATCACGTGCTCCCAACTTCCGCGCCGTGAGCACTGATCATAACGTGCAGCGGGTGCGTGCGCTGTCAATCGAGCTGCTGGAGCTGGACGACGTTGCCCTCGGGGTCTTCGAGCTGGCAGTAGCGGCCCCCGCCGGTCGAGGCGCCGAGCGGGACGGGGAAGTGGCAGCCGGCCGCCTCGCAGCGTGCGGCGAGCTCGTCGATGTTGCGGACGTGGATGGTGAGGTAGCGCAGGCCGGTTTGCGCGCGCGTGCCGCCTCGGGCGTGGCGGTGGGGCGGCGGCTCCGGCGGGTCGAGCAGCTTGAGCAGCGAGTCGCCGCATTCGAGGAGGTGCATCGTGCCGCCGGGCCCGGTCTGGCGCGAACGCTGGAAGGTCAGCCCCAGCGTGTCGCGGTAGAACGCCACCATCCGCTCCGCGTCCGTCACCACGATGGCGACATCCATCCCCGCCTTCGCCAGTTGCAGCACCATCTGCGCCTCCCCGCTCGCCGCGCGATGGTAGCCGCATGGCGCACGTTCTGCCCTCGACGCGGCGCGCGCGAGGCCGCAGACTCACGGGCGGCGCGCGAGCGCCATACTCGAGGGAGGGGTAATGCCCGGCGGAGGCTACGGCTCGGCCCACGACCACGGGCATGTCTTCACGGGCAGTCCGCTCGACCGGGCGGGGAACGAGCGTCGCGACGCCGCGTGGGTCCAGGCGCAACTCGCGCATGCCGGACGCCGCTTCCTCGCGCTGCGCGACCTCGAGGCGCTCGTCGAGGGCGATCCGGCGCCGACCATTGCCTGGCTCACGCCCGGCGAGCTGCCCGACGGCGCACTCGACGGGGATGCGGTGCTGCTCGGCCTCGACGGCCCCGCGCCGCGCTTCGCGATCGACCTCACGGCTGTCGACGAGGCGGCGCTGGCCGCGCCGCTCGCCAACGGGCGGCGTTTCGCCGAGGTGCGAGGCGTCGCGCCGGACCTGTCCACGGACGACACGGCAGTCGTCGCGCAGGCGCGGTCGTACGTCGACTGGCACGCGCGACACCGCTTCTGCGCGGTCTGCGGAGGTCCGACGGCGCCCCGCAACGGCGGGGGGATGCGGGTCTGCGGGGATTGCAACGCCGAGCACTTCCCGCGCGTCGACCCGGTCGTGATCGTGCTGATCATCGACGGCGATCGCTGCCTGCTCGTGAGCGGGCGCGGCCGACCCGGCTCGAACTACACCTGCATCGCCGGCTTCATGGAGCCGGGCGAGACCGTCGAGGAGGCCGTGCGCCGCGAGGTGCGCGAGGAGGCCGGCGTCGAGGTCGCGGCCGTGCGCTACCACTCCTCGCAGCCCTGGCCGTTCCCCGCCTCGCTGATGCTCGGCTGCCACGCCGAGGCCGCCAGCGAGTTGATCGCGATCGACCCGGAGGAGATCAAGGACGCTCGCTGGTTCGACCGCGCCGATGTCGCCCGCGCGCTCGCCTTCGCCGCGGGCGAGATCGAGGGCGAGAGCGGCCTCGACTTCGGCGTGCCCGCGCCGTTCACGATCTCGCACCAGCTGATCCGCGCCTGGACCTCAGAGGCCGAGGGCGGATGAGCGGCGAGAAGCAGGCGGTCTGGTTCGGCGGCGAGGCGGAGCGCCGCTACGGCTACGCGCAGGCCGTCCGCGTGGGCGACACGGTGTACGTCTCCGGCCAGGTCGCGCGCGACGCGGACGGCGCGCTGGTCGGCGCGGGCGATATGGCCGCGCAGCTACGCGCCGTCTACGCGAACATCGCCCGCGCGCTCGCCCCATTCGGTGCGGACCTCGGCAACGTCGTCGAGGAGGTGGTGTACGTCACCGACGTCGTCGCTGCCTCGAGAGCTGCGGGGGCAGTGCGCCACGAGGCGTACGGGGCGCCCGAGGGCGAGCCGATCGCGGTCGCGAGCACGCTCGTGCAGGTCGTGGCGCTGGCGCATCCGGACTTCATGGTCGAGATCCGCTGCACGGCGCGCCTGTAGCGCGCCCTGCCGCGAGACCGGCGCCTACCACGGCGATCGAGGCGAGACCGCGCCCTGCTCGACGACGCCGGCGGCTTCGAGCGCTTCCACCTCGGCGCGGCCGAAGCCGAACTCGGTCAGGACCTCGCGGGTGTGTTCGCCGAGGGCCGGCGCCGGGAGGCGCGCCTCGGTCGGCGTCTTCGACATCGTGACGATCGGGCCGACCACCCGCTGCGGACCGGTCACGGAGTGCTCGAGGTCGGTGATCATCCCCTCGGCCACCACTTGCGGGTCGTCGGCCAGTTCTTCCGGGAGCTGGACCGCCGAGGCCGGGACGCCGGCCGCACCGAACTCCTCGATCCACTCGGCCACCGGGCGTTCCGCAAGCTGGGCGCGCACGGTCGAGAGCCAGCGCTCGGTCGCGGCCTGGTTCTCGGGGTCGGTCGCGTCGAAGTCGGGGTCGTCCGTGCGCTCGCCCTCGAGGCCGAGGATGCGCCGGATGCTGTCGCGCGTCGCCGGTGTGAGCGCTCCGAGCACGAGCCCGCCGTCGCGAGCCCGGTAGCCGCCGTAGAAGATCCGCAGGGAGGCCCGCAGCCTGCGCGCGAGTTGCCGCAAGCCGACGATGTCCGCGTAGGAGCCGCCGGTGGCGCGTGCCTCCTCGACGGCCTGGAGCATCGGCTGCGTCGTGACCGCGTCCGTCACCGGCTCCCGCATGACGGCGTTGGCCTGCATGAACAGCGCCGAACGCAGCAACGAGGCGCGGACCAGCTGCCCCTCGCCCGTGCGCTCGCGGTGGTAGAGCGCGGCGCAGATTCCCATCGCCGCCCCGAGCGCGGTTCCGTAATCGGAGACCGGCGTCGCGCTGATCGTCTCCGGCGCGCCGTGCTCGTCGACCTTCGCATTGCCTGCCATGAGGCCCGAGTAGGCCTGCGCGACGATGTCGGATCCCGCGAGCGAGCTCGCCGGCCCGCTGGCCCCGAACCCGGTCGCTTCGAGGTAGATCAGGTCCGGCCGCAGTTTGACCAGCGAGTCGTAGTCGATCCCGATCCGTTCCGCGACGCCGGGGCGGTAGTTGTTCGTGACGACGTCGATCTGCGGCATGAGGCGGTGGATCACATCAAGGCCCCGCGGGTCCGCGAGGTCGACGATGATGCCGCGCTTGCCGCGGTTGTAGCCCTGGAACGCCTTGCTCTCGTTCGGCACGACCGCGCCGGACTGGCGGATCGCCTCGCCGCCCGGTGGCTCGACCTTGATCACGTCCGCGCCGAGGTCCGAGAGATTGATGCCGCACGCCGGCCCGGCGACGATCAGCGAGAACTCGAGCACCCGAATGCCGGCGAGTGGTCCTGCGGCCATTGCTATGCAACTCCCCGCTCTGCCCGCGTCGGCGCATCGTGAGCGGACTGGCGGGCGATCCCGCGCCGCTCGCGAGCCACCGCGGACTCGTGACGGCGTGATGGTAATCGCAATGAGGCGGCGCGCCGAGCGGTGCGGCGGAGGCTGGTCGGGGAGGCCGGATTTGAACCGGCGACCTCTTGACCCCCAGTCAAGTGCGCTGCCAGGCTGCGCCACTCCCCGACGAAGGCCGAATTCGATTCTAACAGGGCGCCCCGCGGGGGCCAGACGGCGCGGGACGCCTCGCTGCGGTCGGGTCAGGCGAGGTCGGCCGCCCGCGCGGCCGTGACGATCACCGCGCCGATCGCGGCCAGCGCGCTGTACTGGACCAGCACCTCGCGGGTGAGTTGGCCGCGCAGCCGGGCGGCCAGCACGCCGCTCACGAAGAAGAAGGCGAGCAGCAGCGCCACGGCGGCCAGGTGGCCGTCCAGCGGCACGAAATGCAGCGCCCAGCGCAGCTCCCCGATCACGAGCGCCCCCACCAGCGCGAAGGTCAGCATGTCGAGCAGGCCGAGGCTGGAGTTGCGCAGCACCTCGAACGAGAGCAGGCCGCCCACGAGCGCCGCTATCGCGACGGCGGCGGGAAGCGAGGGGTCGCGGGTGTAGAGCAGCGAGAGCAGCGCGGAGGCGGTCAGGTAGGCGCCCACGTCCGAGACCAGGCGCGCCTCGGCGGCCCCGAGCTCGAACTCGCGGACGCTGCGGACCTCGGCGACCACGATTGCCGCGAAGCCGAGTCCGGCGGCGATCGCGCTGAACGGGACCCAGAGGCCGCGCGCGTTCAGGTCGATGAAGAGCGGGATCGCCAGCGCGTAGAGCGCGGGCAGCACGAGTTGCGGCGTGCTGTCCCCTCCGAGCTCGAACGTCCTCGGATGCTCGCTGCGCAGCACGCCGTGTGTGCCGAGGGCGGCGGCGACGACGCCGAGGAGCAGGATCCAGCGCGGCGCAGGCTCGATGAGCACGAACATCAGGAAGGACAGCGTGACGATCGCCGCCAGCACGACGGCCGCGGCTGGGGTCGTTGCGCGCAGCCAGTGGAAGGCCTCGGCCAACAGCCTGGCCAGCACCCGCAGCCGCCGGAGCGTCCGGATGGCGAGCCTGCGTAGCGCCCGCAGCGCGAGTCCCGCGACGTAGCGCAGCCACACGAGCGCACGGGCGCTGAGGTCGCGGAGCCGCCGAAGCGCCCGGACGGTGAGATCGCGCAGCGCCCGCAGTCGGGGGCTCGCCCAGGCGGCGAACTGGCGCAGCCGCACGAGCACCCAGGCGGCGAACTCGCGGAGTCGCACGAGCACCCAGGCGGCGAACTCGCGGAGCCGCGCGAGCACCCGTGCGGCGAAGTTGCGCAGCGCCCGCAATCGGGGGCGTGCCCAGGCCGCGAACTCGCGCAGCCGCTCGATCCCTCGGCCGGCGAGGTCGCGCAGCGCCCGCAGTCGAGGGCGCGCCCAGGCGGCGAACTCGTGCAGCCGCGCGTTCCCGCGCGCGGCGAGGTCGCGCACCTGCGAGAGCGCCGGGGCAGCGCTGTCCCGCAACGCGCGGATCCGCGCGCGCGCGCGGCCGGCGAGGTCGCGCAGCTGCTCGCGCGCCTGCGCCCAGAGGCCCCCGTCGTCGCTCGGCGGCTCGGGGTCGGTCATGGCGCCGCCCGGCTCCTCGGACGCCGCGCCGTCCGGTTCCTCAGTCTGGTCGGTTGGTTGGCTGCTCGTCGGCAAGTACCGGCTCCGCCTCCCCGAACAACTCCGCGGCGTTACGGTACCAAATGCGATCGCGCTCCTCGTCGCTCAGGCCCAGCGCTTCGAACATCCAGCGGAAGCGGTCGACGTGCTGGCCGATCTCCTCGTTGCCGCAGTCGGAGCCCCAGACCAGCTTCTCGACGCCGATCTCGCGGCCGATCAGACGGCGCTCCATCGCGTGGCGCTCGATCGTCTCGCCGCCGGAGAGGTCGAACACCACGTTGTGCCGCCAGCGCGCCACGGATGCCGACTCGTCGTAGTTCCCGGTGCCGCCGAGGTGCGCGCCGATCAGCGGCAGGTCCGGGAAGTTGTTCGCGATCGTGTCGAGCTGGAAGGGCCGCATCCGCGCCGCCGAGACGTTGCGCGGGCCGCCACGGCGCCGGAACTCCTGCCAGCGGCGTAGCGCAGCGGCCGCCTCCGGATCGCGCCGCGGGTGCGTGATCGAGTAGTCGACGCCACCGCCGATCACACCGAGGTGGAAGAGGATCGGCATCCGCCGCTCCTCGGCGGCGGCGTACACGGGGAAGTAGCTCGGGTCGTCGATGGGCAGGGGAGCCCCGATGATCTTGAGGCCGCGGTAGCCGATGCCGTGGAGCCGCTCGATCTCGCCCGGAGGCGTTTCCTCCATCGGGAGCAAGGCGACAGGGACCATCAGGTCCTCGTGCCGCCGCACGTACTCCAGCGCCTCGTCGTGCGACGGGCCCGGCATGTTGCGGCCGCCGCACAGCACCGAGGCGCGCGTGACGCCGGCAGCGCGCAGGGCGTCGGCGCGCCCGTCGATCTGCTGCGCGTGGTCTTCGCCCTCGGGGTTCGCCCAGTCACGGGGGAAATGGCAGTGCACGTCCCAGATCACGGTCAGTTCCTTCCCTCGAGGCCGCCTACGGCCTTCGCATCGTTTGGACGGCGCGCATCTCGAAGCCAAGCCGCTCCCAGAAGCGGCGCGCCGGCGTGTTCGCCCACAGCACCGCGGCCTCCACGGACGTGACGCCGCGTGCGCGCATCCTCGCCAGCCAGACCTCGACGGCGGCCCGTCCGACGCCGCGAGCGCGCTGCGCGGGCTCCACGTAGCACTCGATGACCTCGCCGACCGTGCGTTCCTCCTCCGGCCAGTCCGGGACGATGCGGGTGATCAGGAAGCCGGCGCGCTGCCCGCCGGCGATCAGCCACTCGATCTGCTGGCCGTCCGGGTCGGCGTCGAGCGCCTCCCGGTATGCCTCGACGGGCGGCGCGGGATCCCACGGCAGCTCGTAGGCGTCGAGCTCCGCGAGGTAGTCGGCGAGCATCGCGAAGAACGCCGCTCGCTCGCCGGGCGCGACTTCGCGCAGTGCGACTGGCGGACCGCCGGCGGTCATGCGCGCACCGCCCCGGCCGGCGCGCGCGGAGCCGCCATGTCCGGCTCGCCGATCAGCCGCAGCAGCGCCTCGATCGCGTCGAGCCAGTCTGTGCCGAGGGCTGTGCGAGGAAGCCGCAGCTGCGTCTGGCCGACGCGCACGCCGGCCGGCAGCGGCGGCAGCCGGCGGCGGCCGAACGGGGCACCCGCGCGAGCGACGAGGACGATCTCGGCGCCCTCGGCGCGCACGGCGGACACGCCCGCCTCGCCCGCGGCGAGGCGAATACGCACGAGGGCGAGCAGCTCGCGCAACGGCTCCGGGATCTCGCCGAAGCGGTCGATGACCTCGGCGCAGAGGTCCGCCTCCTCGCGCAGGTCGCGCAGCCCGGCGATGCGCTGGTAGAGCGCGATCCGGGCCTCGAGGTCCTCGATGTAGCGCTCCGGGATGAAGGCGGAGGCGGGCAGGTCCAGCGACACCGGGCGCGGCGGCGCGGGCGCCTCCTGGCCGTCGCGCTTCGCGCGCAGGCCCTCGACGGCCGTCGCGAGCATCTGCGTGTAGAGGTCGAAGCCGACGGCGGCGATCTGGCCGCTCTGCTCCGCGCCCAGCAGGTTGCCGGCGCCGCGAATCTCGAGGTCGCGCAGCGCCACCTGCAGCCCCGCCCCCAGCTCGGTCGCCTCGAAGATCGTTGCGAGGCGCTGCTGCGCGGCCTCGTTGAGGACGCCGCCGCGGCGATGCAGCAGGTAGGCGCGCGCCTGCTGCGATCCGCGGCCGACGCGCCCTCGGAGCTGGTAGAGCTGCGCCAGGCCGAGCCGCTCGGCGAGGTCGACGATCAGCGTGTTGACGTTCGGGATGTCGATGCCCGACTCGATGATCGTGGTGCAGACCAGCACGTCCGCCTCGCCGGCGGCGAAGCGCTCCATCACGCTGCGCAAGACCCCGCGATGCATCTGCCCGTGCCCGACGACGATGCGCGCCTCCGGCACGAGCTCGCGCAGCCGATCGGCGAACTGGTCGATGCTGTGTACGCGGTTGTGCACCACGTACGTCTGGCCGCCGCGTTCGAGCTCGCCGAGGATCGCCTCGCGCACCAGCGCACCGTCCCACTCAGCCACCCAGGTCTGGACGGGCAGGCGGTCCTCGGGGGCCGACTCCATCGTCGACATGTCGCGGATCCCGGCCAGCGTCATGTGCAGCGTGCGCGGAATCGGCGTCGCCGAGAGCGTGAGCACGTCCACCTCGAGGCGCATCCGCTTGAGCCGCTCCTTGTGGGCGACGCCGAAGCGCTGCTCCTCGTCGATCACCACGAGCCCGAGGTTTGCGAACTCGACGCCCGGCTGGAGCAGCCGGTGCGTGCCGATCACGATGTCGATCGCGCCCTCGCGCAGGCCTGCGATCACCTCGCGAGCCTCGGCGTCCGTGCGGAAGCGCGACAGCGTCTCGATGCGCGCGGGGAAGGGCGCGAGGCGCTCGCGGAAGGTGCGCTCGTGCTGCTGCGCGAGCACCGTCGTGGGTACGAGGATGGCGACCTGGTAGCCGTCCTGGACGGCCTTGAAGGCGGCGCGCACGGCGACCTCGGTCTTCCCGAAGCCGACATCGCCGAGGACGATGCGGTCCATCGGCTGCCGCGCCTCCATGTCGCGCTTCACCTCGGCGATCACTCGCGTCTGGTCCGGTGTCTCCTCGTAGGGGAACGCGGACTCCAGCTCGTGCTGCCACTCGCCGTCGGCCGTGAAGGCGTGGCCGCGCAGCAGCTGGCGCGCGGCGTAGAGGCGCAGCAGATCCGCTGCCAGTTCTCCGACCGCCTCGCGCACGCGGGCGCGCGTCCGCGCCCACTCCTGCGTGCCGAGGCGGGTGAGCCTCGGCGCCCGGTCCGAGTCCGCGAGGTAGCGGCTGACGCGGTCGATCTGCTCGATCGGGACGTAGAGCCGATCCTCGCCCGCGTAACGCAGCTGCAGGTAGTCGCGCTGCTCCTCGCCCACGTCGCGGCGCACGATGCCGGCGAAGCGCGCGATGCCGTGGTCGGCATGCACCACGAAGTCGCCGGGCGAGACGTCGGCGAGGAAACGCGCGCGGTGCGAGGCGCCGCGGCGCAGCGCGCGCCGCTTGCGGATGAATCCCAGCAGCTCGCGGTCCGTCGCCAGCGCCAGCTCGCCTCGTGGCGTCGCGATGCGCCAGCCGCCGGGCAGCGAGCCCTGCACGAGGGCGAGCGAGCCGGGTGCGGGCGGCGCGTCGAGGCCGCTCTGGACGCCGACGGGCACGCCCGCCTCGGCGAGCAGCTCGCGGAAGCGCTGCGCCTGCTGCGTGACCACGACGATGCGGTCGCCGCGCTGCACGCGCCGCTCGAGCTCGCGCGCGGCAATCTGCAGTCGCCCTGCGTAGGCGTCGTGCACGGCGAACGGCAGGCGCAGCGCGCCGGCCCCGGCGCCGGTGACCCAGCGCGAGAACGTCGCGCGCGGCGCGCGCCGCTCGATCTGCTCGATCAGCGCCTGCTCGCCGAGGTGCGGGCGCGGCGCGTCCGCGGGCAGTTCGCCCTCCCTCGCGAGGAGTTGCGCGCGCTCGGCGGTCAGCTCGTCCTGCTCTGCCGCCGCGGCGAGCACCGCGTCCTCCTCGTCGACGATCAGCAATGCGCCGTCGCCGAAGTGATCGAAGAGCATCGCCTCCCCGGCGAGCGGCCCGTAGCGCGGGGGCGCCGGCAGCTCGCCTCGCCCCAGTGCCGCGAGCTCCTCGTCCAGCTCGCTACTCGTCGCGCTCCCCGCATTCGTGACGCCATCGAGGCGGGCCGCGAGGTCGAGTAGCGCGTGGCGGTCCGGGAACCACTCGCGCGCCGGGCCGATCAGCGCCTCAGCGAGGCGCTCGACCGTGCGCTGCGTCTCCGGGTCGAAGCGCCGGATCGACTCGACCTCGTCGCCGAACAGCTCGATGCGCAGCGGCAGCGCCTCGGTCGGCGGGAAGACGTCGAGGATCCCGCCGCGCCGCGCCGCCTCGCCCGGCGCCTCGACGAGCGGCCCGAGCGTGTAGCCGGCCTCGACCAGCTCGAGCGCGAGCGCGTCGAGGGCGATCCGGCCGCCAGTCGAGATGCGGCCGGGCCCGGCGCCGAGGTCAGGGCGCCGCGCGGTGAAGCCCGTGGCCGCGACCACGGAGGCGATGACGAGCGGTGGATCGGGATCGCGGTCGCCGAGCGCGAGCCTCGCGAGGATTGCGAGGCGACGCTGCGTGACCGTCGCCGGCGCATGCTCGCGTGCGTAGGGCAGCCCCGGCCGTGCCGGGAAGTGGAGCGCGGTGTCGCCGACCCAGACGCCCAGCGCCTCCGCGTAGGCCTCGGCGTCCCGCTCGCGCGGGACGAGCAGCAGCACCGGTCGGCGCAGGCCGTGCCGCAACGAGGCGACGACGGCCGCCTTCGCCCCGTCCGCGACGCCGAGCGCGAGGCGCTCGCCCCTCCCGAGGCGTGTTGAAGCCTCGGCAAGCGGCGGGACCGCGCCGAGCGGGTCGAGCAGCGCCTCCAGCGGCGCCGCGAAGGCAGGGGACGAGCGGTCCAGTGGGGCCTCCTTGCTGCTGCGGTCGTGCGACGCGCACCCCAATACGGGGCGCTCCCGGCGGAGCGCCCTCGTGGCTGGTGTGCTCGAGTCTGAGAACCAGTCTAGCCCGGCCCGGGGTTACGCCCCTGCGACGCGAGGACTACCCGCTGCCGTGGAGGCTGCGCATCGCCGCCTCGACGCTCTCGCGCACGGCGACCTCCACGGCGTCCGCCGCCGCCTCGATCGCCGCCTCGAGCGCCTCGTGCTCCTCGCGGCCGGGCTTGCCGAGCACCCAGTCCGCCACGCGGTCGGGGTCGCGCACCGGCTTGCCGTCGTCGTAGGGGCGGTCGATGCCGATACGGATGCGCGGGAAGTCGCCGCCGCCGAGCGAGCCGATGATCGAGCGCATCCCGTTGTTGCCGCCGTGGCCGCCCTGCTGGCGCATCCGCACGCGCGCGAGCGGCAGGTCGATCTCGTCGTAGACGACGAGCAGCGAGTCGCGGAGCAGGCGCAGTCGCCGCAGTTCCGAGGCGACGGCGGGGCCGCTCTCGTTGTAGTAGCTGCGCGGCGAGGCGAGGTGCAACGTGTGCCCGTCGAGCTCGATCGTGGCGCGCGATACGCGCCGGTCGCGCGAAAGCTGAGCACCGTACCGCGCCGCGAGCCGCTCGACGCACCAGGCGCCGGCGTTGTGCCGTGTGCCGCGGTACTCGGCGCCGGGGTTGCCGAGGCCGACGACGAGCCTCGGGCGAACGGCCTCGCCGGCCGGCGCCTCGTTGGGCTCGGGGCCCTCAACGTCGTGGCGGGGCGCCTCGCGGAGGCGGGCGCGGAAGGCGGCGAAGCGGCGGCGCAGGCCCATGCAGCCATCGTCCGGCCACGGATGGCGCAGGTGCAAGGCGCTTGCTGCCAGCCGCGCCCGTGGTGGTTGACGTCCCATTATGATACTCGGTATCATATAAGGTCAGTCAGGGACATACGGGGGCACTCGCCGGAGGTGACCGTGACACATGCGCCGGTAGAGTCGACACGATTCGTTGGACTGGGTGAGCCACCGATGGTCACGCTGCCCTGCCGCGAGTTGATTGAGATCGCGCGCAGCCTCGGCGCCGCGCACGCCGACGCCGCGGCCGAGTGCGACCGCAGCGGCGAGATCAACGTCGCGCTGGTCGAGGATCTGCGGGCGGCCGGCTACCTGACCGCGGCCATGCCGCGTTCCGGCGGCGGCGGCGGGCACAGCCTCGGCGAGATCGTGCTCGCGCAGGCGGCCCTCGCGGAGTACGACGCCTCGACTGCCCTCGGCGTCGGGATGCACCTCATGGTGCTCGGCAACGAGGGCTGGGGGACGCGCTGGCATCCGCGCCGCCGGGAGCGCCTGTTCGACTACGCCCGTCAGCCCGGCGCACTGTTCAACGTCCTCGCGACGGAGCCGGATCTCGGGGCCCCACAGCGCCTCGAGCGGCCCGCGACGACCCTCGCCCCGGACGGTCCGGACCGCTGGATCCTGAACGGGCGCAAGTCGTTCGCAACGTTCGCCGAGCGGCTCAGCCACGGGGTGGTCTACGCCTCGGTCGACGACGGCTCCGACGACGTCTGCCTCGTGCTGCTGCCGATGTCGACGCCCGGCGTCTCGATCAAGCGGACCTGGAACGCGGTCGGCATGCGTGCGACCGCGTCCCACGACGTGATCTTCGATGGCGTGCCCGTGGGCGCGGACGACATCGTGAATCGCTCGGGGTACCGCGTGCTCACGAAGCGCCCGGCAATGACTCCCTGGTTCGCGCTCCCGGTCGCCGCGGTCTACCTCGGCGTCGCGCGCGCCGCGAGGAATCACGCCGTCGAGTACGCCCGCACCCGGCGACCCGGCGGCGGGGCCCGGGTCGCGGATGACCCGCACGTGCGCGAACTCACGGGGCGGCTGGATGCCGAGCTGATGGCCGCCGAATCGACGATCCTCGTTGCAGCATCGGCGGCCGGACTTGATCTGCTGGAATCGCCCCGCTTCGAGGCGATCGAGCCGATCGAGGCGGCCGCGAAGCTGGTGGTCACCTCGACCGCGGTCCGCGTCGTGGACGCGGCGATGCGCATCGCCGGCGGTGCGGCGCTCCGCGACGGCTCGCCGCTCGAGCGCTGCTACCGCGACGTGCGCTCCGGGCCCGTGCACCACCCGAACGACGGCCGCGCGCTCGCGGCGCTCGCCGGGCACGCGCTGGACCAGCTTCGCCGGCCGGTCGGCATCGAGGGATCGCGGCTGTTCCGGGCCATCGCCTGAGGCCCCTCCTCCGCCCGCTCGCTTGCGGCTCACGAACGCGCGTCCGTATGCTCGCAGCGCCTTACGCCGCCACGAGGATTGGAGCACCAGTTGAGCGACCCGATCGCCGCCGCACGCGCGGACGGCCGCACACTCCTGACCGAGGTCGAATCGAAGCAGTTGCTCCATGACGCGGGCATCACCGTCACGCAGGCGCGCCTCGCGACGAACGCCGACGAGGCCGTCGCCGCGGCCGAGGAGTTCGGCTACCCCACCGTCCTCAAGGTCGTCTCCGGCGACATCGCCCACAAGTCCGATGTCGGTGGCGTCGAGCTCGGGCTCGGCGACGGCGACGCGGTGCGCGCGGCCTACGACCGCATCATGGCGTCGGTGAAGGCCGCCGAGCCGGACGCCCACGTGGGCGGCGTCTCCGTGCAGCAGATGGCCGACCCCGGCGTCGAGGTGATCATCGGCATGACCACGGACCCGCAGTTCGGGCCCGTGCTCGCCTTCGGCCTCGGCGGCATCATGGTCGAGGTACTGAAGGACGTCGCGTTCCGCATCGTGCCCCTGGAGCCGCGCGACGCGGGCCAGATCGTGCGCGAGATCAAGGGCTACCCGGTCCTCGAGGGCGTGCGCGGGCAGCCGGGCGCCGACATCGACGCGCTGGAGTCGATGATCCTCGAGGTCTCCGCCTTCGCGGAGGCCCACCCGGAGATTGCGGAGCTCGACCTCAACCCGGTATTCGCGCGCCCGGACGGCGCAATCGCGGTGGACGCGCGCGTCGTCCTCGCGGAGGCATAGCGCCTCGATGGCCGTCGACCGCGATCGCCTGCACCTCACGCTCACCCCGCGCACCGTCGCCGTCGTCGGCGCGAAGGGGCCGGACTTCGGCTGGATCGAGAACCAGCGCGAGTTCCAGGGCCCGCTCTACTCCGTACAGCTCGACCCCAACGAGATCGTCGAGATCGAGAAGCGCGGCTTCACCAACTACCTGAAGCTCGAAGACGTGCCCGAGGACATCGACCTCGTGATCTGCGCGGTGCCGCGCAACATCGCGCCCTTCATCCTCAGCGACGCGATCAAGAAGGGCGCCGCCGGGATCGCGATGTTCACCGCCGGCTTCGCCGAGACCGGCGAGGAGGACGCCATCAAGCTGCAGGAGGCGATCGTCGAGATGGCGAACGCCGACGGCATGCCGGTCATCGGCCCCAACTGCATGGGCGTCTACAACCGCCGCCGAGGCGTCAAGTTCCACTCCGACGTGGACCAGGGCGACAGCGGCAACGTCTCGATCGTCGGCCAGAGCGGGACGCACACGATCAACATGACCACCGCCGCCCAGCGCGCCGGCATCGACGTCGGCCGCGGCATCTCGATCGGCAACGCCGTCGTGGTGAACGAGGCGGACTACCTCGAGTACCTGCGCGACGACCCCGACACCGAAGTGATCGGGATGTACCTCGAGGGGCTCAAGGACGGGCGGCGCTTCTTCGAGGCGCTGCGCGAGACCACGCGCAAGAAGCCGGTGGTGATCTGGAAGGGCGGGCAGACCAGCGCCGGCCAGCGCGCGACGCGCTCGCACACCGCCTCGCTCGCGACTTCCTCGGCGACCTGGGACGCGCTGATCAAGCAGACCGGCGCGATCCCGGCGAACAACGGCGACGAGGTGATCGACGTGATCCAGGCGCTGGTGCACTCCGCGCCGCCGCAGGGCCGCCGCCTGGCGCTCATGGCGATGACCGGCGGGCAGTCGGTCGCGATCTCGGACGCCTTCGGTCGGGTCGGCCTCGATGTACCGGAGCTGGCGGACGACTCCTACGAGCAGCTGGGCGAGTTCTTCAACGTGATCGGCGGGTCGTACCGCAACCCGTTCGACATGGCGAACACGATCGGGCGGTCAGGCGACGCGGACAACCTGCGCCGCATCATGGACATCCTCGCCGAGGATCCGAACATCGACGGCATGGTCTACGAGTTCACGGCGAACTTCTTCGCGCGCTTCTGGAAGGAAGAGCCGGGACTGTTCGACGAGATGATGAACACCCTCGATGCCTTCCGCACGCGCACCGGCCTGCCGCTGGTGACGGTGATGCACCCCGGCCACAAGGACGAGGACGTGATCCCGCTGCGCGACGACGTGATCAGCCGCGGTTTCGCCGTCTACCAGTCCTTCGACCGCGCCGCCCTCGCCATCTCGCGGGTGGTGGCATACCGGGAGTGGCTGGCGGCGCTGTAGGGGCGGCTACGGCGCCACGTCCCGACCCGTTGCCCCGCGACGCGGTACCATCGCGCCATGACCGACTCCGCGAATCCTCCCGAGCGCCGCATCTACCTCGATGCGGCCGCATCCACGGCCGTGCGGCCGGAGGCGCTCGAGGTGATGCTGCCGCTGTTCTCGCAGCACTTCGGAAACCCCTCGGCGCATCACGCGGGCGGGCGCGCCTCGGCCGAGGCGCTGGCCGGGGCGCGGGAGACCGTCGCCGAGGTGCTCGGCGCGCGGGCCGAGGAGGTCGTGTTCACCTCGGGCGGGACGGAGAGCATCAACGCGGCGATCAAGGGCGTCGCCTTCGCGCAGCGCGACGCCGGAGCCGGCGCGCACGTCGTCAGCAGCGCCGTCGAGCACCACGCCGTGCTGCACTCGATGCACTACCTCGAGCGCTTCCGCTTCGAGGTCGAGATCGTCCCGGTCGACGAGCACGGCGTCGTGGACCCCGTGGCGATCGCCGCGGCGGTGCGCGACGATACCGTCCTGGTCTCCGTGATGTACGCGAACAACGAGGTCGGCACGGTCCAGCCGCTGCCCGCGATCGTCGAGGCGGTCCGGGAGCGCCAGCGCGCCATCGGACGGCCGATCCCGTTCCACACTGATGCAGTGCAGGCCGCCGCCTCGCTGCCACTCCAGGTGGATGCGCTCGGCGTGGACCTGCTCTCGCTGTCGGGGCACAAGTTCGGCGGGCCGAAGGGCGTGGGACTGCTCTACATCCGGCGAGGCGTGCCGTTCCTGGAGCAGACCTCGGGCGGGGGTCAGGAGCGGCAGCGCCGCTCGGGGACGGAGAACGTGCCCGGCGCCGCCGGCTTCGCGACGGCGCTGCGGCTCGCCCAGGCCGAGCGCGAGCGCTTCGCCGAGCGCACCTCGGCGCTGCGTGACCGGCTCCGCGACGGCCTCGCCGCGACGCTGCCGGGCGCGCGGCTCAACGGGCACCCGACCCAGCGGTTGCCGCACAACCTCCACCTCTGCTTCGACGGCATCGAGGGCGAGTCGCTCGTCGGTGCGCTGGATGAGATCGGCGTGGAGTGCTCGGCGGGGGCGGCCTGCACCTCGGCGACGTGGGAGCCCTCGCACGTGCTGCTGGCGATGGGCGTGCCGCTGGAGCTGGCGATCGGCTCGGTGCGCCTGACGCTGTCGCCGGAACTCAGCGAGGCCGACATCGACTACGTCGCGGCACGCTTGCCGGCGCTCGTCGCGAGGCTGCGCGAGGCGGGCGCGCCCGCGCTCCCGTAGCTGCTCACCCCTCGTTCGAGGCACGCGCGCAGCAACTCTCGTCTCGCCAACCCTCGTCTCGCCAACCCTCGTCTCGCCCGAAATGTGTATGCGCTTTACAACAGGCCCGTTGGCAAGTTATGGTTGCGTATGCACGTCAACAATTCCATGCCGACAGGAGGAGCTGCGTGCCCGACTCCCCGTTCGACGACTACCTCGATCTCGTGGAGGCTGCCCGTGAGCTGGGGATCCATCCCCAGAGCCTGCGCAGGCTGATCAAGCAGAAGCGTGTCCCCGCGGTGCTCTTCGCCGGCAAGTACTTGATCGAGCGCGACAAGCTCGAGATGTTCAAGGCCAACTACGACCCGCGCCCCGGCCGCAAGCCGCTCCGCCGCCTGATCTAGGACGCGCCCCAGGACGCCGGAGGCCCGAGCGTGACGCTGCCGCGGGACGCTGGCACGGACGAACCGCGCGGCCGCCTCTGGCTTGCCGACGTGCTCTGGCGCATCGGTTGCGTGCAGTTCGGCGACTTCTCGCTGGGGCGCACCGTCCGCAACTCGCCGATCTACATCAACCCCAAGCTGATCGTCTCCCAGCCCGAGGCGCTCGCGCGCGTCGGGGCGCTGATCGACGAGGAGCTGCGGCTCGCGATGTCGATGCGCAACCCGCACGTGGAGCGCTTCGACGTGATCGCGGGCGTCCCGATCGGCGGGTTGCACATCGCGACCGCGCTCTCGCTGCAGATGCGCATGCCGCTCATCTACGCCCGTCCGCGCGCGGCCGGCGACGATCCCGGGCAGCGGCCGCAGATCGAGGGCAGCTACCGGCCCGGCCAGACCGCGCTGATCGTCGACGACCTCGCGACGGGCGGGGGCTCGCTCGTCGAGGCGGTGGAGAGCCTGCGCCGCGCGGGCCTGCGGGTGCGCGACGCCGCGGTGCTGATCGACCGCGAGCAGGGCGCGACACGGCGCCTCGAGGCGCTCGGCGTGCGGTTGCACCCGACGCTCACGCTGGAGGTGCTGCTCACCTTCCTGCACGGCGAAGAGCGGATCGACGCGGACGACTACCGCGCCTCGATGGCCTACCTGCACCGCGAGGGCGAGCCGCGCTCCGAGTTCGACCAGTAGCCTGCCCGGCCCGCTGCGCGGGCGCTGCGCGGCGGCTCTGCTACACTCGCTGATAGGACACCGATTTCAGGCCTGACCCACGCCGAGAGGAACGACCGATGGCCGTCAAGAACGAGCTGGAGCCCTTCACGCGCATCGACGTGCACGAGGCGAACGAGATGATCGAGCAGGGCGACGTGCAGGTGGTCGACACGCGCGAGCCGTACGAGCACGCCGAGGGCCACGTGCCCGGCTCCCTCAACATCCCGCACATGGCCACCCTGCCGCGCGCCGGGGAACTGGCGACCGACCGCCCGATTCTCTTCATCTGCAAGGCCGGCCAGCGCTCCGCCGTCGCCGCCGAGTTCGCCGCCACCATGGGCCTCACCGACCTCTACAACGTCGAGGGCGGGCACGACGAGTGGCGTGAGGCCGGCTACCCGATCGAGCTGTAGAGGCGAGCACGCCGCCCGCACGCGGATGACCGCCGACCCCGGCAGCCCCGAGGCCCGCTGCTACCTGCTGTTCGACATCGACGGCACGCTGATGGAGGCCGAGGGCGCGGGCCGCGCCGCCCTCGATCGCGCCTACGACGAGGTGACCGGTGTCCCCGGCGCGATGGACGGCGTGGTCTTCGCCGGCCGCACCGACCACTGGATCGTCTCCGAGGTGGAGCGCACGAGCGGCGTGAGCATCGACCGCGCCTCGTTCATCCCGCGCTACCTCGAGATCCTCGAGGAAGAGCTGGACGCGCGGAGTCCGCGAGCCCTGCCGGGAGTCGCGGACCTGCTGGAGCGGCTCGCGGCGCGCGACGACGTAGTGCTCGGCCTCTGCACGGGCAATATGCGGGCCGGGGCCTTCGCCAAGCTGCGCAGCGCCGGACTCGACGGCTACTTCGCCACGGGCGGCTTCGGCGACTGCCACGAGGACCGCGTGGACGTGACGCGCGAGGCGGCGCAGGCTATCGGCTGGACGCCGGGCGCGCCGCTGGCGCACGTCGGCGACACCGAGCACGATATCCACGCCGCGCACGCCATCGGGGCGGCGGCAATCGGCGTCGCGACCGGCTGGCACAGCGCCGAGGAGCTGCGCGAGGCGGACGCCGACCTGCTGCTGCAGGACCTCTCGGGCGGCGCGGCCACCGTGGAGGCGCTGCTTGCCGTGGCGCGCACCGCGGCCACGGGCGCATGAGCGTCAGCGGCGAGGCCACGCACGACGTCGCCGTCATCGGCGCGGGCATCGTCGGTCTCGCGACGGCGAAGGCGCTGCTGGAGCGCTGGCCGCAACTGCGGGTCTGCGTGCTGGAGAAGGACGCGCGCGTCGCCGGCCAGCAGACCTCGCACAACAGCGGGGTGATCCACTCCGGCATCTACTACCGCCCAGGCTCCCTCAAGAGCGAGTTCTGCGTGCGCGGCCGGGACGCCCTCGTGCGCTTCTGCGAGGAGCACGAGATTCCCCATGAGCTCTGCGGCAAGCTGATCGTCGCCACGCGTGAGGAGGAGTTGCCGCGCCTCGAGACGCTCGCCGAGCGGGCGACGGCGAACGGGGTCCTGGGGCACGAGCTGGTCGGGCCGGAGCGCGTGGCCGAGATCGAGCCGCACGTGCGCGCCCTGCGCGCGCTCTGGGTGCCCTCGACGGGCATCGTCGACTTCACGCTGCTCGCCGAGGCCTACGCCGGCATCGTCCGCGAGGCCGGCGGCGAGCTGCTGCTGAACGCCCCCGTCGAGGCCTCGAGCGTCGCTGGCGGGGTGCGCTACGTGCGGGCGGGCGAGCTGGAGCGCTCGGCGCGGCTGTTCGTGAACTGCGCCGGGCTGCACGCCGATCGTGTCGCGCGGCGGCTGGGGGCGAACACCCCGATGCGGATCGTGCCCTTCCGAGGCGAGTACTACACGCTGCGGCCGGAGCGGGCCGACCTCGTGCGCGGGCTGATCTACCCCGTGCCGGACCCGGCGCTACCCTTCCTCGGCGTGCACTTCACGCGCAACATGCGCGGCTACGTCGAGGCCGGCCCTAACGCCGTGCTGGCGAGCGCGCGCGAGGGCTACCGCAAGCGCGACGTGAACCTCGGCGATGTCTGGGAGATCGCGCGCTACGGCGGCTTCTGGCGCGTCGCGCTGCGCGAGTGGCGGACGGGGCTCAACGAGGTCCACCGCTCGCTGCGCAAGTCCGTCTTCGTGCGCGACCTGCAACGGCTGATCCCGGAGGTTCAGGGCGAGGACCTCACCACGGGCGGCTCCGGCGTGCGCGCGCAGGCCGTCGCGCCCGACGGTACGCTGCTCGACGACTTCCTGATCGAGCACACGGAGGCGGCGCTGCACGTGCTCAACGCGCCCTCGCCGGGGGCGACCTCCTCGCTGCTGATCGGCGAGCACATCGCCTCGATGGCGGGAGAGATGCTCGGGCTGGCCGTCTGACGGTGCTGTGCTCCGGGACGCGGCGCATTGCGCGCGTTGTAACCTAGCGCCCAGCGAGGGTGCAGCCGAAGGAGCACGACATGGCGACGCCTCTGATGCCCGACGGCGCTTCACCCCCGCTCGAGGGTGTGCGAGCGATCGAGATTGCCTCGGGGCTGGCGGTCGCCTACTGCGGGCGGCTGCTGGCGCAGACGGGCGTCGAGGTGATCCGCATCGAGCCGCCCGGCGGCGACGCGATCCGCCGGGCGGGTCCGTTCAAGGACGACCGCTCGGACCTCGACGGCGGTGGGCTGCACCGCCTGCTCAACGCGGGCAAGCGCAGCGTCGCGCTCGACCTCACGGCGGCCGAGGGTGTCGCGGCGCTGGAGCCGCTGCTGCGCGGCAGCGCGCTGCTGATCGGGAGCTGGCGCACGCCCTCGGCGCTGCCGCTCGCCGAGCCCGAGCGGATGCGCGAGCGCTTCCCGGATACGACCTACCTCTCGATCAGCGAGTTCGGCATCGACGGGCCCTACGCCTCGCACGAGGCGGACAGCCACATCATCGAGGCGCTCGCCGGCAACTCCTACGTCAGCGGCGACCCCGACCGCGAGCCGCTCAGTTCCGGCGTCGAGCTCGCCGATTACTTCGGCGCGGTCGTGGGCTGGATCGGCGCGCTCGCGGCCATCGCCGAGGCGCGGGCCGGGGACCGCCCCGGCTTCGTCGATGTCTCGACCCACGAGACGCTGACGATGACCGACGACCACAATCTGTCGGTCTACCTCGGCACGGGCGGCGTGCGGCGCCGCTACTACTCGCGCATCCTGCCGGGCTACCCCTCGGACATCTTCGCCTGCAAGGACGGCCACATCGCCTTCGTCACCGCCGGACCCGGCGGGCGCGACTTCGCAGGCAACATCTCGAAGCTGGTCGAGCAACCCGAGCTCGCGATGCACCCGCTCTTCACCAACGTGGCCGCGCGGCTGGTGCACTGGCGCGAGTTCGACGAGCTCATAAGGCCGTGGTTCGAGTCGCACACCTCGCGTGAGATCTTCCTGCGCACCGGCGAGCTCGACCTGGGCTTCGGCGAGGTCGCGACGGTGCCCGACCTGCTCGACGACCCACACCTCGAGGACCGCGGCTATTGGCGGGCCGAGGTCGACGCGAACGGCGAGGCCACAGGCGGCGTGCTCCCCGGACCTGCTGGCAGGTTCACGGAGAGCACGCTGCTGATCGGCCCCGAAGCGCCCGCCCTCGGCGAGGCGAACGCGCTGCTATCCGAGGCGGCGGGGGCGGACGAGCCGGCCCCGCCGCGCTCCGCCACCCGGCGCGAGGCGCCCAGCGGACGCCTGCGCTACTTCGAGGGCATCCGCGTCGTGGACCTCTCGCGCGGCTGGACGGGATCGCTTGCCGGTCGCCTGCTCTCGGAGCTCGGCGCGGACGTGGTGAAGGTCGAGTACGCGCGTCCGCCGCACTCCTCGATCGGCCCCGCCTACTTCACGGCGCGGCAGGCGAGCAAGCGATCATGCGCCCTCAACCTGCGGAATCCGGAGGGGCGGGAGCTGATGCTGCGCCTGCTCGAGCGCGCGGACGTCTTCGTCGAGAACTTCCCGCCGCGTGTCACGCGGGCACTGAGGCTGCGCTACGACGACATCGTGGACCGCTGCCCGCGCATCGTGATGTGCTCGATCGCCGGGTTCGGGCAGTCCGGGCCCAACGGAGAACGCTCGGCGGTGGGCATGACGATGGAGGCCGCCTCGGGGCCCGCCGCCGTCACCGGCTACCCCGGCGAGCCGCCGCTCAAGACCGGCCAGACCTGGGTCGACCCCTTTACCGGCCTCAACGGCGTCGGCGCGATCATCGCCGCTCTGATGCGCCGCGAAGTGACGGGACGCGGCCAGCGCATCGACGTCTCGATGCAGGAGTCGACCGTGCCGACGCTCGGGCCGCACCTCGCCGACTACCTGCTCAACGGGCGGCTGCACGGCGGCGACGGCAACCGCCGTCCGGGCATGGTGCGCGGCGCCTACCCGTGCGCGGGCGAGGATGACTGGGTCGCGATCTCGCTGCGCAACTACCCGGAGTGGGAGGCGTTCTGCCGCGCGACCGGCCACGACGCCTGGCTCTCCGACCACCGCTTCGCGAGCGCCGAGGCGCGCACGCGCCATCACAACGAGATCGACGCGCTGATCGCGGACTGGACGCGCACGCGGACGAAGTCGGAGGTCGCGGAGCTGCTGCAGGCCGCCGGGGTGCCGGCCGCCGGGGTGCTGAAGGCGGACGAGATCCTGCTCGACCCGCACCTCCGCGCGCGCGAGTTCTTCGACCCTGTCTATGTCGAAGACCTCGGCCCAGTGCCGGTCCAGCGCTACTTCCCGCCGAAGTTCGACGGCCGGGGCTTCCCCACGCGCAACCCCGTGCCTCCCTTCGGCGAGCACACGGCCGAGGCCTTGATGGAGGTCGGCCTGACGGAGGCCGAGGCGCGCGAGGCCGCGGGATCGCAGGGTCTCGTCGCGCCCTCGGCGGGCTGGTGGGACCCGGACGTGGTCGCGGCCCGCGACGAGGAGTTCGCGGACTACGCCGGGCTCGGCTCGATCCTGCGCTTCGACGCGGACTTCCTCGATCGGGTGCGCCTCGGGTAGTCCGCACGGCGGGCGCCGCCCGCCTCGTTCGACCGGCAGGAGGCGAGATGGACCCCACGCACGCATTGCGACCGTCGCTCGAGGAGGCCACCGCGGCCTGGCTGCGGCTGGTCGACGCCGACGCCGAGCAGGTCGCGCGTGTGCGCGAGCCCGAGCCCGCGCACGACTTCTACGCGCCGGTCGCGGGAACGTTCCGGCCGTCCGAGTCCTCCGCTGCCGAGTTCGCGATCCTCGACTCCCTCGCGGAGCCCGAGGATCGCTGGCTGGACATCGGCGCGGGGGGCGGCCGCTTCGCGCTGCCGCTCGCGCGCCGGGTCAGTGCGGTCATCGCCATCGAGCCCTCACCGGCGATGCGCGCGGTGCTCGCCGAGGGCGTGGAGGCGGACGGGCTGACGAACCTGACCGCCCACGACGCGCGCTGGCCGGTGGAGGGCTGGACGGAGCAGGCGGACGTCGCGCTGGCCGCCCACTGCCTCTACGACAATCGCGAGCCGCTCCCCTTCCTCGAGGCGATGGAGCAGCACGCGCGGCGCCTCTGCGTGGTGTCGCTGGCGAGGTTCCCCCGGGGCGCCCAGTTCGCCGAGCTGTTCGAGGCGGTCCACGGCGAACCGTTCGAGCCGCTTCCCGCGTTGCACGAGTTCGTGTCGCTGCTCGGAGCCCTCGGGCGCTCCTACGAGGTGCGGCGAGTGTGGGCCGGTGCGCCCGCGGAGCCGATCGACCCCGAGCACGCGCGGAGATTCGTGCGGCGCATGCTCTGGTTGCAGCCCGGTTCGGAGAAGGACCGGCGGATGTGCGATCTCATCGACCAGTGCTGGGGAGGCCCCGACGGGGTCCTGCTGCCACTGGGACTCCGGGAGATCGGGATGGTCAGCTGGCGAACTACGGACACGTAATCCGCAGGGCGGTCCCGCGCTCCGATATGATGGCGCTCGCCTAGGGAGGTGCGGAATGGCCGAGAACTCTGGATCGGAACTGCTTGCGCGTCAGATGCGCGAGGAGGGGGTCGAGGACCTCTTCTACCTGATGGGCGGTCCCATCATCGAAACGGCCGGGTTCGCCGGAGACTTCGGCATCCGCACGATTGACTGCCGCCACGAGCAGGGCGCCGCGATGGCCGCGCACGGCTACGCGCGCGTCAAGCGCTCGCCGGGCATCTGCCTCGCCGCCTCCGGGCCGGCGACCACCAACCTGCTCACCGGCGTCGCCAACGCCTACCTCGACGGCGTCCCGATGGTGGCGCTCGGTGGCGCGGCCGCGGTACGCGCCTTCGACAGCGACGCCTTCCAGGAATACGACCAGCTCACGATGGCCAGGCCGGTCACCCGCTGGGCCGCGCGTGTCCACCACGCCGACCGCATGGCCGAGTACTTCAACATGGCGATGCGCAAGGCGCAGGGCCCGAAGCCGGGCCCGGCCTACCTCGATCTGCCCGGTGACGCCCTCTACGAGCGGGTCGACGACTCCGGCGTGTGGTTCCCGCCCGGCGGCCAGCGGCCGGCGCGCCCCGCGCCCGACGAGGGCTCCATCGAGCGCGCGATCGAGATCCTCTCCGAGGCCGAGCGCCCGCTCGTGCTCAGCGGGAGCGGCGTCTTCTGGTCCGACGCCGCAGCGGAGCTGCGCGAGTTCATCGACGAGGCGCGCATCCCCTTCTACACGACGCCACTCGGGCGCGGCGTGGTCCCCGAGGACCACGAGCTGGCCTTCCTCGCTTCTCGCGGGCAGGCCTTCCGCGAGGCGGACGCGATCGTCGTCGTCGGCACGCGCTTCAACTTCATCATCTCGTTCGGGCACCCGCCTCGCTTCGCCGAGGACGTGAAGATCATCCAGATCGACACGGACTCGACGGAGCTCGGCCACAACCGGCCGATCGAACTCGGCATCGTCGCCGACGCGAAGCTCGCCCTGCGCGCGCTGACCGACAAGGCGAAGGAGGTCGGCCTGCAGGGCTCGCAGGACTGGATCGCGCGCCTCGGCGAGAGCGACCACTCGAGGCGTCAGCGGACGCTTGAGATGGCCGAGTCGGACGCGTCGCCGATCCACCCGCTGCGCATCGCGAACGAGATCGTGAACACGGTCGAGCGCGACGCGATCATCTGCATCGACGGCATGGAGACGCTGAACTTCGGGCGGCAGTGGATTCCCGCGTTCGCCGAGGGCGGCCGGCTGAACGCCGGGCCGAACGGCTGCATGGGCACCGGCATCCCCTTCGCGATGGGCGCGAAGGCCGCGGCGCCGGGCCGCCAGGTGGTCGCCTTCATCGGCGACGGCTCGTTCCTGATGAACGTGCAGGAGTTCGACACGATGGTGCGGCACGACCTGCCGATCGTGGCCGTGATCAACAACAACGGTGGCTGGACCGGCGGCCCGAACACGACGCCGGGCCGCAGCCTCGGACAGTCTCAGCGCTACCACGACGTCGTCGAGGCGCTGGGCGGGTACGGCGAGCTGGTCACCAAGCCGGAGGAGATTCGCCCGGCGATCGAGCGCGCCTTCGCCAGTGGCAAGCCCGCCTGCGTGCACGTCATCGCCGACGAGCACGCCCGCGCCAGCACGGTGCCATTCGGCGGCTACTCGACGATGATGCAGCGCGAGTAGCCGCCTCGAGGCGGCCGCGCCTACGCGGCAGCCAGCTTGCGCTCGATCGCCTCGGCGGCGGCGCGGATCGCCGTCAGCTCCGCGCCCACGCCCAGGGGCGCCGGGCGGTTGAGCGTCGCGAGCAGCGGGATCAGCCGCCGGCCTGGACAGGACGTCGCCTGCGGCAGCGGTTCCCCCGATGAATTCACGGCCGGTACCGCCCCGTGCCCGAAGACCGGCGCACCGGGGCGCGTGAGCCAGAAGCCGCGGATCTCCTCGACGGCCTCCTCGATTGCCGCCCGCAGGCCGGGCGAGGGCTCGTCGCGGCCCGCGCGCTCGTAGTCGCCGAGGGCGCAGATGCCGATGGCGTCCACGTTCCACCGTTCGCCAGTCTTTGGGTTTCGCCCCTTCGTGTGCGCGCGGTGGGTTCCGGCCTTGCCGACGGCGTAGAGTCGCCCGCTCGGAAAGGCCGCGTAGTGGTAACCGGGTCCGATGCCGAAGCGCGCTCGGTGGTCGCGTGCCAGCGAGTGGATGCGCTCCTCCTCTTCGCGACGCGAGGCGTCGGGGCCAAGCGGCGAGCCGTACCAGCCCGCCGCGTGATGCAGCACGATCGCGCGCACGGGCCAGGCGTTGCGGTCCAGCTTCCAGCGCGCCACCCCGCCGCGCATGAACTCCGTCGCGAAGTAGCGCTCCGTCAAGTCGATGGCCATGCGAGCCTCCTCGACGCGCTATGTACGCTGCGGCGCGTGGCTGCTCGCAGGGGGATGTGGCGCGGGGGCTGGGGCGGGGTAGCACTCGATCGCTACAGTATCATTCGCGGGTTGTTTCCCTCGGTGCGAGCTTGGCAAGCTGGAGACCAAAGCAACGCGATCACCACAGGTGGTATCGAATGTCGTTCGACACACTTCCCATTGATGTGACGGCCGGTGCCGCCGTTCTTGGTGCAGTGGCCGCCCTTGTGGGCGCGATCGCGGCCGTATGTGGTGTGCGCATTGCGGCACGGGAGCTTCCTCCCATCCGGAGGCGGCTGACCGCGAGTGAGTTCGTCGTTGGCGAGCTCGATGGGCTAATCCGCATGAGCGCGAGTGAGCCGGACGCCGCCGTCAAGAAACCGCGCGAGCTTCCCGATCCAATATTGCTCAGGGAAGTTAGGGTTGGACGCCACGATCCAGTGTTCGACCGAATCGTGTTCGTATTCGTTCAAGGCGTACCTGGCTATGAGATAGTTCCACTGACCACTGATGAGCTGAAAGAGAAAGACCTGCAAGGAGCATGGGGTCTCAGCGTGGCGATGAACCCTTGTCGTGTCCGCTACGTCGATGGTCCGAACGAGTCCCTCTTGTCAATTGAAGACACAAGGGGGTATCCCAACTTTCCAGCGGTCACTGATCACAGGTTGGTGAGAGAAGGCGAGACGGAGTGCGAATGGGCTATCGGCTCACCCTACAAGACTCGGTACTTCGCATTCGAGCTAGACGATCCTCCAAGGCTGGTAGTCGACTTCTTCCGCCAGACTTCTGCCTGAAGAAGGACTGCCCTAGCGTAGTCAGGGGAGCTGATCCACCCCGTGTACCAGCGCCGAACCCGATAGTCCGGGAACCTTGGTTCGTCAAGGCTCTCACCCACAGACGAGGCAGCGTGCTGAAGAGACTCGAACAGGGTGCTTCGGCGAACCATGGGGGCTAGGTCCGGGTGCGTCAGCCCCCACGCAGGACGTGCGTGAAACTCGTTGGCATGCATCGTTTGCGCGAGAGTGGGACGGCCAAGATGACTGGCGGCGAGGTCCAGCGCGGCTAGAGTCCTTGGTCCGGCGAAACCGTTCCTCTGTGTCTCGGCCTGTAGGAATCCCAGCTTGACGAGCACCTCCTGCAACCTTGCTACCCGAGGTGTCATCCAGCCCGCGTTGTGCGTGATCACCACGTTCGCCCTCTGCGCACGAGATGGTCGGTGCTCTTGGGCGGGGTAGTGAAGCGAGACGGCCTTGGCGAGTCCAAGTGCGGTCGCTTCAACGGCTCCGTCGGGTGACCAAACATCGAGTTCGTGATTGAGTGCAGCGTCGTCGGCAAGATAGGTGACGCGGTCCTGGTCGATCTGAGCGATGCCTTGGGCGCGGGGGCCGAGACGCAACAGGAACGTAGGGTGAGAGAGGACGCGCCGTACCGCGACCTTGGCGCGGTATCGCTCACTGGTACCGAATCTCGACTCCACCTCGATAATCCCAAGCGTGCACGCGGCAATAGTCGGCGCCCAGACCTGACTGACCCCGTAGGTGCGGCACGCATGCACTGCCGCATCGGACGACAACTCGTGCCAGTGCGGACCAGCACACCGTGCCTCGAGACTTCGGTTGGGTCCGCCAATCACGATGTTTGAAGGCGCAGGTGCACGGAAAGGGCTCCTGCTCGCTACTCCGGCCGCAGCACGATCAGCACGGCGGCGAGCGCGATGCCGGCGAGCAGCGCCAGCAGCGCGCCGCGCAGCACGAACGATGGATCGAGGCGGCTGCGGCCGCGCGAGAAGGCGCTGCGCCGGCCGTCCCAGCCGTCCTCGATCAGCGCCGCCGCGGCGGCCTCCGCCTGCCGCGCGGGGACGAACAGCGCGTACACGAACGGCGCGCCCGCGGGGTAGACGGAGGAGCGCGAGCCGAAGCTGGCGGCGTGCTCGATGTGCAGTTCCGCCTCGATGCCCTCGGCGAGCAGCAGCTCGTGGTACTCGCCCGCGCGCTCGGCGTCCTCCTCGACGGTCAGCAGGACGAGCCCGCGCTGCCCCGGTGGCAGTTCCGCCGGGTCGGGCGGCGAGGTCACTGTCGGGCGGGCCGTGGCGGCGGGCGCATCGAGGGCGGTCGAGCTCAGGCGGGCTGGAGCGCCTGCACGAGCACCCGGGCGGCGCCGTCGGCAGTCCCGCGCAGCGGGAAGAGCGCCATCAGCGCGCCGCCGTCGAAGTAGCGCGAGGCGTAGACCACGCCGGGCGGGACGCCGTCGTCGAGCTGGGCGGCGATGCGCACCTCGTGCGAGCCGTTCGCCAGCACCAGCTCGTCCCCGTTGCGCACGCCGAGCGGTTCGGCGTCGGCAGGGTTGATCAGCAGCGTCTCCTCACGGTGCAGCTTGTCCGCCTCCTCGGAGCGGAGCGAGGCGCCCTCCCACGAGGTGTAGAGCGAGCGGTCGGCGATCAGCCGCAGGCCGTCCGCCTCCGCGCCGTCGCCGCTCGCCGGGACGGGCTGCGGGCTCGCGCCGGAGGCGGGCGAAGCGGACAGTGCGCGCGTGCGCCCGGAGCGGACTACCTCGTGCGGCTCGTAGCCCTCGAGGCCGGCGGCCGCCTCGGCCATGACCGCGCCCGCGCTCTCGTGGGCGAAGTCGCCGCCGAGCGCGTTCGCGAGCGCCACGAGGATGGCGACGCCGTCGCGCTCGTCGCGGCGCGGCGGCGCGGCGGGGCGCTGCCGGGTGATGCGGCGGTCGCCGGTGGTGATGGTCCCGTCCTTCGCGAAGAAGGGCAGCTCCGCCAGCACGACGTTCGCGTGCTGCGCCGTCGTCGAGCGCAGCGAGTCGATCACCACCAGCGCCTCGACGTTCTCGAGGGCGGCGCGGACGTCGTCGCTGCCCGGTGCGTTGAGCAGCGGGTTGTCGTCGTGGATCAGCAGACCGCGGATCGTGCCGTCGCGCGCGCCCTCGATGATCTCGGGGAAGGAGCGCCCGCCCTCGCCGGGCGCGACGCCCATGTCACTGATGCCGAGCACGTTGGCGTCGGTCGGCAGGTAGTAGAGGCCCTGCGCCGCGCGCTCGCCGAGGGCGGCGACAGCGAGATTCGTGCAGGCTGCGGCCTGGGCCTCGGCCGCCTCGGCGCTGAGCGCGCCCGGCGCGAAGACGATCGCGCAGTCCGGCGTGCCGTCGTCGCCGTCCGCCGGCCGCTCCGGGAGGAGCGCACGCGCGGCCTTGAGGGAGGCGGCGTCCACGCCCGCCGGTGCGGCGGCGCCGGCCTCGGCGAGCGCCTGAACCGTGGCGGCCTCGGCGCCGGGCCGCGGTTGCAGCCAGACGGCGGCGAAGTCGACCAGCTCGCCCCAGCGCGGCGAGACGAGCACGAGCTTCGCGCCGTGCTTCACGACCGCGTCCTTGACGCGCAGCGAGATGACCTGGTGCGACTCCTCGATGTCACCGCCGACGACGATGATCGTCCCGGCCTGCTCGATTTCGTCGTAGCTGGACGGCAGCTCGGCCGAGCCGAGGCCGCGCTCGAAGGCGGCGGCGGCGGCGCGGTGCACCGGGCCGTGCGAGAAGTCGAGGTGGGGCGTGCCGATGACCTCGCCCGCGAGCTTCGCGAGCAGCGTCGCCTCCTCGTTCGTCGTGAGCGGCGAGCCGAGGACGGCGATCGCCTCCGCGCCGTGGTGCTCCCTGACGCCGGAGAGCAGCCGCGCGGCCTCGGCCAGCGCGTCCTCGGGCGAGGCCGGGAGCAGCAGGTCGCCCTCGCGGAGGAGCGAGCGGCTCAGCCGCTCGCCGTCGGCGACGGCGTCGTAGTGGAAGCGCCCGCGCACGCAGATCTGGTCGCGGCTGGTGGGGTTGAGGCGGTCGGGCCGCACGATCATCGGGCGGCCGTCGCGCAGGCCGTAGGAGATGGTGCAGCCGACGGCGCAGGAGTTGCAGGCGGAGTTGGTCCACTCCTCGGAGAGGGCCATCCACTTGTTCGGCTTCTCCATCAGCGTCGCGGTCGGGCAGACGTCGATGCAGGCGCCGCAGAAGTCGCAGTTGGACTCGTGGATGGCGCCGCCGGTGCCGAAGGCGATCATCGTCGTCGAGCCCTTGCCGGAGAGGCTGATCGCGCCGGTGTGGCGCAGGTCGGCGCAGGCGCGCACGCAGCGCGTGCAGATGATGCACATCTGCGGGTCGAACTCGAGGAACGGGTTGGCGCGGTCCACCTCGGGCGGCGGCGTCTCGTAGTAGGAACGATCTTCGCCGACCCAAGGCTCCTCGTACTCGCCCATGTCGATCAGCTCGGTCGAGGTCTGCAGCTCGCAGCGGTAGTTCTTGCTGCACGTCAGGCAGCGATGCGTGACGACGTCGTCGCGCAGGCAGATCTCGCCCGGCTGGCAGTGCACGCGGCGATGGCAGGTGAGGCAGCGATCGGGATGATTCGCCATGATCAGCGACATCACCTGCTGGCGCGCGCGCTTCACATCGGACGTCTCGGTGTTGACCGCCATGCCGTCGGCGGTGACGGCGGTGCAGGAGAGCTGCAGCTCGGTCGGCCGCGCACCCTCGATCTCGACGATGCAGGTGCGGCAGCCGGCGTAGGGTTCGAGGCCGTCGATGTAGCAGAGGTTCGTGATGCGAACGCCCTGCTCCTTGATCACCTCGACGAGGGGCCGTCCGGCCTCGACATCGAGCGCTTCGCCGTTGAGCGTGATCGTGACCACCGGCGGCTCCTCCGTGCGTGCTGCGGGCGTCTAGTCGCGGTCGAGCTTGCCGGGCAGGTGCTGAGGGCCGAAGGGGCCCTCCTCGCCGGCGACGGGGAAGCGACCGCGCGCGGTCGGCAGCGCCGTGCGCAGCGGGTTTTCCTCCTGCTGCTGGCCGTTGGGGTAGACCCCGTCGCTGCGGTCGAGGTACTCGCTGGCCTCGCGGCTGAGCGCGTCGCGGTCGCGGTACATGTCCTCGAAGACGTAGACGGCGTCGTCGTAGCGCCCGCCGGCCTGGATCGCCTGGTAGGGGCAGGCCTCGGTGCAGAGTCCGCAGTACATGCAGATCCGGAAGTCGATCTCGTAGCGGTCGATGTTGAGCGTGCCGTCGGCGCGCGGCGAGGTCTCGACGAGGATGCAGCCGTCGGGGCAGGCCTGGGCGCAGGTGGAGCAGCCGGTGCAGCGCTCCTCGAACCAGAGCAGGTTGGTGCGGGCGCGCAGGGGCACGTCGCGCTCCTCCTCCGGGTAGGAGACGGTGATGGGGGGCCTGAAGATGTGCTTGAAGGTGACGAGCAGTCCCCTGGCGATGCCCAGTCCGTAGGCCACGCGAACCCCTCGTCCCGCCGCGCCGTGCCGCGTCCGACGCTCGCGGCGAAGCATAGCCGACGGCTGCGGCAGGGGGTAGCGGGCGGCGTGCGAGATTGCGAGTTCGGAGGGCGGCCTATACTGTGTAACACAAGAACTGTGAGACTGTGCTCATGAGAAACATCACCGTATCGGTCGACGAGGAGACCCATCGTCTCGCCCGCATCCGCGCGGCAGAACTCGACACCTCCGTCTCGGCCCTCGTGCGCGAATTCCTAGGAAACCTCGCCCTCGGGCAGACAGTTGCACCCGAGGCGGGCGGGCACGTAGACGAGACGGAACACGAACGCCGCAGGAGACTGATGCGCGAGGTGATCCGGGACATCAGAGCGCGCGGCGGCGGCCTGCGCATGGCCGACAACCTCCCACGGGAAGCGCTCTACGACCGCGATGCGCTTCGTTGACACCAACGTCCTGATCTACGCAGTTGGCACCGAGTCCGAGCAAACCGGCAAGCAGGAACGCGCCATCGACCTGCTGGAGGAAGGCGACCTTGCGGTCTCAGTGCAGGTTCTGCAGGAGTTCTACTACCAGGCCACTCGCTCCGGTCGGCCCGCGGCCCTGACCCCGGAGCAGGCGTTGCGCTTCATCCGGTCGATTGACGGCTTCCCGGTCCAGCCGGTGACGGTTGAGGTCTTCCTCTCTGGCGTGTCGATCAGCCGGCGCTACGGCTTGTCGTACTGGGACGGCGCGATACTCGCGGCGGCGCGCGCCATGGGCTGCGACGCCGTCTACTCCGAGGATCTGAGCGACACTCAGGACTACGGCGGCCTGCGCGTCATCAACCCCTTCACCGGTGAGCAGGCGAGCGCATGACCACACCCCGCTGGCAGCCCGGCGACTTCATCACCGGCCGCAGCATCTGGTACGGCCGCGTATTCACCTCGTGGCCCTTCGTCGTCATCGAGGACCGCGGCGACGTGATCGCCGCCTGCACGCCGCCGGGGTCTGTCTGGAAGCGCCCGACCGACCTCGAGGGCAACGACATTCGGCTGCCCCACGGCGAGTGGGGGCTGCGCGACGACGTCTGGTACGGCCGCGGGATGGTGCGCGTCTTCATCGAGGGCGCCGCGCACTCCGTGCTCGTCTTCCTCGGCGAGGGCGACGTGCGGCGCTGGTACGTGAACCTGGAGGCGCCCTTCCGCCGCACCGCGATCGGCCTCGATACCTCCGACCAGCACCTCGATATCGTCTTCCCGCCCGGCCTCGGCGAGCCCGAGTGGAAGGACGAGGACGAGCTCGAGGAGGCCGTCACCTACGGCAGCATGACCCGCGCGGAGGCCGAGGCGACCCGCGCCGAGGCCGAGCGCGCGATCGCCTGGATCCAGCGCGGCGACCACCCCGCCATCGACGACCGCTGGCGTACCTGGGAGCCGACCCCCGAGCTGGGCATCCCGACGCTCGCGCCGGACTGGGAGACGCTGCCGCCCAGCATCGGGTAGCAGGTCCCGTAGCTCAGATCTCGTAGGTCGCGAAGTCCTCGGCGAGTTCGACGCCCTCGAGGGCGCGCGCCCAGCCCGGCACGGCGAGCGGGTCGTAGTGCGTCACCAGCAGGCGCGTCGAGGGCTCGAGGGCGTCGCGCAGCTCGCGCACGTCCTCCCAGCTCGTGTGGCCGTACTCGCGATCGCCGCCGCACTCGGTGATCAGCAGGTCCGCGCCCTCGGCGAGGCTGAGCACGGCGTCGACGTACGCCGTGTCGCCGGTGTAGGCGACGACGCCGTCCGGGTGCGAGATGCGGAAGCCGAGCGCCTCGATGCCGTGCCCGTGCTCCATCGCGACGCACTCGACGCGCAGCCCGGCCCACTCGAAGGCCGAGCCGCCCGCCTGCTCGAACCAGCGCATGCGCGGGTCGTCACGCTCCGGCAGCCGGTCCGAGGGCCCGATCACCTCGCGCAGCCGGTCGTACATGCCGGGCGGCCCGGCGACGCCGAGCGGCTCGCGCGGTGCGCCCTCGCGGGCCGCGCGGCCCACCGTTGCCTCCAGCAGGAAGAGGTCCATGCCGCCGATGTGGTCGGAGTGCTCGTGCGAGAGCAGCACGAGGTCGACCGCCTGCGCCGGCACACCGAGCCGGAAGAGGTGCGCGAGCGCCTGCGGAGGACAGTCGAGCAACACCCGCCCGTCGAGCAGGAACCCGCTCCAGTAGCTCCCGTGCGAGAACGCGAACCCGGATCCCAGGCAGTCGAGGCGTAGCCGATCGCGAGTCACGTGTGCCGAACCGTCGCGGCTCGGTGTCCCGCCGCTACCGGCCGGCGGGGGTGGGGTCGGGGACGCCGCAGAGCCGGCGGCCCTCGGCGAGCGTGTCGGGCGTGTCGAGGTCGATGCGCACGATCGGCTCGTCGTCCATCGCAATCTCGACGGGCGGGTGGCGGCGCAGCACCGAGCGCAGGCCCAGCTCCTCCTCTGTCGCCGCCGCCAGCTCCTCGAGCAGTTCGCCGGAGACGACGACCGGGTGGCCGCGCGAGCCGAGGTACGAGGGCTGGACCGCCTCCGCGCCCGTCGAGCGCAGCTCGTCGACGAGGCGGTCGATGATGTCGGCGCGCGTCGGCTGGTCGACGTTCTGAATCACGACGGCGTCGGGCCGTCTGCGACTCGGCGAGAGCAGCGCCGTCGCGCCGGCGGCCAGCGAGGTCGAGCGGCCCTGCGCCCAGCGCGCGTTGAAGACGCAGTGCTGTCGCTGGCCCTCGGGCAGCGCGCGCCGCACGTCGTCGGCGTACGCGCCGGTGACGACCACGACGCCCTCGATCTGCGTGCGGGTCAGCTCGTCGAGCTCCCAGGCGAGCAGCGAGCCGGCGCCCCAGGGCAGCAGCGGCTTGGGCGAGCCCATGCGGGTCGAGGCTCCGGCGGCGAGCAGGAGCGCGGCGACGCTCATGAGGCGGCTCCCGCGTGCTCGGCCGCCTCGCTGGTGGCGGGGTCGTTGCGCCAGCCCTCGATCGCCTCGCGCACGGCGGCGGCGGCGAGGACGGAGCAGTGCAGCTTGGACTTCGGGAGGCCGCCGACGGCCTCCGCGTAGTCCTCGCGCGACAGCGCGGCGGCCTCGTCGAGGCTGCGCCCGATCAGCAGCTCGGTCGCCGCCGAGGAGGTGCCGATCGCGGCCGGGCAGCCCGAGGTCAGGAACGAAGCGGCGGCCACGCGCTCATCCTCGATCCGCAGGAAGATCCGCATCGAGTCCCCGCAGACGGGGTTGACCACGTACGCCTCGGCGTCCGCGTCCTCCATCGCCCCCGCGTTGCGCGGCCGCTCAAAGTGCTCGATCAGCGCCTCGCTGTAGCCGGTCGTCGTTGCTGGCATGGCCGTATTGTCGCACGGGTTCGGGGAGTGAGGGGACTCAATCCTCGAAGCGCGAATCGTATGCCGCTGCGAGTTCCGTTAGAAAATCGTCGTATCGGAGCTTGCTCGCCCGTGGCGGGAGGTTGTCGATGATCTCACCCGAGTCGGGATCGAACACCACCAACCCAACGGCTTCCAAGAGGTGTGGCGCAGCGCCCTCTGTGCGGCGGTCACCGGCGCGCACGAAGCGCGCAATTGCCCGGCTAATGAGGTGGTCGGTTGGCTTCTTCTCGCCTTTGTCTGTTGCTTCATACGTAGGGAGAGTCATCAGGCCGCCGACGACCGCAAACGGAAACTTGAGGTGCAGATTCACTGCCACGGTCCGGATGTCCCCGAAGCGATTCCAGATCGCCCGCCCAACTGCCAAGTGGACTGGTTTTATCTCGACCGCGAGCCTCAGACCGTCCAGTTCGTGTTGCTCGACGACATCGAGGTTCACTGATCGTAGTCCGCCGGCCACACGATGCTCCCCGGCACGTCCTTTGATCGATGGGACTAGATCCTGGATCCCGTCTAGGGCGACTCGGCCGAGCGCTTTCGAGAGCCGGATTTGTGCCGCCTTCTTAGGTCCGTCGTCGAGATCGTAAGCTGACTTGATGTACTCGCTGGCGGCCGCAGCGTACTCCTGCAATGTTGGCACACGAGCAGCATCTATAGCATCTACTAACTTCAGGCCGGTAGGTTTCTTTGCTGGGCTCATCAGTAAGTCGCCGCGCCCCTACGGACCGGTGCTACAAGTCATCACGCCTGGCAGCTCGCTGGCGATGAGGCGGCTCATCATCAACTCTACGTAACTCTCCTCGATATCCACCGAGATCGAATTGCGGCCCAACTGCATGGCGGCCAGCGCCGTCGTGCCGGTGCCTGCGAAGGGGTCGAGCACCGTGTCGCTGGCGAAGCTGAACATCTTGATGAGGCGCTGTGGGATCGCTGGCGGGTAGGGCGCCGGGTGGGCGCTTCGCAGCTGCCCCGAGACATCCGACCAGATCGGGGTGAACAGCCTCGCGTACTCGTCCGAGGGGATGAACGATCGGCGCTCCTGATCTTCGGTCGGGCTCCGGTAACCGCCGGGCTTGCGCAGGAACAGGATGTGCTCGATGTCGTTCTTCACAATGCCATTCGGCAGGTTCGGCTTTCCGAGGTAGCGGCTCGAGTTCGAGGCCTCGAGGGCGATGTTGGCGACCTTGAGCCACAGGATCGGCGTGAGGCAGTCGAAGCCGATCTGCCGTGCGCGCACTTGGATGTCGGCTGAGAGTGGAAGCACGTGATGGCGTCCGGCGCTCCGGCGGGACAGGCAGATGTCGCCCACGACACATGCGACTCGGCCACCCGGCACTAGGACGCGGAGGCACTCGGCCCAGACCTTGTCGAGTTCCTCAAGGAACGCATCGTAGTCGGGGATGTTCCCGAGTTGGCCGTCGCCGGCGGGGTACTCCTTGAGCATCCCGTACGGCGGGCTGGTGCACACCAGGTGAACTGAGGAGTCCTCGATCCAATCGAGGTGCCGGGCGTCGGCCAAGCGGACTTCGTGCTTGGTGGGGAGTGGCTCAGGCGGATGGGGGTCGGGGGTCCCGTTCGTTCGGAACTCGGCCTGAACGTCCTTCACCGACCGAGTCGCTGTCGTCTGTACCACGCGTGCTCCTCCCGTGGGTCGACTGTTGACAACTATACTGCTTACGCGCTTATCTGGTCTAACCCATCGTCTCTCCGGGGAGCAGAGGCGAGTCTATTCATAGTACGTGTGTTCTGGAACGTCAACCCACCCCCTGCAAACACCGCAACCCCCCCAGCGACACCCTCTTCGCCTGCGCGAGCACTCGCACGCGACCCAGGCCGGCGGGGTCGAGGAGGGTGTCGGCGGCGCGGCGGGCCGTGGTGTAGGCGGCGAGGTCGCCTGAGGCGCGCTCGCGGGCGGCCTCGAGCTGCTCGCCGATGCCGAGGGCGATCAAGGCCTCGGACTGGGAGACGGAGGGGGCGGACTCGAAGCCGGCGTCGGCGGCGGCCGCGGCCAGCGAGGTGAGGTCGACGTGGGCGGTGAGGTCGGTGAGGCCGGGCCGGGCGAGCGGGTCCGGCTGCGGGCTATGGCGGCGGAACGCCATCAGTGTGCCCATGCGCCGCCACGGCGCGTACAGCCGCTCCGCCTCGTAGCCGTAGTCGATCGTCAGCAGGTAGCCGCGCCGGAAGCGCGAGGCGAGTGCGCGCATCGCCCCGATCGCGGCGGGCGAGACCTCGGCGCGGCAGCCGTCGCCGGGCTCGATGCCGAGGCGCGCGAAGTGCGCGGCGAGTGCGGGGTCGCTCGCCTCGCCAAGCTCGAGGCGCAGCGAGCCGCCCTCGCTCGTCACGTGCCACTCGCGCAGCTCGTCGCCGCGACGCTCGACGAGGTGGACGGGGAAGGCGTCGAACAGCTCGTTGCTGATCGCGACGCCGTCGAGGGGTTCGGGCTCGGTGAGCCAGTCGGCGAGCAGGGCGGTGCGCGCCTCGTGGCCGCGTGCGGCAAGGGCGGCCTGTTGCTCCTCGCCTCGCGCCGGGTGGCCGTCGAGCAGGGTGACGCGCGCGGCGGCATGGCAGTCAGGCGCGCGCGCCCGCAGCCAGTCGAGCATTGCCGAGGCGAAGGCGCCGGAGCCCGCGCCCGGCTCGACGAGCTCGAAGGCGGCGGGTGCCCCGAGGCGTTCCCAGCACTCGGCGATCTGGCGCGCCCAGAGGTAGCCGAAGATCGGGTGCACCTCGGGCGAGGTCTCGTAGTCGCCGTCGCGGCCCCAGGCGAGGCCGGGGCGGGCGTAGTAGCCGTGCTCCGGGTGGCCGAGGGCGAGCCCCATGAAGCGCGCGAAGGTGATCCGCCCACTGGCGGCGATCTCCGCCTCGATCACCGCCGCGAGGGGTGTCGCGCCCTCGGCGAGGGCGAAGTCGTCGGCTGCGGGCCTCGTGCTCACGGCGCCATCGTAGCGGTGTGCGAGCGTGGGGGAACGGGGCCGCGTTACTCGCTCACGCTCTCGCCGCGCAGCCCCATCACCTGCACGGTGACGCTGCGCAGTTGCTCGCCCTCGAAGCGGCCGGGCGGGAAGTCGAGCTCGACGAGGAAGACGCTCTGCCAGACGCCGAGCCGCAGCTCGCCGTTCTGCACCGGCAGCGTTTCACTCGCGCCGATCAGCAGGTGCTGGCAGTGCGAGTGGCCGTTCTCCGGCTCGCCCTCGGGTACGTCGGTGCGGATCGTGAAGTCGTTGTGCTCGTAGTAGTCGTCGGCGGGGACGATGCGGTCGAGGACACGCGCCATGTCGCGCAGCAGCAGCGGCTCGTGCTCCTGCACCGTCACCGCCGCCGTCGTGTGCGCCGAAGCGATCAGCACCTGCCCAAAGGCGACGCCGGAGCGCTCGATGACCGCCCGCACGTCCGTGGTCACATCGATGAACTCGCTGGAGTGCTGCGTGGCGTACTCGAAGCGCTCGCTGACGATGACGAACTCGCTCGCCGGGGCGGTCGTTTCCGAGAGCAGTTCGCGCTTGAGCGCGCGCGAAGGGTGCGAGGATTGCGCCATTGCCGTCTCGATCCGTCCCGCGCGCCCGCTCAGGCCGTCTCGGCTGCGAGATGACGCCGCAGCGAGCGTACGGCCTCGGTGATTGTCGCGGCGTCCGGCGCTTCCGGCCGGAAGCGCACGTAGGCCTCGAGGTCCGGCAGCGCGGCGGCGTAGTTGCCGGCGCGCTCCTGCAGGCGGCCGCGGTCGCGCAGCTCGTCGAGGTCCCAGGGCGCGAGCGTGAGCAGCAGCTCGATCGCGCGCTCCGCCTGTGCCTCGTCGCCGCGCTGGAGCGCCCTGCCCTTGAGGTTGTGCAGCAGCCGCTGCAGCACCTGCCGAGGCGTGAGCGGATCCAGGAAGTAGTCGCGGAAGGGCGTGCGGGCGCCGTAGATGGAGCGCACGATCTGTTGCAACTGCTCCACCGAGCGCCGCGCGCCGCCGCGGAAGACGTCGCTGAACAGCGGCTCGCCGTCCTCGACGTCCAGGCGGGTCACCACGTGGCCCGGCAGCCCGACCGCGCGTAACTCCAGCCCGGCGCGCTGGCAGACGTCGACGGCGAGGATGGCGAGCGAGATGGGGATGCCGGTGCGCCGCTCGATCACCTCGTGCAGCAGCAGGTTGCGCGGGTCGGCGTAGTGGTCCTCGTTGCCGCGGAAGCCGAGTTCGTTGAAGAGCAGGTCGTTGGCGGCGTCGAGGCGCTCCTCGGGGCCGCCGGCGGGGAGCACGCGCGCCGCCAGCTCGCGGCCCCACTCGTCGAGCTGGGCCTCGTAGCGATCGACGTCGAGGCCGGGCGCCTCGGCCTGGGCGATGAGCAAGGCGGCGCGCGCCAGCGGGATCTCCTCAGGCCTCCCCGCGACGGTGACGCGGAAACGCTCGAGCAGGTCGGAGAAGTGGTCGCTCAGCGGGGAGGTCATGCGATCGCGACTCCCTCGACGCGCCAGAGCTTGACGAAGAGCAGGGAGACGAGGGCGGCGACGCCGACCATCGGCGTCTGCGGCGCTTCCAGGATGTAGGCGATCGGGATGACGGAGAGCAGGCCGGTGAGCCCGCCGAGCCGTCGCGATCCGCCGATCCGCCAGACGATGAAGGCCACCGCGCTGGCGATCAGGCCCGGAGCGGGCAGCAGCACGAGAATCGCGCCGACCGTAGGCCCGGTGCCGTTGCCACCGTGGAGTCGCAGGAAGATCGGCCAGAGGTGGCCGCCAACGGCGACGAGGGCGGCGAGTACGGCCTCGACCTCGCCGAGACCGACGGCGTAGGCGAGGGCGACGGCGGCGGCGCCCTTGCCGATGTCCAGGGCGCCGACGAGCACCGAGGTCTTGAAGCCGACGTGGTCGCGCACGTTCATCGTGCCGGGGTTGCCGCTGCCGATGCGGCGGATGTCCTCGCCGGTCAGGCGGCGAACGACGAGGTAGGCACTCGGCACGGAGCCGAGGAGGTAGGCGGCGCCCAGAATGAGCGCGAGTTCCATAGGTGCCCTCCGGGCCGGTCCCCCACGCCGAGAGTACCGAGACGGGGTGGGGGCGGGCAAGCGCGGGGCGCTGGTCACCCCCGGCGCTACGGCGCGGTGGGGTCGATCGGGCGGCGGCCGGCGAAGCCGCTTTCGCGCGGGTGCCACCAGGCGATGTCCGCCTCGCCGGCCTGCCAGCACCAGTAGGCGGGCCGGCCCTCGATCGTCGTCGGGAAGTCGAGCAGGCCCTGCTCGAGGCCCTTCAACTCCGCGCCCGTCGCCGTGACCTCGGCGATCAATCGCCGGGCGCGCTCGCCGAGGACCCCGAGGCGCCCCGCCAGCTCGCGCTCGTGCGCGCCGTGCGCGCGGCCGTTGCCGCGGCTCCGCTCACGGATCCGGGTGAGTTCGTGTGAGAGCGAGTCGATGTCGCGCTGCACCTCGCGCAGCGCCTCGAACGGCGCTCTCGCGGCGGCCAGCGCCTCGCGCGCTTCCTCCAGCGTGAACTCGCGCTCGGCCATGCGACGCCCCCGAGTCGGTCAGGCGGTTCCGAGGGAGCGGCTCACTCCTCGAACGGCGTGAAGCCCTCGTCCGGCGGGGGATCGGGCGGCCGCGGCGCGCTCCCGCGTCCCGCCTCGGCGTCCGCCGGGTAGTCCTCGATCACCGTTACAGGCTCAGGTTCTTGCGAGGTCGCGAAGCCGGCGCGCTCGAGGGCCTCGCTGAGGCTGCCGCCCAGCGCCGTGACCAGGAAGTTGACGGCGAAGGCCGCCGCCCAGGGCGGGATGCCGAGGAAGGACCAGGGGCGGTGCCCCACTCGCGTCGCCGCCACCAGGCCGGGAACGAGCTCCTGCGCCGTCGGCTGGGCAAACGCGACCTCGAGGACGGCCTCGGGGCCCTCGTCCATCAGGTCCGGCTCGCCTTCCTCGGAGCGGCGGCGCTGCTCTGCGAAGGCGCGCCCGGCCGCGGCGCCAAGCAGCGCGAAGATCACGGTCAGCACGACGGACCGCAGCCATCCGAGCATTGCCGGTCTCCCGTCGCGGCCGAGCCGTACGGCGCTCCCCGCAGCCCTTGGCGGCGGGCTGCGCTAAGGTCTCAGAACGGTACGCGCGCGCGGCGGACGCGGTCAACGATGGCGCGTCCAGCGGCGCGGCAGCTGCCCGGAGAAGGGCGCCGATGTCGGCCGGTCCTCGTCGCTCGCGGCCGGCTGACGCCCGCCCGGCCCAGGCCGGAGGTCTCCCGTTGCTGCGTTCCGGGCGCTGGTTCTACGGCTGGACGATCGTCGGCGTCGCCTTCCTTGCGACGTTCGCGCACGTCGGGTACCTCAATTCGGTGCTCGGCATCTTCCAGCCGGCGCTGCACGAGGAGTTCGGCTGGAGCCGCGCGGAGGTCGCCGGGGCACTGACCATCGGCAGCCTCGCCGGCGGCGTGCTGTCCCCGTTCTTCGGCGTGGTCATCGATCGCTACGGCGCGCGCTGGATGATCGCCGGCCCGGCGATGGCGCTGGCCGTGGGGTGCCTGCTACTCGCCGAGCTGAGCGAGCTGTGGCAGTTCTACCTGCTCTTCGCGGCGGGCCGCGCGCTGGCGATCTCCGCGATGATGGCCGCGGCCGTCGTCGCGGTCTCCAACTGGTTCATCCGCCGGCGACCACTCGCGATCGCGATCGGCACCCTCGGCATGCGCGTCGGGAACGCGGTGGTCCCGCTGGTCGTCGCGCTCGTGATCGCGGCGCGGGGCTGGCCGGACGGCTTCCGTGTGCTGGGCGCCTTCTTCCTGGTCTTCGGGATCGTCCCGGCGCTGCTGCTGATGCGTCGCCGCCCCGAGGACATGGGCCTGCGCCCCGACGGCGATCCTCCGGCCACGCCCGAGGAGCGCCGGGCGGCCGCGCTGCTCGATCCCTCCTGGACGCTGGGCGCCGCGGTCCGCACCCGCGCCTACTGGCTGGTCGGCGCCGCCTTCGCCCTCGCGATCTTCGGGAACGGCGCGATCAACTTCCACCAGATCCCGCACCTCGTCGATCGAGGGCTCTCGACGACTCAGGCGGCGCTGATCCTGACCGTGATGTCGATCGCCGGCGCCGGTGGAGGACTGCTCGGCGGCGTCATTGCCTCGCGAGTGCGCTCGCGCTGGACGATGGCCGGTGCGCTCGTGTTCCAGAGCAGCGGCGTGCTGCTGCTGCTCGCGGTCCACGGCTTCGGCATGGCGATCCTCTATGCCCTCTGGTACGGGTTCTTTTTCGGCGTGATGGTGACGCAGCTGCAGGTGGTGTACGCCGAGTACTTCGGGCGGCTACAACTCGGCCTGATCCGCGGCTCGTTCCAGCCGGTCGCGCTTGGCTTCAACGCCGCCGGGCCGCTCGTCCTCGGGATCTGGTTCGACCGCGCCGGTGGCTACGAGGGCCCGTTCGCGCTGATCATCGCGTTCTTCCTCGCGGCTGCCGTCGCGCTGTCCGCGGCGCGCTACCCCACGCCGCCGGAGGCAGGCACGAGGGCGGCGGCCGGACCGCCATAGCGAGGCCGGCCTAGGAGCAGAGCTCGCTGATCCTGTGCTCGGGGTTGTGTGGCCCGTAGTTCCAGATCGCGTTGAAGCGCGACTCCTGGGCGCGCAGGAACTGCTCGATCGCCGAGCAGATCAGACCCGGTGCGGTATCCGTCCGCAGGCCCTCGCGATAGATCGCTGCGACCTGCCCGTGCAGCGTCCGGCCGAGGTTGTCCGCCGCCTGATCGAGCAGCGCGCCCGTGCCCGCGTCGTCCCGCAGACGCTGCGCCGCGAGGGCCGCACGGAACAGCGCGTAGGCGGATAGCTCCGCCCGGCCCGAGGCGCGCCCCTGCTCGACGCGCCAGTCGACGAGGGACGTGTCCGTTGCCGCCGACTGGTAGAGCGTCCGCGCCCTCGCGTAGTCACCGCTCCGGAACGCCGCGTCGGCGTCCACGATCGCGTGGAACAGGTAGCGGGGCGCGTCCGTCGTGCCCTCGGTGATGAACCCGGCCTCGGTCCAGGTCAGCGCGAGATTCGAGGTGCGGACGGGTCCCGCGGAGGAGTCAGCCACGGTTTCGTCCTCGATGATCAGCCGCGCGGCCGGGGCTCCGCTCGTGGTCTCGACGCGCACGCCGGCGCTGGCGCTGATCTCCACGCCGGCGGGCATCAGGTCTTCGAGGTTGCCGCGGTGGGTGCTGACGATCAGCAGCCGCCTGTCGCAGGCGGCGTCGTCGCAGCGCAGGGTCGAGATCACCAGGTCCGGGAAGCGATCGCCGGTCAGGTCCGCGATGGACTCGATGGTCACGCCCTCGAGGGTCGCGTTGACCAGCACGCGCGCCGAGGAGAACAGCCGGAAGTCCTCCTCGCTGCTCTCGTAGAACCAGACGTCACCGCCGCCGTCGGTGAGCGTGAGGGCGAAGACGAACTCGCTCGCCCCGTCGCCGTCGAAGTCGGCGAAGAGGCAGCGCTCGCCGCTGGTGGGGGCGAGTTCCCATGTGGAGACGAGGTCCGGCAGACAGCCGGGCAGGTTCGTCTCCCCGGTCAGGAGGTAGTCACGGAGCAGTAGCGCGCTTGCGAGCGGCTCGTCGGGCTTCGGCGGCGGCTCGGCGGGCTCGTCTCGCGTGGCCGTCTGGGTCGGCGTCGGCGTCGCCGTGCCCTCGAGGACGGTGGGGGTGGGCGTTGCGGTGACGATGATCGACGGCCCGCTGTCGTCGCGCACCGGCGTCTCGTCCGGGGCGGGCGTCGGTGTGAGCGCGATCACCCGCACGTCGCCACCGTCTCCGCAGCCTGCGGTGAGCAGGGCGAGCGTCGCGAGGACGGCCGCCAGCGCGGCCGCGCGTCCGCCAGATCGGCGGGCCCGGCGGCGTCGCTTCCACCTGTTGATGACTCGGAAAATCAAATTGAACACCCGTGTTGACTTTTTAGCCGATTCCTGCTTGAATGCCCGTTACGCCCCCAAATCGGCAGCCCCTTACGTGCTGCCGGCTGCGGGCGTGAGGGTGGGGAGACTCCAATGGGGGAGATCGACACCAGGGAGCACGGACGCAAACTCGCGGCCGAGTTCATTGGCGCCTTTGCCCTGATCTTCATCGGCGCGGGCGCCATCATCCAATCGGGTGGGGACCTCATTGTCATCGCCGTCGCGCACGGTCTCGCCATCGCGCTGCTCGTCTCCTCGCTCGGCCACATCTCCGGCGGCCTCTTCAATCCTGCGCTGACGATCGGCCTGTGGGCCACCCGCCGCCTCGATACGCTCACGACTGTCGCGTACATCATCGCGCAGTTGCTCGGGGCCGTCGCGGCCGCGCTGGCGCTGGTGCTGCTCTTCCCCGAGGCACTGCGTGACGCCGCGGCCCTCGGCACGCCGCTACTCGGCCGCGGTATCGACTTCGCCCAGGGCGTCATCCTCGAGGCGATCGCAACCTTCTTCCTGATGCTGGCCGTGTTCGGCACCGCGCTCGACCCGCGCGGCCCGAAGCTGGGCGGCTTCGGCATCGGGCTGGTTCTCACCATGGACATCCTCGCGATCGGCACGCTGACCGGCGCCGCGATGAACCCCGCGCGCACCTTCGGGCCCGCCCTCGTGGGCGGCGAGTGGGCAGACCACCTCGTCTACTGGATTGGCCCGATCATCGGTGCGGTCGTTGCCGCGCTGGTCTACCACTACCTCTTCGCCGAGGAGGAGATGGAGATGAGCGATGCCTAGTGCTCGCAGGTTCGGGGGAGGAGTGCACGCCACTCCTCAACGGGACGAGCGCCGGGCGGGAAGGGTTCCCGCCTGACGCAGCACCTTCCTTAGCAGCCAACATCTGCCGCGAAACCAATCACCCCCGCCGCACGGCAGATGCTGGTGAGAGGGCGGGCCTCCGGGCCCGCCCTCTGCCTTGTCCGGCGATCGAACGATCGAGTGTCTCAGCGCCCCGTGCTGCCGTGGCCTCCCGCGCCGCGCTCGGTCGCGTCGAGGTCCTCGACCAGCTCGAAGGCCGCCGGCGCGAGCCGGCCGACGACGAGCTGCGCGATGCGCTCGCCGTCCTCGATCACGTAGCGACCTCCCTCGCCGGCGCCGGGCAGGCAGTACATCGTCACGAACAGCTCGCCGCGGTAGTCGGCGTCCAGGGTGCCGAGCACGGCCAGCGCGCCCCGCGAGGCGAGACCGGAGCGCGGCCGGATCTGCACGTCGAGGCCCTCGGGCGCGGCCACGGCGATGCCCGTCGGCACGAGCACGGGCGCCGCGCCGAGCTCGATCGAGCCGCCCTCGAGGCAGGCGTGCAGGTCGAACCCGCTGGCGAGCGCGCTCTGCCGCTGCGGCAGCCGTGCGCCGGGGCGCAGCAGTTGCACCTGCAGGATCGTCGGTTCGGGAGTCTCGCTCACGCGTCGGGCCGCCTCAACGCCCGCTGCGTTCTGGCGCTAGCCGGCGGTCGCGGCCTTGCGCTCCTGCGCCCGGGCGATGCCGCGGCCCTTCTTGGGCGTCAGCACCTCGACCGGGTAGACGTCCCGCTTGAGCATCTCGCGCGGCGGATCGATGTAGATCGAGCCCCAGCCGCAGGCCTGCTCGCAGAGGCGGCAGCCGACGCACTTCTTGTCGTCGACGACGGCCACGCCATAGAAGTCGTGGCTGTTCGGCGCATCCGTCAGGGAGAGCGCGTCGAACGGGCAAATGTGGATGCACAGCTCGCAGCCGGAGCCGATGCAGTTGTCGTCGATTACCTTCGCCAGCGGCAGCTCGCGGCGCGGGAACGTGCGGCACTGGTCGCCGAGTTCATCGAGGATCGACTCGGGCGGGCAGACCGCGCCGCAGGCGCCGCAGTCGATGCACAGATCGGGGTCGATCACGTGCAGCTCGTCGCGCACGCCGGTGATCGCGTTGACCGGGCACTTCTTGACACAGGCCGTGCAGCCGATGCACGTCTCGATGATGGAATACGCCAACGCTGCCTCCCGTCGGGGCGCCGCTCGCCGAACCTGTCGCGAATCTACCACGCCCGGCGGCACAGGGCGACGCCTCGACAGGTATTCGATCGCCCAACGCGCGTTTCGAGCGGCTCGATGGCGCCTCGGGAGCCGCGCTGGAGCGGATCCGCGCCGCTGGTACCATGACTCCATGCTGCGCCGCTTCCGGATTCATCCTCGCCGCCTGCTCACCGCGCCACGGCTGCGCGTCTCCTCCGGGGACGAGCGGCGCAGCAAGCTGGCGATCGCCGGCCTGGTCTGCGGTGTCTGCGCGAACCGCACGGAGCGCGCCCTGCGAAGTGTTCCCGGTGTCGAGCGCGCAAGGGTCGACCTCGCGAGCGGATCCGCGACGATCGAGCACGGCGACGCGGCGCCCGACCTCGCGCAACTCGCCGACGCGGTCGCCGGGGTCGTCATCGCACGCCCGTGGCGCGTGAGGCTCGAGGCGTGGACGGCGCGCCTCGGCGGTTGGGGCCGCCGCCTCGTGCGGGTGAGCGGCTGATGGCTGTCACGGACGGCGCTCCGCCCCCGATCGCGATCGGCGCGCACTGCTCGGCCTCCGGCGGCCTCTGGCGCACGATTGAACGGGCCGTCGCGATCGAGGCGGAGGCGGTGCAGTTCTTCGGCGCCTCGCCGCGCGCCTGGCGTCCCACGAACCACAAGCCCGAGGCCTTCGAGCGCTTCCGCGAGTTGCGCGCGGAGTCCGGCATCGGCCAGGCATGGCTGCACGGCAGCTACCTGGTCAGCCTCGCCCCGCGCAACGAGGAGCACTACGAGAAGTCGATCGCCTCGGTGGTCAACGCGCTCAGCGTCGCCGCGCGCGCCGGGGCGGAGGGCGTGGTGCTGCACAGCGGCTCGCACCTCGGACGGGGCTTCGAGGCGGTGCTGCCGGAGGTGGTCTCCGCCATCGAGCGGATCTTCGACGAGGCGCCGGAGGGCCCGTTCCTCGCACTCGAGAACGCGGCCGGCCAGCAGGGCCCGATCGGCGGCACGTTCGGCGAGCTCGGCGCGATTCTCGACGCGGCCGACTCGCCGCGGCTGCGCGTCTGCCTCGACACCTGCCACACCTTCGCCGCCGGCTACGACATCACGACGCCCGAGGGAATGGCCGACACGCTCGAGGAGTTCCAGCGCGAGATCGGCATCGACCTGCTGGCGGTAATCCACGCGAACGACTCGAAGCAGGAGCTGGGCAGCGGGCGCGATCGCCACGAGAACATCGGCGAGGGCCACATCGGCTACGAGGGCTTCCGCACGATCCTCGGCGAGCCCGCGTTCGCCGGACGGGCGCTGCTGCTCGAGGTGCCGGGCTTCGAGGGCGACGGCCCGGACCTGGAGAACGTGCGACGGCTCAAGCGCCTCCGCGACGAGGTCGCCACGAGCGGCTAGCGCGAGCCCCCGGCGTGCGGGCGGACGCGGCGCGGCCGGCCGGCCAGCCCGCGGAACTCGTCCTCCCAGAACAGGATCTCCATCAGCAGGTGCGGGGTCACGCCCCAGCGCTGATCGGTCGGTGCGCCTTCCTCGGCGAGCCGCTCGAGCAGGCGCTCGGCCATCGAGGCGTGGTCCATCCCGGGGTCGTTCTCGGCGATGCGGATGTCGGCCTCGAACTCCAGCACGGCGTCGATCACCTCGGCGGCGATGAAGCCGCCGAACTCCTCGGAGAGCTGCTCGGCCACCCAGTTCGCGCACTCGGTCGAGAGTTGCTCGTCGAGGCGGATGTCGCCGGCGTCGGGTGTCTCGTTGCTCATCGCGCCTCCGTTACGCGCCGGGCATGGACGCCCATGGCCCGAGGCCGCCGAGCCGATCGGCGGCGATGCGGACAATCAGCCGCTGCTCGCCGGGCTGGCGGAAGGGGTAGCTGTCGAGGCCGAGGAAGCGCCCCGCGAGCATGTCGATGTGCTCGTCGGCGCCCTCGGCGGTGATCTCCGTGACGCGGCCGTGGATCAGCAGGTAGCTCTGCGGCTCGGCCGCGTCCTGCACGGAGAGCAGGACGCGCGGATCGCGGCGCATGTTGCGCGTCTTGGCGCGACCCTCCGAGGTGTTCACGAGCACCTCGTCGCCCTCGACGTCCACCCAGAGCATCGAGGCCTGGGGCGTGCCGCTGGGGTTTGTCGTCACGAGGTGGCCGTAGGCGCGGTCGGCGAGCAGGGTACGGGCGGACTCGGGCAGTGCGGCCATTGGGGGCGGCTCCGTTCGTGGTCTCGCATCGGCGCGGCGATCGTACCGCCGCGCCTGCCGGAGGCGCCAACCTTACGTTGACGGGGGGATCGGGCGAACCTACGCTGAGGTCGGCTGAGGGGCAGTTCCGAGCCACATTCCTCCGGCGCGACGAAGCGGGCAACGAAACGGACGAGGGACCCGGGCGGTCGCCTCGCCGACGCAGGCGCGCCGGGTCGATTGGAGCGCGCATGGCCCAGGGCACGACGCGACCCGCACCCGCGGATCGCGAGGAGTCGCCCGCCCCGCAGGGCCCTGCCGGGCCGAACGGGGACGGGACCGGCGAGCCGGGCTCGCCGCCGCGAGCGATGGCCGCCGCGGGTGCTCGTCCGCCGCTGCGGCGCACGTTCAGCGCCTTCCAGTACCCCAAGTACCGCCTGCTCTGGGTCTCGATGGCGACCGCGATGGTCGGCATGCAGATGCAGATGATCGCGCGTGGACTGCTCGCCTACGAACTGGCGGGCAACTTCTCCGCGGTCGGCGGGCTGGCCGCGGCGTGGGGCATCCCCCAGCTCTTCCTCGCGCTGCCGGGGGGCGCGATCGCGGACCGCGTGGACAAGCGCCTGGTGCTGCTGATCACGCAGGCGGCGGTGTTCCTGCAGGCGCTGGGGATCGCGCTGCTGATCAGCTTCGACGCGATCTCGCTACAGGTGCTGTTCGTGTTCGGCATCGCGCTGGGCGCCACCTTCTCCTTCAACATGCCCGCTCGACAGGCCTACATTCCGGAACTCGTGCCGCGGCACGAGCTAATGAACGCGATCGCCCTCAACAACACCGCGATGAACGCGACGCGCCTCTTCTCCCCCGTCGCCGCCGGGATTTTCATCGCGGCGTTCGGCTTCGCCACGACGTACTACATCACCGCGGCCATGTACGCCGTTGCCTGGGGCGCCGTCTGGCTGCTTCCTCGTGGCCGCGGACACCTGGAGGGGATGGCGCAGCGCGGCGGCATGTTCGAGGAGATCAAGATCGGGCTGCGCTACGTGCGACAGAATCGCGCGCTGCGCACGCTGATGCTGATGGCGCTGCTCCCGATCTTGCTGGGGATGCCGTTCGTGACCATCCTCCCGGCGTTCGTGGCCGGCGACCTCGAACTCGACTCCCTCGGGTTCGGGCTGTTGATGGCGGTCAACGCCGTCGGCGCGCTGGCGGGATCGCTGCTGATCGCGGCCCTGAACCCCGGCGGACGGCTGGCGCGCACGCAGGCGCTGCTCGGCCTCGGCTGGGGCCTGGGCCTCGTCATCCTGGGGGTCGGATCGCTCACCTTCGGCCCCGCGGGCGCGTTCCTCGCGATGATGGTGATCGGGGCTTGCTCGATGGCCTACATGGCGCTCAACAACGGGATGATCATGACCAGCTCGGAGCAGCGCTACCACGGCCGGATCATGAGCCTCTACATGCTCACGTTCGGCTTCATGCCGCTGATGGGGCTGCCCCTCGGCATCCTCGGAGACACGATCGGCGGCTACGCCACCTTCACGCTACTCGGCGCCGGCATCCTCTTCTTCGTGATGCTGCTCGTGCTGCTCGTGCCGTCCGACCTGATCGACCGCGCCGCGAGGGTCGCGTCGAGCGAGGCGACCGAGTCGGACACGCCGGCGAGCTAGCCCGTACGAGGCCGAAGCCCGCGCTACTCGAAGACCAGCTGGAACTCCATGATGCCGCGGTCCTCGACCGACACCACGATCGGCGCGCTCGGCGCGTTGATGTCGTAGTCCGCGAACGCGATTTCGAGCGAGCCCACGACCACGACGAGCCCGCCCGTGAACTGGCCCTCGAGGGGGATCTCGACGCGCTGGGTTACGCCGTGCAGCGTCAGATCGCCGACGGCCGTGACCGAGATTGTCTCGCCCTCGGCGGGCACGGACTCGATCGGGATCGGCTCGGCAAGGACGAAGGTCGAGGTCGGGAACCTGTTCGTCTCGATCGCCTGGCCGCGCAGGGCGCGGTCGCGCCGCGAGTCGTCTGTCGTCAGCGCCGTCATGTCGACCTCGACGTTGACGGCGGTGATCGCGCCGCCGTCGAACTCCAGCGAGGCGGTGAGCGCCGTCGAGCGGCCGACGGCGGTGAACGCGCCGATGCCGACGAGTTCCTCGCGGACGCGGAACCCGGCGAAGGACTCGCCCTGTTCGGAAAGCTGCCAGACGCCGGTCAGCTCGCCCGCCGGGCGCGCGGGGGCGGCCTCGGCGGTGGGCTCCGGAGTCGGTGTGGGGGTGGCGGTCGCGGTCGCGGTCGGCGTGCGTGTGGTCGCGCTGGTCGGCGTTGGCGTGGCTGCGGGAGTCGGAGTCGAGGCAGCGGCGGTCGCAGTGGCGGTCGCCGTCGCCGTCGCGGTCTCCTGCGTGGTGGCGACGGCGCCCTCGATGCTCACCGGCGGCGGGGCGTCGTCGCGGAGGAAGAAGTACCAGCCACCGGCGGCCACCACGACCACGACCACTGCGAGGACTGCGGCGACTACAAGGCGGGACCGACCGAGCATCATCATCCTCCTGCACGCGCGGAAGCCGCTGGCGCGAGAGCCTGTCAGAACGCGAATAACGTGAGCGTAAGGCCAGCCGGTCGCAGGTTACAGATGCATCCGGAAACCGCCGCCGCCGGGCAGTGGCGTCCGAGGCTCCTCGAACGTCTGCGCGGCCACGCACGGTGGCGATGCGGTCGCAGGTCGGGTCAGGAGGGCGGTGTAGAATACGGCTCGGTTCGAACCCCGAGCCGCGATGGGCGCAGGCGCCGCAACGAGGCGTAACGGGCGAGGTGGGCACCACGACCGACTTCATGACGCCAGAGCAGCGAGCCGAGGTGGAGGCTCTGCGAACGCAGCGGTACGACACGAAGCGTGCCACTGTTCCGGCCCTCGAAGACCTGTTGTACACGCCCGTGCAGATCCTCGATCACGGGTTCGTACGGGTCATCGACTACATGGGCGACGACGGCGCCATCGTGCAGGCCGCGCGCGTCTCGTATGGTCGAGGCACCCGGCGTACCTCGGATGATCGAGGGCTCATCCGCTACCTCATGCGTCACCGGCACACGACGCCGTTCGAGATGTGCGAGATCAAGCTGCACGTCAAACTCCCGATCTTCGTCGCGCGGCAGTGGATCCGGCATCGCACGGCCAACGTCAATGAGTACTCCGCCCGCTACTCGATCCTCGATCGCGAGTTCTACGTGCCGGGCGCGGACGTCATCCGGTCTCAATCCCGAACCAACCGCCAGGGCCGCGGCGCGCAACTCTCCCCGGACGAAGCCGCGCGGGTCCAGGAGCTGCTGCGCGAGGACGCCGAACGTGCGTACACGCACTACGAGGAACTACTGAACGAGTCGCCCGCCGGCGAGTCGGGTGACGAGGAGCAAAGTGGTCTGGCGCGCGAGCTCGCCCGGATGAACCTCTCGCTGAACTTCTACACGCAGTGGTACTGGAAGATTGACCTCCACAACCTGCTGCACTTCCTGTCGCTGCGAGCGGACGAGCACGCCCAGTACGAAATCCGCGTGTACGCGGACGCAATCCTCGAGGGCGTCGTGAAGGCCTGGGTGCCGCACGTTTACGAGGCGTTTTCCGACTATCGGATGAACAGCGGGGTGCTCTCCGCCGGCGCGTTGTCCGTAGTGCGCGCACTTGTCGAGGGTCGTCGTGCCGAAGCGGAAGCGCTGCGCAAGGCGTCCGGAATCTCTGGACGCGAGTGGCGAGAGTTGATGGCGACGCTCGAGCTCGACGACTGACCGGGCATCCGTACCCGCCGGGGTGCGCGCGCTACCATGACACCCGCCGCTCCTCGAGGCCGCGCAGCGCCTCGGCGTCGATAGCCAGCAGCTCCTCGAAGACGGAGGCGGTGTGCTCGCCGAGCCAGGGGGCGCGTCCGCGCACGTCGATGCGCTGGCCGTCGAGCACCCAGGGCGAGGCGAAGTGGAGGTGCGTCTCACCCTCGGGGACGTGGAGCTGGCCGCTCGTCGCTAGCTCGCCGCCGCGCACGACCTCGCGCACGTCCCGCACGCGCTCCGCGATCACGCCGCGCTGGCGCAGCGCCACTTGCAGCGACTGCGCGTCCCAGACCCGCGCGCCCGCGGCGAGCGCCGCTTCCGGGTCGCCGTCATCGAGGTTCACTCGCAGCACATCGGCGACCGCGGCGAGGGCGTTCGAGTCGCGGCAGGTGACGGCGATCCATTCCTCGTGCTGGCAGGGCAGGCAGCCCTCGTAGGCGCCCTCCGGCGCGCGCTGCTCAAACTCGCGCATCAGCGCCGCAGAGACGCCGAACAGCGTCGATTCGATGAGCGCGCCGTGCCCGCTGCGGTCGCGCTCATCGAGGGCGCGCAGCAGGCCGAGGGCGAGCGCGGCAGCGCAGAGCGGGTCCGGGTAGGCGATGCTGCGGTCGCTCCAGGGCCGGTCCGGCCCGGCGTAGCCGAAGCCGCACATCAGCAGCATCCCGTAGCCGTAGCCGGTCATGCCCTCGAGCTGACTGCCGGGCTGGTACGCCGAGAGCCGCCCGATCACGAGACCGGGGTTCGCTGCCCACAGCTCGTCCTCGTGCAGCCCGAGGCGGCGCGCGCGTTCGGCGCCCGGCGTGAGGTTGGAGAGCAGCACGTCCGCCTGCGCGACGAGCCGCTGGAGCAGCGCCCGGCCCTCGGCGGTCGTGAGGTCGAGCAGCACGCTCTCCTTGCCGCGGTTGACCTCGCGGAAGCCGCCGGAGCGGTCCCAGTCGGCCTCGCCCTCGGCGTGCGGGTCGAGGTAGGTCATGATCGGCCGCACGTCGTCGAGGCGGCGCTGCGATTCGACCTTGATCACGCGCGCGCCGAGCTGGCCGAGCAGTTGCCCGACGTAGGGCGTCGCCCACACCGAGCTGACGTCGATCACGAGCATGTCCGCGAGCGGGCGGCGGGGATCGCGAGCCGCGCGGGCGGCGCGCGCCTCGGCGGCCTCGCGCGCGGGCGCGCCCGTCTCCGGCGCGGGGGTGGTGCGGTAGAGCCACTGGGCGTGGTCGGGTTCGCCATCGAGCTGCTCCTGCAACTCGGCGGCCTGGTCGGGGCGGTTGGCGAGCGCGAACGGCAGGCGGTGGCGCAGCGAGAGCTCGAGGATCTCCTCGCGGGTGTGTTGCGCCAGCCAGGCGGCGATGCGCGGAGCCAGCAGCTCGACGCCGTCGAGGCGGCCCTGCTGGCTGCCGAAGATCTCCCAGCTCGCCCACTCCGGCTCGCCCATCGCCTCCCGGAGGCGCGCCCACTGCTCGTCCCGCACGATGATCGTGTAGACCGGCCCGTCCTTCGTCTCGAAGACGCCCGACGGCTGGTAGACGGAGACGCCGAGCCGCGAGGGCGCCATGCCGGTGTAGAGCCACTGGATCGCCGCCCACGACGTCGCGATCGCGAGGCACTCGAGCTTCGTCAGCTCCGTCACCCCGGAGGTCGCCCCGCTGAGCGCCAGCGCGCCGATCCAGAGCGCCGCGAACGAGCCGGCGAGGGCGTCCGCCTGCTGCGGCGAGAGCACGGCGGGCCGCTGCTCGGGGTCCGAGGGTGTCCCCGTGACGTGCAGCAGACCGGCGGCGGCCGAGACGGTCAGGTCGCTGCCGCGTCGCGCGCCGGGCTGACGGCCGAACGCCGAGAGCAGTAGCAGCGGGCAGCCGGCTGCCTCGGCCGCGCGGGCCGCCTCCTCGTCGCGCCCGCGCCACGCCTCGTCGTCGAGGTCGGCGAGCAGCGCGGCGGCGGGCGGCGGGTCGTCGCCCGGGTCGAGGGGGCGCGGATCGAAGCCGGCGCGGCGCAGGTGCAGCGCGGCCCACTCGAGGGCGGGCGTGCGCCCGGCGAGCAGGACGATCGGGCGGCCCTCGCCGGCGTCTCCGGGAGGCGTGGCGGCCAGGCCTACAGCCCGCTGCTGCTGCGCTCGGCCTGGCGGATCGGGCGGCGCTCGCTGCTGACGCCGAACTCGGGCGTGCCGATCGCGGCGGCGCCGTTCGTCACCTCGGCCCAGTGCGCGTGGTTCGCCTCGTGGATGCTGAAGCAGGCCTTGAGCGCGGTGTAGAACCCCTGCGCGTCCTGCGTCTGGTTGACCGACTCCTTGATCAGCAGCGCGGCGAACGAGGGAACCTCGGCGATCCGCCTGGCGAGGTTCAGCGTCTCGTCGTCCAGCGCGTCGCGGGCGAAGACCTTGTTGACCATGCCGAGCCGGTAGGCCTCGTCGGCGTCGATCGAGTCGCCGGTCAGCAGCAGCTCCTTCGCCTTGCGCGGTCCCAGCTCCCAGGGATGCGCGAAGTACTCGAGGCCGCACATGCCGAGCCGCGCTCCGACCACGTCCACGAACACGGCGTCGTCCGAGGCGCAGATCAGGTCGCAGCACCAGGCGAGCATCAGCCCGGCGGAGATGCAGTAGCCGTGGACCTGCGCGATCGTGATCTTGCGCAGGTCGCGCCAGCGGCGGGTGTTCTCGAAGTAGTGCCGGAACTCGCGCAGCCAGCGCTCCTCCGTGCCTCGGCGGTCCGTGGCGGCGGCCATCGCCTCGTTCTCCGCGAGGCGCTCCGGCGTGCCGAGGTCGTGCCCGGCGGAGAAGGCCGGGCCGAGGCCGCCGAGGATCACGACGCGTACGTCGTCGTCCGCCTCGGCGCGGAGGAACGCCTCATCCAGCTCGCCGAGCAGGCCGTAGTTCTGCGCGTTGCGCGCATCGGGGCGATTGAGCCAGACGCGGGCGATGCGGCCCTCGTGCAGGGTTTCGTAGGTGACAAAGCGCCCGTCGGCCATCCGTCTGCTCCGTTCCTCGCAGCCCGGCCGTGTGTGCCGAGGCGCTGCGGATGATAGCGGAGCGCCGTCTTGACGAGATCGCCGGGGGCGGGCCAGTGTGCGCGCGAGGCGCGCGATGCCCGGTGAACACGTCCAAACGCCGATCGTCTACCTCAGGGAGATGCCCGAGCGCATCGAGATCGGCTGGTTCGGGAACCCCTACCTGGTCTGCCCGACCTGCGACGAGGGCGCCCTCGTCACGATGCAGGATCCGCAGGGCCAGGGCTCAATGCTGATCTGCGCGCGCGGTTGCGGTCAGCGCTTCTGGGTCGACGCGGCCGACCCAAAGGACGCCTCCGGCTAGCCCTCCGAGGCGGTCCAGCGCTCCTGCATCACGACCTCGTCGAGGGGCGCGCGCCGGTTCGGGCCGTAGTCGCGAGTCGGCCAGCCGAGCGGGATGATCGCGGCGCTCTCGATGCCGTCGGGGATGCCGAGCACCGCGTGCAGCTCGTCCTTGCGGCGGCGATGCAGCGTCGTCAGCACCGTGCCGAGCCCGAGCGCACGCGCGGCGAGCATCAGGTTCTGGCAGGCCGGATAGATCGAGGCCCCCGTCTGGAAGCCCGCCTGCCCCGAGGGCGGCGTCCGCACGCAGGCGACGATCAGCACCGGAGCCGCGTCGAGCGGCTGCCGGTCGTCCTCGGAGGAGACGGGCGCGACGCGCGCGATCTGCGAGATGTCGGTGCGCGCCCGGTCATAGACCTCGCGGATCCGCGCCTTCTGCTCCGCGTCGCGCACGACGATGAAGCTCCACGGCTGCGTGTTGGAGCCAGAGGGCGCGTGGATCGCCGCCTGCAGCACGGCGCGCACGTCTTCCTCGCTGACCTCGCGGTCGGACCAGGCGCGCACGGCGCGCTGGCGCCGGAACAGCTCGCCCGCGTCCTTGATTGGCTTCATCGTCGCTAGATCGTCTCGACGAGCCCGCTGTAGGTCGCCATCACGCGGCCGGGCTGGCCCCAGCGCTCGGGGCGTCCGGCCGCCATGTCGTCGAGCTCGATGAGCCCGCGCTCGACGGCGAACTCCGGCGCGAAGACGGTGAGGCCGGAGTAGTACATCGGGTGCGGCGAGCTCGCGATGTGGGCGCAGCTGCGCCCGGCCGCGAGCGCCGAGTCGTGGTTCGCGGGGTCGAACGCATCGCCGCGCTGGACGGCCTTGCGCTCCACGCCGACGTCGCCGGGCTCGAGGTTGACGATCGCGACGTTGTGCTCGGCGACTTCCTTGGCGAGGCCGGGCGCGATGCGGTTGAAGGCCGCCTTGCTCACCGCGTAGGAGAGCCCCGGCCGCCCCGTCCAGTCGCTCGTCGGTTGCTTCGAGGACTCGACGATGCCGTTGCGCGAGGTGATGTGCACCACCAGGCCTCCGCCCTGCTCGATCATCACGGGCACGACCTTCTCGAGCAGGTAGAGCGGCGCGAGCGCGTTCACGCGCAGCGAGAGCTCGAAGACCTCGTGCGGTGTGATCAGGAACGGGTCCTTGTAGCCCCGGCCCACCCAGCGCGCGTTGTTGACCAGCACGTCGATGCGGCCGAACTCTTCGAGCGTGCGCTCCACGAGGGCGTCCATGTCGCCCTGCTCCAGCAGGTCGACGCGCACGGCGATCGCGCGCCGGCCGAGCGCCTCGATCTCCGCGACGGTCTCGGCGAGGCTCGTGCCGGGGACGGGGCGCACGTCGGAGCCCGTGACGGACTCGGACATCTCCTGCGGCTCGCCCGGCTCCAGCGTGCGTGCGGCGACGGCGACGTCGTAGCCGGCCTCGGCGAGGGCGATCGCGCAGGCCTTGCCGACCCCGCGGCTGGCGCCGGTGACGATCGCGACGGGTGCGGACTCTGGCACGGCGGCCTCCTCGGCTAGGCTCTGTCATATTCTAGAGGCGCTGCTAGACGCGCCTCCGGCGGGCGCGCCACGCTCCGCCCATCCACTCCCCGCTCAACGTACGTGCTGCAACCATGACTTCCTCGTGGTGGCCTAGTCGGAAACCCAGCCCAACTCGTTCGCGCATTTCGTGATGTAGGCGTAGAGGTCAGAGCTGACAGCCACGACGCAACCCCACTCCACACCCGTGTTGTCGTTCAGGAGGAAGCTGATCCCCCAGAGGGTGTACGTCCCCTGCTTCTCGACGACGTACCCCGATCGCCCCCTTCCATCGGCGCGGTAACAGTCGCCGAGCCAGCGCCTGATTCTCGTGTCACCCGACAGGCTCGACAGGTCGCGCTCGATCGTCCGCTCCGCCATCCTGCACTGAGCAATCGCCGGAGTAGAGGGACGGGAGGTGGGAACCGGCGTTGCTCGGGGTGCTGGCGTGGCTGCTGTCTCATCGCGACACGCCCCGATGAGGGCTGCGATGAGCAACAAAAGGACCAGTCCGATGTGAGCGAAGCGGTTTACAACGCCGTGAGACGATGAGCATGACGATCTCGAGAGCTTGGTCCAGATGTTCTTCAGATCCTTCAACCTCATCCGTGGCACACCGCTCCCACCATGGATGTAAACGGCACCTCGGCTAGTCGGAGCGGATCGAGGGCGAGTAGGTGGGCAGGCGATCGAGCAGGAGGTCGTCCGCGCGGCTGCGTACCCGCTCCTTGGTCGCCTCGGGGTGGGTGAGGATGTAGAAGCGCTCCTCGCGGATCGCGTTCACCACGAGGTCGCCGACATCCGTGGGCAGCATACGGCGGCCCTGGCCGTCGAGCTGATCGGCGCTGCGCGGCTGGCGCGGGCGCTGGTAGCCGCCCATCTGCACGGGGGTGCGGATGCGGCCGGGGCAGAGCACCGAGGCGCGCAGCTTCGAACCGGCTCTCAGCAGCTCGTGGTGCAGCGACTCCGTCAGCGCGACCACACCCGCCTTCGTGGCGACATAAGTGCTGATGCCCGGGCGGGAGCCGAGACCGGCCGCCGAGGCGGTGTTGACGACATGCCCCTCGCTGTCCTGCTCGATCATCAGCGGCACGAAGACGTGCATACCGTTGAGCACGCCCCAGAAGTTCACGCCGACGACGGCCTGCCACTCCTCGTGCGGCAGCTCCCAGAGCGCGGGCTCGGGCCGCGAGTTGAGGCCGGCGTTGTTGCAGAGCACATGCACCGCGCCGAACTCGTCGAGCACGCGCCTCGAGAGCGCCTCGACGCTGTCGCGATTGGTGACGTCGGTCGGCACGCCGATCACCGTGCCGTACTGGCCGAGCGCCTGCTCCGCTTCCTTGAGGCCGTCCGCGTCGATGTCGGCGAGGGCGACGCGCATCCCCGCCTCGAGCAGGCGCTGCGCGATCCCGCTGCCGATGCCGCCCGAGCCGCCGGTGACGACGGCGACCTTGTCCTGGAAGTCGCGCATCGGTGCCTCCTCTTCTCACCTCATTCGGAGCGATGGCGCCGAGTGTAGTCCCTGCTATCCGCCGATGCGCCCTCTCCCGGGCGCCGCTGCCTCGTGCGAACCGGCCAGGAGCGGGCGTCCGGACTCCCTCCGGGCGCGGGGTTGGGCGGGGAGCGGTGGCGGCGCAGACCCCCAACCGCAGAGGCGCGAACTGGCTCGGAGGCCCGGTGTATGCCGGAGTGGCGGGCTGCGCCCGCTCCCCCTCACCCCCGCCCTCTCCCGCGAGGGGAGAGGGGGCCGGACCCTCGAAGTCGGGTGCGCCCTCGGTGGTTCCGAGGGGGGCGTGGGGGCGCAGCCCCCACAGGAAGAAAATCCGAGGGCGGGTGGGTGGGCCAGAGCCGCCCTGCGAGGTATCCCTCGCGTCCTCGACACGACCATGCGCGTGCTCGTCCGGGATGGGGGTGTGGGGGCTAGAAGCCCTCCCAGCCCGGCGCGCGCGTGGGCAGCGCGACCTGCGCGCGACCCTTCGCGGTTGTCTCGCCGATCTGGTTCTCCGCCCACAGCTCGAGGTCCACGAGGTGGTCCGAGCCCTCGATCTGCTTGCCGTTCACCCGGCCCTTGAGCCAGGTGGTGTCGCCGAGGTAGTTGAAGCGCCGGACCTCGCCGTAGAGGCGCGTCATGAAGCCGTCGTTGCCCATCCAGTTCGTCACGGGATGGCCGAGCCAGCACATCCGCTGCGAGCCGTAGTCGTAGGCCATCGGCAGCCCGGCCTGGCCGGCGGTGCCGGAGGCGGCGTGCACGCGAATCACCGCCTCGAGCGCCCCGGTGTTCGGGTCGCGGTACCAGAAGGCCGGGTGGCGGCGCGACTCGCGCACGGAGAAGACGTGCGCCATGCCGCCGATGCAGCCCGCTTCGAAGGCGGCGATGTCGCCGAGGCTGAGCGGCCCCTTCACCACGGCGGGCATCTCGTCGCCGATCTCGACGTCCTCCCAGAAGCGAGGGGTCGCGCCTCGGATCTCCTCGTTGAGCATCTCCTCCTCGATCGCGAACAGCTCGTCCTCGCTGTAGACGTGCGGCTCGCGCTGGTACTTGCCGCGCTCGCGGGCGGCGCGGCGCTCGGCGCGGAACTGCCAGCCCTTGCACTCGGCGATCACCTCGCCTCGCTGGTTGCGGTAGGTGGAGATGCTGGACTGGATCATCGTGCGGCCGGCGAACTCGCCCTGCCGCTCGTCGAGGCCGGTGAACTGCTCCTGCACCGTGATCCGGTCGCCGAGCATGATCGGGCGGTGCCAGACCCAGTCGTTGCCGGCGTGGAAGCCGTGCACGCCGGGCAGCCCGCCCGTCCGCCCCGAGGTCCAGTAGACGCTGTAGAGGAAGGTCGGCGGCGCGATGATCCCGCCCCAGCGCGTCGACGCCGCGTACTCGGCGTCCACCCACAGCGGGTTGGGGTCGCCGATGCCGCGCACGAAGTGGCGGATGTTGTCGCGCGTCGCCTCCTCGTGCAGCGGGCCCAGACCGTAGAAGCTCGGCCGGTTGTAGCTGCCGAGGCGCGAGCGCAGCCGATCGAGGGCCTCCTCGGTGATCAGGCCCTCGCTGATTTGGGGCGCGTCCTGCTCCGCCATCGCTGCCTCCTTGCCGCCTCGTGAGGCAAGCCTACCGCGACGCGCGCCCGAGGGGGGCAGCGGGGGCGCCCGGTCGCTCACGCGAGGGGGCGTGGGTATGATGCGGGCGCCAATCGAGCATCGGGAAAGGGCCGTGCGCATGCACTACGGCTGGACCGACGAGCAACTGCAGTTCCGCGACGATCTGCGCGCCTTCATCGCCGAGCATCGCACCGAGGAACTCCTCGGCGAGCTCGAGGAGTACCACCTCACCTACGTGCATGGCCCCGCCATGAAGCGCTTCCGCAGCGCCCTCGACGATGCCGGGTTCTCGACGATGGCCTGGCCGAAGGAGTACGGGGGCCAGGACAAGGGCGCCTTCTACCTCTTCATTCTCAAGGAGGAGCTGGAGTACTGGGGGATGCCCTACGACGCGCTCTCTGTGCTCTCGGTGGGCACGACGATCATGCGCTTCGGCAGCGAGAGCCAGAAGCGCGAGTGGCTGCCGAAGATCCAGACCGGCGAGATGAACTTCGCGATCGGCTACACCGAGCCGAACGCCGGCACGGACCTCGCCTCGCTGCAGACGCGCGCGGTCCGCGACGGCGACGAGTGGGTGCTGAACGGGCAGAAGATCTACACCTCGGCGGCGCACAACGCGAGCCACCTCTTCATGGCGGCGCGCACGGACCCCGAGGCGCCCAAGCACCGCGGCATCTCCGTCTTCGTGTTCCCCATGGACACGCCCGGCATCACCGTGCGCCCGCTCTGGACGATGGGCGGCGGCCGCACCAACGAGACCTTCTACGAGGACGTGCGCATCCCCGCCGACTCGATCATCGGCGAGGAGAACCGCGGCTGGTACACGATCATGAACGCGCTCGACCTCGAGCGCGTCACGATCGGCCCCTACGCGCCGATCAAGCGAGTGCTCGACCTGATGGTCGGCTACGTCCGCGAGGAGCGCACCGAGCTGCGCGACGACCCGATCGTGCGCACGAAGCTGGCCGAGACGAAGCTCGACTACGAGATCTCGCGGGCGCTGGCGACGACCAACGCGGCGATCATCGACGGTGGTCACACGCCGACGATGGAGGCCTCGATGACGAAGGTCTGGTCGACCGACATGAAGGAGCGCGTGAGCAACCTGGCGATGGACCTCCTCGGCTGGGAGGGCGCGCTGCAGGGGGCCAGCGGTCCGGTCGCGCCCCTCGGAGGTGACTTCGAGGAGCGCTGGCGCGGCGCGCCGGCGGTGCGCTTCGGCGGCGGCACGAACGACGTCCAGCGGCAGATCATCGCCACGCGCGGCCTCAGCCTGCCGCGCGGCTAACGGGAGCGCACCCAGTGGACCTGCAACCAACAGACCTCCAGGAGCTGCTGCGCAGCAACGCCGAGGACGTCCTTGGGCGCGAGGCGCCCGCGGACCGCGTCCGCGAGATCGAGCAGGCGGGCGAGCCCGACGCCGCGCTCTGGTCGACGCTCGTCGACCTCGGCTGGACCGGGCTCGCCGTACCCGAGGAGCACAGCGGCCAGGGCGGCTCGCTGCTCGACCTCGCCGTGATCGTCGAGCAGCTCTGCCGCCACGCCGTGCTCTCGCCCTTCGTCCCGACCGCCCTCGCCGCGATCGTGGTGCAGCGCCACGGCGACGAGGCGCTGCAAGCCGAGCTGCTGCCCCGCATCGCCGAGGGCGCGACGGTCGCGATCGCCCTCGCCGAGGGCCACGGCGAGCTGCGCGACCTGGAGGCGAGCTACGAGGACGGCGCGGTCAGCGGCGAGAAGCGCTTCGTCGAGTACGCGCGCAGCAGCGACCTGCACCTCGTGGCGGCCAGCCGCAACGGCACAGCGGGCCTCGCGCTCGTGCAGGCCGGCGCCGACGGTGTGCGCGTCGAGCAGGATCTCGTGAGCATCGGCAAGACGCCGCAGGCGATCGTCGCCTACGAGGGCGCACGGGCCGACGCCTGGATCGAGGGCGAGGCGGCCGTCGAGGATCTCCGGCGGCTCGGCTCCGCGCTGGCCTCGCTGGAGTCGTACGCGCACGCGCAGCGCGCGCTCGACATGACGGTGGACTACGTGCAGACGCGGGTGCAGTTCGGGCGGCCAATCGGGTCGTTCCAGGCGGTGCAGATGCGGCTCGCGGACCTCGCGACGCGGGTGCAGGCGAGCAACTTCCTGGTGCACGAGCTGCTCTGGCACTTCGATGAGGGCAGCGACGACCCGGAGCAGATCGCGGTCGTGAAGGCGGTGACGGCGCAGACGGTGGCCCAGGTCACGCAGGACTGCCACCTGCTGCACGGCGGCATCGGTTTCATCACCGAGTACGACCTCTACTTCCACACGATCCGCGGCAAGGAGGCCTCGCTGCGCTTCGGCGGCGCCGGCGAGGCGCTGCGCACCGTCGCCAACGCCCTCCTCGACTAGCCGCGCGCACGCGCAGTCCGGTCCCCTAACCCCGCGGGAGCGGGCGGAGGGTGAGGGAGGCGCGGAGCGCCGCTCCGGCGTCCGCGGCTACCGGCGGAAGGCGCGCGTCCGTTGTGGGGGCGCAGCCCCCCACGCCCCCATCCCGGACGAGCACGCTGCGCGGCTCGGGCCCGCCCACCCGCCCCTCGGAAGTTCTTTCTGCGGGGGCTGCGCCCCCACGCCCCCATCCGGAAGGCTCGAGCACGATCCGGTCCCCTCTCCCCGCGGGAGAGGGCGGAGGGTGAGGGAGGCGACAAACGCCGCTCCGGCGTCCGCGGCTACCGGCGGCAGGCGCGAGTCCGTTGTGCGGGGCTGCGCCCCCATCCGGAAGGCTCGAGCACGATCCGGTCCCTCTCCCCGCGGGAGAGGGCGGAGGGTGAGGGAGGCGACCAACGCCGCGAAAGCACCGAACCCGCCGGGGCGAGGGCGGTCCGGCCCTCTCGCCCCTGGCGGGAGAGGGCGGGGGGGTGAGGGGTCGCCGCGCGCCGGCACGGCCATCGAGGCCGGAAGGGGCTTGCGAGGGCGGAAGCCACAGGCCCTGCGCGTTGACCGCGCGCAAGGGGCGTGCGTTCAATGGCTAGGCGGGTGCGGGGGTAGCTCAGCTGGTAGAGCATCTGCCTTCCAAGCAGAAGGTCGCGGGTTCGAGACCCGTCCCCCGCTCCACTCACCCACCCGCTCGACCCTGCCCGCAGCCACCATGCGAGAGCACGCGCGCGCCCGGCGACGCGAGTCGCTGGTAGGCTCATCCCCGGCAGCAGGACGCGCGACGAGCACTCGAGGAGGACGGCATGGCGGACGACGGATTCACGCCGGACTGGGACGCGCTGACGGAGGAAGCGACGGAGCTGCTCTCCGCCTACATCCGTGTCGACACCGTCAACCCGCCGGGCAACGAGACGCGCGCCTGCGAGTTCTACGGCGCGATCCTCGACCGCGAGGGCATCCCCTACCGGGTCTACGAACCCGCCGACGCCCCAGGCCGAGGCACGCTCGTCGCCACGCTGCCCGGCGACGGGACGGGCGGCAAGCAGCTGATCCTGCTCAACCACACAGACGTCGTCCCCTTCGAGCGCGAGTACTGGACGGTCGACCCGCTCGGCGGCGAGGTGAGCGACGGCTACATCTGGGGCCGCGGCACGCTCGACATGAAGGGGATGGGCATCATGGAGCTCATCACCTTGCTGCTGCATCACCGCCACAAGCTGCCGCTGCGGCGTGACCTCACCTTCATCGCCGTCGCCGACGAGGAGGCGGGCAGCGTGTATGGCGCGGAGTTCCTCGCTCGCGAGCACCCCGAGGTGATCGATTGCGTGTGCGTACTGAACGAGGGCGGGCGTGGCAGCACGCGCGCGTTCGGCGTCGAGCGGCCGCTGATGCAGATCGGCGTGGCCGAGAAGATCCCCTTCTGGGTGCGCCTGAGTACGCAGGGCCGTCCCGGCCACGGCTCCGTACCCACGCCAGACAACGCCGCCGACCGCCTCGTGCGCGCGTTGCAGCGGATCCAGGACTGGGAGCGGCCCCCGCAGATCGGCCCGGAGCTGCGCGCCTACTTCGAGGGGCTGCACGCCGCGGGCCTCCTCGACGAGGAGCCGACCGCGGAGACGATCGAGCAGGTCGCCGCGCGTCAGCCGCGCGTCGGGGCGCTGCTCCGGAACACCATCTCCCTGACCACGTTCCAGTCCGGCGTGAAGCACAACGTGATTCCCGCCGAGGCGAACGCGACCCTCGATTGCCGCTTGCTGCCGGGCTCGGACCCGGACGCCTTCCTCGCCGAGATGGTCGGGGTGATCGACGACGATCAGGTCGACGTGGAGGTGGTGCTGAGCAGCTACGGGCCGCCCTCGCCGATCGACTCGGAGCTGTACGAGACGCTGTCACGGTCGGTGCGCAACGCGGTCGAGGACGCGGTGGTCGTCCCGTGGACCTCCACGGGATTCACGGACTCGCGCGTGTTCCGCCGCATGGGCTACCCGGCGTACGGCTTCACGCCGGTCTTCGTGCCGCCCTCGGACCAGGCGCTCGGGCACGGCAACGACGAGCGCATCGCGATCGACGGCCTGCGGATGGGCATGCAGATCCTGCACGACACCGTGCGCCGCATCTGCGGGTAGGCGGTCCGGCAATGGCGCTGCCCGAGGTCATCGACGTGCACGTGCACCTGACGCGGGATCCCGCGCAGGAGCGGCTCGTCTTTCCCAAGCCCGGCTACCCGGACGAGTGGTACCGGGCGAACGAGCCGCGCGTCATCGACTGGATGGACGACGAGGGCTTCTCGCACCTCTTCATGATCAACTACATGGACACCAACCGGATGATCGCGAGCCGGCTCGCCCGCATGCCCGACGCCTCGGAGGCCGAGCTCGAGCAACTCCGCGAGGAACACGTGGAGCGCCTGCGGCGCTTCAACGCCTGGTGCTGCGACCTCGGGGCGCGCGAGCCGCGCCTCATCCCCTTCCCCTGCGTCGATATCGGCATCTTCTACGACGTGACGGTGATGATGGAGGAGCTGGAGACGCGGCTGGCCGAGGGCGCGCGCGGCATCAAGCTGCACCCCGGTCTCGGGCTCTACTTCCCCGCCGATGAGCGGATGTTCCCGCTCTACGAGCGGCTGCAGGAGGTGGACGTCCCGGTCCTCAGCGACACCGGCGCGCTCTCCCCCGCGCCCGAGGGCGGCGTCTACGGCGAGCCGCTGAACTTCGTGCCGGTGTTCGAGCAATTTCCGCGGCTGCGCTTCATCATGGCGCACGCCGCCAGCGCCTTCTGGGACCAGCGCGTCCCGATCGCCGAGCGCTTTCCGCAGGTCTACTTCGACCTCGCGGGCGGCTTCCAGGGCCCCGGCCACCACGCGCGTGACGGGCACCGCGCCTGCCCGATCGACGACGCGCCGCGCTTCCTGCGCGCGCTCGGGATCGACCGCGTGCTCTGGGCCTCGGACGCCCCGGGCCACGAGGCGGGCCCGCAGCTACGGAGCTTCATGAGCATCCCGCTCAGCGACGACGAGCGCGAGCGGATCCTCGCCAGGAACGCCCGCGAGTTCATCGGGCTCGACTAGCCGGAGCGCCGCGCGGGGCCGGTTGACAGCGCTCGCCGCGCCAACCTAGAAGGGCAACGTCCGTCATACCCGGCAGCCGGGTTCTCGGTTCGCGCCGGAGGTAGCCATGGCAGGCCCGCTCTCCGGCCTTCGCGTCATGGACGTCTCGCAGCTGGCGGTCGGGCCGCTGGGCGCCGCCTTCCTCGGCGAACTCGGCGCCGAGGTGATCAAGGTCGAGGTGCCCGCCGGCGATCTGATCCGCACACTGCTGCCGCATATGGGCGGCGTCGGGACCTACTACACCTCCGTCAACGTCAACAAGAAGAACATCGCCCTCGACCTCAAGAACCCGCGCGACCTCGAGATCGCGCGAGGGCTGGCCGAGCGCAGCGACGTGTTCGTCGAGAACTTCCGGCCCGGCGCGATGGAGCGCCTCGGACTCGGCTACGAGGCCGTGCGCGCGCTCAACCCGGGCATCGTCTACTGCTCCTCGTCCGGCTACGGCTCGCGCGGCCCTCGCAGGCGGGAGGGGAGCGCCGACGGCTACGCCCGCGCCTTCACCGCGTTCGATAGCTTCACCGGGCCTGTTGGCGGGCGGGCGGAGCGCTTCCGCAGCAACGGCCACGTCGACCACACCTGCGCGGCGGTCGTGACGCAGACCGTGCTCGCCGGGCTCTGCGCGCGCGAGCGCTTCGGCATCGCGCAGTTCGTCGAGACCTCGATGATGCAGGCGGCGGCCGTCTACCAGACGACCCGCATAGCCGAGCACTTCGCGGGCGGGCGACACGCGCCGCTCGGCAGCGCGACGACGAACCTCGTGCCGCAGCAGGCGTTCCGTACTGCCGACGGGTACATCGCGGTCGGTGTGAACACGCAGGAGCAGTGGCGGGGCCTCTGCGCCGCCCTCGACCTGCCGGGGCTCGCCGACGACGCGCGCTTCGCCGACAACGCCGCCCGCGTCGAGCACCGCGGCGAGTTGCTCCCGCTGCTCGAAGCGGCCTTCGAGGGCGGGCCGGTCGCGGGCTGGCTCGCGAGGCTCGAAGCGCGGGGCGTGCCGTGCGGGCCGTTCCTGACGTTCGCCGACCTCTGGGCGAGCGAGCAGGTGCAGGCGAACGAGCAGATCGTCGAGCGCGAGCACCCCTGGGGCGCAGTCAAGGTCGGCGGCGCGCCCTGGCGCTTCAGCGCCACGCCCGCCCGCGTCGAGCGCGCCCCGGCGCTCGACGAGCATCGCGACGAGGTGCTCGCCCTGATCGAGGCGGAGCCGCCGCGGCGCGACCGCCCGCGTGCGCAGCCACAGCCCGCCGCCGCACCGCTCGAGGGCGTCACCGTGGTCGAGCTGGCGCAGGGCGTCGGCGCGCCACTGGCCGCGATGCAACTCGGCGACCTCGGCGCGGAGGTGGTCAAGGTGGAGCCGCCGGGCGGCGACTGGACGCGCACGGTCGGTCCGCCGTTCCTCGGCGAGGAGAGCCCCGTCTTCCTGGCGCTCAACCGCAACAAGCGCGGCGTCGTGCTCGATGTCGAGGACGCTGGCGGCCGGGCCGCCCTCGACGGCCTGATCGCGAGGGCCGACGTGCTGGTCACGGACCTCGCGCCGGGCGAGGCGGAGCGGCTGGGGCTGCGCTACGAGGATCTGGCGACGGCGAGCCCGGACCTGATCCACTGCAACGTCACGCCGTTCGGCGAGCGCGGGCCGCTGCGCGACAAGCCGGGAGCCGAGATCGTCCTGCAGGCGATGGGCGACATCTGGCGCTACCTCGGCCGCCCCGATGAGCCGCCGCTGCGCCACGGCCAGGACGTTTCGGCGATGGCGGCCGGGTTCTTCGCGGTGCAGGGCGTGCTGGCCGCGGTCGTCCACCGCGCGCGCGGCGGGAGCGGGCAGCAGGTCGAGGTCTCCGAGCTCGGCTCGCTGCTCGCGATCGAGACGCAGCTCAACGCGGCGCAGAGCGACGACTCGCTCGAGGGCGGCTGGCACCTCTCCGCGCCCACCGACCCGCCCGAGTACGACCTCTACGGCAGCGACCTGCAGGTCGACATCGGCTTTGTGCGGGACCAGACGGGCTGGCTGCGGTTCTGTGAGCGCCTCGGCGTTCCGGAGGACGTGGCGACGGACCCGCGCTGGGCGACCACGCTCGACCGCACGCTCAACGCGGAGGCGTTGGGCGAGACCTTCGAGCCCTACACGAGGAAGTACCGCGCCGCCGAGCTCAAGGGAATCATCGAGGAGTGCGGCGGCATCGCCGTCGTCTGCAACGACTACGGCTCGCTGTTCGAGGATCCGCAGATGGTGGAGTACGAGATGCTGCGCCACCTCGATCATCCGGTGCTGGGCCGCATCGAGACGGTCGGGCTGCCCTGGCGCCTGGACGAGACGCCAAGCTCGCTGCGGCGACCGCCGCCGCTGCTGGGCGAGCACACCGCCGAGGTGCTCGCGGAGACTCGGGAGGCGAGCCATGCTCGCCGATAGCGTGCTCGGTAAGGTTTGCATCGTCGGCGTCGGGGCGACGCCGCAGGGTAGGCTGCCCGAGCACAGCGCCGACGGGATCGCCATCCAGGCGCTGCGCGAGGCGCTGGCCGACAGCGGCCTGTCCAAGGAGGACCTCGACGGGCTGATCGTGCAGCCGAGCTTCGGGGGCCAGGGCGACATAAAAGAGATCGGTCACCGCCTCGGGGTGGAGCCGCGCATCGGCTCAAACCTGAGTCACCACGGCGCGGTCATCCAGTACGCGGCGCTGCTGATCGCGAGCGGCATGGCCGAGGTCGTCGCCTGCGTCTACGGCACGAACCAGCGCACCAACCGCAACCGCTTCGGTTCGAGCGTCTACCACCTTGGCGGCAACTTCGACGACGTGTACGGGCTCTCCAACCCCGGCGCGGTCGCGGCCTTCAACTACCGACGCCGCATGCACGACTTCGGAGCCACCGAGGAGCAACTGGGCGCGGTAGCCGTGGCGCAAGCGAGGGCCGCGGCGCTCAACCCGCTGGCGGTCTACCGCGAGCCACTGAGCCTCGACGACTACCTCAACGCGCGCTACGTGATTGCCCCGCTGCGGCTGTTCGACTTCTGCATGGTCAACGATGGCGGCTTCGCGATGATCCTCACCAGCCCCGAGCGCGCCGCGGACCTGCCGGTGCAGCCGGTCACGATCGTGGGGATGGGGGCGCAGTCCAGCTTCCTGGAGCTGGAGCACCCCGACAGCATGTATCACCCCTCGCAGCTGCCGAATGCGGAGCTGCTGTGGGGCGCGTCCGGGCTGGGCCCCGAGGACATCGACGCGCTCTACGTGCAGGAGTCCTACACGCCGAACGTGCTCTCCGCCCTCGAGAACTACGGGTTCTGCGAGTTCGGCACGGCCCAGGACTGGATCCAGGACGGCAGAATCGAGCTCGACGGCGAGCTGCCGGTGAACCCGCACGGCGGCCAGAACCGCATGACCTACATGGTCGGCTGGCACAACACCTACGATGCCGTGAAGCAGCTCCGCGGCGAGGCCGAGGAGCCGGAGCGACAGCTCGCCGGCCTCGAGACGGTGCTGTGCACCTTCTCGACCGGCCACTGGCAGTCGACGTGGTCGCTGATCTACCGGGGCGGCGCATGAGCGAGTACGCGAAGCCGCTGCCGATCGTCACGGAGCTGAACGAGCCGCACTGGGAGGGCGCGAAGCGGGGCGAGTTCCGCGCGCAGCGCTGCACGGCCTGCGGGCACAGCTGGTTCCCGCCCTCGCCGAACTGCAGCGGCTGTCTCTCCGAGGACTACGAGTGGGCCTCGCTGGCAGGCACGGGCACGGTCTACTCGTTCATCGTCTACCACCAGGGCTGGCTGCCCGGTTACCGCGACGAACTGCCCTACAACGTCGCGATCATCGAGCTCGACGAGGGCGTGCGCTTCATCAACAACCTCGTCGGGGTCGACAACGACGCGATCGCGGTCGGCATGCCCGTCGAGGTGGTGTTCGAGGAGGTCGCGCCGGACGTGGTCGTGCCGCGCTTCCGGCCGGCGGCCTCGTAGAGGGGACGGAGGAGGAGCATGGCGAACGGTCCCGAGATCATCGACGTCCACCTGCATCTCTGCAGGGACGTGAACCAGGAGCGGCTGGTCTTCCCCAAGGACGGCTGGCCGGACGAGTGGTACTGGGGCAACCCGGACGCCGTGATCCCCTACATGAACGAGCGCGGCGTCAGCTACGTCGCGACGCAGAACATCATGGACACCGGCCGGATGGTCGAGGCGCGCCTCGCGCGTGTCCGCGCCGGCGGCGCCGGCGACGAGGAGGTCGAGCGGGTTCGCCTCGACCTCGCCGAGGGCATGCGCGATCGGGTGCGCGGCTTCAACGACTGGGCCTGCGAGACGCACGCCGAGGAGCCGCGCATCATCCCCTTCGTCATGATCGACCCGGTGCTCTTCGGCGAGGGGGCGGTCGAGGAGCTGGACCGCTGCATCGCGAACGGTGCGAAGGGCGTGAAGGTCCATCCGAGCATCTGCCAGCACCTGCCGGACCACCCGAACATGCTGGCGGTCTACGAACGGCTGCAGGAGGTGGAGCTGCCGATCCTCACGGACAGCACCTCGCGGGTGACGAACGGCGAGCAGTACGGGCTGCCCTTCAACTGGCGTCCGGTGCTTTCGCAGTTCCCGCGGCTCAGGTTCATCATGGCCCACTTCTGCGACCAGATGTGGGACGACCGCGTCGACCTCAGCCGGGAGTTCACCGACAACCTCTGGTTCGACATCTCGGGCGGGCTTGTCGACGACCATCACCCGCCCGGCAGCCACTCGTGCATGCCCGCTGTGCAGGCCGCCCGCGTCTTCCGCAAGGTCGGCATCGAACGCATCATGTTCGGCTCCGACGGGCCGGGCGGCGGCTCCGGCGAGGACATCCGCGCGATGGCCGCGCAGGTGATGGCCCTCGACCTCAGCGACCGCGAGAAGGAGCTGATCCTCGCCGGCAACGCGAGGGCGTTCCTCGGCCTGTAGCCGCCCTCAGCGGACGATGCCGCTCGCGCGCAGGGCGGCGCTGCGCTGCTCGTCGTAGCCGATCTCCGCGAGGATTGCGTCCGTGTGCTCGCCGAGGGTCGGCGGCGCGAGACGCACCGATCCCGGCGTGTCCAGCTTCCAGGGCAGGCCCCACGTCCGGACCTCGCCGCGCGTCGGGTGCTCGACCGTGAGCAGCATGTCCTGCTCGAGGATGCCCTCGTCGTGGAACATGCTGTCGTAGTCGTGCACCGGCGCGCACATCAGACCGAACTCCTCGAGGAGCTGGAGCACGTCCTCGCTGCTGCGATCGAGGAACGCCCGGTCCAGGTAGGGCTGGAGCGCGATCTGGTCGTCCGCCACCAGGTCGCGGTCCGCGAACCGCGGATCGGCCCGCACCTCGTTGAGGATGCCGACGCGCTCGAGCAGCAGCTGGAACGCGGCCGGGTCGCGGGCGTAGGAGGCGGTGAACTCGATGTTGCGGTCCTTCGTGGGGTAGCCCCGCACGGGGGATCTCAGGTGCGCGGCGTAGAAGGGGCCGCTGAAGTCGTCCGGGTCGCTGTGCGCGGCGAGGTAGTTCTGCTGCGTCGCGATCATCGCCCGCAGGTAGGAGGTCTCGACGTACTGGCCCTCGCCGCTCGTCCGCCGCCAGAAGAGCGCGGCGAGGATCGCCTGCACTGCGTACATCGCGGCGGTCACGCCGGCGTAGTTGCTGCCGAAGCGCAGCGGCTCCTTCCCGCGCTCGCCGACGAAGCGGGTCAGGCCGCTCAGTCCCTGCACGGTCAGGTCCGTCGCCGGCTTGTCGGCTTCCGGCCCGCGCCGCTCGAGCAGCGAGAGGTCGCAGTAGATCAGGCCGCGGTTCGCAGCCGAGAGCGTCGCGTAGTCGAGGCCCAGGCGCTCGGCGTCGCCTGCCCTCGGGAAACACTCGACGAGGACGTCGGCGCTCGCCGCGAGGTCGTGCGCGACCGCGCGGCCCTCGTCGCGCTCGAGGTCGAGCGCGATGCTGCGCTTGTTGCGGTTCATGCCCATGAACAGCGGGCCGTCGCCGTCCTCGAAGGGCGGACCGAGGGGACGCGCCCAATCGCCCTCGAGCGGCTCGACCTTGAGGACGTCGGCGCCGGCGTCGCCGAGCTGCATGGCGCAGAAGGGAGCGCCGTCCCCCTCGGTCAGATCGAGGACGCGGATGCCCTCGAGCGGGGCGGTCATCGCGGGCCGTCGCCGCCGGTGGTCGCGGCGGCGCGGTCGCGGACGCCGAGCTCGGCCAGCAGCTCCTCGCGGTCGCGGTCCATCGCCACCGCCAGCTCGCCGTACTCGGCGGGCGTGCGGCTGAACAGCCAGGGCACGGCGTTGGTGCGCACCGCGCCCATCTCCGGGTGCTCGCGATCGACCAGCAGCTCGTTCGCCACGACCTGCGGCTCTGTGTAGAGGTCTTCGATGTCCCAGCGCGCGGGCCCGCAGGGAACGCCCGCCGCCTCCAGCCGCTGGAGCCAGCGATCGGCGCTGTAGCGCAGGAACGCCTGCTTGAGCATCGGCAGCAGCTCCTCGCGGCGCTCGACGCGCTTCGCGTTGGAGTCGAACCGTGGGTCGCCGGCCAGCTCCGGCAGCTCGAGCGTCTCGCAGAGCGCGCGCCAGGCGTCCTCGGTGGGGCACTCGACGAGGATGTACCCGTCGGCCGCGAGGAAGGCCTGGCTGGGCACGACGTGCGCGCTGCCGCTGCCCCACGGCTGCGGCGTCTCGCCGCTCGCGAAGTACTCCGCAGCGCGCACCGCACCGACCGCGATCATCGTCTCCGTCTGCGAGCAGCGCGCCCACTGGCCGCGGCCGCTGTCCTCGCGCGCCAGCAGCGCGAGCAGGATCGCCTGCACGAAGGTCAGCGGCGAGGTGAAGTCGATCGCGATGAAGCGTGGGCGCTCGCCGGGGCCGCCCTCGGGGCCGGTCAGCGAGAAATAGCCGCCCATCGCCTGCGAGATGTAGTCGACCGTCGCCTTGTGGGCGTACTTGCCGGTCTGGCCGAAGCCACTGGCCGAGGCGTAGATCAGCCGCGGATTGATCGACGCGAGCACGTCGTAGTCCACCTGCAGGCGCTCCGAGACGCCGCGCCGCCAGTTCTCCATGAAGACGTCGGCGTTGCTGATCAGGCGCAGCAGGATCTCGCGTCCCGCCGGATCCTTGAGGTCGAGCACGATGTTGCGCTTGCCGTGGTTGAGGCCCGCGTTGGGGAGCGCGTGCCCGCCCTTGAGCGGGCCGGAGCGCCGCATCATCTCGCCCCCGGGCTTCTCGACCTTGATCACGTCGGCGCCGAGGTCGGCGAGCAGCGCGCCGGCCCAGGGGCCCTGCGCCCCCTCGGTGACGTCGATGACGCGGATTCCGGCGAGTGGTCCGGTCATCCCTGCACCTCCTCGCGGCCGGATGCGGGCGGTGTCCCGCAACGAGCATAGCGAGGCGGGGAGCGGCTGCCATCCGCTGCGCGGCGACGCTTGCATGGACCTCGGCGAAGATTGGCTATGCTTGGGGCCGCGTTTCGGCCGCACGGGGAGCGATCATGAGCGTCACCGAGTTGAGCAAGCTGCGCGACCAGGTCGCGATCGTCGGCGTCGGCACCACCCGGCAGGGCACGATCCCGGGCAAGGACGGCAACGAGAACGCCGTCGATGCGTTCAAGCTGGCGCTCGACGACGCGGGCCTCGAGAAGGACGACATCGACGGGCTGCTGACCTGCCGCTCGTTCGGCGACCTCGGCGTGGACACGCAGATCGCGCCGCTGATCGGGCTCAACCCGCTCTACAGCGCCACGCTCGACTACGGGACGTGCAACTTCTCGCTGCACTTCGCGGCGATGCTCATCGCCGGCGGGTTCGCCCACACCGTGGCCTGCATGTACGGGACGAACCAGCGCTCGAACCGCAACTTCTTCGCCGGCACCTCGGCCGCCGACTACGCGCTCGCGCACGGCCTCTTCAACATCGCCGGCCCTGCCTCGATGGCGCTGCGCCGCCACATGTACGAGTACGGGACCACCGAGGAGCAGATGTCGGCGATCGCCCTCACCGAGCGCGCGCACGCCCGCCTCAACCCGATCGCGGTGATGCGCAACGAGCTGACGAAGGACGACTACCTCAACTCGCGCTACATCGTGGAGCCGCTGCACCTCTTCGACATGTGCCTGATCACGGACGGCGGCGCCTGCGTGATCCTCACCTCGGCGGAGCGGGCGCGGGACATGAAGCAGCCGCCGGTCTACATCATGGGGATGGCGGAGAACACCTCGCTGCGCAACTTCCAGAACCAGGACCAGTTGATGCGGCCGTTCATCCAGACCGTGCGGGACCAGATCTACCCGGCGGCCGGCGTCAGCCGCGACGACGTGGACGTGCTGTTCATCCAGGACCCGACCAGCGTCTGGGTGCTGCAGATGCTGGAGTGGTACGGCTTCTGCGAGGTCGGCGAGGGCGGCTCGTTCATCCAGGACGGCCGGATCGGCCTCGGCGGCGAGTTGCCGCTCAACACGAACGGCGGGCAGCTCTCGGAGAGCTACATGTGGGGCTGGCTGCACATCCCGGAGGCGGTCCGCCAGCTGCGCGGCCAGGCGGGCCCGCGGCAGGTCGAGGGCGCGGAGATCGCGCAGTACTGCTCGACCATGGCTTTCAGCAAGGCCGCCTCGACGATCATGAGGAGGGACTAGCGCGATGTCCGACTACGCGAAGCCGCTCCCCGACGTCACCGACCCGAACATGGCGCCGTACTGGGCGGCCGCGAAGCGGCACGAGCTGCGGATGCAGCGCTGCACCAGCTGCGACTATGTGCGCTTCCCCGCGGCGAAGCACTGCCCCGAGTGTCTCGAGGAAAACGACGAGTGGGTGGAGCTGAGCGGTCGGGGGACCGTCTGGTCGTTTGGCGTCTATCACCACCTCTTCAACCGGGCGTTCGCGGACGACATCCCCTACAACGTTGCCCTCGTCGAGCTCGAGGAGGGGCCGCGCCTCGTGACGAACATCGTCGGCGTGGCGAACGAGGCGATCGAGCTGGGGATGCCCGTCGAGGTCGAGTTCGACGATGTCACTGACGAGGTGACGCTGGTCAAGTTCCACCCGCGCGGGTAGCGGGGCGCGCCCTCCAGGTTTGTTATGCTCGCCACGGCCTCGGGCGTACGGCCACGCGGCTGATCGTGCCGCCCCGCACCCGCTCCCGACGCCCACCGGAGGTGCGCCCGATGAGTAACGGACCGCTGGACGGGGTTCGCGTCTTCGATCTCACGATGTGGATGGTGGGGCCGTGGTGCTCCGTCCAGCTTGGCGCCCTCGGTGCGGAGGTGGTGCACATCGAGCAGCCGGACGTGGACTGGAGCACGCTCGGCGCGGGCGTACCGCCGCTGATCAACGGCACCTCGATTGGCTACATCACCTGGAACATGAACAAGCGCGGCCTCTCGCTGGGCATGAAGTCGCCCGAGGACCGCACCGTCGCCTATGAACTGCTCAAGACCAGCGACGTCTTCCTGATCAACATGACGCCCGGCGTCGCCGACCGGCTGGGCGTCGGCTACGACATCGTCTCCGAGATCAACCCGCAAATCGTCTACTGCGCTATCACCGGCTGGGGCGAGGACGGGCCGATGGCGCTCCTGCCCGGCGCGGATACGCCCGCGCAGTACGTTACCGGCTTCGCGACGGGCACCGGCGCGCCGGACGGCGACGACGAGATCAATCGCCACTTCACCCAGATGGACGCGACCAGCGGCAACTACGCCGCGCAGGCGATCCTGATGGGCCTGCTCGCCCGCAAGCGCACCGGCAAGGGCCAGCGCATCCACGTCTCGATGCTGAAGGCCGGCTCGGCGCTGCAGAGCGTGCGCATCGGCGAGTACCTCGCCAGCGGCCACCAGCCGCAGCGGCTGGGATCCGGCTCGCAGAACACCGCGCCGGACCGCGCCTACGAGTGCGCGGACGGCGAGCTTCTCGGCGTCTCCGTCACCAGCGAGGACGAGTGGCGCGGGTTCTGCGAGGTGATCGGCCAGCCCGAGCTCGCTGCCGACCCGCGCTTCAGCGCCAATCCCGACCGCGTCGACAACCGCGAGGAACTCGACGGCCTGCTGGAGCCGATCCTCGCCGGCATGGTGCGCGACTACTGGCTGATGCACCTCAACCGCGCCGGCGTCCCCGTCGGCTACCCGATGACCTGGGCCGAGCTTCGCCACCACGCGCAGGTGCTGGAGAACGACTACATCGTGCCGGTGGAGACGGCGGCCTGGGGCCCGGTCTGGACCGGCGGCCCGCCGTGGCGCCTCTCGGAGACGCCCGCGCGGATGTTCAGCCCGCCGATGCCCGGCGAGCACTCGCAGGAGATCCTCGCCGATCTCCAGCAGCAGCGCGCTGCCTCGGAGCAGCCGGCCGCCGCGGGGGAGTCCTAGGTGGGCGGCCCGCTCGAAGGCCTGCGCGTCGTCGAACTCGCCGAGGGCGTCGCCGGGCCGTACTGCGCACAGGAGCTGTCCGACGCCGGCGCAGACGTGATCAAGGTCGAGAAGCCGGGCGGCGACCGCACGCGCGGCTGGGGCTCGCGCAAGCGTGGCGATGTCGGCGTCGCCTTCCTCGCGACGAACCGCGGCAAGCGCGGCGTCGCGCTCGACCCCGCCAGCGAGACGGGCGTTGAGGTTCTGCGCAAGCTGATCGCCGACGCGGACATCGTGATCGCGGACGCCGGCTGGTCTACCGACGCCGCTCTGGAGTACGACTCGCTCGGCGAGCTCAATCCTGAGCTCGTCTACTGCCGCTTCTCGGAGTACGGCAAGGCGGGGCCGTGGGCCGACCAGCCGCCGTACGGCGAGCTGGTCGCGCAGCTCGCGGGCGACGGGACCGGCTCGCTGGGCGCGATCGGGCAGCCGCCGGTGCGTATGGCCACGGACATCGCGAGCATGTACGCCGCGATCTACGCGGTGATGAGCATTTGCGCCGCCGTCTACGCACGCGACGAGAGCGGCGGCCAGCGCATCGACGTTTCGCTCTTCGGGAGCATCCTCGCGATGCGTTCCACGCTCTGGGTCGCGCTCTCCAACCCGGACGAGTGGTGGGGCTTCCACCTCGACAGCTACATCAAGCCTCCGGACACCGGCTACCACTGCAAGGACGGCGCGATCTATTTCTCGCTGGCGCGCACGAGCCCCGAGCAGCGCGAGGAGCTGTACCGCGAGCTGGGCATGGAGTGGGTGGAGGACGACCCGCTGTTCGAGCTCGTGAACATCGACACCGGCGGCGGGGGCGGGCGCTACTCGCACCTCGCGCGACCGGTCTGGGAACGGGCGCTCGCGAACTTCAGCGTCGACGAGGCGATTGAGATCACCCGCCGCTACGGCGGCTGGGCCTACCCCAAGAACGACTACGAAGCGCTCGTCGCGGATGAGCAGGCCCGGCACGTCGGGGTGATCGAGACCGTCGAGCAGCCCGGCGCGGGCACGCTTCGCCAGGTTGCGCCGCCGTGGGACTTCGAGGGCACCCCCGCCGCGATCCAGGGACCGCCCCCACGGCTCGGCGAGCACAACGCCGCCGTCCTCGCCGAGGCCGGCTACTCCGAGGCCGAGATCGCGAGCCTCCGCGAGGAAGGCGTGCTCGCCGGCTAGCTGATGACGCCCGCCGCCCGCAGCTCCGCGATCCGCTCGGCCTCGTAGCCAAGCGATGCGAGGACAGCCTCCGTCTGCTCGCCGGGCGCGGGTCCGACGGTCTTCGGGCTTCCCGGCGTCTCGGACAGCTTCGGCCCGACGCCGATCTGCGGCACCTGCTCATCCCCCGTGCTGGAAACGCTGGAGAGCATGCCGCGGTGGCGGTTGTGCGGATCCTCCAGCGCCTCGTCGAGCGAGTAGACGGGGGCGATGCAGAGCTCCGTCTCCTTGAGCTGCTCGAACCACTCGTCGCGCGTGCGCTGCCGGAAGGTCGCCTCGAGGTGCGCGCGGATCTCGGGGTGGCGGTCGGTCTCGTGCTGGAGCGGCTTGAAGTCCTCGCGGCCCACGACGTCGCAGAGGTTCTCCCAGAAGTGCGCCTCCTGCGTGCCCAGCGAGATGTAGCCGCCGTCCGCCGTCTCGTAGACGTCGTAGTGGGGGTTTACGCCGGAGTAGCTGCTGGCGCCGGGGCGCGGCGGCTCGCCCCCGGCGAGCATGCGCGAGACCGCCGCCGCGAGCAGGTACATCACGCCGTCGGACATTGCGAGGTCGATGTACTGGCCTCGGCCGATGCGGTCCCGCGCGAGCAGGGCGGTGGCGACGGAGAAGGCGGCCATCGTCCCGCCGCCCGCGTAGTCGGCGAGGATGTTGAGCGGGATCGACGGCTTCTGGCCCGGCCGGCCGATCGCGCCCAGCGCGCCGGCCATCGCGATGTAGTTGATGTCGTGGCCGACCATCAAACGGTAGGGACCGTCCTGCCCGTAGCCCGACAGCGAGCAGTAGACGATGCGTGGGTTGATGCGCGAGACCGTCTCGTAGTCCACCCCGAGCCGCTCGACCACGCCCGGCCGGAAGCCTTCCAGCACGACGTCCGCGTCCTCGCAGAGGCTGTAGAAGATCTCCTTGCCCGCGTCCTCGCGCAGGTTGAGCACGATCGAGCGCTTGTTGCGCCGCAGCGCGTCGTGGCGCAGCTCCCGCGCCTCGGCCTCCTCATCGCGCTCCGCCGCCGCGCCGCGCGTGACGAGGTGCCGCGGGGCCTCCACGAGCAGCACGTCGGCGCCGAAGTCGCTGAGCAGCATGGTGCAGAACGGTCCCGGCGCCAGCCGCGACAGGTCCAGAACCTTCATGCCCTCGAGTGCGCTCATGGGGGCCTCCCTTCCCGGGCGGTGCGGCGGTCAGTCTAGCGGCGCGCTGCCCGGCCCGGCGCGCCGGCCAGGGCGGACAGGCGTTGTGATACCGTCGCGCCGCCTGTGAGGGGGCGTGCGTGGCAGCTCAAGCGGACCTCGATCGGCTCCGTCCCCTCAAGGATGTAGCCGCCATCGTCGGCGTCGGCGACACCGACTACGCGGCGGACTACCGCACCGCCCGAGGCGAGGCGGCGGCGGTCGGGAGCGGCGGCGGCGACTCGTACGTCCTCGCGGCCCGCGCCTTCCGGCGCGCGCTCGACGACGCCGGCCTCGAGAAGAGCGACATCGACGGCCTGTGCGTGGGCGGGCCGCTCGCGCACGAGCGGATCGCTGAGGTGCTGGGCCTCAACCCGCGCTGGAGCAGCGGCGGCGACGCGCCGCGCAGCGTGATCGACGCCGTGCAGGCGATCCAGGCAGGCCTCTGCACGACCGTTGCCTGCGTCTACGGCAACGCCCAGCGTTCGGCGAACATCCAGTACGGCGGTCCCGAGGCGATGGGCGGCGGTGGGATCCTCTCCTACGTCTACTACGCGCCCTGGGGCCTGACCTCGCAGGGCGCGCTCTACGCGCTGATGTTCAAGCGCCACCAGCTCGTCTACGGCACCACCGAGGAGCAACTGGCCGCGATCCCCGTCGCGCTGCGCAAGCACGCCACGCTCAACCCGAACGCGATCATGCGCGAACGCCCGCTGACCACCGACGACTACCTGAACGCCCGCTATATCGTCGAGCCGCTGCGGCTGTTCGACTACTGCCTCGTCAACGACGGCGGGGTCGCCCTGATCGTCCAGCGCGCCGACCTCGCCCGCGAGCGCAGGCACGAGCCGGTGCTGGTCAGCGGCTTCGGCTGGTCCGAGCTGAGCGTCGACGCCACCCAGCTGCGGCCGCGTATCAAGGACTTCTACTTCCCCGCCCACCACGACGTCGTCGAGCAGGTCTACCCCATGGCCGGGGTGACCCAGAGCGACATCGACGTCTACGCGACGTACGACAGCTTCAGCGTCCACCTGCTCTTCACCCTCGAGGGCTTCGGCTTCTGCGGCGAGGGCGAGAGCGGCGCTTACATCCAGGACGGGCGCATCGAGGTGGGCGGCGAGCTGCCCTGCAACACCAGCGGCGGAATGCTCTCGGAGAGCTACATGCAGAGCTGGAACCAGCAGGTGGAGCTGGTGCGCCAGCTGCGCGGCGGCCTCGGTGATCGCCAGGTCGAGGGCGCCGAGGTCGCGCAGTACGCCCACGACGTGGCCGGCAAGTGCATGAGCCTGATCTACACGAAGGGCGGCTAGCCGTGGCCACGGAGCGCCCTCCTCGGGTGATGGATCCCTACGCCGAGCGCTTCTGGGAGTTCACCGGGCAGCAGGAGCTGCGCCTGCAGCAGTGCGGCGACTGTGGCCGCTTCCGCTGGCCGCCCGGCCCGATTTGCGACGGCTGCCTCTCCGAGGACTACGCCTGGGCGGAGGTGAGCGGCCGCGGCACGCTGCTCACCTGGGTGACCTACCGCCGCCAGTACTTCCCGCAGTACCCGGCCCCGCACACCGTGCTCATGGTCGAACTCGACGAGGGCCCGCTGTTCGTCACCCAGCCGCTCGACCTCGAAACGGACGCGCTGCGCGACGGCCTGACGATGGAGCTCGACTGGCTCGACGGCGAGGACCGTCACGGCGAGTACGGGCTGCCGGTCTTCCGGCCCGCCGGGTAGCGCGGGCCACCGCGAGAGGGGGACGTCATCGAGCGCATCGGCTTCGGCGCGTTCTACTCGCACCGCTCCGGATTGACGCCCGGCGAGTTCGCACGCCGCATCGAGGAGCTCGGCTTCGACGGCTTCTGGGCGGGCGAGACGCCCACGAACCGCGACCCGTCCTACGACTCGTTCACGACGCTCTGCTTCGCGGCCGCCGCCACCTCGCGCATCACGGTCGGCTCGGACGTGCTGCTGCTGCCGCTGCACCACCCGGCCTGGGTGGCGAAGCAGTTCGGCACGCTCGACGTGCTCTCCAACGGGCGCGCCATCCTCGGCGTAGGTGTGGGTGGCGAGTACCCGAAGCAGTTCGAGGGCTTCGGCATCCCGCTGAACGAGCGGGGCCGCCGCACCGACGAGGGCATCGAGATCATCCGCAGCCTCTGGACGGAGGAGGAGTCGAGCTACCACGGCCCGCGCTTCGAGTTCGAGGGCATCACGATGGAGCCGAAGCCCGTGCAGCAGCCGCACCCGCCGATCTGGGTCGGCGGCCGGCCGGGAGGCATCGAGACCGGCCCGGACGGCGAGCCGCGCTTCAAGAGCACGACCGGCGCGATCCAGCGCGCCGCGAGGTACGCCGACGCCTGGGACCCCTACTACATGACGCCGGAGATGTACCGCGAGAGCGTAACGGCGATCCGCGCGCACGCAGACGAGATCGGCCGCGACATCTCGGGCATGGGCTGGGCGCTCACCACGTTCTGGCAGATGCGCGACTCCTACGACGAGGCGCTGGAGACGGCCGCCGGCAAGCTGCGCTACGGCCGTGACCTCTCAGCCCGCGTCGCGCGCTACGACATCCTCGGCAGCCCCGCCGACGTGATCCGCCGCCTGGAGACGTTCATCGACGCCGGAGTGCGCTACTTCATCTGCAACTGGTCGTGCGACCCCTCGGAGGTGCCGAGGCACCTCGAGCTGATCGGCAACGAGGTGATCCCGCACTTCCGCTAGCGTTGGCGGCTACCCCCACTGTCGAGGCTGCACGGCGAGCCGGATCGGGATCGAGGCCACGGCGAGCACTGCGAGGAATGCGATCGCCCAGGCGGGCGGCCCGGCGGACTCGGCGGCCGCTGCTGCTGCGTCGGCAGCGCCGGGGCCGGCGATACGCGCGCCATCCTCGGGCGCCGGTCCGTGGCCGGTGGATGCGAGGGTAGGGCTCCGTTGCGGCTCGTCCGAGGTCGATGCGGGGTCGGCGCCGGCGATGCCGGGCTCCGGGGCCTGTCCTTCGCCGAGCGCGTTGAGGTCGTCTCCGGCACGCTCAAGGGGCTGGGTGCGGCTGCAGGAGCTGACGAACAGGGTGGCATCGTCGACCTGCTCGTACATGCGCTGGTCGGCGTAGACGAGGAAGTCGTCGCCGACCTCGAAGTTCCCGTACCCGCACGCGGGGCCGTGCCACACGTATACGAAGGTCGTCGACGCCACGGGCCCCTTCCAGACGGTGCCGACCTCGAACTCCACCGACCAGTACGACTCCGTCCTGTCGGACCCGAAGTCCACCTCGAACTCGTATGTCTCGAAGGAGACGACCGTTCCCGAGAAGACGGCGGCGGCCTCATCGCGGGCTTCGAGGGGCGGCGGCGGCTCGGCGCACTTGCACGCGTGCGCGCGCCCGGCGCCCGCAGCGAGCTGGATGGTCAGCAGCGGGGCGAGCAGCAAGGCGCTGGCTGCGAGCAGCAGTATCAGTCGTCGCGGCATCGAGTCCATGGCAACTACCTCCCTCAGCACTCCCGGCCGAGCGCTGGAGATCCAGTGGCCCCCTGTCTATCAATACGCGATCTGTCGCTGCTTCGTTCCCTCGGGACGGGCGCGGGCGCTGGACAGTCACACGAGGCGCGCGTACGAATGGCGGGCAATCATGCGCGGAAGGAATGTGCGATGACCGACTCACTGCTCTGGGAAGACGTCAACGAGGGCGACGAGTTGCCCGTGCTCGAATACCCGATCACCGTCAAGAACCTCGTCATGGGTGTCGTCGGTACGCGCGACTTCATGCCCTACCACCACGACTCCGAGTACACGAAGTCGATCGGCAGCCGCGACCAGTTCGTAAACACGATGTTCAACCAGGCGCTGTTCGGGCGCTTCGTCACGGACTGGTGCGGGCCGGACGCCGACTTTCGCGCCACCACGCTGCGCATGATCGGCCAGGTCTGCCCCGGCGATACGGCGATCATCGAGGGCCGCGTCGCGAAGAAGCACCGCGCCGGCGACGACTACCTCGTCGAGCTGGAGCTGAACTCTCGCAACCACCTCGGGACGGCCTGCCTCTCGACGGCGACGATGGCGCTGCCGTCGCGCGAGGGCGGCGCGGTGAAGCCGCGGCTGGAGCTGGAGAAGCCGCAGATCGAGCTGGACCCGGAGTTCCCGGACTTCGCCCGCGAGTGGCTCGGCAAGGAGTCGGAGCCGCGCTTCGGCGCCTACCCGGTGAGCGAGGTCCAGATCATGTACTGGGCGGACATGGTGGAGGACGCCAACCCGCTCTACGAGGACACCGAGTACGCGCGCAACAGCCGCCACGGCGGCATCATCGCCCCGCCGATGGGGCTCATCACCTGGACGATGGATCGCCCCGGCCGCAGCGGCGTCAACCCGGGCGCGCCCGACGTCAGCGAGCCGGACCGCGGGCCGTGGCCGCCTCGGACGGGGCCGCGCACGGACGCGCCGCGCTTCGACCCGCCGGGCACGACGGCGACGATCGCGACGATCGCGGAGCAGGCCTACGGCAAGCCGCTGCGCCCGGGCGACCGCGTGTCGGCCTCGACGGAGGTGGTCAACTGCTCCGGGCTGAAGCAGACGCGGCTCGGCCCCGGCTACTTCACGACGGTGCTCAACAACTACTACAACCAGGACGGCGACCTGGTCGGCACGAACCTGTTCACGCTGCTGCGCTACACCGCGCAGGAGGGCTAAGCGAGGCCCGCTCTCGATTCCGCGCTGCGAGGGCGTCCGGCGAGGCCGCTCCTGTGTAATAATGCGCGCAAGCCCACGGATCGGATCCGCGGCCTGCACGGAAGGCGATGACGATGGCGATTGCACCTCCACCTACCCCGACGAACCGCTCCACGGGCACAACCGTGATGGGCGAGTCGGGAATTCCCACCTCGGAGATCCGTCACCGCTACTTCATGGTTTCGGCGGACAACCACATCAACGGCCCGCCCGACCTCTTCGAGAAGCGCGTCGACAAGCGCTTCCGGCACCGCCTGCCTCGCCAGGAGGTGGACGAGAACGGCGTGAAGTGGTCGATCACCGAGGGCCTGCGCCCGATGAAGATCCGCGACTTCAAGCTCTCCGGCGAGGACCGCGAGCGCTCGATGGGCGGCTACTTCGACTGGGAGAAGCGCTGGGCCGACCACGGCCGCGACGGCGTCGACGCCGAGATCGTCTTCCCCAACGGCGGCGGCCTCATGGCCTGGGCGACGCCCGACCCGCGCCTCGCGACCGCGCTCTGCCGCGCGCAGAACGACTGGTACTACGAGGTCATCGGCGATCACTTCGACCGGACCATGCCTGCCGCGCTGATCGCCCCGGCCGACGTGGACGAGGCGATCAAGGAGGTCGATCGCGCCGTCAAGATGGGCTTCCGCGCCCTCAACATCCCGGTGCGCCCGTTCCATGAGAGCGCCGGCGCCAAGAGCTCGCAGATCGGCTACAACTCGCCGATGTTCGAACCGCTCTGGAACGCCATCGAGGACGCGGACGTGCCGCTGACCTGCCACGTCGCCACGGGCAAGGACCCGCGCACGGCGAGCGGCGAGGGCGGCGCGGTGATCAACTACGTCACGCACGCGCTGACGCCGGCGATCGAGCCGTTCACGCACTTCTGCGCCTCGGGCATCCTGGAGCGGCACCCGAAGCTGCACTTCGGGACCGTCGAGTCCGGTATCGGCTTCGTGCCGTGGATGCTCTCGGGCATGGACGAGGCCTACGAGAAGCACCACTTCTGGGTCTTCCCGAAGCTGAAGATGCTGCCCAGCGAGTACTTCCGGCAGCAGTGCTTCGCGACCTTCCAGGAGGATCCGGCCGGGATCCTGCTCGCGCGTGACTACCAGATCACGAAGAACGGGCTCTGGGGCAGCGACTACCCGCACCACGAGGGCTCGTGGCCGCACTCGGACGAGGCGATCGCCCGCACCATGGGCCACCTCACCGAGGACGAGCGGCGCGACGTGCTCGGCCTCAACGCCGCGCGCCTCTTCGGCTTCGACGTGCCGGAGCAGTACGACTACGACATCGACGGCAACGACCGCTAGGGCCGTACCGGACGCAGTCGAGGCGAGCCGCCCGCGAGGGCGGCTCGTTCGTGTCCGGGTGCGGCAATTGCGCCAGCGAGGGCGCGTGATGCCTGCTACGCTGCGCGCCGATCCCGCGTGAACGATCGTGGAGGCGAACATGAGCGAGAACCTGGTGGAACTCTTCGACGCCGGCGCACGGGACTACGGCGGCTGGCTGGCATCCCTCCCCGCCCATCGCGAGGAGTTCGAGCGTCACTACAAGGCGTACGAGCCGGTCGAGGACGACCGCGGGCGCATGGAGCGCGCGGTCGAGTTCGTTGGCGGCTCGCTCCGCGCGCTCGTCATCACGGACCCCACAACGCCCGACGACTGGCGCGGCGTCGCCGTCATGGCGAAGATCGCCGACATCTTCGGCATCGACCTCTCCATCCTGCCCGCCGACGGCAACGAGGGCCTCGTGGAGTCGCGCACCAATAGCTACGGCGAGACGGGCACGCCGACGATCGTCTTCCTCGACGGAGACGGGACGGAGCTCGGGCATCTCTCGGGGCGTCCGGACCAGGTAGAGATGGACGTCAACCGCGCGATCGAGGAGGAGCACGGCTTCGACTTCCCGCTCGAGGGCCCCGAGTTCGAGGCTGCGGTGGAGGTCTACCTGCAGGGCGACGGCCGCAAGCGCGAGTCAGCCTGGCGGCACGCGCAACTCTGGGACACGGTCGGCGTCGTCGCGCCGGTCGTGCAACGCATCAGCCGCGGCACCATCGGGCCCATCGGGGTTCTGAAGTCAGACGCCTCGCCCGCTCGCGAGAGGTAGGCCCCGGACCCACGTCGCGCGAGGAGCGCCCCCGCACCCGCGCCCCACGGCAGACACGCGAGTTGCCTCGGAGGGCGGGCGCCCTCGGAGGGGCGCTGCGCGCCGGGCCCTCACCCTCCGCCGTAATGGGGTTTGACCGGAACCCAGGAGAGGGGGCCGGAGGGAGAGGGCCGGACCGCGCTCGAAGCGACGTTGCGCCCGCGATGGTCGCTGCCCGCGGGCGCCGGAGCGGCGGGCGCAACAACCCCTCGAGGCACGAGCAACTACCGGCGAGCCCCCTCACCCCCACCCTCTCCCCCAGGAGAGGGGGCCGGACCGCGCTCGGAGCGACGTGCGCCCTCGAAGTTCCGCGCGGGGGCGTGGGGGCGCAGCCCCCCACAGGAAAGAAAATCCGAGGGCGGGTGGGTGGGTCCGAGCGGCGCGCAGCGCCCGCTCGTCCGGGCGGCGCTAGTCGTCGATGCCGCGGACGGCGCTCTTCGGGTCGGCGGGGATGCGGGCGAACGGCTGCTTGCGGTCGAAGTCGAGTTGCTCCGCCCAGACCTCACCCGGATCGTCGGCGAGCAGCACGTCCGCGTACTCCGCCTCGAGGCCCTCGGACGGCCAGCGGCGGATGCGAACGCCAATCGCCTCTGAAGGAATCGGCGCGATCTGCGTCTCGCCGCCGCGCCCGCTGTAGAACCACTCGCCCTCGACACCCTCGTCCGCGTCGACGATCCAGGAAGCGAACCAGAGCAGGCCGAAGCCCTCCTCGTTCATGAGCTCCGGCCAGTGCAGCGTCAGCGCCGTGTTTCCGTTGTCTGCCATGACAGGGTGCCTCCACCAGGAACGCCGGACGCTGCGAGGATGGCGAGCGCGCCCGCGCGCGTCAACCGCCGCCGTTCTCGCCCCCGACGTCGATCACGAGGCTCCCGTGCAGGCCTTCGTGGCCGGGGACGACGCAGAAGAAGCTGAGCGCGCCCTGCTGCGGCGCGCGGATGCGGATCACGGTGTCGCCGTTCGCCGCGAGGCGCTCGTCGATCTCCGCGCCGCCGAGGCCGCTGAGCACGAAGCGGTGCGGCGCGCCGGCGCTGCCCACGAGCACGAAGTCGATCACCTCGCCGGGCCGCACCGCCAGCCCGCGCAGGTCCAGCTGCCCAGTCGAGGCGTCCACGGTGATCGTGCGCGCGGGCGGCTCGCCGCCGAGATCGCGCTCGATCGGCGCGAGCCCGTCGTGCGAGTGCGCTCCCTGCCACACGGCCCAGACAAGGGCGCCGCCGAGGACCAGCACGGCGGCGACCCGGCGTGGGCGAAACGCCCCCGGGCGGAGCGGCGAGCGCTTGCGCAGGGCCTCGGCGAGACGGCTCATGCCCCGGACTCCCTCACGCTTCCAGAGTAGCGCCTGGCGCGCGGGGTGGCGCGGCGGCGGAAGCCGCGCCAGACTCGCGACATGAACCTGTCGCTCTCGAGGCCTCAGACGGTCGTCTACCTCGCAATCGGCCTGCTGCTGCTCGTCTTCGTTGTCGTGCTGCCCGCCTCCGGCGTCTTCGAGACGCCCTCGATCAACCCCTTCGACGGCGAGAGCAGCGAGGCCGTCGTCGTGACCGTCGAGGAGACAGCGCGGGAGCAGACCGCGGGTGGCGTGACCGTCGTCTCGGAGGCGATCGAGGTGCGCCTCGACGGTGGCGAAGTGGTCACCGTGGAGCGGCAGCTCGCGGGAGACGACGCCTTCGCGATCCGGGTCGAACCCGGAGACGACGTGCTGGTCACGGCCTACGAGGCGGGCGACGACACCGTCTACTTCATCGCCGACCGGCTGCGCACGTTCCCACTCTGGGCGCTGGGCGCCGTCTTCGCGGTGGCGGTTGTACTGATCGGGCGCTGGCGAGGCGTCTGGTCGCTGGTCGGGCTCGTCGCGAGCTTCCTCGTGATCGTGCGCTTCATCGTGCCGGGGATCCTCTCCGGGATGAGCCCGCTGGTCGCCACACTGATCGGCGCGAGCGTGATCATGACGACGACGCTGGTGCTCGCCCACGGCGCGAGCAAGAAGACGGCGGCCGCCCTCGCCGGCACGGTGCTCAGCCTGGTGCTCGCGGTGCTGCTTGCGACGTTCGCGGTCGACGCCGCGGCGCTGACCGGCCTTGCGGGCGACCAGGAGGCGACGCTGCAACTGCTCTCGGGCGGCTCGATCGACGCGCGCGGCGTGCTGCTCGGCGGCATCATCATCGGCGCGCTCGGCGTGCTCGACGACGTGACGGCCACGCAGTCCTCGGCGGTCTTCGAGCTGCGGAGCGCGAACCCGCTGCTGGGCGCGGGCGAGCTGTTCGCGCGAGGGCTCAACGTCGGCCGCGACCACATCGCCTCGACGGCGAACACGCTGGTGCTGGCCTACGCGGGCGCGGCGCTGCCGCTGATCGTGATCCTCTCCGTGCAGCCGGAGCCGCTCGGCCTGCTGATCAGTCGCGAGCAGATCGCCACCGAGATCGTGCGCACGCTCGTCGGCAGCATCGGCATCGTTGCCGCCGTGCCGATCACCACCGCCATCGCCGCGCTTGCCGCGGGCGCCCTCGAGGAGGGCGAGGCTCCGGCGTGACGGCGCGCTGCAGCTTCTGCGCGATCGCCGCGGGCGAGGCGGATGCGGAGGTCGTGCTCGAGGACGAGCGCTTCCTCGCCTTCCTCGATCATCGCCCCGTGTTCCACGGCCACGTGCTGCTGATCCCGCGTGAACACGCGGAGACGCTGCCGGACCTGCCTCGAGGGGACGCGGGGCCGCTGCTGGAGCGCGCGCAGCTGCTCGCGCGGGCCGTGCCGCAGGCGCTGGGCGCCGAGGGCACGTTCGTGGCGATCAACAACGGGGTCAGCCAGAGCGTGCCGCACCTGCATGTGCACGTCGTCCCGCGCTCGCGCGGCGACGGCCTGCGCGGCTTCTTCTGGCCGCGCCACGCGTACGAGAGCGCCTCGCAACTGCGCGAAACCGCCGAGCGCGTCCGCGTCGCCGTCGAGCGCCTGAGCGCGGGCGAGGACGGCGAGCCCGAAGCGCGCGCGTGACGTAGACTCTGGCCGCGCGGCGGGCGCTGGGAGGCAATCAGGATGGCGGAAGCGCTACAGGTAATCGAGCTGCCCGAGACGCACGTGCGCATCGTCGTGGAGGGCGACGCGTCCCCGCTGCTACGTCGCGGAGGCGGCGACAGCTTCTGCTGCGGCGCCTGTGGCGCCACGCTCGTCGAGGACGCCTGGAGCTGGGAAATCTACAACCTCGTGCTGCGTTGTCCCGGCTGCGGGGCGTACAACGAGGTCGAGAAGCCGGCCACGGAAGGCCGCTAGCAGGCCGCCACGGAGTCGCTGAGGAGCCGCCATGCAAGTCTGGGCCTCGAAACCGCGCGACATGCCGCCGAAGGAGGTGGGCGACTACGCCCGCCGCGTCGAGGCCCTGGGTTACGACGGCCTGACCGTCTCCGAGGGCGTCCACGACGGCTCCGTTAACGCCTGGGCCGCCCTCGCGGCGACCACCGAACTGCGTATCGCCGTCAGCGTGTTCGTCGCCTTCTCGCGCAGCCCGATGTCGCTCGCCTACGCCTGCTGGGACTTGCAGGACTTCGCCGGCGGACGCTTCGTGATCGGCCTCGGCACGCAGGTCAAGGCCAACATCGAGCAGCGCTTCTCGATGCCGTGGACCCCGCCCGTGCCGCGCATGCGCGAGTACGTGCAGGCGCTGCGCGCGATCTTCGACACCTGGGCGGCGCAGGACGGCACGCGCCTGCGCTTCGAGGGCGAGCAGTACCGCTTCACGCGCATGCAGCCGTACTTCACCCCCGAACCGATCGAGCACCCCGAGATCCCGATCTACCTCGGCGCCGTCGGCCCCGCGATGACGCGGCTCACCGGCGAGGTCGCCGACGGCTTCTTCACGCACAGCTGCAACAGCGACCCGCGCGCCATCCGCGAGCTCGCGCTGCCGGCCGTCGAGGCGGGCGCGCAGCGCTCCGGCCGCTCGCTGGACGATGTCGACGTCATGGTCTCGCCCTACATGAACACCGGCTCGACGGCCGAGGAGATCGCGGAGGCGCGCGAGGCCAACCGCCGCCAGATGGGGATCATGTACTCGACCCCGAACTACTGGGGTCCGCTGCGCCTGCGCGGCATCGAGGACCTCGGCACGCGGCTCCGCGAGCTCACGCGCGAGAACCGCTGGGGCGAGCTGGCGGACCTGCTCGACGACGACCTCGTCGACGAGATCGCGATCACGGGCGACTACATCGACTCGGCGCACCTGCTCAAGGAGCGCTACGGCGAACTGCCGGTCTCGCTGCGCTTCCCGCTGCCCGACGACCCCGCCGACGACGGCCAGATCGCGAAGGCGCTCGAGATCCTGCGGGACTGACGTGACGCCCCCGGACCAGCCGGACGACCGCTCTCCGAGCCGGCCACGGCCGGTCCTCGATGCGCTCTCGCGCGCGTACTGGGAGGCGGCGGGCCGGGGCGAGCTGGCGATCCAGCGCTGCGAGGAGTGCAGCCACTATCAGCATCCGCCGCGCCCGCTCTGCGAGCGCTGCACCTCGGCGAACTTCGGCTATCCCGCCGTCAGCGGGCGCGGCGTCGTACACAGCTACACCACGAATCACCAGCGCAACGTCGCCGGCTTCGAGCAGGCCGTGCCCTACGTCAACCTGATCGTCGAGCTCGAGGAGCAGGCGCAGCTCTACCTGCTGAGCGACCTGCCCGCCGCCGAGTCGGAGTGGGTCGCGATCGGCGCGCCGGTCGAGGTCGTGTTCGAGCCGATCGAGGCCGCCGAGGGCGAGGCGATCGCGCTCCCGCAGTTCCGCCCGGCGGACGGGTAGGGACTCGGCCATGTGGGAGGCCCGGGGCAAGACCGCGGTCGCCGGCATCGGCTTCTCGCAGCTGACGCGCACGCACGACCGCCCGCTGGGGCAGCTCGCGATCGAGGCCTGTCGCGCCGCGATCGCCGACGCCGGGATCGAGCCTTCGCAGATCGACGGGCTGGCCACGCACCCGGACCAGCCGTTCCGCGGCGCGGGAAACCGCCCCGGCGAGGACCTGGTGCCGGCGGCTTTTCTGATCGATCACCTCGCGCTCGGGCCGGAGATCGAGTGGTACGCGCAGGTCTCGGCGGGCCTGATCCCGAGCGCGATCATCGAGGCGCTGAACGCGCTGCTGGCCGGCGCCTGCAACTACGCCCTCGTCTGGCGCGCGATGCACCGCCCGGCGGGCACCTACGGTGCGTGGCGCGAGCCGTTCGCCGGCGGCGACAGCCAGTTCACCGCTCCCTACGGCTACACCAGCCCGTTCCAGCTCCACGCCGTCGCCTACCAGCGCTACATGCACCGCTACGGGGCGACCCGCGAGGCGATGGCCTCGCTGGTCACGAACAGCCGCGCCAACGCCCAGCGCAACGAATCCGCCTTTTTCTACGGCACGCCGATGTCCGTCGACGACTACCTGGCGGCGCGCATGATCTCGGAGCCGATCTGCCTCTTCGACTGCGACATTCCCGTCGAGGGCTGCGCGGCGCTCGTGCTCACCACCGCCGATCGCGCCCGCGATCTGCCGAGGCCGCCCGCCTACGTCGCCGCCTGGGGCCAGCACACCGCGCAGCGCCCGACGTACGTGAACTACATGCTCGACGATTACATGGCCTGCGGCGCCTCGACGGCGGGCAAGCTCTGGTCACGCTCCGGCCTCGGTCCCGGCGACGTGGACGCGGCGCAGCTCTACGACGGCTTCAGCCCCTCGAACTACTACTGGCTGGAGTCGGCCGGCTTCTGTCCCGAGGGCGAGGCGCACAGCTTCGTGCAGGACGGCCGGGTCGCCCTCGACGGCGAGTTGCCGGTCAACACCTTCGGCGGGTCGCTTTCCGAGGGCCGCCTCCACGGCATGGGTCACATCGCCGAGGCAGCGCGCCAGGTCTCCGGCCGCGCCGGCCCGCGCCAGGTCGAGGACGCCGAGGTCTCGGTCGCCCTCGACGGCTCCCCGCTGCTGCGCGGCGGTGGGCTGCTGTTCACGCGGGAGCCGTAGGGGGTATGGAAGCTGAGCGGCCGATGCCCGATCGGAATCCCCGCGAGACAGCTCGACGGCTGATCCTCGACGAAGTGTGGCCCGTCCGCAGCGCGGGGGAGTGGCCGAAGGATCTGAGTCTCAGGCGCGAGGATCTCTACGCGGACGAGGAGAACAACGGCTCGAGGTAGAGTTCCAGCGCCTCGCGGAGGTTGGCGAGGGCATCATCGACTGACTCGCCCTGGCTGGCGACGTCGACATCCAGCGCCTGTGCGACGTACTACTCGCCCTCGCGGCACACGCTCGCCGTGAACACTCGCTTCATCGCGAATCGCCTCCGCCTCCTTCCTGCCAGACCACCACCGCCCCCGCCTCCGCGAGGCGGGCGATCTCGGCGGCGGCGTAGCCGAGCTCGGCGAGGACCTCGGCGGTGTGCTGGCCCAGCACCGGGGGCGGGCGGCGCAGCGCGGTCCACGGCTCCTCGAACGTCCAGGGCGGGGCGACCGTCTCGAGGTCGCCGAGGGTGGCGTGGCCCTCGAGGCGGTGCACCATCTCCAGCGCCGCGACCTGATCGCTCTTCAGCAGTGACTCGATGGTGTGCATCGGCACGATCGTGCCGCCCAGCTTGTCCTGCACGATGCGGCGCAGGTCCTCGTAGCGCCAGTTGCGCAGGGTGTCGTTGACCTCGTCCGGCAGGTAGCGAAGGTTGTCCATCATCCCGCGCGGTCCGCTGAAGCGTTCGTCGAGCAGCACCTCGGGGCAATCGATGGCGATCAGGAAGGCGTTCCAGCCGCCCTCGTCGCCGCGCAGGGTGAGCAGCGCGGGACCGTCGGCGGTCTCGAAGCCGTAGTCGGGCGGGTCGGCCAGGCCGGTGAATGCCCGGCCCTCGAGCGAGTCCTGCGAGCGCTCGGCGGTGAAGGTCCACTGGTGGATCGCCGTGAGCGCCGCGAGTAGCGAGGTCTCGACGTGCTGGCCGACGCCGTGGCGGTCGCGCCAGAGCAGCGCGGTGAGGATCGCCTGGAACCCGGCCATCCCCGCCGTGTGCTGCGCGAAGTCGTAGCCGAAGCGCAGCGGGGGGTCCTCGGGCCGGCCGAGGTGGCGGTTCGAGCCGACGATCGCCTGGATGTCGAGCTCGCTCGCGGGCGCGGCGGCCAGCGGGCCGCGGCTGCCGTACCCGCTGATCGAGCAGTAGACGAGGCGCGGATGGCGCTCGCGCAGCGCCTCGTAGCCGAAGCCGAGTCGCTGCATCACGCCCGGGCGGTAGCCCTCGACGAGCACGTCGGCGTCCTCGAGCAGCCGCGCGAGGATCTCCGCGCCGGCCTCGGTCTTGAGGTCGACGGCGATGCCGCGCTTGTTGCGCTGGAACTGCAGGAACAACCCGCCTTCCGCCGTGGCGCCGCCCGGCGGCTCCACGAACGGCCCGATCGTGCGCAGGAAGTCACCAGAGGGCGGCTCCAGCTTCACCACCTCCGCGCCGAGGTCGCCGAGCTGCATCGCGCAGAGCGCGCCGGGGATGCCCTGTGAGACATCGACGACGCGCAGGCCCTCGAGTGGGAGCTGCGAGTGCGACCGGCCGTCGGCCTGGCTCGCGGCGGCGGGCGCGCGTCCGTTCTCCGCGGCGTCGAGTTCCGCGAGCACGTCGGCGGTGTGCTCGCCGAGGCGGGGGGCGGCGCGCGTGATCCGCGCCTCGGTCGTGCCGAAGCGCCAGTGCGGCTTCGCGCTGGCCATGCCGCCGTAGGGGGTGTCGAGCACCGTCACGAGGTCCTCGGCGATCGCCTGGGGGTGTTCGAGCAGGCTCGCGCTCAGCGTCGGGCCGCGCTGGTAGGCGGCGGCCGGCACGTCCGCCCCGTGCAGGACGCGCTCCCACTCCTCGGTGCTGCGCTCGTGGAAGCAGGCCTCGAGGATGGGGAGCAGCTCGGCGCGGTGCGCGACGCGGGCCGCGTTGGTCGCGAAGCGGGGGTCGTCGCGCAGCTCGGCGAGGCCGAGGGCGTCGCAGAGCTTCGGCCAGAAGCCGTCGTGCGGGACGCTGACGGCGACATAACCATCGGTACACGCGAACGCCTGGTCCGGCACGAGGTTGGGGCGGGCGCTGCCCATCGGGCCCGGTGCGCGGCCGCTCGCGAAGTACTCGGCGATGCGGCTCGTCGCCCCAGCGATCGTCGATTGCAACTGCGAGGTCTGGATAAACGTGCCGCGGCCGGTGCGCTCGCGCACGTAGAGCGCGACGAGGAGTGCCTGGAGGTTGGTGAAGGCCCCGCTCCAGTCGAGCGTCGCCGTGCCGCGCGAGAACTCCTGGCGGCCGCCGGCCTCGCCGGTGACGCTCGTGAGGCCGGCCGCGGCCTGCGAGAACCACTCGTTGCTGGTCATGCCGTGCATCGGGCCGCGCGGGCCGTAGGCCGAGCTCTGCAGGTAGATCAGCCGGGGGTTGTGCTCGCGCAGCAGCTCGTAGCCGAGGCCGAGGCGGCGCATCACCTCGGGCGATCGGAAGTTCTCGACGAGCACGTCGGCGCTCTCGATCAGCCGCAGCGCCTGCGCGTGGCCCTCGGGATCCTTGAGGTCGAGCATGACCCCGCGCTTGCCGAGGTTGTTACCGAGGAACGTGTGCCCGGTCCCACGCAGCATCGGCTGCGTGCCGCGTACGGTGTCGCCGCGCGGCGACTCGACCTTGATCGCGTCGGCGCCGAGCCAGCCGAGGTACTCGGCGGCGATCGGCCCGACGGCGGCCTGGCCGAAGTCGAGCACGCGCAGGCCGTTCAGTGGCCCCGTCCAGCCCTCGGCACTCAGTTGTTCGGCCATGCCCGCACCATGCGCGCGGGTAAGTGCGGCGGTCAAGGCGCGTGCGGCGGGCTGGGCGCTATCATCGGCGCGGCCGGAAGGGGGCCCCGATGAGCAACGAAGAGCGACCGCTGCCGACGAGTGAAGAGGTGGAGTCCTGGCTGACCGAGCGGCGCAACTGGGGCCGCTGGGGCGACGACGACAGCCGCGGCGCCGTCAACCTGATCACGGACGAGAAGCGCCTCGCGGCGTTCGGGCTCGTTGAGCAGGCGCGCGTCGTCTCGATCAGCCGCGACTACCCGAAGGACCCCGGCCCGACGAACCCGGTGCCGGCGCAGCACTTCCTGCGCCGCAACGTTCGCGTGCCCGATGGCGGTTCGGTCGTCGACTACTACGGCTTCATCTTCCACGGCCACACCCACACCCACCTCGACGCGCTCTGCCACGTCTGGGACAAGAACGGGGCCTGGCAGGGGCGCGACCCGTCCGAGTTCATCACCGGCGACGGTGTGACCTACGCCGACGTGACCGCCTGGGACACCGGGATCATCACTCGCGGCGTCCTGCTCGACGTGCCGCGCCACCGCGGGACGGACTACGTGACGACCGACCGCCCGGTGCACGGCTGGGAGCTCGAGGAGATCGCGGAGGCGCAGGGGTCGAGCGTCGGGTCGGGCGACGCGCTGCTGGTCTACAGCGGCCGCGAGGCCTACCAGGCGGACAACCCGGACCAGTTCCTCGGCGAGGCGGGGAGCACGACGCCCGGCCTGCACGCCTCGTGCCTGCCGTTCGTGCGCGACAACGACGTCTCGCTGCTCGGCTGGGACATGATGGACGCGAAGCCGAACGACTACGACTACCCGTGGGCGATGCACGGCGTGATCTACGCCTACGGCGTGCCGCTGCTCGACAACGCGCTGCTGCAACCGCTCGCGGAGGCATGCGCCGAGCAGGGCCGCTACGAGTTCCTGCTGATCATCTCGCCGCTGCGAGTGCCGGGCGGCACGGGCAGCCCCGTCAACCCGCTCGCGATCTTCTAGACGCGGCGAACGCTCACCCCGGCCCTCTCCCGTCGGGGAGGGGCTGGCGCGACGGTGCGCCCCCGGGGAGCCTGCGCCAGCCGTCGCTTCTCCCCCTCACCCCCGCCCTCTCTCCCTCCCTCGAGGGAGAAGGGATTGGCCGTCTATGGACAACGTAGTCTTCGTCGGGGGTATGGCGTAAGGGCCGATTGTCGTTGGTTTGGGGGTTGGGGGCGGTCGGGGCTGCGTTGGCAATGTCGCCAGGCACACGGTGGCTCTGCGAGCGAGATCATCCCCGGAGACAACCAGATCGTACTGCGCAAGAGGCAGTTCGTGCTCAGCGATATGCTGGCCGAGGTGAGAGGAATCGTTCTCGCCACTTTGCGCTGCGTTGTGCGTCACGTGCTTCGTAGGCTTCCACAGCCGACGCAGGTGTCATATCAAATTGACTTTCGTTGTTTTCCCCAAGCGCGGTCAAGCGCATTGTGTACCAAGCAGTGACCCCTCCACGGGGAGGTGCATCAAAAACTGGAAATGCAGGGTTGCTGCCATTGTCGTCCAACCAAGCATTTGCGAGTGATGGGTTGAGCACCATTGCGCGGGCGAGACTCACGGCATCTACACAACCCCTCTCGACGGCATCCCAAGCTTGGTCCCGTGTCTCAAAGCCTCCTGTTGCCACAATGGGGATAGAGGTCAGCTCTCTTGCGTGCTTTGCAAAATCAATGAAGTATGGCCCGGATAATGACCTACTGTCGGAGCTCGATGCAGCACCCGGGAAATACGTTCCTCCGCTGACATCAATAAGGTCGACAGATGTTTGGTCGAGCATACGAACCATCTTCAAAGCATCGTCTTCCGTAAGTCCGCCCACCAGCTTGTCTGTCGAGTTGATTCGAATGCCGACGGGGAACGACGCGCCAACGGCCTCTCTAACCTCGTCTATCACATCATGAATGATGCGGAACCGCCGTTCGATGGAACCGCCATAGGCGTCCACCCGTTGATTGAACAACGGTGACAGAAACTGGCTGAGCAGGAATCCGTGACCAGCGTGGATTTGGACGCCCCCAAAACCTGTATCCTGCGCGAGTTTCGCGGCCCTCGCGTAAGCGCCGGGCAATTCATGTATGTCATCAAGGGATATTCCTTCGCACTGGAGACCTTCGATATCCAGCGCAGACGGCCCTTTGGGCTGACTAATCGGAGAATGCGAGAGCGCGCCCGCATGTCCGAGCTGTGGCCAAATATGCGCACCGTTTGATGATCCGCGTCTTGCCAAGACCTGCAAGGCTTGCACATCGGCGTCAGGCACCAGAGCAAGGTTTCCGGGTTTTTCCGGATAGCGCGGATCCACCTGAACTTCACCAATCAGCATTAGCGCTGCTCCGCCTTCAGCCCACCGTTCGTAAAGCCTCACTTGCGCTGTGGTGGGGTTTCCTTCACCGTCCCCCAGGGAGTCGGACATCGCCGATTTGATCAGTCTATTCTTCAGACTCACGCCACACGGCAACTCAAGGGGACGCCCCAGAAAACCTGCCGGGATTGGGGTTTGCTGGGGCATCTTTTTGTCTCCATCGTGATATTTCGGTATTCTAAGGCAAGCAAGCCCGTCTTCGGCTGATGCCATCGAGCCGTTGCCTGTGTTCTGGCTCATGCGATGCTTGGCTCGGGGCTTCACCCTCATCCCAACCTTCTCCCCCCGAGGAGACCTTTGCGTAACCGCGCCTGACGGACGTAGTTCTTCCCACCCACCCACCGGGACGCTTGTGGGGGGCACCCCACACACCCCCGGCAGTGGGGCATCGCCCCTCTGCACTCCTCCATTCGAGGGGCTACGCGAGCCGCCCTATGAGTTGTGTAAAGGTCTCTCCAGTGGAGAGGGGGCCGGAAGGTGCGCCCTCGGGGCTCAGGGGCGAGCAGCAGCAGGGGTGTGGGAGGCGCAGCCCCCCACAGACGAGGGAAGGGGAGACTCGGCGCGGCTAGCCGTGCGAGTGGCCGCCGTGGCCGTGGCCGGCCGAGGGCTGGTAGTAGGGGTTCGCGCCAGAGGCATGGTCGGTGGCGTCCATGATCTCTTCGATCTCCGGCACCGCCTCTTTCAGCATGCCCTCGATGCCCTCGCGCAGGGTGACGTTCGCCATGCCGCAGCCCTGGCAGCCGCCGCCCATGCGGATGTAGGCGATCGTGCCTTCCACTCCGAGCAGGTCGACGGCGCCGCCGTGCGCGGCGATCGCCGGGTTGACCTGCTCGTCGAACAGCACCTGGATGCGCTCGGCCAGCGGGTCGCGCCAGCGCGGGTTGGGGTTGTCGAACTCGAAGCCGTTGACGCCCTCGCCCTTGTACTCCCAGTGCACGGCCAGCCCGTCCAACTCCTCGGCGTGGTCGCCATGGACGTAGAGCGCGAGGCCGTCGAAGTCGAGTTCGTAGTCGTCCTCCGGCTCACGGCCCGCGTCGACCATCGTCAGCAGGTGCTCAAAGCCGTCCTTCGAGCGCCGCGCTACCTGCAGGCGGATGCCCGTGACGGGCGGGTCGCCGGCGCTCTCGATCAGGTGCAGCAGGCGGGCGATCGCCGCGTCGGTCATCGAGATCTCGGGGCCGGGCTCGTCAATCTCTGCGTCGAGGTCGGTGTCGAGGTCGAAGTCGGTGGTCACAATTGCTCCTTCGTTGGCGCCTCCAGCGTAGCGGATTCCGCTGCCGGGCGCTGCCGCCGGGGGGGCGAGGGCGAGGGGCTCGCAGGCGAGGCCCGTGCTACGCTCAGGATCCCCGTGCGGCAGCGTCCGGCAGCGGCGCCGATCACGGCGCAGGCGGCGCCCGCACGCGCGAATGGATGGCCATGAGCGTCGCGCCCAGCCCCGCTCCCGAGAGCCCTCGCGGCGAGCGTGCCGAGGCTGGCGCCAACGGCGGCCGAGGGCCGCGGCTCCCCTTCGCGGGGCGCGCGGGCGAGCTGCGCACCTTCGAGTCGCTGGGCGACCGCAACTTCCGCTGGTTCTTCATCTCGACACTGGGCCAGTTCGGGGGCATCCAGACGCAGATGCTGGCGATGGGCTTCATCGTCTACGAGCTCACCGGGTCGCCCGGCCGGCTCGGCCTCGTGGCGCTGGTCAACGCGATCCCCTCGCTCGCCTTCTCGCTCTACGGAGGGATGCTCGCGGACCGCGTGCCGAGGCGGCTCGTGTTGCAGGTGGGGCAGACGTTCCAGGCGCTGCTCGCGGGTCTCGTGGCGGTACTCCTCTTCATGGGCGTGCTGCGCTACGAGCACCTGATCGTGATCGTCTTTTTCCAGGGCGCCGGGATGGCGCTGATGATGCCGGCGCGGCAGGCGATGATCCCGGAGATCGCGGGCGAAGAGCGGTTGATGAACGCCATCTCGCTCGGCGCCGCCGGGATGACGACGATGCGGCTGATCGCCCCCGCCATCGGCGGCGCGTTGCTCGTGATCGCGAACAGCGCCTGGCTCTACAGCGCGGTCGTGATCTACTACCTCATCGCCATCGGCGCGCTCGTCCCGATGCGGCTGGCGGCCGCGCGCTCGGCCGGCGCGCCGGCCCGGGACGCGCAGGGCTGGGCAGGCGTGCGCGACGGGATCCGCTACACGATGCGGCACACCGCGATCCTGCAGGTGCTGGCCGTCAACTTGCTGATCGTCTGCGCCTCGATGCCCTGGATGTTCCTGCTCCCCGGCTGGGTCGAGGACGTGCTCGGCCTGGGCGGCTTCCACCTTGGACTGCTGCTCAGCGTGATGGGCGTCGGGTCGCTGTTCGGCTCGCTCGTGATCGCCTCGCTGCCGCCGCGCCACCGCGGGCTGCTCTACCTGCTGAGCGCCGTGCTGCTGGCGAGCGGAGTGCTCGCGTTCGCGGTCTTCGATGCGTTCCTGGTGGCCGTGCTGCTAACCGTGGTGATCGGCGTGGCGCACGCCGGGCGGATGTCGCTCAGCACCGTGCTGCTCCAGACCTACGTCGATGCCGAGTACCGCGGCCGCGTGCTCTCGATCTACATGATGGAGTTCGGCCTCGTCGCCCTCGGCGTCTTCGCCGTCGGCGCGATCGCCGAGGTGGTCGGCCTGCAGCTCGCGATCGGCGGCGCGGCCGCCTTCCTGCTCCTCGTGGCGCTGGCGCTCTTCCCCGCCTTCCCGACGCTGCGCCGCCTCCAGTAGCTCGAGGGCAAACCGCCGCGCCGCGCCCCATCCGCCCCATGCGCTACAGTGCCCGCGCGACTGCGCCCTCCGCGGGCGCGCGAGGAGGTCCGGATGGCGAACATACCCGCGACGTGCCGTGCCGCACTGCTGGTCGGCCATCAGCAACCGATGGACGTCGCCGAGGTGCCGATCCCGCAGGAGCTGGAGCCGGGCGCGCTGCTGGTGCGCAACACCGCCGCCACGATCTGCGCCAGCGACGTGCATCTCTGGGAGGGCGAGTCGGGCTCCTCGACGGACCTCTTCCCGCGCATCCTCGGCCACGAGATGACGGGGCGCGTCGCGGCCATCGGCGAGGGCGCCGAGCGCGACTCGCTCGGCGAGCCGCTGCGCGTCGGCGATCGCATCATCTGGACGCACGGCTTCTGCGGGCAGTGCGTGAACTGCGTCATCGAGCACGAGCAGACGCTCTGCGACAACCGCCGCGGCTACATGCGCGGCCTCGCCACCGAGTACCCGTACCTCACCGGTGGCTTCGCCGAGTACGGCTACGTCTACCCCAGCTCCGGGCGCGTCAAGGTGCCCGACATCGTCCCCGACGAGCTCGCCTCGGCGGCGGCCTGCGCGCTGCGCACGGTGGTGCACGGCTTCGACCGCCTCGGACGGCTCGACGACCGCCACGCGGTGGTCATCCAGGGCTCCGGACCACTCGGCCTGTTCTCGACGGCGGTGGCCTCGCGCAGCGGGCCCTCGAAGATCATCGTGATCGGCGGACCGGCCGCGCGGCTCGAGGTCGCGCGCCGCTGGGGCGCGACGCACACGATCGACATCGCCGATGTGCCCGACGCCGCCGACCGCGAGGCGCAGATCCGCGAGTGGACGGACGGCCGCGGGCCAGACGTGGTGATCGAGGTCTCCGGCGTGGTCGCCGCCTTCCCCGAGGGCTTCTCGATGATCCGGCGCGGCGGCCGCTACCTGATCATCGGCCAGTTGCACGAGCAGGAAGTCCCGATCAAGCCGGGCGAGGTGACGCGCAAGCACGTGCGCATCATCGGCTCGATCTCGGCGAGCGTGGCGCACTACCACCGCGCGCTGCAGTTCATCGCCCACAACTGGGAGCGCTTCACCTGGATGGACATGATCTCCAACCGCTACCCGATCGAGGAGATCAACGAGGCGATGGTGCGCATGCAGAGCTGGGACGAGATCAAGCCCGCAATCATCTTCGGAGGCTCGCGATGAGCGCCGCGACACCGCCAATCGGCGTCGTCGCCTCCGCTGCGGAAGCGGGGGACGCCCTCGCCCAGATCGAGGAGGCCGAGCGCCTCGGCATTCCCGCCGCCTGGATGACCACGGGGGGCACGAGGGCGGACGCGCTGACGATCTTCGGCGCGGCGCTGGCGCGGACGGAGCGGATCATCCTCGGCAGCTGCATCGTGCCGACCTGGCCGCGCCATCCGGTGCTGCTGGCGCAGCAGACACGGGCGCTCGAGGAGATCTCGCCGGGCCGCTTGCGGCTCGGCATCGGCCCCGGCCACGAGCCGGGGATGGTGCACACCTTCGGCGTCGAGTGGCGCACGCCGCTCACCCACCTGCGCGAGTACCTGCACGTGCTGACCACGCTGCTGCACGAGGGCGAGGTGGAGTTCGAGGGCAGCCACGTCACCGCGCGCGGCCGCCTCGATGAGCCGCTCTCGACGCCGGTGATGGCGTCGGCGCTGCAGCTGCGCTCCTACCGGCTCTGCGGCGAGCTGGCGGACGGGGCGATCTCCTGGAACTCGCCTGCCGCCTACCTGCTGGAGCGCGCGCTGCCCGCGCTGCAAGAGGGCGCCGCCGCGGCCGGCCGCGAGCCGCCGCCGCTGATCGCGCACGTCCCGGTCTGCGTCAGCGAGGACCGCGAGCTGGTCCTGGCCGCCGGCAAGACCCAGCTCGGCCGCTCCGCGCGACTGCCGTTCTACGCGGGGATGCTCGCTGCCGCCGGCTACCCGGACGCCGCCTCGAACATCGAGGAGGCGCTGGTCGACGCGCTGATCGTCGCCGGCAGCGAGCAGCAGGTCGCCGACCGGCTGGCCGAGCTGGCGAGCAGCGGCCTCGGCGAGCTGCTGGTGCTGCCGATCGGCCCGGGCGACCTGCAGCCGTGGATCGAGCGCGGCTTCGCCGCGGCCGCGAGGGCGGTCGACCAGCTCCGCGCCGCGTAGGTCGGGAGGCACGTCTGTAGTACGTTAGGTCCGTGACCGTTCCCGGATCGCCAGGAGGAGGAGTACATGCCGAAGTATCTGGCCACAGCGTCGTACAGCATCGAGGGAGTCGGGGGCCTGCTCGCCGAGGGCGGTACATCCCGTCGTGACGCCCTCAGCGCCGCGATCGCCTCTGTCGGAGGCACCGTGGAGGCCTTCTACTACGCCTTCGGTGACGACGACCTCTACATCATCATGGACGTGCCGGACCAGGTGTCGGCGGCCGCGCTCGGCCTCGCCGTCGGCGGGGCCGGGGCGATCAGCTGGAGCACCACCGTGCTGCTGACCGCCGAGGAGATCGACGAGGCCGTCGCGAAGTCCGTCGAGTACCGCCCGCCCGGAGCGTAGGGCCGCGCGCGGCCTGGGAGGGTCGCGGCGGGGTACGAAGCACGCAGTCCCGAGGCAGCCTCGAGTGCGTCGCGGCCTATCGTGAGAGGCTGCGATATACTCGGCGCCGCCGACACGCCCAACGGGGGAGGGATTCGTCATGGCTACGGACTACGCCGAGATCGCAAAGGACGTCTCCGCACTCAAGGCTCCGCCGAACCTCGCGGACTACGCCGACCTGCGCTCCTCGTGGAACTGGGACGACGTCTGGGCCGAACTGGACACGCCGGACGGCCTCGTCAATCAGGGCCACGAGTGCATCGATCGCCACGCCATGGGCGCGCGCGCCAACAAGCTCGCGATGATCTGGCAGAGCCAGGACCTCGCCGTCGAGGAGTACACCTTCGCGGACCTCAAGCGGGAGACGGACCGCGCCGCCAACGCGCTGCGCAGCGCGGGCATCGAGAAGGGCGACCGCGTCTTCTTCCTCAGCGATCGCATCCCGGAGCTCTACTTCGCGTTCTTCGGCGCGCTCAAGCTGGGCGCGCTGGCGGCGCCGCTGTTCTCCGCCTTCGGCCCCGAGCCGATCGCCGAGCGCGTCGGGCGCGCCGACGGCAAGGCGATGGTCACGACTCCGAAGCTGCTCTCCAAGGTGAACGCGATCCGCGACGACCTGCCCAGCCTTGAGCACGTGATCATCATGGACGGCCGCGAGGAGCACGAGCTCGCCGACACGGACATCTCGTGGAGCGCGCTCATCGCCGACGCCTCGGACGACTTCGAGATCGAGAAGACCGGTCCCGAGGACTGGTCGGTGATGCACTTCACGAGCGGCACCACCGGCCTGCCCAAGGGCGCGGCGCACGTGCACAACACCGTGGTCAGCCACTACGCGACCGGGAAGTACGTGATGGACTTCCAGGAGGAGGACGTCTACTGGTGCACGGCCGACCCCGGCTGGGTGACGGGCACCTCGTACGGGATGTTCGCGCCCTGGAGCAACGGCGTCACGCAGGTGATCGACGAGGGCGGCTTCGGCGCCCGCCGCTGGTACGAGACGATCACGCGCTTCAACGTCACCGTCTGGTACACCGCGCCGACGGCGATCCGGCTGCTGATGCGCTCCGGCGCCGACACCGCGCGCGAGCACGACCTGAGCTCGCTGCGCTACGTGATGTCCGTCGGCGAGCCGCTCAACCCCGAGGGCGTGGTCTGGGGCCTCGATGCCTTCGACCTGCCGATCCACGACAACTGGTGGCAGACGGAGACCGGCGCGATCATGATCGCCAACTACCCGTCGATGCCGATCCGGCCCGGCTCGATGGGCCGCCCATTCCCGGGCATCCACGCCGCGATCATCGACGACGAGGGCAACGAGATCACCGATCCAATGGCGGAGGGCCAGCTCGCCGTCCGCCCCGGCTGGCCCTCGATGTTCCGCACCTACTGGAACGACCAGGAGCGCTACGACTCGCGCTTCCAGCTTGGCTGGTACCTGACCGGCGACAAGGCGAAGCGCGACGCCGACGGCTACTTCTGGTTCGTCGGCCGCGACGACGACGTGATCAACACCGCCGGCCACCTGGTCAGCCCGTTCGAGGTCGAGAGCGCCCTGATCGAGCACGAGGCGGTCGCCGAGGCGGGTGTGATCGGCAAGCCGGACGACATCGCGATGGAGGTGGTGAAGGCGTTCATCACGCTCAACGACGGTGTGGAGGAAACGCCGCAGCTGATGCGGGAGCTCAATGGGCACTGCCGCGCACGCCTCGGGCCGGCCGTCGCGCCGCGCGAGATCCAGGTGATCGACATCCTGCCGAAGACACGGTCCGGCAAGATCATGCGGCGGCTCCTCAAGGCGCGCGAACTCGGATTGCCGGAGGGCGACACCTCCACGCTCGAGGACGACTAGTTCGCTCAGTCGGCTGGCTGTGCGCCGCGGCCCCTCGGGGCTCGTGCGGCGCGCTCCGGCTGCGCTGGAGCCGAAGCGGGAAGGCGGCGAGATGACATCGGCCGACGAGATCCAGATCCACCGCGGTTTCAACGGCGTCTACTTCGACCGCAGCGAGACCTGCTTCATCGACGGGCGCGCCGGGAAGCTCCAGTACCGCGGCTACTCGATCGACGATCTCGCCGAGCACTCCACGTTCGAGGAGACCGGCTACCTGCTGCTCCACGGCGGCCTGCCGACGGCGGACCAGCTCGCCGCCTTCGAGGCCGAGCTGAAGTCTGCCCGCACGCTGCCCGGCGAGATCCTCGACGTGATCCGGGTGGTCAAGGACGCGCACCCGATGGACGTGCTGCGCACGGCCGTCTCCGCGCTGTCGGCGATCGACCCGGAGACGGCGGACAAGTCGCACGACGCCACGTTACGCAAGGGTATGCGCCTCACCTCGCAGGTGCCGAGCATCGTGATGGCGCACCACGCGATCCGCGAGGGGCGTGACCCGATCGAGCCGAGGGACGACCTCTCGCACGCCGCGAACTTCCTCTACATGCTCGACGGCGAGGTGCCGAGCGAGGACTCGGCGCGGCTGATGGACAAGGACTTCATCCTCCACGCCGAGCACGGCTCGAACGCCTCGTCGTTCACGGCGCGCGTGGTGACCGGCACGCAGGCGGACCTGCACAGCTCGATCACGGCCGCGATCGCGGCGCTCTCCGGGCCCTCGCACGGGGGCGCGGCGGAGAACGTGATGAAGATGGCGCAGGAGATCGAGGAGCCCGAGCGCGCCGCTGCCTACGTCAAGGAGCTGCGCTCGCGCTCCGAGCCGATCATGGGCTTCGGCCACCGCGTCTACCGCGCCGAGGACCCTCGCGCCCGCCACCTGCGCGAGGGCGTCCAGCGGCTCAGCGCCGAAAAGGGCGAGCCCAAGTGGTACGCGATCCTCGAGGCGGTGCAGGAGGCGATGCGGCCCTACGGCCGGCTCGGCGTGAACGTCAACGTCGACTTCTTCGCGGGCGTGATCTACTACCTGCACGGCATCCCGCAGGACCTCTTCGTCCCGATCTTCGCGGTCGGGCGCGTGCCCGGCTGGACGGTGCAGGTGCTGGAGCAGATGGAGAACAACATCCTGCTGCGCCCGCTGCTCCAGTACGTCGGCCCCCTCGACCAGCCCTACATCCCGATCGAGGAGCGCTAGGGCGCGAACGCGCGCTACGAATCCCCCTCGCCGCCGTCGTCGCGGCTGACGCGGCCGAGGAAGACGTCCGTGAGGATGTTGGACTCGCGGATTGACTCGGGCGTGCCGTCGTGCGCGATGCGGCCACGGTCGAGCACGTAGGCCCGGTCCACGATCTCGAGGGCGCCCCGGATGTTGTGCTCCACGAGGATGATCGTCGTGTTGAGCCGGTCGCTGATCTCGCGGACTTTCTGGAAGACCTCGCTGACCACGATTGGCGCGAGGCCGAGCGTCGGCTCGTCGAGCAGCAGCAGCTCCGGGTCGGCCATCAGGCCGCGGCCGAGGGCCAACATCTGCTGCTGCCCGCCGGACATCTGGCTGGCCATGTCGCGCCGCTTCTCGCGCAGGATCGGGAACAGCTCCATCACCGAGTCGAGCCGGCTCGCCTTCTCGTCCGCGTCGCCGAGGTAGAGGCAGCCCAGCTCGAGGTTCTCCTCGATCGTGAGGTGCGTGAAGACGCGCCGGCCCTGCGGCACGAAGGCGATGCCCTCCTTCACGATCTCGTGCGTGGCCGCGGCCAGCCGTTGCTGCCGCCAGTAGACCTCGCCGGCCACCACCGGCGCGAGGCCCATGATCGCTTTCAGCACCGTCGATTTCCCCGCGCCGTTGGGCCCCATGACCGCCACGACCTCGCCCTTGCGGATCCCGAGCGAGACATCGTCGAGGGCCACGACCGCCCCGTAGTGCACGGACACGCCGTCCAGCGCGAGCAGCGCCGAATTGCCGTTGCCATTCGAAACAGCCGTCTGCGTCATCGCTCCCCGCCCGCGTTGCCTAGTCGCCCAGGTACGCCTCGATCACTTCCTCGCGGCTCAGCACGTCGTGGACCTCGCCCTCGGTGAGCAGCCTGCCGCTGTCGAGGACGATCAGGTGGTCCGGCAGCTCGCGCACGATGTCCATGTTGTGCGAGATGAAGATCAGCGTGCGGCCCTCGTCGCGCATCCGCACGACGATCTCCTTGACGCGCTCCAGCATCTCCGGGAACAGCCCGGCAAACGGCTCGTCGAACAGGTAGGTGCGCACGTCGAGGGCCATCGCGCGGCCGATTTCGAGCAGCTTGCGCTGGCCGTAGGAGAGGTCCTGCGCGAGGGAGTCGCGCTTCTCCCACATTCCAACTTCGCGGAGGATCTGCTCGGTGCGCTCCCTGTGGGCGGGCGTCGTCCGCTCCAGCAGGGCGGGCAGCAGGCGCCGACTGGTCAGCACCACCATGATGTTGTCGTGGACGCTGATCTGGTCGAAGAGCCGCACCTCCTGGAAGGTGCGAGTGACGCCGTGGTCCGGCGTCTCGTGCGCCTTCACCACGCGCAGCCGAGCGCCGTCGAGGATCACGAGGCCCCCGTCCAGCGGCAGCACCCCGCTCAGCAGGTTCACCAGCGTCGACTTCCCCGAGCCGTTCGGCCCGACGATGCTCGTGATGCCCTCGTGCGGGATCTTGACGCTCAGCTCGTCGACGGCGCGGACGGCGCCGAAGTGCTTCGAGATCTCGATCGTCTCGACGGCGTAGGCGTCGCGGGCGTCGGCGGCGCTCACAGCCGGTACCTCCCGACCAGCCCCTGGGGCCTGAACAGCATCAGCAGCACCAGCAGGACGCCGAGCACGATCTGCCGCGCCTGGCCGACGAACTCGGGGGGCAGGAAGGGCAGGAAGCGCATGCCCTCCTCCAGCAGCACAAACGCCATCGCGCCGAGCAGCGAGCCCCAGATCGTCGCGAGCCCTCCGAGGATCACGATGCAGACGAGCAGCATCGACTCCAGCAGGATGAAGGAGTTGGGGTCGATGAAGCTGGTCCAGCTGCCGAACAGGCCGCCGGCGAGGCCGGCCATCATCGCCGAGATCACCCACACCGCCAGCTTGTAGTGCGTCACCCGGTAGCCGAAGACGGCGATCGCCTCCTCGTCCTCGCGGATCGCGGTCAGCACGCGGCCGAACGAGGAGGTGACGATGAGCCAGCAGACGAGCACGACCAGCGCGAGGCAGATCAGCGCAAAGACCAGGAACTCGACCTCGTCGTCGAGCACCCAGCTGCCGATCGCCGGCCGCTCGATCTCATGGATGCCGAAGGCGCCGCGCGTCAGGCCGCGCAGGTTCAGGAAGACGCTGAACGCGATGATCGCGAACCCGAACGAGACGAGGACGAAGATGTCGTCCCGGAAGCGGTTGAAGACGATGCCTACGAGCAGCGCGAGCACCCCCGTGAGCACCACGCTCACCGGCAGTGCGGCGAAGAAGGGCCAGCCGAGCGTCGGGATCGCCTCGGTGCGCAACTGCTCGTATGAGGCGTCCGAGGTGAGGATCGCCATCGAGTAGGCGCCGATGCCGAAGAAGCCGATGTGTCCGATCGAGAGCAGGCCGGTGAAGCCGACGACGAGGTTGAGGCTGACGGCGAGGATCGCCCAGATCGCGAAGACAGTGCCGAGCGTGATCGCGAAGCCCACCCCTTGCCAGAGCATGAACACTACGGCCCAGGTGAGCACGATCAGGTTCGCCCAGAGCTCCACGTTGCCTCGGGCGTGACGCAGCAACGCTTGAGGATCGCGCGCCGCCGCGGCCAGTTCCCCGATCGCCCGTGGATTGATCGCCATCGGCTACTTCCTCGGCACGAGGCCCTTGGGCCAGAACGAGAGGAAGAGGATGAGCACGCCGAACGAGATCACGTCCCGCCACTCCCCGGCCAGGTCCCAGATCGCGAACTGCTCGACCATCCCGAGGGCGAAGCCGCCGACGATCGCGCCGTAGAGGTTCCCGAGGCCGCCGACCACCGAGGCGATCCAGCCCTTGAGCAGCAGCAGCAGCCCCATCCGCGGCTGGATCGCCGTGTCGTGGCCGCTCAGCAGCCCGGCCAGCGCGGCGTAGACGGCGCCGATGAAGAAGACGACGGCGATCACGACGGTGGTGTTGATCCCCACCACCTTCGCGACCTCCTCGTCGTCGCCGATCGCCCGCACCGCCTTGCCAAAGGAACTCTGCTTGAGCAGCAGCCAGAGGCCGGCGAACCCGACAAGCGCGACGCCGATGGTGAAGACGTTGAAGCCCTTGATGGTGGCTCCGGCGATCACCACGGGGTCGCTGCCGAACGCGTCCGGCAGCGGCCGCGGCGCGGCCTGGAAGACGATGGTGGTGGCGGCGGTCATGGCGAGCAGCACGCCGAGCGAGGCGACGAGCATGATCAGCGGCGACCTGGCCCGCGCGATCATATGCACGTAGAGCCCTCGATAGAGCGCGAGGCCGACCGTGCCGGCCAGCAGGCACGAGACAACCCAGCTGAGGTAGAGGCGTGAGCCCGGCGCATCGGCAACGAGCAGCGCGCAGTACCCACCCACGACCACCGCGACGATCGCCGCGACGGCGAGGAGCGGCCCCGCGAGGGCGCGCCCGTGCACGAGGCGGTGGCCCCGCCGAAGCACCCAGAGCGCCGCCAGCGCCACGCCCACGCCGATGGCGGGACTGAGCAGGACCTCGATCTCGTTCGGGCGCGTGAGCACGAGGCCCGCATAGCTGCCCGCGGCGGCCGAGAGCAGGCTGGCCGCGAGGATCAGGTTCCTCGTGCGGTAACGGGTGCGCAGCCGGGAGTAGAGGCTCTCGCGGAGGGCCCAGGCGACGACGCCCGCGACGATGGCGGCGAAGGCGATGTTGACGAGCGGCTCGTTGACCTCGTAGAGCCCGCCGAGGGCTTCCCCGGATCGCAGGTAGAACACGCCGTAGGCGCCGATCGCGGCGGCGGCGCCGTAGTAGAGGTCGAAGAACCAGACGGTGCTGTAGACGAGGGTGAAGCCCATCGCGAGCAGGGCGTAGACGGCGCCCACGGACAGGCCGTTGAAGGCGAACTGCAGTGCCTGCTCGGGAGACTCGCCGATCTTCCAGGCAACGTAGGCCAGCGCCGCCACGGCGAGCACGATCGCCAGCAACTGGCTCTGGCGATCGCGGTAGCTGGCTAACAGCATGCCCACGGGCCGCACTCTAACCGATCGCGTTTGCCCGGCGTGCGGGCCGGCTCGGCCAGGCTGGCAAAGCCGACCTGCCGGCCTGCGAGCCTACTCGGACGGGGCGGGGCCCAGACCCCTGTACCCGTTGTTCTCCGCGGTCCGCTCGTTCACGGGCAGCACCTCCACGACGACGTTGGTGAGGCCCACGACCTCGCCGTCTGCGTCGAAGCTGTAGGTGTCGCCGATGGCGCCGCTCCAGCTGATCCCGTAGAGGCAGTCCCGGAAGCCGTCCGCGTTCTGATCGTCGTCCGTCTCCTCGAGGCAGGCGGCGGCGATGTAGACGTCGTCGTAGGCGGAACCGAGGTACCAGGCGAGCGTGACGTAGCCGTAGCGCTCCCGGAACGTGGTGAGCACCTCCTGGCCCTTCGCGTTGGCGGGGTCGATGTCGGCGATGACCGCCTTCACGCCGGTCGCGGCGTCGCCCGCGATCTCGATCGCCGTCGTGCCGACGGGCACGATGTCGGAGTAGACGGGCCCATCGTAGCCCAGCTCCCGGGCCTGCTTGAGGATCGTACCGCCGGTGAACTCGGACTGCGCGGCGACGTGCAAGGCGTCCGGGTTCTCGGCCAGCAGCTTGGTCAACTGGGTTCGGAAGTCCGTGACGTCCGAGGCGTACCGCTCCGAGCCGACCACCTGGCCTCCGCGCTGCTCGAACTGCGTCACCGTCGTGCGCCGCACGCCCTCGGCGTAGTCGGTCGACTCGGTGATGGTCGCCAGCGTGCGCACGCCGTCGGCCCAGAGCAGGTTGCCGGTGTCGATGCCGACCTGCTCGTCGCTCATCGAGGTGCGGAAGATGTAGTCGCCGGCGTTGGCGATGTCCGGGTTGGTCGCGAGGCCGGAGAACAGCACGACGCCGTCCGCCTCGGCAAGCGGGGCGGCGCCGAGCATCGCGCCGCTGCACGAGGTGCCGAGGATGATCTTCACGCCGTCGACGTCGGTGAGCTTGTTGTACGCGGTGATCGCGTCCTGGGCGTTGCACTTCGAGTCCTCGACGACGAGTTCGAGCATGCGGCCGTTGATGCCGCCGGCCGCGTTGATCTCATCGACGGCCAGCTGCTTGGCCTGGATGGCGACGGTGCCGTAGGTTTCGCCGGGCCCGGTCGCCGACTCCATGACGCCGATCCGGAAGGGCTCGTCGTCGCCATCGCCGTCGCAGGCGATCGCGAGGGGTATCAGGAGGATGGCCAGCGTGAGCGAGGCTACGCCCCTCCACGAAACGAACCACATGATGCCCTCCTCCCCGGCGAACGCGCCCTGGACTCCTGTTCCTGGTGCGACAAAGTCGCGATACAGGCTCACGCTAGCACAACGCGCGGCATGCCGTGAGGCCGCGCCTCCTGTGCCTCGAACGTCGGGAAATGCCCCGTGAGCCATGGCGAGAATGGCGCGCCTCAGCGGAGTCGAACGCGGGTAGTCTGGACGCTACCGATACATGCATCACGATGGCGCTGGAGTCCCGGAGTAGCCGATGAGGGCGATCGTCGTCCCGGCGTCTGTTGAGGCCAGCTCGCTGCGCTGTCTCGCCACGATGGCGGGCTGCGTCCTGCTGGCCGCCACGCTCCTTGCATGCAGCGGCGGCGACGAAGACTCGGCCACGGATGAGCGAGTGATCGAGTTGGAGGCGACCGTCCAGTCCCTCGAAGCGTCTGTCGAAGCGCTTGCCGGGGAGAACGCTGATCTGAAGCGTGAAGTCGCAACCCTCCGCCAGGAACAGCGCGACCTCATGGACGCGCAGCGCGCCGCCGAGGCCGAACGAGCCGAGCGACTCACCGCCCTCGAACAAGGCCAGATCCGCACCGACGAGCGGCTGGACGGTCTGGACGCCCGGATTGGGGAGCTCGAGGAGGTCGCTGCCAGGATCGAGTCGGTCTTCGCGGCCGAGAAGGACTCGGCCGAGAGCAAGGACGAGGAGGTGTCGCTGCCGGACGGGAGCCCCCTCGCGAGGACCGTTGGGTTGATCGAGGAGTCCGGAGGCGAAGTCTCGTACGTGGCCCACGCCGGACGGGGAGGCCGCTCGGTCCTGGTGATGCCGCGTGAGTTCGTGGACGGGGAGACTCCGCTCATCGTCTCGCTGCACGGCTTCAGAGGAGATTCCGCCACCCAGAGCGCCTCCGTGCCGCTCCACGAGCGCGTGAACAGCGACGGGTTCGCGCTTCTGCTGCCGAACGGACAACTCGGCCCCACGGGAAACCGCTTCTGGAACCCCACCGACGAGTGCTGCGAGCCCGGCAAGGCCGGCGAGGATGACGTCGCCTATCTGACCGAGCTGGTGGCGAGCGCCAGGGAAGTCAGGGACTTCGGGCCGGTCTACTTCTTCGGCTACTCAAACGGCGGGTTCATGTCGTACCACATGGCCTGCAAGGGGCTGCCCGGCCTTCGCGCCGTCGCCAGCCTGGCTGGCACGAGCTACGTCCAGGACACGAGCTGCGAGGGCGCACCCCCCGTGTCCGTGTTGCACATCCACGGCACCGCGGATCGAGTGATCCTGTTCGAGGGCGACGAGAGCGATCGCGGCGATGGCACGCCGGCGTTCTACGCCGGGGCTGAGGAGATGGTTGCGCGCTGGAGCCGGCGGGCCGGGTGCGACTGGCCCGAATCCTCCGAGCCCGATGCCACCCTCGACCTCGACCGGTACGTGCCCGGCGCCGAGACCGAGGTGTTCCGGCTGGAAGCCGGCTGCGCCGAAGGGATCACCATCGAGCTCTGGATGGGCGTGGACAGCAGCCATGCTCCCGGCTACCGCGAACCCTTCGTGGATGCGCTGCTGCGCTGGCTGCTGTCACAGGACTGATTCAGGACGTGATGAGGATTCCGCCGAAGAGACAGGAGCCCGTGACGGTGAGCCTCGCTCGCGGCTCGGCTGGTTCCGCCCGTCTGGATTCGATGCTCCCGAAGGTCGCGGACGAGCGCACCTCGACGGCCCAGTCGGGCGGTACCCGGAGGTTGATGCTGCCGAAGAGCGCGCTGGCGTTGACTGTGGCCGCGCCGTCAACGGGAGCGGCAGCGCGAAGATCGATCTCCGCGCTGCCGAAGGTCGCGGAGACGTTGCCTCCACGGAAGTGCTCGCCGGCGGCGATCTGGTTGCTACCGGAGAAGAGGCTGGAGACGTTGAGCGCGTCGCCCGCCTCGGAGACTCTGCTGGCCCCGGAGCGCCAGTAGCCGAAGATCATGGCGGCGCCGATGACGATGAGCGCTACCGGCCACAGCGACCACACGTCGAATCCGACGATGTCCAGGTTATAGAGCAGGAATGCGGCCCCTACGGCGATGACCGCGAGGCCGCCCTTCAGGTTGCCGCTCGAGGCGCTGGCGAGGCCGATCACCACGAGGAAGAGCGGCCACCACTGCTCCAGCGGCAATTCGACGCCGCTTACCCGTGGCGCCAGGAACAACACTCCCAACAGGATGAGCGCAATCCCGACGAATCGATCGTTGGCCATCGCAGCGTGCCTCCGCGTTCCGGAGCGCCAGGGCCAAGCATAGCCGAGAGACCGTGGGCGCTGGTGGGTAACCTGACTGACGGCACTACCGCCCTCGAATGGGCGGTGGCGCCGTAGCCGATCCGGCGCTCGCGATGACAGCGCGGGCTCGGCGAGGCGTCCTGGCTAGTTGGCGCGGGACGCCAACCGGTCCGCGACCTCGCTTGCGGCGCTGTGGCCACTGGCGAGGGCGCCGTTGACCGACGGCACGCCCATGTAGTCGCCCGCCAGGAACAGGTTGTCGATGTGCCCTGCAAGCTGCCCGGGGATGTTCGCGGCCGCGGCGAGCATGCCGGGCGTCCCCATGCACAGCGCCTCGTCCCAGCGGTACACGCGATAGAACAGACCCTCGTCGTCGCCGGGAAGCGCGGAGCCGGGAGGCGCGTGCCGGCGAGCGGCGCCCAGCAACTCGCGCATGATCTCGGCGTCGTCGAGCGGGATGAGCTCCTTCGCGCGGTCGCGTCCGATCAGCAGGTCGAGCAGACCCTTGCCGGGAGGCGCGCAGGCGGGCAGGAAGACGGAGCGGTCCAGCAGGAGCGGGGCGGCGTCGTCCTCCGGGTAGAGCGCGCCATGCCAGCCGGGCGGGAGCGGGGAGTGGTCGAGGCCGATCACCACCCGGCAACCGGTCGAGTAACTGACGGTGCCGAGGGCGCGGCGAGTCTCCGCCGGCAGGTCGGGGATGAGGTCCGGGACCCTCGTGGCGGGGACGGCGCAGATGACCGCGTCCGCCTCGATCGTCTCGCCGTCCACCACGACGCCGGTCGCCTGCCCGTCCGCGACGACGATGCTCCTGACGGGGGTCGATACGCGAATCGCCTCGGAGCAGGCGGTGGCAAGCGCCGCGCTCAGGGAGCCGATGCCTCGCTCGGGCATGGACACCTGCCCGGCGTGCAGCATCGTTTCGCCGATGTAGGCCCGCATCAGCGCCTGACCCGCGGGCGCCGGGTCGCCGAGGATCATCTTGAGCGGTGCGCCGAGCGTCACCTGCAGCTTCTCGGGCACGCCGAGCCGCTCGAGGTAAGCGCCGAAGCTCTCGTCGTCGTCGATCTCGGCGAGGGGGCTGTCGCTGGCGAAGCTCATGTACGGCGCCTGGCGATGGATCTCCCGCATCACCCTGAAACCGGACCGCATGCCCGAGGGCGAGAGGAAGCCCATCGCGATCGCCGCGCGGAAGTGCCGTACGAAGTTCCAGAGCGATTGGTCCGGCGTCGTGGTCACCCAGCGCCCATTGCGGTAGTGGCCGAACTTCATCTGCGAACGCACCAGCGGGAGTCCCAGCTCCTCGCAGATGCGAAACGCGATGTCGTAGGTAGAGGTGAAGACGAACGCGCCCATGTCCAGGGAGAAGCCGTCCACGCGCTCGCCGCTGCCGCGTCCGCCCGCATGATCCTCGGCCTCGAGCAGGAGCGGCGTGATGCCCTGTTTGATCAGCGTGTAGGCGGCGCTGAGCCCGGCGAAGCCCCCACCAACGATGACTACCTGCCTGGCGTTCATCTGCGCGGCTCCCCTGGCGCCACTCTCCAGCTATCGCGCAGGCGCGACCGCCCGGCGGGTCCGCACGTACTCTACTGCGAACCCGCTTCGGGGGCGGTCCCGCGCTGCGCAGGCGGCGCAATCCTCGGTCGCGATCCGCGGTCAGGCCCGGCGCTTCCTCCAGGCGGGAATCAGCTGCAACACGGTGATGAGCAGGAAGCACGCTGCCGTGACGAGCAGACCCGCGTGCGGCAATGCAACCACGGCGAGGCTGACGCCGGAGCCTTCTTCGCCGAGATCGGAGAACGCGTTGAACAGGTAGCTGTACGCGATCAGCGCCACGGCCACACCGGCAAGCCCGGTGACGGCGACCACCGCCCGCGGGAGCACCGCCGAGGCGACTCCGACGAGCGCCGCCGCGACGAGCACCATGAAGAGCGCCGTCGCCGCGCCCTCCTCCCCAAGCTGCTCGGCCGCTTCCTCGAAGGTGTAGCTCCACGACTGTGTTTCGGACGACCCGTTGTACTCGGCGGTGGCGACGACCAGGACGGCGGGCAGGGCGAAGAGCGACAGCACGATCAGCACGGCCAGCGCCGAGGCTCCCGCGCGGCCGGCGCTGGTGCTCAAACTTCCCTCTAACGCGCCGGGTAGTCTCGCCTGCGTTGTCGCAAGGTCTTGCGCCACGGCGGCCCGCGGCGGTTCACCCGCCCGCTGCCCGGCGGCGGCTGGGTCGTGGTCGGCCACTCGCGTCCCGCCCGACCGGTCCAGCGTCTCCCTCAGCCATGCCACGGTGTGCCGGGGAGGCAGCCGCAGCTTGTCGCGGTGGCGCGCCTGCAACGCTCCCAGCGCGCCGAGCGCCAGCAGCACCAGCCAGAACGCGAGGGAGCCCGTGAAGAGGACCAGGACGATCAAGCCGAGGGCGGCGATCGCCGCCCGCAACTCCGCCTGGACCGCCGGGGGCAGCGGATAGGTTGCGACCGCGAACACCCCGAGGCTGCCCAGCAGCACCAGGGCAACCGGCGCGATGTCCAGCCCGAGCAGGGCCAGAAGCAACACGGCGCCGAGGGCGGGCGCGACGGATCGTTCCGGGATGCTCATCGCCGGCTCCGGCCCCAGCCCGGAGCCGGATGCCCGTACCTTCGCACCCCGGGCGCCATGGTCGCGGGCCGCGCGACTCGCCGGCGCCCGGTCGGAGCGAAGCCCGTTCGCATGGCGTCTCCTCGCCCGGCAACAGCTCGCCGTGGCAGTGGCTATCATGTACTGCCGGGCATATGGCGCGTCTATCACTACGAGGATTCTGCGTATGAAACGGCATATGATTGCGCCCGCGGCAATCCCGGAGCCGGGTCAGGCGCTCCGGCAGCCGTACGGGGCGCGCGCCGAGGGTGATTGGGCGAAAACACGGTCCCTACACGGATAGAAGGGCCAATTTACACGGAAGCGCCACATCTCCGGTGCTAGTCTTGGGGTGCGTTCTTGCACGCTCGAGCAGCCCCGGAGGTACTTCCATGAAGTTCGCCGCCATCGTCATCGCCCTGGGCATCGCCCTCGTCGTCACCATGGGCCCCGCGCCGGCGTCAGCGCAGGCGATCGTGATCCGCGAGTGCGGGGACGACTACGTCGTCACGCGCTACAACCAGGACGGGACCGTGAAGGGGGTCTGGAACAAGCAGCTCTCCGACGAGGGCACCATCTACACCGGCGGCCAGACGTGGAAGCTCGTCGAGGGCAATCCCGACCGCTTTGTCAGCAGCGGCGGGGCGCAGCTGCAGGTCTTCGCCTGTGACGCAGCGCTGGGCAGCGGCGCGCGCGGTCTCGGGGGTGTGCAACAGGACGGAGCCCAGGCGCAGCAGACGTCCTCGACCCTGGTGAGCAATGTCGGGCAGCCACATGTCCCCACCCCTGGCTATCTACCCCTCTCCCATGACAACGCGCAGTCGTTCACGACGGGCATCCAGGACACCACCCTGACCCGTGTCGACATGAACATGAGAGTCACCCAAAACCAACAGGCCAGCTTGGCGGTGGAAATCTGGTCAGGAGACTCAGTTCCGAGCACCAAGGTCGGCACGCTTGGTGCTCGGTCCTCGCTGTTCAGCTCTTGGACACGCGAGGAGTTCGCGGCATCCGGCAACGGCATTGATCTCGCAGCCAACACGAAGTACTGGGTGGTGATAAATATGAGCATAAGTTCCAGTGCGGCTCACGTCAGGGGAACGACTTCGACCGGGGAGGACCCGGGCGCCGCAGCCGGTTGGAGCATCGGGAGTGAGCGCAGAGTCCGGAGTAATGACTCAGATCCTTGGGACACCGTCGCCAATCATCCGCGTTCCTTGAAGATCAATGTCGTTGGCTATGCCTTGACCCCAGTCGTCTATGACGACGGTCAGGCGTTCGTGAACAGAGCGGCATCCGCCGATCGCGATACTCTCTGGGACTACTTCTACGATTCGTGCTCTGCCGCAAGGTCGGTCTCGACCGTGCACGACTACAGCCTGTTCGACTATCACGGACGCCGCATCCAGGCCCGCAACGGCTGGAAATGGGTGGAGGTACAGAATGCGACTGGTGCCGTCACAGGCACCAGGCCCCAGACGTTGACCGAGTGCGCCAGCCACGGCATGTACCTGAGACAGTCGAATTGTGCCAACGACGAATGGGTTCGCCGGAATCCTCACCTCCTTGATTCATGGTGTCCGGACAATCGGACCTGGTAGCCGGGGGGCGCCGTGTCGCGCATTGAGTACGGCCGCGCTTCCCCGGCGGGCAACCCGCCGAAGGGCCCTGGCCGTGCGTTCACGAACGCTCGAGCATCCTCGGAGGTACTTCCATGAAGGCCGCCGCGATCATCGCCGCCCTGGGCATCGCCCTCATCGTCACCATGGGGCCCGCGCCGGCGTCAGCGCAGGCGATCGTGATCCGCGAGTGCGGGGACGACTACGTCGTGACGCGCTACAACCAGGACGGGACCGTGAAGGGGGTCTGGAACAAGCAGCTCTCCGCAGAGGGCACCATCTACACCGGCGGCCAGACGTGGAAGCTCGTCGAGGGCAATCCCGACCGCTTCGTCAGCAACGGCGGGGCGCAGCTGCAGGTCGTCGCGTGTGACGCAGAGCTGGGCAGCGGCGCGCGCGGTCTCGGGGGTGTGCAACAGGACGGGGCCCAGGCGGCTCAGTCGTCCTCGCCCCTGGTAAGCAACACGGGGATCCAAGGGAATCAGACCTTTGGCTTGGACTTCCAGCAAGCGCAGGCGTTCACCACCGGCAGCAATCCCTCCGGCTACCGGCTGACCCGCGTCGACCTATGGATCAAGAGCGTTTCGGTCTCCGACTACTCGGTGTCCATCCACAGGGACTCGTCCGGAGTGCCGGGCAGCAAACTGGGCACGTTCACGAGGCCGGGTGTACTGCCGAACAATTATGCAGTTCGGCAGTTCACGGCATCCGGCGACGGCATCGACGTCGCCCCCGACAAGACGTACTGGTTGGTGACAACCAGTAACGCCAGTGTCTCCATCTACGGAACGACTCGGCCCGCGGAGAGTGTGGCCGCAGCCGGGTGGAGCATCGCGAACGAACGCCTCTACAAAGATCCCGGGTGGGACCCTGCCGAGAACACTAATGTACTCGTAAGGATGGCCATCGTTGGCTATGAGTTGACGCGCCATTCGCAGCTGGTGGAGTCCCAGTACTCGCACCACTCCCCCAACCGCAGCACGCTCTACGACCACTATGTCTCCCAGTGCACCCACATGAGGTCGGTGTCGGACCCCTACCGCGACTACAGTCTGTTCAACGCGGATGGACGCCGGATCCAGGCCCGCAACGGCTGGAAGTGGGTGGAGGTACAGAATGCCGCCGGTGATGTCACGGGCACCCGACCGATGACGATCAGCGAGTGCGCCAGCAACGGGCTGTACCAGAGACAGTCGTTCTGTAGCAGTGAGGACTTGAGAGACAGGAACGGCCATATCTGGGAGGACATCTGCCCGGATGTTCGGACCTGGTAGCTGAGGGGCACGGCGTCCGGGATTGAGTAGGGCCGAGGCCCTCGGCGGGCAACCCACCGAAGGGCCCTGGTCGTGCGCTCAACGAACGCTCGATCATCCTCGGAGGTAGCTCGATGAAGTCCGCCGCCGCCGCCATCGTCATTGCCCTGGGTATCGTGCTCGTCGTCGGGATGGGGCCCGCGCCGGCGTCAGCGCAGGCGATCGCGATCCGCGAGTGTGGGGACCACTACGTCGTGACGCGCTACAACGCGGACGGGAGCGTCCACGGGGTCTGGAACAAGCAGCTCTCCGACGAGGGCACCATCTACACCGCCGGCCAGACGTGGACGCTTGTCGAGGGCAATCCCGACCGCTTCGTCAACGACGGCGCCGCGCAGTTGCAGGTCAGCCCGTGTCATGGACCCCTCGCCGTCGGCACGCCCTCGAGCGCCGATTCGCTCCTGAAGGACGTGAACGGTCCCGCCGGCTTCGGGTCGATCGGGACGTCGAGCGCGGCATCCTTGAATTGCATGGGGGCGAACGCGGAGCAAGGGGAGTGCCTCAAGCTCTTTGCCATGGGAGCCAATGGAACGTGCGGTGGTGAGGAACGTCCCTCGATGTCCTTTGAAGACGTCAAGAATCACATCGAATACCGCTGTCATCAGGGTGAGGGCGTCTGGGTCAGGTTCCAGCGGATACGGACCGCGGCCGACCACGAGCTCATCAAGTACCCCGTCGGTCCGTGTGACCGCCAACGGGTCGTCTACGACACGGTCCGCGAGAAGGAGTTCCTGAGGATCAACGAGGACTACAGCGAGGCAGAGTGCCAGGCACACATCGCCTCCCTGCTTGCCGACGCCCTGGAGGCAAAGCGACTGGGCTGGGGCGACGGTCCGGCCGTCGCATTCTGCACCGTGGTTCCCTCGCCCGGGGACTCCCAGGGCAACGCCTACGCCCAGGTATTCCTGTTCACGCCAAGCGGCGAGGGCCATAACGGCACCAACACTTTGGTCTTCCATGGCCTGTATGACACGGCGGTCAACTTCGCCAATTCAGCCGTCAGTTGCAACCCCTGATGGACCCCTCGCCGCCGGCACGCCCTCGAGCGCCCCTCCGCTCCCGAAGGACGTGCACGGTCCCGCCGGCTGCGAGGCCGGCCGCCGGCCTCGACCGCGGAGCGAGCGCGGCTCCAGGCGTGTGAAGTGGTCAGCTGCGTGGAAGAGCCGCCGGTGAGGCGGCGCGCCGCCCCCGGAGCGCCGAACCTCGCTTGAGAACGAGAGGCACCGGGCTACGGGGGGCTTGAATAGCCAATTACATAGAAAAACTACGGCCGCGACGGGTAGAAAATATACGCCTCATACATATCGGTGTGTAATATATCCCCGACTCCGAACTGGTTCCGACCGGAACCGGTCCCGTCGGTATGGAGGCAAGCATGACCTTCACGCAGCCCGAGCAGCGCGTTCGCACCGGCGCCCGGCGTGTCCGAGTGGAGCGCGCTGTCCCGATGAAGTTCGCCGCGATCATCGCCGCCCTGGGCATCGCCCTGATCGTCACCATGGGCCCCTCCCCGGCCTCCGCCCAGGCGACCGTGGTCCGCGATTGCGGGGACCACTACGTCGTCACGCGCTACAACCAGGACGGGAGCGTCAAAGGGGTCCACAACAAGCAGCTCTCCGACGAGGGCACCATCTACACCGCCGGCCAGACGTGGAAGCTTGTCGAGGGCAATCCCGACCGCTTCGTCAGCGACGGCGGGGCGCAGCTGCAGGTCTTCTCGTGTGACGCAACCCCGGGCAGCAGCACGCGCGACGTGCAGCAGCAGGGAGCCGAGGGGGCCCAGGTCACCTCCGTGGTCCTGGTCGGAAACAACGACAAGGCGGACGCAGGGCAATTGCAGTTCAACAGAGACCGCGGCCAGGGGTTCACGACGGGCTCCAACAGCGCAGGCTACAGGCTGACCAGCGTGGACATCGCCTCCAATGTAACGCTGGCGTCGGTGGCAAATTGGGACGTGAGCATAGCGGAGGGCGGGGGGGGTGCCGGACCGGGCAGCACCGTGACGGGCGACCTGAGTGAACCGGCTGGGCTGACCACCGGGATTGGTAACAGTTTCACGGCGTCCGGCAACGGCATCGACCTCGAGCCCAACACGACGTACTACGTTCTTATAGACCTGGGCGCGGAAAACACCGCCGCGTACTTGAAGTCAACGCAAGACGACGGCGAGAACAGTAACCCCGCGGCGGGCTGGACCATCGCGGACGGTTCCTATCTTCGAACGACCGCGAGCACCACCACAAACTGGACCTCGCTGGGCACCCACAACCTGAAGATCAGAGTCAACGGCTATACGAAGGTGACGCCGGTCGTGACGGGCGCGACGGTCAACGGCACCTCACTGGTCCTCACCTTCAACACGGACCTGGACACCACTTCGAGGCCGGCGGCCAGTCGGTTCACGATCTCGGAGGACGGCGGAGCAAGTCGGGCGGCCACCGCGATTTCGATCAATGGAATGGAGGTCAGGCTCACGGTGCCGGTCGTGACCGGAGGTCGGTCCGTGACCGTGTCCTACAGCAAACCGACCAGCAATCCGCTCAAGGGCGCCACCGGCGCGGATGTGGCTGCATTCGCCGCTCAGAACGTGACCAACAACACGCCGCCACCGCCGGCCGTGACGAGCGCGCAGATCAACGGCGCCACACTGATCCTCAACTTCGACAAGGACCTGGACACCGGTTCGGGCACGGCTGCCGGACGGTTCACGATCGAGGCCGGCGGGTCTTCACACGCGGCCACCGCGATTTCGATCAGCGTAAGGCAGGTCAGGCTCACGGTGCCGCCCGTGAAGGGGGGCCAGTACGTGACCGTGTCCTACAGCAAACCGGCCAGCAATCCTCTCAAGGGCAGCAACGGCGTGGACGTGCTCACGCTGCTGCGTCAGCCCGTGACCAACAACACGCCGGGAGACACTGGGTCCGGCACGGTGCGTGCTCCAATCACCGTCACATACACCAACGCGGATGGCGAGGAAGAGACAGTCGAAAACAGAGCGGCATCCGCCGATCGCGAAACGCTCTGGGACTACTTCTACGATTCGTGCTCTGCCGCAAGGTCGGTCACGACCGTGCACGACTACTCGCAATACACGGAGATTGTCACGCCCTCAGGCGCCACGCGCACGGTCATGACCCAGGCGAGGAACGGGTGGAAATGGGTATGGGTTCAGAATGCCAAGGGTGAAGTCACAGGCACCAGGCCCCAGACGTTGACCGAGTGCGCCAGCCACGGCATGTACCTGAGACAGTCGAATTGTGCCAACGAGGAATGGCTTCGCCGGAACCCGCATCTCCATGAAGGAACTTGTCCGGACAATCGGACCTGGTAGCCGCGGGGCGCCGTGTCGCGCATTGAGTACGGCCGCGCTGCCCCGGCGGGCAACCCGCCGAAGGGCCCTGGTCGTGCGCTCACGAACGCTCGAGCAGCCTCGGAGGTGCTTCCATGAAGTCCGCCGCCATCGTCATCGCCCTGGGCATCGCCCTCATCGTCACCATGGGGCCCGCCTGTCGCGCGTCCCAGAGCAACTGAAGCAGCACGGCTCAACCCGGCAGCCCTCGCAGATTCTCCCCAACACCGCCTTCGGGCTGCCGTGAGCGGCGTCGGGGGCTTGATTTAGCCAATTACACAGAAAAACTACGGCCGCGACGGGTAGAAAATATACGTCTCATACATATCGGTGTGTAACATATCCCCGGCTCCGAACTGGTTCCGACCGGAACCGGTCCCGTCGGTATGGAGGTCCCCGATGAAGTTCGCCGCGATCATCGCCGCCCTGGGCATCGCCCTCATCGTCACCATGGGGCCTGCCCCGGCCTCCGCTCAGCCGATCGTGATCCGCGAGTGCGGGGACGACTACGTCGTCACGCGCTACAACCAGGACGGGAGCGTGAAGGGGGTCTGGAACAAGCAGCTCTCCGACGAGGGCACCATCTACACCGGCGGCCAGACGTGGACGCTCGTCGAGGGCAATCCCGACCGCTTCGTCAGCGACGGCGGAGCGCAGCTGCAGGTCGTCGCGTGTGACGCAACCCCGGGCAGCAGCACGCGCGGCGTGGGCATCAGGCAGGTAATACCAAGCGCCAGCACACTGATCAAAAACACCGCTCAGACGGTATCCGGTGTTAATGCATTCGACCACGACTACGCGCAGGCGTTCACCACGGGCAGCCATAGCGACGGCTATAAGCTGACCAGCGTCAAGTTGTTCCTGGAGCTTAAAGCCAGCGTTACTCCGCTCACCTACTCGGTGGCTATTCACGAAGACTCCTCCGGAGCGCCGGCCACCGCCGCACTCGGCACGCTCTCCGGTGGGACCTCGCTGAGTTCACCGATTAGGCTCGAAACATTCACGGCATCCGGTACCGGCATCAGTCTCGCCGCCAGCACGACCTATTGGGTGGTGTTGGACGTGTCCACGTCCACCACCAATGTCGAAGTGGGCGTAACGAACACGGACGGTGAAGATGGGGGCGGCGCAGCCGGTTGGAGCATCGCGAATGATCGCCGGGTCCGGGCCGTTGGACAAACATCGGGGTGGGCCGGTATCGGTAACCGACCAGCAGAATTCCGGCTCGCCATCGAGGGTTATGCGAAGGTGAAGTCGGAGTTGCTGAGCGCAGAGATGAGCGGCACCAAACTGGTTCTCACCTTCGATCAGAATCTTGACGCCACATCGGGCACGGCTACCGGCGCATTCACAGTCAAGATTGACGGCACTTCCCACACGCCCAGCGCGATCTCAATCAGTGGAAGGCAGGTCACGCTCACAGCGCCGGAGGTGACTCGGGACCAGTCGGTGACCGTGTCCTACACCAAGCCGGCCAGCAATCCCCTCAAGAGCAGTGACGGCCCAGAGGTGGCCTCCTTTATCGATCAAGCCGTGAGCACACAGATCGACCGCCTCTCACAGCCGCCACGCGCGGCGCTCTACGTTACATACGACGGTCAGCAGTACGAGGCCAAGGCGTACTCCGCGGAACGCGACACGCTCTGGGACTACTTCGAGTCGGAGTGCACCCGCCTCAGGTCGGTGTCGGACCCCTACCGCGACTACAGTCTGCGCGACGCGGATGGACGCCTGATCCAGGCCCGCAACGGCTGGAAGTATGTCTATGTACAGAACTCGCAAGGTGACATCACAGGCACCAGGGCGATGACGATCAGTGAGTGCACCAGCAACAAGCTGTACCAGAGACAGCAGTTCTGTGAGGTATATGCCGACAGGCAAGGTCCCAACGAGCAGAACATCTGCCCGACGTATCGGACGTGGTAGGCGCGGGGCGCCGTGTCGCGCATTGAGTACGGCCGCAGGCCCTCGGCGGGCAACTCGCCGAAGGGCCCTGGTCGTGCGCTCACGAACGCTCGAGCATCCTCGGAGGTAGCTCGATGAAGTCCGCCGCCATCGCCATCGCCGCCCTGGGCATCGCGCTCATCGTCACCATGGGGCCCGCCCCGGCCTCCGCGCAGACGACCGTGATCCGCGATTGCGGGGACCACTACGTCGTGACGCGCTACAACCAGGATGGGAGCGTCAAAGGGGTCCACAAGAAGCAGCTCTCCGACGAGGGCACCATCTACACCGCCGGCAAGACGTGGAAGCTTGTCGAGGGCAATCCCGACCGCTTCGTCAGCGACGGCGGGGTGCAGTTGCAGGTCATCGCGTGTGACGCAGCGCTGGGCGCGGGCACGCGCGATGTGCAGCAGCAGGGGGCCCAGATCCAGTCCTCGCACCTGGTGAGCAACACCGGGCAGACAACAGGTGCTGCTGCTGCCAATATAACCATCGACCGCGCGCAAGCGTTCACCACGGGCAGCAATAGCGCGGGCTACACGCTGACCAGCGTCCAGCTAAGTCTGCAGGAAGTCGGCAGTCAGACGATCACTTTCATCGTGACCCTCCACGAAGACTCGTCCGGAACGCCGTCGACCACGAGCCTCGGTACGCTCACGACGACGACGACGACATTGCCGGGCACCTTCGGCCTCGTGCAATACAACGCATCCGGCAACGGCATCAGCCTCGACGCCAACAAGACGTACTGGGTCCTGATCGACGCGGCCGGCGCCAACGGCAACCATACTCAAACCCAGACAACGACTTCGGGCGATGAGGATTCGGGCGGCGCCGCCGGCTGGAGCATCGCGAGCGATCACCTCGGCCGGGGCTCTACCGCCACTGATTGGTCGGCCTCCGCCACCGTTTCGAGTGTCATCCACATCCGCATCAACGGCTCTGCGGGACTTGACCGCCTCTCACAGGCGCCACGCGACCCAATCTATGTTACATACGACGGTCAGCAGTACGAGGCCAAGGCGTTCTCCGCGGAACGCGGCACGCTCTGGGACTACTTCGAGTCGGAGTGCACCCGCCTGAGGTCGGTGTCGGACCCCTACCGCGACTACAGTCTGCGCGACGCGGATGGACGCCTGATCCAGGCCCGCAACGGCTGGAAGTATGTCTATGTACAGAACTCGCAAGGTGACATCACAGGCACCAGGGCGATGACGATCAGTGAGTGCACCAGCAACAAGCTGTACCAGAGACAGCAGTTCTGTGAGGTATATGCCGACAGGCAAGGTCCCAACGAGCAGAAGATATGCCCGACGTATCGGACCTGGTAGCCGGGGGGCGCCGTGTCGCGCATTGAGTACGGCCGCAGGCCCTCGGCGGGCAACCCGCCGAAGGGCTCTGGTCGTGCGCTCACGAACGCTCGAGCAGCCTCGGAGGTAGCTCGATGAAGTTCGCCGCCATCGTCATCGCCCTGGGCATCGCCCTCATCGTCACCATGGGGCCCGCCCCGGCCTCAGCGCAGGCGATCGTGATCCGCGAGTGCGGGGACGACTACGTCATCACGCGCTACAACCAGGACGGGACCGTGAAGGGGGTCTGGAACAAGCAACTCTCCGACGAGGGCACCATCTACACCGCCGGCCAGACGTGGACGCTTGTCGAGGGCAATCCCGACCGCTTCGTCAGCGACGGCGGGGCGCAGCTGCAGGTCTTCGCGTGTGACGCAACCCCGGGCAGCGGCGTTCGTGGTCTCGGGGGTGTGCAACAGGACGGAGCCCAGGCGCAGCAGGATTCCGGCACGCTGGTGAGCAACCTCGGTTCCACCCATGCCACGACTGTGGACGAGCCCGCGACGAGCGAGTTTGCGACGTCGTTCACCACCGGCACCAACAGCTTGGGCTACACGCTGACCAGCGTCGAAATGGGCTTGAACCCCACGAGCGCGGTGTCCCAATACTCGGTATCTATCCACGCGAACTCTGTCGGAAAACCGGGCGCCACTCTCGGCACGCTCGAATCGGGTCCAGTGCCGACGGGTTTGAGAGGGGTGGATTTCCCGGCATCCGGCGCCGGCATCCATCTCGCTGCCAACACCACGTATTGGCTGGTGACCAGCGTCAACGGCTCTGTCAGGGTGTTAACTACGACTGAGGATGGGGAGAGTGGGGATAGCTTACCCGGGTGGGACGTGGGGGGCGATCGCCTCTCCAATTCTCCCAATTGGAACACCTCCAATACATTGGCCCTCGGGTTTACAGTCGATGGCTATGAGAAGACATTTGCAAATACGACATTGCCCGACAACTTCGATTGCAACGAGTATCTCGGTTGGGACCACGCGAACGGGAGGCAGTGGGACTCTGCCGACAGGGTGTGGCGACAGGTGGGATCGTATTTCTACGGCGGTCAGTACGCGAACACCGGAGAACCGATCTGCGAGCGCCGGTTCTCCTCGGTGGGGCCGGGGTCGTTGTCGGACAAGCTGGGTTATGGATTAACCTTGTGCAGTCAGGCCCCAACCTGGCAAACAATACGTAGCTATCCCTTGACAGCACGTACGGTATCTGCCATACTCAGGCCATGGAACGGTACACGATTCGCCACTTCAACGAAGAGTTCCCCGACGACGACGCGTGCCTTGAGCACGTCGCCGCGCTGGTCTACCCGTCGTTCCCCGAGCTGCCCTGCCGCGAGTGCGAGCGCCCCGTCAAGCATCACCGCCTGAGCGGGCGCAAGGCGTTCTCCTGTCAGGAGTGCGGTACGCACGTCTACCCCCTCGCCGGCACGATCTTCGAGAAGTCCCGCACCCCGCTCAAGTCGTGGTTCTACGCGATGTACCTCATGAGCACCACGCGGATGGGGATCAGCGCCAAGCAGCTAGAGCGCGAGCTGGGCGTCACCTACAAGACGGCGTGGCGGATGTTCAAGCAGATCCGCGCGCTGTTCGCCGAGGATGCGGGGCCGCTGTCCGGCATCGTCGAGGTTGACGAGACGTACGAGGGCGGACGCCCCCGGCACCGCCAGGCTCGCAAGGGTCCGCGCCTCGCTTCCGACCCCACGGCGAAGCGCCCGATCGTCGGCATGGTGGAGCGCGGCGGCAACGTCCACGCGAAGGTCACGCCGGACACCAAGACGCGGACGATCCTGCCGCTGGTCAAGGCGCACGTGCTCCCCGACACGATGGTCTACACAGACGAGGCCGCGCAGTACCGCACGCTCAAGCGCGACGGCTACGCACACCGCCGCGTGCATCACTCGGCGCGCGTCTACGTGGACGGCCCGGTGCACACGAACACGATCGAGGGCTTCTGGTCGCTGCTCAAGAACGGCATCCGGGGCGCGCATCGCGCGGTCGGCGCGGACTATCTCCAGGACTACGTCAACGAGTACACGTTCCGCTACAACCATCGAGACGATGCGCAGCCGATGTTCCGCACCATCGCCGAGCGCGTCACCGCCGTGCGCGACGGCCAGCACGGCGAGTACGCCCCGATCGGCTAGGGCGCGTGACGCCCGACGAACGCCGCGCCGAGTTGAGCAAGCTCCTACTCGAGCAGCACGACGCGCAGAACGACCTGCGGCTACTGCGCCGCCGGATTCACGGCCTCGGCGAGACGCTGCGCTCGGTAGGTGACGGCCTCGTGCGCGCGGCCGAAGCGCGCGACGTGGTCATGCTCTCGCCGCAGGTAGTCGGCGTGGACTGGGGCGCGATCGCGGGAACCATCGATGAGTACAACGCGACGATGCAGCGGCTCGAACGGCTGAGAGCCGACATCACCGGGGCAGACGACTAGAGCCGATCCTCGATCGGCTCGTACATCGCCACGATCGCGCGAGCCCAGGCGAGCGCATCGCTCGCACGCGATCCGCTCGGATGCGTCTTGGTCCACAGCTCCAGGTTCTCGATCCGGTTGTCGGCGCGGTCGCCGTTGACGTGGTGCACGTGTTCGCTCGCGTCCAGCGGACGCCCGATGTGGGCCGCCATCGCGAGCCGGTGCTCCGTCTCCCAGCCGTCCGGCGTCTTGACGCGGATGTAGCCGTCGGACTTCGGCGTGCGCGTGCCGACAGGCACCGTGGGCGGCCCCCCCTTTCCGATCGGCTTCAGGTCGCGACCTTGCCGGGCGGCATCGTAGTGCGTTCCGCACAGGCCGCGAGCTATCCGGGGGCGGCCACAGTCGGGGAACATGCACACGCCTGCTGTCGGCATCTTGTGCACGATAGGAGCGTCCATGGCGGCGCCGGAGCGCTCACGGTCGCTGTGCGTCTTGCAGAGCGAGGGCACGGATCGGGTGGCGCGCCCAGCACAGCCGGGATACGTGCACGGGGGGAACGCGGCGCGCCGCTGACGCTCCGCGCCGCGCGCGCACTCCGGGGAGCAGTACTTCGCATGGCCCCAGCGCTCGGCTCCCAGCGCGGCCCCGCACACGTCACACACGCGAGCGCCCCGCTCGGAGCGCGTCCGCTCGCGGTCGCGCCGACGGTGCGCCCGATCCTTGCACCGCCGGTCGCAGTACTTTGTGACCCGGAACTGCGCGATCGTGCGCTCGCCCTGTCGCAGCGGCTCGCCGCATTCCCTACACCCGCGCGCGCCGTTCGTTGCCAAACCCGCCGTCCTCTCGTACGGTCTTACTACTGTGGCAACGTTGGCATAGCGGCATGAGATTAGCAAGTGCGCTAGTACCGCCAGCACGCCGAGGGATGATGTGATCCACGTTCGTAGCGGGCGCACCGCATCGGCGGCAGTCCGGCTCGGCGGCAAGCACGCTCGCGCGAATCTTCCGCCAGCGCGGCCCGTACCCCCGCCGCGCCGCCGAGGGTCGCTCCGGGCGCGGGGTGCACGGGCACCGCCCGGTCACAATGTCCGCGCAGCGGGAACAGACGCGAGGGAGTTTCGGGCTCAACCGTCCGGGGATGCAGCCTTGCGGATCAGCGCGTCGAGCCGGGCGCGGGCGTCCTCTTCGGGCTGCACGATCTGCATCTCGGCGATCTTGGGATCGCGGAAACGCCCATCCTCGTACGAGGGACGCGGCTGCCTAGACTCTGATCCACCCATTGCGCGGCGTAGCCTACCCTGTCACGGCCCATCTGAGTATACGTGCTTCGAGGGGATAGCTACGAAACAATAGACCCGGAAACGGGGGAGGCCGTAGGCGGTCCAGATAGGGTACACGAAACCGGTCACCTGACCTCCAGCGGCCAGAAAATCTGCTCAGACTTCGATGGTCTCCGGAGTACTAAGAAGTACATACAAGAGCAACAGTTGAAACAGTTTTGTATGAGGAGCGAGAACGCCGGTCACGCCCTCTGCAACTGATTGACCTGTCTGCACCACCGCCAACCGGCTGGTGCGGACGCTGCCGCGGTCGGAGTAGCTCCGGTGAGCCGGGGCGAGGCGAACGACACACGCGCAACCCGCTGCGGGTCAGGCTCAAGCCGGACCCGGTGCGGGCGTTCCTCGAGGAGCGGCACCGGGCTGCGGGGCTTGAATTCGCCAATTTCACAGAAAACATACGACCTGGAACAGGCAATACCACGCTATTCACATACGAATCGGGCATCTCGCTGTGTAGCATATCCCCCACTCCGAACTGGTTCCGACCGGAACCGGTCGCATCGGTATGGAGGCAAGCATGACCTTCACGCAGCCCGAGCAACGCGTTCACACCGGCGCCCGGCGTGTCCGAGTGGGACGCGCTGTCCCGATGAAGGCCGCCGCGATCATCGCCGCACTGGGCATCGCCCTCATCGTCACCATGGGGCCCACCCCGGCCTCCGCCTATGCGATCGTGATCCGCGAGTGCGGGGACTCCTACGCCGTGACGCGCTACAACGCGGACGGGAGCGTGAAGGGGGTCTGGAACAAGCAGCTCTCCGCAGAGGGCACCATCTACACCGCCGGCCAGACGTGGAAGCTCGTTGAAGGCGACAACGGCCAGCCCGACCTCTTCGTCAGCGCGATCGGGGTGCGGCAGGTCTTCGCGTGTGACGCAGAGCTGGGCGCGGGGGCTGGAGTCAGGCAAACGATACCTCCGCGCGCCCCGAGTCCGGTCAACGAAGTCAACTGCGGCGCCGCCGATAGTTACGGAGTGTATGTCCATACCGGTTACTACGGTTACCACCAGGACGGAGACCCGATCTGCGAGTACCGGCCTCACTCTAACAACCTGGGTTATGGAGTGGAGGTGTGTAGTAGTTCGACCCCAACGTGGCAAGATGCAGGCTACGGTTTAGATGACATAGACTTCACCGGTCACTATACCTCCAGCGGTCAGCCGATCTGCTCGAACGAGGACGGTCTCCGCAGTAGTCACGAGTACATCCAAGAGCAACAGTTGAAACAGTTTTGTATGAGGGAACCCACGCACGCCCTCTGTAACTGAACGACCCGCCTGCACCACCGCCAACCGGCTGGTGCGGACGCTCGCTGCTGCGTTGCGCGCCCGCCGGTCTGGCGGGCGCGCCGCTCCCTGGGGGCGCTCACCGCCTGGTTTCCTGGTTCTCGGCCCACCGGAGCCGCCCTGCCGCGGTACGGGTAGCGCCCCGTGAGTCGGGGCGAGGCGAGGCACACGCGCAACCCGCTGCGGGTCAGGCTCAAGCCGGACCCGGTGTGGGCCTTCCTCGAGGAGCGCGACAGCTCCCGGAACGAGCCGGCGCGCCGGCCTCGACCGCGGAACGAGCGCGGCTCCAGGTGCATGAAGCGGTAAGCTGCGTGAGAAGAGCCGCCAGTGAGGCGGCGCGCCGCCCCCGGAGCGCCGAACCTGGCTTGAGAATCCGCAGTCCCGGAATCGTAACCATGACCGACCTTCTCCAACAGGCCTTCGACAGGGCAGCGGAGTTGCCTCGAGACGAACAGAGTGCGTTCGCCCGGTTCCTGCTGGCCGAGCTCGATGCGGAGCGGCGATGGGATGAGTTGTTCGACCGCCCCGACTCGCAGGACATGCTCGAACGGATGGCGGACGAGGCGATCAGGGCTCACCGGGCGGGGCGGACGGAGCCTCTGGATCTGAGCCGCCTGTAGGCGTGCGTTCCCACACGCTGCCAGGCTTCTGGAGCGCCTATCGCCGGCTCCCGGACGCCGTGAAGCAGCAGGCGCGCGACGCGTACCGGTTCTTCCTGCTGGATCCGCAGCACCCCGGCCTCCACTTCAAGCGTGTAGGGAAGCGGCGCCCGGTGTATTCGGTGCGCGTGAGCAGGAACTATCGCGCCCTGGGCGTACTTGAGGACGGTTGCTGAGGCGCGCCTGAGGCGACCGTCGGCGCCCGATCCTGCCTACCGTCGCGTTCGGTGGGGAATGGTGGGCCGGACTGGACAAAATCAAGAACTCCCGCCCGCTCGCTCGTCACGCCGCCGGCCGGCATGGGAATCGTATACGTCAGCTCCGCCTCATCGCCCAAGACCTCGATACCCTGCACGAAGTGGCGGATCAGCGCCTTGCGCTCCGGGATTGTTCCTTCCGCCAGGAAGCTGCGGAAGTCGGCCACGTACTCCTTGATCTCCTCCGAGGTCGGCAACTCCACCCGCCGCTCCTCGAGCTGCCGCGCCGCGTCCTCGCGCGCAGCCGCCAGCTGATCCTCGCGTTGCCTCAGCGAGAGGATGCGCGGTGACAGCGCCTGCATCGTCAGTTCCGTCGTCTCCAGCGCCTCGTAGAGCTTCCCGAGCCTGCTGCGCACGTCCTGGAGCTCCGCCTCGACCGCCTGCAGCTTCCCGTCGAGCTCCCCCGCCAGCGCGTCGATCTCCTCCGCCACGAGCGTCACCAGCTCCGTGATCGTCTCGTCGGTGAGGATGCGCTCGCGGATCTTCTCCACGACGAAGCCCTCCGCCTTCTCCGCGTTGAGGTAGCGCGCCTCGCACATCCCCGCGCCTTCGCGCTGCAGCGTCGCGCAGACGTAGTAGCCGTAGCGGCCGCCCTTCGCCCCCTGCCCGACGTAGGCCTTCCCACACAGCCCGCAGCGCAGCAGCCCGCTCAGCAGGAACTTGCTGCCGACGCGCGCGGGGCGCTGCACGTTCGGCGCTCGGCTGCGCAGCGCCTCGCGCACGCCCTCGAACAGCTCCTTCGTGACGAGCGGCTCCCAGGCATTCTCCACCCGTACCGGATTCGGGGTCTTGCCGACCCTGCTCGTCTTGCCCCACACGGCCGTGCCCGTGTAGGCCTCGTTGGTGAGCAGGTAGTGGATGGAGTTCTTCTGCCAGCGCCGTCCCCTGTTGGTGACCCCGCGCTCGTTGAGGTCGCGGCAGATCTCCTTCAGGCCCTGCCCGCGCAGCGCGCGCTCAAAGACTTCTTTCACGACCGGCGCGGCGTCCGGGTCGACCTCGAGCGTGGGACGCTCCTTGCCTCCGTCTGAGACCTTCACCCGCCGGTAGCCGAAGGGGGCGCGCGATGCGAGGAAGAAACCTCGTGAGGCCGACTCGCGCATGCCCCGCACGACGTCCTGCGCCAAATTCTCGCTATAGAATTCGTCGACGGACTCGATGATCGCCTCCATGAGCTTGCCGGTCGGGGAGTCATCGGCATGCTCGGTGATGGAGACGACGCGGATGCCGCGGCGCCTGAGCATCGACTTGAAGGCGACGGCGTGCTCGCGCTTGCGGGTGAAGCGGCTGAACTTCCAGACGAGGATCTCCTCGAAGGGCGCGTCGGACTCGCCGGCTTCGTCGAGCATCTTCCTGAACTGCGGCCTATCGGCGACGCGTCCGCTCTCGGCCTCATCGACGTACTCGCGCACGACCAGGTAGTTGTTCTTCTCGGCGTGCTCGCGCAGCGCGCGCAGCTGGGCGGCGACGGAGAGGTCGATGTCCTGGCGGTCGCTGGAGACGCGCGCATACAGGGCGACGGGCGTGGGGTCGGTGCGCTCGGTCATCGGTTCGTGCTCCTTGGGTTCCTCCGGCTGCGGCGCATCTCGCCTACCGGACAGGGGAGAGTCTTCGAATGGTATCAGAACAGACGTGCTTCGGAGTGCCATGGGCTCAGGCGCGGCCCTCGACGACGCGGGTGCGCACGATCTTGTCCCAGTGGCCCTGCCTCGTCAGTTGCGGGCCGGGCTCGTTCACGACTGAGGTTGCTCCGGCCCGGGACGCTCGGCGGCTGGCTGCAGGCCGAAGACGGCGCTCAGGTCGCACGTGAAGCCCGGCAGTACGTCCAGCCCGTCGAGGGCGTCCTGCTCGCCGAGCGTCGCGATCTCCTCGTCGAGCCGGTATACATCGACAGTGCGCGACTCCGGCTGCACGACCCAGACGAGGCGTACGCCGTGGTTGAGCCACATGTGCGCCTTGTCATGGACCTCGCGGCGGCTGTCGGACGGTGAAGCAACTTCCACAACCAAGTCCGGCACGACCTCGGCGTAGCTCAGTGTAGCTTCCCCAAGCGGCAACCGATCAGCCGACGTGAACGCGATATCGGGCTCGCGAACCGTGTCGGGTTCGCGCTCAAGCAGGATGCCCGAGTCAGAGCCGACAAGAGTGCCAAGCCGACGTGGCTTGACGAACGCGTTTAACTCGAAGGCGAGGTCCATCACGATCTGTCCGTGTCGCTGTCCGGTCGACATGGTCTTGCAGAGTACCCCCCGGATCAGTTCCCCGCGCACGCCGTTCGTGCCAAGCCGTAGCAGGTCGGCGGCGGTTAGCAGCTTCGCCTCGGTGATCGTCGTCATCGCCTTCGCTCCCGCGCACTATCAGTCTACTACGCTCCGGCCAGTCGCGGCTCCGGCCAGTCGCGGGCTGGCAGGGAGTCGCGGCGCGCGGCTCGGGGATGCGCTCCACTTGTCCAGGCTCGGTCTGTCCCCTCGCGCTGGGAGTCTGGAACGGTGGCTGCCGATTGCCCTCCAGGAAGACCATCCCGGCGGTCTGCGTGGATGCTCTCGACGTGGCGGTTGGCCTCAGGTTTGATCTGCGCGGCGGCGGCAGCTCGCTGGGTGCGAGTTGGCAACTGGCCACTCCACATCAACTGTTGCTCGCTAGCTGTGAGTGTGCTGGTCGCGCCAGAGTTGCGCGAATTCGTCTGCCGTTCGTTCGACAAACCGATTGTGGGACTCTGCGAGCCGTTGGTCACGACGCAAGGAGGCTGCGAATCCCCTGTTGAGAGCCCTATCGGCCCACCAGAACGCACATGATGCTGCCATGCCGGCCGCCAGAGTGGGGATGATGGGATGAGCGCCTTCGAAGAAGGCGTAGATTCCCCCCGAAAGACTCACGACCGATGGCACAGCTCCGGCGAAGGAACTGTTCAGCAACCATTTGAGCGCTGATTCGAGTCGGATGCGCATCCAAGAAGACTACGCCGCGCTGTCAAGATCAAATCCCTGCGTGGCCTGTGCCGAGCTGAACCTGGGACTGTCGATCAGCCCGCAGCGAACAGTGGTTTACCCTCCCCAAGTCCAGCGAGTGGCCGGAGACGAGCGGGTTGGAGCCGGCTCGCGGGCGGGGACAGCGCCCCGCGCTCATGCGCTTCCCTAGAGCGGACTAGAAGTCCGAGGCACTCGCGCTCGCGGGGCTTGAGGGTTAGGGCTTCCCCGAAGCGACTGACGCGGCCACGTTGAGTACCCGATGGCAAGCACACGGCTCCCAACAGACAACGCAGAGTGCCTTGGCACCAGGTACGCCCGTCGCCGCATGGGTAAGCAGGTCGGCAAAACCCCCGCACGATTCGCATTCGGCCGTGGCGTACTCGGTATCTGACGTGACCACAGCGGCATCGGCGGCGGCCAGCCCGTAGAGGATGTCGGCCTTCTGTTGCGCTGTGCGTTTCGTGAGTCCGGTACCGCAGAACGCGCACATCCCGCTCATGTCCAAGGGCATCCGATCCTCCCCTACAGCCTCGTGGCAAGAGCCTCGCGATGCGCTGGGCGACGCGCGCGGCATGGTTAGTAGTGTCGCAGGAGGTGGATGTAGGAGACCACCCCTCCCTCACAGTCGAGCCTCATCAGGTCGTAGGCGGTCAACTTGTTGACCGCCTACGACGGCGCAGTCACCGCGATCCTGCACCTCGGCCCGTCGCAGGCGGATGGCGGCTTCTGCGCCATCTGTCCATCGGGGGCGCTGGGGAGGCCAGAGGCGATCACGAATACAGGCGCGTTCCATGGGGCAGCGTGCCCACGCGGCGTGGCAGGCGGACCCCCTCCCCTACTTTAACCGCTCGGGGCGGCCCGAGTGACACTTTGTCAATTCTCGCAGGTCGTGCAAGAAGCGCGGTGTTGGTGCATGGGGGCGCCGCCAGGTGCCACGACGGACCCAGCAACCGGTACGCATCAAGCACCGCCGTGGTCGACCTGGTCACCAGCACCCTCGGCGAGAACGAGGCAGTATGTAGGCAGCCCCTCCTTGGCACGCTCCGACTCGAACACCCACCCCGCTCAATCGACGGGTCCGCTCATAACATGGTCTCGGTGACCCTATGTCAGAATGGTTCGTCACCATGGTACTTGAGGACATCGATCGTTGGGCTCGGAAACAGCACTATGATCTTGAGCAACACCGCAACAAACATCGCCCAAGACTTCTTCGCGGGATAGGTTACCTTTCTCGATTCTCCAACTGGCGCGAGCGACACTAGACTAGGCGATCCATCAGGATTCATCGTCGCACTCAGGAGCATGTTCGCCTGACCTGGATCGTTATTGAGGATGGTGATGCAGTCGATTCCCATGTGGCGCGGCACGGAGGCTTCACGAGGTCTGATGACGGTTTCATAGAGTTTACCGAGTTCCGTGCTCTCGTATGCTACGCAGAAGAACAACGGCTTCCGTCTAGGTATCTCGCTCGCGTCAGAGACCAACGTAGTGTCGTATGCATCCTGGACGAGATCCTTAAAGCTGGAACACTTGCCGTAAGCGTCCGTCAGTGACGTGGCATCCAGCTTCGTCTTCACCTCACCGCAGGCATAGACGCCCTCAACAGGGAATAACTGAGCGCCTTGGCTTGCGTAGATCTTTGGAGTGCCTAATCTGTCGTACAGAACGATATCCATTTGTCTCGACTGAGCACCAGCAGAGTCAATCACGAAGCCGTGAGAGACACCAATCCTCTCGGGCAGGACGCCGAGGAGGTTATGCCGGATAAGGTTCTCGATCTCCACTCCTTTCTCGCCGGAGTGCGGGACTACGGTACGAGCCCGCGCAATCTCGGACACGAGAACATCGTGCTGATGGTTCAACGCGCTGCGGTAGGTGCGTGAACTCTCAGGGGGCAAACGCCTATCCTCTATCCAGTCTCAACGGTCGACCGTCACCTCACGCAGAGTTGAACCGCTACCCTGAACTCCAGCGGTAGGGGCTCCACTATAGGGGCGTATCGAGCGCGGCGGTACGAAGTCTGTGCCAGCGGGCGACTACACTCCCAGTGCGTTGGGGTCAGCGGCTCCAATAACACGCGCAAGCTCACTCAGCACTCACCGGCTTGCGCCAGACGGTGCCCAGCGGGCTGGCGGCTTCCAGATCATCACGCTGTGCCACCCGGAGTGGGACATCACTTCCGCTGCGAGCAATCTCCTCACGGGCGACGCGCAGGAAGTGCGCAGGCGCGACGGCGTCCTCGAACACGACCAACACCGCAGGCGCCGTGCCGTGATCGGCGACCGGGCGGTTGGTGGCGTAGTAGCGCAGGTACGGTGCAAGCCGCGCAGCCATTGTGGATGGGTGGAGCGCCCGCCGCTCCCACTCGAGGAAGAACGGCCACGCATCCTCCCCGTGCCGCAGCACTCCGAAGGCATCCGGGTGGATCGAACGCAGCGCCCCGCCGTACCGGAAGTACCTGGCGGCGCGATGCGGAGGGTCGAGCTGCACGACGCGCCAGCCGTCCTCGGTCCGCGCCTGCTCGGCGAGCCGCGCCAGGAACCAGTGCACGCCTGAAGTGTGCTCGATGTGGCGCGCGAGCTGGCGGCTGCGCATCCCGCGGATCGCCCGCCAGTCTATCGGTTCGGCGCCGTCGACGACCTCCGCGCTCCAGCGCCTGCGAGCGAGCGCCACGGAGGCGCGGTCACGGCGCGCCAGCAACGCGAGCGCGCGGTCGGTGAGGGCGAGCCGCCGGCCGGCGAGCGAGGCGCTGACGACCAGCCCCAGCCCATCCAGCCGCGTCAGCACCCGCGAGAGGCGCGAGGCGGATACGCCGAGCAAGGCCGCGAGATCGCCGGGTGCGATCCACGGCCAGTCGGCGATGAGGTCGAGCGCGCGCTTCTCGGCGGGCTTCAGCACCACGGGGAGCAACGGGTCGGCGGAACCGTCAACATCCACGTCGCCTGGCAGGATGGGCCGCGCCTCGGGCCGTTCGGCGGGCAGCCCGCCGCCCGGCCGCACGGCGGAGAGCGCCGCACCAAGGCCGACCGGGGCAGGAGCGGACGCCGCCCTCCAGACGGCGGCGCGCCCGTCCGCTACAGCCGCCTCAGACTCGAGCGCGAGGAAGGCGGGACCGGGCAGGCGGGTCAGCAGCGCGGCGGTGCGCCGCAGCCGCACCCCGTCCGGTACCAGCGCGAGCAGCGCGCGCGGAATGGCCTCGCCGTTGCGCCTGGCCTCCGCCAGCCGCCCGACGCGCTGGCTGAACGCCGTCCGCTCCGCCGTCGCTCCCAGCCGGAGCACGCCGACCGTGCGCCCGTCCGCGAGCTCGATCGCGGCGTCGAGCGGGTGGCCTCGGTACCAGCGGAAGCGCTGAATGACGCCCACGCCCGAGATCGCAGAGGCCAGCCGGTAGACGACCGCGACGGCGTCGAGGCGCTCCAGCAGCACGCGCCGCCAGCGCGCGGAGACCGGATACGCACGGAGCAGCGCGCGCTCGCCCAGCCCCTCGTCCCGCGTCAGCCGATGCAGGCCGTCCGCAGTGAGCGGCCAGCGCCGCGTCGAGGCGGTCAGCGGCCCCGCGTGGCGGATAGCCGTGGCCAGCCCCTCGCGCTCAAGGCGCCGCAGCGCCGTGTGCGCGGCGCCCTCGGACATCGCGCCGACAGCCGCCAGCTCCAGCCGGTCGAGCAGCGGCATCGCCGCCAGCAGCCGCAGCGCACGCCCGGCGGCAGCCCCGGACACAGGCTCTGCTCCTCCGGCTCTACGCCGCCTCCGGCCCGCTCCGCTTGCGCGACCGCGGCCGCTTCTTCTTGCCCTTCGCCGGGGACGGTGCCGCGCCGCCGTCCGGCTGCTTCGCGGCCTCGTCGTCGAGTTCCTCGAGCCCCTCCCGGAACTCCGCGAGCAGCGCCTCGTCCTCGCTCTCCAGCTCCGCCATGGGCGTGGTGTAGGCGGCGGTCCCCTCGCGGATGCCCGCGGCCACGGCGGGGTCTCCGGGGCCGGGCTTCATGACCTCCATCGAGAACGGCGGCTGGCGCTCGCCTCCCACCGTCGCGCGCACGTAGGCGTGGTGCACCGGGAGCGAGGTGATGTCCTCCTCGGAGAGCCGCTCCTTGCTCAGCTCCCAGACCAGCTCGCGCGCGTCGGCGGCCGCCACCTGGAAGACGGCGAGGCAGCCGGCGTTGGCGAGCAGCGTGTCGCGCAGCGTCGGCGACAGCTCGGAGAGCCGCGAAAGGCTCTGCGTGGCCAGCACGAACGACCCCCCGAACTTGCCCAGCTCCGAGAGCATCGACTCGTAGTCGACGCCCGGTAGCGCCTGCATCTCGTCCACCACGACCAGCGCCCCGCGGCGCTGCTCAGGCGGCAGGGCGCCCTGCTCGCGGATCACCGCGTCGACGAGATTGAGGATCGAGGCCCCGACGAGCGCCGAGACCTCCTTGCCGGCCGTTGCCTGCGAGGTCGAGACGAAGAGCACGCCGCCGCCTGCGATCAACTGCCTGAGGTCGAGCGTCGAGCGGCGCTGCCCGAGGATCGCGCGCGCGCGCTTCGAGCCGGCGTAGTAGGCGAGCCGGGTCTGCACGGGCGCGAGCGCGTCGGCCCGGTAGTTGCCGGTCCAGGACGCAAACGGCCCCGCCCACCAGGCGAGCAGGTGCGGGTCGCGCACCTGGCGCAGCACCGTCCTGCGGAACTCCCGGTTCGAGAGCAGCCGCAGCCCGTCGAGGATCGTGTACTGCGCATCCGGGTCACGGCGCTGGTTGGCCTCGTGCAGGCTCTTCACCGTGTACTCGAGGATCGACTGCATGCGCGGACCCCACTGCTCCCAGAGCCCCTTCGCCACGCGCACGACCGCGTCGGCGGTGCGGTCGCGGTCACGGAAGACGCGCGCGTCGAGCAGGTTGATGCCGGGCGCGCGCTCCTCGTCGGCGAGGTCGATCAGCCGCACCCGGCCGGCCAGCTCCGGCGGCACACGCTCCAGCAGGTCGGACACCAGGTCGGCGTGCGGGTCGATCACGACGATCGCGTCGCCGTCGCGCCCGGCCGCCTTCTCCTGGAGCTTGTGGGTGATGATGTGCTGCATGAGCGTCGACTTGCCCATGCGCGTGCGCGCCACGTAGAGGTGGTGGCGGTGCAGCAGGTCCTCGGAGAAGCGGATCTCGCGGCGCTTGCCGGCCGTCGTCTGGCCGACGAGCGCGCCCGCGCCCGTTCCGCCCGCCGAGGGCAGCAGCACCTTCGCGCCGGAGCGCTCCACGAGCGGCAGCTCGTCGCGCGCGCCCGGCGGGTGCCAGAGCCCGGCCAGCTCGCGCACGTCGAGCACCTCGCGCGAGCGCAGGAAGCCGCGCCGCGGCGGGGCGAGCGTGCGGTCGGGGACGGCCTCGCGCACTTTCCCGGCCTTGAAGCGCGCGCCCGCGACGTTGTCGTAGTGCGCGTAGGCCGAGGCGACGCCGTCGAGCAGCTCGTGCGCGCGGTCCTCGGAGCCGTGCTCGGAGAGGATCGCGATCAGCTCCAGCTCCGCCTCGAAGGCGGTCCTGGACGCCTTCTCCTTCATCAGCCGGGTGTCGTGGACGGCGTAGCGCTTGCGGTTCCAGCGCGCCAGCGCCCAGCCGCCGACGCCGAGCACGGCGGCGATGCCGAGGCCGAGCAGCACGGTCTTCCACCACTCGCCCGCCTGCCACCAGCGCCAGCCCGTGAAGACCACGGCGCCCGCGAGGACGAGGAAGACGATCGGCATCATCTCGGCGGGGTTCGCGCGCGGCCCGGAGCCGGGGGAGGACGGCGCGGGCTGCGGCTGCGGCGGCTGAAGCGCCTTCTGGAGGTGCGCCTTCGACCAGTTCGGGCCGAGCGAGCGCAGCCGCAGCCGCGACACCAGCCGCTCGCCCCGCTCCAGCCCCGAGAGCGCGCCGACGACGGAGATCAACGGGTCGGAGCCGGTGTCGAGCGTGTCGTCGTCCTCGAAGGTGCGCAGCGGCAGGAACTCCGGTCCCTCCACGCGCAGCCGCCGCGACCAGGCGCGCTCGCCCTCCTCCAGGCGCAGCGGGTCCTCGTCCTCGGTGAGTTCGGCGATGCGCGCCTGCGGGTAGTGCGCCTCGAGTTGCTGGCGCGCGAGCGAGCGCTCGCCGCAGCGGGTCAGCACGGAGACGCCGCCTGAGTCGCCTGCGATCTCGAGCGAGAAGGGCTCGGGCAGCGCGATCGAGCCGAGCAGGTTCTCGACGGCGACCAGGGTGCGCTCGCCGGTGCGCGGCGGCGTGACGGCGAGCAGCTTCACGGCGGGCGGCTCGCGCCGCCCGAAGAGTCTGGCGAAGGGGTTGAGTTGCATGGTGGGAACCTCCAAGGAATGCGAACGCACGTTCTGTTTTACTCTGCCACGCCTCTGCTGGGCGGCGCAAGGGGGATGGCATCGGATCCTTCTGTTGCCCAACGGGCGCCTTTCGCCGGTTGCTGAGTCGATGAAATGTGCCCCCTTCGCTCGCCCGTCGTACTGCCTCTCGCTTCCCGCAACCGGTGCCGGCGACCGCGGTCGAGTGTGCGGGGGCGGGCATGGCGACGGAATGCCCTATAAGGGGGGCCACGCGTGGCCCCCCTTTACCGGACACGTCACAGAGCACAGACCTCACCTGATCCACGAAGACCCGCCACCAAGAACGTCCGCAGGGATCGTGGCGCGGAGTGGATCACCATCCGGCCCCTGACCTTGTCGATGGTCAGCGCTTCGGCGGTCGGGCGCCGCGCGGCGGACCGTTCCGTACCTACCGGAGAGCGAGGATCGCGACAGCGCGCGGCGTGGGCGGGCGAGCGAGCGGGATCGGAAAGTGCAATCGCCGGGTGCTTGTTTGGAGGCCGGTGGCCTGTAAGGGAGATCAGACGTTGGTGAAAAGTGCAATCGGGGGTGAAACGCCTTGTGTCACAAGGGCATTCGCCGGTTGCCGTGAAGCAATACCAGCCGGGGCGAGTTGCGCCTCGGTGTCACGCCGATTGCACGAATTGCATTGTACTTATTGCACAATGGAGGGTGCGGGGGGATGCGGCATGGAGCCCGGTGAGCAGGCTGGCGGCGTTGCTGAGGACGGTGGCGAGGGCGTCTCCGACGAGGAGCTGCTGCGCTGGGCCGGCGCCATCGCAAAGGCGCGCGGGCGGGTGCAGGCGGCGCGGGACGTGGGCCTCAACTACCGCACGCTGGCGCGGGCGCTCGACGACCAGGCGCTTACAAGGTTCGTGCGCGAGGCGCTGCTGGAGGCGCACCGAGCTGGGTCCGCCGACAACGAAACGGAGGGGACAAGGGCGACAGACGAGGAGCTGACGCAGAGAGTTGAGGGGGCGGAGGCGCAGCTTGCGGATGCGCTCGACGCGCTGGAACGGGAGCGCGCGCGGGCGGATGCGCTGGAGCGCCGGCTGGAGCTCGTGGAGGATCGGCAGGCCGGTGAGCCGGGCACGGAGATGCCGGCCAGGACACGAGAGATAGAGCCGCAGGAGGGAGAGTTGAGTACCAGGCAGGAGGCGGACGTCGAAAGCGCAGCGGCCTCCTCGACCGGGCCAGCCGCAACATTGAGGAATCGGGCCACGACGGAAGCTGAGGGGCCGGTGGCACCCACAACGGCGCTCGTGAGCCGCGGCGCGCACCGGGCCGGGGTGGTCACGCTGGAGCCGCTCGAGGGCGAGCAGGCCGCCCTCGGCGATGCCGCGGTGCTCGTGGCTGAGTGGCGGCGGCTGCGGGGCGAGGAGGCGCGGCGCGGGAGCGCCGTCGAGCGGGCGCGGGCTGAGGAGCGCCGCTGGGAACTGGAGCTCGCGCTGATCGGCGAGCACGGACTCGCGCTACCGCCCGAGGCCGAGCCGCTGCACCCCTCGCGCCGCGACGACCAGCTGCGCTGGCGGCGAGTGACCCTCGCCCGCGTACGCGCCGCCCGCGTGCGAGCCGAACGCCTGCGCCTGCTGCGCCGCGTCCTCACGCTCGGGCTGTGGTGGCGATAGGGCAGCAGCGGGCCGACTGTCCCGACAGGCGGGTGTGATCCCCGCAGGCCCCCGAGAAGTTGCCGTCGCGGGCGGCCGTCTCGCCAGCGGCTTTGCGCGCTGTCCGGCCCACGCAGGGCCTTCAAGGCTGGCTGCGAGTTGCGGGTCGAACACGGCGCGAAGCCGTGGCAGGGCGTCGAGCATCCATGCCTGCGTTTCGGCGAGGCGCTCGCGGTCGTGAATCGCGCCGTCGCGTACGAGGTTGATGCTGGAGTACGTGAAGCGGGGTGCCTGTTCCATGTACAACGTGCATCACCCACGTCGCCCAAGCTCCGCCTCGATGCGCCCGCGGTCGACGTGGAGCTCGTCGAAGATGTACTTAGTACGGGCGTTTACCGTCCGTCTGGATGCGCAGGCCGACAGAGGCGGCGCCCTTCCAGAACCCCGCTGCATAGTCGATGCCGCGGTCGAGCCAGAGCTGCCCGACCGGATGCTCGCGCTCGATCGGCTCGAGCCGGAACCCAATCGCCTCGCCGAGCAGGTCGAGACTGGCGGCCCGCCAGGGCGTGAAGTCGAGTAGCTCGGGGGCCACGGCGTGTGGTGTCCAGTCGTTCGGCGTCGTTGTCGTGGGTGTCGGGCACGGTAAGGCTACCCACCAGGCGAGCGGCGGTCGCCCGCCCGCACCTTGAAGTCGCAGCGGTCGCGGCAGAGGCGCGCGCGGTTGAGCACGTAGTCGTCGGCGTCGAGGTCGATGTCTGAGCAGTCGGTCATCGTCCAGTACTTGTGATCGCCGAGGAAGAGATGGCGCCGGGCCTGCCCGAAGAAGCGGCACTCGACGCCCTCCCCGCGCGCGATGCGCGCACAGAAGGCGGCGAGCAGCGCTTGCTGCCAATCGCGGCCGACGACGGCGTACTCGCGAGCCCACGTCTCGCGGTAGGTCACGGCCTCGCGCCACAGGGGCGGGCGATCAGGGTCATTGTCTCGGACGCGGGCGCGGAGCAGACAGCAGCCGAGGGCACGGCAGTGCCTGCGTCAGCGCGGGACCACAGCAGCACGCACCCGCCCGGCGTGGTCACGCTGGGAGCCGATCGAGGGCGAAGAGGGCGCCCTCGGCATGGTCAGCGAACTCGTGGCCGAGTGGCGGCATCTGCGGAGCGATGACGCCCAGCGGGGCAGCGCGGTCGAGCGTGCGCGCGCCGAGGAGCGGCGCTCGGAGATCGAGCTGATCGCCGGAACACGGGCTCGCGCTACTCGCAGACGACCCCGTCGTTGTCGCGATCGTCCATGTACTGATACGCCGGATGCTCGCGATGAACGGGGGGAATCCCGTGTCGGCGCGCTTCTGCGCACGTGATGCGGCCGTTGCCGTTGTCGTCGTAGAGCGTAAGGGCGCTCGCGCCTGACGGCGGCGAGTCCTGCGTGACGACCGGGGTCGCAGTTGGAGTGGCCGACTGCTGGCCCGATTCGTCGATCACCATGGCATCATCGCGCGGCTAGTCGTCGTACAGGCCCAGGACACCGCCGCAGCCCGCCCAGGAGCACCACAGCGCCCGCCCCCGACGGAGCGCAGACCTCTACGGGCAATAGCCGTCCACGAAAATCGGCTGGCGAAAATCTAAGTCATCGCGGTTCAAACCGGCTGGGACGCATCCTCCCAAATCGGTCCCTATGAGGTACAGCGTTTCCAGGTTGGCGAGGCTGCCCAGCTCCGGCGGTATCTTCCCGGTCAAATCGTTCCAGCCGAGGTCCAGCCATGTCAGGTTGGCGAGATTGCCCAGCTCCGGCGGTATCTCCCCGGTCAAATCGTTCTGGTGTAGGTCCAGCCATGTCAGGTTGGCGAGATTGCCCAGCTCCGGCGGTATCTCCCCGCTCAACTGGTTGTCCCCGAGTTTCAGCGATTCCAGGTTGGCGAGGTTGCCCAACACCGGCGGTATCTCCCCGCTCAAATAGTCTTCGGAGAGGTTCAGATCTGTCAGGTTGGCGAGGTTGCCCAGCTCCGGCGGTATCTCCCCACTCAACGGGTTGAAGGCGAGGTCCAGCTCTGTCAGGTTGGCGAGGCTGCCCAGCTCCGGCGGTATCTCCCCACGCAACAGGTTGTCGCCGAGTTTCAACGATTCCAGGTTGGCGAGGCTGCCCAGCCACGGCGGTATCTCCCCGCTCAACTGGTTGTCGTCGAGGTCCAACTCTGTAACGCTCTCGTCGTCGTTGGTGGTGACGCCCGCCCACTCGCCCAGGGGCGCGTCGCTCAGCCAGCCTCCGGTGTGCTTGCTCAGGTCGTCGTGCCGGCTCGGGTTGTGCGTTGCGTATCTGAGGGCAACCAGCGCCTCCCGGTCCGTTGCCGCCGAGGTCTGCGCCGGAGGCGGGATGGGATCGCGAAACCGGCTGATCTCCAGTTGGTCTTTCAGGTTGGCCGGCAGGCAGCCGCCCAGCTGGTTCCCGCCCAGGTCCAGCTGGACGAGGGCGGTCAGGGAGCCGAGCGTGGGTGGTACACTCCCAACAAGGTTGTTGCCGTTGAGGATCAGGGCGGTGACCCGCCCGTCGGCGTCGGCGGTGACGCCGTGCCACTGGCCGATGGGGGCGTCGCTGAGCCAACCGTCGTTGTCGGTCCAGCCGCCGCCGCCGGTGGCTTCGTAGAGGAGGGCCAGGGCGGCGCGGTCGACCCAGGCGGCACGGTCGCGTTCGGCGGCTTCCTCCGCTGCCGTAGTTGAGTCGGTTGCCGAGGATTCGCCCTCCTCGGTGGGTCCGGGCGTGCCCAGGCCGAACAAGGATTGCGATCCCGAGGATCCGGCCTCCTGCGTCGCTTCCCGCTCACCGCTACTCGAGGACGAGCCGGGAGTTCCCTCCTCTCCAGGATCGCCCTCGTCGCTACAGGCCGCGAGGGCCATCGTGAGGAACAGCGCAAGGACGACGCTCAACAGGGTCCCGTGTCTTCCCGCTCGTCTACCGGTCATCTCCTTTCCTCCATTACGTCGATCGATACTGAGTTGTTCGGGCCATCACTAGGGGGGCTCCGATCAAGTCGCCACGACGCTATCAGATCACTTGCACACGCTGATGAGCATGATGAGATGATGGAACGCGTGCGAGAGGGGATGCGTCCCATGGATCACCAGCCCAGCTTCGCCCGGGTGGAGTTCGAGCAGGACCGCTACAAGACGCGCCGCCAGAAGTTCCTCGAACAGATGGAGGAGCTCGTCCCCTGGGAGAGGCTCGAAGCAGCCGTCGAACCCCACTATCCCAAGCCCGGCCGCGGCCGGAGGCCCTACCCGCTCGCCGTGATGCTGCGCATCCACACCGTGCAGCTCTGCTACAACCTCAGCGACCCCGCCATGGAAGACCTCCTCCACGAGGCCGAGTCGGCGCGCATCTTCTGCCGCCTCACGCTCGGCGAGCCCATCCCCGACGAGACGACCATCCTCAACTTCCGGCACCTGCTCGAGCGCCACTCGCTGGGAAGCCGGTTCCTCGACATCATCAACAAGCACCTCGCGCGCAAGGGAGTCAGGCTGAGCGAGGGCAGCATCGTGGACGCGACCATCATCTCGGCGCCGTCGTCGACGCAGAACCGCGAGCGGAAGCGGGACCCGGAGATGCACCAGACCAGGAAGGGCAACCAGTGGCATTTCGGGATGAAGCTGCACATCGGCGTGGACCGGGACAGCGGCCAGGTCCACACCCTGACGACGACGCCGGCGAACGTGTCGGACGTGGTGGAAGCGCACCGCCTGTTGCACGGCGACGAGGTCGAGGTGTACGGCGATGCGGGATACCGGGGCGTCGCGAAGCGGTCTGAGAACGTGGACTCCGGGGTGGAGGACTGGAACGTCGCGATGGGCCCGGGCCGGCGGCGCACGCTCGACCCGGAGAGTGCTGAGGCCGTGGAGGAGAAGCGGAAGGCGTCGGTGCGTGCGCTGGTGGAGCACCCGTTCTACACCGTGAAGATCCGCTTCGGATACGCCAAGGTGCGGTACCGGGGGCTGATGAAGAACCATCAGCGGCTCGCGGTCTTACTCGGCCTCCACAACCTGCTGACCGCGAAGCCGCATGCTGGGTGACTGTGGGTGGAGTGCGCCCTCCTCGCCCCGAAAGGGGCGAGGAGGGGAGCCAGGGGGACTGCGAGAGGGCACCGCATGACTCACGTCAATGCATTCGCGCCGAGAAAATGCCCACCGCGCGCGCATTCGGCCGCCAGACCCACCAGATCAGAGGTTCCCTAGAACCCGCTGCCGTAGTCGCTGAACGAGTCAAACGCGTCCAGGTCACAGACAACTTCAACCCTGACCCTGCTGCCGCTCTGCCTCACGGCGAGATCGCCGCAGTCGTCGTTGTCCCAGTCGTCCTCAATGTCGTCCTCGGCTCGTTCGGCGTCCCGCACGGAATCGAATTCAACCAACATCACGAGCTTGCCTCCCCGTGAGTTTTCTTTTTCCAGCGACACCCCGACGGCCTCGCAGCCGTCCCATGCGTCGTCGCAATTTCCGGTGCCTATGCCTAGACGCAAGTACCCGGGAGGGAGGTCTCCCCATACATCACCCATCTCGTCATCGAGCGACGCTCCGCCCCTGACGCGCCGCCGGAGCATGTCCTCCATATCGTCCTCGTAGTAGGCGATGAGGACGGCGCCGCCGGGCAGGAAAGCAAACGCTTCCCATGTACTCGATGAGTCCACCCATACTTCCACTCCGTCGATCTCGTCGTCGTCGTAGTCCCTGTCGTCCAGTTCGTCCCTCAGGTCACGGTCGTCTGCTCCGCCCAGGAGGTAGACATGGCCCCCGCCGTCTTCTTCGGCGTACGCCATATAGTCCAGGCCCCGGAGGTCGATGTCGTAGGAGTCGAAGTCCCAGTCGGATTCCATGCTTCTCCGCAGGTCACCGAGGTCGGCATCATCTTCAAGCGCGGCAACATCGACGTAGAGCACACCCTCGGCGTCGCCCGAGAGCATCTTGATGAAGTTGTCCTCGATGAAGTTTTCCGCGCTCCCACCGCCGCCGCCGCCGCCGCCGCCGCCTCCTCCGAACAGCAGCAACGGCACGATGACCGCCGCAAGAGCAAGAAGCAGAAGCCAGATCCGCAAGCTCAACCGGGCAAGAACGCCCCTCATGAATGCAGCGCCGCGAGCCGCTAGGGGAAGCACCGTTCCGGGATCGTTCTCGCCGGGGCCGGAGTCGGCTGGCTCCGCTTGCGATATCCCCGTCGGCGACGCATTCATGCGAGCGTACGCTCGCTCCACCAGGAGCCAGATCCCTGCACCTGTAAGGACGACTCCCGCTATCGCTGTCAGAACCAACCCGGGTCCGACCGATATCTCTATGTCCTCGCCGCCGAGGATGCCCAGGAGAGCGAAGGAGCCTGCCAGATTTGAGAGGCGGGACCAGTTCGCGATGCCAACGAGGGCCACAAGCCCACCAGAAGGCAGTACAAGCAGTCCGCCGATGATGCGACGGCCAGACACGTGCAGGACCACACCACCCAACGCCACCAGGCTGGATATGAGGGCGATAACCCCGTCAGACGACTCGATTCCTGCTACGCTCTGCGAAGCAGAGCCGGCATCAACAGATGCCCACTGCAGGAACTGCGCTACGAAAGCCACCACGCTGGCCCCAACCGCTGCCCAATGCGCAGGCCTGATCCTTGTCATCATGGCGCGCCCCTGCACTGCGGAGTCGGGGGCCGCTGCGCCTGTTGCACCCGAAGCAAAGCCCGTTTGGGCCGCCTCGCCTGACTAGGCCCGTCGCCGCTGGACCCGGCTCCCTCCGCACCCTGTTTCTCCAGCAGCGTCTTTACGTAGGCCACGGTGTGCGGCGGCATGGTCAGCACGGAGCCGTGGCGAACCTGCGACGCCCCGATCGCCCCGAAGGCGATCAGCGCCAGCCAGAAGGACACGGAGCTGAAGTAGAAGATGAGGATGAGCAGGCCGAGGACGGCTATCGCTATCCGCACCTCCACCTGGACGGCGGGGGGCAGAAAGAAGGTTCCCACCGCCGCCAATCCGAGAATACCCAGGAGCACGGGGTAGATCAGGGAGAGGCCGCTGGTCGCAAAGCCGAAGACGGACAGCAGGATGATGACTCCCAGGGCGGGGACGATGTACTCCTCCTTGATTCTCACATCTTCCTCCTAGCCCGCTTCCCCATGGCGCCGCCCCCTATGGGAAGCGTGCGGAGGAGCAGTTGGGCGCTCACGCGGTCTAAAGACAGGGCGCGCGGATAGGCCGCCTGGGGATCGGCCTGGAGGAGGGGTGAGGGCTAGGTGGCGCAGCGGGAGAGGGAAGGGTCTGAGGCTGGAGGAGGGGTGAGGGCTAGGTGAGAGGGAAAATCTAGGTGAGAGGGGGGGGGGGGGGGGGGGGGGTACGTATGTTCTCACGCTGTGGGCCTGTTCAGAGGCAGAATGGGCGAGGGCGGCGCAGCGGCGGGACGTGGCCCCGTGGAGGGCTGAGCAGCCCATAGGCAAGACTCCCACTCGGAGGTCCCCTCTGAGGGTGCTCCCCGTCGTCTGATCCTTCAATCCTTCACCTGTCGGCCTCAGCATAGAAGCTATCAGCAGAAATGTCAGCAAGCGGCGGGGTACGGGACTTCGGTGGACCGGGCCGAAAGGCGATAACGGCAGGATGCGAGGAAGGGGCAGATGAGGGAGAACGGGGCGATTGGGGGCAGAGTGCCCCAAACGCCGTGGCAGGAGGGCCCCCGGAACCGTTCGGAACGGGAGGGGTGACCCCTCTGTCTGGCTTCCCCATCGCCCCCGCCGGACAAATGGTGCAGAATCCCCGATCCGCCTGCGACGGGCCGGGGTGCAGGATGAATGCAGCCGACCGCACGCTGGAGGTGGCGACTCACCCCCGACGAGGCGGAATCCAATAGGATGCGAGGGCGCGGGAGCGAGAGCAATGACGACAATCACCGAGACGAAGCTGCTTACCGCTGACGACCTCCTGCGGCTCGATGCTGAGGGCGTGCGCGGCGAACTGATCCGGGGGGTGCTCTGCGAGACCATGGCGACTGGAATTGAGCACGGCAGAATCGTGACGAGCTTGGTCATCGAGCTTGGAACCTTCGTCCGTCCGACAGCGCTGGGGACCCTGGTCGCATCCGACTCGGGCGTTTGGCTGGAGCGCGACCCCGACACAGTACGCGAGCCCGACATCGCGTTCTTCTCAGCGGAGCGGATGCCGCTGAACGCACGAATCACCGGCTACGCCGAGGTGCCCCCCGATCTTGTGGTCGAGGTCGCCTCACCGAGCGACAGCCGCCGCGAGGTGCACGACAAGGCCCACATGTGGCTCAACCACGGCGTGCGCCTCGTCTGGGTCGTGCAACCGGAGACGCGCACCGTCGATGTGTACGGGCCCGCCGAGGAGATCGCGACGCTCGGCGAGCAGGACACCCTCGACGGGCTGGATGTGCTGCCAGGATTCAGTTGCGATGTGAGCGCCGTCTTCGGCCCGCAGCCCGCCGAGCGCTCCAGCGAGGGGCAAGCCCGGTCTTGAACGAGCCAGCGTGCCACTGTACCTGCTCGCGGCGCTCCACGGGCAGAGCCCTGCGAAGCGGCTACTCGACAGGCGCGTCCTCGTGAGGACGGCGCGGTCGCCAGCCTCGGCGGCTGCTGATCCGCGGCTCCGCCGTGCGGGTGATCGCCGCCGCCGCCGCCACCAGGGGTGCTGCTGGCCGTGCTCGGGGCGGAGGCGGGCAGCGCGATCCCCGCACTCGCCTTCGTAGGCAATGCTCACCCGGACGGAAGGGTGATTCCTGATGGAAAGTGTCTTCCCAGAGGGACTAGATCTTGACGACGCTCTCAACCTGCTGAGGCACGGTTCGGTCTACGTCTTCGGCATGACCATCTATGCGCTATTTGTCTTCGGGTTCTATCGGTTCTTGTCTGCCAGGGACATGTTCGCGCTGGACCTGTCCAAGTACGAGCAGTCGAGGTTTCGCCTGGTGCGGGCCTTCCTTCACTTCGTCCTGTACGTCGCCAAGTACATGGTCCTGTTTCCTGTCTTCGCGTTCTTCTGGTTCGCTGCCCTCACGGTGATGCTGGCCTTCCTCTCGAGAGAAGGGGCTTTGCCGGGCATCCTGCTGATGGCTTTGGCGATGGTCGGCACGATTCGGGTGACCTCGTACCTGAGCAGCGGACTGTCCACGGATCTGGCCAAAATACTTCCCTTCTCGGTCCTGGCCATCTTCGTCATCGATCAGTCCTTCTTTACCGTGAGAGAGTCTCTGGAGGTGCTGAGGGAAGTCAGGGACTACAGCGCGACCATCGTGTACTATCTCGCCTTCCTCATTGTGCTGGAGTTTGCGCTGCGACTCCTGACGGGGCTCTGGAGGCTGCTGCTCGCCGGCGACAGGAAGCAGACGCCGATGGCGTTGAAGCCTGTCGAGGAGACGCTATCCGCTGCTGTAGACGGGTCTCCGACGGAGGAGCCGACGGCGCGGTAAGCGGACAGGTTCCAGGGCCAGCGGGAAGGGGCCGATAAGCTCCTCGTGTATGATGAGGTCAACCTGAGAGACGCTTTTCGAAGGGTGCCCCATGCCCTACGCGGCAGATATCAGCAGAAGCAACCCCGCTAGTTTTCTCTTCCTGATCGACCACTCGGGTTCGATGTCCGAGGCGCTGGGCGGTCAGCCGGAACTGCGCAAGGCGGACGGCGCTGCCGACGCCGTGAACCGCATTCTCGACGCCATCTCGCAACGCTGCTCGCAGGGCATGGACGTGCGCGACTACTTCCACATTGGAGTCCTCACTTACTCCACCGACAGTCGGGGAGCGCCGGATATCGCGTCGGCCCTCCCCGGCACGTCGCCTGAGGAACCGTTCCTAACCATCAGCGACGTCGTCGAGGCCGCCACCGTGGAGGAGCGGGAGGTCAAGGAGCCGGACGGCGCGGGAGGTGTGGTGGACGTCACGCGCAGGTTCCCGGTATGGCTGCGCCCCGAGGCCCGCTTCGGCACGCCGATGTGCGAGGCACTGTCCGTCGCCTCGCGGGCCCTCCGCGACTGGATCGCCAATCATCCGGACTCGTACCCGCCGATGCTGATATGCATTACCGACGGGGCCGCCACGGACGGGAACCCGGTAGCGTCGGCCGAGGAGATCATGGCCATGTCGACCAGCGACGGGAACGTCCTGATCTACAACGCACATCTGTCCGCGATGTCCGCGATGCCGATCCAGTACCCGTCCGACGAGAGCGAGGTGCCTCCCGACGAGTACGCGCTGCAGATGTTCCGCATGTCGTCCGCCTTCCCCGACCCGGTGGTGGAACTGGCCAGCGGGATGGGCCTGCCCGTCATCGCCGGCTCGCGCGGCTACGTCTATAACGCCGACATGGTGGCCCTCGTGCAGTTCCTCGACATTGGCACGCGTGGCGCCTCGGACCTGCACTGATGCGCCGGCAGTGTTGATGACGGGAGCGCGACGGTGTGGTTGAAGCCCCTCGCGGAACTCTGCCTGCCGAAGAGGGGCAACAGCCCCGACGAATACGAGGACGCGTACCGCGTCGGAGTCCTTGAGCACGCCGCGGGGGCGGATGGCGGCGAGGCGACGGTAGCCGTCGCCGACGGCGCCAGCGAGTCGGCGTTCGCGCGTAAGTGGGCGAACCAGTTGGCCATGGCCTTCGTGTCCCGACCCCCGGAGCTGTGTGGTCTGACGGAGGAGTCACTAAACGCGTGGCTGGTCGCCCCACGGGAGCGCTGGCGCGGGAGGGTGCCGTGGGACCGCCTCCCGTGGCATGGCGAGGCAAAGGCGCGCGCCGGGGCGTTCGCTACGCTGCTCGGGTTGACCTTCCAGTCCGCGCCGGAGGATTCCTCGCGGCTCCGCTGGCGGGCGCTGGCGGTGGGCGACAGCTGCCTCTTCGTCGTCCGCGACGGCCAACTCGCGGTGTCCTTTCCATTGGAAGACGCCCTCGGGTTCGACAACACTCCCGCACTGATCTGCAGCAACCCCGCCAGCGCGGCGCCAACGTGGGACGGTGTGTGCCGCCGCGAGGGGGAGTGCGAGGTGGGAGACTTGTTCATCCTCGCGTCTGACGCCCTGTCGTGCTGGTTTCTCGCGCGCACCGCCGCCGGTGAACAGCCGTGGGAGGCCCTCGCGGCGCTCGACCCCTCGAACTGGGAGGCCTGGGTCGATGCGCAGCGGAGTGCGGGTCTGATGCGAAACGACGACACAACGCTCGTGACGGTGGCGGTAGTGGCGGACTGAGGTGAACGGAGCGCCGTGCCCTGGCCGGGGATAACCGATTTCAGCGAGGCCGTGCAGAACCCGCAGTTGTGTTTCCGGGGCGCCGAGCTTGAGGCGGCTGAGGTGCTGCTCAACCAGCGCGGGATGCCGCTCGTGTTTTCTGGCGCATTCGCTTGCGTCTATTGCGTGTCTGTCGGAGGCCGCAAGTTCGCCGTGCGCTGCTTCACCCGCGAGGTGCGGGACCAGCAGCACCGCTACAACCAACTGAGCGAATACCTGATCAGCGTCCTGCCGATGTCGTTCGTCCACTTCGAGTACGTCGATCGGGGGATCCACCTGCGCGGCGGCTGGTATCCGATCGTCCGCATGGAGTGGGTAGAAGGCGAGTCTCTGAGCAGCTTCGTCGGCTCACGACTCCACGACCCCGACGCGCTGTTGCGCGTCGCGGCGCAGTGGCGCGGTGGCCCCGCCGCCAGCCTGCGCGGGCTGCGCATCGCGCATAACGACTTGCAGCACGGTAACGTGATGGTGCAGGCGAATGGCAGGCTCCGCCTGGTCGACTACGACGGGATGTACCTGCCCCAGTTCCGGGGGGAGCGCAGTCCCGAGCTCGGACACAAGCACTACCAGCATCCCCTGCGGACGGCAGATGACTACAACGCGTACGTGGACAACTTCCCCTCGTTCGTGATCTACCTCAGCCTCATCGCCCTCGCCTCCGACCCCGGACTGTGGAGCTTCAACAACGAGGACAACCTGATATTCACCAGAAACGACTACGCGGACCCCCGAACGTCCGACCTCTTCGAGCAGCTGCGCAAGTCCCCAGACCAGTTCGTCGCGACCCTGACCCGGCGCCTCGAGGAGTGCTGTGCGCTCCCCGTTGAGCAGGTGCCGGACATCGAGACGATCCTGCAGGGGATGCCGTTGGGATTGGGGCCGTCCGCGGCCGCGAGCGCCCCCTCCGCGCCGCCGCCCGTCGCGGCGCCGTCCGCAGCGGGCCCGGCGCAGGCGCCGCGGCCGCCCGTGCCCGCGGTGCCCGCCACGGCCGCTCAGCGCCCGGCGAGCGCGACGCCGCGAGGCGGCCCCGCCCCCGGCCGCCGCGCGGCCCCGACTCCCGGCGAACTGCGGAAGGTGGCGCTGGGCGTGGCCGTCACCGTGCTCGCGGTCACCGTTGCGGTGGGGGGATTGATGGCCTGGGCCATCGCGGTGCGGGGGTGGTGAGGGCCGTCGCGGGCCTATGGCCGCCCGATCGCGAGCAACTGGGGGATGATGCCCAGCACGAGGACAGTCAGGCCGACGGTGACGAAAGCTCCGGCCACCTCCCCGAACGGCAGGAACCAGAGGATTGTGCCGACCAGCCCGCCCGCGACTAGCGCGAGCGCGAGCTTGTTGATCCAGCCGAGGTGCGCCTTGCCCCATCCCGCGACCTCGGTCCAGCGGAGTAGCGGGCCATGGGCGTGATCGCCGTCGAGGAAGCGCGTGACGGCGGCGCACACCATCAGCAGGCTGCCCACCTGCACGCCGCCCCCGAGGGCTCCGAGCAGCCACGCGACGGCCTGCTCGTGGTCGAGAAAGAGCGAGGACAGCATGAATCGGGGAATGTGGCTCGCGACGAGCAAGGCGAGCCCGGCTGCCACCATCCCCAGCGCCAGCTTGCCGCGCGGCCGCATCCTGCGCGTGAGAACCGGCGCGCCGCCGAATCCGAGTAGTTCGAGCACCAGCAACGCGCAGAACATGCACACGCCGGCGGCGACATTGCAGACGCCCAACAGCGCCATGACTTCGGCACCCGTCGCTAGACCCTCCGCCGGAAGAAACTCGCGGTCCTCGGGCGCGCCCAGGAGGTCGAGAAGAGGCGTGACGGTCCGGTCGTAGACAGGGCCTCCGATCAAGGGGCTCCACACCAGCATGAGAAGGCCAACGGCGCTCACGCCGAGCGCGACCTTGTAGCCCACGCGCCAGCCCACGAAAGGTCAGGCGCCCGCGGGGCAGGCTGGTCGGGGGACGCTCTGCTGGGCCATGTCCCGCGCCTCCTGCCCCTCCTGCGCCCGTCCCGCGTCAGCGCCGCTGGCGAGGGCGGGTCGACGCTGACCGTTCAGCGCGGGATCCGCCTTCGCCGGGCGGCTTCCGCCCCGTGGCGGTGCGCTGGAACCTCGCGTAGATGACCAGTGCCACGCCGCCCCAGAAGACCATGATGCCCGGAGCGATGACTATGACGCCGAATATGGTCCCGAACAGCACCTGCACGACCAGCGCGGGCGCGAGCAGGCCGAGCCCGATCGCCACGGCGGCCACCCCGGCCCGGTCGGGCCAGCGCCAGTGGACGGTTGCGGCACGATAACGTTTGCCTATGCGAAGCGCCGAACCAATCGCCGCGTCTCGCCGCCGGGATTCCCAGAACAGCACCAGCCCGAGTCCGCCAAGGAGCAAGACCCCGCCGAGCGGCCGGACCGCAGCGCCGACGCCCGCGCCCTGCTCCTCCAGCGCGATGCCGACCGCGACAAGCACGAAGCCGATCACCGCGCCCACTGCGCCGGCGGCGTCGGACGGCTGCAACTCGCGCAGTGACCTCAGCAGCCGGTCCACCTTCGTCCTCGCTGCCGCCCGGTCCGCGCTCCCGCTGACTGCTGCCGCGGGATCGTTCGACCCGAACCGCAGCATCCGTGCCCGGACCGCGAGCCGACGCAGACTCCAGACAGGTCACGACGATGGTAGCGGCTCTCGGCATCCGGCGCGATGGCTGGTCCGATTTGAGTTGCCTTGGCCGGAACGCCGCCCGGGCGGGGCGCCGCCGAACCTCCGCAGCTTGCGCGTGAGTTCGCGATCAGTCACATAGAGATTTCCAGCACCCGCGGTCGGGAGGCGCGGTCGGCCTCGATCTCGAGCGGCCCCCGCGCCGGGGCAGCCAGTACCCCCGCTCGGCGTACGTCCGAATCGTCTCTGCCCGGCTGACCATCCGTCTGTTAGCAGCTGTATTCCCTTCACATTCGCCGTCCCGATGGGGCAGTGCTACCAACGTCTCTTCTCGTTACCGCCCTTGCCCGGCCGCCCCAGCACCCCCACTGGAAAAATGGTGCAGGATCCCCGAGCCGCCTGCGACGGGCCGGGGTGCAGGATCACGCTGGCGCGGGCGCCGCTTGAGGCGGAGGATGCGCCCCGCCCGAGGCGGAATCCGATAGGATGTGAGGGCGCAGGAGCGAGAGCGATGACGACGATCACCGAGGTGAAGCTGCTCACCGCCGCCGACCTGCTGCGGCTTGATGCCGAGGGCGTGCGCGGCGAACTGATCCGGGGGGTGCTCTGCGAAACCATGCCGACGGGAGAACGGCACGGTAAGATCGTGACGCGCCTGGTGGCCGCGCTGTTCAGCTACGTCGAACCGAGGGGCGCGGGCACGCTCTTCGCCTCAGACTCGGGCGTCTGGCTGGAGCGCGACCCGGACACGGTGCGCGAGCCAGATGTCGCGTTTACATCGGTGGAGAGGCTCCCGCTGGACGCGTGGAACACTGGCTACGCTGAGACCGTTCCTGATCTGGTCGTAGAGGTCGCCTCACCGAGCGACAGCCGTCGCGGGGTGCACGACAAGGCCCACATGTGGCTCAATCACGGCGCGCGTCTCGTCTGGGTCGTGCAGCCGGAGACGCGCACCGTCGATGTGTACCGGCCCGACGAGGAGATCGCGACGCTCGGCGAGCAGGAGTCCCTCGACGGGCTGGACGTGCTGCCGGGCTTCACATGCGACGTGAGCGCCGTCTTCGGCCCGCAGCCGGCTGAGCGCGCTAGCGAGGGTGAATCCGGCTCGTGAACGAGCCGGGCCCGCAGCTCGCGAGCCAGGGTCGCCGCCCTCGCGGGGGCCGTGCTCGACAGCACGCTCTTCGTCCTCACGCTCGGCATCGGCTGGGTCATCTGGTACCTGTTCGCGGCGCGTCGCGGGCAGAGCCCCGCCAAGCGGTTGATCGGGATGCCCGTCATCCGCGAGGACGGCGCCGTAGCCACCCTGGGCTGGATGCTCATCCGCGACCGCGCGGTGCGGGTCTTGCCGGCGCTACTTGCGCGCCCGCGTCAGGCACCGTCTCGCTACTAGCCCCCGCGCCGGTGTAGATAGTCGCACCGCGTGCGACAATCGATGAACGGGCCTGATGGAGGCCTCGCCGGCGTGGGTGGTCCTGGCGCTCGTCGCGGCCGCAGTGCTAGTGTTCGCAGGCTGTGACGGGCGAGCCGCCGAGATACCGGTGCCTGAGTCGACGGCAACACCGACGTTCACGCCGACCGCAACGTCTGCCACCGCCACCCCAACGCCCGAGCACTACGTCAGACTGCTCGTCGTCTCGGACGGCGCGCACGACTCACTGATCCTCGAGTGGATCGGCGGTCCCCCGAATCCGACGAAGTGGCAGTACCGTCGGGGCGTCTGGCGGCGCGGCAGTGATGGCCAGGGCTACTGGCGGCGCGACGATGACGGCGGGCGCGTCTGGACGATCGAGTGGGGGGCGTGGACCGACATCCCTAGCAGCGGGGCGAGCACGCGGAGCTTCAGGGACACGGGGCTCCAACCCAGCACCCTGTGGAACTACCAGGTACGCGCGGTCGTGGGAACGGTCGCCGGTGATGGGTCCGGCGTCGAGCAGGGCCGCACCCAGGAGCAGGGCCGCCAGTTCCTCGACATCTACGCCAGCGACGTAGTGGAGGGCGACGGGCAGCGACGCTGGCTCGTGCTCGACTTCACGATAGTGATCCCCGACGGCGTGCGCGTGTCCGCCTCTGGCGCGGACCCCTATGGCGTGGACTCCATGGCGCGGGACCAAAGAGAATGGGCGTCGCTCTCCGTCTGGGGAGTTGACAGCATCATCTACGGAGTTGGGGGCGAGCGGTTAGGGAATCTCGATCTGGGGCGTGACGGCAAAGTGCTCCACCGCTACATGCCCCTGGCCCAGGCGAGGAGCGGTGCCACAGCGCTGGACCAGATCATCGCCTCGATCTCGAAGTACCCGTAGCGGTCCGAGGGCTCGAAGCGCTGGGCGCAGTCTGGGACAGCCGATGCCTATTTCTCCGCGACGCTGCAACCTCTGCGATTCGGTACCAGGCCTCTGCGCGCGCAGAGTCTGAGCAAAACCGCTTCGGGCACCACCAGCCGCTTGCGCTCGGAGCTGCGTGCACCGCTCATGGGATCAGCCTGAACCGGAAGGCAAAGGTTCTCGATTTTGTCCAGTCTGGTGGGCGATACTGGATTCGAACCAGTGACCTCAGCGATGTCAACGCTGCGCTCTAGCCATCTGAGCTAACCGCCCGCGCCGGCCGGACGCCGGGAATCGAGCGTAGCCCCGCCGCTCGCGAGGCGTCAACGCTCGCCGCCGGGGCGGATGCGGCTGGCGTCAGTTCCTGTATTCTGGAGTGGGCCTCTAGCTCAATGGCAGAGCAGCTGACTCTTAATCAGCCGGTTCAGGGTTCGAATCCCTGGGGGCTCACCAGGCTTTCCTTGTCGTGCGCCACAATGCGCAACCCCCAACAGGGCCGTAACGGGCTATAGTGAGGCGTCGCTTCCTCGGAGGACGCGGCGAGCAAGCCGACAGCGGCGGCGCGGATGGTATAATCCCGCGCCGTCAGGCGGTGGGGAGACGAGCTCAGGGGATAGCGTCTACGGGGAAGTGTCGGAACTGGTAGACGAGCATGATTTAGGATCATGTGCCGCGAGGCGTAGGAGTTCGAGTCTCCTCTTCCCCACCAATCGGAACCCGCGGGACGGGTTCCACTTCTCCGGACGGAGGGGAACTTTGGCGAAGCTGCTCGAGATCAACAATCTGCGGACGTACTTCTATACCGAGGAAGGCGTCGTCCGCGCCGTCGATGGGGTCTCCTGGGACCTCGAGGAAGGCGAGACGCTCGGTCTCGTCGGTGAGTCCGGCTGCGGCAAGTCCGTCTCCGCGCTCTCGATCCTGCGGCTGATTCCGCGCCCGCCGGGCCGAATCGTCGACGGCGAGATCCTGTTCGAGGGCGAGGACCTGCTGGAGGTCTCGGATGCGGAGATGCGCTCCATCCGGGGCAACCGCATCGCCATGATCTTCCAGGAGCCGATGACCTCGCTGAATCCGGTGCTCACCATCGGCAACCAGCTGACCGAGGCGATCACGCTGCACCTCGGACTGGAGAAGTCCGACTCGCGCGCGCGCGCCGTCGAGCTGCTGGAGCTGGTCGGCATCCCGGAGGCGTCGAACCGCCTCGACGACTATCCGCACCAGTTCTCGGGCGGCATGCGCCAGCGCGTGATGATCGCGATGGCGCTGTCCTGCAACCCGAAGCTGCTGCTGGCGGATGAGCCGACGACCGCCCTCGACGTCACGATCCAGGCGCAGATCCTGGAGCTGATGGCGCAACTCTCGAAGGACCTCGGCACAGCCGTGGTGATCATCACGCACAACCTCGGCGTCGTCTCGCGCTACGCGGACCGGGTGAACGTGATGTACGCGGGCAAGATCGTCGAGTCCGGCTCGACGTTCGACATCTTCAAGGACCCGCGCCACCCCTACACGGTGGGCCTGATGAACTCGGTGCCTCGCCTCGACGAGACCGAGCACGTCCGGCTCGACGCGATCGAGGGCCAGCCGCCGCTGCTGATCGACCCGATCCCGGGTTGCCCCTTCGAGCCGCGTTGCGACTGGGCGATCGACAAGTGCGTGACGGATCACCCGCCGCTCGAACTGAAGGAAGAGGCACACTGGTCTGCTTGCTGGCGCGACCCGCAGCAGGACGAACGCACGCGCAGCACCGAGACCGCGGACATCAGCTAGGCCCGCAGGCCGGACGGGAACACGCTCATGACCACAGACGCCGCCACGATGACCGAAACGGGGAACGGCCACGCCAAGAACCTCGTCGAGGTCGACGCGCTGAAGATGTACTTCCCGGTCACCTCCGGGATCCTCTTCCAGCGCAAGGTCGCCGACGTCAAGGCTGTCGACGGCATCTCCTTCTTCGTCCGCGAGGGCGAGACGCTCGGACTCGTCGGTGAGTCCGGCTGCGGGAAGTCGACCACCGGCCGGGCGATTCTGCAGCTCTACCGCCCGACGGAGGGGACGGTCACCTTCGACGGCACCGTCCTCAACGACGTGAAGGGCCGCTCGCTGCGCGCCTTCCGCCGCCGCATGCAGATGATCTTCCAGGACCCCTACTCGTCGCTGAACCCGCGCATGAGCGTGTCCAGCATCATCTCCGAGCCGATGGTGATCCACGGCCTCTACAAGGGGAAGGAGCGCCAGGAGCGCGTCGAGTACCTGCTGGAGGAGGTGGGCCTCAACCCCTACTTCGCAAAGCGCTACCCCCACGAGTTCTCCGGTGGTCAGCGCCAGCGCATCGGCGTCGCCCGGGCGCTCGCTGTGGAGCCGGAGTTCATCGTGCTCGACGAGCCGGTCTCCGCCCTCGATGTCTCGATTCAGGCGCAGATCATCAACCTGCTGGAGGATCTGCAGAACGAGTTCAACCTCACCTACCTGTTCATCGCCCACGACCTGGCGGTCGTGCGGCACATCTCCGACCGCGTGGCGGTGATGTACCTCGGGCGCATCATGGAGCTTGCCGACCGTAACGAGCTCTACGAGAACCCGCTGCACCCGTACACGAGGGCGCTGCTCTCCGCCGTGCCGATCACCGATCCGGAGATCGAGCGCTCGCGTGAGCGCATCATCCTCGTCGGTGACGTGCCGTCGCCGGTGCGGCCGCCTCCGGGCTGCGTGTTCAACACGCGCTGCCCGATCGTGGTCGACGAGTGCCGCGAGCGGATTCCCGAGTGGCGCGAGGTCGGGCGGGACCACTGGGTGGCCTGCCACCGCGTCTAGCGGCCTCACTCAGGTACGCAACCAACGAGGGCGGGGAGACCCGCCCTCGTTCACGTCCGGGGCGCGCCGGGGACTCGGCGCCCGCGTGCGCCTGCGGGCGTCACGCGGCTACGATGATTGTGTGCAGCACATCCGCAACTTCTCGATCATCGCTCACATCGACCACGGCAAGTCGACGCTCGCCGATCGCATGCTGGAGCACACCGGCGCCGTCTCCGACCGCGAGATGCGCGAGCAGCTGCTCGACCAGATGGACCTCGAGCGCGAGAAGGGCATCACGATCAAGGCGCAGGCCGTGCGCATGCACTACCGCGCCGCCGCCGGCGCCGACTACGAACTGAACCTGATCGACACCCCCGGCCACGTCGACTTCGCCTACGAGGTCTCGCGCGCCCTCGCCGCCTGCGAGGGCGCCGTGCTGGTCGTCGACGCCGCGCAGGGCATCCAGGCGCAGACGCTGGCCAACGTCTACGCCGCGCTCGACCTCGACCTCGCGCTGATCCCCGTGGTCAACAAGATCGATCTCCCCGCCGCCGACCCCGATCGCGTCGCCCGCGAGCTGGTCGACGTCGTGGGCTTCGAGCCCGACCAGGTGCTCTACGCCTCGGCCAAGAGCGGCGAGGGCATCGAGGCGATCCTCGAGGCGATCGTCGAGCGCGTCCCCGCGCCGGAGGGAGACCCCGAGGGCGCCCCGCGCGCGCTCGTCTTCGACTCCAAGTACGACGCCTACAAGGGCGTGCTCGCCTACGTGCGCGTGGTGGACGGATCGCTGGCGGCGGGGCAGCGGTTGCGCCTGATGCAGCAGGGCACGCGCTTCGAGCCGCTGGATGTCGGCGCCTTCCGGCCGGAGCTCGACGTCCAGCCGCGCCTCGAGGCGGGGCAGGTCGGCTACCTCGCGACAGGCCTCAAGAGCGTCCACCAGAGCCGCGTCGGCGACACGGTCACCCTCGAGCGGCGCGGCGCGGAGGAGCCGCTGCCGGGCTACCGCCCGGCCAAGCCGATGGTCTTCGCCGGCATCTACCCGACCGACCCCAACGAGTACGAGGAGCTGCGTTCCGCCTTCGAGCGGCTGAGCCTCAACGACGCCTCGCTGGTCTGGCAGCCGGAGAGCTCGGCGGCGCTCGGCTTCGGCTTCCGTGCCGGCTTCCTCGGGCTGCTGCACATGGAGATCGTGCAGGAGCGGCTGGAGCGCGAGTTCGGCCTCGACCTGGTCGCGACCGCACCCTCGGTGGAGTACGAGGTCACGCGCTCCGATGGCAGTGAGATGGTCGTGGACAGCCCCGCCGACCTGCCGCCGCCCAACGAGATTCGCGAGGTCCGCGAGCCGTGGGTGCGCCTCGCGATCACCGTGCCCTCGCGCTACCTCGGAACGGTCATGGAGCTGGTGACGGGCCGGCGCGGACGCCACCAGCGGTTGGAGTACCTGGACCATGGCGTCGCCGAGGGCGACGCGCGCGTGCTCGCCGAGTTCCTCTGCCCGCTCTCCGAGATCCTCGTCGACTTCTACGACCAGCTGAAGTCGCGTACCCAGGGCTACGCCTCGCTCGACTACCAGATCGAGGGCTTCGAGCCGGCGAAGGTGCTGCGGCTCGACATCCTCGTCAACGGCGAGCCGGTCGACGCGCTCTCGACGATCGTGCAGTCGGAGGGCGCGGCGGCGAAGGGGCGGCAGCTGACGGCGGCACTGAAGGAACTGATTCCTCGCCAGCTCTTCGCCGTGCCGATCCAGGCCGCGGTCGGCGGCCGCATCGTCGCGCGCGAGACGGTGCGGGCGATGCGCAAGAACGTGCTCGCGAAGTGCTACGGCGGCGACGTCACGCGCAAGCGCAAGCTGCTGGAGCGTCAGAAGGCGGGCAAGAAGCGCATGAAGATGCTCGGCGCCGTCGAGGTTCCGCAGGAAGCGTTCATGGCGGTGCTCAAGCTGCGGGAGTGAGCGGAGCGCTTGCAGAATGCTGGCAGTGCTGGCAGAATGCTGGCATGCCGGTACAGATCACTATCCGAAACGTTTCCGAGGACGTCCGCGACCAGTTGAAGGCGCGCGCCGCGCGCAAGCGCCAGTCGATGCAGGAGTACCTGCTCGGTGAACTGGAACGGATCACCTCGAAGCCCTCGGTCGAGGAGTTGATGGCCGAGGTGCGCGTCGAGAAGGAAGCCGACCCGGTGTATATCGGCACGGAGACCATCCTGCGACACCGGGATGCGGATCGGAAGTGACGCTGGTTGTTGACGCATCCGCGCTGGTTGCCGCACTGATCGAGTCAAGTCCGGAGGGCAGGTGGTTGGAGGGCGCGTTCGTGTCCGATGACCTTGCTGCGCCTGAGTTCGCATTGGCCGAGTCCACGAACATCTTCCGCCAGTTGGAGCTGTCGGGTGGTATCTCGCGCGCGAGAGCCGAGCGCGGTCGGCGCAACCTGCTTCGGCTGCGCCTCCAGCTCTACGGCTTCGCACCCTTCGCTGACCGTGTGTGGGAGCTGCGGTACAACCTGACTGCGTATGACGCCTGGTACGTAGCGCTCGCCGAGTCACTCGACTGTCCGCTGGTGACGCTCGACCTCCGCCTCAGCCGCGCCAGCGGCCCCACCTGCGAGATGCTTACGCCTCCCTGACGCCCTCGCCCGCCCCGGAGCGCGCACGTACGATACGTGCGCGTCGGGAGGTCGCCGCCATGTCAGAGCAGGTCGTCGCGCCGCGCATCCGCGGCTTCATCTCGCTCACCGCCCATCCCGAGGGCTGCGCCGCCAACGTGCGCGGGCAGATCGAGGTCGCCCGCGCGGCCGCCGAGGGCGCTCCCGCGCTGGGGCCCGCCCTCGTGATCGGCTCGAGCACCGGCTACGGGCTCGCCAGCCTGCTCTCCGCCTGCTTCGGCTACGGCGCGCCCTCGGTCGGCGTCTGCCTCGAGCGGCCCTCGGAGGACGACAAGCCCGCCAGCGCCGGCTGGTACAACCTCGCCGAGGCGCACCGCATCGCCGCCGCCGAGGGCCACACGCTGCGCACCGTCAACGCCGATGCCTTCTCGAGCGAGGCCAAGGAGCAGGTCGCCGCCGAGCTGCGCGCCATGCGCGGGCAGGTCGAGCTGCTGGTCTACAGCCTCGCCGCGCCGCTGCGCCGCGACGCGGACACGGACGAGGTGTGGCGCAGCACGCTCAAGCCGATCGGCCGGGACTGGACCGGCAAGAGCATCGACCTGCGCCGCAACCGCGTGACCGAGGCCACGATCGAGGCGGCGAATGACGAGGAGATCGCGGCGACGGTGAAGGTGATGGGCGGCGAGGACTGGGCGGAGTGGGTGCGCTGGCTCGGCGCCGAGGGCCTGCTCGCCGACAACTGCCGCAGCGTCGCCTACAGCTACGTCGGCCCCGAGGCCACGCATGAGATCTACCGGGCGGGCACGATCGGGCGCGCCAAGGAAGACCTCGAGGCGACCGCGCGCGAGCTGCACGCGCAGCTTGAGCCGGGTGGCGGCGGGGTCTGGGTGAGCATCAACAAGGGCATCGTCACGCAGGCCTCGGCGGCGATCCCCGGCGTCGCGCTCTACATGAGCGTGCTCTTCGCCGTGATGAAGGAGCAGGGCACGCACGAGGGCCCGATCGAGCAGATCGCGCGCATGATGCGCGACCACCTCGGGCCCGGAGCCACGCCCAGCACCGACGACGAGGGCCGCATCCGCCTCGACGACCTGGAGATGACACCCGAGGTGCAGTCAGAGGTCGCGCGCCGCATGGCCGCCATCGACACCGACTCGCTCGGCGAGCTGAGCGACTACGCCGGCTGGCAGCGCTACTTCCAGCAGCTCTTCGGCTTCGGCCTCGAGGGCATCGACTACGCCGCGCCGACCGAGGTGGACCGCCTGCTGGTCTGAAGGACTCCGGGTGCCGTAGCGCCCTCCGATCCACTCCCGTGGCCAGGAAGAGGGGGCGGACGCTACCGCGAAACTCGGGCGGGCCCTCGATGGTTCTCCCCCGCACCCCCGCCCTCTCCGGCGAGGAGACTCTTGCGCAACCTGGCTGCAGGCGCCCCTTCTCCTCATTCGCGCAAAAGACGGGAATCCAGCCCTCTCGCGCGCTCTCCCGGGCGTGCTGGATTCCGGCTTCCGCCGGAATGACGGGAGGGGGAGCCGGAATGACCGGTTCTGCAACGGTCTCGCGACGGGAGAGGGGGCGGACCGGCCGCGAACGTTGGGTGCGCCCTCGATGGTTCCGAGGGGGGCGTGGGGGCGCAGCCCCCACAGAAGGAAGATCCGAGGGAGCGGCCCTGCGGGGTATCCCCGCGCCCAGGGCGAACCCGCGCGCCTGCTCGTTCCGATGGCCGCCGTGCAAGTACCCCCGAAGGAGCAAACAACCCATCGAGGCGCGAGCAACTGCGGGCGAGCCCCCTCACCCCCGCCCTCTCCCCCAGGAGAGGGGGCCGGAGGAAGAGCCGGAGCGCCCCTGGCGAAGTGCGCAAGGGCTCGCGACGGGGCCTGACTCTAGGGCCGGCTCATCGGCACGGCCGCCGCATCCTCCGGCTCGGTCGCGCCAAGCAGATCGCCGAGGCTGACGACGCCGTCCTGCTCGACGAGGCGGGCGCGGATCGCCGCGAGCACCTCGTCGTCGAGGCCCTCGAGGGCGGCGCTGGCGGCGGCGAACAGCTCGGATGAGGGAAGCACGGCGTAGGACGTCGCCTCGGCGGCGACGCGCAGGGCGTCGGCGATCGGCGCCTTGCGCCGATCGGGCGCCTGCAGCCGCTCGCCGTTCGCGACCACGAGGCCGCGCGCCGGGCGGCCCTCCTGCTCGATCCGCTGGTCGAGGCGGGCGCGCAGGCGGTAGTGCGGCGCCATCCCGATCGGCTCGACGGAGCCTTCCACTTCGAGCTCGTGCCGGCCCGCGTCGTCGCTCAACGTGACCAGGCCGTCGCGTTCGTGGCTGCGGAAGCCGAGCAGCTCCAGGCAGCGTATGACGGCCGGGAGCAGCGCATGGTTGCCCTCGGTCCAGAGCACATCGCGTACGCGAGTCAGCTGCACCAGCTCGCCCTCGGCGGCCTCGCGTTGCGCCTCGGCGCGCTCGACGGCGCTCACCGCCTCGGTACTCGCCTCCTCGAGCTCATCGAGCCCGGGGAGGGGCTGCTGGCGCACCCACGTCGGCGGGTCGCCGACCGGGAGGTCGAGCAGCTCCCGCGTCGCGGCGAGGATCGAGGACGACTGCTTGCGCCCCGCGTCGCCGCCGCGGCTGCGCGGGGCGGGCAGGAAGACGACCGTCCCGCCGAGCACGCGGAACTCGACGCCGACCGGCGCGCCGCCGCCGGAGCGGGCGAAGACGCGCGCGACGTTCGCGAAGCCGGGCGCGGCGTCGTTGAAATGCGCGCGGTAGAGCATGTCGTTGCCGATCGCGTCGACATAACGCGCGAAGGGGTGCCGGTGGTCGGCGACAGCGGCCTGCACGCCCTCGCCCCAGCGGATCAGCGCGGCGTCCCAGGCCAGCCCCGCGGGTGCCGGGAGGAAGAAGTAGCGATCGAGGCCGGGGAAGCCCGCGATCTCCGTGATCATCGCCAGCGGGTGCGTGAACACGATGACGAGCGCGCCGCGCTCGAGCGCGCGCACCAGCTCATCGCGGCGCCGCTGCAGGATCTCGCCGGCCGGGACGCCCGGCCCGGTGAGCGCGTTCACGACCTGCGCATCGCCGTGCGTGGTGTGCTCCTGCGAGGCGCCGAGCAGCTCGCGGATGCTGCTGAACACCCCCTCGGGGTCGATCGCGATCGCCTCGTAGTCGAAGAAGGCGGGCGCGTTGAAGATCGTGTGGTTATCGATCGCCATGTCGGGCAGGGGGCGTCCGATCGAGAGCAGGCGCACGTGTCGGCTCCTTCGCCGGGAAGCGTCTCGCGGTCCTCGACGCTCGCGCTTGATTGTACCTGCGTGTCGGCTGGAGGCGGAGCGCGCTCATAGCCCGAGCGTCTTTGACGCCCCGCCGGGCGCGCGCCTACGATCGGGGTGGTCGTGCTAGGCGGGGAGCTAGCGGTGCCCTGTAACCCGCAATCCGCTCAGCGGGGCTGAATGCCCGCCCGCGGTCCGTCCCCCGGGGACTGCCGAGATCAAGCGGCGTTGAGAGCCTGGTCCTGCGCGACGATGCCCGGTTAACCCCGTCAGGGCCGGAAGGCAGCAGCGGTACGCCGGTAGCATCGGGCGCCGTAGGGGCGCCGGGCTTGAGTTGGCTGGTGGAGGCAAGCCCGGAGTGCGTATCAACGGCGGGGCACGACCACTTCCGCACCCCAGTACCACGGCGCACTCGCACGCGCCCGGCGCTCCGTGAGCTCCGCTCGCGGCGCCCGCCGCTCGCGACGCCCGAGGGCCGCCGAGGAGCCCGAGGCCCCACCCGAGTTCCTGCGGCGGCTCGGCGTCAGTCCTCGCAAGGCCCTCGGCCAGCATTTTCTCGTCGACGAGCTCCTGCTTTCGCGCATCGCCGACGCCTGCGAGTTCGGCCCCGACGACACGGTGATCGAGATCGGCGCCGGACCCGGCGGGCTGAGCATCGAGCTGGCCGAACGCGCCGGCACCCTCATCGCCGTCGAGATCGACGAGGAGCTGGCGTCCCTGGCGCGGCGGCAGCTCGAGGGCCGCGGACGCGCCTGTGTCGTGGCCGCGGACGCCCTCGGCGTCACGCCCGGCGAGCTGCTAGAGGAGTGCGGGGCGAGCGCGCCCTACGTGATGGTCGGCAACCTGCCCTACTACATCACGCAGCCGCTGATCCGCCGCTTCCTCGAGGCCGACGAGCCGCCGGAGCGGATCGTCGTGCTGGTGCAGCGCGAGGTCGCGCGCCGCATCGTCGGCGGGCCGGGCAAGGAGTCGCTGCTCTCGCTCTCGGTCAAGACCTACGGCCGGCCGGAGGCGCTGTTCGACGTGCCATCGAGCGCGTTCTGGCCGGCGCCGAAGGTGCAGTCGGCCCTCGTGCGGATCGAGCGGCTGCCGAGGCCGGCGGTCGACCTGCCGCCGCCCGCGCTCGCGCGCTTCTTCCTGCTGCTGCGCGCCGGCTTCGCGGAGCCGCGCAAGCAGCTGCACAACGGCCTGCGCTCCTCCCTCGGCCTCTCGCGTGACGACATTCAGGCGCTGCTGCGCGACGCGGCGATCGACTCGGCGCTGCGTGCCCAGCACCTCGACCTCGACGACTGGCGGCGGCTGCACGAACTCACCGAGGAGCGCTGGCCAAGGAGTCTCGATGTCGGATAGCGGCTCAGCCCTCTCGTTGCTCGCGCCGGCGAAGCTGAACCTCGTGCTCGAGGTGACCGGCCGGCGCGACGACGGCTACCACGACCTCGACACGGTGATGACGACGATCGACCTCGCCGACCGCGTGCGCCTGCGTCCGGCCGCCGCGCTCGACGTGCGGTTGAGCGGGCGCGGCGCGGCGGAGATCGCCGGCGAAGGCGAGCTGTCGGCCGCAGCCGCGCGGGCGCTCGCCGCGGCGGCCGGGCGCGAGCCCAACGTGGCGATCGAGGTCGAGAAGCGCGTGCCGGCAGCGGCCGGGCTGGGCGGCGGCTCCTCGGACGCGGCGGCCGTGCTGCGCGGGCTCGCGCGGCTCTGGGAGCTGGATTGGCCGATCGAGCGCCTCGAGGAGGTCGCGGCCTCGGTGGGGTCGGACGTGCCGTTCTTCCTGCATGGGGGGACGGCGCGCTGCCGTGGGCGCGGCGAGATCGTGACGCCGCTGCGCGACCTGCGGGCGTTGCGCGTGCTGCTGCTGCTCCCGCCGGTCCCGCAGGGCCCCGCGAAGACGGCGCGACGCTTCGGCGCGCTGCACCCGCACGACCTGACCGACGGCGAGCGCTCGGCACGCATCGCGCATCGCGTGCGACGGGACGCCCCGCCTCCGACCCGCGATCTCTGGAACGCCTTCGAGGCGGTGATCGAGCGCACGGAGTCGGAGTTGCTCGCGCACTACGGCGCCTATGCCGCGGCGCTCGGCGGCGTGCCGCTGCACCTGACCGGCACCGGCCCCACGGTCTTCCTGCTGATCCACGAGCGGGCGAAGGGCGCGGAGCTGCGGCGCGACCTCGAGCAGGCGGGCGCCGAGGCGATCCCGGCGCGCACGCTGACGCGCGCCGAGGCGCTGGCGATCACGGAGGACGCGTGAGCGCCGAGGTCGACGCCGGGCGCGCGCTGTTCTCGGGCTTCGTCTCGGGGGCGGCGGCGGCGTTCGCGACGGTCGCGATCGCACTCTGGGCGATGAGCCGCAGCCAGCGCTGGCGCGAGCGGGCGGCTGGGCTGAAGCGCCTGCCCGCGCCGCTCGTCGGCGTGGTGCTGGTCAACGGGGCGCTGATCGGCTGGACGCTGCTCGGGCTGCTGCTGGGTGCGGTCTACATCCAGGTGGCGGATCCGTTCCGCTTCGGGCTGATCGTGCACGGCCTCGTGCTGATCGCGGTCATCGCGGCGGCGTTCGTGCTGCGAGGGCTGAGCGGCGCCATCTGGGCGACGGCGATCGTGGCGGCGTTCGCCTTCGGCGTGCTGTTGCCCGCGCTCGCGAGCTGAGCGTCGCGCCGCGGGCCAGCGGCGGCCGGTGATGCGGCCCGTTCGGGCATCTCGTACCCTTGGGCCGTGCCCGCCGCCCGCGGGCCGCGAACGGCAGAGCGAAGGAGACGGACGCTGCAGCTGACGCCTGGACTGCAGGGCAGCGTGCTCGACATGCACGTCCACTCCGCGGTCGCCTCCTCGGACAGCACGCTCAACCCGCACAAGCTGCCCGATCTCGGGCGCGCGGCCGGGCTGACCGGCGCCAATATCTCCGAGCACGACAAGATGTGGGACCGTCACCTGCGCGCCGAGTACCGCGAGCAGCACACGGACTTCCTCGTCAACTTCGGGATGGAGATCTCGACCGACCTCGGCCACATGCTGGTGGTCGGCCTGCCCGCCTACATCAGCGGCATCCGCCGCGCGGAGCAACTGCGCGAGGAGCTCGACGCCGTCGGTGGCTTCCTGATCGTCGCCCACCCCTTCCGCCACGTCTTCGACAACGTCACGGCGATGCGCAAGGACAGCGTGCCCTTCAATCTGACCCCCGCCGAGGCGGCCCGGCTCCCCGTCTTCCAGCTCGCCGACGCGATCGAGATCGCCAACGGCTGCAACACGCCGCGCGAGAACTACTTCGCCTACGAGGTGGCGCGAGAGCTCGGACTGCCGACCACCGGCGGCAGCGACGCGCACTCGGAGAGCGGCATCGGCTACTACGCGACCGGCTTCGACCGCGAGCTGGAGAGCGAGACGGAGCTGCTCGAAGAGCTGCACGCCGGCCGCTTCGAGGCGATCGTGCGCTCCGCCGATGGCGACTTCGCGCGCTTCGAGCCGGGCGTTGTCGAGGCGGTCGCGGAGGCCCGCGGCTAGGGCAGAACTCCCCGGAGAGGGCGGCGAGGCGCAATGCCTCTCGGTCCCGACGAACCTGCAGCAGGCCGCGGCGAGTACGTCGCGGTCGACCTCGAGACGACCGGCCTCGACCCGGCGAGCGACCGCATCATCGAGATCGGCGCCGTGCGCTTCGGCGCCGAGGGTCCGCGCGAGCGGTTCCGCACGTTCGTCAGCCCCGGCCGGGCGCTCCCGCCCGCGATCCGCGTGCTCACGGGCATCGAGGACGCCGACCTGGCCGACGCGCCGCCGCCCGCGCTGGCCGTGCATGAGTTCGCCGCCTTCGCGCGCGGCCTCCCGCTGGTCGCGCACAACGCGCCCTTCGACCTCGGATTCCTCGCCGAGGCAGGGTTGCAGGTGCAGGCGCCCGCCTACGACAGCTACGAGCTGGCCTCGGTGCTGCTGCCGACGGCGACGCGGCTCGACCTGCGCTCGCTCGCCGAGTCGCTCGGCGTCACGGTCGAGGAGTCGCATCGCGCGCTCGCCGACGCCGAGGTGACGGCCGAGGTGTTCCTGCGCCTGCTGGAGCGGCTCGAGCGGCTGCCGGCGGCGACGCTCCGCGACCTCATGCGGCTCGCCGACCAGTCCGCCTGGAGCCTCAGGCCCCTGTTCGCCGGGGCGCTGGATCGACGCGCCGAGGCTGCCGAGGGAGGCGCCGTCCTCGCGCCCGGCGGGCTGGCGCGCGAGCCTCGCGAGCTGCCGCCGCCGCTGCGCCCCCTGCCCGAGTTCGCGCCGCTCGACGCGGACGAGGTGGAGGCGCGCTTCGCCGAGGCTCGTCGCCGCGCCGACCTGCTCCCCGGCTTCGAGGTGCGCGAGGGGCAGACCGCGATGGCGTGCGCCGTCGCGGACAACATCGCCCACGACGGCCAGCTCGCCGTCGAGGCGGGCACGGGGACCGGAAAGTCGCTCGCCTACCTCGTGCCGGCGCTCTCGCACGCGCTGCGCAGCGGGGAGCGCGTCGTGATCTCGACGCACACACTGAACCTGCAGGAGCAGCTCGCCGGGCGCGACATGCCGGCGGCGGCGGCGCTCGCCGAGTCGGCGGCCGGGGAGCCGCAGGGCTCGCTGCGCACGGCCGTGCTCAAGGGGCGGGGGAACTACCTCTGCCTCGAACGCTGGACGCAGGCGATCGAGCTTGAGGAGCCGCGCGGCGCGGACCAGGCGCGCGTGCTCGCCCGCATCGCCGTCTGGCTCGGCGAGACGGAGCGCGGTGACCGCGCGGAGCTGTACCTGCGCGGCGACGAGTGGCCGCACTGGCGCGCCCTCGCCGCCGACACGAACGACTGCCTCGCCCGGCGCTGCGCGTTCGTGCGCGAGGGCAGTTGCTTCCTCCAGCGGGCGCGCGCGGAGGCTGCCGCGGCGCACGTCGTCGTCGTCAACCACGCGCTGCTGCTGGTCAACGCGGCGGGCGGCGACCAGCTGCTGCCGCCCTTCCGCCACCTGATCGTCGATGAGGCGCACCGCCTCGAGGGCGTCGCGACGAGCCAGTTCGGCGAGTCCGTGTCGCTGCAGGAGATCGCGCAGTTGCTCGACGAGGCGTCGGCCGGAGGAGGCTCGCTTGCCGCCTCGCTGGTGGGCGCGGCACGGCTCGACCCGATGCCGCTCTCGCCCGCCGCCGGCCTCGCCCCGCTGGCCGGCGAGATCGCCTCAGCCACCGCGATGGCGCGCGCGCGGCTGCCGGACCTCGAGGCAGCGATCGCCGCCTACAGCGAGGAGTTCGAGGAACGCGCGAGGGGTGCGCAACTGCTGATCACCCCGGGCCGGCGGGCGCAGCCGCTCTGGGGAGATGTCGAGGACGGGGCGCTGCACCTCGAACTCGCGCTCGACCAGCTGGCGCGGCGCCTGGTCGACGCCGAGGCGACGGTCGGATCGCTGCTGGCGGCCGGCGCGCCCTCGCTCGACACGCTGCGCGGCGCGCTCGCGCGGGCCGCCGAGCGGGCGGCGCAACAGGCGGCGACGCTGCGCGAGGCAATCCAGCGCGCCGACCCGGAGCGCATCGTCTGGCTCGACAGCGGCGGGCGCGGGCCGCGCGTGCGCAGCGCGCCGCTCGACGTCGCCGATCGCCTCGAGGACGAGCTGTGGGCGCGGCGCGACTCCGTCCTGGTCACGAGCGCGACGCTGACGGCGCAGCAGCGCTTCGACTTCAGCCTGCGCGGCATCGGGCTGCCCGATGCCGACGCCCTCGATGTCGGATCGCCGTTCGACTACCGGCGAGCGGTGCTCGTGATCGTCGTCGACGACCTGCCGCCACCGAACGCGCCGGACTACGAGGCCGCCTCGCAGCAACTGCTGGGAGAGGCGGCGCGCGCGGCGGGAGGGCGCACGCTGGCGCTCTTCACCTCGCACGGTGCGGTGCGCTCGGCCGCGGGCGCGCTGCGCGGTCCGCTCGCTGCCGAGGGCATCGGTGTGCTCGCGCACGATCTCGACGGCGGTCCGGCGCGCCTGCTGCGCGCGCTCGCGGAGCGCCCGCGCTCGCTGGTGCTGGGCACCGCCGCGTTCTGGGAGGGCGTCGACGTGCCCGGCCCGGCGCTCTCGCAGCTCGTGCTCGCGCGACTGCCCTTCCCGGTGCCGACCGATCCGATCCATGCCGCGCGCTCCGCGCTGCACGACCAGCCATTCGAGGACTACATGCTGCCGCAGGCGGTGCTCCGCTTCCGCCAGGGCTTCGGCCGCCTGATCCGCGGGCCGCGCGACCGGGGTGTCTTCCTGATCCTCGACCGTCGCGTCAGCGCGCGCGCCTACGGGGAGGCGTTCCTCGAGGCGCTGCCCGACAGCGAGCAGCGCACGCTCCCCGCGCGCGAGGTTCCCGCGGCCGTCGCCGCCTGGCTCTCCGAGGCCTCCCGTGCCTGAGCCGGGCGCGCGGACGGGGCGAGCGCGCCCCTGGGCGCGCGGCGAGGGCGTCACGCTGGTCGCGGCGGACGCGCCGCCCGAGACGAGGGCGTCGCGCAGGCAGTGCGCGAGGGCGTCGCGCGCAGCCATCGCGGCGAGGTCGAGCCGCCGCTCGCGGGAACACGCCTCTACCACGTGCGGACGGAGGGCGAGACCGTCGGCGTGCTGGGCATCGCGCCCGGGCCGGGAGCGCGGACCGTGACGTTCTCCGGCGTCGCGATCGCGCCCGAGCGTCGCGGGCGCGCGATCGCCGTGCGCGCGGTGCGGATCGCCGAGCGGCGGCTGCGTCGCGAGGGCGTGCGCGGCTTCTACGGGCGCGCGCCGCGCGGCAACGGGCGGGGCCTCTACTTCTGGCTGCGCGCCGGCTACGCGCCGCTGCGTTCGCTTCGCCCCGAGGACGACGCGACCTGGTTCCGGCTGCCTACTCCCTAGGTTCCTCGACGGCGGCTTCCTCGGGGGCTGCCGCGCCATCCTCGTTCGCGGCGTGTTGCCGCTCGGCCTGGCGCGTCTCCATGTAGCGCCGGGCTCCGCGGCGGTACCAGACCGCGAGCAGCACGGCGCTGAGCAGCGCCACGCCGATGTCGAGCACCTGCAGCGGGTCGGTGGGCAGGAACGTCGCGACGCGCGCGAGCCAGTAGCCGAAGAGCAGCGTCAGGACGATGCCGAGGCGGCTCCTGCGGCCGGGCTCGATCGGGGCATGCGGCTCGGCGGCGGCGGGCGGCGCGGGCGTCTCGCTGCGCCGGGGGCGGAAGCGGCGGCGGCGCGAGGCCACCTGGGCTAGGGGCCGTCGATGCGGCGGAAGCGGCGACGCCTCGGGCGTTCGGGCGCCGCGGCAGGCGGTGGCTCGCTCGCCGCCGGCGGTGCGGGCGGAGCCGCCGGAGCAGGCGGGGGCGCGGGTGGAGCCGCCGGAGCAGGAGGGGGTATGGGGGGCATGATGATCGTGCCCGCTTGCGCGCCGGGCGGCGCACCCAGCGGGTCGAAGCCGGGGGGAGGCGCCTGGAAACCCTCGGCCTGGATGCTGCCGCGGATCAGCTCGAGGCAGCGGTTGCAGAAGAACTGCAGCACCGGCTCGTCGCAGTCGCCCACCCAGACGTCGCCGCAATCGATGCCCGCGATGTCGTTGCGGGGGTTGAGGTGGAACAGCACGCCGCAGTTGCTGCAATCGGAGAGCAGCTGGGCGTTCGTCTCGGAGACCTCGCAGATCTCGCAAGTGTGGGTCGGGGCCGAAGTCATCGCGTGTCTCCTCGTGCGCGGCCGTGGCGGGCCGCCGCTAGCGGACGACGGAGCGCCAGTAGCCGCCGCTGGCGGCGTCGGCCTCGTAGCGCTCGATGCAGGGGTTGCAGCTGAAGCTGAAGCCGCAGGCCTGGCCGAAGGTCGCCGCGCCACAGCTGCGGCCCAGCTCCTCCTGACTCAGGTCGATGTGGAAGACGGCCCCGCACTCGGCGCAATCGGCCAGCTCCTTCAGCGGTCCCGGCAGCCCGCAGACGGCGCAATCGAGCACCCTGACGGCCGGCGCGGCTGCCTCGGCGGGCTGCTGGCGGGCGGGCAGCGTGCTCATCGCTCCTCCGGCTCGGTGGCGTCGCGCAGTGCGGCCCGTACCGCGCGGCGCGCGCTCGCCGCATCCCTCAGATTGCCGAGATAGCGCTCGCGGCGCAAGCGCTCGAGCCACGCACCGAGGTCTGGACCACGCTCGACGCCGAGCCGCAGCAGCGCCGCGGCGTCCAGTGGCGCGCGCGCGCGCTCCCAGCGCCGCAGCTCGCGTTGGAGCAACCGCTGGCCCGCCGGGTCGAGCCAGCGGGCGGCGAGGCGGGCCTCGTTGGTCACGCCCTCGAGGGCCGCGAGGCTCCCCGGCGCACGGTCGCGCGCGGTAAGCAGCCGCGCCGCCTCGCCGACGGGACGGCGCGCCGCTCGCGGCGCCGTAAGGCGAGTGGCGACCGCCTCCCGCTCCGCCAGCGGAGCGAGCAGCACCGCGAGCAGCAGCGAGGGCGAGTGCGGGCCCGGCCGCCTCGCCAGCGCGCGTGAGGCCTCCGCTGGCAGCGCCCAGGCGGTGTGCACCCCGCGCAGCGCACCCCAGCCGTCGAGCAGCCGCAGCATCGCGCCGACGCGGCGGCATGCGGAAACACGCTCGAACTCCGCCCAGAGCCGCCGCCCTGAGCTGCGCGCGACCCAGCGCGGCGCTTCCTCGATCCAGCGCGCCGTCTCCGGCTCGGGCCGCAGCCCGAGCGCGGCGGCGTAGCGCGCGCCCCGCCAGAGCCGCGTGGCGTCGTCGCGGAAGCTGCCGGCGTGCAGCGCGCGCAGGCGCCGCGCGGCGAGGTCCTCGAGGCCGCCGTACGGGTCGAGCAGCTCGCCGCCACGCGGCCCGACGACACCAAGCGCGATGGCGTTGACGCTGAAGTCGCGCCGCCCGAGGTCGGCCTCGATCGTTGCGTCGGGGCGCACCTCCGGCAGGGCGCCCGGCCGCGCGTAGCGCTCGCTGCGCAGCGCGGCGATGTCGAGCCGCCGGTCGCGCCACGCGACGCGCGCGGTAGCGAAGCGTGGCTCCGCCTTCACCGCGGCGTCCTCGCCGAGCCGCGCGGCGATCGAGGCGGCGAGGACGGCGGGGTCGCCGCTGCATGCGAGGTCCACCTCGGCTGGCGCGTGGCCCGCGGCGAGATCGCGGATCGCGCCGCCGACCACCCACAGCTCGCTGCCCGATTCCGGGGCGGCCTCGCTGGCGGCGTCGAGCAGCGAACGAGCGTCGGCAGGCAGCGCGCGGCGCAGGCGCGGTACGGTAGGACGTATAAGCGGATAAGCGATTCTTGACACTTGCAGGCACCCGCTCATACGATACCGAGTGCGAGCGGGGCGTTCCCGGCCCGTCCCTGCTGCGGCGGGGTTTCGGGCGATCGCGCACGTGATGGCGGAGCACGTGCGCCCGAGAGGGTACTCGCTTGGTCACCGCGCCGCCTTGCCTCCACGACGCACAGACCGCTCTCCGGATTGAATTCGCCGACGAGGCCCTGCTGCGCCTCGCGCTTACCCATCCCTCCTACACCAACGAGCACGAGGGCTCCGACGGCTCCTTCGATCGGCTCGAATTCCTCGGCGATTCGGTGCTCGGCATGGTCATCGCCGAGCGCCTCTACGAGCGCTTTCCCGATGTCGAGGAGGGCAGGCTGACGCTCTGGCGCGCGCACATCGTGCAGGGACCGACGCTCGCCGAGGCGGCGAAGCGCCTCGGCCTCGGCCAGTACCTGCTGCTCGGCCGCGGCGAGGAGGCCACGGGCGGGCGCGATCGGCCCGGCAACCTGGCCGACGCCTACGAGGCGCTGATCGGCGCGCTCAAGCTGGACTGCGGGCCGGACGGCGGCCTCGAGGGCGCGCGGCGCTTCATCGAGCGCACGCTCGCCCCGGAGCTGGAAGCGCTGCAGACCGACCCCGCGGAGTTGAACACCAAGGGCGCCCTCCAGCAGCTCTGCGAGGGGCGCTACGGGCGGCCCCAGTACGTGACCGTCGAGGAGCGCGGGCCGGAGCACGCCCGCGAGTTCTCCGTCGAGGTGCGTGTCGACGGCGAGGTGCTGGGCCGCGGCAGCGGACTCACCAAGCAACAGGCTGAGAAGGACGCGGCCCGCGAGGCGCTGCGGGAGCTGCGCACACGCGCAGCCGGGACGGACTAGCCGCGATGTACCTCCGACGCGTCGAGGCGTACGGGTTCAAGTCCTTCGCGGACCGCCAGGTCTTCGAGTTCGGCCCCGGCCTGACCGCCGTCGTCGGCCCCAACGGCTCCGGCAAGTCGAACGTCGCCGACGCGATCCGCTGGGCCCTCGGCGAGCAGTCGACGCGCTCGATCCGCGCCCGCAGGACCGGCGACGTGATCTTCTCCGGCTCCGACACGCGGCGCGAACTGGGCGTCGCCGAGGTAACGCTGATCCTCGACAACTCCGAGCAGTGGATGCCGATCGACTTCGACGAGGTGAGCGTCAGCCGGCGCGCCTACCGCAGCGGCGAGAACGAGTACCGCATCAACGGCCAGAAGGTGCGCCTGCTGGACGTGCAGGATCTGTTCCGGCGCGCACAGGTCGGCCAGAACTCCTACGCCATGATGTCTCAGGGCCTCGTCGACGAGGTGCTCGGCCTGCGGCCGCAGGAGCGCCGCAACCTGATCGAAGAGGCCGCCGAGGTGCACGGCCACCGCATCGAGCTCACACGGGCGGAGCGGCGGCTCACGCAGACACGCGACAACCTCGGCCACGTCCGGGTGCTGATCCGCGAACTGGCCCCGCGGCTGCGGCAACTGGAGCGACAGTCGCAGCGCGCGAGCCGCTTCCGCGAGCTCGACGCCCAGCTCGGCGCAGCCCTCGAGGCCTGGTACGAGACCGAGCTGCGCGAGGCGAGCGAGGCGCTGGCGGCGGCCCAGGCGCGGCACGACCAGCGCTCGGAGGCGTTCGCCGCGGCGCGCCGCCAGGCGGAGGCGTTCGCTCCGGAGATCGCCGCGGCGGAACGCGCAGTCGCCGCGGCCCGCGCGGAGCTGGGCGGCGCGCAGCGCCGCGAGCGCGAGCTGGTTGAACGCTCGCTGGCGCTCGGACAGCAGCGCGCGCTCGCCGAGCAGCGCCAGGAGCTGCTGCTCGTGCGCCGCACGGAGATCGACGCCGCCATCGAGGAGCTGGAAGCGGCGCCCGCCGCCGGTGCGGCGGACGACGCCACGCTGATCGAGCTCGACGCACGGGTCGCCGAGGCGCGCGCCGGCCTCGAGGGCGCGCAGGACGCGATGCGCGCGGCGGATGCGGCGGTGCGCGACGTGCTGCGCGAGCTCGCCGAAGCAGAGGCCCGCCGCTCGCGCATCGAGACCACCATCCGCGACGCCGAGGCGCGGCGCGTGCGGGTCGAGGCCGAGCAGCGCCGTCGCGACGGCGAGCGCCGCGAGGCGGCGCGCCGGCGCGACGAGCTGAACGACGAGCTGCGCGACTACGGAAAGCGCGCGCTGGCCGCGCGCCGCGAGCACGAGCGCCTCACCCAGCAAGCCGCCGAGGCGTTGCGCCGCCGCGCGATCGCCGAGCGGCGGACCGAGGAAACGCGCACGCGCGCCGAGGAGGGCCGCGAGGCGCTGCGCGCCGCGATCACCCAGCGCGAGCAGCTGGAAGCCCGGCGCGAGTTGACCGCCATGCTCGCGGCGCAGCTCGCGCAGCAGGGGTCCGCCTCCCAGGAGCTGCTGCGCGCCGCGAATGAGCCGGGTCCACGCGAGGAGCCGCTCAACGGGGTGGTCGGGCTGCTCGGGCGCCTGATCCGTGTGCCGCAGGGCCTGGAGCACGCGATCGAGGCGGCCCTCGCCGAGCAGATCGGCGCCATCGTGGTCGAGCGCCAGGGCGACGCGCTGGCGGCGATCGCGCACCTGCGCGAGCAGGGCGCCGGTTCCGTCACCGTGTTGCCGCTCGACGCCATCGACCGGCAGTACCCCCTCAACATGCTGAGCGAGCGCGGCGTCGTCGGTGTCGCCGCGACGCTGGTCAAGACCCAGCGCAAGTACCGCCCGCTGGTCGACCTGCTGCTGGGCCGCACGATCGTCGTCGAGGACGTGAAGACCGCGCTCAAGACGGTCGAGCGCGGCCTCGGCTCCGTCGTCACCCGCGACGGCGTACTGGTGCGCGCGGACGGCTCGATCTACGGCGGATCGCGCGGCTCTGCGGCGGAGCAGTTCGTGCTGCAGGACGAGGAACACGAGCTGCCCGAGGCGATCGAGGCCGCGCGTGAGGCCGAGGAAACAGCCTCCACGCAGGTCCAGCACCTCGACGACATCGTCGCCGACGCCCGTGACGCCCTCGCTGCGGCGCGCAGCGCCGCGACGGCGGCGGAGGCCGCGCTGCGCGCGCACGAGCAGGACAGCACACGGCTGCGGCGGCGCCTGGTGGCGATCGGCAGCGAGCTGCGGATGGCCCACGCCGTGCTCGCCGAGGACGACCCCGCTGCCGACCCGGACGACGCCGCAGCGGTGATCGAGCGCGAACGCGCCGCCCTCGAGGCGCTCGACGCACGGCTCGAGGGCCTGCGCGATCGCTCCGAGGCCGTCGGGGCGGAACGCGACGCGGCCGGCGATCGGGTCGCGCAGAGCGCTGCCGCGCTCGCCGCCGCCGAGGGCGAGCGGTCCGCCACGCGCGACCGCCAGGCTGCGCTGGAGGAGGCGCAGCGCAGCCGCGGCGAGCGGCTGGCCGAACGCCGCGATCAGGCGCTCGTCGTGCGCCAGGAGCTCGAAGACCTCGAGCTCACGTTGCGCGATCTCGGCGAGCAGGTCGCCAACGTCGAGATCGCGCGCCGCGCCGCCGAGGAAGCCGTCGCTCCGGCGCACGCGGCGCTCGCCGACGCGGAACGCGCCGAGCGCGAGCTGACAGCGACGCGGGGCGACAGCCAGGCGCGGCTCTTCGCCGCCGAGCGCGAACTGCTGGAGGCGCAGTCCGGGTTGCGGGAGCTGGCAAACCGCGTCAAGAGCCTCGAGCAGCAGATTGCGGACGACGGCCTCGTCCTGCGCGACGACGGGAGCGTGCGCCGCACCAGCGCCGAGCAGCCCCCGTCCGACCTCGCTGGCAGCGAAACAGCCGAGCCAGCGCTGGTTGCCAGCAACGGTGCGGGCGATGGCGCTGCCAATGGCGCGCCGCCGGTGCTGTCGGCGCCGGTTCCCGCGAGTGGCGGGGCCGAGGTCAACACCGCCGAGCTGCGCGAGCACATTTCCGAGCTGCGCGCCGAGATCCGTGCGCTCGGCCCGGTCAACCTCGAGGCGCTCGACGATCTCAGCGAGGAGCGCGAACGGCATGACTTCCTCGCCGGACAGGTCGAGGACCTCGAGGATGCCGAGGTGCAGCTGCGGACGGCGATCGGTGAGCTGAAGCGGGAGATTCGCGAGCGCTTCGGCGAGACGTTCGAACACGTCAACCAGAGCTTCGCCGACTACTTCCAGCGCTTCTTCGGCGGCGGACGGGCGGAACTGACCATCGTCGAGCCGGAGCAGGAGGGCGGCGAGGCCGGCGTGGACGTCCGCGCGCAGCCGCCGGGCAAGCGCATCTCCTCGCTGGCGATGCTCTCGGGCGGCGAGCGGGCACTGACCTCGGTGTCGCTGCTGTTCGCGCTGCTCGATGTGAACCCGGCGCCCGTCTGCGTCCTCGACGAGGTCGACGCCGCGCTTGACGAGGCGAACGTTGGCCGCTTCGTCGACACGCTGCGCGGGCTCTGCGAGCACTCGCAGTTCATCGTGATCACGCACAACCGCGGGACCGTCGAGGCCGCCGACACGATCTACGGGATCTCGATGGGCGACGACTCCGTCTCGCGCGTGCTCTCGCTGCGCCTGGCCGACCTGCCGCAGGCCTCGTAACGCGGCTCGCCGGGCTGCCGGTTCGCCAGTCGCCGCGCCTCTCGCTACGATCGGCACGCGCCCACATCGAGGGCCGGTCAGGATGATGCCGTGAGGCTGCTGCGTGGCAACCCGGAGTCCGAGGCGGCAACCGGGCAGGCGCTGTCGCGGACGCGCCGCAGCTGGTTCGGCCGCGTCGGCGATCTGCTGCGCGGGAACGGGATCACCCCGGAGCTCTGGGACTCGCTCGAAGAGGTGATGATCGGCTCGGACGCGGGGGTGGAGACCACCTTCGCGGTGCTCGATCGCGTGCGCGCCGCCAATCCGCGACAGCCGGACGAGCTGCAAGCCGCGCTGCGCAGCGAGCTGATCGCGATCCTCGAGGCGCCGGGAGGCGCGGGCCGGCTCTGGGACGCCGACGCCGAGGCGCCGCCCCGGCCCGCGGTCGTGCTGATTGCCGGGGTGAACGGCACCGGCAAGACGACGGCGGCGGCGCGGCTCGCCCACGCCTACCAGGCCGAGGGCAACCGCGTGCTGGCCGCCGCGAGCGACACTTTCCGCGCCGCTGCGATCGAGCAGCTGCGCAGCTGGGGCGAACGGATCGGGTTCGACGTGATCGCGCACCAGGCGGGCTCCGACCCCGCCGCGGTCGCCTTCGACGCGATCGAGGCGGCGCAGGCGCGCGGTCACGACCTGGTGCTGGTGGATACGGCCGGGAGGCTACATAACAAGCAGAACCTGATGAACGAGCTGGCCAAGATCCGACGCGTGATCGAGCGGCAGCTCGGACGCGGCCCGGATGAGGTCGCGCTCGTGCTCGACGCCACCACCGGGCAGAACGGCCTCGCGCAGGCGCGCGCCTTCACCGAGGCGATCGAGGTTACCGCGGTGATCCTCACGAAGCTCGATGGCAGCGCCCGCGGCGGCATCGTCTTCGCGGTTGCCTCGGAGCTGGGGCTGCCCGTGCGCTTCATCGGGGTCGGGGACGGCCCGGGGGATCTTGCGCCGTTCGACGCCGAGGCGTTCGTCGACGGCTTGCTGGCCTCCGGCTCGACCGAGGCCTGACGGACCGGCGCCGTGGAACAGGCGCTGACGTGGTATCTGGCGCTGGTGCTGATCGGCGGCGGCGGGTTGCTCCCGGCCACGCTGCTGTTCGGACGGCTGCGCTCACGCGGGGTGTTGTACGCGCGCCCGCTCGCGCTGCTGCTGGTCGCACAGGCCGTCTGGCTGGCCTCGGCGCTTGTCTCGACTCCCTACGGGACGGGCCTCGTGATTGCGGCGGTCGCCGTGCTCTACGCCTGGTCGGCCTGGCTCGGCTGGCGCGACCCGGAGCGGCTGCGGGCGCTCTGGCGCGCACGCCGCGCGCTGCTCGCCGGCGAGGCGCTGTTCCTCGTGGTCTTCGTCGTCGTGCTGTTCGTACGCGCCCAGGCGCCGGCCGCGATCAACACCGAGAAGCCGATGGACCTGATGCTGCTCAACGCCGTGCACCACGCGGAGCAGTTGCCGCCCCCCGACTCCTGGCTCGCCGGCTACGACGTCTCCTACTACCACCTCGGCCACGTGATGATCGATGTCAGCGGGCGGCTGGCGGGAGTCGCGCCGCGCTACGGCTTCAACCTCGGCCTCGCGGCGGCGGCGGCGCTCGCGGCCGTCGCGATCGCCGGCCTCGCAAGCGATGCGGTCGCCCTCGGCCCGCTGCGGCGGCGCGCCACGCCGTGGATCGCGGGCGGTGTCGCCGTTGTGGCGTTGATCTGGATCGCGCCGCTCGAAGGCCTCGCCGACCTTGCTGCCGCGAACGGGCTGGGCGGCGAGGGCGTCTGGGGCCACCTCGGCGTGAAGGGTCTGCCGGGCCCCGTGGAGGCGACGCACGGCGTGCCCGACCAGTTCTGGTGGTGGTGGCGGGCGACGCGCGTGATCCCCGGCACGATCAGCGAGTTCCCCGCCTTCTCCTACATCCTCGGCGACCCGCACGCCCACGTGCTCGCGCTGCCGCTCGGCAGCGTCGCGCTCGCGCTCGCCCTCGACACCTTCGAGGGCGGCGTCGCGCTCACCTGGCGGCGCTGGACGGCGCGCCCGGAGGCGCTGCTGCTGGCCGGCGCGCTCTTCGCGGGGCTGGCGATGACCAACGCCTGGGACGTGCTCGCCTACGGGCTGATCTGGCTGGCGGCGGCGGCCGCAGCCTTCCGCGCGGTCGGCTGGCCGCTGCACGGGGCGCTCTTCGGGGCCGTGCGCTACCTCCTCGCGCCGACGCTCGTCGGCCTCGCGATCGCCTGGCCGCTGCTGCAGACGCTCGACACGTCGTCGATCGGCGGCACCGTGGTCAGCGACGCGGCGAGCGATCCGCTGCGGCTGCTGCTGTTCTGGGGCACGCCGCTGCTGCCGGTCGTGCTCGCCGCGCTGATGACGCGCCCGCACGCCTCGAGGCGAGCGCTCGCCCGGGGCCTCGTGCTGGCGGCGACGCCGGTCGTGCTGTGGGTCGTGTGGGCGGCGGGGGAGGGCGACGCGTTCGCTGCGCGCGGCGTCGGCTGGCTGACGCTCGCCGGCCTCGTGCTGGCGACCGGCGCCGCGGGCGCGGCCTCGGCGAGCCGCTACGCCGAGGGGCGGCGCGACCATGCCGCCTGGCTGGCGCTGGCCGCGATGGCGGGCGCGATCGTGCTCGCGACCGAGCTGTTCCACGTCACCGATGCGCTGCGGCACGCGCGCATGAACACCGTCTTCAAGTTCTGGTACGTCGCCTGGCCGCTGCTCGCGGCCTCGGGGGCGATCGGCCTCGCGCTCGCCTACGACGCCGCACCGCGGCCGTCGTTCGCCGCGCTGCACCGGCGGCTCGTCTCGCCGCGAGGCGCCCTCGCGGCCTTCGCCGTCCTCGCCGCGCTGCTCTGGCTCGGCTCGCTGCTCTACGCCCCCGCCGCGACGGTCAGCCGCGCGCGTGAGGGCCAGGCGAGGGGCATCGACTCGCTCGCGCACGTCGAGCGGCGCGATCCGGGGCTGGCCGCGGCGCTCGACTGGGTGCGCGGCGAGCTGGATCCTGCCCACGACGTGCTGCTCGAGGCCGCGAGCCGGAGCTACGGGCCGGGTAACATGATCTCGGCGGCCAGCGCCACGCCGACACTGGTCGGCTGGCCCGGCCACCAGTTGCAGTGGCATAGCAACGTACCGCTGACGGAGCGCCTCGACGTGGTCGACACCATCTACAGCAACGGAGCCGGCCCCCAGTCGTTGCTGCTGGCGCGCACCCACGGGCTGACCCACGTCTACCTCGGTCGCGAGGAGCGCCGCCAGTTCGGCGCGGACGTCGCCGCGCGCTTCGAGGACTGGCCGACCGTGTTCGAGGCGCCCGGCGCGCGGATCGTCGCCGTACCCACGGGGCTGCGATGAGCGCCGGACTCCTCTCGCGCCTCGGACAGCTCCGGGCCGACCGGACGCTGCTGGTCCTGCTCGGGATCGCCGCCGTGGCGCTCGTGCTACGCGTAATCGACCTCGACGTGCGGGCGATGCACCACGACGAGTCGCTGCACGCGAAGTACGCCTGGGACCTCGCGGAGGGCCGCGGCTACGTCCACAACCCGCTGCTGCACGGGCCGTGGCTGTTCCACACCGTGGCAGGCTCCTTCGTGGTCTTCGGAGACAACGAGGTCGCCTCGCGGCTGCCGATGGCCCTCGCGGGCGCGGCCCTGGTGCTGGCGCCGCTGCTGCTGCGCCGCTGGCTGGGCAACAGCGGGGTGATCGTGGTGGGGCTGCTGATCGCGTTCTCGCCGGTGCTGCTCTACTACTCGCGGTTCTCGCGCAACGACGTACCGGCGGCGGTCTGGATGCTGTTCCTGGTCGCCGCGATCTGGCGCTACCGGCACGACGGACGGGAGCGCTGGCTCGCGCTCGCGGCGGCGGCGATCGCGCTCTCGTTCGCGACAAAAGAGACGGCCTACCTGTTCTGCGGGCTGGCGCTGCTCTACCTCAACGCCACGCTCACCAGCAGCCTGCTGCAGCAGCTGGGCGGGCCGAGCGGGAAGTACCGGCACGGCTCCGCGATCGTCTCGTGGATCGTGCTCTTCCCCTTCGCCTGGGTGATCGCCGCTCTCTGGGCGCCGCTCGCCCCGCTGCGCCGCCGCCTCCGCCTGGAAACCCTGCCCCGCGAGGGCGACCTGATGGTCGTCGTCGGCACGCTGACGGCCCCGTTCCTCGCCGCCGTGCTGCGGTTCCCCTTCCCCGGCATCGAGACTTCCGGCTTCGAGCACATCGAGACGGTCCTGATCATCGAGCTGCTCGCGATCAGCACGATCATCGGCGTGCTCTGGCGTCCGGGGACGTGGCTGCCGATCGCCGCGCTCGCCTGGCTGATCACGATCCCGCTGTTCACCACCGGCTTCACGAACCAGGACGGCTTCGTCTCCGCGTTCTGGGGCCAGCTCGACTACTGGCTCGACCAGCAGGACGTGCAGCGCGGCAAGCAGCCGCTCCACTACTACGTGATGATGCTTCCGACCTACGAGTTCCTCGCGCTGGCGCCGGCGCTGATCGGGGGCGCCTGGCTGATCTGGCGCGGCGACTCGCTGATGCGGCTGCTGGTCTGGTGGTTCGTCGCGATCTTCGTCCTGCTCTCCTTCGCGGGCGAGAAGATGCCGTGGCTGAACGTGCACCTCGCGCTGCCGCTCGCGCTGATCGCCGGGCATGCGCTCGGCCGCGCGCTGCCGGGGGCGTGGCGCTCGCTGCGGGGCCTGCGCGAGGACTTCACCGCGCCCGCCGGCGCTGCGCGGCCCGCCCTGCTCTGGGTGGGCGCGGGCGGGCTCGGCGCGGTGCTCGCCGCCGCCTCGCTGTGGACGGCGTTCGGGGTCTCCTACCGCCACCCGGACACCCCCGTCGAGCCGCTGATCTACACCCAGACGTCGCCGCAGGTGCCGCTGTTGGCACGGGAGATCGCGGAGTACGTACGCGCGCAGCCACAGCCCACACCCGTGGTCGTCGACACCACCGCCTCGCTGACCTGGCCCTGGGCCTGGTACCTGCGAAACGTCCCCAACGTCGGCTACCTCGGGCCCGACGAGATCCGCCAGTACGGCCCCGGCGAGGGTGCGGTGCTGATCAGCGCGAGCAGCACGCTCGGGCCGGGCTGGCTGCTGCGCGATCAGTTCGAGGAGCCCCGTCCCTACGTTCACCGCTGGTGGTTCCGCGAGGAGGGCTATCGCGCCGCCACGCCGCGCGGCGTCCTCGGCAAACTCGCCAGCGGCGAGTTGCTGGCCGACTGGGTGAGCTTCGTCGCCTCGCGCACCGAGGAAGACACGCTCGGCGCGCTGCGCGGCGACGTCTGGTTCCCGAAGCGCTGACCGCGCACCGCCCCCGGCGTCGCGCCCGACCGCGCGATGCCCGAACATAGAGGCGCACGAAACCGGACGGTTCGCGGCACGGGGCCGGTTGAGGCCTCGCGAGGGAGCGGGACGTGAAGTGGCGACGCTCGCTGATCGGCCTCGCCGTCAGCGCGGTCTTCATCGTGCTCCTGCTGCGCCAGGTCAACGGACTGGAGTTGCGTGACGCCTTCACCGCGGCCGAGCCGGGCTGGCTCGCCGCCGCGTTCGCGATCTACCTCGGCGCGCTCTGGCTGCGCGGGGTGCGCTGGAAGCTGGTGCTGCGCGGCGCGACGCCGATCAGCACCGGCGACGCCACCGCGCTCGTGGTGATCGGCTACGCCGCGAACAACGTGCTGCCAGTGCGCGCCGGCGAGCTGGTGCGCGCGCAGCTGCTGCACGAGCGCCACGGCGCGGACCGCGTCGCCGCGCTCGGCACGATTCTCGTCGAGCGCGTCTTCGACGGCCTGGTGCTCGCGCTCTTCCTCGCCGGCACGATCGCGCTCGCCGGCGGCAGCGGCGTGCTGCAGCTGCTCGCCGCCGTCACCGGCGCCCTGTTCGTCGCGATCGCCCTCGCGCTGCTGATCCTCGGGCCGCGCCTGGCCGACAACCCCGGGCTGGCGCAGCGGCTGCTGCGGCCGCTGCCGGCGCGTCTGCAACACCTCGTCGCCCCGCGCCTCGACCGCTTCATCGAGGGCCTGACGACGATCCGCGGGATGGGCGCCTGGATCGCGATCTTCGTCGTGACGGCCGCCTCCTGGGCGATCGAGGCGGCGATGTACTGGCTCGTCGGGATCGGGCTCGGCCTCGAGCTCGACCCGCTGCTCTACCTCGGTGTCTGCGGGGCCGCGAACCTCGCGATCGCCGCGCCGAGCACCTCCGGCGGCATCGGCCCGTTCGAGTTCTTCGCCCGCGAGGTGGCCGTCGTCTTCGGCGCGACCGCCGCGGCGGGCACGGCCTACGCGATCGCCCTGCACGCGCTGCTGCTGATCCCCGTTGCCGCCCTCGGCCTGCTGCTGCTCTGGCAGCGCCACATCGCCGTGCGCAGCCTGCTGCGCACGCCCTCCGAGGAGGCCTCGGCCGCCTCGACGCTGCGGGGGAGCGGCTAGTGCGCGCCGTCGTCGTGGGCGGCGGCGTGGGCGGGCTCGCCGCGGCCTGGGAGCTGGCGAAGGCGGGGCACGAGGTCACCCTCGTCGAGGCCGGCCCCGTGCTCGGCGGTCAGGTTCGCACCTTCGAGATCGGCGGGGGCCGCATCGAATCCTTCTACCACCACCTCTTCCGCTCCGACATCGTGATCGCCGAGATCATCGAGGAGCTGGGGCTGGGCGAGGACCTCGAGTGGGTCGACTCGCGCGTGGGGATGTTCGGCGACGGGCGCGTCTACCCGTTCACGAGCGCGGGCGACCTGCTGCGCTTCGACCGCGTCTCGCTGCTCACGCGGCTGCGGCTCGGCCTGACGGCGCTGTGGCTGCGCCGCGTCTCCGACTGGAAGCGCTACGAGGGCCTGAAGGCGAAGGACTGGATCACCTCAAAGGTCGGCCAGGAGGGCTACGAGCGCGTCTGGGGCCCGCTGCTGCGCGCCAAGTTCGGGCGGCACGCCGCGGAAGTCGCGATGGTCTGGTTCTGGGGCAAGATCTACCTGCGCTTCGCCTCGCGGCAGGGCGGGCCGCTCGCGAAGGAGCAGCTCGGCTACCTGCGCGGCTCCTTCGGCCGCATGGTCGACGCCCTCGCCGATGCGATCCGCGCGCGTGGCGGCGCGGTCCACGCCGGGCGGCCCGTGCAGCGCATCGTCAGCGAGGGCGGCCGTGTGCGCGGCGTCGAGCTCGCCCCGCTCGAGGAGGGCGGGGCGCCGGAACGCCTCGAGGCCGACACGGTGATCGCGACCGTGCACTCGGGCGTGCTGCCGCGCATCGCGCCCGATCTGCCGGAGGACTACCAGGCGCAGCTCGGGCTGGTCGAGTACCAGTGGGCGACGGTGCTGCTGCTGGCGCTGGACCGCCCGCTCTCCGAGATCTACTGGCTGACGATCACCGACGACGACTGCCCCTTCGTGGTGGCGGTCGAGCAGACCAACTTCCGTGACCCCTCGGAGTACGGCGGGCAGCACATCGTCTACTTCTCGAACTACGCCGATCCCGGCGACCCGGTGGTCGAGGAGGACGTGGAGCAGGTGCTCGATCGCTACGAGCCGTACATCCGCCGCATCAACCCGGCCTTCGATCGCAGCTGGATCAACGACAAGTGGCTGTTCAAGGACCGCGCCGGCCAGCCGATCGTGCACTGGCGCTACCACGAGACGATCGCCCCGCACCGTACCGGCATCGAGGGCCTTTACCTGGCCAACAACACGCAGATCTACCCCGAGGACCGCGGCCAGAACTACACGATGCGCATGGGCATCGAGGTCGCCCGCCTCGCGATGGACGACGCCGCCGCGCGTTGACGCATCAGCGATTACTTCGACAGAACCAACGTGATTGCACGCGCGTACTGTCTATGTGGGCTGCTACAAGAGGCGCGTTCAAGCGGTGTCGCTGCGACTCCCTCGGCGCATGCCTGACCTCGTGACTCCGATCGGCGGCGTAAGCGCGGAGGAGCGGCGAAGATGACCGGTGGCACGCGCTCATGGCGCTTGGCGGGCTTGGCGCTCGCGGTGGTTGCCATCGTCGGCATCGGGATCGGGGTGTGGGCCACCGTGCCCGGCGATCGTTCTCAGCCCATGCCTCTCATGAAGCCGAAGCCGCGCCCGACGGGGATCGTGATAAACACTTTCCCGGAGGCTACCCCCGTCGTGCTCGGTTCGTTGCTGGCTCCCGGCCACTACAAGTATGACTCCCAGGTTCTCGAGGGGCGGCGCCTGTACTTCTTCGTTCCTGAAGGATTGCAACTGCTGATGGACTCGGAGGGGGGACTACAGAGCGAGCAGGCGGGCCTCGTGCTCGTGACCCCAGATGGACGGTCGTGGCTATGCCTCAGCGTGCTGGAGGCCGGGGAAGAGTGCGGGCGTGACGTGGCTCGGGGTGCGGAGGGGCTTGAGGAATTGTTCGACAGAATCCTCGGGGTGGCACGCGATTCGTGGTGAACTTCTCGTGGGCGGCCTCGTGTCGGTAGCTGGACCTCCGATTGGGCCGCTGGGTGGCGGCACGCGTTCCCCCTGCAATCGGCGCGTTGACAGCGACGCCGCTCCCTCCGTAGCCTCGAACCGATCGCAGGGTCCGGCGTACGCGCCGGGAGCGTGCGATGTGCCGCTGGGGGAGCCGTCAGGCTGAGATCCGTCCCGAGGACAACCCCAGAACCTGATCTCGGTAATGCGAGCGTAGGGAACGCGGTGATGACGAAGCTGACCGGCCCCGCGGGGGCCGCCCGCTAGCGTTTTCCGGCAACCTCCCACTCGTGCTCCGAGCCGCGCGGCGCATCCTCGCATGTTGCAGAGGAGGAGGCGCCGCATGATCGTGGAAATCGAGTGCCTGCCGACGCCGCCGGGCACGGCCGAGGTCCAGTTCGAGCACGTCGAGCGGGCGATCGCCGTCATCCAGCAGTCCGGCCTCAGGTACGAGGTCGGTGCGCTCGGCTCGACCGTCGAGGGAGATCCGGACGAGCTGTGGCCGCTGCTGCGCAGGGTCCACGAGGCCTGCCTCGAGTCCGGTGCCGACAGCCTGGTCTCGATCATCAAGGTCGGCCAGCGGGCCGTCGACGACGGCACCCCGTGGATGGAGGGGCTGACGGCCCCGTTCCGCAATGGCGACCCCGCCTCATGACGAGGGCGCTGCGCGCGGCGCGGCACTACCTGCCGGCGGCGCTGTTCCTCGCGGCGCTGATCGTCGTCTGGGACGTGTGGGTGCGCGTCGCCGGGACGCCGTCCTATCTGCTGCCGCCGCCGGGCTCGCTGCTGGACGCCTTCCTCGACCAGCGCGCGGTGCTGCCGGGCCACATCCGCACGACGCTGACCGAAGCGCTGCTCGGGCTCGCGCTCGCGGCGCTGCTGGGCGTCACGACGGCGGCGCTGATCGCCAGCCTGCCGCTCGCGCGGCGTGTGCTCTACCCGCTGCTCGTGGTCAGCCAGAACATCCCGGTGCTGGTGCTCGCGCCGCTGCTCGCGGTCTGGTTCGGCTTCGGCCTCACCCCGAAGGTCCTGATCGTCGTGCTGATCGGCTTCTTCCCGATCGCCGTCAACACGGCCGACGGGCTGATGAACGCCGACCGCGAGATGGTGGCGCTGGTGCGCAGCATGGGCGCCGATCGGCTCAAGGTGCTGCGGCTGGTGCTGATTCCCTCGGCGGTGCCCTCGTTCTTCGCGGGGCTGCAGATCGGCGCCGCCTACGCGGTGATCGCCGCGGTGATCGCCGAGTGGATGGGCGCGAGCTCCGGCCTCGGGCTGTTCATCCTGCGCTCGCAGCGAGCGTTCCGCACGGACCAGATCTTCATGGCCGTGGTGCTGATCGCGCTGATCAGCATCGCGCTCTTCGTCTGCGTCCACCTGCTCGCGAGGTATTCGATGCCGTGGCGTCACGCCGGCGCCCCGGCGGAAGGAGATTGAGATGAGACGACTGCTGCTGCTCGGCGCCGCGCTCGGTGCGCTGCTGCTCGCCGCCTGCGGGGGCGACGAGGAGGCGCGCCCGGTGACGCTGATGCTGAACTGGACGCCGAACAACCACCACGCCGGCATCTACACCGCGCTGCAGAACGGCTGGTACGAAGAAGAGGGCATCGCCCTCACGATCATCGAGCCCGCCCCGGCCGGCGCCGACGCCGTCGTCGGGGCCGGCACGGCGCACTTCGGGATCTCCCAGGCGGAGAGCCTGCTGCCCGCCCGCCTCGGCGGCGCGGACGTGGTCTCGATAGCGACCCTGCTGTACTACAACGACTCCAGCCTGATGGCGCTCGCCGAGGAGGGCATCACGCGCCCGAAGGACCTCGAGGGCAAGACCTACGGCGGCTGGGGCGGCCTGCTGGAGCAGGAGCTGCTCGACACGCTCATCGAGTGCGACGGCGGCGACCCCTCGCTCGTCGAGTTCGTCGAGGTGGGCAACATCGACTACCTCGGCGGGATGGATCAGGACCGCTTCGACTTCGTCTGGGTGTTCGAGGGCTGGGACGCGTTGCGCGCCAGCCAGCTCGAGGGCCGCGCGCTGGGCAACATCCTGTTCATCGAGCACACGGACTGCATCCCGGACTGGTACACGCCGATCCTGATCACCAGCCGCGAGCTGATCGAGGACGACCCGGACCTCGTGCGCGACTTCCTGAAGGCGACGACGCGCGGCTACGAGCACGCGATCGAGAACCCCGACGAGGCGGCCTCGCTGCTGCTCGAGGCCGCGCCCGAGCTGGACGAGGCGCTCGTGCGGGCGAGCGCGCAGTACCACGCGACGCGCTACAAGGCGCAGGGCCGCGCCTGGGGCGAGCAGGAGCATGCCACCTGGCAGCGCTTCGAGGCGTTCCTGCGCGAGGCCGGGCTGATCGACGCGCCGGTCGACGTGAGCGAGGCGTTCACGAACGACTACCTGCCCGAGCCGTAGCGAGGGCGGGCGGAGCGCCGCGGGTGAGCACGATGGGGGAGCCCGCGCTGCGGGTGCGGTCGCTGGGGCACAGCTACCCCGGCGACCCGCCCGTGGCCGCCCTCGACGAGATCGATCTCGAGGCGGCGCGCGGCGCGTTCGTCAGCCTGCTCGGCCCCAGCGGCTGCGGGAAGAGCACGATCCTGCAGGTGCTCGCCGGGCTGCTCGTCCCCTCGCGCGGCGAGGCCGTCGTCGACGGCGTCAGCACGATCGGCGAGCCGGGGCTGACGGCCTACATGCCGCAGCGCGACCTGCTGCTGCCCTGGCGGCGCGTCGAGGGCAACGCGACCCTCGGCGCGGAGGTCGCGGGCGTCGCGCGCGAGGAGGCGCGGGCGCGCGCGCGCGCACTCTACCCGCGCTTCGGCCTCGAGGGCTTCGAGCGCGCCTGGCCGGCGCAGCTCTCGGGCGGGATGCGGCAGCGCCTGGCGCTGTTGCGCACCTTCCTGATGCCGCGCGAGACGCTGCTGCTCGACGAGCCGTTCGGAGCGCTCGACGCGCACACGCGGCGCCGGATGCAGGGTTGGCTGCAGGACGTCTGGGGCCGCGACGGCCGCACGGTCCTGCTGGTGACGCACGACGTCGATGAGGCGCTGTGGCTCTCCGACGTCGTCTACGTGATGTCGCCGCGCCCCGGCCGCATCGTCGAGCGCATCGTGGTCCCGCTGCCGCGCCCGCGCCGCAGCGCCGACGTGACGGCCGAGGTCTTCGTCTCGCTCAAGGCGCGCGTGCTCGCCGCGCTGGAGACGCCGGGGGCGGGGGATGGGGACTGAGGCAGGAGGTGCTCTTGACTGGGATGCACCGCCTCCAGCGCGCCGTATCGCGGCGTGCGCAACGGCCATCCGGTTGAACTCTGCTATGAGTAAGTTCATACTCATGATATGAGTAAGAGGCTTCAAGTCGTGATGCCCGACGAAGAGTACGAGGCGGTCGCCGACCTCGCGAGGCGCGAGGGGAAGCCCGTGGCGCGCATCGTGCGCGACAGCCTGCGGCGCACGGTGGCCGAGGAGCAGCGGGTGTCGCCGGAGGAGCGCATCGCCGCGGTATTGCGCTTCGCGCGCTTCTCCGGGCCGACCGGGGACATCGACCAGCTGCTTGCCGAGATCGAGCGCGGCCGGGCGCTTGAATGATCTATGTCGACTCGAACGTGCCGATGTACCTCGTCGGCGCCGAGCACCCGCACAAGCAGCGCGTCGTGACCCTCGTCCCGCAACTCCTCTCGGCGCGCGATCAACTCGTCACGAGCGCCGAGACGTTCCAGGAACTCCTTCATCGCTACGGGGCGCTTGGCGCCGCTGAACACCTCAGCGCCGCGTACGACGCGCTTGAGACGATGATCTCGATGGTCGCCGATGTGACCAAGGTCGACGTCGATCGGGCGCGTGTCCACTCAGGGCGGTACCCGCGGCTCTCCTCCCGCGACTGTCTGCACCTCGCGGTGATGCAGCGTATCGGCTGCGACAGCATCTGGAGCTACGACACGGGGTTCGATGCCGTGGGTGCGATCCAGCGCATCGCCTGAGGCCTACCGCGCGGCCTCGTTCCTTGTTCGGACCATGGCGCGCTCATATAGTCGGGGCGGCAGCTTGGGACGGACAGCAGGACGGCGCGTGAGGCGTCGCCGCGCGGGTGTGAGGGAGCGAGCGTGCCGCTCGAGACCGAGGCGAAGGCCGCAATCCGCGCGCTGCTCGATGGACTCGTGCCGGGCGACGGTGACCTGCTCGAGGCGCTGCATCGCGTGCACGACGCCTACGGCCACATCTCGGGCGAGGCGATGGAGGTGATCGCGCAGCAGCTGCGGCTCACCCCGGCCCACGTCTACGGCGCCACCACCTACTACTCGGACTTCCGCACCACCCCGCCGCCGCCGGTCTCGCTCGCCTGGTGCTCGGGGCCCGCCTGCCGGCTGCGCAACGCGAACGGCATCCGCGGCGCGATCGAAGCCGTGCTCGGCTGCGAGCTGGGCGAGGACAGCCCGGACGGGCGCGTCGCCTTCACGCTCGGCCAGTGCGTCGGCACCTGCGAGCAGGCGCCGCAGGTCTGGCTGCAGGGCCGCGTCGTCGGAAAGCTCAACGCCGCGCGCGCCGTCGAGCTGGCGCGCTCGCTCGCTGCCGGCGAGGACCCGGAGACGCTCGGCCTGCCCGAGGGCGACGCGGCAGGGCAGGACTAGCGCGATGCTCGACGCCTACGCCGCGCTGCGCGAACCGGCCGACGCCGCCTACGCCGAGTGGCAGCGGCCCGTGCGGCCGCGCATCGACCTCGCCTGGGAGACCTCGGCGCTGGCCGCCGGCGCGGGCCGCACACAGGCCGCGCTCGAGGCGGAGACCGAGGCGCGCGGCGCGGCGGTCGACCTCGGGCAGGTGCACGGCTACGGGCTGCAGTGGCTGCAGCCGCTCGCGCAGATCACCTGGCCGGACGGCGCCTCGGTGCTCTACGGGCCGGTCACGCCCGACAAGGTCGGCCTGCTGATCGACGAGGCGACGGGGCGCGCCGGCGCGGCGGCGGAGCTCGCGCTCGGCGTGATCGCCGGCGAGCGGCCCGGGCTGCCGCCGATCGAGGCGCACCCCTTCCTCGCCTGCGAGGACGAGCGGCGGCTGCTCTCACGCATCGGGCGCAGCGACCCCGAGTCGCTCGAGCACTACCTCGCGACGGGCGGCTATCACGCGCTGGCGCGGATGGTCGATCGCCACCACGGCGCGGAGGCGGTGCGCCAGCTGCAGCAGGACGCCGGGCTGATCGGGCGCGGCGGCGCCTTCTTCCCAGCCGGCGTGAAGTGGAACTTCCTCGCAGGTGCGCCCGACGACGAGCGCTACCTGGTCTGCAACGCCGACGAGGGCGACCCCGGCGCGTGGGTGAACCGCGTGCTGATGGAGGGCGACCCGCACCTGATCATCGAGGGCATGCTGATCGCGGCCTACGCGACCGCCGCGATCCACGGCTTTATCTACATCCGCGGCGAGTACCCGCTGGCGGTCGAGCGCGTGCGCGACGCGATCGCGCAGGCCGAGGCGGCCGGGCTGCTCGGCGACAACATCCTCGGCAGCGACTTCTCCTGCACGCTGGAGGTGATCGTCGGAGCCGGGGCCTACGTCTGCGGCGAGGAGACGGGGCTGATCGCCTCGATCCAGGACGACCGCGGGATGCCGCGCATCAAGCCGCCGTTCCCGGCGCAGGCCGGCGTCTTCTACAAGCCGACCAACGTCAACAACGTCGAGACCTACGCGAACGCCGCGCTGGTGCTCGCGCACGGCGCGGAGTGGTATCGCGCGCAGGGCACCGAGCGCAACAGCGGCACGAAGATCTTCTCGTTCTCGGGCGACATCGCGCGCACCGGCTTCATGGAGCTGCCCTGGGGCACGCCGCTGCGCGAGGTGCTGAGCGCGCTCGGCGGGCCGACCCGCAGCAGCGGCGCGCCGGGCGAGCTGAAGGCAATCCAGCCGGGCGGGCCGCTGGCCGGCTACCTGCCGGCCGCGATCGCCGACGGGCTGAACCTCGAGAAGGAAGACTTCGCCGCGCAGGGCACGCTGATCGGCGCCGGCGGCATCGTCTTCGTCGGCGAGGACGCGAACTCGATCGAGCTGAACGTGATGTTCTCCGAGTTCCTCGAAGAGGAGTCGTGCGGGCGCTGCACCAGCTGCCACCACGGCAACCAGCGCATGACCGAGGTGTTCAAGCGCGTGCTCGACGGCGGCGGCCGGGCCGAGGACCGCTACAACCTCGAGCAGCTTGGCCAGGCGCTGCAGTACTCGAACTGCGTGCACGGATCGGCCAGCCCGACGATCATGCGCAACACGCTGCGCTACTTCAGCGAGGAGTTCGACGAGCACGTGGCGGCCGCCGACCCGGAGCTGCGGGGGCGCGGCTTCCTGCGCTTCCGCATCGCCGACCAGAGCGACCCGCGGCTGGAGTCGGCGCGCCTGATCTGCCCGGTGGACGCGATCCGCGGCTCCCCGCGCGGCGGCTACTCGCTCGACGACGACGTCTGCATCCGCTGCGGCGCCTGCTACGACCTCGCCCCGCGCGGCATCGCCCGCGACGACCTCGTCGCGCTGGCGGCGGCGCGGGCGGTGACGTAGGGCGGCGGCCTCGCGCCTCGTTGACATCCTCCGCGTACCGCCACCCCACCCCTGTGGACGGCCTGTTGAACGGGGCGGGGCTAGGCTACACTAGCGGGCATCCCCGGAGAGGCGCGCTGACGCCCTGACCACACCGGTTCGCAGGCAGTACCTGGCGCTCAAGGCGCAGCATCGCGACGCGCTGCTGCTGTTCCGCATGGGCGATTTCTACGAGGCGTTCGACGACGATGCGGCGCGGCTCGCGGAGACGCTCGGGATCGCGCTCACCTCGCGGCCGCTCGGCAAGGGCGAGGGCCGCGTGCCGATGGCCGGGATCCCGCACCACGCGCTCGATCGCTACCTCGACCAGCTCGTCACGGCGGGGCTGCGCGTCGCGCTCGCCGAGCAGGTCGAGCCGCCCGGCCGCGGGCTCGTCGAGCGGCGCGTGCTGCGCGTCGTCACGCCCGGCACCGTCGAGGGCGGCGCGCTGCTGCCCGAGGGCAGCCACAACTGGCTCGTCGCGCTCGCGCCGGAGCCCGCCGCGGCCCGACGGTCGCCGAGCAGCAGGGACACCGAGCGGCGCTGGGGCCTCGCCGCCTGCGACGCGACGACCGGCGAGCTGGAGTGTCTGTTGGTCGCCGAGGGCGCGCTCGGCGGGGAGCTGGCGCGGCTCGCGGCGCGCGAGCTGCTGCTGCCCGAGGGCGCGGCGGGGGCGCTGCCCGAGGAGCTGGCGCCGGAGGCGCGGCGCACGAGCAGGCCGGCGCGAGCCTTCGCGCCCGGCGAGGCGGACCGCGCGCTCTGCGAGCGCTACGGCGTCGCGAGCCTCGAGGGCTTCGGGCTGGCGGGGCTGGAGGCCGCCGTGGGGGCGGCGGGCGCGCTGCTCGGCTACCTGGAGGAGTCGTGGCCGCAGGCACTGCGCCAGCTGCGCACGCCGCGCGCGCCGGGGCCCGGCGAGTTCGTCGCGCTCGATGCGCAGACGCGACGCACGCTCGAGCTATTCGAGAGCACGGGCGGGGCCGAGACCACGCTGCTGGGGACGATCGATCGCACGCTGGCGGGGCCGGGGGCGCGGCTGCTGCGCGAGCGGCTGGGACGGCCGCTGCGCGACGCCGGGGCGGCCGAGGCGCGGCTCGACGAGCTCGCGGCCTGGCTGGAGGCGCCGCTGGCGCGGGCGGGGCTGAGGCGCGCGCTGCGCGGGCTGCCGGACATCGAGCGGCTGCTCGGGCGCGTGCGCGCGGGCAGCGCGGGGCCGCGCCAGCTGCTGCAGCTGCGGCGCGGCCTGGAACGGCTGCCGGAGCTGGCCGGGCAGGCGCGCGCGGCCGGCGGCGCGGCGGCGCCGCTCGCCGCGGAGCTGGGCGGCACGAGCGAGACCGCCGAGGCGCTGGCGGCGGCGCTCGCCGAGGACCCGCCCGAGGCCGGCGAGGGCGAGTCGCTGCGGGCGGGGGCGGACGCGGAGCTGGACGCGCTGCGGTCGGTCGCCGCCGACGCGCGCGGGGCGCTCGCCGACCTCGAAACTGCGGAGCGCGAGCGCAGCGGGCTGCGCAGCCTCAAGGTCGGCTACCACCGCGTCTTCGGCTACTACCTGGAGCTGCCGAGGACGCAGGCCGGTCAGGCGCCGCCGGAGTACGAGCCGCGCCAGACGCTGGCGAACGCGCAGCGCTTCCGCTACCGCCCGCTGAGCGAGCTCGAGGACCGCATCCTCGGCGCCCGGGAGCGGCTCGTCGAGGCCGAGCGGGCCGCGCTGGCGCGGCTTTGCGAGCAGGTCGCCGCGGCGGGCCCGGCGATCGAGCGCGCAGCGGCGGCCGTAGCGCGGCTGGATGTGGCTGCTGCCCTCGCGGAGGTTGCCGCCGATGGCGGCTACACGCGCCCGCGGCTGCGGCCGGCGGGGCCGATCGTGATCGAGGAGGGGCGGCACCCGGTGGTCGAGCGGCGGCTCGAGCCGGGCGCGTTCGTGCCGAACGACCTCAGTCTCGGCGAGGACGCCGCGATCGTCGTGCTGACCGGTCCGAACATGGGGGGCAAGTCGACCTACCTGCGGCAGACGGCGCTGATCGTGTTGCTCGCGCAGTGCGGCAGCTACGTGCCGGCGGCGCGCGCCGAGCTCGGGATGGTCGACGCGATCTTCACGCGCGTGGGGGCGCACGACGACCTCGCGGGCGGGCGCTCGACCTTCATGCTGGAGATGGTGGAGACGGCGCAGATCCTGCACCGCGCGAGCGAGCGATCGCTGGTGCTGCTCGACGAGATCGGGCGCGGCACCTCGACGCGCGACGGGCTGGCGATCGCGCGCGCGGTGGTGGAGGCGCTGCACCACCGCCCGGGGGGCGCCCCGCGCACACTGTTCGCGACGCACTACCGGGAGCTGACGGCGCTGGCCGGGCTGCTGCCGCGCGTCGCCAACCGCGCCGTCGCCGTCGCCGAGCAGGGCGGCGAGCTGGTCTTTCTGCATCGCATCGAGGACGGCGCGGCGGATCGCGCCTACGGCGTGCACGTCGCCGCCCTCGCCGGCCTGCCGCGCGCCGTCGTCTCGCGGGCGCGCGAGCTGCTCGCGCAGCTCGAGGCGGCGCCGCAGGGCGCGGACTGGGGCGGCGCAGGGTTGGCTGCTGCCGCGGAGGATGTTGCCGACGGCCAGCTGCCGCTGCTGGCGGCGCCGCCTGACGCGCTGACCGAGGAGGTAGCGGCGCTCGAGCCGGACGAGCTGAGCCCGCTCGAGGCGCTGCAGCGGCTCTACGAGCTGCGCGCCGCGGCGCGGTCGCGGCTCGGCGTGGAGGGTTGAGCGCGTGACGACCGGGGCCGCCGCACGCTCGCCCGCCGCGGGGCGCGAGCCGATCCGGCTGCTGCCGCCCGAGGCGGCGGCGCGGATCGCGGCCGGCGAGGTGATCGAGCGGCCCGCCTCGATCGTCAAGGAGCTGATCGAGAACGCGCTCGACGCCGGGGCGGGGCGGATCGAGGTCGCCGTCGAGAGCGGCGGGATCGACCGCATTCGCGTGCGCGACGACGGCTGCGGGATCCCCGCCGATCAGCTCGCCGACGCCTTCGAGCGGCACGCGACCTCGAAGCTGCGGCGCGCGGAGGAGCTGTTCGCGGTGCGCTCGCTCGGCTTCCGCGGCGAGGCGCTGGCGGCGATCGTCGCGGCCGCCGAGGTGGACTGCACGACGCGCGTGGCGGGGGAGTCGGCGGCGGCGACCGCGCGCTACCGGGGCGGGCGGCCGGCGGCGCAGGGCAGCGCCGCGGGCGCGCCGGGCACGAGCATCGAGGTGCGCGAGCTGTTCGCGGCGCTGCCGGCGCGGCGCGCCTTCCTGCGCTCGCCGCGCGCCGAGGCGCGGGCGGTGGCGCGCGTGCTCGAGGACTACGCGCTCGCCTACCCGGCGGTCGCCTTCCGGCTCGAGCTGGACGGGCGCGCGGCGCTCGCCAGTCCGGGCGACGGCGCGGCGCGCTCGGCCTGGGCGGCCGTCTACGACGCCGACTCGGCGGGCGCGCTCCTGGCGCTCGATCATCGCGAGCCTGTCGAGGGCGGCGTGCTGGGGGTGAGCGGGCTGGCCGGGCCGCCGTCGCTGCACCGCGGCAACCGCGGCGCGCTGCACCTCGTCGCCAACGGGCGGGCGATCGGCGACCGCGCGCTCACGTTCGCGGTCGAGCGCGCCTACGAGGGGCTGCTGCCGGTCGGGCGGCACCCGCTCGGGCTGCTGCGCATCGACCTCCCGCCGGAGCTGATCGACGTCAACGTGCACCCGACGAAGGCCGAGGTGCGCTTCCGCGAGGAGCGGGCGGTGGCGCGCGCCGTGGGCGCGGCGCTGCGGGCCGCCCTCGCCGGCGCGCCCGCGCCCGCGGGCCCGCCGCCGCTCGCGGGGAGCACGAGCGCGCCGTGGATCGCGCCGGGTCTCCCGGAGGCGTCGGCCCCGCCCTCGGCGGCGGCGCTGCTGCGCTCGGCGCGGCCGGCCGAGCCGCGTGAGGCGCCGGTCGAGCGCCCGGGGCTGCCGCTCGCCGAGCGGCTGCCGGCGCTGCGCCCGCTCGGTCAGATCGACGAGACCTTCCTCGTGGCCGAGGCGCCGGACGGGCTCTGCCTCGTCGATCAGCATGCGGCGCACGAGCGCGTGCTGTACGAGCGCGTGCGGGCGCAGCTCGCGGCGGGTGACGCCGCCTCGCAGCCGCTGCTGCAGGCCGTGGTCGCGCCGCTCAGCGCTTCGCAGGCGGCGCTGGCGGCGGCCGAGGCGGAGCCGCTGGCCGCGCTCGGCTGGGTGCTGGAGGCGACCGACGACGCAGCGCTGATCGTGCGTGCGCTGCCGGCGTTGCTCGGCGAGGGCGATCCGGGCGCGGCGCTGGCGGAGCTGCTCGATCGCATGGAGGCGGAGGAGCGGCTCTCCGGCCCGGACCGCACGGCGGCGAGCCTCGCCTGCCGGGCGGCGATCCGCGCGGGCGACCGCGTGAGCGAGGCGGAGCAGCGCGAGCTGCTCGCCGCGCTCGAGCGCTGCGCGCAGCCGCAGACCTGCCCGCACGGCCGCCCGACGCTGCTGCACCTCAGCCGCGAGCAGCTGCGCCGCTCCTTCGGGCGCTCCTGAGGCGAGCGATCCTCTAACCGAACAGCAGCTCCCAGGCCCGATCGAGCTCCGGCTGCGACGCTGCGAGCGCCGCGTCCGGCCTCGAGGGCGGCTCGCCTCGCGCGGCGGCCTCGGAGGCGGCGTGCAGCCAGCGGCCGGCGGCGTCGCCGGGCGGCGCGGCCGCGCGGGCGGCGGCGACGAGCAGCGAGGGCTGCTCGAGCGGCGCGATCAGCGCTTCCACACCCGCGCCACAGGCGACGGCGGCGTAGACGGCGCGCAGGGCAGGACGCAGCGACGGCGTCGCGTCGGCGACATAACCGACGTTTCCGGCGGCGAGCAGTGGGCGCAGCCGCGGTTGCTCGGCGCTGGCGGCGAGCGTGCGCACGAGCTCGATCGCATGGCCCGGCGGCGCTGGCGGCGGCGCGGCGAGGCAGTCGAACCAGGCCTCGGCAAGACCGGCCCCGGTGAGCAGGGCTCGTGCCTCGTCGGCGGCGTGCAGCAGCGCCTCGAGGTCTGCGCCGGCGCTGCCGGCGGGGGAGACGACGACGCCCACGCCGGCCGTGGCGGCGGTGTCGAGCAGGTCGCGCGCGCCGGGGCGATCGAGGAAGACGGCGTTGACCGTGACGGGCGGCGGGATCTCCGCCAGCACCGCCGTCAGCGCCTCGTGACTGGCGCAGTCGAGCCAGAGCGCGACGCCGGGCTCCGCCCCGCGGATCGCCGCCGCGGCCCAGGCGAGGTCGTTCGCGAGCCGGGCGGGCGGAACGCCGTCGCCGAGGCCGAGATTGAGGTCGAGTGCGACGCGCGCGAGGTTGCTCGCGCGCGCGGCCTCGAGCTGGCGGCGGGCGCGGGCGATCAGGGGTTCGGGATCACGGCGGCGCAGCGCCGCGGCGAGCGGCTCGCGCCACAACTCGAGCGACTGGCCGACGAGCAGCGGTGCGGCGTTGGTCAGCGGAGGCATCGGGACGCCGAAGGGATCAGAACAGCTCCGGGAGGCCCGCGCGGCGCTCGCGCCACTCGATCAGGCGGCCGACCGTGCGGGCGGCGCGCGGCAGCGAGGGGAAGACGGCGAGGCCGTGCGCGTAGGCCAGCTCCAGCACCTCGTCGGTGAGCCAGCGCTCGACGCCACGGGCGCGGCGCACGCCGATCACGGGGCGCTCGGCCTCGGCCTGGAGGTCGATCAGGTCCTGCATCGACTGCTTCTCGGCGAGCAGGCGGCGCTCCTCGCGGCGTCGTTCGCGCTCTGGATCGGGCTTCGATCCCGGGGCCGGCGGGTCGATCCAGCTCGGCGCGCTGCCGGTGGTAACGAACAGCGCGTCGATGTCCGGGGCGTGCGCGGCGACGCGCAGCACCTCGCGCAGCGAGTCCTCGCGGGCGCCGCCGGAGTGGAAGTGGCTGGCGTCGATCGGGTTGCGGATGCTGTTGCCGGCGACGGGCATGAGCCGCCGCAGCTCGGCCGTCGTCTCCTCGGCCAGCTCCGGGAGGTCGACGCCGACGTTGGCCATCGCGTCGGCAGCGAGGACAGAGAAACCGCCGCCGCCGCCGACCATCATCGCGCGCGGGCCCTGGACGTGGCGCAGGTTCGTGCTGACGCCGATCAGCAGGTCGTGTAGCTCCGTCATCGTCGCGGCGCGGATCGCGCCGGTCTGGCGGCACATCGCCTCGAAGACGTCGCGCGAGCCGGCGAGCGATCCGGTGTGCGAGTTGGCGGCGCGCGCGCCGGCGTCGGTGAGGCCGCCCTTGAGGATGATTGTCGGCTTGACGCGCGCGCAGCGCCGCACCGCCTCGAACAGCGCCCGCCCGCCGTCGGCGCCCTCGAGGTAGGAGATCACGTACTCCGTGGCGGGGTCCGCGGCGGCGTAGTCGAACAGCTCGGGCGCGGCGACGTCGGCGGCGTTGCCGAAAGAGACGAGCTTGGAAAAGCGCACACCGCGCAGCGCGAGGCCGAAGATGATGTCCATGGCGTTGCCGCCGGACTGCGAGATCGCCATCACGTTGCCGGATTCGGGGGGGAACCCGTTCTGGAAGGCGATCTTCTCGCCGGGAACGTAGAGGCCCATGCAGTTGGGGCCGATCACGCGGATGCCGGCGTCGATCGCCCGCGCCATCAGCTGCTCCTGGAGCCGCGCCAGCTCCGGGTCGCCGATCTCGGCGAAGCCGGCGGTGTAGAAGTGGATCGAGCGCACGCCCTTCTCGATCGACTGCTCGATGAGCCCCTCGACGGCGCGCGCCGGGACGCTCGAGATCACGTGATCGACGGGGCCGGGCGTATCGAGCAGCGAGGGGTAGGAGGGCAGGCCGCGAATCTCGTCGGTGTTCGGGTTGACGAGGTAGAGCGGCTTCTCCTTGTGGAAGCCGTGCTCCAGCAGGGCGAGCAGGAAGCCGCCGCCGCCGCCCGGTGCGCTCACCTCGCGCGGGACGCCGACGATCGCGATCGAGCCCGGGTGAAAGATCGGCTCCAGCGGGTGCGGGGAGGTGTTCGCGGGCGCGTCGCTCATCGGCTCACTTTCGCTGCCCGCCGGGCGGTGTGCGTCTGCGGGAAGGCGCGCCTGACGCGCGCAACGCGCCCGATTGTAGCGCGCGAGGGCTTACGCGGGAGCCACGGCGGCGGACAACAAAACGCCGGGCGGCTCAGGCCGCCCGGCGTGCTGTTCGGATCCTCGCGAGGCCTAGCGGCCGTGGAAGATCGGCTGGCGCTTCTCGGCGAAGGCGGCCGCGGCCTCCTTCGTGTCGTCGAGCTGCATCAGGCCGCCCATCGCCTGCGGGAAGGCGATGCCGAACTGGTAGCTCTCGGGGCGCGGGCGCGCCATCATCAGCTGCTGCTTCGTGACCTGGACGTGGACCGGCGGCAGGCCGGCGATCTCCTGGGCCAGCTCCATCGCGGTGCTCATGATGTCCTCGGGCGCGGTCACGTGGTTGACGAGGCCGAGCTCGTAGGCGCGCTGCGCCGTGATCTGGTGGCCGCGCAGCACGATTTCGGAGCCGGGCAGCCAGGGCAGGTTGTTGAGGATCGGCACGAACGCCGGGCCGATGATGCCGGTCGGCAGCTCGGACATGGCGAAGCGGGCGTTGTCCGCGGCGACGACGATGTCGGAGCCACAGCACATGTACCAGCCGGCGCCCCAGGCGCCGCCCTGCACGGCGGAGATGATCGGCTTGTCGGTCTCCGGCACCAGGTAGATCCCGAAGATCTCGGAGCGGGAGGGGCCGCGGGCGCCCATGGTGTTGCCGCCCCGCTCGGCCTGCTCGCGGATGTCGCGGCCGGCGCAGAAGATGCGGCCCTCGGCGCTGAGCACGACGCAGCGCACGTTGTCGTCGGCCATCGCCTCCATCCAGGCGCCGCCGAGCTCGTCGCCCATCTTTTCGCCAAAGGCGTTGAGCCGCTCGGGCCGGTTCATGATGATGTTGGCGACGTGCCCGTCCAACTCGTACTTGACGTACTCTGCCTCGTAGGCCATCTGCGCTCCCTGTCCTGTCCTGCTGGTTCCCGCGTGTCTCTCGATGCGCGTGCGTGTGTCTCGCCGCACAGGTCCGGGCACCGCTCGAAACGGCGGCGTGCCCGAACACTCCGCGACCGGCTCGCACCCTACACGACCATCCGGGGAGGGGCAACGCGGCGGGGCGCCCGGCCGCTCCTCGCGCCACGGTGAGCCGAGTCGTGCTATACCGGCCCTCGCCCCCCGCCACCCCGCGGGCGCGGCGGCGCAGCGCGAAGGAGCCGCGAGATGCAGTCGAAAGCCGCGATCTTCACCGAGCCGGGCCAGCCACTCCTCGTCGAGGACGTCGAGTACGGCGAGCCGGGGCCGGGCGAGGTGCTCGTGCGCAACTTTTCCTCCGGCATCTGCCACTCGCAGCTGCACCAGATGCATGGCCCGCGCGCCGTGCCCGGCCCCTTCATGCTCGGCCACGAGGCGACCAGCGAGGTCGTCGCCGTCGGCGAGGGCGTCGACCACGTCGCCCCCGGCGAGATCGTCTTCCTCACCTGGATCCCGCGCGACGCCGCGCCCGGCGACGGGCAGCCGCCGCAGCTCACGGGCGAGATCCGCTGGCGAGGCGAGAACATCGCGCGCGGCATCTACACCTGGTCCGAGCACACCCTTGCCCGCCAGGAGTACGTCGTGCGCGTACCCGACGACGTGGCCCGCGACGTGACGAGCATCATCGGCTGCGCCGTGATGACGGGCGCCGGCGCCGTGCTCAACACGGCGAACGTGCAGCGTGGCCAGTCCGCCGCCGTCTTCGGCGTCGGCGGGGTCGGCCTCTCCGCGATCACCGCGCTCGCCGTGCGCGAGGCGGACCCGATTATCGCCGTCGACCTCGACGACGCGAAGCTGGACCTGGCGAAGCACTTCGGCGCGACGATCGGCGTGAACGCCGCCGAGCGCGACGCGGTGACGGCGATCGGCGAGCTGACCGGGCCGGGCACGACGAACTGGTTCAACCAGCCGACGAGCGGCCTCGAGTTCGCCTTCGACTGCATCGGCAAGGAGATTACGATGCACCAGATCGCCGAGGTGGTGCGGCCCGGCGACATCACCAACACGCGCGGCGGGACGGCCGTGCTGGTCGGTGTGCCGGACGGCGAGGCCTCGCTCAACATGCTCGACATCCTGCGCGGCGAGAAGCGTTTCATCGGCTCCTACGGCGGATCGTGCCGCCCCGACCGCGACTTCCCGGAGTTCATCCGCTGGCACAAGGAGGGGATGCTCGACCTCGACGCGCTGGTCACCGAGCGGGTCGCCCTCGACGACATCAACGACGCCACGGAGCGCCTGCGCCGCGGCGAGATCGCCGGCCGCTCGATCATCGAGTTCTAGGAGCGGCGTCAGCGCGGCGCGTCGAGGAAGCCTACGTGGCGGCTCGATCGTCATCGAGGTCCGGCACCTCGCGCCGGCACCTCACGCACCCGCGTCTGCCAGAGTTGGTGCGAGTAGTCGGCCGCGAGCGGAGACTGCCTCATGGGCGTCAGTGGGCCGGGCCGGAACAATCAGTTGTGGGGCGAGGCGCGCCGCTTCGCCAGCTTCTACGGGCCCGTCATCCTCGTCATCCTTTTCGTCATCTCCGCCCTCGCGGCGTCCAGCGGGTTCCTGCCATGGTGGATGGCGCCCGCCGACCCAGCGGTCGCGCCCAGGGATGTCCCGCCCGGGGATTTCCGGCCCAGGGCTGCCGGTTCGCCCGCAACGCCGGTCGCGCCCAGGGCTGCCGATTCGCCCGCAACGCCGGCCCCGCGCGAGGGTGCCGGGATCGTCGCCGTCGTACCGCCGCCGCCCATCACCGTGAGCGCGGGTCACAGCCATAGCTGCGGCCTGAGGCCCGATCGGTCTGTCGCGTGCTGGGGCGATGATGCCCACGGGCAGGCCTCGCCACCCGCGGGCTCCTTTCTCTCGGTTAGCGCGGCCCTGCACCACAGCTGCGCGCTGAGAACCGACGGAGTCATCGTGTGCTGGGGCCGGAGCGATGCCGGCCAGACCGCAGCCCCGGAGGGTGTCTTCATCTCGCTGAGCGCCGGCGGAACCCAAACCTGTGCAGTGAGGACCGGAGGATCCGTCGTGTGCTGGGGCGGCGGCGACGGTGACCGTGCGCTGCCCCCGGGTGGTCCGTTCTCCTCGGTCGGTGCGGCCGCTCTTCAGGCCTGCGGACTCAGGACCGATGGCTCCGTGGCGTGCTGGGGAGAGGGTTCGCTGGAGCCCCCCGATCACACATTCCGATCGATCAGTCTCTCAGACAGTCACGCCTGCGGCGTAATGACTAGCGGATCGATCGCATGTTGGGGCGATGACAGCGAGGGTCAGGCCGCGCCACCCGAGGGGGTCTTCACGTCCGTCAGCGCCGGGGAGTATCACAGCTGCGCGGTGCGGACGGACGAAACGGTCGTCTGTTGGGGCAGCAATGAGTCGGATCAAGCCGGGCCACCCGGCGGCCCCTTCAGCGCGGTCAGCGCCGGAGGGGCTCACAGCTGCGGCCTGCGCCCGGACGGCGCGTTCCTCTGCTGGGGCCGGGACGGATTCGGGCAGGCTGCGGCGCCGGTAGACACCTTCATGTCGATCAGCGTCGGCTGGTTCCACGCCTGCGGCGTGAAGACCGATGGAACGGCCGTCTGCTGGGGCGTCGACACTTCGGGCCAGGCTTCGCCGCCTCCCGACCGCTTCAGCTCGGTCAGCGTCGGCTCCCGCCATAGTTGCGGCGTGAGGACCGACGGAACGATTGCCTGCTGGGGCCTGAACCGGAATCGCCAGGCTGCTCCGCCGTCAGGGGAATTCGTTTCCGTTGGCGCCGGCGAGCGCCACACCTGCGCGCTGGAGCGCAACGGCGGGGTCCGCTGCTGGGGTTCCGACAACCAGGGTGGGGCCCGCTCGCCGGCCGGCCTCTTTACTTCCATCAGTGTCGGGCCTGGTCACTCATGCGGAATCCTGCCCGACGGCACAGTCGCGTGTTGGGGTTCGGAAAACCATGGCCAGGGCGCGCCGCCCGCGGGAGCGTTCGTGTCGTTGAGCACCGGGGCCGGGCACACCTGCGGCGTGACGTCCGAGGGCTCCGTGGCGTGCTGGGGCCTGGACCATCTGGGCCAGGCGTCGCCGCCCGCCGGCAGGTTCAGAGCGGTCGCCACCGGCGGCTACCACACGTGCGCGATCAGGGCCGACGGCTCCGTCGAGTGCTGGGGCAGGGCTGACTTCGGCGAGACGGTGGCCCCTCGGGGCTCGTTCACCTCGGTCAGTGCGTCGGCGGGCCCGACATGCGGGATTCGCGAAGGAGGCTCGCTCACGTGCTGGGGCGTGACTCACCAGTACGGCCACGACCTCCCGCCGCGCAAGGCGAGCGTTCCGGGAGGCTCGTTCAGGGCTGTCGGCACCGCCAGGAGCTACAGCTGTGGGCTGAGGACCGATGACACCGTCATCTGCTGGGGTCGCGACGAACACGGGCAGGTACTGGCGCCTGCGGGATCGTTCGTCTCGCTCGGCGTCGGGTTCAGTCATGCCTGCGCAGTCAGGGACAGCGGCGCCGTGGTGTGTTGGGGCGACGACTCATACGGTCAGGCATCGCCGCCCGCGGGAACATTCACCTCCGTCAGCAGCGGAGGCCTTTATCACACGTGCGCACTCCGCGGTTCCGGCTCCGTCGAGTGCTGGGGCCAGAACTCAGGCGGTCAGGCCTCGCCCCCCACGGGCTTCTTCTCCGCCGTCAGCACCGGTTGGCATCACTCCTGCGGGCTCACGACCGACGGCGTTGCGCGGTGTTGGGGACTGAACCGCGACGGCGAGACAGCGGCACCATATGGCGTCTTTAGCTCGATCAGCGCTGGGGGCGGCCACACATGCGGACTGACAACCGACGGCCTCGCGCGTTGCTGGGGGTCCAATCATGCGGGCCAGGCAGCTCCGCCGGAGGGGTCGTTCGTTTCGATTTCCGCAGGCTGGCAGCACACCTGCGCGCTGAGGGCGGACGGCCGGGTCGAGTGCTGGGGCTACACCGCCCACGGCGCAACGTCGCCACCCCAGGGCTCCTTCATTTCCCTCAGCGCCTCGGCGCAACACACCTGCGGGGTGAAGGCGGACGGCTCGGTCGAATGCTGGGGTGAGTACTAGCGCGCGGGCGGAGGGCGGTGAGCGACGCGAGCCACCTGCCCGCCGCGTTACTCCCCCCGGCGCTACGCCTCGCCGATCACGACGCGCCGAGGCACCCCGATCGTCACCGGGTCGCATCGTCCCCTGCGGAACGAGTCTTCCAGCAGCGCCGAAACCGGCGAGGACGATGTGCGCGGGCGAAGCGCTAGCGGCCCGTGAAGACCGGCGTGCGCCGCTCGGCGAAGGCGGCTGCGGCCTCCCTCGTGTCCTCGAGCGGCATCAGGCCCTGGAAGGCCTGCGGGAACGCGATCCCGTGCTGGTAGGTGGACGGTCGCGGGCGCGCCATCATCAGCTGCTGCTTGGTCACCTGCACGTGCACCGGCGGCAGCCCCGCGATCTCTTCGGCGAGCTCTCGCGCCGTGCTCAGCACATCGTCCGCGGGGACGACGTGGTTGACGAGGCCGAGCTCGTAGGCGCGCTGCGCCGGGATCTGGTGGCCGCGCAGCACGATCTCGGAGCCGGGTAGCCAGGGGAGGTTGTCGAGGATCGGCACGAGCGCCGGCCCGATGATGCCCGTCGGCAGGTGCGACATCGCGAAGCGCGCATCGTCGGCGGCGACCACGATGTCGCTGCCGCAGCACATGAACCAGCCCGCGCCCCAGGCCCCGCCGCGCACGGCCGCGATGATCGGCTTGTCGGTCTCTGGCACGTGGAAGAAGCCGAGGACGTCGGCGCGCGAGGCGGCGATGCGGCCGTCGGAGCGGCGCTGCTGCCCTTCGAGCTCCCGCTGCTCGCGGATGTCGCGGCCGGCGCAGAAGACGCGGCCCTCGCCGGTGAGGATGACGCAGCGGACGGCGTCGTCGGCCATCGCCTCAAGCCAGGCGCCGCCGAGCTCGTCGGCGGTCTGCTCGCCGAAGGCGTTGAGCCGCTCCGGGCGGTTCATCGTGATCGTCGCGACGTGACCGTCCAACTCGTACCTGACGAACTCTGCCTCGTAAGCCATCGGGGGAACGCTCCCTCTCCGCCCGCTACGCCTCGCCGGTCAGGAACCTGCGGGGCACCTCGATCATCATCAGGTCGATCGTCTCCTGCGGGAGGCCGTCCTGCAGCAGCGCGGGGATCGCCGTGGTGGAGAGGAAGGTCCAGCCGTTCGGGCCCGTCGGGTCGTGCTCGATCTCCGTCTGGCCCTGCCGCAGCAGCGGCGTGGTGCCGTCGTGGCCGAGCATGATCTTGTCCGCCCAGCCGCGCTCGATCAGCGTCTTCACGCTCGCGTTGCGCTCCTCCCAGGTCGCCCGCCCAGGGCGACCGGGGTAGCGATCCATCGAGAGGTAGACGCCGGCCTTCAGCAGATCCTCGAGGTAGTCGACGTCCGTCGTGTCGGCGGAGTGGCCGATCGCCACGCGGTCCATCGGCACGCCTTCCTCCTGGAAGATCTCGACCTGGCGGCGGCCGACCTCGAGCAGCGCCCAGTGGTGCGTCGAGATTGGCGTGCCGGTCCGCTTGCAGGCGCGCGCCGCGCCGCGGATCGTCGAGTCGTACGCCTCGGTGACGCCCTCCATGTCGTTGGCGACCTTGATCGCGCCGGCCTTGATGTCGGTGTTGCCGATGCCGACCTCGATCTCGCGCACGAAGATGTCGGCGATCTCGTCCGGGTCGCGGTTGGTGAAGGACATCGGCGCGATGCGCCACATCCCCGTGGCGCAGACGACGTGCATGCCGGACTGCTCCGACATCTCGCGCATCAGCGCCACGTCGCGCCCCAGGTCGGGCGTCGTCAGGTCGATCAGCGTCTGCACGCCGGCCGCGCGGGCCGCGGCGAGCCGCTCGAGGATCACCCGCCGGCTCGCGTCGAAGTCGTAGAGCCACGGATACCAGTGGTTGTCCGCGCTGTTGCAGGTGACGACGTGCTCGTGGCTGAGCGTGAACCCCAGCTCGCTGTCGTCGATTGGTCCAAGTACGGTCTCGACCTGCGCCATTGCGTCCTCCGCTTCCCCGCCGCGTGCACCTGAGCGGCGCCGCCGTCAGGATATGCTCTCGGCGCGAATCTTGCGGGAGGAACGGGTGATGGCGGTCGATCGTGTGCTCGTCGAGAAGCACGTCACGGTCACGATGCGCGACGGCGTCGAGACGCGCGGCGACCTCTACCGCCCCGCCGAGGGCGCGCCCGTCCCCGGCATCGTCTGCCGCACCCCGTACGACAAGGAGGCGATCGGCGCCACCCGCGTGCTGCCCTCGCCGCTCAAGTTCGCCGAGGCCGGCTACGCGGTGGTCGTCGTCGACGTGCGCGGCCGCTACTCCTCGGACGGTGTCTTCGAGCCGTTCCACAACGAGGGCCGCGACGGCTACGACACGGTCGAGTGGCTGGCCGCGCAGCCGTACTGCGACGGCAACGTCGGGATCTTTGGGCTCTCCTACTACGGCGCGACCACGCTGCTGGCGACGCGCGAGCAGCCGCCCTCGCTGCGCTGCGCTGCCGCGATCATCACGGCCAGCGACTACTTCGACGACTGGACTCACTACGGCGGGGCGCTGCAACTCGGCTTCAGCGGCACCTGGGGCATGGGCCTCGCGGCGGCCCAGCTGCTGCGCGAGGACAGCGCCGCTTCCGAGGCCGACGCGGAGGCGCTCGCGCTCGCCATGGCCTCGCCGCTGGAGACCCTTGCGCACCGTCCGCTGAGCGAGCTGCCGGGCATGTCGATCCCCGGCGGCGCGCCCTTCTGGGCGGAGTGGCTGGAGCACGACCGGCGCGACGAGTTCTGGGAGGCGCTGCGGCTCTCGAGGGACTACGCGGACTTCCAGGTGCCCGTGATGCACGTCGGCGGCTGGTTCGATCTGTTCACGCTGGGCACCGTGCGCAACTTCCAGGGCATGCACGCCGCGGGCGTTGCCGAGCAGCGGCTCTGGATGGGGCCCTGGTCGCACACCTCGTACGAGCGCTACCACGGCGACGTCGACTTCGGCGGGACCGCGCCGGTCGGGCTCTGCGGCATCGACGTGGCCTACCTCGCCTTCTTCGAGGAGTACCTGCGCGGGCAGCAGCCCGAGGAACCGCAGCCGACCGTGCGCTACTTCCTGATGGGGTCGAACGAGTGGCGTGACGCGACCGCCTGGCCGCCCGCGGAGGCGCGCGAGCAGGCGCTTTACCTGCGCTCTGGCGGCGAGGCGCACAGCGCACGCGGCGACGGCCGCCTCGAGGATGGCGCGCCCGAGGGCGACGAGCCGGCCGATCGCTACCTCTTCGACCCGGAGCGGCCCGTGCCGACCGAGGGCGGCTCGCTGCTCCAGCAGTCGGTCGGGCAACCCGGCCCGCGCGAGCAGTCGCAGATCGAGGCGCGCGACGACGTGCTCTGCTACACGACCGCGCCGTTCGAGCAGCCGCTGACAGTCGCCGGCCCGGTCAGCGTCGAGCTGTGGGCCGTGACGGACGCGCCGGACACCGACTGGACGGCGAAGCTCGTCGCCGTCGATCCGGACGGAACGGCGATCTCGCTTTGCGACGGCATCCGGCGCGCGAGCTTCCGCGAGTCCCTCACCGACCCCTCGCCCGTGACGCCGGGCGAGGCCTACCGCTACGAGATCGAGCTGGGCAGCACGGCCTACCGCTTCGCGCCCGGCCAGCGCCTGCGGCTGCAGGTCTCGAGCTCGAACTTCCCGCGCTTCGACGCGAACCCGAACACCGGTGAGCCCTCGTGGAGCGCCGTCGAGACGCGCCCGGCGGTGCAGCAGGTGCTGCACGACGCCGCGCACCCCTCGGCGCTGCGCCTCTGGCTGCTGCCCGAGTAGCGCCGAGGCAGTCGCCCGCCCGCGGTCAGGCCTTCGGGCGCATCCCGATCTCGCGCGGCGGCATGCCGAGGATCGCGCGCGCCTCGTCCGGCGTCGCCACCTCGCGGCCCGCGTGGTGCGCCAGCTCCACCGCCATCTCGACGTGGTCGACGTTCGTGTAGGCGTCCGCGCCGCGCTTGCCGTCGAGCATCGGGTTCTCGCCGATGCCGGTGCGGATGTGGCCGCCGGTGGCCGCCGCGAGCATGCTGGTGCGGCGCAGCGTCGGCTCGCCGGGCAGGCCGTCGTAGACGGTGTTGAACCACTGGCAATTCAGGCCCGGCGGCAGCAGGTCGAGGTACATCTTGAGGCCGTCCAGGCCGGCCGGCGGACCAAGCGAGAACTCGTTCCAGAAGATCTTCATGATCAGCGTGTCGCCGATCAGCCCCTGCTCGTGGAAGCGCGCGATGTGCCGCATGTGCCCGGTGTGGCGCACGCCGATGCTGTAGCTCACGTTGAGCGCCCGCAGATCCTCGAGCAGCTTCGCGACGAAGCTGCCGTCGTGCCCGGTGATGCCCTCCTCGGGGAAGATGTCGACGGTCGCGAGCTCCAGCCCCTCCTCCTCGTTACGCGCGAGCTCGAAGAGGTGCGGCGTGTTTTCCCTGTGCGCGCCGCGCTGCGTCGGGTAGACGAGCACGTCCGGACACTCCTCGCGGATCAGCCGGTAGCACTCGAGGTACATCTCCGTGCCGAGGTGCCAGAGGTTCTGGCCGTCCTCGTCGCGCGGGTGGTAGTGGATGATCGCCGCGCCCGCCTTCGCCGCCGCGATGCCGTCCCGTGCGCCGTCCTCGGGGCCGTAGGGGACGTGCGGGTTGTCCTCCTTGCGGGCGGACTCGTTGATCGAGGCCTCGATGATCAGCTTCTCCATGGTTCGCTCCTTCGCTGCTCCGCCGCGCGGCAAAGCGCTCAGCGCGCGGCGGTAACGCCCTTGTCGTGCAGTTGCTCGATGTCCGGCCAGTCGTAGCCGAGCTCGAGCAGGATCTCCTCGGTGTGCTGTCCCAGCTCCGGGGCGGGCCCGCGCACCGCGCCCGGCGTCTCGCTGAGCTGCACCGACATGCCGATCGTGCGATGACCCGGGAACGTCGGGTGATCGAGGTCGATCAGGTAGCCGTTCTGCCAGTGCTGCGGCTCGGCGGTCACGCCCGCGTAGTCGTAGACGGGGCCGCATGGGACCTCCGCCTCGACGAGGCCGCGCAGCCACTCCTCGCGCGGCTTCGTGGCGAAGACCGCGCTCAGCTCACCCGCCAGCCATGGCCCGTTGTCGAAGCGCGCGAAGGGGTCGGCGGAGCGCGGATCGTCGATCAGGTCCTCGCGATCGATCACCCGACAGATCCTCGGCCAGAACTTCGGGTCGAGGCCGGCGATCGTGAACCACTCGCCGTCGGAGGCCTGGTACCAGCTGAACGCGGCGTTGCGCGAGGCGCCCGGATTGCGCCGCTCCTGTTTGCCGGTGTGCAGGTAGGTGAGCAGCGAGAAGCCCTGCAGCGAGATCATCGCGCCGAGCTGGGAGACGTCGACCTTCTGGCCCACCCCGAAGCGCTCGCGGGAAACCAGCGCGGTCATCACCCCGTAGGCGAGGGTCATCCCGCCCACCTGGTCGGCGAGCCCCCAGGCGACCGAGGTAGGCGTGGCGCCCGGGCCGCCGCCCTGCGCGACCAGCGCGCCGCTCATGCCCTGCGCGACGTGGTCGAAGGAGCCGCGGCTGCTCCACTCGCCGTCCGGGCCGAATCCGCTGTTGACGGCGTAGATCAGCCTCGGGTTGAGCGGGACCATGTCGTCGTAGCCGATCCCGAGCCGGTCGAGGACGCCGGGCCGGAAGTTCTCCACCACCACGTCGACCTTCGGCACGAGCTTGCGAATCACCGCGCGCCCTTCCTCGGTGCGCAGCTCGAGCGTGATGCTGCGCTTGCCGCGGTTGAGCGCCTCGAAATAGGCGGAGAAGCCGTCGGGGAGCCGCATGACCGAGCGTCCCGGGTCGCCGTCGCCGGGCAGCTCCACCTTCAGTACCTCGGCGCCCATGTCGGCGAGCAGCTGCGTGCCGTGCGGGCCGTTCTGGTAGCGCGTGAAGTCGAGGATGCGAATCCCCTCGAGTGGTGACGGCATGACGTGCTCCTTCCGCGCCGCGATCGGTCCCGATCGGGCGCGCCTCGGTGGTCGGCTCCGGGGCAAGACTTAGCACAAGCGGAGATAGCCTGTCGCGCTTCGCGGGCCGCCGCGCGGCCCGGAGTCGTCGCCGCGAGCGGATTCGCTACAATGCACGACGGATCGCGCCGCAGCCGCGCGAACGCCGAGCGCCCGACGAAGGAGTGCCGCGCATGGTCGCCACAGACAAGCAGTACGAGGTGATCGGAACCCGCCCCGTCCGTCACGACGGAGCCGATAAGGTGACCGGACGCGCGCAGTACGGCGCCGACGTACGGCTGCCTCGCATGCTCTACGGGCGCGTCAAGCGCAGCCCCGTCGCGCACGCCCGGCTGATCAGCATCGACACCTCGAAGGCGGAGGCGCTCGAGGGCGTGCTCGCCGTGATCACGGCCGCCGACATGCCGGACCCCGGCGACCGCATCGTGCCGACGATTCGCGGGCTGACGCCGTTGCGCTGGCTGCGCGGCTTCCTGCTTGCCAATGAGAAGCTGCTCTTCCGCGGCCACCCGATCGCCGCCGTCTGCGCCACCGACCCGCACATCGCCGAGGACGCCATCGACCTGATCGAGGTCGAATATGAGGAGCTGCCCCCGGTGCTCGACGTGCAGGAGGCGATGTCCGAGGCGGCCCCGGTGCTGCTCGAGGACCTGCGCACCGAGGAGCTGGCGCAGGCCGCCTACAACGCCGCGGGCGATAAGCCCGCCGAGCAGCAGACCAACATCGCCAAGCACCTCGTGATGGAGGTCGGCGACAGCGAAGCCGGCTTCGCCGAGGCGGACATCGTGCTCGAGGGCGAGTACGGCACGACGATGGCGCACCAGGGCTACATCGAGCCGCACGCCTCGACGGCGATGTGGCAGCAGGACGGCGAGCTGATCGTCTGGACCTCGACGCAGGGCGCGTTCGGCATCCGCGACAACCTGGCGATGATCCTCGACCTGCCGGTCTCGCAGGTGAAGGTGACCCCGACGGAGATCGGCGGCGGCTTCGGCGGCAAGCTGAAGCTCTACTACGAGCCGCTTGCAGCGCTGCTCTCGAAGAAGACCGGCCACCCGGTCAAGATGCAGATGACGCGCACCGAGGTCCTCGAGGCCAGCGGCCCGACCTCCGGGACGCACCACCGCGTGAAGATCGGCGCGAAGAACGACGGCACGATCGTTGCCGTCGAGGGCCACTTCGCCTACGAGGCCGGCGCCTACCCGGGCTCCCCCTACGTCGCCGGGGCGCGCTGCGCCTTCGGGCCCTACGACATCCCCAACCAGTTCGTCGAGGCCTGGGACGTGGTCCTCAACAAGCCGCAGGTCGCCGCCTATCGCGCGCCCGGCGCGCCGTCCTCGGAGTTCGCGGTCGAGTCGCTGCTGGACGACCTGGCGGAGCGGCTGGAGATGGACCCGATGGACCTGCGGCTGAAGAACGCCGCCGTCGAGGGCACCCGCCGCACGGACGGCGCCGCCTTCGGCTCGATCGGCGCGAAAGAGGTGATGGAGGAGATCAAGAACAGCGAGCACTACCGCTCCGAGCTGCAGGGCGAGAACCGCGGCCGCGGCGTCGCCATGGGCTTCTGGTTCAACGGCGGTAACGAGTCCAGCGCCTACGCCAACGTCAACGCCGACGGCACGGTCAGCCTCGTCACCGGCTCGGTCGACATCGGCGGGCAGCGCGCCGCGCTGGCGATGACGCTCGCGGAGACGCTCGGCCTCACGGCGGCGGACGTGCACCCCTCGGTCGCCTCGGACACCGACTCGATCGGCTTCACCGGCAACACCGGCGGCAGCCGCACGACCTTCGCGACCGGCTGGGCCGCCTACGAGGCGGCGATGGACATCCGCCGCCAGCTCGAGGAGCGCGCCGCGCAGATCTGGGAGTGCGAGCGCGACGACGTGAGCTACGGCGACGACGGCACGCTGCACGGCCCCGCTGACGACGACGGTAACGAGCGCTCGATGAGCTTCAAGGAGATCGCCGGGCAGCTCGGGAGGACCGGCGGCATGATCCAGGGCCGCGCCAATGTGAAGCCGACCACCGTCGGCCCCGCCTTCGCCGGGCACATCGTGGACGTCGAGGTCGACCCCGACACGGGCAAGGTCGACGTCCTGCGCTACACCGCCGTGCAGGACGTCGGCACGGCCGTCCACCCCTCGTACGTCGAGGGGCAGATCCAGGGCGGCGTGCAGCAGGGCGTCGGTATGGCGCTCAGCGAGGGCTACGACTTCGACGAGACCGGCCGCATGCGCAACTCGAGCCTGCTCGACTACCGCATGCCGACCGCGCTCGACCTGCCGATGATCGAGACAGTGCTTGTCGAGGTGCCCAACCCGGGTCACCCCTACGGCGTGCGCGGCGTCGGCGAGGTGCCGATCGTGCCGCCGCTGGCGGCGGTCGCCAACGCGATCGAGGACGCGATCGGCGTGCGCATGCGCAAGCTGCCCGCCACGCCGGACGCAATCCTCGCGGAACTCAATCCGGAGGGGTAACCACCCGGGGGAGTAGCCGCCCGGCCGCCGGTCGCGGCCGCAACGAGCGAACGCCAGCGGAAGCCGACCGGCGGGAGTTGCGATGTACCTGAACGAGTTCTCGCCGGACCTCGACGTCCTCGACATGACGGACGCCGAGGAGTTCCGGAGTCTGCTGCAAAGCGCGAGCGACCTCGGCATCCCGCATCACCCGGGCGTGCGCTACGTCTCGCGCAACACCGTGGTGCAGCGGCAGCGCTTCCACTTCCTGGAGTGGGGCGACCCGGCCGCGCCGCCGCTGCTGCTGCTGCACGGCGGCAACCAGTCGGCGCACTCCTGGGACCTCGTCAGCCTCCACCTCGCGGACCGCTATCGCGTGCTGGCGCTCGACCAGCGCGGGCACGGCGACAGCGAGTGGGCGCGCGACGCCGCCTACGGCATCGGCGAGATGGCCGAGGACGCGATCGCCTTCATCGCGCAGCAGGGCCTCGATCAGCCGATGATGATGGGCCACTCGATGGGGGGGCGCGTGACGATGGAGATGCTCAAGCGCCGCCCGGGCATCGCCCGCGCCGCCGTCTTCGTCGACGTCGGCCCGGTGATCAGCGGCCCGGGTACCGAGGCGATCCGCAACTTCATCCAGCGCAACATCGAGTTCGACGACCTCGATGCATTCATCGAGCGGGTCGTGGAGTACGACCCGTACCGCACGCGTGAGCACATCACGCGCACGGTCCGCTACAACCTGATCCAGCGCGCCGACGGCAGGTACATCACGAAGTCGGACCGCATCCTGCACGACCCGAGCTTCCGCCGCGCGCGCGAGCGCGACGGGGTCCCGCTGAGCATCGGGATCGACGTGGTGCGTGACTTCGACCTGCCGGCGCTCGTCATCCGCGGCGGCGACTCGAACGTGCTCACCGAGCAGGGCGCCGAGGAGTTCGCCGCGGCAATGCCGCAGGGGCAGTTGCGGACCGTCCCGGACTGCGGACATAACGTCCACTCACAGAACACGCCCGGCTTCCTCGCCGCGGTCACGCCGTTCCTCGACGCGCTGACCTAGCGCGCCGCGAGGTGGCCGGGCCGCCCGGCCGCGGACCGCGGACAGCAAGAAGGCCGCCCAGCGGGCGGCCTTCATTGCGAGTCTGCGAGGTGGCTAGCGGGCGTCCGCGTCGAACTCGGGGATGAGCTCGCCGGTGAGGCGGATGCTCTTCATGATCGCGTCGTGCGGGATCGCGCCGACCTGGTGGAAGGACATCAGGCGGTCGATACCGGCATCCTGGTAGACCTTCATCCCCTCGCGGACCTGGTCCTGGCTGCCGACGATCAGGGAGTGCTGCTTGGAGAGCACCTCCCAGACCTCCTCGGGGGTGACTTCCTCACCCTCCATGACCTTGGCGACGATCAGCTGCGCCTCGGTCACCGCGTCGTCGGCGTGCTCGCGCAGGAACTGGCCGGTGAGGCCGCCGCCTGCCGGGTCGGCCGCCGCCGCCTCCAGCTCCCTCGCGGTGAGCACGAAGGACTCCTTCGCCTCGAAGAAGGTGAAGGCGCCGTTGGTGTACCAGGCGGCCGCGTCGGCTGCGCCATTCTCCATCGCCTGCTGCTCGCTCTCGGCGGCGTGCACGAAGGTGAAGAAGGCGACCTGGTCGTTGACCTCCTCGCCGACCGGGTCGCAGTTCTTGATCGCCTCGCGGTAGAGGCCGATCCACTCGGCGACCTGGTCGAGCGAGGCCCAGAGCGTGACGCCGAGGGCGCCGACGCCGTTGCGGCCCGCCTGCTCGAACGAGGTCGGGCTGGAGCAGGCCTGCCAGAGGCGCGGGTGCGGCTTCTGGTAGGGCTTCGGGATGATCGAGGCGTTGTTGATCTCGTAGAAGTCGCTCTTCCAGGAGAAGTCGTCGGTGGTCCACATCTTCGGGATCATCTCGAAGGCTTGCTGCATCTGGTCGCGAGTCTCGTCGGGGTCGATGTTGAACGTGCGCCACTCAGGGATAGTGGATCGGGCGAGGCCGAGTTCGAAGCGGCCGTTGCTGACGTGGTCCAGGAAGGCGGCGCGCTCCGCGACCCGGATCGGGTGGTTGAAGCGGAAGGGGGAAAGCACGGCGGAGTGGCCGACGCGCAGGTTCTCCGTGTTGGCGGCGATGTTGGTGAGCATGATCTCCGGCGCCGAGCTGTAGCTGAACTCGACGGCGGTGTGGTGCTCCACCTCCCACCAGATCCCGTAGCCCATCTCGTCGGCGAGCTTCGCCTGCGCGAGGGTCTCCTCGAACAGCCGGTGCTCGTGGTTCTCGACGTCGGGGCCCCAGAGCTCCTTCGGTTGCTGCATCTCGGAGAAGATATCGACCTTCACGCGCTGCTCCTCTTCGCTGTCTTACCATCGCCGCCGCGCGCCCTCGATGGGATGGGTACAACCGCGCCAGCGAGCCGTGTGCCGCAGGCCAGCATCGGTACGAACACCGTGAGTGTCAAACGGCGCGAGGAGGGCCGTGTATAGCAAGGGGGCTGCCTCGTCGGCAGCCCCCCGTGTTGGCGTCTCGCGCGGCTGGTTGCTAGCGGCCCTTGAAGACCGGCTTGCGCTTCTCGGCGAAGGCGACGGCGGCCTCGCGCGTGTCCTCGAGCGACATCAGCCCGTCGAGCGCCGCGGGGAACGCGATGTTCGACTGGTAGGTGTTCGGGCGCGGGCGCGCCATCATCAGCTGCTGCTTGGTGACCTGGACGTGCACCGGGGGCAGCGCCGCGATCTCCTCGGCGATGTCCATCGCCGTCGACATCAGCTCGGACTCCGGCACGACGTGGTTGATGATGCCCAGCTCGTAGGCGCGCTGCGCGTCGAACTGGTGGCCGCGGATCACGATCTCGGAGCCGGGCAGCCAGTAGAGGTTCTGCAGGATCACGAACAGCGCCGGCCCGATGATGCCCGTCGGAATCTCCGACATCGCGAAGCGCGAGCCCTCGGCGGCGACGCAGATGTCGGAGCCGCAGACGATGTAGAAGCCCGCACCCCAGGCGCCGCCCTGGACGGCGGTGATGATCGGCTTGTCGGTCTCGGGGACGCCGTAGAAGCCCATCTTGGCGACGGGAGCGTCCGGGTTGCTGATCTCGGGGCGGCCGCCGGCCTGCTCGCGGATGTCGCGGCCGGCGGAGAAGATGCGGCCCTCGCCGCTGACGACGGCGATGCGCATCTCCGGGTCGTTCTCGAACTCGTACCAGGCCTGGCTGAGGTCGTGGCGGATCTGCGCGCCGATCGCGTTCAGGCGCTCCGGCCGGTTGAGGCGGATGTGATAGATGTGGCCGAGCTTTTCGATGTTGACGTACTGCAGGTCCACCGCTGACTCCTCGAAGCAACTAGGCGTTACGTTCCCGCGCGGACTCTAGCACATCACCGCCGTTCGGGCCTCGCGAGGGGGTGCGCTTGCGTTATTCGCGAGGGTGCCGACAATAGGCGGCGCCGGTCTGCGACGGCGGATGCCGCCTCGGCCGCCCGTACGGAAGCTGTTGGGCGCACGCGCGGTGCGCCCGCGAAGGGAGCCCCACGTGCACCTCCTCTCCACCCTGTTGCGCCCTCGCCGCCTCGCCGAGGCCCACTGCGATGGCCCTTGCGGCATCTACGACCCCGCGTCGGCGCGCATCGCCGCCGAGGCGGTCCTCTCGATGGCGCAGAAGATCGTCGCCCTCGGCGACGCCGACGACGCGGCGACGAACAACACGCGCTCGCGCTTCACCGCGATCAAGGAAGAGCAGGCGGATCTGGCCAAGCGCGAGCTCAACATCCTCTGGACGGACTACTTCAACCCGGAGCGCACCGCCAACCACCCGGACCTCTGGCAGACCTTCTGGAACGCTGCCAAGCTCTGTTCCCGCAACAAGACGGAGCTGAGCGTCGAGGCCGGCGAGGAGCTGCTCGCGACCATCGAGGAGATCCACAACGTCTTCTGGGCCACCAAGGGCCGCGACGACGTCCCGTTCTACCTGGCCGTCTAGCGAGACGGCCACCAACCGGGCGGCCGGAGGGCCGCGCCGCGGCGACCTCGCGTTCGCCCTCGCGTGCTGTGCGGCGGCGGGCGCGCTCGCCTGGTTCGTGCTGCGCCTCGCGGGACGCTTCACCCGCTACGAGATCGCGGGCGAGAGCATGCTGCCCACGCTCCGCCCGGGCGACTGGGTGATCGTCGACGGGCGGGCCTGGGCGCATCACGAACCGCGCGAGGGCGAGATCGTGCTCGCGCGCGACCCCCGGCAACCGGAGCGCGCGCTGGTCAAGCGGATCCGGGCGCGTGAGCCCGCCGGCGACCTCTGGTTGCTCGGCGACAACTCCCGCAGGAGCACGGACAGCCGCACGCTCGGCGCGTTTCCGCCGGAGGCCTTGCTCGGCCGCGTACGCTGGCGCTACTGGCCGCCACCCGGCGCGGCCTTCGAAACGCTCGATGAGCGTGAGCCGGCAGCGGAGACGCCGTGAAGCTCGCGACCTGGAACGTCAACTCGGTGCGCGCGCGCATGCCGCGGCTGCTCGAATTCCTCCACGTCCACGAGCCGGACGTCGTCTGCCTGCAGGAGACCAAGACCGCTGCCGGGGACTTCCCCGCGGGCGCGCTGCGCGAGGCCGGCTACCACGCCGCCGACGAGTCCGGCGGGCGCTGGGCCGGCGTCGCGATCCTCGCCCGCGAGGATCACGCGATCGAGGATGTCGCGCCTGGGCTGCCAGGCAGCCCGCTCCCGGAGGACGCGCGCTGGATCGAGGCGACCGTCGCCGGGCTGCGCGCGGTCAGCGTCTACGTCGTCAACGGCCGCGCCCTGGACGATCCGATGTACGAGGCGAAGCTCGCCTTCCTCGACGCGATGGCGGAGCGCGCGGCGCAGCTCGCGGGCCAGCCGCTCGTGATCGCCGGCGACTACAACATCGCACCGGCGGACGTCGATGTCTGGGACCCCGCGGCCTTCGAGGGCGCGACACACACCAGCGCGCCGGAGCGGGAGCGTCTCGGCGCACTGCTCGGGGCAGGGCTGGCGGACGCCTTTCGCGTCGTCGAGCCGGAGACGGTGCAGCACACCTGGTGGGACTACCGGCAGGGGCACTTCCACCGTGGCATGGGCATGCGCATCGATCTCGCGCTGGTCAGCCCGGACCTCGCGGGCCGGCTGCGAGCGGCGGGCATCGACCGCGACTTCCGCAAGGGCCCCAAGCCCTCCGACCACGCGCCCGTGCTGTTCGAGTTCGAGGACTGAGCGCGGCTCCTGCGGCGCACCATCCGGCCACTGGTACGCCCTCGGCGCCGCGCCGTATCCTGCGGCGCACGACGCACCCAGCGTGAAGTGATCGGATGTGGGCGATGAACAAGGACGCGCTGCGCACGCGGCTCTGCGAGGAGTACGGCTGCGAGTACCCGATCGTCGCCTTCTGCCACACAAAGGAGGTCGTCGCCGCGGTGACGAACGCCGGCGGCATCGGCGTCCTCGGCACCACCCAGCTCAAGAAGGACGAGTTCCGGCGCGACGTGCGCTGGATCCGCGACCACGTCGGCGACAAGCCGTTCGGCATCGACACGCTGCTGCCCGCGACGTTCCAGGAAGGCAACGTCGAGGACCTCGAGGCGATGATCCCGCAGGAGCACCGCGACTTCGTCGAGCGGCTGCAGCTCGACAACGAGATCCCGGACCCGAGCACACCGCCGCCGTGGCAGCCCTCGGTCGGCGCGGACCTGCTGCAGCGCGCCCGCGACCACATCGACGTCACGCTCGAGGAGCGCGTGCCGATCTTCGCCTCGGGCCTCGGCAACCCCGCCGTGATCCTCGATCGCGCGCACGCGGCGGGGACGAAGGTCTGGGGGCTGATCGGCATGACCCGGCAGGCGCGCCGCGAGTTCGAGGCGGGCGTCGATCTGATCATCGCGCAGGGCGGTGACTCGGGCGCCCACTCCGGGCGGATCGGCACCTTCTCGCTCGTCCCCGCAGTGGCGAGGATGGCGCAGGAGTACGACACGCCGGTCCTCGCCGCGGGAGGCGTGACGCGCGGCGAGCACCTCGTCGCTGCGCTCGCCCTCGGCGCGGTGGGCGTCTGGAGCGGCACGATCTGGCAGGCGACCACGGAGTCGCACATCGACTCCTACCTCAAGCAGAAGCTAGTCAACGCCGCGACCGAGGACTCGACCAAGAGCCGCGCACTGACCGGCAAGCCGGCCGCGCGGCTGCGCTCGAAGATGATCGATGCCTGGGAGCAGCCCGACGCCCCCGAGCCGCTCGGCATGCCGCTCCAGCCGATGCTGATGGCGAAGCTCATGCAGGCGGTCGACGACCACCACGTCGACGAGTTCATGAACATCGCCGCGGGGCAGGGCGTCGGCCTGATCGACGAGATCCGCCCGGCCGCCGAGGTGGTCGAGGACATGGTTGCCGAGGCGCGCGCGATCCTCGCCGGGGAGTCGCTGCCGGCCTGAGCGCGGCTCGCGCTGCTACTCGAACGGCTCCGCCGAGAGGTCCTCGATACGCCCGTCGGCGGTGTAGCGCCAGACGCCGATATGGCCGCGGGCGAGGTCGCCGTGCTCGTCCCAGTCGAGCGGGACGGCGGCTCCCTCGTAGTCGATCGCCTCGCCCTCGCGGAGGAGGCGCAGCGCGTCTGCGACGCCCTCGGGGCCGGCCGGCGTCTGCGTGCCGGGGGCGCTGCCGATGGCGCGCAACTGGTCGCGGATCGCCGCGCCGTCGAGGCTGGCCGCAGCCTGCGCGGCCAGCCCGATCGCGATCGCCGCGTCGTAGCTCTCCTTGACGTAGGCGCTCTGCGGCAGCGCGCCGTGCGCGGCCCGCCAGGCCGCTTCCCAGGCCGCCGCGGAGGCGCTCTCCGGAACACCGGCGCCCGCCGTCCCGTACATGTCGCCGAGGACCGCGGGGCCGAGCTCCTCGATCAGCAGCACGCTGCGCGCCCCGTCCCCGAACATGAAGCGATCGTAGATTCCCTCGGCGACCGCCTCGCGCAGCAGGATCATGGCCTCCTCGGCGAAGGTGAGCACGACCAGCGCCTCGGCGCCGCCGCTCGCCGAGCGGCGCAGCGCGTCGACGAACGTCGTGCCCTCGTGGTCGATCTCGACGACCTCGAGCGGTCCCTCCCAGGCGGCGGCGAACGCCTCGGCGAGGCCGCGCCCCCAGGCGTCGTCGCGGTGGATCACGCCGACGTTCGCGAAGCCGCGCGCCTCCGTGAGCCGCGCCAGCACCGGCCCCTGCTTCAGATCGGAGGGCGCCGTGCGGAAGAAGAAGTCGCCGTCGGGCGTCGTCGTCAGCAGCGGCGAACTCGCCGAGGGGCTGATGATCGGGATGCCCAGCGCCGCGCCGACCTGCTCCGCGACGGGCAGCGAGGCGGCGCTCGAGCTGGGACCGACGATCGCGTGCACGCCCTCCTTCTCGACCAGGCGCAGCGCGGCTGCGAGCACCAGGTCCGGCTGGTGCTCGACCTCGCCGATCACCGCCTCGACGGGGTGGCCGAGCACGCCGCCGCCCTCGTTGAGGTGCGTGATGGCGAGCTCGAAGCTCTGCCGGCGCGGGATGGATCGCTCGTTGGCGTCGATCAGCAGGCCGATCCTCAGCGGCTCGTCCGCAGTCGGTGGTCCGTCGTCGTCACAGGCGGCGGCGAGGCTGAGCAGGAGCGCGGCCAGCAGCACTACCGGAGCGAATCGACGCAGCTCCGTCAGCATCGCGCCAGCCTACTCGATGCCGCGCTACAGCGGCGGGCGGCGCGGCCAGCCCAGCGCCTGCTCGCAGGCGTGGGCGGCGCGGCAGACGGTCGCTTCGGCGAAGGGGCGGCCGGCGATCATCAGCCCGATCGGCAAGCCGTCGCTGTCGAGGCCGCAGGGCACGCTGATCGCCGGCAGGCCGCTGATGTTGTACGCACGCGTGTAGCTCGCGAGGCGTGAGCCCGGGTCGCCGACCGCGACGGCCGGCACCTTCAGCGGGATTGTCGGCGAGACCAGCAGGTCGACGCCTTCGAGGACGGCGAGCACCTCGAGTTCGATCGCCCTGCGCTTCTCCAGGTCGCGCAGGTACTCGATGGCCGGGCGGGTCAGTCCGGGCTCGACCTTGCCGCGGATCTCGTCGCTGTAGCGCTCGGGATGCTCGCGCAGCCATTGCTCGTGGAAGGCAGCGCCTTCGACCTGGCTGATCAGCAGCCGCCCGGTCGCGGCCAGCAGCGGGAACTCCACCTCGACCGCCTCGGCGCCGAGCGCGCGCAGCTCCTCGAGGGCAGCCTCGCAGGCCTCGGCGACCTCGTCATCGCAGTCGGCCCAGAGCGGGTTGCGCGGCACGCCGAGGCGCAGCCCGGCGAGGTCCCGGCCCAGCTCGCGGGTGAAGTCCTCGGGCGGGCGCTCCACGGACTGCGGGTCTGCGGGGTCGTACCCGGCGATGGCGTTGAGGATCAGCGCGGAGTCCTCGACGCTCTTCGTAAGCGGACCGGCGTGGTCGAGCGTGGTCGAAAGCGGGACCACGCCGCTGCGGCTTACGAGGCCGCGCGTCGGCTTCAGGCCGGCGACGCCGCAGATCGCGGCGGGCATGCGGATCGAGCCGCCGGTGTCGCTGCCGAGCGTGCCGAGGGCGGACCCGGCCGCTGCTGCCGCGCCGCTCCCGCCGCTGCTGCCGCCAGGCGTGTAGTCGGTGTTCCAGGGGTTGCGGATCGTCCCGAAGTGGGCGTTGTCGCTGGTGGTGCCGAAGGCGAACTCGTGCATGCCGAGCTTGCCCGTGAGGACGATGCCCGCCTCGTGCAGCCTCGCGACGACGAACGCGTCCTCCTCCGGGACGCGGTCGCGCAGGAAGCCGGAACCGGCCGTCGTCGCGATCCCGGCGGTGTCGAACAGATCCTTGAGCGCGAACGGGATGCCGTGGAGCGGCCCCCGATCGAGGCCGCTCGCCAGCTCCTCGTCGGCGCGCTCGGCCTGCCTCCGCGCGAGGTCCGCCGTCACGAGCAGGTAGGCGTTGAGCGCGGGCTCGGTCTCCTCGATGCGGGCGAGGACGGACTCGGTCAGCGCGGCCGCCGTCAGGGAGCCGTCGCGCAGCGCCGCTGCGGCTTCGGCGATCGTGAGCTCGAAGGGCTGCGGGTCGGGGACCTCGAGGGCGTCGGGTGGGGGCATGGCGCGCTCCTCCCCGCCGTCAGCGCAGGCGGCTGATCGGCGTGCGTGCGATGAACTGGGCGGCGGTGATCGCGAGCAGCGCGAGTGAGGCGAGGCCGACGGCGATCTGCGGACCGATCGCGTTCGCGACGAGGCTCACGAGCAGCGTGCCGAGCGACATCAGCCCGTACTGCATCATGTACACGCTCAGTGCGCGGCCCCGGTAGTCCTCGTCCGTGTAGGCCTGCAGCAACACGCTCCCGAGCGAGAGGTAGCCGGCCTGCCCGATGCCGATCCCGACGGCGCAGACGAGGGCGATCCAGAAGACCGTGTTTAAGGAGAAGACGAGCATCGCGATCCCGATCAGCGCGACGCTCAGCATCCAGACGCGCCCGCGCTGACCTCCGGGGATCGAGGCGACGACCAGCGAGCCCCCCACCGCGCCCAGGCCGCCCATGCTGAGCAGCAGCCCGAGGGCGCCCGCACCGACGCCAAGCACCTCCTTGGCGTAGCCGGGCAGCAGCGTCATGTAGGTCATCCAGAAGAGCGCGACGGCGCCGTTGTAGATCAGCAGCGGGCGCATCACCGGGTCGCGCGCGACGTAGCGCAACCCATCGGCGAGCTGCCCGAGTGCGCGCGATGGCGCCGCGGCCGCTCGCGGGCCGATCTCGACCGGCAGCAGCAGCACGAGCGCCGCGACGTAGAGCGCGGCCATCAGGTAGTAGAGGTACTGCGTGCCCGCGATGCTGCCCTCGGGGCCGAGCGCGCCGATCATCCAGCCGGCGAGCGCGGGCATGAGCAGGAACGCGCCGTTTTGCCCGGTGGTGTAGAGCGCCATCGCGTTCGTCAGGTGCTTCATGCCGACAACGGATGGCGTGAGCGCCTGCCGCGCCGGCATCGTGAGCGTATGCGACCCGGCGATCAGCGAGGCGCCGACCGCGATCTGCCAGAACTGCACGTTGCCGCTCGCGACGAGCAAGCCCATCGCGAGCGAGCCAATTGCCCCGCCGGCCTGCCCGATCTGGATGAAACGCTTGCGATGCTTGACCTTGTCCGCGAGGACGCCGCCCGGCAGCGCGGTCAGCAGGCCGGTGATCCCCGCAGCGAGGTGGAGCAGGCCGAGCGCCGCGAACGATCCGGTGAGCTCGAACGTCAGCCAGCCGGCCGCGAACATCTGCACACCCATCGCCGCGAAGCCCGCGAACATCGAGGTGAAGAACCAGCGGAAGCTGATGATCCGGAACGAGTCGAGCGTGCGAAAGCGCCGCCTGCCTCCGGCGACTGCCTCGTCGAGGGGAATGGGTGTTGGCGGCGTCGCGGCGCGCTCGCGTGTCTGTGTCACGCGCGCATCGTGACGCATCGGCGGCGAGCGGCATAGCGCCGCAGCGCCGCTGACTCAGGACGCGGGCGGTTCCCAGCTCACAACCGCCGTCTGGGTGAACGGCAGCGGCAGCGCCACCAGCCCCTCGTCGTCCGCGTAGCGCTCCGCGAGCAACTCGCGCATGCGCTGCTCGCGCGCCGAGCCGCGGGCGACGAAGTAGCGATGCCGGAACGAATCGATCACCTCGTCGAGCGGCATGGGAGGCGGAGGCGGCGGCGGGGTCGTCGTCAGGTCGAAGGCTCGCCCCCGCGCACCGAGGATCGCGAGGAACGCGCGCAGCGCAGGCAGCTCGATGAGCGGCTCGTCGTGGAGGGCGGACCAGAGCGGCTCCAGTGGCGTGCCCGGCATGTGGTCCATCAGCACGATCACGCAGAGCCGCCGCGCATGGGCCTCGAGCGCATCGAGGAAGGCGCCGACCTCCTCGACGAAGAACAGCACGCTCGCCGAAAGCGCCACATCGACGAGCGGCGCGGCCTCGCCGGGCGCGCCCGGCGGCGGCCAGCCCATCGCCGGCAAGACCGCGACGTTGTCGAGGCCGGAGGCGGCTGCCTCCTCGCGCAGCCGCGCCGTCATGCCGGGCGAGCGGTCGACCACGGTCATGCGGCTGACGCCGCGGGCGAGCGGGATCGCGAGGCGGCCTGCTCCCGCGCCGACCTCGAGCCAGTGGTCCTCGGGTCTCGCGAGCGCCTCCAGCAGCGGCAGCTCGGGCGCGGGGTAGGCGTCCGGGCCGGGCGCAAAGATGTCGGCCATCGCGCCCCACTCATCGTCGGGCGGGGCCTGCTCGCGCATCCGCTCTGACTGCTCGTTGGCGGCGCGCTGCAGCGCGCGCCAGGCCGCGAGGGCTTCCGCCTCGGTCGGGCGCAGCGTGCGGCGTGCCTCGTCGGGTGTGGGTTCTGGCATCGCTGTTACCGTACCACCCGGTCCGGGGAGAACACCCAGTGGTTGTTACCTGCCGACATGTTCATGTTACGATGAGCCTCGACAGGCCCGATATGGCACGGGGAAGCGACGGTTCGCGGTGGCGGCTCCCATGTTCGACACGCACGACGCCGTCCGCAAGCTGCGCGGCACGGGTATCGACGAAGCGGCGGCCGAGGGTATCGTGGAGGTCGTGGAAGAAGCCACGAGCCCCCTCGTCACTCGCGACATCCTTCGCGCAGAGCTGTATCGGGCGCTCTGGATCCAGGGAGCGGGCATTGTCGCGGCCATCAGCGGCCTCGCGGCGACCGCCGCTGTTGTTGCGGCCCTCATCGGGTGAGCCACGAGCCGCGAACGAGCGAATCCGCGAGCCCGTTCGTCCCGCGCGACATCCTCCGGCTAGAACTCGATGACCTTCGCGCGGAGCTTCGATTGACGTTGCAGGAGTTCCGGTCGGACCTGCATCGGGCGCTCTGGATCCTCGGGGTGGCGATCGTCGCGGCTGGCGGCGCCATGGCCGCCGCCGCGGTCGCTGTCATCGCCACCATCGCCTGACCCGCACCCCTCGCGTTGACCGCCACCGGCCCCGTGCCTACGCTCGCGGCGCAGCGAGGAGGCGCCCGTGGACTTCGAGCCCGCCTATACGCCCGAGCAACGCGCCTTCCGCGCCGAGGTGCGCGCCTGGCTCGACGATCACGTCCCGCAGGTCGAGGGCGACCAGGACTCCGACGAGAACTACGAGAAGTACCGCCAGCTCGGTCGCGACCTCGGCGCGCGCGGCTGGCTGCGCCCGACCGCTCCCGTCGAGTACGGCGGCGGCGGCCTCTCCGTCGACCACGCGATCGTGCTCGCCGAGGAGATGGACCGCCACGACCTCACGAGCCCGCCCTACTACGACAGCGGCGGCAGCCTCGGCGGCGCCAGCATCCTCGTCTGGGGCAGCGAGGAGCAGAAGCTCCGCCTGCTACCCCCGATCTTCCGCGGCGAGACCGTCACCTGGCAGCTACTGACCGGCCCCGAGGCCGGCTCCGACCTCGCCTCGACCCAGACGGACGCCGTGCGCGACGGCGACGAGTACGTCATCAACGGCACCAAGGTGTTCATCGGCGGCTCGCACGGGGCCGACTCGTTCTGGACGATCTGCCGCACGGACCGCGAGGGGGCGCGCCACCAGAACGTGAGCTGGTTCCTGATCCCCTCGGACCTGTCGGGCATCACCGTCGAGCGCATGTACCTGCTCAGCGACGGCCGCGAGGGCATCGGCCGCGGCTACAAGAACACGATCTACTTCGACAACGTGCGCGTGCCCGCGGAGAACCTCGTGGGCGGCGAGAACAACGGCTGGAAGGTGGCGAGCACGCACCTCGAGCTGGAGCACGGCTCGGGCGGGCGGATCGCGCGCAACGTCTGGTTCGAGCGCACGCGCGACCGCCTGCGCACGCTCCCGGCGAACGGCGCCAACCCGCTCGAGGACGAGGAGACGCGCGGGCTGCTCGCCGACCTGTTCATGGAGACCGAGGTGCAGCGGCTCTTCGAGCTGCGCAACTTCTGGATGAATCGCACTCACCAGGACATGAGCTACGAGGGCCCGCAGGCCTCGTACTACCGCAAGATGAGCAACCTGCGCGCCTCGCAGATCATGCTCGAGCTGCTCGGGCCGTACGCGCTGCTCAACGACGCCGAGTTCGACCCGACGGGCGGGCGCTTCGACTCCTACCTGCGCAACGCGATCGTCGCGCTGCATCCGGGCGGGACGGCGGACATCCAGAAGGTGATCATGGCCCGCCGCATCGGCATTGGGCGCGGCGAGCGCGAACGCGCCGGCCGCACGGTCGAATAGGCGGCCCGGCGTGGACCTCTCACTCAGCGAAGAGCAGCAACTCCTCAAGCAGGGCGTCGAGGACTTCGTCGCCCGCGAGGCCCCGCTCGCGTCGGTCGTCGAGCTGGCCGACAGCGAGCTCGGCTACTCGCCCGAGCACTACGCGCGCGTCGCCGAGCTCGGCTGGCTGGGCGCGGCGATCCCCGAGCGCTACGGCGGCGCGGGCCTCGGCCTGACGGACGCCGCCGTGCTCTTCGAGGCGTTCGGCTACGCGGCGCTGCCCGGACCGTTCATCTCCTCGGGCGTCGTCTCCGCGCTGGTCGTCGAGGAGGCGGGCAGCGAGGAGCAGCGCGCCGAGCTGCTGCCGCGCATCGCGAGCGGCCAGGCGATCGCCGTGCTCGCGCTCACCGAGCCCGGCTATAGCTGGGGGCCCGAGGGCGTGCACATGCGCGCCGCCACGAGCAACGGCGACTACGTGCTGGACGGAGTCAAGCTGTTCGTGCACGACGCGATCGGCGCGACCCACTTCATCACCGCTGTGCGCACCGGCGACGGCGCGCTGACGCTGCTCGTCGTCGATGCCTCGGCGCCCGGCGTCTCCGTGCGCCGGCTGCAGGGCTTCACCGGCTCGGAGTGCGTCGTGCGCTTCGAGGGCGTGCGCGTGCCCGCCTCGGCGGCGCTCGGGGACGGCGGCGCGGTGGACGCGGCGCTCGACCGGGCGCTGACGAAAGCGGCGCCGGTGCTCTCCGCGTACCAGGTGGGCGGCGGTCAGGCGGCGTTCGAGCTGGCGGTCGACTACAGCCGCGAGCGCCACCAGTTCGGGCAGCCGATCGGGCGCTTCCAGCACGTCCAGAACCACATCATCCAGCTCGTCAACCACGTCGACGCCTCGCGCTGGACCACCTACGAGGCGTTGTGGCGGCACGATTCCGGCAAGCCGGGCATCGAGGTCGCCTCGCATCTCGCGAAGGCGGTGACGAGCGAGGGCTTCGTGCACGCTGTGAACTACTCGCACGAGGTCCATGCTGGAGTCGGCGTGATGCATGAGTACGGGCTGACGCTCTACACAACGCTCTCGCGATCGCTCTACCACCAGCTGGGGAGCCCTCGCTACCACCGGCGGCGGCTCGCCGACCTGCTCGTCGACTACGACCTGGGGCCGGACCCGCTGGACTAGCGGACTGACCTTCGCTCGACTAACCCGGGTCGGGCCGACTCTCGCCCGACGGGCCGCCTCGTGCGGCTGGGAGGTCCGCCCAGGCGGGGCGGCGGATCAGCATGACCGCGATCATGCCCACGAACGTGCCGAACGCGAAGACCGTGAACACCGTGTGGTAGCTCCCCGTCACGTCGAACGACCAGCCCGCGAGCAGCGGGGCCGCGACGTTGACGGGCATCTGGAGCATCGAGACCAGGCCTCGCACCGTCGCGAAGCGGCGCGTCCCGAAGTAGTCGGCGATCACCGCCATCTGCAGCACCAGCCAGGCAGCGTGGCCGAAGCCGAACGAGAGGTAGTAGACCGGCAACAGCCAGAGGCGGTCCGGGCTCACGTTCGCGAAGGCGAGGAACCCGATCCCCATGGCGGCAAACGAGAGCGTGAAGACGCGGCGGCGTCCAAAGCGGTCGCCGACCCAGCCCGCAGAGACTCGCAGCACCAGTTGACACGCACCGTAGGCGCCGGTGATCAGCGCGGCCGCGCGAAGCGAAAAGCCCGTCGCCTGGAGGTGCGGCACCAGGAAGACCGTCCAGGTGATGAGCACCGCCACGCCGAGCGCCGAGGCGACCGCCAGCAGGTAGAGCGCGGGCGTGCGCAGCGCCTCGGTCCCGCTCAGTCCGCCCTCGGAGATGGCGAGGCTGGACCGGGATCGCCGCGCCGTCTCGCCGTCGACCGTCATCCCGAGATCCTCGGGACGATCGCGCACGACGTAGGCGCTGATCATGCCCGCGATGAAGATCGCGATCGCGCCGAGCGTGACGGTCGAGCGCCAGCCGATCGACTCGACGAGCAGCGCCAGCACCGGGGCGGCGAACCAGGCCGCCGCGTTCCCGGCGTTCATCACCCCCGTGGCCCGGCCGCGCTTGGCTTCGAACCACTTCATGATCGCGGCGGGGAAGGCGGCGCCGGAGCCGATGCTGAGGCCGAACGACATCACGAGGCTCGCGAGGTAGTAGTGCCAGAGCTCCTGCGACTGGGCGAAGACAAGCAGGCCCGCCGAGATGAAGATCGCCCCCGCGAACGCCATGCGCCGCGCCCCGACGACGTCGATCACCATGCCGGTGAGCGGCGCCAGCAGGCCCTGCTCGAAGCTGCGCAGCGAGAACCCGAAGGCGATCGCCGAGACGCTCCACCCGAGCTCGTCGCGGATCGGCTCGATGAAGATGCTCGCGCCGATCATGACGAAGCCGAGCACCAGGAAGTTGTTCGCCGACCCGGCGATCGCGATGTACCAGCCGTAGAAGAGGCGCGGCATCGGCGCATCGTGCCACGCCGGACGCGCAGCCGCCTCGTGCCTGAGCGCGAGCCGCCCTAGAATCGGCGCGGCGAGGTCGCCGGATACCGCCACAACTTCGGAACGGAGCAGGAGATTCCCGTGAGCGACTCGGACGCGCACGATGGCGCCAGCCCGGACGGGCATCCCCTCGATGTGATCTTCCGCCCCCGCGGCGTCGCCGTCGTCGGGGTGTCCACGCAGCCCGGCCCGGACGGGCGAATGGGCGGCAACTTCCTCAACGCGCTGCTTGAGCTGGGCTACGACCGCGATCACGCGCTCTACGCCGTCAACCCCAAGATGTCCGAGGTCCGCGGCGTGCCCTGCTACCCCTCCGTCCTCGAGATTCCGGACCCGCTCGACCACGTCATCTCGCAGATCCCCGCCGAGGGCGTCCCGCAACTCGTCGAGGACTGCATCCGGCGCGGCGTGCGCTCGCTGCACTTCTTTACGGCCGGGCTCTCCGAGACCGGCGACGAGGACCTCGCACGCCAGGAGCGAGAGCTCGTCGGGCGCGCGCGTGCCGCCGGGATGCGGCTGATCGGCCCCAACTGCATGGGCCTGTACGCCCCCGGCCCCGGCCTCGCTTTCAACTCCGAGTCGCCCAAGGAGCATGGCAATGTCTTCTTGCTGTCGCAGTCGGGGGCGAACGCGACGGGGATCATCAACGGGCTGGGCGCGCGCGGGCTGCGCTTCTCCAAGGGCGTCTCCTACGGCAACGCCGCCGACCTCAAATCCCACGACTTCTTCGACTACGCGCTGCACGATCCGGAGACAGAGCTGGTCGTCGCCTACATCGAGGGGCCGCGCGATGGCCGGGCCTTCTTCGAGGCGCTGAAGGCGCTCGCGCGGGTCAAGCCGACGATCGTGCTCAAGGGCGGCATCACCGAGGACGGCGCGCGCGCCGCACGCTCGCACACCGGGTCGCTCGCCGGCTCGATCGACGTCTTCGACGCCGTCTGCCGGCAGGCGGGGGCGATGCGCGTGCGCACGCTCGACGACCTGCTCGACCTCGCCGTGGCGGCCACGACGGAGCTGCGCCACACCCGAGGGCGCAACGTGACGCTGGTCGGCGCGGGCGGCGGCTACGCCGTGCTCTCCTCGGACCAGATGGCGATGGAGGGCCTGACCGTCCCGCCGCTGCCCGACGCGGTCCAGGACAGGCTGCACGAGTTCATCCCGATCGCCGGGACCAGCGTCCGCAACCCGGTCGACGCCAACTTCGGGCGCGACCACCCGATGGACTTCCGCAGCGACACCGGCCTCACGCGCCGCGCCTTCGACCTGATCGCCGGCTCGCCGACGACGGACCTGATCTTCACCACCGTCGGCACGCGCTGGCACCCCGGCCAGGACCACTCGCGCGACGCGAGGCGGCGGCAGCTGGAACTCACCGCCGACGAACTCGACCGCGTCGCGCAGGAGCACCACGTGCCGATCGCGCTGATCCTGCGTGAGGCGAACATCGAGGACGCCGGCGAGCCCGCCTACGAGCGCGGCGTCGCCGTCTTCCCGTCGCTGGAGCGGGCGGCGCGCGCCGTCGCCACGCTGCTTGAGTGGCGCAGGCGGCGCGAGGGCCTGCCCGAGCTGTTCGAGCGCTAGGCGGCCCGGCCGCGAGGAGGCGCGATGCCCTCGATCGACGTCGTGATGCACGGCTCCGGCCTCAGCACCGATATCGGCGTGGTCGGCTTCTGCGCCGTCGTGCTGATCGAGGGCGAGCGGCGCATCCTTTTCGACTCGGCGCACGTCGGGCGGCGCGTCTACCTGGAGGAGCAGCTCGCCGAGCGCGGTCTGACGACGCGCGACATCGACGCGCAGGTGATGAGCCACGCGCACTGGGACCACGTCCAGAACGCCGACCTGTTCGACCACGCGCCGCTGCTCGCCCACCCCTCGGAGGTGGCCTACGCGCATCAGCCGCACCGCAACGACTGGGCGACGCCCCCGTGGACGGGCGCGATCCTCGACCTCATGCAGATCGAGGAGGTGGCTGAGGGGTCGGAGCTGATGCCGGGCTGCCGCGTGATCGAGCTGCCGGGGCACTCACCGGGCAGCATCGGGCTCGAGGTGGAGACGGACGACGGCCTCTGCCTGATCACCGGCGACGCGGTGCACCACGCGGGCGTCGCCGTGGCCGGGCAGAACCCGCTGGTCTTCTGGAACGCCGCGCAGGCGGACGCCTCGGTGCAGCGGGTCGCACAATCGAGCGAGCGGGACGGCGCGCTGATCTACCCCGGCCACGACCGCCCGTTCCGCCTCCGCGGCGGCGAGGTTGACTACGCCGAGGAAGAGCGCATCACGATCCTCAACGCCGGCCCGGGCCGCCCCGGCCAGAGCTTCAACGAGTACGCCCCGCGCCGCGGCCAGTGGGTGATGCCGGGCATCGAGGAGCAGCGCCTGCCGGGCGACGACCCGGCGTAGCCCATGTCGCAGGACTACTCGGAGATCATCACCGTCGAGCCGGGGAAGCGCGGCGGCAAGCCGTGCATCCGCGGCTTGCGCATTACCGTGTACGACGTGCTCGAGTACCTCGCGTCGGGGATGTCCGAGGACGAGATCCTCGCCGACTTCCCGGACCTGCGGCGGGAAGACATCCGGGCGTCGCTGGCGTTTGCTGCTGACAGGGAACGTCGGCTGCTCGGGTAGTCGCTACCTCAGGCCGAGCTACTCGACGACGCCGTCCGCGAAGAGCTCGGCGACCTCGTCCGTGTCGAAGCCGCACTCCAGCAGCACCTCGGCCGTGTGCTCCCCCGTCGCGGGCGAGGGGCGGGCGGGGGTTGGCGGAGTCTCCGACATCTCGATCAGCGGGCCGGCGTGCAGTTGCGGGCCGGTGATTGGGTGCTCCAGCTCCACGATCATCCCGGTCTCGCGGGCGTGGGGGATGTCCGCGACCTCCTCCGGCAGGTAGAAGGGCGAGGTCGGGACGCCCGCCTCGTCGAAGATCTCGATCCACTCCTCGACGGTCTTCTCGGCGAGCTTGTCGCGCATGAACTGCTGCCATTGCTCGACCAGCACCCAGTTGTCGGGGTCGGCGGCGTCGAAGTCCGGCGAGTCGGAGCGCTCGTCGTGCATGTCGAACAGGTTGCGCATGATGTTGCGCGTCTGGCGGGTGAGCGCGCCGAGGACGAGCGGGCCGTCCTTGGCGTTGTAGGCGCCGTAGTAGATGCGTCCGGAGGCGCGCAGCCGGAAGTGGTCCTTGCGCAGCGCGACCACCTCGGTCCAGGGGGCGCCGCGGGCGCGCGCCTCCGCGATGTTCGCACGGATCACGTCGGCGACGCTGGCGTCGGTCACGGGCTCGCGCATCACGGTGTAGCCCTGCAGGAAGATCGAGGAGCGCAGCAGCGAGGCGCCGATGTACTGCCCCTGGCCGGTGCGCTCGCGGTGGAAGAGCGCCGCGCAGACGCCCATCGCGCCCGCGATCGCCGTCGAGTAGTCGGCGAGCGGCGTGGCGCCGATGATGATCGGCGCGCCGTGCTCGTCCGCCTGACCGTCGCCGCCGGAGATGCCGGAGTAGGCGCGGATCACGCCGTCGTTGCCGCCCTGCTGGGCTTCCGGGCCCGTCGTGCCAAAGCCCGTTGCCTCGAGGTAAATCAGGTCCTCGCGCAGCTCGCGCAGCGTCTCGTAGTCGATGCCGAGCCGCTGCACGACGCCGGGGCGGTAGTTCGTGACGACGACGTCCATGTGCGGGATCAGCCGGTAGGCCGCCTGGAGCCCTCGCGGGTCGTGCAGGTCGAGCACGATGCCGCGCTTGCCGCGGTTGTAGCTCTGGAAGGCCTTGCTCTCGCCGGGGACGACGGAGCCGGAGGCGCGCAGCGGCTCGCCGCCCGGCTGCTCCACCTTGACCACGTCCGCGCCGAGGTCGGAGAGGCTGATGCCGACCACCGGCCCCGCGATGATCTGCGAGAACTCCAGCACGCGGATGCCGTCGAGCGCGCCGCCGCTCATCGCGGCCCCCTTCCGTACGGCGGCATTATGCGGCAGCCGCGCGTGGCGCTCGACATCCGAGGCCGCGGCCCGCTCAGCGGGCGGTGTAGCCGCCGTCCACCGGCAGCGCCACGCCCGTGAGGAACGAGGACTCGTCGCTGGCGAGGAACGCCGCCGCCGAGGCGATCTCCTCGGGCTTCCCGAGGCGGCCGATCGGGTGCAACGCGACGAGGTGCGCGATGTCCTCGGGCGTTTCGCGGATCGGGGCGGTCATCGGGGTCTCGATGTAGCCGGGGCAGATCGCGTTGACGCGCACGCCGAGTGGGCCGTAGCGGACCGCGAAGCTGCGGGTGAGGCCGACCACACCGTGCTTGGCGGCGACGTAGGCGCCGGCCGCCGGAGGGCCCTCGGCGTCGGGTTCCGGCCGGTGCGGGCGCGGCACGGAGGCGACGAGGCCGAGGATCGAGGCGGTGTTGATGATCGAGCCGCCGCCGCGCTCGGCCAGCAGCCGCGCGCCGTGCAGCAGCCCGTAGTAGACGCCGCTGAGGTTCACGCCGAGCGTGTCTTCCCAGCTGCCGCCACCGCCGACTCCGGCGTTGTTGAACAGCACGTCGAGCGTCCCGAACTCGGCCACCGATCGCGCGAGCGCGTCCTGCACCTCCTGCTCGGCGGTCACGTCGAGCTGGATCGCCAGGCTCGAGCCGCCGGACTCGGCGATGCGTGCGGCGGTGTCCTCCGCGCCGTCGCCGTCGAGGTCGGCGCAGGCCACGGCGGCGCCCTCGGACGCGAAGCGCAGTGCGGTGGCGCGGCCGATGCCGGAGGCGGCGCCGGTGATCAGCGACGCCTTGCCCTCGAGGGTTCCTTCGCTCATCGCTACCACCTGTCGTAGCGCACGGTCTCCTCGACGGGGAGACGCGTCACGGGGCCGAAGTTGCCCATCGGGTAGCCGACGGGGATCAGCACGTACGGCTCGACCGTGTCCGGCGTGCCGAGGATCTCGCGCACGGCGGGCTTGTCGACCAGTCCCAGGGTGGTCGCCGTTGCGCCGAGGTCGAGCGCGCGCGCGGCGAGCAGCGCGTTCTGCACCGCCGGCCAGACCGAGCCGCCCGCGCCGGCTCGGGCGGCATCGTCCGCAGGCGCCTCCAGCCACTGGTGGCAGGCCAGGATCAGCGCGGGCACCTCGCCCATGTGCTCGGCCTGCCAGAGCACGGCGTTGAGCATGCGCTGGCGCTTCGCCGGGTCGTGGTGAGGCACGTCGACGCGCCGGGTGTCGACGTAGTTGAGGACGCTGCGCTTGTTCAGCGCGGCGAGCCGGGCGCGCTGCTCGGGGTCGCGCACGATGATCCAGCGCACGCCCTGCATGTTGGAGCCGGTGGGGGCCTGGTTGCCGGCCTCGCAGATCCGGAGCAGCAGCTCCTCGGGGACGGGGTCGGGCTTGAGTCGGCGCATCGCGCGGCAGTGGTAGATGACGTCGAAGATTCCGAGCTGCTCACTCAATGCGCCTGCTCCTGTTCACGCTGCGAAAGGGCCTGTAGGGCTCGTGGCCGTATGCTATCAGGCGTCGCGCGCACGGCGGCACGACCGAAGGATGCACGCGAGGGGAGCACAGCTTCGATGAAGGTTGACGACGCGATCGCGGAAATCCTCAAGCGCGAGGGCGTGGAGTTCATCACCGCCTACCCGGTGAACCCGCTCATCGAGGCGGCGGCGCGGGTCGACATCCGCACGATCATCGTGCGCCAGGAGCGAACCGGCATACACATGGCGGACGGCTACAGCCGCATCAACTCCGGCAACAAGATCGGCGTCTTCGCCTCGCAGGCCGGGCCCGGCACGGAGAACTCCTTCGGCGGCGTCGCGCAGGCCTTCGGCGACTCCGCTCCGATCGTCGTGCTGCCCGCCGGCTACCCGCGAGGCGTCACGAACGTGCCGCCGCACTTCAGCGCCCTCGTCAACTTCCAGCACGTCGGCAAGTCCGTCGAGCAGGTGACCGTGCCGGACGCGGTCGCGCCCGCGCTGCGGCGCGCCTTCAACGCCGCGCGCAACGGTCGCCCGCGACCGGCGATTGTCGAGATTCCGAGCGATGTCTTCGGCGAGGAGATCGGCGAGCTCGACTACCGGCCCGTCGTCACGGCGCGCTCCGCGCCGGATCCGCAGGCCGCCGACGAGGCCGCGCAGGTCCTCGTGGACGCCGATCGCCCGCTGCTCTACGCCGGGCAGGGCGTGCACTACGCCGAGGCCTGGGCCGAGCTGCGCGAGCTGGCCGAACTGCTCGAGGCGCCCGTCACCACGAGCCTCCAGGGCAAGAGCGCCTTCCCCGAGGATCATCGGCTCTCGCTCGGCTCGGGCGGACGCTCCCTCACGGGCGAGCTGCACCACTTCCTGCAGCACGCCGACGTGATCTTCGGCATCGGCTGCTCGTTCGCGGCGACGAGCTACGGCATCCAGTTCCCCACCGGCCGCACGGTGATCCACTCCACGCTCGACCCCGCCGACCTCAACAACACCGTCGAGGTGCAGCACGCCCTCGTCGGCGACGCGAAGCTCACCCTGCAGGCCGTGATCGAGGCCGTTCGCGAGCGCGTCGGCAGCGGCGGACGCGGGCGCGCCGACGCCGTGGCGGCGGAGATCCAGGAGCACCACGCCGCGTGGGTGCAGCAGTGGCAGCCCATGCTCGACGACGAGAGCGTCCCGCTCTCTCCGTACCGGGTGATTCGCGACCTGCTCGCCACCGTTGACGAGAAGAACACGATCATCACGCACGACGCGGGCAGCCCTCGCGACCAGATCTCGCCGTTCTGGCGCTCGACCGAGCCGCTTGGCTACATCGGCTGGGGCAAGACGACGCAGCTCGGCTACGGCCTCGGGCTGGCGATGGGCGCGAAGATCGCGAGGCCGGAGAAGCTCTGCATCAACGTCTGGGGCGACGCCGCGATCGGCATGACGGGCATGGACTTCGAGACCGCCGTGCGCGAGCGCATCCCGATCCTCTCGGTGCTGTTCAACAACTTCTCGATGGCGATCGAGATCCCGGTCATGCCGGTCTCGCAGGAGAAGTACAACTCGACCGACATCTCCGGGCACTACGCGGACTTCGCGACCGCCCTCGGCGGCTACGGCGAGCGCGTCGAGCAGCCGGCCGACATCATCCCGGCGATCAGGCGCGGCATCGCGGCGACGGAGGCCGGCCAGCCGGCGCTGATCGAGTTCATCACGCAGCAGAGCTACACCTACTCGCGCTTCTAGCGAGGCGCGCAGGCCGAGCGGGACACAGGATGAGCTACGTGGCGGCGGGCTCGCCCCAGCCGCCGCCGCCCGGCGTCTCGACGCGCACGATGTCGCCCGGACGCGCATCGAACGTCGCCTTGCCGGCCAGCGGGATCTCCTCGCCGTCGCGTTCGATGGCGTTCCGGCCCGGAACGCCCGGTGAGCCGCCCCGCGCGCCCCAAGGCGCGGTCGTGCGGCGCTCGCTGACGATCGTCACGGTCGCCGCGCCGAGGAACTGCGTGCGGCGGATCATGCCGTCGCCGCCCTCGTGGCGCCCGGCGCCGCCGCTGCCGCGGCGCACGCTCTGCTCGACGACGCGCAGCGGGTAGGCCAGCTCGAGCGCCTCGGCGGGGGTGTTGAGCGTGTTCGTCATGTGGCTGTGCGCGGCGGCCAGGCCAGGGCCCTCGGGGCCGCCGCCGAGGCCGCCGCCGGTGGTCTCGTAGTAGGCCCACGGCTGCCCGTTGCGCGGGTCGGTGCCGCCGGCGGCGAGGTTGTTCATCGTGCCGCTCGAGGCGGCCGGCATGCGCTCCGGCAGTGCCTGGCTGAGCGCCCCCCAGACGGTGTCGACGATGCGCTGCGAGGTCTCGACGTTGCCCGCGTTGACGGCCACCGGGGGCTGCGCGTTGACGAGGCTGCCCTCGGGCAAGGTGAAGCTGAACGGGCGGAACAGCCCGGCGTTCGTCGGCGCGCCCGGCGGCAGCAGGCAGCGCAGCACGTAGTACGAGGCCGAGCGCGTGACGGCGGCGACCGCGTTGATCGAGGCGGGCCGCTGCGGCGCGGTGCCGGTGAAGTCGAGGTGTAGCCCGCCGTCCGAGATCGTGAGCTCGACGACGATAGGCAGCGGCCCGTCCCCGAAACCGTCGTCGTCCATTGCGTCCTCGAAGCGGTAGCTGCCGTTCGGGAGCGTCGCGATCGTCGCACGGGCCAGCCGCTCGCCGTAGTCGAGCAGCGCCGCCCCGGATCGGCGGAAGCTCGCGAGCCCGAGGCGGGTGGCGAGCGCCCGCAGCCGCTCGCCGCCGACGCGCTGCGCGGCGATCTGTGCCGCGAAGTCGCCCCGGCGCTCGTCGGGCGTGCGCACGTTGCGCAGCACCAGCGCCAGCGTCTCCTCGACGGGTTCGCCGGCTCGCATGATGCGCACCGGCGGGATCACGAGGCCCTCCTGGATCAGCTCGCGCGCGACCGGCATCGAGCCCGGCGCGCTGCCGCCGATGTCGGCCTGGTGCGCGCGGCTCGCGACGAAGCCGATCGGCCGGGGGCGCCGTCCACTCGCGCCGCCCTCGGCGAAGACGGGCGAGACCATCGTCACGTCGGGCAGGTGCGTCCCGCCGAGGTAGGGGTCGTTGAGGACCGCGACGTCGCCCTCGGCCCAGGGGGCGAGCGAGGCGGCGGCGCGCACGGACTCCGGCATCGCGCCGAGGTGCACGGGGATGTGCGCGGCCTGCGCGAGCGGCTGCCCGGCGGCGTCGAAGACCGCGCACGAGAAGTCGGCGCGCTCCTTGATGTTCGGCGAGAGCGCGGTGTGGCGCAGCGTCGCGCCCATCTCCTCGGCGGCCGAGGACACGAGCGAGTCGAAGATCGCGAGGCGCGCCGTGTCGATCTCGCTCATCGCTGCCCTCCGCTCACCTCGCGCAGGATCAGGTTGCCGGACGCGGCCCGGTCGGGCTGCGCGCGCCAGCCCGGCGGGACCAGCGTCGTCGTGTCGAGTTGCGTGAGGATCGCCGGTCCCTCGACACCCGTGCTGCCGACGGCCCGGCGATCGAGGATGCGCGTGCGGCGCGGCCGGTCCCAGACGACGGTGCTCGTTGTCTCATCGAGCGCGTCGCCGTGCTCGGGGCTCGCCTGCGCCTCGGCGCGGAAGCCGGCGGCGCGCGCCTTCACGCGCGCGACGACGATCTCCACGTCGCGGTCGGGGTCGGCGTGGCCGAAGCGCTCCTCGTGCGCCTCGGCGAGGGCGCGCCGCAGCGCCGCCGCGCCGAGCGAGCGGCCGAGCGGGACCGTCAGCTCGTGCGATTGGCCGGCGTAGCGCAGGTCGGCGCTGCGCTCGATGCGCACGCCGCGCCGGTAGCCGTCCGCCGCGAGCGCTGCCCGCGCCTGCGCATCGAGGTCGGCGAAGGCGGCGCGCAGCGTCTCGAGCGTGCCGGAGGCGCTGGCCGGGACGCGCAGCATCAGCCCGCGCGCGAGGTCCTTCGTGACGTCGGCGTGCAGCATGCCGGAGGCGGAGAGCACGCCCGGCGCGGGAGGGACGATCACCGTCTCGACGCCCAGCTCCGCGGCCACCTCGCAGGCGTGGAGCGGGCCCGCGCCGCCGAAGGCGACGAGGGCAAACCCGGCCGGGTCGAAGCCGCGCTCGACCGAGATCAGGCGCAGCGCGCGGACCATGCTGGCGTTGACCACCTCGATCACCGCGCGCGCGGCGCGCCGCTCGTCGCCGCCGAAGGCAGGCGCGATCGTCGCGAGCGCGCGCTCGGCGCGGTCGGGGTGGAGCGCCATGTCCCCGCCGAGGAAGCGATCGGGCCGCAGCCGTCCGAGCACGACGTGCGCGTCCGTGACCGCCGGCAGCTCGCCGCGGCCGTACGAGGCGGGGCCGGGGTCGGCGCCCGCGCTCTGCGGCCCGACACGCAGCGCCCCGCCGTCATCGATCCAGGCGATCGAGCCGCCGCCCGCGCCGACCGTGTGCACGTCGACGGCGGGCGTGCGGATCGGCATGCCGTCCACGTCGTGGTCGCCGCGCTCGAGGATGCGGCCGGGGCAGAGGCTGACGTCGGTGGAGGTGCCACCCATATCGAAGGTGATCGCGTGCTCCATGCCCGAGGCGCGGGCGGCCTCGAACGCCCCGGCGACGCCTCCGGCCGGCCCGGAGAGCACCGTGCGCACGGCGTCGCGCCCGGCTTGCGCGGCGCTGATGCTGCCGCCGTTCGACTGCATGATGCGCAGCCTCGGCGCCGCGCCCCCTGCCGCGTCCGCGAGGCCGTCCTCGAGGGCGGTCAGGTAGCGCGTCATCGCCGGGGCGACGTAGGCATTGGCGACCGTCGTGCTCATCCGCTCGAACTCGCGATGCTCGGGCAGCACCTCGTGCGAGACGGAGTGATGCAGGCCGCCGGTCCCCTCGAGGGCGCTCGCCAGCTCGGCGATGCGGCGCTCGTGGTCCGGGTTCACGAAGGAGAAGAGCGTGCAGATCGCAATCGCGTCCACGCCGGCCTCGGCGATCGCTCGCAGCACGCGCTCGGCGCCGTCCTCGTCGAGGGCCTCGACGATCGCGCCGCCGGCCGCGATGCGCTCGGCCACCTCGAAGCGCAGCTCTTCCGGCACCAGCGGCGGCCTCCGGGTGGGGTGGAGGGCGTAGAGGTCGGGCCGCGCCTGGCGGCCGATCACGAGCGTGTCGCGGAAGCCCTCGGTGGTGATCAGCGCGGTGCGCGCGCCGCTGCGTGTGAGCAGTGTGTTCGTCGCCACGGTCGAGCCGTGCACCACCTCCTGAGGCGTCCATCCGGCCTCGGCGATCCCGGCCAGCACCGCGCGCGAGGGGTCGTCGGGCGTCGAGGGACGCTTGGCGATGCGCAGCGCCTCGCCGTCCCAGTAGAGGAAGTCGGTGAACGTGCCGCCGACGTCGACGCCGAGCAGGCGGACGGTGCGCTGCTCGGGACTCACGTGCTACGCGCGCAAGGCCGCTACGAGCGCGGCAGCCCGAGGCCGCGCGTCGCGATGATGTTGCGCTGGATCTCGGACGTGCCGCTGTAGATCGTCGTGGCGACGCGGCGCACGTAGTCCTGCGTCGGTCCGGCGTGAAGCGGCGCGCGCTCATCGTCGGCGTCCCAGAGGTTCGCGTAGAGACCGAAGGCGCGCGACGCCGTCTGGGCGATGCGCTGCCCGGTCTCGCTCACGAAGACCTTCGCGATCGAGGCCTCGTAGTTGGGCACGATGCCCTGGTCCTGCATCGAGGCGATCCGCGCCGAGAAGTTGAAGCCCACCTCGGTCTCCTCGAGGCGTTCGGCGACCACGGAGCGTAGCGCCGGGTAGCGCTCGAGGCGCGAGCGCCAGCGCTCCTCGCCGCGCAGCTCGGCGACGAAGCGATTGAGGTCGGCGCGCAGCCGTACCGCGCCTGCCACGCCGGAGCGCTCGAAGTCCATCAGCGTCATGCCGACGTACCAGCCACGGTTGACCTCGCCCACGACATGCGTCGCCGGTGTGCGGACGTCCTCGAAGAAGGTCTCGTTGAACTCGTGACGCCAGCCCATGTCGACCAGCGGCTGCACCTCCAGGCCGTTGCTGTGGATGTCGTCGACGATCATGAAGGAGATGCCGCGGTGCTTCGGGGCGCTGCGGTCGGTACGGGCGAGCAGGAAGAGCGAGTCCGAGACGTGCGCGCCGGAGGTCCAGATCTTCTGCCCGTTGATCACGTACTCGTCGCCGTCACGGTCCGCCGAGGTCTGCAGCGAGGCGAGATCGGAGCCGGAGCCGGGCTCCGAGTAGCCCTGCGCCCAGGCGACGTCGCCGGCGAGGATTGGGGGCAGGTAGCGGGCCTTCTGCTCCTCGCTGCCGTGCACGATCAGCGTCGGGCCGAACGTCATCACGCCGTGGCCGCCGACCTCGGGTGCGCCCGCCAACGCGAGCTCGTGCTTGAAGATGAACTGCTCCATGGGACCGAGGCCCGCGCCGCCGTACTCCTGCGGCCAGTGCGGGGCGATCCAGCCGTGATCGGCCAGGGCGTTCGCCCAGCCCTCGGCGGCCTCGCGGCGCGCCGGGTCGTCCGAGCCGCGGTCGGATTGCCAGTTCGCTTCGTTGCGGCCCTCCTGGGCCAGCCGGCGGTAGAGCGCGGGCAGCCCCGCGGTGGCGAGGTTGCGCACCTCGGCTCTGAACTCGGCCTGTTCCGTGCTGTCGCTCCAGTCCATGGCGTGCCCCTCGTGCCTGTCCGTGCGCGTCGAATCGGTACCGCCGGTCATGATACCGCGTAGACGTGGACGCGACGCGGGCGGTAGTGGGATGCTGCGCCGGCCGCGAATGGAAGGGATGCCGACGATGCAAGTGCGCGCTGCGATCTTCCGGAGGCCACACGAGCCGCTGACCATCGAGGATGTCGAGATCGATGGCCCGATCGGCAAGGAGTTGCTCGTACGCACCGCCGCCTCCGGCGTCTGCCACAGCGACAAGCACAACATCGACGACCTCGTCGGCGACCGCTGGCGCGGTGTGGACAGCGCCATCCTCGGCCACGAGGGCTCCGGCGTCGTCGAGGCAGTCGGCCCCGACGTGACCTACGTGGAGCCGGGCGATCACGTGGTCGCCTGCCTCTCCGGGTTCTGCGGCAACTGCGAGCAGTGCCTGCGCGGGCGCCCGCACCTCTGCACCGGCAGGGGTGTGGTGATGCGCGATGCGGCGGACCCGCCGCGCTACTCGATGGACGGCGAGCCCGTACGGCAGGGCTACGACATCGCGAGCTACGCCGAGGCGATGCTGCTGCACGAGAACTCGGTCGTGAAGATCGACAAGCGCTACCCGCTGGAGCTGGCCTCGATCGTCGGCTGCGCCGTCACCACCGGCTTCGGTGCGGCGATCCGCACGTCCGGCCTCCAGCCGGGCGAGACCGCCGCGATCTTCGGCTGCGGCGGCGTCGGGCTCTCGGTCATCCAGGGCGCCCGCGTGGCCGGCGCGCGACGCATCATCGCCGTCGACAAGTTCGACGCGAAGCTCGACCTCGCGTGCGAGCTGGGCGCGACCGACGCGATCAACGCCACCGAGACGGACCCCGTCGCCGCGATCCGCGAGCTGACGGGCGGCCGAGGCGTAGACCACGCCTTCGAGGCCGTCGGGCTGCCAATGCTGGTCACCCAGGCGGTGCAGAGCCTCGCGATCCGCGGCACGGCGACGGTCGTTGGTGTGCTCCCGGCCGGCGCGAAGATCGAGTTCCCGTGGGAGGCGCTGCGGCCGGAGTGCCGGCTCCAGACCTCGAGGATGGGCTCGAACGCCTTCCGCTACGACATCCCGCACTACCTTGAGCTGTACGAACAGGGCCGCCTGCGCCTCGACGAGATGATCAGCCGCCACATCGCACTCGACGAGATTAACGACGCCTTCCGCGCGATGGACGAGGGGGAGGGCGCGCGCAGTCTGGTGGTGTTCGACTAGGCCCGAGCGGAGGCTGCCGATCGGGCGGAAGAGGGGTGGCGACGATGCAGATGCGCGCGGCGATCTTTCGCAGACCGCATGAGCCGTTGACAGTCGAGGAGGTCGAGATCGCCGATCCGGTCGGCAAGGAGGTGCTCGTCCGCACCGCCGCCTCGGGCGTCTGCCACAGCGACAAGCACTCCCTCGACGGCCTCGTCGGAGGGCGCTGGCAGGGCTTCGACAAGATCGTCCTCGGCCACGAGGGCTCCGGCGTCGTCGAGGCAGTCGGGCCGGACGTCACCTACGTGGAGCCGGGCGACCACATCGTCGCCTGCCTTTCCGGGTTCTGCGGAGGCTGCGAGCAGTGCCTGCGCGGGCGCCCGAACCTCTGCACCGGCAAGGAGGACACCGTCATGCGCGGCGCCGGGGACGCGCCGCGGCTCTCGATTGACGGCGTGCCGGTGCGCCAGGGCTCCGAGATCGCCAGTCACTCCGAGGCGATGCTGCTGCACGAGAACTCGGTCGTGAAGATCGACAAGCGCTACCCGCTGCAGACGGCCGCGATCGTCGGCTGCGCCGTCACGACGGGCTTCGGCGCCGCGATCCGCACGTCGGGCCTCAGGCCTGGCGAGACGGCGGCGATCTATGGCTGCGGCGGCGTCGGCCTCTCGATCCTCCAGGGCGCGCGGGTCGCCGGTGCGCGGCAGATCATCGCCGTCGACAAGTTTGACGCGAAGCTCGAGCTCGCCCGCGAGCTGGGCGCGACGGACACGGTCAACGCCACCGAGACGGACCCCGTCGCCGCGATCCGCGAGCTGACGGGCGGCCGAGGCGTGGACCACGCCTTCGAGGCCGTCGGGCTGCCGCTGCTGGTGGACCAGGCCGTGCGCAGCCTCGCGATCCGCGGCACGGCGACGCTCGTCGGCGTCCTGCCGGCCGGCGCGAAGATCGAATTCCCCTGGGAGGCGCTGCGGCCCGAGTGCCGCCTGCAGACCTCGAGGATGGGCTCGAACGCCTTCCGCGTCGACATCCCGAACCACCTCGAACTGTACGAGCAGGGCCGCCTGCGCCTCGACGAGATGATCAGCCGCCGCATCCCGCTCGATAGCATCAACGACGCCTTCCGCGCGATGGACGAGGGCGACGGCGCGCGCAGCCTGCTGGTGTTCGACTGAGGGCGGTCGTGGTGGCGGTCTGGCGGGCTGCCGCTATCCCTCACCAGCCTCGAGCGCGGCGATAAGATCGAGCAGACCTTCCGCTTCCCAGGCCCGGTTTCGGCGGGACGCGCTTAGCGGGACGAGTATGCCCGCCTGCTCGAGTACGGCGATCGCATTGTTGACTGCCGGACGGGTGCGACCGGTTGCGACCACCGCGACTGGCACGGTCACGATCGGATGCTTCGGCAGAAGATCGATGATCGCCCAGGCCGCCGCGTCCGCGCGCGGATCCGAGTGACTCCGCAGCTGCTGACGCCATTGCTCGTGTCGGGCGGCGACCCGCAGGCGATATCGATCGGCAAGCACCGCGGCCTGCGCCGTAGCGGTAGCGAAGATCGTCACCCAGTCACTGAGCCGGTCTTCCCGGAACAGCGTCAGCCCCTCGATGTAGCGCTCGCGCTGACGCGCCAGTACGACGCTGATTGGAGGGACGAACGCTGGCGCAAGCCCTCGCCGCCGGAGAATCACCTGGACGAGTGCCCGTCCGGTCCTGCCATTCCCATCGGCGAACGGGTGGATCGTTTCGAATTGCGCGTGGGCGATCGCCGCCTGCAGCAGCGGCGGGAGGACATCGTCGTTGCAGAACTGGCAGAGGTCGTCGATGAGCGATTCGACCTCCTCAGGGGGTGGCGGCACGAAGGCCGCGCCGCAGGGGTTGTAATCGTTCCCGCCGATCCAGTTCTGCGAATCCCGGGTCTCGCCTGGCCTGCGGACGCCCGAGTCATGGGCGAGGAGTACCTGGTGGATCGCAAGCAGGTCCCCGGGAGCGATGCGATCGGCTGCTGCTGCTTGCTCGACCGCCCACTCCATCGCATCGATATTGGCCAGGATCTCCGTGGCCTGCGGTCCGACACGGCGGCCGGCCTCCTGGTTGACCTCGGCCCGCGCCAACGTACGAGCGTCGGCCTGAAGGCCCTCTACCTTTGAGGAGGCGATTGACTCCGTGCGCAGCAGGAGTCGCGCGAGCGGGGCCAACTCGGTCCCTGCGGTAGCGTTGAGGTCTGCGACGGCATTCTCGGCCTCAGAGATGATGCCAGCCACATCGCCAGGGAGGTCGATCGTGAACTCGGCGATCGGATCGGGCACGAAGGCGTCGTAGCCGCACGCGCGGCGATAGGAGGGCGGCGCGTACAGCGTCGGGTCATGTCGCCACATCCGGCGGACGTATCGCCCTCGCATAGGAGCCTTTCACGAGGCTTCGTCAAAGGAAACCTTGCGTCCTATCCTTTACTAACAGCGGTCCTTATGCAAGTTTATCGGGGCCTGGCCGCTTCCCAGCGGAGTGCCGCTCAGGCCCACTCTCGTCGTCAATGAAGGGAACCCCGCGCTCGGCGGTCCGTTATGCACCCGCCTCCCGCGTCTCCTCGATCGTGACCGGGTAGTAGTCGCCCGCGGCGAGCTCCGCGACGAGCGCCTCGATGGTGGTGACGGGTCGGGCGAAGGCAGTCAGGCAGCGGCCGATCGCACTCACGTAGTGCGCGTCACTGCCGCCCACGCAGCCGAGGCCGTGCTCCTGCGCCAGCTCCAGCGCGATCGCGTTCTCGGCGTCCGAGCTGCCGCCGTTGAGCGTCTCCACTGCCTCGACGACGCCCTCGAGGCTGTAGCCCCCCGCGACGTGCTCGGCAAGGCCGATGCTCGCCCGCCCGGCGTGCGCGCCGACAGCGAAGCCGCCGGTCTCGCGGGCGACGCGAAAGATCTCGGCGGAGGGGAGGAACACCGAGGACAGATCGAATTGGCGCGCGAATTCCTCGCTGATGCCGTAGACGAGCACATGGCCGACCTCGGTCTCCAGCTCCGCCCCGCGCAGCACGACCGTCTCGTACTGCTCGGCGAGCGCGTCGTAGGACACGTTGGGGTCGAACTGGCGATGCTCGGTGAGCACGAACCCGTCGACGAGGTAGCCGCGCTTGCGGCGCGCCGTGATCCACTTGAGGTAGCCCTCGACGGTGCCGCCGGCGTCGTCGGAGGCGTCGGTCGAGTGCGAGTGCAGATCGAGGTAGAAGCGCCGCCCGGCGCTCTCGCCGTTGCTGATCGTCCGGTCCTCCCGTTGCCCGCTGCGCGAGGGTCGCGCTCGGGGCCCGCCCCATCCTCGGACAGCCGGGCGTCAGAGGCCAACCAGTGCGCGCACCCGCGGCATGTCGAGGTGCTCGCGCACGGTCGCGGCGAGGCGGTCGAAGGCCTGCTCGCGCCGCTGCTCCTCGGACGCCTCGATGCCGCCGCCGGTCCGGCCGAGGGCGCGCAGCAGCGCGGCGCGCAGATCGTCGTTGTGCAGCAGCCCGTGGAGGTAGGTGCCCGCGACGCGGCCGTCCAAGGAGATCGCGCCGTCCGGGTGGCCGCCGAGGCGCAGCAGCGGATGCACCGCGTCCTCGCGCGACGCGGCGCTCTCGCCCATGTGGATCTCGTAGCCCTCGACAGGCAGGCCGGCCGCCTCCGCCCACGGCCCCGCAGAGGCGGCCACCTCGCCCGAGGCGCGTCGCGTCGTCTTGGCGGCGGAGAAGCGCGTCTCGATCGGCAGCAAGGCGAGTCCGGGCAGCGCCGTGTCCGGCGCGGCCTCGACGCCGTCCTCGTCGATGAGGCGCTCGCCGAGCATCTGCAGGCCGCCGCAGATGCCGAGGACCGCGCCGCCGCCCGCCGCGTGTGCCTCGATCGCGCGGTCGAGGCCGCGCTCTCGCAGCCAGGCGAGGTCCGCGGCGGTCGCCTTCGTGCCGGGCAGCACCGCGAGGTCGGGGCGTCCGAAGTCCTCGGCGCTGCGCACGTAGCGCATGCGCACCCCCGGCTCGCGCGCGAGCGGATCGAAGTCGTCGAAGTTCGCGATCCGCGGCAATTGCACGACCGCGATGTCGACCTCGGGCTGCTTGTCGCCAGCAGGCGGCGTGGCGGGACGCTCGAGGGCGACCGCGTCCTCCTCGGCCACGCCGACATCGTGGATCCAGGGGATCACGCCGAGTACCGGCACTCCCGTGCGCTCCTCAAGCTCCTCGATTGCGGGGCCGAGCAGCGAAGGGTCGCCGCGGAAGCGGTTGATGATGAAGCCACGCACGAGCGCGCGGTCCTCCGGCGGCAGCAGCTCGAGCGTGCCGAGCAGGTGCGCGAAGACGCCGCCTCGATCGATGTCGCCGACGATCAGCGCGGGCCCTCGCGCGTGGCGCGCGACGCGCATGTTCGCGAGGTCGCCTGCGCGCAGGTTCGGCTCGGCGGGGCTGCCGGCGCCCTCGGCGATCACGAGGTCGAAGCGCGCACGCAACGTGTCGAGGGCGCGCGCGGCGTCCGGCCAGAGATCGCGCTTGCGCGAGGGGAAGTCGGCGCTGTGCAGGCGGCCCGCGGGGCGCCCTCGGAGCACGAGTTGCGAGGTGCGATCGCCCTGCGGCTTGAGCAGCACGGGGTTCATTTCGACGGTGGGCTCGAGGCCGGCGGCGCGCGCCTGCTCGGCCTGGGCGCGGCCGATCTCGAGGCCGTCGACGGTCACGGCGGCGTTGTTCGACATGTTTTGTGCCTTGAACGGCGCGACCTGCACGCTGTCCTGGCGGAAGATCCGGCAGAGCGCCGTCACCAACACCGACTTCCCGACCGAGGAGGCCGTCCCCGCCACCAGTAGCACGGGCGCGAGCCGCGCCTCGCCGCTCACGCGTCTGCCCCGAGCGCGCCCTCAATCGCCTCGATGAGTCGTGGCAGGTCGCGAGCCGCCGGTGTCGCGATGCGCACCCACTCGGGCAGGCCGAACGAGGCGCACTCGCGGACGGCGAAGCCCCGCGGCAGCAGGTCGGCGCGCAGCGCGGCGGCGTCGCCCACGCACGCCAGCACGAAGTTGGCGCGCGAGGGCGCGGTCGCGATGCCGCGCGCGGCGAAGAAGCCGCGCAGCGCCTCGCGCGTTTCGGTGACCGCGCCGGCGATCGCGCGCCGCGAGGCGTCGAGCGGCAGGGCGGCGTGCGCCGCGGCCAGCGCGGGTGCGCCGACCACCCAGGGCTGCTGGAGCGCTGCGAGGCTGGCGATCAACTCGGTTGGGCCGGTGACATAACCAACACGCAGGGCGGGGACCGCGTGCAGCTTGGTGAAGGAGTGCACGGCGAGCACGGGGAATCGGTGGCGTACGAGGTCGTCCGCGTCCCAGCGGTCCTCGACGAACGGCTCGTAGACCGCGTCGAGCAGCAGCACGCCGCCGGTCTCCGCCGCCAGGCGCCTCACCGCGCCGGCCTCGAGGTAAGCGCCGTGGGGGTTGCCGGGATTGCCGAGCATCGTGAGCGGTGCGGGTGGCGGATCGGAGGGCGGGACGAACTCGGGCGGGGCGGCGGCGTGACGCACGCCGCGCGCTCCGGCGGCTCGCGCGGCCCCCTCGTACTCGCTGAAGGCGGGCGTGAAGATCGTGCAGGCGTCGCCGGGCCGTAGCAGCGTGCGGGCCGCGAGGTAGATCGCGTCCGTCGCCCCCGCCGTGACCAGCACTTGCTCCCGTTCGAGGCCGCTCGATGCTGCGATGGCATCGCGGAGCGAGGCGGCGTTGGGCTCGGGGTAGCGGTCGAGCGCGGCGCTGCGTACGGCCTCGACGACGAGCGGGTGCGGTCCGTCCGGGTGGAGGTTCGCGGAGAGGTCGATCAGGTCTCCGGCGCCTGCACCCGCGGCCGCGAGGTCGGCGTCGCTCAGCCCTCCGTGGACGATTCCGCTCATCGTCCCGCTCCTGCCGCCGCGAGCACGGCGATCAGTGCCCCCGCCGCCAGCAGCGCCGCGTCCGAGGCGAGCCGCCGCGCATGGCGCACATCCTCGCACGATGGCTCGCGCAGGCCCTCGCCGAGGATGTAGCCGCCGCGCTTGCCGAGCCGCACGCCGAGCGCGCCGGCCATCGCCGCCATCGGGTGGCCTGCGTTCGGGCTCTCGGTACGGCCCGCGTCGAGGCGCCACTGCCGCAGGGCGCGCGCGCCCGCTCCGTGCCGCCGCGCGGCGGCGCAGATCGCGAGCGCGGTCAGCCGTGCGGGGACGAGATTGAGCAGGTCGTCCGCGCGCGCCGCAGCCTCGCCGAGGTCGCGATAGCGCTCGTCGCGGTAGCCCCACAGCGCGTCGAGCGTGTTCGCGGCCCGGTAGGCCCAGGCCGCGGGCAGCCCGCCGAGGGCGAACCAGAGCCACGAGGCGATGACGCTGTCGCTGAGGTTCTCGGCCAGCGACTCGATCGCCGCTGCGGCGATCTCGTCCGGGCCGAGGCTGCTCACGTCGCGGCTCACGAGGTGCCTCGCGAGCAGCGCCCGCGCCTCCTCGACATCGCCGACGCGAAGCGCGTCCTCGACCTCGCGCACGCGCTCGAGGAGCGTGCGCAGCGCGAAGCCGAGCGAGAGCAGGCCCGCATCCGCGGTCGCGCGCGCGGGGCCACGGCGCAGGCCGAGCAGGCGGGGCAGAAGCGAGGCGCCGAGGGCGGCCGTCAGCGGCAGCGCCAGCGCCGCGCCAAGCCCGTAGGCGCGTCGCGCATCCGCGCTCGGCGGTGCGAGCGCCTCGAGGCCGCGCGCGATCGCGCCCAGCGCACCGACCGGATGCAGGCGCGTCGGCGGGTCGCCCGCCGCGCGGTCGATCGCGATGGCCAGGGCGAGGCTGAGGGCACGGTTCATCGCCGCGCTCCGACTCAGAAGTCGAGGCCGGGCTGGGCCTTGATGCCTTGCTGGAAGGGATGTTTGACCTCGGTCATCTCCGTCACGAGGTCGGCGAACTCGACCAGTTCCGGCGCGGCGTCGCGGCCGGTGAGGATCACGTGCACGTCGGCCGGTCGCGCGCGCAGCGCTGCGATCACCTCCTGCACGTCCAGCCAGCCGTAGCTGATCGGGTACGTGATCTCGTCGAGGACCACGAGGTCGTACTCGGCGGACTCGAGCCTCTCGCGCGCGAGCGCCCAGCACTCCCGGGCGAGGGCGATGTCCTTCTCGATGTCCTTCGAGAGCCAGGTGAAGCCGTCGCCGAGCGGGATCATCTCGATGCCCATGCGCCGCGCCGCGCGCGTCTCGCCGTAGTTGGCGGTCTTCGACTTGATGAACTGCAGCCAGCAGATCCGCCAGCCGCGGCCCCAGGCGCGCAACGTCACGCCGAGGGCGGAGCTGGTCTTGCCCTTGCCGTGCCCGGTGTAGAGCAGCACGAGCGGCTTGCGCTTCGGCGCCAGACCCTCGTGGCGGCCTCGCGGCTGCTCGATGTCCGGCATCTCAGCCTCCCAGCCGGGAGGGCAGCACGAGCGGCGCGCCTGTCAGCGGGTGTGGCACCACCGTGACGGAAGGCCCATAGAGGCGGCCAACGAGCTCCGGGGTGATCACGTCGGCGGGCGCGCCGGCGGCGGCGACGCGTCCCCGGTCGAGCAGCACGAGCCGGTCGCAGTAGGCGATCGCCAGCGTCAGGTCGTGCACGACCAGCAGCACACCGGTCCCGCTCCTCGCGAGGTCGGCGACCAACTCCAGCACCTCGTGCTGCGCCCCGGCGTCGAGGTTCGCGGTCGGCTCGTCGAGCAGCAGCAGCGGGGCCTGCTGCGCGAGCGCGCGGGCGATAAAGGCGCGGCGGCGCTCGCCGCCGGAGAGCGTGCCCAGCTCGCGCCCCGCGAGTTCGCCGCAGCCCGCCTGGCGCAGCGCGCCCTCGGCGATCGCGAGGTCGCGCGAGGACTCGCGTGCGAGCAGCCGCAGATGCGGATGGCGGCCGAGCAGCGCGAGCTGCCGCACGCGCAACGTCGCGGGCGCCTCGGGGAGCTGCTGCACGACGGCGACGCGCCTCGCCAGTTCGCGGCGCGCGAGCCGATCGAGGCCGTCACCGCCGACGCGAATCTCGCCACCTCGCAGCGGGACGAGGCCGGTGGCGGCGCGCAGCAGCGTGCTCTTGCCCGCGCCGTTCGGTCCGACGAGCCCGACGATCTCGCCCGCGCGCACCTCGATCCCGACGCCATCGAGGATCGTGTTGCCGCCGAGTTCGACCTCGACGGCGTGAGCCTCGAGGAGTGGGGAGGCCGTCGGGGCGGCGCGGGCGGACGCTGCGGCGGGAGCGCTGGCGGCCATCAGTTCACCTCGACGCGGCGGGTGCGCAGCAGCCAGAGGAAGAAGGGGCCGCCGATCAGCGCCGTCATCACGCCGACGGGCAGCTCCTGCGGTGCGAGCACGGTGCGGGCGAAGGTGTCCACCGCGATCAGGAACGAGGCGCCGAACAGCGCGCACAGCGGCAGCAGCCGCCGGTGATCGCCCCCGAAGACGAGTCGCACGGCGTGCGGCACGAGCAGGCCGACGAAGCCGATCACGCCGGCGATCGCGACGGCCGTCGCGGCCATCAGCGAGGCCGCCGCCAGCACGATCAGCTTCGTGCGCGTCACGTCCACGCCGAGGTGCGCGGCCTGCTCCTCGTCGAGTTGCAGCACGTTCAGCGTGCGCGCGTAGACGGCGACGAAGACCGCGCCGATGGCGAGGTAGGGCATCGCCCAGGCGATGCGCTGCCAGCTCGCCGTGTTGAAGCCGCCGAAGAGGAACGAGAAGATCGGCCGCGCCTCCTCGCCGCCCGTCAGCAGGATGAACGCCGTCGCCGCGCCGAAGACGGCGGAGAGCGCCACCCCTGCGAGGATCAGCGTGACGTTGTCCAGCCTCCCGCTGCCCGTCGCGAGCAGGTAGACGAGCAGCACCGTGACCAGCGCGCCCGCGAAGGCGAAGACGGGCACCCAGCCGAAGCCGTAGGCATCGACCCGCAGCGGCGAGATGATCGCGATCGCCGCGCCCAGCGCCGCGCCCGAGGCGACCCCCAGCAGGAACGGCCCCGCGAGCGGGTTGCGGAACACCCCCTGGTACGAGGCGCCCGAGTAGGCCAGCGCCGAGCCGACGACGCCGGCCGCGATCACCCTCGGGAGCCGGATGTCCACGATGATCCGCTCCCACGTTACTGGCGCGTGCGCGTCCACCTCGATCAGCGGGAGCGCGTCGAGCAGCACCCGCAGCACGGTCTGCGGCGGGATCGCCGCCGCGCCCTGCGTCAGCGCCAGCAGCGCGACCGCCACCAGTAGCGCCAGCGCCGCCGAGGCCGGACCGACACCGCGGAGGAGCTCGACAACCCGCGCGACGGGTCTCGATCCCGCGATCGGGTCCAGGGCGCCCTCGACGGCGCGCGCGCCGACCCGCTCGCGGCTCACTCGAAGCGATCCGGGTAGAGCAGCCGCGCGATCTGCTCGAGGCCGTCGACAATGCGCGGGCCGGGGCGGCCGCTGAGGTCGCCGTCCACGGGGTGGACGCGCTCGTCGACGCAGGCGGGGATCGCGGCCCAGCCCGGCCGCGCGCAGACCGTCTCCGGGCTCTCGCCCCACTCGGCGTCGGCGAGCAGGATCACGACCGGCGCGGCGTCGATGATCGCCTCGGCGGACAGCTGCGGGTACGAGGAAGCAGCACCCTCGGCGATGTTGCGCGCCTTCGCGAGCGTCAGCAGCTCGCCGACGAAGGTGTCCGTGCCGACGGTGTAGAGGTCCGCCGTCAGCTCGAAGAAGACGAGCGGCCCCTCCTCGACATCCTCGAGGGCCGCCGTCAGCGCCGCGATCCGCTCGCGCATCGAGGCGGCCAGCTCGGCGGCCTGCGCTTCGTTGCCCGTGACCTCGCCGAGCAGCGCGATCGTCCCGAACACGCCCTCGATGTCCTGCGCCGAGTCGAGGAACAGCACGGTCATGCCCAGGCTGCGGAACTGCTCGATCTGCTCGCGCTGCCGCGTGGCCATCAGCAGCAGGTCCGGCTCCAGCGACAGCGCGCGCTCCGGATCGGGGCTGGAGTAGGCGACCTTGGGAAGCTCGATCGCCGCCGGCGGGAAGTCAGAGAAGTCATCGACGGCAACCACGCGATCGCCGGCCCCGATCGCGTAGAGAATCTCGGTCGCGCCCGGCGAGTAGGAGATGATCCGCGCCGGCGCGGCTTCCAGCGTGACCGCGGTCCCGGCGGAGTCCTCGACGGTCCGAGGGTAAGCCGCGGCGGTCGGCGTCGGGGTGGGCGTCGCAGTCGGCGTTGGCGTGGGTGTCGCCGTCGCAGTCGGCGTTGGGGAGGGCGTCGCCGTGGCGGTTGGGGTGGGTGTCGCCGTCGGTGTTGCCGGCTCGGGAGTCGGCGTGGCAGTCGCAGCCGGCGTCGCGGGCGCGGCGGTGACCGCCGGCGTCGCGGGCGCCTCGGGCTCGTCGTCGCCGTCGCAGGCCGCGGCGAGCAGCGCGAGCAGCGCGAGGCCGGCCAGCAGCGCCGGCAACAGCCGGCCCTGCCAGGGACGGCAGGGGGTCCTTCGAACCAATCGATCCAGCATGAACGCACGCCTCCCGGCACTTGAGGGGCGCGCGCCGTGCGACGCAAGAAGCCCCCTCCGTGCGAGGGGGCAGGCAGTGTGGCTGATGCTACAGCGGGAGGCGCCCGTCGGCGGGCGGTGCGTGCAGCATGCCGACGCCTGTCCTCGCAGGGTCTCGACATGGCACAGGCCGGTGCTCTGGCTCACCGCGCGGGGGCCTCGAGGGCTCTGCGCGGCTCACAGTTGCGGGACAGCGCCGGACTTGCACCGGCTTCCCCGATCTCTGCGCCGTTCCGCACGCTAGCACAGCGCCGCTGTGTTGGCGATCCGCCGATGGCTTGTCAACGAATCAGCAAGAAACGCCTGTAGACTGGCGACTCGGTATCAGCGGCGGTGACCGCGAGTTGAGGGGGTCCGAGATGACAAGACGCCTGGCGGGGGTCTACCTCGCGATCGTGGGGGCCGCCGTTGCGGTCCACTTCGTGATCGACCCGCTGATCTACGACACTGAGTGGGAGGACAGCGTCCCGGCCGCCTGGATCGTGCTCGACTGGCTGATGGCGCTCGGACTCGCGATCGCGCTGTGGGTGACGTTCGAGGCGAAACGCGCCGCCGACGCGGGCTCGGACCTGCGTGAGTACCTCGTTGCGAACGTGCAGTTCTACGTCGCGGCGGGGCTGACGCTGCTCTTCCTCTGGAACGCCGTGCAGATCGACTGGGCCGCCGGCGATCAGACGCCCGACTCGCAGGTCTGGGTGTTCATCGACGTCGTGCTGCCGCTGCTCTTCGTGACGCTCGGGCTGCGGCTCTGGAACGAGTCGGAGTAGAGGCGGCCTCGTAGCAGGAAGGGTGAAGTCCCGGTGACGGTACTGAAACGGCTGCTCGCAGTGCTCTTCGTCGCCGTCGGCGCGGGGCTCGCGGTCCACTTCGTGCTGGACCCGGTGTTGTACGACTGGGAGGGCGGTCAGCCCGTCCTCTGGCACGTCTTCGACTGGGCGCGGGCGATCAGCCTCCCGCTCGCCGTGATCGTCACGTACGAGGCGAAGCGCCGCAGCGACCCCGGAGCCGACCTGCGGACGCTCATCGGGGCGAGCCTCCCCTTCTACCTCGCGGTGGCGCTGACGCTGCTCTTCTACTGGAACTGGGTGCAGGTCAGCTGGGCCGCGGGCGACCAGCGCCCGGACGGGCAGGTCTTTGTCTTCATCGACGTCGTGCTGCCGCTGGTCTTCGTGCCCCTCGGGCTGCGGCTCTGGCGCGAGACGCCCACGGCCTGATCGCGGCGCCCGGAGAGCGGACAAGCAGAGGGGCGCCGCCAGGGCGCCCCTCCGTCCTCGGCAGCCCGAGGGGAAGACTGCCTACGCGGACCCGCCCGTGGCGATGTCCGTCGTATCCTTCTTGCCGCCGCCGTCGTAACCGTCGTGGCCGCGGGAGCCGCCGTCGCCGTCGCCGCAGCCACGCTTACCGTGCCAACCGCGCTTGTGGCCCCGGCCAACGCCCGTGCCCGCGTCGCGCAGCAGCGTTGCCTGCTCAGCCGTGACGTCGCCGGCTTCCTCGGCGGCGTCGATCGCCGCGTCCCGCGCGTCGACCAGCGCGGCCGCGAGGGCGACGCGGTTCACGCCGGCGAGCAGGTCGCGCAGCGAGCCGTCCTCCTTCGCCGCCTCGACCTCCTCCGAGGTCTTGCCGAGCAGCGAGGCGTAGACGGCGATCACGTCAACCTCGATCACGCCGCGCAGGCTCTTCAGCGTCTCGCGGTCGCTCTCGTCCAGCTCGCTGCGGTCCGCGGAGACGAGCTCCTCGAGCCGCTCGGCCTGCTCCGAGGTGATCTCGCCGTCCGCGGAGGCGGCGTCGATCGCCTCGCCGGCGACCGTCTCGTAGGCGTCCTTCAGATCGTCGCTCGACACGTCGTCGAGCAGATCCTTCAGCGTGCCGTCGTCCTTCGCGGTCTCGACCTCCTCGGCGCTGATGCCGAGCGCCTCCGCGAGCACGTCGACGCGGTCGACGATCCCGCCGGGGTGCGCCATCGCGCTGCCGATGAGCAGCAGTGCGGCGGCTCCTCCAGCAAGGGCGGCGAGGATGGTCTTCGTTCGTCTCATTCGTCGGTTCCTCCCGTTCCGAGGAGCCTGCTGCTCCAGGGGCATGCGGGGAGGCTAGCGAGCAGCGCGTAAGGTCTTCGTAAGCCCTCTGTTGACTTTCCGATCGGTTCGCGGATGCGCGCTGGCGGCCGGCGCTACTCGTTGCGGAGCGCGGCGATCGGGTCGACGGTGGTGGCGCGGTAGGCCGGGTAGCTGCCGCTCGCGAAGCCCACGCCGGCCGCCACCAGGAACGCCATCGCGATGCTCCAGGGCTGGATCAGCGTCGTCATCTCCTGGCCGCCCAGCTCGCGCCCGTCGAGGGCGAGCGAGGCGCCGATCCCGATCGCGATCCCGACAAGGCCGCCGAAGAGGCTGAGCGTCAGCGCCTCGGTCACGAACTGCTTCACGATGTCGCCCGCCGTCGCGCCCACGGCGCGGCGGATGCCGATCTCGCGCGTCCGCTCGGTGACGGAGACGAGCATGATGTTCATCACCCCGATCCCGCCGACCAGCAGCGAGATGCCGGCGATGCTGCCGAGCAGGATCGAGAGCGTGTTGCTGACCTCGGTGGCGGCGCTGATCAGATCGTCCTGGCTCTGGATCACGAAGTCCGGCTCGGGGGTCTCGTGGAGGAACAGCAGCAGCTCGCTGACCTCGTCCTTGACGCGTTGCTCGTCGGCGCCGCTGGCGGTCTGGATGTCGATCTGCGTGACGCGCAGGTCCCCGGTCGGCGTGGAGAGGAAGCGCAGGCGACCGGCGACGCCGCTCAGCGGGACGAAGACCTGGTCGTTCGCCTCGCTCGCGCCTCCCTGCTCCTCGAGCACGCCGACCACGATGAAGGGGAACGTGATCCGCCCGCCCGCGAAGGAGAGGCGGACCTCCTGCCCGACGGGATCGAGGCCCGGATAGAGGGTGTCGGCAACGCGCGCCCCCAGCGCCGCGACCAACGAGCCGTCCTCGTCGTGGAGCGCCGTGATGAAGGTGCCCGAGCGGATCCCGAGGTCTCGAACCTCGGCGTAGGCGCTCGAGGTGCCGACGATCTCCACGCCGACGTTGTTCGAGCCCGCGACCGCCTGGGCATCGACCGCGATCTGCGCGGAGACCGAAACGATGCCGGGGATGAGGTCGTCGGCGATGGCCGTCGCGTCGCCCTGCACCAGCGTGGACTGTGCCAGCCCGCCGAGGCCCCCGGTCTGCGTCGTCGTCGCCGCCGCGCTCGACTCGATGAAGATCAGGTCGGTGCCGAGCCCCCGGATCTGGTCCGTGACCCCTCGCTGCGTGCCCTGTCCGACGGCGATCAGCACGATCACTGAACTGACGCCGATCACGAGGCCCAGTGAGGTGAGCGCGCTGCGCAGCCGGTTCGCGAAGATCGCGCGCAACGCGATGCGGAAGGCGTCGAGCGGGCTCACGACGCGGGCCCGTCCGCAGTGGCAGCCGCCATCGGGGCGCCGCTGTCCTCGATGATCCGCCCGTCCCGCATGCGCACGGTCCGGTTGGCGTAGGCGGCGACCTCCGCCTCGTGCGTGACGAGCACGACAGTGAGCCCTTGTTGCTCGACCAGCTCGTTGAGCAGCGTCATCAGCTCGTGCCCGGTCGCCGTGTCGAGGGCGCCCGTCGGCTCGTCGGCGAGCAGCACGAGCGGGTTCACGACCAGCGAGCGCGCGATGGCGACGCGCTGCTGCTCGCCGCCGGACAGCTCGGTCGGCAGGTGCGTGATGCGGTCCTGCAATCCCACGCGCACGAGCGCCTCGGCGGCGCGCCGCTTGCGGTCGGGAGCGCCCTGGTAGATCAGCGGCAGCTCGACCTGCTCGAGGGCGGTCATGCGCGCCAGCAGGTTGTAGGACTGGAAGACGAAGCCGAAGGCGCTGCCGCGCAGGCGCGCGCGGGCGTCCTCGGAGAGTTGCGCGACATCGCGGCCCCCGAAGCCGTACTCGCCACTACTCGGGCGGTCGAGCAGGCCGATGATGTTCATCAGCGTGCTCTTGCCGGACCCGGACTGCCCCATGATCGCGACGAACTCGCCGCGACCGATCTCGAGGCTCACGCCCGCGAGGGCGTGCACCGCCGTCTCGCCGGTGGCGTAGACGCGGGTCATGTCGTGCAGGCGGATCACTGACCGCCTCCGCCTCCGCCGCCTCCCGCGCCGCCGCCGAAGAAGCGGCCGGGACCGGCTGCGGGGAGCTGCTGCTGCGGCTGCCGCTGCGTCGCGCTGAACGCGATGCCGGCGCTGTCGGCGCCGATCAGCAGCACCGCGCCGGCCTCGAGGCCGCTCGTGATCTCGACGTTCGTGCCGTCGGACTCGCCGACCTCGACGGTCACGCGCTCGAAGGCGAGGGCGTCCGGGTCGCCGTCCGCGGCGGGCGCCGGGACGGTGACGAACCATGCGCCGTCGAGCTGGCGCACGGCGGCGATCGGGACGAGCACGCTGGGCTCGCGCAGCTCGGTGAGGATCGTGACGCTGGCGCTCATGCCGGGCGCGGGGAGCGGCCTGGCGGCGAGTGCGCCCTGCCCGGCTGCGCCTTCCTGGCCGCCCGCGCCCTGCTGGCCTCCCCCGCCGAGGACGCCGGCGGCGAGCCGCTCGAGGAGTTGGGGCGGGATCTCGAAGCCCTCGGGCAGGGTCACGCCCTCGGGCAGAGGCTCGCCGCTGGCGAGCGCCTGCAGCACGTCGCGGATGGTGACGCCGTCCGGCAGCTCGATCTGAGCGAGCAGCCCGCCGGCCCGGCCACCGCCGGCTCCGGCGCCAGCACCCGTGCCACCGCCGGCCCCAGCGCCGGCGCCGTCACCTCCAGCGCCAGCACCAGCGCCTCCGAACGCGCCACCGGCTCCCACAGCGCCGAGGATCGCCGCGAGGTCCCCGCCCTGGTCGCCGAGGACGGCGATCTCGCTCGCGGCCTGGGCAAGTTCCGCTCCGGCGAGGAGTCGCGCCTGCACGTCGTAGGTCACCACCCCCTGCGCGGCGTTCGGCAGGCGGCTGATCGAGGCGATGCGTACCGGGTACTCGATGTCCTCGATGGCGTCGAACGAGGCAAGACCGACCTGGCCGACCTCGAGTGCGAGCAGGTCCGCCTCAGTGACGGTGAGCGCGATCAGCATGCGGTCGGTGGTGCTCAGGGAGAACGCGGCGAAGTTCGCCGCCACGCGGTCGCCGGGCTGGACGTTCACGGCCTCGACGACGCCGTCGAAGGGCGCCAGCACCGTCAGTTCCGCGAGCGCGGTGCGAGCCTCCTCGAGGGAGATCTCGGAGAGCCGCACGCTCTGCTCCTGCTGCGCAATCGCGTTCGCGGTCGCTCCGGCTGCCAGCTCGTCGTAGCGCGCCTGCGCGCTCGCGAGGCTGGCACGCGCGCTCTCGAGCGAGGACCGCGCCTGCTCGACCTCGCCCTCGTCGGCAGGCGCGCGCAGCTCCTCGAGGCGGGCGACGGCCGCGGCGTGATTCGCGCGCGCCGCTTCCACGGCCTGCTCCGCCTGGTACACCTCGCCCGCGGCGGGGTCCGCCCGCAGGTCGCCGAGGCGGGCGACGGCCGCGGCGTGGTTCGCCTGCGCCGCCTCCAGCGACTGCTGAGCCTGGAAGCGGTCCTCCTCGCTGGGCTCCGCCGTCAGATCCTCGAGGCGTGCGACGGCTGCCGCGTGGTTCGCCCGCGCCGCCTCGACGGACTGCTGAGCCTGGAAGCGGTCCTCCTCGCTGGGCTCCGCCGTCAGATCCTCGAGGCGTGCGACGGCTGCCGCGTGGTTCGCCCGCGCCGCCTCGACGGACTGCTGAGCCTGGAAGCGGTCCTCCTCGCTGGGCTCCGCCGTCAGATCCTCGAGGCGTGCGCCGGCTGCCGCGTGGTTCGCCCGCGCCGCCTCGACGGACTGCTGCGCCTGGTAGCGGTCCTGCTCGGAGACGGGCGCGAGCAGGTCGGCAAGGCGCTCCTCCGCCGAGGAGAGCGTCGTGACGGCCGTCTGCCTGGTGGCGTCGTTGCTGATGAACGTGACGTTGGCGTTGATCAGCGCGTTCGCGGCGCGCTGATAGTTGTTCGACCTGTCCTCGAAGGTGTCGCGGAGCACGGCGATCTGCGCGTCGGAGAGCGGCAGCGCCGCCGCGCAGGTCGTCTCGGTCACGTCGGGAAGGTGGTCGTAGCTCTCGCAGTACCCCTCGAACGCGTCTTCGAGGGCGTGCCATGCGTCGTCCGCGCGGCTGATCGCGCCGGAGAGCTGCGCCTGCGCCTGCGTCACCGCCGACCGCGCCGAGGCGATCTCCGTCGCGCTCGGGTCGGCGATCAGCGAGGCCAGCGCCTCCTCGGCGCTCGACAGCTGCCCGAGGGCGTTCGCCACCGCCTGCTCCGCGCTCGCCAGCGCGCTCGCCTCCGGCGGCTCGGAGAGCCGCTCCAGCGCCTGCTCGGCGTTCGAGAGCTGCACGAGGGCGTTCGCCACCGCCTGCTCCGCGCTCGCCAGCGCGCTCGCGTCCGGCGGCTCGGAGAGCCGCTCCAGCGCCTGCTCGGCGTTCGAGAGCTGCACGAGGGCGTTCGCGACGGATTGCTCCGCGCTGGCCAGCGCGCTCGCGTCCGGCGGCTCGGACAGGTTTGCGAGCGTCTGCTCGGCGTTCGAGAGCTGCACGAGGGCGTTCGCCACCGCCTGCTCCGCGCTCGCCAGCGCGCTCGCGTCCGGCGGCTCGGAGAGCCGCGCCAACGCCTCCTCGGCGCTCGAGAGCTGGCCGAGGGCGTTCGCGACGGATTGGTCCGCGCTGGCCAGCGCACTCGCGTCCGGCGGCTCGGAGAGCCGAGCCAACGCCTGCTCCGCGTTGACGACCTGCGCCTCGGACGACTCGATCGACTGCCTCGCGGACGCGATGGCGGATGCGTCCGGATCGGCCTCGAGGGCGTCGAGGCGCAACTGCGCGAGGCGCAACTGCACCTCGGCGGTCTCGACCCGGCGCCGTGCGTCGCCGTCATCGAGGGTGGCGAGCGCGTCGCCCGCGCGCACCGTGTCGCCGCTGTCGACGGCGACGGAGGCGACGATGCCGGCGGCGCCGAAGCTGAGCTCGGCGCTGCGCTCCGCCTCGGCCGAGCCGGAGAGATCGACCGTGGTGCTCAGTTGGCCCTCGACAGCCTCGGCGCGCTGCGGCTCGGCGACCACCTCGGCCTCGTCCGGCTGGAGCAGGACGAACGCGGCCGCCGCCGCTGCCGCGATCGCCAGCGCGGCCGCCAGCACCAGCCAGCGCCTCCGAGAACGGCGGCCGCGGATCAACAGATCGATGTCAACGTCGCTCATGGTCGTCTCTCACATCCCGATCGGAGAAGCTGCAATGGACCGGCGCAACACTGCACTCCCGGGGATAACGCCTCCGTAAGCTTGCGAGCCGCGTAGGTTACGTTCGCGTTAGGGTCGGAGGGGTAGCCTGCGCGAAGCCCGGCGGGCTGAAGGAGTAACCCCGATGCGCGTGCTGCTGGTGGAGGACGAGCGCGACCTCGCGAACGCGATCGCGAGGGGCCTGCGGCGCGACGGGCTCGCCGTCGACATCGCCTTCGATGGCGCCTCGGCCCTCGAGAAAGCCACGGTGCACCCCTACGACGTCGTCGTGCTCGATCGCGACCTGCCGCGCGTCCACGGCGACGATGTCTGCCGCGAGCTGGTCGCCGCCGAGGGCGATTGCCGCATTCTCATGCTCACCGCCGCCGCCGCCGTGCACGACCGCATCGAGGGCCTCGACCTCGGCGCGGACGACTACCTCTCCAAGCCGTTCGACTTCGGCGAGTTGCGCGCGCGGATCCGCGCGCTGGGTCGTCGCTCGCAACCCGCCGCGCAGCCGGTGCTCGATCGAGGGGGCGTGGTCCTCGATGCCGCGCGGCGTGGCGCCACGCGGGACGGGCGCGCGCTCAGCCTCACGCGCAAAGAGTTCGCGGTGTTGCAGGTGCTGCTCGAAGCGGAGGGCGCCGTCGTCAGCCCCGAGGAGCTGCTGGACCGCGCCTGGGACGAGCACACCGACCCCTTCACCAACGTCGTGCGCGTGACGATCATGAAGCTGCGTAAGAGCCTCGGCGAACCGCCGCTGATCGAGACGCTGCGCGGCGTCGGCTACCGCATCCCCTGATGCGCCTGCCCCGCGCCGCGATCCTCAAGCCTTCGATCAGGCTGCGGCTGACGCTCTGGTACGGCGGGCTGTTCCTGCTCGCGGGCTCGGTGCTGCTGGCGCTCAACTTCGCGCTCGTCGCGCGCAACTTCCCCTCGGACGGGGCTGACCTGCGCGAGAACGTTGAGCGCCGCTTCGATCTGGAGCCGGGCGAGCTGCGCGGCGAGTTCTTCTTCGTCGTGGAGCGCCCGGCAACGCCGGGGCGCCAGGTCGCCCCGAGGCGCGGCGTCGCGGCCACGCCGCTCTTCAACAGTGTGATCTCGCACATCAAGACCGACACCCTCCAGCAGATCGTGTGGCAATCGGGCATCGCGCTCGGCCTGATGGCCGTGCTCTCGATTGGCCTCGGCTGGTTCGTCGCCGGGCGGATGCTGCGCCCCGTCGAGGAGATCGCCGCCACGGCCCGCCGCATCAGCGAGGCGAGCCTCGAGGAGCGGATCGCCCTCGCCGGGCCGTCCGACGAGCTGAAGGATCTCGCCGACCAGTTCGACGCGATGCTCGATCGCCTGCAGACCGCCTTCGAGGCGCAACGTGAGTTCGTCGCCAACGCCTCGCACGAGCTGCGCACCCCGCTCACGATCATCCGCACCGAGATCGACGTCACCCTCGAGGACCCGAACGCCGGACGCGAGCAGCTCGCAAGCACCGCCGACGTCGTACGTCGCGCAATCGACCGCACCGAGGGGCTGATCGATCGCCTGCTGGTCCTCGCCCGCGCCGAGGAGCCACTGCAGCGCGGCGAGGAGAGCGACCTCGCCGAGGCCGTCCGCCGCGCCCTCGACGCGCGCGAGGCGGAGATCGCCGAGCAAGGCCTGCGCACCACGCTCGACCTCGGCGAGGCGACCGTCGAGGGCGACCCGATGCTGCTCGACCGGCTCGCCGGCAACCTCGTCGACAACGCCGTCGAGCACAACGCGCGTGACGGCTGGATCGAGGTCACCAGCGGCCAGGACGAGCAGACGGCGACGCTGCGCATCGCCAACGGCGGGCAATTCATCCCCGAGGACGAGGCGCCCCGGCTCTTCGAGCGCTTCGCGCGGCTGGAAGGCTCCCGCACGCGCGGCCGGGGCGGCTACGGCCTCGGACTCTCGATCGTGCGCGCGATCGTGCGCGCCCACCGCGGCGAGGTGACGGCGCGCGCGCTGCCCGAGGGCGGCCTCGCCGTCGAGGTCTCGCTGCCGCGCCGGCGGGAGAGCGCGGCGCAGTAGCGGCGTCGGCGCTCAGCGCTCCATCACTACCGTGCCCCGCTCGAGCACGCGGTCGAGATCGATGATCACTGCCACGCCCAGGCGGTCTGGGTCGCGGTCGCGCTCAAGCTGGTGCGAGCCCTCGTAGATCGCGTCGCGCGTGGCCGGGTCGTCGACGACGCGTGCGCGGCCATGGAACTGCCACATCTGGCGTTGCGCCGGGTTGCGATAGAGGAAGGCGACCTGCCGGTTGGCGGCAATGCGGCGCAGGAAGCCGGCGGCCGGGTTCCGCACCCAGATCGCGAGCTGATCGTCGCCGTGGACCTGCGTACTGCCGTAGAAGGAGAGGCTCGGCTGGCCCTCGCCGTCGACGCTGCTCGAGATCACCGGGCATCTGTCGTCGAGCGCGCGCTCGATGGCGAGCCGCAGCTCGTCGCTCAGCACGATCATCGAGGCACCTCGTTTCGGCGGGGAGGGGTCGGAAGCCGGTGGCGCGGTAGTCTAGGACAATCCGGCGCAGGCGGGGCCACCCGTTTCGCGGAGGAGGGCCTGAATGAGCGCACGCGGCGACTGGCGGACGGGACTCCCTCCCGAGGCCGGCGGGCAGGCGGACCTGCCTCCCGTCAACGCCGTGCGCCTCGATTCCCGCGAGGTGCAACCCGGCGATCTCTTCGTCTGCATCCCCGGCCAGCGCTTCGACGGCCACGATTTCGCCGCGGCCGCCGTTGCGGCGGGCGCTGCCGCGCTCGTCGTCGAGCAGGGGCGCGAGGCCGCCCTCGCCGGGCTCGGCGTGCCGCTGGCCGTCGTGCCGGACGCTCGCCGCACGCTTTCCTCGGTCGCCGCGGCGCACGAGGGCAACCCCTCGCAGCGCCTCACCGTCGTCGGCGTCACCGGTACCAACGGCAAGACCACGACCTCGCTGCTGATCCACGCGGCCCTCGAGGCTGCCGGCGAGGAGGTGGGGCTGATCAATACCGTCGAGACGCGAATCGGCCTGCGCCAGTCCATGAACGACAGCCGCATGAGCACGCCGGAAGCGACAGAGATCCAGCGCCTGCTCGCCGAGATGGTGGACGCCGGCTGCGAGTACGCCGTCGTCGAGGCCACCTCGCACGGCCTCGCCCTCGACCGGCTCGCCGACGTCGCCTTCGACGTCGGCGTGCTCACACAGCTCGGCGAGGACCACCTCGACTTCCACGGCAGCGTCGAGGCCTACCGCACCGCGAAGCTGCGCCTCTTCGAGGGCCTCTCGCGCGGCGCTGTCCTCAACGCCGACGACCCGGAGTATGCACGTTTCGCCGAGGCGAGCAGCGCGCCGGTGCTCAGCTACGCCCTCGAGGACCAGCAGGCCGACCTGACCGCGCGCCGGATCGACAACGTCGGCGACGGTTCGACGTTCGAGCTGGTGACGCCGAACGCCGCCCTCACGGCGCAGGTGCGGCTGCCCGGCCGGTTCAACGTCGCGAACGCGCTCGCCGCCTTCGGCGCGGTGATTGCGCTCGACCTCGATCCCTACATGGCGAGCGTCGGCATCTCGCAGACGCCGGGCGTGCCCGGGCGGCTGCAGCGCGTGCTGACCTCGCCGATCGGCGTCGTGGTGGACTACGCGCACACCGGCGATGCGCTGACGAACGTCCTCGAGCTGCTGCGCGGGCTGACCGACGGGCGGCTGATCGCCGTCTTCGGCGCGGCGGGCGAGCGCCCGCACGAGCGACGCACCGGCATGGCCGAGGCCGCCGCCCGACACGCCGACTACGCCGTGCTCACCGAGGAGGACTCGCGATCCGAGCCGACCGACGAGATCATCGACGAGATCGCGCGGACGATGACCGCCGCCGGCGCGGAGGAAGGGCGGCGATTCGAGCGAGAGCCGGACCGCTCCGCCGCGATCGCGCGGGCGATCGCGCTCGCCGAGCAGGGCGACGTGGTGCTGATCGCGGGCAAGGGCCACGAGCCGACGATCGAGCGCGCCGACGGCTCGCACCCGTGGGACGACGCCGAGGCCGCGCGCGCGGCCCTGCGCGAGCGCTTTGCCGAGCCCGACGATTGACCATAGGCTGACTCCGGCTCGCGGGAGCACCCGCACCACTGCGCGAAGGGAACGCACGCGATGACCACAGGAGCGCCGAGCCTCGACGACCAGGCGATCGCCGGCCTCGAGGCGACCGACCTCGCACACCTGCTCCACCCGCAGTACTACGCACCGGACCACACGCACCCGGTGATCTTCGACCACGGCGAGGGTGTGTGGCTCACCGACGTGCGCGGACGGAGCTACATCGACGGGCTCGCCTCGCTCTGGAACGTCGCCGTCGGCCACGGCCGCGCCGAGCTGGCCGACGTGGCCGCCGAGCAGATGCGCAAGGCCGCCTTCACCAACAACTACACCGGCTACTCGAACGTCCCCGCCATCGAGCTGGCGGAGAAGCTCACCAGTGGCCTCGCCTACGACAACCTGCAGGGCGTGTTCTTCACGAACTCGGGTTCCGAGGCGAACGAGGGCGCCGCGAAGACGGCGCGCTTCTACTGGAACCTGCGCGGTCGGCCGGACAAGGTGAAGATCATCGCCCGGCCTCGCGCCTACCACGGCGGCACGCTGCTGACGACGGCGATGACGGGCCTGCCACCGTTCTGGAAGTACTTCGGCCCGCTGCCGGCCGAGGTCGTCCACACCACCGAGACCGAGGAGCCGTGCGAGTGCATGCCGAACGCCGATGGCGAGTGCGCCTGCTGGCTCGATGCGGTGATCGAGCGCGAGGGCGCCGAGACGATCGCGGCGCTCATCGCCGAGCCCGTCAAGGGCGCCGGCGGCGTCTGGACGCCGTCCGACGACTACTTCGCACAGGTGCGCGAGATCTGCGATCGCAACGAGATTCTGTTCATCGCCGACGAGGTGATCACCGGCTACGGCCGCACCGGCCACTGGTTCGCCCTCGATCGCTGGGGCGTGCAACCGGACATCATGACGATGTCAAAGGCGATCACCTCCGGCTACGTGCCGCTCGGCGGCTTCCTCGTGAGCGGCGAGGTCATGGACGCGCTGCAGGACCTCCCGCCGGATGCGCGCTTCATGCACGCCTACACGAACAGCGCGCACCCGACGGCCTGCGCCGTCGCCCTGCGCAACCTGCAGATCATGGAGGACGAAAACCTGGTCGAGCACGCCGCCGCAATGGGCGAACGCCTCGGCGAGGGTCTCGCCTCGGAGCTGGGCGACCACCCGCACGTCGACAACATCCGCCGCCTCGGTCTGATGGCCGGGCTCTCGCTGGTGCGGGACCGCGCGAGCGGCGAGCGCTTCGACCCCTCCGAGGGCACGGGTGGCCGCGTCGCGCGCCACATGCGCGAGGAGGGCTCCGTCATCACGCGCTTCGTCGTCGACGAGATCGTGATGGCCCCGCCGCTCGTCGTGCAGCCCGAGGAGATCGACCAGATCGTCGCGGCCGTCGGTGCTGCCGTGCGCGCCGTGACGGAGTAGCGGGACGGGCGATCGGGTCGCGGACCTCGGCGCTACTGACGTCGCGCCCGCTCGATGGCCTCGCGCACCGAAACGGCGACGTCCGGAGCGCCTGCGAGGATCTCGCGGTCCGATGTCGCCAGGGACACGCCGAGCGTGCGGGCCAGAACGACGAACTCGGCATCGTACGCAGAGAGGCCACACTCCAGCGCCGTCGCAATCACCCGGTCGTGAGGGACGTCATCGATGCGATTGCCAAGAGCCCGAACAGCCTCATCACACGTCGCATTGGCCCGGTAGGGATCGAACTCGCCCCTGCGCACGTATCCCAGCAGTACGTTGCGCAACTCGCTCATGAAGATCGGTGGCGCCGCCCACTCGGGATCCAGCTGGTGTAGCAAGGCGGCATCGCCACCGGCGTCACGGCCGACCGTGAGCCGGATGAAGACGTTAGTGTCGACGACGATCAAGCGCGTCCCGCGTTCTTCAACTCGTTGATCGTTTCGTCACTGAGATCGATCTCGCCGACGCCTTCCCAGCGCCGCCGGACTCGCTCCATGAGTTCGGCCGTGTCCACGGTGTTCCCGCGAACCGATGCCGTCAGCCTCTCCAGGATCTCCCCGTTCAGGCTGCGGTGGTTGCGGCTCGCGGCCGACTTGAGCTCCCGGTGCACGTCCTCCGGAAGGCCGCGCAGCGCTACGTCCGGCACGTGAGCCTCCTCATTGCATCGATATCAGAATGATATCACAATGATGGCGGGCAACCGGCGACAGCCCAGGGCCCGCTACCCCGCCGCGGCCGTCTCCGTGACCTCGAGGGCGAAGTCCTCGATGACCGGGTTGGCGAGGAGGCGCTCGCACATCTCGCGGGCGGCCGCCTCGGCGGCGCCGGCGTCGGCAGCCTCGAGGGTGACCTCGATGCGCTTGCCGACGCGGACCTCGCGCACGCCGTCGAAGCCGAGGTTGCGCAAGCCGTCGGCGACGGCGAGGCCCTGCGGGTCGTTGACCAGCGGCTTCAGCATCACGTCGATGCGCGCGATGTAGGACTGCGTCACGCGGTCGTCCCGGGCAGGCGCTCGCCGGTGATCAGCCGGTAGGCCTCGGTGTAGCGCTCGGAGCTGGCAGCGACGACCTCGTCCGGCAGTTCTGGCGCGGGCGGCTCGCGGTTCCAGCCGGCGTTGGTCAGCCAGTCGCGTACGTACTGCTTGTCGAACGAGGGCTGGTCGCGGCCCGGCTGGTACTGGTCGGCCGGCCAGAAGCGCGACGAGTCCGGGGTCAGAACCTCGTCGATCAGCGTGATCTCGCCGTCGAGCAAGCCGAACTCGAACTTCGTGTCGGCGATGATCACGCCGCGCTCGCGCGCGACGCCCGCGGCGTAGCCGTAGAGCGCCAGCGAGCGCAGCTTCAGCACGTTCGCCGTGTCCGGGCCGACGAACTCCTCGACCTCCTCGTAGGTCATCGGCATGTCGTGACCCTCGGCGGCCTTCGTCGTGGGCGTGAAGAGGGGGTCAACGAGTTGCTGCGCCTCCTGCAGCCCCTCCGGCAGCTCGATCCCGCAGACGGAGCCGGAGCGCTGGTACTCGGCCCAGCCGGAGCCCACGAGGTAGCCGCGCACGACGCACTCGACGAGGATCGGCTCGGCCTTGCGCACCACCATCGAGCGCCCGACCAGCTGCGGGTCGTCAGGGGCGCCGTAGGCGGCCGCATCGCCCGCCTCGAGGACCGCCACCATGTGGTTGGGCACCACGCCGGCGGTGCGGTCGAACCAGTGCGAGGAGAGCCGCGTCAGCACCTCGCCCTTGTGCGGGATGCCGTTCGGCATCACCACGTCGTAGGCGGAGATGCGGTCCGTGGCGACCATCAGCAGACGGTCGTCCGGGAGGTCGTAGAGCTCGCGTACCTTGCCCTCGTGCACCTTGCCCGGCAGGTCCGTCCCGAGCAGTGGAGCGGCTGTCATTCGTTACTCCCTTTCCCGTCCGCGTCTATTGCAACCCGATGCGGCGGAACGACTCGTCCACATGCACCAGGTAGGCCTCGACATCGAAGAGCTCCGTCAGCGCCGACTCGTCGAGGCGCGCCCGCACCTCGTCGTCGCCGAGCAGCAATCCGAGCAGGGGGACGCCCTCGTCGAGCGCGGTCATCGAGTGGCGCTGCACGATCCCGTAGGCCGCCTCGCGGCTCATGCCCTCCTCGATCAGCGCGAGCAGCACCTTCTGCGAGAAGACAAGGCCCTGCGTGGCGTCGAGGTTGCGGCGCATCCGCTCCGGGTAGACCTCGAGCCTGGCGATCACGCCGGTGAAGATGTGCAGCATGTAGGCGAGCAGGCCCGTCGCGTCCGGGAACACGATCCGCTCCACCGAGGAGTGCGAGATGTCCCGCTCGTGCCAGAGTGCGACGTCCTCGAGGCCTGCCGACGCGTAGCCGCGCAGCGTGCGCGCGAGGCCGGCGACGCGCTCGCACAGCTCCGGGTTGCGCTTGTGCGGCATCGACGAGGACCCGGTCTGGCCCTCGGCGAACGGCTCGGCCACCTCGCCGATCTCGGTGCGCTGCAGGCCGCGGATCTCGGTCGCGAACTTCTCGATCGAGGCGCCGATACCGGCCAGCGCCGAGAGGTAGTGGGCGTGGCGGTCGCGCTGGATGATCTGCGTCGTCACCTCGGCGACGCGCAGGCCGAGGCGGGCGCAGGCGTTGTCCTCGACCTCGGGCGGCACGGTCGCGTGCGTGCCGACCGGGCCGGACATCTGGCCGACGGCGACCGTCTCGCGCGCCGCTTGCAGGCGCTCGGCGTGACGATCGAGCTCGGCGACCCAGACCGCGAGCTTGAGGCCGAAGGTCGTCGGCTCCGCGTGCATGCCGTGGGTGCGTCCGGCGCAGACCGTGCGCTTGTGCTCGATCGCCTGGCGGGCCACGGCCGCGCGCAGCTCGCCCAGCAGCCCGGCGAGCACATCGGCGGCGGCGGCGAGCTGCAGCGAGGTCGCCGTGTCCCACACGTCGTTCGAGGTCAGTCCGTAGTGGACCCAGCGCGACTCCTCGCCGAGCGAGTCGGCGACCGAGCGCAGGAACGCCGTCACGTCGTGGTGCGTCTCCTCGATGTAGCGCCCGATCGCATCGACGTCGATCGCGGCGTCGCTCGCGATCCGCTCGGCGTCCTCGCGCGGCACGACGCCGGCGTCCGCCCACGCCTCGACGGTGGCGATCTCGACCTCCAGCCAGCGCTCGAACTTGAATGCGTCCGACCAGATCTCGGCGATCTCGGGCAGGCTGTAGCGGGGAATCATCGGGCGACTCCGTGAGTGCGAACGGGATCAGTCATCGGCGAAGTCCTCGCGTACGGGCGAAAAGACCTCGATCAGCGTCGCGTCCTCGAGGGCCACGACGTGGTGCGGTACATCGCCGGGGATGAGGTACGAGGAGCCGGGGCCGAGCTCGGACTCGACGGGTCCGATGCGGAAGCGGACGCGGCCCGCGGCGACGTGCCCGGCCTGCTCGTGCGGGTGCGTGTGCTCCGGCACCTCGGCGTCCGGCTCGAGCTGGATCTCGACGAAGGTGAGGCGGTCGCCGGAGACGAGCGTGCGGCGCGTCACGCCGGGAAACTGGGCGACGGGGTTGAGGTTCTCGTAGCCGCGGATCCGGATCTCGCTCATCGTGCTGCTCCCGCCTCACGCGCGGCTAGCGCCGCGCCTGCTCCTCACGATACGACGCCAGCGCCGTTGCGATCTCCGGGTGCGAGAGCGCGAGGATGCGCGCCGCGTAGACGGCGGCGTTGCGCGCTCCCCAGCTGCCGATGCTCATCGCCGCCACCGGCACGCCGGGCGGCATCTGCGCGATCGCGTACAGCGCGTCGACGCCGTTCAGCGGGGACGACGCGATCGGCACGCCGATCACCGGCAGCGGGCTGTAGGCCGCGGCCACGCCGGGCAGTGCCGCCGCTCCACCCGCGGCCGCGATGAGCACCTTGAAGCCGGCGTCGGCCGCGCCGAGGCAGAACTCGCGAACTGCGTCGGGAGTGCGGTGCGCCGACATCACATGTTGTTCGTAGGGGATGCCGAGGCGTTCGAGTAGCTGGCCGCAGCCCGCCATCTCGTCCTCGTCCGAGGCCGATCCCATCACGATCGCGACCAGTGCACCGTCAGCCATCAGTCCATCCCCCGTCCGCGGCCCTTGTCCGCCGCTCCTGTCTTCAGCCTCTCACGCTCGCCTCAGGCCGGCCGCATCGAGCCGCCGCCGAGGATCGGGTCCGGTCCGGCGATCAGCTGCGCGAGCTCGCGGCTCGCGGCCGAGCGCTCGTGCCGGTCGCCGAACGCCGCCCCGCGCCTGCCACCATCCTCGATCACGACGTGCAGCCGCTGCCGCACGATCCCGGCGAGCGTCTCCAGTTTGGCGGCGCGAAGGCGGCGGCGGACCTCCTCGTCGCTCGCGCGCACGTTGCGGATCACGAACTCGCGATCGCCGTCGAGGCCATAGATGACCGCCTCGACCATCGCCGCCTCGCTCGCGCCCTCCTTGGGCCAGATCGCGACAAAGTGGATGCACGGCTCGCTGGTGCGCGTGCCCGTCGTTGACCAGAACTCGGACTCGAGGGCGCGGCGGCACTCGGGCATCGGGCAGCGCAGCGGGCTCGGGTCGCGCGTCGTCATGCGCCGCCCCCGGTTGCTCCCGGGACGCTCGGTTCGCCCTCGCGCGCGCCGATGTCGGTGCGGTAGTGCGCGCCCTCGAAGCTGATGCCATGCAGGCGTTCGTAGGCCCGCTCGCGCGCCTCGGCGAGGCTCGCGCCGCTGGCGACGACACAGAGCACGCGGCCACCAGCGGTGCGCAGCATGCCGGCCGCGTCTCGCTGCGCACCCGCGAGGAAGACCTGCACCCCGTACTCGGCGCCCTCGGCTCCGCTGATCGGGACGCCGGTCTCGTAGCTGCCGGGATAGCCTCCCGAGGCCATCACCACGCCGACGGTGGCCTCGCCCGACCACTCGACCTCGACATCCGCGAGGCGGCCGTGCGCGACTGCCTCGCAGATCTCGAGCAGGTCCGAGCGCAGGCGGGGCAGCAGCGCCTCCGTTTCCGGGTCGCCGAAGCGGCAGTTGAACTCGATCACCTTCGGGCCGTCCGCGGTCATCATCATGCCGGGGTAGAGCACGCCCCGGTACTCGCGGCCGGAGGCGCTGAGGGCGGCGATAGCGCGCTCGGTCACCTCGCACTCGATGCGTCGCGCAGCGGCGTCCGCGAGCCAGCCGGGCGGCGAGTAGACGCCCATGCCGCCGGTGTTGGGGCCGCGGTCTCCGTCGAAGACCGGCTTGTGATCGCAGCTGAACGGCATGTGCGCGACGCTCGTGCCGTCTGTGAAGGCGTGCGCCGAAACCTCCGGGCCGCGCAGGCGCTGCTCGACGAGCACGCGCGCGCCGGCCTCGCCGAAGGCGCCGTCCACCATCGCCTCCTCGATCGCCGCGAGGGCTTCCTGCGGGGTGTCGCAGACGGTGACGCCCTTGCCGGCGGCGAGACCGTCGGCCTTGACGACGTGCGCGCCTCCGAAGCGCCGCACGTAGTGCATCGCGGCCTCGGGGTCGTCGAAGGTCGCGGCGTGGCCGGTCTCGATGCCGGCGTCGTGCATCAGCTCCTTTGCGAACGACTTCGACCACTCGAGTTCCGCCCCCGCGCGCGACGGCCCGAAGACCGGGACGCCCTCGGCGCGCAGCGCGTCGGCGACGCCTGCCTCGAGCGGCGCCTCCGGCCCGACGATGACGAGGTCGGCGCGCAACCGCGCCGCCGCCTCGACGACGGCGGCGCCGTCGTTCTCATCGAGGTCTGCGAGGTTCTCGCCGTACGTGGCCGTCCCGGCGTTCCCCGGCGCGCTCGTGAGGCTGCCGAGGCGCGGCGACTGCGCGAGCTTCCAGGCGATCGCGTGCTCGCGCCCACCGCCGCCGAGCAGGAGGACGTTCGTGCTCATCGCGCCGCGAGCCTCACTCCGCCTACTCCCACTCGATCGTGCCGGGGGGCTTCGAGGTGATGTCGTAGACGACGCGGTTGACCTCGGGGACCTCGTTGACGATGCGCCGCGAGATCACGGAGAGCAGGTCGTAGGGCAGGCGCGCCCAGTCCGCGGTCATCGCGTCCTCCGCGGTGACGCAGCGGAGCGCGATGCAGAAGCCGTAGGTGCGCCCGTCGCCCTGCACGCCGACCGTGCGCGTGTCCGTCAGCACGGCGAACGACTGCCAGAGGTCGTAGTACACCGCCGCGTTCTTGATCTCGTCCATCACGATCCAGTCGGCGCGGCGCAGGATGTCGAGCTTGTCGCGCGTCACCTCGCCGATCACGCGGATCGCGAGGCCGGGACCGGGGAACGGCTGGCGGTAGACCATCTCGTCCGGGAGGCCCAGCTCCTTGCCGACGCGCCGCACCTCGTCCTTGAAGAGGTTGCGCAGCGGCTCGATCAGCGACAGCTCCATGTCCTTCGGCAGCCCGCCCACGTTGTGGTGCGTCTTGATCTTCGCCGTCGCGTCCGTGCCGCTCGAGGCGGACTCGATCACGTCGGGGTACGTGGTGCCCTGCACGATGTAGTTGACGTCGCCGATGCCGCGCGCCTCCTCCTCGAAGACGCGGATGAAGGTCTCGCCGATGCGGATCCGCTTCGTCTCCGGGTTCGTGACCTCGGCGAGATCGGCGAGGAAGCGGTCAACGGCGTTGATGTGACGCAGATCGATCGACATGTGGCCTCGGAAGGTGTTGACCACGCGCTCCGGCTCCTCGGCGCGGAGCAGGCCGTTGTCGACGAAGATGCAGGTCAGCTGGTCGCCGACTGCGGCGTGCACCAGCGAGGCCGCCACGGCGGAGTCGACGCCTCCCGAGAGCGCGCAGATCACCTGGCCGTCGCCGACCTGCTCGCGCGTTGTGCGGATCGACTCCTCGACGAAGTTGGCCGCCGTCCAGTCGCCCGAGCAGCCGGCGACCTCGAAGAGGAAGTTGCGCAGCAGCTGGCTGCCCTGCGGTGTGTGCACCACCTCCGGGTGGAACTGGATGCCGAGGCAGCCCGTGTCGTTCGACATCGCCGCGATCGGCGAGTCGTCGGAGTAGGCGACGGAGCGGAAGCCGGGCGGCAGCTCGACGATGCGGTCTGAGTGGGACATCCAGACGGGCATCGTCGCCGGCAGGTCGTGGAGCAGGCCGTGCGCCGGATCGGAGAGCGTGATCACCGCGTGCCCGTACTCGCGCCGCGAGGCCGGGGCGACGCGCCCGCCGAGCGACTGCGCCAGCAGCTGCATCCCGTAGCAGATGCCGAGCACCGGCAGCCCCGAGGCCACCACGTACGGGGCGAGCGTCGGGGCGCCCTCGTCGTAGACGGAGGCCGGGCCGCCGGAGAGCACGAAGCCCTTGACCTTGAGGTGGGAGAGCTTCTCGGACGGCGTATCCCAGGGCGCGAGCTCGGCGTAGACGCCGGCCTCGCGGATGCGCCGCGTGATCAGCATGGAGAACTGCGAGCCGTAGTCGAGGACGACGATCGCTTCGGGGGCCTCGGGGGCGGGCGTCAGCAGGTGGCCGGGCTCGCGCGCCTCGGCGATCTCGAGGTAGGTACTGACCTCGCTATCGCCCGAGGTGCGGATGCGATCACCCGACCCTGCGACCGTGGCGGACGCTTCGTTCGTGTCGACCATCGCGTCCTTGGCTGGGTGGGGAGTCCGTCGGGACGTGATCCTATCGGCGCGCCCGAGCCGGGTCAACGACGAGGGCCCCGCGCGCCTATACTCGCGGCAGGAATGGCGTGACGAGCGAGAGGTGACGAGGATGGCGAGCACGGCCCCACAGACGGCTGAGCGCATGACCGAGGCGGCGACCGACTTCCTCGAGGCCCTCGACCAGGACCAGCGTGCGCTCGCGATGCTGCCCTTCGACGACGAGGCGGAACGCCAGACCTGGCACTACACGCCGATCGAGCGCTGCGGCCTGACGCTCAACGAGATGCGCCCGCAGCAGCGCCGCCTCGCGATGCGGCTGATGGGCTCCGGGCTGAGCATGGGCGGCTTTGTCACCGCCAGCACGATCATTGGCCTCGAGGCCACGCTCGAGGGCCTCGACGGCTGGCCCTCGCGGGCCTACGCGGAGACGCGTCCCCACGTGCCGTTCCGCGACCCGGGGATGTACTACGCCGCGGTCTTCGGCGAGCCGGGTGGCGAGGCGCCGTGGGGCTGGCGCATCGGCGGCCACCACGTCGCTCTGCAGTACACGATCGCCGGCGGGCAGATCGTGAGCCCCACGCCGACCTTCTTCGGCGCCCACCCCGCCGAGGCGCGGCAGGTCGGCGCGCACTCGCTGCGCCCGCTCGCCGCCGAGGAGGACCTCGCCCGCGAGCTGCTGCACGCGCTCGACGAGGAGCAGCGCGCGAGCGCCGTGATCTCGCCCGCCGCACCCACCGACATCATGCAGTCGAACCGCCCTCGAGTGCTCGACGGTGCGTACAACATCCCGCTCGCCGAGCTGATGGACCGCAAGGAGCCGGCGCGCACCGAGGCCTACGAGCGCGAGGCGCGGCAACGGGCCGCGCTCGGCCTCACCGACGAGCTGATCGAGGTGCTGCGCTACTCCGCGACGGACCCGCGCGGCCTTGCGGCCTCGGCGCTGGGCGCGCCGCAGCGTGAGCTGCTGACGGCGCTCGTGCGCCAGTACGTCGACCGCATGCCGGAGGAGATCGCGGAGCTGGAGTGGGCGAAGCTCAACGGCGGGACGTTCGACGCGATCCACTTCGCCTGGGCCGGGCCCGCCGATCGAGGCCAGCCGCACTACTACCGGTTGCAGGGGCCGCGCTTCCTGATCGAGTTCGACAACGTGCAGAGCGACGTGAACCACATCCACTCGGTCTGGCGCGACCCGGAGGGCGACTTCGGCGCGGACATCCTCGCGCAGCACTACGCGCACGCCCACTAGCCGCGTCCGTGACCCCTCCGGACGACTCCGCCGGCGTCGAGGAGATCGCCGCCGCGATCCTCGCGGGCGAGGTCGTCGCGATCCCGACGGACACCGTCTACGGCCTCGCCGCGCTGCCCGACGACGAGGCTGCGCTGCAGCGCCTCGCCGCGCTGAAGGGGCGGCCGGAGGGCCAGCCGTTCGCCGTGCTGTTCGACAAATTCGAGGCGATCCGCGCCTCGGTGGAGGAACCGGACGCCCTCGACGCGCTTGATCCGTTCTGGCCGGGGCCGCTGACGGCGGTCGTGCGCGCAGCGCGCTCGTCGCCCCACGCCTTCGTCGAGCCCGCCGTCACGCCCGAGGGCACGATCGGCCTGCGCATGCCGGACGACGCGATCGCCCTCGCCGTGATCCGCGCCTGCGGCGGCGCGCTCGCCGTCACGAGCGCGAACCTGAGCGGCGAGCCGCCCGCGGAGAGCGCCGCCGAGGCCGCCGCGATGTTTGGCGACGCGCTCCCGATCCTCGACGGCGGCCCGCGCCGCCGCCCGCCCTCGACGGTCATCGATCTGACCGCGCGCCCGCCGGCCGTGCTGCGCGAGGGCCCGGTCGACCCGGCGGCGCTGCTCGAGGCGCTGGGGGCGTAGGCGCATGAGCCTGCCCTCGATCGGGGACCTGCCTGCGGCGCAACGGAGGATCATCCGTGCCTGGTGCATGTACGACTGGGCGAACTCGGCGTTCGCCACGAGCGTCGCCGCGATCCTGCCCGTCTACTTCGTGCACCTCTTCAAGGACTCGCTCGGCGAGAGCGAGGTGTTCCTCGGGATCACGTTCACCGGCAGCTCGATGTGGAGCCTCGGCGTGGCGATCTCGACGGCGATCGTCGCCTTCTCCAGCCCGGTCATCGGCGTGATCGCGGACCGCGCGCCGATCCGCAAGGGGCTGCTCTGGGTCTACACCAGCATCGGTTCGGTCTGCACGCTGCTGGCCTTCTTCTCGGCCTTCGCGCCTGAGCCCTGGCTGTGGCTGTTCGTGGTGTACACGATGGCGAACATCGGCTTTGCCGGCGGGCTTGTGTTCTACAACTCGTTCCTGCCCCACCTCGGACCGAGACATCTGCTGGACGACATCAGCAGCCGCGGCTACGCATTCGGCTACGCGGGCGGCGGGCTGATCCTCGTCGCGCACCTCGCGCTGATCCTCGCGGCGCGCGGCACGGACTTCGAGGATCTCGCAACCCGTGTCGCGATTGCCTCGGTCGGGGTGTGGTGGTTCGGCTGGGCGATCTGGACGCTGCGCGTCGTGCCGGAGCCGCCGGTGCGGCGACTCGCCGGGGGTCTCACCGCCACCTCGGCGGTGTCGACGGCGCTCCGGGAGCTCGGGCAGACGTTCCGCGAGCTGCGGCGCTTCCGGGTCGTGCTCGTCTTCCTGGCGGCGTTCCTGCTGTTCAACGACGGCGTGCAGACGGTGCTGGCGATCGCCGGGGCGTTCGCCGCCGACACGCTGGGCATCACGCTCGCCTTCAACATGGCGACGATCGCGATCATCCAGTTCGTCGCCGTCCCCGGCGCGCTCGCCTTCGGCCGGCTCGCCGACCGCATCGCGACGAAGCGGGCGCTGATCGTCGCGCTGCTCGGCTGGATCGTGATCGTTCTCTTCGGCGTCGCGCTCGCTCCGTTGACGCCGACCACGCACGAGGACCACGACTTCCAGCTCGGCTACCGCCAGGCCTCGGGCGACTACGTCGTCGAGGCAGCGCCGGACCTCGACGACCCGTTCGCGCTCTCGTGGCAAGGCGAGTACTGGACGCTCGAGGAGGGCGGCGTGCTCGGAGCGGGCGCGCTCGCCAACCTGCCGGAGGCGATCCGGGAGTCCGAGGACGTCGAGTACAGCCTCTCGATCCGCGGAGGGGGGATGGACGGCGCGTCCGCTCTCGGTCCGGCCCACCCTTCGCTGCTGGGGGACGGTCCGCTCGACTGGTGGCCCTCGTCAGTTCGCGGGTTGCTCTGGGAGCCGTTTGGCATCGCCGTCGGCTACCAGTGGCTGCTGCTCGGGGTCTCGGTGGGGCTGGTGATCGGCGGCAGCCAGGCGCTGGCGAGGAGCCTCTACGCGCAGATCACGCCGGAGCGGCGGAGCGGAGAGTTCTTCGCCTTCTTCGGCTTCATGAGCCGCGCGTCGTCCGTGTTCGGCCCGACCATCTACATCGTCGCGACCGCCGTGTTCGACACCCGCGTCGCGGTCGCCTCGATCCTGCTGATAGTCATCGCCGGCACCATCGTGTTGCGCTGGGTTGACGTAACCGAGGGCGCCCGCGTCGCCGCCGAGGAGGACGCGCGAGCGGCGGAGGCGTGACCGGGTGACCGCGCGGCCAAGCCGCTGCGGTACGCTCTCAGCACTGTGATTGGCCTCGAGGATCTGCGCTTGCTTCCGCAGCTGGCCGCCGGGGCGGCGCGCGCCCTCGCCGTGGCGAGCGGCGGGCGGGCGCATCCGCGGCTCGACGGCCGCGCCGAGGCGCGCGGGCTGCGTGAGCCCGCGACGATCGTGCGTGACCGCTTCGGCGTGCCGCACGTCTACGCGAACAGCGAGGCGGGCGCGATCTATGGGCAGGGCTTCGTGCACGCCCAGGACCGCCTCTTCCAGATGGACATCCAGCGGCGGCTTGCCTCGGGACGGCTCGCCGAGGCCGCCGGAGAGCGCGGCGTGGAGACGGACCGTCTGATGCGGCGGCTGGGCTTCGCCGACCGAGCCGCGCGCGACCTCACGACGATCAGCGCCGAGGACCGCGAGTTGCTGCGGGCCTACGCGGCGGGGGTCAACGCGGGCATGCGGAGCCTGCGGGCGCTGCCTCCGGAGTACGCGGTGCTGCAGAGCCGGCCGGAACCGTGGCATCCAGAGCATTCGCTGCTGCTCGGGCGCTTCCTGATGTTCAGCTTCGCCCCGAACTGGGACACCGAACTGCAGCGCCTGGAACTGCTCGCGGCGATCGGCCCGGCTCGCGCCGCCCTCGTCGACGTCGTCTACCCCGAGGACGCGCCGACCGCGACAGGCGAACCCTGCCTCGATGCGGCGCGGCGGCTGATCGAGGCGTACGGGCGAGCGATCGAGGCGGGCGCACCGGCCGGCGGCGCTTCGAACGCCTGGGCGCTGACCGGCGAGCACACGGCCACGGGCGCCCCGCTGCTCGCCTGCGACCCGCACCTGCGCCCGGCCATTCCCACGCTCTTCCACGTCGCGCACGTCTCGGGCGGCGACCTCGATGTGATCGGCGCAGGCGTGCCCGGGCTGCCGGGCGTGATCGCCGGCCACAACCGTGATATCGCCTGGGGCCTCACCGCCGGCATGGCCGACACCAGCGACTGCTACCTGACGACGATCGATCCCACGGACCCCGGCCGCTATCGCACGCCCGAGGGCTGGGCGCGCGGCCGCGTGCGCATCGAGCGCATCGCCGTGCGCGAGGGCGAGACCGTCGAGGATCACGTGCTGGAGACTCGCCACGGCCCCGTGATCGGCCCGGCGCCCGACGGCGAGCGCGCGATCGCCCTGCGCTCGACGGCCCTCGACAGCGGCGAGACGGTAGGGCCACTGCTCGGCCTTGCGCTCGCCCGGAACATGGAGGAGTTCGATGCGGCGCTGACGCTCTGGCCCGGCGCGACCTTCAACTTCGTCTTCGCCTCGCGCGAGGGTGGGGGCGAGGGGCGGGTCGGCTACCGCCTGGCGGGCGCGATCCCGGCGCGTGAGCGCGGCGAGGGGTTACTCCCGGCCGATGGAGATACCTCGGACGATCCGCCCGCACCGATCCCCGGCGACGAGCTGCCGGGCCTGCTCGACCCGCCGGACGGCGTCGTCGTCTCGGCGAATCAGCACCCGGGCGGCGAGCTCGAGCTGGGCGAGGAGTTCACGGAGGCCTGGCGCGCGCTGCGCATCGCGGACCTGCTCTCGATGGACGGTTCGCACACGGTCGCCTCGCTGCAGGCGATCCAGAACGACCTGCACAGCGAGCCGCTGTGCCGCTTGCGCGACCTCTCGCTCGCTCGCGAGGTGATCGCGGACGCGCACGCCACGCGCGTCGTCGCAGCGTGGGACGGGCAGGTGGGTGCGGAGAGCGCCGGCGCGGCGCTGCTGGAGACGGCGTACCAGCAGATCCTGCGGCGGCTCGTGCGGCGCGTGGCCGGCCCGAGCGCGTCGCTCGTGCTGGGTGAACGCGTGGAGGGCCCGGCCGGGGTCTTCACCCCGGAGAGCCGCTTCCACTACCGCCTGCAGGGCCCGCTGATCGACGCCTGCGAGCGGGCCGCCTCGCCCTGGTTCGACGGCGAGGACGATCGTGACCGCGTGCTGCGGGCGGCCTGGTGGAGCGCCCTCGGGGAGCTGCGGGAGCAGCTTGGACCCGAGCCCGGCGAGTGGAGCTGGGGTGCACTGCACCGCCAGCTGCTGGCGCATACGCTGGAGGCAATCCCGGTCGTCGGCCGCGCCTTCTCGCGCGGTCCCTACCCGGCCGGGGGCGACGTGAACACGGTCTGGCAGGGCGCCTACGCAGCCAGGCAGGACGGTCCGTCGCTCATCGGTTTCAGCCCCGGCTACCGCCAGGTGCTGGACCTCGGGCGCTGGGATCGCTCCACCTTCCTGCTGCCGACCGGCGGCTCGGGCATCCCCGGCCACCCCCGCTACGACGACTCGATCGAGGAGTTCCGCGCCGGACGCCAGCGCCCGCTGCTGTACTCTCGCGAGGCCGTCGAGGCCCACGCGGAGCACCGCCTGCTGCTCCAGCCGGCGGCGACGGAAGAAGAGGCGGAGCGATGACCGCGATCGAGGACCGGCTGGCGATCTACCGGCCGCACATCGTTCGCGAGATGCGCGAGATCGTCGGCGAGGACCGCGCCCGCCTCTACTCCTGGATGCGCTATCACCTCGGCTGGGAGGACCCGGAAGGCAACCCCGCCGAGACATCGCCGGGCAAGCTGCTGCGCCCCGCCTCGCTGCTGCTCGCCGCCGAGGCGCTCGGCGGAACGCTCGAGCAGGCGCTCCCCGCGGCGGCCGCCGTGCAGCTCGTCCATGACTTCTCGCTGCTGCACGACGACATCGAGGACGAGAGCGAGACGCGGCGCGGGCGCGCGACGCTCTGGACGATCACCGGCATCGCGCAAGCGATCAACGCCGGCGACGGCATGTACACGCTCTCCCGCATCGCGTTGCTGCGCCTGCGTGATCGCGGCGTCGACGCGCAGCACACCCTCGAGGTGATCGGCGAACTCGAACGGGCCTGCCTGCGCCTGATCGAGGGCCAGCAGCTCGACATCTCCTTCGAGGATCGCAGCGCAGTCACCCGCGATGAGTACCTCGCGATGATCGAGGGCAAGACGGCGGCCCTGCTCGCGGCCTGCTTCGCGATTGGAGCGCGGGTGGCCGGCGCGCCGGATGCCTCGGTGGACGCGATGCGCGAGTTCGGTCGCCGCTGCGGGCTCGCCTTCCAGGCGGCCGACGACCTGCTCGGCATCTGGGGCGACCCGGCAGTCACGGGCAAGCCCGTGGGCGACGACCTGATCTCCCGCAAGCAGACCTACCCCGTGATCGCTGCCATCGAGAGCGGCGAGGCGCCCGCGCTCGAGGCGGCCTACCGGGACCGCTCCGGGGGCGCGATCGACAGCTCCGCACTCGCCGCGGAGATCGAGGCGACAGGCGCCCGCGCCGCCACGGAGGATCTCGCCGCCGAACAGGTCGAGGCGGCGCTGGCCGCCCTCGCTCCGCTCTCGCTCGGGGATGACCGCGCGCTGTTCGCGGAGCTGGCGGAGCTGCTCGCCGCACGGGACGCGTAGGGGAACGATTGCCCGCCCCGGACGCCGCACCTATGATCCCGGCCGTGAGCCCGGCACACACGAAGCGCACGATCCGCGACATCGACCTCCACGGGCGCCGGGTCTTCCTCCGCGTCGATTACAACGTCCAGCTCGACGAACACGGTTTCGTCTTCGACGACCTGCGCCTGCGTGAGTCTCTGCCCACGATCCGCTACCTGCGGGAGGGCGGCGCTCGCATCGTGATCTGCTCGCACCGCGGGCGACCGCGCGGGGAGGTCGTCGAGACGCTGCGCAATGCGCCGGTCGCCAGACACCTCAGCGGCCTGCTCGGTGCCCCCGTCGGCTCAGCGGAGAGCTGCATCGGTCCCGAGGTCCACGCCGCCGTTGATGCGCTCGCGCCGGGCGACGTGTTGCTGTTGGAGAACGTGCGCTTCCACGCCGGCGAGGAGGAGAACGACCCGGAGTTTGCCCGCCAGCTCGCCTCGTTCGCCGACATCTACGTCGGCGATGCGTTCGGCACCGCGCACCGCGCACACGCCTCGATCGTCGGCGTGCCGGAGCATTTGCCGGCCGTTGCCGGTCTGCTGATGGACCGCGAGATCGAGTACCTGCGAAGGCTCTCGAACAACCCGGAGCACCCCTTCGCGCTGGTGCTCGGCGGCGCGAAGGTCGCGGACAAGATCGGCATCCTCAACCACCTCTGTGGCGAATCGAACGTGATCTGCGTCGGCGGCGGGGTCGCAAACACCTTCCTCAGTACGCAGGGGATGGACATCGCCGACTCGCTGTGGGACGCCGAGGGTGTCCCGGACGCGCTTCGCGTCTTCGAGCAGGTGGAGGCCAGGCCCGACCTGCGTCTCTACCTGCCGGTCGACGCGATCGTCGGTTTCGGCGCCGCCGACCGCGATCACGTGCGCCGGGCGCCGGTCGATCACGTGCCCTCCGGCTGGCGCATCCTCGACATCGGCCCCGCGACGATTGAGCTGTTCCGCAGTGCGCTGGCGCCGATGCGCACGGTCGTCTGGAACGGACCGCTCGGCTGGTTCGAGCGCGAGCCGTTCGATCACGGCTCGCTGGCGATGGCGGAGATGCTGGCCGACCTCGACGGGACCGTGGTGGTGGGCGGAGGCGAGACCGCCGCCGTCGTGCAGCGGGCGGGGGTGGCCGACCGCATCGACCACGTCTCGACAGGTGGTGCGGCCTCGCTGGCGATGCTGCAGGGCAAGCCGCTCCCGGGCGAGGCGGCGCTCGACGACGCCTGAGTTCGTCCCGCGCGCCGCGGCCTATTCAGCCGGTGCGAGCGCGACCAGGGGGATCCGCCTCGACGTCTTCTGCTGATACGCCGCATACGAGGAATACAGCTCGATCAGCCGCTCCCAGGCCGCATCGCGCTCTTCGCCCTCCAGCTCGGACGCTACCATCACCTCGCGGCCCCGCTTCGCCGACCAGATCCGGCAGTTCGGGTCGGCCAACAGGTTCTTCCACCACTCCGGATGCTCCGAGTGCCCCCCGTACGACGCGACCACGACCACTCGCGGCCCATCGTCGAGGTAGAGCAGCAGCACCGAGCGCTCGTGGCCCGACTTACGCCCCATCGTCCAGAGCCGCAGCGTCGGCGGCCCCTGCCAGCGCCCGCGCATGAGCGTGAAGAGCGGTTGCTGGATGCGGGTCAGCAGCTTGATCAGTCGCGGTCCCATAGCTGCATCGTACACACGCTGGCGAGCAGCCCCGTCTTGCAGCATTCAGGTCAAACAGGTCATACTGGTCAGGCAGCACAGAGTCTACCCAGCGCCCGGGCCGCTCGCGCGGCTCAGATGGCCCTCGAGGCAGTGAGGGGGTGAGGCGATGACGGAAACACCGGCTGAGTACGATGAGAGCGAAGAGGACGGCCCGCGCCACGTCGGCGTCGCCGAGGCGAAGGCGACCTTCTCGGCGCTGATCGAGGGCGTGCAGCATCGCTCGGAGCGCTACGTCATCGAGCGCCACGGCAAGCCCGCTGCCGCCCTCGTCAGCGTCGAGGAACTCGAACGCCTCGGCGCCGAGGAGCCGGCCGTGCGGCGGAACGACGGCCTGCGTGGCTTCATCGGCTTGTTTGACGGTCTCCTGACCGACGAGGAGATCGATGAGATGGTCGACCACATCTACGCCGGTCGCGAACGAGACCGCTACTCGCCTGCGCGCGTGGACTTCAGTGACGTGCCCGAGTGAGATACCTGCTCGACACTGACACGCTCAGTGCCCTCACGAGACCAGCGCCGTCCCCGGCGCTCCTGATGCGAATGGCGTCGACGGCTCCCGAAGACCGCACCACGTCGAGCGTCACGCTGGCCGAGCTGCTGTTCGGGGCGCACCGGACCGGCCAGCGATCGGCGGAGTTTCTCTCCCGCATCCGTGGCGCGCTGCCCGCAACCCCGTTCGTGCCCTTCGATGACTCGGCCGCCGAGGAGTACGGGCGGCTGCGCGCCTACCTCGAGGATCGAGGAACGCCGATCGGCCACGAGGACACGCAGATCGCGGCGATCGCGCTTGCGAACGACCTTACCGTCGTCACCGGCAACGTCCGCCACTTCGAGCGTGTTCCCGGCCTCACCGTCGAGAACTGGCTCGAGTAGGCCGAGGCGCTTTGACGCCTCGAGGAGCGCTCGACCGCGCGCGATAGCAGCGCGCCCGATAGCATGGAGCCATGGACCCCGATCTGATCCGCCGGCTGTCGATTCCGGGCGAGAGCAAGGTGCTGCTCTGCGTCCTCGACGGGCTGGGCGGGCTGCCCGGACCGCTCGGGCGCAGCGAGCTGGAGTCCGCGGACTGCCGCCACCTCGACCGGCTCGCGACCGACGGCGCGCTCGGCCTGACGATCCCCGTCGGCTACGGCATCACCCCGGGCTCCGGCCCCGGCCACCTCGCGCTCTTCGGCTACGACCCGCTCGTCTACGAGGTCGGGCGCGGCGTCCTCGAGGGGACGGGGATCGACATCGCGCTGCAGCCCTCGGACCTCGCGGCCCGCGGCAACCTCTGCACGGTCGATGCCGACGGCCGCATCACCGACCGCCGCGCCGGCCGCGTGGCCACCGAGGTCACCGAGGAGATCGCCGCAGAACTCTCGACCATCGAGCTGCCGGGCTGTGAGGTCGCGGTTCACGCGGTCCGCGAGCACCGCTTCGTGCTCGTGCTGCGCGCCACGGAGGGCCGCCCGCCGCTCAGCGACGCGATCAGCGAGACGGACCCGCAGGCCGAGGGCGTCCCGCCGCTCGACGCGGTCGCGACCTCCCCCGAGGGCGAGCAGACCGCCGATCTGGTCAATCAGTTCGCGCGCGCGGCGCGGTCGCGCCTCGCCGGCCGCGAGACGGCGAACGACGTACTGCTGCGCGGCTGGTCGACGCTGCCCGATCTGCCGCAGCTCCCCGAACTCTGGAAGCTGCGCGCCGCCGCCATCGCCGTCTACCCGATGTACCGAGGGCTCGCGCGGCTTGTCGGCATGGACGTGCTCGACGCGGGCGAGTCGTTCGAGACCGCCATCGCGAGGCTGCGCAGCGCCTGGGACGACTACGACTTCTTCTTCCTGCACTACAAGCCGACCGACGCCGCCGGCGAGGACGGCGACTTCGCGCGCAAGCGGCAGGCGCTGCGTGACTTCGATGCCTGCGTGCCGGCGCTGCTGGCCCTCAACCCGAACGTGCTGGTCATCGCCGGCGACCACTCGACGCCCGCGACGATGGCGGCGCACTCCTGGCACCCGGTCCCGCTACTGATCCGGGGCGACAACGTGCGCACGGATGCCTCGCACCACTTCGACGAGGGCGAGTGCGCGGTCGGCGGCCTCGGCACGCTGCCGGCGAAGGAGCTGCTCCCGCTCGCCTTCGCCCACGCCATGCGCCTCGCCAAGTTCGGCGCCTGAGAGGAGCAGCCGTGAGCCCAGCACGCACGCCGATCGTCGGCGGCAACTGGAAGATGCACCTCGACCGCGGCGGCGCGCGCGAGCTGCTGCGCGAACTGCGCGAGCAGCTCGACGGCCTCGAAGGCGTCGAGGTCGTGATCTTCCCGCCCGCACCCTGGCTCGGCGACGCCGCCGACGCGCTCGAGGGCAGCACGCTGCGCGTCGGCGCGCAGAACGCCTACTGGCTCCCCCACGGCGCCTACACCGGCGAGGTCGGCGCTGCGATGCTCGTCGGCACTGCCGACTACGTGCTCGTCGGCCACTCCGAGCGCCGCCACGTCTTCGGCGAGAGCGACGAGGACAGCGGCCGCAAGCTCGACGCCGTCCTCGGGCTGGCGTTGCAGCCGATCCTCGCCGTCGGCGAACAGCAGGAGGAGCGCGAGGGCGGGCGCACCGCCGAGGTGCTGCGCCGCCAGCTCGACGCCGCGTTCGTGGACGTCGAGACACTGCCCGAGGGCTTCACGATCGCCTACGAGCCGGTCTGGGCGATCGGTACCGGGCTGACCGCGACGCCGGAGATCGCGCAGGCCACCGTGGCGGACATCCGCCGCATGGTCGCCGACCGCTTCGGCGCCGCCAGCGCCGAGGCCTGCCGCATCCAGTACGGCGGCTCGGTCAACGCCGACAACGTTGCCGACCTCGCGAGCCAGCCGGATATCGACGGCGCGCTCGTCGGTGGCGCCTCGCTCGACGCCGAGGCGTTCGCGACGATCTGCCGCGCCGTCGCCGCCGCTGCGGAGTAGCCTGCTGAGCACGCTCGGCGTCGTCGCGCTCGTCGGTCCGACCGCCTCGGGCAAGACGGGGGCAGCCGTCGCGATCGCCGAGCGGCTCCCGATCGAGGTCGTCTCCGCCGACTCGCGCCAGATCCGGCGCGGCATGCGCATCGGCACCGCCGCACCCGGCGACGAAGAGCTGGCGGCCGTCCCGCACCACCTCGTCGGCGTCGCCGAGCCGGACGCCCCCTGGACGCTCGCCGATTTCCTCGAGGGCGCGCACGCGGCGATCGAGGACATCCATGCGCGCGGGAGGCTTCCGCTGATCGCCGGCGGGGCGGGGCAGTACGTCTGGGGGCTGCTCGAGGGCGTGCAGCCGCCCGCCGTGCTGCCGGACCCGGCGCTGCGCGCGCGCCTCGAGGAGGAGGCGCGGGAGCACGGCGCCGAGGCGTTGCACGCCCGCCTCGCCGCGCTCGATCCGCCCTCAGCGGATCGCATCGATGTGCGCAACCGCCGCCGCCTGATCCGCGCGCTCGAGATCATCGAGGCGACCGGCGAGCCGATCGCGCCGCTCGCCCGGGTACCGCCGCCCTGGCCGTGGCGCGTCATCGGCCTCGAGTGGTCGCGCAGCGCGCTCTTCCGACGCGCCGACCGGCGCGCCGCGCGCATGTACGCCGCTGGCCTCATCGAGGAGACGCGTGCGCTCGTCGCCCGCTGCGGCGAGGACTTCGAGGCGCTCAGCTCGATCGGCTACGCCGAGGCGCTGGGCGTGCTGCACGGCAAGTGGGACGAGGCCGAGGCAATCGAGCGCACCCAGGCCGCAACCCGCCGCCTGATCCGCCGCCAGGCCGCCTGGTTCCGCCCCGCCGACCGCCGCATCAACTGGCTCGACGGCGCGGACCTCGAGGGCGTCGTATCGGCCGTGGAGGCGGCGTTCGCGGAGCTACGCGCGTAGCGCGGCGCGGCGCTACTCCGGGTCGTCGAGCGCGGCGCGCGCGATTGCTTCGAGGGCGCGTGCCTCGATCGGGGGGTTGACGAGGCCGCTGCGGACATCGCGGAAGTAGCGCTCGATGGGCTCGGAGCGGTGGAGGGCGACGCCGCCGACGATGCGCATCGCGGACTCGGCGACCTCGACGGCGCTGTTGGTGGCGAGGCGCTTGGCGGCTGCGATGGCCGGACCCATCCGGGCGCGCTCGTCGGGGTGCTGCTCCCAGTCCTCGGCGGTCTGCAGCAGCAGGGCGCGGGCGGCCATGACGGTCGCGTCGATGCGGCCGATCTGCTCGCGGACGCTCGGGATGCTCGCGATCGGGGCCGCGTCGCCGAGCGGTTGGCGCTCGCGCGCGAAGCGTACTGCATAGTCGCGCGCCGCCTCGGCCACGCCCAGGCTTGTCGCGCCGACGAGGATCGGGAACCAGGCGTTCGCGCCCGCCTCGCGGCGTGCCCCGCCGCCGCTGCGCGAGAGGAAGTCCTCGTCGCTCACCACGACGCCGTCGAAGTGCACGTCGTGGGAGCCACTGGCGCGCATGCCGAGGGCGTCCCACGTCTCCTCGACGCGCACGCCGGGCAGGTCGCGATGCACGGCGAGGCGCGCCGTATCGCCCGAGCCGTCCTCGACGGCGACGTAGGTGACGAACCAGGTGAGGGCGGGCGCGAGCGTGGTGAAGGTTTTGTGCCCGCTGAGCCGCCAGCGGCCCGGCCCGTCGGGCGTGACGTTCGAGCGAGGCCGTCCGCCGCCCTGCGGCGAGCCGAGCTCGGGCTCGGCGGCGGCGTTGTTGATGAGCGCCCCATCGCGCACGACTGCGTCGAAGATGCGCGCGCGGGCGGCCTCCGGCCAGGCGCGCGCCTGCCCCTCGCCGCCGCAGAGCATGAGGTGCATCGCCAGCCCGATCGCCGTCGAGCCGTCGCCCTTCGCAAGCGCGAGGTGGGCGAGCGCGACATCATCCAGCCCGTAGCCCCCGCCGCCGTACTCCTCGGGCACCGACGCCGCCGCGTACCCGCTGCGCCTCAGCTCCTCGAAGTTCTCGAACGGGAACGACCCCTCGCGGTCGTGTTGCGCCGCGCGCTCCGCGAACGCGGGCGCGAGCGACTGCGCGAGGGCGAGCAGTCCGGCTTGCCGTTCGTTCTTCGGCCACATCGCCGGCGAGCGTAGCACCGGGGCGTGGTGGGGGCAGGGGGCGGGGCGCGTCAGCGCCGGCCGGAGTCAGGCGGGTCGGGCGGCGGCCTCCGACTCAAAGGGCGGCGCGCAGCTTCTCGACATCGAACTTCTGCGAAGCCCACTCGATCTCGATGCCGACGACGTGCTCGTCCTCGTCGAGGTCGATCACGATCCCGTCGCACAGCTCGAACGACTCGGTGCTGGGCTGCGGCTCGAACTTGATGTAGGCGGAGTCGGTCTCCGGGTCGTAGCCGAGTCTCATGGCGCTTCCGCTGCCTCGCTCTAAACCTCGACATCAATGGAGTCGAGGAGATCACGCAATCCTTGGCGGACACGAAACAGCACAAATCCGGCCGTCTCCTCGGGAGCTCTTCCCGCCCCGTGGCCTGCGCCGGGCACCTTGTTCCTGAGGTTCCATGCCTGAACCATCCGCGTCTTCTGCGATCTCGTGATCGTTCGGTCGTCGTGCAGCGCCTTCAGTGCACGGCTGAGCGTTGTCTCTGGTCGGCCCGCGATCTGGCGTGCGACCTCTTCAAGAGCGCTCACCGCATCGTGGATCACGATTGGGAACTCCCGTTCATCGCCCGCCGCCCTCCAGCGAGCATCCGCCTGCTTCAAGCGCCAAGCCGCGTCCGCCAGCCTCTGCTTCGACCTCATGTGGGCCAGTCGCTCAATCCGCCCAATCAACGTCGGGACAGCGATGTCCGCAGCGAAAATGTCGATGGGCGTATCCGACTCTTGGTCGGACAGGATCGCGATGGCGGGGTCGAACCCCTCGGCTGCATCCAGATCGTCCATCACCTGTTGCAAGTCAGGGCTTAGGCGGATTCGACCCACTGCACCGGCGAGACTGTCCTGCAGCGCGAAGAAGTCGGAACCGACCCATGACGTCAGACCCAACTCTTTGTTGAGCCCAGCACTGAGCCGGGAAGTGAGTCCCAGTTGCTTGCCGAGGTCGCCAGAGATCCGGGAGGTGAGTCCCAGTTGCTTGCTGAAGTCAGCGCCGAGCCGGGAGGTGAGTCCCAGTTGCTTGCTGAAGTCAGCGCCGAGCCGGGAAGTGAGTCCCAGTTGCTTGCTGAAGTCAGCGCCGAGCCGAGAAGTGAGTCCCAGTTGGCTGCTGAGGTCGGCAGCGAGCGGGGAAGTGAGTCCGACTTGCTTGCTAAAGTTAGCACCGACACGCCGAGCGAACCCCAGACGCTCGTCGAGGTCGGCAGCGGGCTCGAATCCCAGCGCAGCCTGCCCATTCACGTCAGCGATTGGCCCGAAGGCCAAGGCGACCTGTTCGCTAAGGCGGTTCTGCGCGAGGGCCGCTGGCCCTTGGGCAAGCCGATCGAGGACCTGACGCTTGAGGATCAGTTGGTCGATCGGTCGAGCCATTCATGCACTCTACCAGTTCGGCTCCCTCAGTCCCCTCCAACCCCTTCGTAGACTCAGCATCGCCGCCACGAGAGCGGTCAGCTGTTGAGCGCGCCGCGCGGGCGACCGTACGATGGCTGGATGAACGAGCTGCCGTTCTGGAAGATGCACGGGGCCGGCAACGACTTCGTCGTGCACGACGCCAGCGAGGGCGCAACGCGCTCCGACGAGGCGTGGGGGGCGCTCGCCGAGCGGGTGTGCGACCGGCACTTCGGGGTCGGCGCGGACGGGCTGATCGCAGTCCTGCCCTCGGATGCCGCGGACCGGCGGATGCGGATCTTCAACCCCGACGGCTCCGAGGCGGAGATGTGCGGCAACGGCATCCGCTGCCTCGTCAAGTTCACGCTTGACCAGGACGACGCGCTGCGCTCGCGCGGCGCGCTGCGCGTCGAGACGCTCGCCGGGGTGCTCGACGCCGTGGCGACGTTCGGCGCCGACGGGACTGTCGATCGCGTGCGCGTCAGCATGGGCGGACCGCGCTTCGAGCCGGAGGCGATCGGCGCGCTCATCGAGCAGGCCCCGCCGGTGCTCGACCTGCCCCTCGAGGCGGCCGGCGAGGAGCACCGCGTGACGCTCGTCTCGATGGGTAACCCGCACGCGGTAATGTTCGGCAGTGAGCCGGTCGAGGCGTTCGACCTTGAGCGGATCGGGCCGGCGATTGAGCACCACCCGCTGTTCGCGAACCGCACGAACGTCGAGATCGTGCGCGTGCGCGACCGCGCGGCGATCGAGATGCGCGTCTGGGAGCGCGGGGTGGGCGAGACGCTCGCCTGCGGCTCCGGCGCCTGCGCCGCCGTCGTCGCGGCGCGGCTGCACGACCTCGCGGATGGCGAGGTCGCGGTGAGCGTCCCGGGCGGGACACTCGGCATCGGCTGGGACGGCGAGGGCGAGGTGACGCTCGAGGGCCCGGCAGTCAAGGTCTTCGAATCGATCTGGCGCGAGCCGGGATCGTAGTGAATCAGCACGTCAGTATGAGGCTCCGATGAGTTCCAGGGAGACACAGCCATGACGCAGGCACGGATCGGCGGACAACTGGGCGACGCGCTACAGACGCGCAATGCCCCTCGCAGCATCGATGAGTGGGAAGCGCTGCTCGACAGCGACGCAGCCGACGTGGTGGAGACCGACATCGGTGAGATGGCAATTGCGCGCGAGCGCGGCCAGCTCCACCTGCACTACGCCTTCGACGACCTCGAGGCGATGACCGCGGCCTGGCATCCCTGCTTCGACGCGCTGCGCGAGCGCATCGCCAATTCCGGCCACCCGTACGTGACCATCGACCTCGTCGAGCACATCAACCGGCGCTGGATCGAGAACCTGCTCGCCGAGTGCGACTTTCAGGAGATGGGCGAGTGGCTCGAGCTCGTGCACCCCGGCCTGCGCGATGTCGTCCCGCCCGAGTTCCCCGAGGGCCTGACGATGCGCCGCGCCCAGCCCGGCGACGCGGACGCGATCGTCGCGATCGAGGGCGCCGCCTATGGCGAGTGGACTGATGGCGAGGCGGCCACCCGCGCGCGCATTGAGGAGGCCGGCTGGACCGGCGTGCTTGAGCGCGACGGCGAGGTGATCGCCTACGCGATCAACACGCCCGTCGAGGGCGGACGCGGCGAGGTCATGTCCTGCGCCGTGAAGCCGGATGCACAGGGCGCTGGCATCGGCAAGCTGATCCTCGGCGCGGCCACCTACCAGCTCTCCGCCTCGGACGGTCGCGAGGCCGCCGTGCGCGTGCGGCCCGACATCCCGCAGGCGGCTCGCACTGCGACGGCGAGCGGCTACCTCGTGGGCCGGCGCGGCATCGAGCTGCGACGCGACTCGGACGAGGAAGTGCTGCGGCAGGCGCGCGACGAGGCGCGCGTCCGCGGCATGAAGGCTCGCTTCGGCGGCTGGCGCTAGCGGCATGAGACTCGCGCGTCGCGTCGAACAGCTCCCGCCCTACCTCTTCGCCCGCATTTCCGAGCTGATCGCCAGGCAGCAGGCTGCCGGCGTCGATGTAATCTCGCTCGGTATCGGCGACCCGGACCTGCCGACGCCCGACCACATCCTCGACGCGCTGCGCGAGGCCGCCGGCGACCCGGCGAACCACCGCTACCCGGAGACCGAGGGCCTGCCCGAATTCCGCGAGGCCGTCGCGCGCTGGTACGACAAGCGCCACGGCGTGGCGCTGGACCCGGAGACCGAGGTCGTCTCGCTGATCGGCTCGAAGGAGGGGCTCGGCCACCTCCCGCTCTGCCTGATCGACCCGGGCGACCTCGCGATCGGTACGCAGCCCGGCTACCCCGTCTACGACATCGCGACGATGTTCGCCGGCGGCGAGACACTCTCGCTGCAACTGCGCGAGGAGGACGGTTGGCTGCCCCGCCTCGAGGACGTGCCCGCCGCCGAGGCGGAGCGCGCGCGCCTGCTCTGGCTCAACTACCCGAACAACCCGACCGGCGCGATCGCCGACGAGGCCTTCTTCGCCCGTGCGATCGCCTGGGCGCGCGACCACGACGTGGTGATCGCGCACGATCTCGCCTACTCGGATGTCTGCTACGACGGCTACCAGGCGCCCTCGATCCTCGAGGTGGAGGGCGCGCGCGACGTGGCGATCGAGTTCAACTCGCTCTCCAAGACGTTCAACATGACCGGCTGGCGGATCGGCATGGCGGTTGGCAACGCCGACCTCGTGGGCGTGTTGCGGCGCGTCAAGTCGAACCTCGACAGCGGCGTGCCGCAGGCCGTGCAGCAGATGGCGATCACCGCGCTGGACGACCCGCGCGACTCGATTGAGCGACATAACGAGATCTACCAGCGCCGCCGCGACCGTGTCGTCGAGGTGCTGCGCGAGCTCGGCCTGCACGTCGACCCGCCGAAGGCGTCGCTCTACGTCTGGGCGCGGTTGCCCGAGGGGGAGCGCTCCTCGGCGGCGTACGCGCAGCAGCTGGTCGAGGCGACCGGTGTGGTCGTCACGCCGGGCACGGGCTACGGCGACGGCGGCGAGGGCTACATCCGCATCTCGATCACGATCGCCGACGAGCGCCTCGAGGAGGCGCTGTCGCGGCTGAGCGCCTTCGCCAGCGGCCAGTAGGGCGGCGGCGATGGCGCGCCGCCCGGTGCAGCCGATGCCGAAGGCCGTGCTCGACGCCATCGAGGCGCGTGGCGTGCGCGAGGACTACGAGGCGCGGCCCTTCTACCAGCGCAACGACTACCTCGCCTGGATCGCCCGCGCGCAGCGGGCGGAGACGCGCGAGCGGCGCCTCGCCCAGATGCTCGACGAGCTGGAGCAGGGCGGCGTCTACATGAAGATGGCGCACGCCCCGAGCCGCAAGGGCTAACCAGCCGGCCGGGCGCAGCACGCGCGCGCCGCGCGCGCTATCATCGCCTCCCTCCCCCGGAACCGTAGCGATGACCACGACCGCCGCACCGAGGACCGCGAGCGCCGCGCAGCCGCCGCCCGGGCCGGGCGTCTACTCCTCGCGGATGCTGCGCGAGGCGATCCAGTCCGGGCGCATCTCGCCGAAGCGGATCCCGGCGACGCAGATCCAGCCGGCCAGCATCGATCTGCGCCTCGGCGCGAAGGCCTACCGGCTGCGCAGCAGCTTCCTGCCCGGGCCGAACGCGCGCGTGCGCGATCGGCTGCCGGAGCTGCAGATGGGCGCGCCGCTCGACCTCGCGGACCCGGAAGGCGTGGTCCTGGAGCCGGGCCGGCCCTACCTCGTGAAGCTGATGGAGAGCGTGCGACTGCCGGAGGGCGCGATCGGCCGAACCAACCCGCGCAGCTCCACCGGCCGCCTCGATGTCTTCACGCGCGTGATCAGCGATCGCGGGACGCAGTTCGACGAGGTCGAACCGGGCTACGAGGGCCCGCTCTGGCTCGAGGTCTACTCCAACACCTTCACCGTGAACGTGCGCCAGGGCCTGGCACTCACCCAGCTGCGGATCTCCTCGGGCGACTCGTGGCTGGACGCCGCCGCGATCGGCGAGCTGCATGCGCGCGAGGGCCTCGTCTTCGAGGAGGGGTCGACGGCGCGAGCGCCCCGCGAGCGCGTCGAGGCGCCGCGGATCGGCCCGCGCGGATTGCTGGTAAGCGTCGATCTGCCGGGCGGGCAGTTCTGCGGTTGGCGGGCGAAGCGCAACAGCGCGCTCCTCGACCTCGCGAGGACGGACGCCTACGACCCGTTCGATTACTGGGAGCCGGTCTTCGCCGAGCCCGGCGGGCGGCTGGTGATCCAGCCGGGCGACTTCCACCTCCTGATCTCGAAGGAGTTCGTCAGCATCCCGCCGGATGTCGCGGCGGAGATGATCGCCTACGACCCGACCAACGGCGAGCTGCGCACGCACTATGCCGGCTTCTGCGACCCGGGCTTTGGCTACGGCGCGGGCCTGCGTGGCACCCAGGCGGTCTTCGAGGTTCGTGCGCACGACGTGCCGTTCATGCTCGAGGACGGCCAGCCGATCGCGCGCCTTGCCTTCGAGCGGATGGCGGAGCCACCCGGCGTGCTCTACGGCAGCAGCGAGCTCGGCTCGCACTTCCAGCGGCAGGGCGTGAAGCTCAGCCGCCAGTTCAAGGCTCCCGAGGCGAGCATCCGCTTCCAGATGACCAGCGGACGCTGACGCCCCCGCGCCAAGAGGGCCGCCCCAATCACTCGGTGGCGGCGATCACCAGTGGCACGACGGCGCGAGGCGGCGGGAAGCCCTCACCACCGGACGCGTCCTCCTCGAACACTTCGAGGTGCGCGAGCTGGTGCTCGGCCGCCTCGTACTCGACCGCGAAGGCGAAGGGCGCGGGGCCATCCACTCCGCCGCCCATCGCGAAGCCGCTCGCGAGCTCCTCACCCGTGCGGCCGAGGAGTCGCCACTGCACGTTCGACTCGAACGTGCGAGAGCAGCCGCGAACCGCGAATCCACTCGCGACCTCCTCGCCACCGGCGGGCGAGGAAACGATCACGAGCGCGGCGTCGGGCAGGCTCTCATCACAAAGGAACGCGTCAGCACCGCTGATGCCTGGGAGCTCCTCCAGTGCCTCGCCCGCGAGGCGGAACCGGCGAACGACGAGGATCGAAGGAGCCTCGGAGTACGGCGCGTCGGGCGGCCGGTCGACGATCGCCACCGTGATGATGCCCTCGTGGATCGAGAGACCCGCGACGCGTATCCGGTCGCCGAGGAAGACCGTGTCGGCGTCGCGGAGTTCGCCCTCCTCATTCAGCAGCGCGTGCAGGTAGCGGAAGTTCCCGCTGCCGCCCGGGTTCTCGATCGTGATGGCGGCGGCGTCCGCGCTGCCGTCGCCGTCGAGGTCGCCGGGGGTCCATTGGCTGAGGCGGATCTCGAGTTCGCTGGCCGAGCCGGGCGCGACCGGCGCGCGGAACTCGCCGTCCTCGAGCGTGGCCGTGCCGCTGTCGGTGTGCTCGGTCAGGATGGTGGCCGCCTCGAGGCTCACTCCGTCCACCCGATCGGTACCGACTACGTCGCAGGACGCCAACGCCGCGGCTGCGAAGAGCAGCACGCCCGCGGCCGTCGCGCTTCGAGCAGCACGCCGGGTCCAGTCTCGCATCGACATAGCGGCTCCCTCGTGGTCGGGCGTCGGTTACAGAGTAGTCCGAAAGCGGGAGGACGCGGCCTACATCGTCGTCGCGACCGCCACGCCCCGCCGCCGCATGGGCCGCTGACGCCCCCGCGCCAGCTGCGAGGGACACGGCGGCCCTCGCAGCCCGTATCCTTGATCGCGCAACGGACCGGCCGCGCGGTGTCTCCCGCACGATCCGGACCGTGACCCCGGAGGAGGACCGGATCCCGAGGAAGCGCACTCGCAACGGCCGTAACGGCGGCAGCGGAGCAGCGAACGGGCGCGGGCATGCGACCGCGCCGGTGCAGGAACGCGCCTTCCTCGTCGGCCTCGACTACCAGCGCAAGCCGCTCATGCCGCCTCGCGAGTCGCTGCGCGAGCTGGCACGGCTCGCCCGCACGGCGGGCGCGACGGTCGTGGGCCAGACGCTGCAGCGGCGGCCTCGCCCGGACCCGGCGACCTGGATCGGCGCCGGCAAGCTCGAGGAGATCCAGGCCGCCCGGGAGACCACCGGCTACTCGCTGGTGATCTTCGACGAGCAGCTCTCGCCCGCGCAGCAGCTGCGCCTGGAGGAGGCGCTGGGCGTCAAGGTGCTGGACCGCAGCGCGCTGATCCTCGATATCTTCGCCAGCCGCGCGCGCACCCGCGAGGCGGCGCTGCAGGTGGAGCTGGCGCAGCACGAGTACCTGCTGCCGCGCCTGCGCGGGCAGTGGCGGCACCTCGAACGCACCGAGGGCGCGATCGGCGCGCGCGGGCCGGGTGAGACGCAGCTGGAGACAGACCGCCGCCTGGTCGGCGCGCGCATCAGCCACCTCAAGCGCTCGATCCAGAGCGTGCGCAAGCAGCGCGCGCTGCACCGCCGCCGCCGCGAGCGCGACGGCATCCCCGTCGTCGCCCTCGTCGGCTACACCAACGCCGGCAAGTCCTCGCTGCTCCAGGCGCTCGCGGGGTCGGAGGCGTTCACCGCCGACGCGCCCTTCGCGACGCTCGATCCGCTCACCCGCCGCGTCGGCGCGCCGGGCGGCCACGCCTTCCTGCTGACCGACACCGTCGGCTTCATCCAGAAGCTGCCGACCCAGCTCATCTCGGCCTTCCGCGCCACGCTCGAGGAGCTCGAATCCGCCGACATGCTGCTGCACGTCGTCGACGCCAGCTCGCCCGCTGCGGCGGCGCAGGGCGATACCGTGCTCGACACGCTGGCCGGCCTCGATCTGACCGGGCGGCCGGTGCTCACCGTGCTCAACAAGGCCGACGAGCTGGAGCTGCCCGACGGCTCGCTGCCGGACGCGGAGTCCGACCTCGCGAGGCTCGACGGCGAGAACCCGGCGCACGAGTCGGCGCTGGCGCACCCGGACCTGCCGCACATCGGGACGCTGGTCGTCTCCGCGCTGCATGGCTGGGGCATCGATGCGCTACGCGAGCGCCTGGCGCTCGATCTCTTCGGCGAGCGTCCGCCCGCGCGGGCGCTGGCAGCGTCGAGCTGATCGCGGGGTTCAGGAACCCCAGCCGCCCGGACCGCGTTATCCTCACAGGGGCCGTTCGCTCAGCGAGCGGCTCTTGGGCGACGGGAGCACGATGGGCGAGACAGCCACGCCATCCGGAGCACGCGATCCTCGGCGGCATGACGGCCGCGAGACGTTCGGGCGCTACCTCGACGACTTCGTGCCGGGCGACGAGTTCGTCCACTGGCCGGGCCGCACCATCACCGAGTACGACGACACGCTCTTCGCCGCCCTGACGATGAACCAGCACCCCGTGCACAGCGACGCGGCCTACGCCGAGGGCACCCAGCACGGGCAGCGCCTCGTCGTCGGGACGCTCGTCTTCAGCCTCGTCGTCGGCATGACGGTGCGCGACATCTCCGGCCGCGCGATCGCCAACCTGCAGTACGACGAGGTCCGCCACCTCGGCCCGGCCTTCCACGGAGACACGATCTACGCGCGCTCGACCGTGCTGGACGTGCGACCGAGCGAGCGCCACCCCGACCGTGGTGTCCTTGAGGCCGAAACGATCGCCGAGAATCAGCGCGGTGAGCCGGTGCTGTCCTTCCGTCGCTCCGTGCTGCTGCCGTGCCGCCCGGCGGACGGGGACTCGGCATGAGCGCGGAGGGGATGCCGGCGCGGCCGCTCGAGGGGCTGCGCGTGATCGCGGTCGACCAGTACGGGGCCGGCCCGTTCGCGACGCTCCACCTCGCCGACCTCGGCGCGGACGTGATCAAGATCGAGGATCCGGCGGCCGGCGGGGACATGGGCCGCTACGTGCCGCCCTACGCCGAGGAGCAGGACAGCCTCTTCTTCCAGGCGCTCAACCGCGGCAAGCGCAGCGTCGCGCTCGACCTGCGCTCGCCCGAGGGCGCCGCCGTCCTCGGTGACCTCGTCGAGGTCTCGGATGCGCTGTTCTGCAACCTGCGCGGGGACGGACCGGCGCGGCTGGGGCTGACGTACGAGCAGCTGCGGCATCGCAACCCGCGCATCGTCTGCTGCTCGCTCAGCGGCTACGGGGCGAGCGGATCGCGCGCCAGCGAGCCGGCGTTCGACTACCTGATCCAGGCGGAGCTCGGCTACATGGCGATCACCGGCGAGCCCGGCGGCCCGCCGACGCGCTCCGGCGTCTCCGTCGTCGACTGGTCGGCGGGCTACGCCGCAGCCTTCGCGCTGCTGGCCGGAGTGCAGCAGGCGCAGCGCAGCGGCCGAGGCGCGGACATCGACCTCTCGCTCTACGAGATCGGGCTGGGGATGCTCAACTACGTGGCCTCCTGGCATCTCACGCGCGGCTACCAGCCGGAGCGGCTGCCGGGCTCGGCGCATCCCAGCCTGGTGCCCTCGCAGGTCTTCGCGACGGCGGACGGCCACATCTTCGTGATGTGCAACAAGGAGTCCTTCTACGGCGCGCTCTGCGAGGCGCTCGAGCGCCCCGACCTCGCCGCCGACCCGCGCTTCGCCAACGCGGCCGCCCGCCTCGAGCATCGCGAGACGCTCGTCGCGCTGCTCTCCGAGGTGTTCGCGCAGCGCCCGACGGCGGAGTGGATGGAGGCGCTGCTCGGGATCGTGCCCGTCGCCGTGCCTCGCGGAGTCGCGGAGGCGCTCGCCGACGAATTCCTGCGCGAGCGCGGCGATATCGTCGAGGTCCAGCACGAGCGCTTCGGTCCGTTGCAGCAGATCGCCACGCCGTTCCGCTTCGCCGGCGACGAGCCGGACTACCGGGCCGCCTCGACGCTTGGCGAGGACAGCGAGGACGTACTGTCCTCGGTGCTCGGCTACGACGCGGAGCGCGTCGCCGCGCTGCGCGAGGCGGGCGTTGTCGCGGGGCCCGAACGGACACCGGCCCGATGAGCGCGACGCCCTCGAATGACGAGGCGCGCGACCTGCTCGTCGCCAACCTGCGCGACTGGGTGCGGCGTCGCGTGCTCCCCGTCGCGCGCGAGTACGAGCTGCGCGACGAGTACCCCGCCGAGCTGGTGCAGGATCTGCGCGACCTCGGCCTGTTCGGCGCGGTCCTCGACCCGGCCAACGGCGGGGCGGGCCTCAGCTACGAGACCTACGTCGCGGCCGTCGAGGAGGTCTCGCGCGGCTGGATGACGCTCGCCGGGGTCTTCAACTCGCACCTCATCCTCGCGCACATCGTCGAGCGCTTCGGCAGCGACGATCAGCGGGCGCGCTTCCTGCCCGGCCTCACCTCGGGCGAGGCGCAGGGCGCCCTCGCGCTGACCGAGCCGGGCGCGGGCAGCGATGTGCAGGCGATCGCCACGACGGCGCGCCGCGACGGCGACGTGTACGTGCTGAACGGCCAGAAGCAGTTCATCACCAACGGCAGGCGCGCCCGCTACGTCGCCGTCCTCGCAAAGACGGATCCGGCGGCGCAGCCACCGCATCGCGGCATGGCCGTCCTCGTCGTCGAGCGCGGCACGCCGGGCTTCAGCGTCGGGCGCGACTTCGAGAAGCTCGGCTACCGCGGCATCGAGACGTCCGAGCTGTTCTTCGAGGACTGCGCCGTGCCCGCGGACAACCTCGTCGGCGGCGAGGGGCGGGGCTTCCAGCAGGTCATGGCAGGCCTCGAGCTGGGCCGCCTCAACGTCGCGGCGCGCGGGGTCGGGCTGGCGCGCGCGGCCTACGAGGACGCCCTCGCCTACGCGCAGGAGCGCCACACCTTCGGCGTGCCGATCGCCGAGCACCAGGCGATCCAGATGAAGCTCGCCGACATGTCGGTCGCGATCGAGGCCGCCCGCTTGCTCACGCAGCGCGCCGCGCGGCTCAAGGACGCCGGGCAGCGCGTGGACCTCGAGGCCGGGCAGGCCAAGCTCTTCGCCACGGAGACGGCGCAGCTGTGCGCCCTCGAGGGGTTGCGCATTCACGGTGGCGCCGGATACATGCAGGATCTGCCCGTGGAGCGCTATCTCCGCGACGCGCCCTTGCTGATCGTCGGCGAGGGGACCAACGAGGTGCAGCGCCTGGTGATCGCACGCCGCCTGCTGGAGCAGGCGCGGGGCGAGGGCTAGCGCCGCGATGACGGACGGGAGCCGCGCGTGAGCCCGGCCAGCAACTACGCACGGCTCAGCTATGGGCTGAAGCGCTACACCGACTCGCTGCGGCGCTATATCGACCGCCGCGTGCGCGAGGACTGGTGGGACGAGTACGTCCTCACGAGCCTCCCCGCCGACCAGATCGCAGCCCTCGACCGCGAACGCAGGCTGCACGCCGACGACCTCGACGAGGCGCGCGAGGGCGTGCTGCCCAAGTCCGGTACCGAGTTCCTCGATGCACGCCACTTCGCGGCGATCTTCAGGGAGCGCTTCCGCGCCAACGAGCGCACGACGGAACTGATGCGCCAGGTCCAGGAGCTGCACGACCAGTGGTCCGATCCTCCCGAGGGCGACTCCGTCACGGAGGATGTCGACCAGGCGCTGAGCGCGATGCACGAGGCGCTGGCGTACTACCAGCTGCCGGCCGCCGCCGAGCTGCTCGCCCTGCGCGAGGGCGGCGATCCGCCGCGCAGCGCTTACGTGGAACTGAGCGAGGAGATCAAGAGCCATAGCGATGGGGTGCGGCGCGTTTTCCTCGACTGGGCCGGGCGCGAGTCGCCCGGCGAGTGGTGGGAGCGGCGCGTCGGCGAGCAGCGACAGTCGACGGTCGCACGACATGTCGAGGACGCAGCGCGGCTGACGGCCGAGGAACTCGTGGGCCTGCTCGGCCCCGCCGACTTCACGGCGATCGCCCTCGACAACTGCGATCTCAGCGGCCCGGAGCGCTCGCTGCTGCGCACGGTGCTGCGAGTGCGCCGCAGCTGGGCGCACCCCGCGAGCGGCGAATACCCGGACGGCTACGTGGCAGAGGCCGCGGAGTGGCTTCGCGAGGCCCTCGATACGGTCGCGGACGCCGTAGACGAGCTGCTGGAGCCGGTCCCGGCCGACGAGGCGGAGCCGGAAGAGCCGGAGGCGGCGGAGCCCGAGGCGGCGGCAGAGGAAGCCCGCCGCGTCACTATCGGCGACTACTTCACGTGCGGGATCGTCGTCGCGTTCCTCGGAGCGTTCGCCGTGGCTCTGATCCTTGTCGGGCTCGCGTTGCTTGGGACGCGGACCTGGCCGGTCGATCGCGCGCTCGACGCATCGAGCGCGGCCGCCGGTGCGGTCGGCGATTTCGTGGACGGCGTTACCGGCACGGCGCCGCCTGAGGCCACGGCCACCCCAATTCCGACGCGGACAAGCACGCCGACAGCGACTGCCACGCCGACGCCTACAGCTACCTCGACGGCCACGCCCACGGCGACGCCCACAGCGACGGAGACGCCCACACCCACCGCGACGCCGACCGCGACGCCGCCACCCTCACTCTCGCTCGAGCGGGCGATCGGGAATACGGACGGCGACGGCGTCTCACTCCGCGACGACTGCGACGACGACGCCCGCTTCTCCGCCCCCGGCGAGGGTTGGCCGGAGGGCCAGGCCGTCGAGGTGATCGAGGTGGGCAGCGATCGCTGCGAGGGCTGGCTGCTGACGCAGGCGGACGGCGTCGCCTCGTGGGTTCGTGAGGAGTACGTCGTCGATCGCGAGCAGTAGCCCGCGCCGCTACTGCCGGGGCGGTGGCCGCAGGGCGTAGTTCTCCGGCTCGCGCAGCCACTCGCGGTCCGCGAAGTAGGCGCGCAACGCCTGCGCGGCCTCGGCGAGCACGGCCTCGCTCGTGGCCGGCGAGCGGGTGTCCAACCAGGGTGCGATGCGGCGTCCCAGCCCGGTCTGGCGCGCGGCGGCGTCCAGCCAGTCCAGCGTCGGATGCGCGCCCTCCTCGAGGATGCAGGCCAGCCGCGTGAGCGCACTCGCCGCCTCGCCACCGGCCATCGTCTGGCTCGGCTCGCTCGAGGCCGCGTGTGCGCGCTCCAGCGCCTCCAGCGCGCGACCGGCCTGCAGGTAGAGCGGACGCACCAGGCGCTCCAGTGCGGCCTCGGGCAGGCGCCGCGCGGCGGCCGCGAGGCGCTCCGCGCGCCCGCTGGGATCGTGCAGCGGATCCGCGTGGCGGAACTCCCAGCGGACCTCCAGCGAGCGGCGCGAGACGCCGTCGAGCAGCGCCTCGGCCCCGTCGGTCGTTGCCACGGTCGTTTCGATGAGTTCGTCGCGGACACGCCGCAGGCGATGGCGCAGCAGCGGCTCGCGCCAATCCGCGTCCAGATCGCGCACGTCGGCCGCGTCGACGACCAGCCAGAGCCGCTGCGGGCCCGCCGGAGCGCCCTCGGGCGGCTCCACGGCGAGCAGGGTGAGCACGTAGGGACGGTCGTTCCAGGGCGGCGCCTCCAGCAGCGCGCGGGCGCGCGCGGCCAGCGGCACGACGGCCTCGCCGCCGTCGCCCGGCTCGCCCTCGCGCGCGCTCACGAGGCGCCCTCGAGGCGGACGGTCAGCCGGGCGACGCGCCGGCCGAGGGCGCGCGCCTGCTCGCGGTCGTCGTCCGTGACCGCGCCTGCTGCCGTCGCGCCGTAGTAGGAACCGGATCGCCGCATGCGCTCGCTCCAGGGCAGGCCGACGAAGATCATGCCGTGCCCGACCAGCAGGTGCATGAGCTGCTGCAAGGTCGCCTCCAGCCCGCCGTGTGGCGACCAGCCGGCGGCGAAGGCGGCGCCCGGCTTGCCCGCCAGCTCGCCGGACTCCCACAGGTCGCCCGACTGGTCGAGCCAGACCTTCAACTCACCGGTTACGCCGGTCCAGTTCGGAGAACCGAGGATCAGCGCGTCGCAGTGCAGCAACTCGGCCGGGTCGGCTTCCCCGATGCGAATGCTGCGCAGTTCCGCGCCCTCGATGCTGCGCACGCCCTCGCCGACGGCGTCGGCGAGCTGCTGCACGAGGCCGGCGCGGCTGTCGTAGACCAGCAGGATTCGGGTCATCGCCAGCGCCCGGGCCGCCGCGCTCAATCCTCGGTCGCTTGCTCGGTGACGACGCGGCGGATGCGGGTGACGCGCTCATCGACAAGCGCGTCCGGGCCGTCCTCGCCGGCCGGGTCGAGGGCTTCGCGCAGCCAGCTGATCAGCACGGCGGCGCCGCCATAGGCGATGAACCACTCGCAGCCCTGGAGCAGAGCGAGCGCGCCCGCGTGGCCGTTGCGGCGGTGACGGAACGAGCCCCAGGCCACGCCCGCGACGAACGCGGCCGCGGCGAGGCCGAACTGCTGCTTCTCGTTCATCCGTCCCCCGGCGTCGCCTGTCCGGGGATCATCGTACGGCCCGTACGGGGGCGGGTACAGCGCGCGCGGATGGGCCTCGAGGCGTGCGGGGCTGATCCGTACTGCGCAGTTCCGCGATCCTGCGGTATGCTGCGCGGCGGCGTGCGCTCGCTCGCCAACGGCAGGAGGGATACGCATTTGCAGGCGTTGAAGGTGGTCCGGCCTACCACCATCGCGGAGGCCATCGAACAACTGAACGAAGGAGGCGACGGCGCCCGTCCGCTCGCGGGCGGGACCGACGTGATCGTCATCGCCCGGGCGCGAGTCCGGGACATCGACGTGCTCGTGGATGTCAAGCAGATTCCGGAGTTGACGGCGATCGAGTGGGACCCGGGCTCGGGGCTCACGATCGGCGCGGCGACGCCGTGCTACGAGCTCTACGGCAACGCCGACGTCGTCCAGAACTACCCGGCGATCATTGACTCCGCAACGCTGATCGGCGGCACGGGGATCCAGGGGCGCGCCAGCTTCGGCGGGAACCTCTGCAACTCCTCGCCGTCCGGCGACACGATCCCGACGCAGATCGTGCTCGAGGGCGTCGCGAACATCGCCGGCCCGAACGGCGAGCGCTCCGTGCCCGTCGAGGACTTCTGCACGGGTCCGGGCCGCAACGTGCTCGGGCAGGGCGAGTTCGTGGTCTCGATCTCGTTCCCCGCGCCCGACCCCAACGGGGGCGCACGCTTCCTGCGCTTCATCCCCCGCAACGAGATGGACATCGCGGTCTGCAACGCCGCCTCGGCGGTGAAGCTGGACGGCGACACCGTGAGCTGGGCGCGCGTCTCGATCGGTGCGGTGGCGCCGACGCCGCTGCTCGTACAGGGCGCGGCGGACGCACTCGTCGGGAACCCGCTCACGGACGCCACGATCGAGGCGGCCGCGGAAGCTTCTCGGGACGCCGCGACGCCGATCGACGACATGCGGGGTTCGATCAAGCAGCGCAAGCACCTCGCAGCGGTACTGACCAGGCGCACGCTCCAGCAGGCAGCGGCGCGGGCTCGCGGCGAGGACATCCCGTCGGTGGGAGGACACTAACGTGACGGATCGCATGATCGTTTCGGCCACCATCAACGGCGAGCCGCTCGAGTTCCTCGCCGACCAGCGTGACAGCCTCCTCGAGGCGCTGCGCGAGCGCATCGGCCTGACGGGGACGAAGGAGGGCTGCAACGACGGCAACTGCGGCGCCTGCTCCGTGCTCATGGACGGCCGCCTCGTCAACTCCTGCCTGGTCATGGCAGCCGAGGTCGAGGGCGCCGACATCACCACCGTCGAGGGCCTGGCGAGCGAGGACGGGCTGATCCCGTTGCAGCAGGCCTTCCTGGAGGAGGCGGCGCTGCAGTGCGGGATCTGCACCCCCGGCTTCCTCATTGCCTCGAAGGCGCTGCTGGACGCCAACCCGAACCCGACGGAGTACGAGGCCCGCTACTGGCTGGCCGGCAACCTCTGCCGCTGCACGGGCTACGACAAGATCATCCGTGCGGTGCTCAAGGCCGCCGAGGCATAGCGCCTCCGGGGAGAGCCACGCGGAGAACAGGCAGGAGAACCACATGGTCGCCACTGAGAAGCCCGGCAACTACCAGGTCGTCGGTACCCGCCCGATCCGCCACGACGGGACGGACAAGGTCACCGGCCGCGCAGGATACGGCGCCGACTATCGGGCTCCGGGAATGCTGTTCGGTCGCGTGCTGCGCAGCCCCCACGCCCACGCCCGCATCAAGAGCATCGACACCTCGAAGGCGGAGGCTCTCGATGGCGTGCGCGGCGTGATCACCAACGCCGACTTCCCACAGCCCGACGACTCGCAGGTGGACATCGGCGAAGGCGCGACGACGAGCGCCCGCTGGATGCTCGACAACGTGCTCGCCGGCGAAAAGGTGCTCTACACCGGACACGCCGTCGCCGCCGTCGCCGCCACCGACCCGCACATCGCCGAGGACGCGCTCGGCCTGATCGAGGTCGAGTACGAGGTCCTCGAGCCGGTGATGGACGTGCGCGAGGCAATGGACGAGAACGCGCCGGTGCTGCACGAGTTCCTGCGCACCGAGCAGATCGCCAGCGCCTTCATGCCCGGCGACATGGTCGGCACGAAGCCGAGCAACGTCGCGAAGCACCTCGAGTTCAAGGCCGGCGACGCCGACGCAGGCTTCGCAGAGGCGGACGTGGTGGTGGAGCGCGAGTTCACGACCACGATGGCGCACCAGGGCTACATCGAGCCGCACAACGGCAGCGCCTTCTACAACAAGGACGGGCACATCACGATCTGGAGCTCGACACAGGGCGCCTTCGGTGTGCGCGACATGACGGCCGGCCTGCTCCAGGTCCCCGTCTCCCAGGTGACCTGCGAGCCGGTGGAGATCGGTGGCGGCTTCGGCGGCAAGATTGGGATCTACCTCGAGCCGCTGGCGGCCCTGCTCTCGAAGAAGACGGGCAGGCCCGTCAAGTTCACGATGACCCGCGAGGCGGTGCTGCAAGCGACGGGCCCGACCTCCGGGACGTACATGCGCGTCAAGATCGGCGCGAAGGACGACGGTACCTTCGTCGCCGCCCACGTCTACCTTGCGTTCGAGGCCGGGGCCTACCCGGGCTCGCCGATGGGGGCCGGCGCGATGTGCGCGCTCGCGCCGTACCAGATCGAGAACGGCCACATCGAGGGCTACGACGTCGTGCTCAACAAGCCGAAGGTCGCTGCCTACCGCGCCCCCGGCGCGCCGGCTGCCGAGTACGCCGTCGAGTGCGTGATCGACGAGATCGCGCAGCAGCTCGAGATTGACCCGATGGACATCCGCCTCAAGAACGCCGCGGTCGACGGCTCGCGGCGCGTTGACGGCGCCGTCTTTGGCGTCATCGGCAACGAGCAGGTGATGGAGGTCGTGAAGAACAGCGAGCACTACCGCTCCGAGCTGCAGGGCGAGAACCGCGGCCGCGGCGTCGCGATGGGCTTCTGGTTCAACGTCGGCATGGAGTCCAGCGCCTACGCCAGCGTTCAGGCCGACGGCACCGTGAGCCTCTCGCTTGGCTCGACGGACATCGGCGGCACACGCGCCTCGATCGCGATGCAGCTTGCGGAGACGCTCGGCATCGCCGCCGAGGACGTGAAGCCGCAGGTGGTGGACACGGACTCCGTGGGCTACACGATGGTCACCGGCGGCAGCCGGACGACCTTCGCGGGCGGCTGGGCCGCCTACGAGTCCGCGATGGACATCCGCCGCCAGATGGAGGAGCGGGCCGCCGCGATCTGGGACGTGGACCGCGACCAGGTCAGCTACAGCGACGGCGGCGTCCATGGCCCCGCCGACGATGACGGCAACGCACGCTCGATGACGTTCAAGGAACTGGCGGGCCAGCTCGCCGGTAGCGGCGGAATGATCCAGGGCCGCGCGGACGTGAACAGCATGGAGGCGGGACCCGCCTTCGCCGGGCACATCGTCGATGTCGAGGTGGACCCGGAGACCGGCAAGGTCGACATCCTCCGCTACACCGCCGTGCAGGACGTCGGGACCGCGATCCACCCCTCGTACGTCGAGGGCCAGATCCAGGGCGGCGTCGCCCAGGGTGTCGGCATGGCGCTGACGGAGGAGTACTTCTACGCCGACGACGGCACGCTGCTGAACTCGAGCCTGCTCGACTACCGCATGCCCACCGCGCTCGACCTGCCGATGATCGAGACGGAGATCGTCGAGGTACCCAACCCCGGGCACCCCTACGGCGTGCGTGGCGTCGGCGAGGTGCCGATCGTCCCGCCCGCGCCGGCGATTGCGAACGCTATCGCGGACGCGATCGGCCTGCGTATGAACGAGCTGCCGATGTCGCCGCGGGCGATGCTTGAGGAGCTGCTCCCCGACGAGGACTAGACCGCCGCTCCGAAGGGGCGACGGAGGCAAGCGACTACCGGCGGCGCCCCTGCGGGCGCCGCCGCTGCGTTCGGCGCGCGGGCAACATCCTCGAACGCCACGGCAGCGGCCGCGGTCGCGTATACAATCCGGGTACGAGGCCACGGTGTGCGAGGAGGATGCGATGGTTGCGACGGACAAGCCCGCGTACCGCGTGATCGGCAGCCGGCCGGTTCGCCCCGACGGAGCGGACAAGGTCACGGGCCGCGCCCGCTACGGCGCCGACGTGCTGCTGCCGGGGATGCTTTATGGCCGCGTGCTGCGCAGCCCGCACGCCCACGCCCGCATCGTGCGCATCGACACCTCCAAGGCCGAGGCGCTCGACGGCGTCCGCGGCGTCGCGACCTGGGACGACCTGCCGCCGAAGAACTGGGACGAACTCCCGAACCTCGGCGAAGGCGCGGCCGAGACGCGCTGGATGGCGCGCAACGTCTTCGCGCGCGACAAGGCGCTTTACACGGGCCACGCCATCGCCGCCGTCTGCGCCACCGATCCGCACATCGCGGAGGACGCGCTCGGCCTGATCGAGGTCGAGTACGAGGTGCTGTCGCCGCTGCTCGACGTGCGTGAGGCGATGGACCCGAAGGCGCCGCTGCTGCACGACGACCTCTACACCACAGACCTCAGCGGCGGCGGCACGAGCGACGAGCCGACGAACATCGGCAAGCATCTCGAGTTCCGCTCCGGCGACATCGACGCCGGTTTCGCCGAGGCCGACTTCGTGGTCGACCGCGAGTTCGAGACCGCGATGGCGCACCAGGGCTACCTCGAGCCGCACAACGGCACGGCGATGTGGAGCGAGGACGGCGAGCTGACGGTCTGGAACAGCTCGCAGGGCCCGTTCGTGGTGCGCGAGCAGCTGCACATGCTGCTCGATCTGCCGCTCTCCAGGGTGAAGGTCGTGCCGATGGAGATCGGCGGCGGTTTTGGCGGGAAGATCCCCGTCTACATGGAGCCGATGGCCGCGATCCTCTCGAAGAAGAGCGGGCGGCCGGTCAAGATGATCATGACCCGCCAGGAGGTGCTGGAAGCTACCGGCCCGACCTCGGGCACGTGGGTGCGGGCGAAGATCGGCGCCAGGCGCGACGGGCGCATCGTGGCCGCTGAGATCGAACTGGCCTTCGAAGCGGGCGCCTTCCCCGGATCGCCGTTCTCCGCGGGTGCGCTCTGCGCGCTCGGCCCGTACGACATCGAGAACCAGCGCGTCGAGGGCTGGGACGTCTGTGTCAACAAGCCGAAGGTCGCCGCCTACCGCGCCCCCGGTGCACCCGCGACCGCGTTCGCCGTCGAGTCCGTCCTCGATGAGCTGGCCGAGCTGCTGGAGCGCGACCCGATCGACCTGCGCCTGCAGAACGCCGCCCATGAGGGCACTCGGCTGTCGGACGGCACGCCGCTCGGCGTGATCGGCAACGTCGAGGTGATGGAGAGCGTCCAGGGCAGCGAGCACTACCGCTCCGAGTTGCAGGGCGAGAATCGGGGCCGCGGCGTGGCGATGGGCTACTGGCGCAACGCGGGCATGGAAACGAGCGCCCACGCCGCGATCAACCAGGACGGGACCATCAATCTCATCGTCGGTACGGTGGACATCGGTGGCCTGCGCGCGACGCACGCGATGCAGCTCGCCGAGGGCCTGGGCCTCGAGTACGACGACATTCGCCCGCAGGTGGTCGATACCGCCGCGGTAGGGCGCAACTCGGTAACCGGCGGGAGCCGCAGCACCTTCGCCGGCGGCTGGGCGATGCACGAGCTCGCGCAGGATCTGCGCGCACAGCTCGAGACCCGCGCCGCACAGATCTGGGGCGTCGAGCGCGACGCCGTCTCCTACGGTGACGACGCGGTCGTTCGCGGCCCCGCGACCGAGGACGGCTCCGAGCGCTCGTTCAGCTTCAGGGAGCTGGCGGGTCAGCTCTACGGCAGCGGCGGGATGATCCAGGGGCGCGCGGAAGTCAGTCCCACCACGGTCGGTCCCGCGTACGCCGGACACGTCGTGGATGTCGAGGTGGACCCGGAGACCGGCAAGGTCGACATCCTGCGCTACACGGCGGTGCAGGACGTGGGCAAGGCGATCCACCCGTCCTACGTCGAGGGCCAGCTACAGGGCGGGGCGCTGCAAGGTATCGGCATGGCGCTGACCGAGGAGTACTTCTACGACGACGACGGCGTGATGCGGAACTCGAGCCTGCTCGACTACCGGATGCCGACCGCCCTCGATACGCCGATGATCGACGCGGTGCTCGTGGAGGTGGCGAATCCGGGTCACCCCTACGGGGTACGTGGCGTGGGCGAGGTACCGATCGTCCCGCCGCTGGCGGCGATCACGAACGCGATCCACGCCGCGACCGGCGTGCGCATGCAGAAGCTCCCGGCCTCGCCGCGCGCGGTCCTCGATGAGCTGCTCTCGGAGGAGACATAACAGTCATGGCGACGGTCTTCATTCCCTCGCTGATGCGGAAGATGACGGACGACCGCGAGACGGTCGAGGTGCCCGGCGCGACGCTGCGGCAGGTGGTCGACAACCTCGATGCGGAGTATCCGGGCATCAAGGAGCTGATCGTCGAGGACGGGCGGGTGCGGCCCGGGCTGCAGCTGGCCGTGGACGGGGTGCTGTCCGCGACGGGGCTGATGGGCAAGGTGCCCGAGGGCTCGGAGGTCCACATCCTGCCGGCGCTCGGAGGGGGACACCGCTAGCCGGGCCCTCTCTGCGGAATCGACATTGCGCACACATTGCCGTGCCTTCACAACGCGAGCCCCTTGCGTGCCGTGGGGTTACGTCACGGTAAGGGTGGTGCTATACTCCTGCTAGCCACACCAAGGGGTACCAGTGGTAGTAGGGGGCACCGATGGAGGAGTTCGAGGTCTACTACACAGCTGGGGAGGTCGAGGACGGGGATCCAGCTAACGCCGGACTGTCCGCAGCGGACCTGCCGCGCCTGGAGCGGCAAGTCCGCGAGACGGGCGTGGCCTACCGTGTGGTAGAGGGACTCACGCAGCAGGAACGCGAGGACGCATACGTCAGCCGGGCCGTGCGGCCCTCGGTCAGCAAGCGTTACCGGGTGCGGCGCGTCTTTGGCACGAACAAGTACTCCGGGCAGTACTTCGGGGGGGCGGTTCCGGCGCTGGTAGTGCTGGAGAACGGACGCCCGGTCGATGTCTACCCGCACGAAGAACAGGACGGGACGATCGTGACCATTCGTGACTACCTGGATCGCATCGGCGGCAGCGCCGGCGGCGGCGGCGCGGACCTGGCCAGGCGCATGGACGCGTTGCGCGCTCGCATCGGGCGCGTGGGTGTCAGCGCGCGCGAGTTGATCGAGGACGGACGCCGCTTCTGATGGCGCCGAGCCTCAGCAGCGGCCGGAGTACGTGCAGGCGGTTACGGGCGTGACCTATGACGTCGGGCCGCGGCGCTGCGTCGTCGATGCCTCCGTCGTGCTGAAGTGGCAGTTCGGTGACGAGGACGATGTCGAGCAAGCGCTCGCGCTACGCGACGCCCTTCTCGTGGACCAGGCCGTGGAACTGCACGCGCCGATGCTGCTGGGGTACGAGCTGACCAACGCGATGCGCACCGCGGAGCGCCGTGCGCGCGTGCTTCCCGAGATGGCCAGCGAGGCGCTCGACAACATGCTCGAGGCGGGGATCGCGCTGCACGCGCCCGCGCCGGCCGAGACGCTCCGCCTCGCCCGTCAACTCGGGATCAGCGGCTACGATGCCGCCTACGTCGCGCTCGCCGCCGAGCTCGGGATCGTGTGCTGGTCGGCGGACGAGCGGCTGGTGCGGGCTGCCTCGCCGCACGTCTCGTTCGTGCGCGCGATCAGCGAGTACGCCCCACGCTAACGACGCTAGTCCGAATCCTCGAACGAGGAGATGCGGTCGGGGGAGGGGACGGCCTCCCTGAGTTGCTCCATGAGCGGCTCCACCAGCGGGACGGCGTCGTTCACGGCCACGCGCAGGGCCGCGCCCCAGAAGCTACTCAGCGCCTCGAGGTCGGAGGCGTCGAAGCGTTGCTCATGCACCCGGAAGCTGTCGCTCAGATAGAGGGCGCAGTCGACCGGGGGGTCGACGTCGGAGGCGCTCGTGACGGTCGCGTCGAAGGCGAGCAGGCCGTCACGCAGGGCGTGCAGCAGCGGCTGGTCGTGGCTCCAGGCGCGGTCCAGGATCGGCTTCCCGTAGCGTGACTCGCCGATGATCACGTAGGGCGTGCCCGATCGCACCTCCACCCAGTTGCCCTCGGGGTAGAGCAGATAGAGGTGCGGCTCGGAGTCGCGCGCCAGCTGCCCGCCGACGATGCAGTGCAGGTCGAAGGCGAGGCCGCTCTCGATCAGCCAGCGCGCGTCCTCCTCGCGGACCCGCCGGACCTCGTCGGCAAGCACGTTGGCGGCCTCGTAGAGCTTCGTGAGGCCTGACTCTTCCTCGTCGAGACGCTCCTCGAAGTAAGTGAGCGCCTTGTCGCGGATCGAGCGCAGGCCGCTGGTGAGGATGAACAGGCAGTGCTCGTCGCCCTGGTGGACCGCGATCTTCCGCGCAACGGAGGTCTCAGTCCCGCTCGTGATGCGCGTGTCGGCGATCGCGAGCAGCCCTTCCTCGCACTTCATCCCGAGGCAGAACGTCACACGCGGACCCTTCCTGAGCGCCGGGTCACCCCGGCGAGGTTACTGCTGCTGCTGTTGATCCGGCTCGGGTTCCGAGCGCACGCGGACCATCGTGCTCCAGTGCTCGGAGGCGGAGCCGGTGAACGCGCCGCGGATCGGAGGCACGTCGTCGTAGTCGCGGCCGATGGCCGTGACCACGTAATGCCCGTCCTGCCGGGCGTCGTTGGCGGGGTCGAGGCCATGCCAGCCGTCGGGGGCCAACAGTTGCACCCAGGCGTGGCTGGCGGGGGTCGCCGCCTCGCCGACGTGGGGTGCGAGGTAGCCGCTCACGTAGCGGGCCGGAACGCCGCGCATCCGCAAGGCGGCGAGCATGAGGTGCGTGAAGTCCTGGCAGACGCCCTGCCCGGCCTCCAGCAGATCGAGCGCGGTGGACCCGACGTCCGTGTCCCCCACCTGGAAGCCGAAGCGCTCGTGCAGGAGCGCGGCCATCGCCGTGCCGGTGGCGACGGGATCCAGGTCCTGGGGGATGCCCTCGCACAGATCCGTGACCGCGGAGTCGAAGGGCGAGCGAGTCGTCGGTGCGAGGAACAGATGGCGCATCAGCGGGGTGGGTTCGTCGTGCTCGAAGGGCTGCTCCGTCTCCACCTCCGCCTGGAGCGCGAGGTGGATCTGGTCGACCTCCTGGAGGAAGTCGACGTGGTGATAGGCGTTCCCGAAGCCGTCGTTGAGCTGGTGCAACGCTGTCTCCGGGTTCAGCGTGAGCGAGGCGTCGATCCGGCGCTGCCCGAAGCCGTCCGCGGGAATCACGCGCAGCTCCGTGTGCAGCAGCCGCACACCTTGCGAGTAGAGGTACGAGGATTCCCAGCGAACGGCGATACGCATCCCTGTTGTCCTAACCCACCGACGACGGGATGAGCCGGAAGATCTGCTCGTGCAGATGCTCGTCGATCCCGATCAGCCGCGCCTGGAAGGTATCGAGGAAGTCGTGCAAGCGCTCCTCGGTGAGACGGCTCTCGTCCAGCGAGGAGAGATCCAGGTCCAGCAGCGCGAGCTCCCGCGAGACGTGCACGGAGACGGCGGGCGGGGTAAGTGCGGTCGCCCCCTCGTAGTGGCGGCGGAAGGCGCGCACGCAGAAGCGGAGGCTGCGCGGGAAGCGCTCGCTTAGCACCAGCATGCTCGCGACCGCGGGGCCGCTCGGCGGCGCCCGGTGCGTCATCCGGAATGCCTGCCGGGCCCCGGCCGAACGCAGCACCGAGGTCCAGTGCACGCGGTCGACGGAGCCGCCGACTTCCTGGCCGGCGGGGAGCGCGACATACGACTTCGCGTCGATGATGCGGCTGGTCATGTCGGCGCGTTCGATGAAGATGCCGCAGCGGAACCAGTCCCGCCCCTCGTCCAGCTGCACGGTGTTGTCGAAGAGCCCGAAGATCGCGGCGATGCTGCGCCGTACGGAGTCGTAGAAGTCGGCCATGTTGGAGCCGCCCTCGGGACCGGTGCGGCGCACCTCCAGGTAGAGCCGGTTGATCTCCTCCCAGACGTCCCGGGAGAGGTGCTCGCGCAGCTGGCGCGCGAGGCTGCGGGAGTAGTTCAGGGTGGAGCGGAGCGAGTGCGGGTTCTCGGTCGAGAGCAGCAGGAACTCGCTGGGGCTGATGGCGGGGTTCGCCTCGCGCGCCTCGTCGAAGCGGCCGTGACCGCCGGTGGCGGTGATGACCGCGTCCCAGACCTCCGGGTCCGCGTCCAGGCCGCCCGCCTCCACCGAGGCGAAGTACGAGACCTCCGCCATGCGCGAGATGTTCTCGACGCGCTCGAGGTTGCGGCCGAACCAGTACAGGTTCTCGGCGACCCGGCTGAGCATGGCCTAGCCGTCCCGTTCCAGCGGGGTGCGCAGTACCCAGGTGTCCTTGCTCCCGCCTCCCTGCGAGGAGTTCACGATGTATGAGCCGTCCCTGAGCGCCACGCGCGTGAGCCCGCCGGGCAGCACCCAGCTGTGTGCGCCGGTGAGGATGAACGGCCGCAGATCGGAGCGGCGCGCCCTCAGCTTGCCGTCGAGCAGCGTGGGGATGGTGCTGAACTCCTGCAGCGGCTGCGCGATCCAGTTGCGCGGGTCGGCGCGCACGCGCTCCTCGAGCGCGCGCAACTCCTCATCCGAGGCCTGCGGGCCGATCACGATCCCATAGCCGCCCGACTCGCCCGCCGGCTTCGTTACCAGCTGGTCGAGGTTCGCGCACATCTGCTCCAGGTCCGAGGGCAGGACGGCGGCGTAGGTCTCGATGTTGGGGAGGATCGGCTCCTCGCCCAGGTAGTAGCGGATGAAGTTCGGCACGAAGCGGTAGACCACCTTGTCGTCGGCGACACCGACGCCGGGAGCGTTGGCCAGCGTGACCCGGCCCGCCCGGTAGGCGTCGGCGAGACCAGCCACGCCGAGGGCGGAGTCCGGGCGGAATGCGAGCGGGTCGAGGAAGTCGTCGTCAACCCGGCGGTAGATCACGTGCACGGGCTCGAGGCCGGTGGTGGCGCGCAGGTAGACGGTGTGGTCGTGCACGAGCAGGTCATGGCCCTCGACCAGCTCGACGCCCATCTCCCGGGCGAGGAAGGCGTGTTCGAAGTAGGCGGAGTTGTAGCCACCCGGCGTCAGGATGACGACCCGCGTCTCGTCGTGGCTGACGTGCTCCGGCCGGACGGCGATCAGCGACTCCAGGAGGCGCTCCGCGTAGTCGTCGACGGACTGGACGGCGCCCTCGGGGAAGAGATCGGGCACGGCGTTCAGCATGACGCGCCGGTTCTCGATCACGTAGGAGACGCCCGAGGGCGTGCGCGCGTTGTCCTCGATGACGCGGAACTGGCCCTCCTGATCGCGGATCAGGTCGGTGCCGACGATGTGCGCGTAGACGCCGAGGGGCGGCTCGAAGTCGACCATACGCAGGTTCAGGCCTGCCCCGCCGAAGAGCACCTCCACGGGGATCACGCCATCGGTGACGCAGCGCTGCGAGGAGTAGACGTCGGCGAGGAAGGCGTTGAGGGCGCGGACGCGCTGGATCAGGCCGGTCTCGATCATCCGCCATTCCGCCGCCGCGACCACGCGCGGGAGGATCGAGAAGGGGAAGATGCGCTCGGCGCCCGCGTCGTCCTCGTAGACCGTGAAGGTGATGCCGCCGGTCAGCATCTCGAGCTCCGCGCGCTGCTGGCGCACGTCGATGTCGTCGATCGTCCACGCCGCCAGGCGGGCGGCGAACTCGGCGTAGGCGGGGCGCGGCCGGCCCTCGCGGTCCAGCATCTCGTCCGGCCCGGCCAGCTGCTCGTAGGCCGACAGCATCTCGGTCACGGCTAATGTCACCCCGACAGGATAATGCGCGGGAGGCAATCGCTGGGCGGCAACGAGCGGGAGGGCGGGCGAATCGTTCGGAATCGGACGTGTTGGCGGGGTACGTGCGGTCTGCCTAGCGCGCCTGGGGGGTGCGCAGGCCGCCGGCCCGCAGCTGCTGGCTCGGGCGGGAACCGGCGCGCATCTGGTCGCTGACCACGCGCAGCCGCTGCTGCGGGGCTGGCTGCCGGTTGCGGGTTCCTCGCGCTGACCGCATCTGCGTCTTCCCTCCGGGCGCAACCTCACTATCGGCGCGCTGCGTGTCGGCTGTGTTCCCGCAATGTTGCGTTCGCGTGAAGTCCGCGAGGAGTGCTGTGGCTCGAAGCTTCCTCGGTCAGTGCTGCATCTGGGGCAGCACGCGCTCGGCAACCAGCTCGAGTGAGGCGAAGTCCGTGAGGGCGTGGTGCTGCAGCATGATGCCCGCGATCCCCGCCTCCTCGCAGCGCCCGATCTGCTCGACGATCGCGTCCGGCGTGCCAATCAGCCAGCCTCGAGACGCGAGGACCGGCAGCAGCTCCTCGAGGGAGCGCCCGGGACGGGGAGCTTGCGATTCGCGGGCGTCAATCGCGCGCCCGCCGGCTCGCACGAGGGCGGGCGCTTGCGCGGCGATGCGCTCGAGGTGCGCGCGCTGCTCCGCCTCGTCGCGCCCGATCACGAACCCCGCCATCTGCGAGTGACGGATCTCCGAGGCGTCGCGCCCGACGTCCTCGCAGTGCGCGGCGAGCACGCCGGTGAGCCGCTGGTACTCGTCGAGGTCGACGCCGGCGAAGTTCCACTCCTGCGCGTAGCGGGCGGTGATTCGCAGCGTGCGGCGCTCGCCGCGCCCGCCCACCAGGAGCGGCAGCGGGCGCTGCGTGGGCTTCGGATAGGAGATCGCCTCGTGCAACTGGTAGTGACGCCCCGCGAAGGTCGCGGGCTCGTCGCCGAACAGCGCGAGCAGCACCTGCACGCCTTCCTCGAGGCGGTCCATGCGCTCGCGCAGGCTGGGGAAGGGCAGGCCGAACGCCTCGTGCTCCCCGACGTTCCAGCCGGCGCCGACGCCGAGGACGAAGCGGCCGCCGCTGAGCTGGTCGAGCTGCGCCGCCATCCGCGCGAGCAGCGAGGGATGGCGGAACGTCATCGAGGCGACCAGCGGGCCGAAGCGGATGCGCTCGCTCTCCTCGGCGGCCACGACGAAGGAGATGAAGGTTTCGAGCGCGTCGCGGTCGCGTGGGCCCATCAGGGAGTGGAAGTGGTCGGAGCGCCAGAGCGACTCGAAGCCGGCGTCCTCGGTGGCGCGCACGATGCGCCGCCACAGCTCCCAGCCGAGCCCCTCCTGTCCCTCGATCATCACGCCCAGGTCCATCACAGTCCTCCGTGGCCGCGCCAGGAACGCGCCGTTACTGGTTGCCGAGGATCAGCGTCGAGGTGCCGGAGAACATGCCGGCCGGGGCGTGGGTCATGCTCAGTTCGAGGTCGGGAAGCTGGCGCTCTCCGGCCTCGCCGCGCAGCTGTGTCACCGACTCCATGATCGCGAACATGCCGTACATGCCCGTGTGCGTGTAGGAGAGGCCGCCGCCGTTCGTGTTGACCGGCAGCTCTCCGCCGGGTGCGGTGTGCAGCTCCGCGAAGTAGGGGGCGCCCTCGCCCGGCTGCACGAAGCCGAGCGCCTCGAGGGCGTAGACGGGCACGTGCGTGAAGGCGTCGTAGAGCATCAGGTGGCGGATCGCCGAGTGGTCAAGGCCGGCCATCGCGAAGGCGCTCGCGCCCGTCTGCTTCGCGGGCGTCCACTCCGTCATGTCGTCCATGAAGGTGATGGCCTGGTGGGCCGTCGCTTCGCCTCGTCCCAGTAGCCAGACGGGCGGCTTCGGGAAGTCGTTCGCGCGTTCCTCGCTGACCAGCACCAGCGCGCCGCCGCCGTCGGTGACCAGGCAGCAGTTGAGCAGTCGCAGCGGCCAGGCGATCAGCCGCGAGTTGAGCACGTCCTCGACGCTGATCGGGTCGCGCATCATCGCGCGAGGGTTGAGCGTGGCCCAGCGGCGCGTCGCGACGGCCACGGCTGCGAACTGCTCCTCGGTGCTCCCGAAGTGGTGCATGTGCCGCACCTGCGGGATCGAGAACATGCTCGGTGGGCCCCAGCCCCCGAACGGGCGCTCGAACTGCCCCTGGATGCTCGACGGCCCCGAGTCAGGCGGCGGCATGCCGACGCGCGAGCGGCCGGACTCGCCGTGCGTGATCAGTGCGGTGTCACAGTAGCCCGCCTCGATTGCGGCGGCGGCGTGGCCGACGTGCATCAGGAAGGAGCCGCCGCCCACGGCGGTACCGTCCACCCAGCGCGGCTGGATGTGCAGGTAGTCCGAGATGTGCGCCGGCGTTGTGCCGGCGGTCGCGATGCCGTCCACATCGTCCTCGGTCAGCCCCGCGTCGGCGAGGGCGAGCCGGGCGGCCTCTGCGTGCAGCTGGATCATCGAGCGGTCCGGGAGGAAGCCGAGCTCCGTCTCCGCGGCGCCGACGATCGCTACCTTGCGCCTGATGCGGCCGGCGTCGGGCATGCGCGGCTCCTCGCTAGCCTCGCGCCGGCCGGAACTTGGCCAGCGTGACCTCGTCTGTGACGGCGTCGTAGACGATCTCCAGCGGCATATCGACGGGCAGCGCCTCGGGCACCGGCTCCACCTCGACGAGGTTGGTCATCATGCGCGGGCCCTCGTCCAGCTCGACGACGGCGATCACGTACGGCACGTCGTCGGCGAAGCCCCCGAAGCCGCGATGCGAGATCACGTAGGTGTGCAGCTTCGCCCGTCCGGAGACGGTCTCCCACTGCACGTTGCCGGAGCGGCAGCCCGCGTGCGGGCAGAACGGCCGGGGGTAGAAGTAGAAGCGATCGCAGTCGAGGCAGCGCTGGATGCGCAGCTCGTGGCGCTTCAGGCCGTCCCAGAACTCCCGGGTCTCCGGCGTGGGCTCCGGGAGGGGCTTGTCGTACGCCATCGTCTCCGCCGCGCCCGGTCAGTCCCCGAGGACCGTGTCGTAGCCGAGGGCGCGAATCTCCTCGACGTACTCGGCGCGCCAGCCGGCGGCAGGGATGCGGCGCTTCAGGTCGCGAAACTCGCGGTGGTAACGCAGGTATTCCTCCTCCAGCCGCCGTCGCCACTCCGCCTCCTCGCGGTAGGCGTCCGGGTCGACTTCCTCGAGGCGGCGGTCGAAGCTCTCCTCGTCGAGGTCGAACTCGTCACGCCAGTACTCGGCGAGGTAGTCGAGCGTGTCCTCGAGGTCGCGGCGGCAGTCGAGCATGTAGGTCTCGAGCAACTGGCCGGCGTCGGCGGTGGAGCCGCGCAGCCGTTCGGCGCGTGCGCAGTCCTGGCAGAGGGTGACGAGCTTGCGCGCCTCGCAGTCCTCGCCGCGCGGGCAGTTGCGGTGGCGCGGCGCGTAGGGCGAGAGCTCGGGCTTGCGGGAGTAGCCGGCGACGAGCTCCTCGAAGTCCGTCTGGCAGCGCGGACAGGTGAGCCGCCGCTGGAAGATCTGGTTGATCGCCTCTTCCCAGTTGATGCGCACCGCTCACCTCTCCCGCACGGCCGGGCTGCCTCGATGGTACGCGCGGCCCGGGCACTGTCAACGCGGCGGCGTCACAGGATTGGTGACGTTACCGGGCCGCCAGCTCGCGCTCGTAGCTGCCGGACTGGCCCGGCATCTCCTCCACCTCGACGGCGATGTGCGTGAGGTTGTCCGTGCCCTCGGCGGCGAGGGCGGCGGCGACGGTCTCGCAGAGCCACTGCGCCAGCAGCTCGGCGGTGCTGTTCTCGATCGGCAGCACGGCGACGTCCTCGGCGGGGAAGCGGTACTCGCGCTCGCCGAAACGCACGACCCAGGCGTCCGCCTGCTCGTCGATGGCGAGTAGCTGCGAGTCGCGCTGGAGCAGGAAGCGATGGTCGAGGCGCTCGCAGGCCTCGCGCACGAGGCGCTTGAGCACGCTGAAGTCGATCACCCAGTGGTCCGCCGTGAGCGCGCCCTCGACGCGGCAGCGCACGATGTAGTTGTGGCCGTGCAGCGGCTCCAGCTCGGCGCCGAGCGTGGCCATGTGCGCCGCGGCGAAACGCAGGCGCACGCCCTCGACGGTGACCGCGCGGCGCTCCGCGCCTGCTTCGCTCATCGAGGCATCCCGTCCGCCTGGCCGGCCCGCCCAACGAACGAGGGCAGCCGCGCGGCTGCCCTCGTCATGCTCATCGCTTGCCGCGTCTGCTCAGACGGCGACCATGTCGAGCAACTGGTCGACGCTGCGCGTCTTCACGCGCAGCCGCTCCTTCGCCTCCACCAGGCGCTCGTGCATCGGCACGCTCTCGCTCGCGCGGCGCAGCATGCCGACCGGGATGCCGTCCTGGCGCACGAGGTCGAGCGCGGCGGAGAGGTTGGACGGGTCGTGGCTCTCAGGGATCTCCCAGGCGCCGGGGTCGATGCCCTTGGCCGGGTTGCCCTTCAGCGCCTCGTACGTGTCGTTGTACGTGGTGCAGGGGGACTGCACATGGACGATCGAGAAGCCCGGGTAGTCCATCGCCTCGCCGATCTGCCGAGCCAGCACGCGCGGCTGCGTCGAGATCGCGGAGACGATGAACGGCACGCCGTACGAGAGGTACAGCAGCAGCGGGTTCACCGGGTCGTCGAGCTTGCCGTAGGGCGTGGTCGGCGTGATCTGACCGAACTCGGTGGTCGGCGAGGCCTGGCCCTTGGTCAGCCCGTAGACGCCGTTGTCCATGATGATGCAGGTCACATCGAGGTTGCGCTTCGCCGCGGGGGCGATGTGCTCGCCGCCGATGCTGAGGAAGTCACCGTCACCGGCGACGACCACGACGTTGAGGTCCGGTCGCGCCGACTTCACCCCGAGCGCGATCGGCAGGGTGCGGCCGTGGATGCCGTGGATGCCGAACGGCTGCGGACCCTCCTGCAGGTGCACGAGGTTCCCCGAGCAGCCGATGCCGGCGACCATGACGGTCTCCTCGATCGGCCGGTTCGCCGTGTTGACCCACTCGGCCAGGGAGAGCTCGACGGCGCGCACCACCGCGAAGTCCCCGCAGCCCGGGCACCACTTGAAGTCGTAGTCGGGATTGCGCTTGGTCATACCTGAGCCAGCCTTCCGGCGCCGCAGCGCTCCTGGACTCGTTCCACAAGGTCCTTCACCTTGAACGGCAACCCGGTGAACTGCGTGAGCGACTCCGCAGAGACGCCGAGCTGCCGCAAGATACTTGAGAACTGCCCGAGGTAGTTGAGCTCCGGCACCAGCACCAGCTCCTTGCTGCGCAGGTGCTCGAGCAGTGGCGGGGGCAGCGGGTTGAGGTACATCGTGTAGCTCCAGCCGATGTCCACGCCGGCCGCGCGCAGCTCCTCGTAGGCCGCGCGTGCCGCGCCCTTCGAGCCGCCCCACGGCATCAGCACCACGGAGGCGTCCGTGTTCTCCGCCTCGTAGTCGCCGTCCTCGAGGATCTTGAGCTTGTTGAAGCGCCGCGCCGTCATCGTCGGGTGCGTGTCCGGCTGGTGGACGGTGTCGCCCTGCTCGTCGTGCTCCGAGGCGTTGGCGACGTAGGCGCCGGCCCCGCCCGGCACGGGGAAGGGCGTCACCCCGTCTCCCGCGTAGCGGCGGTTGCCCAGCTCGCCCTGGGAGACGACGCGCTGCTCGACCATCGCGGTCGCGGGGTCGGGGCGCGGGATGTCCTGTGCGCGCTCGGCGAGCTGCATCTCGCTCAGCACGATCACCGGGCCCTGGTACCGCTCGGCCCAGTTGAGGCCCATGATCCCGGCCGTCCAGCACTCCTCGACGGTGCCGGGCGCGATCACCGGCAGCCGCAGGTCGCCGTGGCCGGGGTTGAGGCAGGCCAGCAGGTCGGACTGCTCCGTCTTCGTCGGCAGGCCCGTCGCCGGACCGCCGCGCTGCACGTCGACCACCACGCAGGGGATCTCCGCCATCCAGGCGAAGCCGAGGCCCTCGCCCATCAGGCTGAGGCCCGGACCGGCCGTCGAGGTCATCGCCTTCCTGCCGGCGTAGCCCGCGCCGATGATCGTCGAGATCGACTCGATCTCCGAGCTCGCCTGAACGACCGCCTTGCCCTCGCCGGTGAGGTGGTCCTCCATGAAGACGAGGATCGTCGTCGCCGGCGAGATCGGGTAGCCGACGAAGATGTCGAGGCCCGAGGTGATCGCCCCGAGCGAGAGCAGGTCGTTGCCCTTGATCACCACGCGCGGGCCGCTCTCGGTCGGCGGGGTGTCGAGGTCCGAGACCTTGAAGCCGGCGCGCTCGATCTCCTGCACGCCGAGCTTCAGCGCCTCGATGTTGGCGTCGATGATCTGCTGGTCGTTGTCGCGCCCCCGGGTGAAGCGCTCGCGGATGAAGTCCTCGAAGTACTCGGGCGGCATCCCGCCGAGCGCGGCGACCGCGCCGATCACGACCATGTTGGCCGCGCGCGGGTTGCCGGTGGAGCGCGCCAGCTCGTCGACCGCGATGCCAACGGCGCTACCGTTGGACTCCAGCTCGAAGTCCTCGGCGTTGTAGACCAGCACGCCGCCGTCGCGCAGCTCGGAGACGTGGCTCTCGTAGGCCTCGCGGTTGAGCACCACGAGGATGTCGAGGGCGTCGCCGTCGTGCTGGATCGGGTTCGTGGAGATGCGGGTCTGCGCCCAGGTGGGGCCGCCCTTGATCTGTGAGGGATAGGTGGAATAGGTCTGCACGTGGTAGCCGACGCGGCCGGCTGCCTGCGCGAGCCCCTCGGCGGCGGTCACTTGACCCTGGCCACCTTCACCTGCGAACCGGACGATCAGGTCTGTGCTCATCTGTCCCTTACCCCGGAACCGCGCCTGGGAGATCGCCGATCGAGCCGAACGGGGAGCCAGGGCCGCCAATCGCGCGCGAGCATACACGGATCGGCAACGCCGATCCGGCGACCACCTCGCGTGGAGATCTACGGCTTGTCATCGGGAGTGCCGTCATCGGAGCGCCCGGCCTCGCGACTGTCCTGGGGAGGTTCCCGCTGCATCGCAAGTGCGATGCCTCTTGGCAAGCAGTATCGGGCGCGGATACGGCTACGTTCAACTATCAACACCCACATTCGCCCGCCGCGCTGGCGGGACACGCCCCAGCAACAAAGGTAATGGCGTTCCGCAGCCTCTCAAGCCGAGCGCGTTGCCTCACGAGCGCGGCAGGCCGAGGCCACGCGTAGCGATGATGTTGCGCTGGATCTCGGAGGTGCCGCCGCCGATGGTGGCGGCCACGCACCCGACATAACCGCGGGACCAGCGCGCGCGCAGCGGGGCCCGAGGATCGCCCGTGTCCCAGAGCTGCCCGTGGAGGCCGAGCGTCTTCATCGCCGTGCGCGCGATCTGCTGCACCAGTACGTCCGTGAACAGCTTCTGCATCGACGCCTCGTAGTTGGGAACGCCGCCGCGGAGCTGCAGCGAGATCACGCGGTAGGAGAAGAGCCGCGCGAGGTGCCCCTCCACGTAGCGGTCGGCGATCTCGCCCCGCAGGGTCGGGGTGCGGTCGGCGCGCGCACGCGCCGCCGCGCGGGCTGGCGCCTCGTCCTCGATCAGTCGCCGCAGGTCGTCCAGCGTCAGCAGCATGTGCACGCCGGAGCCGATCGAGGAGCGCTCGAAGTCGAGGTGCGTGGCGCCCACGTACCAGCCGCGGTTGACCTCGCCCACGACGTTCTGCGCGGGCACGCGGGCGTCCTCGAAGAAGACCTCGTTGAACTCCTGGTTGCCGTTGATCTGCTCCATGGTGCGGACGCTGATGCCGGGCGTGTCCATCGGCAGCAACAGGTAGCTGATGCCGCGGTGCTTGGGCGCGTCCGGGTCCGTGCGGAAGAGCCCGAAGAGCCACTTCGCCTCGTCGGCGAACGAGGTCCAGATCTTCTGCCCGTTGAGCACGAAGTCGTCGCCGTCGCGGTCCGCCCGTGTCTGCAGCGAGGCGAGGTCGGAGCCGGCGCCGGGCTCGGAGTAGCCCTGCGCCCAGCGCTCCTCGCCGCGCATCAGGCCCGGCAGGAAGCGCTCCTTCAGCTCCTCGGACCCGTGTACGAGGAGCGTGGCGCCCACGAGGTCCGGCACGCCGCCGCCCCCGGGCGCGCGGAAGTCGGCCAGCACCTCGTTGAGGATGAACTGCTGCTCCACGGAAAGGTCGGCGCCGCCGTACTCCTCCGGCCAGCCGGGCGCGGTCCAGCCGCGCTCGATCAGCGCGCGGCGGAACTGCTTGACCAGCGCCTGGTGCTCCTCGTCGTCCGGCCACACCGAGGCCGAGCCGGGGCCGCCGAGGCCGCTGTACCGAGCGTCGTCGCGCAGCTTCGCCGGCAGGTGCGCGTCGATGTACGCGGAGACCTCGCGCCGCCAGGCCGCCTGTTCCGGACTGTCCGCGAAGTCGACCATCGCGCCCTCCTCGGGGTTCGGACCGCCGTCCGCGCAAGCATAACGCCCGTAGTCGCACGGCGCGGGAGGGTCGAGCGCGTGCAGGTGCTGCTCGCACAGGCTCCTCGGATGTTACATAACGCGTTCGGGGACCGCTGCCCATATCGGAGCGCCTTCGTATGATGGCGCCGAGGGACGCGCCGCATCCGCCGGGAGAGGGGACAGCGTGGTCAAGGCGTACGTGCTGATTGTCACGGACCCCGGGAGCACGCGGCACGTCACGGCCACGCTCGCGGCGCTGCCCCGCATCCACGCCGTCAGCGAGGTGATGGGGCCGTACGACATCGTCGCCGAGATCGTGACCGAGAGCCTGACGGAGATCCCGCCGATCCTCTCCGGCGAGATCCGCACTATCGATGGCATCCAGTCCACGACCTCGCTGGTCGCCTTCCCCAGCGACAACCCGCAGGGCGGCTAGCGGCCGGGCGCTCCGGGAGGAGGCAGCCGATGGCGATCACCCTCGAGGCCGGCGACCGCGCGCCGGCGTTCACGCTGCCGGACCAGGACGGCGAGACGCACCGCCTGAAGGACTACCGCGGGCAGACGGTGGTGCTCTACTTCTACCCGCGGGACTTCACGCCGGGCTGCACGACGCAGGCCTGCTCCTTCCGCGACACGAACGACGCGATCGCCGCCGAGGGCGCCGTGATCCTCGGTGTCTCGACCGACGACGCGGAGACGCATCAGCGCTTCCGCGAGGAGCACGGCCTGCGCTTCCCGTTGCTCTCCGACGAGGGCGCGAAGGTCTCGACGCGCTACGGCTCGTGGGGCGAGAAGACGCTCTACGGTCGCAAGAGCATCGGGATGACGCGATCGACGTTCATCGTTGGCCCCGATGGCAAGCTGGCGCGCGTCTGGAAGCGCGCCAGCGCCGCCGAGCACGGCGAGACCGTCCTCAAGGCGCTGCGCGACCTCGCCGCTCGCGCATAGCCGCGTGGGGACTACGTAAGTTACATAACTCTAGCTCATGCCCGATCTTCGCTGCACGTGGTAAGCGGGAACCCCGCGGCGCGGGTAGTGCGCCCGGCCATCGCAGCACCGGCGCATACAGCCCCGAGTCGGCCCCGACCTCCGTCCGCCCCTCGCGGGATCGAAGAGGAGCCACGCCCCGGCGCCGCGACCCCGAGAATCCGACAGCTTCCGCATGGTTCTCGAGTCGTGCGCGCGCGACCGACTCCTCGATGCGTCGATGCGCGCGTCTCGGATGCGCCGGCCTCGCACGGGGGTCCGGAAGGGGTGAATCTCGTCCAGGTGCGGTGATCGCTGCTGGGCCAGGCTACTTTACTTCGCCCTATCTTTCTTATGTTGGACAGTGCCTCTGGGCCAGGTGGTTCTGTGTCCGGTTCTCGCGGACCTGGAGGGCCGCGGTTTAGGTCGGCGATACACAGCACGGTGGTAGACTTGGTTTGTCTGCCGAAGCTGGCATCAGCTCAAGGAGCCGGCATGAACTCGAACGCGGCTCGCAACACCCTCGTCGCGGTGCTCTCGGCCCTGATCGGCGTGCTGCTGCTCGCCGCCGGGTTCCTCGCCGCCGTCATCGTCCTCGACGATGCTGAGGAGGTCGCGGCACCCGCGGCAGTCGCCGAGGCGACCGCCACTCAGGTGGCGGACCCAACAGAGGCGCCGGACACAGCCGCCGCCCAGGACGGCGTCACGATCCACGGCGGGATCTTCGAGGAGATTGTCGACATCCTCGAAGAGGACTTCGTCGAGCCCGAACGCATCGACCGCCAGTACCTGTTCGAGGGCGCGATCGGCGGCATCTTCACCGCCCTCAACGACCCCCACTCGACCTACATCGACCCGGGAACGTTCGAGGTCTCGCGGAACGACTTCCGAGGCGCCTTCCAGGGCATCGGCGCGACCATCGCGCAGCAAGACAATTATGTCGTGATCGTCCGCCCGCTGCCCGGCACGCCGGCCGAGCGCGCCGGCATCCGCGCCGGCGACATCATCCTCGAGGTCGACGGCGAGTCGGCCGAGGGCTGGAATGTGCAGGAGGCGGTGCTGCGCATCCGCGGCCGCACCGGCACGACCGTCGAGCTGCTCGTCCGCCACAGCGACGGCAGCGAGGAACTGGTCCCGATTACCCGCGACGAGATCCTCGTGGCCTCGGTCGGCACGATGCCTCCGGGCGGCATGCTCAAGGACGGCGACGGCAACGACGTCACGGACCTCGCCTACTTCCGCATCAGCACCTTCACCGCGCGCACGCCCACCGAGCTGCGCCAGGCGATCGAGGCAGCCGGAGACGTCAAAGGGCTGATCATCGACGTGCGCAGCAACCCGGGCGGCCTGCTCGTCGAGACCGCGCAGACCGCCGACCTGTTCCTCGACGGCGGCACCATCCTCGTGCAGGTCGATCGTGACGGGAACGAGCAGGTCTACGACGCGCAGCCGGGCATGTTCACGGACCTGCCGGTCGCGATCCTGCAGGACGAGTTCTCCGCCTCCGGCTCGGAGCTGCTGGCCGCCGCCCTCCAGGAGAACGACCGCGCGATCGTCGTCGGGTCGAACTCCTTCGGCAAGGGCACCGTCAGCCACGCCCGCGACCTCAGTAACGGCGGCGCCGTCTACGTCTCGATCGCGCGCTGGCTGACCCCCGATCGCAACCTCATCGAGGGTCGCGGCGTTATTCCCGACATCGAGGTGGAACTGACCGTCGAGGACATCGAGGGGCGGCGCGACGTCGCGCTGTACCGAGCGATCGACGCACTGCGCGCGCAGGTCGCGGCGCCGAACTCAGCCAGCTCGTAGGTTATGTAACCTCAGCCTCGCCCCTCCCCGACCGGCGCAACGCCCGCGGGGTGCGGCGACGCCGGGAGAGCAGCGCCATGGCGAAGCGATCACGCGGGCAACGCAAGGCTCGCGACGGGGGCGCCGTCGCGACGAACCGTCGCGCCCGCTACGACTACGAGATTACACAGCACCTCGATGCCGGCCTCGTGCTCACCGGCTCCGAGATCAAGTCGATCCGCGCGGGGCAGGCGAACATCGCCGAGGGCTTCGGGCGCTTCCAGGACGGCGAGTTGTGGCTCTACAATGTACATATCGCTCCGTACGCGGCGGCCCGTGAGAACCACGAGGCAACGCGTCCGCGAAAGCTGCTGCTGCATCGCGGCGAGCTGAACCGGCTGGAGCGTGCGCTGCGCGAGCAGCCCGGCATGACCCTGGTCCCGCTGCGGCTCTATCTGACCCGCGGGCTGGCCAAGGTCGAGATCGGGCTCGGTCGCGGCCGGCGCCGCTACGACAAGCGGCAGGCGATCGCGACGCGCGAGGCCGAGCGGACGATGCAGCGGGCGCTGCGCAGGGAAATGCGCTGAGCCCGTCGTAGCGGAGGCGAGGCCGGACGCCGGGCGGTGCGACAGCAACGTGGGGACGATAGGAGTCGACAGGAGTCTACGGACACGGATTGCGGGCCGAGGCGCCACCACCCTCGTTAAACAGGTGGCAAAACGTAACTGGCGAACGAGAACTCGCCCTCGCCGCCTAACCAGGCGGTGACGTCGCCCCCGGGCTCAGCCCGGCAGACCGGGAGGCGGCGACGTAACGCCGGGCTGCACCCGCGAAGGCGCGCCACAGGTCTCGCGGCCAAGATCACTGGGGCTGGCCGGCCAACCCCTCGTCGGTGAAGGCAGGCCGGTGAGATCTTCTCACCGACTACGCCCGTAGTAGATTCGTGACGGACGCTCACTGGACGGGGAGTTCGATTCTCCCCCGTCTCCACCACAAGCAATCGCCCTCGAGGACCGTGAGCTCCTCGAGGTTCACACGAGACCGCCGGAAGCCCGGCGGTCTTTGCTTGTACCCGAACTCCGCTCAGCGCCGTGGGGATGCGGGCGCGCTCAGCCGTCGAGGGCGCGGAGCATGCGCTTCAGCGCCTGCATCCGGTAGCTGTCGAGGACGAGGTCCTCGACCTCGGCCCAGTCGACGGGGTCGTCCAGGCGCAGCGTGAGCCAGCCGTAGTGGTGCATGTAGAGGGTGGGCGAGTAGCGCTCGTCTTCCAGCAGCACCTCGCGGCTGAACGGGTCGGCCCGGAAGGAGACGCCGGGCGCGTCGTCGCGGATGCCGAAGATGGCGAATGGCTTCTTGCCCGCCCGGAACCACGGCTTGCCGAAGTTGGTGGTCTCGGCGGCCTCCGGCAACGCAAGACAGATCTCGCGGAGCGCCTCCAGCAGGTCGCCCCAGGGCGCTTCGTCGAGTCGTTCGTGGACCATGTGGCTCGGCGGATCCTCCGCGAGTGCCGTTAGCCCCGCGGTCGCGAGGCCGCAAGCCTCTCGCGCTGGCGTTCCTCGGCGGCCCGGGCGGCCGCGTCCTCGCCGCCCTCGTCCGGCCAACCGACGATGCCGGCCTTCTTGAAGCCGTCGATCTCGGCGGGCGAGTAGCCGAGCTCCTCGAGGATCGGGCGGGTGTGCTCGCCCGGCTCGCAGGCCGGGCCGATGGTCGGCGGGGCGCTGGCGAGGGTGACGATCGGGCCGTGGCGCCAGTACTCGCCGAACGTCGGGTGGCTGACGTCGACGGTGAAGCCGAGCGCGCGGTTGGCCTCGTTCCCGGCGAACTCGGCGACGGTGGCGGCGTCGGCCCGGACGCAGGCGACATCGCACGCTGCCAGGTCGCGCTCCCACGCGGCGGCGCCACGCTCGAGGAACGCCTCGGCGAGGGCCGCCGCGAGCGCGTCGCCGTGCTCCTCGCGCGCCGCGGCGCTCGCGAAGCGCGGGTCCGCGAGCCACTCGTCGCGTCCCAGCTCGGCGCAGAGCGCGCGCCATTCGTGCTCGAACGGGGCGGCGAGGAAGACCCAGGCGTCGTCTCCGGTGCGGTAGAGGCGATAGAGCGGCCCTTGCCCCAGCAGCTCGGCGTCGGGCTGCTGGCGTGGCGGAATGTCCGGCCCGCGCACGGCGCCGTCGGCGTTGGCGTAGAGGTTCGAGGCGATCATCGTCGTGAGCTGGTACTGGCCGATGCCGTGTTCCTCGGCGACGCGCAGGCCGAGCAACAGGCTGCTGCCGAGGCCGAGCGCGGCGTTGACATCGGGGTTGCCCTCGTTCGCGTTCTGGAGGCGCCAGGCCTTCTGCTTGAGCACGTCCATCGGCAGCTCGGCGTCGTCGGCGCGGAGCTCGCTCGGGGGCATCTGCTGGATCGCGCCACCGCCGAGCGCGCCCGCGATCGGGTGCATCGCCGGCTTGAACGAGTAGGGGCCGGAGTCCCCGTAGGAGGCGCCGTAGTGGTAGACGACGCGGGGGTTGAGCGCCCTCGCCTGCTCGTAGCCGATGCCGAGCCGCTCGGCGACGCCGGGGCGGAAGTTGTGCATGACGATGTCGGCGCGCTCCAGCAGCCGGTGGACGATCGCCTGGCCCTGCGCCGTCTTGAGGTTGACCCCGATGCTCTCCTTTCCGGCGGTCGTCTTGTAGAACAGCAGCCGGCCCGCCGTGTAGCGGCTCACCTCGCCCTCGGGTGGCTCGACCTTGATCACGCGCGCCCCGAGGTCGGCGAGCAGCGCGCTGCCGAACGGCGTGGCGAAGAAGGTCGAGAAGTCGACGACGAGAGTCCCCTCGAGGGGCGCCGCCGGTGCGGGGCCCGGTTCGCCGGGCTCCGCTGCCGCCCAGCTCCCGGCGTCGACTCCGTTGGCCGAGCCGAGCGAGGGCGCTCCCCGGCTGGGAGTCGCGGGAGTCTCGGTCTGGCGCACGATCGGGCCGACCTGCTGGACTCCGTCGATCTCGATGATGTGCTCGTTGTGCCGGACCTGGGGGTGGTCGAAGGCGTCGGCAGCCTCGAAGAACGGCTCGATGGCGATGTCGCGCTCGGCGTCGAAGATCGCCTTCCACTCGGCCCAGGTCTTCTCGCGCGTACGATCGAGCACGGCCTCCCACACGCCCTCGCTGTCCCCGTCGTCCTTGAGTGCGGGGAGGTCGACGTAGCGCGGGTCGGAGTAGAGGTCGGTAAGCCCCATCGCGTTGATCTGCGCCATGAAGAGGTGCGGCAGGGTGTTGGCGAACTGCAGCCAGACACCGTCCTTCGTGACCGCGGTGAGGTAGTTCGGGCGCGGGACCTGGTAGTTGACGGCGCCCCATGTGCTCAGTCGATCGGCGGCGAGCGGGTCTGCCGCTGCCGCCTGCAGCGCGTACCAGCGGATCATGTCGTAGGCAGTGGTGCCCTGCAGCAGGCTGGTCTCGACGTGTGTGCCTCGCTGCGTCTGTCGCCGCACGTGCAGGGCCGCGAGGATGCCCTGCAGCGCCGCGTGGAGCGCGCCGTAGCCGGCCGACGGCACGGCAGCGAACGCCGGGCCGCCTCGCTCGGGCAGCAGGCTCGAGAACTCGAGCATGCGACCGCTCAGCGCCGAGACGATCCCCTCGTAGCCCTTGAGGTGCGCCCAGGGTCCGTGCGCGCCGAACCCGGTGATCGAGGCGTAGACGAGCGCCGGATTGAGCTCCCGGGTCTCCTCGTAGCCGAGGCCGAGTCGCTCCATCACGCCGGGCCGGAAGTTCTCGACCAGCACGTCGGCCGCGGTGGCGAACTCGCGTGCGGCGGCTCGGCCGGCTCCGGACTTGAGGTCGAGGACGCGGCTGCCCTTGCCGCGGTTCCAGAAGCCCCACGCGGGCTGATCCCGGTACGGGTCCCCCGAAGGCGGCTCGATCTTGACGACCTCCGCCCCGAAGTCGGCGAGGATCGTGCTGACGAGGTTGCCGTGCATCCCCCGCGTGAAGTCGAGGACGCGCAGTCCGCTACAGGCCAGCGTCACAGTCATCACCCTCCGCGCGTCTCTCGTCAGCGGCAGATTACCGCGAAGGCGTAGCCGCGTCCGGTCAAGCCATCGAGGACGGTCTCGAGGGCGGCGACGGTCTGCGAGCGTTCGCCACCCCCGTCGTGCATCAGGATGATCGCGCCGGGCCGCACGTTGGCGAGGATGTGCGAGGCGATCTGCTCGGCGCCGGGCCGCCGCCAGTCCTGCGGGTCGATCGACCAGAGCACCATCGATTTGCCGAGTTCGGCGGCGATGCGAGTGGCGTACTCGTTCGTCGCTGCGTACGGCGGCCGCAGGCACTCGATCGGGTCGACGCTCGTTCCCGCGACGGCGTGGAGGGCGTCATCGGTGCTCGTCACCTGCGCGACGATGTCCTCGCGGTCCGCCTTGCTCAGCCAGATGTGGTCGAAGGTGTGGTTCTCCGCCTCGTGCCCGGCCTCGACCATGCGCTCGATGATCGCCGGGAACCTCGAGACGTTCTGGCCGAGCACGAAGAAGGTCGCCGTCACGTCGTAGCGATCGAGCACATCGAGCACCGCGGGCGTCCAGGTGGGGTGCGGTCCGTCGTCGAAGGTCAGGTAGGCCAGCGGCGCGCCCGCTTGGTTGTGCGCAGGCGGGTGCGCCGGGTCCACCCGGTCCGGAGGCTTCTCGGCGGGCTCGGGCTGCTGCCAGGCAGCCTCGATGGCGTCCCAGGTCGCGCGGTCGACGACGCCCGTCGGTTCGAGGTCGGCGCGGAGCTGGATGCGGATCACCGCCTCGCGGGTGGCGGTGTCGTAGACGTCGTAGTAGCGGCCGGGGTAGAGGAAGCCGAGCCCCGGCACGCGTGCGAGCCGCTGCTGCAGCGCGCGCACGGCGCGCCCGCGATCGCCCGAGCCGATCGTGTAGCCCTCGGCGAGGCGCTCCGCCGACGGCCCCGGTAGCAGTTCGTCGGCCGACGGCTCCCCGGGCGGCGTGCCGGGCGCGCGTTCGGCGGACTCGAGGAACGCCGCCAGCTCGTGCAGGTAGGCGTCATCGGGGGAGCGTTCAATCGCCCGTGCGGCCGCCTCACGTGCCCGGCCCAGGTCGTCCGGCGAAGCGAGTGCGAAGGCCAGCGCGCGGATCGCTTGGATCGCCGCGTCCTCGGGCCGCTGCTCGAGCGCGCGCTCGCTGTAGTCGAGAAGCGTGACGGCCAGCGTCGTCAGATCGAGCTCGGCGGCCGTGTCGGTGATGAGCGGCCCGTCGAGGGCGAACGCCTCCCCGGGTGGGACGGCGCGCATCAGGTCAAGCGCCGCACCGTACTCCCCGGCGAACACATGGGTGAGCAGCGGCTGGCCGGGCGACCCCGCGTAAGCGAGCCTCGCCGCCGCCGTCTGGTTCACGAGGATCGAGAGCCAGCGCAGGCCGTCGTGGCCGGGGACCTCGCCGGCCGCGTGCACGGCGCGCGCCGCCGCCTCGCGCCAGAGATCGGCCTCCGCGAGCGCTACGACGAGCGCAGCGTCGGCCGTGGCGTCCGGTGGAAGGCCCGGCGGAACCGCGAGCTGCACGCGACTCAGGTCGCTGCCGCCCCAGCGGTAGATCTGGAGCATCTGCTCCTCGACGGCGCAGGCGTAGCAGAAGACGTAGGGGTTCGAGGCGTTCAGCACGAACTCGGGCAGCCCGTCGCCATCGAGGTCGGTGATCGCTCCCGCGTTCGGCCGTGAGCTGATGTGCGAGAGGGCGGTGGAGAGGCGGGCACCGTCGAAGCGGATCACGTCGAACGTCCCGGCGTGCGCCCCCGTCGGCCCGCGGATCACTACCCAGGCGCTGCCCGGCACGGCGTCGATGGTGACGAGTTCGACCTGCTCCGTGCGCTGCGGCGCCGTGTCGATCTCGATCCGGTCGATCTCCTCGGACCACGTTCTGTCGTCGTTGAGGCGGTAGACGGCGACGATGTGGAAGAAGTTGATCGGGTCGCCGTCGTCGTTCACGTAGAACGGCTGCGGTCCGTTCGTGACCACGGCCCAGTAGCTGCCGTCCGCATCCCGCAGCCCGAGGTCCAGCGCGCGCGCCGTGAGCTCGCTGTCGCCGAACTCTTCGGTGATTGCCACGAGCAGTATCGAGGCGACCTCGGCCGCCCGCTCGGCGAGCTCCTCGGCGCTGGTTGCCGGCTCCGGCGTCGGGCTCGGTGCAGGCGTCGTGGCCGGCGGCGGAGTTGGCGTCGGTGTCGAGGTTGGCGTGGTCGTCGGCGAGGGGCTCGCCGCCGTGGTTGCGGTCGGGCTCGGCGCGGTCGGCGGCGAAGGCTCCGGGGTCGCGACGGCCACGGGTGCGGGGCCGGGGTCGTCGTCGCTCTCGCACCCCGCGAGGATGGCGACGCCAAGCACCAGCACGGCAGCGGCGGCGATGCGAGCGTTCATCGCAGCGAACCTATCACGCGCCGGGCCCACCACGGCGACCACCCGCTACCATCGGACGCATGACGCCACCCGCACGGATCGAGGTCGAGGAACTGCCTGCGCGCAGGCTGCTGACGCCCACCGGGGGCTACCTCTCGTCCTTCTCGCACACGCTCAACCCGTACGCGGGCTGCGCCTTCGGCGACCGCGGCTGCGGCGTCTACTGCTACGTCGCCGAGTCGCCGATCGGGCGCTTCGCCGAGCGGCCCTGGGGCCGCTGGCTGCGCGTCAAGACGAACGCTGCCGAGGCGCTGCGGCGCGAGCTGGAGCGGCGGCCACGCCTCGAGGACGTCCGCATCTTCATGAGCTCGGCAACCGACCCCTACCAGCCGGCGGAGTCGCGTTACCGCATCACCCGCTCGATCCTCGAGGTGTTCCGCGAGTTGCCGGTGGGCCTGCTGCTGCTGCAGACGCGCTCCCCGCTCGTCGAGCGCGATCTGGACCTGCTCGCCGGGCTGCCCTTCGCGTGGCTCTCGATGACCGTCGAGACCGACGACGACGAGGTGCGGCGCGCCCTCACGCCGACCTGCCCGAGCATCGAGCGGCGCTTCGCCACGATGCGTCGGGCGCGGGAGCACGGCGTTGCGGTGCAGGCGGCCGTCAGCCCCGTGCTGCCGCACGACCGCGAGCGCTTCGCCGAGCTGATCGCGGGGGCCGCCGACCGTGTGGTCGTCGACACGTTCACGGGCGACGGAGCGGCCGGACGGCGCACGGCAGCGCGACCCCTCCCCGCCCGCTTCGCCGACCTCGGCTACGGTGACTGGCGCGACGAGGGCGCGGCCCGGGCGCTGTACGAGGAGCTCCGAGGGCGCCTCGGCCCGGAGCGTGTCGGCTGGTCCATCGAGGGCTTCAACGCGCTGGCGCGGCTGCGCTCACGGCCGCAGGCTCAGTTATGTCTCCTATGAGGGCTAAGAGGCCAGGGGGCCTGTAAGCCGAATTCTGTACCGCCCTCGCAAGGAGGGCGGCGACGGCCATCCATCTAGGACGACGGTTGCCCGCCGCCTCCAGCGGCCTACCCGGGAGCGGAGCCGGACGCCCCTGCCGCGCAGAGCACGGCGCGCTCCCCTATTTGGCCTTGCTCCGGGCGGGGTTTGCCCGGCCGCCCCGTCTCCGGGACGCCGGTGCGCTCTTACCGCACCATTTCACCCTTACCGCCGGAGCCGAGGCCCGCGACGGCGGTATGTTTCTGTGGCACTTTCCGTCGGCTCGCGCCGCCCGGCCGTTAGCCGGCGCCCTGTCCGGAGGAGTTCGGACTTTCCTCCCGCGGCTCGCCCGAAGGCGCTCCGCCGGCGGCCGTCCGGCCCCCTGGCCAGCCTCGATCCTACTCCCCGGCGCCCGCCGTCCGCGACATCACGTGCAGATCGTCCGCTGGCAGCTCCACCACCCAGCGCTCCCGGCCCGCCACGCCGAGGATCTCGTAGGGCCTCGACGCGACCTCGACGGCGATCGGCGGTCCGGCGCCCTCGGGCTCGAGGTGCAGCGTGTGCGTGTTGCCGAAGGCGAGGTCATCGACGACGCGCGCGACGAAGCAGTTCTCCGGCAAGCCCCCGCCCGGATCGAGCCGGCGCAGCACGACTCGCTCCGCGCGGATCGCGACGTCGACCGCCTCCGCCTCGGCCGTGTCCGAGGGCAGCGCGGCGCGTAGCGGCAGGCCGGAGACGACCACGCCGTCGCCCCGGCACTCCCCCTCGAAGATGTTGGAGAACCCGGTCAACTCCGCGACCAGCCGCGAGGCGGGGCGGCGGAACACCTCGTCGCGCGGTCCGAACTGCAGCACCCGGCCCTCGTCGAGGACGGCGATGCGGTCGCCGAGCAGGTGCGCCTCGCGCAGGTCGTGCGTGACGAACACGATCGAGAGCCGCATCTCGCGGCGCAGGCGCAGCAACTCCGCCCGCAGATCGGCGCGCAGCGCCTCGTCGAGCGCCGAGAACGGCTCGTCGAGCAGCAGCACGTCGGCATGGCGCACGAGCGCCCTCGCGAGGGCGGCTCGTTGCTGCTGCCCGCCGGAGAGCTGGTGTGGCCGCCGCCCGTCGAGCCCCTCGATCGAGAGCAGCCGCAGCAACTCCTCGTAGCGCCCGGGCGCGTCGATGTCGCGCTCGAGCCCGATCAGCACGTTGCGCCGCAGATCGAGGTGCGGGAAGAGCGTCGGCTCCTGCACGACGTAGCCGCTGCGCCGCTCCTGCGGCGGCAGATCGACGCCCGCATCGGCGTCGAAGACGGTGCGCCCGCCGATCTCGATGCGGCCGCCGCGAGGCCGCAGCAGGCCCGCGATCGCGCGGAGGGTCAGGCTCTTGCCGGAGCCGGAGCGCCCGTAGAGCACCACCAGCTCGTCCGCGGCCTCGAGGGTGACTGCGAGGTCGAAGTCGCCGACGCGCGCCTCGAAGCGCGCGCGCAGCGTCATCGGTACGGCCCCGCCGTCGCGGTGACGCGGTGCAGCGCGAGCAGCAGCACGGCGGCGAAGCCGAGCAGCACCACCGAGAGCGAGACGGCGCCGGCGATTCCGGCTTGCGACTCGAAGGCGGCGAGGATCGCGAGCGGCATCGTCTGCGTGCGGCCCGGCAGCGAGCCCGCGAAGAGCAGTGTCGCACCCAGCTCGCCGAGCGCTCGTGCCCAGCAGAGCACCGCGCCGCCCGCCAGCGAGGGCCAGACCAGCGGCAGCGTCACGCTGCGGAACGTCCGCCAGCGCGAGAGCCCGAGGGTGTAGGCGACGCCCTCGAAGCGTGGGTCGGCGCCCCGGAAGCCGGCGTAGGCGGAACGCACGTAGAACGGCGCGGAGACGAAGATCTGAGCCAGCACCACCGCCGTGGTGGTGAAGGAGAGTGTGAGGCCGATCCCGCCGAGCGTGTCGCCCAGGTAGCCGCTGCGCCCGAACGCGGAGAGCAGCGCGATGCCCGCGACCGTCGGCGGCAGCACCAGCGGCAGATCGAGCAGCGACGCGGCGAGGCGGGCCGCCCTCGCGCGGCTGCGCGCGAGCAGCCAGGCGAGCGGCGTGCCGAGCAGCACGGCGATTGCGAGGCTGATCGTGGCGGTGACCACCGAGAGGCGCAGCGCGTCCCAGGTCGCCCCCGCTGTGAGCTCGGCGGCGACGTCACCGTCGCTGAGGGCGCGCCAGACGAGGCCGCCGAGCGGCAGGAGCAGCAGGAGTGCGAGCAGGATCGCCGCCGCGGCCAGCGCGGTCGAGACGCTCCGGCTCATCGCGCCTGCACCCCGACGACGCTGGGCAGGAAGCCGTAGAGCGCGAAGATCGCCTGTGCGGGCGGGGACAGCAGCCAGGCGAGCAGATCCTCGGCCGCCGGGTCGGCATCCTCGATCAGCACCGCCACGTACTCGTTCGGCGGGGTCTGGGGCGGCAGCGGGATTGCGCGCACCCCGTCGCTCATCGCGACATCCGAGTTGTAGACGAACGCCGCGTCGACCTCGCCGAGTTCGAGTCGCGAGACGACGATCCGCACGCTCGGGTCCTCCGTCGCGATCTTGTCGCGCAGCGCCTGGGCGGTCTTCGGCTGCTGCTGCTCGACCCATTCAAGGGCGAGCCGCGAGAGCGCGCCGACCGGGACCGAGGGCGCCCCGACCGCGATCCGCACGTCCGCCAGCGCCAGATCGCGCAGGCTGCGCCACGGCGCATCCTCCGGAACGGCGACGACGAGCACGTTCGCCGTCACCACCGTGGGCCGCATAGCGAGCCCGGCGTCGAGCAGGCGGGCTGCCTGCAGCGGGTTGGCGGAGATGAAGAGATCGTCGTCCGCCCCCTCCGCGATCTGGGAGGCGAGCACCTGGGAGCCGGCGAAGCGCACCTCGACCTCGATGCCGGGGTAGGCGCGCTCGAAGCCGTTGACGATGTCGGGCAGGGCGTGCCGCAGCGAGGACGCCGCGGCGAGCGTGACAGTCGGTTTCCGCTCGCCGTCGTCGCAGCCGCCGAGCAGCAGCGCGAGGACGGCGAGGAGCGCGAGCGCCGGCACAGGAGCGCGAAGGCTCCGTGATAACGAGAGTCGGCAGGCCGCGCGCATACTGCCCAGGGCTCCCCGCGGTCCGCCTCACTCTGCACAATCTCAGAGCGCCGCCGCGCCTCCGAGTATATTCCGCCGCGCGCCCGGTGCTACGATCATTCTCTGCCGGCCACGGTCAGCGCGGTCACGGCAGACGCCACAACGGAGACCCGTCGTGCACTTCAACGTCGCCACGCTGCTGCAGGAATCGGTGGGAAGCCGCCGCGACGGACGCCTCGAGGCCGAGGCGATGCACGTGGCGGCGGTGGGCTGGAGCGCCCTCGCCAGCGGCGAGGTCCGGCTGCTTCGCTCGACCCGCGGCGTGCTGGTGCACGCGCGGCTCGAGACGGTCCCGCTCGTCGAGTGCGCGCGCTGCCTGGAGCCGTTCCGGGAGGCGGTCTCGCTAGCCATCGACGAGGAGTTCGTCGCGCCGTACGACCTGCTGACCGGCGAGCCCGTGGAGACGATCGACGAGGACGACTTCCGGATCGATGCGCAACACCATCTCGATCTCAGCGAGGCAGTCCGGCAGTATGAACAGACGGCGATCCCGATCCAGCCGATCTGCCGTCCCGCCTGCGCCGGGCTGTGCGCGGAATGCGGGAGCAACCGCAACCTCGCTGCCTGCGAGTGCGCGGAGGCAGCCACGGCGGGGCCGTGGGAGGCGCTGACTGCGCTGAGCGAGCGGCTGCACGCGACGGAGGAGCACGATGGCGCTACCGAAACGTAGAACCCCGAAGGCGAAGCAGCGGCAGCGCCGCAGCCACCACCGCATCAACGCGCCGCACCTCGTCCGCTGCACGACCTGCAACTCCTGGCACGTCAGCCATCACGTGTGCGAGGTTTGCGAGGTTGACTACAATGACGCCGCCGAAGCGGCCCCTGCCGCCGAGGCCGAAGACGCCGACGACGAGGAGTAGCCTCCAGCCGGACTCCGCGCGGTTCGACCCGAGGCATACCGAACAATCCGCGGAGCGCCGATGACCCCCATCACCATCCCCGAACTGCCCACCGCCGCCGCCGCCGCGACAGCCTGGCTCTTCCCCGGACAGGGCGCCCAGCACGTCGGCATGGGCCAGGACCTCGCCGAGGAGATCCCCGCCGCCCGCGCCGTCTTCGACGCGGCCGACGAGGCGCTCGGATTCTCGCTCTCCACGCTCTGCTTCGAGGGCCCCGAGGACGAGCTGCTGCGCACGATCAACACGCAGCCGGCGCTCGTCGCCCACGGCATCGCCGCGCTCGCGGCGGCGATCGATCAGGGCAGCATCAGCGAGGCGCCTGCCCTCCTCGCCGGCCACTCGCTGGGCGAGTACGCCGCGCTGATCGCGGCGGGCGCGATCAGCTTCGAGGACGGCATCCGGCTGGTGCGCGAGCGCGGGCGCCTGATGCAGGAAGCCTGCGACGCGCAAGCCGGCACGATGGCCGCCATCCTCGGCCTCGACCGTGACACGCTGGAACCGATCTGCGCCGACCACGGGGCAGCCGTCTGTAACGAGAACGCCGCCGGCAACATCAGCATCGGCGGGACCGCCGAGGCGGTCGCCGCGGCGAGCGAGGCAGCAACCGAGGCGGGCGCATCGCGCGTCGTGCCACTCAAGGTCGCGGGCGCCTTCCACACGCCGCTGATGGCCAGCGCTGCCGAGGGCATGGCGGCCGTCCTCGCTGCGGCGCCCTTCACGGACCCCGCGACGCCGGTCGTGTCCAACGTGACGGCGCAGCCGCTCACGGCGGGGGACGCCCTCGCCGCCGAGCTGCGCGATCAGATCACGAGCCCCGTGCTCTGGCTGGACTCGCTGCGCACGATGCTTGGCGCGGGTGTGAGCTCGTTCGTCGAGTTCGGGCCGGGCCGGGTGCTGACAGGGACGGTCGGCCGAACCGATCGTTCGGCTGCCGTGCGCAACGTCGCGACCGCCGCCGACGCGCGCGGCGGGGACGAGGAGTAGCGGTATGGTCGAACAGGCGAACACCAGGCCACTGCTGGGACGCAACGCCGCCATCACAGGCGGCGCGCGGGGCATCGGCCGCGCGATCGCGATGGAGCTCGGCCGCCACGGCGCGAACGTGATCATCACCTACCGGCGCGAGGAACACCTCGCGAGCGCCGTCGCCAAAGACATCCGCTCGCTTGGCGTGTCCTGCACCGCCGTGCAGGTGGACGTGCGTAACCAGGACGATCTGGAGGCGCTGTTCGAGGAGGGGCGGCAGCGCTACGGAAAGATCGACATCCTCGTGAACAACGCCGGCGTCACCGAGGACGGCCTCGTCGTGCGCATGAGCGACGACTCCTGGGACCGCGTCATGGAGACGAACCTGCGCGGGGCCTTCCTCGCGACGCGACTGGCGCTGCGCCAGATGACGCGGGCGCGCTGGGGCCGCGTCATCAACATCACCTCCGTCTCCGGGATCATGGGCAACGCGGGGCAGGCCAACTACGCCGCAGCGAAGGCGGGCATGATCGGCTTCACGCGCGCCGTGGCTCGCGAGGTCGCCTCGCGCCAGGTCACCGTCAACGCCGTGGCGCCCGGTTTCGTGCATACGGACCTCACGGCGGGGCTCAGCGACAGCCAGAAGCAGGCGATCCTCGACCTGATCCCGCTCGGCCGCCACGCCGAGCCCGAGGACATCGCACCGCTCGTCGCCTTCCTCGCCTCGGACGCCGCGGGCTACATCACCGGCCAGACGCTGCACGTCGACGGCGGCCTGGTGATGCAGTAGCGGGCGATGCCGCCCGGCTCCCGCCGCCGCTCCCGCATCGTCGCCTTCCAGGTGCTCTACGAGGCGGACCAATCCGGCCGCGATTTGCGGCCCATCCTGGAGCGGCACCTGGACGAATCGCGGCTCTCCGCGGATGCCGCGGCCTTCACCCGCTCGCTCGTCGACGGCGTGGAGGAGCACCGCGAGCAACTGGACGAGCGGATCGCCGCGCAGGCGCCCGCGTTCCCTCTCTCCTCGATGGCGCCGATCGACCGCAACCTGCTGCGCCTTGCCCTCTTCGAGATATGCTTCGATAATCGCCGTGCTCCGCTCCCGGTCGTAATCAACGAGGCCGTCGAACTGGCCAAGGGATACGGCTCGGAGTCATCCGGGCGCTTCGTCCACGGGGTGCTCGGAGGGATCGCGGCGGCGGACGCCACGGACCGCGAGGCGACGACCAACGAGCACGCCGGGCGCTCCGCCGGACCCGACTGAACCGGCGCCCGCCCCCAGACCGAGAGGACCGCACCGGTGGCAACCACGTACGAGCGCGTTCGCGCCCTGATCGTCGAACAACTCGGCGTCGACGAGTCCCAGGTGACTCCCAACGCCTCCTTCGTCGATGACCTCAACGCCGACTCACTCGACCTCGTCGAGCTGATCATGTCGATGGAGGAGGAGTTCTCCGCCGACGGCACGGAGATCGAGATCTCCGACGAGGACGCCGAGAAGATCCAGAGCGTCCAGGACGCCCTCGACTACCTGCACGACCTCGGCATCGAGGACGAGTAGCACGCGCCGCCCGCGGGCGGCGTGCACGCTCCGGAGCAGCGGAGTCCCGGCCGCTCGCCGCGGTGAACCGCGCGCGGCCGAACGGATCCGCGCCGGGCGTACTATCCTGTAGACATGGAACTGCTTGGCGTCGGTGTTGCCGAGGCGTTCGTGGTCCTCGTGATCTCGCTGATCGTCGTCGGCCCGCAACGCTTCCCCGAGATCGCCCGCCAGGGCGGCCGCTACTTTCGCATGGCTCGCCGCTACGCGGCCGAGGTCACCGCCGACGTGCGTGGCGCGATGCAGGAGCTTGAGGCCGAGGTCCAGGAGCAGCGCGATGAACTGATGGCCGCCCAGGAGGACATCTCCAGCGGCATCAGCACCTCGATCGAGGAGACCCGGAGCGACATCCGCGACATCGGGCGTGAGACACAGGAAGCCTTGCGGGACGCGCCGGCCGCTCAGGCACAGGCCGAGGGCGAGCCCGACCCGTCCGGGAACGGCGCCGCGCCTCCCACTGCGGCCAGCGGACTGCTGACGCCTCGTGAACTCCCCGCCGGCGACGCTGAGAACGGCTAACCCGCCGTGACCAGCGCTCCGACCGACGAGCAAATCCCACCGGAACCGGACGCCGAGAAGGAGCCCGACGGCGACGAGGAGGAGCGCGACGGCGGGGAGATGACCCTGCTCGGTCACCTCCTGGAGTTGCGCACCCGCGTCACCTGGATGGCGGGCGCGATCATCCTCGGCATGTGCATCTTCTTCCCGCCGCCCGTCAACTTCGCGATCTGGGAGTTCCTGCTCGAACCGGCGCGCTCGCGCATCGAGAACTTCGAGGCGCAGGCGATCGAGCCGCTGGAGAACCTCGGTGTCTACTTCCGCATCGCGCTCGCCTGCGGCCTCGCCGTGGCGATGCCGATGCTCGTCTACCAGACGATGCGCTTCGTCGCCCCGGCGCTGACGAAGCAGGAGAAGCGCTGGATCTACCCGATCGCGCTCGGCGCCTCGTTCGCCTTCCTCGCGGGCATGGCCTTCGCCTACTTCGTCGTGTTGCCGGCCGCCTACGGCTTCCTCTTCCAGTTCGGGAGTGACCTGGCGTCGCCGAATCCGCGCATTAGCAGCTACATGGACCTGACGCTGCGGCTGATCGTGATCCTCGGCTTCGTGTTCGAGATGCCGATCCTGATCATGGGGCTCGCGCGGATCCGCGTCGTGCACTGGCGCAAGCTGCTCGGCTGGTGGCGCATCGCGATCATCGGCGCCTTCGTCGTCTCGGCGATCGCGACGCCGACGATCGACCCGGTGACGCAGTCGCTGGTCGCCGGGCCGATGATCGTCCTCTACGGCCTCGGTATCGGCCTCGCCTGGGTCGTGCGTCCGAGGGCCGAGGAGTAACCGCGCGCCAGACCGATCAGCTGCATATGCAGCGCTACCGTTTCCGTAGGCGTGCTACGATAGGCCGCAGATGAGTGATGCCATCGGCAGTCCGCCTCGGGCGGCCAACCCCGCCCTGCTCACCCTCTACGAGGAGATTGCCGACTGCCCCGCCTGCGAGCTGGCCCGTACGCGTACTCAGACCGTCCCCGGCGTCGGCCCCGCTCCTGCCGAGGTGATGTGCATCGGCGAGGCGCCAGGCGCGCGCGAGGATGAACAGGGCGTGCCCTTCGTCGGTCCGGCCGGCCGCTTCCTCGACCAGTTGCTGGGCGGCGTCGGGCTCTCGCGGGAGACGGTGCATATCGCCAACGTCGTGAAGTGCCGCCCACCGGGGAACCGCGATCCGCAGCCCGAGGAGATCGCGGCCTGCAACCCCTTCTTCGAACGCCAGATCGCGATTGTCGATCCGCTGCTGATCGTCACGCTCGGGCGCTTCTCGATGTCCCGCTGGTTCCCCGGCGCCTCGATCAGCCGCATCCACGGCCAGCCGAAGCACTTCGGCGGGCGCATCGTCCTGCCGATGTACCACCCCGCCGCTGCGCTCCACCGCGGCGATCTGCGCCCCGTGATCGAGGCCGATTTCGCCCGCATCCCCGAGCTGCTGGAGCAGGCGCGGCGCGGGGGCCAGGCCGGGAACGTCGCCGTCTCCGAACCGTCCGCTCCGTACGTCCAGGCAAGCGCGGTTGCTGCTCCCCGCCCCTCCTCCGAGCAGCGCTCACTGCTGTGAGCGCGCGTAACGGGGCGACCCTGCGAGTCATCCCCCTCGGCGGCCTCGGCGAGATCGGCCGCAACATGATGCTCTACGAGCAGGGCGACGACGTGATCGCCGTCGACGTCGGGCTGATGTTCCCCGAGGAGCACATGCCGGGCGTCGACCTCGTGATCCCAGACCTGCGCTACCTGCTGCAGAACGCCGAGCGGCTGCGCGCCGTCTTCCTGACGCACGGCCACGAGGACCACATCGGCGCGCTGCCCTTCCTGATGCGCGCGCTGCGCGATCACGGCGAGCCGCTCCCGCCCGTGTTCTGCACCCAGCTCACGCGCGGCCTCGTGCAGGTCAAGCTGCGCGAGCACCGGCTGCTCGAAGAGACGCATGTGCAGGTGATCGAGCCGGGCCAGACGATCGAGGCCGGCTCGTTCTCCGTCGAGCCGTTCGCCGTCTCGCACTCCATTCCGGACTCCGTGGGGTTCATCATCCACACCTCGCTAGGCCCGGTCGTGCACACCGGCGACTTCAAGATCGATCACACACCGGTGATGGGGCAGCACACCGACCTCACGCGCCTCGCCGAGGTCGGCCGCGAGGGTGTCGTGCTGCTCGCGGCGGACTCGACCTACGCGGAGATCGAGGGCCACACGCCCTCGGAGCAGACGGTCGCCGACGCGCTCGATCGCGTGATTGGAGATGCGCCGGGGCGGGTCATCGTCGCCACCTTCGCCTCGCTGATCTCGCGGGTGCAGATGGTGATCGACGCGGCCGAACGCTACGACCTGCGTGTCTTCGTCACGGGACGCTCGATGGTCAACAACGTGCAGATGGCGCGCGAGCTCGGCTACCTCGACGTGCCGGACGGCATCCTCATGAACGTGCGCGAGATGCGGGAGCACCCGGACTCGCGCACCGTCGTGATCAGCACGGGTGCGCAGGGCGAGCCGACCGCCGCCCTCACCCGCATGGCGAACGGCGATCACCAGCACATCGCCATCACCGAGGGCGACACGGTGATCCTCTCCTCGAACCCGATCCCCGGGAACGAGGCGCTCGTCGACCGCAACATCGACAACCTCTTCCGGGCCGGGGCGCGCGTGGTCTACAACCGCATCGCGCCCGTCCACGTCCGCGGCCACGCCGCGCGCGAGGAGTTGAAGATCATCCACCGCCTCGTGCAGCCCCGGCACTTCGCCGGCATCCACGGCGAGCACCGTCACCTCGTGATGCACCGCGACCTCGCAATCGACCTCGGGATCGACGCGGACGACGCCTTCGTGCTCAGCGACGGCGACGTGCTGGAGATCAGCGAGGACGGCGCAGCGATCACCGACGTCGTTCCTGCAGATTATGTCTACGTCGACGGCATCGGCATCGGCGACATCGACCACATCGTGCTGCGCGACCGGCGGCGGCTCGCCTCGGATGGGATGTGCGTGGTCGTCGTCGCCGTCGACCGCCGGCGCAGCGAGCTGGTCGGCGTCCCGCAGGTGCTGCTGCATGGCTTTGTGGGCCCCGAGGAAGAGGAACTGATCACGGAGCGCGTCCGCCAGCTGGTCGCCAACCTCGCCGGTGGCGAGGAGGGGCGTTTCGACTGGACCGACTGGCGTGAGACACTGGAGGACGAGGTGGCTCGCCTCCTCTATCGCGAGACGCACCGGCGGCCCGTGGTGCTGCCGGTCACCGTGGAGGCGCCGTCCGGCGAACGGAGCGGCGTACTGCAACGGAGCGTAACGACGGAGGAGTGAGCAGAGCCCTCGAACCGGTCCGCCTGCTTGGCGGGGGGCGGTCCGGTTGAAGGAGCGGAGCAATGGCCCGAACGAATACCCGCCGCCCGGCTAGCCGTGGCACGCAGCGAGCGACCTCACGATCGGTCGTGAGGCACGTCCTGCGCCCCGAGATCGCCGGGACTGCCCTCGTCGTTCTGGCGGTGGCGCTGCTGCCCTTCCTGCTCCCGCTCACGAGTATCGTGGCCGAGGCCCGCGACGGGCTGGTGGGCGCCCTCGGACTGCACGTCTTCACGCTCGTCGTGCTCACGCTGACGACCGGCCTGCTGCTTGCGCTGCGCCAGGGCGGGCGGCTGCGCGGTCGCGGGCGGCACATCGCCGGCGCGCTCCTGATGCTGGCGTTCAGCGCCGGCCTGCTCGGGCTCTGGACTCCCGACGTGATCGTCGGCGAGGTGGACCTCGGCACGAGCTCGGCCGGCGGCAGCCTCGGACGCGAACTCGCAGGCGGCGGGCTGCTGACGGTCGGCTGGCTCGCGCTGTTCCCGATCGGGTTCACGCTGCTCTGGCCGCGCACGGCCTGGCAGCTGCTGCGCAGCACCCCGCGCGCCCTCGGCCTCACCCTGGCCTGGGTCTGGCGCCACGTCGCGCGGCCCGCCGGGCAGGGCATCGCGGCGCAGGTTCGCGCCTTCCGCGCGCGCCGCCGCAGGCCCGAGCTGGCGAGCGACCCCTACGCCGACCTCCGCGCCGACCTGCCGCCCGGAACCGGCCTGCCCACGCGCCTCGAGAACCAGCCGGCGACGAACGGCGCGAGCGCGGGGGCCGAGGCCGCGAGCGAAGCCGCCGCCGCGGTGGAGGTCGCGGAGCCGCCGCCCGCGAAGCAGATCGAGATGGACCTCGAGCACGACGTCAGCACCTGGCGGCACTCGAGCGACGGCTGGCAGCTCCCGCCGATCGACGTGCTCGAGGAGGCGGAGCCGCTCGCGCCCGAGCTGGGCGACCAGCAGCGTCGCGCCGAGCTGATCGTCGAAACGCTCGCCTCCTTCGGCGTCGAGGCGCAGGTCTCGCAGATCAACGAGGGTCCTACCGTCACCCAGTTCGGCGTCGAGCCCGGCTGGGACGTACGGACCCGCACCGTGCAGGAGCGCACGCCCGAGGGTGACGCGATCCTCGATGAGGAGGGCCAGCCGCGCACCAAGCAGATCGAGGTCTCGCGCACGCGCGTGCGCGTGAACCGCATCACCGCGCTGCAGAACGACCTCGCGCTCGCCCTCGCCGCACCCGCGCTGCGCATCGAGGCGCCCGTGCCCGGGCGCTCGGTCGTGGGCATCGAGGTGCCGAACGCCAGCTCCGCGGTGGTGACGCTGCGCAGCGTGCTGGAGTCGCGCGAGTTCGCGAAGGCGGCGGGCAAGTCGCCGCTGCCGATCGCGCTCGGCTCCGGCGTGTCCGGCTCGCCGGTGGTCGCGGACCTCGCGCAGATGCCGCACCTGCTGATCGCGGGCGCGACTGGATCGGGCAAGTCGGTTTGCCTCAACTCGATCATCGCCTGCCTGCTGATGAACTTCTCGCCCGAGCAACTGCGCTTCGTGCTGATCGACCCGAAGCGCGTCGAGCTCGCCCCCTTCGCAGACGTGCCGCACCTCGCCTTCAGCGAGATCGTGATCGACATGGACAAGGTCGTCGGCACGCTGCAGGCCGTGATCCACGAGATGGAGTCACGCTACCGGCGCTTCGCGAACGTCGGCGTGCGCAACCTCGAGCGCTACAACGAGCAGGCCGGCAGCGGCCGCCTCCCCTACTGGGTCGTGGTCATCGACGAGCTGGCCGACCTGATGCTGGCCGCGCCCTACCAGGTGGAGCACCAGCTGGTGCGCCTCGCGCAGCTCGCGAGGGCGACCGGCATCCACCTCGTGGTCGCCACGCAGCGGCCCTCGGTGGACGTGGTGACGGGTCTGATCAAGGCGAACTTCCCGACGCGGATCGCCTTCGCCGTCTCCTCACAGGTGGACTCGCGCACGATCCTCGACGGCGGCGGCGCGGAGAAGCTGCTCGGCAAGGGCGACATGCTCTTCCAGCCGAAGGATCAGGGGAAGCCAACCCGCCTCCAGGGCGTCTACGTCTCCGACGGCGAGATTGACGACGTGGTCAACTTCTGGACGGACGACCGCTTCGAGGACCTGCGCCCCGGCAGCTTCGACGAGCTGATCGACGAAGCTGCCGAAGATGTCGCCGCCCTCGAGGCCGGAGGGGCCGCCGGGTCCGCCTCTGCCGAAGTCGACCCGATGATCACGAAGGCCCTCGAACTGGCGCGCGAACACGACCACATCTCGACCTCGCTGCTCCAGCGCCGCCTGCGCATCGGCTACCCGCGCGCCGCGCGCGTCATGGACGAACTCGAGGAGCAGGGCATCGTCGGCGCCTCCGAGGGCGGATCGGGTTCCCGCCCCGTCCTCCTCGACGCGGATGAGGCTGGCGCGGACACGCCGGCCGCGCCTCTCGCGGGTGCACCGGTGGTGGATCGGGACGTCTAGCGGGCCCTACCGCCCGCGCCGCCGGCCGCCGCGGCGGCCGCCGCCGGCGTTCGCGCGCTGCGGGCGCGGCGAGGGGGCGTCGAAGGCGCGCAGGCCCTCGGGGGTGTCGCCGACGAGCTCGCGGCGCAGCTCGACGATCTGGTCGCGGAGCTGGGCGGCGCGCTCGAACTCCAGCTCGCGCGCGGCGGACTTCATCTGCGACTCCAGCTCCTTGATCATCCGCAGCAACTCGTCGCGAGGCAGGTCCGTGGCCACGACGTAGGCGGGCGACTCCTCGGCGACGCGCAGGCCGTCGGTGATGTCGCGGATCTCCTTGCTGATGCCCTCGGGCTCGATGCCGTGTCGCTCGTTCCAGGCGAGCTGGATCGCGCGCCGCCGCTCCGTCTCGTCGAGGGCGTTTCGCATCGAGTCCGTCACGGTGTCGGCGTACATGATCACGCGGCCTCCGGCGTGGCGGGCGGCGCGGCCGATCGTCTGGATCAGCGATCCGCCGGAGCGCAGGAACCCCTCCTTGTCGGCGTCGAGAATGCAGACGAGCGAGACCTCGGGCAGGTCGAGGCCCTCGCGCAACAGGTTGATGCCCACGACTACGTCGTACACGCCCTGCCGCAGATCGCGCAGGATGTCGACGCGCTCGAGGGTGTCGATCTCGGAGTGGAGGTAGTGCGCCTTCACGTCCATCTCGAGCAGGTAGTCGGTCAGGTCCTCGGCCATCTTCTTGGTGAGCGTGGTCACGAGCACCCGCTCGCGGCGCTCGGCCCGCGTGCGCACCTCGGCGAGCAGGTCGTCGATCTGCCCCTGCGTTTCGCGCACCTCGACGATCGGGTCGGGAAGGCCGGTCGGGCGGATTACCTGCTCGGCGACCTGCTGCGAGTGCTCCAGTTCGTACGGGCCGGGCGTGGCGGAGACGAAGACCACCTGGTTGAGGTGGTCCTCGAACTCCGCGAAGTCGAGCGGGCGATTGTCGAGCGCCGAGGGCAGCCGGAAGCCGAAGTCGACCAGCGTCTGCTTGCGCCTAATGTCTCCGAAGTACATCCCCCGGATCTGCGGCACCGCGATGTGCGACTCGTCGATGAAGACCAGCCAGTCGTCCGGGAAGTAGTCGAGCAGCGTCCACGGCGTGGAGCCCACCCCGCGCCCCTGGAGGTGCCGCGAGTAGTTCTCGATGCCGGAGCAGTAGCCGCTCTCGCGCAGCATCTCCAGGTCGTAGCGCGTGCGCTCCTCGAGCCGCGTCGCCTCGAGGATCTGGCCCGCGCCGCGCAGCGCGACGGAGCACTCGCGCAGTTCCTCCTCGATGTTCTTGATGGCGAGCTCGAGGCGGTCGGTGGAGGTGACGAAGTGCTTCGCCGGGTAGATGGAGAAGCGCTCCTGTGTCGTCAGCAGCTCGCCGGAGAGCGGGTCGACGGTGACGATGCGCTCGATCTCGTCGCCCCAGAAGTCGACGCGCACGGCGACGTCCTCGTAGGCCGGGAAGATCGTGAGCGTGTCGCCGCGCACGCGGAAGGTGCCGCGCACGAGGTTCATGTCGTTGCGCGCGTACTGCATGTCGACGAGCTGGCGGATCAGCGAGTTGCGGTTGACGTGCCGCCCGACGTGCAGTTTCGCGACGAACGATTCGTACTCGCCCGGCTCGCCGAGGCCGTAGATGCAGGACACCGAGGCGACGATCAGCACGTCGCGCCGCTCGAACAGCGCGCGCGTCGCCGAGTGGCGCATCTTGTCGATCTCGTCGTTGATGTCGGCGTCCTTGGCGATGTAGGTGTCGGTGCGCGGGATGTAGGCCTCGGGCTGGTAGTAGTCGTAATAGGAGACGAAGTACTCGACGGAGTTGCGAGGGAAGAACTCGCGGAACTCCGCGGTCAGCTGCGCGGCCAGCGTGCGGTTGGGCGCGAGCACCAGCGTCGGCCGCTGGTGCTGGGCGATGATGTTGGCCATCGTGAAGGTTTTGCCGGAGCCGGTGGCCCCGAGCATGGTCTGCATCGTCAGCCCACGATCGAGGCCCTCGAGGAGCTGCTCGATCGCCTGCGGCTGGTCGCCCATCGGGCGGAAGTCGCTGACCAGCTCGAACCCGGTGCTCGCTGTGGTGGTCACGCGCTCCATTGTACGCCTCGCGGGCGCCGATCCCGCCTCGCGCCGCGCCGCGCTATGCTGCCCGGCGGCGGACAATGCACGCAGCGTGGGAGGTGAACGATGCGGCTCGAGGGCAAGGTCGCGATGGTCACGGGAGCGGCCTCGGGCATCGGACGGGCGACATCGCTGACGCTGGCCCGCGAGGGCGCGGCCGTGATGTGCGCCGACGTCAACACCGAGGGCGCGCAGGAGACCGCGGACGCGATCGCCGCAGAGGGCGGGACGGCGGCCGTCGTCGAGCTGAACGTCACCGACGAGGAGGCCGTGCAGGCCGCCCTGGCCGCCACCGTCGAGCAGCTCGGCGCGCTGCACATTCTGGTCAACGATGCCGGGATCAGCGGCCGCACGCACGACTACCACGACGTGATCGACGTGAACCTCAACGGCGTCTACTACTGCATGAAGCACGGCGCGGCGCTGATCGAGCAGCATGGAGGCGGCTCGATCGTCAGCCTCTCCTCGATCATGGGCCTCGTGGGCGGCTCCGCACCGGGCTACACCGCCTCGAAGCACGGCGTGCTCGGCCTCACGCGCAACTACGCGCTCATGTACGGCGGCCGCGGCGTGCGGGTGAACTGCGTCAACCCCGGCTACATCGAGACGCCGATGACCGAGTTCATGCTCAGCGACGAGGCGCGGCGCGAAGACGCACTCGGCCTGCACCCGATCGGCCGCCTCGGAAAGGCCGAGGACGTGGCCAACGCGATCCTCTTCCTCGCCAGCGAGGACGCCTCGTTCGTGACGGGCGTGGCGCTGCCGGTGGACGGCGGCTACACCGCGCAGTAGGCGCGGCTCGAGCCTAGCTCTCGCCGAACCAGAAGCGGCGCATGTTCGCCCCCGCGATCGCCTCGATCGCGTCGTCGGGGACGGGCAGCTTGCCGTCGAGCAGCAGGTTGAGGTCGGCGACATACTCGTCGAGGCCCCCGGAGGCCGGGTAGTTCGAGCCCCAGACGATGCGCTCCGCGCCGAACGCCTCCACCGCCTGCGCGACCACCGGGTAGACGGCCTCGTGCGGGTGGGGGGCGTAGCGGCTCGGGAACGAGAGCTGGAACCAGACGCCCTCATGGCGCGCCAGCTCCCAGACCGGCTGCTGCGGCGCGAAGCCGGGTGCGTCCTGCAGCCGCGGCGTCGCGAGGTGCGAGAGCATCACGCGCGTCCCCGGGTGGCGGGCGATCGCCGCCTCGATGTACGGGACCCAGTCGGCCGGCGCGTGGTGGGGCATCGCCTGGATGATGAGGCCGAGGTGCGCGGCGCCCATCAGCAGCTCCGGCCGCTCGAAGATCATCTCCGAGGTGAGCCGCACGCCCTTGAAGTCGCCGGCCCCGGCGATCTCCTCGAGCTGATCGCGCGCCCGCGGATCGCGGTGATTGACGAGGCAGACGCCGGCGACCCTGTCCCGGTCCTCGCGGATGACCCCGGCGAGGTAGCCGTTGTCGTACTCACCCATGTGCTGGACGATCGTGACCCGCGTCACGCCCGCCTCGTCGAGCGTGCCGCGCAGCGTCTCGTACGGGTAGTACTTGCTTAGCCCGCAGTGCGTGTAGGCGTCGTTGACCTCGAAGGGGTGGACGGGCGCGGTCACAGGCTCCCTCCCTCGGTACCGGGCTCGAAGGCCGGGGATCGGTTGCAGCGTGAGTCTAGCGAAGCGCGCGACGACTGCGGGCGGTGGCGGGCGGGGCTAGAGTGGGCCGCTGGAGGCGGCATGGTCGCGAGGCTGTTCCCGGGCGTCTACGAGGGCTGGATCGTCGTCGGCGCCTCGACAACGATGCTCTTCATCCTCTCGGCCGCGGTCTTCTGGGGCCTCGGCCCGATCTTCAACCCGATCCTCGACGAGTTCGGCTGGAGCCACGGCGCCACCGCGTTCGCCTTCGCCGCCCGCTCCGAGGTCAACGGGGCGGCGGCCCCATTCGTCGGGGCGCTGATCGACCGGATCGGCTCGCGAATGATGCTGGTCGTCGGGCTCATCGTCGCCTCGTGCTGTCTCTTCCTGCTCTCGTTCATGCAGAACATCGTGCATTTCTACCTGCTGATGCTGGTCATGGCGCTGGGCACGAGCACCTGCGGGGGACAGGCGACGATGGTCTCCACCGTCAGCTGGTTCGAGCGCAAGCGGGCGCGCGCGCTTGCCCTGGCGACGGCGGGCGGCACGCTTGGCGGGATCCTCGTCGTTGCCATCGCCTTCCTCGTCGAGTCGCTCGGCTGGCGGGGGGCGCTGCAAGTGATGGCGGTGGTCCTGCTCGTCGGCGGCCTCCTCGCTGGATCGAACGTGCGCACGAGGCCGCCAGGCCACAGCCAGCCGCTCGACGGCATCCCGCGGGCCGGAGGTCCGGATCGTCGCGAGGGCGACGACGACGAGCGCTGGGGCGTGCCGCTGCGCGAGGCGCTGCGCGCGCGGGCGTTCTGGCTGCTCGCCTTCGCGCAGTTCGCGATCTTCTTCGCGATCACGGCCATCGTCGTGCTGCACGTCCCCTTCATGGAGGACGACGTGGGGATCTCGAAGACGGCGGCGGGCGTGGGCTCGGCGTTCTTCGCCGTCGCCTCGCTCGTGGGGCGAATCATCTCCGGAGGCGCCGCCGACCGCTTCGACAAGCGAGTGGTGCTGGCGCTGGTGGTCCTCGTGGCGGGCGTTGCGATGCCGCTCTTCGCGCTGGTCCAGAACCTCTGGCAGGCGAGCCTGGTGCTGATGGTCATCGCCGCCGGCGTCGGCGGCGCGAACCCAATCCGCACGGCGCTGCTGGCGGACTACTTCGGGACGCGCTCGTTCGGCGCGATCAACGGCGTCTCGATGGCGATCGGGACGCTCGGCGCGTTCCTCGGTCCGTGGCTGCTGGGGCTGAGCGTGGACGCGACGGGCGGCTACTCGACCGGCTTCGTGTTCACCGGCGTGGTCGCGCTGATCGCGATTCCCTTCGTGCTGCGAACGAAGGCGCCGACGGAGCTGACGGCGCGTTACCGCGGCCGCCCGGTCCGCGTCGTGCAACCGGGTCCGCCGCGCCCCCGGCCCGGCGCGCCTCGGGGTTAGTCGAGCCGTCGCAGCCGCGGCAGGGACGCGATCATCGCGAGCGTCAGGACGACGAGCACGGCCGAGACTGTGCCGAACGCCCATTGCCCGCCGACCTGCTCGGCGAAGAGGCCGAACAGCACCGCTCCGAAGGACATGATCCCGAACTCCGTCATGTAGAGCGACATCACGCGCCCGCGATACTCGTCGAGCGAGTACTGCTGCAGCAGCACGTTGCCCAGCGCCTGCCGCCCCGCGCTGCCGATGCCGACGAACAGCATGAAGAAGCCGCTTAGCCAGATCAGCCTCGTCGAGGCGAACCCGATCAGCGCCACGCCGACGAACAGCGAGCTCAGCAGCAGGAGCAGCCCGCGGCGCCTCGCGGGTAACGAGGCGAGCACGAGCGATCCCCCGAGCGATCCGACCGCGCTCACGGCGATCAGCAGCCCGAGCTCGATCGGGCCGCCACCGAGCACGTCGGTCACGAAGCCGGGCAGCATGATCTGGTACGGCAGCGCCAGCAGCGCGCCGACCATGCCGGCGAGGAGGAGCAGGGCGAGGGTGCGTTCGGCGATGACGTAGCGCACGCCCTCGACGAGGTCGGCGTACCCGCTGGTGCGTCGGGAGCGGGCCGCGGGCTCGTAGTGCAGCCGCACCCGGCCGAGCGTGACGACGGCGAACCCGTAGAGCCCGGCCATCAGGAAGTAGACCCACTCGGCGCCGATGAAGGCGATCATGAATCCGCCGGCCGCCGGGGCGGCGAGCCGCATCAGGTTCGAGGCCGCGGCGCTCAGCGAGACGGCGTTCATCAGCCGCTCCATGCCGACGACCTCCGGCAGGATCGCCTGCCTCGAGGGCATCATCAGGGAAAGTGCGATGCCGTGCGCCACGCCCGCGACCAGCAGGTGCTCGAACTGGAGCAGGTCGAACAGCAGCAGCAGGCCGACGATGACGGCAGTGACGGCGTTGGCGAGCTGCCCCAGCTGCAGCACCAGCTTCTTCGGCGCGCGGTCCGCGAGCACCCCGCCGAAGACCGAGAGGATGAGCATCGGCGCGGCGCTCCCGAGGGAGATGACGCCGAGCGCGGCGAAGCTCCCCGTCAGATCGAATGCCAGGAAGCCGCGCGCCAGCATCTGCATGTTCATCGCGGCCATCTGGCCGAGCAGGGCGAGGTAGAACCAGCGGAAGTCGCGGTCGGAGAACGAGTCGAAGGTGCGGAGCTGCCGTCCGCCTCCGGATGCTCCGCCCTCCCCCGGCGACCGGTCGATCGGCCGCTCGGCGGCGCCCCGGGTCGGGGCGGCGGTCACGACGCGAAACCGCTCGCGAGGGCGGGCGAAGCTGCCGGTCTGCGGGAGGGTGCGATCATCTCCGCAGTCTAGGCGATGATGCCCGGGGTTGCCCCGACGGTGTCGTACGGTGTAACGCAAGCGCGTCAGGAACGACGTGGGCCGCTTGACGGGCTGTTCGCTATCTGCGAACATCAGGAGGAATCAGGTCGGGCATGACAATCGAGTGGGGGAGCAAAGCGATTCGGGACATGCGCCGCCTGCCCGCATGGGAGCGGGAGCGCATCATCGCCAAGATCGAGCAGTACGCCGCGAACCCGGCGTCACTCGCGAGGCAGGTGGTCGCGTTGACCGGCGGACCGTACAGGCGGCTGCGAGTCGGCGACTATCGCGTGATCTTCAATGTCGAGCAGGGCAACCCCGCGGTCATGGCCGTGTTGAGGGTCCGGCACAGGAGAGAGGCATATGACTGACAAGGACACGGTCACCCTGCCCCGTACGGAGTACGAGGCCCTGCTCGAGCGCAACAGCAAGCTCGAGGACACGCTGGCCGCCCTCGAGGCGGACGACGGCAGCCGCGTTCCCCACGAGGTGGCCCTCGCGATGATCCGCGGCGAGAGCCCGCTCCTCGCGTTCCGCAGCCACCTCGGGCTGACGCTGCGCCAGCTCGCCGCGCGGACCGGGATCGCCGCCAGCTACCTGTCCGAGATCGAGCGCGGGCGCAAGCCGGGCTCCACCTCCGCCCTGGCCCGCATCGCCGAGGCGTTCGGCTCCACGATCGACGCCCTGATCATCGAACCGAGGCGGGCGAGCGGCGAGCTGCTGGTCGCGGAGGACGAGCCCGAATACCCGCGATGATCCTCGTGGTTGCCGCGCGAGAAGCCCCCCGCTAGGGTTCGCAACGCGAGACGGGAGGACCGCGATGCCGATGCTCGATGTGGACGGAGCCAGGCTGCACTACCACGAGCAGGGAGTCGGCGAGACGATTGTCCTCACCGCCGCCTACAACACCCCCTCGAAATTCTGGGGCCCGCTGGTCCCGACGCTCGCCGAGAACTTCCGCGTCGTCACCTACGACGTGCGCGGCTTCGGCGACACGGAGATCGAGACCGAGAGCGCCAACGTCGATATTGCCGCGGACGACCTGCACGCGCTGATCCAGCACGTCAGCGACGGCCCGGTGTTGTCGCTCGGGCACGCTTTCGGGGGCGGGGTCGCCGCCAACCACGTCGTGCGTAACCCGGACGCCGTGCGCGGGCTGATCCTCGTCAACGCCGGCGGCATGTTCGCCGGCGATCCGGCGGCCTCCGCCAACATGTACTCGCTCTCCACCAAGCGCGGCCTCGACGCCGACGGCTTCGCGGAGCTGTTCGTGGAGACCTACTGCGGCGCGGGGTTCGGAGAGACCGAGGAGCAGCGCGCGCTCCTCGACGGGATGTTCGAGGACCGCAGCCCGCGCGAGAAGGTGATGATGGCGCTGTCGATCCTCGGCTCGTCGAACGCCGACAAGTACTGGGCGCAGTGGTCGCATCCGACGCTGCTGATCTACGGCACCGCCGACCGCGTTGCGGTGCCGTTCAACGGCTTCGACCTCGCGAGGGCGCTGCCCAACTCCGAGCTGCACTGGCTGCGCGGGGCCGGCCACTACAGCCCCTGGGAGCGCCCCGATCGCATCGCCGAGCTGGTCGGCGAGTTCGCGGCGAACCTCTAGCCAGGATCCGAGGCCGCCGCGAGGGCACGGCGCGTGACGCAACGCCTCCACGGCAAGGTCGCGGTCGTCACCGGCTCCGCCTCCGGCGCCGGGCGGGCGATGGCGCAGCGCTGCGCCTCCGAGGGCGCCGCCGTGCTCTGCGCCGACCTCAACGACGACGGCCTCACCGAGACGGTCGCGAGTATCGAGGCCGCCGGCGGCAGCGTCGCCGCACGGCGCACTGACGTCTCCCGCGAGTCCGAGGTCGAGGCGATGCTGCGTGAGGCGGTCGAGCGCTTCGGGCGGCTCGACGTGCTGCTGAACAACGCCGCCGTCGGGGGCGGCGCCGGCGACTGGTCGCAGACAATCGCCGTCAACCTCGAGGGCGTCTACTACGGGCTGCAGCACGGTGCGGCACTGCTTGCCGAGGAGGGCGGCGGCGCGATCGTCAGCACCGCCTCGGTCGGCGCGCTGGTCGCGCTGCGTCACCACCGGCTGCCGCGCGACGGCGGCACGCTGCCCTCGGGGCCGATCGGCTACGTCGCCGCCAAGGCCGGGGTCGTGGGGCTGACGAGGCAGTTCGCCGTCGTGTACGGGCGGCGTGGCGTGCGCGTCAACGCGATCGCGCCCGGCGGCATCGACACCCCGATGCTGCGCGGCGGCAGCGACTTCAGCGAGGGCGATCCGCACCCCGCCGACGCGATCCACCCGCTCGGGCGCATCGCGCGGCCCTCGGAGATCGCCGCGGCCGCGGTCTTCCTCGCAAGCGACGAGGCCGCGTTCATCACCGGCGTCGTGCTGCCCGTCGACGGCGGCTACACCGCGATGTAGTCACGGCGACCCCCTCGCCCGCATACACTCCGGCGAAGGCGCTTTGGACAGCGGACGGGAGGGCGGCCATGCAGGACTTCGAGGGCAAGGTCGCCGTCGTCACCGGCGCGGCGAGCGGCATCGGGCGCGGGCTCGCGCAGCGATTCGCCGAGGAGGGCATGCGCGTCGTGCTCGCCGACATCGAGGCGGGCGCCCTCGCTGCAGCTGTCGAGGAGCTGCGGGCGGCGGGGCACGAGGTGCGCGGCGAGCAGGTGGATGTCTCCAGCCAGGACTCGGTCGACGCGCTCGCGGAGGCGGCGTTCGCGGCCTGGGGCGGGGTGCACGTGGTGTGCAACAACGCCGGTGTCGCTGCCGTCAACGACTGGGGCTCGCTGCACCCGGAGGGCGGCGTGCCGATGTGGGAGCTGACCCTCGAGGACTGGCGCTGGACGTACGGCGTCAACTTCTGGGGCGTGCTCCACGGCATCCGCGCCTTCGCGCCGCTGCTGCTCGAGCAGGGCGAGCCGGCGCACATCGTCAACACCGGCTCCGTGCAGAGCTTCCAGGGCAACACCAGCCTCGTCGCCTACAGCTCGACGAAGTTCGCGGTCGGGCGCATCACAGAGGCGCTGCAGATGCAGCTGCGCGAACTCGGGTCGCCGGTGCGCGCGCACCTGCTCTGCCCCGGCGGCGTGGCGACCCGCAGCTACCTCGCCGAGCGCAACCGGCCGCTCGAGCTGCGCAACCCCGACCCGGCGGCGGGCGACCCGGCGCGTGCGGCGGCCTTCGACCGCGCGCGCGACGAGACCGGCGAGAACATGGGGCGCAACATGCCGCCCTCGGGCGTCGCGGCGGCGGTGATCGAGGGGCTGCGCGCAGAGCAGTTCTACATCTTCTCGCACGGGACCGACTTCGACGCCCAGATTCGCGCGCGCATGGAGCGGATCATTGCGCGCGAGGAGCCGCAGCCCTGATCCCGGTCGAAAGATCGGCTATCGTGCGCCCATGACCGCTGACGATCGCCTCGCCATCCTCGATCAGATCGGCCGCTACTCCTACGCGGTCGACGCGTTCGACGGCGACGCATTCGCCGCGCGCTTCACCGCCGACGGCGTGTTCGAGCGCCGTGCGATCGGCTCGGACGGGCCGTACGAGGTCATCGAGGGCCACGAGGCGCTGCGACGCTGGATCCTCGGCATCCTCGAGACGCTCCCCGAGGGCGTGATCACTCGCCACCACCAGCGCGCGACGGTCTTCGACGAGCTGAACGCGGACGCGGCTCGCACCCAAACGATGTTACTGCTGACCAGCATCGGCCCCGGCGATCGCCACCCGCGCACGGTGAGCAGCGGCGTCTACCGCGATGAGTGGCGCCGCACTGCCGACGGCTGGCGCATCGCGCGGCGCATTGCCGATATGGACCGGCCGGCCCCGGACGCCACGCGTGGCTGAGGTGCGCATCGTCGGCAAGGCAATGGACGACCTCGCCGATGACTGGCACTGGGTGGTGTTGCACGCCGCCGAGGAGCTGGAACGGCGCCTCTACTTCACCGCCCGCGTCGACACCGTCTGCGGCATCCTCATCGCGGACCGTCCGAGGAAGGTGCGGCTCTTCGACATGGGCGCGCCGGACGAGCCGACCTGCCCCACCTGCAACAAGGAAGGCCTGCCGCCCGGAATCCTCGCCGACGTGCGCGAGGCGATCGAGCGCGGCGAGCGCGAACCAGCCACGGTTTAGCCGCCCGCTCCCGCGGGCGCGGCGGATATACTGCGGGCAATGGCCCTCGATCTGTCGGACCGCCCGAAGCTGCTCGTCATCCTCGATTCGCACGGCATCATCTACCGCTCGTACTACGCGCTGCGCGACAGCTTCGCGAGCACCGTGCGGCGCACCGGGGAGCCGGTCTGGGCCGTCTACGGCTACGCGAACTCGCTGCTCTACGTCCTCGATGAGCTGCGGCCGACGCACATCATCGCGGCCTGGGACGCTCCGACTCCCACCTTCCGCCACGAGGCCGACGCCGACTACAAGGCGACCCGCGCGCCGACGCCCGACGACCTGAAGCCGCAGATCGAGCGTGTGCGCGATGTGCTGGGCGCGTTCCGGATCCCCTTGATCGAGGCGCCGGGCTTCGAGGCCGACGACGTCCTCGGTACGCTCGCCACGCAGGCGAAGGCGGCGGGCGTCGAAACCGTCATCGTGACGCTCGACAACGACATGGTGCAGCTCGTCCAGCCGGGCGTGAAGGTGCTGATGTACCGGCCGTACCAGCGAGATTATGTCCTGTACGACACGGAGGGGGTACGAGATCGCTGGGGCTTCGAGCCCGAGCAGATCCCGGACTTCAAGGCCCTCGTCGGCGACAACACCGACAACATCGCCGGCGTCCGCGGCATCGGCGACAAGGGTGCGAAGGCGCTGATCGGCGAGTGGGGCACGCTCGAGGACATGATCGAGCACCTCGAGGAGATCAAGCCGCCGCGCGCCCAGAAGGCGCTGGCAGCTGCCGTCGAGGATGCCCGCCACTACAAGCGCATGGCCACCATCGTCACCGACGTGCCGGACGTCACCCTCGACCTCGACTCGGCGCTGGTGCACGACTACGACCGCGCGGCCGTGCTCTCCCTTTTCCAGGAGCTCGAGTTCCGCTCGCTCGTCGGGCGGCTGCCTCAACACGCCGACGACGCGGACAGCAGCGCCGAGCAGCCTGCGGGCGCGATCACCAGCGGCGGCGACTACGAGGTCGTGACCACGACCGAGCGCCTCGGCGAGGTCGTCGAGGCGGTGCGCGCGGCCGGGCGCTTCGGCTTCGAGCTGCTGGCCGACGACGAGCATCCGATGCGCGCGGCCTACGGGCTCGTCGGCCTCGCGCTCAGCATCGAGCCGGGCAAGGGCTGGTACCTGCCCTTCGGCCACACGCAGGAGCCGCTCCCTCCGAAGGAGGGGCAGCAGGAGCTGGTGATGGACGCGCCGGAGCCCGAGGCGGCGGTCGTCCAGCTCCCGCGCGACGCCGTCCTCGATGCCGCTCGCACGCTGTTGACGGACCCGGATCTGCAGCGCGTCTCCAACAGCGGCAAGACGCAACTGCTCGCCCTCGCGCAGACGCCCGGCGGGCTCTGGACCAGCAGTATCGACTTCGACAGCTCGATCGCCGCGTACGTGCTGGGTGAGCGAGCGCGCGACATTCGCGGGCTCGCGTTCGAGCGGCTCGGCCACGAGCTGCCGGAGGCGAAGAGCCTGCTCGGCACGGGCCGCAAGGCGATCCCCTTCTCGCGCACCGACCCCGAGGACGCCGCGGGCCTCGCCGCCGGCGCCGCCGACGCGACGCTGCGCCTCTCCGGAGAGCTGCTCGCGGACCTCGAGGCGAACGACCTCGACCGGGTCTTCCGCGAGATCGACATGCCGCACCTGCCGGTGCTGGCGCGCATGGAGCAGTACGGCCTCGCCGTGGACCGCGAGGCGCTCGCGATCCTCGGCGCGGAGCTGGCCGATCTCACGGAGGCGGCACAGGACGAGGTCTTCTCCGCGGTCGGCCACGAGTTCCAGATCGGCTCGCCGCAGCAGCTCTCGCACGTGCTCTTCGAGGAGTTGGAGCTACCGAGGACGCGCAAGACGGCGACGGGCTGGACGACGGACGCGAACGCCCTCGAGCCGCTGCGCCAGGCGCACCCCGCCGTCGAGGCCGTGCTGCGCTGGCGCGAGCTGACGAAGATCCGATCGACCTACGTGGACACGCTGCCGGGGCAGATCCACCCGATCACCGGGCGCGTGCACACGGTCTTCTCGCAGACCACCGCCGCCACCGGGCGGCTCTCCTCGAATGACCCGAACCTGCAGAACATCCCAGTGCGCTCGGAGATCGGCGCGGCGGTGCGCAACGCCTTCGTCGCGCGCGACTGCGGCGACGATCCGCTGCTGCTCTCCCTCGACTACTCGCAGATCGAGCTGCGCATCCTCGCCCACGTCTCCGGGGACGAGGAGCTGCGCCGCGCCTTCCTCGAGGGCGAGGACATCCACCGCGCCACCGCGTCGAACGTCTTTCACGTCGACCCGGACGAGGTGGACGCGGAGATGCGGCGGCGCGCGAAGGTGTTCAACTTCGGCGTCCTCTATGGCCTCACGGCGTTCGGCCTGTCGCAGCGCGAGGGCATCCCGCGCGACGAGGCTGAGGAGTTCATCCGCGCCTACTTCGCCGCCTACCCGCAGGTCGCACACTGGCGCGACGCCGTTGTGACCGAGGCGCGAGAACGCGGCTACGCGGAGACGCTGACCGGCCGCCGCCGCTACATCCCGGAGCTCGGTTCGCGGAACCACAACCGCCGCCTCGCGGCCGAGCGGATCGCGATCAACATGCCGATCCAGGGCGCCGCCGCCGACATCATCAAGATCGCCATGAACCAGATCGACGCCGAACTGATCGCCCACCGCGCCAACGGCGGCCGGGCGCGCATGGTGCTGCAGGTCCACGACGAGCTCCTGTTCGAGCTGCCTCGCGAGGAGCTCGACGCGGTGCGCGAGATCGCCCGCCGCCTCATGCCGGCCGTGCAGCTCTCGGTGCCGCTCGACCTCGACGAGAAGTACGGCCGCTCCTGGGGCGAGATGGTCGAGACGGCGTGAGCCGCCGCCCGCCGCTGCGCGATGCCTGAGCTGCCCGAGGTCGAAACCATCCGCCGTGGCCTGGAGCCGCGAGTCGTCGGGCGCACCATCGAGGCCGTGCGGATCCACGCCGGCGCGGAGCGGCTGGCGGTCACCCACTCCCCGCGCGAGTTCGAGCGCGAGCTACCGGGACGGCGTATCGAGGCGCTCGGGCGGCACGGCAAGTACCTGATCGCCGCCCTCGACGACGGACGTCACTGGGTGCTGCACCTGCGTATGACCGGCGTGCTGCTGATCGGCGATCGCTCCGCGCCGAGCGAGCGCTTCGAGCGCGCACGCGTCGATCTCGACGACGGGTGTGCGCTGCGCCTCAACGACATCCGCAAGTTCGGCACCTGGCACCTCGTCGAGGATCCGGAAGAGGCGATGCCGCGGATCGGACCCGACGCGCTCTCGGAGGAGTTCAGCGTGCGCTGGCTGCGGGACGCCCTCGGCCGGCGCACGGTGGCGGTCAAGTCGGCGCTGCTCGATCAGCGAGTGGCGGCGGGGGTTGGCAACATCTACGCCGACGAGGCGCTGTGGATCGCCGGCATCGACCCGCGCACGCCGGCCGGCTCGATCGGCCCGCGCCGCGTCGCACGACTGCACGCCGCGCTGCTGGAGACGCTGCGCGACGGCCTGGCCGACGGCGGCAGCTCCTTCGACGACTACCGGGACGCCTTCGGCCTCACCGGCGGCCATCACCTGCGCGTCCACGTCTTCCGCCGCGAGGGCGAGCCGTGCGAGCGCCCTCGCTGCCGCGGACGCGAGATCCGCAAGATCCGCCTCGGCGGGCGCGCCACGCACTACTGCGCGAGCTGTCAGCGCCGCTGACCGGCCCGAGGGCGACACAAGGACGGGTGGCCGCCCGCGCGCCGTGCTTGTGAGCCTCGGAACGCGCTGGTACGGTCCGCACCGGAACTCACAGACGCCGGACTGAAGACGGGCCGGACGGCGTGATCGTGCTGCTGGTGGGCGGGCTGATCGGCATTGCGGGCCTCCTGCTCGCGTACGTCCTTGCGGCGTTCTACCTCGCCGAGCTGCTGACGCGCACCAAGCGCTGGCGCGTCGAGGGCAATCCCGCCGATCTGCGGCTGCGCCATGACGAGGTCGAGTTCTTCGCGGCGGACGGTGTGGGCATCCGCGGCTGGTACATGGAATCGCCCGGCGCGCGCGCGACGATCGTCGTGGTGCACGACGCCCAGGGGACGCGCTCGGACCCGAGCCAGGGCCTGCTCGACCTCCAGCGCGACTACCTCCGCCGCGGCGTCAACGTGCTCAGCTTCGACCTCCGCGGACGCGGTGAGTCCGAGGGCGATGACGACCACCTCGGCGCGGCGGAGCTGGCGGATGTCGAGGCGGCGGTCGCGTATGCCCGGAGCCGCGGCGAGCACACTCCGCTGTTCCTGCACGGCTTCGGGATGGGCGCGGCGCTCGCGCTGCTGGTCGCGGCGCGCGACCCCGCCATCGCGGGCGTCATCGCGGACTCGCCGTTCGTCTCGATGCGCAGCTACGTGCGGCACGAGTACCAGCAGTGGCCGGAGTTCGTCTTCTGGCTCGGCACCTGGCTGGCCCGTCGCTTCTTCCAGGCCGACGTCGACGCCGTCTCGCCGATCGAAGTGATCCCGCAACTCCAGCAGCCGGTGCTGTACATCCATGCCGAGGACGACCCCGAGGTGCCCGTCGAGCACACGCTGAACCTCGGAGCGGCCTCGCTCAACGCGGGCGACGGGATCTGGATCTCGGCCGCCGGCGGGCATTGCCGGACGTACCTCGACGACCCGGGCGGCTACCTCGCGCGCTGCATCGGCCACATCGACTCGGTCGTTTCGCCGCGGCAGCCGCTCGCGCGCGCACTCTGATGCCGCGCGACGCGATCACAGATGTCGGCGGCATCCGCGTCGGGCAGTGGACGCATCGCCGCTGGGCGACCGGCTGCACGGTGGTGATCTGCGCCGCTGGCGCCGTCGGTGGCGTCGACGTGCGCGGGGCCGCGCCCGGGACGCGCGAGACGGACCTGCTGAGGCCCGGCAATCTCGTCGAGGAGGTGCACGCCGTCGTGCTCTCCGGCGGTTCCGCCTTCGGGCTCGACGCGGCCGGCGGCGTCGTCAGCTACCTCGAGGAGCAGGGCATCGGCTTGCGCTTCGCAGAGCGCACCATCCCGATCGTCCCGGCGGCGATCCTCTTCGACCTCGGGCTGGGGAGCGGCGCCCGCCGTCCCGGCGCCGCCGAGGGCGCGCGCGCGGCGCGACGCGCCACGGGCGGCCGCGTGGCGCAGGGCTCGGTCGGCGCGGGCGCCGGCGCGACGGTCGCCTCGCTGCTCGGCCAGGATCGGGCGCTCAAGGGCGGCCTCGGAACCGCCAGCGAGCAACTGGAGAGCGGCGCGACCGTGGGAGCGATCGTCGCCGTGAACGCCGCCGGGGCGATTCGCGACCCGGGCGACGGCTCGCTCGTCGCCGCGCCGCGCGCCGACGGCAGCGGGTTCGTGGATCTCGATGCGCATCTGCGCAGCGGCGTGCGCTGGCCGGAACTGCCCGACCCGGACGCCGAGGATGGCGACGACGGTCCGGAGAACACGACCATCGCGGTGGTCGCGACCGACGCGCGGCTCACGCGGGAGCAGGCGAACCGGCTGGCGACCGTCTGCCACGACGGCTTCGCGCGCACGATCTGGCCTGCGCACTGCCGCAGCGACGGCGACGTGATCTTCACGCTCGCCACCGGCGCCGTCGAGGTCGACCGCTACGCCTACGCCGCCCTCGAGGCGCTCGCGACGCGCGCAGTGGAGCGCGCGGTGCTCAACGGTGTCAACGCCGCGGAGGGTCTCGCGGGGGTCCCATCGGCTGCGGAATGGCGAGCTGCGGGGCGCTGAAGAGGAGTGCCGGGGCCGTTCAGGAGAGCCCTCGATCGAGGCGTGAAGCGGCCTGCTGCGGGGCAGTTGGAGCGGGGACGATGATCGGGGTTGCGCGCATGCCTATACTGTCGGCGCGTTCACGCCAGTTGGAACATGCGGATCCGCTTCATTCCCGCCGAGATCGGGACGGAGTGAGCACATGACCCAAGCACCCGGCCCGGCGGCTGCCGTCCGCTTCGAGGATGCGCCCGAACCAGCTGCGAACGGAGCCTGGCGATGATGCGGATCATGCTGCGCTCGAAGATCCATCGCGCCACCGTCACGGCCGCCGACCTCGACTACGAGGGCTCGATCAGCATTGACCAGGCGCTGCTCGACGCGTCCGGCATCGTCGAGTGGGAGCAGGTGCACGTGGTCGACCTGACCAACGGTGCGCGCCTCGAGACCTACGTCATCCCGGCGCCCGCCGGCTCCGGCGAGATCCAGATCAACGGCGCCGCGGCGCACCTCGTCGATCCCGGCGACATGGTGATCATCATGGCCTACGAGGGCGTCCCCGAGGATCGCCTCGCCGGGCACCGCCCGCGTATCGTCCTCGTCGACGAGCGCAACCGGGTCGAATCCAGCTCATCCACCAACCTCGTCAACGGGGCACGTCCAGTGGAGTCGCGCGAGCCAGTCGTACAGGGGGCAGCACGATGAGCGCAGGCATGAAGCGGGTAAGTGTCAGCCACCTGCAAGGGATGCGCCGCAAGAAGCAGCGGATCACGATGATCACGGCCTACGACTACCCGACGGCGCGCCTCGCCGACGAGGCCGGGGTTCCCGTCATTCTTGTCGGCGATTCCCTCGGGATGGTCGTCCTCGGCTACGATTCGACCCTGCCGGTGACGATGGAGGACATGATCCACCACGGGTCCGCGGTGACGCGGGGCGCGCAGCGCGCGCATGTGGTGGTCGACATGCCGTTCGGCTCCTACCAGGCGGGCTGGAAGAGCGCGCTGCGCAACGCGACGCGCCTCATGCAGGAGACCGGCTGCAACTCCGTCAAGCTCGAGGGCGGGCAGCGCTCGGCGGGCATCGTCAAGCGCCTCGTCGACGCGGGCATCCCGGTGATGGGCCACGTCGGCCTCACCCCGCAGTCCGTGAACGCCATGGGTGGCTACAAAATCCAGGGACGCACCCCGCGCGACGCGGTCCGCGTGCTCAACGACGCGAAGGCGCTCGAGGAGGCCGGCGCCTACGCGGTGGTGCTCGAGGTCGTGCCCGCCGCAGTCGCCTGGAGGATCACGGAGCGGCTCAGCGTGCCGACGATCGGCATCGGCGCCGGGCCGTACTGCAGCGGGCAGGTCCAGGTAATGCATGACATGCTCGGCCTCTACCCGGATATCGACCCCAAGCACGCACGCCGCTTCCTGGAGGGTGGCGACCTGGTGCACGGCGCACTGGTCGCGTACCGCGAGGCAGTCGAGGACGGCAGCTTCCCCACCGCCGACGAGTCGTTCCTCCTCGACGCCGCCAGGCGCGAGCACATCGAGGCGACGCTCGCCCGCTACACGTACGACAGCGGGCGCGCCCCCAGCCGTGCGGACGCACCCGAGGGCGCGCACGCGCACGACAGCGCGCACGAGGGCGTCGACGCCGAGATGGCGCTGCTCGAGGAGGACGAGGTCGTCTAGCCGGTGACGCCTCGATGGCTGTGACACCCCGATGCTGATCGTCGCACGCACGATCGCCGAGCTGCGGATGGCGCTGCGCGCCCCGGCCGCGCCGCTCGGCCTCGTGCCGACGATGGGCTACCTGCACGAGGGCCACCTCTCGCTCGTCGAGGCCGCCAAGGCGCAGTGCCCGACCGTCGTCGTCTCGCTCTTCGTGAACCCCACCCAGTTCGGACCGAACGAGGACTTCGAGGACTACCCGCGCGACGAGGACCGCGACCTCGATCTGCTCGGTGACGCGGGCGCGGACATCGCCTTCATCCCCTCCGTCGAGGAGATCTACCCGGCTGGGGATTCCACCCGCGTGCGCGTCGGGGGCCTCACCGAGGTGCTGGAGGGCGACCGCCGCCCCGGCCACTTCGAGGGCGTCGCGACCGTTGTTGCGCGGCTCTTCCTGATGGTGCAGCCGGACCGTGCCTACTTCGGCGAGAAGGACGCGCAGCAGCTCGCCGTGCTGAAGCGCATGACGGCCGACATGCAGTTCCCGATCGAGGTCGTCGGCTGCCCCACGGTGCGCGAGCCGGACGGCCTCGCGCTCTCCTCCCGCAACATCTACCTCACGCCCGAGGAGCGGGCGCAGGCGCCCGCGCTGCAAGCGGGGCTCCAGGCCGCGGTCGCGGCCTTCGAGGACGGCGTGCGCGACGCCTCGGCGCTGCGCTCGCGGGTGCGCGACCTCATCGCGGCGCAGCCGCTCGCCGAGATCGACTACATCTCCCTCGCCGACTCGGAGACGCTGGCGGAGCTCGAGGGCCTCATCAAGCCCCCTGCGTTGCTCTCGCTCGCCGTGCGCTTCGGGACGGCGAGGCTGATCGACAACGTGACGCTGCGCGCGTAGCGGCGGAGCGCCGTCCGGCTGTCCGCCGGTGCTACCATGCCCGTACCTGTCGTGAAGCCTCGGAAGCGGCGTGGGTGCACGTCGCCATTCTCGGGAGGGGTTCGTGTCCGGTCACTCCAAGTGGTCATCGATCAAGCACAAGAAGGCGGCGACCGACGCCAAGCGCGGCCAGCTCTTCACCAAGCTCGCGCGCGACATCACCGTCGCCGCCCGCGGCGGGGCCGACCCCGAGATGAACTCGGCGCTGCGCCTCGCGATCCAGAAGGCGCGCGACAGCAACATGCCGGGCGCCAACGTCGAGCGCGCGATCCTGCGCGCCACCGGTGGTGGTGACGGCGCCTCCCTCGAGGAAATCGTCTACGAGGGCTACGCCCCGGGTGGCACCGCAGTGCTGATCCAGACCGTTACGGACAACCGCAACCGCACCGTCGCCGACATCCGCGTGACGCTGAACCGCGGCGGCGGCACGCTCGCCGAGAACGGCGCCGTCTCCTGGATGTTCGACCTGCGCGGCGTGATCACCCTCGATGCTGCCGATGCCGACGCCGACGAGATCCAGCTCACCGCCATCGAGGCCGGCGCCGAGGACGTCAGCGCCGACGAACAGCTCGTCGAGGTATTGACCAGCCCCGGCGACCTCGAGGCCGTGCGCGCGGCGCTCACGGAGGAGGGGTTCACCATCGCCAGCGCCGAGATCGCGCAGGTGGCGAAGAACACGGTCGAGCTCGACGAGAAGAACGCGGCCCAGACGCTGCGCCTGCTTGACCAACTCGACGAGCTCGACGATGTCTCGCGCGTCTACAGCAACGCCGACTTCAGCGACGAGGTGCTCGCCGCGGCCGGCCTCGGGGAATGACCGGGGCGCTGGTGCGAGCACGGTGAGCGACGGCGTCCGGCGCGTGATCGGGATCGATCCCGGCCTCGCCGCCACCGGCTACGGCATCATCGACGGCGACGCCCGCAGCGCCGAGGTGATCGCGTACGGCGCGATCCGCACACGCGCGCGCTGGAGCCGCGCGGAGCGCCTGCACTACATCCACGAGCAGGTCGGCGCACTGATCGAGGAGCACCGTCCGCACGAAGTCGCGATCGAGGAACCCTTCGTGGCGAAGAACGCCCGGTCCGCCCTCGCGATCGGCGAGGCGCGCGCGGCCGTCCAGATCGCAGCGGCAGCGCACGCGACGCCCGTCCACGAGTACCCGCCGGCGACGATCAAGGCCTCGGTGGCCGGCCACGGAGGAGCCTCGAAGGAGCAGGTGCAGGCGATGGTCACCCTCCAGCTCGGGCTCGCCGAGCCGCCGACACCCCTCGACGCCGCCGACGCGCTCGCGATCGCCCTGACGCGGCTCGCCGAGGTCGACTTCGAGGCGCGCCTCGCGAGCAGCGGGAGCGGGCCGTGATCGCGGCGCTCAGCGGACCCCTCGTGCGCTGGGACGCCGAGCGTTCCTCGCTGTGGATCCTGGCGGGCGGCATCACGTACGAGGTGCACATGCCCGCCTTCGCCGCGGACTGGGTGGCGGGCCACCAGCAAGGCGAGGACGTACAGGTCTTCACCTACTACCACGCCACCGAGCGCCAGCCCCTGCCCACGCTCTACGGCTTCCCGCACCTCGCGGAACGCGAGTTCTTCCGCAAGTTCATCGAGGTGCCGGACGTGGGCCCGGCCAAGGCCGTGCGCGCGCTCACCCGCCCCGTCTCGGAGATCGCCGGCTGGATCGAGGCGGAGGACCAGCGCTCGCTGCGCCAGCTGCCCGGTATCGGCGAACGCCTCGCCCAGACGATCGTCGCCCACCTGCGGGGCAAGGTGGTCCAGGAGGCGCTGCTGCGCGACGCCGTCGAGGGCGAGCGCGAGCCCGCGCCCGACATCCGCGACGACGCCATCGAGGCGCTCGTGACGCTCCAGTACTCCCGCCGCGAGGCGACGAACCTGGTCGCCGATGCGCTGTCGGAGGACCCGTCGCCGCAGACGCTGGAGGACGTGCTCCGCTCCGTCCTCGAACAGCGCGCGCCGTCGGGCTAAGGCGACCCTACCGCTCCGCCTCGTCCCCCAGCTCGCCGGGCACGTAGTAGGTGTTGCCCTCGGCGGGGGGCGGGCGGTGGGTTTGCGAGGGCGGGGTGTGGCCCTCGTAGTCGTGGGCGTACTGGTAGCCGCGACCGTAGCCGAGGTCGCTCATGAGCCCCGTCGCGGCGTTGCGCAGGTGCAGCGGGACCGGCTCGTTGCGCGTGCGCTCGGCGTCCGCGGCGGCGCGCTGGTAGGCCACGTAGGCGCTGTTCGACTTCGGCGCGCGCGCCAGGTAGACGGTCGCCTCGGCGAGCGGCAGCCGCGCCTCCGGCATGCCGAGGAAATGCACCGCCTGCTGCGCCGCCACCGCCAGCGGGAGCGCTGCCGGGTCGGCCAGCCCGATGTCCTCGGCGGCGAGGATCACGACGCGGCGGGCGACGAACAGCGGGTCCTCGCCGGCCTCGAGCATGCGCGCCAGCCAGTAGAGCGCCCCGTCCGGGTCCGAGCCGCCGACTGACTTGATGTAGGCGGAGATGTGGTCGTAGTGGCCGTCGCCCTGGCGGTCGTAGAGCAGCGTCGGGTGCTGGCCCGCGGCGTCGACGGCCTCGCGGGTGATGGCGCGTGCGCCCTCCGCCGAGGGCTGCACGGTCGTCGCGGCCAGCTCCAGCAGGTTGAGCACGGCCCGCGCGTCGCCGCCCGCGAGATGCACGATCGCCGCCAGCGCGCCCTCGTCGACGCTCACCTGCTGCTCCTGCAGCCGTTCGTCACGCTCGAGAGCGCGCGTCACGATCGCGCGCAGCGCCTCCTCGCCGAGCGGACGCAGCACGAAGACACGGGCGCGCGAGAGCAGCGGCGCCACGACGTGGAACGAGGGGTTCTCCGTGGTCGCGCCGATCACCGTGACGACGCCTTCCTCGACGTGCGGGAGGACGGCGTCCTGCTGGTTGCGGCTGAAGCGGTGCAGCTCGTCGATGAAGAGGATCGTCTCGATGCCGGAGATGCGGCGGCGCTCGCGCGCCTCGGAGACCACGCGGCGGATGTCGGCGACGCCGGAGTCGACGGCGGAGAGCGGCTCGAAGCGGCGGCGCGTGGTGCGCGCGATGATCGCGGCCAGCGTCGTCTTGCCGGAGCCGGGCGGGCCCCAGAGCACGAGCGAGGGCGTCTCGTCACGCTCGATCATGCCGCGCAGCGGGCTGCCCGGCCCGACGACGTCCTCCTGCCCGACGAAGTCGTCGAGCGTCTCGGGACGCATGCGCGTGGCGAGGGGCGCCGCCTTCGCGCCGGGCGCTACGGCGCCGCTCGGCAGGCGCGGCTCATCGGCCTCGAACAGGTCGCTCTGGAGGCCGGGTGGGAGGCGACGGGAACGGCGGCTGCTGCCCATACGCCAGTCTAGGCCGCCGGGCCGCCGGATGTGGCGAGGCGCGACGCCCTCTGGGGTGGGAGGTGGCGGGCCGGGGAAAGGTTGGAGTGTGCTCCCACCAGCACATTGGAGTATGCTCCAACGTCGGAGCGGTCAGGCCCGGCAGTGGCCCGCCGCAGGAGAGGATGGAGCGAGTGAGCGAACGATCTATCCGCGGTCGGGCCGCGGTCACCGGCTTCGCCGAGATCAAGCCCGAACGGCGCAAGCCGGGCCGCACTGCGGTTGGGCTGGCCGCCGAGCTGGCGAAGAACTGCGTCGCGGACGCGGGACTGACGAAGGACCAGGTCGACGGCCTGATCACGCACATCCCGTACTCCCACAACATCGAGTTTGCCGAGTACATCGGCCTCAAGCCGGTCTGGTCGCACAGCGTCGACCAGATGGGCGGCTCCGGCGCGACGAGCCTCACGGTGGCGGCGGCGGCGGTGGCCACCGGCCTCGCCGACAACGTCCTCGTGATCGTCTGCTCCAGCCAGTGGGGCGGCTTCGGCGGCGGCACCGAGCCCTCCCCGGACGGCCACGGCGCCCAGTACGTGCGCGCCCACGGCCCGGGCCCGGGCGCGAACTACGAGTACGCGCAGATCGCGACCCGCTACGAGCACCTCTACAACCTCAGCGACGAGGACCGCGTGAACATCGCCGTCCAGCAGCGCGAGAACGCGCAGGCCAACCCGGACGCCGTCTTCTACGGCCAGCCCGCGACGGCCGACGACATCCTCAACTCGCGGATGGTCGCCGACCCGCTGCGGCTGCTCGAGTGCGTCATGCCCTGCATCGGCGGCGCGGCGGTCATCGTGAGCGCCGCCGACGCGACCGACTACTCGCCGAACCGGCCCGTCTACCTGCTCGGCGCGGGCTGCGCCACGGACCGAGGCGTGCCGGGTCTGTCCTACGCGCCGGACATGACCATCTCGCCGGTCAAGGTGTCGGCGGAGCGCGCCTTCGCGACCGCGGGCCTCACTCCGGCCGACATGGACATGGCGCAGATCTACGACTGCTACACGATCGCGATCATCTGCGAGTTCGAGGACGCCGGCTTCGCCCCCAAGGGCGAGGGCGGCCAGTGGTTCGCCTCGCACGACGTGACGTACAAGGGCGAGTTCCCGGTGAACACGCACGGGGGCCAGCTCTCCTTCGGGCAGGCCGGCAGCGGCGGCGGCATGTCGCACGTCGTCGAGGGCGTGCGCCAGATGATGGGCCGCGGCGAGGCGCGGCAGGCGCACAAGGACCTCAACTACGCGTTCATCAACAACAACGGCGGCGGCCTCAGCGTCGAGGCCTCCCTGGTCTTCGGAAAGGGCGTGGACTAGTCATGGCTGAGCAAGCGCCCCAGCGCCCGGTCCCGTCCTCGAACGCGCTCACAGAGCCGTTCTGGGAGGCGACCAAGCAGCACAAGCTCGTGGTCCAGCACTGCACGGGCTGCGACAAGCTGGTCTGGTACCCGCGCGAGATCTGCCCGGGCTGCTGGACCATGGAGGGCATCGAGTGGCAGGAGCTGAGCGGTAAGGGCCGCCTGCACACCTACACCGTGATCCGCCAGGCCGCGGACCCCTGGTTCCAGCAGCGCGTCCCCTACGTCTACGGGGTCGTCGAGTTGGACGAGGGCCCGCGCATGATCTCGGGCATCCAGTGCGAGGTCGAGGACGCGGTCTGCGACATGCCCGTCGAGGCAGTGTTCGAGGACCTGAACGACGACTGGACGATCGTCCAGTTCAAGCCGGCAAGCTAGCAGCGCGACGCCCTCGAGGCGTCCGCTCAAGCATCGCGAAGAGCCGTCCCGGCGGGGGCGGCTCTTTCGTTGCCAGGCGCGCTCCGGTACGACACTCGTCTTGACAGGCCTTGCGCGCGGGCAAAGATGGGAGGCGCGGCGGCGAGGAGATCCCGATGGACCCCGTCGAACTGTTCACCCCCGAGTTCAAACACGACCCGTTCCCAACCTACCGGATCCTGCGCGACCACCATCCGGTCTACCGCGACCCACGGACCGGGGCCCGGCTGCTGAGCCGCTTCGAGGACGTCTACGCCGCCCTCGCCGACCACGAAGCGTTCTCCTCGGAAGACACGAGGCGCGCCGACTCGCGGCTGGGGCCGCGGCGCTCGGCACGGGTGCTGGTCGGGCAGGACCAGCCCGGCCACACGCGTATCCGGCGGCTGGTGAACCGCCCGTTCGCGCGCGGCGAGATCGAGAAGCTGCAGCCGGAGCTCGATGCGCTCGCCGGCGAGCTGCTCGATGCGGCTTCCGAGCAGCCGGTCGACCTCGTACCGGCGCTGGCGATCCCGCTCCCGGTGATGGTGATCGCGCGCGTGCTGGGCGTCGCTCCCGAGGACTACCGGCGATTCAAGGCCTGGTCCGACTCCGTGATCGCCGCCGACGCCCCGGCCGAGGCCACCTCGGCCGCCGTCCGGGAGATGCACGTGCACTTCCGCGAGGTCGCCGCGCGGCGCCTCGAGGAGCCTCGCGACGACCTGATCTCCGTGCTGGTGCACGAGGAACCCGACGGCGAGCCGCTCTCCGAGGAGGAGCTGCTCGACATCTGCCAGGTCGTGCTCGTGTCCGGCAACCAGACGACGACCGCGCTGATCGGCAACGTGCTCAACATCCTCGTGGACCGTCCCGACCTCTGGGCGCGGCTGCGGGAGGACCGATCGCTCGTGGACGCCGCGACCGAGGAGGGACTGCGCTTCGACAGCCCGCTGCAGCTGCTCTGGCGGCGCGCCGTGCGCGACGTCGAGGTGCGCGGCGTCACGATCCCCGAGGGCTCGACCGTGGCCGTGATCTACGGCTCGGCCAACCGCGACGAGCGCGAGTTCCCGGCTCCGGACGACTTCCTGCTCGACCGCGAGCTCGGCTCGCACCTCGCGTTCGGGCACGGCATCCACTACTGCCTCGGCGCGCCGCTCGCGCGGGCGGAGCTGCGGGCTGTGCTCAACGGCCTGTTGGACCGCTACGGGAGCCTCGAGCGCGCCGGGCCCGCCGAGCGCCTCCAGTCGCCGGGCTTCACCCTGCGCGGCTTCGCGCGGCTGCCGATCCGCTTCAGTCCGTAGGCCCATCGAGGATTGCGCGGGCGCGGGCGAAGACCTCGTCGAACATCGCCTCCGTGAGGCGGCCGGTGAAGGTGTTCTGCTGGCTCGGGTGGTACGAGCAGAGCAGCGTGCGCCCTCCCGGGAGCGCGAACTCCGCGCCGTGCCCGAAACGCGGGCGCGGGCGCAGGTCCTCGAGGACGGCAAGCCTGTTGAGCGCCCAGCCGCCCAGTGCGATGTAGACCCGCGCCCGGTCGAGCAGGGCCAGCTCGCGCTCGAAGTAGGGATGGCAGCGGTCGCGCTCCTCGACGGTCGGTCGGTTGTCGGGCGGAGCGCAGCGCACGGTCGCCACGACGCGGGCGTCGAGGAGCTCGAGGCCGTCGTCGCGGCTCACGGCGTTTGGCTGGTTGGCGAATCCGGCGCGGTGCATCGCGCGGAACAGCCAGTCGCCGGAGCGATCGCCGGTGAAGACGCGGCCGGTGCGGTTGGCCCCGTGCGCCGCCGGCGCGAGGCCGACCACGACGAGGCGCGCCGCGGCATCCCCGAAGCCGGGCACCGGCCTGCCCCAGTAGTCCTGGTCGCGGAAGGCCGCGCGCTTCTCGAGCGCCACCCGCTCGCGCCACTCGACGAGGCGCGGGCAGGCGCGGCAGGCGACGATCTCGTCCTCGAGCGCGGCCAGCGAGGCGGCGCGCGGGTCGCCGTCGCTCACGGCGTGTGGCCCTCGACGCTCCAGTTGCTCACGCGCAGCGGCGTGAGGGCGATCAGCGGATTGCCGTCGAGCGCCATCGCGCGGTACTGCGGGTACTTCGCCCGCAGCGCAGCGAGGGCTTCCGCGTACCCGTCGCCGCCCTCGTTCAGCACCGCCGCGTGGCAGCGCAGCATCGCCCAGGCGAGGCGGTCCCAGTCGTCGCTGTAGACGTCGCAGAGCAGCGTGGCCGCGCCGTGTTCCTCGATGTTGCGCAGGCGCTGGAGGCGTGCGCTGCGCTTCGGCTTCTCGTCGACCACCGAGTAGCAGCGCCCGCCGAGCAACACGAAGCAGATCGGGACGATGTGCGGCGTTCCTGCGGGGTCGACCGTGGCGAGGCGCGCGACGCGCTGCGCCTCGACGAACGCGCGCACGACGGGCGAGAGTTCCAGCGGCTCAGGCGACGGATCCATGGGCAGAACGTAACGGCGGAGGGAGGCCGCCCGCTACTCCGGGAGGATCTCGATCTGCGCCCTGTCGCCCACCTGCCCGAGCCATCTGATCGCGTCGTCGCTGTTGTCGAACCAGATGTCGCGCTGCTCGCCGTGGACCGCGTTGCCCGTGTCCTTGCAGGTGTAAACCAGGTCGAGCGGGTCGCCGATGATGCGGAACCGTTGGCGCTGTTCGTAGTTCTCCTGCGAGCAAGCTGCTGCGCCCTGGTGGACCACATCGCCGCTGCGCATCGTGCCGCAGAAGCCGCCGCCGTCGCCGATGCCAGCGGCGATCGTCCCCTGGTTGCAGTAGAAGTAGGTGATCCTCGCCTCGAGGATCTCTCCCTCGGGTTCGGCGGTGGCGGTCGGCTCGGGCGTGGCGGTGGGCGTGGGTGTGACGGTCGGCTCCGGCGTTGGTGTCGTCACCGCGCCGGCGCGCACCCAGACGATCGAGTCCTCGCGCAACTGGCCGCGCGCGAGCGACTGCGCGAAGTCGGGAGCGCCGGGGCTGTAGGTCAGCCACTTCTGCGACGGCACATCCAGCATCGCGACGAGCTTCACCTCGAACGGTTGCGAGGCGGCGAGCACCATCGGGTCGTTCGTGCCGGACACGCCGATCGTGAACTTGTCCGCCGGCGGCGTGGGCAGCACGTTCGCGACGCCTCGAGGGGCCTCGCCGGCGGGAGCAACTGCCGGCTCTCCCAGGTCGCCGGGCTTGTCGCCCGCGCGCCGCATCAGCACGATGCTGTCCGGGCCGAGGTCCGGCAGGCCGACCTCGTTCACGAAGCCGGGCGCGCCGACGAAGTACGAGTCGTAGTCCTGCGTGGCCACATCGAACGTCCAGACGCTTTCGACATCGAACGTCTGCGCTTCGATGAGTGTGGCGAGGTCCGACGTGCCCGCGATGCCCGGGGTCCAGCCGTCGGGAGGCGGGACGGGCAGGACGCCCGGCTCGCCCGGCGACGGCGTCGTCTCCGCTTCGTCCTCTTCGTCCGGTGGCGGCGTCGTCTCCTCTTCTTCATCGTCGCTTGAGGCATCGGCGCAGGGATCGGCGTTATCGTCGCTCGACCCGCCGACGGGAACGAGGTACTCGGCGGCCATCCAGCCGTTCAGGCCGTTATAGGTGACGGCCTCCCAGCAATGCCCGTCTGCCAGGTGCTGCGCGCCGCGGGCGGTCACCACCGTGCCGTCTGGGACCTCGGCGAGGATCGAGGCGCTCAGCGACGGCATCGAGCGCATGTTGAGACCGTCGCCGTCGGCGCTGACGACGGCCTGCTGGCCCTCGGCGAGGGGTCCGGCCGCGTGCGCGGGGTTCGCGGTGGTCGAGGCGGAGAGCAGGAAGGCGGCGAGCAGCGCGAGCGGTACGAGGAGGCGCGAGAGGTAGCGCGGCCGATGCGGGTGTGTGCCCACGGCATCATCCATCGCCGTGCGAACCCGCCCCTGCCTGCCGGTACGCACGCTGCTGTATCAGATATGTTCTAACGCATACACGTTATGCGCGAGGGCGCGCGGCATCCGGCCCTCGCTGGCGACGAGGCGGCGCAGCGGCGAGAATGGCGCGCGATGGCAACAGGCCCCTTCGACGGCATCCGCGTGCTCGAGTTCTGCCAGATCGTGGCCGGTCCGGTGATCGGCCAGTTCCTCGCCGACCTCGGCGCGGACGTCGTCAAGATCGAGTCGCTCGAGGGCGATCCGTTCCGCCGCACCGGAAGCGTGGTGCCGGGCACCAGCAAGGGCTTCCAGTGGTACAACCGCGGCAAGCGCAGCCTGATGCTCAACCTCAGCGACCCGCGCGCCCAGGAGATCGTGCACCGCATGGTCCCCTCGTTCGACGTGGTCGTCGCGAATCCACGGCCGGGCGTCCTCGAACGACAGCGGATCGACTACGAGACGCTCTCGGCGCTGCGTCCGGATCTGATCTACGCGCGCGTGACGGGCTTCGGGCCGGAGGGGCCGCTGGCCGATCAGGCCGCCTCGGACATCGTCGGGCAGGCCTACTCCGGGATGCTGGCCGACGAGGGGGACGTGGACGAGTGGGGCGCGCCGAGGCGGATCCGATCGCTGCCGATCTCCGACCTGATGGCGGGGCTCTCGGCGACTGTCGGCGTGGCGTCGGCGCTCTACCACCGCGCTCAGACCGGTGAGGGCCAGCTGATCGACGCCTCGCTGCTGCGCGGCGCGATGGCCGGCATCGGCCGCGCCGTAACGCAGGAGCCCGTCACCGACGCGGTGATCACCAACCCGGCCCTGCAGCGGGTACGTGACGCCCTCGAGGCCGGCGCAAGCTACGCCGAGGCGATCCAGGGCTACGGCCAGGGAGGCCTCGCCCCCACCGGCGTCGTCCGCCGCATCTACCACACCGCCTACGAGACCAGCGACGGCGCGATCGTCGTCGGCGCGCTGACGCGGGCCAACCGCGAGGCGATCCGCGAGGCGATCGGCTTCGAGTACGAGGGCGGCGACGAGCCCGACTTCGACCCGCTCGACGACGACACGCGCGAGCGCATGGTCGACTTCAAGCGGCAGGTCGCCGAGATCGTGCGCACGCGCACCACGGCCGAGTGGGTCGAGGCGCTGCGCCGTACCGGCGCCCCCGCCGCGCCGCTGCGCTTCCCCGAGGACCTCGCCGACGATGCACAGACCGCGGACTGGTTCGTGGAGCTCGACGATCCGCTGAGCGGGCCGCAGCGTCAGCTTGCTTCCTGGATCGAGATGTCGAAGACGCCGACCCGCGCGCAGGGCCCCGCGCCCGCCCCCGGCGGGCACAGCGCCGAGCTGCTGCGCGAGTTCGGCTTCGGCGACGAGGAGATCGCGGCGCTGCGCGATGACGGTGTGGTGAACTAGCGCATATCATCGTGCCCGGCGCGCGACCACGCGCCAACGGAGACGTGCCATGGAAGACTTCCGGGACCGCGTGGCCGTGATCACGGGCGGCGCCTCCGGCATCGGGCGCGCGATTGGCCTCGCGCTTGCGGATGCCGGTGCGCACATCGTGGTCGCGGACATCGACGCCTCGCTCGCCGAGCAGACCGCAGGCGAGATCGCCGCGCGCGGCGTGCGCAGCCTCGCCGTCGAGACCGACGTGGCCCAGCGGGACTCCGTCGAGGCGCTCGCGGAGCGTGCCTTCGAGGAGTTCGGCGCGGTCCACCTGCTGTTCAACAACGCGGGCGTCGCGATGCACGGCTCGCTGTCGGAGATGAGCGAGCAGGACTGGCAGTGGGTGCTCTCGGTCAACCTCTGGGGCCAGCTGCATGGCGTCGGCGCGTTCCTCCCGAGGATCCGCGAGCAACTGAAGCACGATGGTCGCGGCGCGCACATCGTCAACACCGCCTCGCTGAACGGCGTCGTCGCCCGCGACAACGCGCACGGTGTCTACACCGCCAGCAAGTACGCCGTCGTCGGCTACAGCTTCGTGCTGCGCGAGGAGTTGGCCGCCGAGGGCATCGGCGTCTCCGTGCTCTGCCCGAGCATGATGGCGACCGGGCTGATGACGGCCGGCCGCAACCGGCAGCAGCGCTATGGCGGGCCGCTCACCCAGCCGCCGATGCCGATCCCGCCGCGCCGCGAGCCCGCCGACCCGGCGATCATGGCTCCGCGCATCCTCGACGGGGTGCGCGAGAACCGGCGCTTCATCTTCACCCATCCCGACACCCGCCCGGTCGTCGAGGAGTACCAGGCGGAGCTGATCGCCGACTACGACGCGCTCGACCGCGCCCTGGCGGCAGCCGAGGAAGGCGTGGCGGCATCGTGACCAACGGGACCGGTAATGGCGCCATGCGCGGCCCCTGCGATGACATCCGTGTGATCGATCTCAGCAGCGGCCCCGTCGGCGGCATCGCGACGATGATGCTCGCCGACTACGGCGCTGACGTGATCAAGGTGGAGCGGCCGGGCGGCGACCCGCTCCGGCGGCTCACCGCCTCGCCGGTGTGGCTGCGCGGCAAGCGCTCGATCACGCTCGACCTCGGCGACGAGACATCGCGCGCGCGCCTGCGCGAGCTGACGGCGGGCGCGGACGTGGTGGTCGCCTCGTTCCGGCCGGGTCGCGCCGAGGCGCTCGGGGCGGACTACGCGACGCTCAGCGAGGGCAACCCGGGCCTCGTCTACTGCTCGATCACCGGCTTCGGCCCGCGCGGTCCTTACGCCGGCTACCCCGGCTACGAGGGCGTGGTCGCGGCGAAGTCCGGCCGAATGCACCACTTCGGCGGCGTGCCGAGACGCGAGGGACCGGCGTTCGCCGCGGTCCAGACGGGGACGCACGCGGCGGCGCAGTCCGCGCTGACGGGCATCCTCGGGGCGCTGCTGGTGCGTGACCAGAGCGGGCGTGGCCAGTTGGTCGAGACCAGTCTGCTGCAGGGCCTGATGGGCTACGACATGAACAGCCTGGTCCGCACGCAACTGGAGCGGACCTTCCCGACGCAGATGGCGGGTAACCAGCTCGGCGCCTACGGCGCGCAGCCGCCGATCTACTACCAGCCCGTGATGGCCAGCGACGGCACGTGGATCCAGCCGGCCAACCTCATCGACCACCTCTTCCACGCGTTCATCGCGACGATCGGCCTCGAGGACATCTACCTTGAGGAGCGCTTCCACGGCGCGCCGCGCCAGCTTGCCGAGGCGGATCGCGAGGAGCTGCGCGAGCGCATGCTGCTGCGCGTGCGGGAGCGCACCAGCGACGAGTGGATGGAGCTCTTCCGCAACGCCCAGAACGTCGCCGCCGAGCCGTTCGGCGACACCCTCAGCTCCCTTGCGAACCCCGACCTTGTCGCCAACGCCGAGGTCGTCGAGGTCGAGCACCCTCGGCTCGGGCCGGTGCGCCAGCTCGGCCTCGTCGCCAACCTGACAGACACGCCGGGGACCGTGGGCGCACCCGCACGCGAGCCCGGCACAGACAGCGACGATGTCCTCGCCGAGCCCCCGCGCACCGCCTGGACGGCGCCTGCGGGAGCGGGCGCGATGCCCGCGCATGCCCTCGAAGGCATCACCGTGCTCGAGTTCGCGACGGTAATCGCGGCGCCGCTCGGCGCGGCGCTGCTCGCCGACCTCGGCGCGCGCGTAATCAAGGTGGAGCCGATCGGCGGCGAGCCCTTCCGTGGCAACACCCCCGGCCTGCCCGGCCAGGTCGGCGTCTCGAAGACCACGGCCGGCAAGGAAGGCCTCTGCCTCGACCTCAAGTCGGAGGACGGCCAGGCGATCGTCGCGAAGCTGATCGAGGGCGCCGACGTGCTGATCCACAACTACCGCCCCGGTGTCCCCGAGCGACTGGGGATCGGCTACGAGCTGGCGAACGCGCTCAACCCCGGCATCGTGCACGTCTCCGTCAACGGCTACGGGCCGAACGGCCCCAGCGCCGAGCGCCCCTCGGCGCATCCCGTGCCCGGCGCCGTCGTCGGCGGCGCCCTGCAGCAGGCCGGCCCGTCGATGCCCCCCGCGGCCTGCGAGGACATCGACGACCTGCGTGAGGCGGCGCGCTGGCTCTTCCGCTCGAACGAGGCTAACCCGGATCCGAACACCTCGATGGTCGTGGCATCCTCGGCGATGCTCGGGCTCTACGCGCGGCGGCGCACTGGCCGCGGGCAGCAGATCTTCGTGAGCATGCTCGGTGCGAACACCTACGCCAACGCCGACGCCTTCGTCGACTACGCAGGTGCGCAGCCGCGCCAGCCGCTGGACGCCGAGCTGTACGGCCTTGGCCCGCTCTACCGCCTCTACGAGGCGCGAGAGGGCTGGGTCTTCCTCGCCGTCACCAGCGACGACGAGTGGGAGCAGCTCTGCTCCGTCCTCGGCGGATCGCTGGCGGAGGACCCGCGCTTCGCGGACTCCGAGGCGCGCGAGACGAACGCCGAGGCGCTCGCGGACGCGCTCGCCGCCTGCTTCGCGGAGCGCGACGCCGAGGACTGGGAGCGCGCGCTGATCGCCGTCGACGTGGGCTGCGTGCGTGCGGACGCCGGCCTCCCCGGGGAGTTCCTGCTGGACGACCCGCACGCGCGCGAGAACGGATTCACCCAGACGGCACACCACGTCGTGTGGGGCGAGTACCAGCGCTGGGGGCCGCTCGTCAACATCACGGAGGCACCGGGCCGCTTCGGACCGGCCGTGCTCGCGGGATACGACACCGACGAGATCCTCGGAGAACTCGGCTACGGCGCCGGGGAGATCGCGCGGCTCCGCGAGAGCGGCGTCGCCTGGTCCGCCGACGTTCCGGCAATCGAGGCGATGTTGCCCGAGTAGGCCTCTCCGGAGGCGCCGCAACGCGGCGGGAGGAGCGATCAATGACGGACTGGGGACCGTTCGGCCTCAACGGCAGGAACGCGATCGTGACCGGCGGGGCACGCGGCATCGGCCGCGGCATCGTCACCCGCTTCCTCGAGGCCGGCGCGAACGTGCTGATCGCCGACATCGACGGCGACTGGGCGGAGCGCACGGCGGGCGAACTCGCCACCGAGGGCCCGGGTAGCGGCAAGGTCGTCGCGATGCGGCTGGACGTGACGGAGGACGACGCCGGCGAGCAGCTCGCGAGCCGCGCCGTCGCCGAGCTGGGCTCGATCGACATCCTCGTCAACAACGCCGGGGTCTTCCCGGTGGCGCCGATGCTGGAGATGCCGCACGAGCAGTTCGACCTGATCTACCAGGTGAACTCGCGCGGACTGGCCTACTGCTCGCAGGGTGTGGGGCGGCGCATGGTCGACCAGGGCACGGGCGGGGCGATCATCAACCTCGCCTCGGTGGACGGGTTCCGTCCTTCGTTCGTCGGCCTCGCCGCGTACAACATGGCGAAGGGCGGCGTCGTGATGTTCACGAAGGCGCTCGCGCTCGAACTCGCGCCTCACAGGATCCGCGTCAACGCGATCGCGCCCGGCGGCATCAGCACCGAGGGTACGGCCGAGTTGCGGGAGGGTCTGACCGAGGCCGACAAGGACCGCATGGCTGCGGGGCCGACGCGCACGATCCCGCTGGGCAGGCGCTCCGGACCGGATGAGATCGCGAAGGCCGCCGTCTTCCTCGCCTCGGACGGATCGAGCTTCGTGACGGGGGAGACGCTTGTCGTCGATGGCGGCTTCCTGCTCGGCTGATCACAAGGCGGGCAGCGGCTAGGCTCGGCTGGCTGACGGCGTCCGCGACTGAAGGGGACCGGCGATGAGATTCGGCACGCTGCTGGAACTGCAATACCCGCGACCGTGGCCCGAGGACGGCGAGCGCCAGTTCTTCCAGAACGTCCTCGAGCAGGTGGAGCTGACCGACCAACTCGGCTACCACTCCGTGTGGGAGGTCGAGCACCACTTCCTCGAGGAGTACGCGCACTCCTCGTCGCCGGAGGTCTTCCTCGCGGCGATCTCGCAGCGCACGAAGAACCTGCGGCTCGGGCACGGCATCGTGCTGATGCCGCCCGGCTACAACCAAACGGCGCGCGTCGCCGAGCGCATCGCGACGCTGGACCTCGTCTCCAACGGCCGCGTCGAGTTCGGCACGGGCGAGTCCTCCTCGCGCGCGGAGCTCGAGGGCTACGGCGTGCCGCTGGAGGAGAAGCGGCAGCAGTGGCTGGAGTGCACCGAGCAGGTCGCGAACATGCTCGCCCTGGACCCCTACCCGGGTTACGAGGGCCGCTACTTCTCCATGCCGACGCGCAACGTGGTGCCGAAGACCGTCCAGAAGCCGCACCCGCCGATGTGGATGGCCTGCTCCAACCACGAGCAGATCAAGCTCGCGGCACACCTCGGGCTGGGCGCGCTCGGTTTCGCCCTCGTCGACGCGAAGACGGCGAAGGGCTGGATCGACGAGTACTACGAGATCATCAAGACGGAGTGCGTGCCGATCGGGCACACGGTCAACGCGAACATCGCGCTGACCTCGCCGCTCTCGCTGGACGCGGACGAGGAGGCGGCGCGCGAGCGCGGCTTCAAGGGCCGCTACTTCTTCACCTTCGCCAGCAACCACCACTACGTGGACGGCATCCACAAGCCCGGCCGCACCGACATCTGGGAGCAGTACGAGCAGGCCTGGCCGATCCTCCGCCAGTCTTTCGAGGGCTACGGCGCGCCCAGCACCGTCGGCACGCCCGACCAGGCGCGCAAGATGATGCAGATCTACGAGGACATGGGCTGCGACGAGGTGCTGTTCATGGCGCAGATGGGCAAGATCGCCCACGAGGACATCTGCGAGTCGCTGCGCATCTTCGCCTACGAGATCATGCCGGAGTTCCAGGAGCGCGAGGTAGAGAAGCAGCAGCGCAAGGAAGAGGAACTCGCCCCGTACATCGAGGCCGCCCTCGCCCGCAAGGAGTGGATGCAGCCGCTCGCCGACGACGACATCCCGATCTACGAGGCGTACAAGCGCCACGTCGCCAGGGCCGGCGAGGCCGAGGCCGGCGAGGTCGACGAGGACCACTGGGTCGCCGCCATCGACCGCCTGATGCGGCGCTCCGGCGCAAAGCCAAACGTGTAGGCGGACGAACCAGGAGCATTGCGATGGGCGAGGTCTACCGACGCAACATCGGCGCCGTCGCGCTGACCGCGCTGCAGGACGGAACTGCGCGCTGGGCGCCGGGCGACATCCTCCGCCCCGAGGTCGAAGCCGACTTCGCCCCGTACGCGCACCTGATCGACGAGGACGGCACGACCGAGCTCAGCATGACCGTCTACCTGCTGGAGTCGCAGGGCGTGCGCGTCCTCGCCGACAGCGGCATCGCGGACCAGCCGATGGGCCGCCACGACATGGACGAGCACTCGCAGCTCCCCCTGCTGCTCGACCAGGAGGGGATCGACCCCGCCTCGATCGACTTCGTCGTGCACACGCACCTGCACTTCGACCACGTCGGCTGGAACACGCGGCCGGAGGGCGACGGCTGGGTCCCGATGTTCCCGAACGCAAAGCACATCATCCAGCGGCCGGACTGGGAGCACTGGGTGGACACCGATCGCGGCTTCCCCGGCCCGGTCCTCGAGCGCAGCATCCGCCCGCTCGAGGCGGCCTCGATGATCGAGCTGGTGGAGGGGTACCGGGCGCTGACGCCGGAGATCTCGGTGGCCGCCGCCTACGGCCACACGCCGGGCCACCAGGTGGTGCGGATCGCGAGCGAGGGCGAGGGGGCCTACATCCTCGGCGACTCCTGCCACATCGCGATGCAGGTCTGCGAGACCGAGTGGTCGGACCGCGCCGACGTCGACCACGAGCAGGGCAACCGCTCGCGCACTGCGATCATGGAGCGCGTCGACGCCGAGGGCGCACTGGTGATCGGCGGCCACTTCCGCTTCCCCGGCCTCGGCCGTCGCGTGCCCCGCGACGGGCGTTGCATGTATGTCCCGCTCGAGGACTGACGCCGCGCCCGACTCCGCACCACGACCCACGCCGACGAAACCGAGCGGCATCATCCTCGCCGGGGGTGGCTCGCGCCGCATGGGGAGCGACAAGTACGCGCTCGAGGTAGGCGGCCGCACGCTGATCCAGCGCGTCGTCGACGCCCTCGACGAGGTTGCTGGCGAGATCGTTGTGGTGCACGCGCCGGGGCAGCCGCCGCCGGAGGTGCGCACCAGCTTGCCGATCCGTCACGTTGCCGACCCGATTGAGGACGCGGGCCCGCTCGTCGCGATCGCCGAGGGCCTCGAGGCCGCTTCGGCGCCCGTCGCGATCGCCGTGGGCTGCGACGCGCCGCAGCTCGAGCCGGCGCTGCTGCGCCTGCTCGCCGAGTGGGCGCAGGCCGGCAGCCCGCTCGTCGCGCCGCTGCACGAGGGCGTCCCGCAGTGGCTCTGTGCCGCCTGGCGTCGCGACGCCCTCCCCGCCCTGCGCGAGCGCATCGCCGCGGGCGACCGTGCCGTACACGAGGCCGCCGAGGCGCTGCAGGCCGCCCTGCTGCCGCCCGAGGCCTACGCCCACCTCGATCCGGCGGGAAGGTCGTTCCTCAACGTGAACACGCCGGAGCAACTCGCCGAGGCTCGCGAGGCGGTGCGTCAGTCGACGAGGCGGTCCGCGCCCGCGTAGACGTTGTAGTCGCCCTCGCGCGCGAAGCCGACGAGCAGCAGGCCCAGCTCCCGCGCCAGATCGACGGCGAGCGAGCTCGGCGCGGAGACGCCGACGACTCCCGCCAGCCGCGCCATCGCCGCCTTCTGCACGATCTCGAAGCTCTGTCGCCCCGACACCACGAGGAGCGTCGGCGGCCTCGAAATCCGCGCCTCGGCGGCTTCCCGCGCGAACGCGCCGATCGCCTTGTCCACCGCGTTATGTCGCCCGACGTCCTCCCGCACGACCAGCGCCTCGCCGTCGAGGCCGAAGACGCCGGCCGCGTGCAGGCCGCCCGTCGCGTCGAACGTCGGCTGCCGCGTCCGTAGCTCGCTGGTGAGTTGCGCGATCACCACCGAGGGCACCTCGAAGGGCTCGGCGGCTGGCGCGTGCAGCATGACCGCCTCGATCGAGGCTTTGCCGCAGACGCCGCAGGAGCTGGACGTGAACATGCTGCGCCGGAACTGCTCGGTATCGATCGCCACACCGGCGGCAAGACGGGCGTCCGCCCGCCCCTCGCCGTCGAGCTCGACGGCGGCGATCTCCTCGACGCGCAGCACGATCCCCTCGGTGAGCAGGAAGCCACGTACGAGGTCGTCGTCGTCGCCCGGCGTGCGCATCACGACCGCGATCGACTCGCCCTCGATGGCGATCTCGAGCGGCTCCTCGGCGGCGACCGCGTCGAGGGCGCCCCGCGCCGTGCTGCCCTCGCGGCGCTCGACGGACACCTCGACCGTGCGAGGATCGGCCGGGTCGCTGCCGGGCTCGGGCGTGGGCATCGCGGGCGCTCCTTCGCCGCTGCGGGGCGGCTGACGGCAGGGTATACCGGCGACGCTCGCATGGTGCGTCGCGCGTTCGGGCGCGGCAGGCTAGCGTACGGCTGCACGGTCGCGCAGCGGCGCGCCGAGGTGGCTGGGTGGTGCGATGGAAACCGCGGCAATCTCGGCCCTCGGCGTCATCGGCTTCGCCGTCGCCGTCACGAACCAGCTCGCGCGGCGGTTACTCATCCCGCCGATCCTGCTCTACCTGATCATCGGCGTCCTCGCGGGACCGTCCGTGTTCGGCGTGTTCAGCCCCGACGCGCTGCACGAGATCTTCCCGCTCGCGCTCGAGGTGCTCGTCGCCCTGCTGGTCTTCGAGGGTGCGTTCGCGATCGACGTGCAGTTCCTGCGGCGGGTCGGCGCGGTCGTGCGCAACCTGCTGACGGTGGGGCTGCTCGTCACGTTCATCGCCGGGACGCTGCTGGCGGGACTGCTCGATGTGCTGCCCTGGCGGACGGCGTTCATGTTCGGCGCGCTCGTCTCGGTCACGGGGCCGACCGTAATCGGGCCGCTTGTGCGCTCGGTCCGGCTCAACGACCACGTGCGCGCGGTGCTGCTCGGCGAGGGCGTGCTGATCGACCCGCTGGGCGCGATCCTCGCGGTGGTCGTGCTCCAGTTCGTGCTCTCCGGCCTGCACGCCGAGCCGTTCCTCTGGGTGCCCTCGCGACTGATCGGCGGCGTGGCGATCGGGCTGCTCGGCGTGCTGATCGTCCGAGGCGTCCTGCGCCTCAACCGCGAACCTTCGCCGACCGAGATGACGCTGCTGCTGCTCGGCGTGAGCGCCGGCATCCTCGCGCTCTCCGAGCGCCTGCTGCCGGACTCCGGCCTGACCGCGATGGCGACGATGGGCGTCGTCCTCGCCGGGGCCGACCTGCCGCACCGCGACGTGGTGCGGTCGTTCGAGGACGAGCTGTCGCGCATCCTGCTCGCCGCCGTCTACATCCTCGCGGCGGCGACGCTCGACCTCGGGCTGCTGCGTGCGCTCTGGCCGAACGGCGTGCTGGTCGTGCTTGGGCTGATGGTGATCGTGCGCCCGCTGGCGGTCGCGCTCTGCTCGCTGCGCTCCGACCTGCGGCTACGGGAGCGGCTCTACATCGCCGCGATCGCGCCTCGAGGGGTCGTGGCGGTGGCGCTCGCCGCCTTTGCCGGCGAGGCGCTGGGCGAGGAGCTGTTCGGACCACAACTGACCGCGCTCGTCTTCCTTACTGTCGCCCTCACCGTTGCCGTACAGTCGAGTTATGCCGCGCCGCTGGCGCGACTGTTGGAGGTGCGATCGATGCGTGCACTGATTGCCGGCGCCGGGAAGGTGTCGAGGCGGATCGGCCAGCAACTGCACGCCGGCGGCTTCGACGTGGTGCTGATCGACCCGAACGAGGACGCCGTCGCCCGCGCCCGCGAGGACGGCCTCGATGCCGAGCTCGGCGACGCCTCGAACGTGACGCTGCTGCGCAAGCTCGGCGGCGGCGACGCCGCGCTCGCGGTCGGCGGCTCGAGCAGCGACGAGGCGAACCTGCTGTTCTGCCAGTACGTGCTTGCCGAGAACCCGGAGGCCACCGCCTTCGCGCGCGTCGAGCAGTCCGACGCCGTCGAGACGTTCCGCCGCTCCGGCATCGCGACGATCGGCGCGGACGAGGCGGTGGCGGACGCGCTGATGGCGGTGATCGGTCAGCCGGTGCTACAGGAGGCGCTCGCTCCCGGCGGCGAGGATCGCCTGACGGTCGAGTTCGTCGTCGGCTCAGGCCTCGACGGCCGCCGCATCCGCGACCTGCAGCTCCCGCAGCGGGTGCTCGTCCTCCTCGTGCGGCGCGCCAACGAGGACGTGGTCCCGCACGGCGAGACGGTGCTGCAACGCGGCAACCGGCTGCTGCTCTTCGGCGGCGCGGACGCCGTCTCCGACGCCCGCCAGCGCCTCGCGCTTATCGAGTGAGGCGGGGTGTGAGCCCGGGCGGTTAGCTGCCCGCTACTGGGCGACGAACGATGTCGCCTCCCCGTTCACCCGCACCTCGTACTCCTCGCCCGGCTCGAAGTCGGAGCCGAGCGGGACGACCGTCTCCACCGAGGGGTAGTCGGCGGTGCAGACGACGAGCTGGTCGGCGACCTCGTGGTGCGTGACTAGGACCTCGATCCGGTTGGAGTCCTCGCGCCGGATCTCGTAGCCGTTGAACTGGGTGCAGCCGCTGCCCTTCGGCAGGCCCGAGACGATGCGCAGCTGGTACTGCGGCGGGTGGCTCTCGAGGATGTCGACCTCGACACGCTCGATCGGTGACTCGGCGACAAGGCTGTGCGGGAAGTCGGGTCGCGGGAGGGTGAAGGTGGTGACGAGCTGGTCGTTGACGATCACGCGGTAGGTCTGGTCCGCCTCCAGAGGCGTCGTGATGTGCAGCACGGTGTCCTGGACCATCACCTCCGCGTCGCAGTCGATCGCCCACGCGGTGGGCGGCGGCTGCATCAGCGTCACGCGAGCGCGAATCACGCCACCCTCGACCTCGACGGTCTCGTTGCCGAGCCTTGAGCAGCCCTCGACGAGCGTCCGCACGTACTCGACGCGCAGGTATGGCTCCGGCTCGTTCGGGATCAGGTTGGCGCGGACGACTGCCACGGGCACCTCGACCCAGCTGCGCCAGTCCGTTCCCTCGTCGACGAGGTTCGGCGGCGGCTGGACCAGCACGAGGACCATGTCCACCTTGTTCGGGTTGCCGCGGGTGATGACGTCGTAGGCCGTGTCGTTGGTGAAGGCGAGGCGGCCGTCCGATTCGATGATGCGGGCGCTGACGGAGTAGGTGTTGCGGGACTCGATGTCCTCGCGGCTGTACTCGACCTTGAAGCGGATCGGGACCTGGCCCGGGTCGGAGATGGTCTGGCGCGCGATCAGCTCCGCGGCCGAGTCCTGGTAGGAGGTGTCGCGCAGCTCGACGACGAGCATCGCGCCGGGTGTGAGGGCGATCCGTTCGCGGTACGTGACCGTGCCGCTGACCGAGGCGTCCGGCTCGCGGCCCGAGGGGATCTCGATCGTCGCGTTCTCCGGCTGCTGCTCGCTCTGACAGCCGACGACAGCCATGAGGCCGAGCCAACCTCCGAACAGGTACAGCAGCGCGGTCTTGACTATCGCCGCCATTCGATCGACCTCCGGGATGGCTCCAGATCCGAGCTTACGCCGTCAAGATCCAGACGCCGGTGGTCGCGCGTTTGTTCCCGCACGCGAGGCCGAGAGGGCAGGTCAGCGGCTACGGGTACCCCGTGCCCGGCGGGTCGTAGTCCGCGGGGTCGAACAGCGGCTCCGAGGTGACGACGCGCCGCTCGCGCAGGCTCGCGATCTCGGCGGCGTCGTAGCCGAACTCGGCGAGGAGGGCGTCGCCGTGCTCGCCGGCCAGCGCGCCGGCGCGGTACGAGCCGGGCGTGCGGCTCAGCGTCACCTGCGGGCCGTGCCGCCGGTAGTTGCCCCAGAGCGTGTGCTCGGCCTCGAGGTCCCAGCCGTTCGCCTCGATCTGCGGGTCGTCGGCGAAGAACTCACCGGGCGATCCGCCGTCCGCCTGCACGCAGCCGACGCCGAGCGGCGCGAGTAGCCCCTCCCACTCGAGGGCGGGCCGCTGCGCGAAGAGGCCGCGCAGCTCCTCGCAGAGCTCCGCGTCGTGCTCCCGGCGCGCCTCGCCCGTCGCGAAGCGGACATCCGAGGCGAGGTCGGAGCGGCCGCTGGCCTCGCAGAACGTCGCCCACTCACGGTCCGTGACGATGCCGAGGAAGACCCAGCCCTCGGAGCCCGGGTAGAGGCGGTAGAGCGCGTGCAGCCCGTGCAGGTCGGCGTCGACCGTTGGGCGCGGCGCCTTGCCTTCGTAAGACAGGAAGTCGTCGGAGTTCGCGTAGGCGTTCGCGCCGAGCATGCTCATCGAAACCAGCTGCCCGATGCCGAAGCGCTGCTGCGCGTAGAGCCCGAGCATCATCGCGTTCTGCACGACGGAGCCGGTGTTCGGGTCCGGGTTGCCCTCGTTCGCGCGGTAGAGCCAGCGGGCGGCCTCGCTCGCGTCCGGGATCGAGCCGACCGAGGGCGGCGGCATCGCCGCGCCGGCCTGGTAGAGCTGGCCACCGGTGGCCGCGCCGGGGATCGGGTGCGCCGAGGGCCGAGCCGCGCTTGGTCCCTTTGGGCCGTAGCCGTTGACCTGCAGGTAGACGATGTCCGGACGGATCTCGCGCACCTGCTCGTAGCCGATGCCGAGCCGCTCCGGGACGCCGGGCCGGAAGTTGTGCATCACCGCGTCCGCACCCTCGAGGAGCCTGCGCACGATCGCGCGGCCCTCCTCGCGCTTGAGGTCGATGCAGATGCTCTCCTTGCCCGCCGAGGTCTTGGCGATGCCGCAGAAGGAGCCGAGCCCGTAGCCCATCCCCCGGTAGGGGTCGCCTTCGGGGGCCTCGACCTTGATCACGCGCGCGCCGAGGTCGGCGAGGAAGGTGATGCCGAGCGGCGCGGCGATGATCGTGCCGAACTCGATGATCGTGACGCCCTCGAGGGGTGGGCGGTCGCTGGGGGTGGCGCCGTTGGCAGGCTGCCAGGGTGCGCGCGGCGCCTCGGCGAGCAGCTCCTGCGTGTGCTCGCCGGGCTCGGCGAACCATTGCGGCGGCTCACCCGGCGTCTCGCTGAGCTGCGCGATCGGGCCGAGCTGGCGCACCGGACCGTGGCGCGGGTGGTCGAAGGCGACGACCTCGCTGTTCGCCTCGAGGTCGGGGTGGAGCAGGCCGTCCTGTGCCGACTGCACCGGCTCCGAGGCGATCTGGCCGTCCTCCTGGAAGAGTTCCATCCACTCATCGAGGCTGCGGTCCTGCATCCGCTCCAGTATGAGGTCGCTCAGCGCGCGCCGTGTTTCCGGGGTGAGCCCCGTCGGTGCGTTCACGAAGCGGGGATCCGCGTAGATCTCGGAGAGGCCGATCGCACTGATGTAGGCGTGGAAGTGATGCTCGAGGAGGTTCGCGAGCTGGATCCAGCGTCCATCGCTGGCGACGACGGGGTGGTACTGCAGCGTCGGCATCGGCTCGAACTTCGCGTAGGGGTCGCCCTCGAAGCCGCGCGGGTAGCGGCGGGCGAGTTGCGTGCGCACGAGGCCGAACAGGTCGGGCGGGAACATGCCTTGCAACAGGCTCGTCTCGACGAGCTGGCCCTTGCCGTCGCGGTCGCGCGCCAGCAGCGCCCCGAGGATGCCGTTGACGGCCGACTGCGAGGCGGCGTGGCTGCCGACCTGCACTGCGGTGTAGGCGGGACCCTCGCGGCGCGGCTGCCCGGCGAAGGACTGCATGCGCCCGGACTTGGCGGACACGACGCCCTCGTACGGCGCGTAGTTGGCGTACGGCCCGCGCGGCCCGAACGCCGTGATCGAGCAGTAGACGAGGCCCGGATTGTCGATCGAGAGCGTCTCGTAGTCCGCGCCGAGCCGCTCCGCCTGCCCCGGGCGGTACGAGGCGACGACGACGTCGGCGCCGGCGGCGAGGGCGTGCAGCCGCTCGCGTCCCGCCGCGGTGGTCAGGTCCAGCTCGACGCTGCGCTTGCCGCGCAGCCACATCGGGGAAGCGGGAAGGCGCCGCAGCGGGTCGCCGCCCGGGCGCTCGACCTTGATCACGTCGGCGCCGAAGTCGGCGAGGACCATCGTGGCGATGCCGCCGGCCGGTCCACTGCTGAGATCGATCACACGCAGGTCTTCGGCGAGCTGCATCCGTCCTCCGTGGCTCCTCGCGCCTGCCGTCGAGCGCTTCCGGCTCGCATCATAGCCGCGAGCCGCCTACCCCGCCGCGACGGCCACCTTGCTGCCGCGTACGAGGCCGAGCGTGGCGGCGGCGCTGCCGTTGCGCACGGCCAGCTCCAGCAGATCGGCGCTGCCGATCAGCGCCAGCGGCTCGCCCTCCGCCACGTCGCCGTACGTCCGCGTCAGCGCCAACTGTCTCCCGCCCACCTCGACGCTCGCACCGCGCCCGCCGCCGGCTGTCTCGATGTCGGAGCGTGACAGGTTGGTGATCGCGTTGCCGAAGCGGTCGATATGCACCACCTCGCCGAGGAGCCGCCCACCCTCGGAGCGCGGCTGCGGCAGCAGCAGCTCGACGGGGGCCTCGACCGGCGGGCCGAGCTTCTCCAGCGCCCCGCCGCAGGCGAGGAAGGCGGCGGCGGGTGCGAAGAGATCGCGGCCGTGGAAGGTGGGGCTGACTGGTTCGCGGCGAAGCGAGGCGCGTTCGATCGAGCGGACCTCCTCGAGCGCCACGTTCCTCGCGAGGAGCGTGAGCAGCCCGTTGTCCGGGCAGACGACGATCTGCCCGCCCAGGCTCGCCGCTATCGCGCGGCGGCCGCTGCCGACCCCGGGATCGACGACGGCGAGATGGACCGTGCCGGGCGGGAACGTGGGCACGGCAGCCGCGAGGAACAGCGCGCCCTCGATCACGTCCTGCGGCGCGATCTCGTGTGTGAGGTCGTGGATGCGGACGCGCTCGCACTGTGTGAGCAGCACGCCCTTGAGCTGCGCAACATAGGGATCGCGCGTCCCGAAGTCGGTGGTCAGCGTGACGATGCCAGGCACGTCGCGAGGATAGCGCGACGGGGCGCGCGCGGCTTGATCAGCCTGGCACGACCTCCGCGCCCTCGCGCGGTCCGGCCCGGGCCGGACGGTGCGCGGTCGTCGTCCCGGCTGCCTCGCTACGGCGGATGCGCATGGCGGCGGCGATCAGCGCTGCGCCCGCCAGTTCCAGCAGCTCCTCGACCACGACGACGTTCGCGAGGTTGTCGAGCAGCACGGCGACCGCGGCGATCCCAAAGCCGAGCGTCAGCACGGCGAAGGCGCGGGGGCTGCGGCGCAGCTCGCCGAGGTGCGCGAGCGAGATCGCGGCGGCGATCAGGACGTAGCCGGCGAGGACCACGTCGTCCCAGTGCGAGGTGTGCCACGGCGCGGGCGCGCCCAGCGAGGCGATCGCCCAGCCGATCGCCTCGTGCAGGCCGAGCAGCTCGTCGAGGGCGAGGGTGGTGAGGCCGCCAGCCGCAAGCCGCCAGTAGCCGGCGTGCAGGCGCCTCCAGCAGCGGAATGCCTCGACGGCCGCGTAGATCAGCAGCGCCGCGACGGCGGCATCGATGAACGAGAAGACGGGCGTGACCAGCATGGTCACGCCCGCCCGCTGATCCGGTCGCGCATGCGCCGCCTTGTCATGAGGCGGCGCATGCGGTCCGGGTTACTCCGTGCGTGCTCCGAAGGGTCTAGCCTTCCTCAGGCCAGCCTGCCGGAGTCTCGCCATCCTCGAGCGCACTGCGGATGGCGTCGGCGGCGTCCGCGGTGACCCAGGTGCTCCAGACGGCCTCGTTGCCGTTGAGCCACCAGAGGGCGGCGTCGTTGGCGTCGGCGTCCGGGTTGTCCAGGAGCCAGCTGGCCACGGCGCTGTACTTGGCGACGTCGAAGCTCCAGTTGCGCAGGAACGCGACAACGTCAGGCGCGTTGGTCACAACGTCGGGGTGCGCGGCGACCAAGACCGTCGCGTCCTCGTAGGCGCAGGCCTTGGTCGTGAACCAGCACTCGTCGCTGTACTCGGGCTCGGTGAGCCGCACGAGGTCGAGGACCAGCGCGGGGTCATTGGTGCCCCACTGGTAACCAATCCACGGCTCGCCCTTCTCGTACGCACCGTAGAGGTCGGCGTTCGCGGCAGCGCCGTCACCGGGGTTCACGATCTCGACATGATCGGAGAGACCATAGCCCTCGATCTGCGCGGCGTTGACCACCTCACAGGCCCAGCCGATCACACAGGAGACCAGCCGCGCCTTGCCGCCGGTCTCGGCGGTCGCGAACAGCTCCTGGAACTTCGGGTCCTTGAGGTCCTCGACGCTGTCGAGGTCTGGGTACTGCTCCTGCAGGTACGCCGGGATCACAAACGCGGACTGCCAGTCCTTGCCAAGGCTCTGGCCGAGCGAGATGACCTCGCCGTTGGCCTGCGCATCCGCCCAGGCCTCGTCCTGGTTAGGCAGCCAGATTTCCATCGTGATGTGCGTGTCGCCGGCGCGCAGCCCCTGGAACAGGGGCAGCGTGGCTCCCAGCACCACGTCGGTCGGGTACTCGTAGCCCATCTCGACGACGTACTGGGCGATTCGGTTCTGGATCTGTGCACTCGTCCAGTTCAGGTCACTGAAGACGAGCGTCTGCTTGTCGCTATCGCCATCGTCCTCGCAGGCCGCCGCGAATGCGAGGACCAACATCGAGATCATGGTGAGAGCAAACAGCTTGTACCTTGTCAGCAAATCCCAACTCCTTTCATCGGGGATTCATGCTTGAACGCTTCGGAGCGCCTCACGGCTGGTAACGACGACGGACGTACCAGCGACTGATCGCGCCGAAGGCGTCGCCTCCGCAGGTGCGGAGCGGTTCGCGGGTTTGACTGCGCTGCGAGTTGTTCATCACGGCCGGCCTGGTCAGCCGGCGCTCATGCGTCCCTTCTCGCCGGAGCCGATGGATTGTGTCAGACGATCGATGATGATGGCGAGGAAGACGATCGCGAGTCCCGCGATCAGCCCGTTCCCCGACTGATTCTTCTGCAGCGCACGCAACACGTTGTCGCCGAGCCCCCCGGCGGCCACCATGCTGGCGATCGTGACCATCGCCAGCGCCATCAGCGTGGTCTGGTTGATGCCGGCCATGATCGTGGGCAGCGCCATTGGAATCTGCACCTTCTTGAGCACCTGCCAGGGCGACGACCCGAACGCGAGCGCCGCCTCCACCACCTCGGGATCGACCTGGCGGATCCCGAGGTTCGTGAGCCGGATCACCGGCGGTACCGCGTAGATCACCGTGGCGAAGATGCCGGCCGGCTTGCCGAGGCCAAAGAAGAGGATGCCCGGGAGCAGGTAGACGAAGCTGGGCATCGTCTGCATCGCATCGAGGATCGGACGCATCACGTTGTCGGCGATGTTGTTCCGCGCGCCCAGCACGCCCAGCGGCAGGCCGATCGCGAGCGAGATCGCCACCGCTACCGTGATCAGCGCGATCGTGTCGATCGCGTTCTCCCAGAGATCCATGAACCCGAGGTAGAGCAGCGCGAGCGCCGTGAAGCCCATCAGGGTCCAGCGCCCGACCGCGAACGCGAGTAACGCGAGGCCGACGACGATTACCGGCCAGGGCACCCACTTCAGCGCGTCCTCGATATTCACCAGCGCATACGCGATCGCGTCGCTGATGCCGTCGAACAGCCAGTCGCCCTCGGTGGTCAGCCAATCGACCCCGCGGTCGATTGCATCGCCGGTCTCTCCCCGGATGGTGCTCTCAAGCGTGACCGTTCTTTCGCCTGCCGGAGTCTCGGACTCCGACAGCGTCGTGGGGAAGCCCATCCCTGGTCCCCAGACAAGCAGGCTCACCACCAGGACCACGAGGATTGCCCCGATCGCCCCCAGCAGCGGCAATCGGGAGTGGAGCCGTCTGACGAGGCGCCTGGAGGACAGCGCGTGATCGGCGCTGCGCGGCGCCCCCTCGGCGTCGGTGGCGGCCATCTACGCGGTCTCCCGGCTGCCCGCGCTGACGGGCTCTGTCGCGCCCGCCCGTAGCTCGGCGACACTCGAGACGTCCTGTACGAAGTCCGCGACGTACTCGTCCGCCGGGCGCGTGACGATCTCTTCCGGCGGGCCTTCCTGGACGATCTCGCCGTCGCGCATGATCGCGATCCGGTCGCCCAGCTTGATCGCCTCGTTGAGGTCGTGCGTGATGAAGACGATGGTCTTGTGCAACTGGTCCTGGAGCGCCTTCAGTTCGTCCTGCATCTTCCTGCGGATCAACGGGTCGAGGCCGCTGAACGGCTCGTCCATGATCAGCACTTCCGGCTCTACCGCGAGCGCCCTCGCGATGCCGACGCGCTGCTGCATGCCGCCGCTCATCTCGTGCGGGAAGTAGTCCTCCCAGCCGTCGAGGCCGACCGTCTCGATCGCCACCCGTGCTGCTCCGTAGCGCTCATCCTCGTTCATCCCCTGGATCTCGAGGCCGTAGGCGACGTTGTCGAGGACGCAGCGGTGAGGCAGCAGGCCGTAGTGCTGGAAGACCATTGCGATCTGCTTGCGGCGGAAGTCGGTGAGCTCCCCGTCGCCGTATTCGAGGATGTCCTCGCCGTCGAAGCGGATTGCGCCACGGGTCGCCTCGATCAGCCGGACCAGGCAGCGGGCAAGCGTGGACTTGCCGCTCCCTGAGAGCCCCATGACCACGAACGTCTCGCCCGGCTTGACACCAAAGGACACGTCCCGAAGACCAATTACAGCACCGAGTTCATCCTGGATTTCAGATCGGGTTTTGTTGATATATTCGGGCTCGAAAACTAGATCGGCGTTATCGCCGAATATCTTCCACAGCCCTTCGACCTGTATCTGCTGTTCGTTTTGGACCATGACACGATTGTTGGTCTGCACCAACAATCTACAGGTACCCCCGATCTTTCCTCGACAATGGGTGTCCGAGAAACCCCTGTCCGGGGAGCGGACTATAGCACGATCGCCTGTGGCCGTCACAGCGATCCCGACCCTTCCGGGCGCCCCCGACGCCCGCGCGAGCCGGGTCCGCTATCCTCCGCGCGCGCCCCGGCCAGCGCGCCGGGGCAGGATGGAGGACCAGATGCGCCACTCGACCGCCTTGCGGGCCCGACTCGACGGGCCCGAGATCATCGTGCTGCCCGGCGCCTACGACGCCCTTTCGGCGCGGCTCGCTCAGCAGGCCGGCTTCGATGCCGTCTTCACGACCGGATTCGGCTTCTCCGCCGCCGCCCTCGGCGCCCCCGACTACGGCTTGCTCACGGCCTCCGAGGTGCTCGATCGCGTGCGCCCGATCGTCGCCGCCGTCGACGTGCCGCTCGTGGCCGACATGGACACCGGCTACGGCAACCCGCTCAACGTCGTCCGCACGGTGCGCGAGTGCGTCAGCGCGGGCGTCGCCGGCATCATCCTCGAGGACCAGGAGTGGCCGAAGAAGTGCGGGCACTTCGAGGGCAAGCGCGTCATTCCCGCCGAGGAGCAGGTGCAGAAACTGCACGCCGCCGTCGACGCCCGGGACGACGACGACCTCGTGATCATCGGGCGCACGGATGCGCGCGCACCGCTCGGCCTGGAGGAGGCGATCCGCCGCGGCCGGCTCTATCACGAGGCCGGCGCCGACGTCGTCTTCGTCGAGGCGCCGCAGTCGATCGACGAGCTGAAGGCGGTGCGCGAGGCGATCCCGGACGTGCCGCTCTTCGCCAACATGATCGAGGGCGGCAAGACGCCGCTGCTCTCCACCACCGAGCTGCAGGAGCTCGGCTACGGCATGGTGGTCTTCCCGCTCGCGGCCCTGTTCAGCGCGGCGAAGGCGGTCGCCGCCACCTTCCGCGCGCTCCACGACGAGAAGACCACCGCGAGCCGCGTCGACGCCCTCACCGGCTTCCACGAGTTCGAGCAGATCGTCGGCGCCCCCGACTGGCACGAGCTGGAGGCGCGCTACGGCGTCACGGAGGGCGCTGCATAGGGAGCGAGGCGATGAGCATCAACAAGACTCGAGGGTTCCTCTACTGGCTGGCGAAGCTGCTCGGCGACATCAACGCCGTGCGGCGCGGCCGGGTCGGGCGTCGCATCGCCCGCCGCGCCGCCGGAAAGGCGACGGGCCGGGGGCTGGGCAAGCTGTTCAAGTAGCTGCTAGCCTCCGCTACATGGAGGGGCTGCGTGTCAATCCTCGCGTGCGGGCCCGGCGGCCCGCTCCCCGACCAGTCCTCGGGCTCAAGGCAGTCGCCGACCGTTACATCCCACAGCGCGGCGTCGCCCGAGGCCTCCCACTCTTCCCAGGCGAGCTGGTAGGCGGCACTGAGGTGACGCTCCCGCCATCGCTTCACTGCCCATCGAACGGCCGTGACCGGCCCCACCCAGGCGAACGTCATGAATTGATCCTACCCCGCACCGCCCTCGGCCCCCGCAGCCGCCAGCCCATGCCGCGCGAGGAAGGTGCGCGCCTCGCGGATCGCGGTCTCGGGCGCGTCGTGGTGGAGCCAGTGGCCGGCGTCCGGGACGATCAGCCAGCGCGCGTCGCGGAACGCCGCCCGGTCCTCCTCCAGCGGCGGGGTCGTCGACCACGTCGAGGCGCCGCCGAGCAGGTGCAGCACCGGGCACTCGATCGCCGACCAGAAGCTGCGCACCGTCTCCACGTCCACCTCGTCGCTGGTGCGGCCGCGCGCGAAGGGGTCGAACTTCCAGATGTAGCCGCCCTCGACGGGCCGCAGCGCGTGCCGCGCCAGCTCGAGGGCGAACGCGTCGTCGAGGCGGCTGTCGACGAGCTGGATGCGCTCTCGCGCCTCCTCGAGCGAGGTGTAGATGCGCGGCTGCATCGCCGCGTAGCCCTCGTGGCGCGCGATCCAGCGGCGCAGCGCCTCGGGCTCGCTCAGCGGTCGGCGCGAGAGTCCGCGGAACGCGAAGTTGACCGTCGCCTCGATCGCGACGACGGAGTTCATGCGCTCGGGGAACGCACCCGCCGCGTAGAGGGCGATGCGCGATCCAAACGAGTGTCCAACGATGTCGACCGGCCCGCCGATCAGCTCGATCAGCGCGAGCAGGTCCGCGATGTGCTCGGACATGCCGTAGTAGCCGCCGACGGCCCAGTCCGAATCGCCGTGCCCTCGCAGGTCCGGGACGATCACCCGGTAGTCGTCGCGGAACGCCGTGGCGAGGCGATCGAGCGAGCGGGCGTGGTCGCGCTTGCCGTGCAGCAGCACCAGCGGTGGCGCAGCGGCCTCGCCCCACTCCCAGTAGGCAAGGCGCAGGCGCTGCGACTCGAAGTGGTGCTGGACGGGGCCGGCCGACGCCATCGCGAGTCCGCCGGCTACTTGCCGTGGACGACGGGCAGCACCTCGTCCGCGAGGCGCCGCGTCTGCTCCAGGAGATCGTCGTCGTCCTCGGCGATCGGGCGCATCACGAACTTGGAGACGCCGGCGGCCGCGTACTCCTCGATGCGTTCGAGGATGGCGGTCGCGTCGCCGACGGCGAAGTAGGCGGTCGGGTCGGCGCGGTCCGTGGCGCCGGGGCGGCGGCTGATCGCGGCGGCAGCGCGCTCGACGACGGGGTCGTCCCAGCCGCCGAAGCGGAAGGGGAAGCTCGCACCGTAGTGGTCCTCGGGCACGGGTCGGCCCGCCTCGCGAGACACCTTGCGGATCGACTCAACCACGGGGGCGACCTGCGCCGGCGACTGCAGCCCGCCGAGCCAGCCGTTGCCGTAGCGCGCGATGCGGCGCACGGCCGCGGGGCTGGAGCCGCCGATCCAGAGCGGCAGCGGCTGTTGCACGGGCAGCGGGGCGATCGAGGCGTCCGTGTAGCGGTAGTACTCGCCCTCGAAGTTCACGGTCTCGCCGCGCCAGAGCCGCGTCACGATCTCAAGCATCTCGTCGGACCTCGGTCCTCGCCCGCGCGGCTCGCGGCCGGTAGCGACCCACTCGGGCGCGACCTCCGGCCCAACGCCGAAGGCTGGCAGCATCCGGCCGTCGCTGAGGAAGTCGATCGTCGCGCACTGCATCGCGAGCACCAGCGGATCACGCAGCGGCAGGACGACGACGCTCATCCCGAACTTGAGCCGCTCGGTCGCGCCGGCGAGCGCCGCCATGACGCTCATCGCCTCGAGCTGTGGTTGCGGCGAGATCAGCCGGTCGGACTGCCAGATCGAGTCGATGTCGCTCTCCTCGCAGAGCTCGACCCACTCGCGGAAGGCGCGCGTCGAAGCGAACGGGAACGCCGCCATGCCGAGGCCGATACGCGCGCTCATCGCCGCTCCCTCCACGTCCTCGCCGCAGGGTAGCGGACGGCGGCGCGGGGTGCGCGGGCCTCCACAGCAGCCGAGGGGTTGCGAAGCAGCGTCCGTGTCGCCATGATCGCGAAGCGACAGGGAGACAGGACTGGCCATGCCCGATCTGCTGTACGAGAAGCGCGACCACTACGCCATCTTCACGATGAACCGGCCCGAGCGGCTCAACGCCCTCGGCGGCGCGATGCAGGAGGACCTCAAGCGCGCCGTCGCCGACTTCGAGGCGGATCCGGAGATGCGCGCCGGAGTCGTGACCGGCGCCGGCCGCGCCTTCTGCGCGGGCGCCGACCTGAAGGAGAGCAACGAGCAGTTCTCCGCCGGCCAGACCAAGCCGACCGTACGCTTCAACGACTCGGCGCCCTACTCCCTGGCGCAGAAGCCGTACATCGCCGCGATTAACGGCCTGGCTGTCGGCGGTGGCCTCGAGCGCGCCCTCGACTGCGACATCCGGATCTGCTCGACGGAGGCCTGGTTCGCGCTGTTCGAGCCGAAGCGCGGGCGCATGGCTGGCTACGCCATCCACGCCCTGCCGAGGATGATCAACCTCGCGGCGGCCAGCTACATGCTGCTGACCGGCGACCGCGTCGAGCCCGAGAAGGCGAAGGAGTGGGGCATCGTCGCCGAGGTGATCGAGCCGGAGGAGCTGATGCCTCGGGCGATCGAGATCGCGGAGCTGATCGCGGCCAACGCCCCGCTGGCGGTCAAGGGCACGAAGGCTGCGTTCCGCGCCTGGCGACACGAGAACATGGACTACTCGTACCGCCTCAGCGAGTGGGTCTACCGGGCGAACATCGACAGCTCGGAGGACATTCGCGAGGGCGCCCGCGCCTTCGCCGAGAAGCGCCCGCCCGTCTGGCAGGGTCGCTAGCCGCAGGCCTGCGGGCCCGAGCCCTCCGCAGCCCCTACCACGCCACCTCGCGCGCCTCGAGGTCCGCGATCTCGTCCGGCGTGAGGTGGGCGAGGTCGTGCAGCACGGCAGCAGTGTGCTCGCCGAGCCGCGGAGCGCGGCGGTTCGAGTCGTAGCGCTCGCCGTCGAGCACCCACGGGCTGGCGGCGTGGATGTGACGCTCGCCCTCGGGCACGCGGAACAGGCCGCTCGAGGAGTGCGCGGCCTCGGTTAGCCCCGCCTCGCGCACGAGCTGCCGCAGATCGAGCCCGCGCTGCGCGGCAAGCCCGCGATCCCGCAGTAGCGTCTCCAGTTGCTGCGCCTCGCGTTGGAGACTCACCGCGCCGAGCCGCCTCGCTAGCTCGCGTGGCGTCTCTCCGGCCGCCGGGCCGTCCGCGCCGAGGGCGCTCGCGAGGCGGTCGACCTCCTCGCGAGACTCGCACACGACGGCGACCCACTCCTCGTGAAGGCAAGGCAGGCACTCACTGAAGGCGGGCACGGGCAACTCGAAGCCTCGGGCGGGGCCGAGTGGCTGGGCGTCGTCACTCGCCGGGTAGTTGCTTCCGAGGTAGCGGTGCAGCGCCGCCGAGGGGCCGAACAGGTCCACCTCGATCAGCGCGCCACGCCCGTTGCGGGCGCGCTTCTGGAGCGCGTCGATCATCGCGAAGGCGAGCACGAAGCCTGCCTGCGGATCGGGGTAGGCGATGCTGCGGTCGATCCACGGTTCGCCCTCGCCCTGATAGCCGAACCCGCAGGCAAGCAGCATCGCGTAGCCGAATCCCACGAGGCGCGACAGCCGGCTGTCCGGGTGGTAGGCGGAGAGCCGCCCGATGATCAGCCCCGGATTCGCCTCCCACAGCTCCTCTGCCGAGAGCCCGAGGCGCTCCGCGACGCCGGGAGTGAAGTTCGAGACGACGATGTCCGCCTGCGCAGCCAGCTCGCGGAACAGCCGCTGCCCCTCGGCGGTTCCGAGGTTGACGGTGGCGCTCTCCTTGCCCTGGTTCGTCTCCCGGAACGAGCCCTTGCGGTCCCACTCCGGCAGGTCGCTGTCGGGCAGTGAAAGCTCGCCGATGCGCGAGCGCGTGTGATCGAGGCGGTTCTGCGACTCGACCTTGATCACGCGCGCCCCGAGGTGCGCGAGCTGCGCGGTGCTGAGCGGCGTCGCCCAGACCGTGCTGAGGTCGAGCACCGTGACGCCCTCGAGCGGCCGCGCGAGGTTGCTCGTGCCCGCGCCCTGCGAGGGCGGCGCGGGCGCCGGGGAGGGCGTCGAACGGTAGAGCCAGTCGCGCACGTCGGGGCTGCCGGACAGCTCCTCCTCATACTCCTCGACGCCGGGCGGCGCGAGGGCGAAGGCGAAGGGCAGCCGCTCGCGCAGCGCGAGGTCCATCAGCTCGTCGCAGGTGCGAGTGGTGAACCACGGGGCGAGCCGCGGCTCGAGGACGTCCCAGTTCTCGCCTCGCAGGCCACGGTGGGCGAAGATCTCCCAGCTCGCCCACTCGGGGTCGCCCATCTCGCGCATCAGGCGCTGCCACTGCTCCTCGCTGGTGCAGAGCACGAAGAGGTCGCCGTCCGAGGCGCTCATCACCTCCATCGGCTGGAAGAGCGCCGAGCCGAGGCGTGTCGGCGAGAGGCCGGCGTAGGTCCACTTCACCACCTCGCCGGCCGAGCAGATCGAGAAGCACTCGTGCTTGGTCAGCTCGATCAGCTGGCCGGGCCGGCCGTGCGCGGAGGCAAGCAGCAGTGCCATCGCCGCGTAGGAACCGGCGATCGTCTCCGTCTGGTGCTCGTGCAGCACCAGCGGCCGCCCCTCGGGGTCACCCGAGGCTCCGGTGAGGTGGAGCACGCCCGAGGCGGCCGAGACCGTCAGGTTGCCGCCCCTCGGCGCGTCGCGCTCGCGCCCGAAGGCGGAGATCACGACGGCGGGACAGGGCAACCCGTCCGGCAGCGCGCCGTCCGGCCAGCCCGCGCGGTCGTCGAAGTCGATGAACAGCGCCGAGGCGTCGAAGCTCGCGACGGCCTCGGCGATCGAGGCGAAGGACGCGGTGGCGCCGTCTCCGCCCTCGCTCCAGGCGTCGCGCACCGCGAAGGCCTCGGCGGCTCGCTCGAGGAGGCGCACCTCGCGTCCGGCGCGGCGCAGCAGCAGCGAGGCCCACTCGGTCGTCGCGGTGCGCCCGGCGAGGAGGATCGGACGGTCCGGTCCGGGTGCTGCGCTCATTGTGTTCCTCCGGCTGACGGCCGCACGGTCCAACGCCGCCGCGTCGCGGTCAAGGCGGTCCTGCACCGCGCCCGCTAGCATGAACCCCGCCGCGCCCGAGGAGACGCCGTGCCACAGCCAGCAGCCCGCCCCCGTCCCTTCGACAGCAGCTTCGTGCTCGACCTTCCCTCCGCGGGCTCGCCCGCGATCCGGCCCGGCGACGGGGCGGTCGCGTACGTAGTCACGCGCGTCGACCGCGAGACGCTGGCGACCGAGTCGCACATCGAGCGCGCCCCGTTCGGCGGCGGCACGGCAAGGCGGGTCACCGACGGCCCGCGCGACGCGTCGCCGCGCTGGTCGCCCGACGGCGGCACACTCGCCTTCGTGCGCCGCGAGGAAGAGGAGCCGCCGCAGCTCTGGCTCCAGCCCGCGGGAGGCGGCGAAGCGACACCGCTGACCTCGCTGCGCGGTGGCGTCGCGGAGTTCGTCTGGTCGCCGGACGGCTCGACCCTGTACTGCACGAGCGATGTCGACCCCGACACCTTGCCCGCCTCGGTCGAGCGCGATCCGCCCCTGCCACGCGTCCGCGAGGTGCACGAGATCTACTACCGAGGCGACACGATCGGCTGGCGGGGCCGGACGAGCCGGCAGATCTACGCGGCGCCGGCGGCGGGTGGGCGCGCCCGGCGGCTCACTCGCGGCGACTTCCAGCACCGGGCGCTCGCCGTCTCGCCCGACGGTGCGACCATCGCCTTCGCCTCGGACCGCTCGCGCAAGCGGCACGAGCGCGCGCCGTGGGGCGCGGAGCTGTGCGTGATGCCCGCCGAGGGCGGTCGTGTGCAACGGTTCGCGCGCGCCGTGGTCGCCGTCGGTGGCATCGCCTGGCGGCCGGGGCGCGCGCCGGGCGAGGAGCAGATCGCCTTCGTCGGCGCGCCCGAGGACAACACCTGGCAGCGTTACGTCTACCTGCTCGACCTCGGCTCGGGCGAATGCCGCCGCCTTACCAACGACTCGATCGACCCGCAGACCGGCTTCTTCCCGATTGCGCCTGCGCCCCCGCTGGTCTGGCGCGACGACCGCGTGCTCTTCCTCGCCGACGCTGCGGGCGCGTCCGGCATCTACTCCGTGACGCCCTCGGGCGAGCTCGAGGCCGTACGCGCGCGGCGCGAGCTCATCGGTGGCCTCGACGCGACCACCGATGGCGACTGGCTCGCCTTCGCCGCCTCGAAGGCCACCGCCGCGCCGCAGGTGCGAACGCTCGACCTGCGCGCGGGGCGCGGTCGCGCGGTCACCCGGGTCGGCGCCGACTACCTTGCGGCGCACCAGCCGGGGCATACCGAGCGCTTCCGCGTACGCCGTGCCGGCGAGTCGATCGAGGCGCGGCTCGTGCATCCGCCGGACTTCGATGCCTCGCGGCGCTACCCGCTGGTCCTCGAGATCCACGGCGGCCCGAACGCGTTCCACGGCGACGGCTTCAGTCCGCTGCATCAGGTGATCGCGGGCGCGGGCTTCCTCGTGCTCGCGGTGAACCCTCGAGGCTCCAGCAGCTACGGGGCGGACTTCACGGCGCAGGTCTTCGAGGACTGGGGCGGCGAGGACTACCTCGATCTGCTCGCCGCCGTCGACGCCGCCTGTCGCCGCCCCTACGTCGACGAGGAGCGGCTGGGCCTGCACGGCTACTCCTACGGCGGCTACATGAGCAGCTGGATCGTCGGGCATAGCGATCGCTTCCGCGCGGCGGTCATCGGCGCGCCCGTCACGAACCTCGTCTCGATGTACGGGCAGACCGACATTGCCGTATCGTTCGGCGAGCGTCAGTGGGGCGGGCTGCCGCAGGAGAACTTCGATCATTATGTCGAGCGCTCCCCGCTCACCTACGCCGACCGCGTGACGACGCCCGTGCTGCTGCTCCACGGAGAGGACGACATCCGCGTGCCGATCTCGCAATCCGAGGAGCTCTACGTCGCGCTCAAGCGGCGCGGCAAGCCGGTGGAGTTCGCGCGCTTTCCCGGCTGCTCCCACCTCTTCCTGCGCAGCGGCCACGCCACACTTCGCAAGGAGTACTACGACCGCTCTGTCGCCTGGCTCCAGCGTTGGTTGGCGTCGTGAGCCTCGCCGACGAGACCGCCGCCGCCGCCCGCGAGGTCGTCGAGCGTATGACCGCGCGCGGCCTGCGCCTCGCGACTGCCGAGTCGACGGTGGGCGGCCTGATCGGGCACGCGCTGACCGACGTGCATGGCGCCTCGCGCGTCTTCCCCGGCGGGATCACCGCCTACGCGAATCCGCCGAAGCAGGCCCTCCTCGGCGTCCCCGCCGCTGTCCTCGAGGCGCACGGCTCCGTCTCCGCCGAGACGGCGCTGGCGATGGCGCACGGGGCGCGGACGGCGTTCGGCGCGGACCTCGCAGTGTCGGAGACCGGCATGGCGAGCGCGTTGCCGCCGGAGCGCGCCAACCCCGAGCGCCCGGCCGGCCTCTACTACATCGCCATCGTCGCCGAGGACTTCGAGCGCGCAGAGCGGAACGTCTTCCCCGGCGACCGCGAGGAGACGAAGCAGCGCGCTGCCGCAGCCGCGCTGCGCCTCGTCCTCGACTACCTCGACTCCACCGAGGGGTAGGCCGCGGCTACCGCGGGTAGACCAGCGTGCGGGGCGACCTCGTCCGGGAGTCCTTCGCAAACCTGTAAGGTGAGGGGTCCGCCGGGGTCCATCGGTCCGTGGCATGGTCGTCGCCCGGGCGAAGGGAGGCTGCGATGCAGTTGCGTGCGCGCGGCACCCTCCTCGCGGTCCTGGTGCTCCTCGCATTCGTTGCAGCGGCAACCTCGCCGAGCGGCGCCGTCGCCGATCAGAGCGAGGAAGCCTCCCCGCTCGAGGTGATCGTCGAGTTGCGCGTCTGGCAGCACGTGCGCGATGCGGAGCGTATCTGGGTCAGCGCCCGGCCCAGGGGAGGTGACTGGCGCACACTGGGCACGATCCGATTCCCGCTCGGCGATGGACTCGCGTGGGGCGACAACTACCGCCACGGCGACCTCGCAATCGCCGGCACCGCGTTGCGCATCTGGCAGCAAGTCGACGAACCCGAGCGCATCTCCGTTTGCGCGTACCTCTGCCCGGATCCGTCGGAGCAGACGATCCCGCACCCGGTGGGGGCGATCCAGCTGCCGCTCGATGACGGACACAGCTCCAGTGGGCAGTACCGCTACGGCGACCTGACCGTCACCACCATCCCGGGGAGTACCGAGCTGCTGGGCGACCGCGTGCAGCTGCTACGACTCCGGGACAGGCTGGCCGGGACGGCGACTCTGAACTGGGAGCACGACACTCCCATCGCGGCGTGGACCGGGGTCACGATCGGCGGGACTCCGCTGCGCGTGACGAAGTTGCAGCTCGCGAACCGCGGGCTCGACGGAGAGCTCTCGGGCTTGCTTGGGAACCTAACGAGCCTTGAGGAGTTGCGGCTGGAGGGCAACGCGCTCACCGGTTCGATCCATCGAAGTTGAGCCAGTTAACCAACCTGACGCACAGCTACCTCGGCGGGAACGCGCTCACGCACTGCGTCCCGCCCTTGTTGCGCACCGTGGCGAACAACGACATGACCTCAATCGGGCTCCCCGACTGCCTGCCGCCTGTCGCAGTAGTCAACCACCGGCAGGTCCTGACGGAGGGCTCCTACGTGTTCTTCTGGGGTGGTTCGGTGCTCATCTTCGATGTCCCGGTGGGTGCCGAGGTGTCGGTCGGGGCGGTCGTGGGTCCGACGCCCGTCCCGGGCTACCCGCCACCCGGCTACGGACTGATGCTGGAACATTCAGGCGGCCGATCCGAGATGGGACTCAGCGTCTCGTCGGGCGCGGAGTTCGAACTTGGGGGCAACGAGCGCCGGGTCGACCGGAATACACCGCAGATTTCGGACCTATTCGACAGGATTGTCGAGTCCGCCTGGTTGGGATCGTCGGGCACTCTGTACACGCTACCGCCGACGCTGGGTGTCGGCGCCTTCCTGGGCGGGGGCGCCCTCGAGCTGGAGTGGACGATCAGCCGAGCGGGCGCCACACACTGGCAATACCGCCAGAAGGGCCCGGGCGCGGGCGCGCTCGATACCGAGTGGGGCGAGTGGACCGATCTTCCGGGCAGCGACGGGGGTACCACGAGCCACACGGTGACCGGTCTGGAGCCCGGAGAGCGCTACGACTTCCAGGTACGGCCGTGGATGGCGCACGGCCCCGGCGTCGCGTACGACCCCGTGCATATCCTCACGGCGAGGGCCGAATGACTCCCGCGCCCAGCCCCCGAGGCGGCTACCGAGGGTAGACGACGGTGCGGGCGACCTCGCCGCGCTCCATCAGGTCGAAGGCGTCGTTGATCTGCTCCAGCGGGAGCCGCTCCGTGATCAGCTCGTCGAGCTTGAGCTTGCCCGCCATGTAGAGGTCGACGATGCGCGGGATGTCGGCGCGCGGGTTGGCGGCGCCGAAGCCGCTGAACTGCAGCCCCTGGCGGCCCGCCATCAGCTTCCACCACGGGATCTCGAGGACGGCATCCGCCGGCAGCACGCCGAGCACCCACATCCGGCCGCCCGGCTTGAGCGACGCCATCCCCTGCAACACCACCGCGGGGATGCCGATCACCTCGAACGCGTGGTCGACGCCGATGCGCGTCAGTTCCCGGATCTGCTCGACCGGGTCGCCCTCGGAGGCGTTGACGGTGTGCGTCGCGCCGAACTCGCGCGCGAGTTCGAGCTTGGAGTCGAGCAGGTCGACGCCGATCACCATCTCCGCGCCGGCGAGCGCGGCCGCCTGCACGGCGTTGAGGCCGACGCCGCCGCAGCCGAAGACGGCGACGCGGTCGCCGGGCGCGACCCGCGCGTCGTTGAAGACGGCGGCGACGCCCGTCGTCACGCCGCAACCGACGAGCGCGATCGTGTCGAGCGGCGCGTCCTTGCGCACCGGAATCGCGCCGGTCGCGGGCACGACGGTGTACTCGGCGAACGAGGAGACAAAGGACTGGTTGCTGATCCGCTCGTCGCCCTTGCTGAGCCGGCTGGTGCCGTCGAAGAGCGCGCCGAGCGGGCGCATCGCGGCGATCTTCGGGCAGTCGCTGAAGCGGCCCGCGCCGCAGGCGAGGCACTCGCCGCAGTAGGGCCCGATGCTGAGCACGACGTGATCGCCGACCTGCGGGCTGCCGACGCCGGGCCCGACCGCCTCGACGACGCCGGAGCCCTCGTGGCCCATCACCATCGGCAGCGGCGAGGGGAAGTCGCCGTGGATGCGGTGCAGGTCGCTGTGGCAGACGCCGCTCGCCTCGATGCGGACGAGCACCTCGCCGGTCTTCGGCCCGGCGATCTCGATCTCCTCGATGGTCAGCGGCTCATGGACTGCTCGCAGCAGTGCTGCCTTCATGCCTCGCTCCCTTCGTCGGGTTTGCACGCGGCGGACACGGTACACCGGAGCGAGCGTCGAGAGTTCTTCGCACGGCCGATATTGTTACGGTTGTATGTAGCCCGGCCCGGTCGCCGCCTGTCGCCGTCCCAGGTTGAGATCCGAATGGTCGGCTCGAACGTACTAGCGAAGGGCCTGATCTCGACTGTGCCGGGGGAAGTATGGGTGACGGAGCCCTTGCGATGACCCTGCGCCTCGCGCTCCTCGCAGTCCCGCTGCTGCTTGCGGCCGTGGCGGCGCCCGGTAGCGCCGCCGCTCAGCAGGACGGGGACGCCCTCGAGGTCTTCGTCGAGTTGCGCGTCTGGCAGGGCGTCGACGACACCGAAGACATCTGGGTCAGCGCCCGGCCCCGGGGAGGCGACTGGGACACGCTCGGCACGATCCCATTCCCGCTTGAGCATGTGCATGAGGTCCGCGGCAGCCACTTCATCTACTACTACCGCTACGGCGATCTCGCGGTGGCCGGCGCGACGTTGCGGATCTGGCAGAGTTCGGACAGGCCCGAGCAGATCTTCGTGTGTGCTCACCGTTGTCCGAATCTCAGCTCACCGACGATTCTGCGCCCGCTGGGGGCGCTGCCGCTACCGCTCGAGGACGGCCATAGCCCCGACGGGCAGTACCGCTACGGCGACCTCAAGATTGCGACCGTCCCCGGCAGTCCCGGGCTGTTATCTGACCGTGTGCAGCTCCTGAGGCTCAGGGACACGCTGGCTGGCACGGGAACGCTCGACTGGGATCACGACACACCAATGACGACCTGGACAGGCATCACCATCGGTGGGACGGCCCTGCGCGTCCGGAGGCTCGACCTGACCGGCAGCGGCCTGACCGGGGAACTCTCGGGCCTGCTTGGGAATCTGACGAGCCTCGAGGAGCTATGGCTGGATGGCAACGCGCTCACGGGAGCCATCCCGTCGAAGCTCGGCCAACTGACCAGGCTGACACACGTCTACCTCGGCGGGAACGCGCTCACGCGCTGCGTCCCGCCGTCATTGCACGCCGTCGCGAACAACGACCTCGACTCCCTGGGACTCCCCGACTGCCTGCTGCCCATCAAAGCCTCCACCGACGGGGACACAATCCTGTCCGACGGCTCCTTCGTACTCAGAGGCGACTCGTCCTCTACCTTCGACTCGTCCCTCATCTTCGACGTACCGGCGGGAATCCGAATCACGATCCAGGCGGTTGGCCTCCACCACGACAACCGCTATTGGCTGATCGTGAGACACGCGGACAGCCAGTCGCGCATGAGGCTCGGCCTGCCAAATTACACCTATTGGGATCGCGGGATAGATCCGGACGCGCCCGAGATCTCGGCAGCGTTCGACAGGATCATGGAGTCGAGGTGGGTGGGAGCGCCCGACACCCCCTCCCGTCCGAACAGTGTTCCAAAAGTGACGGCGTTGGCCGGTGGCCGTGCGGCCGAGATCCTGTTGACGTGGACGATCGTCAGTGAGGACGCCACGCGCTGGCAATACCGGCAGCGAGGGCCCGGGGAAGGCGCCACGTGGGAAACCTGGACGAGTGTTCCGGGCAGTGATGCGAGCACCCGGAGCCATCGACTATCCGGGCTACAACCCGGACAGCCCTACGCGTTCGAGGTGCGGCCGTGGACGGCAGATGGTGCGGGCGACGCCTCCTACACGGTGGAAGCGGTCACGCTGCGGGTTGGGGCTGACGGTATCCCAATCGCGCTCCTCGGCCAGGCACTCGAGGGTGGGCACACGTTCCGCGTCATCGAAACGGCCTACACGTTCACAACCCCGCGAAGATCCAGGATTGCGCTGCGCGAGTCGACGCAGACCGCGGACGGCTCGACCCGGATCACCTGGGAGTGGAAGGGGTTCCAGGGGCCCACCTACGCCTACGCGATCTACGACACCGCGCTCGGCGAGTGGGTTGACTGGTTCCACGATTCACACGACGACCGTTTTCTCGACCAACTTGGGGCGTCCATCAGGGAAGACCCACTTCCCAGCGAAGACCCCCGTCCTCGCAAAGACCCGCTCCCCGAGGAAGACCTGCCCCCCAGTGACGACCTCGCAACGGGCCCCACCGCGCCCGCTGTGGCGCTCGTGGTGCTCGGCCTGATGGCCCTCGCTGTGGCGAGGTGGCGCGGGCGTGTATGATGGCGCCGCCGGGGAGTGGTTTCCCGGCAGTCGAAACACGCCACGTGAACACCTGTGGGGGAGAGCCGATGGCCGAGGAAGCATACGAAGAGATTCTGGTCGAGAAGAAGGGGCATGTCGAGGTCATCACCCTCAACGTCCCGGAGAAGCTGAACCCGATTACGTTCCGCTCGCTCTACGAAATCATCATCGAGATCGAGCGCGCCGAGCTGGACGACGAGGTCCGCTGCATCGTCTTCACCGGCGCCGGCCGTGGCTTCTCCTCCGGCGCGGACCTGAGCAGGGCCGCCGTGGATGGCCCGATCTACCGCGCCAAGCTGGGCGAGCGCGCCATGACCGAGTACCCCGGTGGGGTTCTCAGCTACGCGATCCAGAAGGTTGGCGACTGCCGCAAGCCCACCATCGCCGCCGTCAACGGCGTCGCGGTGGCCGCGGGCCTCGCGCTGATCCTGGCCTGTGACATCCGGATGGCCGCCGAGAAGGCGCGCTTCTCCACCATCTTCACGAAGCGCGCGATGGTCGTGCACGCGGGCATGTCGTTCTACCTGCCGCGCGTCGTGGGCGTCTCGAGGGCCCTCGAGCTGCTGTGGACCGACCGCTTCGTGATGTCCGACGAGGCGCTGGAGATCGGCCTCGTCAGTGCCGTCCACGAGGCGGATGATCTGATGCCGAAGGCGATGGAGCTGGCCGAGCAGATCGCCGCCGGCCCGACGATCACCCTCGAGCTGGACAAGAAGCTGATCTGGAACGCGATCGAGGCGCCGACGCTCCTCGAGGCGATGCAGGTCGAGGCCTGGGGCGGCTCCGTCGCGCACCAGACCGAGGACTCCAAGGAGGGCATGAAGTCCTTCATGGAGCGCCGCGAGCCCGTCTTCCAGGGCCGGTAGCCTCAGCGCCACCAGCCCGGAAGCCGGACAGGCAAACACAGAGGCCGCCCTTCGCGGGGCGGCCTCTTCGTGCCCGGCCTGCTACGAGGACAGCGCCGCTACGGCGCGCCCAGCAGCGCCGCCAGGTCGTGCTTGTGCGAGAGGATGTCCGCCCACGGGTCGCCAACCTCGGCGATGCGAGCGGGCGCCGTGAGGATCGTGAAGTCGGTCGGGTAGACCTCGTCCAGCTCGTCCCAGCGCAGCGGCATTGAGACGGGTGCGCCCGGCTTCGGGCGCGGTGAGAACGCCGCTGCGAGGTTCTTGATCCGCGCGTTCTGGTTCACGTCGAGGAAGATCTTGCCGCCTCGCTTGTCCACCGCCCACTCCAGCGTCACGTCGCGCGGGTGCGCGCGCTGCAGGAAGCCGCCGAACGTCTCCGCAACCGATCGCACCGCCGCGTAGTCGAACTGCCGCAGCACCGGCACCAGGATGTGCAGCCCCGTCGCGCCCGAGGTCTTCACGAACGAGGACAGCGAGGCGGCGTCGAGCAGCTCCTTCAGCCCTCGCGCGACCTCGACGGTCTTCGTGAAGGCGCGGCGGTTCAGCTCCGGCTCGTCGCCCGCCTGTTCGGTCCCGGCGTAGATGTAGGGGTCGAGGTCGAACAGCACGAAGTCCGGGTAGTTGAGCAGCGACGCCTCGACCCGCTCCTTCGACCCGCTGAAGCTCGCCTCGAGGTGGCCCGCGTCCGGCTGCGGGTTGACCCGCGCGAGCGAGATGTGCAGCTCGAGGTCGGCGAGCTGCCCGAGCCAGAGCAGCGTCGGCAGGTTGTTGCAGAGGATCGCCTGCTGATCCCCGCCCGCCGAGTCCGTGTAGACCGTCACCGTCTCGACGAAGGCCGGCGGGTTCTCGTAGTGCTTCTGGTAGAACGAGCCGCCCTCGATGCCGTTCGGGTAGCGGGTGAGCGTCAGCGGCCGGTCGCGCAGGTGCGGCAGCAGCCAGGGCGAGACCTCGCCGAGGTAGCGCAGCAGGTCGCGCTTGGTGAGCGCGCGCTGCTCCGCCGCCTCCGGCCACAGCACCTTGTCGAGGTTGGTCACGGCGACTTCGGCGCCCCCGACCTCGAGGTGCATCCGCTCGCCCTCGCGCGCGAGTTGGTCGAGCACGTCGCGGCTGTCGCCGGGCTCCTCGTGCGCCTCGGGGGCGGACGGCGGCGGCGCCGCGACGGCGTCCGAGCGCAGGACCTCCGAGGGCGGCTTGTCGTCGCGCAGGCGCACGAAGACGGGCGCGCGCAGGCGGTCGTCGTTGGTCCAGTTCGCGAACTCCGCCTCCGCGACCAGCTCCGGGCGGACGAAGTGCAGGCGCCCCGGCTCCGGCGGAGCGTCGGCGAACGGGTCGTCCTCGGAGGCCAGCGCGTCGAGGCGTGCGCGCAGCTCGCCGAGCGCGCGATCGCTGAAGCCGGAGCCGACGCGGCCCGCGTAGCGAAGTGCGCCATCCTCGTCGTAGCTGCCGAGCAGCAGCGCGCCGAAGCTGCCGCGCCCCCCCTCGCCCTCGCGCCAGCCGCCGACGACGAAGTCGCCGCTCTGGCGCGCCTTCACCTTGAGCCACTGCGGCGAGCGTCGGCCGTCGAGGTAGGCGCCGTCCCGGCGCTTGGCGATCACGCCCTCGAAGCCGAGGGCGACCGCGGCGTCGTAGGCGGCGACGCCGTCCGCCTCGAAGCTCTGCACGGGCTGCAGCAGTGGCCCGGGCCGCAGCACGCGCGCGAGCACCTCGATGCGGTCGGCGAGCGGCACGCGGCGCAGGTCGAAGCCGTCGAGGTAGAGCAGGTCGAAGGGCAAGAACAGCACGGGCAGCTCAGCGTCGGCGAGCGCGACATCCGCCTCACCGCCCAGGTTCATGCGCTGCTGCAGGCGCTCGAACGAGGGCGCGCCGTTTTCATCGAGGGCGATGATCTCGCCGTCGAGGATCGCGCTTGCCACGGGCTGCGCGGCGATCGCCTGTGCGAGCGCGGGGTACTGCGCCGTCACGTCGAGGCCGCGCCGCGAGCGCAGCGTGACCTTGCCGTCCTCGATGAAGGCGAGGGCGCGGATGCCGTCGAGCTTCGGCTCGAAGAGCCAGTCCACGCCGTCGAACGGCCCGTCCGCGAGGACGGCCTGCATCGGTGCGAGATCTCGCGGTAGCTCGCTCCGCTCGACATTGTGTAGCGCCGCGAAGTCTGGCGGAGTGCCATGGCGGGTCGGGTCGGGCAAGCGGCCTGCCTGCAGGTCGGCGATCGTCAGGCCGGAGATGACGGACGAGTCCTCGGCGATGAGGTCACGGGATGGATCGGCAGCCTCGTCGCAGTGCTTGATGAGTAGCCAGCTGCGTTCCTCCTCGCTGGTCCGCACGAGGGCCCATGAGCCCTTCAGCTTGTGGCCGCGGAAGGTGACGGAGAGCTTGCCGGCCGCGATGCCCTCGAGGACGCGCGCCTCGGCCTCGGCGCGGTCGTGGAAGAGCGTCCCGCCCTCGTCGGGGGAGTAGGTGCCGTTGTCCCAGACGATCACCTCGCCGGCGCCGTACTCGCCCTTCGGGATCACACCCTCGAAGGAGGCGTAGCCGAGCGGGTGGTCCTCGGTCTGGATCGCCAGCCGCCGCTCGCCCGGGTCGAGCGAGGGCCCGCGCGGCACCGGCCACGAGGGCATCGCGCCCGCGACCTCGAGGCGCACGTCGTAGTGCATGCGCGTCGCGCGGTGCTGCTGCACGACGAAGGTGAGCGGTCCGCCGGCCGAGGGCGGCTGCTCCGGAGGCGGTTCCGGCGTCTTATCGAAGTCGCGCTTCGCCTCGTACTCATCGAGGGAGCGCGTGGGCTTGCGAGCTGGCATGGCTGGGGGTCGGTGCTGCGCGCGCCGGGCGGCGGGCGCGCGCTAGCTCGCCTTCGCCTGGGTGGCGGCCGGGGTGTCCTCGCGCTCGGCGGCGCGCTTCCCCGCGGCCTCGACGCTGGCGCGCAGTGCCGCCATCAGGTCGACGACCTTCGCGGTCTCGGGCGCCTCGGCCTCGACGAGTTCCTGACCCTCGAGCTTGGCCTCGATCAGCTGCAGCAGCGCGTCGCGGTACTCGTCGCGGTAGTCCTCGGGCGCGAACGGGGCCTCGAGCATCTCGATCAGCGTGAGCGCCATCTGCAGCTCGTCCGCGGAGACCTCGGTCTCCTCGAACGGCTCGAGGGCGGCTGTGCGGATCTCGTCCGGGTAGTAGAGCGTCTCGAGCAGCACGCGGCCCTCGGCGCCCGGCCGCAGCGCGCAGAGCCGCTCCTTGTTGCGAATCGCGATTTGCGCGACTGCCGTGAGCCCCTTGGCCTCCAGCGCCTTGAGCAGCAGCGCGAACGGCTTCGCGCCGGTCTCGTCGGGTTCGAGGTAGTAGGCGCGCTCGTAGAAGACGGGGTCGATCTCCTCGAGCTTGACGAACGCCTTGATCGCGATCGTCTGCTTCGTCGGGAGCGGCAGCTTGTCGAAGTCCTCGTTGTCGAGGATGACGTAGCGGTCCTTGGCGTACTCGTAGCCGCGCACGATCTCGTCGTAGGGCACCTCGCGGTCGAGGTTGGGGTTCCAGCGCAGCTGCTTCACGCGCGAGTGGTCCTCGCGGTGCAGCTGGCGGAACGAGACGTCCTTGCTCTCGGTGGCGGTGAAGAGGCGCACGGGAATGGCGACCATTCCGAAACTGATCGCGCCTCGCCAGATCGGTCGCGGCACTGGGGAACTCCGCTCCTCGCTGCGGCGCTCCGGCGTGCGCCGCCCGTGCTACTACCTTAGCGCGTTTGTGCTCAACGCGAGGAGTGCGGGATGGCGCGGCGGCTCACGGCCAGACCCACTCGCCGTCCTCGCCGACGGCGTTCAACCACACTGACGCCGCCAACTGCTCAAGCAGCGCGCTCGGGGAACCGTCCGGCCCGCAGTCGTACACGCATCCGGAGTAGTGGGTCCGTTCCAGTTCTTCGCCCAGACGCAACATGTCTAGGACGACCACGACCCACCCCCTGGATGAACTCCAAGACATCAACGCAAGCCGTCTATGCGAGCAGTCCATCGCCCCAGAGGTGCTGGTCACCTCCAGCGAGTCGCACGGCACGACAGCAGCATACTCGTTGGGCAACGCAACTCTTGCCACCGGGATATCAAACACAACGGATGTGTTCGGCACGGTGGCGTCCGAGTAGGCCCAGTGGGTGCCCTCAAAAGCGAACTTGTACGCGACCCTCTCGGGTGCAGGGCAGTCCGGGAGGCCGAGCGATTCGAGGTCGTTGTCGGGCACCGTGCGCAGTGGCGGCGGCACGCAGTGCTCAAGGCCGTTCCCGCGCAGGTAGACGTGCGTGAGGTTCGCGAGGAGCGCGAGTTTCGACGGGATGATCCCGGTCAGTCTGTTCCCATCAAACCGCAGCGCGGTCAACTCCGTGAGGTCACCCAAGTAGCCCCAGATCTCGCCAGCAAGCCCCCGCCCCGACAGATCCAACCCGGTTACTCGCGGTGGGGTTCCGCTGACCGTGACACCCTCCCAGTCCTCCGCCGCGCGGCTCGGGCTCCAGTCGAGTTCCATCGCGCCGCCCTCGAGCACGTCGCGCAGCGCCAGCAGGTGCTCGCGGTCGGCAAGCAACCCTGGGTTGCGGGGAACAACCACGGTGAGGTCGCCGTAGCGGTAGCGTCCGCTGGTGCTGTGACCGTCGTCGAGCGGGAACGGGTTCATGCCCAGAGGGCGCCACCGCAGCCGTACACCAGGCTCCCGCCCCGGGCAGGAAGCGATGCAGGCCTGAACGAAGACGCGTTCGCGCTCGGTCTCGGGCTGCCACACACGCAACCCGACGCCGGCCATCGCGAGATCGGCGTATCGGAACTTTGAGACAGGACTGTAACCCCCAGCCCGATTGTCGAGCGGGAAGGGGATCGTGCCTAGGGTGTCCCAGCGGCCGCCTGCGCGGCGGGCGCTGATCCAGAGGTTGTCGACGTCGTCGATGTGCTGCCAGATGTGCATCTGGATAAAGACCGTCTCGGCGGCGCCGGGCGCGTCCTCCGCGAATGACGTCCTAGCGGCGGCGACGAGGGAGGCCAGCGCCAGCAGCGCGGCCGCCGCGAGCACGAGCGGTAAAGGTAGTCGGGTCCGCACGAGTCCTCCCCCACCAACTCTACGTTGCCGCGAAGCGAGACGTTCCGCGCCGAGGGCAAACCCGCCTCAGCGCGAGGAGCGCGGGATGGCGCGGCGCGGCGTGGGCGCGGCCTGCGAGGGTGCACGTGCGCCCTCGGCGATGGAGGCGAGATCGGCGTCGGGGGCGAGCAGGCCCTCGGCCGGCGGCTCGGCGAGGGCGCCGTCGACGAGCTCGAAGCTGCGGTCCTGTACGGCGGGGATGCGCGGGCCGGGGAGGATCACGCCGGTCAGGTTGAGCGGGTCGGCGGCGCTGAGGCGAACGCGCTTGCCCTCACGCGGGCTGCGGCGCACCGCGCGCAGCGCCTCAAGAGCCTCGGGGAGCGAGAACTGCTCGCCGACGAAGCCGCTCACGAAGCGGCCGCCGCGCACGATGCCGCGCGCCTCGAGGCGTCGCAGCGCCCGCAGCAGGTCGCGCCACGGGACGGTGAAGCTCTCGGCGGCGACGACGTCGCGGAAGACGACGCCGTAGCGACGCAGCAGGAGCTGCGCCAGCTCCTCGGCGAACTCGTCGCGCTCGGCGGGGTCCGCCTCCGAGGCGCGGAGCAGCGCCCAGCGGCCGGCCGGTCCGCCGCCCGCGTAGCGCCCGCTGCCGAGGTAGCGCCCGCGCCGCGCGCGCCGCGCCGAGCGGCGGGTGAGGTCGCGGAGTCCGCGGAAGCCATCGGAGGCGACGAGCCCGGCGGCGATCAGCTCGCGCAGGCCCTCCTCGATGTCGCTCGCGAGGCGGCGCGTGCCGCTCGCCAACTCGTCGAAGAAGAGCGCGCCGCGCTCGCGCAGCAGCGCGAGGATCTCGGCCGCCGCCCCGGCGGCGGGCTCGCGCGGCAGGCGTCCGTCCGCCCGGGCTGCCGCGAGCAGCATCGCGAGGTCTGCGCGCGAGGCGAGCGTGACCGGCGTCACCTTCGTCGCACGGGAGAGGCGCGCGGCCTCGCTGCCGTTCTGCCCGTTCGTTGCCGAGCGCGGCGGGGCGAGGCGTCCCCAGGCGATCTCACCCGCGAGGCAGAGCTCGTCGAGCCATTCCGGGCCGAAGTCCTCGACACGCGACCGCAGCAGATCGCGCTCCCAGCTCGCGGCGGGCGCCTCGAAACCGCCGAGCTGGGCGACCGCCTGGCGCACGCCGCGGCGTCCGGCGAGCTGCGTGCCGGGCGCGAGATGCTGCCAGCGCAGCAGGAAGCGCATGAAGTCTTGCGCGCTGACCGGGTCGATCTCGCGCCGCAGCCGGTCGAGCGTCTCGCGGTGGATGCGGGCGAGCAGGCGGCGGTCGCAGAACTCGTCCTCGTCGCCCTCGCGGCCGGGCGTGAAGCGCCCGCGCAGCACGAAGCCGCTCGCCTCGACCTGCTGCAGGCCGCGCGCGACGTCCTTCGCCTCCAGCCCGGTGCGCAACGCGAGCCCCGAGGGTGTGAACGGCCCACGGACCTCGCTGTGCCCGCGCAGCAAGCGCCTGCGCGCCTCCTCGCGGTCCTCGCAGGGCTCGGCGACGCCCTCGGGCAGCGAGGCGGCAACGGAGGCGATCGCGGCCGCGGCGTCCGGGTAGAGCAGCGCGACGGCCGGGTGCTGCTCGGCGGCGAACCAGAGCCGCGCGCCGTTCGCCTCGAGGGCGCCCGCGCGCCCCCGTGCGGCGAGGTCGAGCAGCCAGCCCTCCCACTCCGCGGCGTCCTGCTCGTGGACGGCGACGAGGCTCATCAGCGCCTCGTGCGTCTCGTCGGCGTTGCGCGGCTGCGGCCAGGCCTGCTCGGCGACGCGCTCGATCGCGTCGGCGTCGAGCGCCCCGAGGTCGCGCGCCTCGCGCGGCAGTGAGCGACGCAGCATCACGGCGCGCGTGCGCCGCTCCTCGAGCGGCGCGTCGTCGAGGAAGGTGTAGGGCTTGCCGTTGATGATCTCGTGCGCCATCGGTGAGGGCTCGGTCGTGTCGCGCGCGTGCAGCCGGATCTCACCGTCCTCGATGCGGCGCAGCACCGCCTCGAGGCTGTCGACGTCCATCGCCTCGTGGAGGCAGTCGTCCATCGTCTGGCGCAGCAGCACGTGGTCGGGCATCTCGAGCGGGCCGGTGACGTTCTCCTGGCAGCCGACCTGCTCGGGGAACGTCGCGGCCAGCAGGTCGTCGGCGATCATGCGCTGCAGGTACGGCTGAACCTTCTTGCCGCCGCGCTGCCGAGGCACCGCGAGCGCCCTCGTCGTGTTCCAGCGCCAGCGTGTGGGGAAGAGCGGGATGTAGAAGCAGGACTGCCGCACCGCTTCCTCCACGTTCCTCGATGTGACGTAGGCGAACGATTCCTCGAGGGGGAAGCTGTGCTGCGGCCCCAGCGAGAGGATCATGCCGTCGTCGTTGGCCGCGGCCTGCAGCTCGAAGTCGAACCGGACGCAGAAGCGCTTGCGCAGCGCGAGGCCCCAGGCGCGGTTGATCCTCGAGCCGAACGGGGCGTGCACCACCAGCTGCATGCCGCCCGATTCGTCGAAGAAGCGCTCGAAGACCACGTCGGTGTCGGTCGGGACGATGCCGAGGCCGTCGCGCGTCGCTCGCACGTAGTCGACGAGCTGCTGCGCGCCGGAGAGGTCGACGCCGGCCTCCTCGATCAGCGTGTTCATCAGCGGCTCGACATCGTCGAGGCCAGCATCGATCTCGCGGCGCAGGCGGCCGACCTCCTCGCTCAGCTCGATCGTGCGGCCGGGGCCCTCGCCGAGCCAGAACGGGATCGTCGGCGGCGCGCCGCGCGCGTCCACGACGCGCACGGTGCCGTTCTCGATGCGGCGGATGCGCCATGAGGTGCTGCCGAGGAGGAAGACGTCGCCCGCCATGCTCTCGATCGCCCAGTCCTCGTTGACCGTGCCGACGACCGTCTCGTCTGGCTCGGCGATCACGCGGTAGTCGCCCAGCTCGGGGATCGTGCCGCCGTTCTGGATCGCGACCATCCTCGAGGCGCGGCGGGCGCGCAGCACACCGGCGACGCGGTCGCGGTGCAGCAACGGCCGGGAGCCGCCCGCGCCCTCGCCGACGCCGCTCGCGAGCATCGCAAGCACCTCGTCGTAGTCCGTGCGTGCGAGCCCGCGGTACGGCGCGGCGCGGCGCACGAGCTCGAACAGCTCGTCCTCGCTCCACTCGCGCGCGGCGCACTCGGCGACGATCTGCTGCGCGAGCACGTCGAGCGGCGCGATCGGCTGCACGATCTTGTCGAGGCGTCCCGCACGCACCGCCCTCGTCAGCGCCGCGCTCTCCACCAGCTCGTCCCGGGTGCCGGGAAAGATGCGGCCCTTGGGTTGCACGCCGAGCGCGTGGCCCGAGCGCCCGACGCGCTGCAGGAAGGTGGCGATGCTGCGCGGCGATCCGATCTGGCAGACGAGGTCGATCGAGCCGATGTCGATGCCGAGCTCGAGCGAGGCGGTCGCCACCAGTGCACGCAGCTCGCCGTCCTTGAGCCGTTGCTCCAGCCGCAAGCGCCGCTCCTTGGAGAGGCTGCCGTGGTGGCTCGCGACGTGCTCCTCGCCGACGCGCTCGGCGAGCTTGTGCGCGACTCGCTCCGAGAGCCGCCGCGTGTTCACGAAGACGAGCGTCGTGCGGTGCTCCGCGATCAGCTCGGCGATGCGCTCGTAGATCTCACCCCACTGCTCGGCCGGTGCGATCGCCTCGAGGTCGCTCGGCGGCAGCTCGACGGCGAGGTCGAGGTCGCGCTGGTGGCCGAGGTCGACGATCGCGCAGTCCGGCTCGCCGTCCGCGTCGAGGCGATCGGCGCCAACGAGGAAGCGCGCGATCTCCTCGATTGGCCGCTGCGTCGCCGAGAGCCCGATGCGCGCCGGGCGGTCGCCGCCGGACTCGGCGACGAGCTGGTCGAGGCGGGCGAGCGTGAGCGCGAGGTGGCTGCCCCGGCGGTCGCGCGCGAGGGCGTGGATCTCGTCGACGATCACGGTGCGGACGCGCCGCAGGTTCTCGCGGCTGCGCTCGGCGGTGATCATCAGGTAGAGCGACTCCGGTGTGGTGATCAGGATGTGCGGCGGCTTGCGCACCATGGCCTGCCGCTCGCTCTGCGTCGTGTCGCCGCTGCGCACCGCCGTGCGGATCGGCGGCGGCTCAAGCCCGAGATCCGAGGCGACCTCGCGGATCTCTTCGAGCGGTGTCTCGAGGTTGCGCTGGATGTCGTTGCCGAGCGCCTTGAGCGGCGTGACGTAGACGATCTCCGTCACGGCCTCGAGCGTGCCCGCCTCCGCCTTGCGGACGAGGCCGTCGATACCGGCGAGGAAAGCGGCGAGCGTCTTGCCGGAGCCGGTCGGCGCGCTGATCAGCGTGTCGCGCCCACTCGCGATGCGCGGCCAGCCGACTGTCTGCGCGTCGGTCGGCGCCTCGAAGCGCCCTCGGAACCAGGCCGCGACGGCGGGATGGAAGTCGATGCCGCTCGCGATCGGCGCTTCGGCGGTGGTCATCGGCACTCCGTCATCGGCGAACAAACGTGCGGTCCGTGTCGGTCCAGCCTACGCCTTGCCTCGCCGCGCCTCAAGGGCCGTACCGATCCGCATGGAGTCCGCTCAGTCCCGTGCGACCTCGAGGTTACGCGCCGCCTCATCGTACTCGTGCCGGCGGCGGCGTTGCCCGCGCTCGCGCGCTGCCCGTACCATGGCGAGGCCAGCGGAAGTAGCTCAGTGGTAGAGCGCCTCCTTGCCAAGGAGGAGGTCGCGGGTTCGACCCCCGTCTTCCGCTCCACTCTCATCACCTCGCGCGCACCCGCCGCCACGCCGCTTGTCGCGTCGCCGTCCTCGCGCGATGCTGGAGGCACGACGCGGCCGAAGTGGCGGAATGGCAGACGCGACGGTCTCAAAAACCGTTGGGCTTCACGGCCCGTGTGGGTTCGACTCCCACCTTCGGCACCAGCGGGCTTCGAGGAAGCGCTGACCTCGCTCGCCTCGGTACGGTCCAGTTCCCTTAGAATCGTGCGGCCGCTCCGCAGACTTGCGCCTGTTGGCAGGCTCGCCGACGAGGGGACACGTAGCGTTGGAGATGCACGAAGCGCTCCTCTCGCTGGGGCTCCTGATCGTGTTCGCCAAGCTCCTTGAGGGCATCTTCAAGCGCTTCGGCCTCAGCGCAATCATCGCCTACGCGACCAGTGGCGTGGTGCTCGGCCCGGTCACGGGACTGGTGGAGCCGGGGGCCGAGGTCGAGATCGTCCTCGGCATCGGGATCTTCATCTTCTTCTTCCTGATTGGCCTCGACGAGCTCGACGTCCGGGGCTTCGTCGCCGCGATCCGCGGTCGCCTCTTCCTCGCCTCGGTGCTGTCCGTGCTGATCTCGCTCGCCGTCTCGCTCGCGGTGACGACGGAGGCGTTCTTCGATTTGCAGCTGGGACTCGGCTTCAGCGAGGCGCTGGCGCTGGCCGGCGTACTGTCGCTCTCCAGCCTCGGGGTGGTCGCGAAGGTTCTGATCGACGAGGGGCGGCTGAGGGATCCCGTCGGCGTTCAGATCTTCACTGCGGTGGTCATCGCCGAGTTGATCGCGCTGTTCGTCGTCGGCTTCTCGATCAGCGAGCACGTGATGACGGACCGTGGACACGAACTGGACTGGCCCTCCGTAGCCACCATCGTGGGGCAGGTCCTCGGGTTTGCCGTGGTCACCTGGGTGGTCTCCACGCGGGTGCTTCCGAGGGTGATCGTGCTCGTGCACCACGTCTTGCAGGTCCCGCAGCTCTCGTTCGGGTTGCTGCTCGGCGGGCTGTTCCTGGTCGTCGTGGGGGCCGAGCACGCGGGTCTCCACGGCTCGCTCGGAGCGCTGCTCTTCGGCGCGGCGCTCTCCACGCTGCCGTACCAGGTGCGTCGCGACATCATGCCCGGCATGCGAGGGACCGCGGAGGGATTCTTCGTTCCGCTGTTCTTTGCATCGGCGGGGCTGCATCTGAGCCTCGACTTCACCCGGCTCGCTCCCGAGACCGTGATCGCGCTGGCCCTGGTGCCGCTGGCGGGGAAGTTCGCCGGAGCGTTCATCAGTTCCTACATCACCCGGCTCCAGGCGCCGTTCGCAACGGCGACCGGCCTGATGGCGAAGGGGGTGGCCGAGATCGCGCTGCTGCTCCTGCTGTTCCACTCCGGTGCGATCGACCCTGGCGTGTTCTCCCTGCTCGTGCTCGTGATGCTCGGCTACATCCTGCTCACGCCGCTCGGGATCAGCTTCGCGCTCAGGCGGCTCGGCGACACCGGTCCCGACGTTCCCGAGGAGGGGATGCCGCCGTCCCTGGATCACTTCGCCCTCGACGGGCTCCGGGTGCGGGAGATCCTGGACAGGTCCCGCATGCATCCGGAGCAGACGCTGACCGTGAAGGCGTTCGCCGCCACCTGGCTGCTGCCCGAGCAGCATGACTACGTGGTCGTCGACGGGGACGCACTTGCGGGAATCGTCTCGCTCAGCCTGCTGCGCTACCTCCCGCGTGGCGAATGGGAGCGGACTCCGCTCGAGCGGGTGCTCCGCCACGAGACGCCATACGCCTACACCGACGAGCTTGTGGAGGATGCGCTGCAGCGGATGGTCGAGCACGCCCTCACCGTGCTCCCGGTGGCCGACCGCGAGACGGGCGCATTCGTCGGCTCCATCTCCAGCCACGAGGTGATCGAGCTGATCACGGTCTCCGCGCACGGATAGCGCGGGGCGCGCCCCGCGACGCGCAGACCCGCCTCAGCCGACCGTGTTGACCGGCTCACCCTCGACGAAGGCGCGCAGGTTGGCGACGGCGATGTCCATCAGCCGCTGCCGCGCCGCCCTCGCGTACCAGGCGACGTGCGGCGTGATGATGCAGTTCGGCGCGCGCAGCAGCGGGTGATCGTCCGGCGGCGGCTCCGTTTCGAGCACGTCGAGGCCGGCGCCGGCGATCGTCCCCGCCTCGAGGGCGGCGGCGAGGGCGGCGCTGTCCACCAGCGGGCCGCGGCCGGTGTTGACGAGCAGTGCCTCCGGCTTCATCAGCGCCAGCCGCCGCGCGTCGACGAGCCGTTCGGTGTCCGGCGTCAGCGGGCAGTGCAGGCTCAGCACGTCGGAGCGCCGGAAGAGGTCGTCGATGCCGGTGAACTCCACCTCGAGGCCCTCGAGGGTCGCCTCATCCGGGCGGTGCGTGTTGCTGGCGAGGATGCGCATGCCCATCGCCGCGCCGATGCGTGCGACGGCGCGCCCGATCCGTCCCATGCCGACGATGCCGAGGTTGCGGCCGGAGAGTTCCAGCATCGGCGCGACGGAGAAGCACCACTCGCCCTCGCCGCTCCAGGCGCCCTCGCGCACGGCCTGGGCGTGCGGCGCGGTGCGGCGTGCAAGCTCGAGCATCAGCGCAGCTGCGTGCTGCGCGACCGAGTCCGTGCCGTAAGCCGGCACGTTGGTCACGACGATGCCCCGGCTTGCCGCCTCGGCGACGTCGACGACGTCGTAGCCGGTGGCGAGCACGCCGATGTAGGCGAGGTCGGGCAGCCGCCGGATCGTCTCGGCGGGGAGCAGCGTCTTGTTCGTGAAGACGTAGCGGCAGCCGGCGGCGCGCTCCACGACCGCGTCGGGCGGGGTGAGCTCGTGGACCGTCAGCTCACCGAAGGCCGCGAGGCCGTCCCAGCTGAGATCACCCGGATTGAGCTTGGTCCCGTCGAGAACCACGATCCTGTCGGCCACGTCGCCCCTCCGTCTCTCGTGCTTCGCGCGGCTGTGCGATCGTAGCCGCGCGCGACGTTAGACGCGGAAGCGGCGGGCGACGCCGCTGCGGCGGTGCGCCAGCTGCTTGCGACGCCCCTCGGCGTCCATGCGCAGCGCGTCCGCCGGCAGCAGTCCGTCGAGGTCGGCGAGCTTGACGAGGCGTGTCTCCGGGAAGGGCGGCTCGTCGGTCTCGCACTGCATCCAGCGGAGACCGATGTGCCCCTCGTTCATGTGGCCCGTGGAGAGCCAGTTGGGGACGCCGGGATCCTCGTGCGAGACGACGACGCGCGCGGAACCGTCGCGCTCCGTGGGCGACTGGCGGCAGTTCACGCCGGCCATGTGGTAGCGGTAGTCGATCGAGGTCATCCAGTAGTCGTTCAGCTCCAGCTCCCAGTAATCGCAGACCGGAGGCGTGAACTCGATCAGCAGCGCCTCGTCGGGCTGCACCATCCAGTACATGTGGTAGATGATCCCGCCCGGCGCGGCCCCCACCGCGCCCTGCGTCGCCGAGGTGCGGAAGGTGTTCGGCTGCTCGCGGTAGCGCTCCTGCCAGTGGCGCCAGTAGCTTGCCGTGTCGCCGACCCAGTCCGCCGCCCCCGAGAGGCCTCCCGCAATCCGCTCCGGCGACATCGGCTCCGGAGGCCCGTGATCGCCGACGCGCTCGATCAACACGTTGATCGGCTCCTCGGCGGCCCAGTCGCCGAAGAACTGGCGGATGGTGAGCCGGTCCACCTCCGGCACGGTGCGCAGCCAGTTTCCCGGGTGCTCGTCCGGGCTCACGATGATCTCGAAGCTGCCGTCCCACTCGGTCTGCAGATCCTTGCCCATGATCCGCCCGACCTCGGCGGACTCGCCCGGCGGCGTCGCCTCGGCCGGCCGGTAGGCGCCGAAGACGAGGTAGTGGACGCCGCCGCGGTTGCCCGTGATGCGGTACGTCTCGGAGCCGTCGATGAAGGTGCGCAGGTAGATGCAGTCCGGGTTGTCCCCGCCGTACTTCCGTACCGGCGTCATCGGGCGGAAGAAGTCTGGATAGAGCGGATCGGAGTGCTCGACGTTGATCTCGAGGCCGAGCGAGATGTTCTGCGTGAGGTACTGGAAGCCTCGCGCGCGGTCGAGCGCCGTCGCGGGCGCCGGATCGTCGAAGATGTACGAGCTGGCCGCCTTGAGGTCGTCGCAGAACTGCTCCCATGCCTCCTTCAGCATCGCGTCGTGCGGTGTGTCGCCGTAAGCCATCGCGTCCCCCTCCCGTACGTCGCGAGCATAGCGAGGTGGCTGCGGCTGGGTTGGCGGTGCCGCACGGCGCGACCTTCACGCGTGCGACGGGTAGACTCCGCCCTCGATGACACTCGAGGGCAAGGTCGCAATCATTACCGGAGCGAGCCGGGGGATCGGCGCGGACATCGCGCGCCACCTCGGCGGGCTCGGCGTGGCCGTCGCCGTCGGCGCGCGTAGCGAGCAGGAGCCGGACCCGCGCCTGCCCGGGACGATTCACTCCGTCGTGCAGGAGATCGAGGATGCGGGCGGGAGGGCGCTCGCCGTCCGCACCAACGTGCGCTACATCGAGGACACGCAGGCGCTGGTGGACGCGACCGTCGCAGAGTTCGGGCGCCTCGACATCCTCGTGAACAACGCCGGGATCACCTTCCAGGGGGATGTCGAGGAGATCCCGCTGGAGCGGCTGGAGCTGATCTGGCAGATCGATCTGCGCGCGCCGATCGTGCTCTGCCGCCAGTCGATCCCGCACATGCGCGCGGGCGGCGGCGGACACATCATCAACGTCTCCTCGAACGCGGCGCGGCCGATCGGGCACGCCCCCTACGAACGCCCTCGAACCGGGAGCTTCATCTACTCCGCCTTCAAGGCCGGGCTGAACCGCTTCAACGAGCAGCTGGCGCGTGACCTGCAGTACGACGGCTCGGGCATCTCCTGCAACGTGCTCTCGCCGATGGGACGCCTCAAGACGCCCGGCAACCTCTACGCGGGCCGGGACCACGGCGATCCGCTGGAGTTCGAGGTCGCCGAGGCGATGGCGAAGGCGACGGCCTGGATCTGCGAGCAGCCGCCTGGGTTCAGCGGCCACGTCCTCTGGGACCAGGATCTATGCGACGCGCACGGGCTCTGAGCGCGGCGCGTGATAGGCTCGGATCGGCGACCGGACGAGAGGCGCTGACATGACCTCCATCCACACCAACGGACACGAACACGAGGGCGAGATCGTCGCCGTCCCCGAGGCGATCGAGGAGTTCCGCAACGGCCGTCCCGTGATCATCGCCGACGACGAGGGGCGCGAGAACGAGGGCGACCTCTGCATCCCCGCCGAGTTCATCAGCGCCGAGCTGATCGCCTTCATGGCGCGCGAGACGCGCGGGCTGATCTGCGTCGCCATGGCTGGCGAGCGCCTCGACGATCTGGCGATCCCGCTGATGACCGGGCGCAATACCTCCCCGCTCGCCAAGGGCTTCACCGTCACCGTCGAGGCCCGCGACGGCGTCACCACGGGGGCCTCGGCGCAGGACAAGGCGCACACCATCCGGCTGCTGGTAGACCCCGCCACCATGCCGGAGCAGCTGACCCGGCCGGGGCACATCTTCCCGCTGCGCGCCCGCGAGGGCGGCGTGCTGGAGCGCGCCGGCCACACGGAGGCCTCGGTGGACCTCGCCCGGCTGGCCGGTTGCAGTCCCGCAGCCGTGATCTGCGAGATGATGCGCGACGACGGGACGATGGCGCGGATGCCGGACCTCGTCGCCTTCGGCCGCAAGCACGGCTTCAAGATCGTCACCGTCAACGACCTGATCGCCTACCGCCTGCGCACCGACTCGCTGATCGAGCGGGTCGCCTCGGCCGATCTGCCGAGCCGCTACGGCGAGTTCAGCGCGGTCGCCTACCGCACGCTGATCGACACGCGCGAGCACATCGCGTTCGTGACGGGCGACCTCGAAGGCGACGACCCGGTGCTGGTGCGCGTGCACGACCAGTGCGTCACCGGCGACGTCCTGCGCTCGATTGGCTGCGACTGTGGTGAGCAGCTCCAGACGGCGATGCGCCTCGTCGGCGAGGAGGGGCGCGGCGTGCTCGTCTACCTCTACCAGCAGGGCCGCGGAGTCGGCGTGCACCAGAAGGCGGGCAGCGGCCTCCAGCCGCCGGTCGGCGTCGCCGGCGCGACGGCCACCGAGGCGCTCGGCCTCCCGGACTACGGCATCGCCATGCAGATCCTCGTCGACCTCGGGGTGAGCAAGATGCGCCTGATTACCGACAACCCCGTGAAGCGCTCCGGCCTCGACGGCTACGGGCTGGAGATCGTCGAGTTCGTCCACTTCGACGGCACCGCCGAGAGCGTCACGGCCTCGTAGCCGCGCGGCGCGCCTGGCCCGGTACTCCGCCGCCCCTCAGGACGTGCTGGCGCCGCCATCGACGGCGAGCACCTGGCCGGTGATGTGCCCCGCCAGATCCGAGGCGAGGAAGACCGCCGCTCCGGCGATGTCCTCGGGCTGGGCGATCCGGCCCAGCGGGTTGCCCGCCGAACGGTCCCACGGGTCGCCGTGCATGTTGCGTGTCCGTCCGGCCGTGTCGACCGCGCCGGGCGCGACCGAGTTGACGCGGATGCCGTGCTCGCCCCACTCGGCCGCGAGGGCGCGCGTCATGCCCATGATGCCCGCCTTGGAGGCCGCGTAGACGGCGGTCTGGTTGCCGCCCGAGCGCAGCCCGGCCACCGAGGACGTGCTCACGATGCTGCCGCCGTGGCCCTCGGACAGCATCGTGCGAGCCGCCGCCTGGCTGCCGAGGAACATCGATTTCAGGTTCATCCGCACGATCGCATCGAACCCGTTGGGGGACATGTCGATTGCGGGCAGCTGGAAGTTGCCGCCGGCGTTGTTGAACATCGAGTCGATCCGGCCGAAGTGCTCCTGCGCGGCCGCGACCAGCGCGATGATGTCTTCCTGCTTGCGCACGTCGGTGAGGAGCCAGAGCGCTTCGCCGCCGAGTTCCTCGATCTCCGCGGCGGTGCGCGGGCCGGTCTCCTCGTTGATCTCGCCGATCACGACGCGCGCACCGGCGTCCGCCATGCCGAGCGCGATCGCGCGACCGACGCCCTGCCCGCCGCCGGTCACGACGGCGACACGGCCAGCCATGCTCATCCGCTCGCGTACGAAGGACATCGCTGCGCGCTCCCTTCGGTTGCCCCGAGGTGCGTCTACTCGATCGGCGGCTTCGGATCGGGCGAGCGGTCGTGGAAGTGCGGGATCACGGTCTCGCCCATCAGCTTGAGGGACTGCAGGATCTTCTCCTGCGGCAGGTCCGGGCCACCCATGACCATGCACATCATGCGGTCCAGCCCGATGCCCTCGTAGTCCTCGAGCTTGCGGATCACCTCGTCCGGCGTGCCGACGACGATCTGGTTCTCGGCGTTCATCGCCTCGTAGAACTCGAGGCGGGAAACAGGCACGTCGTCGAGGAGCTTGAGCATGACCTGGCGGCCGGGGGAGTCGCCCGACTTCTCGATTGCCTCGATCTGCGCGGCGCGGTCGCGGGCGAAGTGGTAGCCGGCCTCGCCCTCGCGCACGGGGATCGAGCCGTAGAGCGCGTAGACCTTGCTCATGTACCAGGCCGCGGCTTCCGAGGCGCCGTCGTTGATCGCCTCGTCGAGCGTGGGCGCGCAGTAGACGAAGGTGAAGGCGCCGGCCTGGTTGTTGACCAGGTCCGGTGCGACCGGGTTCTGCACCTTCTGCGCCTCGCGGTAGATCTTGAGCGTGTTCTCGAGCTCCGAGAAGGGGCGAAGCAGGGTCAGGCTGAGCACGCCGACCCCGAGGTTCCCGGCCATCCGCAGCGACTCGTCGCTGCCGGCGGCGATCCACATCCGCGGGTGCGGCTTCTGCAGCATCCGGGGCACCATCGTGATCGGAGCGACCTGGAAGTACTCGCCGTCGTACTGGAAGCTGTCCTGCGTCCAGATCTGCGGCATCAAGTGCAGGATCTCGTCGAGGACGGGCCGCGTCTCGTCGCCATCGATGTGGAAGATCGCCCACTCACGCGGCGTCGATCGGCCGAACCCCATCTCGAGGCGCCCGCCGCTCAGGTTGTCGAGCACGGAGGCACGCTCGGCCACGCGCACCGGGTGATTGAAGAGCGGGTGCGTGAGCACGACGGAGTGGCCGACGCGCAGCTGCTTCGTGCGCATCGCGACGGCGGTCAGGAACTGCTCCGGCGCGGGCATGTGCGTGACCTCGACGGAGCCGTGGTGCTCCACCGACCAGAAGACATCGAAGCCCGCCCCGTCGGCGACCTCGGCCTGCTCGAGGATCTCCTCGAACAGCTGGCGGTCCGCCCCGTGCGGGATCGGATAGCCGGCGCCCTGACAGAACTCGTAGAACAGATCGAGCCGCACGTTATCCTCCTCCGCCCCTCCGGCGGAGGGGTCATGCCCGCGCCACTATACGCGCGGCCCCGCCTACTCGCGTCCGCCGGACCGGCGCCTCGCGGCGCTCAGTCGACCAGTGCGGCGATCAACTGATCGAGCGCCTCGTCCGCCTTCGCGCGCATCTCCTCGTCGTTCGCATCCTGGATCGGATGCGGGACGAAGACGCGTGAGAGGTCGGGGAGGCCGAGCGACTGCGCCTGCGCCTCCGCGGCGTTGACGAACTCAGTCGAGGCGATCATCACCGAGGGCTTGCCCTGAATCTCGAACCAGACCGTGTCGTGCACACTGCACGTCGTACACGACCCTCAGTCGGCAAGTCCTTCGATGACGAAGTCCACCTCCCCTGCCATCTTGCGCCGCAGCTCGTCCGGCGCCGGCTTCGTGAAGGTCGGCTTCATGTAGCGCCGCACCTCCACCTCCGGCAACCGCTCGCTGAGCAGCTCCTCGAGGCGGTCCAGCAGGACGTTGCCCCGAGGCTTGCTGATGTCGAGCAGGCCGACGGTGCCGGAGATCTGCTCCGGGCGTCGCGAGCGCTGCCGCCCGACGGGCTCACGCTCGTCCGTGGGGTCCAGAATCGTGGTCATGCGGCCTCCCTGTCCTGCGCGCCGTCTGCGCCTCCGCTCAGACGACGTCCTCGATCACCCTGCTCTCTACGAGACTGCCCCAGCCGGGGAAGATCGCGGTGATCTTCCCGGCCTCGCTGCCCGCAACGACGATGTGCAGGCGCTGGGGGGAGTCGAACTTCGGGATCAGCTCGTCCAGCTGCTCCTCGGTTGGGCCGTCCGGTCCGAACTCCTCGAGGGGCCGTCCGACACCGCTGCGCTCGTCCGCGATCAGCTCGCGCAGCGGCCGGTGCGTCAGCTCCCAGAGCCGCTCGGCCAGTCGCTGCTTCGTCCAGCCGTCGCGCCATAGCGTATCAACATGCTCCGGCGTGACCACCAGCAGCGTGTCGCGGCCTCCGGACTTCGGATGCATCATCGCCTGCAACGACATCGCGAGGCTCCCCGCGAGCGGCTCCGCGCTGCGCGAGGTCTGGTCCATGCTGATCAGCGGCCCGGGGACTGCGGGGAAGAGCGTGACGACGCTCTGCTCGGCGGCATAGCCGCGATCGACGTGGAGCGGCGCCCAGGGGCTGCGCTCCTCCCACTCGGCGAACGTGAACGTGAACTTCGCCGGCGATCCCAGCGTCGAGCGCTCCGTCCCGCCCGGCTTCGCACCCCCGACGTTGCGCAGCACCAGCCGCAGCGCGCGCCCGATCGTCGCGTTCGCGCGGTTGCCCTGCCCGAGCGCCCCGAGGCCGGAGTTCATGCCGATGCGGTCGCGGATCGGTCCGTTCACGATCATCGCCGGAGAGGCGCCCATCGTCGTCGCCCACACACCGTGCGCGTTGAACGTATCCGTGCAGGCCGCCTCGAGGCTCGCCATCACGACGGGCAGGTACTCGGGGCGGCACCCGGCGAGGACGGCGTTGATCGCGACCTTCTCGACGGTCGCGGGCGCCATGTTCGGCGGCACGATCGCCACCACGTCCTGCGCGTCGCGGCGCGTGCCGCCGAGCATGCGCAGCACGCGCTCCGGCGTCGGCGCGACCACGGGCAGGCCGTCGCTGAAGCCCTGGTCGAACATGAACTCGTCGGGATCGTCGGCCGAGCCAATCTCGATGCGCCTCGCGAGCAGCGGGCTGCCCTCGGCGAGCGCGGTCAGTCGCTCGGCGATGCCCGGCTCGACGTTGCGCGCGCCGCAGCCCGGCTCGCTCTCGGGGTAGTCACCCCACTCGACGGCAGGGGCCGCCGCGCCGCTCAGTTCGCCGAGCTGCGCGTACAGCGAGTGCCAGTCGTCGCGGCCGAACCCGACGAAGCGCCGGAGTTCCTCGCCGTCCGCGCCGGCGAGCAGCACCGTCGGCACCGTGTCGAGGTCGTAGCGGAACGAGACGCCGAGCTCGGAGTCGTCGAGCAGCGGCAGGGTGAGGCCGTAGCGCTCGACGAGCGCCGCGTTGCCCTCGGCCTCCTGCCCGACCGCCCAGACGTCGACGCCTTCGCCGAAGGCGCGGTGCGCGCCCTCGATCAGCGGCATCGAGGTGCGGCAGGTCGGGCAGTCCTCCTTGACGAAGGCGAGCAGCGCCGGGCGGCCGCTCGGGAAGCTCCGCTCCGCGGCGGACTGGTCGTGCAGCGAGAATGCCGGTAGAGACGCCATCGCGCCTCATTCTAGCGGCTGCGCACCCTCGGTGAGGGCGCGACGTGTCGGCTGCAGCGGTCTGTGCGATCATGACTATGGCGGGGGGAGAAGCACCGGAGGACACAGGCCCCGTGCACCCGCGTCGCCGTCTCCCCAGGCGGCACTTCCTGACCACCTTCGCCGGAAGCGCCGCAGCGCTCGTGCTTGCGCCCTCGCGCGTCCTCGCCCGGAGCACGGCCGCGCCGTCAGTAGCTGAGCCGCCGCCGGCGCCCGGACTCGTCAACAACCCCGCGCTCGACGGCGAGCTGACGCACTTCGCGTGGGTCTGGAGCTTCGACTCCGACGGCAGTCCGGAAGAGATCCGCGCGCTCCTCGCGGCGCACGACCTCGGCGTCGTCGTCAAGACGCACGATGGCGCCGATTGGATGTCCGACTTCGATACCTCGCCGGATGCGGTGAGCGGGCCCGAGCAGGTCTCGAAGCTGGCCGCGTTCTTCGAGGACGGCGGCGTGCCGTTCCACGCCTGGTACAACACCCACGGCCTCGACCCGAGAGCGGAGGCGGAGATGTCCGCCGACGTGCTGAGCGCCGGGGCGCGCAGCCTGTTCATCGACCTCGAGGCGCACGGCGGGTTCTGGGAAGGCACGCCGCGCGGCGCGCTTCAGATCGGCGAGCTGCTGCGCGCCCGCCATCCCGACGCGTGGCTGTCGCTCTCGATCGATCCCCGGCCCTGGGAGATCGGGCGCATCCCGCTGACTGAGTTCTCCAGCTTCGCCAACGAGATCGCCCCGCAGGTCTACTGGAACCAGTTCCGCGACCCGGCCAACCTCGCTCGGTTCCGGGACGAGGGCTACGACCCCGGCAGCGTCGAGGGCATCACGCCGGGCTTCATCCTCGGCGCCGCGGTGCCGCAGTTGAGCGAGTTCGGGCTCCCGATCCATCCGATCGGCGACGGCACCGTCGGCAGTAACGATGGCTGGCCGGACTTCCTCGACGAGTCGTTCGCGCTGCTCGCGGAGTCGGTCTCCGTCTGGCGCGTCGGCGAGGTCGCGGCGGGCGTCCTGCGGCTGCTGCGTGACACGCCGCCGCGGCTGCCGAGCTACGTCGTGCGGCCCGGCGACGCGCTGAGCGTCCTCGCAGACGGCTGGGGCATCGACCTGGGAGAGCTCATGGCTGCCAATGCGATTACGGACGCGAACCGCATCCAGATCGGTCAACGGCTCGCGGTGCCGCTCCCCTCGAGCCGGGGCGCACACGTCGCCTCGTGGCGATCGGGCGGCGGCAGCCACACAATCGAGCCGGGCGACACGCTGTCCGCGCTGGCGGAGCGCTGGGGCACGACGGTCGAGGAGATCGTGCGTCTCAACGGCATCGCCGACCCGAGCCACGTCTGGGTCGGCCAGCAGATCGTGATCCCCGGCGGCGGCAGCCCGACGACCGCGGCGCCTGCCCCGACGCTGCCCGACAGCTACACGATCGCGCCGGGTGACACGCTTTCGGAGCTTGCGGAGCGCTGGGGGACCAGCGTCGAGGAGATCGTCCGCCTCAACGGCATCACGGACCCGAGCCACATCTGGGTCGGTCTGGAGATCGCCGTCCCCACCGGCGGCGGCACGACGGCCACGACGCCAGCGCCGACGCTTCCCGCCAGCTACACGATCGCGCCGGGCGACAACCTCTGGAGCCTCGCCCACCGCTGGGGTACCACCGTCGAGGAGATCCTGCGGGTCAACCAGATCACCGATGCCGACTCGATCCGTGTCGGCGAGACGCTGATCATCCCGTAGGATCGCCGCATGGACTTCGACGCCCTCCGGGACAACAGCGGTGAGGACTGGATTGCCGCGGCGCTGATCGCGGCCGGCGTCTTCGTCGGCATGCTGTTGCTGCGCTGGGTGTTCGTGCGCTTCACCGAGCGCGGGCCGCAGGTCGGCGCGGCGACGACGCTGCGCGGCCTTGCCGCCGCGATCGAGCGACGCACCCACGAGGTCGTGCTGCTGGTCGTCGCGCTCGCGGCCGGCTCGACTGCCCTCTCGCTGCCCGAGGAGGTCGGACGGGTCGTCCAGGTCGTCACCGTGATCGCGTTGCTTGCGCAGGCGGGGCTCTGGGGCAGCGCGGCGATCACCTTCGCCGCCCGCTGGCAGCGCGAGCACGACCCCGACTTCGCCGCGCCGGGAGTGACCGACGCGGGACGCTACATCGGCACGCTCGCGCTCTGGTCGGTGCTGCTGATCCTCGCGCTCGACAACCTCGGCGTGGAGGTGACGGCGTTGATCGCGGCACTCGGGATCGGCGGCATCGCGATCGCGCTCGCGGCGCAGAGCATCCTCGGCGACCTGTTCGCCTCGCTCGCGATCGTGCTGGACCGGCCGTTCGCCGTCGGTGACTTCATCGCCGTGGGGGACATGTCGGGGGAGGTCGAGCGGATCGGACTCAAGACCACGCACCTGCGCAGCCTGAGCGGCGAGCAGCTCGTGCTCGGCAACAGCGACCTGCTGAACTCGCGCATCCGCAACTACGAGCGGATAGGTGAGCGCCGGGTGGTCATCTCCCTCGGCGTCACGTACGACACCGCCCTCGAACAGGTCGAGGCGATCCCGGGGATGGTCCGGGAGACGATCGAGCAGCAGGGGTCGGCGCGCTTCGACCGCGCGCACCTCCGCGGCTTCGGCGAGTCGGCGCTGGAGTTCGAGGTGGTCTACCACCTGCTGACGGCGGACTACGGCGTCTACATGGACACCCAGCAGGCGATCAGCCTGGAGCTGCTGCGCCGCTTCCGCGAGGCGGGTATCGAGTTCGCCTTCCCGACCCGCGCCGTGTACGTCCACGGCCAACTTTCGCCCTCGACAGACTGAGGGCGCGCCGGCGGCCGGAAGGTCCGTGCCTTCGCCGGAGCCCGGCCGGTTTAGATCACGGTACTGTCGTCGACGAGCGCTGTTGCACGTTGCAGATCGTCGGCGCTCAGCGCGATCGTCGCGTGCCCGCCGTGGCGGTTCAGAATGTGCATGCTCTGGATGTTCACCCCGGCGTCGCGGAACCGTGCCGAGAGCTGCGCGAGCGCGCCCGGTTCGTCGCGCAGCCGCACGATCAGCGCATCGTCGGCGACAGCCCGGTAGCCGGCGCGGGAGAGTGCGAGCAGCGCGCGGTCGTCGTCGTCGGTGGTGATGATGACCATCCCGTGATCGCCGACGCCCTCGGTGTCGAGCGACTGGATGTTGACGCCGCCTTCGGCCAGCGCCGCCGTGATACCGGCGATCACGCCAACCTCGTTCTTCGTGCTGACGATGATGCGTCTGATGGAGTCTTCCCCCGGTGCGGTCGTCATGTCGGGGCTCACGCGGACTGCTGCACGAGGCCGGCCCGCAGGCAGTCCTCGGCAACCTGGTCGACGAGTTCGCGGGTCACGTGCGGCATCGTGATGATGTGCGCGATGTCCTGGTAGGGCGCGAGCTGCCACTTGGCCACGATGTCCGGGGGCGGCCGCGGTATCACCACCGTCGCCGAGTTCCTGTGCCGCCAGGCAGGGATACCGAGGCTGTTGAACTGATCGACGGCGTAGGCCGCGACGGCGAGCATCCCCTCGACCAGCTCGCGGAAGCCCTCGAGGCCGTGGTGTTCCCAGGCGGCCCACAGCATCAGCGGCGTCAGCCCGTTGCGCGAACCGGTGAGCGTCGTGTCCATCACCCCGACGTACTCGATGGAGCGTGCGATACGGGCCACGTGTGCCTTCCTCGTCAGGGCGACTCCGCACGGGATGGGTGCGCCGATCAGCTTGTGCCCGCTGATCGAGAGGCTGTCGAACCCATCGGCGAAGGTATGGGGCTGCGGGTCGTCGACGAACGGGAGGATCATGCCGCTGAGCGCGGCGTCGCCGTGAACGTAGCGGCGCGTGATCGCGAGGTCGTCGAGGATCTGGCGAACGCGCCCCATGTCGTCCACGGCGCCCTTCATCGTCGTCCCGATGTTGGCCATGAAGATCACGGGGACGTCGCGGTTGATGCGGATCGTCTCGTAGAGGTCGTCGTAGTCGATCTCGCCGTTGGGCTGGCTCTTGATCATGATGTTGCGCGTCTTCAGCACGCGCGTGATCTTCAGCACGCTGTAGTGCGTGTCCTCGGAGAAGTAGACGATCCCGCCCGGGTACAGTTCGCGTCCGAGGAACAGGCCGTACATGTTCCCCTCGGTGCCGCCGTTGGTGACGTAGCCCCAGACCTCGTCGTCCGGCATGCGCAGCAGACTCGCGAAGCGCCGAATCACCTCACGCTCGAGATCGTGGGTGTTGGTCGAGTAGTGGCTGTCGTGGAAGGGGTCGCCGACGTTGTTCAGGCAGTAACGAAGAAACGGCAGCAGCGCCGAGTAATCGAAGTGCTGGTTGGTCGGATAACCGAGCGAGTGCCCCGCGAGCTCATCGAACTTCGACGCAAGCTCATCCAGGCGGTGCTGAGTATCGGCCCGCAGCCCGGTCATCGCGAGGCCCTCTCGCGCAGGGTGGAGCGGGTGTGCCCCTCCCCAATCAGGCTATCGTCGCCGGGGTCGTTTGCCTAGACTGGATCGTCGCCGCTGCCGGGTGGTGTAACGGTAGCACAGGGGACTTTGGATCCCTTGATGGAGGTTCGATTCCTCCCCCGGCAGCCAGCTCGGCCTGTCAGGACGACCTGAGTCGGATCATCCTTACTCCCGTCGCCGGCAGCACTCCGGCGAAGCAGCGACCAGATGGCCGCCGACGGTGGCGGCTGCGCTCGGTCGGGACGCCGATCGGGCGAGCACCAGGGCCGAGAGCCCCCTTTACGGAATCTTTATGTTCCATCCGCTAGGGTCCCGGCGGAAGCAGAAGTCTCCCCGGTTACGTGGCGATCTGCGAGGTACCGGAATCTGCAGGCAGGAACATTAGTGCCAGGACGAAGATGGAAACGCTCATTGCCGATACGATCGAAGACCTCCACTCGATCATCGTCCACTTTCCCATCGCCCTGCTTGTACTGCTGGCACCTCTGACGGCTTACGTGGTCCTGCGACCCGGATCCGGGATGCTCCAGACCACCTGGTTGCTGCTCGTGGTCGGAACTGTCGGCGCCCTCGCCGCGACGGTCTCCGGGCTCGTCTCTCACTTCCCGTACGAGGGGACGGATCTTCATGGGGTCATCGAACAGCACCAATGGTGGAGCTTCGGCGTCACCGCGCTCTTCATGGCCGCTACCATCTGGCGGTTCATGTCACGTCGCCGAGGATCGGATTGCGGAGGGTCCGTCCCGTTCCTGGTGGTAGTCGCCGTTGGAACGGGCCTCCTCGTGATGTCCGGTATGACAGGAGGCGACTTGGTCTTCGATCACGGGATCAATGTCCGAGGGGTGAACCCCCTGTTGGATTGATAGGCCTTGAGGCGGACTCTCGCATCTGCATCCGTACCGACCTAGAGCGCCACCGCCAACTCGACCTCCGCGGCGTCTCCGCCGCCGATCGGGTCGTCCCGCGCGATCCTCGCGCGGTTCTCCGGGTTCTATACTCGATTGACTCGATCGCCCTCCGCGATCGTGGGGTGAGCCATGACAACCACCGAGGCCGGTAACGAGAGCAGCGGCGCGAAGGTCCTCGTGGGACCGCTCGCCGACCTCGAGGGTGGCGCGCCCCGCGTCGTGTCGGCCGCCGGACGCACGATCGTCGTCTTCGTCGTGGACGGCGAGGTGTACGCACTCGACAACCGCTGCCCGCATATGGGCTTCCCGCTCAGCCAGGGCACCATCCGCGACGGCATCCTGACCTGCCACTGGCACCACGCGCGATTCGACCTCGCCGGCGGCTCCACGTTCGACCCCTTCGCCGACGACGTGACCTCGTTTGCCGTCGAGGTGCGCGACGGCGCGGTCTGGGTCGACCCCGTGCCGCGCGAGTCGGACCGCAAGACGCACTGGCTGCGCAAGCTGGACGAGGGCCTGGAGCAGAACCTCCGGCTCGTGCTCGCCAAGGCCGTGATCGGCCTCCACGAACTCGGCGCGACCGGCCCGTTGCTCGAGCGCGCCGCACTGTTCGGCACGCGGAACCGCGCGAGCGGGTGGAGCAGCGGCCTGTCGATCCTCACGACGATGGCGAACACGCTGCCCGTGCTCGCCGAGGAGGACCGCCCGCGGGCGCTCTACCAGGGCCTCGTGCACGTCGCGCGCGCGACCGCCGGCCAACCGCCCGACTTCGACCTCGACGCACTCGACAGCTCGGAGCGACGCCCCGAGGTGTTTCGCGCGTGGTTCCGGCGCTTCATGGAGACGCGCTCGCAGAACCCGGCCGAGCGGACGCTGCGCACGGCGGTCGCGGTTGGCCTGACGCCCGTGCAGACGGCCGACATGGTGTTCGCGGCCAGCACCGACCACGTGTTCATGGACGTCGGCCACACGCTCGACTTCGCTAACAAGGCGTTCGAACTCGTCGACCACGTCGGCTGGAGGCACGCCGAGGCGATCCTGCCGAGCATCATCCCGCTGATCGCGAGCGCCGAGCGTATGGAGGAGGCTGCAAGCTGGCAGCATCCGGTCGACCTGCCCGGGTTGATCGCCGAGGCAGACACGGCCCTCGACGGCGCGCTGGCCGAGGGTGGCGAGCGGAACGAGGGCTGGGACGGGCACCAGGCCCTCGCCGAGTCGATCCTCGATGACGATCCGCGGGTCTCGCTGCACGGGCTGGTCGAGGCGGCGCGCGCCGGCGCGCCACTCGTGGAGCTGGCGGCGACCGTCGCGTACGCGGCGGCGCGGAGGGCGGTGCACTTCCACGTGGCCAACGAGTTTGGCGACTGGGACACCGTCCACCACACGTTCACGTACGCCCACGCCGCATTCCAGGCGACGAAGCGATCGCCCTCGCGGGAGCTCGCGCGCGGCATCCTGCACGGCGCGGCGGCCGTCTACCTCGACCGCTTCCTGAACGTGCCCAAGCAGCCGATCCCGGCGCTGGCCGCGTTCGGCAACGGCGACGGAGCCGGCCTCGACGCGTTACTCGCCGGCTTCGACCGGCAGCAGTACGTCGACGAGACCGCGGGCCACGCCGCGGACCTGCTCGCCGCCGGTCGACGCGACGAGCTGGTAGCGGGCCTCGGGACGGCGTTGCTGCGCGAGGACGCGGGGTTCCACGAGTTCCAGATCTTCGAGGCGGCGGTGCGCCTCGCCGAGCACTTCGGCGAACGTCCCGAGGGCGGGCATGTGCTGATCGGCGCGGCCCGCTTCCTGACCGCGCACTCGCCGACGGTGCGCGCCGCCGAGCAGACGTACGACACCGCCTCCCGCCTCCATCGTGGTGAGCTGATCTACGAGGAGCCACTGGCGTAGCCGGCGACTCCCGCAGGGGCCGCTCGTCGCAGTCGATCGTGGCGCGCGACGCCGGCGCTATGCTCCCGCCATGAGTCGCGAGCCCGCCGCGCCCGTGGACGAAGACGAGCCGCGCTCGAGGGCGCTGCCCGCCGCGAGGCCGCGCCGCGTCTTCTGGGGCTGGTACATCGTCGCCGGGGCGGTCGTCGCGCAGTTCGCGGCGATGGGCGCCGGTGGGGCCATCGCCGGAGTCTTCCTCCGCCCGATGACCGAGGATCTCGGCTGGACCGTGGCCGAGTACGCCTTCGGCGGCTCAGCCGCCTTTCTGCTTGCCGGCATCGCCGGTTTCGTGATCGGGCCGTTCATCGATCGCTACGGCGCGCGGCCGCTGATGCTCGTCGGCGCCTGTGTGTATGCGGTCGCGCTCTTTGCCATGTCACGCGTCGAGGAGCTGTGGCAGTTCATTGCGCTCTCGATGATCGTCGGCGGCGCCGGCTTCTCGATGGTCGGGCCGCTGGTCGTCAACGCGACGCTCTCGAAGTGGTTCGTCGTGCGGCGAGGCTGGGCAATCGCGCTCGGCTCGTCGGGCATCTCCCTCTCGGGGCTAATCATGCCGCTGACGATGACCTACATCGTCGACTCGGCCGGGTGGCGCGAGGCCTACGCGATCCTCGCGCTGGTCATCTTCGTGATCGTCGTGCCGGTCGCGCTCGTGATGCGCAGGCGCCCGGAGGACTATGGACTGCTGCCGGACGGCCTCGAGCCCGGCTCGAAGGTGGGCGTCGACCGCATCGCAGCCGAGGCGCAGGAGCGCGACGCCGCGAACTCCTACACGCGCGGCGAGGCGCTCCGCACGCCCGCGATCTGGCTGCTGATCGTCGGCTACGGCCTGAACACCCTGGCGCTCACGGCGGTGCTGGTGCACGCCATTCCGTTCATGACGGATAACGGCTTCACGCGCACCGAGGCGGCACTCGCGATTGCCGTCAACGGCGGCGCGAACCTCTGCTCGAAGTTCGTGTGGGGCTACTGCCTGCAGCGGGTGCACGTCCGCAACCTCGGGGCGACGGCGCTGTCGATCTCGGCGACGGGCGTGGTAACCATGCTGGTCGCGGCGCAGCTGGGCGCGCTGCCGCTGATGTTCCTCGGGTTCTTCTGCTGGGGTTTCGGATTCGGCGGGACGGTGCCACTCAGCGAGTTCATCTGGGCGAAGTACTTCGGTCGCGTCCACATCGGGGCGGTGCGAGGCGTCGCGGCGCCGTTCACGATCGCCTTCGGTGCACTGGGGCCGGTGCTCGGCGGGCTCTACTTCGACGCGGTCGGATCGTACGAGGGCGTGTTCGCGGCGTTCGTCGTCGCGTACCTCAGCGGCGCCGTCGCGATCCTCGCCTCGCGCGAGCCGCCGCCGAAGCGGGCGCTGCTGGAGGCGTCCGGCTAGTCGCGCAGCGAGGCAGCCGTGGCCCTCGGGACCTCCTGGGGTGGCGCGAGGTGCGTTGCAGCGGAGTGCTCGTCAGCGGCGGGGTCGGGATAGAACTGGGCGCAGTACGCCCGATAGGCCATGATCTCGCCGTCGGAGCGGTTGAGGCGCGGGGGCGACACGAACTTCTTGCGGCTCCAGATCACGATATCGTCCAGGACATCCTGGCGTTGCCGCGACGCCATGAACCGGTTCATGAGCGGGGCGCGCAGCCTGCGCGGGAGGAACCCGAGGCCGACGAACAGCCGCTTGGGCTTGCGTATCTCGCGCACCTGCGAGGCCAGCGACAGGTCGATCAGCGTGCCGTCGACGGGCGTCGCCATGATCCACATCCGCAGATCCATGCCGATGGTGTGCTCGCGGATCTTCACGAACGAATAGCCCAGCCCGTAGATGTCGGTGTCGGCGGAGAGCTCGAAGGTGAGGGTCGCGACCCTGGCGACCTTCCGGCGACTCGTGAATTCGAAGCGGCTCACCATGTGGTGCCCGTCCATCGAGGCCGGTTCGACGCGGTTGACGCTGTGGTAGCCGTGGATGAAGCGCAGGTGGGCGAGGTCCACGGAGTTTTCCGCCGTCTCCTGGGGGTGCCCGGGGAAGCGCATCGTCTGGACGTACACATCGCTCCAGCCGGTCTGGTCGGGCGTCTCCTCGGGCAGGCTCCATTGCGGCTCGCGGCCCCCGATCCCCCACCAGCCAAAGATCAGGCCGGCGATCTCCCGAGTCTCGAAGACCCGCAACCGCGCGGACCGCGGTGGGGGCGCGTATGGAGTGTCGACGCACTGGCCGGTCGTATCGAACTCGAAACCGTGGAAGGGGCAGACGAGGCGGCCCGCGCAGATGCGTCCCCCTGCGTCGGGACCCAGGTCGGAGCCTAGATGCGGGCAGAACGCCTCTGCGACGCAGGCGCGCCCATCCTCGTCACTCCAGGCGACGATCCTTTCGCCCATCCAGGTCTTCTGGATGAGCCCCGCCTTCAGCAGGGCCTTCCGGCTCGTGATGAAGTACCAGCCCTCGGGGAATGGAGGCAGCGAGGCGATCGCGGGCTCCCCGTGTTGGATTGGCATCGTTCGCCCCTCCTTCACGCCGAATACCGGGTCGACGGTCTGCTCGCCAATCACGGTACGGATCTAGGATACGAAAGCCACCCGCTCCTCGCACCCTCGACAGCCGCGCGCTGCAGCCTGCGCCGGACCTCCGCTGCGAGGGCGAGCCGGAGTGGCGCGCGCTACGCCTTCCGGAATCGCGAGCCGTAGAGGATGCTGCCGTAGTAGTTGAACGACTGCCTGGCCGCGGGATCCTCGAAGGGGTAGTCCGCACCGAGCTGCCTCGCCGCGGCGAGGCCCGTGACGAAGCAGGTCTCCTGGCTATTGATCAGCGTGTGGGCGCCACAGTGCCAGGTTCGTCTCGTGCCCTGGATGAAGCGGAAGAGGTTCACGGTCAGCGCAACGTGGCGCACGTCGTGGACGATGTGCTGGAACCACCGCCGCTCGACGATCTTGCGCTCGTCGATGGCGCTGATCGGGTTGTAGGTCACCAGGCAGGGCTTGTCGGACTCGTTCGCCCACGGCTGCTGGTTGTGCATGATGTAGGTGATCTCGTAGTTGTCCGGCCTCGAGCCGTACTGCTCGATGTGATTGCTCCGCGTCGCGAGTGGCTTCACCTCGTTGTCCGGCAGCACCGAGGAGTCGGAGTGGACGATCGCGTGGTTGTGGAGCTCGCTGTCGTAACGGATCGAGGAGAGGAGCTGGCGCTCCAGCAGCGTGGGCTTGTTGAGTATCATCAGCGTCTGGTTCGCGTTACACGCGAAGATGACATCGTCGAACGCCTCACGCGCGCCATCCTCGTCCTCGACGACGACCCCGGAGGAGCGGCGATACACCTTGCTGACGGGCCGGCTGAGGTAGATCTTGTCGCGGAAGCCGGCCGACAGGTTCTCGTAGATGCGCCGCGTGCCCTGGTCCCACGTCCGCATCGGGGTGGCGGTCTCGATATCGAAGAACTCGAGGTATCTTGTGAACAGCGCCGCGGGCATATCGAACACGTTCGTCGCCATCAGGAAGTTGACAAACATCGGCTTCAGTATCTTGTAGCGGAAGTCGCCCGAGAACCCACCAAGGTTCAAGACCGTTCCCATGCTGATATAGTTGAACGGATTGATGGCGTTGAGAAGCTTCGACTGAGATCGGGTGAGTGCTCCAAACCAGTGTAGCCGCCTCAACAGCCGCTGGAACTTTGCAATCTCTTCTTGCAGCTCTTCCCTGATCTCGGAGTCGAAATCGTGAGCATACAGCCCGCCACCATACTTTACGCTGTAGTTGAAGCGCGTCTCGATCAGTTCGATGCCGAACTGCTCCATCAGCAACACAATATGATCGTATACGGACGGGATACAGGCGGTGACCGAAATGTCGAACGGGATCGAATTGCCGTCACTCTGCGGCATATCGGCAGTGATCGCATTCCCGCCGATCTGGTCTCGAGCCTCGAACAACCGGAAGTCAAAGCGGTCCGGGTGATGGTGCAGCGCCCAGGCGGCCGCGAGGCCGGAAATGCCCCCGCCGACAATGGCGATTCGCCTTGGCCTTGCGCCGATCTTGCCGCTTGCCATTGCTCGCTGTCCCGCCATCGTGTGCTGCTGTGCGGACCCAGAATACGCGAACGTCCTGCTGGTCGCATGACGCGTCGGCCACCTGGCAGGCATCGCCTTGCGGGGCGTCACCGCCTGACCTACACTATTCGAGGGGCTGGCGGGGAGGAAGAACGATGACTCTCTCTACCGAAAGTGTCGCAACCCAAACGTTGACTCTCCCCGAAGAGCTCGTCTTGATGCTGCTCAACGAAGAGAGCGGCTACTTCCACCAGGTACCCGGCTGGAGTTTGAACTGCGCCGTCGCCGGAGCTGCGCTCGCCGAACTGTCCCTGATTTCGCGCATTGACACGGACATGGATTCCCTGATCCTTCTGGACAGCACGGAAACAGGGGATCCCGTGCTCGACCCCATCCTCAGGGAGATTGCTGACGACCCGGTCCAGCGGAACGCTCAGTACTGGATCGAGCGGTTCGCTCCCCGCGCCGAGTCGATCATCGACCTGTCTCTGGACCGTCTTGTTGAGCTGGACGTCCTGGAACACCACGAGGGCGACTTCTGGACACTGGGTCGTGGGATCTGGCGATCGGACGTGATCGGCAGAGCAGACGGCTCCCAGGAGGGCACTGCGGTTGAGTTTGTCAGGACTCGGATCAGCAAGGTCATCTTCAGCGACGAGATTCCCGCGCCCCGGGATATCATCATTATCGCTCTCATTGATACGTGCGATGTATTTCGCTTCATCTTCCAACTTGATGAAGAGTTGGAGGAGCGCATCGAGCTTGTCTGCCGGATGGACCTGATCGCGCGGGCCATCGCCGAGGCGGTCACCCAGAACATGAACGTCCCGTTGATCGGGCGTGCCGGCCTCACGAAGTCGATTCCCACGGTCCCGCTGCGCAAGTTCGCGCTCCACCGGCATCTCCGCGACGGCAACCTGCCCGCGCTGTTCGCGGATCTTGCGGAACAGTACGGGCCCGTGTACCGGATCAACCCGCCGTTCCAGAAGCCCATGCTCATCATGGCCGGGCCCGAGACGAACTACTGGGCGCATCGGCAGGGGCGCACGTACTTGAGGGCCCGGGACTATCTCCAGGACTTCGAGAAGGTGTATGGCGCATCCGGGATTCTGCCCGCGCTGGACGGCGCCGATCACTTCCGGTTCCGCAAGGCGATGGCGCCGGGCTACTCGCGCGCGAGGCTGGAAGGGCAACTGGAGGATCTCTACAACCACACCCGGTCACACATGGCGACCTGGGAGGTCGGAGACACTACCCCCGCGGTGGCCATGTGCCGACAGCTGATCAACGCCCAGATCTCGCCCCTGATGATCAGCGTTGATTCGCAGGATGTCCTGGACGATCTGGTCAAGTACAAGACACGGGCGCTGTCCACGCATGTTTTGGGAGTCATGCCCAAGTTCATGCTCAAGACCCCGGGAATGCGGCGCCGAGCAAAGAGCATCCAGGTGCTGCTGGAGCGCGTCCAGAGCGTTCATACGGCCGCCCAACGGGCGGGCTGCCCTCGCGATCTCGCGGACGACCTGCTCAGCCTGCACTCGAGCGACCCGTCGTTCCTCCCGGAGTCGAACCTGCGCTTCGTCCTCTCGGCGCCGCTGATTGCCAGCGTTTACCTCGGCGATGGGCTGAGCTTCGCGCTCTACGCGATGGCGTCGCAGCCCGACCTCTACGCCAGGATCCGGGAGGAGGCCGACGCCCTCTTCGATGGCGGCGATCCCGGGCGCGAGGACTTCACCGAGGAATCGGTGGACGTCACGCGCCGCTTCATCATGGAGTCGATGCGGATGTACTCGATCGTGCCGATGTCGGTGCGCAACGTGATGAACGCGTGCGTGGTCGAGGGCTACGAGATCCCGGAGGGGTCACGAGTCTTCATCGCCCAGGCAGCCGCGCACTACATGAGCGACGTGTTCCCCGACCCGTGGTCATTCGACATCGACCGCTATCTGCCCGACCGCAACGAGCACCTCAGTCCCGGCTACGCTCCGTTCGGGCTGGGCACGCACACCTGCCTCGGCAACCGCTGGATGGAGCTGCAGCTCGCCGTCAACCTGCTGCTGCTGGCCCACCACTTCACGATCGAAGTGGCGCCGAAGAACTACAAGCTCAAGATCGACCCGTTCCCGTCGCTCTCGGTGAGCAAGAAGCTGAAGTTCCACATCTCCGAGCGGCGGCGCGAAATCCCCGTCTGACCCGCCGGAGCCCTTGAGGCCGCCTGATGAGCCTCCTCGCGTTCGGCCGCGCGAGAAGATGATGGCCGCGTCGCGGCCCGCACGCCCCAGGGCGATCGCGCCTACAGGGGCTTACGAGCGAGGAAGCAGTAGAGCGGGGTGAATATCCCCGTCTTGCCGCCCGCGACGTAGGCGTCCGCCGTGCGATCGAGGAGGCGGACGACTTCCGCGGAGCCCTTCGGGAACAGCCGCACCACCTCGGCCAGCCTCGTGCCCGCGATCATCGCCTTGCGACCCCACGGCAGCCTGCGCAAGGCCCCCCCAGCGCCCGTGCGGCGCTCCATCGGTTGATACCAGGGGATGGACGGCCCTTGTTCGGACGCCCTGTCCAGCCCTTCGATGACCTCGAATCCCACCGCTTCGAGCGCGCGGTTCACTTCCCCGAACGTCGCGATGTCGTTCAGCGCGATGCCGTGCATGAGGTCCTGCTTGATGGCCGGATGGCGGGGGTCGTTCGGATCGAACGTGTCCGTCAGGCACATTTCCTGGCCCCAGAACAGGGCTCCGGGCTTCAGCACACGGAAGATCTCCGCGAACGCGCCTTGCTTGTCCGGGGCATGGCATGTCGACTCGATGGCATAACCGCAGTCGAACGTGTCGTCTTCGAAGGCGCTCATATCCATGAAGCTGCACGCCTTGTAGTCGAGCAGGTGGCCGATCCCGCTCTCGGCGTTGCGCCTTCGCGCCATTTCCAACTGGACCTCGTTGATGTTGATGCCGACGACGTGCACGCCGGCCTCACGGGCGACGCGGCGCATCGGGCCGCCGACTCCGCAGCCGACATCGATCGCCGTCATGCCCTCCTGCATTTCGAGCTTGGAGATCATCAACCGCTGGTGCCGGACCTGGCTTTCCTCGAGGCTCTCATGGGGCGTGAGGGGCGCGAAGTGCAGGGATTCGCTCCAGCCCCAGACCATGAACCCGCTGCTCAGGTCGTAGTAGTCCTTCACCGTCTGGGTGTGGTCGTACCGTGCGGAGTCAGCGTCGCGCGCCGCCCGGTCGCTCCAGCCGCCAAAGTCTCGCACGCGAAGCGCGACGTCCGAGCCCCGGTACGCATCCCGCAACTCTCTTGACAGGTTGCGGAGCTGCATCACGGGGCCAACTCCAACCCTTGTCCGAAGGTTCCTGGGTGCGGTCGAGTGGCCTGACCGGAAATCAAGAGCCGCCGTCCGTTCATCACAACCGCCCGCCGACACGGAAATCGTGCACGCCAGTCCGCGCCTACGACCACGGCGAGGCCCACAATGCTGTCACCAAGTGTACGCCCGTGGGGTAAGGGCTCGCACCACGAAGCGCTGTAGCCGGGCGGCTCGTGCGTTGCCGGGAATGCGCGGCTACGGCGCGCCCGGCTCCTGCTCGTGGCGCCGGTGCACCGCCTCGATCGCGAGGTCGAGCTCCTCCGTCATGCGGTCCACCATCGAGCGGAGCCGCATGTTCTGGTACGCGCCCCAGACTGTCATGGCGGGCGGCACCACGAGGATGGAAACGATCAGCGAGTAGGCAATCGTGATCGCCGCGGTGAGGCCGAACTGCTGCGACGCAAGGAGCGGCGAGGCCACCAGCACTCCAAGCCCGAGCGCCGTCGTCAGCGCAGAGCCGAGCAGTGCCGAACCGGTGGTCGCGAGTGTCCGGATCGCCGCCTGCTCCGGGTTGCGCACGCGGGTGAACTCCTCGCGGTAGCGATGGATCAGGTGGATCGTGTAGTCCACGCCGATGCCGATGGAGAGCGCCGTGATGATCGAGGTGACCAGGGTGTAGGGAATGTCCAGCAGCGCCATCGTGCCCAGCACCCAGATCAGGACGAGCACGATCGGCCCTACCGCGATCACCGCCAGCAGTGGCTGGCGCTGCGTCACCCAGAAGAAGACGGCCAGGATCCCGAGGGCTACCGCGATGGTCGTGCTGATCGCCTGGGTCTGCCGGCCCGTGATCTCGTCGGTGACCGCGACCGCAACGATGTCGAGCGAGGTCGCCGTCACCGCGCCGTCGTCGCCGAACCAGAGGGCCTCGATGTCCTCCTGCAGCGCCCTCGTGACCGCGGGGTCGCCGGAGTAGGCCGGGAACTGGACCAGCAGCGCGTCGACGCCCTCCGGATCGTTTACGAGCGAGCGCGCGAGGGTGGGATCCCGCGCCCCGAGCTTGTCGAGGAACTCCTGCATCACAACCGGGTCGAGTTGCACCCCGGCGGTGGCTTGCTCGAAGAGCGCCGCGAGCTCCGGGTCGTAGTTGTCGCCGGGCGCGCCGCTGTCCTCGGTCCAGTCGTTGACGAGCAATTCGTAGGAGACCTGGATCGGCCCCGCGGCCGCCGACGGGCGACGTGTCTCGTCGTCGAAGGCGGTCCTGAGATCGTGCAGGTTCAGCAGAGTTCGGGTCTCGGTTGCTTCGGCGGTGACGAGCACGCTCGCCATCTCCGTCGAGCCGCCGACGGTTGCGTCGAGGGTTTGCATGTCCTTGAGCACGGCGCCGCCGCGGGGGAGGATCTCGCGGATGTTGAATCCGGATTCGAGTCCCGTCGCCGCGTACCCGAGCCCGATCGTCACCGCAATCACGACGATGAAGTAGGGCGCCGGCGTGCGCGCAACCGACGTACCGAGCAGCTCCGCCAGCCGGCCGATACCGGGCAAGGCGTTCGCGACCGGGCGAGGCTGCGTCAACGTGCCGCGCGACTCGCGCCGCCGGTCGATGATCGTGCGGCCCGCCGGAATCAGCGTCAGCATCACGATCAGGCTCATGCCCACGCCCAGCCCCGCGACGATGCCGAAGTCGCCCATCACGCCGATCGGGGAGAGCAGGTTGACCAGCAAGCTTGCGATCGTCGTGACGGCGGCCAGGGTCAGTGGGACGGTGACGTGTTGCAGTCCCATCCGCACCGCCGCCAGCACCGGCTCGCCCTCGGCGCGTTGCTCGCGGTAGTGCGAGACGGCCTGGATCGCGTAGTCCACGGTGAGGCTGATCACGATGATCGGCACCAGCGCGGTGAGCGAGCTCGGCGGCCCGATCAGCCCCAGCGCGTTCGGTCCGAGCCAGCCCTCCGCCCCGATCACCCAGATCAGTGAGAGCAGCAGCCCGAGCAGGGTGAGCAGCAGATCCGAGAGCGTGCGAAGGAAGACCAGGATCAGCGCCGCGATTAGCAGCAGCGCGAGTCCGATCAGGGGCGCCATCCCCTCCTCGGTGGCCTTGCGGTACTCATCCTCGACCACGATCGGTGAGACGCTGCTCACGCGCAGTGGGCCCTCGTCCGCTATCGCCAGCTCGTTGATCCGCCGTTCAGCCTCCTTCACCCGCTCGTCGCCGGTGTTGATCAGGCGGATGGTGGCGATCGCGACCGGCGTACCGTCCGTATCGCTGCCGGTCATCGCAGCGAGCCCCCCGCCGATCTCGGGGACGCTGCGGGCAGCGTCGATCTCCGCCTGCGTGACCGCACCGAAGCCATCCACCTGGAGCACGGCGTTGATCAGCAACGTGGGCGCGATGACCGGGTTTCCGTGCGCCAGCAGCTCCGCCACGCCGGGATCGCCGGTGATGCGGCCGAGCAGGCCGTCCATCTGCGAGAGCCCCTCGGGAGTCAGCGCCTCCCCGCGAAAGATCAGCGTGACGACGCCGACGTCGCTCGACTCCCCGAAGTGCTCGTCGATCCCCTCGATCGCATTGGCGACGGCGTTCCCGGGCGGAAGGAAGGCCAGGGCAGCGCCCTCCACCACCGGCGCGCGCCGGCCCGCCCCCGCGGCCATTACGACGGTGACGATCAAGAGCGCGACGATCGTGAGGTACGGGCGGGCCGTGACCAGCCAGCTCAGCCTGGCGAGAACTCTACTCATGGCGCGCCACTCTCTCGGAGCATCCCACGGCTAACGCGCCGGCGCGCCGCGAGGGCGACGCGACGCGACTACAGAATCCCGAGGCGAATCGCCGTGACGACGGCATCGAGCTTGGTCGTCGCGTTGAGCTTCCCGCGGAAGTGGCGGACGTGGTTGCGCACCGTGTGCGGGCTGATGCTCAACGCCTCGGCGATCCGCTGCGTGCCCCAGCCCGCCGCTACCAGGCGCAGGACTTCCAGCTCTCGCCCGGTGAGTCGTCCCAGCTCAGGCGACGGCGGGACCCCCGCCGGTTGGTCGGAGAGGATGTCGGCGCCCTGCTCGAGCAACTCGCTGCGCAGCGAGTCGGCCGCCTGCTCGGACCCCGCCTCCTCGGCGGGCTCGTCGAAGAGGTGGACCAGGAACGGGGCGTCCTCCCCTGGGGCGGCGATGACCATTGGAGTGAGCGAGACGGATTTCCGTTCGCCGGACTCGCAGAGCATCAGCATGGTGCATGCGCGCGGGATCTCGCCGCCTCGCAAGGTACGGAGCGACGGGCAACCGAGCAGGCACTCGGGCGTGAAGCCCCCGGGCGTCAACCCGGTCACCACCTCGTAGCAGCGGCGGCCGATCACCTGGTCGCGCGAAAAGCCGAGAATCCGTTCCGCAGCCTGATTCCAGGACACGATGGTCTGATCGATTGACATTACGTAAGCGCCGAACGGCGCCGTTGCGAGGAACTGGAAGATGGCATCCAATCTCACAGGGCCCTCATCCTTACTTGATCATCGACCATTAAGGGTACGTTCACAGTTTGCCGTTTACCCTCGTTCAATGGTCTCGGTTTTCTACCGCGAACATACCACCAATGCGGCACGGACAAGTCAAGCATCCAGCGTTGCACGTGATCCATACCACTTTCGTGCCATGCCACCCTTTACGAGTGTCGCTCACTCGCGAATCGGTGCTGCGAGATGCTACACCGCCTTTCCGAGACTATACGCGTTCATACGCGTTTATGCGGAACGCTGCCCGCGTTATACGCGCGTGCGCAGCGCGGCGCCACCAGACGGCCGGTGCCCATGGGGGTGGCTGCAGCACGGGGTCCGCGCGTTACGTGCTTTGACATCGCGGACGGAAGCGCACACGATCCGGGCGCTCGTCGGCAACCGGACGGGCGCGGAGCGGAAGGGGCGCCCCATGCGAGGCACCTCGGCGATCGTCGGCATCGGCGAATCGACCTACTACCGGCCGGGCGGCTCCCCGGACAGCGAACTACAGCTGGCGGTCACGGCAATCACCAACGCCGCCGCCGATGCAGGCATCGACGTCGAGGAGATCGACGGCTTCGTCTCGTACGGCAACGACCGCAGCACGCCCTCGAAGCTCTCGACGGTGCTCGGCGTCAACGAGACGAAGTTCGCGGCGCTGTCCTGGGACGGTGGCGGCAACAACGTCGCCGGCACGCTCGCCATCGCGGACGCGGCGGTCACCGCCGGCTACGCCGACTACGTGGTCTGCTACCGCAGCCTCGCGCAGGGCGAGTACGGGCGCTTCGGACAGGCCCGCGTCACGGGCCGCGTGCGCGTGCCCGAGGAGGGCGCGTTCCGGGTCCCCTACGGCGTGATGGTCCCGGCCCACTGGTACGCGATGATCGCGCAGCGCTTCATGTACGAGCACGGGATCACCGAGCACGCCCTCGCCGAGATCTCGCTCGCCGCCTACGCGCACGCGCAGCGCAATCCTCGCGCGATCCGCCACGGCCGCGAGCTGACGAAGGACGACTACCTCAACTCGCGCTGGATCGTCGAGCCGTTCCGGCTCTTCGACTGCTGCCAGGAGAACGACTGCTCCGCCGCCGTGATCGTGACCAGCGCCGAGCGCGCACGCGAGCTCGACAAGCAGCCGGTCTACATCCGCTCGGCCGCACAGGGCATCGACTATCGCGGCGCGGCCGGAGGCGCCGTCGGCGCGGGCTACAACGACCCCGACTTCCCGACGGCGCACTACAAGAACATCGCCGACATGATCTGGTCCCGCGCGGGCGTCGGTCCCAAGGACGTGCAGGTCGCGCAGTTCTACGAGAACTTCACCGGCCTCGCGTTGATGGCGATCAGCGAGATGGGCTTCTCGCCGCCCGAGGAGATCGAGGGCTGGGTGCGCGCCGGCAACCTGCGCTGGCCGGACGGCGAGCTGCCGATCAACACCAGCGGCGGAAACCTCGCCGAGGCCTACGTCCACGGCTTCGAACTCGTGAACGAGGCGGCCCGCCAGGTCCGCGGCGAGTCCACCTGCCAGGTCGACGACGTCGAGTTCAGCCTCGTCGTCGCGGGACCGGGAGCGCTGCCGGCGAGCGCCGCGCTGCTCTCGGTCGAGCCGTAGCCGACGCGGCAACGCATCCCGAGCCACCGCGAGGGTTCACGAGGAGAGCACCATGACCCGATTCATGCCGGAAGACTGGCCCATTCCCGAGCTTGACCGGTTTAACCGCGATTTCTTCACCGCTGGCAAGCTGGTCGTGCAGCAGTGCGTGCCCTGCGGGACCGTCCAGCACCCGCCGGACGCCGCCTGCAACGCCTGCAGGGCAATGGAGTTTCGCTCGCTGGAGACGAGCGGCGAGGGGACGGTCTACTCGTACATCGTCGTCCACAACCCGCCCGCGCCCGCGCTGGCGGAGGCCGTGCCCTACGCCGTCGCGCTCGTCAGCCTCGATGAGCACCCGCACGTCCGCATCCTCGGCAACGTGCTCAACTGCGAGCCGGGCGAGGTAGCGATCGGCCAGAAGGTGCGCGCCGTCTTCGAGGAGATCGCCGACGAGGACGAGACGCTGCTCGTGCCGCAGTGGGAGCGCGTCTAACCTCGCGCGACCGACAGGCCATGGACAAGGACCACGACGCCGCCGACGCCGCGGAGGAGAGCGCGCCGGCGCGCCTCGCGCCGATCCATCCTGACGACCGCGCGGCGGTCGAAGACCTCGAGGTAGTCGCGGCGCACCGCAACGAATCGCACTGGTGGAACCACGCCTCGTTCGTGCTGCCGCTGCTCGGCGCGATCGTCTTCCTCGCGATCGGCCAGCTGGCCGGCTCGGCGGAGGCGACGGGGTTCGGGATCTTCCTCGCCGTCGTGCTGGTGCTGCAGCTCCCGATCGTCTGGTTCACCTGGCGCCGCACTGCGACTGCAATCGTGCTCACCCGCTCCGGCGCCCTCGCGCTCCATCGAGGGCGCACCCTCGCCGAGGTGCACTGGGCGGAGCTCGAGCGCATCGAGCGCGTCGAGACCCTCGGCAACGTGCGCTGGCGGCTGGCCGAGCGCGGCGGCACCCACATCGCCGTCGAGGGCGAGATCGAGGACGTGCCGGGGCTGGTCGAACGCGCGAGCGCGCTGTCCGGAGTTGAGGCGGAGGGCGGGTAGCGGGACCGTACCTGGGACCTGCTCTTCGCGCGGGCGGAGTTCGAGCGCCATACTGGTCAGAGTTGCGAGGCTCGGCAGGATCCACCAGACATGGACGACACGAAGCCGAGGCGCGACCTGGCCGACGACCCTGCGTGGCAGCGGCTCCTCGACTACGGCGAGCGTCGCGCCCGCTCGCTGGGGATCCGTCCCGAGGATGTCGAGCGCCTGGTCGACGAGTACCGCGCGGAGGTCGACGCATCCTCCGGGAGCACTACGTCCCTCCTGTCCAGGCTCGAAGAACCACCCTGGGATTCAGGCTGCAAAAGCGCGCTCGCACGTGCGCGAACGGGCGTTCTGCGCTAGGATGCGGGCGTGCGCTGCAATCACTGCGACTCGCCCCGGCCCCTCGATGGCCCCTTCTGCTCCTCCTGCGGCGCGCTGAGCGAGGAGCCCCCGCCGATCGAGGAGGCTCCGTACGACGAGCCCGCGTATCGCGGCGAGCCCCCGCCCGCACCGCCGCGCGCCGTCGCGCAGGTCCAGCCTCCCCTGCAGCTCTCGGCTGAAGAACCAGCGGGGAACGCCTCGAGATGGGCGGCGCCGGCCGCGGACTTGCCTCGTGACACCACTCGCTACCGCGAGTTGCTGCAGGATCGCTTCGGCTACCCCGACTTCCGCCCCGGCCAGGCGGAGGTGCTCGAGGCGCTCGCTACGCAGGACGCGCTCGGCGTGATGCCGACCGGCGGCGGCAAGAGCCTCTGCTACGTGCTGCCCGCGCTCGAGGTCGGACGCACGCTCGTGATCTCGCCGCTGATCGCCCTCATGCAGGACCAGGTCGAGGCCCTCGAGGCGGTCGGCGTCCCGGCAAGCTTCATCAACTCCACGCTCAACCGCGCCGAGCAGAACCGCCGCTACGCCGACTTCCAGGCGGGGCGCATCGCGCTGCTCTACATCGCGCCGGAGCGGCTCGCGAACCGGCGCTTCCTCGACGGCCTCGCGGGCAGCGGTGTGCGCCTGCTCGTCGTCGACGAGGCGCACTGCATCTCCGAGTGGGGGCACGACTTCCGCCCCGACTACCTCGCGCTCGGCGGCGCGCGCGAGCGACTCGGGCGTCCCCGCACACTCGCGCTCACCGCGACCGCCGACCCCACCGTGCGGAAGGACATCCTCGCGCGGCTCGGCATCGCCGCCGACGCTCGCGAGGTTCTGACCAGCTTCGACCGCCCGAACCTGCGTTTCCAGGTGATGCCGCTCGCCAGCGCGAAGGAGCGGCTGTCCTGGCTGATCGCCTACGCGCGCGAGCGCCATGGCCAGTCCGGCATCGTCTACGCCCGCACACGCCGCTCCGTCGAGGAGACCGCCGAGACGCTCAACGCGGCAGGCGTCCCCGCCGAGGGCTACCACGCCGGCATGGGCGGCGCCGTGCGAGCCGCCATCCAGCGGCGCTTCACCACCGGCCGCGCGCCGCTGATCGTCGCCACCAACGCCTTCGGCCTCGGCATCGACAAGCCGGACGTGCGTTATGTCGTGCATCTCCAGATGCCGGGACGCCTCGAGGCCTACTATCAGGAGGCAGGCCGCGCCGGCCGCGACGGTGAGCCCGCCGAGTGCACCCTGCTCTACTCGCGCCGCGACCACTCGCTGCAGCGCCGCTTCATCGACCAGGCGCACCCGAACGACGAGACCGTGCGGAGTAGCTGGCAGCAACTGGTCGCGATCCAGCAGTTCGACCCGCAGCGCCCGCTCTCGCCCTCGGAGTTCGCGGATGCAGCCGGAACCGACGGCTGGGCGCTGACCGTGAAGGCACTCCGCGCCTCCGGCCTGCTCGGTGAAGGCGAGCTGCGGCTGAGCTCGCTCGAGCCGGATGCGCCGATCGACACGCGCGTCATCGAGGAGCGCCGCCGCTACGCGGAGTCGCGACTGGCGCAGATGGTGGAGTACGCCGAGACCTCCGGCTGCCGCCGCGAGCTGATCCTGCGCTACTTCGGCGAGCCTGCATCCGCCAACGGCGCTCGCAATGGGAGCGGCTGCAGCGCCTGCGACAACTGCAGCGGCGCCGTCCGCGCCGAGACGCCCGAGTACCCGCACGACCTCTTCGCCTCGATCCTCGACCTGCGGGACACGGTCGCGTGGGAGTCGAATCGCGCGCCGTACATGGTGTTCGAGGAGCGCACGGCCCGTGAGGTCGCCACCTACCGCCCCTCCGGCGAGACGACGCTGCTCGAGGTCTGGGGCATGGGCGGCAAGCGCGTGCAGTGGTTCGGCGAGCGATTGCTCGGCCTCGTGCGTGAGTGGGAGGCGGCCAACGCGGACGCCGCCCCGCCGCCGGCGCGCCCGGCCCCCGCAGCGCGCCAGCGCTCCGCGCCCGTCGGGCCCGGCCCCGAGGTGCCGTTCGACGACCCGCTGTTCCAGCGCCTTCGCGAGTGGCGGCGCGACCGCGCCAGCCGCGATGGCATCCCCGCCTACACTCTGTTCACGGACCGCAGCGCGCGCGAGCTGACCGTGCAGCGCCCGGCCGATCGGGCCGCCCTCGCCGACGTCTGGGGCTTCGGCGACGCGCGGATCGCCTCGATCGGCGACGAGCTGCTGGAGCTGCTGCGCGACTTCGATCCGGAGACGCCCTCGAAGCCACCGGGCGAGCAGACACTGCAACCCGCGCTTGCGGTGCTGCCCGCGAGCAAGCATGCTTGAGCGAAGCGGCCGCCGCCCCGGACACGGCGCGGCCCCACACCAGAGGAGTTTCCAATGAGCCTGACCCTGACCGTCAGCAAGGACGCTGCCGAGCGACTCGGCATGATCGTCGCCCAGCAGGCCGAGAACGAGGAGCAGGGTCTCCGCATCTTCGCGAGCGGCGGCGGCTGCGGCTGCTCCGGCCCCTCCTTCGCGATGGGCATCGACAAGGCGGGTGACGAGGACAACGTGATGAGCTTCCACGGCGTCCGCTTCATCGTCGACGCGGAGACCGCGACCAGCCTCGAGGGCGCCTCGATCGACTACACCGAGGACGACCTGATGCGTAAGGGCTTCACCATCGACGCCCCCAACGCGAAGGCGGCCGGCGGTGGCTGCGGCTGCGCCAGCGGCGAAGGCCACTAGGCACTCCCAGGACCCCACGCACCGTCCCGCGGGCTGACGCCTCGTCATGCTCGCGGGTGCTGGCGCCTCGCGGTTGCCCGTGAGCGCGTAGAGGGCTCACGCTGGATCTCGTGCTGCACGACCTGCGCGACTGGCTCGATGACCTGCGCGAGTGGCTGATCGACTGGGCGGACAGCCCGGTCGCGCCAATCGCGCTCGCCCTGATCACCGCGTCCGAGTCGATCTTCTTCCCGATTCCCACCGACCCGTTGCTGGTCGCGCTCGCGCTGCGCAACCCGGACGCGGCGCTCATCCTCGCGGCGCTCACCATCGCCGCCTCCGTCCTCGGAGGCGTCGTCGGTCACTGGCTGGGCCTGCGCCTTGGCCGCCCGCTCCTGCTGCGGTTGCACAGCAGGCAGGCCGAGCGCGTCGAGGATCTGCTCCAGCGCTGGGGCTTCTGGGCCGTCGCCGCGGCCGGGCTGACGCCGATCCCGTACAAAGTCTTCACGATCGGCGCGGGCGTCGTCGGCATCCCGCGCACGCAGTTCGTGTTCGCCTCGATCCTGGGGCGGGGGCTGCGCTTCGGCGTCTACGGCGTGCTGATCTTCTTCTGGGGCGAGCGGTTCGCCGACTTCATCACGGACCGCTTCGACCTCGTGGTAAGCGCGTTCGCCGTCGCTGCGGTCGTACTGCTGATCGTCTGGCTCGCCTGGCTCAGACTGCGGACACGCGGCGTCGAGGCCTGAAGTACAGGCTCCCGTATGATGGAGCCGCAGTCCCCGGACGAGGAGGCTCCATGCACGAGCTCGTGGAACCGATCGGTGAGGTTGGGCCGCTCCGCGACCCGGTCCTGATCGCCGCCTTCTCCGGCTGGAACGACTTCGGCGGCGCCGCGGGTGCGGCGATCAAGCACCTCGGCGACCAGTGGAAGGCGAGCGATCTCGCCGCGATCCGCAACGAGCGCCTCTTCGACTTCACCGTCCAGCGCCCGACCGTGCGCCTCGAGGGCGAGCGCCGCGTGATCGACTGGCCCGCGCACCAGTTCCGTGTCGCCAGCCCGCCGGGGGCGGAGCGCGACTTCGTGCTGCTCAGCGGCCCCGAGCCACACCTGCGCTGGCGCACCTTCACCGAGGCGATCGCCGAGCTGATGGTGGAGGTTGGCGCGACCACCAGTATCACCATCGCCGCACAGGCGGGCGCGGTCCCGCACACCCGTCCGCTGCCGGTCACGCTCTCCGCCTCGGACTCCGACTTCGAGGGCCAGTTCGGCCTGCGCGTGCCAACGTCCCGCTACGAAGGCCCGACGGGCATCGTCGGCGCGTTCAACGTGGATCAGCGGCAGCGGGGCTTCCGCAACGCCAGCCTCTGGGCACAGGTGCCGCACTACCTCTCGACTGGTCCGAACCCGAACGCGATCGCCGCGCTGATCAAGGTGATCGATCATGGCTTCGGCACCAACACCTCCCTCGCGAGGATCGAGCGGCGCATTGAGCGCTTCAGCGAGCAGGTGCAGGAAGCGGTCACTGAGTCCGGCGAAGCCGAGTCCTACATCCAGATGCTCGAGCAGCAGTACGACGACAACCTCGAGCAGCAAGCGGAGCAGGAGTCAGCCGAGGACGCCGAGCTCCCCTCCGCCGAGGACCTGCTCAGCGACCTCGAGGGCTTCCTCCGCGATCAGCGGGACGACGCGTAGGCGCGGGGTCCTCCAGCCCGGCAAGCTGCGTGGCATTCTCGGGAGTTCGCGGCGAGCGAGCGGCGATCGCCGCGCGCTTCACTCCCCGGCGGGGCGTTGATAGACTCGGAGGGCCCAGGAGTGTAGCTCAGCTGGAAGAGCAGCGGTCTCCAAAACCGCAGGTCGGGGGTTCGAGTCCCTCCACTCCTGCCAGCATTCGCCCTCCCGAGGGCGCGAACCGGGCCGAGGTGGTGGAATTGGCAGACACGCCGTCTTGAGGGGGCGGTGCCCGCAAGGGCGTATGAGTTCGAATCTCATCCTCGGCACCAACGCACATCCGAACCGCCGGCGTGAAGCCGGCGGTTCTGCGTCCGGGGCTCTGGCCGCTCCGGCGCCGTGCGGCCCCGTTCCTTGTAGGGGTTCGCGGCGCTCGATATAGTCCGCTCGGACCGCGAAGGTCCGTGCAACCCCAGCGCGTATCCCCGAAGGAGTCTGCCGATGGCCGAGCTGAGACTGGAGATCGAGGACGGAATCGCCGTCGTCACGATGGACAACCCGCCTGTCAACGCGGCCTCCCAGGACTGGGACTTCCAGGCCGTATTCGACTCCTTCTACTACAACAAGGACGTGCGGGTGGCCGTGCTCACCGGCGAGGGCACGCGCTCGTTCTGCGCCGGGGCGGACGTCAAGCGCCGCGCCGCCGACGTCGGCGAGGCCCAGCAATCCGGCGGCGCAGGCGGCAACACCGCCTATATCGCCGGACAGCGGCGCGGCCGCGAGAACTTCAACTGCATCCTGGAGAGCGCCGTGCCGGTGATCGGCGCGATCAACGGCTACTGCCTCGGCGCTGGCATGGCCCTCGCGGGCTCCTGCGACTACCTGATCGCCTCGGAGACGGCGAGCTTCGGGCTGCCGGAGATCAACGTTGGTCTGCTCGGCGGAGCGCGCCACATGATGCGCGCCTTCCCGCACCACATCGTGCGGCGGGCACACTACAGCGGCGAGCGCATCAGCGCGCAGGACGCCTACCACTTCGGCGCGGTCTGGAAGCTGGCCCCGCCCGACCAGTTGATGGACGTCGTGATGGAGGAGGCGCGCCTGATCGCCTCCAAGATGCCGATCGGCATCCGCCTCGCCAAGGAGAACCTCAACGTCATCGAGACGATGGACGTGCGCAACGGCTACCGCTGGGAGCAGACGCGCACGCGCATCCTGCAGGAGTCCGAGGACGCCCTCGAGGCGAAGAAGGCCTTCGCTGAGAAGCGCCAGCCGATCTACACGGGCCGCTAGCGCGAACCGCATCGGACGAACAACGGGGGCGGCCTGAGCCGCCCCCGTTTGCGTCTGCCCGCGGACCGTTCAGGCCGGCGGGCGCGACGGCCACCAGTTCCAGCGCCCGAAGATCGCGACCAGCGCCGGGACGATCAGCGTGCGCGTGATGAAGGTGTCGATCAGCACGCCGACGCCGACCGCGAAGCCGAGCTGCACCAGATCCTCGAGCGGCAGCGTCATCAGCGCCGAGAACGTTCCGGCGAGGATCAGCCCCGCCGAGGTGATCACGGGGCCGGTGCGCGCCAGCGCGTGTGCCGTCGCTTCCTTCAGCGGGGCGTGCCGTACCTCCTCGCGGATCCGCGACATCAGGTAGATGTTGTAGTCGACGCTGAGCGCGTTCAGGAAGACGAACAGGAAGAACGGCACGCCCGGCCCGATGCCGGCGTGGTCGAAGACCAGCAGGAAGACGATGACCGCGAGGCCGAGCGTCGCGAAGTAGGTGAACGCGATCGTCGCCATCAGGTAGAGCGGCGCGATCAGCGAGCGCAGCAGCAGCGCCAGCACCACCCCGATCGCCAGCAGGATCAGCGGCAGCACAACCCGCGAGTCGCGGTTGCCGGCGGTCCGCGTGTCCGCCTCCGCGGCCGTATCGCCGCCGACCAGCACGCCGCCCGGCTCGAGTCCGGCCGAGGCGGCCGCGTCGCGGGCCAGCTCGCGCAGCTCGGGAACGATGTCGAGCGAGGCGTCGGAGAAGGGGTTGTCCGTCAGCACCACTTCGAGACGCGCCGTGCCGCCGTCGGCGGAGACGAAGCGCGCCGCGGCCCCGGGCGGGCCGCCCGGCGGTCCGGCCGTGCCGAAAGGCCGGCTCGGCCCGGAGGCGCTCGCGACCGCCGGATGGCCTGCGAGGGCGAGCGTCAGCGCGTCGAGCTGCTCGAGCCGCTCCGGTTCGAGCACCTGCTCGCCCGGCGGCAGCGAGACGTAGACGCGCGTCGGGGCGAGCTCCCCGGCGGGGAAGGCCTCGCGCAGCAGCTCGAAGCTGCGCACGGACTCGGTGTTTCCCGGGAGGCTGGCGAGCTGGTCGTAGTTCGGCTGGAAGGCGAAGAGGCCGGCGATGAGCAGCGCCAGCGCCGCCGTCGTGGCCGCGAGGGAGGCGCGCGGCCAGCGGAGCACGACACCGCCAACCCGGCCGTAGATGCTGCGCCGCCAGTCCTGCGGCGCCTCCGCCTGCGCGGCCGCCTCGGGGTCCAGTCGAGGCTGCATCGGCCAGAAGACGCGCCGCCCGACGATCGTCAGCACCGCCGGGATCAGCGTCAGCGCGGCCAGCATCATCAGCCCCACCGCGATGGCGATCACCGGACCGAGCGACTGGTAGGAGCGCAAGATCGCGAACGTGAGCGCCGCCGAGGCGATCAGGATCGTCGCACCGGCCGAGGCGACCGCCCCGCCCACGCCGCGCATCGTGCGGCGCATCGCCTCGTGCTTGTCTGCGTTGCGGGTCAGCTCCTCGCGGTAGCGGGCGGAGACGAAGAGCACGTAGTCGGTGCCGGTGCCGAACAGCACGACGGTCATGATGCCAGTGGTCTGGCCGGAGATCGGCAGGTCGAACAGCTTGGCGACGCCCGCGCCGACCGCGCCGGCGAGCTGGAAGACGAGGCCGACGCCCAGCAGCGGGATCACCGCCATGATCGGCGAGCGGTAGATCAGCACGAGCAACACGAGCACCAGTGAGGCGGTCACGATCAGCAGGAACGAGTCGATGTTCGCGAAGACCTGCACGAGGTCGACGATCAGCCCACCCGGACCGCCCACGGCGACCTCGACGCCGGGCAGGTCGACGGCCGCGGAGCGGTCGCGAATCGCGGACACGGCGTCGCGGAACCCCGTCTCGGCGGGCTCCCCGAAGATCTCGACGAAAACGTAGAGCGTGGTGCCGTCGGGCGAGACGAGGCCGGAGGCCGCGCCCTCGCCCGGCGCCGGCGCGCGGACCCGGATCACGTTGCCCGGAGCGTCGGGCCCCGTCAGCCACGCTTCGAGGTCGGCGACGGCCGCCCGAGTCGGATCGCTGAGGCCGGTCGGTTCACGAACGACGATCAGCGTGGGCGTGCCCGCCGAGGGGAAGCGCTCGCGCGCCAGATCGAAGGCGCGGGTGGCCTCGGCGTCCTCGGGAAGGAAGAGCGCCGACTCGTTCTCCGTCACCTCGTCGAGGCGGGGCAGCAGCGAGATCAGCGCTCCCGCGAGCAGGATCCAGACAAGCAGCGTGACCCACTTGCCTCGCGCGCTGCTGGCGAAGTCGGTGACGCGCCCCAGCACGGGCTAGCGGCTCGCGATCCGCGGGCGCAGCGGCAACCTCGAGGCGTCGGGCGACGTCCTGGGCAAAGCGGGCTCCTTGGCCAAAATGTGCAATACGAGCGGCCGCAAATCGAGGCTACAGCCGGTTCCTACTGTGGGGAAGCGACGCGGGTGTCGGCCCCCGCGCTACTGCTGCGAGGGCGTGGCGGGGCGGCTGCGAGAGCGGGCGGGAGCCTCCATCCCGGCGTCCTCGAAGGCCTTGCGCTGGGCGGCGGCCTGGGGAGCGAACAGCTCCCGCACGTTGCCCTGCGCCCACGAGAGCGAGCCCTCGATCGAGTCGATCTGGCCCTGGAAGCGCGGCATCACGTAGCGCGCGAACAGCTCGAAGCTGCGCTGCGTCTGCTCCGTCGTCGCGAACTCCCGCATCGAGCAGAGCAGCGCGCCGAAGCCGCCCGATAGCTCGAGCAGCCGCTCGATGCCCTCGATCGCGTCGTCGGGCGTTCCGACGATCGCGCCGCCGCGCTCGACCATCGCCTCGATCGTGTCCTCGCCCTCGGCGAACCGGATGCCGAGCGCGCCGGTGTAGCCCAGGTTGTAGGCGATGCAGGCCTCGGCGGTCTGCGCCATCGCCTCCTCCTTCGAGTCGGCGAGGTGGAAGTACATCGTGACGCGCCAGTCGTCGCGGCTGATCTCCGTGCCGTGTTCCTCCGCCGCTTCCTGGGCCCACTCCCACGCTCCCTGCAGCGAGCCGATGCCGCCCGGCGCCGCCGTGGCCACCGAGAGCATCCCGATGCCGAAGCGCCCCGCAGTCTGCGGTCCCGAGGGCGAGAGACTGTGCGCGACCGAGACCGGCAGGTGGTCCTCGCGGTACGGCGCGAGCTGCAGGTGCGCGTCGCGCAGGTGGAACCAGTCCGTCTCCATCGTCACGTGCTCGCCGCGCAGCAGCCGCAGGATCGCGTCGAGCGACTCCACCATGCGTGTGCGCTGCGTCGAGGGGTCGATGCCCATCATGTAGGCGTCCGAGGCGAGCGCGCCGGGTCCGACGCCGAACAGCGCGCGCCCTCGGGTGAGGTGGTCCAGGAACATCATCCGGTCGGCGACCATGAGCGGGTTGTGGTACGGGAGGCTGACGACGCCGGTGCCGAGCTTGATGTTCTTCGTGCGCGCGGCCATGTGCGCGGCGAACAACGCCGGGTCCGGGATGAACTCCCAGCCCACGCTGTGGTGCTCGCCGATCCAGGCCTCGTCGTAGCCGAGGCGGTCGAGCTCCTCGATCAGCGCCGCGTCGCGCTCGATGGCGAGCGTGGGGTTCTCGCCGGGCTCGTGGAACGGCGCAAGGAAGATGCCGAACTTCATCCGGCGCGGTCGGTAACCCATCCTGCCCGTCCCTCCCGGCCGCCGCCCGCAGCCGCTACTGGCGGTCCATGCGCAGCACGCGCCGCGAGAGGCGCCAGCCCTCTGCCGTGCGGCGCCACTCGTCCGTGTAGACACCCGAGATCTGCGGGATCGCCGTGGACCGGCCGCCGCTGACCCGCGTCTCGAAGAGCATCGCGCGCGTCTGCGCCGTGTCGCCATCGAGGGCGTCGAAGACGACGCCGCCGGGCGCGTGGCGCGTGCGCTCGCGCGGGTCGGGAGCGCGCATGCCCTCGATCTCGCCGCTGTGCGAGCGCCTCGCCCAGCTCTCGATGGCGTCGCGGCCCCGCTCGCTGATGGCGGGCGTATCGCGGCCGCGGGTGTAGACCGCGAACTCGGCGTCCTCGGTGAAGCAGGCGGCGTAGCGCGCCGCGTCCTTCGCGTCCCACGCGTAGGCGTAGCGCGCGACCAGCTCCATGATCTCCAGGCGATCGTCGGCGCTCATCGCGTCTCCCCTCGGGCGTAGCCTCGCGGCGAGGATACCCCGCCGGGAGGAAGACCGGATCGCACAGCCGCTGCACCCGGCGCCTCGCCCGATGGTAGGATCGAGGTGACACGCCCGCCTCGGCGGGCGTCTCGCGGCGGGGCCACGTAGCCAAGTGGTAAGGCAGGGGTCTGCAAAACCCTTATCGTCGGTTCGATTCCGACCGTGGCCTCCAGTACTACCCCCGCGCCGGCGGCTCGACGCCGAGCTGCTCCCACAGCGCCTCGCGGTCGAAGAAGAACCAGCCCTCGGCGATGCGATCGTCCTCGATGCGCACGATCGCCATCCCCATCACCTCGACACGCTTGCCCGTCGCCTCGACGCCGCGAAACGGACCGAGGTGCGTGCCGCGCAGCGTCAGCCTGAGGCCGACACGGTCGCCCTCGGCGACGAGGTCGTCGGGCGCCTCGACGAGGTCGGGGAAGGCGCGGCGCACGTTCGTGACGAGCTGGCGCACGCCGTTCGGTCCCGGTGTCTGACCGGGGTGCGCATGCCGGTTCACGTACTCCGGCGCGAAGATCTCATCGACGAGATCGACGTTGCCCTTGTTCATCACCTCTTCGAAGAAGCGCCGCACGAGCGCCTTGTTCGCCGCTGCGTTGCTCATCGGCAGCCTCCCGTCGGCGGCCCCTGAAGTTCAGTCCCCTCAGTGACGGATCGTGGGGTTGAGTCCGAACCGCCTCGATGTCGAACGGCGCGTGGTCCGGGTCGATCAGTTCGCGCAGGGTTCCGAGGCGCGAAAGGTCGACGCGCCGACGTTCACCCTGATCCTCGCGGGTCGCTCGAACGGCCACGATCGTCCTCCCTGCCAGCCACGACAGTGTCGCATCGCGAGGCGCCCACCGCCTACACCGGCATCGGACGCAGCGAGGGCGAGACGGCGAGCGGGGCGGCCGTCACCGCCTGGATGTCCTCGACGCTGTAGCCGGGTGCGTGCTCGAGTAGCTCGAAGCCGTCGTCGCCAACCTCGATCACTGCGAGGTCCGTGACCACCAGCGAGGCGGGCCGGCCGCCGGTGACGGGCAGCGTGCAGCGCTCGACGAGCCGCGGCGCGCCCTCGGGCGTGGTGTGGAACATCGTCAGCCAGACGCGCTTGGCGCCCTGCGTCAGGTCCATCGCGCCGCCGATGCCGCCGAGGTCCGCGCGGCCGTCGGCGTGCGGCGTCCAGTTGGCGAACGAGCCGTCCGTCGCGACCTCGTAGGCGCCGAGCACGGAGCAGTCGACGCGCCCGCTGCGGATCAGGCCGAAGGCGTCGGCGTGGTGGACGATCGCCGCGCCCGGCTGCAGCATCACGTACTGCATCCCCGGCGAGACGATGTCGAGGTCCTCGTGGCCGTGCGGAGCGTGCCAGCCGTAGCCGATCAGCCCGTTCTCCGAGGACAGCACGATCCCGGCGTCCAGGTCGATGAAGTCGCACGCGAGCACCGGAATCCCGACGCCGAGGTTCACGATCCAGTCGGGCTCGAGGCGGCCCGCGAGCACGGCGGCGATCTGCTCGCGGTTGAGCGGCTCCCGCGCCTCGCCACTCACGAGGCGTTTCCCGTGTCATCGTCCGCGTCGAGATCCAGCTCGCGTCCGCTGCGCCGCGTCCGCCGCGGCGCCTCGATGCGGCCCTCGGCGATATGCACGAGGCGAGCGACGTAGACGCCGGGTGTGTGCACGTGGTCGGGGTCGAAGGAGCCCGCGGGCAGGATCGGCTCGTCGATCTCGGCGATCGTGCAGCGCCCGGCGGTGGCCATGATCGGGTTGAAGTTGCGCGCGGCGCGGCGGTAGACGAGGTTCCCCGCGTCGTCGGCCCGCTGCGCGCGCACGAAGGCGTAGTCCGCCGTGATGCCACGCTCGAGGACGTAGGTACGCCCGTCGAAGGTGCGCTGCTCGCGGTTCTCGGCGTAGATGCTGCCTACGCCGGCCGGCGTGTAGAAGGCCGGGATGCCCGCGCCGCCGGCGCGGATGCGCTCGGCGACCGTGCCCTGCGGGGCCAGCTCCGCCTCTGCCCCGCCCGCCCGGAAGACATCCTCCGCGGCGTTTGGCTGCGAGGGATGCGGTGCCGCGGTGAACGAGGCGATCACCTTCCTCACGCGACCCGCCAGCACGAGGTCCGCGATCGTCACGCGACCGTCCACGTCGAGTAGCGGACGGTTCACCGTGGTGGAGATCATGATGAGGTCCGTGGCGCCCTGCTCCCAGAGCGCCATCATCAGGTTCCAGGGCACGCCCGCGTGGAAGCCCGCGACGAGGATCGAAGAGCCGTCCGGGATGTCGGCGACGGCGGCCGCAGCCGAGTCGTAGCGCTCGGGTCGCGGCACTGCGTCGCTAGCCGATCTCCGCCGCGGCGGCCTCGAGGATGGCCCCGCTGCCTACAAGTTGCGTGAACGACCCCGGCGTGACGCCCTCGCCGAGCGCGGCGGCCGCCTCGATCACCTGCGACTGGCCCGAGGGCGTGACGATACCCGCGGTCAGGTCGCGGAACTTCGCTTGCAGCTCGGTCAGGCTCAGCGGGTTCTCCGGGTCACCCTTCGCGTAATCGACGCGGCGCGAGACGCTGCCGCCCTCGCGGAGCTCGATCACGACCTCGGCCGGCCAGCGCTCCGGGAAGACCGCATCGAGGTCGTCCGAGCGGTAGCACTCGACGCGGTCCATCAGCGCCGCGACCTCGGGCGATGCGATCACCGCCGGCGTGTACTGGCGCGTCCCCGCCGAGCGGTGCAGGGCCGCGACGGCCGCACCGAAGGGCATCGAGAACTGCGCATCGACGATCGAAACCGGGCGGCGCTTGTCCGCCTCGGGAGCGGCGATGATGTTCCAGCCCGCCTCGAGCACGCCGACGCGGATGCGCGCGACTTGCTCCGGTGCGATGTCGTGCGTTGCGACGAGGTCGAGGATCGCGTCGATCGGCGCCTGCTTGTAGCGGCAGCAGGCGTGCGCCTTGATGCTCGTGCGGTCGATCGCCAGCGGCGAGGACCCGAGGCCGGCAGTCAGCCGCTCCGCCGCGTCGTCTCCGGCGGGAGTGTCGCTGTAGGAGTGCAGATAGCCGTCCGGGCCGCAGATCGGGTCGCGTGGGCCCGTAAAACCCTCGGCGGCCAGCCGCGCGGCGAGTAGCCCGCCGTGCGCCGCCCAGCCGGGGTGCAGCCGCTTCGTCCACGCGCCGTCGACGAGGAACGCCATCGAGCCAGCCGCGAGGCTGAGCGAGATGCCGAGCGCCGAGCGCATCGCGGCGGCGTCGAGGCCGAGCAGCCGCGAGGCTGCGGCCGCGGCTCCGAAGACGCCGGTGGTGCCCGTGGGGTGGAAGCCGCGGTCATACTGGCCCTGCACGGTCGCGATCATGCCGATGCGCGCCATCACCTCGTAACCGACGACGCTGGCCGCCACGACGTCCTCGAAGCTGGCGCCTTCCGCCGTCGCGAGCGCGAGCACGGCGGGGAAGACCGCCGAGCCGGGGTGCGAGGACGAGGCCTGGTGCGTGTCGTCGCTCTCGAGGGCGTGCGCGCTGACGCCCGCGACGAACGCCGCGTACTCCTCGAGCAGCGAGTGCCCGCCGGGCGCGGGCACGCCGCCCGTGCGGCCCGCGGCGTAGCGCCGCACGATGCGCGACGACTCCGCCGTGAGGCCGCCGAGGGCGTTCGCGGCGTGGTCGAGCAGCAGATAGCGGACCTGTGCCGCAGCCTCGCCGGCCTCGTCCGGACGGTAGGCGACGGCCCACTCGAGCAGGCCGTCGATGCCGGGCGCGACGGCGGGTGACTCCGTGGAGCGAGGCGCGGTCGTCGTCATTGGCGTCTCCGGCTCATGCTCGGGCGCTGGGCTTCGCCGGCTCATGCTCCGCACGCTGCAAAGCGGCTGTCAAGCCTCGGCGCCACCGGTGGAGGATAGCGATGGAGGCGCCCCCCGCCGCGGAGCGCCTCCTCGTGGTGCGCCCGAAGAGCGTTGGGCGCCCATCCAGTGTACGCACATCGGACGTGATTCGCGCCAGTCCGGCCCCGCGGCCCCGTCGGAGCTACCCCTGCGGCGGCACGTCGAGGCGCGCGACCATGCCCTCGAGGTCGGGCGAGGGCGCGGGGTAGCGCTCCAGCACGCGCGGGTCGTGGCCGGGCACGAGATGCTGCGGCGAATCACCCAGCTCGTGCATGCGCTGGTACCCGCGCACGAGCCTGCCGACGTCGAAGACGATCGCGAACAGCGCGCCATCCTCGAGCTGGTCGTAGTAGTGCGCGGCGTCCGAGGCGAGCACGACCCAGCCGCGCGCGGTGCGCACCCGCACCACCTGGTTGCCGCCGGTATGGCCGCCGAGCAGGTGGATGCTCAGGCCGTCTGCGAGCTCGGTGTCACCGTCGTGCAGCACGGTGCGCCCGCTGAAGACGTCGCGCACGAGGCCGGTGACCTCCTCGACGTTGAAGGAGTGCGCGATGCCGTCGTTCTGCATGTAGCGCCCGCTCGCGAACTGCAGCTCGCTCTCCTGGATGTGCAGCCGGGCGTTCGGGAAGTCGTCGACGGTGCCGATGTGGTCGTAGTGGCAGTGCGTGAGGATCACGTCCTCGACGCTCTCGGCGTCGACGCCGACGAGCGCGAGCGCCTCCGCGGGGCGGCGGATGTTGGTGCGCCCCCGGCGCTCGGCTTCCTCGGCGGTGAAGCCGGTGTCGATGACGAAGGTGCGCTCGGGGCTGATCGCGGCCCAGACGAAGTAGTCCATCCCGATTTGCTCGCTGCGATCGCCGCCGCCCGTGGGGAACAGGTCGCCGCGCCGTACCGGACGCCATGCGTACTTCGTCGCGTACAGCTCGTAGACCCCGGAGTCTGCCTCGGACATGTCGGCCCCCTCGCTCAGAACCAGCGCGCCTTGTCGACGGTGTTCTCCAGCGGCTCGCCGGCCGCGAAGCGGCGGCAGTTCTCGAGCAGGACCTGAAAGCGCCGCTCCTCGACGTACGGGCCGTGCGCCGCGACGTGCGGCGTCAGCAGCACGTTCGGCGCGCTCCACAGCGGGTGGTCGGCTGGCAGCGGCTCGATCTCGTACACATCGAGGCCCGCCCCGCCGATCCGGCCCTCGCGCAGCGCCTCGTTGAGGTCGTCGAGGCGCACCGTCGGTCCGCGCCCGATGTTCACGAGGTAGGCCGTGTCCTTCATCGCCTCGAAGCGCGCGGCGTTCATCATGCCCTCGGTCTCCGGCGTATGCGGCACCGTCAGGATCACGAAGTCGGCGTCCGGCAGCAACTCGTCCAGCGCCTCGGGCGGATGCAGTTCCGCCAGACCCTCGGTGAGCTCGCTGCGGCGTGCGTCGATGCCGACGACGTTCACGCCGAACCCCGCGAGGACGCGCGCGGCCTCCGCGCCGATCTCCCCGACGCCGATCAGCAGCGCGGTCGACGCCGGCAGGTAGGTGACGCCGCTGCGGGAGAAGTCCGGCTCCCAGCGGGCCTCGGCCATGCTCCGCACATAGCGGTGCAACTGCCGCGAGAAGGCCAGCACGAACGCGGTGATGTGCACGCTGATGTGGTCGCTGTAGACGCCTCGAGGATTCGTGACCGTGGCCGGGTGCCCGATCAGCGCGTCGTGGTACCAGCCCGCGGGCGGGGCGACCATCGACGAGTGGATCCAGCGCAGCTTCGTCGCCGCGGCGAGCGCCTCCTCCGAGATGCGGCTCTCCGCGAAGATCGCGTCGGCCTCCCCGATCACGTCGAGGGCGGACTCAGTGTCCTCGGGCGAGAGCGTGTGCACGTCCGGCAGCACCTCTGCGACGCGGTCCGCCCAGTCGCGTTGGGACCCCCGCAGCGGCGGCCAGAAGAGAATCGTGACGCTCATGCGGCCCCTCCCGCGAGGCGCGCGAGGAAGCCCTCGATCGCCGCGTTCACGCCCTCCGGCGCCTCGATGTTGACGCCGTGTCCGGCGCCGTCGAAGACGTGGAGCTCGCTGCCCTCGATCCGGTTCTCCATGTAGCTCATGCCGTTGCGGAACGGCGTGTCGTTCTCGCCGACGAGCAGCAGGGTCGGCAGCGTGATCGAGGCGATGTTGTCGATCACCAGCGAGTCGTGCTGCGTCAGCATCCCGCGCGCGGAACGCGCGAGACCCTCGGCGGAGCTGTGCTCGCTCATGTCGACCTCGGAGCCGCCGTCGTGGCTGCTCATGCCGACCGTCTCGAGGCGCTCGGCGCGCTGCAGGCGGTCCTCGTTCCACGCTTCGCGGGCGACGGGGTTGCGATAGCCGGGGCCCGTGCCCTGCAGGATCAGCGCGCCGGTGCGCTCCGGGTGCGTGGCCTGGAAGGCGAGCGACATGTAGCCGCCGAGCGAGTGACCGGCGATCACCGCCTGCTCGATGCCGAGCTCATCGAGGATTGCGCGCATGTCCTCGACGGTCAGGTCGCGGCTGTAGCGGGCGTCGTCGGGCGGGCTGTCGCTCTGGCCGTGGCCGCGCATATCCCAGATGATCAGCCGGTAGCGGTCGGCGAAGGCGGCGATCTGGGGCCGCCACATCAGGCACGTCGCCGCGTAGCCGTGCGTGAGCAGGACGGGCAATGTACCCTCGTCCTTCGGCCCGTCATCCTCGTAGTGAATCGCGACCCCGTCGCGGTCGAGCTTGGGCATGGTTGTCTCCTCCGCGTGCCGGCATACGGCAGGCCGCGAGCCTGCCACGGGCCGGCAGCTTATCATCGCCCGCGACGCCGCCCGACCGTTCGATGCAGGCGGAACGGGCGAGGCGCGAACGGAGCGCTGCGATGACGGCTGGCGGACCGCTCGAGGGCATCAGGGTGCTGGAGTTCTCCCAGCTTGTGGCCGGGCCGTTCTCCGGTTGCGTGCTCTCCGACCTCGGCGCCGAGGTGATCAAGGTCGAACGGCCGCCCGGCGGCGACCCGCACCGCAACTTCGGCGCGGTCATCCCGCACGAGGGCAAGCGCTTCCAGGCCGTCAACCGCGGCAAGCGCAGCATCCTCGTCGATCTCCAGACCGAGGCGGGGCGTGAGCTGATCCACCGAATCCTGCCCCGCTTCGACGTGCTCACGATCAACTTCCGCCAGCACGTGCTGGAGCGGCTGGCAATCGACTACGAGACGCTCTCCGCGCTGCATCCGGGCCTCGTCTACTGCCGCATCTCCGCCTTCGGATCGCGCGGGCCGCTCGCCGATCGCGCCGGAACCGACGCCACGATGTCCGCCTACGCCGGTCTCACCGTCGGCGATGCAAAGACCGACGACGCGGGCGCGCCCGAGCACATTTCCTCCGCGCCGGTCTCCGACTACACCTCGGGCCTGGCCGCGGTCATCGGCATCTGCTCGGCGCTCTACCGGCGCGGCATCACGGGGCGCGGCCAATTCGTCGAGACCTCGCTGTTGCGCTCGGCGATGGCGATCCAGGACAGCTTCATCATGCGCGAGCCGGTCAGCGACGCCTCGACGGTCGCGCCGATGCTGGAGGCGGTCGAGGAGCTGCGGGCGGCGGGCGCCTCCTACCGCGAGCAACTGGACGCGCGGCACGCGATCCGTGCGAGGCGCTGGGCGTTCCGCATCTACTACGGCGGCTTCGAGGCGAGCGACGGCGTGATCACCCTCGGCGCGCTCACCCCGCGAACCCGCGACGCGGCGCGGCGCGTGCTCGGCATCGACGACGACCCGAGCGACTCGCCGGACTTCGACAGCGGCGACCCCGCGAACATCGCGCACGCCACGGCCCTGCTCGGGCGCATCCGCGCCGTGATCCGCACTCGCTCCGTGGCGGAGTGGATCGAGGCCTTCGAGGCCGAGGGCGTGCCCGTCGGCCCGGTGCACTTCCCCGAGGAACTGGCCGACGACCCGCAGGTCAACGCCGCCGGGATCATGGCCGACCTCGAACACCCGCTGACCGGCCCGCAGCGCGTGGTTGGGCCGATCGTCGAGCTCTCCGAGACGCCGACGGCCGTCCGAGGCCCCGCGCCGCTGCTCGGCGCGGACACCGAGGCGGTGCTGCGCGAGGCCGGCTGCTCCGACGCCGACCTCGAGGCCTACCGCGCAGCGGGGGCGATCCCCTAGCATCGCCGCGATGACTGACGACGAAGGGGCGCCCATGCTTCCGCTCGACGGCTTCCGTACCTGGTTGATCGCCGAGACGCCGGCTGCCGGCTTCGCCGGCCGGCTGCTGCGCGAGCTCGGCGCGCGCGTCGAGCTGCTCGAGCCGCCCGGCGGCAGTCCGCTGCGCAGCTGCCCACCGTTCCTCGAGGGTGGCGAGAGCGCCGTCTTCCGGTACCTCGCCGCGGGAATGGAGACACGCGAGCTCCCGGCGCGCCCGGACGCCGGGCAGGTCGCGCAGGTCGAGATCATCGTGCACGAGCGCACCGCGCTGCCCTTCGGCTGGAACCCGATCGTCGAGCGGGCCCCGCTGCCCGAGCGCGGGCGCGCCATCGTGGCGCTGACGCCCTACGGCCAGAGCGGCCCCAAGCGCGACTGGCAGGGGTCCGAGCTGACGCTCTTCCAGGGCGGTGGTGAGGGCTTCCTGCAGCCCTCCGGCCTCGGTTACGAGGAGTTCCCCGACCGCCCGCCGATCGGCGTCGGCCGCTACCTCGGGAGCTACCAGGCGGGCACGAACGCGGCGTTCGCCGCGCTGGCGGGCCTGCGCTCCTCGAGGGCGTCCGGGCGCACCGAGCGCGTCGACCTCTCCGTGCAGGACTCGCAGCTCTCGCTCAACTACCTGTCCGTCAGCCGCTACGTGGATGGGCACTTCGAGCGGCGCTCGAACCGCAGCTTCAGCTACGGCGGCATCGTTCGCTGCGCCGACGGTTATGTCGAGATTGTGCCGATCGAGCAGCACCACTGGGTGGCTCTGCGCGAGCTCATGGGCGACCCGGAGTGGGCGCAGGCGCCGGAGTTCGAGGACACCGTCGAGCGCGGCCGGCGCGGACCGTTCATCAACGAGCACCTGCGCGTCTGGGCCGCCGAACGCAGCGTCGAGGAGGTCGTCGCGCGCGCCGCGGAGACTGGCCTGCCCTGCGGCCCCTACCTCGCCCCGAAGCAGCTGCCCGAGGACCAGCAGTTCCAGCATCGCGGCTTCTTCCGCGCCGGCGAGAACGGCGAGCTCGCGCCCGGCGTCGCCTGGCAGCTCGCGAGCGCAGCGAGCGTCGGCGGCGGCGACGCCACGTCCGCCCCCGCCGTGCCAGCCTCGCGCGGCCCGAAGCCTCTCGAAGGCGTCCGCGTCGCCGACTTCACGAACATGGCCGCCGGTCCCTACGCGACGCTGATGCTCAGCCTGCTCGGCGCGGACGTGATCAAGGTCGAGTCGCAGGCGCGGCTCGACATCGGGAGGCGGCCGCACCCGCTCTACGGCCGCTTCGACGTGCCGAACTTCGACCACCTCGCGGGCCACAAGCGCTCTATCACACTCAACCTCAAGGACGAGCGCGGCGTGCAGCTCGCACGCGAGCTGGTGGCGGCGAGCGACGTGGCGATCGAGAACTTCCGGCCCGGCGTGATGGGGCGGCTCGGCCTCGGCTGGGAGGACCTCAAGACGGTCAATCCGCGCCTCGTGATGGTCTCGCTCTCCGCCTACGGGCAGCACGGTCCGGACAGCCACCGCCCCGGCTACGCGCCGATCTTCGCGGCGGAGGGCGGCCTCGGCTCCATGAGCGGCTACCCCGACGGCGCTCCGGGCGAGATCCGCAACCAGATGGACCACGAGGCCGGCCTGATCGCCGCGCTGCTCAGCCTCTCGATGCTTGAACAGCGCGACCGCACCGACGCGGGCGCCTTCGCCGACCTCGCGGCCCGCGAGGTGGCGGCGATGCTCGTCGGCGAGTCGATCGTGCAGACCATCGCCGACGGCGACGCGCCGCGCGTGGGCACCGGCCACGAGCAGTGGGCGCCGCACGGGGTCTACCCCGCAGCGGGCGAGGACGCCTGGATCGCCATCGCGATCCGCTCCGACGAGGAGTGGGAACGCTTCGTCGAGCTGTCCGGCCACCAGTCCTTCGACCGTCCGCAGTACGTGACCGCGGGCCGGCGCCGCGCCAACAGCGGGCCGCTCGACGCCGCGCTGCGCTACTGGACGGCCAACGAGGACGCACACGCGCTCGCCGCCCGCCTCCAGGGCGCCGGCATCGCCGCCGAGGTCTCGATGACCGGGGAAGACCTCGTCGCGGACGCCCACCTGCGTGAGCGCGCCGCGATCGTCGACCTCCGGCACGAGCGCTACGGCGAGCGCGCCACCGTCGGCGCGCCCTGGCGCTTCGAGACCGCCTCGAGCGTGCGCTTCGACGCGTGGTCGCCGGACCTCGGCGAGCACAACGAGGAGGTCATCTGTGACATCCTCGGCCACAGCCGCGAGGACCTCGAGCGCTGGATCGGCGAGCAGGCCGTCTACTGATGGTGGAGCTGCCCGACCTCGACCTCCCGATCGGCGGCCTGCGCGTCGTCGAGCTGAGCGAGCGTGGGGCCGCCGCTTATGCCGGCAAGCTGCTGCGCCGCCTCGGCGCCGACCTCGTCAAGGTCGAGCCGCCCGAGGGCGACCCGCTGCGCCGCGACGGCTCGCGCCGCCACGAGGCGGACGGCCGCACCACCACCGCCGCCTTCGACTTCTTCAACGAGGGCAAGACCAGCGAGATCGTCGCCGACCCCGCGCGGCTGCGCGAGCTGGTCGCGGAGGCAGACGCCTTCATCCTCGACCTCGAACCGCGCCGCTACGAGGCGTGGGGCCTCGAGGCGGGCGCGCTCAGCGAGCTCGGCTGCGGCGTCGTCTGCGCGATCACACCGTTCGGACTGAACGGCCCCTACCGCGACTACCAAGGCCCGGAGATCGTCACGTCGGCCTTCGGCGGCTCCAGCGTCGGGATCGGCGCGCCCGGGCGGCCGCCGCTGCGCATGCCGCTCTCGCAGACCGCGATCCAGGCCGGCCTCGTCGCCGCCATCGCCGCCCTCGGTGATGCGTACGAGGGCGACGACCGCGAGGCCGGGGGGGACGCGCGCGTCGTCGACATCGCCGAGAGCGATGTCTGGGCGACGGTGCACACGGGCACGACGGTGGTCAGCTACCTCTTCTCCAACCGGCTGCGCAGCCGCCAGGGCCGCCGCGTGCTCGGCCAGCCCTACCCGCACCAGCTCTTCCGCTGCTCCGACGGCTGGATCGCGATCCAGGCCTCCGAGCGGCACCAGCACCAGCTCTTCATCGAGATGGTCGGCTCGCCCGAGTGGGCCGCCGAGCGGCGCTTCGGCAGCCGCCTCGACATGAATGACCGCCACGCCGACGAGGTCGACGCCCAGCTCGCCCCCTGGTTCGAGGCGCGCACCCGCCAGCAGGTCTTCGAGGAGTGCCGCGCCCGCAACATCCCCGCCGCGCCCGTGCGCACCGTCGCCGACGTGCGCGCCGACGCCGACCTGCAAGCCTCGGACGCCTTCGAGAGCTTCGCGGGCGCCTCGGGCGTCGAGCTGACGCTGCCCGCCCCGCCGTTCCGCTTCGCCGAGGCGAAACTCGCGCCGCCGGGTCCGGTTCCGCCGCCTCCAGAGGTCTCCTGATGCTGCTGCAAGGCGTGCGGGTGCTCGACTTCGGCTGGGTCTGGGCGGGGGCCGTCCCCGGCCAGATGCTCGCCTTCCTCGGCGCCGAGGTGATCAAGGTGGAGACGCGCAAGCGCCTCGACTACATGCGCCAGGGCCGCGCAATCGTGAAGGACGCGCCCGACACCGAGCAGCAGCCGATGTTCCACAACATCAACCGCGGCAAGCTCAGCCTCAGCATCGACTTCACGGCCGAGGCCGGCCGCGACCTGCTGCTCGACCTCGCCTCGCACTGCGACGTGGCGATCCAGAACTTCGCGCCCGGCGTGCTCGACCGCTACGGCCTCGGCTACGAGGCGTTGCGTGAGCGCCGGCCGGACCTCGTCATGCTCTCGCTGTCCGGCGGCGGGCAGCAGGGTCCGCTGCGCGAGCTGCGCAGCTATGCCTCGACGATCGCCGCCTTCAGCGGTCTCGACTCGCTCTGCGGCTACCCCGGCGAGGAGCCGCTGGGTGTGCAGCAGTCCTACCCGGACCCCAACGCCAGCCTTCACGGCGCCGTCGCCATCCTCGCCGCGCTGATCCGCCGCAAGCGCACGGGCCGCGGCGACCTCATCGACCTCTCGCAACTGGCCTCCGGCATGCAGACCTCCGCCGAGGCGATGGCCTGGCTCGACCTCTTCGGCGAGGTTCCCGGCCCGCTCGGCAACCTCCCGCCCAACGACGAGCCGCTGCACGACTGCTTCCGCTGCGCGGGCGACGACGAGTGGATCGCCGTCGTCGCCGAGGACGAGGCACAACTCGCCGCCGTCGCCGCCCTTACCGGCGCGCCCTCGGACGACCCGGCGGCAGTGCGCGACGCCCTCGAGGCATGGTGCGCGGAGCGTGACCCGCGAGGCGCGATGGACGCGCTGCAGGCCGCGGGCGTACCTGCCGGGGCGGTCACGACCGCCAAGGACCGCTTCGAGGACCCCCACTACCGCGCGCGCGGCACCTACGTGGAGACGGAGCACCCCTCGATCGGCTGGGAGCTGGTCTACCGCGCCCCCTGGATCTGGCCCGACGAGATCCCGCTCGCCAACGACCGCGCCCCGCTGATGGGCGAGCACAACGAGTACGTCGTCTGCGAGCTGCTCGGCCGCCCTCGCGAGGAGCTCGAACGCCTCACGGCGGAGCAGGTGCTGTACTGAGCGGGCTCCGCCCCCCTCGCCCCTTGCGGGAGAGGGCGGGGGTGAGGGGTGCCGCGGCTCAGCGCGGCGATCAGAGGGCAGTCCGGCTCCATCGAAGGGCGAAGGGCCATGAAGCGAATCCGGGCCCTGTGCTTCGACCTGGACGAGACCCTGCTTGTGAGGAGCCATCAAGACGCGGTCATCGGCACGTGCGAGCGGATCGCGACGACTCAACCGGAGCTGAACGCCGCACGGCTGCTTGAGGCGAACACCACCGCATGGGATCTCTACTGGCCAGGGGTCGAGGATAGGTGGACGCTCGGCGCTCTGGACGGGGCCTCTGTCAGGCTCGAAGCCTGGCGGCGGACGCTCCGGGCGTGCGGATCCGAGGACGAGTCGGCGGCACAGTGCGCGGCCCACATTCACGGGCAACTCGCGAACCTGGCGCATCGCCTGTTCGACGACGTACAGGAAACTCTGGAGTCAGCGGCGAGGGCCCAGGTTCCGCTCGCGCTCATCACCAATGGAGCGTCCGATGACCAGCGTGAGAAGCTGGGCGCTCTCGGTATCGAGCACTGCTTTGCCGGGATCGTCATCTCCGGGGAAGTGGGCGTCGCCAAGCCTGACCGGGTAGCCTTTACGATCGCTCTCGAGGCGCTCGGTGCCGGACCGGAAGGCGTCTGGCACGTTGGAGACAACCCGGAGACCGATGTCGCCGGGGCCAGGGCGGCCGGGCTCACCTCGGTCTGGCTCAATCGAACCGGGCGTCCTCGTAGCGAGCGGGAGCCTGCGCCGGACATCGAGATCCGTTCGCTGTCGGAACTGATTCCCCTGTTGCCTTGACACGCATCGACCTGCAACGGACGCTCAGCACGCCACGCAAGCCACACGATCCCACCCGCGAAGGGCCGCAACAATGACGACAACCGAATCCGACGCAACCCCCGGCGTGCCCTCCGGCCTCGACCTGCCCGAGGGCCGCATCACCCCCGAGGCGCTCGACGACCTGCGCCGCATCACCGGCCTGCAGATGCGCCCCGAGCGCTACATCCGCGAGGCGACGATCGACACTCTCACCAACTTCTGCAACGGCATCGGCGACCTCAACCCGCTGCACCGCGACGAGGAGTACGCGAAGTGGACCCGCTACGGCGGCCTGCTGGCGCCCGGCTGCTTCCTCTACGCGCGCACCTGGCCCGGCCGCACCCGCTTCGGCCTGCCCGGCGTCCACGGCTTCCACGCCGGCAACGACTTCCGCTTCGAGCGCGAGATCCGCCTCGGCGACCGCATCGACAGCGTCGAGCGCATGCTCGGCTTCGAGGAGAAGGAGAGCCGCTTCTCCGGCAAGCTCGTCATCATCCACGTCGAGACCACCTTCACCAACCAGCGCGGCGAACTGATCGCCAGCGTGCGCGGCTGGAACACGCGCCACGAGCGGTCCGCCGCCCGCGAGCGCGGCAAGGAGACGCAGGCCGACTCCGTCACCGGCGGCGGCCTCGCCTACGACTACGCCCCCGAGGAGCTCTACGAGATCGAGCAGGCGCAATACAGCGAGGACGAGCGCATCCGCGGTGGCGAGACCCGCTACTGGGAGGACGTCAAGGTCGGCGACGAGCTCGACGCGATCGCGCGCGGGCCGCTCACCACCTCGGACGTCACGGCCTGGCTGGTCGGCACCGGCCGGGGGCGCGCGCACGGCGCGGCGCTCAAGGAGGCGCGCCGCCACCCCGGCCACTACTTCCGCAACCCCGACGCTGGTCAGGGCCTCGAGTACACGGGCATGGGCCACCAGCTGCGCGAGGTCGCGGCGCAGGTCGGCGTGCCGGGCGCCTACGACTTCGGCCCGCAGCGCATCTCCTGGGCCGGCACGCTCATCGAAAACTGGATGGGCGACGACGGCTTCCTGAAGCGCCTGCGCGGCGAGCTGCGCGGCTTCAACCTGATGGGCGACACCACCTGGCTGCGCGGCACCGTCACCCGCACCTACATCGAGGCTGACGAAGCCCTCGTAGACATCGAGATCCGGGGCGAGAACCAGCGCGGCCGCCTCACCCTCCCCGGCCTCGCCACCGTGCGATTGCCGTCGAAGCGGGTGCCGGAGGAGTTGTAGCGGGGGGTCGCCGCGTCCTGCGCCATTCGTGCCACTGAGTGATTGACCCCTGGTGTGTTGAGCCCGTAGTCGCGTTCTGAAATCGAAGCGGGTGCGCCCCTCATCGCGAGCACTTGACGGGAGCTGCGGCCTCCCGTCGTTGTGTCTAGCTATGTCTCCACAGTCGCCATCAAAGCCTGTTTGGACGCGGCCCATGCCGGCACGGTCGACGTTCGTGTATGGGCCACGCCCGATGGCCGTACTCATACTGGTGCTCTCTTCGTTCCTTTCTTTCCCGCTCGCGATCAGCAGGATTCTGCTTGAATTGCTCGCGATCTATCCGCGTCCTGCTTATATGACATCTTGCGGCGGTCTGTTCGGCGGAGCGAGTGAGGCGGGCGCAACGAGGCCCGGCAGGAGACCGCAGGCAGGCTATGCGACAGATCGCCGTGCCTGTTCATATGCCGGTCGCGTCACCTTGAACCGGTGCGCCAAGAACTCCCAGAATTCCGTATGCGCCCGCTGTTCGAGTTTAAACACACCCCTCTTCTTGATGCGACAGTTGGTCCATTCCTGCTCCCGTACTCTTTTGGGCATGATGGGCAGCCAGAACACATGGAACGGGATCTGCACGTAAATCGCGAGAAAGTTGCTTCCTTGGACGGTGGTAGTGTCCACTCCTGCCGTCATTTGCTGGCTCCACTGGGTTCTGTGCCCATCCGACGGAATTCGCTCGAACCCCACGCTAAGCCGGATCGGATGGAGCTTTCCGGGCCACTCCGCTTGCCCCAACAGATAGGAGCGGAGGTCGTTGCACGCACTCTCCACGAGCCTCGTGTAGTGCGGCGGCGTATCAAACAGCGGCGATTCGTCGAGGAGATGTGCGATACCGGCGCGGAGCATGAGCCCACAGGCGAAACGGAGCATCCACTCTTCGTAGTGGATGGGGGACTCGTCAGTTGCTCGCAACCACGAGTCACCGAATGCATGCTGGTTGAACGCATTCTCATCGCGTGCCAGCAACTGCTCGCAATCGCCACAGAACATGCGGACCTTCGTTCCGTCCTGCATCAGCCGCCCTGTGTATGCCTGCCGCAGCCTGCTTCGCGTCTTGACGGAGTTCTTCTTGATCCATCTGGTCGCGAACTTCGGAATGACATGGCCGCGCCGCAACGTGGCCACGGAGCCACACAGGCGACACTCTGACGGTGGCATGCCGATCGCCTTTCTCAGGGTGCGAACAGTCTAGCAAAGGCCCCTCCGCACACCCCCAGTGCTAGCATCCCCGCGCGACCGAGGAGGGCAACATGCCGCGTGAGGCCAGGACGCTCGACCAGGCGAACTATGCGGAGATGCTGATCGAGAAGCGCGACGACGGGGTCGCGCTGATCACGCTCAACCGGCCGGAGCGGCACAACGCCTCGACCGCCGTGATGCACGCCGAGTTCGCACAGCTGCCGGGTGATATCCAGGAGGATCCCGACGTGCGCGCGGCCGTCATCACCGGCGCGGGGCGCTCGTTCTGCTCCGGCGCCGACGTGCAGCAGCGGCTCGGCGGCGGGGGCGAGGGGATGAGCGCGCTCGACGTGCTCGGCGAGCCGCGCGAGATCGTCGAGGGCTTCCTCAACAACGACAAGCCGGTGATCACCGCCGTGAAGGGCTACGCGCTCGGCTTCGGCTGCACCACCGCGTTGCTCGGCGACATCGTGATCGCCGGGCGCAGCGCCGTCTTCGCCGACCCTCACGTCTCGGTCGGCCTTACCGCCGGCGACGGCGGCGCGCTGCTCTGGCCGCTGCTCGCCGGGCCGCAGCACGCGAAGTACTACCTGATGACCGGCGAGCGCCTCGACGCCGAGACCGCCGAGCGCATCGGCCTCGTCTTCAAGGTCGTCGAGGACGACGAGCTGCTCGACGAGGCGCTGGCGATCGCCTCGAAGCTGGCGGCGGGCGCGCCCTACGCCGTGCGCTCGACGAAGCGCTCGATCAACCGCGTGCTGCTCGCGATGGCGAACGACGTGATGCACTACTCGCTGGCCGCCGAGGGCATGTCGATGATGACCGCCGACCACAAGGAGGCCGTCGCCGCCTTCATCGAGCGTCGCGAGCCGCGGTTCACGAACAGCTAGCCCGACGCACCCGGATCCGGAAGGCCCTCACCCCAACCCTCTCCCTCGGGGAGAGGGGGCCGGACGGCGACCGCCGCGCCGACCGCCTCGGCGCGGCGGTCCTCGACGGTCTCGAGGTCGTACTGGCTCTGGAGGCCCATCCAGAAGGCGGCCCGCGGGGGCGTGGGGGCGGAGCCCCCACAGAAGGAATTCCGAGGGCGGGTGGGGGGGCTGAGCGGCGCGCAGCGCTCGGGCTCCGGGATGGGGGTGTGGGGGGCGCAGCCTCCCACAGCAGACACGCGCCTGGCTCTGGAGAGTCGTTGCGCGCTTGGAGCGGCGCTCGCGGGCCGTCCCCCTCACCCCCACCCTCTCCCGCCAGGGGAGAGGGGGCCAGACAGAGACTCCGCTGCGCGGTGTAGCATCCGCACGGGCGAGAGGAGGGCGAGATGGCCGGAACGATCGAGGTGCTCAACCCGCGCGGGCGGCTGCACCAGGCCGCGATCCCCCTCGCTCCGAGGCCCGCCAGTCTCGACGGGCTGCGGCCCGGCATCCTCGAGAATCGCAAGGCGAACGCCAAGCTGCTGCTCGAACAGCTCGTCGAGGGGCTGCGCGAGCGGCACGACCTTGGGCCGACCGCGCTGCGGTCGAAGAACGCATCCGCGCCGGCGCCCGGCTCCGTGCTGGAGGCGTTCTCGAAGGAGGCCGACTTCGTGCTCGTCGGGAGCTGCGACTGAGGCAGCTGCACGACGTGGAGTGTCCACGCCTCGATCGCCCTCGAAGCCCGCGGAGTCCCGACCGTCACGATCGGCACCGACGCCTTCAGCGGCCTGATTGAGTACGAGGCCGAGCGACGCGGCCTGCCCGCCCTGCCCTACGTCACCGTGCCGCACCCGCTCGGCGGCATCCCGCCCTCCGCCGTCGGCGGCCTCGCCACGCCCGCCACGCCCGAGGTCGAGCGGCTGCTGACCGCGACCAATGGCGGCGGCGCGGCCAACGAGGGCGCGTCGACCGCTGCCCTGCCCGCTCGCGGCGAGCCCGCCGAGCGGCTCGCGCTGCCCTCGGGCCCGCGCGCGCTGCACGAGGCGGCGATCGCCCGAGGCTGGTCGGACGGCCTGCCAATCATCCCGCCGACCCCGGAGCTGGTCGAAGCGCTGATCGAGTGCGGCGACCGTGACGCCCTCGATGTGCTCGGCGTGCTGCCGCCCGGCCACGGGCTCGTCACCGTCGAGGTCGTCGCCGCGAACGCCGCGATGGCCGGCTGCGAGCCGCGCGCCTTCCCGGTCGTGCTCGCGGCCGTGCAGGCGATCCTCGACGAGGTGCACAACGTCGCCGGGATGAACGCGACGACGCACCCGGTCGCCGAGACGATCGTGGTGAGTGGGCCGATCGCGGACGAGCTCGGCATCCACCCGGGCAGCGGCTGCTTCGGACCGGCCTTCCCCGCGAACGCCTCGATCGGTCGCGCGATCCGCCTGGTGCTGCTCAACATCGGCGGCGCGCAGCCGGGGCGTGGCGACCAGGCGACGCAGGGCACGCCGGCCAAGTTCGCCTCCTGCTTCGCCGAAAACGCCGAGGCCAACCCGTGGGAACCCTTCCACGTCGCGCGCGGCCTCGAGGCCGGCGAGAGCGCCGTGACGGTCTTCGGCAGCGAGGGCCCGCACAACATCCGCGACGGCGACAGCAACACCGGCGAGGGCCTGCTGCGCACGATCGCCGGGGCGATGAGCCAGCCGGGCAGTAACAACATCCTCAACCGCGGCAACCCGCTGCTCGCGCTCTGCCCCGAGCACGCCGCGCTCCTCGCGGGTGACGGCTGGACGCGAGAGAGCATCAGGGAGTGGCTGTTCGAGCACGCGCGCTACCCGGCGGGAAAGCTCTCGCCCGAGCTGCGGCGCGCCATCGCCGTGCGCCGCGTGCCCGAGGGCGACGTGCCCGAGAGCGCGCAGGAGCGCTTCGACGACGACGTGCTGCTGCCGATCGCCGAGGAGCCCGAGGGCATCAACATCGTCGTCGCGGGCGGCGCGGGAAAGCACTCGGCGTGGTTCCCCTCCTGGGGCCGCCTCAGCCGCCCCGTCACCGTGCCGATCACGGCGCGCTGAGCGCGGAGACGCAATGGAGTACCGCAAGCTCGGCCGCTCCGGCCTCAAGGTTTCGATCGTCGGCCTCGGCTGCAACGACTTCGGCGGACGCTGGGACCTCGAACACTCGCGCGAAGTGATCTCGTACGCGCTCGACGCCGGGGTGAACCTCTTCGACACCTCGGACGTGTACCCGTCGCCCGCGGGTGGCGAGGGGCCGCCCGGGCGCTCCGAGGAGTACGTCGGCGAGGCGCTGCGCGGCCGCCGCCACGAGGCGATCATCGCCACCAAGTTCTCGCGTCCCACCGGCGAGGGCGCCGCCCTCTACCGAGCGAGCGTCCTCGAGCGCGCCGGGCACGACGCCGGCGAGGCCACGACCGTCGCGCCCCGGTTGCTGCGGCAGGGCGCCTCGCGGCGGCACATCATCCACGCCCTCGAGGGTTCGCTGTGGCGGCTCGGCACGGACTACGTCGACCTCTACCAGCTGCATGGGCCGGACCCGACGACGCCGCTCGACGAGACGCTGCGCGCCCTCGACGACCTCGTGCGCGACGGGAAGGTGCGCTACGTCGGCTGCTCGAACTTCGAGGGCTGGCGCGTCGCCGAGGCGGCCGGCATCGCGGGCGCGGCGCAACTCATGCCGTTCATCTCGACGCAGGCGGAGTACCACATGCTCGACCGGCGTATCGAGGCGGACCTCGTGCCCGCCTGCAACGCGGCGGGCGTGAGCGTGCTGCCCTACTTCCCGCTTGCCAGCGGCTTCCTCACCGGCAAGTACCGCCGCGGCGAAACCGCGCCCGAGGGCACGCGCTTCGAAATGTCGCCGCACCTGCCAGGCCGCTTCGTCAGCGACGACGCCTGGGACCGGCTCGAACGCCTCGAGGCGTTCGCAAGCGAGCGAGGCCGCCCGCTCGTCGACCTGGCAATCGGCTGGCTCGCCTCGCAGCCGCACATCGGCAGCATCATCGCGGGCGCGAGCCGGCCGGAGCAGATCGACCAGAATGTGGCGGCCTCGGACTGGCGGCTCGACGCCGCCGAGCTGGCGGAGATCGACGAGATCACGCTGGGCTGAGGACTGAGCGCCTCCCGGCGAAGCTCACTGCCAGGGCAGCGCCTGCGCATTCGGGGTCACGAAGTCGACATCCGTACCGGGCCGCATTCCCGCCTCTTGCAGCGCGGCGCTCAACTCCTCGAAGCCCCCTTCGCCGGCGACATCGAGGTGGAAGGTGATCAGCACCACGCCGATCGGCTGGTTCTCGCTGGTCAGCCTGTGTTCGACCTGGATCACGTTGGAGCGCGAGGCTGCGATGATCGCGCTGATGCGGGCCAGCTCGCCCGGCGCGTGCGCGGCGGCGAACGTCACGAGCCGACGACGTCCCGCGCCTGTCAGGCCGCGCTCGACGATGCGGCCGAGCAGGTTGATGTCGACGTTGCCGCCGGAGAGCACCACCGCGACCGGCCCGCTCAGCTCGACCGCGCCCGCGAGCAGCGCCGCGACGCCGAGCGCCCCGGCGCCCTCGACGACGAACTTCGCGCGCTCGATCAGCAGCACCATCGCGTGCTCGATGTCCGGCTCGCCGACCGTCACGATCTCGTCCACGTAGCGCCGGATCACTTCGAACGTCAGGTCCGAGGGCCCGGCGACGGCCGCGCCATCGGCGAGCGTCTGCACGAGCGGCACGGCGAGCGGCGCGCCCGAGCCGAGCGAGCTGGCGATGCCGGGCATCGCCTGCGCCTGCACGCCGACCACGCGCACCTCCGGCTTGAGTGACTTGATGGCGAGCGCGACACCGGCGAGCAGCCCGCCGCCGCCCGCGGGCACGAGCACCGTCTCCGCCTCCGGCGCCTGCTCGAGCACCTCGAGGCCGAGCGTGCCCTGTCCGGCGACGACGGCCGGGTTGTCGAAGGGCGGCACGTAGAGCAGGCCGAACTCGGCGGCGAGCTCGCGCGCCCGTGCGATGCAGGCCTCGAGCCCACCGTCGAGCAGCACCAGCTCGGCGCCGTAGGCGCGCGTCGCCGCCTGCTTGGCGAGCGGCGCGCTGGCCGGCATCACGACGGTCGCCGGGATGCCGCGCTCCACCGCGGCGAGCGCGACGCCCTGCGCGTGGTTGCCCGCGCTGGCCGCCACCACGCCTTGCGGCCGCTCATCGAGCGATTCGAGCATGTTCGAGGCGCCGCGGAACTTGAAAGAGCCGCCGCGCTGCAGCTGCTCGCACTTGAGCAGCACCGGCACGCCGGCGATCGCGGACAGCGATCCGATCGGCCACAGCGGCGTCACGCGCGTCGCCCCCGCGATGCGCTCCCGCGCCGCGTACACGTCCTCGATCGTCACCACCGTCGGCGTCTCACTCATGCTTCCATGTTCGCACGCGTGGGGTCTGGGAGCAGGGCGGTATGTAGGGTCGGGCTGGGATTACCAACGTGATGGCTGGTAGCCGTGCCGGTTGAGGAAGGGGCTGTACAAGTACTCCGTATCGCCCCAACAGACGACCGCACCGGCGTCGGTCAGCGTGCAGGTGCGGCTCAGACCGATACTGACGTCCAGCGCCCGGAGCCCTTCGCCGACCGGACGGAGTTGGGGCTCACTTTCCCAGCCATCCACATCCCGGCAGAACACCTGGCCGGCATCAGTGACCACACAAACTTCATAGCCACTGGTGCTGACGGCGACATAGCGCCCCACCGGTGCGTTGGGAAGTTCGCCAGAAGGGTTACCCCAGCAAGCCGCCTCGCCCGTGTCGGTGATCGCGCATGTGTGGTGCTCGCCCGCATCAATCGTCACCCACGGGCCGGGTGGAGCCTCGAGTCGGCCGTCTCTGCTCTGTTCACCCCAACAGACGACCTCCCCGTCCGTTCCGAGCGCGCAGGCATGACCGGTCCAGGCCAGGGTGATCGCGGTGAAGGATCCGGATGGCGCCTCTCCGAGCAGCCAGTCGCCGAAGCAGACCGGTTCGCCCTCTTCGGTGAGCGCGCAGGCGGCTTCGTACCCCGCGCTGATCGCCTGATATCGGGCTTCGGTGAGATCACGCTGGAGAGCACCCCAGCACACCGCTCTGCCAGCCTCGGTGAGCGCGCAGGTGCTCGCGAAACCCGCGCCGATCGCCGAGTAGCTGCCCTCCGGAACATCGACCTGCCCGAAGTTGTTCCAACCCCAGCAGACGGCCTCCCGTTCTTCCGTGAGTGCACACGTGTGGCCGTAGCCGTCGCTCACGGCGACGTAGCCACCGGGAGCGGGATCGGGCCGCGCAACCTTGTTCTCGACGCTCCCCCAGCACACAGCTTCGCCTGCGTCCGTGAGCGCACAGGCATGGGCGTCACCCACACCGATCGCGACATAGCGGCGTCCCTGATCGAGGGGAGTTGGGTTCATCAGCCACCGAACCCCGTGGTCTCCCCACACAACGCCCTGAATGCCATGTGTTCCGCATCCGGCCGTGCCGGCCTCAGTGAGAGCACAGACGAACTCGACACCGACTGCCAGTGCCGTGTAGCCGCTGGAGCTACCGGCGTCCCAATCCTCGCAGCTCGCTCCGCCTCCGGCCGTGAGCGTGCAGACGGTGAGCAGAAGAACGTCAACAGCGGTGTAGTTCCCCGAAATGCGTTCGACAACCTGCTCGACGCGGCCGTCGATGTTGATCCCGCGCCAACACACAAGGTCACCCTCGATTGTTGTGGCACAGGCCGTCCGGTACCCGCTAATGTGATCGGATTCTTCTCCGAAGAATTGCCCGATGCTGATCGTCGTGTAGTTTCCCGGCGGCAGCACCGGTAGAGGGAGCCAGCTGTCTTCGGGGCCCCAGCAGACCGCCTCGCCTGCCTCCGTCAGCGCGCAGGCATGACGACGGTCCATGCTGACGGCGACGTACTTGCCCGGCGGAGCCTCCTCTGGCAGGACTCCCCACTCCGACCCGGGACTGAGCCAACACGCGATCTCGCCCGCGCTTGAGACCGCGCAGGTCGCATTGTCATTGGCTGCGATGAAGGTGTGCGGGCCAGGCGGCGTCTCCCATGGCGTGCTGCTCCCGACGTTCCAGCAGACCGCCTCGCCCGACTCCGTGAGCGCACAGGCGTGGGAAGCGCCGACGGTGATCGCGGTGTAGACACCCGGTGGCGTATCGAACGTCAGGGGGCGCGGCTCCGTGCTCTGCGCCTCGGGTGTGGGCGAGGGCGTCGAGGGCGTCGCGGGCGTGGTTGGTGTCGGCGTGGCCTCGACGGTCGGCGTCGGCGTCTCTGCGGGCGTGGCGGTCGCCATGGGGGTTGGCGAGGGTGTTGGGTCCGGAGCAGACGTCGGGGAGGGTGTGGCGGTCGCCGTGGGAGTTGGCGAGCGCGTTTCGGTGGGCGTGGGGCGCGGAGCAGGCGCTGGGGAGGGCGTTGCGCTCGGCGTCGGCGCGGCAGTCGCCGTCGGCGCAGGTGTCCCTGTAGCCACCGGCGTGGCGGTCGCCGGAGCGGCGCCCGGCGCGTCGCTGCACACTGCCAATTGCAACGCGAGGCCGGCGAGAAGCAAGACCGAGGCAACGCGACGCAACAGCACGACTGCCCCCCTCAACCGTTCCGACGACGGCGCGCGGCTCCCGGTTCCGCGAATGAGAGGCAGGTGCGGCTAGAAGACGACCGCGGGCGTAGGGTCGCTGTCGTCGAGGATGGACTCGATCCGGGCGCGCACGAGGCCGTGCGAGCGCTCCGGGTGCGTGAGGATGTAGAAGCGCGGGTTGAGGAGCGCGTCGAGCACGATCTCGGCGACCTCCTCCGGGGGCATGCGGCGCTGTTCGGCGTCCTGCTGATCGTCCGTCCTCGCGACGCGCGGCTCGCCGCGGCGGGCCATCGCCTCGCCCGTGCGGATCGCGCCCGGGAGCAGTGCCGAGACACGCAGCTCCGATCCGGCCTCCTTCAGATCGTGATGCAGCGACTCCGCGATCGAGAGCACGAGGCGCTTCGTCACCGGGTACGGCCCGCTCGAGTCCCGCATCCGCAGCGACCCGTTCGAGGATGTGATCACGATGTGGCCGCCCTCGGCGCCCGCGTGCTCCAGCGCGAGCATGCGCGGCACGAAGGCGCGGATGCCGTTGAGCACGCCCCAGACGTTCGGTTTCAGGATCCAGTCCCAGTCCTCGACGGCCACTTCCCAGCTCGGGACATGCGCCGCGTTCACTCCGGCGTTGAGGCAGACCACGTCGATCGCCCCGAACGCCGAGAGCGCGACGCGCGGCAGCCGGTCGATATCGGCGAAGTCGCTGACGTCGACGGGGACGGCGACCGCCTGGACGCCCTGCGCGTGGAGGGTGCGCTCGGCCTCGGCGAGCTTCGGGGCGTCGATGTCGGAGATGACGACGCGCATGCCCTCGCGGCCGAACCGCGCGGCCAGCTCGAATCCGATGCCGCGCGCCGCGCCGGTGACGACCGCGACGCGGCCGGCGAAGCGTCCCGTCTCGTCCGCAGGCTGCGTCACCGGCGCCCCTATTCCTCGGGCCCGCTGCCGAGCAGTTCGAAAAGCGTGCCCAGCTCATCACGCGCGTCGACGTAGAACATGCGGCCGCCGTTCGCGCGGATCTGCGAGTGCGACGCCTCGTAGCCCTGCTCGGCGAGTTGCTCCGCCGCGGCGCCGGCGTCGCCGACCTCGAACGCGAGGTGATGGAAGGTCGCGCCCCCGCCCTGCTCGTCGAGCACGTCCTTCCAGACGCTCGGCCCACCGACCGGCTCGATCAATTCGAGGGTGATGTTGTCCAGCTCGATCATCGCGACCCGGAGGTTGACCTCCGGCGGGAGGGGTTTACCCCGGTACTCGCGGGCCTCGCGCAGTGGAGGGACGTAGATCTCGGCCGGGTCCATGCCCAGCAGCTCCGAGTAGGTCGCGACCGCCGCCTCGATGTCGGGGACGACGAAGGCGACCTGCGCCATCACGCGGCTCCCGAGCGGCGCCTTTGCTTCACCCATCGCGCTGCCTCCTCCGGCTCGTCACTCGTCGCGGGGCTACTCTACCCGGAACGCACGACTGAGAGCGGCGGTAGAGAGCGCAACTGCATGAGCAACAACGAGACCGCACCGATCGCGCCGCTCGCGGCCAGCGAGGTTCCTCGCTGGGACCTCGAGGCCGGCGTGGTCGTCGTCGGCCTCGGCGCGGCGGGCGCGTCCGCGGCGATCGAGGCCGCCGAGGCCGGGGCGGACGTGCTGGTGCTGGAGCGCGAGTTCGCCGGCGGCGGTACGAGCGCGCTCTCCGGTGGCTCGCTCTACCTCGGCGGAGGGACGGGGCTGCAGCGCGCCTGCGGCTTCGACGACACACCCGAGGCGATGTACCGCTACCTGCGCGCCTCGGTGCAACCCGGCCCTCCCGACGAGTGGCTGCGGGCCTACTGCGAGGGCAGCGTCGAGCTCTACGACTGGCTCGTCGCGCGCGGCGTGCCGTTCAAAGCCGAGTTTCTGCCGCCCGAGCGCGGTACGTACCCCTGGGGCTCGGAGCACGGCCTGTCCTATACAGGCAGCGAGCTCGCCCACCCGTTCAGCGCCCTCGCGACACCCGCGCCTCGGGGCCACCACCCGCGGCACCCCGGCGAGGGCGGCGGCCTGGTGCTGATGGAGGCGCTGAGCGCCGCGGCCGTCGCTGCCGGCGCACGCATCGAGACCGGCGCACGCTGCGAGCGGCTGGTGGTGGACGGACCGCCCGATGCGCCGCGCGTCGTCGGCCTCGAGGCACGCATCGGGGGCGAGACTCGCTACGTGCGTGCGAGGCGCGGCGTGATCCTCTGCACCGGCGGCTTCGTGATGAACGAGGAGCTGCTGAGGCAGTACGCGCCGGAGCTGCTGCTGCTGCGTAACCGGCTCGGGACCGACGCGAGCGACGGTGTCGCGGTCCGCATGGGCCTCGGACTGGGAGCCGCCCTCGATCGCATGGAGTGGGGCATGGTGAACCTGACCACGAGCCCGCCACGACGGCTCGTCAAGGGCGTGCTGGTCGATCGCGAGGGCCGCCGCTTCGTGAACGAGGACCAGTACCGCGACCAGCTCGGCCCGACGGCCCTCTACGACCACGGCGGCGTCGTCTTCATGATCGTCGACGACGAGACCTACCGCCGTCCGGTGCTCGCTCAGGCCGAGATTGTCGCGATCGGCGAGAGCTACGAGGAGCTTGAGCGCGAGCTGGGCATGCCGGACGGCAACCTCCGGCGCACGATGGCCTCCTACAACGAGCACGCCGCACGCGGCGAGGATCCGGAGTTCGGCAAGGCGGCCGAGTGGCTCGAGCCGCTCGACCGGCCGCCCTTCGCCGCGCTCGACTTCTCGATCACGGCGTCGGTGTGGTCGGGGTTCCCAATCGGCGGGCTCAGGACGGCGCTGACGGGCGCGGTGCTGCGCGAGGACGGCGAGCCGGTCGCCGGGCTCTACGCCGCGGGCCGCGCCACGCCGGGACTGCAGGGGCGCGGCTACAGCAGCGGCCTCTCGCTCGGCGACTGCACCTTCTTCGGCCGCTGGGCCGGCCGTGCCGCTGCTGGCGCAACGCCCGCCGAGGGCGCCTGAGCGCCCGGCCTCAGACGCGGCTCTCCGCCTGCGCCCAGCCCTCGTACATGCGCACGGCGATCTGGTTCGGGGCCTTCTCGCCGTGCAGCGCCTGCGAGAGCAGGAAGAGCTGCGAGATGAGGCCGGCGATAGGCATCGGCACGCCGTGCTCCTTGCCGCCGGCGACGGCGTTCGCCAGGTCCTTCACCATCAACTCGGTTGCCATCCCGCCGCGCGAGGAGAAGTCGCCGGCCAGGACGAACCGGGGGAAGCGATTCTCGCTCGTCCAGCTGCGCCCGGAGCTGGCGTTGATCGCGCCCAGCACCTTGAGCGGGTCGAGGCCGGCCTTCGTCGCCACGGTCATCGCCTCGGACAGCGCGAGGTAGTTGGCCGCCGAGCAGAAGTTGTTGAGCGCCTTCGTCAGGTGCCCCGCCCCCGGCTCGCCGAGGTGGAAGACCTGCGCCCCGATCGCCTCGAGGACGGGCAAGCACGCCTCGTAGGCCTCGATCGAGCCGCCGCACATGATGCCGAGCGTGCCCGCCTCGGCCCCCGGCACACCACCGCTCACGCCGGCGTCGACGAGCTCGATGCCGGACTCGCGCAGGCGCTCGCCGATCGCCGCCGTCTGCGGCGGGTTGCCGCTCGTGAGGTCGACGACGATCGTGCCGGGCGCGGCGCCCTCGACGATACCGTCCGGCTCGAAGCAGACCGTCTCGACCTCGTTCGATGTCGGCAGCGAGAGGCAGATCGTCCGCGCCGCGCTTGCGACCGCGCTCGGCGAGTCCGCCGATTGCGCGCCCGCCTCGGTGAGGCGGGCGAGGGCGTCGGGCTGGATGTCGTGGGCGACGAGGTCGAAGCCTGCGCTGAGCACGTTGCGCGCCATCGGCGAGCCGATGTTGCCGAGTCCGATGAAGCCGATCGTTTCCGCCATCGCGGCCGTCTTCGCCATCGTGGCGCCTCCCCTCGCGAGCGAGTTGTGGTGCCGGGGGAGGGATTCGAACCCTCAAGCCCGAAGGCCGCGAGTTTTAAGCCCGCTGCGTCTGCCAGTTCCGCCACCCCGGCGTCCTGCGACGATACCAGCCAGCGCTGCCGCCGGGCGCTCGGCGCCACCGCGACCGATACACCGAGGCGATCGTGAAATGTGGGACAATGAGCACATGCGGATCTTGCTCCGGAAACTGGCGATTCTCGTCCCGCTTGGCGTTGTGGCGCTCGTCGCGTCGCTCGCCCTCATCGCTTGTACCGGGAATGACTCCGGCGCACCGGCCGCAACGCCGACTCCGCCCCCCGCGGCCTCGCCGGCGGCGACGGCGGTCCCCATCCTCGATGGTGAGACGCTCTTTCGGCAGACCTGCGCGGTCTGCCACGGCATCGATCTGCAGGGCACGAATCAGGGCCCGCCGTTCCTCGACCGGCTCTACCACCCGAACCACCACTCCGACGCCGCCTTCCGGCTCGCCGTCCAGCGAGGCGTGATCGCCCACCACTGGCCGTTCGGCAACATGCCGAAGATCGAGGGCCTGAGCGAGGACCAAGTCGAGGCGATCATCACGTACGTCCGGGCCCAGCAGCAGCAGGCCGGCCTCTACTGACCTCGATGCTGCTGCTCAGCGCTCCATCAGGGCCGCGGCGAGCTCCTGGACGCCCTGCTCGGTCAGCCTCGTGCCCAGCGTCGCCTGGAGCTCGAACGTGACGCCGTCCCTGCGCCAGCGCAGGTAGGCGAGGTCCACTCCCGCGCCGGTCGGCCCGGCGAAGCCCTCGGCGGACAGCCCGCCCGCCGAGACGCGAACCCAGTGGCTCCCGGTCGGGATCGCCCTGAACGCGACGACCGCGCGGGTCTGGCTCAGCGTGAAGGCATGTCTCCCGTCGCGGCCGACAACGAAACTGACTCGCGGGTGGCGTACGCCCTCCTCCGGGAGCGAGTCTTCCGAGACGCCCGTGACCTCGAGCCCGGACTCGAAGGCGCACGGGCGCAGCAGCGCGAAGTCGACCCGGCCTTCGATCGCGTCGAGCGCCTCAGCAGCGCTCGGCGACAGCGGCACCTCGCTGCACCTCTTCTCGGAGGCGCAGGCGGCCGCCAGCGCCACGAGGACGCACGTTGTGACGATGGCGAGGGCTAGTTTCGACGGAGACGGCATCGCCTGCAGGGTAGCGCTCCACACTCCCGTCGCGCGCAGTGCGCAGGCTCCGGTACCATGCGCGCGCGGCGGCGCAGGGCTGCCGCACCGGGCCGGGAGACATCATGCACACCACGCCTTTCCGCAGGACGCGCCTCGACGCGCTGCTGCCGCGCGAGACACTGGTACGCGACGTCGTGCTGATCGTCGCGGGGTCGGCGCTCCTCGCGCTCTGCGCGCAGGTCACGATTCACCTGCCGATCGGGCCCGTCCCGATCACCGGCCAGACCTTCGCCGTGCTGCTGCTCGGCGCCGTCCTCGGACCGCGGCTCGGGACCATGGCCGCCACGCTCTACGTCCTCGAGGGCATCGCGAACCTGCCCGTCTACGCGAGCGGCGCGCATGGCTGGGGTGTGATCACCGGCGCCTCCGGCGGCTACCTGCTGTCCTACCCCTTCGCCGCCTTCGCCATCGGGTTCCTTGCGCGCTCCGGCTGGGACCGCCGCCCGATCACGCTCGCCCTCGCGATGCTCGTCGGGAACGTGATCATCTACGTCTTCGGCCTGCCCTGGCTCGCCAACTGGATGTACGTCAACGAAGCCACGCTCGGCATCGAGGCAAGCGCGGGACTCGTGATGCAGTGGGGCCTGACCCCGTTCATTCCCGGCGACCTCGCGAAGCTGCTGCTCGCCGCCTCGCTCGTCCCCGCCGGCTGGCTGGCCGTGCGCGCCTTCGAGTTCGGCCCGGAGCAGGCGCTGCGAGGTGAGCACGCCCCCCGGGCGCTGTACCTGGGGCGCGCCGCCGTCGTAGCGGGCCTCGCGCTTGCCGCCGCCGCCTTCATGCCCTGGCAGTCGGGCGACATCGGGGTCGCTTCGGCAGCCGGTCAGGTCGTGCTCGTCGCCGGTATCGCCGCGGCGCTGGGCGCTTGGCTCCTGCACCGTCGCGAGATCAGCGCGCGGCTTGGGCACCTCTGGGTCTTCGCCGCGGCCGCCCTCGGTGGGCTGCTTGCGCTCGTCAACCTCGTCGACTTCACCGAGGCGGGCACGCTCGCGCTGGCGGACGTCTCCTTCGGCCTGCCGATCGCGATGGTCGCGGCGCTGGTGCTGCTCGCCTTCCTCGGATCGGAGGCGTCGGCAACATTGATCGAGGCCGATGAGCGGAACGGCGACGAGGCCGCCTAGCGCCGCAAGGCGATCCGCCTGCGTGGCGCCATGACCCTGCCGCCAGACCTCTGGCAGGCCGGCGCGGCGCAGCTCGCCGCGGCGATTCGCGCCCGCGAGGTCTCCGCACGCGAGGCCGTCGAGGCACAGCTCGCACGCATCGAGGCGGTCAACCCGCGCCTCAATGCCGTGACCGTCGTACTCGCGGAGCAGGCGCTCACCGCCGCCGGACGCGCCGACGACGCGCTCGCGCGCGGCGAAGAGACAGGCCCACTGCACGGGGTGCCCTGCACCATCAAGGAGAACATCGAGGTCGCCGGGACGGCCACGACGAACGGCGTCCCCGCCCTCGCCGAGGCGTACGCGGAGCGCGACGCTCCGGCGGTCGAGCGCCTGCGCGAGGCGGGCGCGATCGTGGTTGGCCGGACGAACCTCCCGGACCTCGGCATGCGCTGGCACACCGCGAGCAGCCTGCGAGGCGTGACGCGCAACCCATGGGACGCCGGACGGACGGCAGGCGGCTCCAGCGGCGGCGAGGCAGCCGCCCTCGCGGCGGGCATGACGCCGCTGGGCCTCGGCAACGACTACGGCGGCTCGCTGCGCTACCCCTCGCAGTGCTGCGGCACCGCCGCGCTCAAGCCGGGTTACGGCCGCATCGCGACGGCGCCGCGCGAGGGCTGGCCCGATCCGACGCCCACCGGCGATCTGTTCACGGCCACAGGCCCGATGGCGCGCCACGTCGCCGACCTGCGGCTCGCCTTCGCCGTCCTCGCCGCTCCCGACTCGCGCGACCCGCGGCTCGCGCCCGCGCCGCTCGACGGGACCGCCGGGGAGCGGCCCCGCGTCGCCTTCACCAGCGATCCCGGAGGCCTCGGCGTTGACGAGCGGGTCGCCGCGGGCGTGCGCCGCGCTGCCGAGGCGCTCGCGGACGCCGGGTACCGCGTCGAGGAAGGCGAGCCGCTGCTGCTGCGCGAGGCCACCGAGGTGTGGGGGCGACTCGCCGACGCCGAGCTGCAGAGCGCCGGACAGGCGCTGCTGGAGCCGCTGAGCGACGAGGCTCGCCGCTTCATCGAGCTCACGACCTGGGCGGCGCCCGAGCCTTCGCTCGCCGGGTACCTCGAGGCGCACATGGAGCGCTTCCGCTGCGCGCGCGTCTGGTCGGAGTGGTTCGGCGGCGGGCGCCTGCTGCTCGGCCCGGTCTCGACGGCGCAGGCATTCCCCGTTGGCCATGACATCGAGGACGGCGAGCAGGCGCTGGGAGTGCGCCGGAGCATGCGACTCACGCTGGTCGCGAACCTGCTCGGGTTGCCTTCGGTGGCGCTGCCCGCCGGAGTTGACGGCGGACTTCCGCAGGGCGTGCAGATCATCGGCCCGCGCTATCGCGAGGAGCTCTGCCTCACCGCCGCGCAGGCGATCGAGGATCGGCTCGGCGTGATCACTCCGATCGAGCCTCGTGGCGCAGGGCTCGCCGGCGGCTGATCCCGGCGTCCGGCCGGGCGCCCGCGCCTATACTGCCCTCGATGACCGCACCCGCCGAGGCGCCGGCTGCCTCCGCCGACAGCACGAAGCGCTCACGGCTCTATTTCGGCTGGTACATCGTCGCGGGCGCGTTCCTCGGGCAGATGCTGCAGGCCGGCCTCAGCGTCTACGCCGGCGGCGTCTTCCTCGTTCCCATGACCGAAGACCTCGGCTGGACGCGCACCGAGTTCACGCTCGCCCAGACCGTCGGCCAGCTCGTCACCGGGACGATCGGGTTCTTCATCGGCGCCCACGTCGACCGCCGGGGCGCGCGCGGAGTGATGCTGATCGGCGGCACGCTCATCGCCGCGACACTGTTCGCAATCGGTTACATCGAGGAATGGTGGCAGTGGCTGGTGCTGCGCGGCCTGTTCTTCATGGGCGGCTCCGCGATGATCGGGAGCCTCGTCGTCAACGTCACGCTCTCCAAGTGGTTCGTTGACCTGCGAGGGCGCGCGATCGGCATCGCCGCGATCGGCTTCTCGATCGGTGGCATTCTGATCGCGCCGCCGCTGACCGCCTTCGTCGATGCGTTCGGTTGGCGGGCCGGCTGGCAGGTGCTCGGCGTCCTCGTGATCGTGATCATCTTCCCGATCGCACTGCTCTTCCGCCGCCAGCCGGAGGACTACGGGCTCAACCCGGACGGGCGGAGCGCCGACGAACTGGGTAGCGGCAGCAGCGCCGCCCAGCGGATCGAGGCCGACTACCGCAACTCGTACACGCGCCGCGAGGCGCTGCGCACGCCCGCGCTCTACCTGATCACGTTCGCCTTCGGGATCGCGGTGATCGGTATCGGCGGTGTGATCCTCAATACCATCCCGTTCCTGACGGATCAGGATTACAGCCGTGCGACCGCCGCGCGGATCGTCGTCTTCCTCGGCTTCGCGAGCGGCTTCTCGAAGGCGTTCTGGGGCTGGCTGACCGAGCGCTACGACTCGCGTTATGTCGCGGCAGCGGGATTCACGCTGTCCGGTTGCTCGATGGTCTTCGTGGTCTTCGCGGCGGCGTCAGGCAACGCACCGCTCGTCGCCCTCGCCTACCTGCTCTGGGGCACGGGCGTGGGTGCGCTCTTCCCCACGCAGGAGGTGATCTGGGCGCAGTACTTCGGACGCCGCTACCTGGGCGAGGTGCGCAGCGTGGTGCTGCCGGTCTCGCTCTCGATGGGCGCCGCGGGGCCGCTGATCACGGCGCTCTACTTCGACGCCGTCGGTGACTACAACGGCGTCTTCCTGTCGGTCGGCGTCACCTGGGTGCTGGCGGCGGTACTGATCCTCGCCGTGCGCCGCCCCGGTCCGCCGCCGCGCATCGCCGTCACCTCGGCGGCGACGACGCAGGGCTGAGGGCGCGAACGCCGCTACCCGCCCTGCCCCGGCGGCCGCCAGCGGATCGTCGGCGGCTGCTGGCGGGCGACCCGGGTCGCCGCCGACTCGTCGAGCAGGTCGACGGCGTCGCCGCTGCGCAGCGGGCCCTCCTCGAGGACGCGTGCGTAGACGCGGCTGCAGCCGGGGTGCGTCTTCTGGTTCATTCGATTGAAGTCGCCGTCTGCGAACCAGGCCGCGTTCTTGAAGCAGGGCGCGGTGTAGCTCGTGACCTCAAGGAGCACCCCGTCGCCGAGCCGCAGCCGGGAGCCCGGCACCACCAACGACCAGTCGAGGCCGGCGATCGTCACGTTCTCACCGGCACGGCCGGGCGCAATCGGGTGGCCCTCTTCGGCCATCTGCTGGATCTGTTCAAGCGAGAAGAGGCAGAGCGCGCGCTCCGGACCGCCGTGGTGCTTCAGGTCTGCCTGGGCGTCGCCCTCGAGGCCCCCGATGAAGGCGCGGGCCTCCTCGAGTGCGCGCTTCGGCACGCCGCCGTTGGAGGCGCTGAGCTGGTGGATCGTGCCGCTCCGGGAGCCCTTCGTCGCCGCCATCTGCGCCCTCCTCATCCCCTACCCATCGAGCACGGAGCGAAGCGCGGCCTGCGCCTCGTTTGGGTCGGCCCGCCCGCGCGTCGCGCGCATGACCTGCCCCACGAGGAACTTGATCGCGTTCTCCTTACCGCCGCGGTAGTCCTCGACTGCCTGTGGGTTGGCGTCGACGACCTCCACGGCGATGCGCGCCAGCCCCTCGTCGTCGCGCAACTGGGCGAGTCCGCGCTCCTCGACGATCGCGGCGGGCGCCGCGCCGCTCTCGAAGGCGGCGGCGAGCACCTGCTTGGCGCTGGCGGCGGTGATCACGCCGTCCTCGATGAGGCCGACCAGCTCTGCAACGTGCCCGGGCGTGAGCGGGGTGTCCGCGAGCTCCACGTCGCCGCCTGCCTGGTTGAGCAACGCGGCCACGTCGCCGATCAGCCAGCGCGCGACCGCCTGTGCACGGCCGTCCTTCGAGGCGGCGACAGCCTCCTCGAAGGCGTCGGCGCGGGCGCGTGTCTCGCCCAGCAGGCCCGCCTCGGCGGGGGCGAGGCCGTACTCGCGCTCGAAGCGCTCGCGCTTGGCGTCGGGCAGCTCCGGCAGCCGCGAGCGGATCTCCGCGAGGCGTTCTCCGTCGATCTCCAGTGGAGGCAGGTCCGGCTCGGGGAAGTAGCGGTAGTCGTGCGCCTCTTCCTTGGAGCGCTGGCTTGCCGTGCCGCCGGTCTCGTCGATGTAGCCGCGTGTCTCCTGCTCGACGCTGCCGCCGCCCTCGAGGACGGTCGTCTGCCGCCGGATCTCGGACTCAATCGCGCGCTGCACGGCGCGGAACGAGTTCATGTTCTTGATCTCGACCTTCGAGCCGAGCGGGTCGCCGGGGCGGCGCAGCGAGATGTTGGCGTCGCAGCGGAACGAGCCCTTCTCCATGTCCGCGTCGGAGACATCGAGGTAGCGCAACGTGCGGCGCAGCTCCCGCAGGTAAGCGACGGCCTCCTCGGGCGAGTGCATGTCCGGAGCGGAGACGATCTCCATCAACGGCACCCCGGAGCGATTCACGTCGAGCAGCGAGTACCCGTCGCCGTCGGCCGGTCCGCCGTCACGATGGAGCAGGCGCGCCGTGTCCTCCTCGAGGTGAATGCGCTCGAGGCCGATCTCGCGCCGCTCGCCGTCGAGCTCGATCGGGACCGTGCCGCCGAGGCAGAGCGGCTCGTCGTACTGCGAGATCTGGTAGCCCTTCATCAAGTCAGGGTAGGGGTAGTTCTTGCGGTCGAACTTGGAGTGCGGCGGGATCGAGCAGCCGAGCGCGAGGCCGGTGAGGATTGTGAGGTCCACGGCGCTGCGGTTGATCACCGGCAGCACGCCCGGCATGCCGAGGCAGACCGCGCAGACGCGCGTGTTGGGTGGGGCGGCGAAGTAGTCGCTCGCGCAGCCGCAGAACATCTTCGAGCGCGTGTTGAGTTGCGCGTGGACCTCGAGGCCGATCACGACCTCGTAGCCGGTGGCGCTCGAAACGGTCGCAGTGGTCACGCGCGGCCTTCGATCCGGGGTCGCGTCAGGGGCGACCTGCGCTACGCGGCGACGCGGCCCGGCTCAAGGCCGCGCCGCGCCGTACCCGAGGTGAGCGAAGCGGCGTCGCTACGCGTCGCCGTCGGGGTTCAGGTACCTGTCCGGGTTGCCGATGAACTTGTTGCGGCAGCCGATGTCGTCGAAGCGGTACCACTTTTCGTCGGTGTGGTGCCAGCGGTAGTTGCTCTGGTCGTCATCCGTGACGGTCCCGCCGCACACGAGGCACTGCATAGCCTGCTCCCTCCGTGATCGCAGCCTCAGGATAGCCGCCCTGAGCCGCTTCGGCATCGCCGCCCGACGATACAGCCCGTGGGCGCCGCATGTGAAGCGGCGCGCTCCCCTGCTTGACCACTCGGTGTGCGACACGGCACGATGATCGCGAGCGGGGGTAGCGCTCGATCAAAAACGGAAGAGCGTCCGTGAGCCGTACGACCCTCGCCAAGTGGCTGTACGTCGGCCTCCATATCAAGCGCTGGCTTCTGATCATCCTCATCGGCGTCGTGCTGATGGGTCTCGGCATCGGCTACCTGCTGCGCGAGGTCTACGTCTCCTACACCTTCCCCGCGTGGGTCGGCGACGCGACGCTGCAGTTCCTGCCGCGCTGGGTGCGTGGCGTGCTCTTCATCGGCGTCGCCTCCGCCGCCACCGTGATCGGCGCCTGGAAGCTCAACCACTCGATCGTCAGCGCCGTGGTCCCGATCGACCGCCAGGACGATCTGCTGGACCGCATCTGGGCGCAGCGCTCGCAGGGGCGCGGCCCGCGCATCGTCGCGATCGGCGGTGGCACCGGGCTCTCGACGCTGCTGCGCGGCCTCAAGGGCTACAACGCGAACCTCACGGCGATCGTCACGGTGGCCGACGACGGCGGCTCCAGCGGGCGGCTGCGGCGCGACCTCAACGTGATCCCGCCCGGCGACATCCGCAACTGCATCGCCGCCCTCGCCGACGCCGAGCCGCTGGTCACGCGCCTCTTCCAGTACCGCTTCGACGACGACGCCGGCGAGGGTATCGCCGGTCACTCCTTCGGCAACCTCTTCATCGTCGCCATGTCGGAAGTCACCGGGAACATGGAGGAGGCGATCCGCGAGACCTCGCGCGTGCTCGCCGTGCGCGGCCGCATCCTCCCCTCCACGCTCGCCGACATCACGCTGGCCGCGCGCCTGGCCGACGGCTCGACCGTGCGCGGCGAGTCCGTGCTGGCCGAGGGTGGCTCCGCCATCGAGCAGGTCTTCGTCGAGCCGGCGAACGTGCTGGCCAACGCCGAGGCGGCCGCGGCATTGCTCGAGGCGGACCTGATCGTGATCGGGCCCGGCTCGCTCTACACCTCGGTGCTGCCGAACCTGCTGGTGTCCGGCCTCGGCGACGCCTTGCTGCAATCCCGCGCGCACCGCGTCTACGTCTCGAACGTCGCCACCCAGCAGGGGGAGACCGAGGACTACGACGCTGCCGACCACTACGCCGCCATCCGCCGCCATCTGGGCCGCGACGACGTCGCCCACGTCGTCCTCGCGAACAGCAACCTGCCCGCCGAGCCGTTCCCCGCGGAGTGGCGCTCGCAGCCCGTGCCCGCGCCCGGCGACGCCGACTACGCCGGCGCGCGCCTCGTCCTCGCCGACCTCGTCGACCGCACGCTGCGCTACCGGCACGACTCCGAGCGACTGGCCGCCGCCGTGATGCGCCAGTACTACGAGCGCGACCTGCAGGTGCAGCAGGGCGTGGCCGCGCTGCCGGGCGAGGCGGACAGGTAGCGCGCGGAACGTGCTGCTCGCGCTTGCCCGCAAGCGACGGCGCGGTCTAGCCTCGATCTCGTCATGCAACTCACCGACTTCCTCCACATCGCGCAGATCCTCGTCTCGGTCACGCTGATCGTCGTCGTGCTGATGCAGGTCAAGGGGACCGGCTTCGGCGCGGCGCTCGGCGGCGCCGACCAGAGCTTCCGCACCCGCCGAGGCATCCAGCGCTCGCTGCACCGCCTCACGATCCTGCTGATCGTCGTCTTCATCGGCTTCTCGCTCTGGAGCGTCACCACCTCCTGAGGCCCGCCGCGCGTGCGGCGGCGAGGGAGACGCCTGCTACCATCGAGGCCGTGCGCGTCGTCTTCTTCGGCTCACCCGACTACGCCCTGCCCACCCTGCGGCAGCTGATCGCGTCGCCTGCGGTGGACCTCGCTGCGGTCGTCACCCAGCCCGACCGGCCCCGAGGGCGCTCCGGTCGTGGCGTCCCCACGCCCGCCGCCCGGCTCGCCCGCGAGGCCGGCATCCCGGTGCTGACGCCGGAGCGGATCCGCCGCGACACGACCGCGCAGATCGCCGCCCTCGAGCCGGACGTGGGCGTGCTCGCGGCCTCGGCGCACATCCTGCCCTCGCACCTGATCGAGGCGATCCCGCACGGCATCCTCAACGTCCACGCCTCGCTGCTGCCGCGCCACCGCGGCGCCTCGCCCGTCGCCGCAGCGATCCTCGCGGGCGACGAGGAGAGCGGCGCCTCCGTGATGCTGATCGTGCGCGAGCTGGACGCTGGCCCCGTGCTCGGCACGGTCACAACGCCGATCGGCGCCCTCGACACGACCGAGACGCTTACTGAACGCATCGCCGAACTCGGGGCGGAGCGGCTGCTGGAACTGCTACCCGGTTGGGTCGAGGGCAGCGTGCAGGCCGTGCCGCAGGACGAGTCGCTGGCCACCTACGCCGGGCGGATCGAGAAGGGCGACGGCGTCATCGACTGGACCCGCTCCGCCGAGGAGATCGCGCGCGCCGTACGCGCCTACGAGCCGTGGCCGCGCGCGACCACGCTGCGCGATGGCGAGCGCCTGACGATCCACTCCGCCTGGCCCCTCGCCGCCACGCTCGAGGCCGAGCCGGGCTGCGTGCTCGCCGGCGACGGCGAACCGCTCGGCGAGCTACTGCCGGGCCGGCGCGCCCTCGCGGCCGTCGCCTGCGGCAGCGGGGCGCTCGCGCTGCTGCGCGTGCAGCGCGCGGGCCGGCGCCCGCTGGACATCGAGGACTACCTCAACGGGGACCGCGCCCTGCTCGGCGCGCGCCTCGGCGAGTGACGGCCCGGCGTTAGACTCGATCGATGCCGTCGCACCTGCTCGACCACTCACTCGCCGACCTCGAAGCGCGCATGCGCGACTGGGGCGAGCCGCCGTTCCGCGCGCGCCAGGTCGCGCGCTGGGCGTTGCGCCGCTGCGCGACCTCGTTCGAGGAGATGACGGACCTGCCCGCCGCCCTGCGCCCGCGGCTCGCCGGAGAGTGGACCATCGCGCCGCCGCCCGTGCTCGCCGAGACGCGCGCCGACGACGGGGCGACCTCGAAGGTGTTGCTCGATCTCGGCGGCGGGGCCGCCATCGAGGCGGTGCGCATGGACTACGACCCGGAGCGCCCGGAGCACGCGCAGGGATCGCGCGCACGCAGCACGGTCTGCGTCTCGACGCAGGCGGGGTGCGCGATGGCCTGCGTCTTCTGCGCAACCGGGCAGCAGGGCTTCACGCGCAACCTCACGGCGGGCGAGATCCTCGCGCAGGTGCTGCACTTCCAGCGCGAACGCCCGATCTCCAACGTCGTCTTCATGGGCATGGGCGAGCCGCTCGCGAACTACGAGCCGACGCTCGCCGCCGTGCGCTGGCTGATCGACCGCGACGGCCTCGACCTGCGCGCGCGAGGCGTCACGATCTCGACCGTCGGTCTCCCCGGCGCGATCCGCAGGCTGGCGGCGGAGCGCCTGCAGATTGGCCTCACCGTCTCGCTGCACGCCCCGGACGACGAGCTGCGGCGTCAGCTCATCCCTACCGCGGGCGGGGTCACCCTCGACGGGCTCATCGAGGCCTCGAACGACTACGTCGAGCGCACCGGCCGCCGCGTCACGTTCGCCTACGCCCTGCTCGAACGGCTCAACGACGAGCCGGAGCAGGCGCGCCGCCTCGCAAGCCGCATCCGCGGGATGCGCTGCCATGTCAACCTGATTCCCTACAACCCGACCGCGGGCGAGGGCTTGCGGCGCCCCTCGCTGGGCCGGGTGCGCGCCTTCCAGCACGAGCTGCAGGCCGCTGGCGTCAACGCGACCGTGCGTATCGAGCGAGGCGTGGAGATCGCCGCTGCCTGCGGCCAGCTGCGCACGGACCACCTCGCGGCGTCCGCGCGCTGAGGCTGTCCGGATCGGGGACCAGAGCTGCGGGACTACTCCAGCCCGACCTCCACCAGAGCGGCCCCGTCTTCTCGGGCAAGGCGGACATCGAACGTATAGAGGGGCTCGGCGCCTACGCGGTGGGCTGCTGCCAGGATCATCAAGTCCGCGAAGTCCGCCTGACCGTCGCGATAGCGGGCTGCGGCATGAACCACATCGTCGGCGTCCTCAAAGACGAGGCCCCCTGTCGCAATAAGCTCAATCAGCGCATCGGTGATCCGGGAGCGTGCGAAGCGGTACGAACGCTCCAGGACCCAGACCGTCTCGATAGCCACCTCGCGGCACACGAAGCCCGGCTGCTGTTCCGTAAGCCCATCGAGCAGGACACGGGCAGCTTCTGCTTGGCGCTCGACATCGCGGACGAGATATCGGACCAGCACGTTGGTGTCGACGGCGATCACGCGTCGGTAGCGCCCTCGGCGATGGCGCGATCCATGTCCTCCAGCGTCACGGGCGGGCCGTCGTACCGCAGGAAGCCGTAGAGCCGGCTCAGGGGGCGCACCGCCAGAATGCGCACGTCATCGCCCTGAATGATGTAGCGGACTCGGTCGCCGGGCTCCACACCGAGTGCTGCGCGTACGGCCTTTGGTAAGGTTGTCTGCCCTCTTGATGTGATCGTCGATTCAATCATGACCAAGGACCATCTCGCCTTACATCAGACCTGCACCGCTGCTGGATTGATAATACCAAGGGCATGGACTGAGCGACAAGCGCAGTGCGAGCAAAGGCCGCGCGCTGAGGGTTGCCGGATCGGGGACCGGATCTGCGGGACTACTCCGAGGGGCTAGTCGCCGGCCTCGCCGTCGGCGGCGGAGGTGCCTTCGCCCTCTTCGCCCTCCTCCAGCTCGCCTTCCTCGCCCTCGAGCAGCTCGTCCTCTTCCTCGTCTTCCGCCACGACGCGAGGTCGCGCGATGCGGGCGAGCATGACCTCCGGGTCGGTCATGATGCGCACGCCGTCCTCGACCGCGAGGTCGGCGACGGTGAGCTGCGCATCGAGCTCCTCGAGGAAGTCGACGGAGAGTTCGAGGTGCGAAGGGATCTCAGCCGGGAGCGCCTCGACGAGCACGTGGTCGAGGCCGGTGATGAGGATGCCCTGGTAGGTGTGGACCGCCGGCGCTTCGCCGATGAGCGTCACCGGGACGTTCGCCTGGATCGAGCGGGCGAGGTCTACCTGGTAGAAGTCGAGGTGCAGGATCTCGCGCGACAGCGGATGGCGTTGCACCTGCCGAACGATGACCGGCCGCTGACCCTTCTCGCCCTCCACGGAGAGCTCGAGCAGCGAGTTCAGCCCGTGTGCGGAGAGCAACGATTCCGCTTCGCGCCGCGGCAGCTGGACCGCGACGGAGTCGAGGCCGCGTCCGTAGATGTTGCCCGGCAGGACGCCTTCCTGGCGCAGCCGCTTCGAGCGTTTCCCCAGCACGCTCCGAGGCGTGACCGCATAGCGTTCCGGCATCAGCTGGCTCCCTGGCTCCTCCGGATTCAGGCGCTCATCCGGCGCCTGGATCACGGCATCGCGCGCGACTGATCACGCTAGCCCCGGCTTCGCCGCACGGTCAAGCGGCCGTACCCGGCCGGGCGGCCCGCGTTACAATGGCGGTGGAGCGGAGGCGACTGGACGGAGCACGCCATATGCCGGAAGAACCGGACCGCCTCGAACGTGAGATCCAGGAGATCCTCGACAAGATCGAGCAACTCCCCGCGCCCAGGCCGCGCCGCGCGAGCGGGCTGCAGCGGTCGCTGCGCCGCTTCGGCGACGGCGTCTCGGCGTGGCAGCGAACCGTCGTGCAGGAGCTTTCGCGGATCTCGCTCTCCCAGCTGGTGCTGCTGAGCTTCCTGCTGATCCTCGGGGCGTTCTTCATCCGCGGCATCGGTCCGGTGGGTACCTGGCTGATGATCGCCGGCGTCGTGCTGCTCGTCGCTTCGCTCGCGCTCATGATCCTCGGCGGTGGGAGCGCGCGCGGCCGGACGGCGCAGTGGCGAGGGCGCACGATCTCCTACAAGCGCGACGGTCTCGCACAGCGCATCCGGCGCTGGTTCAGCAATCGATCCCGCCGCTGACGCCCCCATTCGGCCTTCGCTCTCCAACCACCCGCGGACACCGATGACGGTCGCGCATGCCCCGAGGGCGCTCCTCGCACTCCTCGTCCTTGCGACGCTATTGGTCTCGGCCTGCGGCGACGACGCGCCGGCGACCGGCGAGCCGGCGGCCACCCCGACCGCGACCCCGCCCGCGGCGACGGCGACCGCTGCCGCGACGGTGGCCCCGACAGCCACGGCGACCCCGACGGCGGCGCCCGAGATCTCGGCCGGGGCGGAGCGCGCCTTCGAGCACCTGCGCGTGCTGGCCATCGACATCGGCGAGCGCTTCGCGGGAACCGACGGCGAGCGCGAGGCGGCCGCCTACGTCGCCTCGCAGTTCGAGGCGGCCGGCTACACCGTCGCCATCGAGGAGTTCGAGGCGCAGATCCGCGTCAACGACGCCTCGATCGAGATCGAGGGCGAAGGCAGTCCGATCCGCGCCGTGCCGCTCGGGGAGAGCGCGAGCGCCGAGGCCAGCGGACGGCTCGTCTTCGCCGGCCTCGGCGAGTTCTCAGACTTCGAGGGCATCGACGTCGAGGGCGCGATCGTGCTGCTCGACCGGGGCGTGGTGACCTTCGCGCTCAAGGCTGTCAATGCGGAGGATGCGGGCGCGGCCGCGGTGATCGTCATCAACAACGAGCCTGGCGAGCTCTATGGCACGCTCGGCGGCGGCACCGGGATCGCGATCCCCGTGGTCGGTGTCGCCGGCCGCCTCGGATCGCCGCTGCGAGCCCTCGCCGAGGACGGCGCCGAGGCCACCATCAGCAGCAATACCGGCTCGGACCTCCAGACATCGCAGAACGTCGTCGCCCGCCCCGAGGATGGCGAGTGCCACGCCTACCTCGGCGCGCACTACGACTCCGTGCCGGACACCGAGGGCGCGAACGACAACGCCTCCGGGACGGGACTGCTGATCGAGCTTGCGCACGTCGCGAGCGGCGAGGAGTTCGGCGACGGCCTCTGTTTCATCGCGTTTGGCGCCGAGGAGGTCGGGCTCTTCGGGTCGCGGGCGTTCGTGCAGGCGCACGACGTGTCCGGGACGGCGTTCATGTTGAACTTCGACATGGTCGCGCGGATCGGCCAGCGGGCCGGCGACGGGCCGCGCTTCATCGCGGGCGATGTCGCGCTCGCCGACCTCGCCGCGGCCGTGGCCGGCGGGCTCGGCTACGGCATCCCTCGAGGCTCATTCCCGGCGAACGCATCCTCGGACCACGCGTCCTTCGCGGAGGCCGGGGTGCCTGCGATCACGGTGCACAGCGGAGGCGCCGAGTTCATCCACACACCCCAGGACACCCTCGAAACCGTGTTCATTGAGGATCTCGCAATCTTCCTCGAGGTTTCGATCGCCCTGCTCGAACGGCTCGACGAGGAGCGAAACCGCTAGCAGACCGTGCGATCGGCTTGTCGCGCCGCCCGCCCTGACGTACGATTACAAGTGGCGGGGAGACAGGTTGATTGCGTATGCGTCTGATCACTTCGCCGGTGACCGCCCTGGCCGTCATCCTCACCAGCGTTGCCGTCCTCACCGCCTGTGGCGGCGAGGACGAGAGCCCGGCCAACGCAGCAACGGCAACTGCAACAGCGACCCCGACCGCCCAACCGACCTCCGCCAAGGGTGAGTTGATCCCGACCGCGACACCGTTCGCCTCGCGGCCTACCCCGACCATTGTGAGCGAGAGCAGCAGCGGCGGTGGCGGCGGCGGGAACAGCAACACCAACAGCGGAGGCGGGACCAGCAACGCGGACGCGACCCCCGCCGCCACACCGGCGCCGACGGCGGCCACCCACGTCGTCGTCGAGGGCGACACCCTCTCCGCCATCGCCGACCAGTACGGCGTGACCCTCGATGCGATCATGGAGGAGAACGACATCACCGACGCCTCGCTGATCTTCGTCGGCCAGGAACTGACCATCCCCGCCGCGGCGACGAGCAGCGACAGCTCGGACGGCTCGGACACGGGCGGGCAGACACACACCGTCGTGGAGGGCGACACTCTCACCGGTATCGCCGAGCAGTACGGCACCACCGTGGAGGCGATCAGCGAGGCGAACGACCTCACCGACTCCGTCATCTGGATTGGGCAGGAGCTCACGATTCCCGACGCGGCGCCTGCGCCCGATCCGACTGCCACACCGACGCCCGAGGCGACGAGCGAGAGCGGCAGCAGCGAGGCGACCTACACCGTCACCGACGGCGATACCGCTACCGGCATCGCCGAGGCGTTCGGCGTGACGCTGCAGGCGCTGGCGGACGCCAACGAGCTGACCATCGAGGAGCTCAACAACCTGCAGATCGGCCAGGTGCTCAACATCCCGGCCGCAGGGCAGTAGCCCGCCGCGCCCGCCGCGCAGTGGCGCTGCGGGCCAAAGCAGCCGATACTACTCAGCCGGAGCCGGGCGGCGTGCCGCCCGGACTTGGCGTGCGTCCGGGAGTATCTTCAGGCAGCTATGAGCCACGAACAGCACATCGATCAACTCGCCCAGATGAAGGCCAGCGGCGCCCTCGGCGGGGGCCAGGATCGCATCGACGCCCAACACGCGCGGGAGAAGCTCACCGCGCGCGAACGCATCGAGACGCTCATCGACCCCGGCAGCTTCGAGGAGCTCGACACGCTCGGCTTCGACTGGAGCGAGAACGGCACGGGCGAGCGCTTCTACGGTGACGCCGTCGTCACCGGCTGGGGGCAGATCGACGGCCGCTACGTCTGCGTCTTCGCGCAGGACTTCACGGTCTACGGCGGCTCACTCTCCACGGTCGTCGGCGAGAAGATGAGCAAGGCGATGGACCTCGCCATCAAGACCGGCGTCCCGATGATCGGCCTCAACGACTCGGGCGGCGCGCGCATCCAGGAGGGCGTCGCCTCGCTCGCCGGCTACGGCGACATCTTCTTCCGCAACGTGCGCGGCTCCGGCGTGATCCCACAGATCAGCGTGATCATGGGCCCCTGCGCCGGTGGCGCCGTCTACTCGCCCGCGATCACGGACTTCGTCTTCATGGTCGAGGGCACCTCGCAGATGTACATCACCGGCCCCGACGTCATCCAGAGCGTCACCGGCGAGCAGACCACCTTCGAGGAGCTCGGCGGCGCCATGTCCCACGCCGCCAAGTCCGGCGTCGCCCACTTCGCCTACTCGGACGAGCAGACCTGCCTCGACGAAGTGCGCCGCCTGCTCTCCTTCCTCCCCGCCAACAACGTCGAGAATCCCCCGGGGCTCGACCAGGGCGACGACCCCAACCGCCTGCTCGATGACATCCTCGGCATCGTCCCGGACGACGACGCGCTGCCCTACGACGTGCGCGACCTGATCGAGCGGCTCGTCGACAACGGCGAGTTCATGGAGGTGCACGAGTACTTCGCGCAGAACCTCGTCGTCGGGTTCGGGCGGATCGGGGGCCAGAGCGTCGGCGTCGTCGCGAACCAGCCGATGTACCTCGGCGGCGTGCTCGACATCGACTCCTCGCGCAAGGCGGCGCGCTTCGTGCGCATCTGCGACGCCTTCAACGTGCCGATCATCACGCTGGTCGACGTGCCGGGTTACCTGCCGGGCGTCTCGCAGGAGTACGGCGGCATCATCTCGCACGGGGCGAAGCTGCTCTACGCCTACGCCGAGGCGACCGTGCCAAAGATCACCGTGATCACGCGCAAGGCCTTCGGCGGCGCGTACGTCGCGATGGGCTCGAAGCACCTCGGGGCCGACGTCAACTTCGTCTGGCCGGGCGGCGCGATCGCCGTGATGGGCGGACACCAGGCGGTGAACATCATCAACCGCCGCGAGTTGCAGGCCGCCGAGGACGAGGCGGCCGTCCGCGCCGAACTCGTCGCCGACTACCAGACCCGCTTCGAGCATCCCTACATCGCAGCCGCCAAGGGCTACGTCGACGACGTGATCGACCCGCGCGAGACGCGCCGCCGCATCGCGACGGCGTTGCGGATGCTGCAAAGCAAGGCAGAGTCGCCGCTGGCGAAGAAGCACGGGAACATCCCGCTCTAGCGCGGCCCGCGGCTGGCGCGAGGGCGCGCAGCCACGGCAACGCCAGGCGGCGAAACAACGAGGCGTGCGAACGCGCAACCGAAGGAGCCCGCCCGATGGCGAAAATCCCCGTAGCCAACCCGATCGTCGAGCTCGACGGCGACGAGATGACCCGCATCATCTGGGCCTGGATCCGCGAGCGGCTGATCCTCCCCTACCTCGATGTCGACCTGAAGTACTACGACCTCAGCATCCAGTCGCGCGATGAGACCAACGACCAGATCACCGTCGACTGCGCGAAGGCGATCCAGCAGTACGGCGTCGGCGTGAAGTGCGCGACGATCACCGCCGACGAGGACCGCGTCGAGGAGTTCGACCTCAAGGAGATGTGGCCCTCCCCCAACGGCACCATCCGCAACATCCTCGGCGGCACCGTCTTCCGCGAGCCGATCGTGATCTCCAACGTGCCGAGGCTCGTGCCCGGCTGGACGCAGCCGATGGTGATCGGCCGCCACGCCCACGGCGACCAGTACCGCGCCACCGACTTCGTCGTCCCCGGCGCCGGCAAGCTGACGATGACCTTCACCCCCGCCGATGGCGGCGAGCCGACCGAGTACGAGGTGATGGACTTCCCCGGCGGCGGCACCGCCATGGGCATGTACAACCTCGACGAGTCGATCCGCGGCTTCGCGCGCGCCTGCATGAACTACTCGCTGCAGCGCCAGTTCCCGCTCTACTTCGCCACGAAGAACACGATCCTCAAGCGCTACGACGGGCGCTTCCGCGACCTCTTCCAGCAGGTCTTCGACGATGAGTTCGCCGACAAGTTCGCCGAGGCCGGGCTGACCTACGAGCACCGCCTGATCGACGACATGGTCGCGCAGGCCATGAAGTGGAACGGCGGCTTCGTCTGGGCCTGCAAGAACTACGACGGCGACGTGCAGTCCGACGTGGTCGCGCAGGGCTACGGCTCGCTCGGCCTCATGACCTCGGTGCTGCTCACGCCGGACGGCAACACGGTGGAGGCGGAAGCGGCGCACGGCACCGTCACGCGCCACTACCGCGAGCACCTGCTCGGCAACGAGACCTCGACCAACCCGATCGCCTCGATCTTCGCGTGGACGCGCGGGCTGCAGTACCGCGGCCGCATGGACAACACGCCCGAGGTCGAGCAGTTCGCCGAGGTCGTCGAGCGCGCCTGCATCGAGACCGTCGAGGCCGGCAACATGACCAAGGACCTGGCGATGCACATCGGGCCCGATGTGCCGTTCCTGAACACCGGCGCCTTCTTCGACAGCATCGAGGAGCGCCTGCAGCAGGAAATGGGCTCCTGAGCGCAGCCGAGTCCGGGCAGACCAGCAGCACAGCAGACTGAGCGGGCGTCCGCGCGTGACGCGCGGCCCGCAACGCCGAGGGGGGACAGCGTGCGGAGCAAGGTGACGATTGTCGGAGCGGGGAACACCGGCGCCACGATGGCGCAGATCCTCGCCTCGCGCGGCTACGCCGACGTCATGCTGATCGACATCGTCGAGGGCCTGCCGCAGGGCAAGGCGCTCGACATCGCCGAGGGCGCCCCCTGGGTCGGCTTCAGCAGCTCCGTCAGCGGCACCAACGACTGGGCGGACACCGCCGGCTCCGACGTCGTCGTCGTCACCTCGGGCGTCGCGCGCCGGCCTGGCATGACGCGCGAGGACCTGCTCGGCACCAACGCCGGCATCGTGCGCAGCGTCGTCGCGCAGGCCGTCGAGCACTCGCCGGACGCCGTGCTGATCATCTTCGCCAACCCGATGGACGCGATGTGCCACGTCGCCCTCGAGACGAGCGGGCTGCCCGCCTCGCGCGTCATCGGTCAGGGCGGGATGCTGGACAGCACGCGCTACCGCACCTTCATCGCGATGGAGCTCGGCGTCTCGGTGCGCGATGTCTCGGCCTGGGTCCTCGGCGGCCACACCGAGGCGACGATGGTCCCGATCGTCTCCACGGCCACGGTCGGCGGCGTCCCGTTGAGCGCGCTCATGGCGCAGGATCGCATCGACGCCGTCGTGGACCGCACAATGAAGGGCGGCGCCGAGATCGTCGGCCTGCTCAAGACCGGCTCCGCCTTCACCGCCCCCGCCGCCGCGACGATCGAGATGGTCGACGCCATCCTCCGCGACGAGCGCCGCATCCTCCCCTGCTGCACCTTGCTGGACGGCCAGTGGGGCATCGAGAACGCCTACGTCGGCGCCCCAGTCCTGCTCGGCGCCGGCGGCATCCTCGAGGTCTACGAGCCCCCGCTGGCGGACTCGGAGGCGGATGCGGTTCGGGCCGCGGGCGAGGCGGTGTTGGAGCTGGTCGCGGCTACGCCGCAGGGGTAGGGGATTCGCTCGCACGCTCCGGCCGCCGATGTGTACTGCGCCCAGCGGCCCCTGTAGCAAGCCCCGGCGTAGTGCATCAGGAGTGGGTGCAACCAGAAGCGGTCCCTTGTGCCCCCCCGGACCCACGGACATCTTGCCAGTTGGTACCGTAAGCGTTACCATCGCTGCGTGATCGAGGTTAGAGAGTACATCGACGATCGGGGGCGCAGCCCATTCGGTCGCTGGTTTGACGGTCTCGACGCAAGGGCAGCGGCAAGAGTGAGGACGTCCCTCGCCCGCATGGAGGCTGGAAACCTGTCCAACATCAGGGGCGTTGGCAGCGGAGTGCTGGAACAGCGCATAAACGTCGGCCCAGGCTACAGGGTCTATTTCGGCAGGGACGGAGACACGTTGATAGTCCTTCTCGGCGGCGGGACCAAAGCTCGCCAGCAGCGGGACATCGAGGATGCTCGTCAGCTCTGGCAGGAGTACAAGCGTCGCCAGCGACAGGAGGTGTGACGTGCCGCTCACCCGTGACTTCAAGGAGACCGTGCAGGCCCGCGCCGAGCGCGACCCGGCCTTTCGAGAAGGGTTGCTGAAGGAAGGCGTGGAGTGCCTTCTTGCGGGAGACGTCGATACAGGCAAGATCGTACTGCGTGACTACATCAACGCCACCATCGGATTCGAGGAGCTTGGCTCTCTCACGAACAAGCAACCCAAGAGTCTCATGCGCATGTTCGGACCGTCCGGCAATCCCCATGCCCGCAACCTGTTCGAGGTCATCAGCCGCATTCAGCAGCACGAGGGCGTGCAGCTTGAAGTGACCGCCGTTCGGTAGTCGGAATGCGGGTGCGCCTGCCCGAACGAGACCTTCCGGGGAACGCCTCCGCGACCGAACGCCAGTCTCCGCGCTGACGTGACCGGCGTCAGTCCCCCCTGCTGCCCACAACCCCCAACCCCGCTACCCTCCTCCCGACCCTGACAGCACCACCCCGACGAGGGAGTACGAGGCCATGAGCAACACACGCACCGAGACCGACAGCATGGGCGCCATCGAGGTGGCCGATGACAGGTACTGGGGGGCGCAGACGCAGCGCTCGCTGGAGAACTTCAAGATCGGGGACGAGCGGATGCCGCGCGCGATTATCCGCGCCCTCGGCATCGTCAAGCACGCCTCGGCGAGCGCCAATGAGAGCCTCGGCAGGCTCGACTCCGGGCTCGCCGACGCCATCCGCTCCGCCGCGCAGGAGGTGATCGACGGCGACCTCGACGACCACTTCCCGCTCGTCGTCTGGCAGACCGGCTCCGGCACCCAGTCCAACATGAACGCCAACGAGGTGATCTCGAACCGCGCCATCGAGCTGCTCGGCGGCGAGCGCGGCTCGAAAAACCCGGTGCACCCCAACGACCACGTCAACATGTCGCAGTCCTCGAACGACGTCTTCCCCGGCGCGATGTCGATCGCGACCGCCGAGGAGGTCACGCACCGCCTCGTGCCCGGCCTCACGCACCTCCACGCGGCGCTCTCGGCCAAGCAGGCGGACTTCGAGGACATCGTGAAGATCGGCCGCACCCACCTGATGGACGCGACGCCGCTCACGCTGGGCCAGGAGTTCTCTGGTTACGTCAAGCAGGTCGAGAATGGGATCCTGCGCGTGGAGAGCGCGCTCCCGCGGATCTACGAGCTCGCCCTCGGCGGCACCGCCGTCGGCACCGGCCTCAACGCCCACCCCGAGTACGGCGAGCGCGTCGCCGAGGAAATCGCGAGCATGACGGGCCTGCCCTTCGTGACCGCGCCCAACAAGTTCGAGTCGCTCGCCGCGCACGACGCGCAGGTCGAGCTCTCCGGCCAGCTCAAGACCGTGGCCGCCTCGCTGATGAAGATCGCGAACGACGTGCGGCTGCTCGGCTCCGGGCCGCGCGCCGGCGTCGCCGAGCTAATGCTGCCCGCCAACGAGCCGGGCTCCTCGATCATGCCGGGCAAGGTGAACCCCACCCAGTCCGAGGCGCTAACGATGGTCTGCGTGCAGGTGATCGGCAACGACGTCGCGGTCAACGTCGGCGGCGCGACGGGGCACTTCGAGCTCAACGTCTTCAAGCCGGTGATCGTCTACAACACGCTGCAGTCGATCCGCCTGCTGGGCGACGCCGCCGTCTCCTTCACGGACAACTGCGTCGTCGGCATCGAGCCGAACCACGCGCGCATCCGCGAGCTGATGGAGTCGTCGCTGATGCTGGTGACGGCGCTGAGCCCGCACATCGGCTACGACCGCGCCGCCGAGGTCGCCCACCACGCCCACGTCCACAGCTCGACGCTGCGCGAGGCGGCGCTGGACCTCGGCTACGTGACGGACGCCGAGTTCGACGAGTGGGTGAAGCCGGAGGAGATGACGCACCCGTAGCGGCGGCACAGCGATGACCACGCTCTCGATGATCAGACCGAATCTGCGGGCGCGCCTGCTCAGCGGGTCGAGGCTCCTCGCGGCCGTCGTGGTCGCCGTGGCCCTCGCGATGACGGCCTCGTGCGGCGACGACGAACAGGAGCCGCTCAGGATCGGCCTCCTGCTCAACTTCACCGAGGGCACCGCGCCGGCCTCGATGCTTCGCCAGCAGAGCTTCGAGCTCGCGATCCGGCACATCAACGACGGCGGCGGCGTGCTCGGCCAACCGGTCACCTTCGTCGTGGCCGACCCCACCTTCGACCCCGACGAGGCCGTCCGGGTGGCGCGGCGGCTGATCGAGGACGAGGGCGTGCACGCCATCGTCGGGCCCAGCTCCAGCACTGCCGCCCTGGCGGTCGCAGAGCGCGTCGCGGGGCCGGAGGGCATCCCGGTGGTTAGCCCCTCGGCGTCCTCGCCGCTACTGACAGCCGCCGACGACCGCGACTTCTTCTTCCGGACCGCGCTCTCCGATGTCGCACAGGGCCCCGTGCTGGCGCGCCTGACGCGCGAGCGCGGCTTCGACAACGTGGGCGTGATCTACCGCGACGACGCCTGGGGCAACGGCCTGTATGAGGCCTTCGCCGCGGCCTGGGACGGCGCGATCGTCTCCACCGCCGTCGACCCCGAGGCCGCGAGCTTCCTCCCGGCGCTGCGGGAGACCGCCTCAGGAGGCGCGCAAGCACTGGTCCTCATCACCTTCGCGCAGGAGGCCGAGACAATCCTCCGCGAGTCGTTCGACAGCGGCCTCTACGACCAGTTCGTGTTCGGAGACGGCCCGCGGCGGCTCGCACTCGTGCAGACCCTCGGCGGGGATCGCCTCGGCGACATGTACGGCACGACGGGCGTCGCCCACCCCGAGGGCGAGGCGCGCGCGGCCTGGGACGCGGCCTACCGCGAGACCTACGGCGAGTTGCCCGTGACCCCCTACGTGCGGGCAACGTACGACGCGGCGATCGCCATCGCGCTCGCCGCCGAGGCGGCCGGGAGCCTCGATGGCTCCGCGATCCGCGACCAGTTGCGCGCGATCGGCGGAGCGCCGGGCGAGCCGGTCATCGCGGGAGCGGAGGGCGTCGCCCGCGCCCTCGAGATCCTCGCCGACGGGGGTGAGGTCGACTACGACGGCGCCTCCGCCTCGCTCGACTGGGACAAGCATGGCGACCTGTCGCGCGGTCACGTCGGCATCTGGCGCTTCACGCGGGACGAGCGTATCGAGGACCTCGAGTCAGAGCCGTACGGCGAGTAGCGACTCGCTACCCCCTCGAGCGGAGGAAGACCGCGACGAGGCCGGCGAGGATGCCCGCCAGCCCTCCGGTCACGAACGCCGGCGGGTCCGCGATCAGTTGGGCGGCGACGCCGACGATCACGCCGACCACGACGCCCGCACCGATGGTCATGAACACCGAGTTGAGCCGGTCGGTCATCGCGCCCTCCTCGCTCGCTGCGGGTCGCCCGCTCGCGCCAGGCTACAGCCTCGAGTGCAGGAGGCCGACCACGAGTGCGACGACGACACCGATGACGGCCCCCACCGCGGCGGGCGGCAGATCCGTGGACACGCCGAAGATCACGGCGATGATCAATCCGAGCACCAGGCCCAGGCCGATGAGAGTGAACAGCTTGCCGAGGCCCATAGCGCCCTCCTCGCTCGCCGGGTCGCGTTCGGGGACAGTCTATATGACGACGACGGCGGCCCAGGCGGCCCCGGCGAGCGCGCCGAGGTAGCAGACCACCGCCAACGGCGTCGCGATCGAGCGGAGGCCGAGGTCCTTGAGCGTGTGGCGGATGCGGTGCGCGGCGTGCATGAACGTGAAGAACGCCACCCCGAAGATGATCAGCCGCACAAGTGGTGCGCCGCTGCTCAGGTCGCCGTCACCGAACAGTGCGTCGAGGCGGTCGAAATCCACGCCCCCGGCGGGGACGACGAACCCCGTGATGATGATCAGCACCGGCATCAACAGCGCGATGATCACTCCGCCAGCGGAGAACATCGCCCAGAAGAACGGCTCGTTCGAGGGTCGCATGTCGCCTCTCCGCCTACACCTGAACCAGGAAGACCGCGAGCACGACGAGCGAGACGATCGCCCAGATCACATAGTTACCGGCGATCAGCTGCGCCGGAGGCACCCGCCACCCGCCGATCTTGAGCGGCAGACCCTTCGGCATCGCCTGGAACCACGTCGCCGTGTGCAGCAGTGCGAAGCCGAGGATCACCGCGTGGACGATCCAGAGCAGTGGGTTCTTGAGCACGTCGAGGTAGTCCGCGAACGCGCTCTCGCCTTCGCGGACCTGCGAGACCAGCAGCAGGAGCAGCACCATGTAGAGCGCGACGGCGAACGCCGACAACTCGCGCAGCAGGAAGATGCGGTAAGGCCAGCGCCGGTTCCACCAGCCGTTCGACTTCGTCCTCGGGAGCGGTCCGGGCATCGTCAGCGACCCATCCCGGGCGGGGTGAAGGGCAGCAGCGAGATGAAGAAGCCGTTTGTCGCCTCCACCTTGGCCTGCTGGATCGCGCCCGCCGGATCGACGTTCTTCGGGCAGACGCTGCTGCACTCGCCGATGAAGGTGCAGTCCCAGATGCCCTCGTCGGACCAGATCAGCTCCTGGCGCTGCGCGTTGCCCTCGTCGCGCGAGTCGAGGTTGTAGCGCTGCGCGAGGGCGAGCGCGGCCGGGCCGATGAACTCGTCCTCGTGCTCGTACACGGGGCAGGCGGCGTAGCAGAGCATGCAGTTGATACACATGCTGAACTGCTTGAAGTCGGCGAGCTGCGAGGGCGACTGGCGGTATTCGCCCTCCTCGATCGGCTGCTCCTCCTCGCGGATGATCCACGGCTTCACGTCCGTGAGCTTCTCCATGAAGTCGTCGAGGACGGTCACCATGTCGCGCTCGACGGGGAAGCCGCGCAGCGGCTCGACGCGGATCGGGCCGGGCATGAACTCGCGCAGGAAGGCGTTGCAGGTCAGGCGCGGGTAGCCGTTAACCATCATCCCGCAACTGCCGCAGACACCCATCCGGCAGGACCAGCGGTAGCTGAGCGTGCCGTCGACCTCGTCCTTGAGCCAGTTGAGCGCGTCGAGGACCACCCACTCCTCGCGGTAGGGCACCTCGTAGCTCTGGTACGAGGGCTCCGTGTCCGTGTCGGGGTGATAGCGGAACACCTCGAGGGTCACGGTCTGCGTCGCGGTCATCGCTTCCGTGGTCACGGCGCCTCCCGTCGCTAGTTCCCGTAGGTCCGTTCGGCCGGCGGCCAGTTGGTGATCGTCACGTCCGAGTACTCGATCCGCGGCGCGTCGTCCGTACGGTACGCCAGCGAGTGCTTCAGGAACTGCTCGTCGTCGCGGTCCGGGTGATCCGTACGCTGGTGGGAGCCTCGCGACTCCGTGCGGGCGAGCGCGGAGTGGGCGACCGCCTCGCCGACGTCGAGCAGGAACTCGAGCTCGAGGGCTGCGGTCAACTCGGTGTTGAAGCTCGCGCTGTGGTCGTCGAGGACGAGGTTCGAGGCGCGCTCCTTGAGCTCGGCGAGCTTCTGCGTGGTCGCCTCGAGGCCGGCGTGCTCGCGGTAGACGCCGGCGCCCTCCTCCATCGTCGAGTTGAGCTCGCGGCGGATCGCGACGATACGTTCGCCGCCCTCGCGCGGCTGCAGGAAGCGCTCGGTGATGCGCGCCTGCTCGTCGGCGGCCTGCGTCTCGATCGAGGCGCTGTCGAACTCGGGGTGCTCCTGCGCCCAGACGGCGGCCGAGTGGCCGGCGTTGCGGCCGAAGACGAGCAGCTCGGTCAGCGAGTTCGAGCCGAGGCGGTTCGCGCCGTTGATGCTCACGCAGGCGCACTCGCCGGCCGCGTAGAGGCCGGGCAGGCTCGTCGCGCCGTTCGTGTCGGTGTGGATGCCGCCCATCATGTAGTGCACCACCGGGCGCACGGGAATCGGCTCGTGCACGGGGTCGATGCCGGCGTAGTTCTTCGCCAGCTCGCGCACGAAGGGGATGCGCTCCTCGATCAGCTTCTCGCCGAGGTGACGCACGTCGAGGTGGGTGTAGGTCCCGTATTGGCCCTCGAAGACACGGCCGGCGGCCTGCTCCTTCATGAACGCCTGCGAGAGCTTGTCGCGCGGGCCCAGCTCCATGGTGCGCAGCTGCGGGTGGCGCGGGTCCGTGATCTCGACCGGCTCGCCGAGGTTGTAGTCCTCGAGGTAGCGGCGGCCCTCGGTGTTGACCAGGATGCCGCCCTCGCCCCGGGCTGCCTCGGTGATGAGGATGCCGGTGCCGGGCAGGCCGGTCGGGTGGTACTGGACGAACTCCATGTCCTTGAGGGCGACGCCGGCGCGGTAGGCCATCGACATGCCGTCGCCGGTCTTGATCGCGGCGTTGGTGGTGAAGGGGAAGACGCGGCCGCCGCCGCCGGTGCACATGATCACGGCCTTCGCCTTGATCGCGTGCATCTTGCCGGTGCGCAACTCGATCGCCGCGACACCCTGGCAGCGCCCGTCCTCGACGAGCAGCCGCGTCGCGAACCACTCGTCGTAGCGCTTGACCTGCGTGTACTTGAGCGAGGTCTGGAACAGCGCGTGCAGCATGTGGAAGCCGGTCTTGTCGGCGGCGTACCAGGTGCGGCGGATGCGCATCCCGCCGAAGGGCCGGACGGCGACGCTGCCGTCCTCCTCGCGGCTCCACGGGCAGCCCCAGTGCTCGAGCTGGATCATCTCGCCGGGGGCCTCGTTGACGAAGAGCTCAACGGCGTCCTGGTCGGCGAGCCAGTCGGCGCCGCTGATGGTGTCGTGGATGTGCTCCTCGAGGGAGTCGTTGTCCTTGATCACGGCTGCGGCGCCGCCTTCGGCGGAGACCGTGTGGCTGCGCATCGGGTAGACCTTGGAGACCATCGCGATGTCGAGGTCGGGGTAAGCCTCGGCTGCGGCGATGACGGCGCGCAGGCCGGCTCCGCCGCCGCCAACGATGAGCAGGTCGTGCTGGAGATCGTCGGCCACTGCGCCCCTCAATCCGGTCGGCCGTGCCCCCGCGCGGCGTCAGCCGGAGCGGCAGCGTTCACTATTCCCGCGGCCGGGGTCATGGTCAAGCGCGCGGATTAGCCCTCGGCGCTCTCGTCCCCGCGCAGGCGGAGGTCGTAGAGGTGGCGGGCGATGATCGTCTTCGCGTCCTCGACCCGTCCCTGGGTGATCGCTGCGTCCAGCTCGGCGAGCGTGACGGCGATCGGCGCGCCCAGATCTTCCTCGTCGCCGGTGTCGAGGGGCGCCTCGAACAGCCCCGTCGCGAGGTAGATGTCGATGTACTCGGTCGTGAACCCCGGCGCCATCCACGCGCCCCCGAGGCGCACGATTGACTCGGCGTCGTAGCCGGTCTCCTCGCGCAACTCGCGACGCGCGGTGACATCCGGCGGTTCGCCCGGCTCGCGCGTCCCCGCGGGCACCTCGAGCAGTCGCTGCCTCGCTCCATGGCGGTACTGCTCGACGAGCAGCAGCCGGCCGTCCTCGAGCCGCGCGAGGAGCGCGACCGCGCCGGGATGCACGACGGTCTCACGCGGACCCTCGGAACCGTCAGGGAAGCGCAGCCGCGCCTCGTCGACAGCGAAGAGCGCGCCCTCGTAGGGGCGCTCGTTGCTCAGGACTTCGGGCAGTTCCTCGCTCACGCGGGAGTCAGGCCGTGACCGGCGAGGGCAGCTCGAGCGTCATCGCGATCTCGTTGCAGCCCGGGAACTTGGGGCAGCGGTAGCACTCGTTCCAGACCTTGCGCGGCAGCTCCATCACGTCGGCCTGCGCGAAGCCGAGGCGCTCGAAGAACTCGGGGCGGTAGGTGAGCGCGAAGACGCGCTCGAGGCCGAGCCGTCCGGCCTCGTCGATGCAGGCCTGCACCAGCAGCTGGCCGTAGCCCTGTCCCTGGCGCTCCTCGGAGACGGCGAGCGACTTCACCTCGGCGATGTCGGCCCAGACGATGTGCAGCGCGCCGCAGGCCACGACCTCCTCGCCCTCGCGGACGACGAAGAAGTCGCGCAGGTTCTCGTAGGTCTCGCCCTTGGTGCGGGGCAGCATGTCGCCGCGGGCCGCCCAGAAGTTGATGAGCGCGTGGATCCCGTCCACGTCATGGATCGTCGCGCGCTCGACCGTCGTGGGGAGAGCCGGGGCCGTCATGCTTCTAGGATAGTCCCGCGCGACGCAATCGGGCGACGGGGGGCACGAGGGCGTTCCGCTGCGCGTTCATTGTCAGTCTCGCTCCAGCTCGCCGAGCTGGTGGTCGAGGCGTAGCCAGCCGAGGCGCTGTGCGAGGTTGGCGTAGAACTGGTTCTCGCCGCCGAGGCGCACGAACCGCGCCCGCCGCGGCGAGCGCGTGATGCGCACCATGCTCCCCGAACCGACCTCGATCTCGTGGTGGCCGTCGACGGTCATCACCGCCTCGTGGCCGCGCGCGACCTCCAGCGTGACCTCGGCGCCGTCGCGCAGCACGAGCGCGTTGCCATAGGAGAGGTGCGGCGCGACCGCCGCGACGATCAGCTCGCTCGAGGTCGGGTAGAGGATCGGCCCGTGGATCGCGAGTGCGTACCCCGTCGAGCCGGTCGCCGTCGCAACGATGACCGCATCCGTGCGGTACTCGGCGAGCACGACGCCGTCGACATGGACGCCGACCGAGACCGTGCGGCCGAGGCGGTGGCGTCCGATCACCACGTCGTTGAGCGCGTGCAACGGCTCGCCGTCGCCGAGCGTGGCCTGCGCCATCGTGCGCTCCTCGATGCGGCCACCGCCGCCGAGGATCAGCCGCAGCGCCGCCTCGGCCTCGCCCTCGGTCGATTCGGCGAGAAAGCCAAGGCGGCCCATGCGCACGCCGAAGATCGGGACGCCGAGGGCCGAGGCGATACCGGAAGCCTGGAGCACGGTGCCGTCGCCGCCAACGCAGACCAGCAGGTCCGAGCCGGGCAGCTGCGCCTCGACGGGCCCCTCGCCGCCGGCCGGACCGTCACGCTCAAGCGGAGCGCACCAACTGTCGAGGCCGGTCTCTGCGATCTGCGTGTGCAGGCGCTCGGCGAGCGCCCGGGCGCCGTGCACATCCGGGTGATAGCAGACCCCGCAGCGTGCGACCCCACCGAGCGCGTCCCCGGTGCTCACGAGGCGCCTCGCGACGTCGCGGCCGCAGGCAGGCGCAGCCAGAGGAAGAACTCGCGGTTGCCGGCCGGACCGGCCAGCGGCGAGCCGTAGACGCCGCGCACCCGCACCCCGCGATCGAGGGCCCACGCCGCGACCTTGGCGACCACCTCGGCATGCACCAGCGGGTCGCGCACCACCCCGCCGCGCTGCACCTGCTCGCGCCGCGCCTCGAACTGTGGCTTGACCAGCGCAAGCACGTCGCCGCCCGGCCGCAAGCAGCGGAGCACCGCGGGCAGCACGGCGGTCAGCGAGATGAACGAGACGTCGACGACGGCCAGGTCGGCGGGCGGGTCGAGCGGTTCGAGGTTACGCGCGTTCGTACGCTCCCGAACCTCGACGCGCGGGTCGTCGCGCAGGCGTTGCGCGAGCTGCCCGTAGCCGGCATCCACGGCGACGACCTCGCGCGCACCGCGCTGCAGCAGGCAGTCGCTGAAGCCTCCGGTCGAGGCGCCGACGTCGAGGCAGCGCGCGCCCTCGACGGCTATCGAGGTGGCGGCGAGCGCCGAGGCGATCTTGTCGCCGCCGCGGCTGACGTAGCGCGGCCGTTCGCGCAGCTCGAGCGCAGCGCCGGGGGCCACGGCCTCCGCGGGCCGGGTCGCCACTGTGCCCTCGACGCGCACCTCGCGAGCCAGCACGAGCGCGCGCGCGTGCTCGGCGTCGGGCGCCAGCCCGCGCTCGACGAGCAGTTCGTCGAGGCGCAGTCGCGCGCGCGATCGGCGTCTGGCGGCGGTTGTCATAGAGATCGAGGATACCCCGCAGCCGCCGCGCACGCTGCCGGGCCGGGAACCGTGGGCCCGCTCCGAGCGTATGGTTAGTTGACGGCTCCACGAGAGCCGCACCCGCCGTGGCCCCTCACCGTGGAGAACACGTGCAACCAAGGCACATCCGCGCCGCCCTCCTCGCCACCCTCGCGGCGCTCCTGCTCGCGAGCGGACTCGCGCCCGCGCAGGCGGCCGCCTCGGATGAGGCTACCGAGGGCGAGACAATCACGACGGTGCTGCACCCAGGCTGGAACATGGTCGGCTGGGTCGGGCCGGAGACGCCGACCTCGGAGCTGTTCGAGGCGCTTCCGCAACTGCGGCGCGTCTCGGCATGGGACGCGGGCGAGGGAGCCTATCTGCGCGCCTTCCGCGGCAGGTCCGCCGAACTGCCATCGCTGACGCCGGGCACGGGGCTGTGGCTGCACCTCGGCGGGGACACGACAGTCGAGTGGACACGCCCGGTGTCCGGGGAGGCCGTGCTGCTCTCATTACGCACCGGCCGGAACCTCGTTGGCTGGACCGGAGAGGATAGCGCGCCCATTGAGGAGGCGGTCGGAAGGTTCGGCGACACGTTCACTCGTGGCTGGCGTTGGGATCCGGAATCACAACACTTCGACCACTACCATCCCGGTCGAAACGCCGCCAACACGCTCGCGGAACTGAACCGTGGCGATGCGCTCTGGGTCGAACTGACCGCGGAGGCGCGATGGTGGCAACCCGGCACGGTGCGGCCGGGGTTCGTATTCGACGATGACGTCGGCGCAGAGGAACGGGACTCCGTGCGGGCGCTATTCGCGAGCGCTGAGGACTTCGTAGCCAGGCGCTTTGGCGCGCACACGGCGGACTACACCGTGAGCGTCAGCAATGAACACGATGTGTGTGCGGTTGACGAAGACCTCGTGCTGTTCCCGTACTCCTGCAATCCGAATGCGCCCCACGAGTACTTCCATGTCCTGCAGAATGCCCTCGCGCGAGTTCCGCCCTGGGAGTATTGGGGACCTGTCTGGCTGAGCGAGGGATCGGCCGAATACGCGCAGCACATGTGGGCGCTCGAGCGTGGAGTTGCAAGCCGCCAGCCCAAGTTCGCCGTCGAGCAAGTCATCAAGACCCCCGACGAACTACATACCTTCGACCCGCGCGATCGGTATCTTCCTTACGCGCTGGGGTTCCTGGCCGCTGAGTGGCTCGCGAACCATGCCGGCGAGGAGTCCCTTGTCGAGTACTACCGCTTGGGAACCTCTTACGAGCGCTGGGAAGACGCCTTCAAGGTTGCCTTCGGCATCGAGATCGACGACTTCTATCGTGAGTTCGCGGTCCACCGGCAAACGGTGGCGCCAACGCTCCCACACCTGATCGACGACCACGTCGAGCCGATCGTCGTAGCCCTGAGCGACGCGGCTGTCCCGGCCGCGGCAGCGATCGAGGCGGAAATCGCCCGCCTCTCAGGCTTCTACAGCGAACGCTTCGGCGGAGTGCAGGTGGACTATTCGGTGTACGTCGTCGATGCCGCAGCCTTCCCGTCGACATTCACGCGCGCCTTCGGCACGGATCAATGCGTCCCGTGGTTCACGAACGATGTGATGGTGTTCGTGTTCGACTGCCCGGATACGTGGCTATATCCGACGTACGAGGCGTACGTCGGGGACTTCTACACCTCGCTCTTCCTGAACCAACAGCACCTACACAAGATCCTCTTTGCCCTGGCGCCCGCGTTCTCCCTCCCCCATGACGCCCGCGGAAGTTGTCAGTGGGGTCCGCTTTGGATATGCGTGGGTGTTGAAAGATACGCCACTCACATCTACGAGATCGCGGCTGGGAGAGCAACGTCGGATGACGTTCGCGCAACCCGGCTCAGCCTGGCCCGAGGCACCACGCTGCCACTCAGTAGCTTCGAAGACAGCCGCACAGTCAATGAGAAGAACACTGCCATCAATGCGGCCAGTGAGTCTGCGCTCTTTTCGCTCGCCGCGGAATGGCTCGCTGCCCATGCCGGCGATCGCGCCATCCTTGAGTACTTCCGGCTGTTGCCACCCCTCGACACCGTCGACGCCGCTTTCGAGCAGGCCTTCGGACTCACCCTCGATGACTTCTACGAGCAGTTCGAGGCGTTCCGGGCAACCCTGCAGTAGCCAGGCGTCAGGCCGACTCGGAGACCTCGAGCGCGTCGTCCGAACCCGTGTCACCGACGATGGCGCCGGACTCGGTGACGAGCAGCGGGCGCGTGCGGTTGCGCACCGTCTCGGCCGAGACGACGCACTTGCGGATCTCGGGCATCGAGGGCGCGTCGTACATCACGTCGAGCAGCAGCTCCTCGACGACCGTGCGCAGGCCGCGCGCGCCGGTCTTCTGCTCGATCGCGTCCTCGGCGATGGCGTGGAGCGCGTCGTCGGTGAAGGCGAGCTCCACGTCGTCCATCTTGAACAGCCGCTGGAACTGCTTCGCGATCGCGTTCTTCGGCGTCGTCAGGATCGAGACCATCGTCTCCACGTCGAGCGGGTCGAGGACGGAGACGACGGGCAGCCGCCCGACGAACTCCGGGATCAGCCCGTACTGCAGCAGGTCGTCATGCGTGACGTGCTGGAGGATGCGCGCGCGGTCGGCCTCGCTCGGCCGCTCCGAGCCGAAGCCGAGGCTGCGCGCGCCGATCCCGGTGCGCCGCGAGACGATGTCCTCGAGGCCTTCGAACGCCCCGCCGACGATGAACAGCACGTTGGCGGTGTTGATCTGGATGAAGTCCTGGTGCGGGTGCTTGCGGCCGCCCTGCGGCGGCACGCTGGCGACCGTGCCCTCGATGATCTTGAGCAGCGCCTGCTGCACGCCCTCGCCGGAGACGTCGCGCGTGATCGAGGGGTTGTCCGCCTTGCGCGCGATCTTGTCGATCTCGTCGATGTAGACGATGCCGCGCTCGCCGCGCTGCACGTCGAACTCCGCCGCCTGGATGAGGTGTAGCAGGATGTTCTCGACATCCTCGCCGACGTAGCCGGCCTCAGTCAGCGCGGTCGCGTCCGCGATCGAGAACGGCACGTCGAGGACTTTCGCGAGCGTGCGCGCGAGCGCCGTCTTGCCGGTCCCCGTCGGCCCGATCAGCAGGATGTTCGACTTCTCGAGCTCGACGTCCGCCTGGATCGGCGCGTCGATGCGCTTGAAGTGGTTGTAGACGGCGACGGAGAGCACGCGCTTGGTGCGGTCCTGCGCGACGATGTACTCGTCGAGTTGCTCGACCAGTTCGCGAGGGGTGCGCGTGGGCTTGGCGGCCGGAGCCGTGACGCCGTCGCCGCCTTCCTCGGTGATGATCTCGCGGCAGAGGTCGACACACTCGTCGCAGATGTAGACGGCGCCGGGGCCGGCGATCAGGCGCTTGACCTGGTCCTGGTTCTTGCCGCAGAACGAGCAGTGGTACTGCACCCACGCGCCGCGCTTCGAGGAGTCCGCCACCGCTCTGGCTCCCGTTCTCCCCGCCTCGCTGGTCGCGCCGCCCGACTGTCCGAGGTTACTCGTCCCCGCCCGGGCTCGCGAGAATCTCGTCGATCATCCCGTACTCGAGGGCCTGCTCGGCGTTGAGGTAGTAGTCGCGGTCGGTGTCGGCGCGGATGCGGTCGATCGACTGGCCGGTCCGCTGCGCGAGGATGTTGCGGATGATCTCGTTGTTGCGCAGGATCTCGCGCGCCGCGATCTCGATGTCCGCCGCCTGACCGCGTGCGCCGCCCATCGCCTGGTGCATGTGCACGGTGGCGTTCGGCAGTGCGTAGCGCTTGCCGTCCGCGCCGGCCGCCAGCAGCACCGTGGCCATCGAGGCGGTCGCGCCGACCGCGATCGTCGAGACGTCCGAGCGGATCAGGTTCATCGTGTCGTAGATCGCGAGGCCGGCGGTGATCACGCCACCCGGCGAGTGGACGTACATGTTGATGTCGCGGTCGGGGTCTTCGCGCTCGAGGTAGAGCAGCTGGGCGACGATCATGTTGGCGACGTGGTCGTCGATCGGCGTGCCCAGGAAGATGATGCGCTCCTTCAGGAGCAGCGAGTAGATGTCGTACGCGCGCTCGCCCCGGGCGGTCGTCTCGACCACCATCGGCACGACGTTGCTCGGAGGAATCGCGCCCGGCCGCATCGTCATATCACCCGTCTTCCCCGCCGCCGCCGGCTCCCCGGCGTGCGTGTTGCTCTCGTTCCATTGGACCACGGGCGGGCTCCGAGCGCCGCCCTAGGACTCGCTGTTCTCGTCGTCGCCGTCGTCGCCGCCGGCCCCGGCGTCGTCCTCCGCAGATGCTTCCCCGGAAGCCTCGGTCTCGTCCGCCGACTCGTCGCCTTCGTCGTCCGCGGCGGCACGCGAGCCGCGGCGGCGACGCCCGCGACGGCGCGGCGAGCGCGGTTCGAGTTCCTCGTCCTCTTGCGAGGCGATCTCGATCAGCCGCTCAAGTGCGCGCTCCGAGATCAGTCGCTCGCGCAGCGAGGCGCGCATCTGCTCCGTGTCGAACATCCCGCGCACCCGGGCGCGCTGCTCGAGGTCGGTCGTCCCCGCCGAGGCCTGCTCGATGATCTCATCGACCCGCTCGCTGATCTCCTCGTCGGTGGCCGCGATCTCCTCGCGGACGGCGAACTCGGAGAGCACGAGGCCGCGACGCACGACCAGGTCCGCCTGCTCGCGCAGCGAGTCCCGCACCTCTTCCTCGGTGCGGCCGATCGCCTGCAACCAGCGCTCGAAGTCCTCGCGCTCGTGCGCGGCGTGCTGCGACTGCTCGTCGACGAGGCGGTCGATCTCGCGCTCGACGAGCACTTCCGGGTAGTCCAGCTCGGCGGTTGCGAGGAGCAGGTCCACCACCTCCTCGCGGTAGTTCATCTGGTGGACGGCCTCGATCTGTTCGCGTACGCCCTCGCTGACACGCTCCTGGAGCTCCTCGAGGTTCTCGATGCCCTCCTCGTCGAGCGAGAGGGCGAAGTCGTCGTCGAGCTCCGGCAGCACCTCCTGCTTGACCTCGAGGAGCTGGACGCTGTAGCTGGCGGTCTTCCCCGCGAGCTCCTCGGCCTGATAGTCCTCGGGCAGGTCGAATGCGAACTCGTGCGGACCGCCGCGCTCGAGGCCGATCAGCTGGTCGAGGAAGCCGGGCAGGGAGACGATGCCGTCCTCGGTGACGGCGAACTCGGCGCCCTCCTCGACGTGCGGTTCTGCCTGGCCCTCCACGGAGACGGTCATGTCGATGCGCACGGTGTCGTTCCACTCGACCGCGCGGTCGACCGGCTCGAGGGTGGCGTAGCGCCGCCGCAGCTCCGTCAGCGCCTCGTCGATCTCCGTGTCGCCGGCGGACGGCTCCTCTTGAGGTACGCGCAGTGCCTGATAGGCGCCGATCTCGATCGTCGGGCGGACCGGCACGGTCGCCTGGACGACCAGCGGCTCGGTCGACTTGAGCTCGATCTCGGGCTGAGCGATGGCCTCGATCTCCTCGGCCTCGAGGGCATCGTTGTAGACGCCCGGCAGCAGATCCTCGATCGCCTCCTGGAGCAGCATCGGCTGCCCAACAGTGCGCTCGACGATCTCGCGAGGGGCCTTGCCGGGGCGGAATCCGGGGATGCGGACCTGCTGCGAGACCTTGTTGATCACCTTCTTCATCGACGCCTCGAGGCGCTCCGGTTCGACCTCGATCTCGAGCGAGACGAGGGAGCGCGGGAGGCGTTCAGCGGTTACGCCCAAGGCTGGCCCCTTCTCCGTGGCGGGACTGCGCGTGGCAGGCCATTTCGCAACGGGACTTCCTCGCGGCGGCGGGGTCCGTGGACCACCGGTAACGCGCGGGAGCGTAGTGGAATGAGTATATCAACGGCTCCCGCTTCGGTCCCGTGAGTCGCCGATCGCGTCTCCGCGGGGCTGCTAGCGCGCGCGCACCGCGTCGTTCAGCGCGTCGCCGAAGAGCGCGAAGGCGAAGAGCAGCGAGACGACGAAGAACGAGGGGACGAGCAGCAGGTGCGGGCTCGCCTGGAACGTGCGGACGCTCCCTGCCTCGAAGATCATCGCGCCGAACGAGGGCGCCGGCGGCTGGATGCCGACACCGAACCAGGTCAGGAACAGCTCCGAGCCTGCCACGGCCCCGAGGGCCGTCGAGGCGCCGAGGATGAGCAGGAAGGAGACGTTGGGCAGCAGGTGCCGCCAGATCACGTGGCTCGTGGTCGCGCCCATCGCCTGCGCGGCGATCACGAAGTCCCGCTCCCGGATCTGCAGCGTCTGCGCACGGATGATGCGCATGCTGCCCACCCAGAAGAAGAGCGAGAGCGCGCCGAAGACCGTCAGGTACGAGGGCACGCCGTTGGCGACGAGCCCGGCGAGCGGTGAGTTTTCCTCGACCCATCCGGTCCACTCGATCACGCGTGGCGCGAGCGAAGCGTTGATCAGGATCAGCATCGGCAGCCCCGGTAAGGCGATGAAGATGTCGCCGATGCGCCCAATCACGCCGTCGATCCAGCCGCCCCGGTAGCCGGAGAGGAGGCCGAGCGTCGGGCCGATCACGAGCCCGCCGGTGACGATCACGGTGAAGGTGATGATCACGGTCGTGCGCGCCGAGTACATCACGCGGCTCAGCATGTCGCGGCCGAGCCGGTCCGTGCCGAGGAAGTGGTCGGCGCTCGGGCCCTCGAGGCCGCGCGTCAGGTCCTGCTCGCGGTAGGAGTAGGGAGCCGTCCACTGCGCAGTGATGCCCATCAGGTAGATCACGAGCACCACGGAGAGCCCGAACATCGCGATCCGCTTGCGGCTCAGCCGTCGCCAGAGCTGGCGCCAGGGGCCCGCGGGCCGCGCTCGCGTCGCCTCCTCCGGCTCCAGCCCAACCACGGCGCTGCTCACGCGTTCACCGCCTCGCCCAGCCGCACGCGCGGGTCGATGAAGGTGTAGCTGATCTCGATGATCAGGTTCGCGATCAGGAACGCGGTCGCGATGATCACCGTGATTGCGAGGATCACGTCGTAGTCACGGCTCTGTACCGCCTCGATCGAGAAGCGCCCGATCCCCGGGATACCGAGCAGCGTCTCGGTGAAGAACGCACCCTCGAGGATCCCGACCAGCGCGAAGCCGATCACCGTGACGACCGGCAGCAGCGAGTTGGGCAGAACATGCCGCAGCGCCACCGCCGCCTCCGTGATCCCCTTCGCGCGCGCGGTGCGCACGTAGTCCTCGGTGAGCACCTCCAGGGCCGTGATTCGCACGAGGCGTGCGACACCGGCGATGCCGCCGATGGAGAGCACGAAGACGGGCATGTAGAGGTGCGGATCGGGGATCGGCACGGCGATCACGCCGCCGATCCACCAGACGTCGAAGATGCCCGCCAGGCCGTCGCCCCCCCAACCGCCGGCCGGCAGGATGTCGAGCTGCAGCGCGAACAGCCAGAGCATCGGCGGGATGATCACCAGCACGGGCAGCGCCGTGAGGAACAGCAGGCTGGTGATCACGAAGGGATCAATCCAGGTGCCGCTGAAGCGCGCGGCGAGCAGCCCGAGCGGGATGCCCGTCCCGAACACCACGACCAGCGCGAGGAAGCCGAGCTGCGCCGAGATCAGCATGCGCTTGCGGATCAGTTCGTTGACCGTGAAGCCGCGCTGAATGAACGACTCGCCGAAGTCGCCGCGGATCGAGCCGCCGCCGCTACCGCCCGGGTAGAGGTCGCCGAACAGCCAGCGGCCGTACTGCTCGAAGATCGAGCCATCGAGGCCGCGCTCGGCACGGATGCGCTCGAGCACCTCGGGGTCACGGTACTGCCCGGCGGCGACGCTCACCGGATCGCCCGGACCGAAGCGAGCGATCGAGAAGGTCGCGAACGAGACCACGAACAGCACGACCGGCAGCCAGAGCAGGCGGCGGATGATGTACGCAGCCATCGCCGGCCGCCTCCGTTCCGGCTAGCGGTTGACGGTGATGTGGCGCAGGCGCGGGATCACCATCGGCGGCTCGAACCAGCCCTCGACGGCGGCGTTGATCACCACGTGTGTCCGCGAGAAGTAGAGCGGCAGCCAGGCCGCGTCCTCGACGATCAGGCGTTCCGCCTCCTGGTAGAGCGCGAGCCGCGCCGTGGTGTCCTGCTCCGTGCGCGCGCGGTCGAGAATCGCGTCGACCTCGGCGTTGGAGTAGCCGACGTCGTTGAGCTCGGACTCGGAGTGGAACTTGAGATCGAGGATGTCCTCGGGGTCCGGATAGTCCATGATCCAGCCGGCGTTGAACATCTGCAGCCGGCCGGAGTCCTGGTCGTCCAGGAACGTCGCGAAGTCGGTCTGCTGGATGCGGACCTCGATGCCGAGTTCCCCGCGCCACTGCTCGATGAAGGCCTGCGTGTCGATCCGTGCCTCGGCGCCGCCGCCGACCTCGGTGATGACGATCGGCGGGAGGTTCTCGGCGGACCCGTACTTGGACTCCGCCAGCAGCCGGCGCGCCTCGTCCGGGTCGAACTGGAAGGTCTTGTCCTCCGGGGTGTAGCCCGGCAGCTGCGGCATGAGGATGCCGGTGGCCGGCGCGATCATGTTCTTGAACGTGACCTCGGCGATCAGGTTGCGGTCGATCGAGAGGCCGAGGGCGCGGCGCACGTTGACGTCGTCGAACGGCGGCACCTGCGTGTTGAACGCCAGATACGAGATCGTGAACTGGCTGAACTCCTGGTAGAGCGGACCGATGTCGCTGTTCGGGTCGCGCGCCCGATCGATGTCGTTGACGGAGATGAAGGCGACATCGAGCTCGCCGTTCTCGAACCGGGTCAGCGTGGATCCGCCCGCCAGCTCGTAGAGCACCTCGCGCACCGACGGCTCGCCGAAGTGGAAGCGCGGGTTGGCGCGCAGCACGATCCGCTCGCCGATGCGCCACTCCTGCAGGCGGTACGCACCCGTGCCGATCGGGCGGCGCGTCCAGCCGCGCGGGTTGCTCTCGATCTGCTGCTGATCGACGACGAAGGCCGTCGGGTACGTGAGCTTCGCGAGGAAGTACGGCTTCGGCTCGTCGATCGTGAAGCGAACGGTGCGGTCGTCGATCACCTCGATGCCCTCGATCGTCTCCGCGAGCCCGTAGAAGTGCTCGCGGACGCCGATGATGTCGCCGAGGTAGGCGAGCGCGGTCGGGGAGGCGAGCTCCGGCGAGGCGGCGCGCTCGATCGACCAGCGCACGTCCTCCGCGTTCACGCGGCGGCCGTTGTGGAAGAGGATGTCGTCGCGCAGCGTGAACGTGTATTGCAGCCCGTCCGGGCTGATCTCGACCGACTCGGCGAGGTCGAGCTCGATGTTCAGTTCCGGCGAGATCGTGACGAGGCCGTTGAACACCTCGACGATGTACTCGGCGGAGCCGGAGTCTCCGGCGATGTGCGGGTCGAGGGTGACCGGGTCGCTGCCGGGGAGGCGCAGCCGGCCGGCTGCGCTCGCGGCGCCTCCGCCGGCGTCACCGCCGTCGCCGCTGTCCCCGGCGTCTCCGTCGTCGCTACCCGCACCGCCGGTATCGGTGGTGATCCCGGCAGCGGCGGTGGGTTCGGCGGCGCCGTCGTCGCCCCCTCCACCGAGCAAGAGCACGGCGGACAATCCGCCGATGATCAACACGAGGGCCGCGAGGACCCCGAGCATGATGACGATGATGCGGTTCTGTCCGCCCACGGAGCCCTCCGCCCGCTTGCGACTCGCTCATCGCCGTCGCGATAGCGAGTCTCAGGGGATCATACGTCAGCGGCGCCGCCCAACGCTTGCGCCTCCGGTGTCAGTGCGACGTGCACATCGGCAAGTTGCTGCGCCTCGACCGTGCTCGGCGCGCCGGTCAGCGGATCCGAGGCCGTCTTCGTCTTCGGGAACGCGATCACCTCGCGAATGTCCCGCTCGCCCGCCAGCAAGGCCACCGTGCGGTCGATGCCGAGCGCGATGCCCCCGTGGGGCGGCGCGCCGAAGGTGAACGCCTGCAGCATGTGGCCGAAGCGCTCCTCCGCCTCCGCCTCGTCCAGGTCGAGGGCACGCAGCACGCGCATGAGCCGCTCGCGGCGGTGGATCCGGATCGACCCCGATCCGATCTCCTGGCCATTGCAGATCAGGTCGTAGGCGCGCGAGCGGACTCGGCCCGGGTCCGTCTCCAGCAGCTCGTCGTCCTCCTCGTAGGGTGAGGTGAAGAGATGGTGGACGGCGCTCCAGCGCGTATCCGCGGCGTCGCGTTCGAACATCGGGAAGTCCGTGATCAGCGCGAAGGCGAGGACGTTCGGGTCGGCGAGTTCGCGCTGCTCGGCGACGTGGCGCAGCAGCCCATCCAGCACCCGTGAGGTCACCTCGTCGCGGTCGGCGACGATCAGCAGCATGTCGCCGCGGCTCGCGCCGCAGGTCGCGCCGAGCGCGGCCAGCGTCTCGCCGTCGATGAAGCGCTTCGCCGGCGAGCGCGTCTGCTCGTGCAACTCCTCGGGCGACACGCTCTCGAGGTCGCCCTCGCCGTCGAAGGCGATCCAGATCAGGCCGCCCGCGCCCAGCTCCTGGGCAAGCTCGACCAGTGCGTCCGCCCCCCGGCGCGGCGTGTCGGCGCCGCCGGGGACGGCGAAGCCGCGCACGCGCCCGCCGCCGGCGATCGCGTTGCGGAACACGCCGAACTCCGAGTCGGCGACGAGCGCGCTGAGGTCGCGGAGCTCGATGCCGATGCGCAGGTCCGGCTTGTCGGAGCCGTAGCGCTCCATCGCCTCGGTCCAGGTCATGCGGGGGAACGGCGTCGGCGTCCGGAAGCGGCTGCCCTCGGTGAGCGCCAGCTCGCTGTAGAGGCCCTCGATCAGGTCGAGCACGTCGTCCTGCTCGACGAACGCCAGCTCGAGGTCGAGCTGGGTGAACTCGGGCTGGCGGTCGGCGCGCAGATCCTCGTCGCGGTAGCAGCGCGCGATCTGGAAGTAGCGCTCCTGCCCGGCCACCACCAGCAACTGCTTCCACTGCTGCGGCGACTGCGGCAGCGCGTAGAAGCGCCCGGGGTGGACGCGGCTGGGCACCAGGTAGTCGCGCGCGCCCTCGGGAGTCGCGAGGCCGAGCACCGGCGTCTCGATCTCGACGAAGTCGCGGTCGCCGAGGTAGTTGCGGATGAAGCGCACCACGCGATGGCGCAGCACGATGTTGGCGGTCATGCGCTCGCGGCGCAGGTCCAGGTAGCGGTAGCGCAGGCGCGTCGCCTCGTCGACCGGTGTGTCCTGGTTGATCGGGAAGGGCGGGGTCTCCGCCTCGTTGAGCACCCTGGCCTCGCGGACGGCGACCTCGACGCCACCGGTCGCCAGCTCCGGGTTCACCGTCTCGGGCGTGCGCTCGACGACCCGGCCCGCGATCTGCACGACGTACTCGCTGCGCAGCGCGGTGGCGACCGCGAAGGCCTCGGGCGCGTCCTCGGGGTGGAAGACGGCCTGCACGATGCCGCTGAAGTCGCGCAGGTCGATGAAGACGAGCCCGCCGTGATCGCGCCGGCGGTGGACCCAGCCCGCAAGGACCACGTCCTGGCCGGCGTGCCCCGGTCGGAGTAACCCTGCCTCGAAGTCGCGCAGCATCGTGCGTCGAGTCTCGCACGGAGGCCGGGGGCGGGCCAGCGTGCGAGCCGCCTCGTTGCCCGCGTTCCCCACACCTCGCCGCGCCTGTACGCTGGCCGTGCCGCGCGCGGGCGGCGCCGGAGACCAGGTCGAGGCATGACGCAGGCGCTCTCGCTCTATCTGCACATCCCGTTCTGCACCGCCAAGTGCGGCTACTGCGACTTCAACTCCTACGAGGGCCTCGACCACCTCGTGCCGGACTACACTCCCGCACTGGTGCGCGAACTCGGCCTCTGGGCGCCCGCCGCCCGCGAGTTCGAGGTGCGCACGATCTTCTTCGGCGGCGGCACGCCCAGCCTCAGCTCGCTCGACGACATGCGCACGCTCGCGGACGCGATCCGCGAGCGCTACGCCATCGCCCCGGACGCGGAGTGGACGCTCGAGGCGAACCCGACCGACCTGAGCCGAGAGCACCTCGAGGGCCTGCGCGAGATGGGCTTCAACCGGCTGTCGATCGGCATCCAGTCGCTGCACGCCGACGAGCTCGAGTTGCTCGATCGCGAGCACTCGGGCGAGCGCGCCCTCGACGCGCTGCGCGACGCCCGCGCGGCGGGCTTCGAGAACGTCAACGCCGACCTGATCTTCGGGCTGATCGAGCAGCCGCTGAGCCGCTGGCAGGAGACGCTCGAGGGCGTCCTCGCCATTCGACCGGAGCACATCTCCTGCTACGCGCTGACGATCGAGCCGGGTACGGCCCTCTACTACCGCGTCCAGAAGGGCCAGCTGCCGGAGCCCGACCCGGACGTGGTCGCGGACCAGTACGAGTGGACGCGCGACCGCCTCGCCGGCGAGGGCTACGAGCAGTACGAGATCTCGAACTGGGCGCGACCGGGCCTGGCCTGCCGCCACAACCTCGTCTACTGGCGCGCGGAGCCCTACCTCGGCATCGGCGCGGGCGCGCACTCCTTCTTCGCCGGGCAACGCCTCGCGAACGTCGACTCGCCCGCCCGCTACGTGGAGCTCGTCAACGCCTCGTACGAGGAGCGCGAGCAGCACGGGGGAGGGGCGCTGCAGCAGATCGCCGGCGGCGAGACGCCGGACGCGGCGACGCTGCGGGCGGACGCGCTGATCCTCGGCCTGCGGCTGCTCGAAGGCGTCGCCGCCGCCGGGTTCGCCTCACGCTTCGGCGTCTCGCTGCGCGAGGCGTTCGGCCCGGCGATCGAGCGGCACACGGCGATCGGGTTGCTCGAATGGTCGGGCGAGCGGCTGCGGCTCAGCGAGCGCGGCCTGCTGCTGGCGAACGAGGTCTTCGTCGACCTGCTGCCGGAGTCGGAGGCCGCGGCCGCCGTCGCGCCCGGCTAGCGGCTGCCCCGTCCGTGGCGATCGCCGTCTACCGTTGCTCGCACTGCGGCCGCGAGGTGCTCGTCCGTCCTCCGGGCCCGATCAGCCGCGCGGAGGCCGCGCGCCGCGTGGACGAGGAGCTGCGCGCAGCGGCCAGCGGCCCGCGCGGACGCCTCAGCCCGCACTTCCGTCTGCGCGACGACATCTGGCTCGGCGTCTCCTCGACACGCGGCGAGGTGCCGCGCCGCGAACTGCCCGAGTGCTGCCCGGCCTGCTCCCGCAACGGGACGCTCGAGGAGTCGCGGACGATCGAGTAGTCGCGACGCCTCAGTCGAGGCCGGCGGCCGAGCGTGCGGCCGCAATCGCCGCATCGATCTCGCTCACGAGCTCAGGCCGCCCCGCCCCCTGCTCGGGGTCCGGGGTCGGCTCGTCGCCGAGCAACAGCTCGCAGAGCGCCTGTGCGCAGCAGGCGAGCGCGTGCTCGTCGTAGCCGCCCTCGAGGACGGCGACGAGGCGGCCATCGCAAAGCCGCTCGGCCGCCTCGAGGATCAGCCGCGCAACGGCGGTGTAGCCCTCGCTCGAGACGGCAAGCGCGCCGAGCGGGTCGCGCGCGTGCGAGTCCCAGCCGCAGGACACGAGGACGACTTGCGGTTCGAAGGCTTCGAGCGCAGGTACTGCCACCTGTTGGTACGCGGCGAGGAACGCTCGATCGCCTGCACCGTGCGGCAGCGGGATGTTGATCTTCGTGCCGGTTGCCTCGCCGGTCCCGTGCTGGGCGACGGCGCCCGTGCCGGGGTAGTAGGGGTAGGCGTGGGTGCTCACGTAGAGCACGCGCGGGTCGGCGTCGAAGATCGCCTGCGTGCCGTTGCCGTGGTGCAGATCCCAGTCGACGACCGCGACCCGCTCCAGGCCGCTCGCGAGGGCGTCCGTGGCGGCGACCGCTACCTGGTTGTAGAGGCAGAACCCCATCGAACGATCGCGCGTCGCGTGGTGCCCGGGCGGCCGTGCGGCAACGAAGGCGCTTCGCGCTGAACCAGCGAGGACCGCCCCGGTCGCCGCGAGTGCGCCCCCGGCGGCTCGCCGCGCCGCCGCCGGCGAGAACTCCCCGACGAACGTGTCCGCGTCGATCCAGCCGCCGCCGCCGGCGTGCTGCGCCTCGACGGTGTCGAGCACTCGGCGGTCGTGGACCGCGAGCAGTTCCGCGTCAGTCGCGTCGCGCTCCGGCAGGCGCTCCATGCGCGCGAGCAAGCCGGTGGCATCGAGACGCTCGAGGATCGCGGCGAGCCGCGCCGGGCGCTCGGGGTGCTGGGCGCCGCCGGGGGGCTCGTGGGAGAGATAGAGCGCGTCGGTGCTGAAGGCGACGGTCACCGCGGATCGTCGTCGAACTCCTCGGTGTCGTCGGGCTCATCCAACTCGTCCATGTCGCCCGCATCGTCGATCTCGTCCAGCTCGTCCAACTCGCCCGCGTCGTCGGGCTCATCCAGCTCGTCCATGTCGGCCGCATCGTCGGGCTCATCCAGCTCGTCCAGCTCGCCCGCATCGTCGATCTCGTCCAGCTCGTCTGCCTCGTCCGCGTCGCCCGCACCCTCGGCGAGTGGGAGACGAATGGCCGCGGTCGGGAACTCGGGATTGTTCGGGTTCTCGACCTGGTAGACGTCGACAATCCCGCTGTCGACCATCAGGTCCATCAGGGATCGCAGTTCCCCCTGCCTGATCTCACCGACGACCTGCGGCAGCAACTGGTCCCGGTAGTACTTCAGTCCGACGAACGGGAGACTCGACTCCAGCGACTCGATCTGGTCCGCGATGTCCTCCTGATGGCGAACAAGTAGCTCGCGGAGGTCCGCACGCGGCTCCACGCGCCGGGGCGGCTCCTCGCTCGCCCACCCGCGTCGAGGCGACTCGTCGCCTGTCCAGCCGCGCCGGGGCGGCCCGTCTTCCACCAACGCGCGCCGGGGTGGCTCGTCTCGCTCCAGCTCGCGGCGCGACGGCAGGTCGTCGTCGGGCTCGCCCTCGAGCCTCGCCAGCGCCTCGATCGCGTCTTCGAGCTGTGCGATGCGGGCGTCGAGCCGGTCGCGTTCCTCGAACGCTTCCACCAGCTCCTGACGGAGAGAGTCGAGCGAAACCATAGAGTTCACTCCAATGTTTATGTCGATTTTCTACTCAATCAGGCTCGCCCCTCGCGGTAAGGATGTCAAGGTCCACGGGCGATTCTGCGCCCGCGTGCCGGTAGACTCCGGCCATGTACGTCATCGGCACCGCCGGACACGTCGACCACGGAAAGTCCGCGCTCGTGGAGGCGCTGACCGGCATCCACCCGGACCGCTTGCGCGAGGAGCGCGAACGCGGGCTCACCATCGAGCTCGGCTTCGCCTGGATGACGCTCCCCTCCGGGCGCGACGTCTCGATCGTCGACGTGCCGGGCCACGTCCGCTTCGTCCGCCACATGCTCGCCGGCGTCGGCGCGATCGACCTCGCGCTGCTCGTCGTCGCCGCCGACGAGGGCGTCATGCCGCAGACGCGCGAGCACCTCGAGATCCTCGACCTGCTGGAGCTGCGGCGCGGCGTCGTCGCGCTCACCAAGCTCGATCTCGTCGAGGAGGAGGAGTGGGCGGAGCTGGTCGAGGAGGAGCTGCGCGAGTTGCTCGCCGGCACCTCGCTCGCCGGGTCGCCGATCGTGCGCACGTCCGCTGCCAGCGGCGCCGGACTCGAGGAGCTGCGAGCCACCCTCGACGAGGCGCTGGCGGCCACCCCCGAGCCGCGCGACGTAGGCAGGCCGCGCTTCGGCATCGACCGTGTGTTCACGATGGCCGGCTTCGGCACGGTCGTGACCGGCACGCTGCTCGACGGGCGGCTGCGCACGGGCGAGGCCGTCGAGGCGGTGCCCGGTGGCCCGGAGGCGCGAATCCGGGGCTTGCAGACGCACCAGCAGACGCTCGAGGAGGCGCTGCCCGGCACCCGCGTCGCGGTCAACCTCGCCGGCGTCGGCACCGACCAGCTCAGCCGCGGGCAGGTGCTGGCGCGTCCCGGCGAGCTGCGCCCCGCGACGACCATCGACGTACGTGTGCGCGCCCTCGCGCGGCGCGCGCTGAGGCACAACCTGCGCGTGACCGTGCACCTCGGCGCCGCCGAGACGCAGGGCCGGTTGCGCGTCCTGGGAGCCGACGAGGTGCCGCCCGGGGCCGAGGGCTGGTGCCAGATCCAGCTCGCGCCCGCCCTCGCTGCCTCGCCGGGCGACCTGTTCGTGCTGCGCGTCTCCGACCAGACGGTCGGGGGCGGGCGCGTGCTGGAGGTCAACAGCGGCCGCCGCCGCCGCACCGACGCGGCGGTCGTCGAGCGCCTGCGGCGGCTCGCCGAGGGCTCGCCCGAGGGCGAGACGCTGGCCGCGCTGGAGGGTGTCGAACCGGCGACGATCGCGCGGATCGCCGCAGCCTCCGACCTCGACAACGAAGCCCTCGCAGCGGCGATCGAAGCGCTGGTCGCCGGCGGCGACGCGGTCGCGCTCGAGCACACAGACGGGACGCCGCGCTACGTCAGCGCGGCCGGCCTCGAGCGGCTGCGCACGCGCATCGCGCGCGCGCTCGAGGACTACGAGCGCGCGCACCCGCTGCGGCTCGCCATGCCCACCGGCGAGCTACGCGCGCGCGTCCGCCTGGAGCCCGACGCGCTGGCGGCGCTGCTCGGTGCGCTCGCCCCGCAGATCGAGGCGCGTGGCGCGGGGGTCGCGCGGGCGGACTGGTTGCCGCAACCGACGGCGGCGCAGCGGCGCGCCGCGGACGAGGCAATCGCCACCCTCGCCGCCGCTGGCCTCAGCCCGCCCCGAGTCGACCTCGATCCCGAGCTGCTCGCCTACCTCGGCGCCACGGACCACGTGGTCGACTGCGGCGACGGCGTGGTCTTCGCGGCCGGGCGCTTTGCCGAGGCGCGCGAAGCGATCGTCACGCTCATCACCCGCGAAGGCAGCGTGACGCTCGCCGGCGCACGAGACGCCCTCGGCACCAACCGGCGCACCGCGCAGGCGCTGCTCGAACGCCTCGATCGCGAGGGCGTGACGACGCGCCGGGGTGACGAGCGCGTGCTCCGGTAGTCGAGCTCTCGAAGGCAGCTACGAGGTGGTTGTGGCGTCCTGGCGCCTGAGCCGGGCGATCAGCCTCGGCAGATCGCGCTCCTCCCAGGCGACCAGCACCTGCGCGGCGATTGCGATGCTCGAGTAGGCGCCGGCGATCACGCCGACGAGCAGCACCAGCAGGAACGCCTCGATCGTCGATCCGCCCAGCCAGTACAGCGCGAGGATCGTGAACAGCAGTGTGATCGAGGTGTTCAGCGAGCGCCCGAGCGTCTGCACGAGCGCCGCGTTGACGTTCTCGGCGAGCGGCGCCGTCGGCGCGCGCTGCACGTTCTCGCGCACGCGGTCGAAGATCACGATCGTGTCGTGCACGGAGAAGCCGATGATCGTCAGCAGCCCGGTCACGAACATCAGGTTGATCTCGATCCCGAAGATCTTGCCGAACAGCGAGAAGGCGCCGACCACGAGCGCGACGTCGTGCAGCAGCGCGATGATCGCGGCCATCGCGTAGCGGAACGGGTGCGGCATGCTGGAGAACGCGAACACGATGTAGCCCATGATGAACAGCGAGGCGATCACCACCGCCACCGCCGCGTTGCGCACCGCCTGCTTGGAGACCACGGCCGAGACCGAGGCAAATTCCAGCACCTCGAAGCTCCCGAAGCGCTTCCCCAACTCGTCCTCGATCACGCCGCGCTCGCCGAGCTCCTCCGCGCTGAGCTCGGGCTCACTCGCGGCGGCCGCAGCGACGGAGCGTGTGTCGGCGGGGGCGACGAAGCCGGTGAGGGCCGCGCCGTCGTCGCCATCCACCTGCACGCGGTAGGCGAGCAGCTCGGCCTCCGGCTCTTCGCCGTCCTCGCCTTCGCTGTCGTCGGTTGACGTGTCGCTCGCGGCGCCGCTGTCGTCGGCCTCGGCGGCGTCGCCTTCCTCGCTCGCCGCGTCATCGCCCTCGGCGGCGCCGTCCTCGGCGGGCTGTTCGCAGCCGCGGACCTCCTCGAGGATGCGCGCCTCCGCGCCCGCCGGAGCGCTGGCGATCTCGTCGCCGAAGTCGCAGGCCTCACCGAAGCGGAAGACGCGCAACGCGACCTCGCCCTCGGCGCCGTCGCCGCCGAGCAGCACTGAGCCGAGACCGGGGTCTTCGGGTGCGATCGCGCTGGCGTCCGGGGCGACCTCGATCAGGGCGGTGTCGGGAACGTCCAGCTTGCTCGTGCGGATCAGGTACTCGTTCGGGCCGGTGGACTGGATGCGCGCCTCGGGGTGGTCGAGATCGGCGTAGGCAGCGCGCAGCGCGGTCTGGTCCACGCTGCGCTCGAAGCGCAGCAGCGTCGTCGTGCCCGAGGTGAACTCGATGCCCGGCCGCAGGGTCGGCGGGATCGCCAGCAACACCAGCGCGATCACCACCAGCACCCCGCTCAACACGAAGAAGCGCCGCCGCGTCGAGACGAGGTCGAGCGTCCTCATGCCTCACCGCCCGTCGAGGCGGCCTCGGTGGAGGCGGGTTTGGTGGAGCCGGGCTCGGTGTGAATGCCGGGTCCCAGCAGGTCCGGGTTGCGCGCGATCCGGGTGCCGACGAGCGCCTTGAGCAGGCTGCGCGTGACGGTGATGGCCGAGAACATCGAGACCAGCACGCCGATTGCCAGCGTGACGGCGAAGCCCTGCACCAATGGCGCATCGAAGGCCCCGAAGCCGGGCAACTCGATGCCGCCGCCGAGCGCGAAGAGGATGCCGCAGGTAATCAGCGTCGTGACGTTGGAGTCGCGGATCGAGGACCAGGCGCGCGCGAAACCGGCGTCGAGGGCGGTGTGGAAGGCGCGGCCGGACCGCAGCTCCTCCTTCATGCGCTCGAAGATCAGGATGTTCGCGTCGACCGCCATACCCACGGAGAGCACGAACGCCGCGATGCCGGAGAGCGTCAGCGTGACCGGGATCAGCTTGAAGATCGCCAGCGTCACCAACGTGTAGACGACCAGCGCGATCGAGGCGAGGATGCCCGGCACCCGGTAGTAGAGCACCATGAACAGCATCACGATCAGCAGGCCGATCTCGCCGGCCAGCACGGAGCGGCGCACCGAATCCTCGCCGAGCGTCGCGTCCACCTCCTGCTCCTGCAGGACGGTGAGCTGCACGGGCAGCGCACCGGAGTTGAGCTGGATCACCAGCTCGGTGGCGCGCTCGAAGGTGAGGCCGCTGATCGAGCCGTTGTCGATGATGACGCCCTGCACCGTGGGCGCCGACAGCAGCTCGTTGTCGAGGAAGATCGCGAGCGGCTGACCGAGCAGGCGGCGCGTGACCTGCTCGGAGAGCGTCGCGCCCTCGCCGGTCCACTCGAACTGCACGAGCGGGTTGCCGAGCGGGTCCGCGCCCACGAAGGCATTCGCCCTCAGGAAGCGCCCGGTTAGCGCCACCGACTCGCCATCGAGGACCGCGAGCGACTGCACCCACTGCCCGTCGGCGCCGCAGGGCGCGCCTCCGCCGAGCCCCGTCGGCGCCTCGCAGAACTGCAGCAGCGCCGTGCGTCCGAGCAGCTGGCGCGCCTCGTCCGGCGCGAGGCCGGGGATCTGGATCGTGATGCTGTCGACGCCCTGGCGGGTCACCTCCGCCTCCGAGAGCCCCGCGGCGTTGACCCGCCGCTCGAGCACGCCCACGGAGCCCTCGAGGGCGTCGTCGAGGTCGCCCTCGGCGCCCTCGGGGAGGCTGCCCTGCAGCAGCAGCCGGGTGCCGCCCTGGAGATCGAGGCCGAGCCGCATCGTGTCGCGCTCGAAGCCGCCGATGCTCACGCCCTGCCCCTCGGGCCAGGGGACCGATCCGGGGAGCCACTTGCCCGGCTCGGACGGCCAGATCGTGTAGATCGAGGCGATCGTCAGCAGCACTACGCCCAGCAGCGGCAGCCAGCGCCTCATCTAGCGAGCGTCCGTCTCATCGGCGGTGTCGAGGGCGGTGTCCGGCTCGGCGTCAGCAGCCGAGGCGGTCACGATCTGGATTGCGTCGGCGGTGGCGCGCAGCTCCACGCCCGGGGCGACCTCGAGCAGGATCTCGAGCGGGCCGTCCTCGCGCGTGCGGATCGCGCGCACAGTGGCATGGAAGCCGCCCGTGGTGAGCACCTCGTCGCCGACGGCGAGCTTGCTGAGGTCGCGGCGGCGGCGGCGCTGCTGGCTGAGCACCGGGCGCAGCAGGATCAGGTAGAAGGCGACGACGACGAAGAGCAGCGGCCAGATGAGTTCCACGCCGCCTCCTTAGCCCGCGTCCGCGGCCAGCTCGCGATCCCCGCTCTCGGCGGGAACCCAGCTGTCGCCCTCGAGTTTCATCAGGTCGTTCATGCTGTCGAGGCGGTCGACGTAGAGGATGCCGTTGATGTGGTCGACCTCGTGCTCCAGCGCCTGCGCGAGCAGGTTGTCCTCGGCGCGGATTCGCACCTCGCGGCCGTCGAGGTCCAGCGCCTTCACGACCACGCGCTGCGAGCGGGTCAACTCGCCGCGGTAGCCGGGCACGGAGAGGCAGCCTTCGCCCTCCATGCGGCGCTCGCCAGAGCGCTTCACGACCACCGGGTTGAGCAGCGCGAACGGCTCCTCGTCCGGCATGCCGATCACAACGACCCTCAATCCCACGCCGATCTGCGGCGCCGCGAGGCCGACGCCCTGCGCGGCGACCATCGACTCGATCATGTCGTCGACGAGCCGCCGAATCGACTCGTCGGGGCGGCGCACCTTCTTCGCCTGACGGCGCAGGACGGGGTCGCCGAGGTAGCGGATCGGTCGGACGGTCAGAGTCTGCTCCCGCTGCGGCGTCGCTGGCTGGGCGCGTCGAGTGTAGCCCACCATGTGCGCAGCGTCCGCGCCACTACCCGAGCGTGAGCGGATCGATGTCAACGACCCAGCCCGCGGGGAACTCGATGTCGCGGAGCAGCTCGGCCGGGTCGGGCGCGCGCACGAGCAGGGCCCAGCGATGGCGCCCGCGGACGCGCGCGAGCGGCGGCGGCGCAGGGCCCAGCACCTCGATGTTCGGTAGCCCCGCAGCGACGCGCTCCAGCTCCGCGCTCATGCGCCGCGCCTCCTCGGCGGCGTAGTCGCCACGCGTGTGCGAGAAGACGAGCCGCGCGAGGCGCTGGAACGGCGGGTAGCCGTACTCCGCGCGCCAGGCCAGCTCCTCCTCGAAGAACCCGTCCACGTCGTGGCGCTCGAGGGCCTCGATCGCGGGGTCGTCCGGGGACAGGGTTTGCACGATCACGCGGCCCTGGCGATCCGCGCGCCCGGCGCGGCCGGCAACCTGCTCCAGCAGCTGGAAGGTGCGCTCGCGTGCCCGGAAGTCGCCGTCGTGCAGCCCGTAGTCGGCGAGCACCACGCCGACGAGCGTGACGAGCGGCAGATCGAGGCCCTTCGCGATCATCTGCGTGCCCACCAGCACGTCGATCTCGTGGCGCTGCATGCGGCCGAAGATCTCCTCGTGCTGCTCGCGACGGCGGGCGGTGTCGCGATCCCAGCGCTCGACGCGGGCGGTCGGGTAGAGGTTGCGTACCTCGCGCTGCACGGCCTGCGTCCCCGCGCGGGCGCGGCGCAGCGGACCCTCGCACTCGAGGCAGCGGGGCGGCACCCGCCGCGTCCGATTGCACTGGTGGCAGACCAGCCTGCCGGGCGGGTCGTGCAGCGTCAGCGAGACATCGCAGCTGGAGCAGGCGGGCGAGTGCCCGCGCGGGCAGAGCAGGAAACCGGCAAGGCCGCGGCGGTTGAGGAAGAGCAGTGCCTGCTCCTCGCGGTCCAGCGTCTCGCCGAGGGCCTGCGCGAGCTCCCCGGAGAAGAGGTCGCGCTGTCCCCGCGCGTCGACGATCTCCACCTCGGGCAGCCCCTCGTCCGGCCAGACCTGCGTGGTCCCGTCGGGCTGGCGCACGGCGCGCATCCGCCGAGGCAGATCGAGGCGTCGCAGGCGGCCCTCGGCGGCGGCGTGCCAGCGCTCGGCGTCCGGGGTGGCGGTGCCGAAGACCAGCGCCGCGCCGCTCAGCTCCGCGATCCGCTCGGCGACCGTGCGCGCGTCGTAACGCGGCGCCGGCTCCGCCTGCTTGTAGGTCCACTCGTGCGCCTCGTCGATCACGATCAGCCCGAGGTCCGGTTGAGGCGCGAAGATCGCCGAGCGCGAGCCGATGACCACGTCGTAGGCGCCACCTGCGATGGCGTGCCATTCGTCGTAGCGCTCGCCCTCGCTGAGCCCGGAGTGCAGTACGCCGACGCCGCCGGGGAAGCGCTCCGCGAAGCGCGCGACCGTGGGTACGGTCAGCGCGATCTCTGGCACGAGCACGATCCCGCGCTTGCCCTGATCGACCGCGTGCTGCAGCGCCGCGAGGTAGACCTCGGTCTTCCCGCTCCCGGAGACGCCCGCGAGGAGCAGCGCCTCGCCCTCGGCATGATCGATCGCCTCGATGATCGCGCGCGCCGCCCCGCGCTGCTCGCCGATCAGCTCCGGCGGAGGGCGCGTGGCGACCTCGAGGCTGCGCAGCGGATCACGGCGGTCGAGCACTTCCTCGACGGTCAGCAGGCCCTCGTCCCGCAGCATCGCCAGCGCCTCGCGGGCGGCCGCGCCGAACTCGCGCGCGAGTTCGCCGAGGGGCAGCGACAGATCCGGCTCGGCGGCGAAGCGCTCGAGCATGCGCGCCGCCGCGTCCTGCGCGCGCGTCCGCGTCCACTCGCGGATGCGGTCGCCCGCCTGCTCCGGCACCAGCGCGAGTGTCACGAGGCCGCGCCCGTCAATCTCGACGTCACCGTCCTCGATCAGCGTCTCCACGGCCGGCCGGCCGCGCGCGATCCTCGCCAGTTCGTCGATCGCGACCGGCCCGCCGGCGTCGAGCACGGCCTGCAGCGCGCGGGCGCGGCGCGAGGCGCGACGGCCCTCGATGCCCTGCGCGAAGCGCAGCGCCAGCTCCGGCTCCGCGGCGAGACGCACGACCTCGACGACGCGCGGGCGGCCGCTGGGGCGGCTCAGTTCGTAGCGCCGCTCGGCGAGCCGGCGCCGCACGAGCGCCGCGAGGGCGGCCTCGAAGGCTCGCGCCGCGACACGGCCGGGGAGCGCCGCGCGCAGCCGGCCGGCCTCGCGCGGGGTGTCGTCGAGCAGGTCGTAGATCTGTTGCTGGCGCTCGGAGAGCGCCTCGGGCGGCTCGGCGCTCCCCCGCACGAGCAGCCTCCGCGGCCGCTCGCCCGCGCCGGGAGGCAGCATCAGCGCGTGCGCCTCCCACTGCGGCGCGAGGTACTCGTGCGCGATCCAGCGGGCCAGTTCGAGCTGGAGGTCGTTGAGCCGCGGGGCGCCCTCGACGGGTGGGTCGAGGTCGCGAATGTCGCCGTGGTAGCCGCTGAAGCCGGTGGGCGCCTCGACGACGATGCCCTGCAGGGTGCGCTGCCCCCACGGGACGTGCACCACCTCCCCGGCAGCGACCTCGCGTCCCGGTGGGACGCGGTAGGAGAAGGTCATGTGCGTGGGGCGCCCGGCGTTGACGGCGACCTGCACGTAGCGGGCGCGCGCCGGCAACGGCGCTTGAGATGCCATGCCTCGATGATACGGGCGCGGGCGGCTCGGTCAGGGACGGGTTCTAGGCGCGGCGCGCCTCGCGGACGCGGGCGGCGCGGCCGGTGCGGCCACGCAGGTAGTAGAGCCGCGAGCGGCGGACGCGCCCGCGGCGTGTCACGTTCACGCTCTCGATGCGCTTGCCGTTGAAGGGGAAGGTGCGCTCGACGCCCACGCCCGAGGCCATCCGCCGCACGGTGAAGCTGCCGTTCGGACCCTTGCGCACGCGCAGCACGACGCCCTCGAAGGCCTGGATGCGCTCGCGCTCGCCCTCGACGACGCGCACGCTCACGCTGACGGTGTCGCCCGCCTTGAAGTCGGGGATGGCCTCGTTGCGCGGCGAGGCGAGTTCGCGCAGGTCGATCGACATGTCGGTTCCCGGAAGCTGCGACCGGGCTCCCGCGGAGCCCTCCGCAGCAAGTCTATGGCGCGTTTGGCGGTAGCGTCGAGCGAGCTCGCGGCCTCAGTCCAGCAGCAGCGCGTACCCGCCGAGCGCGAGCACGGCGAGGATCACCGCAGGCACGGTGTTGCGGACGCGGCGCTCAGGATCGGCGAGCCCGACCAGCCCCGTGATCGCGTTCACGGCCAGGCAGACACCCACGACGAGCAGTGCGTAACCCAGCAAGTCCATCATGGACGCAATATAACAGCCGCCTCGGGCCGCAAGCGTGCAGCCGGACCGCGACCGGCGGCTACTGGGCGGATTCGAGGCCGTCGCGCTCCTCGGGCGTCAGGTCGGCCTCGGCGAGCAGGTCCGGGCGGCGTTCCAGGGTGCGCTGCAGGCGCTGCTCGCGCCGCCAGCGCTCGATCTCCGCGTGGTGGCCGGAGAGCAGCACGTCCGGCACGCTCCAGCCGCGGAAGTCGGACGGGCGCGTGTACTGCGGGTACTCCAGCAGGCCGCCCTCGAAACTCTCCTCCGCCAGCGACCCCTCGCCGCCCAGCACGCCCGGAATGCGCCGCACGAGCGCGTCGAGCAGCAGCAGCGCCGGCAGCTCCCCGCCCGACAGCACCACGTCGGCGACCGACACCTCGATGTCCACGAGCTGCTCGCGCACGCGCTCGTCGACGCCCTCGTAGCGGCCGCAGATCAGCAGGAGGCGCGGCAGCGCCGCGAGCTCGGCGACAAGGTCGCGGTCGAGGCGGCGGCCCTGCGGCGTCAGCAGGACGACGCTCGCGGGCGGCTCGGCGAGCGGCTGGATCGCCTCGACGGCCTCGAAGATCGGCTCAGGCTTCAGCAACATCCCCGGACCGCCGCCGAAGGGGTAGTCGTCGACGGTGCGATGGCGGTCGTGGGTCCAGTCGCGCAGGTCGTGCAGCGCGATCTCGACGCGGCCGGCGTCGAGCGCGCGGCGCAGGATCGTCTCGTCCAGCGGGCCCCGGAAGATCCCGGGGAAGATCGTGAGGACGTCGTAGCGCCTGGCGGCGTCGGCGCTCATCGCGTTCCGTCCGCCCCGATCAGCCGGCGTGCGTGCCGGCCGGCGGGCGCTCCTCGGGCGCCTCGCGCAGCTGGGCGACGGCGTGCGCCAGCACCGGCAGCACCACCTCCAGGTTCTCCGTCGCCCCGCGCTCGCTGCCCGGCAGGTTGAGGATCAGCGTGCGCCCCCGCACCCCGGCGACCGCGCGCGACAGCATCGCCGTCGGCACCACGGCAAGCGAGGCGGCGCGCATCGCCTCGGCGATCCCGTCGACGCGGTAGTCGAGCACGGCCTCGGTCGCCTGCGGTGTGCGATCGCGCGGCGTCAGGCCGGTGCCGCCCGCCGTGACCAGCAGCGCGGCATCGTCCTCGTCGGCGCGCTCGCGCAGCCAGGCCGAGATGCGGTCCGCGTCGTCGGGCAGCACGGCGGGCGCGACGACCACGAAGCCCGCGTCGCGCAGCAGCGCCGCGACGGCCGGGCCGGCGCGGTCCTCGAGCTCCCCGCGCGAGGCGCGGTCGCTCACGGTCAGGACGGCGGCGACGCCGAGCGCTGCGAGGTTGGACATGCGGGCTTCCCTGCCGACTCCGCCGTGGATCGTAGCAGGGGCGGGCGCATCGGGGCGGTGGGGGTGGTTGTCGGGCGGTGGTGCGTGTGGTAGCCTCGCGGGGTCAAGTGGGGTGAAATGGGAGAGATTCCCAGATTGGCCCACGGATGAGGAACCAGCGTCGGAGGCTGCCGTGCACTTCTACGGCACGTACGAGCACTCGCTGGACGACCGTGGCCGGGTCGCGATTCCGGCCGTCTACCGCCGCGAACTGCAGGACGGGGGCGTGCTCCGCCCCGCCGACGACGGCTGCCTCGAGCTCTATACGCACGAGAGCTTCACTGCGAAGACCGAAGAGGTGCTGGGCGACTCCGACACGCGCACGCGCATCGGCCGCCAGCGGCGCCGCGCCTTCCTCTCGCGCGCTTTCGGGTTCACCCAGCTGGACCGGCAGGGGCGCATCGTGATTCCGCAGGAAATGCGCGAGCACGCCGGCCTCGGGGGTCGCATCGCCCTCGTCGGGCTCGGCGACTACGTCGAGGTCTGGGACCTCGATCGCTGGCAAGGCGCCGACGAGGCCGCCGCCGAGGCGGTGTTGGAGGACGACGCATGAGCGCCTCCAGTCCCCCCACGCAGGAGTTTCCGCAGCACGAGCCCGTGATGGTGGCCGAGACCCTCGAGGGTCTCGGCGTGCGCCCGGGCGGCCGCTACATCGACGCGACCGCGGGCCTCGGTGGCCACGCGGAGGCGGTCCTCGAAGCGGCACAGCCCGGCGGCTCCCTGCTGGGCATCGACGTGGACCCGCAGGCGCTGGCGGCTGCCGGCGAGCGGCTGGCGCGCTTCGGCAGCGCCGTGCTGCTGGTGCGCGGCCACTACCGCGACCTGGCGGCGATCGCCGCCGAGCACGGGTTCGAGCGCGTCGAGGGCGTTCTCTTCGACCTCGGCGTCTCTTCGTTGCAACTCGATGCGCGGGGGCGGGGCTTCTCGTTCCAGCGCGACGAGCCGCTGGATATGCGTATGGATCCGGACGCCGAACTGACGGCGGCCGTGATCGTGAACGAGTACGGAGAAGGCGAGCTGGCGGAGTTGCTGCGTCGCTTCGGCGAGGAGCCGCGCAGCCGGGCGATCGCGAGAGCGATCGTCGCCGCACGCCCGCTGCACACCACTGGCGAGCTGGCCGGCGCCGTCGCGCGGGTCGCAGGACGGGGCAGGGAACGTCGAACAATCAACCCCGCCACTCTGACGTTCCAGGCACTGAGGATCGCGGTGAACCAGGAGCTCGACTTCCTGGCTGACGCGTTGACTGCTGCCTGCGGCCTGCTCGACGGCGCCGGCGCTCGCCTGGTGGTGATCTCCTTTCACTCGCTCGAAGACCGCATCGTCAAGGACTTCCTCCGCCGGGAGTCGCAAGACTGCCTCTGTCCGCCGCGCAGCCCCGGCTGCGTCTGCGGCCACACGGCGAGCCTGCGACTGGTCAACCGGCGTGTACGCAGGCCCTCCGCCGCCGAGGTTGCTCGCAATCCCCGCGCCCGTTCGGCGCGGCTGCGTGTCGCCGAGGCGCTGGGCGAACAGGCGGCGGCCTGATGGCCGCGCCGGTCAGCGCCCCGAGGCGCGGCGGTTCCCCCCCTCCCGCCGCGCCTCGGGACGTCCCCCGCCGTCGAGCCCCCGCCCGCACGGCGGCGAAGCCCACCCAACCTTCACGCACGAGCACATCACGCGAGACGGCCCGGGAGCAGCTCCCCAGGCCGCGCAGCAGCGCCCTCGGGCGGCTGCTGCGCGGCGTCTCCCTCCTGCTCGCCGTCGCCTTGCTGCTCGGACTCGCCGCCGCCGTCGGCTCGTTGCAGGTGCTGCAGAGCACCCGCACGGCCGAGGCCGGCTACGAGCTGCGCTCGCTGCAGGGCGAGCGCGCCGAGCTCGGCGCGCGGCTGCGATTGCTCGAGGCGGAGATCGCACACCTTGCGGATCTCGACGCCGTCTACACCGACGCGACCACGCGGCTCGGCATGGTTCCCGCCGACCGCACGCTGAACGTCGCCGTGGGCGTGCCCGCGCCCACGGTCATTCCGATGCCAGAACGCTACGTCCAGGAGATCGCGCCGCTCCCCACCGAGACCGAACCGTGGTGGGAGCAGCTGCTTGGAACCGTGACCGGCCTCAACTGAACGGAGCGCGCCGGCCGGCCGCGAACCCGGAGCGCGAGGCGGGCGTCGGCCCGCGACTCACGCTCAGCGAGGGGAGGGGATAGGCCGTGGCGGAACCGCACGCCGAGCGCACACGTCCCGACTACATGACCTGGCGGCACTGGCTGCTGGCGTCCCTGATCGCGATCGCACTCGTCGCGCTGATCGGACGCCTCGCCTGGATCCAGATCGCGAACCACGAGCGCTACGCCGAACTGGCGGCGGCCGCGCGCGCCGACACGGAGCTGCTGCCCGCTCCGCGCGGCGCGATCCTCGATGCCTCCGGTCACCCCCTCGCCATCTCCGTCGACACCTGGGACCTCTACATCGACTCGTTCCTCTGGCAGGACCGCGTGCGCGCCGGCGACGCGGCGGTCGCCCTCGGCGCGGCGATGGGCATGGACCCGGAAACGCTGTTCGAGCTCGGCATCTCGCGAGAGATCGGCGACGTGATCGTGCAGCGCTTCATCGACTACGAGCGTGGGCTCGAGCTGCGCAATCGCGGCATCTGGGGCGTGCGCCTGCTGCCCAGCTCGCGGCGCGTCTACGCCGAACAGGAGCTCGCAGGACCGCTGATCGGCTACGTCGGCCTCGACGGCTCGGGGCTGTGGGGCATCGAGCGCGACTTCGACCCGGTCCTGCGCGGAAGCCCCGGTCTGCTGCTCTCCGAGCGCGATGCGCTGGGCCGCCCGATTGCCTTCGCGGCCTCCGGCGGGCGCGAGCCGACCGTCGGCGGCGAGGTGCAACTGACGATCGATCGCTTCATCCAGGCGATCGCCGAACAGCGCCTCGCCGAGGCAGTCGAGGCGAACAAGGCGAGCGGCGGCACGGTGATCGTGATGGAGCCGCGCAGCGGCGCGATCCTCGCGATGGCGTCGCTGCCGACGATCGCCCTCTCGGACGTCGACCTCGACGACGAGCAGGTGCTCGATCTGGCGCGCAACCGCGCCGTGTCCGACATCTACGAGCCCGGCTCGGTCTTCAAGACGCTGACCACCGCGACGGCGCTCGACCTCGGGCTGATCACGCCGCAGACGACGTACGTCGACGAGGGCTGGGTGCACGTCGGGGGGCACACGATCAGCAACTGGGACTTCACCGGCTACGGCGAAGTCACGATGACCGAGTTCCTGCAGCGCTCGCTCAACACCGGCTCAATCTGGATCTCCCAGCAGATCGGCCCGCAGCGCTTCTACGAATACCTCCAGCGCTTCGGTGTCGGACAGCCGACGCACATCGAGCTCTCCGGCGAGGCGCCGGGGATGTTGCGACGCGTGGACGATCCGGGGTGGTACCCGGTGGACCTCGCGACGCACTCGTACGGACAGGGCCTCGCGGCGACGCCGTTGCAGGTGATCAGCGCCGTCAACACCTTCGCCACGGGCGGGCTGTTGATGCGCCCGCAGATCGTGCACAGTGTGGTTGGCAGCGACGGCGTGCGCATTCATGAGCCCGTCGTCATCCGCCGCACCGTCTCCCCGGAGACCGCCAGCACGATGGCGCGAATGATGCTCGCGGTGGTCGAGGAAGTCCCCTACCACCTCGCCCGCGTCGACGGTTACCGCGTCGCCGGCAAGACCGGCACGACGATCGTCACGATCGGTGGCAGCTACGACCCGGACACGACCATCACCTCCTTCGTCGGCTTCCTGCCGTACGAGGATCCGCGCGTCACCATCCTCGTGAAGATCGACGAGCCGCGAGGGGACTCCAACCTCGCGGGCATCGTCGCGGCGCCGGTCTTCTCGACAATCGCCGCCGACATCATGGAGTACCTCCGGGTGCCCCCCGTCGAGCGACAGGTGAACGCACCGTGAGCAGCGTGAGCGGGCGCGCGCCCGTCCTCGATGCCGACTTCGTCGCGGGAGCGCTCGGCGAGACGCTGCGCGAGCGGCATGGCTCCGGCGCGCGCTTCCGGCGCGCCGTGATCGACTCGCGCCGCGTCGAGGCCGGCGACCTCTTCGTCGCCCTGAGCGGCGAGAACGCGGACGGGCACGACTTCGCCGCCGACGCCCTCGCGCGCGGCGCCGCGGGCCTGCTGCTGGAGCGCCCGCCCGAGGGCGACCTGCCCGGCGAGGCGGCCGCCTTCATCGTCGCCGACGCCCTTGACGGGCTGCAGCGCCTCGCGGCGGCCTGGCGCGAGGCGCTCGATAGCCTCGAGGTAGTCGGCGTCACCGGCAACGTCGGCAAGACGACGACGAAGCTGATGGCGTCCGCCGTCCTCGAGCGCCGCTACCGCGTGCGCACCTCGGCGTTGAACTACAACAACGAGATTGGCGTGCCGCTCTGCCTGCTGGAGCTCGACCCCGGCATCGAGCGGACGGTGATCGAGCACGGGATGTACACGACGGGCGAGATCGCCCAGCTCTGCACGTGGACGCGCCCGCGCGTCGGCGTGGTGCTCAACGTCGGCCCGGTGCACCTCGAGCGCGCCGGATCGCTGGAGGCGATCGCGCGCGCCAAGCGTGAGCTCGTCGAGGCGCTGCCCGCCGGCGGCCACGCCCTGCTCAACACTGACGACCCGGCCGTCGCCGCGATGGCAGGCCACACCGCCGCACCGGTGCTGCGCTTCGGAACCTCCGGGGACGCCGACATCCGCGGCAGCGAGGTCGCCTCGCACGGCGCGGGCGGCTTCAGCTTCACCCTCGAGGCGGACGGCGAGCGACGGCGCGTGCGCGTGCCGCTGCCCGGCGCGCACCTGCTGCCCAACGTGCTCGCGGCCGCCGCCACGGGGCTTGTCGAGGGCGTCCCCTTCCCGGAGGTCGCCGCTGCCCTCGAGGCGCTCGACGTGCCGTTGCGGCTGACCGTGCGCTGCCTGCCGGGCGGCGTAACGCTGCTCGACGACACCTACAACGCGAGCCCGGCGGCGACACGGGCCGCCCTCGATCTACTGGGCGAGCTGTCGGGCCGCCGCATCGCGCTGCTCGGCGACATGCTGGAGCTGGGCGACCTGGCGGAGTCCTCGCACGAGCAGGTCGGGCGACACGCGGCGAGCCGTGCCGATGCGCTGTTCACGGTCGGCGACCTCGCGGCCACGATCGCGCGAGCCGCGCGCGAGGCCGGCCTCGGTGCCGTACGCCCGCTCGACTCGAAGGCAGAAGCCGCCGAGGCGTTGCGGGCGCTGCTGCAGCCGGGCGACGCGCTGCTCGTCAAGGGTTCGCGCGCGCTCGCCCTCGAAACGGTCGTCGAGGAACTGGAGGCGCTGCTGGCCGGGGAACCGGACGCCGCGGCGTCGGGGGGAGGCGGATCGTGACGCATGCACTGCTTTCGGGTGCGGCGGCCTTCGCCGTCGCCCTGCTCGCTGGCCGGCCGTTCGTGCACTGGATTCGCGGGCAGCGGCTGGGCAAGGCGATCTCCGAGGAAGGACCGTCCTCGCACAACATCAAGGCCGGCACGCCCACGATGGGCGGGCTGCTGATCTTCGGCGCCGTCGCGATCATCACGATTCCGACGAACTTGCTGGAGCGGCTCAGCATCCTGCTCCCGCTCGGCGTCGTGCTCTCCGGGATGATCGTCGGCGCCATCGACGATCTCGGGACCCTCACCGAGCGGTTCAGGCAGCGCGCGGCGCTGAGCTGGCGGCTGAAGTTCCTCTACCAGCTAACGCTCTCGGCAATCGTCGCGGGGGTGCTCTACTTCGCCCTCGAGGTGCAGAGCATCAACATCCCCTGGATCGGCCAGTTCGAGCTCGGCCTGTTCTACATCCCGATCGCGATCGGCACCGTGATCGCCACGACGACGGCGGTCTCGATCACCGATGGGCTGGACGGGCTGCTCGGCGGAACCGCCGCGATCGCGTTCGGCGCCTACGGCGTGATCGCGTTCATCCAGGGGCAGCTCTTCCTCGCCAACTTCTCGTTCACGGTGGCCGGCGCGCTGCTCGGATTCCTCTGGTTCAACGCGCATCCCGCGGCCCTGTTCATGGGCGACACGGGCGCGCTGCCCCTCGGCGCCGCGCTGGCGACGGTGGCGCTCATGACCGGCCACTGGCTGCTGCTGCCGATCATCGGAATCGTCTACGTGATCGAGGCCGGATCGACGCTGATGCAGATCGCCTATTTCAAGACCACCGGCGGCCGGCGGTTCTTCCGCATGACGCCATTCCACCACCACCTGGAGCTGATCGGCTGGAGCGAACCGCAGGTCGTGATGCGTCTCTGGCTGTTCGGAATGACGGGCGCGATGGTCGGAATCGCGCTGGCACTTGCAGTTTGATGTATCCTCGTGGATAAACGAAAAGGCGAAGGCGCTTTCGCACGTGCCCCGAATTTGGGGGGAGCCCGCGTGACAGTCGTAGGGCTCGGCATCGAGGGTATCGATCTCACCCGCTTTCTGGCGGCCGAAGGCGCGCGCGTCACCGTCTCCGACAATCGCACCCGCGAGGAGCTCGCCGAGCCCCTCGCCGCCATCGAGGATAGCGGCGCGACGCTCTCGCTGGGAGCGAATCGCGAGCAGGATATGACTGACGCCGACTGCGTGTTCGTCTCGCAGGGCGTGCCGCCCGAGCTGCCCGCGCTGCGCGCGGCGCGGCGTGCCGGCGTGCCGATCTCCTCGATGACGCGGCTCTTCCTCGAACGCTGCCCCGTCCCCGTCGCAGGCATCACCGGCTCCTCCGGCAAGACCACCACCACCGCGCTCGTCGGCGAGATGCTCGCCGAGGCCGGCGAGGACCACGTCGTCGGCGGCAACATCGGCGTCGGGCTGCTGGCGCTGCTCGAACGCATCGGGCCGGACACGCGCGTGGTCCTCGAGCTCTCGCACACACAGCTCGAGTCGATCGACCGCAGCCCGCAACTGGCCTGCGTCACCAACGTCACGCCCAACCACCTCGATCGCTACTCCTGGTCCTCCTACGTCGCGCTCAAGCGGCGCATCTTCGAGCACCAGGGCGGCGAGGACCTCGCGATCTTCCACATCGACGACGAGGTCGCCGCCGCCTTCGCCGAGGAGGCCCCGGCGCGCGTGCGCTACACCTCCCTGCTGCGCCCGTTGCCCGGCGACGGCGTCACCGTCTCCGGCGGCCTGATCGTGCGCCGCGAGGGCGCACGTGAGACGGAGCTGATGCGTCGCGACGAGATCCCGCTGCGCGGCGACCACAACGCCGCCAACGTCGTCTGCGCGCTCGCCGTCGCCTCGGAGCTGGGCGTCGCCGCCGAGCGCGCCGCCGAGGCCGTGCGGCGCTTCCAGGGCGTGCCGCATCGCCTGGAGCCGGTCGCGACCGTGCGCGGCGTGCAGTACGTCAACGACTCGATCGCCACGACGCCGGAACGAACGCTCGCCGGGCTGCGCACCTACGAGGAGCCGCTCGTGCTGCTCCTCGGCGGACGCGACAAGCACCTGCCGCTCGGCGAGCTGGCGCGCGAGGCCGTCGCGCGCTGCCGCGCCGTCGTCGCCTTCGGCGAGGCCGGGCCGGTCTTCGCCGAGGCCGTCGCCGCCGCCCGCGACGGCGAACGACCCGCCATCGAGCAGGCCGGGAGCATCGAGGAGGCCGTCGCCGCGGCCGCGCGGCTGGCGCATGCCGGCGATGTCGTGCTCTGCGCCCCTGCGGGCACCTCGTTCGATGCGTACCGCAACTTCGAGCAGCGAGGCGCCGCCTTCCGCGACGCCGTCGCGGCACTCGGGGAGAGCCACTGATGGCGCGCAAGGAATCCGCCGAGGCACGGCCGATGCGGCGTCACGAGCCGGACTGGGTGCTGCTCAGCGTGGCGCTCATGCTCGTCGTGCTCGGGCTGATCGCGGTCTTCTCTTCCTCGTACGCGATTGGGGTCGTGAACCACGACGACGCCAACTTCTTCATCAAGCGCCAGCTGGTCTGGGCCTCGATCGGCTTCGTCGGCCTGCTCGCGGCGATGACGATCAACTACCGCCTGCTGATGCGCCTCAGTCCCCTGGTGATGCTGGCCGCCATCGCCGGACTGGTCGCGGTGTTCGTCCCCGCGCTTTCCGTGACCGCCGAGGGGTCCGCACGCTGGATCAGCATCGGCCCGGTGACGGCGCAGCCGAGCGAGTTCGCGAAGCTGGCGGTGATCATCTACCTCGCGGCCTGGCTGGCCGCCAAGGGCCCGACGGTGCGCAACTTCGCGCTGGGGGTCGCTCCCTACGTCGGGATGGTGGGACTGGTCACGGCGCTGGTGCTGCTGGAGCCGGACCTGGGCACGGCGACGATGATCGCGCTGATCACGGGCACGCTGCTGTTCGTCTCCGGCGCGCGGCTGCTGCACATCGCAGCGCTCGTGCTGAGCGCCGCCGTGTTCACCGCCTCGCTCGTCGTCGTCGGCGGCTACGGGGCGGCGCGCATCCTCTCCTTCACATCGGCCGAGTCCGACCCGCAGGGCGTCGGCTTCCAGACACTGCAGATGCTGCAGGCGCTGGGCTCCGGCGGGCTCACCGGCCTCGGGCTGGGCGTATCGAGGCAGAAGTTCTTCTACCTCCCCGCCTCGCACACCGACGGCGTGCTCGCGATCATCGGCGAGGAGCTCGGCTACATCGGCGTGGTCGTCGTGCTGGCGCTGTTCGCGCTGCTGCTCTGGCGCGGGCTGCGCGTGATGCAGCGCGCCGCCGACCCGTTCGGCTCGCTGCTGGCCGCGGGCGTGCTCGCCTGGATCGCCTTCCAGATGCTGATCAACGTCGGCGGCGTCACGCGCTCGATCCCGCTCACCGGCATCCCGCTGCCGCTGGTCTCCTACGGCGGCTCCTCGCTGATGATGACGATGATCGCGATCGGGCTGCTGCTCTCCGTCTCGCGCTACGCCGTCCTCGAGAACCCCGCGCTCGAGCCGCCCACCCGCGGCGTCCTGCGCACTCCCTCGCTGCGCGGCGCCCTGCAGAGGGGCTCGCGATGAAGTACGGACTCGCGGGCGGCGGAACCGGCGGGCACACCTACCCCGCCGTCGCCGTGGCCGAACGGCTGCGCGATCGCGCGGACGTGGAGCTCGTCTACTACGGCACGCCCAACGGCCCCGAACGCGCCGTCGCCGAGGCCGAGGGCTTCGCCTTCCGGCCCGTGCCCGCCTCGCCGCTCCGCTCGCGCTCTCCCACGCGCGTCGTCCGCGGGGTGCTCAACCTCCTCCGCGGCTCGCGCGAGGCCCGGCGCTGGCTCGCCCGCGACGCGCCCGGCGCCGTCTTCGCCACCGGCGGCTACGCCGCCGCGCCGATCGGACGCGCCGCGCGCCGCGAGGGCATCCCGCTCCTGCTCTTCCTTCCCGACGTCCGGCCCGGCTGGGCGATCCGCTCGATGCGCGGCCAGGCGCAGGCCGTGGCCTGCTCCGTGCCGGATTCGCTCCGCTACCTGCCGGCCGACCGCTCGGTCGTGACCGGCTACCCGACGCGGCGGCAGTTCCGCACCGCCTCGCGCGAGGCAGGGGCACGCCACTTCGGCCTCGATCCCGCGCGTCTCACGCTGCTGGTGACCGGCGGTTCGCTGGGCGCGCACCACATCAACCTCGTGATCGCCCACAGCCTGCAACCGCTGTTGGAGCGGGCGCAGATCATCCACATCGCCGGACGCACCGAGGAGGCGTGGCTGGCTCGCGAGCGCGAGCGCCTGCCGACCTGGCTGCAGGAGCGCTACGCGCTGCACGCCTACACGGAGGAGATGGCGCTGGCGATGGCCGCCGCCGACCTCGCCGTCACGCGCGCCGGCGCCTCGACGCTCGGCGAACTGCCGGCGGCGGGCCTGCCGGCGATCGTCATCCCCGGCGAGTTCTCCGACCAGCGCGACAACGCGAACTACCTCGAGCGGCACGGCGCCGCCCTCACGCTCTCCGGCGACGACGTCGAGGACCTCCCGAACGAGATCCTGCGACTGATCGAGAACGACGCGGCCCGCGAGCGGATGGCGCTCGCGATGCGCGAGCTGGACCGGCCCGACGCGGCCGAGCAGCTGGCGAGGATGCTCGAAGGGCTGGCCGCGTGATGGCGAGCCTGCTGGACGCCCGTCCGCGCAGCGGCGCGATCCCGAGGCGAGTCCACCTCATCGGGGCGGGTGGCGTGCACCTCTCCGCGATCGGGCAGATCCTGCTCGCCCGCGGGCACATCGTCACCGGCTCCGACCTCGCGCGGTCGGACTACAGCGAGCGCCTGCAGGGCGCCGGCGCGACCGTCTACCACGGCCACGCGCCCTCCAACCTCGGCCGCGCCGAGATCGTCGTCGCGACCGCCGCCGCCTCGAGCGACAACCCGGAGTTGGAGGCCGCGCGCGAACGAGGCGTCGGGGTGCTCTCGCGAGCGGAGATGGTGCAGTGGCTGCTCACCGGGCGGCGCGTGCTCGCCGTCGCCGGTAGCCACGGCAAGACCACGGGCACCGCCCTCCTGGCGCAGATGACGGTCAATGGCGGGCTCGACCCGCTCGTGCTGCTCGGCGGCGACTCGCCCGGCCTCGGCGGCAACGCCCGCGACGGCGCCGGCGAGCACGCCGTCGTCGAGGCCGACGAGTACGCAGAGGCCTTCCTCGAGTACGAACCGGAGATCGCGATCATCAACAACGTCGAGGCGGACCACCTCGACTACTACGGCAGCGAGGAGCGGCTGCGAGCGGCCTTCGCGGCCTTCGCGGAGCGCGTGCAGCCCAACGGCCTCCTGCTCGTCGGCGCGGACTCCGCGGCGGCCGACGAGATCGGCCGCGCCCGTCGCGCCGCCGCCGCGCGCGTCGAGCGCTTCGGCTTCGCCCAGGATTCCGAGTGGCGCGCCGAGCAGCTGCGCGTCAACGACCTCGGCGGACTCGACGCGACCGTATCGCTCGAGGGCGTCCAGCTCGGGCGCCTCTCGCTGCGCGTGCCCGGCCGGCACAACGTCCTCAATGCGCTCGCCGCGCTCGCCGCCGCGATGCGCGCCGGCGTCGACTTCAAGCGCGCGGCGCAGGCGGCCGCGGAGTTCAGCGGCACGCGGCGGCGCTTCGAGTTGCACGGCGAGGCCGGCGGCGTGACGCTCATCGACGACTACGCGCACCACCCGAGCGAGGTCCGCGCCACGCTGGCCGCCGCCCGCCTGCGCTACCCGGGGCGCCGCCTCGTCGGCTGCTTCCAGCCGCACACCTACTCCCGCTCCGCCTACCTGCTGGACGGCTTCCGCGACTGCTTCGAGGGCCTCGGCGCGCTCTTCATCGCGCCCACCTACGCGGCGCGCGAGGAGCCCGACAGGGGGCTCGACGGGGCCGGCCTCGCGGCGCAGATCACGAGGCCGCCTGCCCGTTATGTCGCAACCCTCGAGGAAGGCGCCTCGCAGATTGCGGACGCACTCGGGCCCGGCGACGTCTTCATGACCATCGGCGCGGGCGACATCGACTCGCTGCTGCCGCTGCTGCGCGCGCGGCTGGAGGCGCAACCATGAGCGCGCGACAGCGCCTCGGCGTGCTCTTCGGCGGGCAGTCGCCGGAGCACGAGATCTCCGTGATCTCGGCGCGCTCGATCATGCGCGAGGCTGACCGCGATCGCTTCGAGATCGTCCCGCTCGGCATCACCCGCGGCGGCGAGTGGCTGACCGAGCAGGAGACGCGCGCGCGCCTCGCGCGCTGCGAGGCGGACGGCACGAACTGGCTCGGCGAGGAGCCCGGGCCCGGGTTGCTCGCGAGCGCCGCGGCGGCGGCCGACCTCGCGAGCGTCGACATCGTGTTCCCGATCGTGCACGGCCGTAACGGCGAGGACGGCACGCTGCAGGGGCTGCTCGAGCTGAGCGACACGCCGTACGTCGGCGCCGGCGTGGCTGGCAGCGCGGTGGGCATGGACAAGTCGCTGATGCGAGCACAGTTCGCCGCCCACGGCGTGCCGCAGCCGGGCTATGTGCAGCTGCGCGACCTGGAACTCGCCGAACTCTGCAGCGAGCCCGCACCACGCGAGGCGCTCGCCGAACTCGAGCGGGGCGTGGGCTATCCCTGCTTCGTGAAGCCGGCGAACGGCGGCTCCTCGATCGGCGTGAGCCGCGCCCAATCCCGCGAGGACCTGGGCGCGGCGCTGCGCGAGGCCGCGCGCTACGACCGCAAGGTGCTGGTCGAGGAGGGCATCGCCGGGCGCGAGATCGAGTGCGCCGTGCTCGGTAACGCCGAGCCGCAGGCCTCGCCACTGGGCGAGATCCGGCCCCCCGGCGAGTTCTACGACTTCGAAGCGAAGTACCGCGATGCGGGAACGGAGCTGCTCGTGCCCGCCCCGCTCGACGAAAACCTCGCCGAGCGCATCCGCGAGACCGCGATCGAGGCGTACCGCGCGCTCGACCTCGCGGGCTTCTCGCGTGTCGACTTCCTCGTTCGCGAGCCGGACGGCATCCACGTGCTGGAGGTCAACACGCTGCCCGGCTTCACGCCGATCTCGATGTTCCCGCGGCTCTGGCAGGAGGCCGGCCTCTCCTACGGCGAGTTGATCACGCGACTCGTCGACCTCGGCATCGAACGTCACGAGGAGGCGCGCGCCTATGCCTAGCCTCCGCCTGCCGCAGTTGCGCTGGCCGAGCCGGCGAGGCCGCCGAGGGGCGCGCGCCGCCCCGCGACGGCCCGGCCGCTACCAGCTCGGCCGCGCCGCGCAGCCGCGCCCGAAGCGGCGGCTGCTGCCGCGCCTGCCCTGGGGCCGCCTCGCGCTGACAGCGCTCGTCATCGCGATCGTCGGCGGCGTCGGCTACGGCGGGTTCTGGCTCGTCGACGGGCCCGCGCTACGCGTGCAGCAGATCACGATCGAGGGCGCTCAGGTCGCCGACCCACTCACGATCGCCCGCAGCGCGGACATCGACAAGCGCTCGCTGCTCACGCTCGACACAACCACGATCGCGGACCGCGTCACCGAGGGCGTGCCCGCGGTGAAGAGCGCCACGGTGCGCCGTGAATGGCCGCAGGGCGTCAGGATCAGCGTCAGCGAGCACGTCGGCTGGGGTTACTGGCAATCGGGCGGCCGGCGTGTCGTGATCGACGCTTCCGGCCTCGTGATCCCCGCCGGGCGGCCCCCGCCAGCGGGCGCGGTGACGATCTTCGAGATCGGCGCCACGCGGCCCCTCGAATCCTGGGACGTCGCCGAGCCCGACACGATCACCGCCGTCAGACAGCTGATCGAGGACGCCCGATCGCAGCGGCTCGGGGTCGCGATTCAGCGCTTCGAGTTCCACGCCGACCGGGGGCTCGTCGTACGCATCGCGGACGGGCCGGACGCGATCTTCGGCGACTGGCGCAACTACAGCTTCAAGGTCGCGGCCTGGGGCGCGTTGCTCAACCGCCTCGAGCGCGAGCCGCTCGAGATCAACGAGATCGATTTGCGGTTCGGGGCACAGTTGGTGGTGCGCTGATGGCTCAACCGACGTTCGCGGCGATCGACATCGGCAGCACGAAGATCTGCACGGTGGTGGCGGAGGTCATCAACGGCAGCGAGATCCGCATCCTCGGCGTGGGCGTCGGACCGTCGCAGGGGATCACGCGCGGCATGGTGGACAACATCCACGCCGCGATGGAGGCGATCTCGTCCTCCGTCCAGCGCGCCGAGCGCGCGGCCGGGGTGCGCATCCTCTCCGCCCACGTCGGCTTCACCGCGCCGCACGTCTCCTCGATGGGCTCGCGCGGCATCGTCGCGATCAGCGACCCCCGGCAGCCGATCAGCGAGAGCGACACGGACCGCGCGCTGGAGAGCGCGCGCATCGTCAACATCCCCAACAACCGCGAGGTGGTCCACGTGGTGCCCCGCTACTACGTGGTGGACGGGCAGGACCACGTCACGAACGCGCTCGGCATGTTCGGCTCCAGGCTGGACATGGAGACGCACGTCGTGACCGCCGGCAGCTCCGCCGTCCAGAACATCCTGCGCTGCGTCGAGGGCGCCGGCGTCCAGGTCGACTCGCTGATCGTCGGGCCGCTCGCGGCGGCCGAGGCGGCGGCCGAGCGCGAGGAGCTGCAGCACGGCGCGGTGCTGATCGACATCGGCGGAGGCGCCACGGACATCGCCGTCTTCGTGCGCGGCACGCTGGTGCATACCGCCGTGCTGCCGGTCGGCGGCGCGCAGATGACGGGGGACCTCGTCGTCGCGCTGCGCGTGCCGCAGCCGGCCGCCGAGCAGGCCAAGATCGCGCACGGCCACGCGCTCGCCTCGCTTGTCGACGAATACGACCACGTCGAGATCGACGCCTTCGGCGCCGAGGGCCGCAAGGAGATCCCCAAGCGCTTCATCGCCCAGGTCCTGCAGGCGCGCTGCGAGGAGTTGCTGGAGATGGTGCGCGCCGAGGTCCGGCGTGGCGCGCAGACCGAGCTGCTCGCGGCCGGGGCCGTGCTGACCGGTGGCGGCGCCTCGGTGCGCGGTCTCGACCTGCTCGCCGAGGAGGTGCTGGAGCTGCCGGCGCGGATCGGCCGCCCGCGTCACCTGGCCGGACTCTCCGACCTGCTGAACGACCCCGCCTATTCGACCTCGGTCGGCCTGCTGCGCTGGGCGCTGCGCGAGCAGGAAATCATGTTGCGCCCCGCTCCGCGCCGCCGCCGCGGCGTCGGCGGCCTGTTCCGGAAGGTCGCGCAGTTGATGCGCGTCGTACTCCCCCAGTGATGACTCCCCAAGGAAGCGTTGGAGGCAGCGATGACGAACCTCGCACATGAACCGGGCAGCCGGCCTGCCGAGTCGCCCGGCGCCGCCGCAGCGCCGCTGTTCGACTACCTCGAGGCCGCTCGCGCGGAGGCGCGCTCGCTCGCCGAAGCCAACCCTCCACCGCTCGACCTGAGCGCCGAGCCGCTGTCCCCGGACGCGCACTCCGAATTCGACGTCGCGGCCCCGGACGCAGCGACGCGAGGAGCCGCGGCGCCGATGGAGGCGCAGGCCACGATGCCAGTCGAGGCGGAGGCCGAGCCCACCGCCGAGGCGCAGGCCGAGGCCGCCCTCGAACCGGCTGTCGAGGCAGAAGCGGAGGTCGAGCCGGTTCCGGCGCAGGCCGATGCCGCCCTCGAACCGGCGGTCGAGGCAGAAGCGGAGGCCGAGCCGACTGTGGCGCAGGCCGATGCCGCGCTCGAACCGGCGGTCGAGGCAGAAGTGGATGCGGCACCCGAGGCGACCGAAGTGGTCGAGGCGGTCGCAGCGCCGGTCGAGGTGGAGGGGGCGTCCGAAGCAGAGGCCGCGGCTCCCGCCGAGCCGGAGGTGCAAGCCGAAGCATCGACTGAGGACACAGCCCGGAGCACCGCGCCCCGGAGCAGAGCAACACGAGCACGCAAGGGATCGCGGGCAGCCCGCCCGGCACGGCCCCGCAGCAGTTCCACAGGCCCACGGAAGGAGTCCGCCATGCAGAGGAACTACGACACGCTCCCGCCGATCAAGGTCGTCGGAGTCGGAGGAGGCGGCTCGAACGCCGTCAACCGCATGATTCCGGACCGCCTGCCCGGTGTGCAGTACGTGGCGCTGAACACGGACCTGCAGGCCCTCGAAAACTGCGAGGCCGAGCTCAAGGTTCGCCTCGGCGACCGGATCACGAAGGGCCTCGGCGCGGGCTCCGACCCGCTGCGCGGCCATCGCGCGGCCGAGGAGTCGCGCGAGTCGATCATCGAGGCGCTGCAGGGCGCGGAGATGGTCTTCGTGACGGCCTGCCTGGGCGGCGGCACGGGCACCGGGGCGGCGCCGATCGTCGCCGAGGCCGCCCGCGAGATCGGAGCGCTCACCATCGGCGTGGTCACCAAGCCCTTCGCCTTCGAGGGGTCGAAGCGACGCCAGCAGGCCGAGGAGGGCGTGCGTGACCTCCAGGACAAGGTCGACACGCTGATCGTGATCCCGAACGACCGCCTGCTGCAGGTCTGCGACGAGGCCGTGCCGATGACGGAGGCGTTCCGCAAGGCGGACGACGTGCTGCGCCAGGGCATCGAGGGCATCAGCCAGCTGATCACCGTGCCGGGCATCGTGAACCTCGACTTCGCGGACGTGCGCCGCATCATGTCGGACGCCGGTCCCGCGCTGATGGCGATTGGCTCCGGTCAGGGCGAGCAGCGCGCCGTCGAGGCCGCCCGCCGCGCGATCGCCAGCCCGCTGCTGGAGGTCGACATCACGGGCGCGACCGGCGTGATCTTCAACGTCACCGGGCCGGCCGACCTCTCGTTGCAGGAGCTCAACACCGCCGCCCGCGCCATCGCCGAGGTCGTCGACCCGGAGGCGGAGATCATCTTCGGCGCCGCGATCGACGAGGTACTCGAGGACGAGGTGCGGATCACGGTCGTGGCGACAGGCTTCTCCGGAACGCGCCACTCGCTGGCCGGGTTCGTCGAGACAGGGCTCGAGATCGACGTGCCGCCGCGGCAGGAGCCGGTCGCCGACACCTCGCAACTGCCCGACGCGCTGACGGACTCCGACCTGCCGGCGTTCCTGAGGAGGACTTTCCCGAAGCGGTAGGTCGAGTGCGGCGGCTCGGCGCGATCCGCTGTCGAGCGCACTTGTCCACAATCCGTAACAAATCGTTGGCAAGAGGGGCGGCCCGGCGGGCCGCCCCTCCCGCATCTGCCGGCTGCGTCAGGCGCCCGGTGTCCCGTTCGAGGAATCAACAACGGGCTTGCGGCGGTCAGTGGACACGTTCGCCACAGTCTGTGGACTGCCGCCGTTGTCGCCTCGGCACCCCCGGTGCTGTACTCCCCAGACCCGGAATTCTCCCACCGCTCCCCAAGGAGCCAGCATTGATGACCTGCCCGATCTGCGGCCACCGTTCCACGACCGTCGTCGAGTCACAGCAGAACGGCTCGGGCGTGCGACGCAGCCGCCGCTGCGAGGACTGCAGCGCCCTCTTCAGCACCTACGAGCAGCCCGAGGCGATCCGCGTGCTGGTCCGCAAGCGTGACGGACGCCGCGAGCACTTCCAGCGCGACAAGCTCCTCACCAGCCTCCGTCTTTCCGCCCGCAAACGTGACCTCACCGCCGCCGCCATCGAGGCCGTCGTCGAGGACATCGAGCGGCGCATCGCCGCGTCCGATTCCACCGAGGTCCCGAGCCGCGTGATCGGCGAGATGGCGATCGCGCATCTGCGCACCCTCGACCCGATCGCCTACATCCGCTTCGCCTCGGCCTATCGCCAGTTCGTCTCCCTGGACGACATGTTCGATGAGCTCGAGCGCCTCGAGTACAGCGCGATGCCGCCGGCCGCACAGCCGCCGCTGTTCGACGAGCAACTGCCGCAGGCTCCTCGCCACATCGCGAGCGCGCCCTCGCTGCGCTGAACCGCCCGGCCCGCTGCCTCCCCGGACGCGCGGCCCGCGCGAGGCGTCCGCACGCCCACGACACCCCTCGGAAGCGGTACGATCGATCGCGGCAGCGGGTGAAGCCCTTGCGCGACTACCGGACGTATGTTCTTATGGGCGCGTAGGCTCCCCGCGGCGGAAGGGACAGCGGCTCATGGTCGCCCCCACTGCGCCCCGCTCCCGGTCGATCGCGCTCTCCTCGAACGCACGCACCGTCCTGGAGCGCCGCTACCTCCTGCGCGACGCCTCCGGAGTCGTCGCCGAGACGCCGGAGCAGCTCTTCGCCCGCGTCGCGGCGGCGATTGCCGCCGTCGAGCCGACGGCCGAGCTGCGTGACGCCTGGGCGCCGCGCTTCCTCGAGGCGATGTCCTCGCTGCGCTTCCTGCCCAACTCGCCGACGCTGATGAACGCCGGCACCGGCCGCGGCACGCTCGCCGCCTGCTTCGTGCTGCCAGTCGAGGACACCCTCGAATCCATTATGTCGACCGCCCGGGCGACCGCCCTCGTGCAGAAGTACGGCGGCGGCACCGGCTTCGACTTCTCGCGCCTGCGCGCCGAGGGTGAATCGATCGCCAGCACGCACGGCGCCGCCTGCGGTCCCGTCTCCGTGCTCCGTCACTACGACGACGTCTCCCGCCTGGTCACGCAGGGCGGCAAGCGCGACGGCGCGAACATGGGCATCCTGCGCGTCGATCACCCCGACGTGCACGCCTTCCTCCACGCCAAGGACGACGGCGTCAGCGCGCAGCGCTTCAATATCTCCCTCGCCGTGACGGACGCCTTCCTCGAAGCCGCCGCCGAGGGCGCTCCCTTCACCCTCGCCGACCCACGCGACGGCAGCCCGCGCGGCCGCGTGGATGCGGCGGAACTGCTGGACGAGGCGGCGCGATCGGCCTGGCTCAACGGCGACCCCGGCATGGTCTTCATCGACACGATCAACCGCGCCAACCCCACGCCACGGATCGGCGCGATCGAGGCGACGAACCCCTGCGGCGAGGTACCGCTGCTGCCCTGGGAGGCCTGCACGCTCGGCTCGATCAACGTCGCCGCCTTCCGGGACGAGGCAACGGACGAGCTCGACTGGGCGGCGCTGCGCGAGACGGTCGCGCTGGCCGTGCGCTTCCTCGACAACGTGATCGACGCCAGCCCGTTCCCACTCGAGGAGATCCGCGAGGCGGTGCGCGGCAACCGCAAGATCGGGCTCGGCGTGATGGGCTTCGCCGACCTGCTGATCGCCTCGGGCGTGCCCTACGACTCCCCCGAGGCGCTCGATCTCGCGGAGCGGCTGATGAGCGAGATCGCCGCCGCGGCGAACGACGCCTCGGCGGCGCTCGGCGAGGAGAAGGGCGTCTTCCCGAACTGGGAGCGCTCGATCTACGCGGGCAGGAAGCCCTACCGCAACGCGACGCGGACCTGCGTCGCGCCGACCGGCACGATCGCGATCATCGCGGGCGCCTCCTCCGGCATCGAGCCGCTCTACTCGCTCGCCCACATGCGGCGGATGGGCGACGGGACGGTGCTGCCCGAGGTCTCGGCCGCCTTCGAGCGGGCCGCCCGCGACGGCGGCTTCCACTCGCCCGGGCTCTTCGAGGAGCTCGCGGCGGGCGGCAGCCTGCAGGACCACGGCGAAGTGCCGGAGGAGGCGCGCCGCCGCTTCGCGACCGCGCACGAGATCGGCTGGGAGCAGCACGTGCGGATGCAAGCCGCCTTCCAGCGCCACACCGACCTCGCGGTCTCGAAGACGGTCAACCTCCCGCACGACGCGACGGTCGAGGACGTGCACTCGGCGCTGCTGCTGGCGCACGAACTGGGCTGCAAGGGCATCACGGTCTACCGCGATGGATCGCGCGCGCAGCAGGTACTGGCGCACGCCCCGGCGGACGAGCCCGGCGAGGCGGCCAGCGGCCAGTGCTGCCCGGAGTGCGGGCTCGCGACGGTCTGAATGCGACGGGCGGCGTTACCCGCCCGCCCAGGAGAGCACCTGCTCCGGCGTGATCGAGACCACCACGCGGCCCTCCTCGCGGAGGCTGCGCAGCAGCTCCTCATCGCTCAGCTCCGCATCGCCGAAGTCGCGGCGGTACTTCGCGTAGAGCCGCGCGCGCAGCCCGAGCAGCGAGGCGTCGTCGTCGAGGATCTCCGCCTGCCCGGAGACGACGACCGTGCGGTAGGTCCGCGCGTCGTCGACGACGAGCGTGACGCTCGAGGCCTCTTGTAGCAGCCGGTACTTCACGCGCCGGCGCGTGATCGAGATCCGGAACCGGCCCTCGGAGTAATCGAACCAGACAGGCGTGGCGTGCGGCGCGCCCTGGCCCTCGCCCTCGTCTGCTCCGCGCGCGATGCAGAGGATCGCGTTATGCGGCTCGGCGAGGAAGTCGTCGAACTCGGGAGGTACGCGCTCCGCCACGACTCGCCCCCTAGCCGCGCGGCAGCCCGAGACCGCGCGTGGCGATGATGTTGCGCTGGATCTCCGAAGTGCCGCCGCCGATCGTCGTCGCGATCGCTCCGAGGTAGCCGCGCGACCACTTCGCGCGCAGCACGGTGCGCTCGTCGTCACTGTCCCAGAGCGGCGCATAGAGGCCGAGCGTCTTCAGCGCCGTTCGCGCGATCGCCTGCACGAGTTGGTCCGTGAACAGCTTCTGCATCGAGGCTTCGTAGTTGGGCACATCGTCGCGCAGCTGCATCGAGATCACGCGGTAGGAGAAGAGCCGCGCGACGTTCGACTCGGTCCAGCGGTCGGCGATCTCGCCGCGCAGCGTCGGGCTGCGCCGCGGGTCGACGCGCGGCGCGGGCTGGTCCTTCTCTTCCTCGATCAGCTCGAACAGGTCGCCGAGCGTCTGCAGCATTGTGAGCGCCGAGCCGATCGAGGAGCGCTCGAAGTCGAGGTGCGTCGCGCCCACGTACCAGCCGCGGTTGATCTCGCCCACCGCCTGGTCCACGGGCACGCGCACGTCCTCGAAGAAGACCTCGTTGAACTCGTTGCGGCCATTGATCTGCTCCAGCGGGCGGACGCTGATGCCGGGCGTGTCCATCTCCAGCAACAGGTAGGTGATGCCGCGGTGCTTCGGGGCATCGGGATCCGTGCGGAAGAGGCCGAACATCCAGTCCGCGTCGCGCGCGTTCGAGGTCCAGATCTTCTGCCCGTTGAGCACGAAGTCGTCGCCGTCACGGTCGGCGCGCGTGCGCAGCGAGGCGAGGTCGGAGCCGGAGCCCGGCTCCGAGTAGCCCTGCGCCCACTTGTCCTTGCCCTCGACGAAGCCGGGCAGGAAGCGCTGCTTCAGCGCGTCGCTGGCGTGCACCATGATCGTCGAGCCGACGTCGAGGACCCCGGCCCTCGGAGCGCGGTACTCGGCAAGCACCTCGTTGAGGATGAACTGCTGGTCCACGGGCAGCTCGGCGCCGCCGTACTGCTTCGGCCAGGCGGGAGCGGCCCAGCCGCGCTTGATCAGCGCGTCGCGGAAGTCGTCCACGGCGCGGTCGTGCTCCTTCGGGTCGGGCCAGGTCGGGGCGGAGCCCGGCCCGCCGAGCGCGCTGTACCTGGCGTCGTCACGCAGCTTCGCCGGCAATGCCTCCTCGACGAAGGCGGCGACCACCTGTCGCCACTCGGCCTGCTCGGGTGTGTCGGAGAAGTCGACCATGCCGTCCGTCCCGTCGCTCCATCGCCGCCCTCAGAGGCGCGCGATGATCTCCTGCTGATAGCGATCGATGCCCGATCGTAGCTCCTCGATGTCCGAGCTCGCCCCGCTCTCGCGCGAGGAAACGATCAGCCGCGAGGCGCCCAGCTCTACGTAGCTGCGCACGAGGTCGAGGTCGAGGCTGCGCGACGCGTCCCAGCTCCCCGGCCAGACGCTGATCTCGACCTGCTCCGGGTCGCGCCCGGCCTCGCGGGCGGCGTCACGCAGATCCTCGATCCGTGCGGCGAGATCGTCCGGCGAGATCACGAAGGGGAAGAAGCCGTCGCCGCGCCGTCCGGCGCGGCGGGCCGCGAACTCGCTGCTGCCGCCGATGTGGATCGGGATGCCCCCGGCCTGCGCCGGCTTGGTGTCGTTGTGAACACGCTCGAACTGGATGTGACGCCCCTCGTAGCTTGCGGGGCCGGGCGCCCAGAGCGCGCGCATCGCCTCGATCGTCTCGTCGAGGCGGCGGCCGCGGTCGCGGTAGGGCACGCCGATCGCCTCGTACTCCTCCTTCTGCCAGCCGAGACCGACACCGAGCAGCAGCCGGCCGCCGGAGAGCGCGTCGAGCGTCGCCGCGCGCTTCGCGAGGATCGCCGCGCTGTGCTGCGAGGCGACGACCACGGCGGTGCCGACGCGCAGCGTGCTGCTGCTGGCAGCCACCCATGACAGCCACTCCAGCGGGTCCGGCATCACCGTGTCCGGGCCGGGCCCCCCGGGGATGCGCCCGTCGTCCGAGTACGGGTAGAGCGGCTCGTAGTCCTCGGCGATGATCACGTGCTCGACGGCCCACACGGACTCGACGCCCTGCTCCTCGAGCATCCCGGCGAGGCTCGCGACCCACTCGCCCGAGGTGATGTGCGGGCGCTGGAACGGCGGCAGGAAGCCGAGTTTCACGCGGGCGCACCTTCGGGCACGTGCGGGGTCTCGAGGAACTTCGTGCTGAGCGGCGCGCCGACCTCGAACGGATCCTTCAGCCCGAGTTCGTCACCGATCTCGCGCAGCGCAGGCAGCACGTCGGAGCCCATCAGCTCGATGCAACGCTTCGAGTCCTCGTGGCTGACCTTGCCGTCGTTGCCCCAGAGGGCGAGGATGCCCGGCCGCGTCTCCTCGAGCAGTACGCGCAGCCGCTCGACCACCTGGTCGGGCGTGCCGGCGACGATCTGCAGGTGCTCGAGTTGCTGCTCGAAGGGCATCGCCTGCGGGGCGTCGGCGCGGTTGTTGATGCGCTTGAGGGTCGGCTCGCGGTTGGCTGGGGAGCCGTAGCCCGTCGGCGAGGACCAGACGGGGTGGCCGAGGCCGGTGAACTCGCCCTGCATCCACATGTACTCGCGGGCGTTGGCGATCGCCTTCTCCTCGGTGTCCTGGACGTGCACGCGCAGCAGGTAGCCGCGGTGCTCCGGGCCGGACTCGTACCCGACCTCGTTCGCGGACTTCTCGTAGAGCTCCCAGATCTGCTTGGTCATTTCGATGGTGGTGTTGAGGCAGACGTAGGGGTAGCGCTGCTGCGCGCACCAGACGATCGTCTCCGGACTGGCGACGCCGGGCACCCAGATGCGCGGGTGCGGCTTCTGCAGCGGGACCGCCCACGGATTGACGACGCGGAACTCGTAGTTGTCGCCCTCCCAGCGCCACGGGCCGGGCTCCGTCCAAGCCTTCACCAGCAGGTCGTGCGCCTCGTAGAAGCGCTCGCGGTTGAAGGCGGGGTTGACGTTGTTGGCGTACTGCTCGGTGCCGGCCCCGCGCACGATCCCGGCGACGAGGCGGCCCTTCGAGATCATGTCCACCATCGCCAGCGACTCCGCTGCCTGCAGCGGGTTCTCGAGCGTCGGCAGCGGCGTTCCGAGGAGCACGATCTTCACCCGCTCCGTCGCCGCGGCGAGCACGCTCGCCCAGACAGTGATCTGCGCCTGCATGCAGAACGGCGCGTCGTGGTGCTCGTTGAGCATGATCCCGTCGAAGCCCACCTCCTCGGCGAGCTTGTATTCGATCAATCGCTCGTTGTAGAGACGGCTGCCGGCGACGGCGTCGAAGTGCTTGTTGGAGAAGAGCAGCGCCGTCGTCCCGTCCTCCCCGACGGCGTCCTCCGGGTAGGTCGACATCGGTTGCTCGGTGAAGTACATCAGGTGCATCGGCTACCCCGTTTCGCCTCGTGCCGTTCCGTGCGTCACGCCTCTTCCGTCCAGCCGAGGATCGAGGAGGCGGCCGGGCAGTAGACGTGCGCCAGCACCGGACTCACGATCCGCTGCGGGCGCTCCATGTCGAACCAGCCGTCCACCACGCCCCAGTGGTACGGGCTCACCATGTAGTCGACGGTCAGGCCGTCGACGGTCTGGTACTCCTGCTCCCAGACGTGCGTCCAGTGCGTGTGCTGCAGCGCCGGGTCGGTCCGGCCGCACGCCCAGTTGCGGATGCTGGCGATGTAGCGAGGCATGCCCATCAGCTCGCGCTCGAAGCGCGCCAGCGCTTCCGCCTCGGCACCGTCCTCCACCCGCAGGAACAGCGTCCGCTTCACGAAGTCGCGGATGCCGGGCTCCGGGAGCTCACCATACTGCGGCGCGAAGCGGACCGCGTCGATCTGCGCCACCACGGCCCGAGGCCCCTCCGCCGCGAAGGACGGCGCCAGCGCCGGCGAGGCCGCGACCAGCGCCGCCGCATCGCCCTCGGGCGCCTCGTCGAACAGCAGGTCCCAGGTGTAGTCGCCGCCGCCGACGCTGCCCTCGATGTGCCGACCGAGGTGGCTGCGACGCGCGCCCAGCGCCTCGTCCGCCCCGGCCATAGCGGCCTCGAACGCCTCGATGGCTTCGTCGCCCGCGCCCTCGCGCAGGTGCAGCATCGCGACCTGGCGGATCATGGCGTCTCCAGTTCGGCCGCTCCGAGAAAGAGGCGCTCGCGCGAGACGGTCAGATCCGCGCTGTCCTCCCACCACGCCGCCGCGCCCTGCTCACGCGACTGGCGGCGCATCGACCAGAACTCCGGGAACGACCACAGCAGATAGAGGTCGTTGCTCTCGCCCTGCAGTTCGAGCGGCGGCTCGATCCAGGAGCCGACGAGCTCCATCCCGCGCTCCCGCGCCAGCGGCAGGTACTCGCGGGCGACCCGCTCGCGGTACTCGCCGAGGCGGCCCGGCTGCACGGTCACGCGGTCGAGGATGTAGCCGCTGGTGATGCCTCCGCCCGCGTCGCTGGTCATACGGTGATCCCCTGCTCGGTCAGCGCGGAGAGCTCCTCGGCGCTGAGGCCGAGCAGGCCACACAGCACCTCCTCGGTGTGCTCGCCGAGCAGCGGCGAGACGCCGTACTCGACGTCCGGGATCGCGCTGAAGCGCCCGGGCAGGCCAGCGAGGCGGCGCTTCCCGACCTCGGCGTGCACGGTCTCCACGAAGGCGCCGAGCGCGTTGAGCTGCGGATCCTCGAGCGTCTCGAACGTGTCGAGGACCGGCGCGGACGGCACGGCGTGCGCCTGGAGCTGCTCGGCCGCCTCGTAGTGGCTGCGCTCGCGCGTCCAGGCGGTGATCCGTTCGTCGATCTCGTCGTGGTGCTCGAGCCGGTCCTCGTGCGTCGCGAAGCGCGGATCGGCCGCCCAGTCGGGGCTGCCGAGCGCCTCGCCGAGGGCGCGCCACTGTTCGTCGCCCTCGACGGAGATCGCGACCCAGCGGTCGTCGCCGGTGGAGCGGTAGACGCCTCGCGGCGCGAAGTGCGGATGGCGGTTGCCGCGCCGCGGGGTTTCGCGCCCGTTCATCGTGTAGTCCAGCACGGCCTCGGGAATCGTCGAGGTGACCGTCTCCGCCATCGCAATCTCGATCCACTGGCCCTCGCCGGTGCGGTTGCGGTGATGCAGGGCCGCGAGGACCGAGAAGGCCATATGAATCCCGATCATGAAGTCGGGATAGTCGCGGCCCAGGCCCGTCGGCATGCCGCCCTCGTAGCCGGTGATGTAGGGCAGGCCGGCGTAGGCCTGCGTGTTCGGCCCGAAGCCGGTGGCGTCCTTGTCCGGGCCGTCCTGCCCGAGCGGGGAGCCGGAGAGCATGATGATGTCCGGCTTGACCTTCCGTAGTTCCTCGTAGCCCAGCCCCATCCGCTCCATCACGCCGGCGGCGAAGTTCTCGGTCACGATGTCGCTCTGCCGCACCATGTCCATGACGAGCTCAATGCCCCGCGGCTGGGTGAGATCGATGGTGACGCAGCGCTTACCGAAGTTGACGCCGTTGTACATCGAGGAGCGGTTGATGCCGTTGATGCCGTCCGCGCCGTTGCGTAGTCCGCCCATGCGCGTGATGTCCGGGCGCACCATCGATTCGACGCGAATCACGTCCGCGCCGAAGGTCGCCAGCCAGGACGTGGCGTGCGGCACGGCCAGCACCCAGCCGATGTCCGTGATGCGGACGCCCTGGAGCGGCGCGTACTGCAGCGGCGCGTACTGCCCGGCGCTCATTGCAGCGCCTCCAGCACCTCGTGGTTGTGCGCGCCCAGCCGCGGCGCGGGCTCGCGCACCGTCGCCGGCGTCGCCGAGTAGCGCGCGGGCGGTCCGGGCTGCGTGAGCACTCCCACATCGGGATGTTCGACCTCGACGAAGAACTCGCGATGCTGGTACTGGCGCGACTCGATCAGCTCCTGCATCGAGTTCACCGGGAAGCAGGGGATGCCGGAGTCCCTCGCCAGCTCGTAGACCTCCATCTTCTTCTGCTTCAGCAGCCACTCGACGGTGAGCGCCTCGAGCACGTCGTTGTTCGCGTGGCGCCCCTCCGCGGTGTCGAAGACCTCGCTCATCGCCCACTCCGGCTTGCCGGCCAACTCCCTGAACGTGGCCCACCAGTGGTCCGCGATGAACGGCGAGAAGGAGATGTAGCCGTCCTCGCAGGGCAGCACCCAGGAGTAGCCGTGCTTGATCCGAGGCGGCACCAGCTCGGGCGTGTACGAGGCGGCCGAGTAGTCGTTGCGCAGCATCGCGTTGACCGCCTCGAAGCGCGAGATGTCGACGAGCTGACCCTCGCCGACGGCCTTGCGGTGGAAGACGGCCAGCATCGTCATCGCCGCCGCCGTCGCGCCGGAGAGGTAGTCGGTCTGGTAGCCGCCGCCGGCGAGCGGCGGCTGCGCCTCGAGGTCCGTGACCTGCCCGTAGGGCGTCTGGAAGCCGAGCCCGCTCATCATGTAGGCCGTGAAGTCCGTAGCGACCCAGTCCCGGCAGGGCCCGACGAGCCCGAACGGCGTGATCGCCGTCATGATCAGCTGGTCGTTGAGCGGCCGCAGCTCCTCGTAGGTCAGCGCGAACTCCTCGAGCTCCTTCGCCGCCAGGTCGATCACGAGGATGTCGACCTCGCCGGCCAGTCGCCGCAGCAGCCCGCGCGACGCCTCGTCGCGGACGTCGAGCGTGACGCTGCGCTTGTTGTGGTTGAGGTAGATGAACTGGCCGCTGCGCTCCGGGTGCGCCTCGTCGCCGGGGAAGGGGCCGTGGCGGCGCGCGCGGTCGCCCTCGGGCGGCTCGATCTTGATTACGTCCGCCCCGAGGTCGGCGAGCAGCTTGCCGCAGAACGGTCCGGCGACGCCCTGCGCCACCTCGAGCACGGAGAGGTCGGACAGCGCGCCGTCGCTCATGCTCCCCCCGCTCCGTCGGTGTCCGACGGACACCGCGCAGCCCCATCACGCGCCCGCAGGGTACTCCGTTGCGGCGAGCCGTGGCGCCCTCGAGCCGCACGATCCCGAGCAAGCACGTTTCGCTATACTCGCCGCCCAGCGCGAACATCCACCGCGCCGGGCCCAGGCGGCCCGGCAGCTGTGCGACGAAGGGGGATGGCGCATGAGCGACGAGCCTATGGTCCCGCCCGAGGCGACGGCGATGATCGGCCAGGAGACCCGGCGCGGCACCGGCGTCGTCTACCAGAAGGAGGCCCAGCGCTGGGCCGCCGCGGTGGGCGACCTGAATCCGCGCTACTTCGACGAGGAGGCGGCCGCAGCGGAGGGCTTCAGCGACACGCCGATCCCGCCGCTGTTCGTCTCGCAGGTGATGCAGGGCGTCACGATCCGCGACGGCCTGCGCCACGACGGCATCCCCGGAGGCGGCGGAGGCGGCATCCCGCTCAACAACGCCCCACGCCGGATGGCCGGCGGCGAGGAGTACGAGTTCATCGCGCCGATCTACCCCGGCGACACCCTCACCGCCGTCACGCACGTCGCCAACATCGAGGAGAAGACGGGCCGCTCCGGCCGCTTCGTGCTGATGACGAGCGAGACCACCTACACGAACCAGCACGGCGAGGTCGTCGTGCGCTCGCGCATGTCCACGATCGCGAACTGACGGGGCGAAGACGATGGCAGACCAGATTTACTTCGAGGACGTGAGCGTCGGCGACGAGCTGCCGGAGGTGGTGGAGACCGTCGACGAGGTGCAGATGTTCTTCTTCAGTGCCGCCACCAACAACGGCCACCGCATCCACTACGACGCGCCCTACACCACGGAGGTCGAGAACCGCCCGACCATCCTCGTGCACGGCCCGCTGCAGGCGGGGCTGCTGGCGAAGATGGTGACCGACTGGCACGGACCGGCCGGCCACCTGAAGCGCTTCCGCATCCAGAACCGCGGCAACGCCTTCCCGCACGAGAACCTGTATTACGGCGGCACGATCACCGACAAGCGCGAGGAGGACGGCGAGGCGCTGGTCGACCTCGACGTCTACGAGCGCAACGAGGGCGGCGACGTGCTGGTGCCCGGCGCCGCCACGGTGAGCCTGCCGCGCCGCTCCTGAGGCGCCCGGAGGCCCGACCGCCGACACCCGAAGGGGGTGAGCCATGGGACTGAGAGGCGACGCAGCAATCGTCGGCATCGCCGAGTGGAAGCCGGAGCGCCGGCCGACGCGCGAGCCGATGTTCTCGTTCGAGCAGTACGCCGAGCTCTCGAAGGAGGCGCTCGACGACGCGGGCATCGATGTAGGCGAGGTCAACGGCCTGTGCACCACCGGCGTGCGCGAGTCCTCGATGTTCGCCCCGGCGACGCTCTCCGAGTACATGGGGAGGCCTGTCAACTTCGCCGAGCACGTCGACCTCGGTGGGGCGAGCTCGGCGGGGATGATCTGGCGAGCGGCCGCGGCGATCGAGCTGGGGCTCTGTGACGTCGTGGTCTGCGCGACGCCCGCGGGGCCGACGCCGCAGCCGCCGGGCGGGCCGGTCAATCCCGGCTACCTCGGCGCCTCGAGCGGAGCCTTTGGCTCGCCGCAGGCGGAGTTCGACATCCCCTACGGCAACCTCGCGCAGAACTGCGGCTACGCGCAGATCGCGCAGCGCTACGCCGCCGAGTTCGGCTACGACGAGCGCGCGCTGGCGAAGATCGCGGTCGACCAGCGCACCAACGCCTGCGCCTACCCGCCCGCCTTCTTCCACGGCCAGCCGATCACGGTCGACGACGTGCTGAACAGTCCGATGATCGCGGACCCGCTGCACCTGCTGGAGATCGTGATGCCGTGCAGCGGCGGGGCGGCCGTGGTCCTCGCCAGCCGCGAGCGCGCGCTGCGCACGAACCACCGGCCCGCCTTCCTCACCGGCTTCGGCGAGCACCTGGCGTTCAAGACGCCGAGCTACGCCGAGGATCTGGTGCGCACGCCGATGAAGCCCGCCGCCGACAAGGCGTTCGAGATGGCCGATGTGGCGCGCTCGGAGATCGACGCGGCCCAGCTCTACGACTGCTACACGATCACGGTGCTGCTGGCGCTGGAGGACATGGGATTCTGCGAGAAGGGGGAGGGCGCGCGCTTCATCAACGATCACGACCTGACCTACAGCGGCGACTTCCCGCTCAACACCAACGGCGGCCAGCTCTCCTTCGGCCAGCCCGGCATGAGCGGCGGGATGTCGCACGTCACCGAGGGCGCACGCCAGATCATGGGCCGCGGAGACGCGAACCAGGTCGAGACCTGCGACACGGTGCTGGTCCTCAACAACGGCGGGATCATGAGCGAGCAGGTCGCGCTGATCCTGAGGGGGGAGTAGCGCCGTGGAAAAGCCACTGCCCGTCCCGACCCCGCAGACCCAGCCCTTCTGGGACGCCCTCGCCGAGGGCCGCGTCGAGCTCCAGCACTGCGGGAGCTGCGAGCAGTACATCTACTACCCGCGCACGCACTGCCCCGGCTGCCTCACGCGCGACCTCGAGTGGCGCGAGCTGTCGGGCAACGGCGTCGTGCACACGTACACGGTCGCGCGGCGCCCCACGGCGCCGCCGTGGTCGGAGGACGTGCCGCAGCTGATCGCCGTCGTTGAGCTGGACGAAGGCCCGCGCCTGACGACGGAACTCGTCAACGTCGAGCCCGACGCCATCGAGGTGGGGATGCGCGTGCAGCCCGTCTTCCAGGCCGTCGGCGAGGCGACGCTGCTGCTCTACGAGCCCGCCTGACGGCGCCGCCCGGCAGTCACTCCGGCAGCGGCTTCGGCTCCTCCGAGGCAGCGACGCGCGCGCGCCGCAGCTCCTCGATGCCCTCGGCGCTGTAGCCGAGCTCGGCGAGGAGCGCGTCGGTGTGCTCGCCCGCGAGCACGCCGGGGCCGTAGCGCCCGGGCGTGCGCGAGAACGTGACGGTAGGCCCCCAGCGCTGGTAGCGGCCGAAGCCGGTGTGCTCCACCTCGGGGGCGAAGCCGTTGGCGCGCATGTGCTCGTCGTCCCGGAGGAACTCACCCGGCGGCACGTCCGCTCGCACGCACGGCGCGCCGGCCGCGATCAGCTCGCGCTCCCACTCGTCCGCCCCGCGCGCACCGAACGCCTCGCCCAGCAGCGAGGCGAGCGCCTCTCCCTCGCGCCCGCGGTCCTCGGGCGTGGCGAAGCGCGCGTCCGTCGCAAGGTCGGGGCCGCCGAACCGCGACAGCGCCGTGGCGAGCGCCTGCCACTCGCGCTCGTGCGAGATCTCGAGGTAGACCCAGCCTTCGGCCGTCTCGTAGAGGCGGCGCAGCGGCGTGGGGCCGTACAGCTCCGGGTCGGCCTGCCGGCGCGGTGGCTTGCCCTCGTAGGCGAGGAAGTCGTCGCTGTTCGCGTAGGCGTTGGCCCCCAGCATGCTGAGGTCGATGCGCTGCCCGCGGCCCGTGCGGCGGCGCGCGTAGAGCCCGAGCAGCGCCGAGGAGGCGAGCGCGACAGAGGTGTTGGGGTCCGGGTTCGCCTCATTCGAGACGTAGAGCCAGCGCGAGGCCTCGCGGATCTCCTCGAGGTCATCGCAGTCCGTGGGCGGCATACCGGAGCCGGCCTGGTGCAGGGCGCCGCCCATCGCCGCGCCGGGGATCGGGTGGGCGGCGGGGCGGCTCGCGCTCGGCCCGTCCGGCCCGTAGCCGGTGGCGGCGATGTAGACCAGCTCCGGCCGCAGCGCACTCAGCTCGTCGTAGCCGATGCCGAGTCGTTCCGCGACGCCGGGCCGGTAGTTGTGGATCAGCACGTCGGCGTCGCGCACGAGGCGCTGCGCGATCTCCTGGCCCTCGGCCGACTTGAGATCCAGGCAGATGCTCTCCTTGCCCGCCGTCGTCTTCGCCGAGCCGATGTACTGGCCGAAGCCCTGTCCCATGTAACGGTACGGATCGCCCTCAAGCGGCTCGATCTTGATCACGCGCGCACCGAGGTCGGCGAGCAGCGAGGCGCCCAGCGGCGCCGCGATTACCGTCGCGAACTCCAGCACCGTGACGCCTTGGAGGGCGTGCGCGGGGGCGTCCAGCGCGAACGGGGGCGTCTGCGCCCGCCGCGCTGCGCGCCGCCCGTTGCGCGCCGCGAACAGCTGCGCCTGGTGCGCTCCCGGGTCGGCGGAAGGCGCGCCGGTGCGGCCGGGCGTATCGCGCAATTGCGCCAGCGGTCCCAGTTGCACGAGCCGGCCGAGGCGCGGGTGCTCGTCCTCGGTCACCTCGCCGTTGGCGCGCAGGTCGATGTTGTCGAGCGCTTCCTGCGCGGTCTCGAACGGCTCGGAGGCGACGTTGCCGTCGGCGCGAAAGATCTCCATCCACTCGTCGGCGGGCCGTTCGCGGATGCGTTCGAGGATCACGCCGCGCAGCGCCTCGCGGTCCTCGACGGTCTCCGTGTTCGGGGCGAGGGCGAAGCGCGGATCGCTGTAGATGTGCGAGAGGTCGGCGGCGGCGATCATCGCGTGGAAGAGGTGTTCCATCAGGTTCGCGAACTGGATCCAGCGCCCATCCGCGGCCATCGCCGGCAGGTACTGCAACGTGATCCGGCCCGCCGCCGCCGATTGCCTGATGTCGACCTCGAACTCGGACGGGAAGCGCCGCGCCAGCTGCGTGCGCAGCAGGTTGTGCGTGTCGAAGGGGAACAGTCCTTGCAGCAGGCTGGTCTCGACGAGCTGCCCCCGCCCCGTCCGGTCGCGCACGAGCAGCGCCGCGAGGATGCCCGACAGCGCCGACTCCATCGCGCCGTGCGTGCCGACAGGCACGGCGGCGTAGGCGGGGCCCGGGCGCTGCGGCAGCCCGGCGAAGAGCTGCATGCGCCCACTCTTGGCCGCGACCAGGCCCTCCGTCGCCGGGTAGTGCGCGTAGGGGCCGCGCGGTCCCCAACCGGTGACCGAGCAGTAGACGAGCCCGGGGTTCAGCGCCTCGAGCGTGGCGTAGTCCGCGCCGCGACCTTCCGCCTCGCCCGGCGCATACGAGGCGACGACGACGTCCGCGTCCGCGACAAGGTCATGGAGGCGGCCTCGATCCTCGGGACGCGCGAGGTCGAGCACGACGCTGCGCTTGCCGCGCAGCCACATCGGCGCGGCGGCGTCGCCGCGGCGGGGGTCGCCGCCGGGTGGCTCGACCTTGAGAACGTCGGCGCCGAAGTCAGCGAGCACCATCGAGGCCAGCCCGCCGGCGGGCCCTCTGCTGAGATCGACGACGAGCAGGTCGTCGCAGGGGCCGCTCACGCGGCCCCCGGCGATGACGTCCCGGGCACGCTCCAGGCGCCTACTTGGCGATCCAGAGGTAGTCCCGTCCGCGCTGGCCGGGCTCGAACGTGCCCTCGAGGCCGTAGACCTCCTCGAAGCCGCGCATCCGCTCGGACCAGTAGTTGATCTGCAGGTACACGTAGATCTGGACGATCGGCATGTGCTCCTGGATCAGCAGATCCTGGACCTGCTTGATCGTCTCGCCGCGCTCCTCGATGTCGAACTGCATCGACGCCTGGTCGATCAGCGAGTCGATCGTCGGGTCGGCGAAGTTCCCGTAGTTGCGCGAGCCCTCGGAGTGGTACTGCGAGTGCAGTTCCAGCACGGCGTCCGGCTGTCCGAGGATGGTGTAGCAGACGGCCTGCCAGCCCTCGCGGGAGTTCTGCCGCTTGCTGAACGCCGCGATGTCCGTCGGGAGGTCCAGCTCGACGTTCATGTCCGGCCAGACAGTCTTCCAGGCATCGATCGCGCGCGTGCTCGAGTCGTACCAGTTGGTGGTCGGCGCGGGCACGCCGAGCAGCAGCTTCCACTCGAACTCGCCGTTGGGGAACCCGGCGGCCGACATCAGCTGCTTCGCCTCCTGGATGTCGGCTTCCTTGGTGTTCGGGTTCCAGCCCGGCATCTGGGCGATCTCGTCGGACTTGTAGGCCTCCCCGTAGCCCGAGGCGAGCGGGCCGGTGAAGCGCCAGGCGTTGCCGTAGTAGCTGTCGCCGGCCTCCTTGTAGTTCGGCACGCGCTGCAGGGCGAGCCGCACGCGGGCGTCGTCGAACGGCTTCTCCTTGGTGTTGAAGCGCCAGTGCGGCCACAGCACGGACTCCGGCATCACGAAGCGCTGGCCCTGGCCGCCCAGCTTGTCCAGCGTCTCCTGCTCCACCCGGTTCGGGCCGGAGAAGAAGTCCACCGAGCCCTGCGTGAAGGCCGCCATCAGCGCCGTCTTGTCCGCGAGGAACACGAACTCGACACCATCGAGGAGCGGCAGCGGGGACTTCCACCAGTCCGGGTTGCGGCTCATCTTGACCGTCACTTCGTTCTCGTACTCGTCGACGATGAACGGGCCAGAGCCGACGGCCGTGACGGGGTCGTTGAAGTCGCCGCCCGAGGAGAGGAACTCCTTGGGCACCATCGAGTTGCGGCCGTCCGTGAGGCCCCACAGGAAGCTGCCGCGCGGCCGGTCGAACGTCACGCTCAGCGTGCTGGCGTCGACGGCCGTGACATCCTCCATACCCGCCACGGTGCCGCGGCGCTGGTAGCGGCCGATCTCGGTCTCCTCCGCGTCCGCGTAGCGACCGGCGATGCGCTCGAAGTTGTAGACGATGTCCTCGGCGTCCACGGCGCGACCGTTGATCGGCGCCTTGTTCTGCCAGACCGCGCCCTCGCGCACGTTCATCGTCATCGAGACGCCGTCGGGCGCGACTTCCCAGTCCTGGATGAGCTCGCCGACAACCTCGGAGGCGTTGCGGTTACGCCGCACCGCGTGATCGCCAATGAACTGCCAGAGGAACCAGCCCGTGGAGGTGGACTGGTGGGGGTCGACGGCGCCGGCCAGGGACGACGTCCTCGTGTACCTGAAGACGCCGCCGCGCCGCGTGTCCGGCGTCGGAGTCGGCTCGGGCGTCGCGGTGGCGGGAGCGGCGGTAGGCGCCGGGGTCGCTGGCGCCGGCGTGGCTGGCGCCTCCTCGTCGTCGTCGCCGCAGCCGATCAGCGCCGCGGCCGCGAGGCCTGCGCCGCCGAGCGCGGCGCCTCGCAGCAACGTGCGCCGCGACGTGCGTGCATGCAGCATCCGCAGAAAGTCTGAGTCGTTGGTCGCCATGAGCACCCTCCGTACGGGCCGGATGCCCGCCGTGCCCCGCGCGCGGACAAGGGCTGCCGGCCTGACCTGCCCGGTCCTCACACGCTTGCCACACGCCTCGGTGTTTCGAGACGCCGGACCGGGCAGCACCACGCCCTCGATAACGAAAGCGTTAGTCCGGGGATGCTAGCAGAGCGCCGCAGGCCTATCCACCTGCGAAGGCTAGGCCTCGGGAGGCGTCTCCGAATGCACGAGACCGACGAGGTTGCCTTCGAGGTCCCGGAACTGGGCCATGGTCACCATCCCGGGGATCGTCGTGACGTCCATCACGGTCTCGCCGCCGAGCGACTCGATGCGGCCGAGCGCCGCTCGCATGTCGTCGACCTGGATGTAGAACGTCACGTAGGGCTGCCCGCCCTCCTCCATCGCGCCGCCGACGCCGCCGCCGATGCCCTCGTCCCCGGCCTCGACGAGGCCGTAGGCCATCGGGTTGTTCGCATTGACGTCCCAGTCGAAGGCATCACGGTAGAACTGCTGGATCGCCGCGCCGTCCCTGCCGACGACTTCGAAGTGGACCACCGGATTCGGCATTCGCATTCCTCTCCGACGCTGTTGCTCGCAGCGGCGGATCCGCCGCCACTCCTATCATCACACAGGCACGCCGCCCGGCTCCCGCGCAGCGGCGATCGGAGGCCCGATGCTGCAAGCCCGCAGCGACCGCGGACTGCTGCGCGAGCGCAACGAGGACGTCGCCGCCGCGCTGGCGCTGCCCGACGGCTCGCTGCTGCTGGCCGTCGCCGACGGCCTCGGCGGCCACGCGGGCGGCGAGGTCGCCTCGCGGACCGCGCTCGATGCGCTGGTCGAGCGGCTGCGCGCGCAGCCCCCGGCCGACCCGCCCATCGGCCTGCGCGACGCCTTCGAGGAGGCGAACCGCGCCGTGCGGGACCGGCAGCAGGGAGCGCACGCGCGGATGGGCACGACGCTCGTCGCCGCGCTCGTCCGCGGCGCCCGCGCCTGGACGGCGAACGTCGGCGACAGCCGCGCCTACCTCGTGTCTCTCGCCGGCGGCGCGGCGCGGCGGCTGACCGAGGACCACTCGTGGGTCGAGGAGCAGATCCGCGCCGGGCTGCTCGAACCGGGCGACCCGCTGGCCGCGCTCAACCGTCACGTCATCACGCGAGCGATCGGCCTCGACGAGGAGGCCGGGACGGATGTGACGGGCCCGATCGCCCTGCCCGACCCCTGCCTGCTGCTGCTGAGCAGCGATGGCCTGCACGGCGTTCTGGACGACGAGGAGATCGGCCGCATCGTGGCCGAGTCAGGCGACGACTACGCCTCGGAACTGATCGACGCCGTACTGGAGCGCGGCGCGCCGGACAACGTCGCCGTCGCGCTTTATGTCCACCATGCCAGCGGCGGGGCCGCGTCGTAGCGAGTCTCGCGCCGCCCGTCAGCGAGGGTCGTGGCGGTTGGGGCTGCTGACATGCACGCCGCCGTCCACGGGGATCGCGACGCCGGTGACGTAGCGCGCCTCGTCCGAGGCAAGGTAGACGGCGCACCAGGCAGTGTCCCAGCCGGTCCCCTCCCTGCCCATTGGTGACGCACGCCGGCGGCGGTCGCGTAGCTCGTCGCTCATCCCGCGCGACCAGACCGAAGGCGTGTACATCGGTCCGACGATGATGCAGTTGGCGCGAATGCCCTGCTCGGCGTGGTCCATCGCCAGCCCGGCCGTGAGCGTGATCAGCGCGCCCTTCGCCGTCGAGTACGACGTGAGGTGCACCGGCCGGATTGCCGAGAGCGACGAAGTGATGTTGATCGCGCCGCCTCCGCCCTCGGCCATCACGGGGATCGCCGCCTTACTGGCCAGCATCGTGCTCGTCAGGTTGGCGCGGATCACCTGGTCCCAGAACTCCTCATCGATGTCGAGGATCGTGCCCGGGCCGCTCATGCCGGCGTTGTTGTGCAGGATGTCGAGCTTGCCCCAGCGTTCCACCGTCTCGCCGACCATGGCCTGGCAGTCCTCGCTGCGTGTCACGTCGCCGAGGAACATCGCGGCTTCGCCGCCCTCCGCCTCGATCGCCTCGAGGGTCGGGAGGGTGCGCTCGCGGCTGCGCCCGACGAGCAGCACCTTCGCGCCCTCGCGCGCGAACAGGATCGCCGTCGCGCGGCCGTTCCCGATGCCCTCGGCCACCGATCCCGCCCCTGTCACGATCGCAACCTTGCCCGCGAGCCGGCCTGCTCGTTCCTCGGTCATTCCGCGCTCCTCTCGCAGCCTCGGCGCGGTCTTGCCCGCCGGGCGTGACTCTCGCGCGGATACTACCGACACGCGCTCATTCGCGCGCCGGACGGCGTATGCTGGCGACCGCTGGACGTATAACGGACGCGCCCAGCGGAGGCGCCGTGCGCAACTACATCGTCGCCCGCCTGCTCGCGATCATCCCGACGACGATGGTCCTGATCCTCTTCGTCGTCGTCCTGATCCGCCTGCTGCCCGGCGACGCGATCGACGTGCTGCTCGAGGAGCAGGTGCGCCTCGACGACGTCTCGCGCGGGGAGCTGGAGGCGCGGCTCGGCCTCGACAAGTCGCTGCCCGAGGAGTTCGTGCGCTACACGCTGGGCACGCTGCGCGGCGACCTGGGCAACTCGATCTTCACGGAGGAGCCCGTCACGGGCCTGATCCGGCAGCGGATCGGGGTGACCCTCACGATGGGCGTGATGGCGCTCGTCATCGGCTCCACTACCGGCGTGGTGATCGGCATCATCTCGGCAGTCAGGCGCAACAGCCTGCTGGACTACTTTCTACGCAGCGTCTCGATTGCCGGGCTGAGCATTCCCAACTTCGCGATCGCCACGGCGGTGATCGTCTTCCCGACGATCTGGTGGAAGTGGTCGCCGCCGGTGATCTACACGCCGCCCGGCGACGGGATCTGGCCCTACACGGCCCAGTTCTTTACGCCGGCCATCATTCTCGGCCTGTCCCTCAGCGCCTCGCTGATGCGCCTGACGCGCACGATGATGCTCGAAGTGCTGCGGCAGGACTACATCACCACCGCCCGCTCGAAGGGTCTGCACGAGGGCAAGGTGGTGTTGCGGCACGCCCTGCGCAACGCGCTGATCCCCGTCGTCTCGCTGCTCGGCATCCAGGTGGCGTTCCTGCTCTCCGGCACCGTGATCCTCGAGAGCATCTTCTCGCTGCCCGGGCTGGGGCGGACGCTGATCGGCGCGCTGTCGGCCCGCGACTACCCGGTCGTGCAGGGGCTGACGGTGGTTTCCGGGCTGCTCGTGATCCTGGTGAACCTGATGGTCGACTTCTCATACGGCGTGCTCGACCCGCGCACGAGGACGGAGTAGGCGACGATGGCAGTAGCCAACGACGCGATCCTCGCCCCGCAGGAACCGTCCCTTGCCGCGCGCTGGGGCACGACCCTCGTGCGTTTCGCGAGGCGTCAGCCGATCGGCGCGTTCTCGGCGGTCGTGCTCGTGCTGCTGGTGTTCGTTGCGGTCTTCGCCGATGTGATCGCGCCCTACTCGCCGACCCGTAACAACGTCGGAGAGAGCCTGATCAACCCCTCGACCGAACACTTTTTCGGCACGGACCAGTTCGGACGCGACCTGTTCAGCCGCGTCATCCACGGCGCGAGGATTTCGCTCTACGTCGGCCTCGGCGCGACGTTCGGGGCGGCGGCGTTCGCCACGATCCTCGGAGCGGTGAGCGGCTACGTCGGCGGGGTCTTCGACTACATCGTGCAGCGCTTCGTCGACGCCTCGCAGGCGCTGCCGCCGCTGGTGATGCTGATCGCGATCCTCGTCGTGCTGGAGCCGAGCGTGACGAACGTGATCATCGCGCTCGCCGCCCGCGGATCGCTCTCGCTCTCGCGCGTGGTGCGCGGCGCGGTGATCGGCATCCGCGCGTTCCCCTTCATCGACGCCGCCCGGGCGATGGGCGCCTCGACGCCGCGCATCCTGCTGCGCCACATCCTGCCCAACATCCTGCCGGTGGTCGTCGTCCTGATGTCGACCTCGATCGGCGGCTACATCGTGGCCGAGGCGTCGCTCAGCTTCCTCGGCTTCGGCGTGCCGCCGCCAACGCCGAGCTGGGGCGGGATCATGAGCGCCGAGGGGCGGCTCTACATGATCGTCCAGCCCTGGATCCTCGTCTTCCCGACGATCGCGCTCAGCCTCGTGGTCTACGTGATGAACATGTTCGGCGACGCCCTCCGCGACGAACTGGACCCGCGCCTGCGCGGCAGCCGCTAGGCCGAGGGCGCCCGACTCCGCGAGCGTCGCCCCCTACCCCGCGCCGCTGTGCGGCTTCGGCAGGTTCGCGCCGAGCGTGCCCGGCATCACCTTGATCAGCTCGTCCACCGACCACTTCCCGTCGCTGTAGATCGACTTCGCCGGGGACGGCATCGAGTTCACCGAGATCAACCCCGGCCGCCCGGCGTTGAACCACTGGCCGGTGATGTAGCCGGCCTCCTCGGTCGCGAGGTAGGCGGCGATCGGCGCGACGTGCTCGGGCCGCGACGTCGTTTCGGTCCCTGCGTCCCGCTGCTCCATCACGGGGCTCAGCGGGCGGCCCGAGAGCTGGGCGTAGGTCTCCTCGGTCATCCTCGTGTAGGCGCTGGGCCCGATGCAGTTGGCCGTGACGTTGTACTTCGCCAGCTCGATCGCGAGGCTGAGGGCGAAGCCGTAGATGCCCGCCTTCGCGGCGGTGTAGTTCGTCCCGCCCATCGTGCCGATCCAGACGCCGCCGGAGCTGCAGAGGATGATCCGGCCCCACTGCTGCTCGCGCATGATCACCGAGGCCGGCTGCACGACGTTGAAGGCGCCGTAGAGGTGCACCTTGATGACCGCGTCCCACTGCTCCGGGCTGAGGTTGAAGATCATCTTCGGCTGCCGGTTGCCGGCGAAGTGCACGACGGTGTGCAGCCCACCAAACTCCTCGAGCGCCGTGTCGATGATGCTCCTGCCGCCCTCGACGGTGGCGACGCTCGCGTAGTTCGCCACCGCCCGGCCGCCGGCGGCGCGGATCTCTTCGACGACGCTGTCGGCTGGCTCGCTGGAGGCCTCGCTCACGCCGTCGCTGAGGCCGCCGAAGTCGTTGACGACGACGCTCGCCCCCTCGGCGCCGAGCTCCAGCGCAACCGCCCGTCCGACTCCCCGTCCGGCCCCGGTCACCACCGCGACCTTGCCCTCGAGATTCGAGCCCATCTGCGCACCCCCTCACCGGCGCGGCGCCCGGCGCGCCGCCACACTCGTTATAGCGCCCGATTCCAGGGATCGCGCAACGGTCACGCGGTTCACACCGACGCCGCGGGCGTTACGATGCGCCGTGGCGCGAGGAACGCCCTCGCGAGCGACGGAGGTGCGAGATGCCGCTCGATCCACAGATGCAGGAGCTGCTCGAGCTGACGGCCGAGTTTCGCGCCGTCCCCAACCACCAGAAGACGGCCCAGCAGGCGCGCGCCGATACCCTTGAGCGCACGGCGGCGATGGCCGCGCTGGGGGACGGTCCGGAGCCCATCGCCCGCGTCGAGGATCGCGTCATCCCCGGCCCCGGCGGCGACGTTCCGATCCGCATCTACACGCCCGACAGCCCGTCCGGCGGAGCCATCCTCTACTTCCACGGCGGCGGCTGGGTGATCTGCAACCTCGACACCCACGACGCGCCCGCTCGCGCCCTCGCGAACCTCAGCGGCGCGACGCTGATCTCCGTCGACTACCGGCTCGCGCCCGAGGCGAAGTACCCCGCGGCCGCCGACGATTGCTACGCCGCCACGCAGTGGGTGAGCGAGCACGCCTCGGAACTCGGCGTCGACGCCTCGAGGATCGCCGTCTCCGGCGACAGCGCGGGCGGCAACCTCGCGGCGGTCGTCGCGCAGCTGGCGCGCGATCGAGGTGGTCCCGCGATCGCCTTCCAGGCGCTCATCTACCCCGTGACCGACCTCGACTTCACGACCCGGTCATACGCCGAGCACGGCAGCAGCGGCGATCTGCTGTCGACCGCGGACATGACCTGGTACTGGGGTCACTACCTGGAGGCGCCGGAGCAGGCGCAGGAGCCGTACGCCGCGCCGCTGCGGGCGGACGACCTCGGCGGCCTGCCTCCCGCCCTCGTGATCACCGCCGAGTACGACGTGCTGTGCGACGAGGGCGAGGCCTACGCCCGCCGCCTCTGGGCAGCGGGCGTGCCGACGAGGCTGACCCGCTACGACGGCGTCATCCACGGCTTCTTCAACATGGCCCCGGTGCTCGACAAGGCCACGGCCGCGCAGCAGCAGGCAGGCGCCGCGATCCGCGCCGCCCTCGAGGCGTAGCCGCCCCCGCTACTCGACGCGGATCGAGGCGCTCGTGATCTCGAGCGGCTCGGTCGTCGCCCCGCCCTGCGATCCGCGCGCCTCGAGGGCCTGGAGTGTCTCCATGCCGTCGACGACCTCGCCGAAGATCGTGTGGTTGCCGTCCAGCCAGGGCGTGGGGACGAAAGTCAGGAAGAACTGGCTGCCGTCCGTGTTCGGTCCGGCGTTGGCCATACTCAGCAGGCCCGGCCGGTCGTGGCGGACACCGCCGTTGAACTCACCGGCGTACTGGTAGCCGGGGCCGCCGGTGCCGGTGCCGAGCGGGCAGCCGCCCTGCGCCATGAACTGCGTGATCACGCGGTGGAAGCTGAGCCCGTCGTAGAAGCCGAGCCGCGTGAGGTAGATCGTGCTGCCCACGTGCATTGGCGCGGTGTCCTGCAGCAGCCGCACGCTCAGCGAGCCGACGTTCGTCTCGAGGTCCCAGTAGTACGAACTGTCCTTGTCGAAGCCGACCTGAGGGGGGCGGTCGAGCTGTGTCCGCCAGCGCGGGTTCGAGCGATCAATCGACTGCGCGGAAATGAACTCGTCGATGGCGTCAAGGGCGGACTCGGCCACTCGCTGCTCCCCTCGCTTGCCTCCCGCACGAGCGCGCGGCCGAGGCGCGGCCCGGCCTCCGGGCACGTGGGTGTCAGCATACGGACTCCCGCCCTAAGGGGCGCTCGCCGCTGCGCACAGGATCTTGCGGGCCGCCGCGCCGCGCGCTTCGCGCTATCATCGGACCGGCGGCCGCCCGCCGCGGGTTACGGCCGCTCGAGCGCAAGGAGCGCCAGCATGAGCCTCACCGAACACGTCGTCCGCTTCATCACCGAGACCCCTGCCGAATCGGTCCCGCCCGAGGCGATCACGGCCGCCAAGCGCGCCCTGCTCGACACCACCGGCGTCGCACTCGCCGGCGTGCCCGAGGACGGCCCGACGATCGTGCGTGACCTCGTCTCCGGTCACGGACCGGGACCGGTCTCGATCATCGGCTCCGATCAGCGCGCACAGCTGCTCGACGCCGCGCTGGCGACCGGGACCGCTGCGCACGCGCTCGACTACGACGACACGACCCTGCCGCTGCACGGCCACCCCTCGGCCCCGCTGCTGCCCGCCGTCTTCGCCCTCGCCGAGGAGCGCGGCCGCAGCGGCGCCGCGCTGCTCGATGCCTTCGTGATCGGCTTCGAGGTGGAGGCGCGCCTCGGGCACGCCGTCGACCCCTCGCAGTACAACCAGGGCTGGCACGCGACGGCCACCGCGGGGACGCTCGGCGTCGCCGCGGCCAGCTCGCGCCTGCTCGGGCTGGACGCCGAGCGCACCCGACATGCGCTCGGCATCGCGCTCTCGCTCGCCGGGGGCAGTCGCGCCAACTTCGGCTCGATGACCAAGCCGCTGCACGTTGGCAACGCCGCCCGCGGCGGCCTGCAGGCCGTGCTGCTCGCCGAGCGCGGCTTCACCGCCACCGAGGAGTCAATCGGTGGCCCGCTCGGCTTCCTCAAGCTGTTCTCGCGGGAGGGCGAAGCTGCGCCCGAGCGCGTCGAGGCGCTCGGCGAGGGCTGGGGCATCGTCGAGCCCGGGATCAACGTGAAGCGCTACCCCTGCTGCTACGGCGTGGCCCGCGCCGCCGACTGCGTGTTCGACCTCATCGGCGAGCACGATCTGCAGCCGGAGCAGGTCGAGCGCATCGACGTGCGAGTGGAGCCGGGCGGGCTCGCGGCGCTGATTCACCCGCACCCGCGGGGCGGCCTGCAGGGCAAGTTCAGCATGCAGTACGTGCTCGCCTCCGTCCTGCTCGACCGTGAGCTGAAGCTCGCCACCTTCGAGGACGACGCGGTGGCCCGCCCGGAGGCGCAGCAGCTCCTTCAGCGAATCCACACCAGCGAGGGCGCCACGCCGCCCGAGTTCGCCGGCGCACCGAAGTTCGCGCACGTCGAGGTCACGCTTACGGGCGGCGGGAACCTCGTGCGCGCCGTCGACGAGGCCGCCGGTTCGGCCGACCACCCGCTGAGCTGGGACGAGCTGGCCGACAAGTACCGCGACACCGCCGGCCGCGTGCTCGACCACGAGGCGATCGAGCGCGGCATTGAGGCGTTCGCAACGCTCGACACGGCGCGCAGCGTCGACGGGCTGATCGCCGACCTCTGCCCGGCCTGAGCCGGGCGCGAAGCAACTGAGCGACCAAGCGACAGGACTGGGGGTTCCGATGTACCGCACGGACATGTACGAGGGGATGCTCGCCGAGACCGTCACGGTCACGGGGCACAACGGTGACGAGATCGGCGCGTACTTCGCGCGCCCGCTGGGCGAGGGGCCGTTCCCCGGCGTGGTGCTGATCCACCACCTGCCCGGCTGGGACGAGTTCTACCGCGAGACCACGCGCCGCTTCGCGCACCACGGCTACGCAGCGATCTCGCCCAACCTCTACCACCGCGAGGGCCACGGCACTCCCGAGGACGTCGCCGCGATGGTGCGCGCCGACGGCGGCGTACCGGACGAGCAGGTGGTCGGCGACGTGGTCGCCAGCGCCCGCGTCCTGCGCGGGCTCCCGACCTCCAACAGCAAGGTCGGCCTGATCGGCACCTGCTCCGGCGGGCGACACACCGTCCTCGTCGCCTCGCGCTCGACGGAGTTCGACGCGGCGGTCGACTGCTGGGGCGGGCGCGTCGTGATGCCCGAGGACGAGCTGACCGAGAAGCTGCCGGTCGCGCCGATCGATTACACGGCGGACCTCGCCGCGCCGCTGCTCGGCCTCTTCGGCGCGGACGACCAGAGCCCGTCACCGGAGCAGGTCGCGCAGCACGAGCAGGCGCTGCAGGAGCACGGCAAGGAGTTCGAGTTCCACATGTACGAGGGCGCCGGGCACGGCTTCTTCTACTGGAACCGCCCCGCCTACCGCATCGACCAGGCGATGGACGGCTGGGACAAGATCTGGGACTTCTTCGGCCGCCACCTCAGCTCGTAGGCACCTCGCAAGGAGCAGACAGATGTGCACGATGATCGCCGAGATCGCCACGATCGAGGGCAGCGGGAAGGGCGCACGCGGCTGGATCCCGATCGACCGCGCGAACGTGACCTACGACCACCCCTTCCAGCTCGCCGTTGAGCACTCGCTCAACATCGACTTCGTGAACGCCGCCGCGGGGCCCGACTCACGCATCGCGGTCGAGCTCCACCCCTCGTCCGCCCGCGCGCTCGTGCGCGCCATCGAGGAAGCGCTCGCGCGGGGCGTGGCCCAGACCGGCGAGGTGTAGCCCGGCCGAGGGCGGGAGGCCGCGCGTGGGCTTCATCCACGATCGCCTGTCGATGAGCGGGCGCGTCGCCGTCGTCACCGGCGGCGGGCGCAACCTCGGGCGCGGCATGGCGCTGGGCCTCGCCGACGCTGGCGCCGCCGTCGTGGTCGCCGAGATCGACGAGGAGACCGGCCCGGCGATGGAGCGCGAGCTGCACGAGGCCGGTCACGAGGCGCTGTGGCTGCGCACCAACGTGCGCGACTCCGCGTCCATCGACGCCCTCGTCGCGGGCACGGTCGAGCGCTTCGGGCGGATCGACGTGATGGTGGCGAACGCCGGCGGCATGTTCATGGCGCCGGCGCTCGACATCTCGCGCAACGGCTTCGAGGCAGTGCTGGACCTCAACCTCACCGGCGCCTGGCTCTGCGCGAGCGCCGCAGCGAAGGCGATGATCGAGGGCGGCCACGGCGGCAGCATCGTCACCGTCTCCTCGATGAACGCGATCGACGGAGCGCTGTACGGGGCGCACTACGGCGCGGCGAAGGCGGGCATCCTCGGGCTCACGCGATCGCTGGCGGCCGAGTGGGCGGAGCACGAGATCCGCGTCAACGCGATCGCGCCCGGCGGCCGCCGCCGCCTCGCGAGCGAGCAATCGCCGGGCCCGCTGACGGGCGGCGGCAGCCCCGAGTACATCGAAAACGTCGCGGCGGCCGTCGTCTACCTCGCCTCGGACCTCTCGACGTGGGTGACAGGCCACACGCTCGTCGTCGACGACGGCGGCACCAGCACGCACGCCCCGCCTCGGGGCGCGTAGCGACGCGATGGCTGCGTTGCGGCTGCTGTTGGCCGCACTGGCCGTTGTGATTCTCGCGGGCTGTACATCGGACGCTGACACGGGAGGGGCCACGCCAACCCCGACCGCCACGCCAACCGTCCGGCCGCACAGCCCCGGCACGCATACGTGGACGTTCGATCCCGGGCCCTCCGTGCAATACGACATACCTGAGGGTTCGAAGCTGACGGTTCGGGCCGGACCGATCCCCGCCCCTAGCTGCACAGAGGGGGTGTGCCAAGACGCCTCAATGCTATGGATCGTGGACATCGAAACCCGCTCACACATTTGCGTGGGCCGGGCAACGATCTGGGTGGAAGGCGAGCAGCCCACCACCCTGAGGTATGGCGCGTACGTGTGCGGGGGCGGGCCCAGCGAGCGGAACTCACCCCAGCTCAACGCGATCTTTGAACAAATCGCGGAGTCTCTTCGGCTCGTCCCCTAGAGTCGTCGCGCGCGCCCCTCGCCCGTGCGACTCAGAACGGCGGCGCGAAGCCGTCCTTGCCCTCGCCCAGCTCCGGCAGCCGCTCGCGCAGCACCGCGAAGACCTCGCGGTAGTGATCGAGGTACCTCGGCTGGAACGAGGCGACGTCGCAGCCGAGCTTCTCTGCCATCAGCGTAACCGCGCCCTCGCGCGTGGAGGCGACGAACCTGCCACGCCCGAAGTGGAACGGCTGCGCGATGAAGCGCTCGACGCCCGTGGCCAGCAGGCTGTGGGCGAATGCCTCGGCATTGCTCACCAGCAGCAGCGGCGTCAGCGTGATGCAGGTCTCGACGCCTGCCTCGTGCACCTCGGTGATGGCGCGCAGCCGCTGCGCGTTCGAGGGGCACGAGGGCTCGAACGTGCGGCGCACGTCCTCGTCGTCGGTGGTGACGGTCATGTTGACCCGCACGCGCCCGCCCTGCTCCTCGATCCTCTGGAAGAGGTCGCAGTCGCGGACCACGTCGGGGCTGCGCGTCTGCACGACGAGCCTCGGCTGGTGACGGTCGGCGAGCACCTGCAGCAGCCGCCGCGTCAGGCGCAGCCTGCGCTCGACCGGCTGGTACGGGTCGGTGACGCTGCTCATGTAGATGCGCTTGCCGTCGAGGCTCCCGATCCGGCGCCGCATCAGCAGCTCGACGGCGTTCTCCTTGACCTCGACCCAGCGCCCCCACGCGTCGCGCTGCTCGACGCTGCGGCTGAAGAAGGCCGCATAGCAATAGGTGCAGCCGAAGGCGCAACCGGCGTAGGGGTTCAGCGAGAAGTCGTACGCATCGAGGAATCCAGTCCCCCGCATCAGGATCTCCCGCGCGGGCCTCGCGACCACCTCGACGCGCCCGCTGAGCGCCGCAGCCTCGCCGATGTCGGGCGCCTCAGCCGGCGGCGAGTCGAAGAGCGAGCGTTGCGAGGGGCCGGTGGGGGTCATCGCGGCTGATTGTGAATCAAGATCGCCGAGTCAGGCCACTTCCACACGACCGGCCGGTTCAGGTACCCCGGCAGCCTGCGACGATCGCGTCATCTCGCTGCCGCTGGCCGGCACGGCGTAGGGTTGCCCCATGCTCATCGGCCTGATCTCGGACACGCATCTGCCCTCGGACCGGCGAACGCTCTGGGACGAGGTGCGCACGGTGTTCGAGGATGTCGACCTGATCCTCCACGGAGGAGACATCGTTCACCCGATGGTGCTCGACTGGCTCGAGGAGATCGCCCCGGTGCTGGCCGCGCGTGGCAACAACGACGTGGGCTGGCAGGATCCGCGTATGAAGGACCTGCAACTGCTCGACATCGAGGGGTTGCGACTCGCGATGGTGCACGCCATGGAGCCCGAGACACGACCGATCGCCGAACTTCGCCGGCTCCATCTGGGCGGCGAGCACGCCGACATCTTCGTGACGGGCGACACGCACGTTGAGCGGATCGACTACCGCGACGGCGTACTGCAGATCAACTCGGGGAGCCCGACGTTGCCGCACCTCCAGTCCACTCGCCTCGGGACGGTTGGGCTGCTCGAGGTCGGCCGCGAGAGGCTCGAGGCGCGCATCCTGCGGCTCGGCCGCACCGAGGGACGCCCGAACCCCGGCATCGAGTATCGCTTCACACGCGAAAGCGGCGTGGTCCGCCTCGGGTAGCGCCGCCGCGCGCGCCGGCGCCGCCTCAGCGCCCGCGACGGCGCTGGCGGCGGCCGTAGGAGCGAATCGCGCGCAGGAAGTCGATGCGGCGGAAGGCCGGCCAGAAGGCGTCGCAGAAGTAGTACTCGCTGTAGGCGCTCTGCCAGAGCATGAAGCCCGACATCCGCAGCTCCCCGGACGTGCGAATCACCAGGTCCGGGTCCGGCACGTCCGGGGCGTAGAGGTAGCGGCCGATCTCGTCCGCATCGAGGCCGCCCGCGATGCCCTCGAGGGAGTCGCCGCGCCGTACGCGGTCGGCGATCATGCGGCGCACGGCGTCCACGATCTCGTCGCGGCCGCCGTAGCCGACGGCCACGAGCAGGTCGCCGTCCTCGTTGCCGGCGGTGACGCGCTCCACTCGCTCGATGGCCACGACGGTCGACTCGGGGAGCAGGTCGCGGCTGCCGACGGCGCGGATGCGCCGCGACAGCGCGGACCGGCGCTGCTGCTCGGCGAGCGCCTCGACGCGCTCCTCGACTATCTCGAAGATCGCGTCGAGCTCCGCCTGGGGGCGCTCGAAGTTCTCGGTCGAGAGCACCCAGAGCGTGACGACCGGGATACCCAGTTCGTCGCACCAGCCGATCAGCCGCGCGACGTTCTCGGCGCCCTCGCGGTGGCCGTCGCCGACCCTCGCGAACCCCGAGGTGCGGGCGAAGCGGCGGTTGCCGTCCGGCAGCACACCGACGTGCTGCGGGATCGCGCCGCGGCGCACGTCCGCCTCCAATCGGCGCTCATAGAAGCCGTAGACGAGCCTGCTGAGCAGTTGCAGCATGAGTCCCTCCCGACTACCTGACGCCGGGAGGGGTCGCGCGGTTCCCGTGAGCGGGGCGCTACTCCTCGAACGCCAGCTCCGCGCGCAGGGCGGACTCGCGCAGCCGGTCCGCCTCCGCCGCCGCCGCGAGGCCGGAGTCGTAGCCGAGGTCGAGCGAGTCGCGGGTGAGGCGCGCGGCAGCGCCGGGCGCGCGGGCGGCGTCGTGGGCGAGCGCGATCGCCTCCTCGCGCAACCGCTCGAGCGGGTGGACGGCGACGACGAGGCCGATCTCCAGTGCCTCCCGGGCGCCGACACGGCGTCCGGTGATCGCCATGTTGAGCGCGTGGCCGCGCCCCACGAAGCGCGCGAGGCGCAGCGTCCCGCCGTAGGCGGGCAGGATGTCGAGCCGCACCTGCGGCAACGAGAAGACGGCGTCCTCGGCCGCGACCGCGAAGCTGCAGCAGACCGGGATCAGGCATCCGATACCGATCGCGTAGCCGTTGACGGCCGCGATCAGCGGCTTCGGGTAGTGGCTCAGCGCGTCGAAGACCGGATGCCCGGCCTCGTCGATGTCGCGGCGCTTCCAGGCGGGGCGTGTCGACATCCCCGAGTGGTCGGTCGGCGCAGCGTCGCCGCGGCCCTTGAGGTTCGCGCCCGCGCAAAAGGCGCGGCCCTCGCCGGTCAGCACCACCGCGCGCACGCCCTCGTCGACCCGCAGCGCCTCGAGGGCCTCGATCATCGGCTCGCTGAGGTCGCTGCCCCAGGCGTTGAGGCGCTCGGGGCGGTTGAAGGAGAGCAGCGCGACGGGTCCGTCGTGCTGCACCAGCACCGGGTCGGGGCCGCTCACGGCGTTAGCCGTCGATGTAGCGGGGCTGGCGCTTCTCGGAGAAGGCCTTGGCGCCCTCGATCGTGTCCTGCATGCCCTCGACGGTGACATCGAGGGCGACACCGAACTGCTTCGCCGCCTCCGGCTGGAGGTAGAAGCCGCGATAGATCGCCTGCTTGAAGTTGCGGACCGACTGCGGGGCCATGGCGATGGCGCGCCGCGCGTACTCCATGGCCGTCTCCATCAGCTCCTCGCCCGGCACCACACGCTGCACCCAGCCGGCCTCGTAGGCGCGCTGCGCCGTCCACTCCGTGTCGCCCCAGAGCGCGAGCTCGAGGGCGTTGCCGAGGCTGATCTGACGCGCCAGCGGGGCCATCCAGCTCGCGCCCTTGCGCCCGAAGCGCGCGGACGAGACGGAGACCTTGGCGTCCTCGGCGGCGATGCGGATGTCGCACTGCATCGCGAGCATGAAGCCGCCCGCGTAGGCGGGGCCGTTGATCGCACCGATCAGCGGCTTCCAGAGGCCGAGGTCCTCCGAGAGCGGGTCGATGCTGTAGTTCGAGGGGATGTGCGGGCCCTCGATCTCGCCTCGCTCGATCGCCCGCAGGCGCTCCGCGGACTCCTTGAGGTCGCGGCCCGAGCAGAACCCGCGCCCGGCGCCGGTGAGGATCGCGACCCGCCCGCGCTTGTCGTCGCGGAACGTCTCCATCGTCCTGCGCAGGGTGTGCATCATGTCGAAGGTGATCGCGTTCAGCCGCTCCGGGCGGTTCAGGGTGATCACGTAGACCTGCCCGTCCTCGACGATCTCGACGAGCAGCGGGGACTCCGGGTCCGTGATCGCGGCGGGGTGGGACTCGGCGGTCGATGTCACGGCGGCCTCCTTCGGTGCATCCGGGCCTCGGCTGGCGGCCCGCGCACGAGTATGCCACCGAGCGCGGTAGTGGGGGCGGGCGCCACCCCGCGCACCTGTATCATCGCGCCGCACACCCAGGACGAGCGGGGGTACCAGATGGCCTACGCGACGATACTCACCGAGACGCGCGATCGCGTCCGCTATGTCACGCTGAACCGGCCCGAGAAGCGCAACGCGCTCAGCCTCGAGCTGCAAAACGAGCTGATCGACGCCCTCGAAGCGGCGGAGCAGGATCCCGAGGCGGGCTGCATCGTGATTCGCGGCGCCGGCCCGGCCTTCTGCGCCGGCTTCGACATCACGCCGCAGGACCGGACGCCCGGCGGCACGAAGCCGATCCGGACCGACATCAACGATATGCGGGGGACGACCCGGCGGCTCGCGCGGATCTGGGAGCTGAGCAAGCCCGTGATCGCGCAGATCCACGGCTACTGTGTAGCCGGCGGCACCGACCTCGCGATGCACTGCGACATGATCATTGCCGCCGATGACACGCAGATCGGCTTCCCGCCCGTCCGCGCGCAGGGCGCCCCGCCGACCCACATGTGGACCTACATGGTCGGCCCGCAGTGGGCGAAGCGGATGCTGCTCACCGGCGACTTCATCGACGGCGCCACCGCCGAGCGAATCGGGCTCGTGCTGAGCGCAGTGCCGGCGGACCAGCTCGCGGACGAGGTGCATCACCTCGCCTCGCGGGTCGCGATGATTCCCAGCGACCTGCTCGCGGCGAACAAGGGGATCACCAACAAGGCGATCGAGTTGATGGGCCGCACGATGCTGCAGGAGGCGGCGCGCGAGACAGACGCGATCGCGCACAAGGCCGACGCCGCGACGGAGTTCTCGCGGATCGGACGCGAGCAGGGGCTCCGGGCTGCCCTCTCCTGGCGCGACGATCGGTTCGCGGAGTAGGTCACGGCCCGAACGAGGAGGCCCGAACGAGGGGGACATGATGCGATTCGGTTTTGCACTGCCCAACCACTGGGGCGTCGAGGATCCCGAGGACCTGCTGGGCCTCGCCTCGCGCGCAGAGGAGGCGGGGTTCGCCTCGGTCTGGGTCGCGCACCACATCCTCAACGCCGGCTACGTCGGCAGGCGGCTGGGACTGAAGCCGTACTGGGACGCGCTCACGGTGCTCTCCTGGGTCGCGGCGCGCACCGAGCGTGTGCGCCTCGGCACCAGCGTGCTGGTGCTGCCCTACCTGCACCCGATGCCCCTCGCCAAGCAACTCGCGACTATCGACGTGCTGTCGGGCGGACGCCTCGACCTCGGCGTCGGCGTCGGCGCGATGCCGGAGGAGAACGAGGCGCTGGGCATCGACTACCACACGCGCGGCGCCGTCGCCGACGAGTCTATCGACGTGCTGAAGGCGCTGTGGGCGGACGGGTCCGCCTCGTACGCGGGGACGCACTACGCCTTCGAGGACGCCGTCTCCGCGCCGAAGCCGCTGCAGCGCCCGCACCCACCGCTGCTGATCGGCGGCAACGGCATCCCGGCGCTGCGCCGCGTCGCGCGCTGCGGAGACGGCTGGCACCCCTTCCTGCTCGGTCCCGAGGAGATGGAGCAACGCCTCCCGCGCCTCGAGGAAGAGCTGGCAAAGGTCGGTCGCAGCCGCGATGAGATCAGCGTCTCGCTGCGCGTCGACATCGACGCCGTTCCGACGCGCGAGGCCGCCGCGGTCTACGCCGCGCTCGGCATCGACGAGCTGGTGATCTCCTTCAACAGTGGGGACGCCGCCGCACAGCGCCGCCGACTGGACGAGTCCGCCGCCGAGCTGCTCTGACGCGGGAAGCCTCGGAAGACGCTACTCGCCGCCTGCCGACGCCTCGAACCAGGCGCGCGCCTCGCGGATCACGGTCTCCGGCTGGTCGTGGTGGACCCAGTGCGCGGCGTCCGGCACGAGGATCGAGCGGCCGTTCGGGAAGAGGCTGATCTGGTCCTGCATGCGCCGCCGTCCGCCCGAGTCCTCGCCGACGATCAGCAGCAGCGGGCAGCTGATCGCGGCTGTGAAGCGCTTCATCGCCTCCGCGCTCACGTCGTCACGGCGCACGCCCGGACGCGCCCAGTTGTCGAACTTCCACTGGTAGCCGCCGTCGACGGCCACAGCCGCGTGGCTCGCCAGGTCCAGCGCGTGCTCCGGCGAGAGCCGCGGATTGTTCTCGCGCATCCGGCTCGCCGCTTCGTCGAGGTCCGCGTAGACACGCGGCCTGCGCCCGACGAGGGCGGTCCGCGCCTCCACCATCGAGCGCAGCACCTCCGGCGCGAACGGCTTCGGGTCGCCGTGGCTCGGCTCCAGCGGGCCCTCGATGGAGACGATCGCGCGGAAGCGCTCGGGGAAGGCGCCTGCCGCGAGGTAGCCGATGCGGCCGCCGTAGGAGTGGCCGAGCAGGTAGACCGGCGGCCCCGCCAGCTCGGCGAGCGCCAGCAGGTCGATGACGTTCTGGCGGATCGCGTACTCGCCGCCGACCTCCGGCTGCGAGTCGCCGTGGCCGCGCAGGTCGAGCGCGAGGACGCGGTAGGCGTCCTCGAAGCCCTCGGCGATGCGGTCCCAGCTGCGGGCGGTGTCGCGGCCGCCATGGTGCAGCAGCAGCGGCGGGTTGGCGGGGTCGCCCCACTCCCAGTAGGAGAGCCGCAGCCGCTGGGACTCGAAGAAGTGCTGTCGCGGCTCGCTCATCGAGGCGCCCCTGCCCGCTACGGAATCTCGATGCTGACGAGCGGGTCGCGCTCGTCGACGAACGAGTTGACCTCGACATGCAGCGTGGCCACGCGGCCGTCGTGCTCCGAGGGGACCGGCGTGAGCACCTTCATCGACTCGATGGTCACGAGGTCCTGACCGGCGGTGACTTCGGCCCCCGTCTCGACGTGCAGTTCGGCGACCCGTCCGGGCCACGGGCTGAGGACTTGGACGACGGGCATGGCGGCTCCCTCGCGGCGCGCGCCGCAGCGTAGCGCATGCGCGCGCAGGCGGCAGCCCAGCGACGAGGACGTGTCGAGGCCGGGATCGCTGGGCGCGTGGCTCGACACTGTGCGGCTCGACACTGTGCGGGAGGGTGTTACCCTGTGCGCGGCGTCCGGATGGCGCCGCTCAGCAATCGCTCCGTGGACGGCACCTTCCCTGGTTGTAACGGTTCCCTGGTAGTAGCTGAGATTCAGGCAGACGTGCCCGCACGGGCACGTGCGAGTGTCGGCGGTGCCGGCGAGGGGTGAAGGTTCTTGTCGCAGCGGATTTATGTGGGAAATCTCCCGTACGAAGCCAGAGAGTCGGATGTAGAGGAGCTCTTCTCCGAACACGGCGAGGTCATTTCAGTAGCACTCCCGACCGACCGGGAAACCGGCCGCGCACGCGGCTTCGGCTTCGTCGAGATGCCGGATGAAGACGCGACGAAGGCCATCTCGGCCCTCGACGGCGCCACCTTCCAGGGTCGCCGTCTCAACGTCGACGCCGCGCGGCCGCGTGGCAGCGGCGGCGGGGGCGGCGGCGGCTACGGCGGCGGCGGCGGTGGCGGTGGCTACCGCGACGGCGGTGGTGGCGGCGGCGGCTACGGCGGCGGCGGCGGTGGCGGTGGCTACCGCGGCGGCGGCGGTGGCGGCGGTGGCGGCCGCGGTTACGACCGCCGCTAGCAGGACCGCGCCGGCCCCGGCGAACGTGCGCGGCGCGGAGACGCGGGCGCAGTGATGCTCGAAGACAAGATCGTCATCGTCTCAGGCATCGGCCCGGGCATGGGCCGCGACATCTCGCTCGCCTGCGCACGCGACGGCGCCGACATCGTGCTCGCCGCGCGCACCGAGGCGACTCTCGAGGCCGTCGCGGCAGAGGTGCAGGCGCTCGGGCGGCGCACGCTCTGCGTTCCAACCAACGTCACGGACGCCGAGCAGTGCCGCAACCTCGTCGAGCGTACGCTCGAGGAGTTCGGTCGCATCGACGTGCTCGTCAACAACGCCGCCACCGGCGGCTACGAGGTCGAGCTCGCCGAGGCGACCGAGCGGCAGATCCAGCACGCGATCCGCATCAACCTCGGCGGCACGCTGAACGTGACGCAGGCCGTCATCCCGGCGCTGCGCGAGAACGGCGGCGGCTCGATCGTGATCACCGGCACGCTCTCGATGCGCCGCATCCAGCGCGGCCGCGGCACCTACGCCGCGTCCAAGGCCGCGCTGCTGACGGCCGCGCAGACGCTCGCCATCGAGCTCGGCGAGGACAACATCAGAGTCAACACCGTCGTGCCCAGCTACATCATGGGCGACGCGCTGCGCTACTGGTTCAACCAGTTGGCCGAGGAGCGGGGCGTCGACTACCAGACGATCCACGACGAGCGGGCGGCCGAGTCAGCGCTCAACCGGATCGCCACCTCCGCGGAGATCGCGGAGGCGGTCGTCTTCTTCGCCTCGGACCGCTCGAGGGCGATCACGGGGCAGTCGCTGGACGTGAACTGCGGCTCGTTCTTTGTCTGACGCGGCTGGGCCGCCGACGGCGCCGTGATCCTCGAAGACAAGGTCGTCGTCGTCTCTGGCATCGGCCCCGGCATGGGGCGCGACATCTCCCTCGCCTGCGCGCGTGACGGCGCCGACATCGTGCTCGCCGCCCGCACACCCGCGAAGCTCGAGGCCGTCGCGACCGAGGTCCGGGCGCTCGGCCGGCGCGCGCTCTGCGTCCCGACGAACGTTGCGGACGCCGCGCAGTGCCGCAACCTCGTCGAGCGCACGCTCGAGGAGTTCGGGCGCCTCGACGTGCTCGTCAACAACGCCGCCAGCGGCGGCCACGAGGTCCCGCTGGCCGAGGCGACCGAGCGGCAGATCCAGCTCCCCATCCACGTCAACCTCCTCGGCACGCTGAACATGACGCAGGCCGTCATCCCGGCGCTGCGCGAGGGCGGCGGGGGCTCGATCGTGATGATCAGCACCCTCTCCATACGCCAGGCCTTGCGCAACCACGGCCCCTACGCCGCGTCCAAGGCTGCACTGCTCGCCGCCTCGCAGACGCTCGCCCTCGAGCTGGGCAGGGACAACATCCGCGTCAACACCGTCGTTCCCGCCGGCATCATGGGCGAGGGGCTCCGGGTCTGGTTCCAGCAGCTCGCCGAGGAACGCGGCGTCGACTACCAGACCATCCACGATGAGCAGGCGGCCGAGTCCGCCCTCAACCGCATCGCCACCCCCGCCGAGATCGCCGAGGCGGTCGTCTTCTTCGCCTCCGACCGTTCGAGGGCGATCACCGGGCAGTCGCTCGACGTAAACTGCGGCTCGTTCTTTGTCTGACCCGTTTGTATGACGGGCTCCCGAGCCTCATAGTGATGGTGCGGCGAGAGTGAACCGATGGCGCTGATCGAGACAGCAGGCCTCACCAAGCGCTACTCCGCCGTCACCGCCCTCGATGGCCTCACGCTCGAGGTGGAGCCCGGCATCGTCGGCCTGGTCGGGCCGAACGGCGCCGGCAAGAGCACCCTGATCAAGATCCTGCTCGGCCTCGTCGACGCCACTTCCGGCAGCGCCGAGGTGCTCGGCCTCGACGCGGCGCGCGAGGGGCTGAAGGTCCGCGAGCGCGTCGGCTACATGCCGGAGCATGACTGCCTACCGCCCGACCAGTCCGCGACGAACTTCGTGATCCACATGGCGCGGATGAGCGGCATCCCGCCCTCGCACGCTCGCGAGCGCGCCGCCGAGGTGCTGCGCCACGTCGGGCTGTTCGAGGAGCGCTACCGCCACATGGGCGGCTATTCGACCGGCATGAAGCAGCGCGTCAAGCTCGCGCAGGCGCTCGTCCACGACCCGCAACTGCTCTTCCTCGACGAGCCGACGAACGGACTCGACCCGCAGGGCCGCGACGAGATGCTCGATCTCGTCGCGCGCACCGGGAACGAGTTCGGGATCTCGATCATCATGTCCTCGCACCTGCTCAGCGAAATCGAGCGCGTCTGCGAAGGACTGATCGTGATCGAGAGCGGCGCGCTGATGCGCACGGGCCGCATCGCCGAGCTGACCGACGAGACCGCGGTGCTCGCGGTCGAAGTCGAGTGGGACGCCGACCGGCTCGCCACGGCGCTCGCCGAGCGCGGGCTCGAAGCGCAGGCGCTGGGCCGCACCGTCGAGGTCGCCTCTGTGGGCGGCGCGGACGGTGTGCACGACACAATCCTCGATGCCGTCGTGACGCTGGACCTGCCGCTCGTGCGGCTCGAACAGCGCCGCCGCTCGCTGGAGGATCTGTTCCAGCCCGCAACGGAGCCTGCCGCGGAGCCGCCCGGTGACGACGCCTGAGCCCGCGCCCAGCGGCGCAATCTACGACCTCGGCTACCAGGGCTACGAGGGCCCGCGCCTCGGGCGCCTCTACGTGCTCTGGTCGCTCTACCTGCTGAGCGTGCGCAACGCCTTCGGGATCGGGCGCGGCGCGCTGCCGAAGGTGCTCGCCTTCGGGCTGGTCACGTTCGCGTTCACCCCGGCCGTGGTGACGCTCATTGTCGGCGCCGTCGTGCCGGCCGATGAGTTCGAGATCTTCGCGCCGCGGGACTACTACGGGATCATCCAGTTCATTCTCGTGATCTTCGTCGCCGCCATCGCCTCGGACCTCGTCGGCAATGATCGGCGTTCCCATACGCTCGCGCTCTACTTCTCGCGCCCGATCGAGCGCGACGACTACGCACTGGCGAAGATCGCGGCGCTCTCCAGCAGCCTGCTCGCGCTCACGGTGCTGCCGCAGGTGGTGATGTTCGCCGGCAACGCGGTCGGTGCGGCGGACGGCCTCGACTGGATGCGCGATAACGCCGACGACATCCCCCGCTTCGTCGCGAGCGGTCTGATCCTCTGCGTCACGTTCGGGGCGGTCGGGATCCTCGTCGCCTCCTACGCCGAGCGCCGCGCCTTCGCACTGATCAGCGTCGTGGCGATCTTCTTCGTCTCCCTCACGGTCGTCGGCATCATCATCTCGGAGATCGACAGCGATCCGGTCCGCTGGTCGCTCTTCCTCAGCCCGCTGCATGTGGTCGAGGGGTCCACCGCCTACATCTTCGACGCGATCCCGGACGTAACCGATTTCTCGCGCAACGGTGACCCGGCCGACCAGATCGCCTGGGCGGACTTCCCGGCCTACATCTGGCCGCTTGCCTCGCTCGCCTGGGCCGCGCTCGCCTCGGCGATCGTCGTGCGCCGTTTCCGGGGCTCGGTCTGATGGCGACGGAGGCGGCGACCCAGGCGATCGAAGTGCACAACGTCTCGCGCTGGTACGGCGACGTCGTCGCGGTCAACGACATCTCGTTCTCCGTCGGGCCCGGGATCACCGGGCTGCTCGGTCCCAACGGCGCGGGCAAGAGCACGCTGCTGCACATGATCGCGGGGTTCCTGCGACCGTCCGCGGGAGCCGTCCGGGTGCTCGGCGCGCCCTCCTGGCGCAACCCGGAGATGTTCCGCCGCGTCGGCCTCGTGCCGGAGCGCGAGGCCGTCTACTCCTTCCTCGGCGCACGCGACTTCGCGCTCGCCAGCGCCCGCCTGCACGGGCTCCCGGACCCGCACGAGGCCGCCAGCCGGGCGGTCTCCCTCGTCGAGTTGGAGGACGCGCAGGACCGGTCGATGGGCGGCTACTCGAAGGGGATGCGCCAGCGCGCGAAGGTCGCCGCCGCGCTCGTCCACGACCCCGACGTGCTGATCCTCGACGAGCCGTTCAACGGCACCGACCCGCGCCAGCGCCTCCAGATGATGGAGATGCTGCGGCGCAAGGCCGACGAGGGCTGCACGATCCTCTTCTCCTCGCACATTCTCGAGGAGGTCGAGCGCCTCGCCGAGAACGTGCTGGTAGTGATCAACGGGCGGCTCGCCGCGTCCGGCGACTTCCGCCAGATCCGCCGGCTGATGACGGACCGCCCGCACACCTTCGAGCTGCGCTCCAGCGACAACCGGGCGCTGGCGGCGGCGCTGGTCGGTCTGCCGCATGTCGCCGCCATCGAGCTCAGCGACGGGCGCATGGACGTGCGCACGAGCGACTTCGGCGCGTTCACGGCCGCGATCGCGCGCGCGGCGCGCGACAGCGGCGTCACGCTTCACGAGCTGCATCCCGCGGACGAGTCCCTCGAGAGCGTGTTCTCGTACCTGGTGGGCTCATGACGCGCACACTGCTCATGCTGACGGCGCACCAGCTGCTCGGGCGGCGGCGAGCGATCCTGATCGCGCTCCTGGCGCTCCTCCCGATCGGCATCGCGCTGCTCTACCGCCTCGCGGGCGGCGACGGCAACGCCGACGGCTTCGCCGTGGGCATGGTGGACGGCTTCGTGTTCACGCTGGTGTTGCCGATCGGCGCGCTGATCTTCGGCACCGCCGCGCTCGGCTCCGAGGTCGAGGACGGAACGATCGTCTACCTGCTGGCGAAGCCCGTGGCGCGCTGGCGGATCGTGCTCGCGAAGGCTGTCGTCGCCTCGGTCGCGACGGTCCTGCTGACCGTTCCCGCGGCGCTAATCACTGTGCTGATCGCGCTCGAAGGGTTCGACCAGGAGTCCCTCTGGTGGGGCGCCACGATCGCCACCATCGCCGGCAGCATCGTCTACAGCACGCTCTTCGTGGGCCTCACCACGATCACCGGCCGCGCACTGATCATCGGCCTCGTGTACGTCTTCGTCTGGGAGGCATTCATCACGAACCTGTTCGAGGGCACGCGCTGGATCAGCGTCCGTGAGTACGTCATCGGCATCGCCGACGCAGCGACCACGGCGGAGGCGGTCAGCGCGCGCCTCGAGGGCACCGAGGCCTTGATCGCCTCGCTGGTCGTCGTCGCCCTCTCGCTCGCCGCCGGCGTGCACTTCCTCCGACGCTTCGAGATCGGCGAGCAGTCCTAGGCTGGCCTGACTGCAGCTACCCGGCCCCGCGCGCTACGCGCTCGCGGAAGTCCTCGTCGACGCGCAGCACCGAGCCGAGTTCGATGTACGGCTCCAGCCGCATCGTGATCGCGTCGCGTGCGAAGTCGTTGTCGAGGGCGACCGGGTGGCCGACGACGGTTCCCGCCTCCCGCAGCTCCGCGATCTCCTCGTCGCTCGCGCCGAGTTCGCGCAGCAGCTCGTCGGTGTGCTCGCCGAGGTGCGCGGCACGGCCGCGCGCGCCGAACGACTCGCCGTCGATGTGCGGCGAGAAGTAGCGCTGCACGGGCACGTCGCCCCAGCCGGTGAGTTCCAGCTGGTCCCAGAAGCCGCGCGCCGCCAGCTGCGGGTCGGCGAGCACCTCGGGCGCCTGCAGCACCGCGCCGGCCGCCACACCGGCCGCCTGCAGCAAGTCGGCGACCTCGAACTTGTCGCGCGAGGCGGTCCAGGCGGCGATCAGCTCGTCGAGCGCGTCGTGGTTCGCCCAGCGAGCGTCTGCGCTCGCGAAGCGCGGATCCTCGCGCCACTCGTCGCTGCCGAGGACGCCGCAGAGGGCGATCCACTGGGCCTCGTCGCGCGCGGAGATGGCGACGTAGTTGTCGTCGCCCGCGCAGGGGTAGGCGCCGCGCACCATGCCGGGGCGCCGGTTGCCGTCGCCGCCCACCTTCACGCGTCCGTTCAGCAGATAGTCGGCGAGATGCCGTCCAAGCGTCGGGATCGTCGCCTCCTGCATCGAGATGTCGACGTACTGGCCGCGGCCGCTGCGCTGGCGGTAGATCAGCGCCGTGATCACGGCGGCGCAGGCCTGCAGCCCGGCGTAGTGGTCCACCCAGGTCTGCCCGGTCTTCAGCGGATCGTCGCCGGGGTACCCGGTCACGGCGACCGCGCCGGCGGAGGGCTCCATGCTCATTCCCACCGCCTTGCGGTGGGCGAGCGGGCCCTCCTGCCCGTAGCCACTCATCGAGACGTAGACGAGGCGCGGGAAGCGCTCCTTGAGATCCTCGTAGCCGAGGTCCATGCGCCGGATCGCGCCCGGCGTGAAGTTCTCCGCAAGGATGTCGGCGTCCTCGAGCAGTTGCATCAGGACCTCGCGGCCCTGCTCGCTGCGCAGGTCCAGCTGCATCGCGCGCTTGCCCGCGTTACGGGCGGCGAAGTACTGCGAGCGGTTGTTCCAGAAGTCGCCGCTCGCGTTGTTGCCCGCGAGGAAGCCCGAACGCACCTGGTCCGGCGTATCCGTCCGCTCGATCTTGATCACGTTGGCGCCGAGGTCGTTCAGGATCCTCGTCATCATCGGGCCGATCCAGACCTGCGTGAGGTCGACGACCTTGAGACCTTCGAAGAAGCGCATGGCTACGCCTCCTCTCGCCACAGCAGCGCGGCGGCCGGACCGTCAAGCTCCAGCAGCTCCGCCGTCCCCTCGCCGAGGTCCGGCGGAGGTGCGACGCGCAGCGGAGTCTCGGAGAAGCGCACGGTCGGTCCCGGCACGATCCCGCCGTCCGGCAGGGTCTCCCAGTAGTCGCGCTCCGCGAGGTGCGGATCGTTGACGAGATCCTCGGTGGTCGCGACGTCGGCGAAGGCCAGCCCGACCTCGTCGGAGCGCTGGAGCACCTCGGCCTTGGTGTGCGACTTCATCCAGGGGCCGACGATCTCGTCGAACTCCTGCCAGTTGAGCAGGCGATCCTGCCCGTTCGCGACGATCGGGTTCGTCGCCTGCTCGGGTTCCTCGATCAGCTCGGCGATCATCCCGCCGACATCGAGGCCCGCGAGGACGAAAGCGACGTAGCCGTCCTTCACCGGCAGCGAGTCCGAGGGGTAGATGATCAGCACGCGCGAGTAGTAGCGACGGCGGATCGCACCGGTGCCGATGTACACCGGCAGGTTGTGGTCGTCCGCGGCCGAGAGCGCCTCGTGCATGGAGACATCGACGAAGTGATGCTCGACGCCCGCCTCCTTGTCGGCGAGTGCGGCGAGGCCGGCGATCCAGCCCATCGCCGCCGCGTAGTACTCGGCGACCTCGACGCCCGAGGCCATCGGCTCGCGGTCCGGCTTGCCGCTGACGTAGGACATGCCGGCGGCGCCCTCGATAATCAGGCTGTCCGCCTTGCGGTTGGCGTAGGGTCCGGTCCGCCCGAAGGGGCTGATCGAGACGTAGATCGTGTCCGGGAACAACTCGGCCATCGCCTCGCTGTCGGCGAGCGGAAGCGGCGAGGCGGCAGGCGTCTGCCAGTTCGCGATCACGAGCTGGCTTGTGGCGACGAGCTTGCCCGCGAAGCGCGCGCCGGCCTCGCTCGTGATGTCGAGCGCAACGCTGCGCTTACCGCCGTTGAGCAGGCGGTGCAGCCCACCACCGTCGAGGGCGAAATCGTCGTCGGGGAAGGGCCCGGCGCGGCGAATCGCGTCGCCGCCGGGCGGCTCGATGCGGATCACCTCCGCGCCGGACTGTGCGAGCAGGAGCCCCGTGTACGCCACCGCGCCGCCGCTCGCGATCTCGACGACGCGGATGCCCTCGAGGGCGCCCGGGGTGGAAGCGTCGGCCACGCCTACGCCTCCTCGTCGAACATCAGGACGCTGCGCGCAACCTCGCCCGCCTTCATCGCCCGGAACGCCTCGTTGATGTCCTCGAGCTTCCCGCGACGGGTGATCATCTCGTCCAGCAGCAGCCGGCCCTGCAGGTACCAGTCGACGTAGCGAGGCATGTCGATACGGAAGCGGTTGGAGCCCATGCTCGAGCCCTGCAGCGTCTTGCCGCCGAGCAGGCTGGGGCCGTCGATCTCGACCTTCGTACCCTGCGGGATCATCCCGATCACCGTGGCGGTGCCGCCACGGCGAATCGACTCGTAGCACTGCTCCGCGGCGGTCTTGAGGCCAATCGCCTCGAAGGTGTAGTCGACGCCGCCGGGGACGATGCCCTTGATCGCCTCCACCGGGTCGCGCGAGGAGGCGTCGACGGAGTGGGTCGCGCCCAGCTCCCGCGCGGTCGCCAGCTTCGACTCGTGGACGTCGACGGCGATGATCGTGCGGGCGCCGCCAATGCGCGCCCCCTGGATCGCGGCCAGCCCGACGCCGCCCGCACCGAAGACCGCGACCGTCGAGCCGACCTCGATGGCCGCGGTGTTCAGCACCGCGCCGAGGCCGGTCGTGACGCCGCAGCCGATCAGGGCCATGCGGTCGATCCCGATGTCCTGCTCGACCTTCACGAGGGCGTTCTGGTGGACCAGCATCTTTTCCGCGTAGGTGGCCAGGCCGGCCATCTGCGTGAGGCCCCCACCCTTCCAGCTCAGCGCCGGTTCTTCGCCGGGACCGCGCAGTGGGCGCTGCATGCAGAGGAACGGCTCACCGCCCAGGCAGCGATCACAGTTCCCGCAGAAGATCGAGAGGCAGGCGATGACGCGGTCGCCGGGGGCGAACATCGTGACGTCGTCTCCGACCGCCTCGACGACGCCTGCCCCCTCGTGGCCGAGCACGGCGGGCGTGACCATCGAGTAGAAGCCATCGACGAAGTGCAGGTCGGAGTGGCAGACGCCGCTCGCGCCGGTGCGAACGACGACTTCGTTACCGCGCGGCTCGTCGAGGTCGATATCCTCGACGGTGAGCGCATCCTTGGGGGCGTGGAATACTGCGGCTCGCATCGCTGGCTCCCCTCGCTGGCGTTGCGTTCGGCGGGCGGCTCACGGGACTGCGCCGCCCGCGACGCAGTGTGGCCATGCCGCGATGTGCTGTCCAGCCCGCGCGACGGCTCGCGCCGCTTCCCGAGGTGGAAGCGCCAGCTCGCCTACGCGTCCTCGTCGAACATCAGGACGCTGCGAGCAACCTCGCCCGCCTTCATCGCCCGGAACGCCTCGTTGATGTCCTCGAGCTCCCCGCGGCGGGTGATCATCTCGTCCAGCAGCAGCCGGCCCTGCAGGTACCAGTCGATGTAGCGAGGCATGTCGATGCGGAAGCGGTTGGAGCCCATGAACGAGCCCTGGAACGTCTTGCCGCCGAGCAGACTGGGACCGTCGATCTCCACCTTCACGCCCTGCGGGATCATCCCGATGATGGTCGCGGTGCCGCCCCGGCGGATCGCCTCGTAACACTGCTCGGCGGCGGCCTTGAGGCCGATCGCCTCGAAGGTGTAGTCGACGCCGCCCGGGACGATGCCCTTGATCGCCTCCACCGGGTCGCGCGAGGAGGCGTCGACGGAGTGCGTCGCGCCCAGCTCCCGCGCGGTCGCCAGCTTCGACTCGTGCACGTCCACGGCGATGATCGTGCGGGCTCCGCCGATGCGCGCGCCCTGGATCGCCGCCAGGCCGACACCTCCCGCGCCGAAGACCGCGACCGTCGAGCCGACTTCCATTCCGGCGGTGTTGAGCACGGCGCCCAGCCCGGTCGTGACGCCGCAGCCGATCAGCGCGGCGCGGTCGACCTCGATGTCCTGCTCGATCTTCACGAGCGCGTTCTGGTGGACCAGCATCTTTTCTGCGTAGGTGGCGAGGCCCGCCATCTGCGTCAGGCCGCCGCCCTTCCAGCTCAGCGCCGGTTCGTCGCCGCGGCGGCGCATCGGGTTCTGCATGCAGAGGAATGGCTCGCCACTGAGGCAGCGGTCGCAGTTCCCACAAAAGATCGAGAGACAGGAGATGACGCGGTCGCCCGGGGCGAACATCGTCACGTCCTCGCCGACCGCCTCGACGACCCCGGCGCCCTCGTGACCGAGCACGGCCGGCGTGGCCATCGCGTAGAGGCCTTCGACGAAGTGCAGGTCGGAGTGGCAGACGCCGCTCGCTCCCGTGCGGACGACGACTTCGTTGCCGCGCGGCTCGGCGAGGTCGATGTCCTCGACAGTCAGCGCGTCGTTGGGGGCGTGGAAGACGGCGGCTCGCATGGCAACTCTCCCTGCAGTCATCGGGATTCGTGGGCGGCATTCGGGCGTGTCGCCCGCGACGCAGTGTGGCGATGCCGCCGTGCGCCGTCCAGCCCACCGCCTCGACGGGGCCGGAGCCGCGCTACGGGCCGCCCTCGTCCAGCTGCGCGACCAGCTCCTCGACGCTGCGCGCCGGGAGCGCGCACACGAAGTCCTCGCAGACGTAGGCTGCGGCCTCGCCGGGCCCGACCGCGCGGCCCTCGAGGACCGGGAGTACGCCCTCGCCGGCCGCGGGCGCGAGTAGCGTCGCGGGCAGGAAGCGTCCGGCCAGCTCGCGCTCCAGAGGCGCCCTCGCCTCGGGGTCGCCGACGATCGCGACTTCGCGCGGCGGCGCGACCAGCAGCTCGACGACCTGCAGCAGGCTGCCGAAGCCGCCCGCGCCCTCCGCCAGCTTCGCGCTCACCTGCGCCACCACCTCGCGAGCCACGTCCTCCCACTCGGGCCGTCCGAAGTAGCGGCCGAGCCAGAAGGCGAGGAGCGCGGCCGCGCCGTTCCCGCTCGGCGTCGCGGCGTCGTAGAACGGCTGCTGGCGCAGGATCAGGCGCTCGGCGTCCTCGGGCGCTTCGAAGAAGCCGCCGCCTTCCGCGTCGCGGAAGCGCTCGACGATCTCCTCGAGCAGTTCGGCGGCCCAGCGCAGGTGGTCGAGGTCGCCCGTGGCGCGGTAGAGCTCGATCAGGCCGAGGCCGTAGCAGGCGTAGTCGTCGAGCAGCCCGTCGATCTTCGCGACGCCGTCTTTCCAGCTATGCAGCAGCCGCCCGCCGCCGCCAGCGGCAGCCGCCTGCCACTGCGAGTCGCGCACGAACTCCGCGTTGCGGCGCGCGACCTCCACGTAGTGAGGATCGCCGAGCACCCGTCCGGCCTCGGCGAAGGCCGCCAGCGCAAGCCCGTTCCACGAGGTCAGTACCTTGTCGTCGAGGCCGGGCCAGACGCGCCGCTCCCGCTCGGCCAGCAGCGCAGCGCGCCACCCGGCGAGGCGCGCCTCCAACTCCGCCTCGTCCAGCCCGAAATCGCGCGCGATCTCGCCGAGCGGGCGGTAGCGGCTCAGCACGTTGCGCCGCCCGAACTCCGGGTGGTGCGGATCCTCGAAGTTGCCGCCCTCGGTCACCCCGTACACCGCGCCGCAGATCCGCGCGTCCTCCTCGCCGAGGACGGCGCTCAGCTCCTCGCGCGTCCAGACGAAGAACTTGCCCTCGATGCCCTCGCTGTCGGCGTCCTGCGCGCTGTAGAAGCCGCCCGCGTCGTCGAGCATCTCGCGCTCGAGGTAGCCGAGCGTCGCGCGCACGATCCGCTCGAAGGCCGCATCGCCGCCGAACTGGTAGCCGTGGAGGTAGACGCGAGCGAGCTGCGCGTTGTCGTAGAGCATCTTCTCGAAGTGCGGAACCAGCCACTGCCGATCGACGCTGTAGCGCGCGAAGCCGCCACCGAGCTGGTCGTACATCCCGCCGGCCGCCATCGCGCGCAGCGTGGAGAGCACCACGCGGCCCGCGGTACCCGGCGCTCCGCCCTCGGCTCGCCGGCGCGCCTCGTGCATCAGCAGGAACTCGAGGCCCCCCGGGTTGGGGAACTTGGGCGCATGTCCGAAGCCCCCCCACTTCTCGTCGAAGCCCCGCCACAGCGCTTCGAGTGCCTCCGCGGTCAGTTCGGGGCTCGCCGCCGCCGGGCCGTCGTCGCTCTCGTACTGGCGGGCGACGGCGGTCTGCAGCCGCTCCGTGATGTCCTGCGCCGAGTCGAGCACGCGGCTGCGGTCGTCCCGCCAGAGGTCGCGCAGCGCGGTCAGCACGCGCGGGAAGCCGGGTCGGCCGTGGCCGTCCTCGGGAGGGAAGTAGGTGCCGGCGTAAAAGGGCTTGCCCTCCGGAGTGAGGAAGACCGTCATCGGCCAGCCGCCGGACCCGGTCAGCGCCTGCGTCGCCGTCATGTAGACGTTGTCGACGTCCGGGCGCTCCTCGCGATCAACCTTGACGTTGACGAACGCCTCGTTCATCAGCGCCGCGATCGTCTCGTCCTCGAACGACTCGTGCGCCATGACGTGGCACCAGTGGCACGAGGAGTAGCCGACCGACAGCAGCAGCGGCTTGTCCTCGGCGCGGGCGCGCTCGAAGGCCTCCTCGCCCCACGGGTACCAGTCGACGGGGTTTGCGGCGTGCTGCAGCAGGTAAGGGCTGGTCTCGTCGGCGAGCCGGTTGCGGTGGCCGGAGGCGTCCGTCTCGCTGCCGTCCGTCACGGGCGCTCGCGCGGCTCGCCCCGCGTCTCGCAGTCCGGATCGTCCGCCGCGCACGCCTGTCCCGTCGCTTCCCGCGCGACGCCCTCGAGGGCATTCGCGAGCGCGGACACGAGCCCGCCGGCGGCGCCCAGCGCCGAGTCCGCCGCGCCACCGGCCGCCTCACCGGCGCCACCCACGGCGCCGAGGAACGGCGACCGCGGCCGCGCCTTTGGGTCCGGCTCGCCCGGTTGATCGGGCTGCGCTGTGGGCTCGGGCATCGTGATCGCTCCACTCGGCGTGACCGCCGGATCATGCACTGCGTGAGACGCAGGGTAACGCAACGTGCCCAAAACGAACGTAACTACGTCCTCAACTGTACGTAACGACTGATTGAGCGATTTAGCCCTTGACAGGCGGGATGCGCGATCTCTAGCGTCCGCCCAAGTTGGTACGTACAGCAACGCCAGGATGGACGTACCACGAGCGAGAGGGGATTGTTGGAATGACGTGGGCAGAACGCGTAGGTGACCTCGCGACGAATGTCGCACTAGTCGGGATCAACCTCGCAAGGATCTTCACGCTGGCCGCCAGCATTCTCGCCACCAAGGTCGACGACCTGGTGACGAGCCTGGGCGAGCGCAGCGAGAACGGCCTGGCTCGCACCGACACCGCAGCCGGCACGTGGGTTCGCCTGCCCGCGGCCGTCCTATGGGGTATCGCGGCGATCGGTCTTCGCCTGGTTTCGATCGTGACCGTGTTCGTACGGCAGCTGACGGGCGCGGCGGACGACTTCTTCCGCACGCTCGCCGAAGGCTAGGCCGGAGCGAACTGAGCCGGCAGCTCGCCGAGCGAGCAGCCGAGAACTAGCGAGAGACGCGAGCAAGGTACTCGAGAGTGCTGAACGCGCTCGTGACGAGCGCCTGGACGGACAACCTCCGGGAAATCCGGGAGGATGTCCGCCGGGTGCTCGTCGTCGTCTTGCTCACCGTGAGCGGAATCTGGCACGCCCTCGCCCTCGCGCTCGATGGCCTCGCACGGGGCCTCGATGGCGAGTGGCGGCGGGCGGCGGACCGGACGGGCGTTGATACCTGGTGGCCCTTCCGGATCGGTCTGCGCGCGGTCGCGTGGCTGCACGGAGTTGCAGCCTCGGCGGCCGCCGCGCTGAGCCGCCTCAGCGCCGCCCACTTGCGGCTGGCAGGAAACATCGACGAGCGCCTGCTGCGCTCCCTGGGCGATACGGCCGCGCCGGCCTGAACCGCCCACCGGCGACGACATTCCGCATCCGCGGCGCCCCGCGGATGCGCGTTCTTGTGTGCCCTCGATTGTGAGATCTGGCTAGATCATCCGGCGCAGGCCGGAGAACACTCCTCGCGCATCCTCCAGCAGACTGCGGCGCCGACGCGGGGGCGCCTGCGGGCGCGCACCCGCGCGCCTCGGCGGGCGCGCCGCTGGTCGCGAGGCCGCTGGCGGCCGCGGCGGCGTGTCCGGTTCCGTCGCTCCATCATCCGGTGCGGCGCCCGTGTCTGCCTCGGGGGCCGGAAGCTGCATCAGGGCGTGCACCTGGAGTTGCGCGTTGCCGAGCAGCCGCCGCAACTCCGCGCGCTCCGTCGCCGCCTCGCGCTGCTCCTCGGCCGCCGTCTCGAGCTGCCGCTCGAGGCGCTCGACGGAAGCACGCAGCGTGTCGGCGCGCGCGTAGACCGAGGCCAGCAACTGGTCCCGGTGCTCCAGTTCCAGCCGGAGGCGGGCGTTCTCCGCCGCTGCCTGGTCCTCGGTCATCCGGTCGCCTCCCGAACCCGCCATCTCCGGCAGTCTAGCGTCGCCCCGGGGCGTTGCGTCCAACCCGGGTGCGGCACGCCCGATCGTCGCGCCCTCGGCGGCGGCGTGCGGCTATGATTGGCGCGACGGCACGAGCACGTCGAGAGGGACATGATGGACTGGAGCGACACGCCGGAACAGGCGGAGTTCAGGGAATACGTCCGCGGCTTCTTCGCGGACAAGCTACCCGAGCGCTATCGCGAGGCGCCGCACGCCGAGTTCCACAACGTCCGCGCCGTCAACGGCGAGGAGATCATCCTCAACTCCGCAAGCTGGACCGGCGACCGGCTCTCCGAGGATCCGGAGATCCACCAGGCCGCCGAGGATTGGGGCGCCGCACTCAGCGCCGAGGGCTACGTCGCCCCGGCCTGGCCGAAGGAACTCGGCGGCGCCGGCTTCAGCACGCGCGAGCAGTTCATCTTCCACGAGGAGCGCGAGAAGGCTGGGGCGCCTCGCGCCGGGGGGACCGGCGCGATGTTCCTCGGCTCCGTGCTGATGGTGCACGGCAACGAGGAACAACGCGCGCGCTACATGCCCGCGATCGCCCGCGGCGAGATCGAGTGGGCGCAGGGCTACTCGGAGCCGGGCGCCGGCTCGGACCTCGCCTCACTGAGCCTGCGGGCGGAGCGCGACGGCGACGAGTACGTACTCAACGGGCAGAAGATCTGGTCCACCCCGCAGACTTCGGACGCGATCTACTGCCTCGTGCGGACCGACCCGGACGCGCCGAAGCATCGAGGCATCTCGTTCCTGATGGTGGACAGCCTGACCGCGCCCGGCATCGTGATGAAGCCGCTGCTCAACGCCTGCTTCGACCACGGCCGCTTCGGCGAGACCTTCTTCGACAACGTGCGCGTACCCGCGGCGAACCTGATCGGCGAGGAGAACCGCGGCTGGTACGTCGCGATGACGCTGATGGACTTCGACCGCGCCTCGATCTCCGGGACCGGCGAGGACCGGCGCACGATCCACAAGCTGATCGACTACTCGCACAGCGACGAGGGCCGGACCCGCACCCGCATCGCCGAGCTGCCCTCCGTGCGCGCCGAGGTCGCCGACCGCATGATCGAGACCGAGGTCGGGCACAACCTCTCGTACCGCCTCGCCTGGATGCAGTCGTCCGGGCTGATCCCCAACTACGAGGCCTCGATGGGCAAGGTGTTCTCCACCGAGTTGCACCAGCGCGTGGCCCGCACCGGCGCGAAGGCGCTGGGGCTCTACACCAACATCTGGCCCGGCGATTCGCTGGCGCCCATCGAGGGCGAGTTCTCCGACCGCTACGTGCGGATGATCCCGGACTCGATTGCCGGTGGCACCTCGGAAATCCAGCGCAACGTGATCGCCACGCGCGGCCTCGGCCTGCCCCGCAGCTAGCGGCGCCATGCAGATCGACATCTTCAGCGAGATGCAGCGCCCCCGCGAGCTGTGGGACGACGACGCCTACGAGCACACCCTGATCGAGGAGACACTGGAACAGGCGCAGCTCGCCGACGAGCTGGGCTACGGCTGCTGGTGGCAGGTGGAGCATCACGGCGCCGTCGAGTTCAGCTACAGCTCCGCGCCCGAGATGATGCTGACCGCGATCGCTCGTGGGACGGAGCGGTTGCGCGTCGGGCACTCCGCAGTGCTCTCGCCGCACCGCTTCAACCACCCGATCCGCGTCGCCGAGCGCGCCGCCTTCCTCGACCACCTCAGCGACGGCCGCCTCGAACTCGGCCTCGCGCGCTCCACGGTGAAGGAGTGGCGCGCCTTCAACATCGACGGCGACGAGACGCGCGATCAGATGCAGCAGGCGTTCGAGCTGGTCCCGCAGCTCTGGACGCAGGACAGCGTGGACTGGGACAGCGAGGACTTCGCGATCCACGACTTCACGCTGACGCCCAAGCCGCTGCAGAAGCCCCACCCGCCGCTCTGGCAGGCCTGCTCCGGCCCGATCTCGTTCGAGCAGGCCGGGCGCAACGGCGTCGGCGCGCTCGCCAATACGCTCTGGCGCTCGCTCGACCAGGTCGAGGAGATCGTCGAGTCCTACAAGCGCGGCATCGCCCAGTGCGAGCGACCCGTCGGCGAGTTCATCAACGACCAGATCGCCTTCTTCACCTTCGTCCACTGCGTCGAGGACGGCGACGCCAGGCTGAGCAGCGCCGCCGCGGGCGCGGCAGCCTGGTACACCAACACCGCGCTCACCTTCTTCGAAGCGCGCGAGTCCTTCCTGCGCCGTGCGCGCGAGATCGAGGCCGCGCGGGACGAGGCCGGAAGCGACCTCACCGGCCGCTTCCTCGAGGACGAGGACGCCGAGTCGACGAAGGCGCAGCTCATCCACGCGCGGATCATGAACGGCGAGACGGTCGCCGACGAAGAGGTCTTCGAGGTGCTCAGCGAGCAGCAATCGCTCGTCGTCGGCGACCAGCAGGCCTGCCTCGAGAAGATGAAGCGCTACGAGGAGGTCGGGATCGACCGTTTGATGAGCTTCCACCAGGTCGGCAAGCTGCGTCACGAGGAGGTGACGCGCAGCATCCGGCTGATCGGCGAGCTGATCCCGGAGTTCCACGGCACGGAGTGACAACGGACGGGCCGCGCCGCCATTGACGCCCGCCGGGCGAGCGTCGAGGCTGCGCCCCCGGCAAACAACAGCGAAGGGAGCGGTCGATGGCAGCAGACGCGCCGCGCGCCCTCGAAGGCGTGCGCATCATCGAGATCGCGGCGGGTCTCTCCGTCGCCTACGCGGGCAAGCTACTCGCGCAGGGCGGCGCCGAGGTGATCCGTATCGAGCCCCCCGAGGGCGACCCGATCCGCCTCGGCGGCCCCTTCCCCGGCGACGAGCCGGACATCGACGGCGGCGGCCGCCATGCCTTCTTCAACGGCGGCAAGCGCAGCGTCGCGCTCGACGTGAACAGCGAGGGCGGCGCGGCCGTCACCGCCGACCTGATCGCCAGTGCCGACGTGCTGCTCACCTCCTGGAAGACCCCCGCGCAACTCCCGCTCGACGACGTCGACGCGATGCGCGAACGCTTCCCGGACACGCTCTACGTCTCGATCAGCCCCTTCGGGCGCAGCGGCCCCTACGCCGACTTCGACGGCGACAGCCACGTCATCGAGGCGCTCGCCGGCTTCTCCTACGTCACCGGCTACCCGGACCGTGAGCCGGTCAGTCTCGGTGTCGACACCGCCGAGTTCCTCGGCGGGCTCTACGGCTGGGTCACGACTCTCACGCTGCTCAACGCCCGGGCCCACGGCGAGGAGCACCATCACGCCGACATCTCGAGCTACGAGACCGCCGCCCTCACCGACGACCACAACCTCGCGGTCTACCACGGGATGGGCCTGCTGCGGCGGCGCTTCTACTCGCGCGTGCTCGGCGCCTACCCGTCCGACATCATGCGCTGCCGCGATGGCTTCGTTTCGGTCGTCCCCGGCGCGCCGGACTTCGCCACCTCGCTCGGCCTGCTGATCGACCGCCCCGAGATGATCGACGACCCGCTGCTGCAACTGCCGAAGGAGCGCGTGGTGCGCTGGCAGGACTTCGACGCGCTGATGGAACCCTGGCTGATGGAGCACGACGCGGCGGAGATCGTGCAGAAGGCGCAGGAGCTGCGCCTCGCCTTCGCCTTCGTGCCCGACGTCGCCGACCTCGCCGCCGACGAGCATCTCGCCGCCCGCGGCTTCTTCGAGGGCCCCGGCGGCGAGCCGGCCGTCGGCCCGCCCGTCGGGCTCTCCGAGACTCCGTTGCGCCCCGGCGCGCCACCCGCCCTCGGCGAGGCGAACGACGAACTCGCTGCCTCGAGCGGAGGTGCAGCATGAAGCCATTCGATGGCCTCCGCGTGGTCGATCTCTCGCAGGTCTGGGCCGGGCCGGTGGCGGCCCGCGTGCTCGCCGACCTCGGCGCGGACGTGATCAAGGTCGAGCGCCCGACGGTGCCGGATCGCATCCGCACGGCCTACATCGCGCAGAACGACACGACCGGGAACTACTGGGAGCGCGCGCCCTACTACACCGTGCGCAACGTCTCCAAGCGCGGCCTCGCGCTCGACCTCGGCAGCGACGAGGGCATCGCGATCCTGCACGGGCTGCTGGAGGATGCGGACGTGCTGATCGAGAGCTACACGCCGCGTGTGCTGGAGAACTTCGGACTCTCCTGGAACGACCTCAAGGACCGCTACCCGCGGCTGATCATGATGTCGCTCTGCGGCTACGGGCAGACTGGCCCGCGCCGCAACAGCCCCGCCTTCGGCATGGGCATGGAGCCGGCCTCGGGCATCGCCTCGGTCAGCGGCTACGAGGGCGAACCGCCGCTCAAGAGCGGCAACACCTGGGTCGACCCCTTCGCGGGCATCCACGGCCTCGGCGGCCTGCTGACCGCGCTCTACCACCGCGAGCACAGCGGGCGCGGCCAGCAGATCGATGTCTCGATGCAGGAGGGGCTGCTGCAGCTGCTCGGCCCGCACTTCCACGACTACTGGATGAATGGCCGCCTCCACCCCGGCACCGGCAACCGCCGCGAGGGCGTCGTGCGCGGCATCTACCCGACCGCCGGCGAGGACGCCTGGATCGCGATCAGCGTCCGCGACGACGACGAGTGGGCCGCCCTCGCACGCACCACCGGCAACGAGGCGTGGCTCGACGACGCCCGCCTCGCGACGATGGCCGGGCGCCACGAGCACCACGACGAGATCGACGCCGCGATCAGCGAGTGGACCACCACGCGCGACAAGTTCGCGGCGATGGAAGAGCTGCAGGCAGCCGGCGCGCCCGCGGGCGCGGTGCTCAACGCGCGCGAGCTGATGCAGAACGAGCACCTGCTCGAGCGCGGCCTCTGGGACGCGCAGCCGGTGCGCGGTTTCGCGACCGTGCCCGTGCAGCGCTACTTCCCGGCCCACGTCGACGGCGAGGGCTACGGGGCGCGCGGCCCGGCCCCGCACATCGGCGAGCACACCGATGAGGTGCTGCGCGAGCTGCTCGGCTACGACGACGCGAAGATCGCGGAGCTGCGCGCGGCCGGCGTGATCGACGGCGAGCCGGAGATGCTCACCCCGCCCGAGTCGCGCGCCGCCCTGATCCAGCCAATCGACGTCTTCCTCGCAAGCGGCTCCATCCTCGAGGTGGACGAGCAGCACCTCGAGCGTATGGCCGCGGTCGTCGCGCGGATCGAGGCGGACGCGGGGTAAGCGGCGGCGCACTGACGGGCCGGCAGCGGCGCGGCGCCATAGCGCACCCGGTCCTCGATGAGGCCTGGGGCGGCGTCCGCTGTTGGATCGAGCTACCTGTTCAGGTCCTCGAGCAGCTCGACCCAGTTGCCGTCCGGGTCCTCGATCATCGCGATCCGGACGCCCGGGCGGATCTCCCTCGGCGTGGTGGGGACGGCGTAGCCTCGATCCGTCGCCGCGGCCACCATCTCGTCGAGGTTCGAGACGGTCATCGTCCAGTAGCGGTATCCGGAGCCGCCGTTCATACCGCCGGGCGCGGGCCGCGCCTCCGGCGGCTGGTCGAACTCGATCACCTTGATCAGGCTGGTGCCCGCCATCAGGCGATGCATCGTCCCGCCGTCGCCGACCGGCGTGTCGGCGATGTGTTCAAGCCCGAGGAAGTCCCGGTAGAACGCGAGCGCGGCCGGACCGTCGCGCACGATGATCCCGAGGTCTATCGAGTCCTTGTTGAGAGCGACACCCATCTCGAAGTCCCTTCTCCTTGAACGCCCGAAGCCTACGGCAACGGTTCCGCGCCCGGGGGCGGCGGAACCTCGAAGGCGTTGAGGGTGAAACCGACGAAGGCGTAGTAGCCGACGAGGCCGGTGAGGTCGACGATGCCCTGGTCGCCGACGAGCGCGCGCAGCGCCTCGAACGACTCGTCGCTCACGCGATTGTCGGCGAAGAGCTCTCGCACGTAGCGCACGATCGCCGCCTCCCCGCCTTCGATCGCGTCGAGGTCGGTGCGATGACCGATCGCCTCGATGACAGCCTCGCTGACACCGCCCTCGCGGGCGAGCTTGACGTGGGCGTTCCACATCAGCCCGGCATCGAGTTCGCGGGCGGCGGTGATGATTGCGGTTTCGCGCTGGCCGGGGGTGAGGTCGGAGTCCCAGCGGACGTAGCGGCTGACTTGCGCCGCGCGCAGCGCCAGCTCCGGCGAGTGGAGCAGGATGCCGAAGGGGCCGGAGACCTGGCCGCCGCGAAGCTCCGCGATCTGGTCGTAGGTCTCCGCCAGCTCGGCGGGCACCTCATCGCGCGAGGTCAGGTTCGGTAGTCGGGGCATCAGGACTCCCTCGGGTGCGGCGGCGGGGCTCCGAGGATACAGAACGCAGCGCCCGGCAGGCGGGGGGCTGGTGACGGCGGCTCGCGGTACAGTCGATCCATGCGCCGCCTGCAGACCCCCGCCCTGCTCGTGCTCATCGTTGCTGCGCTCGTCGTGCTCATGGGGCTCGGCACGTGGCAGCTCGCGCGCAACGAGTGGAAGCAGGGGCTCGTCGAGGACCGCGACGCGGCGATCGCCGCGCCCCCGCTCCCTGCCGCCGAGGCGGCCAGGCTCGACGGCGAGGCGGTCGAGTACCGGCGTGTCGCCCTCGAGGGCGAGTGGGACTACGGGCGCGCGCAGATCGTGGCCAACCGCACGCGCTTCGGCCTGCGCGGCGAGGACGTCTACGTCCCGCTGCTCACCGGCGAGGCCGCGCCCGCGCTGCTCGTGCATCGCGGCTGGTACCCGGCAGCCGAGCGCGAGCGTGTGCTCGCGAGCCTCGACGCGAACGCACCGCCGGAGGCGCTTGCGCTGCGCGCAAGCAGCGCCACCGCCAGCCGCAACGAGGACGGCGCCTGGACGCGCTTCGGCCTCGACTCGATCGCGGCGGCGCTGCCCTACCCCGTCGCGCCGCTGTATGTGCTCGGCGGGGAGCGGGTCGAGCAGCAGCCGCGGCGCGTGCCCGACGAGCTGCCGGTGACGGGCTACGAGGGCTACCGCAACACCACGCCGCACATCGAGTACGCTCTCACCTGGTACGGCCTCGCGGTGGTGCTCGCCGTCACCGTGGCGGTCCGGATCCGCCAGCAACGCCGGAGCCGCGAGGCGGCCTCGGCTGTCGAAGGGAACGCCAGCGATGCCCCGCCTGCTTGACCTCTTGCGTCGGCGCGGCCCCGCCATCGACCCGGCCTGCGGCATGGAGGTCGACCGCGGCGACCCGCCCGGCGGCAGCACCACTCACGACGGCGAGACCTACTACTTCTGCGCCCGCGGCTGCCGCCTCTCCTTCGAGGAGGACCCCGCCGCCTACCTCGCCGGCGACAAGCGCGAGGAGATGTAGCCGCCTCGCGCTGCCCGCGCGGGCCGCCACCAACGGGAACATCTGCCGCCTCGCGCACGTCAAGTCATCATGGATGTGGCGCCGTTCGGGGGGCGTGACGTGCGAGTGCGGCTGGCAACCGTCGCATTGATCATCCTCCTCGCGGTCACCGCCCTCGCCTGTGAGGATGATGAGCGCGCCCCGCTCGCCGCGACCGCTCCGGCGGCAGCCCAGCCTTCGCCCGCTGCGACAGCGGGGTCCTCGCCGACCGCGACCGCCACACTCACACCAACGGTCGCCGCATCACCGACGGCAACACCGACCGCCCCGCTTGCTCCGACCCCTACCGCCTCGCCGAGACCGACCCCTACGCTCACGCCCAGCGCTACGCCGATGCCCGTCGCCGCGCCAACTCTCGCCGTCACGGCGATTCCAGTCGCGACGCCGGTCGGATGGGGGCCACGGGAGCCCTCGATGCGTACCGGGCCGAGCCCACTCGACGTGCCGCCCGGTCGCTACACGGCGATCGACGTGGGGGAGGACTACGCCTGCGCGATCACGGAGGACGGCGAGTTGGCGTGCTGGGGCGACAACGAGCACGGTCAAACCGACGCGCCCCCAGGCCGCTACGTGACGATCGCTGCGAGCAGCGGGCGCAGTTGCGCCTTGTCTGAGGACGGCGAGGTTGTCTGCTGGGGCCGTGACCTGGGAGAGGCTTGGGAACCGGCAACAGCCGCCTACTCGGCGATCGCAGTGAGCGGCTGGGAAGTCTGCACACTGACGGAGGGCGGTGAAGCGGGTTGCTGGGGATCAGGCTACGCGGGGGTCAACACTGTGCCGGCGGGGCGCTACGCCGCGATCGATGTGAGTGGCGCTCACGGCTGTGGCCTCACCGCCACCGGGGCTCTCGTCTGCTGGGGCGGCTTCCACGAGGCCGGCACCTACGAGGTTCCCGCGGGCACGTACACGGCGGTCAGCGTAGGGCACACCTGGTGGGAGGGCGACGTGTTCCGCAGCTGCGCGCTGACGGAAGAGGGATCCATCCTCTGCTGGGAGGGTTACGGCAGCATCTCCGGCGGACTCGCTGAAGGCCCCTACACCACGCTCGATGTCTCGGGCCTCTACGGATGCGCGCTGACCGAGGGTGGCGAGGCTGTCTGCTGGGCCGGATTCTTCGATGAACTCGCGCCGCCCGTCCCGGCTCCGGGCCGCTACACGGCAATCAGCATCAGCAACACGTACGCATGCGCCCTCACGGGAGACGGCGAGGCGGTCTGCTGGGGTACGGTTGAGAAGAAGACACTCGCCCCGGACGACCTGGCCTCGAAACGCCACTCGGTAGTGAGCGACGGTCCGTTCCACACATGCGCTCTCGCCGAGTCTGGGGAGGTGACCTGCTGGGGCTGGTACGGCGAGCAGCCCAACGAGGCGCCGCCGGGCCGCTACACGGCGCTCAGCACGGGCGGGAGTCACGTCTGCGCACTCACAGTCGACGGCGAGGCGGTGTGCTGGGGCGACAACTGGCGGGGCCAGGCCGAGCCGCCTCCTGGCAGATACGTGGCGATCAGCGCAGGGGAAAGGCACACCTGCGCGCTCGCGGACAACGGCGAGGCGGTCTGCTGGGGCGCCAGGCACGCCTGGGACCACGGACAAGCGGACCCGCCGCCCGGCCGCTACGTCGCGATCAGTTCGGGCAGCGAGCACAGCTGCGCCCTCACCGAGACCGGCGCGGCGGTCTGCTGGGGTTCGCCGGAGTGGGGCGACTTCGGGCAAGCCGACGCGCCACCGGGCCGCTACGTCGCAATCAGCGCGGGCTACGGGACCACGTGCGCCCTGACCGAGACCGGCAAGGCGGTGTGCTGGGGCGACAACAGGTACGGGCAGTTGGACGCGCCGCCCGGCCGCTACATCGCGATCGATACCGGCTGGGGCTACGCCTGTGCTGTCACCGAGGAGGGCGCCGCCGTCTGCTGGGGCTCGCCCGCGTGGTGGGACTACGGGCAGGCCAACCCGCCGCCCGGCCAGTACACCTCGATCAGCGCCAGCGAGTGCCGCACGTGCGCCGTCACCGGCGAGGGCGAAGTCGTCTGCTGGGGCGACACCGAGTACCTCGACCACCCTTTCCGACTCTGAGTAACCTCGACAAGCGCGAGGAGATGTAGCCGCCTCGCACGTCCCGCGCGGGCCGGGTCGTATACTTGGACCCACGCACCCTCGACGCCCCGGCGCGGCGACGCCGCACCGCCGGGGCGCACCCGGTTGAAAGGCGGAGATGACTCCCGACGACTCCCCGATCGCGCGCGATGTCCTGAGCCAGGACGAGGCCATCGCCCGCGCGCAACTCGTCTCCGACATCAGCTACGAGATCCAGCTCGATCTCACGGCGGGCGCGTCGACCTACCGAGGCGACGTGACGGTTCGCTTCGCTTATGTCGCGTCCGACGGCGACGCCGACGGCACCTTCCTCGACCACCGCGGCGGGGGCATCGAGCGCATCGAGGTCAACGGCGAGGAGCTTGAGCCGCCGGCCGGCGAGTTCCGCATCCCCCTGCCCGCCTCGATGCTGCGGGCGCAGAACGTCGTGCGCGTGAGCTACGAGCACGAGTACGACCACACCGGCGACGGCTTCCACCAGTTCATCGACCCCGAGGACGGCAGCGAGTACCTCTACAGCAACTTCGAGCCCTACAACGCCCACCGCCTCTTCCCCTGCTTCGACCAGCCGGACCTCAAGGCGAGCTACGAGCTGACGGTCGACGCGCCCTCCGGGTGGGAGTTGATCGCGAACGGCCCGGAGCTCGGGCGCGAGGCGCTCGAGGACGGGCGGCTGCGGCGGCGCTACGCGCCCGCGGAGCGCTTCAGCACCTACCTCTTCGCGCTGATCGCCGGCCCCTACCACGTCGTCCGCGACGAGCATCGGGGCGTCCCGCTCGGCTTCTACTGCCGCCGCTCGCTCGTGCGGCACCTCGATGAGGACGAGCTGTTCGAGGTGACGAAGCAGGGCCTCGACTTCTTCGGCGAGTTCTTCGACTACGCCTACCCGTTCGGCAAGTACGACCAGATCTTCGTGCCGGAGTTCAACTTCGGGGCCATGGAGAACATCGGCGCGGTCACGCACTCGGAGCGGATGGTCTTCCGCGACCCGCCGACCGATAACCAGCGGCTCGGGCGCGCCGAGGTGCTGCTGCACGAGATGGCGCACATGTGGTTCGGCAACCTCGTGACCATGCGCTGGTGGAACGACCTCTGGCTCAACGAGAGCTTCGCGACCTACATGGCCTACCTGGCGCTGGTCGAGGCGACGCGCTTCGGCACGGCCTGGCAGGCGTTCAACTCCGGGATGAAGGCCTGGGCCTACCGCCAGGACCAGCTCGTCACCACCCACCCGATCGCCGGGCAGGTGCGCGACACCGACGAGACCTTCCTCAACTTCGACGGCATCACCTACGGCAAGGGCGCCGCCGTCCTCAAGCAGCTCGTCGCCGCCGTCGGCATGGACGGCTTCCGCGAGGGCATGCGCAGCTACTTCCGCCGCCACGCCTTCGGCAACACGACGCTCGCCGAGTTCCTCGACGCGATCGGCGAGGGCGCCGGGCGCGACCTGCACGGCTGGGCGGCGCTCTGGCTGGAGACCGCCTCGCTCAACACCATCGCCGCCAGCTGGGACGTTGAGGATGGCAGCCTCGCAAGCCTCTCGATCGCCCAGACCGCACCCGAGGACTACCCGACCCTGCGCCCGCACCAGCTCGATCTCGCCCTCGTCGGCGCCGGCGACGACGGAGCCAGCGGACCGACGATCGAGGCCCTCGCGGTCTCGGTCGAAGGTGCCTCGACGGTCGTCGAGGAGGCCGCGGGACGCGCCGCTCCGCAGCTCGTGATGCCGAACCACAACGACCACGCCTTCGTGAAGGTCGCCCTCGACGACCGCTCGCTCGACTACGTCTCGGACCACCTCGAGCGGGTCGGCGACCCGCTGCTGCGGCAGCTCATCGGGCAGTCGCTGTGGAACATGGTGCGCGACCAGCAGCTGCGCTCGACCGACTACCTGCCGCTCGTCGCCTCGAAGCTGACGAACGAGGCCGACACCGAGCTGATCGAGAGCGCTCTGCAGACGGCGGTCGCCGCAATCGCGCGCTACGTGCCGGCGGATCAACGGGATGAGCAGGCGCAGCGCTTCGCCGAGGTCTGCTGGGAGGCGTTGCAGGCCCTGCCCGCGGACGCGGCGAGCAACGACCTGCGAATCATCTGGGCGCGCACGCTGATCGGCGTCTCGATCACGCAGGAGGACATCGAGCGGGCGATCCGCCTCGCGGACGGCGAGCTGAGCGCGCCCGGGCTGGCAATCGACCAGGAGATGCGCTGGGACATCGCCGCCCGCGCCGTCGCGCACGGCATCGAGGGCGCGGACGCGCGCGTCGAGGCGGAGCGCGAACGCGACCCCTCGGACCGCGGCGAGCGCGCGGCGATCCGCGCGGCCGTGGCGACGCCCACGGCGGAGGCGAAGGCGGAGGCCTGGGAGCGCATCCACGGCGAGGGCTACGGTTCGCTGCACCTCACTGCCGCGGCGATGAGCGGCTTCCACTGGAACGTCCAGCGCGAGCTGCTGGACCCGTGGGCGTGGGAGTTCTTCAAGCGCGCGCCCGAGGTGTTCGCGGAGCGCCAGAACGAGTTCACGCGCGCCTGGTTCGCGAACCTCTTCCCCCACTTCCGCATCGAGCACGCCGTGCTCGACCGCTCACGCGAGCTGATCGAGGAGATCGGGGACGGGCTGCCACTGCTCGCCCGCTCGCTGCGCGAGGCCAACGACGACCTCGAGCGCGCGATCCGCTGCAGGGAGTTCGCTGCGTCGTGAGGGGCGCAGCGTGACGGCCTGGAGCGCCCGTCGGCCGAAGATCTTCTACGGCTGGTACATCGCCGCGGCTGGCTTCATGTCGCAGTTGATGTTCGGCGTGCTGATGTTCCACTCGTTCGGCACGTACGTGGCGCTGATGCAGGCCGACTTCGGCTGGAGCCGCACGACCTTCTCGTTCGCCTTCGCCGCGCAGCGCATCGAGAGCGGGGTGCTCGGTCCAATCCAGGGCTGGGTGATCGACACCTACGGGCCGCGCAAGGTGATGATCATCGGCCTGGTGATCTTCGCGGCCGGGTTCATGCTGCTCAGCCGGGTCGAGTCGCTGCCGCTCTTCTACGTCTCGTTCACGATGATCGCGATCGGCTCTTCACTCGGGAGCTTCCTCTCGGTGTTGGTCGCGATCGTCAACTGGTTCCGCAAGCGCCGGGTGCTGGCCACCGGCGTGCTGACGATGGGCTTCGCCGTCGGCGGCCTCACGGCCACACCGATGGCGTTGCTGATCGAGGGCATCGGCTGGCGCGACGCCGCCTTCGCCTCGGGCATCGTCGCGCTCGTCGTCGGTCTGCCGATCGCGGCCGTCGTGCGGCACCGCCCGGAGCCCTACGGCTGGCTCCCCGACGGCGTCAAATCGAGCTCGGCCATGGCCGGCGAACCGGACCAGCAGATCGAGTGGTCGATGACGGCGCGCGAGGCGCTCACCACCTCGGCGTTCTGGTTCCTCGCGCTCGGCCAGGCCTCAGCGCTGCTCGTAATCGGGTCGCTGATGGTGCATCTCGTGATCTACATCCACGAGGATCTCGGCTTCGCGCTCGGGCTCGCGGCGCTGGCGATCACGATCCAGACGGTCGGCCAGATCGCGGGTCAGCTCCTCGCGACGCTGTTTGGCGACCGCGTGCCGAAGCGCCCGTTCGTGATCCTCGCCCTGCTCGGTCATGCCAGCGCGATGCTGCTGCTCGGGCTCGCCGAGGGGCTGCCGCTGATCTACGTCGCGGTGGTGATCAACGGCGTCGCCTGGGGCTCGCGCGGGCCGCTGATGATGGGGCTCCGCGCCGACTACTTCGGCCCGAGGCGCTTCGGGACGATCATGGGCTTCTCGTCGCTGGTGATCATGCTCGGGATGATCATCGGGCCGATCTTCGCCGGCGTGATGTACGACCAGACCGGCAGCTACCGCCTGGGGTTCATCGTGCTCGCGATCGTCGCTGCCCTCGGCTCGGTGATGTTCCTGATGGTCCGCCCGCCTCCGGAGCGCGAGCGCTGGCTCGCCGAGGCGGATCGAATGGCTGCCAGCCGCTCCTCCTGAGGGCACGGGACCGGGGCGACGCGCGTGCCCGGCGCGACATCGCTGCGAGCGGGAACCCTCCCGTTCCCGCGTACGTCCTGCATACACTGGACCATCGCGCGATACGCACGAGGGGCGTTGATGCGGCTGCTGCCCGGCTCGCTCCTGCTCGCCGTCACGCTCCTCGCCAGCCTCGCCCTCGGCTGCGGCGACTCGCAGCCCGAGGCCGGCGCACCGCCCGCCACGGCCGTGCCGGCCACCACCCCGGCGCCCGCTGTCGCGCCCTCGCCCAGCCCGACGCCGCCACCGACCGCGACACCCACACCCAGCTCCGCGTCGACGGCGACCGCGCCGCCAGTGACGCCCTCCCCGAGCCCAACGCCCTCACCCACGCCGACGGCGACACCGACCGTGACGCCCTCACCAAGCCCGACGCCCACCGCGACACCTCCCCCGACGCCAACGCCGGATCCGCGCCCGGCCCGGTGCGAGGGGTTGGAGGAGCGGAGCGCGCTCCTCGGCGAGGCCATCGAAGGGGAGATGGAGGGGTACACCGGAGGCTGGGGCTTCGCCTTCGTCGACCTCGACTGCGACCGCGCGTTCCACGTCAATCCGGGCCACAGCCAGTACCCGGCCTCGGCCGGCAAGATCATGGTTGTGATCGCCGCGCTGCGCGCCGTGCAGGACGGCCTGCTCGAGTTCGAGGGGGAGCTGCAGGGCGACATCGAAGTCGTGCTCTCGCTCTCCCTCGATGCGCACGCCGACCGGATCAACGGCAAGGTGACGGCCGAGCAGATCGCGGCCGTGCTGGAGCGGGCGGGCGTCTCCGGGGACTCGGAGATCGAGCACAGCTGGCGCTATGCGAACTTCACGCCCGAGGACCTCGCGCGCGTCTGGGTCTCGCTTGTGCGCGGGGAGCAGCTCAACGAGGAGCTGACGGCCTACCTGCTCGACCTCGCCACGCGGCCCGTCCTGGGCGCCTTCGCCTGGCCGTTCCCGCCCGACTTCGGCATCGAGGGTTACGTGTTCGGGCAGAAGGCGGGCTTCTGGACCTCGGAAGTGCCGGTCGCCTACCGCGTCTCGGCGGGGTACCTCCGCCCGGAGGACGGCTCCAGCGAGGGCTACGTCTTCGCCTTCATGGTCCGCGCCGTCTGGGAGGACCTGCGCGGCAACTGGCAGCGCCCGGTCTTCCCGCTCGTGCGCGACTTCATGGTGACGGAGCTGGGCGAGCAGGCATCGGACGGAGGCGAGTAGGCCCTACTCCTCCAGCAGCCCCCGCAGCACGTACTGCAGGATGCCGCCGTGGCGGTAGTACTCAGCCTCCACGGGCGTGTCGACGCGGCAGCGGGCGGTGAAGGCGACCTCGCGGCCGTCGGCGGCGACGGCGCGCACGGCGACGTCCTGGCGCGGGTCGACGCCTCCCTCGATGCCGCTGATGTCGAACGACTCCTCGCCGGTGAGGCCGAGCGAGGCGGCCGATTCGCCCGCCGGGTACTCGAGCGGGAGGATGCCCATGCCGATCAGGTTGCTGCGGTGGATGCGCTCGAACGACTCGGCGATGGCGGCGCGCACGCCGAGCAGCGCCGGCCCCTTCGCCGCCCAGTCGCGCGAGGACCCCGACCCGTACTCCCGGCCGGCCAGCACGATCAGCGGGACGCCCTCGGCGCGATAGCGCTCGGCGGCGGCGTAGATCGGCAGCTCCTCGCCGTCGGGGAGGTGGCGCGTCCAGCCGCCCTCGCGCTCGACGAGGGCGTTGCGCAGCCGCACGTTGGCGAAGGCGCCGCGCACCATCACCTCGTGGTTGCCGCGTCGCGATCCGTAGGAGTTGAAGTCGCGGCGCGGAACCTCGCGCTCGCTGAGGTAGGCGCCGGCCGGGCTGTCCGGGGCGATCGCACCCGCGGGCGAGATGTGGTCCGTCGTCACCGAGTCGCCGAGCATCGCGAGGACGCGTGCGGCCTCGATGTTCCGCGGCGGCGTCGGCTCACGCTTCAGGTCTTGGAAGTATGGAGCGTGGCGCACGTAGGTCGAGTCCTCGTCCCAGCCGAAGCGCTTTCCGTCGCCTGAGTCGAGGGCGGCCCACTGCTCGTCGCCCGTGAAGACATCGGCGTAGCGCTCGCGGAACATCGACGAGCGGATCGAGGATTGGATCACCTCGGCCACTTCCTGCTCGCTCGGCCAGATCTCGCGCAGGTGGACGGGCTCGCCCTCCGCGTTCGTGCCGATCGGCTCGGTCGCGAGGTCGACGTCCATGTGCCCGGCGAGGGCGTAGGCGACGACAAGCGGCGGCGAGGCGAGGTAGTTGGAGCGCACCTGGTTGCTGATCCGCGCCTCGAAGTTGCGGTTGCCGGAGAGCACGGCGGCGACGGCCAGCGGGCCGCCGTCGACGGCCTGCGAGACCGCCTCCGGCAGCGGGCCGGAGTTGCCGATGCAGGTGGTGCAGCCGTAGCCCACGAGGTTGAAGCCGAGTGCGTCCAGGTACTCGCTCAGGCCGGCCTCGTCGAGGTACTCGGTGACCACGCGCGAGCCGGGCGCGAGGCTGGTCTTCACCCAGGGCGGCGTGCTCAACCCGCGCTCCACCGCCTTCTTCGCGAGCAGGCCCGCGGCGACCATCACCTCGGGGTTGGAGGTGTTCGTGCAGCTGGTGATCGCCGCGATGACGACCGACCCGTTCGAGAGCTCGTAGGAGTGTCCGTTGGCCGCGACCTCAATCGGTGTCGCGCTGGCGCCGTCCGCGATCTCCTCGGCGATCGTCGCGCGCGACGAGGACTGCGCCTCGTGGAGCGCGATGCGGTCCTGCGGGCGCTTCGGCCCGGCCAGGCTCGGCTCGATCGAGCCGAGCTCGACCTCCAGCAGGTCGCTGTACTCGGGGTCGGGCGTCTCGTCGGTGCGGAACAGCTGCTGCTCGCGGCAGTAGGCCTCGACGAGGGCGACCTCGTCGTCCGAGCGGCCGGTGAAGCGCAGGTAGTTGAGCGTCTCGGCGTCGACGGGGAAGAAGCCGACGGTCGCGCCGTACTCGGGGCACATGTTGGCGATCGTGGCGCGGGCGGCCAGCGAGAGCCCGTCGAGGCCGGGCCCGAAGAACTCGACGAACTTGCCGACGACGTTGCGCTCGCGCAGCAGCTCGACGACGCGCAGCACCAGGTCCGTGCCGGTCGCGCCCTCGGGGAGCCGCCCGGTCAGCCGCACGCCGAAGACCTGCGGGATCAGCATCGAGACCGGCTGCCCGAGCATGGCCGCCTCGGCCTCGATGCCGCCGACGCCCCAGCCGACCACGCCAAGCCCGTTGATCATCGTCGTATGCGAGTCGGTCCCGACAAGCGTGTCGGGGTAGGCCGCGCCACCGGCGGTAAAGACGACCGGGGCGAGGTACTCGAGATTCACCTGGTGCACGATGCCGGTACCGGGCGGAACCACGCGGAAGCCCTCGAACGCTTGCTGGCCCCAGCGCAGGAACTGGTAGCGCTCGCCGTTGCGCTCGAACTCGCGCGTGACGTTGAGCAGGAAGGCGCCCTCGGCGCCAAACTCGTCGACCTGCACGGAGTGGTCGATCACGAGGTCGACCGGCTGCTGCGGGTTGATCCTCGAGGGATCGCCGCCGAGATCGGCCATCGCGTCACGCATCGCGGCGAGGTCGACGATGGCGGGGACGCCGGTGAAGTCCTGGAGCAGCACGCGGGCGGGACGGAAGGCGACCTCGTCGGCGGGCGCGGCCTGCGCCTGCCAGGCGCCGAGCGCGCGAATCGAGTCCGCCGTGACGGCGGAGCCGTCCTCGCCGCGCAGCAGGTTCTCGAGCAGGATGCGCAGCGTGAAGGGCAGCCGCGCGAGGTCGCAGCCGAGCGCCTCGGCGGCGCGGTCGAGGCGGTAGATGGTGTGCGTAGCGCCGGCGGCCTCGAAGCTCGCTCGCGCGCCAAAGCTGTCCAGCGACTCGACTCCCGTGGCCATCAGCCACACCCTTCCCTCGCTGCCCTGCTCCTGGGCGGCCGCTGCGCAGCGGACCGTCGGCTATCGTAACGACTGCGCCCGTCAGACGCCCGCCGGCCTCGGCCTGGCGTCGCCCTCGGACACAACGAGGCCCGGGCGCTTGCCCGGGCCTGGTCGTCAGTGGACCGGAGTCCCGTGCGTCCTCGAGGGGCTAGGCGTCCTCGGGGAACTGCCAGGTCTCGTGCTCCGGGTCCTCGTCGGACAGACGGAACTGCGGCAGGGCCATGCCGTCGCCCATGTCGATCATCGTCACCTCGACGCGCTTGCCGATGGCGACGTTGGCCTCCAGCTCGGGGCCATCGTCCGCGTCGATGCAGTTGCTGATGATGCGGACGGCGCGGTCGGCCGTCGGCTGCCCGCGCTGCTCGTCGATCTCTACGAGGATGACGGGGTACGGGGTCCAGTCGCGGAAGGCCGGGTTCACGGCGTGCGGGACGAAGTAGTAGGAGTGGATGGTGCCCCTGCCGGAAACCGGCATCCAGTCGTAGTCCGTCGTGCCGCACTCCGAGCACATCGGGCTGGGCGGGTAGCGCATCAGGTCGCACTCGGCGCAGTGCTGCAGGTGCAGTGCACCGGACGCCGCCTGCTCGAAGTACTCGATGTGGGGTCGGTCGTTCTCGGGAATGAAGACTTCGAGCCCGTGGTACTGCGGCATGTACGCCCCCTCCGGCATCCGTCGGCAAGACTCCCGCGACTCTGTCGCGAGCCTCGCGGTTTGTAGCACGGCTGCGCGCCGCCGGGCAACCGCGAGGGCGTTCCGGAGCGCTGAGCCACGGCGGTTGCTGCGCGACAGCGGCGTGGGTAGGCTGATCGACACGCCGGGCGGTTAGCTCAGTTGGTACGAGCGCTCGCTTCACACGCGAGAGGTCACTGGTTCAAGTCCAGTACCGCCCACCACTCCGACACAGTCGCGCACCTGCCCTGCCGACGCCGTACTGGAGATCGGTGGGACGTCGGTCCATTGCACCGTGCGAACGCCCGGCCTCGTGCCAGCGCACGTGATGGCACCGCGTTCCGCTCTGATGGAGGACGCACGCGGCCTGGGATATCGTTGGGCGGGGGAGAGCCTCTTGCTGAAGCATGCCAACGCGGGCGACGCCAGGCTCGGAGCCGCACTAGGAGCCATCCTCGGCGGCATGATCGGAGGGGCACTGGCAACCGTGCCCGGCGCGATCATCGGAGTCGTGGTCGGCGCACTGGTCGGCGCCGTCAGCGGTGCGTTCGCGAGAGCCCTCAACGTGCCGCCCATGTAGGTCCCGTCGGATCCCGCCCCCTCGGTGGAGCGCCAAAGTTGGCCCCACGGCGCCGAAACGTCACCGGAACACTCTCGGGCGGATACCCGGCCCCGCACGGTTCCGCTGCGATGGTCCGGCCCTCGAGGGCAACGGACACGGCAGCTTCGGCTCTCCTTCGGTACCCAGCGGACAGCTGGCACGACACCCCGTATCAAGTTGCATTACTATGCGCCCGACGAGCCTCCCCACGAAGCCCGCTCGTTAGGTTCCAGGCGCTGCAGAGGGGGTACCCGCATGGCAATGGCACCAACCAGACTCGCAGGTCTCGCGCTCCTCGTGGGCGTGGTGCTCGCGATGGTCGGATCGTTCATCTTTCCCGGTGGACCAATCGTCGATACTGTCGACCAGACGGACTTCGAGGGTGCGATCGAGGCGCTTGCCGCGAACCCGGGCCTCGGCCACCTCACGACGCTCATGGTGATCCTGGGGATGCTGCTCCACGGCTACGGGCTGCTCGCGCTCTTCGGCCTCGCGCGCGGCGGCGAGGGCTTCCAGGGTCCCGGGCTTCGGTTCGGGATCATCCTCAGCCTGTTCGGGTGGGGCCTCTTCATTCTCTCGCTGGCGAAGCGGCACATGGTGATCCACCTGACGCAGCGCGCCGAAATCGCAGACGCCGCCAACCTGCAGGAGTTCTTCGAGAGCGCGGCGCTCGCCGGTCACGTGGAGACGTCCGGGCTCGTCCTCGGTTTCATCACCATCTACCCGTTCGGGTCGGCCCTCACCGGGCTCGGTCTCGCACCGCGATTCGACGGGATGGACGTGTTCAAGGCGGCCTGCTACGGCCTCGTCCTGATCGGAGTCCTGGGGTTCCTGAACTTCATCTACGCCCTGTTCGTCCCCGACACGGACCTCGTACTGCATCTGCTGATCAACAACGTTGTGTTAATGGTCGGGTCGGTCTGCCTGTTCGTCGTCGGGCTCGGCATGTACCGGGGCCGGAGCGAGTTCACGCCGGACGACGCCATGTAGATCCCGCGACGCCCGGGGGCGCAGCGACGACGCCGTCCCGTCCACGCGCGAGGGCGACCATGACGCGGTCGCCCTCGCGTGCGACATTCGCCTTCGGTAGATGCTTGCGCCGAGGGCCGAGCCTGCGCGGGAGCCGCGTGGCTCAGGCCTCGTCCGGCTCCTGACCGTGGCTCCGGTGGATACCCTCGATCGCCTCGTCGAGCTCTTCCCAGGTGCGCTGCACCATCGAGCGCAGCCGCATGTTGCGGTAGGCGCCCCAGACCGTCATCGCGGGCGGCACGACCAGCACGGCGACGATCAGCGAGTAGGCGATGGTGATCGCCGCCGTGATGCCGAACTGCTGGAAGGCGGCCAGCGGCGAGGCCGCCAGCACGCCGATGCCGAGGCCGGTCGTCATCGCGGAGCCCAACAGCGCCGAGCCGGTGGCTCCGAGCGTCCGGACCGCCGCCCGCTCCGGATCCCGCACACGCGTGAACTCCTCGCGGTAGCGATGGATCATGTGGATCGTGTAGTCGACCCCGATCCCGATCGAGAGCGCCGTGATGATCGACGTGACGATGGTGTACGGGATGTCCAGCAGCGCCATCGTGCCCAGCACCGAGACGAGGACGAGCGCGGTCGGCACGACCGCGATCACCGCCAGCCCCGGCTGGCGCACCGTGACCCAGAAGAAGATGGCGAGCACGCTGAGGGCGACGACGACAGTGGTGCTGACCGAGTCCGTCTGCCGGTCCCGGACCGCATCCGTCACCGCGAACGAGATGATGGTCTCCGATGTCGCCGTGATGCCGGAGTCATCGCCCCGCCACAGCTCCTCGATATCCTGCTGGAGCCTCCGCGATGCCGCGGGATCACCCGTGTAGGCAGGGAACTGCACCAGCATGGTGTCGATGCCATTCGGGTCGTTGACCAGACTGTGCGCGAGGGCGGGATCCCGCGCCCCGAGCCTGTCGAGCAACTCCTGCATCAGCACCGGATCGAGTTCCACGTCCGCTGAGGCTTCCCGGAAGAGCGCCGCGAGTTCCGGGTCGTACTTGTCGCCGGGCTCGCCGCTGTCGTGGACCCAATCCCGGATCAGCAACTCGTACGAGGTCTGAAGCGGACCCGCGCCCGCACCCGGGCGACTCGATCCGTCCTCGAAGGCGACCCGGAGATCTTTCATGTTGAGGAGCGTGCGGGTCTCCGTGGCCTCCGCCTTCAGGAGCACGCTGGCCACCTCTGTCGAGCCGCCGACGGCTGCGTCCAGCGTGTCCAGGTCCGTCAGCACGCTCCCACCTCGGGCAGCAGGTCGCGGATGCTGTATTCCGAGTGAAGACCCGTCGCTGCGTACCCGAGGCCCATCGTCACCACTACCACGACGGCGATGTAGGGGGCGGGCCTGTGGGTGAGCTTCCTCCCCAGCCACTCCGCCAGCCGCTCGACGCCGGGGAACGCCTGCGAGATCAGGCGAGGCGGTTGCAACGTTCCGCGCGCCTCGCGCCGCCGGTCGATGATCGTCCGGCCGGCGGGAATCAGCATCAGCATCACGATCAGGCTCATGCCCACGCCCAGGCCCGCGATGATCCCGAAGTCGCCAACGATCTCGACCGGCGAGAACAGGCCCACCAGCAGGCTCACGATCGTCGTCACGGCAGCCAGCATGAGCGGGACGCTCACGTTTACCAGTCCGATTCGTGCGGCGGCCGCGACGGGCTCACCCGCCGCGCGCTGCTCGCGGTAGTGCGAGACCGTCTGGATCGCGTAGTCCACCGTGAGGCCGATCATGATGATCGGCACCATCGAGGTGAGCGCGTTCGGGGGACCGGTCAGGCCGAGCCCGTTTGGCCCGAGCCAGCCCTCTGCCCCACCAATCCAGATCAGCGCGACGAGCAGACCTCCGAGGGTGAGCAGCAGGTCCGAAAGGGCGCGCATGAAGAGCAGGAGCAGCCCCGCAATCAACAGCAACGCCAGCCCGATCAGGGGCAGCATGGCCGTCTCCGTGGCCCGCCGGAACTCGTCCTCGATGACCACGAACGAGATGCTGCTCACACGCAGCGAACCCTCGCTCCCCGCGGCAAGTTCGCTGATCGTCCGTTCGGCGTCCTCGACTCGCTCGTCGGACGTGTCGATCAGGCGGATGCCGGCGGTCGCGATCGGCGTACCGTCGGAGTCGGTCCCGGTCATCACGGCGAGAAGGTCGCCAATCCCGGGGGCGTCGCGCACCGCATCGATCTGCGCCTGCGTGACCGACTCGAAGCCATCCACCTGGAGGGCGGCCTGCATCAGCTGAGCCGGTGAAATGATCGAGTTGGCGGGGACGAGCAATTCCCCGACCCCCGGGGCGCCGACGATCTCGTCGAGCAGGGAGGCCATCTGAGCGAGCCCGTCGGGCGTCAACGCGTCCCCACGGAAGAGGAGCGTTGCAATCCGGACGTCGCCGGCCTCCCCGAACAGCTCATCGATCTCTGCCAGGGCCTGGGCGACCGCACTCCCCTGCGGGAGCGTCGCCTCGGTGTCCGGCGGCGCCGCGCGCCGCCCCGACCCGGCGGCGAGCAGAACGGTGATGACGACGAGGACGGCGATCGTGATCCACGGGCGGGCCGTGACCAGTCGGCTCAGCGCGCCGAGTGCGTTGTCCATGACTCGCCCCGGAACTCCTACGCAATCGCCCCGCAGTGTACGGCGAGACTATGTCGCATGCGCTCAAGTCGCGCAGCATCGCCGCCGCGCGGAGGTCGGCGACCAGCGATGACCGTGACGGCGGTCCAGGGCTGTGACGCCCTCGCGATCGCGCCGGGATGCCGGGCGGCCGCACCCCGCAGGATGCGGCCGCGTCGGTTTCGGGCGGAGCTGCGGGGCGCTACTGCCCCAGCGCGCTGAACCCCGTCTCCTGCGAGCGGGCGAGTTCCTCGGCGGTCATGCACTCCCAGGTCTTGGTGCCGTCGCCGGCGATCTCGGCGAGTTCCGCCGGGTCGGTCGTCGACGGGTCGTACGCGTGCGCGTTGATCAGCGCCGTGTAGTGGGGGTGTTCCCGTGCGAAATCGGCGAGGCAGGCCTTGGTCTCGTCGGTCAGCGGGCCGCCCGTCGTCTCGGTGATCTGAACGAACGACTGGACGTACGCCTCGTCCGACAGGCAATCGGCCACCGCATCCGAGACATCGAAGGCCTCGTGGACTGTGCCGGCGAGGAGTGTCTGGTACTCATCGTCGCTGAGCGCGTCGCGGATGCAGGTGACGTCCGCCTCGGGAATCGCGCCGATCAGATCGTGCTCGGCGGTCGTCAGAGCGTCGATCACCTCCTGGAACGACAGGAGGTAGTCGACCTTCTCCTGCACGCTCATGCAGTCGTATAACGCCAGGACGGTCGGTTGTGCCGCCGCCCCGCCGGCCCCCTCGTCGGTGGGCACGCCCAGCCCGATCATGATCGCAGCCGGGTCGTCGATGCCGGCCTGGATCATGCAGGCGACCGTGTCGTCGCTCCATCCGCCGGCCTGGGCCGAGATGAACTTGATGCCGAGCGTCACGACGTTCTCGACCTCGAGGCAGCCGAAGAGCGGTGCCCCGGCCTCGGCCTGCTGGGCGGCCAGCAGGATCGGCGTGGCGAGAATGACGTCATAGATGAGGTCACCGAAGGCCTCGCGGACACAGGCCTGCTCGGCCTCGGAGACGCTGTCCATGAGGTCCTTGCCGGTGGTTGCCGGGGTGATCACCAGCTCGTTGACGCCCTGGGCGGGCTGGGTCGCTGACGGCGGGGCAGCCTCGGCAGGCGTCGCCGTCGCCGCGGGCGTCGGGGTGGGAGTCGGAGTCGGTGTCGGAGTAGGCGGTGGTGGGGTGGGCGTCGGAGTCGGCGCGGGTGTCGCCGCCACCGTCGGGGCCGCCGTCGGCGTCGGGTCGGGCTCGTCGTCACCGCCGCAGGCGGCGGCGAACGCGAGGACGGCAATCGTCACGGCGAGGGCGGCAAGCCAGCCGGACCTGATGAAGCGCATGGACATGTTCCAATCCCCAACGTGGGAAGTGTCTGGGAGTCCGTGCAGTATAATGAACCTGTCGTGGACCGCGAGCCCGCCCCGGCGGCAAGCGGTCCTTGCAGATCGTGCCGAAGTGGCGGAACGGCAGACGCGCTGCGTTCAGGGCGCAGTGGGGTTTAACCCCGTGTGAGTTCAAATCTCACCTTCGGCACCATAACCCGGGAATACCGCATACTGGTCCGCACGCGCCCGTAGCTCAGGGGATAGAGCGCAGCCCTGCGGAGGCTGAGGCCGAAGGTTCGAATCCTTCCGGGCGCGCCATACCGCTGCTCCCGCCTCACCGCCCGAACGGCACTCTCGCGCTCCTCGCGTTACCCTTGCGCCATGACCACCGCCGCAAGCTCAGTCCCGACGGAGGCGCCCGCGTCCGACGCCGGCAGCGCCGGGTCGCCCCCGCAGAGCCACGAGAGCATGCGGCTCATGGTGGGCCTCTCCGCCGGCCATGGCGTGAAGCACTTCTACCAGCAGACGCTGCTGCTGCTGCTCCCGCACATCAAGGAGGCGCTGCTGCTCAGCGACGTAGCGGCCGGTGGGATCATCGGCGCGCGCGCGGCGGCGATGGGCGCGATGAACATCCCGGCCGGCGTGCTCACGGACATGTTCCGCAGCCGTATCGCGCTCATGCTCACCGGGAGCATGACCTGTCTCGCCCTCGGCTACGCGGCGATCGGGCTTGCCTCCAATTACTGGCTGATCCTGATCGCGGTCGCCGTCTGCGGGGCTGGAACCTCGATGTGGCACGCGCCCGCCTTTACCGAGCTGGCGGTGCGCTACCCGCAGCGGCGCGCCTTCGCAATCGCCGCGCACCGCTCCGGCGGCTCGATCGGCGACTCCTCCGCGCCGTTCATAATCGGCATCCTGCTCGGCGGGGTGAGCCTCGTGGGCCTCGAGTGGGGCGGGCTGAGCTGGCGCACCGTGGCGCTGCTGCACGTTGGTCCCGCCGTGGTCACCGGCGTGGTGATCCTGATCCGCTTCAAGTCCGCGGGCGCCGGCGCCCAGGCGCGAGTGCGCCTGCGCGAGTATCTCGGCTCGGCGCGACCGCTGTTCCGTAACCCGACCGTGATCGCGCTCGTCTCCGTAACGGCGCTGCGCGGGATGGCGCACAACGCCTTCGCGGCCTTCCTCGTGCTCTACATGGCCGAGGACCTCGACTACTCCGATGTCGTGGTCGGCGCGCACCTCGGACTGCTCACGCTGCTCGGCATCCTCGCCGGGCCGGTCATGGGCGCGGTCTCCGACCGGATCGGGCGGCGGCCGGTGATCATGTTCGGGCTGATCACCATGTCGATGCTGACCTTCGCCTTCCTCTGGGCGGACAGCGGCTGGTCGCTGACGATCACGCTCGCGCTGCTCGGCATCGTGCTGTTTTCCGTGAACTCGATCATGATGGCCGCCGCCATGGAGTCCGTGCAGGGCGGCAGCGAGGGCTCGGCGGTCGCGATGCTGTTCACCGGGGGCGCAATCGTCGGCGCGATCTCGCCCGTCGTCGCCGGGGCGATCAACACGGCCTGGGACTTCCACGGCGTGGTCGTCTACGCCGGCTGCATCGCCGCCCTCGCCGCCGTGATCGCCGCCATCGCCCCGCTGCGCGAGATACGGCCCGTCTCCGAGGCGTAGCCAGCGCCGCCCTTCAGTCCGCCGCGCTCAGCCCCGCAAGCTGCTCGCTCAGCTGCCAGGCGCGCTCCTGCGCGGCACGGTCGGCCGCGTCCCCGGCGGGCTCCTCGATGCGGTTCTTGCTCCAGTAGGTTCCGCTGACGCCGGCAACCTCGTCGGAGATCGCGAGGCGCACCACGTGCGAGGCTCCCCGCTCCGGCGATATGAGCATCCAGCGGGCGACGAGGGCGAACCCGATGCCCATGAGGCGGTGGCCGGACTTCCCGGCGATGCCGGTGCGCACGAAGCCCGGGTGGACACTGTTCGCAGTCACGCCGGAGCCGTCGAGGCGCCTCGCGAGCTCGTTCGTGGTCATGATCATCAGCGCCTTGGCCTGGCCGTAGGCGCGCATCATCCCGTAGCGGCGCTCGCCGGCGAGGTCGTCCCACCGCACGCCGGAACGGTGCGCGATCGAGGCCACGTTGACGATGCGCGCGCCGAACTCGCGGTCGTCCCCGGCCGCTGCACGCAGCAGCGGCAGCAACTCCGCGGTGAGCACGAACGGCGAGAGGTGGTTGAGCGCGAGGGACAACTCGAGGCCCTCGGCGCTCTCCCCCCGCCTGGAGAAGAAGCCACCGGCGTTGTTGATCAGCACGTCGATGCGGTCGTGGCGTTCGCGAATCTCGGCCGCCGCGCGCCGCGTCTCCTCGAGGCTGGCGAGGTCGGCGACCACCCAGTCGGTCGCCTCGCCCAGCTCGGCCGCCAGTTCGGCCAGCAGCGCCTCGTTGCGGCCGACGAGCGTGAGGCGCGCGCCTCCGGCAGCCAGCGCGTGCGCTGCTGCCTTGCCGATACCGGAGGTCGCCCCGCTGAGCACGACCATGCGGCCGCTCGCATCGGACATCGCAAGCCCCCTCGCGGCCACGATACAGGCGTTCAGTGCAGCCGCACCCACCGGGTGTGGGCGGGCGCGCGCTTTGAGGATCGCCGCGCGATCCGCCAGAATCGCTGCGCCCGTCTCCGGAGGCGCCCGTGTCCACAGAAGCCAGCGCTGCCTCGCCCGCCGAGCCCGGACCCCTCGAGGGCCTGCGCATCCTCGACCTCAGCCAGGGAATCACCGGCCCCTACGCCACGAAGCTGTTCGCGGACTACGGCGCGGAGGTCACGAAGATCGAGCATCCGGGGCGCGGCGACATCGCGCGGCGCTTCGGGCCCTTCCCCGGCGACGAGCCGCACCGCGAGCGCAGCGGCATGTTCCTGGAACTGAACACCGGCAAGCGCAGCATCACGCTCAACCTCAAGACGGCGAGCGGCCGCGCGATCCTGCTGCGCCTCGCCGAGCAAGCCGATCTCGCCGTCGAGAGCTTCCGGCCGGGCACGATCGAGCGGCTCGGCATCGGCGACCCGGCGCTGCGCGAGGCCAATCCCGCGCTCTCGCTGGTGCGCATCTCCAACTTCGGGCAGGACGGGCCGTACCGCGACTTTGCGGCGGACGACATGCTCGCCTATGCAATGGGCGGGGTGCTCTCGATCACGCTGATGGAGGGCCGCGAGCCGGTCAAGCTTGGCATCTACGCCCCGCTCTTCCTCGCCGGCGGCGTCGTGGCGGCCTATGCCTTCGGCGCCTTCAACGGAGGGCGGCGCAGCGGCCACGGCGAGCGTGCCGATGTCTCGCTGATGGAGGTGCTGGCGGGCTCGATGGATCGGGGCGGCACCAACCTGCTCTCGACGCAGTACACCGGCGCGCTCGGCCACGGGATCGCCTCACCCGCCAGCGTGTCGCTGCCGAGCGGGCCCTACCCGTGCAAGGACGGCTACGTGCATATCAACGCCTCGATCCGCTGGTGGGACCGGCTCTGCCGGCTCCTCGGGCGCCCCGACCTGATCGACGACCCCGAGTACGTGGACCACCTCGACGACCCCGCACTCGCCCCGAAGGTCGACGAGCTGTTCCTGCCCTGGGTGCTCTCGAAGACCAAGCGCGAGGCGATGATCGAGGCACAGGCCCACGGCCTGGGCGCGACGGCGATCTACACGATGGAAGACCTGCGCAGCGACCCCCACGTGCGCGGGCGCGGCTACTTCCAGAGCCTCGACCACCCCGCCGCCGGATCCCTCGAGTACTTCGGCCCGCCCTTCACGCTGCACGGCACGCCCGTGCAGCTGCGTCGCGCGCCGCTGCTCGGCGAACACACCGTCGAGGTGCTCAGCGGGCTCGGCTACAGCCGCCAGCAGATCGTGCAGCTGCGCCAGCGGAACATCGTCTGATGGCCGCACAGCCGTCCGCCGGGCTGCCGCTGGAGGGCGTGCGCGTGCTCGCGCAGGCGATCGTCTGGGCGGGACCGTTCGGCTCGATGATCCTCGCCGACCTCGGCGCGGAAGTGATCGAGGTCGAGTCGATCCAGCACCTCAACCCGACGCGCACCTTCTACCGTCACATCTCGGAGCTGCAGCGCGAGGGCAACACGGGCGCGGGCCTCGCAAACCGCGACACGAGCGAGGGGTTCTGGAACCGCTACACCTTCTTCAACTACGGGAAGCGCGCCCACAAGAGCGTCACGCTGGACCTCCACAGCGAGCGCGGGCACGAGCTGTTCCTCGAGCTCGTCCGCCACTCCGACGCCTTCATCGAGAACAACGCGGAGGGCGTCGTCGCGAGCCTCGGCATCGACTGGCCGACGCTGTCCGAGGTCAACCCGCAGCTGATCATGATCCGCTTCCCCGGCTTCGGCCTCAGCGGCCCCTATCGCGATTTCAAGGGCTTCGGCGCGGCGATGGAGGCACTCGCGGGGCATACCCTGATCCGCGGCTACCGCGACTCCGACCCCTCGCAGACGCCGCCCACCTACCACGCGGACCCCAACGCCGGCGCGCACATGGCCTTCGCCCTGCAGACCGCGCTCTACCAGCGCGAGCGCACCGGCGAGGGCCGGCTCGTCGAGCTGGCGCAGTCCGAAGCGGTGATGCACCACGTCTCGCACGCCTGGATGGACCACGAGCTGAACGGGCGGCTGCAGGAGCACTGGGGCAACCGCCACCCCTCGATGGCCCCGTACGGCATTTTCCCGACCGCCGAGGAGCCGGGCGTGGAGCATGACCTGCTCCCTTATGTCGCGCTCGCCGTCCCGAGCGACCGCGCCTGGGCGGCGCTCTGCGAGGCGATGGGCGAGACCGAGCTGGCCTCGGACGAGCGCTACGCCGACGTGGTGTCGCGCTATCGGAACCAGGACGAGCTGGAACCGCGCATCGAGGCGTGGACGCGGCAGCACACGGCGCGCGCGCTGATGCTGCTGCTCCAGAGCGCGGGCGTGCCCGCGGCGATGGTCAACCGCCAGACCCTGATGCACGGCGACCCGCAGTTGCAGGCGCGCGGCTTCTTCGAGCCGATCACCCACCCCGAGGCCGGCACGCACCTCTACCCCGGCCCGCTGGCTCGCTTCTCCGAGCAGCCGCTGAGCCCCGTGCGCGGCCCCGCCCCCACCCTTGGCCAGCAAAACCACGAGCTGCTCTGCGGCCTGCTCGGCCTCAGCGAGGCGGAGTACCAGCGCCTCGAGGCGGACGGCGTCATCGGCACGGTCTACACGGAGGACGCGACGTAGCGGGTGGGGCTGGCGGCGGAGCGCCGTAAGCACCTCGACACCAAGGCCCGCGCCACCTCGCAGGCTCCTCGATCGTGCGACATCAATGGGGCGCCGGGCGCAATCAGGCCCGGTCGAAGGCGCTCGCGTCCACACGAAGGTCTCGTACGATCGCTCGGATCGTTCCGGTTCGGAGATCCTTGCCGCCCCAATTCGGGACAGTGGTCCGCGCGCCGTTGGCGGGATTGCGCCAGATTTCGTGAGAGCCCCGTGACTGGCGGTCGAATTCGCAGCCGAGCGCCCTCAACTTGCGAGTGAGCTCGCGGTACCTCACACGGCGACTGTGAACTCCCCGGCAGCCGCGATGGCGGCGGGAAGCTCATCGCCGTGGCGCTTGCAGGATGCGATGAAGTCTGCCGCCACACCCTCGAGGTTGAACAGGGCCTCCTCGGCGGTCGCCCCCCACGCCCGGCAGCCCGGGAGCACGGGAACTTCCGCGAGGTACATGTCCTCTGTCTCCTCGGATGGCGCTCTCAGCGTGTACGGCAACCTGTACTGCTTCGGCATCCCCACGCCCCCGGCGATGTTGCGTGACTTCGCTGGAGGATACCACGCAGGGCTCTGCGGCCTCCTCGGCTTCAGCGAGGCGGAGTACCAACGCCCTGAGGCAGACTCGACCATCGGCACCGCCTACACGGAGGACGCGACGTAGCGGGGCGGGACAGCGCCGCGACCTCAGGGTCACCGGACACCGCCAGCACCGACACGCGCGGCGCTACACTGGATTGCATGACCGAGTCCGCTGTCCTCGAGCAGGCGAGGGCGCTTCCCGAGCGTCCGGGCGTCTACCTGATGAAGGACGCCTGCGGGCAGGTGCTCTACATCGGCAAGGCCCGCCGGCTGCGCTCCCGCGTGCGCTCCTACTTCGGCTCCGGCCGCAGCATGGAGCGCCGCATCCACGCGCTCGTCGAGCAGATCGACACCCTCGACCACGTCGTCACCAGCAACGAGGCGGAGGCGCTGCTGCTGGAGGCCACCCTCGTCAAACGCCACCAGCCCGTCTACAACGTCCGCCTCAAGGACGACAAGCACTACCCCTATCTCAAGGTTGACGTGCAGGAGGACTGGCCGCGCGTCACCATCACCCGCCGCGTCGAGCAGGACGGCGCGCGCTACTTCGGGCCGTACGCCTCGGCGGGCTCGGTGCGGCGCACGCTCGACGTGGTGAAGAAGCTCTTTCCCTGGCGCTCCTGCACCAAGACAATCACGGGCACCGACCCCCGGCCCTGCCTCGACTACTACATCAAGCGCTGCATCGCCCCCTGCACCGCCTACTGCACGCCCGAGGAGTACCGCGAGGTCATCGACCAGACGCTGCTCTTCCTCGAGGGCCGCAGCAGCGACGTGCTGCGCCACGTCGAGCAGCAGATGCACGAGGCCGCCGACGGCCTCGACTTCGAGCGCGCCGCCCGCCTGCGCGACCAGGCCGAGGCGATCCGCCGCGTCACCGAGCGCCAGCGCATGGCCACCACCACCTCCCTCGACGCCGACGTCTTCGCGCTCGCGCGCAGCGACGACGAGGCCTGCGTGCAGGTCTTCTTCGTGCGCGGCACCGTCGTCGCCGACACCGACTCGTTCATGCTCGACGGCGCTCGCGAGGCGCCCGACGCCAGCGACGCCGAGGTGCTGGGCGCCTTCCTCGCGCAGTTCTACGAGTCGGCGACGTACGTGCCGCGCAGCGTGCTGCTCTCGCAGGCGCCGGCGGACCGCGAGCAGTTGCGCGAGGCGCTGCGCGCCAAGCGCGGCGGCGCGGTCGAGATCGCCGTGCCGGAGCGCGGCGAGCTGCGCGCCCTCGTCGCCACCGCCGAGGAGAACGCCCGCGAGGCGCTCGCGATGCACCGCGTGCGCTGGCTCGCCGACCGCGACAAGACGGCCGCCGCGCTCTCCACGCTGCAGGACGAGCTCGACCTGCCGGAGCGCCCGCAACGCATCGAGTGCTACGACATCTCGACGATCCAGGGCAGCGATACAGTGGCCTCGATGGTGGTGTTCGAGGACGGCCGCCCGCGCAACGACCAGTACCGCCGCTTCCGCATCCGCAGCGTCGAGGGCCAGGACGACTTCGCCTCGATGCGCGAGGTGCTGACTCGCCGCTTCAAGCGCCTCGCCGAGCGCCTCGGGGAGGAGCGCGAGACCGACGGCGAGGCGGCGGACGAGCCGGACGCGCCCGAGGCGCCGTGGGACAGGCTGCCCGGCCTCGTCGTCATCGACGGCGGGCGGGGGCAACTCGGTGCGGCGCTCGACGTGCTGCGCGACTTCGGGCTCGGCGACGTACCGGCCTGCGGGCTGGCCAAGCGCGAGGAGGAGATCTACGTCGCCGACCTCGCCGAGCCGGTGCGCCTGCCGCGCACCTCGCAGGCGCTCTACCTGCTGCAGCGCGTCCGCGACGAGGCGCATCGCTTCGCGGTCACCTACCACCGCACCGTCCGGGGCAAGCGCGTCCGCCAGTCCGCCCTCGACGCCGTGCCGGGCATCGGGCCGAAGCGCAAGCGCGCGCTGCTGCGAAAGTTCGGCTCGGTGAAGGCGCTGCGCGCCGCCTCGATCGAGGAGATCGCGGGCACGCAGGGCGTCAGCCGCCGCCTCGCCGAAGCCGTCAAACGCTCGCTGTAGCGCGCAGCAGGGCCGCCGCCACATGTTCCGCCGACTCAAGCGCAAGCGCTCCGATCGGCGCAACGGCGCGAAGCGGGGCACCGCCCGGACGCGCGCCGAGGCACGCGAGGAGATGGTGCGGTTCGTCGCCCGTGAGGTCCGCGACCGGCGTGTCCTGGATGCGATGCGCTCGGTGCCCCGCCATGAGTTCGTGCCCTCCGAGCTGCGCGGCTTCGCCTACGAGGACAGCGCACTCCCGATCGGCCACGACCAGACCATCTCGCAGCCGCTGATCGTTGGCCTGATGACGGAGGCGGCCGCCCTCGCCGGACCGGAAGGCGGCGAGCGCGTGCTCGAGGTGGGGGCGGGCTCGGGCTACCAGGCGGCGGTCCTCGCGCACCTCGCGAGCGAGGTCGTCGCGGTCGAGCGCATCGAGGATCTGCGGGTCGCGGCGGCTCGACGGCTCGAGCACCTGGGGCTCCGCAACGTGCGCTGCCTGGCCGCCGACGAGCGGCTGGGCGCGCCCGAGGAGGCACCGTTCGACGCGATCCTCGTGACTGCCGCCGCGCCCTCGCTGCCTCCCGGGCTGGTCGCACAACTCGCCGAGGGCGGGCGGCTGGTGATCCCGGTCGGTGATCGCGAGGGGCAGGAGTTGCTGGTCGTCACGAAGCTCTGCGGGAAGGTGCGCCAGCGCTCGCTCGGCGGCTGCCGCTTCGTCCCGCTGATCGGCGACGAGGCGTTCCCGGAGCAGGGCGCATGGTGAGTGATTCGGCGTATCTTCTGTCGACTTACGCGCGCACGCCGATCCTCATCCCCTATACTGGCGCGACCCCGCCGCCGCCCGCCCGGCTCCCGATCGGGGGTCCGCGGACGAGGGCGAAAGGACGCGAGAACGCCCTGTGCAAGACCGAGTCCAGTCGTTCCTGCACTACATGTCCGCCGAACGCGGGGCATCCCGAAACACCATCGACGCCTACCGCAATGACCTCAGTGGCTTCGTCGGTTTCGCCGGCGAGCAGGACGGCAGCGAGGCCGACCTGACCCCCGCCTGCATCGACCGCGATCTGGTCACGGCCTACATCGGTTGGCTCGGCGAGCGCTCCTACGCGCCCTCGACGATCGCGCGCAAGGTCGCCGCGCTGAAGTCGTTCTGCGGCTTCCTGCTGGACCACGGCGACCTCGCGGCCAACCCGACCGCGGCGATCGACTCGCCGCGCGCGCCGAAGCCGGTGCCGAAGCCCCTGACCACGCAGGAGGTCGACACCCTCCTCCGCCAGCCCTCGGCGGCCGACACACCCGAGGCGATCCGCGACGCCGCGATGCTGGAGCTGATGTACGCGACCGGCATGCGCGTGACGGAGCTGGTGTCCGTCAACGTCGAGAGCGTGCACATGGAGCCGCGCCCCGGTTGGGTGCGCTGCATCGGCAAGGGCGAGAAGGAGCGCACGATCCCGGTCTACGAACGCGCCCTCGAGGCCGTCGAGCGCTACCTCGACGAGGGCCGTCCGAAGCTGCTGAAGAACCGCCCTCAGTTGGCGCTGTTCGTGAACCGCCGCGGCGAGCGGCTGACCCGCCAGGGCTTCTGGCTGATCCTCAAGGGCTACGCAAGCAAGGCCGGCATCGACGCGCACGTCACCCCGCACACGCTGCGCCACTCATTCGCCACGCACATGCTGCGCGGCGGCGCCTCCGTGCGCGACGTGCAGGAACTGCTCGGCCACGCCAACGTCTCCACGACGCAGATCTACACCCAGCTCGCGGACGGCCACCTGCGCGAGGTCTACGAGCAGGTCCACCCCCGCGCCCGCTGAGCGCGGCCTCGAGAGGCACGGCGTGAGCGCCAGCGATCCGAGCGACCGGGCGGCGCGAGCGATCGAGCACGTCGCCGCGCGCGAGGTGCTCGACTCACGCGGCAACCCCACCGTCGAGGCCGACGTGGTACTCACCGGCGGCGCGTTCGGGAGGGCGATCGTGCCCAGCGGCGCCAGCACCGGCGCGCACGAGGCCGTCGAATTGCGCGACGGCGACCCGGACCGCTACCGCGGCCGCGGGGTCGAGCGGGCCGTCGCCAACGTCAACGGCCCGCTCGCCGACGCGGTGATGGGCCTCGACGCCGGCGACCAGCGAGCCGTGGACGAGGCGCTGATCGCAGCCGACGGCAGCCCCAACAAGGGCGCGCTCGGGGCGAACGCGATCCTCGGCGTCTCGCTCGCCGCGGCCCATGCCGCCACGGGGATCCTCGGCCTCCCGCTGTTCCGTCACCTCGGCAACCTCTACGGCAGTACCGAGGAGACGCTGCCCGTGCCGATGGCGAACCTGCTCAACGGTGGCGCGCACGCCGCGGGCTCGACCGACTTCCAGGAGTTCATGGTCGTCCCGCTCGGCGCGGAGAGCTTCCGTGAGGGCCTGCGCTGGACCTCGGAGATCTACCACGCGCTGCGCGACCTGCTTGCCGCTCGCGGCTACGGCACGACCGTCGGCGACGAGGGCGGCTTCGCGCCCCGGCTCGGCGCGAACCGCGAGGCGCTGGACCTGCTCATGGACGCCATCGCAGCCGCCGGTCGCGTCCCCGGCGAGGAGGTCGCGATCGCCCTCGATCCCGCCGTCACCGAGCTCTACGAAGGCGAAGGCGAGGGCGGCAGCTACGTCCTCACGCGCGAGGGCCGCACGCTCGACAGCGGCGGGCTCGCCGAGCTCTGGGCGGAGTGGGTCGCCGACTACCCGATCGTCTCGATCGAGGACGGCATGGCCGAGGACGACTGGGCCGGCTGGTCGGCGCTGACCGCGCGCACGGGCGAGCGCGTCCAGCTCGTCGGCGACGACCTGTTCGTGACGAACCTCGAGCGTCTGCAGCGCGGCATCGACGAGCGCGCGGCGAACGCGATCCTCGTCAAGCTCAACCAGATCGGCACCCTCAGCGAGACGCTCGACGCGATCCGCCTCGCCCACGAGGCGGGCTTCGCCGCTGTAATCTCGCACCGCTCGGGCGAGACCGAGGACGCGACGATCGCCCACCTCGCCGTCGCGACGGGCGCGGGCCAGATCAAGACCGGCGCGCCGGCCCGTTCCGACCGCACTGCGAAGTACAACGAACTGCTGCGCATCGAGGAGATCCTCGGTGCCGACGCCCGCTACGCGGGCCGCGACGCCTTCCCGCGCGCCTGATGGCGTCCAGATGACCACCAACGGCGATCTGCGCGCCCTCGACCCGCCGCAGCGGGTGTCCGGGATGCGCGTGCCCGAGGGCTGGACGCTGCCCGGCAAGCCCGACGGGCTTTCGGCGGCGGCGGCGGACGCCTGGCGGCAGACCGGCTTCCTGCTCGGCGAGGAGTTGCAGGCCCTCGAGGCCGGGTTCGACCTGCAGGTGCGCGTCGCCGCGAGCGGCTACACGCCGCGCGCGCGCACGATGGCGATGGCGGCGCTCGCCAGTCTCTGGAGCCGCGCGCTGCTCAGCGCCTCGGATGCCGTCGCGCTCGTCCGGCGCGGCGCCTACCAGAGCGCCGCCCCGCTGGTCCGCCAGGCGATCGAGCACGTCGCCGCGCAGGCCGCGCTCCACGAGGAGCCCGACGCCTTCGCTCAGTGGGCGGTCGCCGCCTACGAGCGCAACGAGGACGCGCGCGCCGAGGAGGTCGGCCTCGGCCACTTCTTCGGCGGCGAGGCGATCGCCCGCGACGACGCGCTGCGCCCGATCTACCGCGCCGCGGGCGACCTCGGGAGGCCCAACTTCGGCCCGACGGCGCTGTTCACGGCGGCGGACGCCGGCCGGCAGCGCTACCCGCTCGTCTTCGCCGACGAGGCGTTTCACCACGGCTGGGCGCAGTTGCTGCTCGGCTGGCTGGTGCAGGTCGATGCCAGCCAGCTGCACCTCGCGCTGCACGCCCGCGACCACTTCCCCGCCGCCCAGGAGCTGCGCGACGAGGCCGTCGCGCACGTCCGCGCGTCCGAGCGCCTGCTCTCCGCGGGCGACCGTTGCCGCCTCGAGGAGCACACGGACGCCGAGGGCAGGCGACGCCACCTGATCGACAACTTCCGCCGCCGCCCCGGCGACGCGCCGAAGCGGATCCTGCTCTGATGCGCCTGATCCGCCGGGTCCGGCAACCGTCTGCCCTCGCGGCAACGGGCCGAAGCGGTAGAATCGGGATGAGGCCGTCGCTCCCCTCTCCCCGGGCCGCGAGAGGATGACCGCATGACCACCTCGAAGCTCCGAGTCGGCATCAACGGCTTCGGGCGCACCGGACGCCAGTTCATGCGCGCCTGGTGGGAGCGCCACCGCGACACCTTCGACGTCGTCGCGATCAACGGCCGCACCCCGGTCGAGATGCACACGCACCTGCTCCGCTACGACTCGGACTACGGCCGCTTCCCGGCCGAGGTCAGCGACGGCGCCGACTGCTTCCGCATCGAGGATCACGAGGTGCATGTCTTCGCGGAAGACGACCCCACGCAGATCGACTGGGGCGCCGTCGGCGTCGACGTGGTGGTCGAGTCGACCGGCGCGTTCCGCAGCCGCGAGGCGGCGGGCCAGCACCTGCGCGACTCGGTGCGCAAGGTGATCATCTCGGCGCCGGGCAAGGACGAGGACTGGATGGTCATCCTCGGCGTGAACCAGGACGAGTACGACCCGGCGCGCCACCACGTGATCAGCGCCGGTTCCTGCACGACCAACTGCGTGGTGCCGGTGGTCAAGGTGCTGCACGACACGTTCGGCATCGAGCGCGGGATGATGACGACGATCCACGCCTACACGCGCGACCAGAACCTCGTCGACTCGAAGCACAGCGACCTGCGGCGCGCGCGGGCGGCCGGCCTCAACATCGTCCCGACCTCAACGGGCGCGGCGGGCGCGGTGGCGCAGATCGTCCCTGACCTCAAGGGCAAGCTGACCGGTATCGCCTACCGCGTGCCGACGCCGACCGTCTCCGTGGTGGACTTGGCGACAGACCTCGCGAAGTCGGCCTCGGCCGAGGAGATCAACGCGGCGTTCCAGGCGGCGGCGGACGGTCCGATGAAGGGCATCCTCTACGCCGAGCCCGAGGAGCTGGTCTCGACCGACTTCAAGAGCCACCCCGGATCCTCGATCTTCGACCTGCCGGCGACGATGGTCGTGGACGGCGGCCGGATGGCGAAGACGATGGCCTGGTACGACAACGAGTACGGCTACTCGTGCCGCCTCGCCGACCTCTGCGCGCTCCTCGCGGAGCGCGGGTTGGAGTAGGCGGCTACGCCACAATCGCGCGGGAGTGGTATAGTCGAACCTCTGTTCTTAGGAGTGCGTCGGCGTGCCACCCAGAGTCAGCATCACGCGTATCCGATTCCGCAACTTCAAGGCGTTGCGCCGGTTTTCGCTGTCGCTGAATCACATGAACGTGCTCGTCGGGCCGAACAACGCCGGAAAGTCGACGGTCGTGGGCGCCCTCCGCGTCTTGGCTGCTGGCCTACAGCGAGCGCATACACGGCGTCCTGAGCAGGTCGCTGGACCGCAAGGGCAGGTCTCGGGATACCCTGTCGCATCTGAAGCGATCCCAATCTCCATCGAGAATGTCCACACCGACTACGCAGACACCGATACCACCGCGACGTTCGAGCTGTCGAACGGGGCGCAACTAATCCTGTACTTCGCGCCGTCCGGCGAATGCGTGATGCTCACGGAACATGAGGGCAGGCCCATCCGCGGCCCCGCCGACTTCAGGCGCGAGTTCCCTCTCAACGTAAGCACGGTGCCAGTACTAGGGCCGGTCGAGCACGAAGAACAACTTGTACGGTCTGCAACTGTTCAACGAAACCTCGCGACGCACCGTGCTTCAAGGAACTTCCGCAACTATTGGCTACAACATCCGGATGGCTTTGGATCCTTCCGCGACCTTATCCGTGGGACGTGGCCGGACATGGACATCCTTCTGCCAGAGGTTTCTGGTGGACTGGAGGCGCACGCGGTCATGTTCTGCGTAGAGGGCCAAGACCGGATCCAACGGGAACTCTATTGGGTCGGCGTTGGCTTCCAGATCTGGTGCCAGCTTCTAACACACATCATCCGTGCGGAAGGCGCAAGCGTCATCGTGATCGACGAGCCGGAGATCTATCTGCACCCTCAGCTACAGCGGATGCTGCTATCGATCCTGAGGGATTCGGGGCCAGACGTCCTCATAGCGACGCACTCGTCCGACATGATTCAGGAAGCCGACCCCTCTGACATCCTGCTGATTGAGAAATCGAGCCAGTCGGCAAAACGAATCCGTGGTGACGTCGCTACCACCCAAGCGCTTAGCCTCGTTGGATCAGCTCGGAACGATGTGCTGACCAGCGTTGCCAGAACCAAGCGCGTAGCTCTTGTTGAGGGCGAAGACTTCAAACTGGTTCAGATGTTCGCGGAGAGCTTCGACCTACGCGGGTTGGCCACGGCTAGCGGCATCACGCCAATCCCCCTAGGCGGTTCTCCGCCTCCCGCGCAGATCCTTGCCAAGGCCAGCGGTATCACCGCTGCGCTCGGGGAGGGAGTCCGATTCGCAGTGATCCTGGACCGCGACTACAGGCCACCCGGCGAGATACGCGGGCTAAGGGAGGCACTGTCCGGCGAGATGACGGTCACCCACATCCATGAGCGCAAAGAAATCGAGAACTACTTGCTCTTGCCCGTCGTACTCGATCGAGCAATCTCGGCGGCACTAGCGGAGCGCGCGCGCCGAGGTGGATCAACAGCAGGATTACCAGCAGAGCCTGCGGACCAAATCCTCGATCGAGTGACCCAAGGCATCAAGGGCGATGTTCAGGCGCAGCACATCGAGCGGACAGTCGAGCACCATCGGAGGGCAGGGTCAGGGAAGAGTATCGCAACTATCAGCGCCGATGTCATAGCCTGGTTCGATGAGTCCTGGGAGACACTCGATGCTCGTCTCGCCATCGTCCCGGGCAAGAGCGTCCTACGCCTCTTGAACGCTCATCTACAGAAGCACTACCAGGTGACAGTCACACCTAGGACGATCGTCTCGGAAATGCGCAAGAGCGAGATTCCTGAAGACTTGGTTAGCCTACTGCGGCGGCTGGACCGCATGCGCTCGTAGCACCCACTGCTACACTCCCCCCATGCTGGAAACACTGAGCGAACGGCTCCAGGCCACGTTCGGCCGCCTCGGGAGCCGTGGGCGGATTACCGAGGACGACCTCGATACGGCGCTGCGCGAGGTGCGCATCGCGCTGCTCGAGGCGGACGTCAACTTCCAGGTCGTGCGCGACTTCGTCGCGCGGGTGCGCGAACGCACCTCCGGCGCCGAGCTGCTGCAGTCGATCACCCCCGGCCAGCAGGTGATCGGCGCCGTCAACGACGAGCTGGTCGAGATCCTCGGCGGCGGTCACGAGCCGCTGCTGCGCGCGCAGCGCGGGCCGACCAAGATCCTCGTCTGCGGCGTGCAGGGCTCGGGCAAGACGACCCTCGCGGCGCGGCTCGCGCTGCACCTCCAGAAGGACGGCCTGCAACCCTTGCTCGTCGCCACCGACTTCCAGCGCGCCGCCGCCTCCGAGCAGTTGCGCGTCCTCGGCGACCAGATCGGCGTCCCCGTCTACGCCGAGGAAACCGAGGCGCCCGCCCCGGAGATCGGCAAACGCGCGCTCGCCGAGGCGAAGCGCTCAGGCGCCGGCGCGATGATCGTCGACACCCGCGGCGCGGTCGCCCTCGACGACGAGTTCGCCGACGAGCTGGCGGACCTCGCCGACGAGATCGACCCGACCGAGGTGCTGATCGTCGTCGACGCGATGACCGGCCAGGAGGCGGTCACCCTCGCCCGCGACTTCGACGACGCCGTCGAGGGCACCGGCATCGTCGTCACGAAGGTCGACTCGGACACGCGCGGCGGGGCCGTGCTCTCCGTGCGCCAGGTGACCGGCCTGCCGATCAAGTTCCTGACCACCGGCGAGCGCCTCGAGGCGCTGGAGGCCTTCCACCCGGACCGCTTCGCCTCGCGGATTCTCGGCATGGGCGACGTAGTGTCGCTGGTCGAGAAGGCGAAGGAGACGATCGGCGAGCGCGACGCGAAGGATGTCGCGCGGCGCATGCAGCGCGGCGAGTTCGACCTCGAGGACTTCCTGACGCAGATGCAGCAGATGCAGCAGATGGGCCCGATCTCGGGCCTGCTCGACATGCTGCCCGGGGCCGGTCAGATGAAGCAGCAACTCGCCATCCCGGACGTCGGCGAGGACTTCTGGAAGCACAACGAGGCGATCATCCTCTCGATGACCCCGGCCGAGCGCCGCCACCCCGAGCTCATCGACGGATCGCGCCGCCGCCGCATCGCCGCCGGCTCGGGCAAGCAGCCGGCGGACGTGAACCGCCTGCTCAACCAGTACCGCGAGGCGAAGAAGCTGATGGTGGCGATGACCTCGGGCAAGGGCGCGGGCGGCCTCGGGCGATTGCTCGGGCTGTAGGGGGCGGGGTTCGGCCTCGGTCAGTCCGCGAGTCCGAGGAAGTTCAGCACGGCGCGGTTCAGACGGGTCATGTCGCCTCCGTCGAGCTGGCCCAGGGCTGTACCTAGTCGTGACCTCCGCAGCGTGGAGATCTTGTCAGCCATGATCCTCGAGGCCTCGTCGAGGCCGTTGCGGGCGTCCGGCTCGATCAGGGTTCGGAACAATGGCAAGTCATCCGGATCGGTGGTGAGCGGACAGACCGTGATCGAGTCCATCGCATCGAAGCGGTCGTCCTGCAGGACGACTCGGGGCGAGGCTTCCCGGTGTAGTCCCCACCGCCCGCAGCGGTCCAGATCTCGCCTCGACGCACTCCAGTCGCCTCAGTCGGAGAACATCTCGGAGATGGAGTCGACGAAGGCCTGGTCCTCCTCCGCGTGCGGGCTATTCGCCGCCAGCAGCGACTGGCGACGCGCCTCGGCAGCGAACTCCGGTGTTCCGGGCTCCGGCATCGGAGGGTCGCTCGGCCGCTCGCGGTCGGTGCGGGCGCGTTCGCGCGGGGTTCGTCGTCGGGGCGTGGTCGCCATCGAGGAGTCTCCATCCGGGCGCCGCTCGTACGTAGCAACAACGTGCCACCACGGCCCGTCGCGTGTCAACCTGCTGCCCTGAAGGCTGACGCTAGCGCGTGCGCGCGGTAGGCTGACTCGCAGCGCTCGCGAGGGCGGGCGACAACGAGAGGCAACGCGTGCTTCGTATCCGGCTCCGCCGCACCGGTCGCTCCAAGGCCCCGTACTACCGCGTGGTCGTGGCCGACCAGCGCGCGCCGCGCGATGGCGACTTCGTCGAGATCATCGGGCACTACAACCCGCGCTCGGAACCGAAGGAGCTGGTCTTCAAGGAAGAGCGCGTGCGCCACTGGCTCTCCCAGGGCGCGCGGCCGAGCGAGACCGTGCACCGCCTGCTCCACCGCGAGGGCCTGATCGACGAGCCTCCGCGGCAGCGCCTGTCCAAACCGAGCCGTGCCGAGCGTGAGGCGGCCGCAGCCGCAGCCGCCGAGGACGCATAGCGAAACGACACCGATGAAAGAACTGATCGAGTACCTCGCCCGCGGCCTCGCTTCCCGACCCGACGAGATCGTCGTCGAGACGGAAGAGCGCGGCGACCAGATCGTCTTCCACCTCGAATGCGCCGAGCAGGACAAGGGCCGCATCATCGGCCGCGAGGGCCGCGTGGTGAACGCGATGCGCTCGCTGCTGCACGTCGCCAGCATCCGCGCCGGCGTGCGCACCTCGCTCAACATCGAGTAGCCCGCCGTGCCCTCGCCGTCCCGGCCGTCGCGGACGCGCCGGCGGCGCGGCCCCGCCGGCTCCCGCTCCGCCGCCCGCCCAGCCCGTCGCCGTGATCGCACGCCCGACGCCGCCGAGGCCATGGGCGCACCCGGCCGCATCGCCGTCGGGCGCATCAACAGCACCTGGGGGCTGCGCGGGCACGTGAAGGTGACGCCCCTCACTTCGAACCCGCAGCGCCTCCAGCCTGGCGCCGTCGTGTTCGTGCGCGGTGAGCCGCGGCGCATCCTCGACGTCGCCACCCCGCGCGGCTACCCCTGCATCGTCTTCGAGGGTTACGAGGACAGGACCGCCGCCGACGTGCTGCGCGACACGCTGATCGAGATCGCCGAGGACGAGCTGCCGGCGCTCCCGGAGGGCGAGTACTACGTCCACGACCTCGTCGGTCTCGCCGTCCTCAACGCCGACGGCGAGCCGATCGGCGACCTTGCCGAGGTGCTGCGCACGGGCGCGAACGATGTCTACCTCGTGCGCCGCGAGGGCGCGCGCGACCTGCTCATCCCCGCCATCCCCGAGGTGATCCTCGATGTCGATCTGCCCGCGGGCCGGATGCGGATCGACCCGCTGCCGGGCCTGCTCGAGGGCTGAGCGGAGTCGTTCGCGTACGCTCTCGGCGCGGCACGCGCGGTTTGCCGCTCGCCGGTGGGCGGCCCATACTCGAAATCCGTGGGGGCGTAGCTCAGTCGGGAGAGCGCGGCGTTCGCAATGCCGAGGTCAGGGGTTCGAATCCCCTCGCCTCCACCACCCAGCCCGACCACTCTCCAGGGCCGGACAGCCACCGCCGGAAGGGGCCCATGGACGGCTCCCTCGCAACCACCGCCCGCGAGCTCGACGAGATCGTCGAGCGCGTCCGCGAGGCGGGCAGCCTGGCCTTCGACCTCGAGTTCGTCCCCGAGGGCCGCTACATCCCCGAGCTGGCGCTCGTGCAGGTCGCCTGGGGCGACCCCGACGACCCCGAACTCGCTGCCATCGACCCGCTCGAGGTCGATGTGACGCCCTTCGCCGAGCTGGTCGGCGATGAGGAGATCGAGACGCTTGTGCACGCCGCGCAGGCGGACCTCGCGATCCTCGCGGGCAGCTTCGAGACGGAGGGCCGCGCGGTCCGCGACACGCAGATCGCGGCCGCGTTCGCTGGGTACGGCGACCAGATCGGCTATGCGGCGCTTGTGCAGAACACGCTCGGCGTGCGGCTGCACAAGGGCTCGCAGTACACGGAGTGGCTGCGCCGTCCGCTCTCGCGCAAGCAGCTTGCGTACGCCCTCGACGACGTGCGCTACCTCGCGCGTGTCTGGGGCGAGCTGCACGCCCGCCTCGCCGGCGGGGAACGGCTGGCATGGGCGATCGAGGAGTGCGAGCAGCTCGCGGCCACCGCCTGGCGGCGGCCCGCGCCCGACGAGAGCTACCGCCGCGTCAAGGGCTGGGCGCGCCTCAGCGGCCCGGAGCGCGGCGCGCTGCGCGAGCTTGCCGCCTGGCGAGAGCGTGAGGCGCTGCGCGGCAACCGCCCGCCCTCGCGCGTGCTCAACGACCGCTCGATGCTCGAACTCGCCCGCACCGGGCCGTCGAGCGAGGACGGCCTGCGCACCGTCCGCGGCGTCGACGAGGGCGTCGTGCGACGCCACGGCGGGCGGCTGCTGGCGGCGATCGAGGAGGGCGCGGCGAACCCGCCGGAGCGGGAGCCCTCGCGCGCGCCCCTGTCGGCCGCGGGCGAGGTCTGGGCCGCGGCGCTGCACGGGCTCGTGCGCGCACTCGCGCTCGAGGCCGGAATCGCCCCGCGCTTCCTCGGACCGCGCAGCGAGATCGAGGCGGTCGTGCGCTGGTGGATCGAGGGCGACCGCGAATCGCCGCCGCCCCTGCCGCTGCTGGAGGGCTGGCGCGGCGCACTGGCCGGCGACGCGATCCTCGCCTGGCTCGGCGGCAAGGCGGCGCTCGTGGCCGACCCCGACTCCGAGGCGGGCGTGCGGCTGGAGCCACGCACGCAGCGCTAGGCTGCCTCCGCGCTACACTCTTCCCATGCACACGCAGATCAAGAAGATCGTGATCGTGGGCGGCGGAACCGCCGGCTGGCTCTCCGTCATCCACCTCTCGCGCTTCTGGAAGCGCGGGCGCGGCGACGACGACCTCGAGATCGTCCTCGTCGAGGCGCCCGACATCCCGATCGTCGGCGTCGGCGAGGCGACGACCGGGCTGTTCACCACGTTCATCCGCAACCTCTCGAATGAGCGCGAGTTCCTGCGCGAGACGAAGGCCTCGTTCAAGCTCGGCATCCTGCACCGCAACTGGACCGGCGACGGCTCGTACTACCTCGGCCCACTCAACGACGACCGCCAGCTCGGCATCCCCGCGCTGCCGCCGGAGACGTTCCCCTACTTCTTCGCCGCCTCCGTCGCCGAGGGCGAACCGGCCTGGGAGAACGTGCTCAACTCGCGGCTGATGCTCGACCACCTCGCGCCCTACAGCCGCCCGCCCGGGCAGCCCGAGCAGAGCGCCTGGGACTACGCCTACCATTTCGACACGCACATCGTCGGGGCCTACCTGCGCTCGAAGTGCGAGGGCGTCACGCACGTCGAGGGCACCGTCGAGGCGGTCAACCTCGAGCCGGGCAACGGGCATGTGCGCAGCGTGACGCTCGCCGACGGCCGCGAGATCGAGGGCGACTTCTTCGTCGACTGTTCGGGGTTCCGCAAGCTGATCATCGGCGGGGCGTACGAGGAGGAGTGGATCTCCTACGCCGAGCACCTACCTGTGAACCGCGCGCTGCCCTTCTCCGTGCCGCACGAGGAGGACGCCTCGATCCCCTCGTACACGCACGCCTGGGCGCTCTCCGCAGGCTGGCTGTGGCAGATCCCGACGCAGGAGCGGCTGGGCTGCGGCTACGCGTACTGCGACGACTTCATCAGCCGGGACGAGGCGCAGGCCGAGGTCGAGGCCGCCCTCGGCCACGCGATCGAGCCCTGGGGCGACATCCCCATCGCGAGCGGCCGCTTTCGGCGGCTGTGGGTCAAGAACTGCGTCGCGGTCGGGCTCTCCGGCGCGTTCAGCGAACCGCTCGAGTCCACCTCGATCCACGGGACGCTGGTGCAGTTGCTCGTGCTGGTGCAGGAGTACCTGACGGATCACTTCGACTTCGACGCGGAGCCGATCCTCGATCGCTACAACCGGCGGATGGGCCGGATGTACGACGACTTCCGCGACTTCCTGGTGATGCACTACCAGGGCGGCCGCGACGACACCGAGTTCTGGCGATCGATCGGCATCAACGACTCGGCGCGCGAACGCCTCGACCTGTGGAGACACAAGACGCCGATCAGCTCGGACCTCGACCCCTACTTCGGCGCGATCGACATGAAGCTGTGGTTCTTCACGCTCGACGGCCTCGGGCTGCTCGACCCGGAGGTCGCGAGGCGGGAGCTGGACTACTACGGCCTCTGGGACGACGCGAAGCGGGCACACCGCGAGCAGCGCACCAGGGGCGACGCCTTCGTGCGCCACGCGGTCCCGCACGCGCGCTACCTGGAGCAGGCCGCCACGGCTCCCGAGGCGCCCTCGCAGCCGCTCTCGGCAGCGCGCCCGCGCCAGCAGCGGCTGAGCCGCGCCGAGCGCCGCCGCCGCTCGCGCGGCGGCTAGCCTCGCTGCTGCGGCCGGTGTTCACGGACGCAGTGCGTTCGGGGCCGTCGCCGCATAGATTGGATGGAGCGCCCTCGTAGCTCAGGGGACAGAGCATGGGATTCCTAATCCCTGTGCGGAGGTTCGAGTCCTCCCGAGGGCGCCAGCACCCTGCTCCGGGAATCCACCGCGCCGCGCGCTGGACCGAGCGGCGTGCGCTCGGCAGACTGTGAGCAGACGGCGCGACGAGTCCGGGAGGCCGGCATGGCGACCATCGCCCATGAACTGGAACAGCAGATCCTCGAAGCCCTCGCTGAGGGCGCGGACCTGAGCAAAGCCGACCTGGCGAAGCGCATCCCCGATATCGAGGCCGCACACCTCGCCACGGCGCTGCGCACGCTCAAGCGCGGGCGCGGCATCGTCGTCAGCAGCGACGGCAGCAAGCGCGTCTACCGGCTCGCCGATTAGCGCCTGCCGGCGCGGGATACCCAGCTCATGAGCACACCGCTCGATGACGCGACGCTGAACCACGCTCGCGCCGAGCGGCGCGCGCGGATCATCCGCCTCGTCCGCCCCCTCCAGGAGTTCATGCACACCGAGGCGGCCAGCGGCATCGCCATCATCAGCGCCGTGGTGGTCGCGCTGATCGCCGCCAACACGCCGCTCTCCGACCTCTACGGAGAGTTCGTCCACTACCGCATCGCGGTGGATGTCGGGTTCTTCCACCTCGACACCGATCTGAAGCACTGGGTCAACGACAGCCTGATGGTGATCTTCTTCTTCGTCGTGGGGATGGAGATCAAGCGCGAGGTCGTCGCCGGCGAACTCGCCGGCGGCCGCAAGGTCTGGGCGCCGATCGCCGCCGCGGCCGGAGGCATGATCGTCCCCGTCTTCATCTTTCTCGTGATCGTCGAGGGCGCCACCGCCCGGGAGGGCTGGGCGATCCCGATGGCGACTGACATCGCCATCGCCGTCGGCGTCCTCACGCTCGTCGGGTCGCGGGTTCCTCCGGGGCTGAAGGTGCTGCTGCTCGCCCTCGCGATCGTGGACGACATCGGCGCGATCGCCGTCATCGCCATCTTCTACACAGACAACATCGACCTCGCGGCACTCGGCATCACGGTCGCGCTGCTCGCCCTCGTGCTGCTGATGAACTTCAACGGCATCAAGCTGGTGCCGCTCTACATCGCGGTCGGCCTGGCGGCCTGGATGGCGGCGCACGAGTCCGGTGTCCACCCGACCATCCTCGGCGTCGCGCTGGGACTGATGACGCCGCTGCAGCCGTGGTACCGCAGCACCGCGCTTCCAGACCTCGCCGAGGCGCTGCTCAGCCGGATCCGCGCCCGCGAGTCCGCGCCCGACGACGACGACGACGCCCACCACGAGCGGGTCGGCGCCTTGCTCACGCTGAGCCAGCTCAGCGAACAGGCGGTCTCGCCCCTCGACCGCATCGAGCACCGCCTGCTGCCCTGGTCGGCGTTCCTCATCGTCCCGCTCTTCGCCTTCGTCAACGCGGGCGTCGACCTGCGCGGCGGGGTGTTCGAGGAAGCCGCTTCCTCGACGCTCGCGCTGGGTGTCGGCCTCGGGCTGCTGCTCGGCAAGCCCATCGGCGCGACACTGGCCACCTGGATCGCCGTGCGCCTCGGGGCCGAGTTGCCCGCCGGCGTCACCTGGCCCGGCGTCGCCGGCGTCGGCCTGATCGCCGGCATTGGTTTCACCGTGGCGCTGTTCGTGACCGAGCTGTCCTTCGATGACGCGGCGCTGCTGGCGCAGGCCAAGGTCGGCATCTTCATCGCCTCGGTCGTGGCCGGGCTGGTCGGCCTGGCCATCATGCGCTTCCTCGTCCCCATGCGCGAAGAGTCATGACCGCGCCCGCCTTCCCGGCGGCCGTCTTCGCCAGGCGTCGCGCGCGCCTGATGCGCCGCCTGCCGCGCGACAGCGCCGCGATCTTCGGCGCTGGCCGCGAGGCGCAACGCAATGGCGACGTCGACTATCCCTTCCGCCAGCGCTCGAGCTTCTACTACCTCACCGGCCTCGAGGAGCCGGACGCCGTCGCCGTGCTCCGCCCCGGCCACGAGCAGCCGTTCGTGCTGCTCGTGCGCCCCTACGACCCCGAGACCGCCATCTGGGACGGCCCGCGCCTCGGCGTCGAGGGCGCCGTCGAGGAGCTCGGCGCGGACGCCGCCTACCCGATCGGCGAGCTGGAGGAGCAACTGCCGAAGCTGCTCGGCGAGGCGCGAACCGTCGCCTTCTCGCTCGGCAGCGACGAGCGCCTCGAACGGCTGATCTCCCGCATCGTCGCCGGGCGGCGCGCCGGAGCGCAGCGCGGCGTGCCAGCGATCGAGCGGCTGATCGACCCGGCCCCGCTCGTCGACGCGCTGCGCCTGATCAAGACTCGCGAGGAGATCGCGGCGCTGCAACGCGCGATCGACATCACCGGCGCCGGCATCGAGGCGGCGATGCGCGCGACCCGCCCCGGCCTGCACGAGTACGAGGTACAGGCCGTCCTCGAGGCCGAGTTCCGCCGCCTGGGGTCACCGCGCGACGGCTTCCCCTCGATCGTCGCGGCGGGCGTGAACTCCTGCACGCTGCACTACACCGACAACCGTGCGCCGATCGCCAACGGCGACCTGCTGCTGCTCGACGTGGGCGCCGAGGTGGACTACTACGGCGCGGACGTGAGCCGCACCTTCCCCGCGAACGGCCGCTTCCGCGCCGCGCAGCGCGATGTCTACGAGGTCGTGCTCGCCGCCCAGCGCGAGGCGACCGAGTTGGTCGCGCCGGGCGTGCGCTTCCACGACGTACATGAGCGCGCCCGGCGCGTCATCACCGAGGGGTTACGCGACCTCGGCGTCATCGAAGGCCGGATGCCGACGCTGCTCAAGCAGGAGGCGAGCCGCCCCTACTTCATGCACGGCACCTCGCACTGGCTGGGCATGGACGTGCACGACGCCGGGCTCTATCGCGAGGACGGCGAGTCGGTGGTGCTGCGGCCGGGGATGGTGCTGACGGTGGAGCCGGGGCTCTACTTCGCGCCCGGCCTGCGCGGCGTCCCGCGCCGGCTGCGCGGCATCGGCGTGCGTATCGAGGACGACGTGCTCGTCACGCGCAACGGCTGCCGCGTGCTCTCCGACGCGATCCCGAAGGATCCCGGCGCCCTCGAGGCGATCGTCGGGAGCGGCTAATCGCCGGCGTCCACGCGAATTGCTCAGGCGCGTTCTCGCATTGACAAGACGCCCCGAAAAAGGCTAATCTGCCGTCCCTTGACGCTCACCCGCTCATGCAGGTGCGCAGTGCCGAAACGCACCTGCCTGCGGTGATTTTCTGGGCCCAGGGGTATGGGGGACGCGGGCGGCGAGGTGCCGCCGACCGCGATTACGGCCACTACGCGGGAGTAGATCATGCGCATCGAACGACACTTCACCACCGCCGGGCAGGACCCGCTCGAGGGGATCGCCTTCGCGCCCAGGGACTCTCGCATCGTCAACCCTGACGGCTCGGTCGTCTTCGAGGCGTCCGGGGTGCGCATGCCCGCCGACTGGTCGCAGGTCGCGGTCGACATCATGGCGCAGAAATACTTCCGCAAGACCGGCATCGCCGACGAGCTCAGCGCCGTCGAGGAAGACGGCGTGCCCGAGTGGCTGTGGCGCTCCGTGCCCGCCGAGGGCTCCGACGACTCCGGCGGCGAGATCGACGCGCGCCAGGTCTTCGGCCGCCTCGCCGGCACCTGGGCCTACTGGGGCTGGAAGAACGGCTACTTCGACGGCGAGGAGGACGCACGCGCCTTCCACGACGAGCTGGTGCTGATGATGGCGACGCAGCGCGCCGCGCCGAACTCGCCGCAGTGGTTCAACACCGGCCTGCACTGGGCCTACGGCATCACCGGCCCCTCGCAGGGCCACTCCTACTTCGACCCGGACTTCGGCGCGGTGCGCCAGTCGACCAGCGCCTACGAGCGCCCGCAGCCGCACGCCTGCTTCATCCAGTCCGTCGCCGACGACCTCGTCAACGAGGGCGGCATCATGGACCTCTGGACCCGCGAGGCGCGGATCTTCAAGTACGGCTCCGGCACCGGCTCCAACTTCTCGAAGATCCGGGGCGAGAACGAGTTCCTGTCCGGCGGGGGCAAGTCCTCCGGCCTGATGTCCTTTCTCAAGATCGGCGACCGCGCCGCGGGCGCGATCAAGTCCGGCGGCACCACCCGCCGCGCCGCCAAGATGGTGATCGTCGACGTCGACCACCCCGACATCGAGGAGTTCATCGACTGGAAGGTGGCCGAGGAGCAGAAGGTCGCCGCGCTCGTCGCCGGCTCGCGCGTGATCCGCCGCCGCCTCGCCGCGGTCCTCGCCGCCACCGAGGCCGGCTTCGACCCGGCCGGGAACCGCCCGCTGCGCCGCGCCATCGCGCGCGCCCGCCGCGACGGCGTGCCGGACGGCTGCGTCCAGCGCGTGCTGCAGCTCGCCGAGGCGGACGAGGGGCCGATCGACTTCAGCGAGTTCGACACGGACTGGCAGGGCGAGGCCTACCAGACCGTCTCCGGCCAGAACGCCAACAACTCCGTGCGCGTCAGCGCCGACTTCCTCGAGGCCGTCGAGCAGGATGCGGAGTGGACGCTCTATCGCCGCGTCGACGGCGAGCCCGCGAAGACGGTGCGCGCCCGCGACCTGTGGGATCGCATCGCGCGCGCCGCCTGGCAGTCGGCCGACCCGGGCATGCAGTACGACACGACGATCAACGAGTGGCACACCTCGCCGGCGGGCGGGCCGATCCGCGGCTCCAACCCCTGCTCCGAGTACATGTTCCTCGACGACACGGCCTGCAACCTCGCCTCGCTCAACCTGCTGCGCTTCCACGACGAGGAGAGCGGCGAGGTGGACGTCGAGGCGTTCGAGCACGCCACGCGGCTGTGGACGATCGTGCTCGAGATCTCGGTGCTGATGGCGCAGTACCCGAGCCCCGTGATCGCGCAGCTCTCCCACGAGTACCGCACGCTCGGCCTCGGCTACGCCAACCTCGGCGCGCTGCTCATGCAGCAGGGCGTGCCCTACGACTCGCCCGAGGCGCTGGCGCAGACCGGCGGCTTCAGCGCGCTGCTGACCGGCGTCTCCTACGCCACCTCGGCCGAGATCGCCGCCGAACTCGGCCCCTTCCCCGCCTGGGAGCCGAACCGCGAGGCGATGCTGCGCGTGATCCGCAACCACCGCCGCGCCGCCTACGACACGGCCGCCGAGGACTACGAGGGCCTGACGACGCTCCCGATGGGCCTCGACGCCCGGCACTGCCCGCGGCCGCTGCTCAAGGCGGCGCAGGCCTCGTGGGACCGCGCGCTCGCCCTCGGTGAGGAGCACGGCTTCCGCAACGCGCAGACGACGCTGATCGCGCCCACCGGCACGATCGGCCTGCTGATGGACTGCGACACCACCGGCGTCGAGCCGGACTTCGCGCTCGTGAAGTTCAAGAAACTAGCCGGCGGCGGTTACTTCCGGATCATCAACCAGTCCGTGCCCGGCGCGCTGCGCACGCTCGGCTACAGCGACCAGCAGGTCGAGGAGATCGTCGCCTACTGCGCGGGTACCGGCCGCCTCGAGGGCGCACCGCACATCAACCGCCACACGCTCGCCCAGCACGGCTTCACCCGCCGCGCCCTCGACGAGGTCGACGAGGCGCTCGGCTCGGCGTTCGACATCACCTTTGCGTTCAACCGCTTCGTGCTCGGCGACGAGTTCTGCCGCGACGTGCTCGGCCTCAGCGACGAGCAACTGGCCGGCGGGAACCTGCTGGAGGCGATCGGCTTCAGCCGCGAGCAGATCGAGGAGGCCAACGACCACATCGTTGGCCGCATGACGATCGAGGGCGCCCCGCACCTGCGTGAGGACGACTACGCGGTCTTCGACTGCGCGAACCGCTGCGGCCGCTACGGCGCGCGCTACATCGAGGCGATGGCGCACGTGCGCATCATGGCCGCCGCGCAGCCGTTCCTCTCCGGCGCGATCAGCAAGACGATCAACCTGCCCGAGGACGCCGGCGTCGCAGACATCGCCGCCGTCTACGAGGCCGGCGCCGACTCGATGCTCAAGGCGCTCGCGCTCTACCGCGACGGCTCCAAGCTCTCGCAGCCCCTCGCCGCCACCGTGCTCGGGGACGACTTCGAGGACTTCGAGGACTTCGACGATCTCGGTGAGGAGTCCGCGGAGGCGGAGCTCGATCCGAAGCAGGCGCTGGACGAGGTCGAGCGCATGATCAGCACGCTGCCTCGGGCCGACGCGCGCGCGCTGGCGCGGCGGCTGGTCGGCCTGCAGCGCGGCGAGCGCGAGCCGCTGCCCTCGCGGCGGCCGGGCTTTGCGCAGAAGGCCAAGGTCGGCGGACACACGATCTACCTGCACACCGGCGAGTTCGAGGACTCCCGCCTGGGCGAGATCTTCATCTCGATGTCCAAGGACGGGGCGGCGTTCCGCTCGCTGATGAACTGCTTCGCGATCGCCGTCTCGATCGGGCTGCAGCACGGCGTGCCGCTCGACGCCTACGTGGACTCGTTCCTTTTCACGAAGTTCGAGCCGAACGGCATCGTCACCGGCAACGACCGCGTCCGCATGGCGACCTCGATCATCGACTACGTCTTCCGCGAGCTGGCCGTCAGCTACCTCGGCCGCAGCGACCTCGCCCACCTCGGCGCGGTCGACCTCTCCAGCACCTCGACCGCCGAGGACGAGGACGAGCCGGGCGCCTGGCCGACGCCGGAGCCGGCTCCGCTGCCCGCGCCCGACCCGGCCGAGTACGTGCTCGCCCCGATCGCGGGCGGCTCGAACGGCCACGGCACCGCCGCCGAGGGCAACGGCGCCGCATCACCCGTCGCCGACCCGACCCCCGAGGCGCCCTCGGGAGCGGCGGCCGGCGCGAGCGCCACGGCTACCGCCACGGCGATCTCGGAGACGACGGCGCGCCACTACGGCTTCGAGGGCGACCCGTGTCCGGAGTGCGGCCAGATGATGATGGTGCGCAACGGCACCTGCCTGAAGTGCATGTCCTGCGGGTCCACGTCGGGTTGTAGTTAGCCGCTACTAAGCGGCGACACGTTCAAGTCCTGGGAGCCTGACTGACCTAAGGCGCGGTGGGGCCGAGCATGACGACCGAACGCGATCCACAGACCGTCGAAGAGTTCGCGCAGCGAATCGCGAGCCTCAACATTGACGAACAGCTCGTTCGTGAGCAGGCGCTCGGCGTCTCCCTGTCGTTTGAGCCGGGACGCGAAGCCTTCCGGGAAGCCTTGAAGGTAGCTGCGAGCATTCGCGATCTTCCGACCCACACTCTGCAGAACACCTCGCACTACAACCAGCTCACGAATAGCCTTTCCAGCTTGCTCGGCGCCCTATCGGCAGTAATGGACTTCGACCCGAACGTGAACCAGCCATCGAACCAGCGCGATCAACGGATCGTGGACGTGCGGGCCAACGTAGTCGCCGTTCGGGAGGCCTTCGTACCGCTCGCTGGCTATCTGATGCTTGAGTCCGGCGGCCTCGGCGACGTCGAGGGCCGCCTGGCCGAGATAGTCTCCGGCTGGGACACCCGCGCCACGGAGGCCTTGGAGGGGCAACAGGCTCGTCTCGCCAGCGCAATTCAGCAGGCCGAGAACAGCGCTGAGACCGCCAACGAAGCAGCCACGGCTGCTCAGTCCGCTGCCGGCCGGACAGGCGTGACACAGTACTCAAGGGTCTTCGAGGACGAAGCCGCCTATCACCGTAAGCATGCAATGAAGTGGTTGGTTGCTGGCGTGGTGCTCCTCGTCGCGCTGTTCGCACTAGCGATAGTGATAATCCGTATCCCGGTCGGAGACGAGATCGATGACCCGCAAGTGGTGCAGTGGATTCTTCTCAAGGCACTGGTCCTGTCGTTCGTGAGCTACTTGGTCTTCCAAGCATTCCGAATGTATCGATCTGAGCAGCACTTGAGCGTGACTAGCCGGCACCGAGACAAAGCGCTTCGGACCTTTGAGACATTTGCAACAGCTGCCACGGAGGGTTCGACCCGCGACGCCGTGTTGGTCGAGGCGACTCGGACCATCTTTGCCCCTGGAGTCACCGGGCTCGTAGACCAGGGTGACTCTGCCCCCCCGCCGGCGGCTCTCCTGGAAGTCTTCCGCGGCTCCCAAGGCCAACCACCGACCGGCAACTGACTCCGCCTACGCACCCCTACCCCCGCCGCCACCGCCGCGCCCACCCCAGCGCGAGGCTCGCGGCGACTGCCATGACGGCGGCGAGGGTGTTGAAGACGATGTCCTGCACGTCGAAGACGCGGCTGGGGATGAAGGCCTGGATGCACTCGTCGACGAGGCCGATGAGCGCCGTGGCCAGGATGGCGAGGACGGCGGGGAGCGGGACGCGGCGGCCGTGGTCGGCGCGCTCCGTGAGCGCCTCGAGGATGAGCACGGCCACCACGCCGTACTCGATGAGGTGCGTGCGCTCCTCGAGCGCCATGCGTACGAGCACCATCAGGTAGACGACCGCGACGCCGAGGGCGACGGCGATCTCGAGACCGCGCGGGCGCGTCCGCAGGCCCTGCGTCAGCGCCGTCGCGCCGACGAGGAGCATGGCGAGGACGAAGCCGGCGGTCGAAAGGCCGCGGTCGCGCAGCTCCTCGGCGAGCGCGCCCGTGAGGCCGAGCGTCGCGTAGATCGCCACGACGATGACCAGCGTCCAGAGCCAGAGACGGCGCTCGCGGGCGGAGGCGAAGAAGGGCATCGGCGCTACTCCCCGGCCGGTAACAGCAGCCGCGAGCCTGGTGTGCCGAGTCTGGGCTACGCTGCCCCCATGATCGACCGAGTGGTCCCGGTCCGCGTGCGAGGGGAGCGCGTCCTGGTGCGGGTGCAGCAGCAGACACGCGACGACGACGGCTCGGGCCGCGCGCTGCTCAAGGGACCGCCCGAGGCGCTGCGACGCCTCGAGGGCTACACCTTCGCCGAGGACGGACGCGCCGTGACGCTCGCCGGGGTGCGGCTCGCGCCGCCGCCCGACGGCGGCGAGGCGTGGCTCGCCTTCGCCGATCTCCACGATGTGCCCTCCGATCCGGGGCGCGCGGATAGCCTCTCCGACGGCGGGCCGGTACGATCCGGCTGACCACTCGATCTACTCCGCCGCTCCGGAGGCCTCGCATGACCCTGTCCGCCATCACCGGCTACCCGCGCATCGGTCCGCGGCGCGAGCTCAAGCGCGCCGTCGAGCGCTACTGGGACGGCAGGGTCGATCTCGACGCCCTCGCCGAGACCGGGCGCGCGCTGCGCCTCGAGGGCTGGCGGCGCATGCGCGAGGCGGGCATCGACCTCATCCCCTCGAACACCTTCTCCCACTACGACCACGTGCTCGACGCGATCGCGATGGTCGGCGCGGTCCCGCCCCGCTACGAGGACAGCGGCGAGGGCGAGGTGGACGCCGACACCTACTTCGCGATGGCGCGCGGCGCCCAGCGCGAGGGCCTCGACGTGACGGCGATGGAGATGATCAAGTGGTTCGACACGAACTACCACTACATCGTCCCCGAGCTCGGCGCGCACACGCGCTTCCGCCTCGCCTCGCGCAAGCCGCTCGACGAGTACCTCGAGGCGCGCGAGGCGGGCATCGAGACCGTGCCTGTGCTGCTCGGGCCGCTCTCGCTGCTGCTGCTCGGCAAGGGCGTCGGCGAGGATGGCCACCAGGATCCGAGCTTCGACCGGCTCTCGCTGCTCGACGGGCTGCTCGATGTCTACGAGCAGGTCGTCGCGCAACTGCACGAGGCCGGCGCGCAGTGGATCCAGCTCGACGAGCCCGTGCTGGTGCAGGACCGCACTCCCGAGGAGCTCGCCGCCCTCGCGACGGCCTACGACCGCCTCGCCGCCGCCTCGGGCAGCACGAAGCTGCTGGTGCAGACCTACTTCGGCGATGTCGACGAGTCGTTCGGGGCGCTCGTCGGGTTGCCGGTCGAGGCGATCGGTCTCGACCTCGTGCGCGGCGGGCGCAACCTCGGGCTGCTGCAGCGCCACGGGCTGCCCGGTGGCAAGCACGTTGTCGCAGGCGTCGTCGACGGCCGCAACGTCTGGATCAACGACCTCGACGCCTCGCTCGCGACGCTGCGCGAGGTGGGCGCGGCCGTCGGCAACGACCGCGTGATCGCGGGCACCTCCTGTTCCCTGCTGCACGTCCCCATCGAGCTCGACCTCGAGACGCAGCTCGACCCCGAGCTGCGCTCCTGGCTCGCCTTCGCCAACCAGAAGGTCGACGAGGTCGCCGCGCTCGCCCGCGCCTTCGAGGACCCGAACGCGGCGGCCGACGAGCTGGCGGCCAACCGCGCCGCCCTCGAGTCGCGGCGCAACTCGCCGCGCACGCACGACCCCGCCGTCCGCGAGCGCGTCGCGGCCACCTCGGAGGCCGACTACAGCCGCGACGGCAGCGTCGAGGAGCGCCGGGCCGCCCAGCGCGAGCGGCTGCGGCTGCCCGAGTTCCCGACGACGACGATCGGCTCCTTCCCGCAGACGCCGGAGATCCGCCGCGCCCGCCGCCGCCGCAACAGCGGCGAGATCGATGAGGCGGAGTACGAGACCTTCCTCGAGGCCGAGATCACGCGTGTGATCCGGCTCCAGGAGGAGACGGGCCTCGACCTGCTGGTGCACGGCGAGTCCGAGCGCAACGACATGGTCGAGTACTTCGGCGAGCAGCTCGCCGGGTTCGCCTTCACGCGCTTCGGCTGGGTGCAGTCCTACGGCTCGCGCAACGTGAAGCCGCCGATCATCTACGGCGACGTAGCCCGGCCGGGTCCGATGACCGTGCGCTGGTCCGCCTACGCGCAGTCGGTCACCGACCGCCCGGTGAAGGGCATGCTCACCGGGCCGGTCACGATCCTCAACTGGTCGTTCGTGCGCGACGACCAGCCGCGCGGCGAGACCTGCCGCCAGATCGCGCTCGCCATCCGTGACGAGGTCGCCGACCTCGAGGCGGCGGGCATCGCCGTGATCCAGGTGGACGAGCCGGCGCTGCGCGAGGGCGTCCCGCTGCGGCGCGCGGACTGGCCCGCCTACCTCGGCTGGTCGGTCCCCTGCTTCCGCCTCGCGACCGCCGGGGCGGCCGACTCGACGCAGATCCAGTCGCACATGTGCTACGTGCCGCTGCGCGACGTGCTGGACGCGGTCTCCGACATGGAGGCCGACGTGATGCTGCTCTTCAACGCCCGCTCCGACGCCGAAGGCCTCGACGCCTTCCGTGACCACGGTTATGACAAGGAAGTCGGCCTCGGCGTCTACGACATCCACTCGCCGCGCGTGCCCTCGACCGAGGAGATGGCGAGCAGCCTGCGCGACGCCGCGACGGTGCTCGACCCCGACCTGCTCTGGGTGAACCCCGACTGCGGCCTCAAGACCCGCCGCTACGAGGAGGTCGTCCCCGCCCTCGAGCACATGGTCGAGGCCGCGCGCGCGGTCCGGAGCGGCGGCTAGCGGGCCACGCCCTCAGGCAGCCGCGAGCAGCTCCGCCAGCTTGTCGAAGGCTTGGTTCCAGCCACCGCCGGCGCCAGCGGCCATGTTCTGGTCCGGCCACCCCGCCTGGCTCAGCGTGACCATCGTCCTGCCGTCTCCGAGGTCCTCGAGCGAGACGGTGACCGTCGTCTCGATCGAGGTGTCCCCGCCCATGCCGTAGTGCGCCGGGGCAACGCTGTTGCCGTGCTCGTCCGTCATCGTGTCGGTGCAGACGAAGCGCTCGAGCGGCACGATCTCGAGGTAGACGCCGCTGGTCCAGTAGTCCCGACCGTCGGGCAGGCGCAAGCCGAAGAGGTGGCGGCCGCCCACCCGGAAGTCGATCTCGCAGGCGGACATCGCCACGCCCTGCGGCCCATACCAGCGCATGAAATGCTCGGGCTCCGTGAAGGCCCGCCAGACGACCTCGCGCGGGGCGTCGAAGACGCGCTCGATCGTGACGCCCTGCTCCTCGGCACTCGCCTCGCTGCTATCGCTTGCCGTCATCGTGCTCCTTCCGCCGTCGATCGTGCGCCGACCCTGTCGTTCGCAGCTCCGGCGCCCTCGTGCTCGTATAGTGCCTCCGCGACTACTGCGCGAGGAGGTGCACGATGCGCGATCTGGACGGGCGTGTGGCACTGGTCAGCGGCGGCGGCAGCGGCATCGGCCGCGGGATCGCGATCGCGCTGGCCGACGAGGGCATGCGCGTCGTGGTCGCCGATGTCGAGCGCGACGCCGCCGAGGCGGTGGCGGCGGAACTTGTCGCCTCGGGCGCCGAGGCGATCGCCGAGGCAGTCGACGTGAGCGACGTCGCAGCCGTCGAGGCGCTTGCCGACCGCTGCGACGAGCGTTACGGCGGCGTCGACGTGCTCTGCAACAACGCGGGCGTGGTCGGCCAGACGCCGATCGGGCCGGAGAGCCTCGGTAGCTGGCGCTGGATCATCGACGTCAACCTGTTCGGCGTCGTGCATGCGATCAACACCTTCGTGCCGCGCATGCGCGCCCGGGTGGCCGCGAGCGGCGGCGAGGCGCACATCGTCAACACCTCGTCGCTGGGCGGCGGCCTGATCGCGGGCGACGGTTGGGAGATCACCGCCTACCGCGCCTCGAAGTTCGCGATCGTGGGGATGAGCCGAGACCTCCGGAACGAACTGGCCGGTAGTGGCATCGGCGTCTCGGTGCTCTGCCCCGGCGGCGTCGAGACGCGGATCTGGCAGGCCGGGCGCAACCGGCCGGCCGAGCGCGGCGGGCCGGAGACCTGGGAGCGGCCGAGCCGCCTCGAGGGCGAGCGCGTGATCGGCCCGCTCGAGGTGGGACGGCGCGCGCTGCACGCGATCCGCGAGAACGAGCTCTATGCCATCACGCACCCGGAGCGAAAGTTCCAGGTGGAAGCGGGCACTCAGGAGCTCCTCGACGCCTTCGACCAGGCAGCGAACACGCCCGTCTAGTGCAGAGCCTCGCGGGCCGGACAGCGCTCGTCATCGGCGGTGGCGGCGGCATCGGCCGCGGGATTGCCCTCGCGCTCGCGGGCGAGGGCATGCGTGTCGTGGTCGCCGACATCGAGGCGGATTCCGCCGGGGCGGTGGCGGCCGAGCTCGCCGCCTCGGGCGCCGAGGCGAGCGCCGAGACCGTCGACGTGAGCGACGCGGCTGCCGTCGAGGCGCTGGCGAAGCACTGTTTCGCGCGCTACGGCGGCGTGGACGTGCTCTGCAACAACGCCGGCGTGGTCGGCCCCACCCGGCTCGGACCGGCGAGCCTCGACAACTGGCGCTGGATCGTCGAGGTCAACGTCCTCGGCGTCGTACACGTGGTCAACGCCTTCGTGCCGCGGATGCTCGCCCGGATCGGTGAGCGGGGCGGCGAGGCGCACATCGTCACCGCCTCGTCGATCGCGGGGCTGATCTCGGGGCTGGGCTGGGAGATCTCAGCCTACCGCGCCTCGCAGCTCGCGATTGTCGGGATGACCCGGGATCTGCGTAACGAGCTGGCCGGCAGCGGAATCGGGGTCACCTTGCTCTGCCCCGGCGCCGTCGCCACTCGCATGTGGCAGGCGGGCCGCAACCGCCCGCCCGAGCGCGGCGGACCCGCGGCGTACGAGCGGCCCGGCGCCCTCGACGGCCGCGTGATCGACGCCATCGAGGTCGGACGCCGCGCCCTGCACGCGATCCGCGAGAACGAGCTCTACGCGATGACCCACCCGGAACGCCGCGATGTCGTCGAGGCGGCCATGCGCGAGCAACTCGACGCCTTCGATCGGGCGGCGGAGACGCCGGTCTGACCTTGCCCGGTTTCGCGTCCGCCCTCGTGTTTGCTGGACGATCATGGGCAGTGGTACAAGGGCTTCGGTAGAGCCAGACCGGTTCAAACGGTGGATGCGGGGACGATGCAGTACGTGAGATTCGCGGCGGCGTTCGTGGTGTACACAGTCATCGACGTGGGTTGGAACGTGTCGCCCCTCGCGCGCGGGATGTACGAGAGTCTCTACGAGGCCAGCGGCAACGACGTACTCCTGGACACCTTCGGAAAGCAGATGGACACGTGGGGCGGGGGCGAGCTTCTCGCCTTGCTCGCGTTCCTGGCGCTGATTGCACTCGGCAACAGCTACCTGGCGATTGAGCCGGCGGTGAAGGAGCGGAGCCTCCCCAGGGCGATGAAGAACGGCTTCGTCCTGGGCTGCGCCGCCTACGCCACGTACATCGTGCCGATCTTCCTGATGATGTCCACGTGGCCCGGGATCCTGGTGCCGATCGACATTCTCATCGGAGGCCTGCTCAGCCTGATCACGTCGACGGTTGTCACCTACGTGACCCTTCGCCGGAGCAGTTCCTGACGGTCCGCACTACCCGGCGCCGTGCCGGGCGAGCCCCGCGCCTCCGCGGTATCGAGGCGGCCGCCGCGACAGCCTCGATACCCTCGACCGGGCGGCGAGGGCGGCCGTGTGACCCTCGCCTGCGTCGGGCTCCCGGGGAGCCCTTCTAATAGACGCCGGGGAAGATCCGGTACTTCACACGCGCCTGGTACTCCGCCCACTTCTCGGCGCCGTACTTCTCCGCGCAGTAGCCGTCGTCGAAGCGCTGCCGGAAGGTGAACAGCGTGACGATGAAGGCGAAGTAGGTCCAGGCCCAGGGATTGGCGAAGTGGCCAAATACCAGTGCGATGGACAAGGACAGGAACCCCTCGCCCATGTAGTTGAAGTGGCGGGCGACCCCCCAGAAGCCACTGGTGAGGATCTTGCGATCGCCTGCCTCGATGTACTCGGGCTCGATCAGACCGAGGAACTTGCGCTCCGGCCAGCGCTTGAAGGTGTACTTCTGCATGTTGGCCCCGCGCGAGATGCCCCACCCGAGCAGGAAGAGCGCCGCCGTCCCGATCAGCCAGGCATACGTCCCTGCCGTCGAGAATCCGGGGTCCGGATGGGCAGCCATGCCCCACAGCGGGAGGATGAACAGCCACCCGTAGACAATGAGGCCGCCCCAGAACAGCTTGAAGCCGAGATTCTCGTGGATCAGGTCGTAGGTGTAGAGCTGGACGCGCTCGAAGATGAAGTAGTCGAGGATGTAGAACGTGAAGAACGCCGCGTAGAGGTACACGCCCGGGTTGGCGTTGTCGCCGAAGAGTTCGTGGTGGTACGCAGCGCCGGACAGGGCGTTGAGCGCCAGCATCGTCCCGCCGACGACGTAGAACCACATCTTGATGTCGACGCGCTCGTTGAAGAACGCCAGCTCCTGGGCCCGCCCGTCCCACAGATCCGCGATGAAGTTTCTTTCCTCGCGCTTCGGCTGGCTGTAGACCGCGATGACCGTGAAGATCGTCGCGAAGACCGTTCCCCCGGCCACCGCATAGACCGAGGCCCGGTAGAACCAGTCACGCGGTATCCCGGTGATCTCGGTCCACCAGACGATCAGCGCGATCGCAAACACCAGCAGCCCGTTGAGCCGGTAGTTGCGAGGTTCACCCGTCGCCGTGTTGATGACGTAGCCGGGCACTCGCCTGGCCGGCAGTACGAACTGCGCCACGAAGAACACAGCGAAGATCGCCAGCGGGCTGAAGAACGCGAGAATCGCTTCCGTCCGGGAAAGCTCGAACAGGTGCTCAATACCAAGCCAGTCGATCATGAGCGAAAAACCCTTCAATGGATTGTCTCTGCTGGGGTGAGTCTACACGTGGTGAGCGACCCCGCCTGAGAGCGTGGCAGCATCCTTCAATCTCAGTCATCGCGTACTGTGCCGGGCAGACCGAATGGAGGCGCAGAGTGGCATCTGCTCAGCGAACCGTCCGCCTCCTGTCTGCGTTCCGGGTAGCGGCGCTGGTCGCCGCACTCTCCCTCGGTGGGGCGGGGGTGGCCCTCGCGCAGGATGCGGGTGTGACGACGTTCGACTACACCTTCCAGCGCGATGCGGAAGGCTGGACTGTCGGGTTCGCCGACCTGCCCGTGGATCACGAGCAGCGAGACTTCGACCTGGCCGGCGGCTACCGGGCGCTGCCCGAGGGACTCGAGGGCGGGGGTATCTACGTCCAGGGGCACAACCGCAGTGACGACCTCTTCATGTTCCTCAAGCGACAGGTCGGTGGATTGCGCCCCAACACCTCGTACGCGGTCAGCGTGTCGCTCGACCTGGCGACCGATGTCCCGTCGGGTGCGTTCGGGATCGGCGGCTCGCCGGGCGAGAGCGTGTACGTCAAGGCCGGAGCATCCGCCGTCGAACCCGTCACCGTCGAGGATTCCAACAGCCACCTGCGGCTGAATATCGACAAGGGCAACCAGTCCACCGGGGGCGCGGACATGCTGGTGCTCGGCAACGTCGCTCACCCGGATGCCACCTGGGGCGTGTACCGGATCAAGACACTGGGGAACGAGGGCCAGGCGCTCGCCGCCGAGACGGACGGCGAAGGCAGGATCTGGCTCAGCGTGGGGACCGACTCCGGGTTCGAGGGGTTGAGCGCCTTCTACTACGCGCGCATCACCTACAGCCTCACCGCCCTGGCTCTGCCCGGGACCGGCAGCGGCCTGACGTCGCCAGCCGCGGGGGATGAGAGGCAGGTCTGGATGGCGGGATTGGGGGTCGCTGTAGCCCTCGTCCTGACCAGCGTGCGGTTCGTGGTGTCCCGGCGCCGCCCCCTCGTCCTGAGAATCCCCGACCGCGGCGACCTCCGATCGCAGGCCCGCCGCGCGACGGCCCGTATAGTGCCCGCGCGAGGTTGTGAGCGCGGAGGTGCGTGATGCAGGAGCTTGAGGGGCGCGTCGCCCTCGTGACGGGCGGAGGCAGCGGCATCGGCCGCGGCATCGCGATCGCGCTCGCCGGCGCGGGCATGCGCGTCGTGGTCGCCGACATCGAGCCGGAAGCCGCCGCGGCCGTAGCCGCGGAGCTGGGCGGCGAGGCGAGCGCCGAGACGGTCGACGTCAGCGACCCTGCATCCGTCGAGGCGCTGGCAGAGCGCTGCGACGAGCGTTACGGCGGCGTGGACGTGCTCTGCAACAACGCGGGCGTCCTCGGCATAACGGCGCTCGGCTCGGAGAGCCTCGACAACTGGCGCTGGATCATCGACGTCAACCTGCTCGGCGTCGCGTACGCGATCAACGCCTTTGTGCCGCGCATGCTGGCCCGCGTCGGCGAAAGCGGCGGGGAGGCCCACGTCGTCAACACCGCCTCGATGGCCGGACTGCGGGCGGGCGACGGCTGGGATCTGAGTGCCTACGGCGCCTCGAAGTTCGCGGTGGTGAGCATGAGCCGCAATCTGCGCGGCGAGCTGGATGGCAGCGGGATCGGCGTCTCCGTGCTCTGCCCCGGCGGCGTCGACACCCGGATCTGGCAGGCCGGGCGCAACCGGCCGGCCGACCACGGCGGTCCCGAGGAGCTCGAGCCGCCGGAGCGACTGCTCGCACATCGCGAGATCGACCCGCTGGCCGTCGGCCGCCACGTGCTGCGCGCGATCCTCGAGGACGAGCTCTACGTGATCACCCATACGGAACGGCGTGAGCAGATCGCGGCGCACGCGCAAGAGCTGCTTGGAGCCTTCGATCGCTCGGACCGGGATCCGCTCGACTGAGGCTTGGCCAGCCCCAACGCGCCTGCGAACAGACCCGCGCCGTCGGTGGTCGTCGCGGCCCGTATAGTGCCTCTGCGGTTCTGCGCGCGGAGGTGCGTGATGCGTGAGCTGGACGGGCGTGTCGCCCTCGTGACCGGCGGAGGCAGCGGCATCGGCCGCGGGATCGCGATCGCGCTGGCGGGCGCGGGGATGCGCCTGGTGCTCGCCGACATCGAGCCGGACGCCGCCGCAGCGGTCGCGGCGGAGATCGCCGCCTCTGGCGGCGAGGCGAGCGCTGAAACCCTCGATGTCACCGACCGGGCAGCCGTCGAGGCGCTCGCCGAGCGCTGCTACGAACAGCACGGCGGGGTGGACGTGCTGTGTAACAACGCGGGCGTCCTGGGCCCCACGCCGATCGGACCGGACAGCCTCGACAACTGGCGCTGGGTCCTCGACGTCAACGTCCTCGGCGTCGTGAACGTGACCAACGCCTTCGTGCCGCGCATGCGCGCGAGCGTCGGCGAGCGGGGCGGCGAGGCGCACGTGGTTAACACCGCGTCGATCGGCGGCCTGATCGCGGGCGACAGGTGGCTGATCAGCGCCTACATCGCCTCGAAGTTCGCAGTGGTGGGCCTGAGCCGGAACCTGCGCGGCGAGTTGGCCGGCAGCGGCATCGGCGTCTCGGTGGTCTGCCCCGGCGGCGTCGAGACGCGCATCTGGGAGGCCGGGCGCAACCGGCCCGCCGAATACGGTGGGCCCGAGGTGTACGAGTGGCCGGACCGCATCGCCCGATCGCGGCCGATTGACCCGCTGCTGGTCGGACGTCACGTGCTGCGGGCGATCCGCGAGGACAAGTTCTCCGTGATCACCCACACGGAGGGGCGGGGGATCATCGAGGCGGACGCGCGCGAAGTGCTCGAGGCGTTCGATCGTACGGACCGGGATCCGCTCGACTGAGCATCGCTGGCAGCGACGACGGAGGGGGTGTGAGATGAACGAGGCGATTCGCGCACACGTCATCGCCGGGGGCTTCCCGCCGGGCAGGCCCGCCGGGCACGACCACGACTACGCCCGGTTGCGCATCCTCGAGCAGCTCAAGGAGCGTGACCACGTCCACACCAGCGTCTCCGGGGACTACACGGACATCGAGAAGTGGCTGCCCGAGTGCAAGCTGCTCGTCACCTACGTCGCCGGGCCCTTCGCCGACGAGCACGGCAACACGGTGCTGCGCCAGTGGCTCGAGGCGGGAGGCCGCTGGCTGGCGCTGCACGGCAGCAGTGGCGGCAAGGCAGTGCGCCGAACCGATACGACCAAGCGCGAGATGGTGAAGCTGCCCTACCACGACACGCTCGGAGGCTTCTTCCTCAGCCACCCGCCGATCCGCAAGTTCCGCGTCGACCTCGTGGACGCGCAGCACCCGCTGACGCGCGGCCTGCCGGAGTCGTTCGAGACGATCGATGAGCCATACATGGTCGAGCTGCAGGCGCCGGAGCGCAGCCAGCTGCTGCTCACCGCCGACTGGGGCGAGGTCGACCCGAACGCGCCTACCGGCTTCTACTTCGAGCGCGACACGACGGTCCTGCCGAACGGCGGCAGCACGAAGCGCGCGATCGCCTTCGTGCGCGAGCTCAGCGCGGGCGCGGTTGCCTACACCACGCTCGGGCACTGCCACACGCCGACGACGAACACCCAGCGCCTCGTGCACGAGAACGTCGCGGCGGATGGCAAGCCGCCGCTGCGCCTCCTCGGCTCGTGGGAGACCGAGGGTTTCCTCACGCTGCTGCGCAACGGCATCGCCTGGGGCCTCGGCGAGGATTAGCATTGGTCCGGCCCCGGCTGCCCGCGAGGAGGCGCACATGACCGGCGGAACGTCCTGACGGCGGCCAAGCGCCGCCCCCGCATCTTCTGGGGCTGGTGGATCTTCGCGGCCGCGATCGTCGGGCAGTTCGTGACGATCGGCTTCGCCGCGCAGGTCATCGGCGTCTTCCTCGTGCCGATGACCGAGGACCTCGGCTGGTCGCGCTCCGAGTTCGTGCTGGCCTCCTCGCTGGGCTTCGGGATCGGCGCGATCACCGGGATGCTGATCGGGCCGCTCATCGACCGCTACGGCGCGCGACCGATCATGCTCATCGGTACGACGCTCAGCGGAGTCGCGCTGGTCGGCGTCTCGCAGGTCGAGGAGCTGTGGCAGTTCATCCTCGTGCGCGGCGCGCTCACGCAAATCGGCCTCTTCATGATCGGCCCGTTCGTGGTCAACACGACGCTCTCCAAGTGGTTCGTCATCAACCGCGGGCGCGTGATCGCGCTTGCCTCGCTCGGCACGGGGATCGGCGGGATTATTCCGCCGCTCGTGCTCACGCCGATCGTCGATGGCGCCGGCTGGGAGGTCGGCTGGGTAGTGATGGGCATCACCACGCTGGTGCTGATGTATCCGTCCTCACTTGTCATGCGCAGGCAGCCGGAGGACTACGGGTTGCTCCCCGACGGCAAGACCGGCGACGAGGAGCCGACGGCGCAGGAGCTCGAACAGCTGGAGCTGATGCGGCAGGACTTCGACAACTCCTACACCCGAGGCGAGGCGATGCGTACGCGCTCGATGTGGCTGCTGGTCTTCGGCTTTGCCTTCGCCGTCGCGGCGGTGGCGATCATGTACTCGCACGTGATCCCGTTCATGACCGACGTCGGCTACACGCGCTCCCAGGCGGCCTTCGCCTTCGCGGTCCAGGGTTCGTTCGCGCTGGTCTCGAAGTTCTACTGGGCCTGGGTCGTGCAGAAGTACTCGCCGCGCGTCCTGACCGTACTGACGATGGTGCTGATGGGTATCTCGACGGCGTTCCTGGTCCCCGCCGCGGACACCTCGTACGGCTCGCTGCTCGTGGTGTTCGCCGTGTTCGGCTTCGGGATCGGCGGCATGTTCCCACTCTTCGACTTCGTCTGGGCGTGGTACTTCGGCAGACAGCACATCGGGGCAGTGCGCAGCATGGGGTTCCCGGTCAGCGTCGTGATCGCGGTGACGGGACCGATCCTCACCGGGATCTACTACGACACGGTCGGCGACTACCGCGGCGCGTTCTTCACCCTCGCCTTCCTGCTCGGCCTCGGATCGGTGCTGATCCTCGCCTCACGCAAGCCCCCGGCGAAGGCCGCACTCGAACCCGCCGAGGCGCCCGCCGCAGCCGCCGGATAGCCCCCACCCGCCGACCGCTGATCGCGCTATCGTGACCGCGATGATCGACACGGTGCTGTTCGACCTCGACGGGACGCTGCGCGACTGGGAGGCGGGCATCTCGCGCGCCCTCTCCGAGCTGCGCGCCGAGGCGCCCGAGACGCTGCCCGCGGAGCTGCGCGAGGACCTCGACACCCGCATCTGGCGCGCGATCGACGAGCAGCTCGTCGTGCGCCGCGACGGGCGCGTCATGGAGCGGCGGCACTACTGGATCGACATCGACCCGATCCCGATCTGGCGCACCCTGCTGCCCGATCTTCACCAGCGCTCCCTCGACGAGCTGCTCGCGCGCTTCCGCGCGCTGATCGACGCCGTGCCCTTCGCCGACGTGTATCCCGCCCTCGAGCAACTGCGCGAGGGCTACGCGCTGGGCGTGCTGACCAACGGGCCGCGGCCGGAGTCCGTGCTGCGGCGCATGGGCTTCGCGCACTATTTCGACGCGATCGTGACGGTCTTCGGGGGGATCAAGAAGCCGGCGGGCGCGGCATTCGAGGGCGCGCTCGACGCCCTCGGCGCGGAGGCCGCGACGACGGCCCACGTCGGCGACAGTCTGATCGCCGACGTGCAGGGCGCCCTCAGCGCCGGCCTCACGCCGATCTGGATCGACCGCTTCGGCGATGACAACCCGCTGCCCGCAGGCGCGCATCGCATCGAGTCGTTGACGGAGCTGCCGGCCTTGCTCGCCTCACTCGCCGAGGGGTAGCCGCAGCGCGCGGAGCCCCGACCCGGGTGCGGCCGCTAGTGGTGGCCCGCGATGGCGCCGCTCGCCTCGGCGCTCGCCAACGGCCCGCGGCGCTGCGCCGACGGCGGGGCCGGTCGCGTCGAGGCGAGGAAGAGCAGCGAGCCGAGGCCCGCGACGAGCGCCAGGCCGATGAAGCCGCTGCGGTAGGAGCCGGTGAGGTCGTAGCTCAACCCGGCGACGATCGGGCCCAGCACCATTCCGATGATGATGATCAGCGACGAGAACCCCATCACCGTGCCGAACGAGGCGCGGCCGAAGTAGTCGGCGCGGATCGCCTGCGTCAGCGGGCCGCGCACGCCGAACGCGAGGCCGTGGATCACCGTGAAGGCGAGGGCGCCCCACAGCGAAATCCACAGCGTCAGCACGAGCAGCGACGTCATGTGCCCGAGCATCGCCACCGTGAGCATGTAGCGCATCGGGAGCCGGTCGCCGAGGTAGCCGCCGCCGAGCATGCCGATCACGCTCGTCACGGTCATCACCAGCAGCAGGTTCGCCGCCTGACCGAGCGAGTAGTCGAGGCTGTCCGTGACGTGCGAGACGAAGTGCACCATCACGGCGCCGACCACCAGCAGCGAGGCGGCGTGACCGAACGAGATCAGCCAGAAGGCGCGTGTCCTCAGCGCCTGCTGCAACGTGAAGTTGACCTCGCCGGGGTCGAAGTCGCTCAGCCGGCCGTCGCCCGCCTGGTGCTGGCGCGGCGGGTCGCCGTCGACGCCGTAGCCGTACTGGGAGGGCCGGTGGCGCATGAGACTCGCGAGCGGCAGGCCGGCGGCGATCACGATCAGCCCCGAAATGATCGCGGTCTCGCGCCAGCCGATGTGCTCAAGCGACCACGCGACACCCGGCTGCAAGACACCACCGAAGGCGAAGCCGGCGGTGGCGATCCCGATCGCCAGCGCGCGCCGGCGGTTAAACCAGTTCACGACCGCGACCATCATGCCCATCCCCGCACCGGCGCTCAGGCCCAGCGCAATGACGATGAAGGCGAGATAGAACTCGGTGATGGTGTTGATCTGGCTGAGCAGCAGGAAGCCGAGGCCGAAGATCGTGATCCCGATCAGCATGATCCGCCGCGGACCGAACCGGTCGAGCGCCCAGCCCTGGATCGGGCCAAGCAGACCGGACTCGACCATCTGGATCGAGAAGGCGGCGGAGAGCGAGGTGCGACTCCAGCCGAACTCGGCCTCCAGCACCACGACGTACTGCCCGAAGGCGTGGAACATCAGCCCGCCGAGGATCGCGGAGAGCAGGAATCCGGCGGCCACGATGTACCAGCCGAAGAAGATGCGCCCGCCCCGCCTCGGCGTGGTAGGCGCGTCGACCCGCTCGGGCGTCACGGCCGCAACAGCGGCCCCGGCTCGATCAGCGCCGTCGGGGGAGTGCTCGGGGTCAGCATGTTGCCCTCGATGATAGCGCGGCGAGCGCTACGATCTGAGTGCGGATCATTCGACCACACCCCACCACCGGGACTCCGCCACCCGGTCGAAGACGGCGCCGATGTCCGCCGAACGCCGGGTAATGCCCGACACGCTCACAGGTCCGCAGCGACGGTCTTCCATCCCGAGCCAGGGGCCGGTCTCGTGCTCCAGAACGAAGAATGAGGCGCCGTTGACGGCCACGCCGGCGAGCCTCAGGTCCGCCCCGGCCGGCACCTCGAAGATGATCGAGGGGCTCCCGACGCCGGCGCCTATGTGGTACGCGCCCTCCGTGAGGCCCCGCGGCCAGGACAGGCTCCAGAGATCCACCGGCGACTCGCAGTCCGGGAGCGGCAGCGACCCGAGGTCCGTATTCGCCACCTCTCGCAGCGCGGGCGGCACGCAGCCGCGGAGCGCGTTCTCCCCCAGGTAGAGGTGCTCCAGATTCGGCAACTGCGTGAGCTTCGAGGGGATCCCGCCGCTGAGTGCGTTGCCCTCCAGCCGCAGCTCCGTCAGGGCGGTCAGGTCACCGAGGAGGCCGCTCAACTCGCCGCTGAGCCCGCTGTTGGCGAGCCGGAGTTTCGTGACCCGCGCCGGGGCGCCCTCGACGGTCACTCCCGCCCAGTCCGCGAGGTCACGATCGGCGCTCCAATCGAGCGTTCCCGATCCGGCGAGGGTGTCGCGGAGCGCCAACAGGCGCTCGCGGTCCATCACCAGGCGCGGATTGGTTTGCTGCACCTCGATGGTGAGGTCGCCGTAGCGGTAGCGGCCGCTGGAGTCGGTCCCGTCGTCGAGCGGCAGCGGGACACCGTCCCATTCGCACACGTCGGCTACGGCGCTGTCGGCGCAGAAGCTCCCGCAGGCGTAGACCTCGATCGAGGCGGGGCCAGCGTCCAGGTGGTTCGAGATGCGCAGTTCGACGCCGGCCACGGCGAGCACGCCAGAGGTGCGGTAGGGATGGGGACCGGGCTCGTCGAGCGCGAACGGGAACGTCCCCAGCGTGCCCCAGCTGCCTCCCTCCGGCCGCGCGCTCACCCAGATGTCGCCGCGGCGGACGCCCTCCCAGATCCGCAGCTGGACGGCGACGCTGCGTTCATCGTCGAGCGTGTCGTCCGAACCGAGGGCCGACGTAGCGGTGGCCCCGAGGGCAATGAGCGCGATCAGCGTCGCGATCGCCAGCGTGGCCGCGACTGTGGTTCGCGGCATGGCCTTCACCTGACTCGCGGCCCGCAGTGCGCCGCGTCCATCCGCCCGGCGCCTCGCGGCGCTGATTGCTGCCGTGCCGAAGGACAGCCTGCGTCCGGCGAGTGGCTACCCCTCGCGGGCCAGGCGCTCGCTGTGGGCCTCGCGCAGGGTCTCGAGGGCGCCCTCGAGCAGCTTCGGGATCTTCGCGTCGCCGAACGAGTAGAAGTCGTCCAGCGCGCGCTCGAGGCCGAAAGCGACGTTGAAGCGGTGCGCCGTGTCGTAGCGGCCGACGATCAGCGCCAGCTCCACGATCTGCTCGTCCGTGTAGTGCTCACCCATCTGCTCCAGCAGATCGCCGTCGATGCCCTGCGCGTGTGCGGCCACCCAGCGCTCCGTGAAGCGCAGCGCCAGCTTCGTCTTTTCCGGGAGATCCGAGGCCTCGAAGTCCTGGACCTTCGCGACCATCTCCTCGTCCATGCCTTCCTGCTGCGCCGCAGCAGATCGACCGGGGATTCACCACTTGCAATCGTTGAGATTCGCCGACTTCAGCCGACAGAGGTCGACCGTCACCGGGTCGATCGAGGTGAACTCCTGCCACGCCGCATGGAACAGCGCGAACGCCATCTGCGTTTCCGGCGCCAGGCTGCGCGGGTTGGGGATGGTCCTCGGGCTGGCTTCCGGATCGTGCACCTGCGTCATCGACGTACTCCCATTCCTGCGCCGCTCGCTACGGCACCCAGATCCGCCGCGCCGCCTCGAGGCCGAGGACGAGCGGGCGGCCGTTCAACTGAATCGTCACCGTTCCCCGATACGGCGCAACCTCGATCACCTCGAAGCCTGCGCCGGGACGGATGCCCTCCTCGTCGAAGAAGCGCAGCAGCTCCTCGTCTTCCTCGTACACCCGATCGACCGTCGTGCTGTCGCCCGCCTCGATATCCGTGAGGCGGCGCGTCGAGAGCGGGTGGCCGTGGTTGGAGCCGGGGATAGGGTAGCCGAAGGGGGAGACCTTCGGGTCGCCGAGGCGCTCGACGATCAGCGGCTCGGTCACGTCCGAGATCGCGTGCTCCATCAGGTGCGCTTCCTCGTAGGCGCGCCACCACTCGAGGCCCAGCGTGTCCACCAGCAGGCACTCGGCGAGGCGGTGCCGCCGCACCATCTGCTCCGCCCTCGCGAAGCCGCTGCCGCTCAGCGAGATGCGCTTGCGCCCGTCGATCCGCACCAGCTTGTCGCGGCGCAGGCGCGTGAGCATGCCCGCCGCCGAGGCCGGCTTGATGTCCAGCCGCTCGGCGACGCGGGCAGCGATCACTTCCTCCTGCTCGTCGTGCGAGAGGCGGTAGATCGTGGTCAGTGCGTCGTCGGCTGCGACGTTGGTGACTTGCTTGGGCATCGTCCCTCCGCGCCATGATACTCCATGCGCGCGGGCGCCCTCGCACGGCTGCGAGGGCGTATTCGCGGTGGCGGCAGACGTTGCGTCGATGACTGGTTATGATGACGCTCCATAGTTCCCGCCGTCCCAACCCGGAGGCGCGGTGACCATCGAAGAACGCCCTCGCCTCGACGCCGAGCAGGACGCCGTGCTCGGCCCCCTCGTGCGCATCATCGAGGAGGCTGCGGACTCGCAGCCGTGGGCGCTCGTCGGCGCTGCGGCGGCCCAGCTTCAGGGCGTCGCGGTCAGCGCCGCCAACATCGAGTTCATCACCAGCGATCCCGCCATCCGGGAGCTCGCCGGGATGCTCGGCGTGGACGCGACCTGGGAGCGGGGCGCCTACCTTGCCGCCTCGAGGCTGCAGTTCCAGCGCGGCCAGGTGCCCGTCTTCGTCCACGCGAACCCCACCTTCCACGGCGCGTACGACACGCTCACGCCGCTCGAGGTCCCGTCGCTGTGGGATGCCCGCGCGCCGATCAGCCTCGAGGGCGCCACCGTCCTCGCCACGCCCCTCGAGTGGGAGTTGCTGCTCGCCGTCGTGCTCGGCAACGGTCCGCGGAGCGAGGCAATCCGCGACCAGATCGAGACCAGCGGCGAGTGCGACACTCGCCTGCTCACGCGCCTGATGCGCGAGGGACACGTGGAGCACGAGACCGAGGAAGCCGTCTGGGCGCTGATCGGCCGCTGATCGACTGCTGATCGGCCGGCCGCGCTCAACTCTCGCGGAGCAGCGGCGCCGCCTCGCGGCCGAGCCGGTCGTAGCGGCGCAGCAGCGCGGGCAGCGCGCGGCCGCTGCGCGGCGCCTCGCGGTGCATCCGCTCGAACAGCCGGACGAGGCCCTCGAGGTCGGCGAGGTGCACCGTCTCCGCGCGCACGCGGCCACGCGGACCGGCGTTGTGGTAGTTGCCGAGCGCGATGCAGGCCGCGCCCGTCTCGTAGCCGTAGAGGTCGTAGGCCGTCGCCTCGGTGACGCCGCCGTCCATCAGTCGCCGTTGCCAGCCGAACCCGCGCTGCTCCTCGGCCAGCTCCTGCGCGAGCGCCGTCATCCACTGCGTCAGCGCCGGCGAGAAGATGTGCAGCGCGTCGCCGACGCGGATGATCGGCCCGCCGCCCTGCACCGCCCGGCCCCCCGCGAACGAGGAAGTCTCGACCGCGATCACCAGCGCGTCGTCCGGCAGCAGCCGCTCCCGGCCGACGACCGAGGCGCCGCGCAGCCCGACCTCCTCGGCGCGGGTGAAGAGGCCGACCAGGTGGCCCGTGCGCCGCTCCGCGGCGACGCGTTCGAGCGTCGCGAGCACGGCGGCGCAGCCTGCGAGGTCGTCGCAGGCGCGGGCCTGCACCAGATCGCCGCGGAAGCGGCAGGCCGGCACGTCCCAGAGCGCCAGGTCGCCCTCGGCAGCGCGCTCGCCTGGATCGAGGGTGGCCGCCGCGCCGGACAGCCGCCGACGCTCGTCGCGGCGCACGGAGGTGATGCTCGCGTGTGCGTGCGGCTTCCGTTCGCCGTCGCGGTAGAGGGCGAGGCGCTCGCCCTTGCCGTACTCGGCGGACAGTCCGCCGCGGAATTCGAGGCGCAGCCGCCGGCCTCGCACCCCTTCGACGACGAAGCCCGGATGGTCCATGTGCGCGCCGAGGACCAGCGGGCGGCGGCGGCGGCCGCGGCGATAGGTGATGTAGACGTTGCCGTACGCGTCCTCCTCGTGCGCCAGCCCGCGCTCGGCGGCGAAGGCGCGCAGGTACTCGCGCACGCCTCCCTCGAGGTATGGCGCGGACGGGATCGAGACCACCTCGCGCACCAGCTCACGGAGCCGCTCCGGCACGTCCACCACGCGGGGCCTCCTTCCGCCTCGGAGGGGCCGATGCTACCCGCGCTCGCGCGCTGCCGCCTCCGGCGCGTACGATCGTGCGGTGACTAGCACGGATCCCGCAGCGCCAGACCCCACACCCCCACGCCGGCGGAAGCGCGCCCGGCGGCGGCGGCGCGTGCTCGACCGTCCGCGCAAGCCAATCGAGATCGAACTGACCGGCTTCGCCGCGGGTGGCAAGGCCATGGGCCGCGCGCCCGACGGCCGCGTCGCCTTCGTCGAGTACGCGATCCCCGGCGAGCGCGTCCTCGCCGAGGTCGTCGAGGAGACGCCGTCCTACCTCGAGGCGACGACGGTCGAGGTGCGCGAGTCCTCGGAGTCACGCGTCGAGCCGCGCTGCCAGTACTTCGGGCGTTGCGGCGGCTGCCAGCTCCAGCACGTCGCCTACGGCGAGCAGCTGCGCCTCAAGACCGGCGTCGTGCGCGACCAGCTGCGCCGCATCGGCCGCTTCGAAGACGAGGCGATCGACGGCGTGCTGCACGAGATGATCGGCATGGCGGACCCCTGGGCGTACCGCAACCACATGCGCTTCACCGTGCGCCGCGACGGCGACGTCGGCTTCATGGAGCACGGCAGCCATCGCTTCCTGCGCATCGACCACTGCGAGATCGCGCTGCCCGCGGCCAACCGCGTGCTGCAGGACGCGCAGGGCCGCACGATGCAGACGCGTGCGCTCACGGTGCGCGCCGGAGAGCACAGCGGCGAGCTGCTGGTCCAGCCGAAGCTGCGCTGGCGCCCGCACCGCCGGGGCAACACACGCAGCGGCCAGCCTCACTACCACGAGCTGTTGCGCGGCGCCCGCTACCGCGTCTCCTCGCCCGCCTTCTTCCAGGTCAACTCGCGGCAGGCCGAGCGGCTGATCGAGCTGGTCGTCGCGCGCGCCCGCGCGGTCCAGCCCCGCCTTGTCGCCGACGCCTACTCCGGAGTGGGCACGTTCGCCGTCGCGCTCGCGCAGGTGGTGCCCGACGTCGTGACGATCGAGTACTCCGCCGCCGCCGGCGACGACGCCGAGGTCAACCTCGCGCCGTACGACAACGTGCGCCGCATCGTCGGCACCGTCGAGGAGCAGCTACCCACGCTTGACCCCGCACCCGACGTGGTCGTCGTCGACCCACCGCGCGCGGGCCTCGACGCCTCCGTCATCGACGCGATCGTCGAGTCGCGGGTGCGGCGGCTCGTCTACGTCTCCTGCGATCCGGCGACGCTCGCGCGCGATCTGCGCCGCCTCGCGGACGGCGGGATGGCGCTCGGCGAGGTGCAGCCGATCGACATGTTCCCGCACACACAGCACATCGAGTGCATCTCCACCCTTGACCGGGCCGCGAGCTGAGGTGTGGAGCAACCCACGCTGGTCCTTGCTTCCGCCTCGCCTCGCCGCCGCGAGCTGCTCGGTGCGCTGGGCCTCGACTTCGACGTCCGGCCGACCGACGTGGACGAGGCCAGCGAGGAGCCCGACCCGCGTCGCCGGGCCTCGCAGCTCGCGCTGCGCAAGGCGCGCGCCGCCACGCAGGCGCACCCGCGAGCGACCGTCATCGCCGCCGACACGATCGTCGCCCTCGACGGGCGCATGCTCGGCAAGCCGGACGACGCCGACGAGGCCGCCGCGATGCTCGGCGCGCTGCGCGGACGCCGCCACGAGGTGGTGAGCGCCGTCGCGGTCACCGCGAACGGCCGCGAAGCCGTCGAGGCGACAGCGACAGCCGTGACGATGCGCGACTACGGCGACAAGGAGATCGGGCGCTTCATCGCGCGCGGCGAGCCGTTCGACAAGGCAGGCGGCTACGCGGTGCAGGACCCGGAGTTCGCCCCGGCCGCGAACGTGGACGGCTGCCTCTGCGCCGTCATCGGGCTGCCGCTCTGGACCGTGCGCGGCCTGCTCGCGAGCGTCGCCGGCATCGAGGCCGCGCCGCCCGCGCTGGAGCGCTGTGCCGCCTGCCCGCTGCGCGCGTAGCGCCCCCGCGGCGAGCCCGGGCTACACCTGGACGACGAGCAACTCGCCCACGAAGGTCGAGAGGCGCATCCGCACCCGGCGCTCGGCCGCCTCGTAGCCCTCGCTGCGCAGGTGGATGTCGCGCACGACGCCCTCCTCGCGACGGCCGAGGACGTCGACGCTGCCGACGATCGACTGAGCGGTGATATCCACGCCGACAGCCCGCGGCACACGCACCTGGATCGTGCCGAGCCAGCAAAGCAGCGCCAGCTCCGTCTCGCCGGGCGGGAGTTCCGCCTCCCGCAGGTCGAGCTCGATGTCGCCGACGACGGTCGAGATGACGGCGTCGTCCTCGACGGTCCAGCCGTCCACGGAGGAGCGCACGTGCCCGACAGCGAGCCGCAGCTTTCGCGAGAACCGCCGCACGCGCCAGGCCGCGAGAATGGCGAGCCCGCCGAGCGCGACGAAGGCAAGCCCGAAGGCGCTGCCGATCGCGCCGGCGAGGCCGAGCGAACGCGCGCCGGTGCTGTCGATCAGCAGCACGATGCCGAGCGTGACCACGTAGAGCGCGACGGTGATCGGGGCCACGTCGCGTGCGCGCGTGCTCACTGACCACGCCTCCGCCATGCTCGCCGCAGGCGCTCGTAGAGAATCACCGCGCCGACGCCGATGAGGATGAGCGGCCACAGCTCGCGGATGCCGAACTCGGTGATGCCGAGCGACTCCGCGAGGAAGATCAGTCCGATGATGACGAGTACGACCCCGAAGGCCACCTTCGGTCCTTCCGTCTCGCTGCCGCGCACGCGCGCTGGCCATTCGCGTGGCCCCATTGTACGGCGACGCTGCAGCGCCCCGGCAGCCGGGGCGAACGCCGCCGCCGATGAGTTGGAAGTAGCTGCGCTGCCGTTTGCTGGCGCGCTGCCGTTTACTGGCGCTCACCGGGGCTGGGTCCGAGAATGGACAGGCGCGCAACAGGCACGTCCGGGTCAGGGGGTGAGATGAGCGAAGCGATCATCGAGATCACGGACCTCGTCAAGACCTATGACACCGGCGAGGTCCAGGTCCGCGCACTGCGCGGCGTCTCGCTCTCCGTCCAACCCGCCGAGATGGTCGCCATCATGGGCCCCTCGGGCTGCGGCAAGACCACCCTGCTCAACACCGCCTCCGGCCTCGACGACCCCACCGGCGGCACGATCTTGATCGAGGGCACCGACCTCGACAGCCTCGACGACAACACGAAGACCTCGTACCGCGCGAGGCGCATGGGGTTCATCTTCCAGTTCTACAACCTGCTGCCCGTGCTCAGCTCCGTCGAGAACGTCGAGCTGCCGCTCCTCGTCTCCGGCACGCCGCCGGGGGAGGCACGGGAGCGCGCCCTGGCGGGGCTCGAGCAGGTCGGCCTGACCGAATGGGCCGAGCACCGGCCGGGCCAGCTCTCCGGCGGCCAGCGTCAGCGCGTCACGATCGCCCGCGCCCTCGTCAACGACCCGGCGATCGTCTGGGCAGATGAGCCGACGGGCGACCTCGACTCGGTGACCGCACACCAGATCATGGACCTGCTGATCGACCTCAATGAGTCGCGGGGTCAGACGTTCGTGCTGGTGACGCACGGGCGCGAGATCGCCGAGCGCTGCCATCGCATCGTCCACATGCGCGACGGCGAGATCGAGAGCGAGGAGCAGCTGGTTGGATAGCCTCTTCGGGATCCCCCTCACCAGCATCCTTGTCGCGCTGTTGCTCGCGCTCGGCGCGATCTTCGCGATCCTCGGCGTGATCGCCTGGCGCCAGCCGCTGCTCGTGCGCATGGGCCTGCGCAACATCGGCCGGCGCAAGCCGCAGACCGCGCTGATCGTCATCGGCCTGATGCTCTCGACGCTGATCATCAGCGCCGCCTTCGCCACCGGCGACACCGTCGGCTACTCGATCACCAACGAGGTCTACGACTCCTTCGAGGAAGCGGACATCCTGATCGCGTTCGACGACGATATCTCCGAGTTCGGCGATCGCTTCCTGACCGACGAGTTCCTCGATGCTTTCATTGCGGAGTTCAGCGACGATCCCGACATCGACGGGATCACGGGCGTGCTCAACGAGGTGCTGCCCGTGCTCAATCTTGACCAGCGCCTCTCCGAAGCCAACGCCAGCCTGATCGGTGTCGACCCCGGCACCGTGGACCCATTCAAGGGTCTGAAGACCCTCGACGGCGAGCTCATCCCGGGCTCCACCCTCGGCGGATTGCGCGCCTACGTCTCGGAGGACCTTGCCGACGGCATCAACGTCCGGGCCGGCGACACCGTCGACGTCTTCCAGGGCGGCGAGCCGACCGAGTTCGAGGTGATCGCGATCGTCCAGAACACCTCGATCACCCAGGCCGAGGGAGGCGGCGGGGGTCTCGTCGTAAGCCTCGATGTCGCTCGCGAGCTGACCGGCAACGAAGGCAGCCTGACCGCCATCGCCGTGTCCATCACCGGGGGCGTGCGCGACACGCTGGACCTCAACGACGCAGTCGCAAGCCGGGTCGAGGACTTCATCGCGGCCAACCCGGAGAGTCAGGCCGAGATCTTCTTCACGAAGAAGGAGGCCGTCGAGTTGGCGGAGCTGATCGGGTCGATCTTCGTCACGTTCTTCCTGATCTTCGGGCTGTTCGCGATTGCCTCGGGCATCCTGCTGATCTTCCTCATCTTCGTCATGCTCGCCGCCGAGCGGCGCTCCGAGATGGGGATGGCGCGCGCCGTCGGGATGCAGCGGCTGCACCTCACAGAGTCGTTCCTCGCCGAGGGCATGGCCTACAACGTTGGCTCGGCGGCGGTGGGCGCCCTGCTCGGCCTCGGAGTCGCCTTCGTGCTGGTGCTCGTGCTGGCCCAGATCTTCAGCGACGCGCTGGGCTTCGGGATCACGTTCCACTTCAACTGGCAGGGCTTCCTCATCGCCTACAGCCTGGGCGTGGTCCTGACCTTCGCAACCGTCGCGTTCTCCTCGTTCCGCATCGCGAACCTCAACATCGTGCGCGCAATCCGCGACCTGCCGGAGCCGGAGCCGCTGCGAGGCGCGGACCGCTCGATCGGCGCGCTGCTCAAGTCCGCGATCGGCGCGATGTGGTTGGTCGGCTGGATCGTCGTGCTGGTGGTCTCGGGCACCGTCACCATCGTGCTGAGCGCGGTCGTCATCGGGGCGGTCTTCGGCGGCCTGCCGCTGATCCTGTCCGGACTCTTCGGCGGCGCCGCGCTGATGGCGGTGAGCGCCCTCATGTTCTTCGGAGCCCGAACGGTGCGCCGAGGGCAGTTCCTCGAGATGCAGGGCTGGCGCAACTGGCTGGTCTGGGTCCTGTGGGTCGCCGTCTTCAACGTCGTGGCCGCCTGCGTCTGGCTGCTGCAGCTCTCGCGCGACTGGGCCGGCCGCCATCGCAACGCGGGGGGCTGGGCCGTGATCATGCTGCTCAGCGGTGCGGCATTCGTCTGGCTGTCCGGCTGGGGTCTCGACGCCCTGAGCGGGCTGCAGGGCCAGGCGTTCGCCTACGCGGGAGGCTTCACCCTCGCCGTGCTCGCCGCGGCTATGCTCTTCGTCTACTTCGGGGTGAACGAGCGCCTCTCCTTCACGGTCGCCGGGCTTGGGCTGGTCTGGTACTGGGTGCTGCCGCTCCCGTTCTCGCTCTTCCTCGACCTCGAGAGCGTGGTCGGCGGCGAGCTCGACCCGATCGACGGCGTCCTCCGCCTGCTCGGCCTCCCCAGGCCGGGGCACATCGAGGGCAACATCGAGATGTTCTTCGTCTCGGGGATCGCGATCACCGCGGCGGCGGTGCTGGTCATCATCCTCAACGCCGAAGTGGCGCTCACGCCGGTGCGCTGGCTGGGCGGGTTGTTCGGTGGGATCGCGCCGGCGATCAAGACGGCGATCGCCTACCCGGTCGCCTCGAAGTTCCGCACCGGCATGACCCTCGCGATGTTCGGGCTCGTCGTCTTCAGCCTCGTGGTCATGGCCACGCTCAACTCGAACTTCACGCAGGCGTTCCTCAGCGACGACGCGGCCGGCGGCTTCGATGTCGCGGTCGACGTCAACCCCAACAACCGCATCCCCGACCTGCGCGAGGCGCTCCGCTCCGCCGGCTACGAGCCCGCTGCCTCGATCGGCGGCGCGGGCCGCCTCGTCTCCTCCTTCCCCCAGGTGCGGCGCAGCGACGACCCCGACGGCGACGGCGGCTACGAGGCCTACCACCTTGCGGGCATGGACGACGAGTTCCTCGACCTGCAGCGCTTCCCCATCGAGCACCGCGCGGCCGGGTACGAGAGCGACGAGGCGGTGTGGGAGGCGCTCCGCAGCGATCCCACCGTCGCCATCGTGGACGCCTCGCGCCTCGTCGAGCCCACCGAGTTCGGCGGCGACCCGAATGAGCCGGGCGACTTCTTCCTCGGCGTGACCGACCACGATCTCCGCCATGAGCCGTGGGAGCCGATCCCGCTCACCTTCCGCGACCCAGCGAACGGCGAGACCGTCGAGCTGCGGATCATCGGCGTGCTGGAGCCGCAGGTCACCTCGGTGATCCTCGACTTCTTCGCCATCTTCACGCACGCCTCGACGGTCGAGGCCTACTTCGACGGCGGCGAGTGGGAGGGCTACTACGTCGTGACCGCCGAGGCGACGGACGAGGCCGCGATCGAGACCGCGCGCGATATCGAGTCGACGCTGCTGGAGCTCGGCGTGCAGGCGAACTCGATCGACAAGCTGATCGACGACCAGGCGTCCACCTCGCGTTCGTTCCAGTTCCTGTTCGAGGGCTTCATGGGGCTCGGGCTGATCGTCGGGATCGCGGCGCTGGGGGTGATCGCGTTCCGCACGGTGGTGGAGCGGCGCCAGCAGATCGGGATGCTGCGCGCGATCGGCTACAGCCGCAGGCTGGTGGCGCTGTCGTACTTCCTCGAGTCCTCGTTCATCGCGCTGGCGGGCATCGCGATCGGGATCACGCTCGGGCTGGCGATCTCGTACAACCTGCTGGCCAGTCCGGAGTTCACCGGCGGCACGGAGATCGACTTCCAGGTGCCGTGGGCGCGGCTCGCGGTGGTGCTCGGCGTTGCCTACGGCGCGAGCGCGCTGATGACGCTGCTCCCCGCGCGCGCCGCCTCGCGCGTCGCCGTCGCCGAGGCGCTCAGGTACGAGTAGTCGCAGCGCGCCGCTGTCATTCGCCCGGGAACGTTGGGAGTCTGAGAAGCGGGCTAGACCGCCGTCTGCGCGCGCAGACCCTCGAGGTGGCGGCGCACCACGGTCATCGGGCCGCCCTCGGTCAGCGCGAACTTGGGCGCGACCTTCCAGAACTTCGGCAGGTACTGCCGCCACTGATCGAGGATGTGGCGCGCCCGCGGCGACCCCGTCATATCCAGGTGGCGGCGGATCAGCATCTCGAGCAGCTCGATCGCTTCGGGTGTCGTCACCTGCTCGAGGCCGACGAGCTCCTGGTTGACGCGCGTCCGGAAGTCGCCTTCCTCGTCCAGCACATAGGCGATGCCGTCCGACATGCCGGCGCCGAAGTTGCGGCCGGTGCGGCCGAGGATCGCGATCACGCCGTCCGTCATGTACTCGCAGCCGTGATCGCCCACGCCCTCGACGACGGCGCGCGCGCCGGAGTTGCGGACGGCGAAGCGCTCGCCGGCGCTGCCGGCGACGAAGAGGTGCCCGCCGGTCGCGCCGTAGAGCACGGTGTTGCCGACCAGCACCGCCTCGGTGCCGGTACCGATGAAGCCGGCGTCGGCGGGCGGGCGCACGACGATCTCGCCGCCGTTCATCCCCTTGGCCACGTAGTCGTTGGCCTCGCCGACGAGGTGCAGCCGCATCCCCGATGAGAGGAACGCGCCGAACGACTGTCCGGCCGATCCGTTGAACGAGAGCTCGATCGAGCCCTCCGGCAGGCCGTTGTTGCCATAGCGCATGGCGATCTCGCCGGAGAGCCGCGCGCCCACGGTGCGGTCCGTGTTGCGAATCTCGTAAGAGCGCCGCTCGGGCGGGCCGCCCGCGATGGCGCTGCGCACGTCGGCGATGATCGTGTCGTCCAGCAGCGGCTCGCCGCGGTCGTTGCGGTCCTGGATGGAGTGCCGCGGCTCGAGCCCGGTCGGGTCCGCGGGGAGTAGCACGTTCGAGAGGTCGATGCGGTCGCCCCGCTTGTCGCCCTCGGGCGGCAGCTGCTTGAGCAGCTCGGCGCGGCCGATCACCTCGTCCAGCCGCTCGAAGCCGAGCTCCGCGAGGATGGCGCGCACCTCCTCGCCGACGTGCGTGAGGTACTTCACCACCATCTCGGGCGTGCCGAAGTACTTGGCGCGAAGATCCTCGCGCTGCGTCGCCACGCCGACGGGGCAGGTGTTGATGTGGCACTGGCGCGCCATCTTGCAGCCGACGGCGATCATCGCCGAGGTGCCGAAGCCGTACTCCTCGGCGCCCAGCATCGCCGCGACGATGACGTCGCGGCCCGTGTGCATCCCGCCGTCGGTGCGCAGGCGCACGCGGCCGCGCAGGTCGTTGGCGACCAGCACCTGCTGCGTCTCCGCCAGGCCCAGCTCCCAGGGCGCCCCCGCGTACTTGATCGAGGACCACGGCGAGGCGCCGGTGCCGCCGTCGTGGCCGCTGATCTGGATGATGTCCGCGTAGCCCTTGGCGACACCGGCAGCGATCGTGCCGACGCCCTCGGCAGCGACGAGCTTCACGCAGACCCGCGCGCGCGGGTTGACCGCCTTGAGGTCAAAGATCAGCTGCGCGAGGTCCTCGATGGAGTAGATGTCGTGGTGCGGGGGCGGCGAGATCAGCGGCGTCCCCTCCATGACGTGGCGCATCGAGGCGATGTAGGTGGAGACCTTGTGGCCGGGCAGCTGTCCGCCCTCGCCCGGCTTCGAGCCCTGCGCGATCTTGATCTCCAGCTCGTCGGCAGCCGCGAGGTAGGCCGGGGTCACGCCGAAGCGCCCGGACGCCACCTGTTTGACCCTCGAGTTGGCGTCGCGCAGGTCGCCGTCGGGACTGTAGCGCCGCGGGTCCTCCCCGCCCTCGCCGGTGTTGGAGCGGCCGCCGAGGACGTTCATCGCGCGCGCGATGTCCTCGTGGGCCTCGCGGCTGAGCGCGCCGAGCGACATGGCGCCGGTGTTGAAGCGTCGCGTCACCTCGCCGATCGACTCGACGCGCGAGACGTCGATCGGATCGCGGTCGGACTGGAAGCCGAGGGCGTCGCGCAGCGCGGTGCGCGGGCGCGCGTGCACCAGCTCGCTGTACTCGCGGTACTCCTCGGCGCCGCCGCCGTCCTGCACCACCTTGTGCAGGGCGCGCCAGACCTTGGGCTCGAAGGCGTGGTAGTCGCCGTCGCGGCGGTACTTGTACCAGCCGCCGTGCGGCATCTCCGCCTGCGGGTAGGCGCGCGTGTGACGGTCGAGGATGTCGCGGCCGATGTCGTCGTAGGTGATCCCGGCGATCCGCGACGTGGTGCCGGGGAACGAGCGCCCGATCACGTCGTCGGAGATACCGAGCGCCTCGAAGATCTGCGAGCCGTGGTAGGAGGAGACGGCGGAGATGCCCATCTTTGACATCACCTTGAGGATGCCGGCGTCCACCGCCTGCTGGTACTGGCGCATCACCTGGTCCAGCTCGACCTCGCCGAACTCGCCCTCGTGGGCGAGGTCGCGCAGCGTCTCGAAGGCCAGGTAGGGGTTGACGGCGCTGGCGCCGAAGCCGATCAGGCAGGCGAAGTGGTGCACGTCGCGCGCGTCGCCGGCCTCCGCCACGAGGCTGGTCTTCATGCGCCGTCCCGTGCCGATCAGGTGGTGATGCACGGTCGAGACCGCGAGCAGCATCGGGATCGGCGCCCACTGCTCATCGCAGAGGCGGTCGCTGATCACGATCACGTCGTGGCCCTCGTCCACCGCCATCTCGGCGGCGGCGCACAGATCGTCGAGGGCGGCGCGCAGCCCGCCCGGGCCCTCCGAGGCCGCGAAGCGCGCATGCAGCGTGGTCAGCGCGAAGGTTCCGATCGGCGTGTTGCGCAGCGCCGCCATCTCCTCGTCCACCACCAGCGGGCTGGTCAGGTGGACGAGGCGCGCCGCCTCCGGCGTCGTCTCCAGCAGCGAGTGGCGGCGACCGAGCAGCGTATCGAGGGACATCACGATCTCTTCCCGGATCGAGTCGATCGCGGGGTTCGTGACCTGGGCGAACTTCTGCTTGAAGTAGGTGTAGAGCAGCCGGCTGGGGTCGAACAGCGTGGACAGCGGCGTGTCCTCGCCCATGGAGCCCACCGGCTCCTTGCCCTCACGCACCATCGGCTTGATGACGTACTCGATCTCCTCGCGCGTGTAGCCGTGCAGCGTCTGCCTCACGCGCACGTCGTCGTCCGGGCGATCGCGGTGCTGGCCGTTCGCCGTGTCGAGGTAGCGGCTGAGGCTGTGCAGGTTGCGCCGCACCCAGTCGCCGTACGGGCGCCGCGACGAGATCTCGCGCTTGATCTCTTCGTTGTGCAGGAAGCGCCGCCGCGCCGTGTCGACGGCGATCATCTCGCCCGGCCCGAGGCGTCCCGACTCGACGATCTCGTCAAACGGCAGCTCGACGAGGCCGACCTCGGAGCCCATCACGACGGTGCCGTCGCGCATCACCTGGTAACGGGCGGGGCGGAGACCGTTGCGGTCCATGATCGCAGCGGCGACGGCGCCGTTGGTGAAGGCGACGGCCGCCGGGCCGTCCCACGGCTCCTGGAGGCAGGCGTGGTACTCGTAGAACGCCCGCAGCTGGGGGTCCATGTTCGGCATGTTCTCCCAGGCCTCGGGGATCAGCATCATCATCGCGTGCAGGATGTCGCGGCCGGACGCCGTGAGGAGCTCGAGCGCCTCGTCGAGGGAGGCCGTGTCCGAGCCGATCGGCCAGATCACCGGCAACAGATCCTCGATCTGCTCACCCCAGACCGCCGACGTCAGCTCCGGCTCGCGCGCGCTCATCCAGTTGCGGTTGCCGAGCAGCGTGTTGATCTCGCCGTTGTGCGCCACCAGCCGGAACGGCTGAGCGAGCTTCCAGTTCGGCAGCGTGTTCGTCGCGAAGCGCTGGTGGAACAGCGCCACCGAGGCGACCGTGCGCTCGTCCTCGAGGTCCGGGTAGAACGCCGCCAGCTGCGGCGCGACCATCAGCCCCTTGTAGACCACGATCTGTGAGGACATCGAAACCACGTAGCAGTCGATCGAGCGCTCGCGGAAGGCGCGCTCGGCCTGCCGCCGCGCCAGGTAGAGCGCGCGCTCGCAGTCCGCCCCGCCGAGCCCGGCGGGCCGCCGCAGCAGCAGCTGCTCGATGCCGGGGAGCGACTCCAGCGCGAGCCCGCCGAGCACCGACGGGTCGTGCGGCGTCTCGCGCCAGCCGATGACCTCGACGCCGCAGCCCACGACCGCCTGCTCGATGATCGCGCGCGCCTCGGTCTTGTCTGCCTCGTCCTGGGGCAGGAAGACCATCGCGACGGCGAGCTCGTCGCGGCGGGTGAGGGTGTGGCCGAGCCGCTCCGCGTCTTCGCGCAGCAGCTCGAAGGGAATCTGGATCGTGACGCCGGCGCCGTCGCCGGAGGCCGCGTCGGCGGAGACCGCGCCGCGGTGCGTGAGGTTGACGACCGCCTCGACGGCCAGTTGGACGATGCGATGCGAGCGCTCACCGTCGATGCGGGCGACGAAGCCGGTGCCGCAGGCGTCGTGATCCATCGACGGGTCGTACAACCCGCGCGAGGGAACGTTCGCCCCTGTCGCTGCACGCGACTCGATGCCACTCACGGCACGCGCCCTCCGGAACGGCTCAACTCACCCCCACAGTGGGGGAGGAGTCTCCGAGGAATGCACAATCATAACCCACACCCGGTACGGCCCGTTGTGGGTGTTGCTTCGCGATACCCTATTCTGCGCAAAATTTCACAAACTTTCAAGCCGTCAGCCCACTACCGCCCGAGGGGTCGGCGGCAGCGTCACCCGGACGGAGACCCTGCGTGACTCCTTGAATGGAGTAGCGCAGGGATCGGAATCGACACTCCAGGCTGCCCACCGCCCTGGATTCCGGCTTTCGCCGGAATGACGGGAGGGGCGTGCCCGAACGACGGGAGCGGCGAGCCGGAATGACGGGTCTGCAGAGGTTTCCGGCGGCGAGGCTAGCCGAGGTCGGGCGTCGGTCGCTCGTCCCACAGCACCTCGCGCTCGACGAGCGTATTGATGGCGTCGCCGTCGAGGCCGAGCATGTCGGCGAGGAGCGCCCTCGAGTCCTGGCCCATGTCCGGCGAGGTGCCCCGCACCCCGCCCGGGGTGCGCGAGAGCTTGATCGGCGTGTCTACGAGCGGGAGCGTGCCGAGCGTGTGGTGATCGACGGGCTTGAGCATCCCGCGCGCCTCCACCTGCGGCTGCGCCGCCGCCTCCGCGATGTTGTTGAGCGGCCCGCAGGGGATCTCGTACGGGGTCAGCCGCTCCACCCACTCGTCCGTCGTGCGCTGGCGGAAGGCCTCGTTGAGCAGCGGCTCGAGCTCCGCGTGGTTCGCCGAGCGCGCGTGCGCCTCGGCGAAGCGCGGGTCGTCGATGAGCTCGACGATCTCCAGCTCCGAACAGAGCAGCGCCCACTGGTTCGGCACGCCCCAGGCGAGGGCGACGACGATGTAGCCGTCCGCGGTGGGGAACGCCTGGAACGGCACGGCCCAGGAGTGGCGCGTGCCCAGCGGCTGGGGCAACTCACCGGTGAGGTGGTAGCGCAGAAAGGCGTTCTCCTGGACCGCCAGCTGGCAGTCGAGCATCGAGATGTCGACGAGCTGGCCTCGGCCGGATGTCTCGCGCTCGCGCAGCGCCGCGAGGATCCCGACCGCGCCGAACAGCCCGCCAGCGATGTCGGCCAGCGAGAGTCCCGGCTTGAGCGGCGGCCCGTCCGGCTCGCCGGTGACGGACATCACCCCGCCCGCGCCCTGGATCACGACGTCGAGGGCCGGCCGATCGCGCATCGGCCCGGTCTGGCCGTAGCCGGAGATGGCGGCGTAGATGAGGCCCGGATGAACCTCGGCGAGCCGCTCGTAGCCGAGGCCGAGACGCTCCAGCGTGCCCGGCCGGAAGTTCTCGACCAGCACGTCGAACTGCGGCACGAGCTGCAGGAACAGATCGCGCCCATCCTCCTGCTTGAGGTCGATCGCGATGCTGCGCTTGCCTCGATTGACGCTGAAGAAGTAACCGGACTCGCCGTCGAGGAGCGGGCCCGTGGTGCGCGCGACGTCCCCGAAGGGCGGGCGCTCGCACTTCACCACCTCCGCACCGAGGTCGCAGAGGATCATCGTGCAGTACGGGCCGGCGAGGACCCAGCTCAGGTCCAGCACGCGCAGGCCGCTCAGCGGACCGCCGCTCATCGAGGCTCCCTCCGCCATCACGCTCCCCCGTCGTCGCGCCGCACGAGGCTCAGCCCGCCGCGCAGGGCGACGTACACACCCGCGAGGAGCAGCGCGGCGCCGAGCGCCTCAAGCAGTGTAGGCCGCTCGCCGAGGAGCGTCGCGCCGATCGCGGTCGCGCCCACCGGCTCGCCGAGCACCGCGACGGCGACGACCGCCGCGGGCAGTGAGCCGAGCGCCCAGGTCAGCGCGCCGTGACCTATCAGTTGCGGCACGAGCGCGAGCAGCACGATGAAGATGTAGGCCTCGGCGCCCCAGCCGAGCAGCGACTCGCCGCTCGCCGCGACCGCGACGAGCAGTGCGACCGCGGCGATCGCGTTGACCAGCGCCGCGTAGCTGACGTTCGACAGCCTCGCGCGGACGCGCCGCCCGGCGACGAGGTAGATCGAGGCGAAGACGGCGCCCAGCGCCGCGAAGGCGTCGCCGCGCAGCGAGACGCCGTCGCCGAGGTCCGAGCCCGCCAGCAGCAACGCGCCGCAGGCAGCGATAGCGATGGCTATGAACAGCGCCCGCGTGGGCCGCTCGCGAAGCCACAGCCAGGCGCCGAGGCCGACGATCAGCGGCTGCGTCGCGACGATCGCCGTGCTGGCGGCGATCGTCGTGTCCTGCAACGAGGCGACCCAGAAGCCGAAGTGCGCGGCGAGCGCGAGGCCCGCGAGCAGCAGCAGGGCCATGTCGCGGCGCTCGATCAGGCTCAGTTCCTCGCGGCGGCGCAGGCCGGAGAGCGCGAGCAGCGGGAGCGCCGCGAACGTCATGCGCAGCGAGGCCACAACCAGCGGCGGGGCGTCGGCCAGCCGGATCAACGGCGCCGCCCAGGAGAGCGCCGCCACGCCCACGAGCAGCACGATCCACTCGTGCGAGGCCGCGCGTCCAAGCAGGGTCCGATCCATGGGGCGACGCTAGCAGGTACGCGCGCTCACGATGGCGCTCCGTCCTCGCCCTCGCGCGTTACGAGGCGCAGCCCGCCGCGCAGGGCGACGTAGACGCCCACCAGCAGCAGCGCGGCGCCGAGGGCTTCAAGCAGCGTCGGCCGCTCGTCGAGGAGCGTCGCGCCGATTGCGGTCGCGCCCACCGGCTCGCCCAGCGCGGCGACCGCGACGACGGCGGCGGGCAGCGAGCCGAGGGCCCAGGTGAAGGCCCCGTGCCCGATGAGCTGCGGCAGCAGCGCGAGCAGCACGATCAAGATGTAGGCCTCGGCGCCCCAGCCGAGCAGCGAGTCACCGCTCGCCGCGAGCGCGACCAGCAGCACGATCGCACCGATCGCGTTGGCGAGGGCGAAGTAGCTGACATTCGAGAGCCTCGCCCGGATCCGCCGTCCCGCGATCAGGTAGATCGAGGCGCAGACAGCGCCCAGCGCCGCGAAGGCGTCGCCGCGCAGCGAGACGCCGTCGCCGAGGTCGGCGCCCGCGAGGACCAGCGCGCCACCCGCGGCGATGGCGATGCCGATCAGCAGCGGGCGCGTCGGCTGCTCGCCAAGCGCGACCCAGGCGCCGAGCCCGACGATCAGCGGCTGCGTCGCGATGATTGCGGTGGCCGCGGCGATCGAGGTGTCCTGCACCGAGGCGGTCCAGAACCCGACGTAGCCGGCGAGCGCCAGCCCCGCGAGCGCCAGCAGCGCCGCGTCGCGGCTACCGAGGAGGCGCAGCTCCTCGCGGCGTCGCAGCGCGGAGACCGCGAGCAGCGGGAGCGCCGCCAGCGCCAGCCGCAACGAGGCGATGACCAGCGGCGGCGCGTCTGTCAGGCGGACCAGTGGCGCGGCCCAGGCGAACCCCACCACCCCCACGAGCAGCACGATCCACTCGCGCCCCGCCACGCCCTCGCGCCAGGCTCTGTTCATGCGGCGACGCTAGCAGGTGCGGCTTCTACCGAGCGGAATCGAGGGCGCTATCCCCCATACTCCTCGAGGAGTTCTTCGATCATGGTGCGCAACTCGCCGCTTCTCGGGGCCGCGAACAGGGTATCCACGACATCGTCCGAGTTGGGCTTGATGGTCGCGAAGTTGGGGTGATAGTCGAAGCCAAGACCCATCCCAAACGCCTTCTCCTCACGGATGTCCCAGTCGAGGATTACGAAGTTCACCCGGTCCTGGAATTCGATTCGGAGCCTGTTCACGACAGGCCGTGCACGGTTGCAGCTCTGTCACCAGATCGCATCAAGGAAGACCAAAGTCGGCTTCCCGTTCGCGGGAAGGTACGCGCCGGTCGAGTCGACGTGGGTGGTCGGTGGCACGTAGTCCGATGCCACTAGCTGCGCTGGCCCGGTCGGGAAGTCGTAGCTTGGCTCCGGCGTCTCGGTCGGTGTCGGTTCCGGCGTTGCCGTCGGCGTTGGCTCCGGCGTCGCGGTCGGCGTTGGCTCCGGCGTCGCGGTCGGTGTTGGCTCCGGCGTTGCCGTCGGCGTCGGCTCCGGTGTCGCGGTCGGCGTCGGCTCCGGCGTCGCGGTGGGCGTCGGCTCCGGCGTCGCGGTCGGCGTGGGCTCCGGCGTCTCGGTCGGTGTCGGCTCAGGCGTCGCGGTCGGGGTGGGGTCCGGCGTCGCCGTTGGCGTCGGCTCGGGCGTCGCGGTGGGCGTCGGCTCCGGCGTCGCGGTCGGCGTCCGCTCGGGTGTCGAGGTCGGTGTTGGCTCAGGCGTAGCCGTCGGCGTCGGCTCCGGCGTCGCGGTCGGTGTCGGCTCCGGCGTCGCGGTCGGTGTTGGCTCGGGCGTCGCCGCTGGTGTCGGCTCCGGCGATGACGTCGGCGTCGGCTCCGGTGTCGCGGTCGCAACTACCGCCGAGGGCGTCGCCGTCGCGACAGGTGCGGGCTGGGCCTCGTCGCCGCCCCCGCAGGCCACCGCAAGCGCCGCGCAGGCGAGGGCCAGCGGCGCGAGGCGCAGAAGTCGCAGGTGTCGCTGGATGCGCGGCATCAGCACCTCAGGCCGGCTCAATCAGCTGGATCGCGCCCGCCTCGACGAGCTGCACGCACTCGCAGGGCGTCATGCCGGGCAGCGACTCCTCGCCGGGCTGCATCCGCTCGAGGCTGTCCGCGATCGACGTGATCTGTTCGCGCGAGCGCTCCAGCTCCCCGATGCGGTCGTCGAGCTGCCCGACGGCCTCGGCGAGCGTCCGGCTGAGGACCGTGCGAATGTCGCCGCAGGTGCCATCGTGCGCGAGGCCGAGCACCGCGCCCATCTCGTTGAGCGACAGGCCGAGGCCGCGCAGCCCGACGGCGAGCCGCAGGGTCTCGACATGCTGCTCGGAGTAGTCGCGGTAGCCGTTCGCGCGTCGTGGGGGCGGAGGCAGCACCCCTCGCCGCTCATAGAAGCGGATCGTGTCGGCGCTGAGGCCGCTGGCGGCGGCGGCACGCTGGATATTCATCCGGTTCGCCCGCTCCCGTTCCTCGTTCGCCGTTAAGGATACGCCGCCACGCAGCGCCCGTGGCGGCGGCTACCCGCTCGGGCCGGCGATCGCCTCGTCGAGGAGTTCGCGCAGCGCCACCTCGCGCAGCGGGCCGAAGGTTGTCGTGAGCACCTCGTTGGCGTCGAACGCGACCACCGCGAACGAGGGGTGCCGTCCGACGCCCAGCTCGCGGGCCAGGTCGCGCTCCGCCCGGTTATCGAAGTCGAGGACCACGAAGTTGATCCGGTCCTGGTATTCCTCCCGAAGCCCGTGCACGACGGGCCGCGCGATCGCGCAGGTCGGTCACCAGATCGCATCGACGAAGACGAGCGTCGGCTTGCCGTTCGCCGGGACGTAGGCGCCGGTGGAGTCGACGCGGTCTCCCGGCGGCTGGTAACCGTCGGGCACGAGCACGGCCGGCCCGGTGGGGAAGCCACCGTCCGCCGCCGCTGTTGGGGCGGACGACCCCGCGGATGGCGCGGGGGCGCCCTCGTCACCGCCGGAGCAGGCGGCGACCAGCGCCGCGCCGGCGAGGAGCGCGAACACGATGCTGAGAGTTCGCGGGATGCTCATGCGCTCCATACCTCCCTCGCGCGGGTGCGGACTACTGCTGATCTCCGGGATCAAGGATATGACGCGACGCGGTTGTGCGGAGCGCGGTTACCCCTCGTAGCGCGCGATCAGGGCGTCGAGCATGCCGCGCAGCTTGGGCTCGCGCTGCACCCCAAAGACCCGCGCGATCACCTCGGCCGAATCGGGCGCGATCAGCAGGTAGGCAGGTGTGCCCGAGTAGCCGAGCGCGCGCGCCAGCCTGTCGTCCTCGCGGTCGTCGACATCGAGGACCACGAAGTTCACCTGGTCCTGGTATTCCGTTCGGAGCCCATGCACGATGGGCCGCGCGACCTCGCAGAACTGTCACCAGATCGCATCGACGAACACCAGCGTCGGCTTCCCGTTCGAGGGGATGTAGGCCCCCGTCGAGGCGACGCGGTCCTCGGGCATCTCGAAGTCGGCGGCCACTAGCACGGCAGGGCCGGTCGGGAAGGCGTAGCTCTCCGGCGTCGGGGTGGGCGAGGGCGTCGCCGTCGCCTCGGGAGTCGCCGTCGTGACGGCCGGCTGCGGCGTAGCGGTGGGCGCGGGTGCGTCCTCGCCCGTGCAGGCGGCGACGAGCGCCAGCGACGCGAGGGCCGGGATCAGCAAGCGCCGTACGCGGGATTGCAGCATCGACTCGATCATACTCCCCGTGGTGAGGCCCGACACGCTACTCGTACGTGCCTCCGGCCGTGTCCGCGTCCGCGACGCCGACCTCGAGCAGGTGGCCGACGACGGTTCCGAGGGCGGTCGTGCGCACGATCCCGTCGCGGTCGATGAAGAAGGTCGCCGGCAGCGCTTCCACGCCGTAGCGACGCGCCACCTCGCCGCCCGAGGTGTCGAAGAGTATTGGGAAGGTCAGCCCGAACTCGTCGACGAAGGCCTCGGCCGCCGCCACCGTGTCCTCCGGCAGCAGGTTCACGGCGAGGATCACGAGGTCGTCGGGACCGCCCGGCCCGCGCTCCTCCCACAGTTCCTGGAAGTCCGGCATCTCGCGGCGGCAGGGCGCGCACCAGCTCGCCCAGAAGTTCAGCACCACGGTCTTGCCCCGGTAGTCGGAGAGCCGCAGCGCGCCGCCGCCCAGCGCGTTCAGCAGGAAGTCGGGCGCGGGCCGGTCGACATCCACGAGCGCGTCGTCCAGCAGCCCGATCGTGGCCCGCCGTGGCGTCGGCGTGGCAGTCGCGACGGCGGTCGCGGTCACGGTTGCACTTGCGGCAGGCTCGGCGCCGCCGTCCCCGCAGGCGGCCGCGATCAGCGCCGCGCTGGCCAGCGCGAGAGCCGCGAGGGCTTGCGGCGAGCGGTGCGCAGAGGGATGGCGTGGCATCACGACCCCGCTCGGGCGCCCTCGCTAGCCTCCGCCGCCGGCGTCCGCCTTCGCTACGCCCGTGGGCAGCAGGTTGCCGAAGACGGGGCCGTAGTTGACCCCGCGCACGACGCCCTCGCTGTCGATGAAGAACGTCGCCGGCAGCCCGCGCACGCGGTAGCGGTCCGCCACCGCGCCGTCCGCGGTGTCGAACAGCACCGGGAAGGTGAACCCGTTGCCCTCGATGAAGTTGCGGGCGTCGGTCATCGTGTCCTGCACGAGGAAGTCGAGCGCGATCATCACGAGGTCGTCCGCGCCGTCCTCGCCGCGCTCGTCCCACAGCTCCTGGAACTCCGGCATCTCCTCGCGGCAGGGCGGGCACCAGCTCGCCCAGAAGTTGAGCACCACCGTCTTGCCCCGGAAGTCGGAGAGCATGACGGTCTCGCCCTCGAGGTTCGTCAGCGCGAAGTCGGGCGCGGGCTCGTCGATGGCGACCGTCAGGTCGTCGAGCAGGCCGATCTCGACCATCACGCCCTCGCTGGTCATGCCCTCCTCGACATGCGGATCGATGAACTCGCGCTGCACGAACAGCGCGGCGATCACCGCCACGATCAGGAAGGCGAGCCTTCTGTTCTCCTGCATTACCGCACCCCTTCCCGATGACGCCCGCAGCACGGGCGCAGCCCCCGTCAGGAGCGATCCACGTCACTCTCGAGGATGACACGTGTCTCCGGCTTGAACACCGCCCAGGCGAACCAGAAGTGGTTGCCGGACACGAGCGGCGTCAGCTGGGCCCCGGCCAGCGGCCCCGACACCGCCCGCCCCAGCACGTCCCAGGTGCTGCCCGTCCCGGCGTCGACGATAGCGCCGTCGCGCGCCTCGAAGCGCAGCCGCTCGTCCTCGAGGAACGGGCTGAACGCCCCGGCGGACCCGACGTTGCGGCTGCCGATGATGAACGCGTCGTCGAGCGCCGAGACCTGGCCCGGCTGCCAGAAGGCGACGACCGTCTCGCCGCCGACCGCAGCCTCGATGACCACGAGCTCGCTCAGCGCGCTGAACGGGAACGCCGCCGTCTCGCCCCCCAGTTCGAGCGTCAACACGCGCTCCTTGGCCGAGAGCTCGTCGCTGAACTCATCGACCGGGAAGAACGTCCCGCCGCTGGAGTCATAGAAGGCGTAGGGATTCTCCCCGTAGTTCCGCGCGTGGCCGGTCTCCCGGCTGAGGACGATGCCGTCCTCGAAGGCCGCGCGGAACTCCGCGAACGACACGAGCTGGGCCGGCAAGAACTCGAGCACAGTCCCCGTGTCGATTCCTACGATGGCCTCGCCGGTAAGCTGCTGCCACAGCGTCTCGGTCTGGCGGTCGTACATGATCAGATCGCTGTTGCGCAGGCTGCCGGAGACGCCGAACGTGCGCTCCTCGCCGTTCACCACCCGCGAGAAGGCGATCGCCGAGTTGCAGAGCGGGCAGTAGGTCACGATCACCGCCTCGCCGCCGACCACGTCGTTGACGATCTCGTGCCAGGTCAGGATCTCCAGCGGGTAGGCGCGCGCGTCCCCGTTGCGCTCGAAGGCGATCACCGGCGACTCCGCCGAGAGCCACTCCGAGGCCTCCTCGAGGCCCAGGAAGCGCGGCTCGTCGATCGCCGGGATCGCGTCGGGCGGGATCACCGACCGGATCTCGGCGAGGTTCACCGAGCGCTTGCTGACGTCGATCTTCGGGAAGTTGCGCTCGAGGTTCTGCGCCGTTCGCAGGTCGGCCGCGTCGAACTCGTCGCGGAACGGCGTCGGCGTCGCGGTGGGCCGCTCGGAGGTGGCGGTCGGCGTGGCCGCGGGCGAAGGTGAGGCGGCTGAGGGCGACGCATTCGCCTCGGGGGTCATCGTGGGCGAGGCCTCGGCTGTCGCAGCCGCCGTGGCGGCCTCGGGCGTGGGGTCGGGCGGCGCGTCGCCGCCGCAGCCCGCGAGGAACGCCGCAGCGGCGAGGAAACCGAGCGCCCATGCTCGACGCCGTGCCGCGCTCCGGAGGCGTCTTCCGTCCGCCATGCTGCCCTCTCATGCCCTCCGCAGGCAGCGCCCGAGACGGGAACGCACTGCACGCTCGCGATACCGCGACCTCCGTGATCCGCCCTCGTTTCCCCCGCTTCCATGATACGTCTCGCCACCCCTGGCCGCCGGGGTCGGGCGGGGCTGGTGGCCTCGATCCCTCGGGACTACGATGGCGCTGATCGAGGACGGCGGCACGAGGAGGCGGCCCATGGACCAGGATGCGCTCGACCGAGCCGCCGCGATCCTCGCCGACGCCTCGCACACGGTCGCGCTGACCGGCGCGGGCATCTCGAAGGAGTCGGGCATCCCCACCTTCCGAGGCCCGGACGGCCTCTGGACGAAGCGCGGCGAGCCGCCGCTCAACGGCTACCAGATCTTCCTCCAGGACCCCGCCGCCTGGTGGGAGCAGCGCCTCGAGCAGCTCGAGCAGCCAGACGAGTTCCGCAGCTCGTTCGAGGGCGCGCAGCCGAACGCCGGGCACCGCGCGCTCGCCGCGCTCGAGGAGCTCGGTGCGCTACAGCATGTGATCACGCAGAACGTCGACGACCTGCACCGCCGCGCCGGCACGCAGTCGCTGACGGAGATCCATGGCAACACCAACTGGATGCGCTGCCTCGGCTGCGCCGCGCGCTGGCCTCGCGAGGAGTTCCCAATCGACCGCGATCAGCTCCCGCCGCGCTGCGCCCAGCCCGGCTGCGAGGGCATCGTGAAGGGCGACGGCGTGATGTTCGGCGAGCCGATCCCGCCCGAGGCCCTCGAGCGCTGCGGGCTGGAGGCGCGACGCTGCGACGCCTTCATGATCATCGGCACCACCGCCGTCGTGTATCCGGCCGCCGAGTTCCCGCAGATGGCCGTGCGCCGCGGCGTCCCGCTGATCGAGATCGACCCCGATCCAACCGCGCTGACCGAAATGGCGGCCGTGGTGCTGCGCGGCCCGGCCGGCGAGGTGCTGCCCGCGCTGGTCGAGGCGGTCCGGGTTCGGCGCGAAGCAGACGCCACCGCGCCGTGACGTCGCGGTACGACCCTCGCAGCGAGCCGCTCGGCGTGCTGATCGGCACCGAGCGCGGCCTCTGGCAGCTGCTCCCCGGCGAGCCGCTGCGCTGCATCCTCCCGGACCTCGAGGTGACGCGGATCGATGTGCGCGGCGAGGTCGCGCTCGCCGCTGCGCCCGGCCACGGCGTCTGGCAGCACGACGGCGGCCCCGCGACGAACTGGCGGCAGGTCTGGGAGGGCGACCCGCGCTGCGTGCGCATCCGCCCCGAGGGCGTCCGCTACATCGGCGCGGCGCCCGCCGCGCTGCTGCGCGCCGAGCCCGGCGAGGAGCAGTGGACGGCCTCGCAGAGCCTCGACAGCGTGGTGCGCTACCAGCGCACCCGCAGCCGCGGCCCGTCCGGATCGCGCTGGGAGCTGAGCGCCATCGCCTTCCCCGGCAGCGCCCTGCTCGTCGCCGTGGGCGGCGCGGGCGCCTGGCTCTCGAACGACGAGGGGCGCAGCTGGATGCCGCGATCCGAGGGCATCGACCCGAGCGTGACCGGCTTGCGGGAGCATCCCGAGCGCAGCGACCGCGTCTACGCGACCACCAGCGGCGGCCTCTTCCGCTCCGAGGACGGTGGCTTCAGCTGGCTGCAATCGATCACGGGCCTCGATCGCTCGGTGGCGCACAGCGTGGCCGTGCTGCCGGGCGCGCCCGACGCGCTCGTGCTCGGCGCCTCCCGCCGCGCTGGAGGCTCGGGCGGCGCGCTCTTCCGCTCGATCGACGGCGGGGTGCGCTGGATCCGCCTCATCCTCGGCGACGAGGACGAGTGGCCGGAGGCGCCGCTGGTCGCCTCGCTGCCCGGCAGCCGCGACACCGTCTTCGCGCTCGCCGCCGGCGTCGTCTGGGCCTCGCACGATCGAGGCGGCGACTGGCGTCCGCTCACCGACCCCTCGGCGCGCCCCACGCTGCCCCGCGCCCACTGCCTCGCCGTCGCGCTCTGAGCGCGGCGGGTGCCCGCGGCTCGGGAACCTCGGACACGTCCGTGTCGTCTAATCTCCGAGGAGCTGTTGGGAGGGGGGCCACCGTGCCGCTACGCCGTGCGCTCGCCCTGCCCCTCGCCGTCCTCGTGCTGTCGTTGGCGGCCGCCCTGACGGGCTGCACCGGCGACTCGGACGAGAGCGTCGAGCCTCCCGCGACGGCGACCACCACGCCGACGGCGACCACCACGCCGACGGCGACGGCACCGCCGACGGTGACCGCGGCAGCCAAGCCCACGGCCACGCCGACCGCGACACCATCGCCGACGCCAACGCCGACTGCTGTTGCGACGCCCACCGCGACGCCCTCGCCTACGCTCTCGCCCGCCCCCACGCCGACCGCCACCGCAACGCCGTCGCCAACCCCGACGCCCACGCCGACGCCTGCTGCTACCGCGACGCCATCGCCGACGCCCACCGCAAGTCCGACACCCTCACCCACCACCTTCCGCTACACCCCTTACGACACGAGCGGCGCGGTCGCCGGGCCCGGCAGCTACGCCTTCCTCGCCGACCACGCCGACACGACGAGCGCCGTCACGACCTACGAGGGCCTGCGCGACGGCACGGCGACGGCGCTGCGCATCCACGCCACGGACGCCGACGGCGTCTCCCGCGCCGCCTTCCTCGATACCGTCGAGGTGGGCGACCTCTTCGAGTGGAAGGAGGCCGACGACTGCTTCGTGCGCTACACGGTGACCGAGGTGCTGCCGGACCCCTCGGGGCCGCCTCGGAGGCTCCTCGGCGTCGAGTGGATGACGTACGCCTTCACGGGCTGCAGCGGACCGATCGCGGCGGAGGCTGCGGTCACGATCGACTTGGGGGAGTTGCCGGACCTTGGGGGAACGTCCCTCACCGCACCGGTGATCCACGGCATCTACCAGATCGTCCCTGCCGGTTGGAAGGGCGCAACCGTGGAGGCGTTGGTCGATCTTGACTCGCCGGGCGAGCCCCCGAAGGAGCTTCACTCATACTCAACCCTTGCCGAGGCGAGCCGGCTCCCCTACTGGCGCGATCCGGCGCTCCCCGAGGGGTGGATACTCGAGTCGGCATTGATTCCGGACGACGGACCACGCTACGGCTACTGCGCGAGGTTCCGTACGGAGGAACGGACGCGGGGAAACGACGAGGTCTACCGCAACTACGCCTTCCGCATCTGTGGTCTCCACGTCACGGGGTGGTATCACCCTGAGGAGGCGTCATGGCATGACGGGGCCAGCGTCAGAGAGACGCGTGTGGTCGCCGGTCGCCCTGCCATGGTCATCTACAGCCCCGGGGGACCGGATAGCAGACCCGACTTCCCCATCAACATCTGGGTCTACGACCCGGAGACAGCGACCGACTACCACCTCGTCGCAGGCGACGGGAGCATCAGCGGCTCTAACATCGAGGCGGCGCTGGCGATCGTCCGCGGCCTGTTCGAGCCTCCAAACCCGCTCCCGTCCCCCACCACCTTCCGCTACACCACCTACGACACGACCGGCGAGGTCGCCGGGCCCGGCAGCTACGCCTTCCTCGCAGACCCCGCCGACACATCGAGCGCCGTCACGACGTACGAGGGCCTGCGCGACGGCACGGCGACCGCGCTGCGGATCCACGCCACGGACGCCGACGGCGTCTCCCGCGCCGCCTTCCTCGACACTATCGAGGTGGGCGACCTGTTCGAGTGGCGGCAGGCCGACGACTGCTTCGTGCGCTACACGGTGGCGGGTCTGCTGCCCGAGCCCTCGGGGGTGCCTCGGAGGCTCCTCGGCGTCGAGTGGATGACGTTCACGTACACCGGCTGTAGCGGTGCCATCTCGGCATCAGACAATGTTCAGATCGTCTGGGGACCCCTACCCAACCTGGGCGGTGAGAACCTCTCTGTTCCTGTGATCCACGGGGCCTACGAGATCGTTCCCCTTGATTGGTCAGGGGAGACCCTGAGGGACTACGTCCCGTTCCCCGACTACTCCGATCCCGTCGAGACCGACGACATTACCGTGGCCCGCACGCTCGACTTCTGGCGAGAACCCACGATCCCGAAGGGCTGGACGTTCGGCAAGGCGATCGCTGCCGGTGGAGATGCGTACGGTGGGGCCAGGTGGGGCTACTGCGCGACCTGGTGGGCGGATGACGTGAAGACCCCCAACACGACTGCCGGCCATCGTCAGCGGGGTGTCCAAATCTGTGCCGACTTCACGTCGACGCGCTACGGGAATCAGGACGCGTCCTGGAATAATGGTTCTGCGGTCCACGAAACGAGGGTGATCGCCGGAAGGCCGGCAAGCCTGAGATTCAGTCCGCCCGGCCCCAATCACCGTCCGAGTTTCCCGACCTTGATCCAGGTTTTCGATCCCACGACCGAGGTCACGTACGAAATCGAAGCCATCGACTATGACCTGAAGTCGAACCCCGAAGCAGTAGTCGCGATGGCGCGCAGCCTGTTCGAACCTCCGAATCCGCTCCCGCCACCGACCACCTTCCGCTACACCACCTACGACACGAGCGGCGCCGTCGCCGCGCCCGGCAGCTACACCTTCCTCGCAGACCCCGCCGACACCTCCAGCGTTGTCACCACCTACGAGGGCCTGCGCGACGGCACGGCGAGGGCGCTGCGCATCCACGCCACGGACGCCGACGGCGTCTCCCGCGCCGCCTTCCTCGGCACTATCGAGGTGGACGACCTGTTCGAGTGGTGGCAGGCCGAGGACTGCTTCGTGCGCTACACGGTGACCGAGGTGCTGCCGGACCCCTCGGGGCCGCCTCGGAGGCTGCTCGGCGTCGAGTGGATGACGTACGCCTTCACGGGCTGCAGCGGGCCGATCGCGGCGGAGGCTGCGGTCACGATCGACCTGGGGGAGTTGCCGAACCTGGGTGGGACCAGCCTCCCGGCACCAGTGATGCACGGCCCTTATCAACTGGTGCCCCTCGCGTGGGAAGGCGAGGTGAAGGACTGGGTGGCCCTTCAGCTTCCGGTTCGCGACGAGCCGCTCATTGTCGAGGAGTACAACCCCTCCCGAGAGACGGTGCTCGCACTACCGTACTGGCGCGACCCTGACCTTCCAGAAGGCTGGTACGTGTACTACATCAGTGCAGGCTCAGTGAGCGACCCCTCTCGTGGCTACACCGCCGAGTTCCGCTCCCCAGGAGGACTTGCACTTGGGCTCAATGGCTACTACGTCCCGAGGATGGGATATCCCCTCGCCTCATCGACCGAGGAAGTGGGTGGCGTCATCGAGACACGCGTCATCGATGGCCGTCTTGCACTTGTGTCCTACAACACACCGAAAGAGGGAGAGGAGGGCTATGACCCCTTCTACGTCCCGAATCTGTGGATTTACGATCACGCCACGGGAACCGGCTACACCCTGACCGGCCACGGTGTCAGAGACATCAACGTCCTGATCGAGATTGCGCGCAGCCTGTTCGAGCCTCCGAATCCTCAATAGCCGCACGCTGCCGGGCAGCGCACAGCGGAACGCGGTGCTACCATGGCGATCCCTCATCACGCTCGCTCCCACGGAGGCACACGCAGTGGCGAACCGCGCCCAGGCTGAAACCGTCGAGATCAACGGCATCACGGTCAACTACCAGGAATGGGGCGACTCCCGCAGCAAGCATGCGCTGCTGCTGCTCCACGGCTTCGGCGAGACCTCCAGCATCTGGGAGGAGATCGCCGTCGAGCTGTCGCGCGAGTACCGCGTGCTCGCGCTCGACCAGCGCGGCCACGGCGGCAGCGAACGCCCCCGCGATCACAACTACAGCCGCAACAGCCAGGTCGAGGACCTCGAGGCGTTCGTCGAGGCGCTCGGGCTGCGCAGCGTGACGATCGTCGGGCAGGCGATGGGTGGCGCCAACGCGCTCTGCTACGCCGCCGAGCACCCGGATGTCGCCTCCGCGCTGATCGTGATCGAGGCCGCTCCCGAGGTGCTGCGCAGCGGCGTCGAGACGATGCGCCGCCTGCTCGCCTCCGCCGACAGCTTCGACAGCCTCGACGAGGCCGTCGAGACCTGGGAGGAGTTCTACCCCTACGCCACCAGCGAGCAGCTCAGCCGCCGCATCAAGGCGACCCTGACCCGCAGCGAGGACCTCACCTACGTCTGGGACTTCGACCCGATCTTCCGCGACCCGACCGCCCGCCCGCCCGACCCGGACCCCGGCCAGCGCCGCATGACCAACCTCTGGGAGTGCGTCGAGCGCGTCCAGTGCCCGGTGATGATCGTGCGCGGCTCCGAGACCGACATGCTCACCCCGGAGGCGATCCAGCGCCTGCACCGCCGCATCCCCGGCTCGCGCGTCTCGCTCATCGAGGAGGCCGGCCACGCCGTGCCGACCGACCAGCCCGCCGCGCTCAGCCAGCACATCCGCGAGTTCCTGCAGAGCCTCTCGAGGACCCCGGCAGCGTGACGACGACCCGAGAGCTGCAGCGCGTCCTGGTCACGGGCATCGGAGCGGTCACGCCGATCGGCGGCGACGCGGCCTCGTACTGGGAGGGTCTGCGCAACGGCCAGAACGGCATCGGGCGCGTCACGCTCTGCGACCCCGAGGGCCTGCCCGTGCAGATCAGCGGCGAGGTCAAGGACTTCGACCCGGAGCAACACCTCGACCGCCGCGTCGCGCGCCGCACCGCGCGCTTCGCCCAGTTCGCCGTCGCCGCCGGCCGCGAAGCCCTCGAGGACGCGGGCCGCGCCGGAGACGGGGAGCTGCAGGACGAGATCGGCGTGGTCATGGCGACCTCGGGCGACGCGTTCGAGATGGGCATCCCCTACATGGAGATGGAGCGCCGCGGCCCGATGCGGGCCGACCCCTTCATCATCACGCGCTCCGGCCAGCACATGGGCGCGGCGCGCGTCGCCCGCGAGCTGGGCCTGCGCGGCCCCAACACGACCATCAACACCGCCTGCGCCTCCGGCACGGACGCGCTCGGGCACGCGCTCAACCTGATCCGCCTCGGACAGACGCAGGCGCTGCTCGCCGGGGGGACCGAGGCGCTGATCGGCCGCCTCTCGCTCGCCTCGATGGGCCGCCTCGGCGCGCTCACCCGCAACAACGAGGACCCGGAGCACGCCTGCCGCCCGTTCGACAAGGACCGCGACGGCTTCGTGCTTGGCGAGGGCGCCGGGGTGCTGCTGCTCGAGTCCGAGCAGTCCGCCCTCGAGCGTGGCGCGCGCGTCTACGCCGAACTGGCCGGCGCCGGCTGGTCCTTCGACGCCACCGACGACACCGCCCCCGACCCCGAGGGCGAGTCCCTGGCAATGAAGCGCGCGATGAACGACGCGGGCATCGACCCGTCCGAGGTCGACTACATCAACGCCCACGGCACGAGCACGCAGTACAACGACCGCAGCGAGACGCGGGCCGTGAAGCTCGCCCTCGGCGAGGAGAACGCCTACAAGATCGCGATCTCCTCGACGAAGTCGATGACGGGCCACCTCGCGGCAGGCGCCGGTGGCATCGAGGCGATCGCGGCGCTGTTCGCGATGCACTACGGCTGCATCCCGCCAACGATCAACTACGAGACGCCGGACCCGGACTGCGACCTCGACATCGTGCCGAACGAGGCGCGCGAGGCGGACCTGCGGGTGGTGCTCTCCAACTCGTTCGGCCTCGGCGGGCAGAACGCCTGCGTCGTCTTCCGTCGCTACGAGCCGTAGCAGCCACGACCCGGCCCGCTCAGCCGCCCAGCCGCAGCTCGCCCGCCCACTCCTCGACGCCGACCTCGAGCTCGCACGAGACGCGGTCGCCTTCGGCGGCGAGCGCGCCGTCGACGCCGTCGACGACGAACGAGGCGCGAACCTGCGCCGCGCCGGTCTCGTCGCCTGCGAGCACCGAGCCGGCCTCGAGCGAGCCGTTCAGCTCGCCCCGCTCCGCTTCGACGACGGTTACGTAGCCCTCGGAGAGCGGGACCTCGCCCTCGCGGCCGAGCAGCCAGACGAGGGTCCACGAGACCTCGATGCCGGTCGCGTCATCGGCGGCTCCGTCGAGCACGACCTGAAAGCGGCCGTCGAGCAGCTCCTCGCGCTCGCTGACCTCGCCCTCGACCCGGAGGCGCTGCGGCACGGACTCGCTCACGCGTCGCTGAGCCAGGGTTCGGTCTGCGGGCCGCCGAGGGCGCGGAGGTGGCAGGTGTCGTTGAGGCTGCGGAGGGTGAGCCTGCCGTCCTGCGCCACGCCGACCTCGGTGATGCCGCAGTTGGCGGTGTAGATCTGCGCGTACTCCCCGTCGCCGAGGCCGCAGACGCGGCCGACCGCCGCGCCGAGCACGCCGCCGTGCAGCACCGCGACGGCGGTCCCCTCCCGGTGGCGCTCGGCGAGCTCGCCGATCTGGCGAGCGACGCGGTCGCGGAAGACCCTCGAGCCTTCCTCGCCCGGGATGCTCCCGCGCCCCCAGGCGCGCCCGACGACGTCGAAGCGCTCGCGCACCTCGTCCCAGCTCAGGCCCTCCGCCTCGCCAAAGCCGTACTCCTGCAGGTCGGGTACTTCGATGACCTCGTGGCCGGTGTGCGCGGCGACGACGTCCGCCGTCTCGCGCGCGCGCCGCAGGTGGCTGGAGTAGAGCGCGTCGACCTCGATGCTCGCGAGGCGGCGACCGGCCGCCTGGGCCTGCTCGCGTCCCAGCGGCGTCAGCGCGTAGTGGGTGAGCTGGCCCTGCACGACGCGCGCGAGGTTGCCCTCGGACTCGCCGTGGCGGAGCAGCAGCAGCGTCACGGCGCGTCCTCGATCAGCTGCAGGAAGTTGGCGACGACGCGCGCGGTCGCGCCGAAGATCAGGTGCTCGCCGTAGCGGTAGGCCGGCATCACCGGCCCGTCCGGCCGCGCGGTCCACTCGAGGGCATCGCCTGAGAGCAGCAGATCCAGCGGCACCTCAAGTAGTTCGGCGACCTCGATCTCGGCGAAGCGGAAGGGGTACGGTCCCGGCCGCGTGATCGCGCCCACGAACGGCGTCATCACGAAGTGCGAGCGCGTCGGCACGTCGTCGAGGCGACCGAACAGCTCGACATCGGAGGTGGCGACGCCGATCTCCTCCTCCGTCTCGCGGAGGCAGGTCACCTCGAGCGTGCCGTCCTCGGCGTCCTGCGCGCCGCCGGGGAAGCTGATCTCGCCCTTGTGGTGCTCGACGTGGTGGGTGCGGACCTGGAACAGGAGGTGCTCGACGCCGTCGCGCTCGTAGAGCAGCAGCAGCACGGCGGCCGGGGCGAGGGCGTCATCGTCCAGTGGCGTCGCCTCGTGGGCCTCGACGATCTCGCGGATGCGTTGTCGCACGACCTGGCGCCTTCACTATGCCCGCGGTTATGTAGCGGAGCGCTGAGGGTGAGAGCCCGTATACTAAGGCTGCGCTGGCCGCACACGCGAGGCGGCGCCCGATCAGGGTCCGGGAGCAGCGCCCGCTGACGGGCGCTCGCGTAGGGGATAGGCACCATGCTGAGACTCGTCGAGGAAATCGTCCTGCTCCTGCTCCGCGACGACGACGGGACGTTCGTGCGCGTGCCGAGCTGGTCGCGGAACTACGCCATCGCCGGCGCCGTGCTGATGGACCTGGCAATGGAGAACCGCATCGACACGGACCTCGAGAACCTGATCCTGCTCGATGACACGCCGACCGGCGACAGCCTCCTCGATCCGACGCTGGCCGACATCGCCGCCGGGGAGACGCAGGGCGCACGCTACTGGGTGGAGCGCACGGCGGAGCACGCCGACGCGATCCAGGACGAAGCGCTCTCCCGGCTGATCGAGCACGGCATCCTCGAGCGCCGCGACGACCGCTTCCTCTGGGTGTTCAAGTCGAGGCGCTACCCGACGATCGACGGCCGGGCCGAGCGCGAGGTCAAGCTGCGCATCATGGGCGTGCTGTTCAGCGACGACATCCCGGACCCGCGTGACGTGACCATGATCTGCCTGGCCGACGCATGCGACATCTTCAAGGAGCTGCTGACCGGCCGCGAGCTGGAGCAGGCCGCACCGCGAATCGAGCAGGTCCGCAAGCTCGACCTGATCGGGCAGGCGATGTCCGGGGCGATTCGCGACATCGAGGTCTCGGTGGCCGCCTCGGTCGCCGCCTCGATCGAGGGGCACGTCTACTAGGCGGGCTACTCCTCGACCGGTTCGACGCGCACGTCGGGCAGCCATTCGAGCCACGACGGCAGGTACCAGTTGCGGCTGCCCAGCAGCTCCATGCTGGCCGGCACGAGCACGGACCTCACGAGCGTCGCGTCGAGCAGGATCGCCACGGCGAGGCCGAACCCGACCTGCTGGTTCACGATCGTCTGACCGGAGGCGAACGCGCCGAACACGGCGACCATGATCGGCGCGGCGCCGGTGATGATCCCGGTCGTCTCGCGCAGCCCGCGGGCAACGGCCTCGGCGTTGTTGCCGGTCTGGTCGCAGCGCTCGCGGACCCGGCTCAGCAGGAACACGTGGTAGTCCATCGACAGCCCGAAGAGCACGGCGAACAGGAAGAGCGGGATCCACACATCGATCACCTCGGCGTGCTGGAAGCCCAGTAGCTCTCTCCCCACGTTCTTCTGGAACACCAGCACGAGGATCCCGTACGAGGCGCCCACCGACAGCAGGTTCATGAAGACGGCCTTCACCGGAATCACGATCGAGCGGAAGACCAGCATGAGGACGATGAAGCTGAAGCCGAGCACGAAGGCGAAGACGATCGGCGTGTAGCGATCGGTGATCGCGAAGACGTCGCTCGCCACCGCGCTGATGCCTCCCACCGAGGCCGTGGCGGGAACACCTGCGAACGCCGCCGGAACGAGCTCGTCTCGAATGGTGTTCACTGCTTCGACCGTGGCGGGGCTGCTCGGCTCGCCCGGCAACACGACCTGCAGCAACCCGAGGTCGCCCTCCGGATTGACCTGGAGCACCGGCGCCGCGGGCGAGAACGGGGCCAACGAGGCGGTCAGGCGCTCGACGGCCGCTTGCACCTGCGGGTCCTGCGGGTTGCCGTCGATGGCGATCTCGACCGGGTTGGCGACGCCGAAGGAGAACGAGGGGTTGGCCTCGAGGGCGAGGAACGCCTCGCGTGTCCGCGCGCCCTCGGGGAGCTTGTCGACGCCGTTGAGGCCCGTGTCGATCTGGAAGTAGAAGAGCGTCACCGCCACCATCGGAATGCCGACGAGCAGGAGGCCGATCACCGGGAAGCGGGTCACGAGGCGCGTCGTGACGTCCCAGAAGCCGCCGCCCGAGTCGTCGGCGGACTCCGCGCTCCCGCCGCCGCGCTTGCCAACGAAGGGGATCGCCAGCCGGTTCACGTTGGGACCGAGCAGCACGAGCAGGGCCGGCAACAGCGTCAGCGTGGCGGCCAGCTCGACGATGACGACGAGCACCGCGCCGAGGCCGAGCGAGCGGAAGAAGCCCATCGGCACGATGAAGAGTCCGAGCAGCGCGATCACCACCGTGACGCCGCTGAACAGCACCGTCCGCCCCGCCGTCGCACCCGTCCGCTCGACGGCCTCGGCCACGGGCAGGCCCTTGTTCAGCTCATCGCGGAAGCGCGAGATCATAAGCAGCGAGTAGTCGATGCCGACCGCCAGGCCGATCATCGTGATCATCAGCGTCACGAAGAACACCAGCTCGTAGACCTGTCCGATCAGCGCGGCGAGCCCGAGCGCGATGCCGATCCCGACGATCGCGAGGCCGATCGGCACGAGCGCCGCCACCACGGCGCCGAAGAGCACGAGCAGGATGAGCAGCGCGACGGGAACCCCGAAGCGCTCGCCTTGCTCCAGGTCATGGGTAGCGAACTCGTTGGTCTCGTAGGAGCTGCTGGCGGAGCCGACGATCAGGACACGGAAGCCGTCATCCGTGCTGACCTCGTCGATCGCGGCGAAGACGTGCTCGATGTTGCGCTCGGCGTCCTCGAGCGTGCCCGCCATCTCGAAGAGGATGATCGTCGTCTTGCGATCGGCGGAAACGAACCGCGGATCGGGCAGCAGGAAGTAGTGCAGCCCGCCGGCCACGACCTCGGTGCCGAGGCCGGCGACGGCGGCGAAGACCCCGTTGACCTTCGCGCCGAAGGCCGGGTCGTCGATCGTCAGCGAGTCCGACTGGACGACGACCACCTCGCGAGGCTGCTGGGTGCCGGGGAAGCGTTCCTCGAGGAGCCGCCGGGTGTCTTCAGACTCGAAACCGGGGGACAGCCGCAACTCCGTGGTCGTGGCGCTTTCGAGCAGGTTCACGTTGAGCGCACCGGCCACGACCAGCAGCAGTACCCAGGCGCCGATGGTCAGCCACGGTCGTCGGGGTGCTGACGCGGGCCAGCAGGTCAGTCAAGGTTCAACCCTCTCGATCCCAGGGCAGGAGTTGCTCAGCTGCGAATGGTCACGGGTGCGCATGGTACCGGGCAGCCTCGAGGGCCGCCATGTCGCGCCTGCGCGACTCGCACCGGAGAGGAAGGACCAACCGGGTCATCGAGGGTTAAAGCGAAACCGCGCACTCCCGGTTGCCCGGATGCGCGCGGTCTCTCGCCTCGCTGGATTCCGCTGTTCCCTGGAAGCCTCCAGCGGATTTTGGCTTCCGGGACACCCCCGCTCGGCTGAGGAAGAGACTAGGGGATTCCGAGGTGGCCGTGGGCGGATTTCGGCCCAACTTAAGCACAACCCGTGCGCAAAACATCCACCGTCGTCCACAAATTGTGCCTCGATGAACCGTTGTGCCTCGATCAGCCGCTCGGCCGGCCGGCCGCGGCGGTCTCCTCCTCCAGGTACGGCAGGACCGACTCGAGCAGGTCCGTCTTCGAGTCCAGCGTGCGCCCGATGCCGGAGAGCAGCCCCATCACGCGCGCGATCAGCACCACGTCGCCCGGCACCTCGACCAGCGGGTTCGCGCGCAGCACGCGACCGAGCCGCACGTTGACCTCGGCTAACAGCCGCTGGTCGGCGTAGGCCTGCCCGGAGCGCAGCACATCGCCGAGGAAGGCCTCGCCGAGCTCGTAGTAGGTCTCCTCGTCGCGCACGCGGGTGCGGAAGCCCATGTCCTCCATCGCCGCGGAGACATCGGCGCGGTGCTGCGCGATGATCGCGCTGATCAGCACCACCACCTGCTGCCGGAACTCGTCCGGCAGCCGCTTCGTCAGCCCGAAGTCGACGAGGCCGATGCGGTCCGGCGGGCCATCCCGCGAGGGCAGCACGAACAGGTTGCCGGGGTGCGGGTCCGCGTGGAACATGCCGCGCCGCAGGATCATCGCGTTGTAGATGTCGACCAGCGAGTCCGCGACCTGCAAGGTGTCCACGCCCGCCTCGTGCAGCGCCTCGACGTTCGTGATCTTGATGCCGTCGAGGTAGTCCATCGTCAGCACGCGGCGGCTGGAGCGCTCCCAGTAGATGCGCGGGACCACCACGTCCTCGCGGTCCTGGAGCAGCGCCGCGATCTCCTCGGCGGCCCGGCCCTCGTGCACGAAGTCGATCTCATCGGGTGCGTTGCGCTGCATCTCGGCGGCGATCGGGCGAAAGTCGATCACCGTCTCGATGCGCGCCCAGACCGCCGTCAGCCAGCTGATCGTCTCGAGGTCCCACGCGACGATCCGCTCGATGCCGGGGTACTGCACCTTGACGGCGACATCCGTGCCATCGTGCAGCCTCGCGCGGTAGACCTGCGCCAGCGAGGCGGCGGCGACGGCCTCCCTGTCGAACTCGGCGAACAGTTCGTCGACGGAGCCGCCCAGCTCCTCCTCGATCAGCGGCCGCATCTCACCCCACCGCCGCGGCGGCACGCCGTCGTGCACGAGTGAGAGCGTCTCCACGTACTCCTCGCGGAGGATGTCGGCGCGGCTGCCGAGGAACTGCACGGCCTTGATGATCAGCCCCTGCTGGCGGATCGAGCGGCGCACGATCGCGCGGGCGGCGGCGAGGTGGAAGCGCTCGGTCGCCTCGGGCAGCTCGGAGCGCAGCAGGCGGCGCTTGAGCCTCAACCAGCGCCAGCGCAGCCAGAGCAGCACGACGGTCGCCGCCATCGGCACGAAGCGCCGCCAGCGGCCCGACGGCGGGCGCGGCGCGATGTCGGCGTAGGCGCCGCTCACGGCAGCATCCGGGTGCATCTTTCCGTCATTGGAGTACGATCCAATGGATGGCGATCTTCAATCCGTTCCTGCCCTCGTTCCAGGCCGACCCGTATCCCCAGTACGCCGCGCTGCGCGCCGCCGACCCCGTGCATTTCAGCCTCGCGCTCCAGGCCTGGGTGTTGACCGCCTACGAGGACTGCGCGCTGGCCCTGCGCGACGACGAGACCTTCTCCTCGAGCTCCAACACCGCCTCGGGACAGCTGGCGGAGGTGCTGCAGCAGCAACGGCGCGAGTTCCCGCTGGGCGAGACGCCGACCGTGCTCAACTCCGACCCGCCCGTGCATACCCGCCTCCGCAGCCTGCTCAACCGCGCCTTCACCCCGCGCGCCATCGAGGGCCTGCGCCCGCGCATCGAGGAGATCGCCGCCTCGCTGCTGGACGACGTCGACGCCTCGAACGGACGCTTTGACGTCGCCACGGGCTTCGCGCAGCCCCTCCCGATCATCGTAATCGCGGAGCTGCTGGGCGTCCCGCCCGAGGATCGCGACCGCTTCAAACGCTGGTCCGTCGCGATCGCACGCACGACGGACGTGCTCAATACGCCCGCCATCCTCGAGGCAGCCCGCGAGGCCACCCGCGAGCTGATCGCCTACATGGACGAGGTGGTCGCGCAGCGCCGTGAGGCGCCCGGCGCCGACATCCTGACCGCGCTCGCCGCGGCCGAGGAGGAGGGCGAGCGCCTCTCGCACGACGAGCTGCTCGCGTTCTCGATCCTCTTGCTGCTCGCGGGGCACGAGACCACCAGCAACCTGATCGGCAACGGCCTGCTCGCCCTCGCCGCGCGTCCGGAGCTGGTCGCGCGCCTGCGCGCCGACCGTTCGCTGCTGCCCTCGGCGGTCGAGGAGCTGCTGCGCTACGACAGCAGCGTGCAGGGAGTCGTGCGCTTCGCGCGGCGGCGCACGGAGCTGGGCGGCCGCACCATCGAGCAGGGAGCGACGCTGCTGCCGCTGGTCGGCGCCGCCAACCGCGACCCGGCGCAGTTCAGCGAGCCCGAGGAGCTCGACATCGAGCGCTCGCCGAATCGCCACCTCGCCTTCGGGCGCGGCATCCACTTCTGCCTCGGCGCCCCGCTCGCCCGCCTCGAGGGCGAGATCGCTTTCGCCGCGCTACTCGATCGCTTCCGAGAGTGGCGCGTCGCCGAGGGCGGCGTCGAGCGCAGCGGCACGCTGCTGCTGCGCGGCGTCGGCCGGCTCGAGCTGGAGGTCTGAGTCGCAAGAGCGCCACGTAGCGCTATGGCAGAATGCGCGCCATGAGCGAGACACCCGGTTACGACCGCGACAACGTCTTCGCGCGCATCCTGCGCGACGAGATCCCCAGCGACCGCGTCTACGAGGACGCCGAGTTCATCGCCTTCCGCGACATCAACCCCGCCGCGCCCACGCACATCGTGCTGATCCCGCGCGGCGAGCCGCCCGCCGGTCCCGGCGCCCTCGAGGACGGTGACGCCGGCTGGGCGGGCCGGATGCTGGTCGCCGCCTCGCGGATCGCGGCGCAGGAGGGGCTGGCGGAGGGCGGCTACCGGCTGGTGCTGAACAACGGCCGCGACGCCGGACAGGAAGTGCCGCACATCCACCTGCACATCCTCGGCGGCGGCCCGCTCGGCCCAATCGCCTGAGGCCGCGCGCGGCGAGGCGCCATCGGGGCTCTGGGCGGCGGATCGGCCATTCGCGGTCCGCGTGTACCCTAGCGACGCCGCGTGGAGTGGGCCCGTAGCTCAGCGGCCTAGAGCAGTCGGCTCATAACCGATCGGTCCCAGGTTCGAATCCTGGCGGGCCCACCATGACGTACCGACTTGCGAACTCCGCCATTGAGGGCAATTTCAGTTGTCCCCCCCGGTGGCAGGAGCCGACCCCTCGCGCTTGACGGTCAGCGGCGTGATGGCGGGAACTCCGTCCGTGAACAGCGCCAGGAACGCGGCGTTCACGAACTCCGGCGCGCCGAGCGCGTAGGACTCCCACTCCCCCTCGACCAGCGCGTAGACGGCCATGACGCCGAGGCCTGCCGCGCACGCCTCGAGGTCCGCGACGCTGCCGCCCTCGTAGACCACGAGGCTGAAGCCTTCCGAGATCTCGCCGAGGAGGCAGGTCGCGAACGTCTCGCCGACCGCGGGCGCGGGTGGGGCCGGCGTTGCCGGACCCTTGCTGCGCACGGTCAGCGGCGTGAGGGCCGGCACGCCCTCGGGGAACAGCTCGGTGAACGGGCGGTTCACGAAGTCCGGTGCGTCGGGGGAGTAGGACACCCAGCCGCCGTCGCTCAGCGCGTAGAGCGCCGTGACGTGGCGCCCCTGCGCGCAGCTCACGAGGTCGTTGAGGCTGCCGCCCTCGTAGACCACGAGGCTGAAGCCGACGCTCACGGCGCCGCGCAGGCAGCTCGCCGACGGTCCGGTCACCTGCTCCTCGGCGACGTCCGCCGGCGCCACCTCCTCGGCGACGTCCGCCGGCGCCTGCTCCTCGGCGACGTCCGCCGGCGCCTGCTCCTCGGCGATGTCCGCCAGCGCCTGCTCCTCGGCGACGTCCGCCAGCGCCACCCGGTAGACGCGCTCGCGGCTGCCGTCCTGCGACGTCACGGTCACCGTGACCTCCGAGACGCCCTCGAGCGCGAGCTGGTGGCCCTCGGCGTCCGGGTCGGCGTCGGGCGGCTCGATGGCGACCTCCGCGCCGCTCTGCTCCGTCACCGCCTCGACCGTCGTCTCCGTGACGCCCTCGTCGGGTGCGCCGTCGTAGTCCGTCCGGCGCGGGTCGAACCCCCCGAAGTCGACGCCTTCGAGGCTCAGCGAGGCGAGGCGCGCGTCGATCGCGTCGGGCATGTTGTAGGTGTAGACGCGGCCGTCGAGCTCGTCGGCGACGTACATCACCGCGCCGTCCGACCAGATGCCGCGCGGGCTGTTGTTGCCGACGCGGCCCGGCTCTTCGAAGTCCTCGGCGGCGACGCGCTCGAGGGCGGGCGGGTCCTCGGGAGGCTCGTCCGGCGGCACGGGCAGGCGGTAGGCGAAGAGGCGCTTGGCGCCGTGGTCGGAGACCCAGACGGTGACACCGTCCGACCAGATGCCGCGCGGGTCGCTGTTCGCGTCCGCGAGCGCGTACTCGCCGAGCAGCGCGCCCGTCTCGAGGTCGTAGGCAAAGACGCTGTCCTTGCCACCATCGAGCACCCACATCGTCACGCCGTCGGACCAGATGCCGCGCGCGTCCTTGTTGCGCTTCGCGAGCGCGATCTCGCGCTCCTCGGTGCGCTCGCCCGTCTCGAGGTCGTAGGCGAAGAGCCGCTCCTGGCCGCTGTCGGAGATCCAGACGGTCTCGCCGTCGGACCAGATGCCGCGCGGCGCACGGTTCGCCTCGGCGAGCTCGAACTCGCGGCCCGCGATGCGCTCGCCGGTTGCGAGGTCGTAGGCGTAGACGGCGTCGCCGGCGCCCGAGGCGTTGTCGGCGACCCAGAGGGTGGCGCCGTCCGACCACGAGCCCGTGGGCAGCTTGTTGCCGGCGTCGAGCGCCTCGATGTCGCGCTGCACGTTCCACTCGAAGTCGGCCTCGCTCGGCGTGGGGCCGGACGGCCCGCCACCGCCACCACCGCCGCCGCCGGCGGGCGGCTGGTCGACGCTGGGCGGCGGGTCGACGACGGGCGGCGGGATGACGACGGGCGGCGGGATGACGACGGGCGGCGGGGTGACGACGGGCGGCGCGTAGTGCGTTACGGCCTGACCGCTGAACCCGGCCACCTCCACCAGGTTGTCGCCCTTGAGCGGGTTCGTGCCGGGTTTGGAGTAGCTGACGGTCACGGTCTGGCTCTTGGTCACGGCTTGCACGGTGAGCGTGACCTGCTTGCCGGCGATCGACATCGCCGTGGCCGCTTGCATGGCCCCGCCGTTGACGCTGACCTTGAACTGGCCGGGGGCGGTGCCCGAACCGGTGTACAGCTTCTGGTGGAAGTCGAGCACCAGTGTGGTGCCGTCAATCTCCGCGCTATCGAGGACGGGCGGCCCCTTCGAATAGCCGTTGACGACGATCGCCCCAGCGGCCTCCTGCCACATCAAGCTGCCGCTGTCGTCGACACCTGGACGGTAATAGTTGCCGTCCTCGATGCGCCAGCCTTTCGCGGCGCCGGGATTATCGGTGTGCCACTCCCACCACAGGTCCACGGCGTTGTAGGCCACCGTCAAGTCCAGGTAGATGAAGTATTTCGTGTTGGCGGCCAGGTCGATGTCACCCGTGAACGTGTTGTTGAACCCCCGGGTGAAGGAAGGCGGGGGGGCCAGCGAGCCGACCTCGGTGGCGCTCGGTGCTCCGGAAGCGGTCGCCGATACGATGCTCAGGCTGTAGCCCGTCGGCGACGAGGTCTGCCGGACGCCGAGCTGGACGCTGGTCACTTTGTAGCCCGCACTGTCGCTGCCGGTCGTGAATCCCTGTGCTCGGTCCTTGTCGAACGGATAGTACGTTGTGGAGGCTGCCAGATGGTTCCCGACGAGCTCGATTGACCGTGCCCCGGAAGGCGTGTTGTTCGTCACCGACTGATTGCTGAACCCGGCCACCTCCTGCTGGTTGGCGCCCTTGAGCGGGTTCGTGCCGGGTTTGGTGTAGGTGACGGTCACTGTCTGGCCCCCGGTCACGGACGGCACGATGAGCGTGACCTGCCTGCCGGAGATCGAGATCGCAGTGGCCGCCCGCGCGGCCCCGCCGTCGGCCTTGATCGCAAACGCGCCGGCAGCCGTGCCCGAAGCGGCATCCAGGGCGTTGTTGAAGTTGAGCTCCAGCACGCCTCCGTCAATCTCCGCGCTGGAGAGGGTGGGCACTGCCTGCGCCTCCGCGGGCGTCGGCGCGGCGAAGGCGAGCAGGAGCGCCACCGCGGCGATAAGCGCTGCGGCGACAACCCTGCCTGCGGCGCTACCGGCGGGACCGGGGCTGAACTGGTGTGGGGGGGAAGGCATACGATGGCGCCCCGCTCACATTCACCGGCGCAGCGCTGTGAACGCAGCGCGCGGCGTGAAGCCATGCGTTGTCTCGAACCGTGTTACCGGCCCGAGCCACGGAATGTTACGCGTCCGCGCTATATGATGCGTATATGATTATCCTGTTTTGACCGTAAGATTCTGTATCAAATTACCCAGGCCATACCCCGCACTCGGCGCACCCATTCTCGAGCGGCAGGCCTCAGCGAGTCACCGCCCGGCAGGAAGTTCGCAGTGCAGGCGCGTGTAGTCCCCGCCGATCCCCACGTCACGAGACGGTCCGGAGCGCACCACGGTGTGCGGTGCGATGTGCGCAAGGCTGTATGCGATCACCGCGGCCACAGCCGTCACGGCGAGAAAGGCGAGCCCCCAGCACGCGACGGCGTCCGTCCCGCGGTTCCCGAGCAGCGGCCAGATCTACAGCAGCCCGCAGACCATGAGGATGAACACGATGAACCCGATGGTCGAGGTGTAGTGCGTCAGCTCGGCGTTATCCGCCATCGCCCTGAGCCCGTCGGCGAACCTGTTGGATTCGCCCCCGCTCGCGATCCAGCACGCCGGGCCTGAGCAGGTACGTCACCAGCATCCCGAATCGTGAGCCTCGCCGTGCATGGCACGATGCGCGCACAGCAAGGTCCGTGCTGAATGTGGCGATTAGCACCGGGCGAGGAGCGGCGCTGCTTCCCTCAGGCGCGGCGGTTGCTACCATGGATCGCGGTCCGGCGTCCGCGGACGCCGCCAGACCGAGCGTCGATGGGGACGCACGCCGTCGCGAGGCGCGGCGCACAGAGAGCGGGGCCACGGCTGGAAGCCCCGCCGCCGTCTGCGAGGGCGCACCACCCCGGAGCCCACGGGTGAACCCGTGGCGGCTGGCCCCGTTAGCGGCCTCAATGAGCCCCGACCGCCTCGGCGGCCGGGGGAAACAGGGTGGAACCACGTGAGGCGCGCTTCCCGTCCCTGAGCGGACGGCGGCGCGCCGTCTTGCGTCTCTCGCCTCTCGCGCGCGCCGCCGCTGCCGCGGCGATCGACGGAGAGCGAGCAGGAGCGAGCGATGAGCAGCAACCCGAACGAGACGGAGCACCAGTCCCCGGACGCGGCCCTCGCCGATGACAACCGCGACGAGGCGCCGCTTGAGACGCTCACAGCGGAGGAACGCCTCTTCCGCATGCGCCACTCCGCCGCGCACGTCCTCGCCGAGGCCGTGATCGAGCTGTTCCCCGAGGGCAAGTACGCGATCGGGCCCCCGATCGAGCACGGCTTCTACTACGATTTCGACCTGCCTCGTCCGCTGACGCCCGAGGACCTCGCGCAGATCGAGCGGCGGATGCGCCGCACAGTGAAGCGCAACGTGCCGATCGAGGGCCAGTGGATCCCCAGGGACGAGGCACGCGCGATCTTTGCGGACCAGCCCTACAAGCTCGAGCTGATCGACGAGATCGACGAGGAGACGGTCGGCCACTTCCGCCACGCGCAGTTCGACGACCTCTGCCGCGGCGGGCACACCGAGCGGACCGGGCAGGTCGGCGCGTTCACGCTCACGCACGTCTCCGGCGCGTACTGGCGCGGCGACGAGCGCCGCCCGATGCTGCAGCGCGTCTACGGCGCGCTCTTCGCCACGCAGGAGGAGCTCGACGCCCACCTCGCTGCTCGCGAGGAGGCCGAGCGGCGCGACCACCGCAGGATCGGGCGTGAGCTCGATCTGTTCTCCACGCACGAGGAGTACGGGCCGGGGCTGATCTACTGGCACCCGAAGGGGGCGCGCGTCCGCCTCGAGATGGAAGACCTCTGGCGCCACGAGCACCTCGACGCCGGGTACGAGCTCGTCTTCACGCCGCACACTGGCCGCGCGACGCTCTGGGAGCAGAGCGGGCACCTCGACTTCTACGCGGAGTCGATGTACTCGCCGATGGACGTGGACGGCAGCGACTTCTACATGAAGCCGATGAACTGCCCGTTCCACATCCAGATCTACAAGAACGCGCTGCGCTCATACCGCGAGCTGCCGATGCGGCTCGCCGAGCTCGGCACGGTCTACCGCTACGAGCGGTCCGGGACGCTGCACGGGATGCTGCGCGTGCGCGGCTTCACGCAGGACGACGCCCACATCATCTGCACGCCCGACCAGGTCGAGGACGAGATCGTCGGCGTCGTCGAGCTGTTCCTGCGCGTCCTCGGCGCCTTCGGCTTCGAGGAGGTGCGGGCGCGGCTCTCCACACGGCCCGAGGAGAAGTACGTCGGCCGCATCGAGGACTGGGACCTTGCCGAAACCTCGCTGCGCGCGGCCCTCGAGCGCACCGGGCTCGCGTACGAGGTGGACGAGGGCGAGGGCGCGTTCTACGGGCCGAAGATCGACTTCGATCTCGTCGACGCGCTGGGGCGCGCCTGGCAGTGCTCGACGGTCCAGTTCGACTTCAACCTGCCCGAACGCTTCGAGATGGGCTACATCGCCGAGGACGGCCAGGAGCACCGCCCGTTCATGGTGCATCGCGCGCTCTACGGCTCGATTGAGCGCTTCATGGGCATCCTGATCGAGCACTACGCCGGCGCGCTGCCGCTCTGGCTCGCGCCGGTGCAGGCGACCGTGATCCCGATCGCCGACCGCCACGTCGAGTACGCCGAGGCGGTCCGCGACGCCCTCGCGGCGCGCAGGCTGCGCGTCGAGGTGGACGACGGCGGCGACCGGATGGGCGCGAAGATCCGCAAGGCGCAGCTGCAGAAGGTGCCCTACATGCTCGTCGTCGGAGACCGCGAGGCCGAGGGCCACGCCGTCTCCCTGCGCCACCGCGCGCTCGGCGACCTCGGCCCCACGCCGCTCGACCAGGCGGTCGAACGCATCGCGCGGGAGCGCGACGCAAAGTCGCCGGACCCGGAGCCGGAGGAGGCGGCATAGCGCCGCGTGGTTGCTGACGGCCGCATGCCGTGACAATCTGACGCGCGGCCTCGATAAGCCGAACGACGGGACAGGCGATGCCGAAGCGCGTGCTGCTGGCGAACCGCGGGGAGATCGCGCTGCGCGTCCAGCGCAGCTGCCGCGAGCTGGGCATCGAGACCGTCGCCGTCTACTCCGAGGCGGACCGCGACGCGCTGCACGTGCGCAACGCCGACGCCGCCGTGCTGATCGGCCCCGGTCCGGCCACGCAGTCCTACCTCGTCATCGACAACATCATCGAGGCGGCCCGCCAGACGGGTGCCGACGCCGTGCACCCCGGCTACGGCTTCCTCTCCGAGAACCCCGCCTTCGCCGAGGCCTGCGAGGCGGCCGGCATCACCTTCATCGGCCCGCCCGCCTCCGCGATGCAGGCGATGGGCGACAAGGTGCAGGCGCGGCGGCTGATGGAGAGCGCCGGCGTGCCGGTCGTCCCCGGCGCCGAGGACATCGACCCGCAGAACGTCGAGCACGCCCGGGCCGAGGCCGAACGGATCGGCTTCCCGCTGCTGGTCAAGGCCGCCTCCGGCGGCGGCGGGCGCGGCATCCGCATCGTCGAGAGCATCGACGAGCTCGAGGACGCGATGCGCGTCTCCGGCAGCGAGGCGGCCGCCGCCTTCGGCGACGCGACGATCTTCCTCGAGAAGTACGTCTCGCCCGCCCGGCACGTCGAGGTACAGGTGATGGCCGACGCGCACGGCAACGTGCGCGCCTTCGGCGAGCGCGAGTGCTCGATCCAGCGCCGCCGCCAGAAGCTGATCGAGGAGGCGCCCTCCATCGCCGTCGCCCCGGAGCTGCGCGCGCGGCTCTGCGACGTCGCGGTGACCGCCGCGCGCAGCTGCGGCTACCGCAACGCCGGCACCGTCGAGTTCCTGCTCGGCGAGGACGGCGAGTTCTACTTCCTCGAGATGAACGCGCGGCTCCAGGTCGAGCATCCCGTGACCGAGTTCGTCTACGGCGTCGACCTCGTCGCGCTGCAGCTGGCGGTCGCCGATGGCGAACCGCTGCCCGAGGACGCCGGGCTGCCGCAGCCGCACGGGTGGGCGATCGAGGCGCGGATCAACGCCGAGAACGCCTACGCGAACTTCGCGCCCTCGTTCGGCATCGTGCGCCGCGTCGAGCCGCCGCTCGGACCGGGCGTGCGCTTCGACTCGATGCTCTTCGACGGGCTCGACGTGCCGGTCTTCTACGACTCGCTGCTGGGCAAGCTGATCGTCTGGGCGGAGGACCGCCCGGCGGCGATCGAGCGGCTGCGACGCGCCCTGCAGGACCTGCTGGTCGCCGGCATCGACACCAACGCGCCGTTCCACCTCGCGCTGCTCGATCACCCCGACTACGTCTCGGGCGCGGTCGACACCGGCTGGCTGGAGCGCGAGTTCGAGATGCCCCCACCGCCCGAGGACGACCCGAGCGAGGTCACGGCGCTGATCGCGGCCGCGCTCGCCTCGGGGCTGGGCGGCGGACGCGGATCGAGCGCGAACGGAGCGGCAGGCGCGCCTGGCCGCGGCTGGGCGCTGGCCGGACGCAGCGACGCACTCGCGGCGCGCGTACGCCATGCGGAGGGACGAGGATGGCGAAGCGGCATCGGCTCCTCGTAGGCGGCGAGGAACGCACGGTCGTCCTCGACAGCGCCCCCGGAGGGGGTGCTGAGACGCTCGTCACGATCGACGAGGCAGAGCCGATCGCGATCGACGTGGACGCGGCGGAGCTGCCCGGCTTCGTCTCGTTCCGCATCGGAGGCGTCACCCGGCGCGCCTACGTAGCGCGCGACGGCGCCTCGTTCGACGTGACCGTGGGCTCGCGGCGGTTCCAAATCCAGCAGGTCACGGGTAGCGGCCGCGGCCGCGGCGTGGTCGGCGGCGCGGAGGACTCGCCCGGCGAGATCACGTCGCCCCTTGCCGGCGTCGTCGTCGAGGTGCGCGTCGCGCCGGGCGACGAGCTGGAGGCGGGGACGACGGTGCTCGTCCTTGAGGCGATGAAGATGCAGAACGAGGTGCTGATCCCGCTCGACGGCACGGTGACCGCCGTGCACGTCAACGCACGCGACAGCGTGGAGCAGGGCCAGCTGCTCGTCGAATACGACCCCGCCGAGGCCAAGGAGTAGCAACCGGACTGCCGGACGGCGGCCACAGGCGTTGCGCGGAGTGCTAGAATCAGCGCCCGTGCGCCCCGGTCGGGCGCCCGGATGTAGTGAGAGGTGCCTCCGATCGCGAAAGAGCTGCGGGTCAACGAGCAGATTCAGGTACCGCAGGTCCGCGTGATCCGTGACACCGAGCAACTCGGCATCCTCGATATCGACGAGGCGCAGCGCATCGCCGACGAGGCGAACCTTGATCTCGTCGAGGTCGCGCCGACGGCCAGCCCGCCCGTGGTCCGGATCATGGACTACGGCAAGTTCAAGTATCAGCAGGCCAAGCGGGAGCGCGAGTCGCGCAAGTCTTCGCGCCACTCCTCGCTGCGCGAGGTGCGGATGCGCGTCAAGATCGACGAGCACGACATCGCCTTCAAGGCGCGCACCGCGCGCAAGCTGCTGGCCGAGGGCGACAAGGTGAAGATCTCCGTGATGTTCCGAGCACGCGAGATCACCCACCCGGAGGTGGGCCGCGACCTGCTCGATCGCTTCTACTCGCGCATCGAGGACGTCGCGACGGTCGAGCGGCCGCCGCAGATGGAGGGCCGCATGCTCTCGATGGTTGTGATGCGCGACCCGAAGGCGGAGGCTGCGGAGGCGGCAGCGGACGCGTAGCGGCGCTGGCCCGTAGCGCCTCCGCCTCGGTAGACTCGAACGCGAACTCAACAGGACTCAAGCGATGCCGAAGATGAAAACGCACCGCGGTGCGGCGAAGCGTGTGAAGGTGACCGGCAGCGGGAAGCTGATGGTCCGCGCCCATCACCTCAACAACAAGCGCATGAAGAAGCGCCGCGAGAAGCTGCAGGCGCTCGGTCGCCTGCACGAGGTGCACCCGACGCAGCGCAAGCGCATCCGCCGGATGCTCGGCGAGTAGCGCACGAGGGGTAGAGAACGCCATGCCGCGCACGCGCAACCGGGTCGCCACACGAGCCCGCCACAAGAAGATCCTCCGCCGCGCACGCGGCCACCGTGGCAAGCGCCATAGCAACTTCAAGGTCGCCAACGAGTCGGTGCTGCACGCCTTGCGCTACGCAACCGACCACCGGCGCGAGCGCAAGGGCGACTTCCGCCGCCTCTGGATCGTGCGCATCAACGCGGCGGCCCGGCTGCACGGCCTCAGCTACAGCCGCCTCATCCAGGGCCTCAAGCGCGCCGGCATCGAGATCGACCGCAAGATGCTCGCCGACCTCGCGGCCCGCGAGCCCGAGGCCTTCGGCCAGCTCGCCGCCCGCGCCTCGGCCGCCCTGGCCTGACGCCACTACTCCCGAGGGCAAGCAAACGGGGCGGCTGAGCCGCCCCGTTCGGTATTCGCTGCTAGCGCGCCCTCGGCGTCAGTTCACCGGCGGGAAGCGCCTCGCGTCCTCAGCGGCGTAGCCCGCCACGGCAAGGTCGGCGCCGCCGGCCGCCTCGATCTTCGAGACGACGTCGGCCAGCTGGTTTGCCGGAATCGCGCAGGTCATTTCGGAGTTGGACATCCCGGTCCGTACACGACTGAGCTGTCAGCCAACGCTCGCGGCTGCGACTCCGTGTTCCTTCGCCATCGCGACGATGTGGCACTGCGGCTTGCCCTGCAGGCTCAGGTCCGGCAGCGCGTCGGAGAGCACCATCAGCTGGCGCCCGGTGACGCGCAGCATCACCACGTCCGGGTCGATCGGCGTCCCGGCGAGCGGGCCGTAGGTGATCGCGCCCGGCTTCTCCGTGACCACCGGGATCAGAGGAACGATGTCCATCGTCACCCAGCCGCACTCGAGGATCGCGGCGACATCGGAGTTGCCGCCGACCTCATCGAGGGTCTTGAGACCGTGCGTGAGGCTGCCGACGCTGCAATTGCCGTGGTCCTCGGCGACGGTCGAGAAGGTGCGGTCCGTGGACTTCATCCAGAACACGCAGCCGGCCGAGACGCGGCCGGTGCGGCCGTCCTCGAGCGGCGGCGGCATCGGGTCGTCGAAGGCGTCCACGCCGTCGGGAGGCGCGTCCGAGAAGGTGATCGCGATCGGCGGCACGTCGGTCCCGACGCTCGACATCAGCCGCTGGCTGAGGCCGCCCCAGTCCTCTGTCGTGGCCATCGCCACCTCCCCATTCCCGCCGCCTCCGAAGACGCGGCGCACAAGACTCCCGAACCAGTTTCCGGTACTCATGGCTGGAGTATGCTCCAACCTTCGCAAAACGACAATGGCGGCGAGGGCCGCGAGGCCCGGGGAAGGCAGCTATCTACGCGCGCTGCTCCGCGCCGTGCTCGCGCGCGAGGCGCTGGAGGATGCGTGCCTGCTCGCGGTTGGCGTCCTCGCTCGTGAGCGTGCGGTCGGGCGCCTGGTAGCGGATCGCGAACGCGATCGACTTCTTGCCGGCGGGCAGCTGCTCGCCGCGGTAGACATCGAAGACGCGCGCCTCGGCGACCAGCCGCGACTGCTCGATGAGCGCCTGCAGCGCACCCGCGGGGACGCCCTCGTCGACGACGAGCGCGACATCCTGCTCCACCGCCGGGAAGCGCGGCACCGGCTCCGCGCCGCGCCGCCCGGGCGCGGCCTCGAGCAGCGCCGCGAGGTCCAGCTCGAACAGCGCGACCGGCTGCTCGACGCCGAACGCCTCGAGGGTGTCGGGGTGCACCTCGCCGAGCGCGCCGACGGCCGTCCCGCCGACGCTGACGCGCGCGGAGCGGCCCGCGAGCAGGCCGTGCTCCTCGTGCGGCTCGTACTCGAAGGCGACGCCGAGGCGCTCGCCCAGCTCATCGAGCACGCCCTTCGCGTCGAAGAAGCCGAGGGCGCGCTCCAGCGGGCTGCCCCAGCGGTCGCGCTCGACGCCGCAGAGCGCGCCGGCGACGACCTCGCGCTCGTCGGGCAGCGGGCCGTCCGCGCCGCGGCGCGGCGCGTAGCTGCGGCCGGCCTCGAAGATCGCGATCTCGTCCGCGCCCGCCCGCAGGTTGCGATCGACCGTCTCGATCAGCGAGTGGCGCAGCGAGGTGCGCAGCACCTGGTGCTCCGAGGACAGCGTGTTGCGCAACTGCAGGGGTGCGTCCGCCTCCAGCTCGGCGGCCGGGCGGACGCGGGCGAGCGTCTCGCCCGTGGTCAGCGAGTAGTTGATCACCTCCTGCAGCCCCGCCGCCGCGAGCGCGCGGCGCACGTGGTCGCGCAGCGCTGGCAGCGGCGCCGGCTCGTACGAGGGCACGCGCCCCCGTACCGTCGTCGCCGGCAGCCGGTCGTAGCCGGCGATGCGCACGACCTCCTCGGCGAGGTCGTCGGGGATCGTCACGTCGGTGCGCCACCACGGCGCCTCGACGAGGAAGCGCTCCGCATCGCCATCCTCGCCGCCCTCGCGGGCGACCGTGAAGCCGAGCGTGCCGAGGGCGGACTCGACCTCGGCGTCGGGGACGTGGAAGCCGAGCACGGTGTCGAGGCGGTCGCGGGTCAGCGTCACGCGGGCAGCGCCCTGCGGCCGCGGGTACACGTCGACCGTGCCGCGCCGCGCCGTGCCGCCGCAGACCTCGACCAGCAGCTGCGTCGCGCGCCGCGAGGCGTGCTCCGCCAGCTCCGGCGAAAGCCCGCGCTCGAAGCGCGAGGAGGCCTCGCTGCGCAGCCGCAGCCGCGTCGAGGTGCGGCGGATGCTCGCGGGGTCGAACTGCGCCGCCTCCAGCAGCACGCGCGTCGTGCCCTCGTGGACCTCGCTGTCGAGGCCGCCCATCACCCCTGCGAGGGCGATCGGGCCGCTGTCATCGGTGATCAGGAGCGTCTCGTTGCTCAGATCGCGGAGCTCGCCGTCGAGCGTCCTCAGCCGCTCGCCCTCGCTTGCGAGGCGCACGACGATCTCGCCCTGCAGCCGGTCGGCGTCGAAGGCGTGCAGCGGGTTGCCGAGCTCGAGCATGACGTAGTTCGTGACGTCGACGACGTTGTTGATCGGGCGCTGCCCCGCGGCCTGCAGCCGCTCCTGCAGCCAGCGCGGCGAGGGCCCGACGCGCACGCCCTCGATGACCGTGGCGATGTAGCGCGCGCAGAGGTCCGGGTCGTCGATCGCAACCGCGGCGGCGTCCTCGACGGGCTCGTCGCTCTCCGGGTGCTCGCTATCCGGGAGGCGCAGCGCCGCACCGCTGATCGCGGCGACCTCGCGGGCCACACCGACCATGTTCATCATGTCGGCGCGGTTCGGCCAGGTGTGCACGTCCAGCACCACGTCGCCGAGGTAGTCGGCGAGCGGCGTCCCCACCGGCGCGTCCCCGGGCAGCTCGAGGATGCCCTCGTGCTCCTCGGACAGCCCCAGCTCGCGCTCGGACAGCACCATCCCCGAGGACTCGACGCCCCGGATGCGCGCCGCCTTGAGCGTCGCGCTCTCGCCGCTGCGCGGGTCGACGAGCGTCGCGCCCTCGCGCGCGAAGGCGACGCGCTGCCCGGCGGCGACGTTCGGCGCGCCGCAGACGACGGTGCGCGGCTCGCCCGCGCCGTACTCGACCGTCGCGAGCTTGAGGCGGTCGGCGTTGGGGTGCGGGTCGACCGCGAGCACCTCGGCGACAGTCACCAACTCGCGGTCCCAGCCGCCGACGCGCTCGATGCCCTCGACCTCCGCCGAGGCCATCGTCAGCCGCTCCGCGAACGCCTCGACGTCGAGGTCGTCCGGGAGGTCGACGTAGTCGCGCAGCCACTTGAGGGAGACGAGCATTCGGCCGGCCTCGCTAGAACTGGTCGAGCAGGATGGCGTTGCCATCCGGGTCTTCGAGGACGACGTGCGCGGGGCCCTCGTCCTCGGTGGCCGGGAGCGCGACCGAGGGGTCCTGGCCGTCCGGCATCTCGTGCAGCAGCTCGGTCTCGAGGCCGCGCTCGGCGAGGCGGCTGCGAACGGCGCGCACGTCGGGAGGATTGAAGGTCAGGATGTTGCCCTCGAACATCCCCTCGAAGAGGCCGATCATCGCGCCGCCCTGGCGCATCATCAGCCAGCCCTCGCCGCCGCCCAGCGGCTCGAAGCCGAGCTGCTCGTAGAACGCCTGCGAGACGGCGAGGTCGCTCACCGACAGGCTCACCGAGAAGTAGCCAAGGTTCGGGTCACCCGCCGGCGGCGGCTCGGGCGCCTCGATGTCGCTGGCGGCAGGGTCGTCGGACATCGTCATACCCCCTGGAACTGGCGCAGGAAGCGCAGGTCGTTCTGGTAGAAGTTGCGGATGTCCTCGATGCCGTAACGCAGCATCGCGATCCGCTCGACGCCCATGCCGGCGGCGAAGCCGGTGTAGCGCTCCGGGTCGAAGCCGGAGGCGGCGAGCACCTCGGGGTGCACCATCCCCGCGCCGAGGATCTCGAGCCAGCCGCTGCCGCGGCAGACCGCGCAGGCCGGGTCGTCGCCGGGGCAGGAGAAGCAGTCGACGGCGACCTCGACGCCGGGCTCGACGAACGGGAAGTAGGAGTGGCGCAGCAGCACGCGGCGCTCGACGCCGAAGAGCTGGCGCGCGAACTCCAGCAGCGTGCCCTTGAGGTCGGCGAGCGAGACGCCCTCGTCAACGGCCAGCAGCTCGACCTGCGTCATCATCCACTCGTGCGTCGCGTCGGTCGCCTCGTAGCGGTAGCAGCGGCCGGGCACGGCGATGCGCACGGGCGGCTCGTCGTGAGCGTCGAGGTAGCGAATCTGCATCGGCGAGGTATGCGTGCGCAGCAGCAGCGGCTGCTCGCCGTCCACATCCTCGTCGAGCCAGAAGGTGTCCCACATATCGCGTGCGGGGTGGTCCTCGGGGATGCGCAGGCGGGTGAAGTTGTAGTCGTCGAGCTCCACCTCGGGGCCCTCGACGGTGGCGAAGCCCATGCGCGTGAAGGCGTCGAGGATCTCCTGCAGCGTCTGCGTCACGGGGTGCAGCCCACCGCGGCGGCGGCGCCGGCCGGGCAGCGTCACATCGACGGCGCCCTCGGCGAGTTGCGAGGCGAGCGCGGCGGCGCGCAGCTCCTCCTGACGCGCCTCGAGATCCGCCTCGAGGTCGCGCTTGAGCGCGTTGGCGGCCTGCCCGGTGGCGCGGCGCTCCTCCGCCGGCAGCGAGGAGAGCCCGCGCAGCACGCCGGTGAGCGCCCCGGAGCGCCCGAGCACGGAGCGCCGCCACTCCTCGACGGCCTCGTCGTCGCCCGCGCTTGCGAGCGCCTCACGCCACTCGCGCGCGAGGGTATCGAGGTCGGCGGGGGGGTTGTCGGTCATGCAGGGGAGTGTCGCGCGGGCGGCGAGTGTGGGCAACGCGGCGGCGCGGCCGCGGTGCGCGCTACAGGGTCCGCCGCCGTGGCGGGGGCTTGAACGCGTAGACGGCGGCCGAGAGCACCGCCACGACCCCGCCCAGCCCCCAGGCCGGGAGCCAGCCGACGAACGAGAGGCCCCAGGCGCCCTCGGTACCGCCGGAGCCAAGCAGCACCTCGACGCCCAGCGCGGCCACCAGCATCGCGACCACGACCGGCACCGGCCCGAGGAAGGAGTAGATGAAGGCGGTCGCGACGACAGCCGCGGCCACAGCCGCGACGCGTGAGCCGATCGCCTGCGAGGCGACTCTGCCCGCGTTGATCCCGATCGCCGCGCCCCCGAGGACACCCGCGACGACGGCGGCAAAGAGGACGATCCCGGAACCCACGGCTCCCGCCCTCCCTGGACCCGCCGCGCGCCGGCCCAAAGCGACGATACGCCCTCGGGCCGCGGGTGGTCATAGGATCTCCCGCCGCGCCTACCGTCCCTTGTCCAGTATCCGCTGCAGGATGCGCCGGAGCATTGTGTCTCGCTCTGCCCGTCTTGTCACAGTTCCACAGTCATCTCTGATCCGCCGGAACTGCCGCCCGTTGATCGCCCGCCTGGTCTCTATGGTCCAAGTATGAGCGCCCGACGTCACTTCGACTTGGAACTCATGCCCGTTTGATCTCCCGTGCCACAGTGTCCCATTTGTAGTCGTTTCGAAGTCCCAATCGCACTTGAGTGGCACCCGCTCGAGCGCAAGTCGCAATTCAGTGGCCGATTGATGTCGGGCATTCGGATCGACATTCAGCGCCTTGTTGATGATTGTCTTCAATCTTCTTGAAACGAATGGGCGGTATCTTGACCTATCTGGAAATTCTCCAGCTAGGATCGCTTGCTCCAGCTCTTGATCCGAATCAGGAACCCGCAAGAACGCGTCACCGTTCACGAGTCGGTACAATGTGACACCCAGCGAGTAGATATCGGAACGCACGGAAGCGTTCTGTGACGATATCATCTCGGGAGCTCGATGAGTTGTGTAGCCATAAGGAGAAGCCAGTCCGGAATCATCAAGCATTGCAGCTAGCCCAAAGTCGGAGAGTTTCGCCCTGCCATCGTGGCCCAGCAGAATGTTGGCCGGCTTGATATCGCGGTGCACAAATCCCTTGCTGTGCGTGTATTCCAATCCGCGACATACCTCGCAGATCAGTTCTCGTGCGCGTCGTACTGGTACGATGCTGCCTGAGTATTGATCCTCAATGCTCCCCTTCTCTAGGTACTCCATGGCGATATAAAGACCACCGTCCGGCAACGGACCGGCGTCCTCTACGCGAACAATATTGTTATGCCGCAATCCACTGAGTGTCTGGGCTTCTTCGTACATGCGATCGGGATCGGTTATGAGACTCCCAGGAATCGCCTTGACCGCGCGTTCCGCGGCGAGCGCTCGGTCGATCACCAACCAGACAACACCGAACTGGCCCGCACCAAGCCGCTTGACCGGCACAAAGTCTGCGATTCTGCTAACTCCTGGGGAGACCACAAAGTGCGGCAAGAACCGCGTCTTCATACGTGTTGGGCGTGAGGCTGGCCAGCGATGGGTGCTCGCGTAGTTGGCCAACATTCCGCGCGGCCCCGCTGTAGCCGGTGTCACGTTTGATCTGACTCTTGACTCGTGGCACCAAGCGAAGATTCCGGTCGTGAGAGAAAGCTGCTTCCTGTAGCACGCCTTCGAACTCGTGACGCTCCGACATCGGGGACCTGCTCGTGCCCTCGGCTGCCTTGTAGAATCCAGCCGAAGCGTCCGAGCGCGAGTCGAGCACCTCGTGGACCTCTTGCCGAAGCCAAGCCAGCACGTCTGGCCGTGCGCGATCTACTGGGGCCTTCCGGTGGTCGTGCCCGAGCAGAAGCGGCTCGGTGACCGTCCCATCGAGCACGACGAACGCGAGCCGATCTCTCCAGCAACGAAATCCTATGGATGCCATCGCGCATTAGCATAACGTGCACCGCATGTTGGGGATAACCGCCGGATAGAACATTTGTACACTCTTTTCCACATTCTGTCAAAGCTAGTCCCCAGGCACCCACCCCTCCCCCGTCCCCTACAATCCCCACACACCGCACTCCCGAAAGGAGCACCCCGTGAGCGTTCGCGGCTACATCCTCGTCGAGACCGAGGTGGGGAGGACACAGGCAGTCGGGCGCGCCATGCGCGACCTCGTGTCTGAACTCGCCACCGTTACCGCCGTCGACACCGTCACCGGCCCCTACGACGTCATCGTCCAGCTCGACGCCGAGGACCTCGACCAGCTCGGCAAGTGCATCACCGAGGAACTCCAGGCCGTCGCCGGCGTGCAGCGGACCACCACCTGCCTCGCGGTCTCGCTCGGCTGACGTCCGGCTGACGCCCGGATCCCCCTCACCCCCGCCCTCTCCCGCGAGGGGAGAGGGAGCCGGACTGCCTCGCCAGCCGCGCTACCGCCCGGCGCCCCCTCACCCTCGCCCTCTCCCGCCGGGGGAGAGGGGATCGGAGGGAGCCGCTGGCCGGTCCCCCTCACCTCACCCTCTCCCGCCAGGGGCGAGGGGATCGGAGGGAGTTGCTGCCCGGTCCCCCTCACCCCCGCCCTCTCCCGCGAGGGGAGAGGGAACCGGACTGCCTCGCTGGCCGCGCTACCGCGCGGGTCCCCCTCACCTCCCCCGCCGAGGGAGAGCGAACGGAGGGCGCGCCGCTGGCGCGTGAGCGCCGGCTGGCCGAGGCTTGAGGCATGACGCAGACCATCGCGCTGCTCGGGCATCCCGTCGCCCACTCGATCTCGCCCGCCTTCCAGCAGGCCGCCCTCGACGCGCTCGGCGTCGAGGCGCGCTACGAGGCCTGGGACACGCCCCCCGCGGACGTGCCGGACGCCCTCGAGCGGCTGCGCGACCCCGCGGTGCTCGGCGCGAACGTCACCGTCCCGCACAAGCTCGAGGCGCTGCGCCTCGCCGACTCCGCCGACGCGGTCGCGCGGCGCATCGGCGCCGCCAACACGCTCGTCCGCCGCGAGGACGGCGTGCTGCACGCCACCAACACCGATGTCGCCGGGGTGCAGCGGGCCCTTGCCGACGCCTCGGTCGCCCTCGAGGACATCGAGGTGGTGCTGATCGGCGCGGGCGGCGCGGCCCGCGCGGTCGTGGCGGCCCTGCGCGCGGGCGGCGCGCGTTCGCTCACCGTCGCCAACCGCACGCCCGAGCGCGCCGAGGCGCTGCACGAGGTCGCCGAGGAGGGCGAGTCGCCGCCCCTCGAGTTGCGCGTCTGCCCGCTGGACGTGGAGGCGGGGCCGCTGCGCGCGGCGCTGGAGCGAGCGGGGCTGGTGATACACTCGACCTCGCTGGGGATGCGCCACGGGCCGGACGAGGCGGCGACGCCCCTGCCGGCGGATTGCCTCCAGCCGGGGCAGGCCGCCTTCGACCTGGTCTACACACCCGAGCGCACGCCGTTCCTGCACGCCGCCGGAGCCGCGGGCGCCCGGCCGATCGGCGGGTTGGGCATGCTGGTCCACCAGGGCGCAGAGTCGTTCCGCCTCTGGACCGGCCTCGAGCCCCCGCTCGAGGTGATGTTCGAGGCCGCCCGCGCCGCACTCGCAGCTCAGGAGTCGCTGCCGTGATCGAGATCGGAATCATCCTCACGGTCGTGATCGGCGGCGCGTTGGGCTGGGTGATCGTCCAGTCCTTCTTCGGCCACCGCTACTGGCGTCGCGCCATCGCGCAGGGCGACGAGACGGCGATGCGCGCCGCGCTGCTCGAGGCGTTCGACACCTGGCGGCGGATGCGCCCCGACCGCGACGTAATCCCCTCGGACTGGCGCGCGCTGCAGTCGGCCGGGCTCGTCGCCGCCGACAGCACGCGCTGCCGCGTCTCGCTGCTCGCCGACCCCGACATCCGCGTCGTCGACGGCGTGCGCGACGAGGTCGGCGGCGCGATCCACGTCGCCCGCCGCTCGGCCGTGATGATGGCCGAGCGGCTGCTCTACGAGATCCCCCTGATCCGCTTCGACGCCGTGCAGGTCGACGTCTACACGGAGTACCGCGACCCCGAGGGCGTCACGGAGTCCGTCTGCCTGCTCACCACGCAGCTGACGCGAGAAGAAGGCGCGGACACCTACTGGGACGAGCTGGGCTTCGAGGAGATCCTCGCCACCTGGCACACGCGCGAGCGCCAGCCGGACGCGCCGCTCAACCCCGAGGAGGGCGCACTGATCGAGCCGGAGGCGGACGCGCAGCCGGCGAGTGCACCCGCCAGCACGGAGGGCGCATCGTGAGCCGCTTCCGCTACCTCACCGCGGGCGAGTCGCACGGCAAAGCGCTGACCGTGATCATCGAGGGCGTCCCCGCCGGGCTGCGCATCGACGAGGACATGATCGCCGTCGACCTGGGGCGCAGGCAGCGCGGCTACGGCCGGGGCAAGCGCCAGCAGATCGAGACGGACCGCGCCGAGATCACCGCGGGCGTGCGTCACGGGCGCACGATCGGGTCGCCGATCGCGCTCTGGCTGCGCAACAAGGACCACGACAACGCCAACTGGCGCGTGCGCATGGCCACCGAGGAGGTCGACGAGGAGGTCGAGCGCGTCACGCTGCTGCGGCCCGGCCACGCGGACCTCGCCGGCACGCAGAAGTACCAGCTCGACGACGTGCGCCAGATCCTCGAGCGCTCGAGCGCGCGCGAGACCGCGATGCGCGTCGGCGCCGGTGCGATCGCGCGCGCGCTGCTCGCCGAGATCGGCGTCGAGGTGCACTCGCACACGATCGCGATCGGCGACGTGGAGGCTGCTCCGCCGGAGGGCGCGATCGACTGGGAGGCCGTCGAGGCCTCGCCGGTGCGGGTCGCCGACCGCGAGGCGGACCCGCGCATGATCGCGGCCATCGACGCGGCGAAGGAGGCGCACGACAGCCTCGGCGGCATCTTCGAGGTGCGCGCGCGCGGGCTGCCGTTCGGCCTCGGGGCGCACGTGCAGTGGGACCGGCGGCTCGACGGGCAGATCGCGCAGGCGATCCTCGCGATCAACGCCGTCAAGGGCGTCGAGATCGGCCCCGCCTTCGACAACGCACGCAAGCCCGGCTCCGAAGTGCACGACCAGCTGTTGCCCGCCTCGCAGTGGAGCGAGCGCCAGTGGGAGCGGCGCAGCAACCGCGCGGGCGGCCTCGAGGCGGGCATGACCAACGGCGAGGAGCTGATCGTGCGTGGCGCGCTCAAGCCGATCGCCACCCTCGCCCGCCGCCTGCCCACCGCCGACCTGCTGACCGGCGAGGAAGCCCAGGCCTTCTTCGAGCGCGCCGACACCTGCGTGGTCCCGGCGGCGGGCGTGATCGGCGAGGCCATGGTTCTGGTGACGCTCGCCGACGCCGCCCTCGAGAAGTTCGGCGGCGACCACATCGACGAGTTCCTGCGCAACTACGAGGCCTTCCAGGCGACGGTCGGCCCGCGGGAGCCACAGGCATGAGCGCCAACGAGCGGGCGGAGGTTCCGATGCAGCAGATCGTGCTGATCGGCCTCAGCGGCGTCGGCAAGTCCTCGGTGGGCGCGATCCTCGCCGAGCGCCTCGGCTGGCCGCTGATCGACACCGACGACCTCGTCACCGAGCTGGAGGGCCGCTCGCCGGCGGAGCTGATCACGACCCGCGGCGAGCCGGAATTCCGCAAGATCGAGGAGCGCGTGGTGGCCGAGGCCGCGCGGCGCACGCCGGCGGTGATCTCGCTCGGCGGCGGCGCCTTCCTCAGCCCCCGCTCGCGGCGCGCCCTCGGCGAGCGTGGGCTGATCTGCTGGCTCGACGCCGCGCCAGCGGAGATCGCGCGACGCCTGCGCGACGCGCCGGACTCCACGGAGCGCCCGCTGCTCGGCGAGGATCTCGAGGGCCGCTTGCAGGAGCTGAGCGACGAGCGGCGCATCCACTACAGCCAGGCCGACCTCTGGACGCCCGCGCAGGGCATGTCCCCGGAGGACGTGGCGGATCGCATCCTGCAGGCCTGGTCGGGCGGCGCGGACGTGCCCGCCGGCGGCGCGCGCCGCCTCGAGCGGCTCGGCAGCCCCCAGCCCGTCGCCGGCCCGGCCGCGATCGTCGACACGGGCAGCGAGCGCTACCCGATCTGGGTCGGCGCCGGCGAGCTGATGCGGCTGCCGGAGCGGCTGCGCCTGCTCGGCCTCGAGGGCTCCGTGTACGTGATCGCCGACGAGTCGGTGATGGAGGCGCACGGCGAGCTGCTCGTCGACGCGCTCGACAGCGGCGGCTACCGCGGCGCCTCCTACGTCGTCCCGCCGGGCGAGACCTCGAAGAGCCTGCGCGCCGCCGAGGAGATCTACGGCTGGCTCGCGCAGTCGCGCGCGGAGCGCCGCGATACGGTGCTCGCCTTCGGCGGCGGCGTGGTCGGCGACCTCGCCGGCTACGTGGCGGCCACCTACCTGCGCGGGATGCCGTTCGTGCAGGTGCCGACCTCCGTACTGGCGATGAACGACGCTGCGATCGGCGGCAAGGTCGCCGTCGACCTGCCGGGCGGCAAGAACCTCGTCGGCGCGTTCCACCAGCCGCGCGCCGTCCTCTCCGACATCGACCTGCTGCGCACGCTGCCGCGCCGCGCCTTCACCGAGGGCCTCGCCGAGGTGGTCAAGCACGCGCTGATCCTCGACCCGCTGCTGCTCGGGGAGATCGAGCGGCACGCGGGCGACCTCGGCGGTCTGGCGCCGGACCAGGAGCTGCTGGCGCACGTGATCGCGCGATCCTCGCGGCTCAAGGCGCTGATCGTCTCCGCCGACCCGAAGGAGCGCGGACTGCGCGCGATCCTCAACTACGGACACACCATCGGCCACGCCATCGAGGCCGTAACCGGCTACGAGGACTACCTGCACGGCGAGGCGGTCTCCGTCGGCATGATGGGCGCGGCCCGCATCGCCGAGCGCATGGGCATCCTCGACAACGAGGTGGTCGCCCGCCAGGCGGACGTGCTGCGCACGCTCGGCCTCCCGCTCGCCGCGCCGGGCGTGAACGCCGAGGCGGTGATGGAGACGATGCTCCTCGACAAGAAGGTCGAGGCCGGGCGGCTGCGCTTCGTGCTGCTCGAGGAGATCGGACACCCGATCGTCCACGGGGACGTGCCGGGCGAGATCGTGCGCGACGTCGTGCGCGGCCTCACTGCCGGATAGCGGCAGACCACATGGTGCTGGGCAACGGGGGGAACGAGGGCGGCAGCCTCGCCGACCCGCGCAGTCCTCGCCGCCTCGTTGCGAAGGCCGTCGGGCGCGTCCAGGGCGTCGGCTACCGCGCCTTCTGCGCCGACGAGGCGGGGCGGCTGCATGTCGACGGCTACGCGCGCAACCTGCCCAACGGCCGCAGCGTCGAGGTCCAGGCCGAGGCGGACGAGCCGACGCTGCGCCGCTTCATCGAGCGCCTGCGCGAGGGCCCGCGCATGGCCGTGGTGCACGACGTGGAGTACCGCTGGGAAGAGGCCACGGGCGAGTTCAGCGGCTTCGAGGCAGTGATCTGAGCGCCGCGAGCGCCCGCAGGGATGGACAATACTGCTAACCCGTATTGTCGTCCTAGCAGCCAGCAGCTAGCCTGACGCTATGGAGCGATTCAAGAAGGCTTGGGCGTGGATCAGCGCGGCGTTCACTGTCCGCGACCTTGTACTGACGGCTCTGACCGTTCCGACACTGATTGGCGCAGCCGCCGGAGTCGCTACAGGGCTTTTGGCCTCACCGCTGTTGGGCGCTCTAGCGCTTGTCCTAGTGTGGGCCGTCGGGGAGTTGGTACTTGCTGCGGTCTGGTTCAAGAGGCGGTCTCGACCCGACGACATGCCCCGTGTCTCCACTAGAACCGCGCACGCAAGACGCGCTAGAGGCTGGCTTGATCACTATGTTGAGGGGCTGGCAGAGGTAGACGCCTACAGTCGAACCCTCCAAGGCATTACCAAGGATACTCGCTGGATCACAGACCGTATGGACAAACAGTCTCGATCGATCGGTCGAGCTACAGGTCGACCAGAGCTTGTTCGCAGGCATACGTCGGCGATAGGTGACGACCTCCACATGTATGCGCGCAAGATGGAGCAGCATAACCTCGATTTGGCTAATGCCTCCGAAGGCCCGAAGACACTGTCAGCGTACCTTGAAGCTCGAACTTCGAATGACTTTAGTGATGCTGAGCTTGACTCACTCTATGAGACAAGCAACGACGTACTATCTGCGATACGCTTCATGCGGGAGCGCACGTCCGAGGCTCGCAACGCCATCCTCACAATACGCGCCCAGAACGTCAGCGCCGACCTCAATGAAGGCATCGATGATGCTGAGACAGTCGTGAGTGATCTTGTTGAGATCAGCAAGAGCACCGAGGCCAACCTCCGGGTTCTGTTGCGTGTGATAGCCGAGCGTCGGGAAGTGACGTAAGAGGCTACGTGCGGCTACTGACCTCGGCGAAACCAAGCGCACAACTTTGGTCTCACCGCACGTGCCGCAGCAGCCGCCCTCGCAGCCTGGCGAGCAGGCCGCCGCCCTCCGGCGCAGCCTCGCCGCGCAGCAGCCGCGCCTCGACGAGTGCCGCCAGGTCGGCGACCGCCTCGGCGCCGCGCGCGGTGAAGTCGCCCTCGAGGCGTTCCGACTCGACCGAGGCGAGCAGGTCGTCCGGCGCGACGGTCCCTTCAGAGGCCTCGCCGCCCGAGGCCGTCAACTCGACCGCCGGGACGCCGGGTTCCTCGTAGTCCTCGGCGATCACGAGGTCGGCGCGTGGGTCGAGCGAGGCGATGAAGGCGGCGAGCCGAGCGGCGCTGTCGAGGGGTGCGCTGCCGGGCGCGGGCGTGACGCGGCCGCCGCTGGGCAGCGTCACCGTGGCGCGGCCGTCGGCGAGCAGCTCGGCGGTGGCGGTGCGCAGCCCGCGCGCGCGCAGCGCCTCGACGAGGGCGATCACGAGCAGGTTGCGCGCCGGGATCTGTGGTCCTACGACGCGCAGCACCGGCGGCCCTGCGTCGCCGGAGGAAGTAGGGCCGGCAGTCATGGCTACGTGGCTGCGTCCGGGACGCGCTCGATCAGCAGCACCTCGACCTCGTCACCCGGCTCCACCGCAGGCGCGTCCTCCGGCACGACGGCGATGCCGTTGGCGAGGGCGAACGAGGTGAGCACGCCGGAGCCCTGCGGGCCGGTCAGCCGCGCGTGGTAGCGGCCGTCGCGGCGCTCGACGATGGCGCGTGCGTAGAAGCGGCGCTCGTCCGGCCGCCCGATGCGCTCCCCGGCGATCGCGCGCACCCGGGGGCGCTCCCAGGCCTGCGGCTTGCCGAGCATCGTGAACACGGCCGGGCGGCCGAACAGCTCGAAGGTCATCATCGCGGAGACCGGGTTGCCCGGCAGCCCGAGGTGCGGCACGACGCGCTCGCCCTCGCCGGCGTTGAAGGTTCCGAAGGCGAGCGGCTTGCCGGGCCGCATTCGCACCGTCCAGAAGCCGACCTCGCCCTCGCGGGCGAGCACCTCCTTGACCACGTCGAAGTCGCCGCGCGAGACGCCGGCCGAGGTCACCAGCAGGTCCGCGTCCGCGACGCCCTCGCGGACGCGCGCGGTCAGCGCCTCGACGCTGTCGCCGGCGATGTCCAGCACGAGCGGCACCGCGCCCAGCTCGCGCACCATCGAGGCGAGCGAGAAGCCGTTGGCGTCGTAGATCGCGCCCGGCCGCAGCGGCTCCCCCGGCCGCAACAGCTCGTCGCCGGTCGAGAGCACCGCGACGCGCGGACGGCGGATCACCGTGACCTGCTCGAGGCCGAGCGAGGCGAGCACGCCGATCTGCGCCGGGCCGAGGATCGTCCCGGCCGGCAGCACTAGCTCGCCCGCGCGCACGTCCTCGCCGGCCGGGCGCACGTTCGCGCCGGGCGCCGCGGCGACATCGATCCGGACGTCGGCACGGGGGGTGTCCTCCCAGCGGGTGGACTGCTCCTCCTCGTCGGTCTCCTCGAAGGGGACGATCGCGTCGGCGCCGTCGGGGAGCGGCGCGCCGGTCATGATCCGCACGGCCTCGCCGGGGCCGACCGAGCCGTCGTAGACGGAGCCCGCCGCGAGGTAGCCGGTGACGCGCAGCCGCCGTGGGCTGGCGGGCGCGGCGCCCGTGGTGTCCGCGGCGCGCACGGCGTAGCCATCCATCGAGGTGTTGGCGAGCGGCGGGATGTCGAAGCCGCCGCGCACGTCCTCCGCCAGCACCTGGCCGAGCGTCTCGAGCAGCGGCGCGGAGACCGCCTCGATGGGCGCGAAGTGCGCGAGGATCCTCGCGCGTGCCTCCTCGACGGAGATCATGTCGGCGGGCAGGACGTGGCGGTGCTCGGGCTCGCTCATGCTTCGATCATACGTCCTCGCCGCGCATCGGCGGCGGCGTCACTGGCCGAGGTACTCGGCGACGTTCTCGTTGTGCTCGGCGAGCGTCTCGGCGAAGGCGTGGGAGCCGTCGCCGCGCGCCACGAAGTAGAAGTAGTCCGTGTCCGCCGGGCTCAGCACCGCCTCGATTGCGGCCAGGCCGGGGCTGGCGATCGGCCCGGGCGGCAGGCCCGCCAGGAGGTAGGTGTTGTACGGCGACTGGAAGGCGAGATCGTCGAGGGTCAGGGCGACTTTCCACCAGCCGTCGCGCGGCTCCCCGCTGCTCTGGGTGGTGATCGCGTACTGCACGGTCGGGTCGGCGTCGAGCTTCACGCCCACCTCGATGCGGTTGAGGAAGACGGAGGCGACCAGTGGCATCTCCGCCCGCAGCAGCGTCTCGCGCTCGACGATCGAGGCGAGGGTAAGCACCTCGTGCAGCGTGAATTCCGAGAGCGCGATCCGGCCACGCAACACCTGGTCGAGCGCCTCGTCGAGGGCCTCGATCATCGCCGCGACGAGGCTCTCTGCCGTGGTCTCCTCGTCGATCGGATAGGTCGCGGGGAAGAGGTAGCCGTTGAGCGTCGCGTCGAATGGACGGTCACGGAGGATCGACTCCGTGCGCCGCATGGTGACCGCGAGATCCCACTCCTCCTGCGTCGCCAGATCGAGGGCGACGACCGCCTGGCCGATTTCCTCGACGCGCATTCCCTCGTGCACCACGAAGAAGCGCTCCCTCGGGACGCCCTCGCGCAGCTGGCGGATGATCTCGGCTGCCGGGGTGTTCGGCGCGAAGCTGTAGCTGTCGGCGCGGAGCTCGGTGCCGACGCCGATCAGTTGCACCAGCACCCGGAAGCGTTCCTCGCTCTGGAGGACGCCGCTGCGGACGAGGCGGGCGGCGATCGCGTCGACGCCGTCGCCGGGCTCCACGGTCACGGTGATCGGCTCGGCCTCGGGGGATCGGGGGCCCGCGGCGTCCGGTGGCGGCGGCACGCTCGCGGCCATGGCGTCGACCGTCCGCGACTGCGTGTCGGTCAACGTGGCGGCCAGCACGGAGACCACGAGGGCGACCCAGACCAGCGACAACACGCTCACGATCAGGATCGGGTCGAATTTACGGATCACCGGCGTCGTCCATCCGCGCGCTCTTGCGCAGGCGCCGCCGTCGATCGATGAACTGCTGCAGCAGCAGCGCGGCGGCGAGATCATCGCTCGCCCGGTTGCGGGGCGTCGACCGCTCGGCGGCGACCGAGGTCAGGCGCTCGTCTTCGTACTCGACCGGAAGGTCGAGGCGGCTCCGCAGCCGCTCCCCGAGGACGCGTGCGGCGGCGGCGGCCGCGCCTTCCTCGCCGCCGAGCAGGCGCGGCAGCCCGACGACGATGCCGCCGATCTCCTCGCGCTGCGCGATGCTGCGGATCGCCGGGAAGGCAGCCGCGGCGGGGACGATCTCGATCGGCACGGCGATGCGCTCGTCGGGGTCGCACGCGGCGATGCCGATGCGCACCTCCCCCGGGTCGATGCCCAACCACCTCATGGGGCGCGCCTCATCAGGAGCCCTCATCGGAGTCCGCGCTCTCCGCGTCTTCGGCGTCCTCGGCCCCGTCCTCCTCGTCCTCCGGCGGGTCACCTGCGATAGCGGCGGCGAGCGCCTCCGGGCTGACGAGCGTGATCGAGATGCGATCCGAGCGGCGAGGCATGCGCAGGCCCGGGATCCACCCCGGATGCACGGTGATGTGCGGATCGCGGGAGAGCTCCAGCTGCTCGCGCAGCCGCTGCGCGGCGACGGCGGGCGAGACGTTCGTGAGCTGGCCGCGCAGCGAGGCCGGGTCGAACAGCGGGCTGCCCCAGCCGGTCGCGGTCAGGTCGATCGTGAGGCGGCTGCCGTCGAAGGAGTGGATCTCATCGATCGTCGCCTCGGCGGTATCGGGCAGCAGCGCCATGCCCTCGGGCAGCCTGCTCTGCAGCAGCTGCTGCGCGACGCGCTGCGCATCCTCGTCGGTCAGCACGAACGCGTTCGCGACGGCGCTGTACTCCATCGAGAAGACCTCGGTTGCGGCCCCGACCTCGTCCAGCGCGGTCTGGCCGAGGATCACCGCGGAGATCGTCTCCGAGAAGACCGTCCCGTCCGTGACTGAGCGCTGCAACTCGCGCTCGCCCGCGCGCCGCAGCGCGGCGTCGGCGAGGTTGGCGACCGCGATCACGTCGTCCGGGCTGACGACGGATACCTCGATGTCCGTACCACCCCCGGCAGCGATGTTCGTGACCGTGAGGGTCGGCGGGAACCCGGTCAGTTGCGTCAAACTGTCGGCGGGGACGTTGCCGGCGGTCCCCGGCTCGATCGCGGTCGCGCCGACGACGGAGCTGGAGCCCGGCGCGATCGAGACCGATCGGTCGGTGGTGAATGTCACTCCGCTCGCGGACTCGACCGGCGTGCCGATCGGCAGCACGAGATCGGCGTCGCCGTTGTTCGTGAAGGTGAGTCCGGCGCGCGCGTGCTTGTCGCCCACGGTCGCGAGCCCGGTCGAGGCGGCGGAGACCACGAAGGTCACTTCCACCTGTACGGAATCGACGGCGATCACGCCGAGCCCGAGGTCGGTCTCGCCGAGCGGGCTCAGCCGCACGCGGGTCGTCACCGACAGCGTCTCCGCCGGCGGCGAAACCAGGATCGAGGCGGACGGGATGTAGGTGCAGGCGGCGAGGCCGATCAGGAAGACCGTGCCCGCCAGCAGCGCCGCTCGCACGAACGGGCCAAGCGACGGGGCGCGGAGCAAGAAGTCTCGGCTGCCGAAGGGGATGCGCAGCGCACGCCGGGGGCGCAATCCGCGGACGGTGCGCGCGGCGGGCAGGCCGGCATCCTCGGCGTACTGGCGAACATCCCCCCGGCTCGCGAGCACGCGCACCTGGATCCCGCGCTGCTGCACGTAGGCGGCGATGCGCAGCCATTCCACCGCGTTGCGCAGCGCATGGCTGCGCCGCGGCACGACGAGCAGCAGCTCGACCTCGCTCGCCGCATCGATGCGGCCGATGATCGCGCGGGCGTCGTCCTCGCGCTCGGCGACGACGGTGGCCGCACCGGGAAGGCGCGGACCGCGCCGGCGGCGGGGCGCGTCTCGCTCCCCGACGTCACGGGCCGCGGCGGCTTCCTCCCTGGCCGCGCGTCGTTTGGCCGCCGCGCGGCGGCGCTGTGCCCCGACACGGGCGGCGAGATCCTCGAGGGCTGCCGTCAGTTCGTCCCAGGCGCGCAGCAGGCCGTCGCGCACGCGCAGCAGCACGTCCCGGGCCTGATCCGCGATCGAGCGGGGCTGCTTCCCGGACACCGCTAGGCCTCGCCCAGGCGCTCGCGCGCCAGCAGACGCGCGGCCTCGAGGGCTTCGCCGAGGCGGCTTGCGTCACGCCCGCCGGCCTGCGCGAGTCCGGGCCTGCCGCCGCCGCCGCCGCCCACGAGCGCAGCCGCGGCCTTCACGACCTCGTCGGCGCGGAGTCCGCGCTCGACGACGTCATCCGTGGCGAGCGCGAGCAGCTGCGGGCGCTCGTTGATCACGGCGCCCAGCGTCACGAAGGCGCTGTCCATGCGCTCGCGCATGCGGTCGGCCATGCCGCGCAGCGCGTCGGCCGAGTCCGCCTCGACGACGGCGACGAGGAGCCGGACGCCGTCCAGTTGCTCCGCCTGGTCTACCAGCTCCTCGGCGAGCCCGGCGGCGCGGTCCGCGGACTGCGCGCGGGCGCGGCGGCGCTCCTCGGCAAGCTGCTCCTCGAGGGCGTCGATGCGCCCGGCGATCTCGGCGGGCGGCGCCTTGAAGCGCTGCGAGAGGTCGTCCACCAGCTCCAGTCGCTCCTCGATGTAGCGCTCCGCCTCGGGTCCGGTCAGCGCCTCGATGCGGCGCAGGCCCGCGCCGATCGAGGAGTCGCCGGTGATCACGAAGTTCCCGACGCCCCCGGTGGAGTGCAGGTGCGTGCCGCCGCACAGCTCGCGACTGAAGCAGGCGGGCGTGTGCGTATGCGCCGCACCGCCCGAGGCGGCGCGCGCCTCGCAGTACTCGACCATGCGCACCTCGGCGGTGTAGCGGTCCTCGAAGAACGCGATCGCGCCGCGGTCGATCGCCTCCTCGTAGGGAAGGATGAACGTCTCCTGCGCGATGTCGTCGCGGATCCTCGCGTTGACCAGCCGCTGCGCCTCGCGCAGCTCGGCGGCGGACGGCGCCTGCGGGTGCGTGTAGTCGAAGCGCAGGTGGTCCGGCGCGACGAGCGAGCCGGCCTGCCGCACGTGCTGCCCAAGTACCTCGCGCAGCGCCGCGTGCAGCAGGTGCGTCGCGGTGTGATTGCGGCGGCTCCCGGCGCGCCAGGCAGGATCGACCCGCGCCTCGGCGTGCTCGCCCGCCGCGAGGGCGCCCTCGACGACCTCGCCGCGATGCACATGCACGCCGCCGAGCGGCTGCGTGTCGTCGACGCGGAAGCGGCCGCCGGCCGTGATGATCTCGCCGCGATCGCCGACCTGCCCGCCGGCCTCGGCGTAGAACGCCGTCGCATCGAGCACCACGTCGCCCGCGGCGCCCGCCTCGAGGCGTTCGACGCGCTCGCCGTCCGCGAACAGCGCCGCGACGGTCGACTGCGCCTCGAGCGCCTCGTAACCGAGGAAGGCGCTGTCGAGGCTGAGGGCGGCGAAGCGCTCCGCCTCGTCGCCGCCGAAGTCGCTGAAGCCCGTCTCGCCGCGGGAGCGCTCGCGCTGCGCCGCCATCTCCGCCTCGAAGCCTTCCTCGTCGACGGCGTAGCCGCGGGCCGAGGCGAGCTCGCGCGTCAGCTCAGGTGGGAGGCCGTGCGTGTCGTAGAGCGTGAACATGTCGCGGCCGGGGATGCGCTGCGCCGCGGCCTCGCGCTCGATCACGCCCTCAAGCAGCTCGATGCCGCGCGCGAGCGCCGCCTGGAAGCGGCGCTCCTCGTCGGCGGCGACGCGGATGATGAACGCGCGCTGCTCTTCGAGGCCGCTGTGCGCGGCCTTCGAGGCGTCGATCGCGGCCTCGATCACGCCCTCGATGAAGGGCTCGCGCAGGCCGATCGTGTAGCCGAAGTAGATCGCGCGGCGCAGCACGCGGCGCAGCACGTAGCCGCGGCCCTCGTTGCCCGGCAGCACCCCGTCGTGGATCAGGAAGGCCGCGGCCCGGGCGTGCTCGGTGATGGCGCGCAGCGCGCGCGCCTGCTCGGGCGCGCCCTCCGGGTCGTACGCGATGCCTGCGGCGGCCTCGGCGCTTGCGAGGATCGCGCGCAGCTGGTCGGTCTCGTAGACGGAGCCGACCTCCTGCAGCACCCAGGCGAGCCGCTCCAGCCCCGCCCCGGTGTCGATGTTCTGAGAGGGCAGCGGCGTCAGCGAGCCGTCGGCCGCGCGGTCGAAGGCCATGAAGACGAGGTTCCAGATCTCGAGGAAATTGGGCGATTCGAGGTCGATCTGCCCGTCCGGCAGGAGCGGCTCGGAGGCAGGGTCGTCGCCGAAGTAGTAGTGCAGCTCGGAGCAGGGGCCGCAGGGGCCCGTGTCGCCGGAGTACCAGTAGTTCCCCAGCTCGGCGCTGTAGCGCAGGATCCGCTCCGCAGGCACGCCCTGGCCGCGCCACAGCTCGAACGCCTCGTCGTCGTCGGTGTAGACGGTCACCCAGAGCCGCGCGACGTCGAGCTCCAGGACGCCGACCAGGAAGCCGAGCGCCGCCTCGATCGCCTCGGCCTTGAAGTAGTCGCCGAGCGAGAAGTTGCCGAGCATCTCGAAGAAGGTGAGGTGCGAGTCGTCGCCGACGGACTCGATGTCGGTGGCGCGGAAGCACTTCTGGACGGACGTCAGGCGCCTCGCGGGCGGCGTTTCCAGGCCGAGGAAGTAGGGCTTGAACTGCACCATCCCCGCCGACGTGAAGAGCAGCGAGGGGTCACCGTAGGGGACGAGCGAGGCGGACGGAATGCGGCGGTGGGCGCGCGCCTCGAAGTAGGCGAGGAACGCGGCGCGCAGCTCTTCGACGATCACGCTGTGGTCACTGCCGATCGATCACGGCCACGCCCCTGCGGCGCAGTCTCCGGGCCAGCGATCGGGCCGCTCCGGTAGAGACAGGGCCGCGTGCGAGTGTAGAATGGGCGCGAGCGACGGGTCAATTTTCGCAGCCGCTCCCGCACAAGGCGGGGCAGGCGCGTGACCGTGGAGCACCACGATCGAAACCAGCGCCGACAGCGACAAACCTCCCTCGTCCCACTCCGCATGAGTTCCGGCGGATCGGAGCCGCTGCGCGGCTGGACCGCGGTCGTGCTCGCCGCCGGGCGCGGCGTCCGCATGCGCTCGCGCCGCCCCAAGGCGCTGCACGAGGTCGCCGGCCGCCCGATGCTGCTCCTGCTGCTCGACGCGCTGGCCGGCGCCGGCTGCGACAGAAGTGTGGTCGTCGTCGCGGACGCGGACGACGAGGTCGCGCGGGCCGCGCGAGAGGCGGGCGCCCTCGTCGCGGTCCAGCGCGAGCCGCGCGGCACCGCCGACGCGGCCCTGTCCGCCGCCGAGGCAGTCGGCGAGGCGAGCCGCGTGCTGATCGCGCACGGCGACCTGCCGCTGCTCACCTCGGGCAGCCTCGCCGCCCTCGCGAACGCACACCTGGACGCGCGGGCCACGCTCAGCCTCCTCACCGTCGAGGTCGAAGACCCCACGGGGTATGGACGTATCGTGCGCTCCGGCGGTTCCGTAGCGGCGATCGTCGAGGAGCGCGAGGCCGACGAGGCCACCCGCGCGATCCGCGAGATCAACGTCGGCGTCTACACCGCCGAGGCCGCCTGGCTGTGGCCGGCGCTGGCCTCGCTGGCGCCCTCGCCCGGCGGCGAGGTCTACCTGCCCGACGCGGTGCGCGCGGCGATCGACGCCGGGCGCGCCGTGCTCGCCCGCCCGCTGGACGACGCGAGCGAGGCGCAGCAGGTCAACACCCGCTCCCAGCTCGCGGCTGCCGAGGCGACGCTCCGCGCCCGCGTGCGCGAGGCGCTGCTGGCCGGCGGCGTGACGATCATCGACCCCTCCGCGACCTGGATCGACGCCGGCGTCGAGGTCGGCGAGGACACGACACTGCTGCCCGGCGTGCACCTGCTGGGCGCGACGGCGGTGGGGCGTGACTGCCGGATCGGGCCGAACGCCGTGCTGCGCGACACGCGCATCGGCGAGCGCTGCAGCATCGGCGGCTCCACCCTCGAGGGCTCCACGCTCGCCGACGACGTACAGGTCGGCCCCTACTGCCACATCCGCCCCGGCTCGACGATCGAGGCGGGCGCGCGGCTCGGCAACTACGCCGAGGTGAAGGCCTCGCGGATCGGCGCGGGCAGCCGCGTCGGGCACTTCTCCTACGTCGGCGACGCGGACGTGGGCGAGGACGTGAACATCGGAGCGGGCACAATCACGGCGAACTACGATGGCGCCGGGAAGCACCGCACCGTGATCGGAGACGGCGCGTTCATCGGCAGCGATTCGATGCTGGTGGCGCCGCTCAACATCGGCGCGGGCGCGCGCACGGGAGTCGGCTCGGTGGTCACGCGTGACGTGCCTCCGGGCGCCTCGGCGATCGGCGCGCCGGCGCGCATCCGGAAGCCCTCGGGCGAAGCGGGAGAGGAGCAGTAGCGGGCCGCCTTCGGCTCGTACAGGTTTGGATACCCTGACAATTCTGGCCCTGGTGGTGATGGTTGCGGCGGGCGTGCTGCTCGTGCTGATCTCGGCCGCCGAGGCGGGGGTGGCCGCAATCACCCGCCGCCGCACCCGCATCCGCGCCGAGAACGGCGTGGCGGGCCTCTTCGACAGCTACATCAAGCAACGCCAGCAGATCCTGAGCGCGCTCGGCGCCGGCGTGACGCTGGCGACGGTCACGCTCAGCCTCGGGATCGCCCTGCTGCTGATTGGCGACGAGCTGGGCGTGCTGGAGGCGGCTGTGGCCGGCCTGATCGCGCTCATCGTGATCGCCGCACTGCGCCAGAACGCGCGCGCCATCGCGCTCGCCAGCCCGGAGGGTGTCGGTTACCGCCTGGCGCGCGTGATCGCCTTCCTCGCATCCCTGCTCGCGCCGTTCGCCTGGCTGATGAGCACGCCCGCCCGCGGGCTGCTCCGCCTCGCCGGCCGCCACACCGAAGTCCCCGACGACCCCGCAGCCGAGCTGCTCGCCGTCCTCGAGGCGCCGGCCAACGGCGACGGGGCGGAGGCGCTCACCGAGGAGCGGCGCATGATGCGCGGCATCCTCGCGATGTCGCGCCAGACCGCACGCGAGATTATGTCGCCTCGCATCGACATCGTCGCCGTCTCCACCGAGGCTTCGATCGGCGACGTGATGAAGGTGGTGAACGCGTCCGGGTTCAGCCGCATCCCGCTCTACGAGGAGAACATCGACCGGATCATCGGCGTGCTCTACGCCAAGGACCTGCTCGCCCGCCTGCAGAGCGGCGTCGCCTCGCCGAACCTGCGCCTGATCGCCCGACCGCCCTACTTCGTACCGGAGACGAAGCGCACCGACGAGCTGCTCGCCGACCTGCGACGCGACCAGACGCACGTCGCGATCGTCGTCGACGAGTACGGCGGCACGGCCGGCCTCGTGACCGTCGAGGACGTGCTCGAGGAGATCGTCGGCGAGATCACCGACGAGTACGACACCGAAGAGGTCGAGGTCGAGGTGATCTCCGACGACGAGGCGATCGTCGACGCAGGGTTCGCTATCGACGACCTCAACGAGCTGTTCGGCGCCGAGATCCACAACGAGGACTTCGACACGGTCGGTGGCTTCGTGTTCTCGCTGCTGGGCCGCCTCGCCGTGCCGGGAGACCACGTGAGCAGCGTGGAGCACGGCCTGGACCTCGAGGTGCTGTCCATCCACGGCCGCCGCATCCGCCGCGTCCGCGTCACCCACCACCCGCCGGTGGACGAGGCGGCTGCGGGGTAGGCGGAGGTCGGTTCACACCCGCAGGCAGTCCGGTAGACTGGGTGCGCAGAGCAACTCGCAGCGGGAGACTTGACCGGTGAGCAGCAGGCGCAACGCGCAGGTCCTGGAAGCTGAGGCGGCCGAGCCGGCAATCCCGGACGACTCATTCTGGCATCCGCCGACTCCGGACGAGTTCATTCGGCAGTCAGGGGTAGCCCCCTACACCTTCCCGGACCCATCGGACATCGAAGATCCAGAGGATGTCGAGGCGTTCCTCGATGCGATCTTCGGTGATGGGAGTCTCCAGTAGTACAGCCAGCGCCTACCCCAGTCCTCGTCGACACCGACGTCTTCTCGTACATCTTCCATGCGCACCCACTCGCCGACCGCTATCGCGCGCATGTCGAAGGGCGCGTCGCGGTGCTCTCGTTTCAGACCGTTGCTGAATTGCTACAGGGCGCATATCAGCGAGGCTGGGGCGACACGCGCCTGGACCGACTCCGTCGCGAGGTGCGCCGTTATGCAGTGGCTCCGTTCCACCTTCAGATGGCAGAGCGATTCGCTCAGTTGCGCGCGCATCGGCGTCGCATCGGGCGCGAGATAGAGACTGCCGATGCGTGGATCGCGGCGACGGCGCTGTGGCTCCAGTGCCCCGTCGTGACGCACAACCGCCGGGACTTCAGCGACATTCCCGGCCTCACGGTGAACAGCGAGGCATAGCGGGCCAACATCGACCCCTCAAGACTTGCCCCCTTGCCAACGGCTGGTAGGCTGTGCTCATGGACGATGTAAGAACAAATGGTCTGGCATGGTGGGTCGCCTTCCACCGCATCTCCCGCCTCGGCTCCGTGCGCTTCGGCCTGCTCGAGCGGGCGTTTCCATCGCTTGAGGAAGCGTGGAAGGCCGATGGCTCCGCGCTCCGTGCGGCAGGCCTCGACGCGGCGACGGTCGACCTCGTGGTGGCGCGGAGGCCGGAGATCGATCCGCAGCGGGAGCTGGAGCGCCTCGAGGAGGCGGGCGTGCGGCCGATCCCGCGGTTCCACTCCGCCTACCCCTCGCGGCTGCGCGAGATCGCCGACCCGCCGCCGGTCATCTACGTGCACGGGACGCTGACGCCGCAGGACGAGTGGGCGCTCGCGCTCGTCGGCACGCGACGCGCGACAGCCTACGGGCGGCAGGCCGCCGGTGAGCTCGCGCGCGACCTCGCAACGAACGGCGTGACGGTCGTCTCCGGACTCGCGCGCGGCATCGACACGATCGCGCACCGCGCGGCGCTCGACGCCGGCGGCCGCACGATCGCCGTGCTGGCGAACGGCCTCGATACGGTGTACCCGCCCGAGAACCGCGGCCTCGCGAGCGAGATCGCCGAGGGAGGCGCGCTGATCAGCGACTACCCGCTGGGCACGAAGCCGCGCGCCGAGTTCTTCCCGCGCCGCAACCGCATCATGTCCGGCGTCTCCCTCGGCACGCTGGTCGTCGAGGGCGACGTGAAGAGCGGCGCGATGATCACCGCGCGCTTCGCGGCCGAGCAGAACCGCGAGGTCTTCGCCGTGCCCGGCTCGATCTTCGCGCCGCAGTCGCGCGGGCCACTCTCGCTGATCCGCGACGGCGCAACGCCGGTTGCGAGCGTCGAGCACGTCCTCGAAGCGCTCAACCTGACAATGATCGGCGCGCAGATGGACTTCGGCCGCGCAGCGCCCCCGGCGAGCGAGGACGAGCGCGCGCTGATGGAGGTGCTCACCCGCGAACCGAGGCACGTCGACGAGGTCGTGCGCGACAGCGGTTTGGCCGCAGCCCGGGTCTCGGCTACGCTCGCATTGCTTGAACTCAAGGGGCAGGTGCGCGATCTGGGCGGCATGCAATACGTCCGGGTGCGCGAACCGGCCCCCGCATACGAAGCTGCAGCGACTCCCCCGAAGCAGGAGACAACCCCTTGACCAGTAGCCCGACGCGTGGACGCAGGCGCAAGGCAGCGGACGCCACCGGCAACGGCGGCACGCGCCTCGTGATCGTCGAGTCGCCGGCCAAGGCGCGCACGATCGCCGGGTTCCTCGGGCCCGAGTACGTCGTCGAATCCTCGATCGGGCACATCCGCGACCTGCCGTCCGGCAACGACGCCGTGGACATCGAGGACGGCTTCAAGCCGCGCTACGAGATCCCGACCGACAAGAAGCAGCAGGTCAGCAAGCTGCGCAAACTCACGCGCGAGGCGAGCGAGCTCTACCTCGCCACGGACGAGGACCGCGAGGGCGAGGCGATCGCCTGGCACCTCGCCGAGGTGCTCAAGCCGAAGGCGCCGGTGCGCCGCATGGTCTTCCACGAGATCACCGAGCGGGCGATCGCCGAGGCGCTTCGCAACCCGCGTGAGATCGACCAACACCTTGTCTCCGCGCAGGAGGCGCGCCGCGTCCTCGATCGCCTCTACGGCTACGAGGTCTCGCCGGTGCTCTGGCGGAAGATCCAGCCGCGCCTCTCGGCGGGGCGCGTCCAGTCGGCGGCGATCCGCCTGATCGTCGCGCGCGAGCGGGAGCGCATGCGCTTCGCCAGCGCCTCCTTCTGGGACGTCCGCTCAGTGGTGCGCGACGAGCAAACCGTCGAGCCCTCGGAGCCCTTCGGCGCGCGCCTCGCCGAGCTCGGCGGGCAGCGGCTCGCGAGGGGGGACGACTTCGACCCGGAGAGCGGGCAGCTCCGCGAGCGCGCCACGGTGGTGCAGCTCGACGAGGAGCGCGCGAGCGCCGTCGCCGCGCTGGTCGCGGAGGCGGAGTACACGGTCGCCGAGGTCAACGAGCGGCCCTACACGCAGCGGCCGCCGGCCCCGTTCATCACCTCGAGCCTCCAGCAGGAGGCGGGACGCAAGCTGAGCTTCACCGCGCAGCGCACGATGCGCACCGCGCAGAACCTCTACGAGAACGGCTACATCACCTACATGCGCACGGACTCGGTGAACCTCTCGGAGCAGGCGATCAATGCCGCCCGCAGGCAGGCGCGCGACCTCTACGGCGACGCCTACGTGCCGGCGCAGCCGCGCCGCTACCAAACCCGCTCACGCGGCGCGCAGGAGGCGCACGAGGCGATCCGCCCGGCCGGTGATATTTTCCGCACGCCCGACAGCCTGCGCGCAGCGCTGCGCCCCGACGAGCTGCGCCTCTACGACCTGATCTGGAAGCGCACGGTCGCCTCGCAGATGGAGAACGCCCGAGGACGGCGCACGAACGCCCGCCTCCGCGCCGCCGCCGGCGAGCACGGCGAGGCGCTGTTCGCCGTCTCCGGCAAGGTGATCGACTTCCCCGGCTTCCTGCGCGCCTACGTCGAGGGCTCCGACGACCCCGACGCCGCCCTCGACGACCAGGAGCGCATCCTGCCGCCGCTCACCGAGGGCCAGACGCTGCGCGGCGTCTCCGCCGAGCCGCGCGGCCACGAGACCCGTCCGCCCGCCCGCTACACCGAGGCCAGCCTCGTGCGCGAGCTGGAGGAGCTCGGCATCGGGCGGCCCTCCACCTACGCCTCGATCATCCAGACCGTGCAGGACCGCGGCTACGTCTGGAAGCAGGGCTCGGCGCTGACGCCGACCCTGACCGCGTTCGCCGTCGTCGCGCTGCTGGAGCAGCACTTCGGCGACCTCGTGGACCTCGGATTCACCGCGCGCATGGAGGACGACCTCGACCGCATCGCCGGGGGCGAAATCGAGCGTGAGCCGTGGCTGCACCGCTTCTACTTCGGCGACGACAGCGAGGCCGGTAGTGGCCTCGCGGCAGCGGGCCTCAAGCAGCGTATCGACTCCAGCTGGGAGGCGATCGACGCACGGGCGATCTCGACCATCCCGCTTGGCGAGGACGCCGAGGGCCGCACGATCGCCGCTCGAGTCGGGCGCTACGGCCCGTACCTCGAGGCCGAAGGCGGCGAGCAGCGGGCCACCATCCCCGACGACCAGGCGCCGGACGAGCTGACCATCGAGCGCGCCCTCGAGCTGCTCGCCGAGGCCGCGCGCGGCGGACGCGTCGTGGCGACCGAGGACGAGAGCGGCAAGCCGATCTACGTCAAGAGCGGGCCGAACGGCCCCTACGTGCAGGTCGGCGAGAACGACGACAACAAGGGCAAGCCGAAGCGCGCCAGCCTCTGGCCCGAGATGAGCATCGAGACGCTGACGGCGGACCAGGCGTTCGAGCTGCTGTCCTACCCGCGGATCCTCGGCGAGCACCCCGAGAGTGGCGAGGAGATCGCGGCCATGGACGGGCGCTACGGCCCGTTCATCCGCGCCGGCAAGGAGACCCGCAGCCTGCGCGACCACGAGCACCTGCGCACCATCGAGTTCGACGAGGCGGTACAGCTGCTCAAAGAGCCGAAGCGCCGGGGCCGCGGCGCGGCGGCAGGGCCGCTCGCCGTCCTCGGCCAGCACCCCGACAGCGGCGCGAGCATCGAGCTGCGCAACGGGCGCTACGGCCCGTACGTCACCGACGGCCAGGTCAACGCCTCCTTGCGGCGCGGACAGGAGCCCTCGACGGTCACGCTCGACGAGGCCCTCGGCCTGATCGCGGCCCGCGAGGAGCGCATGCGCGAGCAGGGCCAGGATCCGCGCGCACCGAAGCAGCAGCGCGGCAGGCGCGGCGGCGGGGCGCGGCGCGGCGGCCGCTCGCCGAAGAGGCGCTCCGCCTGATCTCCTGCCTACCTGTCGTGCTACGCTCGATGAGCGGGGTTACGGAACACACCGGAGACTGACGGTGTCCGAGCCGCGTACCCCCGAACCACCGCCCCCCGACGCTCGCGCCCTCGAGACGCTCGAACGCTACCTCGGCGAACTCGCGCTGGTGCGCCAGCGGTCCGAGCGCACGATCCGCAACTACCGCGGCGACCTGAGCGGCTTCTTCTCGCACCTCGCCGGCGCGGGGGTCGAGTTCGACGAGGCCGGACGCGAGCAGGCGCGGACCTACCTGGGGCTGCTGCTGCAGGGCGAACACCGCGCGCCCGCCTCGGTCAAGCGCATCGCCTCGACGATCCGCGCGTTCTACGGCTGGCTCGATCGCGAGGGCGAGCTGCGGCCGGGGCGGCCGGGCGACTCGATCCTGCGGCTGCGATCGCCGAAGGCGCCGAACCGGCTGCCGCAGATCCTGTCCGACGAGGAAGCCGGCGATCTGATGACCGCTCCCGAGGACGACACGCCCGCCGGGCTGCGCGACCGCGCGCTGCTGGAGCTGCTCTACGGCGCGGGCCTGCGCGTCAGCGAGGCCGCCGCGCTCGACAGCGCCGACCTCGACCTCGCGAACCGGCAGGTGCGCGTCACCGGCAAGGGCAAGCGGCAGCGCATCGCCCTCTTCGGCCGGCCCGCGCGCGACGCGCTGCGCGACTACCTGGATCGAGGCCGCCCGCAGCTCGCACGCGGTGCCGAGGCGGCGCTGTTCCTCAACCGCTCCGGCGGGCGGCTCTCGGCGCGCTCGATCCAGTCGATGGTGCGCTCGGCGGGCATGGCGGCATCCGTGCGCCAGCGCGTGCATCCGCACCTGCTGCGCCACAGTTTCGCGACGCATATGCTGGACGAGGGCGCCGACCTGCGGATCGTGCAGCAACTGCTGGGGCACGCCTCGGCGGACACGACGCAGATCTACACCGCGGTGACCGGCTCCCGGAAGCAGGCGATCGTCTCCGAGGCGCTGGCCCGCGCACGCGCTGTCGAGCGCGACGGCGACCGCGAGACGAACGAGGCGAGTACCGGCTGAAGGACCGACTGAAGGAACCGACCGCCATGCGCGTGCTGATTCTCAACGGCCCTAACCTCAACCTCCTCGGCGAGCGCGAGCCGGAGATCTACGGCAGCGACACGCTGGCCACCCTCGAGCAGCAGTGCCGTGAGCGCGCGGCCGAGCTGGGCATCGAGATCGAGTTCGCGCAATCCAATTCCGAGGGCGAGATGGTCGACCTGCTCCAGCAGCGCCGCGACCGGGACGGCGTGATCCTCAACGCCGCCGCCTACACGCACACCTCGCTCGCCCTCGCCGACACGCTCGCCGCCTTCGAGCCGCCGGTCGTCGAGGTGCACCTGAGCAACATCCACGCGCGCGAGGAGATCCGCCGCCAGTCACTGACCGCGCCCCACGCCTGGGGCCTGATCAGCGGCTTCGGCTTCCGCGGCTACCTCGCCGCGCTCGACCTGCTGCACGCGCGGCTGAGCGAAGGCGCGGGCGAGTGAGCGCTGCTCCCTCGCGCCTCGCGCGCTTGCGCGAGCGGCTCGACGCCCTCGAGGTCGATGCGCTGCTGGTGACCGCGCCGGCGAACCGCCGCTGGCTCTCCGGCTTCACGGGCTCGGCCGGCGTGCTGCTCGTGAGCTCCGAGGCCGCCCGCATCGCCACCGACGGCCGCTACCACGAGCAGGCGCGCCTGCAGGCGCCCGCGTTCGAGCTCGTCGCCGCGCCGCTGCGGCGGATCGACTCGTTCGCGGCGGACCTCCTCGCCGGGCTCGGCGGCAAGGCCCTCGGCATCGAGGCGGCGCACCTGACGGTTGCGGAGCACGCCGAGTGGGCCGAGGCGATCGAGTCGCTTCCGCCCTCGGACCGCCCGCGGCTCACGCCGCTGCGAGACGCCATCGAGCCGTTGCGCGCGATCAAGGACCCCGGGGAACTCGATGCGATCGCGCGCGCGGTGCGGCTCGGCGACGAGGCGTTCGCACACGCCGCCGCGCAGCTGCGGCCCGGCGTCAGCGAGCGCGAGCTAGCCTGGGAGGTGCAGCGCCACGCCCTGCAGCACGGCGCCGAGCGGCTCTCGTTCGAGACAATCGTCGCCGCCGGACCGCACGGCTCGATGGCGCACGCGCGCCCTCGCGACGTCGCCGTCGAGGCCGGACAGGGCGTGGTCATGGACCTCGGCGTGGTCGTGGACGGCTACTGCTCGGACCTGACGCGCACCGTCTTCGCCGGCGAGCCGGATGCCCGCTTCGCGCGGGTGTACGATGCAGTCCTGACCGCGCAGACGATGGCCGTCGAGCGAATCGAGGCGGGCATGAGCGGCGCCGAGGCACACGCGATCGCGGCGACCGTCCTCGGCGAGTTCGGCTACGGCGAGGCTTTCACGCACGGCCTCGGCCACTGTGTCGGCCTCGAGGTCCACGAGGCGCCGCGGCTCGCGGCCGACTCGGGCGACGTGCTCGCCGACGGGCACGTCGTGACGGTCGAGCCGGGGGCCTACTTTCCCGGCTGGGGCGGCGTGCGCATCGAGGATCAGTGCGTGATCGAGGACGGACGGCTGCGCGTACTCTCGCGTGCGCCGAAACTGGATCTGCAAGTGCGACCATCAGTTGGGTTCGGAGTGGGGGTGGCCTCGTGATCGGAAGCGGCGATCTGCGGCGCGGCACGACCGTCGAGGTGGACGGCACGCTCTACCAGGTGGTCGAAGCGCACCACATCAAGACCAAGAAGTCGGCCGTCTACCGCGTGAAGCTGCGCGACCTGCGGGCCGGCCACCAGATCGAGCGCACCTTCAACGCCGGCGAGAAGCTGACCGCCGCGCGCGTCGAGCGCCGCGCGATGCAGTACCTCTACTCCGACGGCGAGATGCTGACGTTCATGAACACCGAGAACTACGACCAGATCCTCGTACCGCGCGCGCTGATCGACGACCAGCTCCCCTACCTCAAGGAGAACGACGTCATCCAGGTGCTGACCTACGGCGAGGAGGCGCTCGGCGTCGAGCTGCCCGCCGCCGTCACCCTGCTCATCACCGAGGCCGAGCCGGGCGTGAAGGGCGACACCGCGACCGGCGCGACGAAGCAGGCGACGCTGGAGACCGGCCTGGTCGTCGACGTGCCGCTGTTCATCAACCGCGGCGACACGATCAAGGTCTCCACCTCGGGCGGCGGGTACCTCGAGCGGACCTCCACCGCCTAGGGGCCATCGAGGGCGCACGCGATGCCTCCCGAGGTCTACCCGGTCCGCCAGGTCACCCGCTACCTGCGCGAGCTGATCGAGGTCAACCGCCACCTCTCGCAGATCTGGGTCGCGGGCGAGGTGCGCAACCTCACGGCAGCCTCCTCCGGCCACATCTACTTCACGCTCAGCGACGAGCAGGCCCGCGCCGGGCTCCGCTGCGCCTTCTTCCGCCAGCGCAACATCGGGCAGCGCGAGCGGCTCGCCGAGGGCGCGTCGGTCGTCGTCTACGGCTCGCTCTCCGTCTACGAGCCGCGCGGCGAGCTCTCCTTCATCGTCGAGTTCGTGCAGCCCGAGGGCACCGGGGCGCAGGCCGCGGAGTTCGAGCGGCTGCGCGCGCTGTTCGAGGCGGACGGACTGCTGGCGCCGGAGCGCAAGCGCCCGCTGCCGCCCTTCCCGCAGCGCGTCGGCGTCGTCACCTCGGCGGCCGGGGCGGTGCTGCACGACGTGCTCGACGTGCTGGGCCGCCGCTGGCCGCTCGCCGAGGTGATCGTGCAGCCGACGCAGGTGCAGGGCGAAGGCGCGGGCGCGCTGATCGCCGAGGCGCTGCGCGCCCTCGGCGAACCTGTAACGCCGGAGCGGCGTCCGGACGTGATCATCCTCGCCCGCGGTGGCGGGGCCGCCGAGGACCTGCAGGCCTTCAACGAGGAGCCCGTCGGCCGCGCCATCTTCGCGTCGCCCGTGCCCGTCGTCTCCGCCGTCGGGCACGAGACCGACACCACGCTCGCCGACCTCGTCGCCGACCTGCGCGCGCCCACCCCCTCGGCCGCGGCCGAGCTGGTCGCGCCCGACCGCAGCGAGGTCGCACAACGCATCGACGCCACCTCGCGGCGCGGTGAGGCCCGGCTGGCGCGCCTGCTGCGCGACGCGCACGAGCAAACCGTCCGCCAGAGCGCGGCGCTCGACGCCGCGCTGCCCGACCTCGCCGAGTGGCGGCGCGCGATCGACTGGCACGAGGCGGCGGCCGCGAGCGCCCTCGGCGATCGCCTCGGCCTCGCGCGCGAGCGCACGGCGGCGATCGCCGGGCGGCTCGGCGCGCTCTCGCCGCAGGCGACGCTGGAGCGCGGCTACGCCATCGTCGAGCGCGCCGACGGCACGCTCGCAACCTCGGCGGCGGCCCTGCAGCGCGGCGAGGCGGTAGCATTGCGCCTGCGCGACGGCCTCCGCGGCGCGCGCATCGAGGACTGACGGGCGGGCGCATCGAGGACTGACGGGGCACTCCGCCCCCTCCCCCTCCGGCCCCCTCTCCCCTGGCGGGAGAGGGCGGGGGTGAGGGGGATCCCCGCCAACCAGGAAAGAAACGAAGGGACACCATGGCCCAGGCCGAACTCCCGGACCCAACCACCCCGGAAGCAGCCGAAGAATCCTTCGAGGCGCTGTTCGCACGCCTCGAGGAAGTCACGGCCCAGCTCGAGACCGGCGACGTCGCGCTCGACCGCGCCGTCTCGCTCTACGAGGAGGGCATGACCCTCGCGCAGCGCTGCCAGCGCCTGCTCAGCGAGGCCGAGCAGCGCATCGAGCAGCTGCGCGAGGCCTACGACGGCGAGTCCGACGCGAGATGACGGCGAGGCTGCGGTGACACTGCGCATCGGCTGGTTCACGACCGCGCGCGGTCCCGGGTCGCGTGCGATGTTCGAGGCCGTCCGCGCCGCCATCGACACCGGCGCGATGGACGCCGAGCTGGCCGTCGTCTTCTGCAACCGCGAGCGCGGCGAGTCCGAGGCAACCGACTCCTTCTTCGACCTCGTCACCGGGGGCGGCACGCCGCTGGTCACGCGCTCCTCGGTGCGCTACCGGCGGTCCGTCGACGGCAAGCTCTCGCGCCCCGGCGAGCCGCTGCCGGCGTGGCGGCTGGAGTACGACCGGCTGGTGGACGAGGACCTGGAGGCGCACCCCTTCGACATCGGGATGCTGGCCGGCTACATGCTGATCCTCGAGCGCGAGTTCGTCGAGCGGCACGCCGTGCTCAACCTGCACCCGGCGTTGCCGACCGGCCCGGCGGGCATGTGGCAGGCCGTGATCCGCCAGCTGATCCGCGAGGGCGCCGAGGAGAGCGGCGTGATGCTGCACCGCGCCATCGCCGAGGTGGACGAGGGCCCCGTGGTCGCCTACTGCCGCTACCCCCTGCGCGACCCCGAGCTCGAAGCCCTGCGCGAGCAGCTCCCCGGCCCCCCCGCCGGCCTCGACGACGCCACCCTCGACGCCTCCGAGCTGTTCGCCGCGATCCGCGCCCGCGGAGTCGCCCGCGAGGCCCCGCTCGTCGTCGCCACCCTCGCCGAGTTCGCCGCCGCCCACCGCCGCGTCGAGGGCCCGCTCATCCTCGACGCCTCGGGCGCCCGCGCGGAGCCCGCGGACCTGACCTCGGAGGTGGACGCGCAGTTGGGGTAAGGGGGGCGGCGCACTTGCTAGAACCGATGTTCCCTCGGCACAATGGTCTACCCCTCCCCATGTTGATAGGGCGAAGACGTGACCTACGTCGAGACCAACGGTCGCCGAAGGATGGCTCGGCCAGACCCTCTCACGATCACGAACCTGATTGCACGGAAGATCAGCCAGTGCTGCCAGGTGCTTCGCTGGGACAACGATCAGCGCGAGAGGCTGTGCGGCTACCGCGTCGCCATCTCTGCGAGCAAGAATTCGCCTGTACTTTGGCACGCGGAGTGGCCTGCGGACCGGTTCCCGAGAGATGCAGAGCATCACTACCTGCTCGTGTGGATCGAAGGGCTCTACCTCCACTCGAACATCGTGTTGAGCGTTTCAGCTCATAGCAGCGACCGTCATGGTGCGCCGCGTGCTATACACTTGGCCGGCTGGTACGAGACAGAGACCTACGTAGGCCCGGCGGCTCAGCAAGATCCAAGAGCCCCAGTACTGCTGGTGAGTGACCCAACACGGCCTGAAGTACCCGGTATCAACATCTTCGAACACGACGGTACCCTGCGAATGAAGGAGAACTGCTCGGTAGAAGAACTCCATGGCTCAAAGTACTCCCGAGTACGTGAGTTCGGTGACAGAGGTTCGATCGAAGTCCCCAGCGGGTACGTAAGGAATCAGACCATTTCCGGTCACCGCCTGCCGATGTCGTACCCTGCGCGGGTCGACGAGATGGTGCTGGCCGTTCGAGCAGACAACCCAGAAATCTGGATCCGCGTTGGACCGCCAGAGCAATGACCACCGCTACATACCAAGTGGCCGGCTGTCGCCTCCACCGATGGCCGGAGCACGACCACGGCGCGGCGCAACCCCTCCGCTAGGCTAGCCGCACCCGCAGCGCCGCGCGCCAGGCCGCCAGCGCCGCACGCGCCGAGGGCGGCTGGCGGCGACGTAGCTCCGGCCTACTGGTCTTGTGCGTAGGTGAGCAGCCACTCGCCGTCGAACTGCTCCCAGATGAAGATCATCTTCACTGAACCGAGCCCGTAGTTTCCCGTGTGCCTGATCTCCCACTTGCCCGGCTCGATCTCCGTGGGCGGCGATGTTTCCTCGGCGTCGATCTTTGCGCCAAAGGTTCTGAAGGGCCGCAGGTTCGCCCGGACCTCCTCCTCCATCTGCGCCCAGTAGCTCGGCTCGTAGAAGGTCGAGACGGCGTCGGCGTCGTACGTGTTGTAGACCTCCCACAGCTGCATGGTCTTCTCGCGGAGGTGTTCCACGATGTCCCCGCCCCCGGCGGATGCGGCTTCCTCGGTTGCTTCCTCGGTCGCGGTCTCGGCGGGCGTGGGCTCCGCCGTGGGCGTGGCGGTGGCCGCCGGCGCGGATGTCGCTGTCGCGGTGGGCGTGGGCTCCGCCGTGGGCGTGGCGGTGGCCACCGGCGTGGACGCCGGTGTTGCGGGAGCCTCGTCGCCGGTCGTGTCCCCGCCCGACCCGCCGCAGGCGGCGAGGGCGAGAGCCAGCGCCAGCCCGACCGCCAGTGCCGTTCCCCTCTGCAGCATGTCGTCCCCCTCGTGCAGGACATTTTGGCGCATTGCGTATGACCCTTCTAGCCCGACACGAGCCCGCGCGCTAGGCTGACGGCGTCCCCACGAGGAGGCAGGGCATGGCGGAGCGCTATCTGCCGGCGCCGCGGCCGACGGGCCGAGGGCGGCTCGTGCGGCGTCGCGACGGGCTCCCGGCGCGCGTCGTGAGCCTCGTGCCGGCGAGCGTGCTGCCCGTGGTGCAACGCTCGCTGCTCGTGGCCGGGGCGGCGCTCGCCGCCGAGTACGCGCTGCGGGTTGCCCTCGGCGGAACGCTGCTGCGGGCGCTCTCGCCCTTCCGCTCCGGCGCGATCACGCGCACCGAGATCACCGACTGGCTGATCGTCGAGCGCTTCCGCCGACGTCAGGGCTAGCCGCCCGCCCGTGACCGAGGAGCGGCTCCAGAAGATCCTCGCTCGCCACGGCCTCGGCAGCCGCCGCGCCGTCGAGCAGTTGATCCGCGACGGCCGCGTGCACGTCGACGGCGCGGTCGCCGAGCTCGGCCGCCGCGCCGACCCCGCCGCCAGCGCGATCAGCGTCGACGGCGCGCCGCTGCCCCCGCTCCCGCCCGACCTCACGCTGCTGCTGCACAAGCCGCGAGGCGTCCTCGTCACTGCCTCCGACGAGCGCGGCCGCGAAACGGTGTTCGACCTGCTCGACGACCCGCCGGCGAGCCTGCGCCACGTCGGGCGGCTCGACCGTGACAGCGAGGGCCTGCTGCTGCTCACCACGAACGGCGAGCTGGCGCACCGCCTCATGCACCCCCGCCATCGCGTCGACAAGACCTACGAGGCGCTCGTCGATGGCGTCCCGGACGCCTCGGCGCTGGTCCGCCTCCGCGAGGGCGTCGAGCTGGACGACGGCCCGACCGCGCCCGCCGGGGCGGAGCTGCTGCGCCGCGACGGCCGCGGCGCCTGGCTGCGCGTGGTGCTGCACGAGGGCCGCAAGCGCCAGCTGCGGCGCATGCTGGACGCGGTCGGACACCCGGTGCGGCGGCTGATCCGCACCTCCGTCGGCGGCTTCGAACTCGGCGATCTCGCGCCCGGCGCCTCGCGGCCACTCGCCGCCGCCGAGGAGCGCGCGCTGCTCGCGCTCGTCGGGCTGCTGGACTCGCCGGAGGCGGCCTCCATATCATCGCAGCGCACGCCGGCCGCGGACGCCTCGAGGGCGACCGCCGGTACGGGGACGGAGGCACGCGCGATCGCTGCCCAATCCCCGTCGCCACAATCCCCCACGCCGCCACCCCAGGCAGGCGAGGCCTCAAGCGAGTCGGTCGCGCGCAGCCTCGCGCTCGACGGGCCGACCGCGTCCGGCAAGAGCGCCGTCGGGCGCGCGCTCGCCCGGCGGCTCGGCTTCGGCTTCCTCGACACCGGCATGATGTACCGCGCCTGCACGCGCGCCGTCTTCGACGCGGGCGTCGACGCCGCGGACTCCGCGGCCGTGATCGCCCGCGTGCGCTCGGCCGACCTCGATGTGACGTGGCCGCAGCCGGAGACGCCGCGCGTCTCGGTCGACGGCGCGGACGTGACCGAGGGCCTGCGCGAGCCGGCGATCGAGGCCAGCGTCTCGCTGATCTCGCGCGTGCCCGAGGTGCGCGACGAGATGGTGCGGCTGCAGCGCTCCGTCGCGGAGCGCAGCCCGGTGGTGATGGCCGGGCGCGACATCGGCACGCGCGTGCTCACCGACGCGCGGGCGAAGATCTTCCTCGCCGCCTCGATCGAGGTGCGCGCCCGCCGCCGCCTCGCCGAGGAGCTGGCCGCCGGCCGCGAGACGGACCTCGAGCGCGTGATCGAGGAGACCGCGCGCCGCGACGGCCTCGATCAGACCGGCAAGCGCGCGATCCACCCGGAGCAGGCCGCGCCGGACGCGGTGATCCTCGATACGGACGGCCTCGGCATCGAGCAGGTCGTCGCGCGCGCCCTCGAGGCCTACGAGCGGGCGAACGCCCAGTGACCGGCTGGGTCTGGGGTCGCTTCTCGATCTTCGCGTACTGGATCGCGACCAGCGCCATCTACTGGTTGATCCGCACCTTCGCCCGCCTCGAGGTGGTCGACGCCGCGAACGTGCCGGCGGAGGGCCGCGTGCTCATCGTCGCGAACCACCTGAGCAACTTCGACCCGGTGCTGGTCGCTGCCTGCTCGCCGCGGCAGGTGCGGACGATGGCGAAGCGCGAGATGTTCGAGACGCCGCTGGTCGGCTGGACGGTCTGGGCCTACGGCGCCTTCCCGGTGCGGAGGCACTCCGCCGACATGGGCGCGCTGCGCGTCGGGCGCAACCTCCTGGTGGCAGGCCGCGCGGTGCTCGTCTTCCCCGAGGGCACGCGCGCACCCGAGCGAGCGCTGATCCCCGCCCTGCCCGGCTCGGCGATGCTCGCGCTGCTCGGCGACGCGCCCGTCGTGCCCGTCGCCGTGACCGGCACCGAGCAGCTGGGCGGGCCGGGCGCCATCCTCGGCGGGCTGTTGCGCGGGCGGCCCACGGTGCGCGTGCGCTTCGGCGAGCCGTTCTCGCTCGGCGAGGGCGCGACGACCGCCAGGCGCGCCGAGGAGGCCACGGACCTGCTGATGCGCCGCATCGCCGCGCTGCTGCCGGAGGGGTACCGGGGCGCCTACGGCTCCGCCAGCGAGGGCAAGATCGTCGTCGCCCGCGGGACGGAGACGGCCGGGAAGCCGTAGCAGCCGCTACGCCGCGTGGCGAGCGTTGCGCGGGGACCGCCTATACTGCGTACAGAGTGCGGGGGCAGCGCGAGCCAGTGGCGGCGCGCGTCTCTCGCGTTCCCATCAGCTATTCCCCACGGCGCGCGCTGCCGACGCGCCCGCGAGAGGCCACCATGACCACCACCGCGCCCGAAGGCACGACCGCGGCTACCACCCTCCCGCCGGTCTATCGCTTCGGCGCCGGCAACGCCGACGGCGACGCTTCGATGCGCAACCTGCTCGGCGGCAAGGGCGCCGGCCTCGCCGAGATGAGCAGCCTCGGCATCCCCGTCCCGCCCGGCTTCACCATCACCACCGAGGTCTGCAACGCCTTCTACGCCCTCGGCCGCCGCTACCCCGACGGCCTCGAGGGTGCCGTGCGCGAGTCCGTCGAACAGGTCGGCGGCCTCGTCGGCGCGGGCTTCGGCGACGCCGACAACCCGCTGCTCGTCTCCGTGCGCTCCGGCGCGCGCGTCTCGATGCCGGGGATGATGGACACCGTCCTCAACCTCGGGCTCAACGACGAGACCGCCGAGGGCCTCGCACGGCGATCCGGCAGCCCGCGCTTCGCCTACGACTCCTACCGCCGCTTCGTGCAGATGTACGGCGACGTCGTGCTCGGCGTGCGCGCCGAGTCGGACACCGAGGAGGACCCCTTCGAGGCGCTGCTCGAGCGCAAGAAGCACGCGCGCGGCGTCGAGCTGGACACGGACCTGGACGCCGCCGCGCTGCGCGAGCTGGTCGCGGAGTTCAAGGCGGTCATCGCCTCGCACACCGGCGCCGCCTTCCCCGAGGATCCGTGGGAGCAGCTCTGGGGCGCGATCGGCGCGGTCTTCAACTCCTGGGAGAACCCGCGCGCCGCCGTCTACCGCGAGCTCTACGGCTACCCCTCGGACTGGGGCACGGCGGTCACCGTGCAGGCGATGGTCTTCGGCAACCTCGGCGAGGACTGCGCCACCGGCGTCGTCTTCACGCGCGACCCCGCCACGGGCGAGCGGCGGCTCAGCGGCGAGTACCTGATCAACGCCCAGGGCGAGGACGTCGTCGCCGGCATCCGCACCCCGCAACCACTGCTCTCCGAGAGTGCGGGCGACTCCCTCGAGGAGCTGATGCCCGACGCGCAGCGCGAGCTGGCCGAGGCGTGCGAGCGCCTCGAGCGCCACTTCGCGGACATGCAGGACATCGAGTTCACCGTGCAGCAGGGGCGGCTCTGGGTGCTGCAGACCCGCTCCGGCAAGCGCACCGGCCAGGCGATGGTCAAGATCGCCGTCGACCTCGTCGACGAGGGCCTGATCGACCTCGACGAGGCGGTCGCGCGCCAGGAAGCCGAGAAGCTCGACGAGCTGCTGCACCCCACCTTCGACCCCGCAGCCGAGCGGCTGGTAATCGCGACCGGTCTCGGCGCCTCGCCGGGCGCGGCGGTCGGGCGCGTCGTCTTCTCCGCCGAGCAGGCCGCTGAGTGGGCCGGGCGCGGCGAGCAGGTCGTGCTCGTGCGCGTCGAGACCAGCCCCGAGGACCTCGCGGGCATGCAGGTGGCGCAGGGCATCCTCACCGCCCGCGGCGGCGCGACCTCGCACGCGGCGGTCGTAGCGCGCGGCATGGGCAAGTGCTGCGTCGCCGGCTGCGGCGCACTGGCGATCGACTACTCGCGCGAGCGCTTCAGCGTCGAGACGCCCGGAGGCGTCACCCACACCGTGAACCTCGGCGACACGATCTCGATCGACGGGACCAGCGGCGAGGTGCTGCTCGGCGCGGTGCCGCTCGTCGAGCCCTCGCTGCCCGACGAGTACCGGCGGCTGATGGGCTGGGCGGACAGCCGGCGCCAGCTCGGCGTGCGCGCCAACGCCGACACGCCCGAGGATGCCGCCGGGGCGCGCGCCTTCGGTGCGGAGGGCATCGGCCTCTGCCGCACGGAGCACATGTTCTTCGGCGAGGATCGCATCCTCGCCGTGCGCCGCATGATCCTCGCGGCCGACGAGGCGGGGCGCCGCGAGGCGCTCGACCAGATCCTCCCGATGCAGCGCGTGGACTTCGTCGGGATCCTGCGGGCGATGGCCGGCTTCCCCGTCACGATCCGCCTGCTCGACCCGCCGCTGCACGAGTTCCTGCCGCAGGGCGAGGCCGAGATCGCCGAGGTCGCGAACGCGCTCGGCATCGACGGCGCCGAGATCCGCCGCCGCCTCGACGCGCTGCACGAGTTCAACCCGATGCTCGGCCACCGCGGCGTGCGGCTGGCGATCAGCTTCCCCGAGATCTACGAGGTGCAGACCCGCGCGATCCTCGAGGCGGCCTGTGCACTGACCGCCGAGGGCGTCGCGGTGCTGCCGGAGATCATGATCCCGCTCGTCGGGATCGAGGAGGAGCTGCGGCGGCTGCGCGAGCAGGTCACCGCCGTCGCCGAGGCGGTGATCGACGAGTACGGGCTACGCCCGGACTACCTGATCGGCACGATGATCGAGCTGCCGCGCGCCTGCATCGTGGCGGACCGCATCGCCGAGCACGCGGACTTCTTCTCGTTCGGCACGAACGACCTCACGCAGACGACGTTCGGGCTCTCGCGCGACGACGCGGGGCGCTTCCTGTCCGACTACATCGACACGCAGGTGCTGTCGGTCGACCCCTTCGTCGAGATCGACACCGAGGGGGTCGGTGGCCTCGTGCGCATCGCGGCGGAGCGGGGGCGCGGGGCGAAGCCCGGGCTGAAACTCGGCATCTGCGGCGAGCACGGCGGCGACCCGGCCTCGGTCGGCTTCTTCCACCGCGCGGGCCTCGACTACGTCTCCTGCTCCCCCTACCGCGTCCCAATCGCCCGCCTCGCGGCGGCGCAGGCCGCGGTCGCGGGGGAGTAGCGCGTACGCCTACGCCCTCAGAACGCGAGCCAGGCGAGGACGGCCGTCGCGGCGGCGACGGCGAGGCCGGCGACCGTCACGGCCGCGCTCTCCAGCGTCACGGGCCCCAGGTAGAGCAGCGGGAAGCTGACGATCGTCCCGAGGAGGACGACGTGGCGGAGCCGCTGCTTCATGGCGTCTGACAGCACGACTATCTCGACAGTCCCGGCAACAGTTCGATGACGATGATCGCCTCGATGCCCACGATCAGCACGAGCAGCAGGATGTAGGGGATCACGAGCCGGAAGATCTGCCGCTCGCTGCCCGCGAGGCCCACGACGGCGGCCCCGACGAGCACCTTCGCCGGCGCCATCGGACTGCCAACCGAGGCGCCGATCGACTGGATGCTCGAGATCGTCACGCCGCCGATGTCGAGCGCCCTCGCGGTCTCCAGCTGGAGCAGGCCGAACATCACATTGGAGTTCGTGTTGCTGCCGCTCATGAACGAGCCGAGCAGGCCGACGAACGGTGAGACGAGCGGGAAGACGGGCCCCGAGGCGTCGGCGATGCCCCTCGCCAGCAGCACGGTCATGCCGGAGTCGGCCATGACGACGGCCATCATCACCATCGTCGCGACGCCGATCGTGGTGCCGAGGCACTGCGAGTAGGTGAGCGTCGCCGCCTCCCAGGCGACGCCGCGCCGCCAGCGTCCGGCGAGGACGTAGAGGACCGCGCTGACTGCCACGGAGAAGGCGATCAGCGGCGCAGGGTGGTTGAGCAGCCGGATCGACGCATAGTCGTCGACGGCGGGGACGGCGAAGCCCTCGGCAGTCACGAAGCCCGGGTAGTCGAGCGCCCAGCGGAGACCGGAGACAGCCTCCTTGATCGGGCCGATCTGCGAGATGACGCTGAGCGTGATCAGCAGCAGGTAGGGCATGAACGCCTGCCAGAACGGCATTCCCTCGCCCCTGTCGCCGTCCGGCTCCGCGGGCGCCTCGGAAGACTCGGGCGCGCCTCGGAAGAGCGGCGTGCGAGAGACTAGGGCGATCGCGACCATCCCGAGGACGGCGGGCACGCTCGAGGCGATCTGCGGCGCGCCAACGGACGCGAGCACGTACATCCCCGCCGCCATGACCGCGCCGGCGACGATCACGACCGGCAGGCTGCGCCTGACGGCGTCGAGCCCACCCTGGATGTGGGCGACGAGCGCGCCACTCACGAGGATTACGGGCGCGAACAGCAGCGCCATGTGCGGCGCGATCACGTCGCCCTCGATGCCGGTGACGAGCTGGATCGTGTAGTAGGACGAGCCCATCGAGCCGAAGGTGACGGCCCAGCCGTGGCCGACGAGCGCCATGCCCGCGGCTCGTGCGGGCGAGAAGCCGAGCATGATCAGCAGTGGCGCGGCCACGGCGATCGGCACGCCGAAGCCGGTGATGCCCTGGATGAAGCTCGAGAAGCCCCAGCCGATCAGCAGCGCCTGGGTGAGCCGGTCGTCAGCCAGCCGCGCCATCGCGCGGCCGATCGCGTCGATGCCCTTCAGCCTGTCGACCAGGTTGAACATGTAGACCGAGGCCCAGACGATCGTGAGCACGAACAGCGCCAGGCTGAGGCCCTTCGCACTGGCGATCGCCACGTGGTCCCGCGCCGCCCCGAAGACCGCGAGGCCGAGCGCCAGCGCCAGCACCCAGGCCGCCGCCCCCGCCCGCGGCGCGCTCCAGTTGAGCGCGAGGATCGTCACCACCAGCAGGACGACCGGCGCGGCGGCCAGCAGCCAGTTGGCAATCGTCAGTTCGGGACCAGTCACGAGGAGCGTCCCCGCCGTTCCATCAGCAGTGCGGGTCGCGGGCTAGCTGCCCGGCCTATCCGGCCTGAGCATCCCGCAGCCCGGGGCGGGCCGCTACTCGACGGTGACAGTCTTGGCGAGGTTGCGCGGCTGATCGATGTCCGCGCCGCGCTCCAGCGCGATGTGGTACGCGAGCAGTTGCAGCGGCACGAGCGCCACGACGGGCGCGAGCGCGCCCTCGAAGGCCGGGACGGCGATCACCTCGTCGGCGAGGCCGTCGAGGCTGTCGTCGCCCTCGCTGACGAGGGCGATCACGGGGCCCCGGCGCGCCTTCACCTGCTCGACATTCGAGCGCATCTTGTCGCGCACTTCGTCGCGCGTGGCGATCGCGAGGGTGGCGAGCCGCTCGTCGATCAGCGCGATCGGCCCGTGCTTCATCTCCCCGGCCGCGTAGCCCTCGGCGTGGATGTACGAGACCTCCTTGAGCTTCAGTGCGCCCTCGAGCGCCACGGGGTAGGAGAGCCCGCGGCCGAGGAACAGGAAGTCCTCGAACTGCGCGTAGCGGCGCGCGACCGCGGCCATGCGCTCCTCGAGCAGCAGCGCCTCGCCCAGCACCGCCGGCAGCCGCAGCGCGGCCTCGATCTCGGCGCGTTCGACGGCGGGATCGAGCGTGCTGCGCAGCCGTCCGAGGTGCAGCGCCATGGCGTGCAGCGCGATCACCGAGGCGGTCAGCGTCTTCGTGCTGGCGACGGCGATCTCCGGGCCGGCGCGCGTGTAGATCACGCCGTCGGCGATGCGCGTCGCCTGCGAGCCCGGCGTGTTGCAGACCGTGAGCTGCGGACAGCCCTCGCGGCGCGCCTCCTCCATCGCCAGCAGCGTATCCACCGTCTCGCCCGACTGCGCGACCGAGACGACGAGTGTGCGCGGGTCCAGCACGGGCCGGCGGTAGCCGAACTCCGAGGCGTTGTCCACCTCGGCGGGCAGCCGCGCGAAGCGCTCGATGTAGTGCCGCCCGATCATCGCCGCGTACTGCGAGGTGCCCATGCCCACCAGCACCGCGCGCTGCAGCTCCGCGGCCTGGGCGGCCGCGATCGGCGAGCCGTCGTCCAGCTCGACGCGAGGCGGATCCTGCAGGTAGCGCCCTCGCATCGTGTCGAGGGCGACATCCGGCTGCTCGTGAATCTCCTTCAGCATGAAGTGGCGGTAGCGCCCCTTGACCGCGGCGACCGGGTCATACGGCTGCAACTGCGGCGCGCGCTCGACGGCTGTGCCGTCCGCATCCGTCAGCGTGACGCCCTCGCGGCGAATGTCGGCGATCTCGCCCGGGTTGAGGAAGGTGACGCGCCGCGAGTACGGGAGCAGCGCCGCAAGGTCCGAGGCGACGAACTGCTCGCCGTCGCCGTGGCCGATCACCAGGCCGCCCGCGTTGCCGGCCCGCGCCGCCACCAGCCGTCCGGGATCATCGGTGGCGATCACGACGACGGAGTAGGCGCCCACGGTCTCCGCGAGCGTGACGCGCAGCGCCTCGGCTAGATCGGCTCCCTTGTCCAGTGCGTCGGCGACGAGGTGCGCGAGCACCTCGGTGTCGGTCTCGGAGGCGAAGTGGGCTCCGCGCGCGGTGAAGCGCTCCCGCAGCGCGGCGAAGTTCTCGATGATGCCGTTATGCACGACCGCCACGCGGCCCGAGGGATCGAGGTGCGGGTGCGCGTTGGCCTCGGAGGGCCTGCCGTGCGTGGCCCAGCGGGTGTGTCCGATGCCCGCGACGGCCGGGGGCAGGACGCCCTCGATGCGGCTCGTCAGCCGCTCGAGCTTGCCGGTGGCGCGGGCGCAATAGAGGCGGTGCTGCTCGTCGAAGAGTGCGATCCCGGCGGAGTCATAGCCGCGGTACTCGAGCCGGCCCAGTCCTTCGAGGAGGATGGGGCCCGCGGGCCGCTCGCCGCTGTAGCCGATGATTCCGCACATGGCCGCGCTCCTCGCCGGCCCCCCGCGTAGCAACCAGCGTACCGCGAGCGGCCCCGCAGCGGAAACGACTCCTTGCTCTGACGGCTGCCGGAAGTGGCGCCGCGGGATGTTGCTTTCGCCTTGATACACTGTCCCCGCCACGGCCCGGATCGGTGAGGGACGAGCCTCGCCCGGCCGAATCGGGCGTTCACCGAGGGCGAACCGGAACGACGCGCGCCTGCCGATGAGCCGCCGGCGCTGGAGCAGGATCGTGCACAGCAGCGGCGCAGTCATCGAGACATCGCACGGCCGTGATCGCGCCCGCCCGGGCGCGCGGACTTGATCGTGCGGGACACTTCCGAAGGAGGCTCCAGCCGCTCGCGCTGGCTCGTACCGCCCCTGGTGCTGGTCGCGACCGCAGCGGTCACAGCCGGCGTGGCGCTCCTCTTCTTCGACAGCCCCTCCGCCGAGGATCCCGTCCCGCCCGTGGCGAGCCCCGCCGCAGTCGCGACGGCGACGCCGAGCGTGAGCCCGAGCCCCGACACGAGCCCGAGTCCCGCTGCCGAATCGCCGTCCCCTACGCCGCCTGCGACGGAGACTCCCGCGGCGACAGCCTCTCCGGCGACCTCGCCGACGCCCACGCCCTCGCAAGAGGCGCGCCCCACGCCCGACCCGTCGCGAACGGACTACCCGGATCTCGTCGTGCGGGAGGTGTTCTCGCGGCTTAACCAGCTCTTTGTCGTCGTCGCCAACGCAGGCAACGCCGACGCCGACGGCGTGGTCGAGGTCAGCATCGACGGCGGCCCCCCGCACCCGATCGACACCGGCAAGGCCCTCCGGCCGGGCGACTTCCTCGAGTACCCGCTCGATGGCGAGTACGTGCAGCGCCGGGGGCAGGTGGTGGTGACCGTGCGCCCAAGCGCCTCGATCGTCGAGCGCAACGCCGGGAACAACGTCTTCGTCGGCGTGGTCACGCCGGACGCGCCCAACGACCTCGCGGTCATCGACATCACCTACGGAGGCAGCGGCCCCCACCTGATCGCGACCATCCGCAACCGCAGCCCGATCCCGCTGACCGGCGAGGTTACGATTGCGATCCGGGAGTTCTCGGTCGAGGACGAGCTGTTGCTGCGCGAGACGCGCGAGCTCGATGTCGAGCGGGGCGCGACGCAGGCGTTCGAGTTCCCGGCAATCACGACGGCGCCGCTGGAGTCCGTGCAGGTGATCATCTCGACCGACGCGATCAACGATGCCGACGCGTCCAACAACTTGCTCCCCCGGCGGGGACCGCGCTGAGGTGCTGCGGTGAGCGAGCAGCCGAAGGAAGCCATGCAGTCCCACGACGACCCCATCGCCGCCCTGCGCGAACGCCTCGAAGGATCGCGGGCCGCGCTGCTCGAGGCGCTGGCGAGTCTTACCGAACGGGACTTCGCGAGCGAGATCGAGGAAGGGCGGAGCGTGCTCGACCTGCTCGGCGAGCTCGCGCCCGCGGAGCTGGCCGACGCCGCCGCCGCGGCAGCCGGCACTGCCGGCGTCCGCGAGGAGGCGTCCGCCGGACGGCGCCGCGACACGATGATGGCGCCGCAGCTGGTCCACGAACTCGCCGGCGCACGGCGGCGGACGCTGCTCGCCCTCGCTGCGATCGAGGCGGCGGGAGGCGCCGAGGGCGACTCGCTGGCGGCGCCGAGTGCGGTCGCAGAGCGCGAGGAGCAGGCCGCCGCCGCGATCCGGGCCCGCTTCGGGGACGGCGCGGAGGATTCCTAGCGGAATCCGTGCAGCCGACCGTAACGATCGGGCGGTTGTGGTGTCTTAACAGATAGACCATGAGTACCATCGAAGAAGTAAAAGCGCGTCTCGATATCGTCGAGACGGTTGGCAACTACGTGCCGAACCTCAAGCGGAGCGGCCGTACGTGGAAGGCGAACTGCCCCTTCCACAACGAGCGCACGCCCTCCTTCATCGTCGACCCCGGCCGCAACACCTGGCACTGCTTCGGCGCCTGCTCGACCGGCGGCGACGTGATCGAGTTCGTGCGCCGCTTCGAGGGGCTCGAGTTCCGCGAGGCGCTGCGCCGCTGCGCCGAGCGCGCAGGCGTCGAGCTGCGCCCGCCGACGCGCGCCGAGCGCGAGCAGCGCGAGCAGCATGAGCAACTGCTGAGCGCCAACGAGGCCGCCGCCGTCTTCTTCCAGGCCGCCCTCGACAGTCCCGAGGGCGCCTCGGCGCTCGCCTACGCCGAGGGGCGCGGGCTGGACGCGCAGGCGCGGCGCGACTGGCAGATCGGGTACGCGCCGGACAGCTGGCAGGCGCTCACGGACCACCTCGGCGCGCGCGGGTTCGGCGCGGACGTGCTGATCGCTGCCGGCCTCGCCGTGCAGGGCGATCGCGGACCCTACGACCGCTTCCGCGGGCGGCTGATCTTCCCCACCCGCGACGAGCGCGGCCGGCTCACCGGCTTCGGCGGCCGCGCGCTGCTCGAGGATCAGGAGCCGAAGTACCTCAACACGCCGCAGACGCCGCTCTTCGACAAGAGCGGCACGCTCTACGGCCTCGACCGGTCCGGTCCGGAGGCGCGCCGCGCCGAGCAGCTGATCGTCGTCGAGGGCTACATGGACGTGATCGGCTGCTGGCAGGCCGGCCTGCGCAACGTCGCCGCCTCGATGGGCACGGCGATCAGCGAGCGCCAGATGCGCCTCGTCAAGCGCTTCACGCCCAACCTCGTACTCGCCCTCGACGCCGACAACGCCGGCTCCGAGGCCACCCTGCGCGCGATCGGCGTCGCCGCCGGGGCGGCCGACCACGACACGGTCGCCACCATCAACTGGCGCGGGCTGGTCTCCTACCAGGACGTGCTGCGCGCCGATATCCGCATCGCCGCCCTGCCCGAGGGCGAGGACCCGGATTCGCTGGCGCGCAAGAACCCGGACGACCTGCGCGCGCTGATCGAGGACGCGCGGCCCGTCGCCGATCACCTCTTCGACGCGATCGAGGAGCGCACGAACCTCGAGGATCCGCGCGCCCGCTCGCAGGCAGTCGAGGCGCTCGCGCCGACGGTCGCCGCGATGGCTGACGCGGTGGTGCGGGCGCACTGGCTGCAACGGCTGGCGCGCCTCGGCCGCATCAGCGAGGCGGCCGCACAGGCGCTGGTCGCGCGCGGGCGCGGTCCGGTCCGCCCGGAGCCGGTGCCCTCCTCGCGGGAAGTCGCGGCCGCCGCCCGCCAGCAGCCGCCGCCGGGAACGCCGCCCGCCAGCGACGCGAACCCGGGCGAGACGCAACTTCTGAGGCTGCTGCTGCGTTATTCCTCCTGTCGCGAGGCCGGGGCGGCGCTCCACGCCGACACGTTCGAGGACAGCCGGTACCGCCGCCTGTTCGAGGCCTGGCGCGACCACGAAGACCTCGACGACCGGATCGCGGAGATGGACGAGGAGCTGCGCGAGCTGCACGCCTCGCTGAGCGCGGGAGAACTGCCGGAGGCGTACGAGCAGATGACGGCGCAGCAACTCCGCGAGATCATCGAAGGCACGGCCTGGCAGCTTCGCACCCGCCGTCAGCAGGCGCGCATCCGCGCCGAGGCGGGCGCGGTCGCGGAGCAGATGGCGGATGCGCGGCGCGAGGGCGCCGGGGTGCTCGAGTTCGCGCGCAGCGCCGCGGAGCGCGGCGCGCTACCGGCGGACGCGGCCAACGAGGAGGCCGAACTGGCCACGAGCTTCGTCGAGCTGAGCCGGCAGCAGCGCGAGCTGGCTCGCGCCTTCGCCTCGGCCGGCGAGCACGGCGAGCCGGTGGAGACGTACGGCGATGCGAATGGTGGATTGAATGCGCCGGACGGCGCAGAGTGAACGAGCGGAACGGGGGAACGAGATGACACAGACCTTTGAGCCCGCGGGCATGGAGGAGCTGCTGACCAAGGGTCGGCGCTCCGGCCAGGTGTCCGCGGAGGACGTGCTGGCAGCGATCCCAGAGGCGGAGACCAGCCGCGAGCGGCTGTCCGCGATCGTCGCGCAGCTCTCCGAGAACGGCATCACCGTGCGCATCGACTCGGACGGCGAGAGCCGTGCGGCCAGCGCCGCCGTCGAGGAGGCGCGCCGCATCGTCGACGAGGCGGTGGGCATCGACGACCCGGTGCGCATGTACCTGCGCGAGATCGGCAAGGTGCCGTTGCTCACCGCGCAGGACGAGAAGCGGCTGGCGCGCGCGATGGAGGAGCGCGATCACGTCATCAAGGTGATCGTGCGTCTCTTCGCCGAAGAGGACGAGTTCGAGGAGGAGAACCTCGACCACCTCGTCAAGGCGATCGTGCAGATCATCCGCGACGAGATCGACGCCACCGTCACGAGCCCGGCCACGGCGCTCCTCGGATTCCGCCGCCAGCGGCAGGACCGCGGCGCCTACGGCCCGCTGGCCGCGGAGATCCTGCGGCGCTTCCGCAGCGACCGGACGGCGTACGGCGAGCTCTTCGTGGGCCTCGTGCGCGAGTTCCAGAAGGCGCGGCCCGTCTACCAGGCCGTCAGCCGTCACCTGGAGCTGCCGCGCCAGTCCGTGTCCGAGCGGATCGACTGCTACCTCAAGTGCTGCCGCCCGCTCGACCCCGCCGACGCCGGGCAGCCCTTCCGCGCGCTCGTCGACTACGAGCTCGACGAGGGCGCACACCTCTACCTGCAGGACCACTTCGGCTGGGACGAGGCTCGCGCCAAGCTGGCGCTCGAGGAGATCTCGATCATCACCCACATCCTGCGGCCTGAGCACATTCACTGGGCCGCGGCGATCGCCGGCTCCGAGCCGAAGGTCTTCCCGCCCAAGCCCGGCCTCGGCGAGGCGCTCATCGCCCGCCGCGGCGGCGCGCTCAAGTACTACTTCGACAAGATCATCCACGAGGGCGCGCGCTCCGAGCGTCAGCTCACCGAGGCCAACCTGCGCCTCGTCGTCTCGGTCGCCAAGAAGTACATCGGCCGCGGCATGTCCCTGCTCGACCTGATCCAGGAGGGCAACATCGGGCTGATCCGCGCCGTCGAGAAGTTCGACTACCGCAAGGGCTACAAGTTCTCGACCTACGCGACGTGGTGGATCCGCCAGGCGATCACCCGCGCGATCGCGGACCAGGCGCGCACGATCCGCATCCCCGTGCACATGGTGGAGACGATCAACAAGCTCGTCCGCGTCTCGCGCCGCCTCGTCCAGGAGTACGGCCGCGAGCCGACCTCCGAGGAGATCGGGCGCGAGCTCGAACTGCCGCCCGAGCGCGTGCGCGAGATCATGAAGGTCTCGCAGGAGCCGGTCTCGCTCGAGACGCCGATCGGCGAGGAGGAAGACTCGCACCTCGGCGACTTCCTGCCCGACGAAGCGGCGCTCGCCCCGGCCGACGCGGCCTCGCACCAGCTGCTCAAGGAGCAGGTGATGGACGTGCTGTCCTCGCTCACTCCGCGCGAGCGCAAGGTGCTGGAGCTGCGCTTCGGGCTGGAGGACGGCCGCTCGCGCACCCTCGAGGAGGTCGGCCGCGAGTTCAACGTGACGCGCGAACGGATTCGCCAGATCGAGGCGAAGGCGCTGCGCAAGTTGCGCCATCCGACGCGCTCGCGGAAGCTCAAGGACTACCTGGACTAGCCGGCCGCAGCAGACGGCCGGACTGACGGGCGCGGCGCGCACCTCGAAGCGCGCCGCGCCATTTCGGAGAGGATCGAGATGCCGATTTACGAGTACCGCTGCAAGAAGTGCGACCACGAGTACGAGCAGCGGCGAAGCATGGCGGACATGGACAAGCGCCGTGCCTGCCCGGAGTGCCGCTCCCGCGCCGTGGAGCGCAAGCTCAACACGTCGTTCGCCCTCGTCGGCGTCTCCCGAGGTGGCGGCGACTTCGATCTCGGCGACCTCGAGGGCATGGAAGGCCTGGAGGACATGGCCGGCATGGAGGGCATGGGCGGGATGCCGCCCGGCATGGACGGCTTCTAGCGGCCGAACCTTTCTCGATCCTCGCGCACCTGCCGGGGCCGGCGCCCCGGCGCTACGCCTCTGCCGCTCCTCCGCCCGGCGCCCGGCGGCGCTCGCGTTGTGCGGACACCAGGTAGGCATGTCCGGCAGCAGCCAGCAGGGCGCCCTCGATGGCGCTGATCAGGCCGACCGCGAGCGTCACGTCGAACCAGAAGCCGCGCGGGTACATCTGGATCAACGGATCGCGGGCCGGACTGAGCTTCCAGAGATCGTTCGCGAACGAGATCACGTGGAACTGCCGGAACAGGTCGTCGAAGCCGACCACCACGGCCGCAGCCGCCACTCCGAGCAGCACCACCGTCAGCACGCCCGCTACCCGCAATAGCTCCGCGACTTGCGCGACCGCCTGCCCGCGACCGCGTACCAGCGCCACCGCGACGTAGAGCACGAGGACGGCGAACGCGACCTCATGCACCCGGAAGGTGGCCTGCATCAGCCACTTCACGTCCCGCATGTGCAGCACCTCGCGCTCGCTGAACAGCGGCGCCGGTTCGCCGTCGACCGTCACCTCGATGTCGAGCAGGTCCTCGTCGTTGCGGAAGTAGTCGATGATCTCTCGCGCCGCGCGGTCGAGCTCGGCGCGCTCCACGCCCGTGGTCGCCTCGCCGTCGTAGCGCGCGAACGAGTACTCGTGCACGGGCGGCCAGAGGGCCGCGATCCGCACATTCGTGAGCACGAGGAAGAGGGGCAGCGCGACGACGAACAGCGCCGTTGCGACCCAGCGAAGTGTCAGCACGTCGCGAGTATACTCGCGCCATGATTCACGGTCCGTGGCAATGAGCGGCGAACCCGGCGCCGATCGCGGCGCGGCCTCGCCGGGTGCCGCGATCGAGGACACACACACCGTCGAAGGACTGCGCGCCATCATTGCGCGCCTCTACGCGCCCGGCGGCTGCCCCTGGGACGGCGAGCAGACCCACGAGTCGCTGCGCGGCTCCCTGATCGAGGAGAGCTACGAGGCCGTCGAGGCAATCGATCGCGGCGACCTCGCGGGACTGAGCGAGGAGCTGGGAGATCTGCTGATGCAGATCGTCTTCCACACGACGATCGCGGAGGCGGCGGGCGACTTCACGTTCGACGAGGTAGTGGAGGCGATCTGCCTCAAGATGCTGCGCCGCCACCCGCACGTCTTCGGCGGCGAGCAGGCCTCCGACAGCAGCGAGGTGTGGGCGCGCTGGGAGCAGATCAAGGCGCAGGAGCGCGCCGAATCGGGCGCGGACGAGTCGCCCGCGAGCGCGCTCGCCTCGCTGCCTCCCGCATTGCCGGCGTTGCAACGCGCCCAGTCGCTGATCGGCCGCGCCGAGCGCACAGGCATCGCTCCTGCGGACGCACCGCCCCTCGAGGCACTCGGCGACACCATCGAGGCGCTCCGGGCGCAGGAGGGCACGGACGGCGCCACAGCTGCGGGAGCGCGCGAGGAGGCGTTGGGGACGCTGCTCTGGGCCGCTGCACGCTACGCGCGCGCGCACGACGTCGACGCGGAGAGCGCGCTACGCGAGCGCGCGGGGCGCTACATCGAGGCGGTCGCCGCTGCGGCCGCGGGAGATGGGTCCGGCTAGCCGCCGAGCGCGTTCTCGAGCAGGGCGCGCAACTCGCTCAGCTGGGCGTGCCGCCAGCCCACCGAGCGCTCCCACGTCGCATCCATGTAGCGCGCGCGCGCGTCGTCGAACTCCGGGCTGCCGCGCTCGACGCCCTCCATGATCTCGCGCAACGGGGCCATCTCCTCGTTGGCGAGCGCGGGCCGCTCGATCCAGTGGCCGAGCTCGTTGTGGTCGGCGTCGTAGAAGACGATCGTGGGGATCGACTCGAACTCACCGTCCTTGAGGAACTCGGACATGATGTCCTTGTTCTGGTCGCGGAAGAACATGCGCAGTTCCATGCCCGCGCCCTCGGCGATCTTCGCCATGACGGGCAGCCCGCGCCAGACGTCCGGGCACCAGTCCTCGCCGAGCACGAGCGCCTTCACGCCGTGCGACTCGACCAGCGAGGCCACGGCGGCGATGTCATCCGCGTCCGGCTCGTACTCGTCGTAGTGGCGCTGGAACTCCGCGCTCCGGGTCTCGATGGCGTCCATCCACTCGCCGAACGAGGGCAGGCCGCTCGCGAAGCGATCGGGGGTAACAACGGAAGTCTCGCTGGTCATTGGGTCCTCCTGCGGTTGCGTTCGAGCCGGCATCCCGCCGCGGGCGCCGGGTACCGAGGATACACCCGCTCGCGAGTGTGCGAACCGGGCGTCAGACCTGGCCGGACGCCGATCCGCCGACCGGGCCCGCCGCCGGCTCGCGTCCCGCCTCCTCCTGGAAGTCGGGCCGGGGAGGGCGCGTGACGGGCGGGATCACGGTGCTCGCGGCAGCGGCCCGGGCCGCGCGGCGGCGCCGGCGGGTCGGCTGGTCCTCGACGGGGACGCCTTCTTCCTCGGTAGCGGCGGGCTCCTCGGCCGGCTCGGGCGCTGCGAGCTCACGAGGCGCGGCGCAGTAGGGACAGTGACGCCAGGAGTTCATCAGCAGGCGCTCGCAGCGCTGGCAGGGCTGCTTCAGCGCGTTGCTGCAGAAGGCGCAGATCATCCACTCGCTGTCGGTCGGGCGGCGGCACTCCGGGCAGGTGGGGGCGGCTTGCAGCTCGGAGAGGATCGCCTCCTGCTCGAGCTGGCGGTCGTAGGCCTCGCGCAGGGTGAGCGAGGGCCGCACCGCGAGGTAGACAGGGTAGCCGATCAGCGGCAGGAAGAGCATGACGGAGACGCCGGCCAACCGAGTCGCGAAATCGCGCGTGCGGCTGCGCATGTCGCGGTAGGCCCAGAACAGCGAGGCGATCCAGATCAGGAAGAGGTACGCGCCGATCACGCCGCCGACGACCTTGAGGATCGTCAGCAGGTTGCCCGGCAGGCTGTCGATCAGGGTCTCCACGCGCGCTCCTTCGCTCGTCCCGCACGCTCGCCCCGCCAGCACACAAAGCGTACCATGAGGCCGTCGGGGTCGCCGTCGGCGCACTCCCGGCCTCAGTACCGCTCCCCACCCCACGCGAAGGCCCCATGAGCGCCGCCACTGATGCCCTGCACGGCCTGAACGAGGCGCAACGCCGGGCCGTCGAGGCTCCCGACGGTGCGCTGCTGATCCTCGCCGGCCCCGGTTCCGGCAAGACGCGCGTGATCGCGCATCGCATCGCCTGGCTGGTCCGCGTCGCCGGCGTCGAACCGTGGCGCATCCTCGCCGTGACCTTCACCAACAAGGCCTCCCGCGAGATGCGCGAGCGCACCGAGCTGCTGCTCGGTGGCGACGCGCACGGTGTCACCCTCGGCACCTTCCACTCCGTCTGCGCCCGCATTCTGCGCCGCGACGGCGAGGTGATCGGCCTGCCGCCCGACTTCGTGATCTACGACCGCGACGACCAGCTCGGCCTCATCAGGCGGGCGCAGCGGGCACTCAGCATCGACCCGAAGCGCTGGCCGCCCGGCGCGCTGCTCTCCGCCATCTCCGCCGCGAAGAACGAGCGCCGCGACGCCTCGACGACCCTTCGCGACGCCGGCTCCTACTTCGAGGAACTCGTGGGCCGGACCTTCGAGCACTACCAGCAGGCGCTGCGCAACAGCGGGGCGGTCGACTTTGACGACCTGCTCGGGGAGACGCTGCGGCTGTTCGAGCAGCACCCGGACGTACGCGACCGCTACGCCGGGCGCTACCGGCACGTGCTGATCGACGAGTTCCAGGACACGAACCTCGTGCAGTACCGCCTCGCCCACGAGCTGGCGAGCGCGCACGGCGCGATCACCGCGGTCGGCGACCCGGACCAGTCGATCTACTCCTGGCGCGCCGCCGATGTGCGCAACCTCCAGCACTTCGAGCGCGACTTCCCGAACGCCCAGGTGATCCTGCTGGAGCAGAACTACCGCTCCACCGGCCGCATCCTGCGGGCCGCCCACGCGCTGATCGATCGCGCCAGCGAACGGCGCGAGCGCGAGCTCTGGACCGAGAACCCCGAGGGCGACCCGATCATCGTCGAGGAGCTCTACGACGGCGACGAGGAGGGCCACTTCGTCGCCCTCGAGATCTCGCGCCAGATGCGCGAGGAGGGCCGCGAGTTCGCGGACTTCGCGGTGATGTACCGCACCAACGCGCAGTCGCGCGCCATCGAGGAGGCGTGCATCCAGCAAGGGATCCGCTACCGCATCGTCGGCGGCACGCGCTTCTACGACCGGCGCGAGATCCGCGACCTGCTCTCGTACCTGCGGCTGATCCACAACCACGCCGACGCGATGGCGTTCCGCCGCATCGTCAACGTTCCCGCCCGCGGCATCGGCGCCAGGTCGCTGGAGCGCATCCAGCACGCCGCCGAGCAGCTCGAGCGCCCGCTCCTCGCGGTCGCCGCGATGATCGCGCGCGGCGACGAGGATCCCGAGCTGCCCCAGCTGCGCGGCGACATCCGGCTCGCGCTGCGCGACTTCGTGGCGTTAGTCGACCGCCTCAGCGCCGCCGCGGGCGACCAGTCGGTCTCCGGGCTGCTCGGCGAGGTGCTGGCGGAGACGCGCTACCGCGACCACCTCGAACGCTCCGAGGAGGAGCGCGCCGAGCTGCGCTGGGAGAACGTGCAGGAGCTGCTCAACGTCGCCGCCCAGTACGAGGATCTCGAGGGCGAGGCCTCACTCTCCGCCTTCCTCGAGGAGGTCGCGCTCGTCGCGGATGTCGACGATCCCGGCGCGGACACGCCGGACGCGGTGACGCTCACCACGCTGCACGCGGCGAAGGGCCTGGAGTTCCCCGTGGTCTTCATGCCCGGCCTCGAGGAGGGCCTGCTGCCGCACTTCCGGTCGCTCGACAATCCGTCGGAGATGGAGGAGGAGCGGCGCGTCTGTTATGTCGGCATCACGCGCGCCCGGGAGCGCCTCTACCTCACGAGGGCGCGGCGACGGCAGCGCCAGGGCCGCTACCAGGGCGCCCTGCCCTCGCGCTTCTTCGACGACCTCCCGGAGGGCGTGACGATGAGTGCGAGCGGGGGCCGCGCTCCCTCCCGTCCGGAGCGCACTGCCCGCGAGCGCCGCGCCGAGATCGCACACTGGCAGAGTGCGGACCAGGGCGAGGCAGACGACGGCGCCGTCGATGAGCCGCGCTACGCGCCCGGCGACAAGGTCGAGCACGGGACGTTCGGCCCCGGCGTGGTGATCTCCTGCGAGCTGCTGCGCGGCGACCAGAAGGTCACGGTCGCTTTCGAGGGCAAGGGCGTGAAGCAGCTGCTGCTCTCGCTCGCGCCGCTCGAGCCGCGCGCGTAGGCCCCGCGGCGGAACGCCCGGCATGGTCTGGCTCGTCGCTCCCCTCGCGGCTCTTGTCGCCGCCCTGCTGACGCTGATCGGCGTCGGGTTCGTGCTGCCTCGCGCGCACGTCGCGGCGCGGCGGGTGCGACTGCGCCGGCCGCCCGGGGAGGTGTGGGCGCGCATCCGCGACCACGCCGCCGAGCCCGGCTGGCGATCGAACCTCGACCGCGTCGAGCGCCTGCCCGACGCGCACGGCCGCGAGCGCTGGAAAGAGGTGCAGGGCCGCTCCGCCCTCACCTTCGAGACCCTCGCGGCCGACGCTCCTCGCAGGCTCGTGCGCCGCATCGCCGACGAGAAGCTGCCCTTCGGCGGCTCCTGGACCATCGAGGTGACGGACGACGGCGCGGGCAGCGCGGTCGTCGCCGTGACCGAGCATGGCGAGGTGAAGCACCCGCTGTTCCGCATCGTCAGCCGCTTCGTGATCGGCCACACGCGCACGATCGACGGCTACCTGCGCGATCTCGCGGCCAGCTTCGAGGAGAGCGCCGAGCCCGAGCCGGCCAAGCCTGCGAGCGAGCCCGGGTCGTAGCCGGAAGCGTTAGCCCGCGAGGAGACCGGCGAGCGTGTCGTCGTCGATGGCGGCGGCCATCAGCTCGCCGGCGCGCTCGGCCTTGGCCTCCCCGGCGAAGGCGGAGCGGCCGAAGCTGCCCTCGATGTCGCGCACGGTTTCGACCGTGCCCTCAGGCGCGAGCAGCAGCGTCGTGCGCCGCGAGGAGGCGACGCGGTCCAGCAGGTAGGGGCTCGGCTCGCCGCCGCCGCTGAGGATCAGGCACTCCGGGTCCACGCGCAGCGCGGCAAGGGCGACGTCGACCTTCTCTGCACGCGTCACGACGGCGCTGCGCGGAAAGCGACCGAAGTAGGCGTCCCCGGCGTCCGAGGCGATCGGCCCGACGACGACGTGCTCGCAGATCGCCGCGTCGCCCTCGGTCGAGCGTGCGAGCACCTGCGCGCCGCTCGCGGCGATCAGCGTGCCGACGGTCGGGGCGGCGAGCAGGCGGTCCTCGGGCAGGGCCAGCGGGCTGGCCGCCCGCGCGTGCGTCGCGAGGGCGACCGCGCCGTTCGTGGCGCCTCCGTCACCCTCGCGGGCGACGGTGACGAGTCGCGCGCCGAGTTCGGCGGCGAGCGCCGCGCCGTCGGCGCCCGCGGGCGCCTCGGCGATCACGACCTCGTCGCCCTCGGCGGAAAGCGCCGACGCCTCTACCGGCATCCCGCCGGCGCGGGCGAATTCGAGTGCGGCGAAGGCGGTGGCGTCTGCCTCAGCGCGGGCGTCGCCGGCGAGACGTTCGAGGCGCACGGTCCGCCCGGAGGCGGCGAGCCGGTGCGCCAGCCCGGCGGCAACGGTGCTCGCGCCGGCCTCGGCGGATCCGGCGACGAGGATCAGCGGCATGGCGGCATCCTCGTCACGTCCCTCCCGTATTGCGTCGTGCCCGGCGTGGTGGTGCCGAGGGGCAGATTTGAACTGCCGACACCGCGATTTTCAGTCGCGTGCTCTACCAACTGAGCTACCTCGGCGCGCGCGTGGATCGTACGCGAGGGCGCGAGGGCGAACAACAGCCCTCGCGCGGTCAGTTGGCCTGGCGGATCGTCCCACCGGGCAGCGCGTTACTCCTCGTAGCCTTCCGGCGGCTCCTCGAAGGTCAGGTGGCGGTGCTTGATCTTCCACTCGCCGTCGACCTTGACCAGCTTGTCGCGGTAGACGCCGGTGACGCCCGTGCTGGAGGCGGCGCCGGTGTTCACCATCATCAGCATGGTGGTCATCGACGCCTCGTCGCCATCGCCGTCGATGACGGGGTTGCCCATCCAGTGGCGGCTGCCGGTGTCGCCTCCGGTCTCGCCCGCCCCCGCCGAGAAGGCCCTCAGCGCGTCGTGGCCCTCGAAGAGGCCGACGGGTCGCGCGTCGAAGACGCCGTCCGGGGTGAAGCAGTCCGCGTAGTCGTCCGGCTGGATGAAGTCGAAGGCCTGCGCGTAGCGGTAGGCGAGGTTGAGGATTGCGAGGTGGTCCTCGACGGGCAGCGGCATGACCGCACTCCTTCCCGGGCCGCCCTGGCGGCCCGACGCGGGCGCAGCATAGCAAGCCGCCGCCCGCATCGGGCAGCGCCCACGCGCCCGATCCGCCCGAGCCGCGGCTACGAGGCGCCCGCGGGCGTCGCCTCCGGGTCGAACTCGGGAATCAGCTGCTCGCCGACCAGGCGCATGCTCTTCTTGATCGCCTCGGGGGTGAGGTTGCCGACCTGCTGGAAGCACATCAGCCGGTCGAGGCCGATGTCGCGGTAGCGCTGCATCTTCTTCCGGCAGGTGTCGACGTCGCCGATGATCACCGTGTCCTGCTTGTTGAGGATCTCGTAGGCTTCCTCGTTGCTGATGTGCTCGCCGGACACCATGCGGTTGAGCAGTTGCGTGAACTCGGTCTCCTCGATATTCGCGGCAGCCTCCTCCTGCATGGTGGCCCAGTCCGCGAGTGCGCTGCCGGGGTTGGCGGCCACGGCGGCGGCGAGCTCGTCGCCGGCCCGCAGCATGAACTCCCGCACCTCGAAGAAGTCGGACACGGTGTTGACGTACCAGGCGGCCGCGGCGGCGGCGCCGTTGTCGATCGCCTCCTGCTCGGTCTCGGCACAGTGCACGAAGGTGAACAGCGCGACCTGATCGTTCACGAACTTGCCGACCGGGTCGCAGTTCTTGATCTCCTCGCGGTAGATCGAAAGCATCGAGGCGACCGCCTCGATCGGGAAGTTGACCGTCGTGAGCAGCACGCCGACGCCGTTGCGCCCGGCCTGCTGGAAGCCGCCGGCGGTACCGACTGCCTGCCAGAGGCGCGGGTGCGGCTTCTGGTAGGGCTTCGGGACGATGTTGCGGCGGTCGATCTGGAAGCTCTCACTGTTCCAGGAGAACTCCTCTTCGGTCCAGATCTTCGGCAGCATCTCGAAGGCTTCCTGCATCTGGTTGCGGGCGTCGTCGGGTTCGATGTCGAACAGCCGCCACTCCGGAGCGGTCGAGCGCGCGAGGCCCACCTCGAGGCGGCCCTGGCTGACGTGGTCGAGGAATGCGGCGCGCTCAGCGACACGCACGGGGTGGTTGAAGTTGAACGGCGCGAGGACGGCAGCGTGGCCGACACGGAGGTTCTTCGTCTGGTTCGCGATCGTCGTCAGCATGATCTCCGGCGCCGAGCTGTGGCTGAAGATCCCGGCGGCGTGGTGCTCCACTTCCCACCAGCAGCCGTAGCCAAGCTCGTCGGCGAGCCGCGCCTGCTCCAGCGTCTCCTGGATCAGGACCTGCTCGTGGTCCTCGCCCCAGGACTCCTGGGCCTTCTGGACCTCGCAAAAGATGTCGATCTTCATGTCCGCGCCTCCCCGGCGTGCCGTCGTGTTCCGGCGGCGAAGCCTAGCCGACACCCGTCCAACACGCAGCCTCGCCGCGTCGCGTACCATGGATGGAGCGGCAGTGGGGCGCCCTCGGCGGATCGAGGGCGGACCCGTCCGGCCGCGACCCGCAACACCCGCACGTACCGAGAGGCGCAGCGATGTCCTGGTTGTTCGGCAAGAAGATGGAGCTCCCGTCGGCGGAGGACGCCCTCCCCGGCCGCGACGAGCGCATGCCCGTCCCCGATGAGCACTACGTCCACGGCAGGACCCTCGAGGGACCGTTCCCGGAGGGCAAAGAGCTGGCGATGTTCGGGATGGGCTGCTTCTGGGGCGCCGAACGGATCTTCTGGCAGCTCCCGGGCGTCTACACCACCGCCGTCGGCTACGCCGCCGGTCTCACGCCGAACCCCACCTACCGTGAGGTCTGCAGCAGCCTGACCGGCCACAACGAGGTCGTCCTCGTGGTCTTCGACCCCGAGCAGATCAGCTACGACGAGCTGCTGCGCGCCTTCTGGGAGGGCCACGACCCGACGCAGGGCATGCGCCAGGGCAACGACGTCGGCACCCAGTACCGCTCCGGCATCTACGTCTACGGCGAGGCGCAGCGCGAGGCCGCCGAGCGCAGCCGCGACCAGTACCAGGAGGCGCTGCACGCCTCCCGCTACGGCACGATCACGACCGAGATCCTCGATGCCCCCGAGTTCTACTACGCCGAGCACCCCCACCAGCAGTACCTGGCGAAGAACCCGAACGGCTACTGCGGCATCGGCGGCACCGGCGTGAGCTGCCCCGTGGGTCTGGTGCAGGCCCAGTAGCGTGACGTTCGGCTCCGGCGGGAGGCCGCACCTCGGCATCTCCTTCCGCACCGACGACCTCGGGGATGCGGAGCGCGCGCGGCTGAGCGCCATGCTCGGTATCGCCGAGGAGGTCGGCATCTCGCGGATCGCGATCGGCGACTCGCAGTGGTCGCACTTCGACGCGGTGATCGTCGCCACGCTGATGGCCGAGCAGACCGAGCACGCGATGATCGGCATCTCGCCGACGAACCCCGTCACGCGCGAGCCGAGCGTGATGGCCTCGGTCCTCGCCGGCCTCGACTCGCTCTCGAAGGGGCGCGCCTGCCTGGTCATGGCCTCGGGCGACACGGCCGCCTACAACGCCGGGCTCAAGCCCGGCCGGCGCGCGGTGATCGAGGACTACGTAAAGTGCATGCGCGACCTGATCCGCAGCGGCCGCGCCAGCTACCAGGGCCGCGAGCAGGTGGTCCGCTGGTCGCAGTGGTCGTACCGGCCCGAGGCGATGATCTACGTCCTCGCCGAGGGCCCGCTGATGCTGCACCTCGCAGGCCGCATCGGCGACGGCGTCGTGATCGGCTCGGGACTGCTGCCGGAGACGATCGAGGACGCCCTGAGCCGCATCGAGGCGGGCGCGAAGGAGTCCGGCCGGACGCTCGACGACCTCGACATCTGGTGGACGGCGCGGCCCTCGCTGGAGCGGACGATGGACGAGGCGATCGATGTCGCGAAGGGCAGCATTTCCTCGGCTGGCAACCACTCGATGCGCTTCGGCTTCGAGGGCAAGAACGTACCGCCAGAGCTGGCCCCGCAGCTCGAGCGCTTCGTCGCCAGCTACGACACGACGCAGCACCAGTTCGCGCACGGCGACAACGTGCGGCGCATGGAGGAGTCCGGCCTCACGGAGTACTTCTACGAGCGCTACGGCGTCGTCGGAGACCCGCCCGCGTTCGCCGCCCGCCTCCGCGAGCTCCAGTCACGAGGCATCGACAAGGTCTGGTTCGCCTGGGGCGCCGGCAAACTCCATCACCTCGAGCTCTTGCGCGACGAGGTGCTGCCCGCGCTGTAGGGGCGCGGCGGGATCAGCGGATGAACTGGACCTCGACGCCGTCGAGATCGACAGCCGCCCACGCCCTGTCAGCGGTAAGCACTGGAGCGCCGCTCTGCTGCGCCAGCGCGAGGCACGCGCGATCGCCCAACGACAGACCCGCCGACCGCGTGGACGGTCGGAGCAGGCCAGCAGCGAGCGCGTCGTCGGCGTCGAACTCTGTGATGTCCAGCCCAACTGTCTCGATCGTGTAGCGGATCTCGCGCTCTGGCGCTCCCCTGTCGGCGAGCTTCGCGATGACTTCCGAGAGGTTGACGGTGCTGATCGCAGCGCCGGTCGCGACCGCAGCCACGACGCGATCGAGCCCAGGCTCCCCGTACAGCAACGCCATCAGCGCCGAAGCATCCAGAACCCAACTACTCACGAGCAGCCTCGGCTCGACGCTCGGCGATCAACTCGTCGACCGGCGACGGCTTTCCGGCCAGATACGGAGCAAGTATCTCTTGCGCTCGCCGGATCGCCTGCGCTCGCGTGAGGATGCGCAGTTCACCGTCATCAAGCTGCACCGTGACCGGGTCGCCCTCACGAAGTCCGAGGGCACGCCGGTACTCGGCGGGGATGACTATCCGGCCCTGCCGGTCGACCTTGGTCGCAGTTTGCTCCATGTGGCACCTCGATCACTGTATGGCACGACAACTCCCTTATGCCACATACGAGCGACTATACCACGCAAGTCGATGAGTGGGGCACTCGGCCTACGTGCCACTCATCCCCGGTAGCGGCTCGATCCCCGTCTGCACCGCGCCGTCCGCGAGGCGCTGCCAGGTGCCGTCGTCGAGGTCGATGCCGTCGCGGCGGCGACGGTCGCGGTTGCGGCGCTCCAGCTCGCCGGGGACGACGATCTCCTCGACACCTTCCTGGAGCGGCGTCTCCCGGACGAAGTCGAGGAAGGCGCCGAACACCCGCGTGTACTCCGAGGGCTCACGGAAGCGCTCAAGGTCTACGGCGATCATGACGGTGCTGCTGCCCCGGTGCTTGCCGAATTCGATCTCGGGGGTGAGCGCACCGAGCGCCGTGACCGCGAGCGAGAGCCCGAAGCCCTTGTGCCCGGCCGGACCACCGAGAGGCAGGATCGCCCCGCCCGCCTCGATCGCCGAGGGGTCGCGCGTGGGACGACCCTCCGCGTCGATCGCCCAGTCCGGCGGCAGCTCGGAGTTGGCGGCGTCCGCGACCTTCACCTTGCCGCCCGCGGCCACCGAGGTGGCCATGTCGAGCACGAACGGCTGCTCCGGGTCGGGAGTCGGCGCGGCCACGACGATCGGGTTGGTGGAGAGCCGGCCCTCGGCGCCGCCGAAGGGCGCGACGCTGCGCCCCTGGCCCTGAACCGTCGCGATCGCGAGCATCCCCGCGCGCGCCGCCTGCTCGCCGTAGGTGCCCATCCGCCCGGTGTGCGAGAGCTCCCAGGCGACCGTGATGCCGATGCCGTGGGCGCGTGCCTTCGCGATAGACGCATCCATCGCCTCACGCCCGACGACCTGGCCGTAGTTCCAGTTCCCGCGCAGCAGCGTCGTCGTCTCCGTCTCGCGCACCACCTCGGACGAGGCGCCGGGCACGATCAGCCCGGTCTCGATCTGCCCGAGGTACTGCGGCGCGCGGATCACGCCGTGCGAGTCGTGGCCCGCGAGGTTGGAGTCGATCAGGTGGTCGGCCAGCTCGCGCGCGTCGTGTTCGGGCGAGCCGACAGCCGTGAACATCCGCACGATGAAGTCGTGCAGGTCGCTGCTCTGGACAACGGGCATCGCGGGCCTCCCTCGGGAAGCGCAGCCCGGCGGCCCTTGCCTTCTCGCGGCGGGGCGGCGAGGCTTGCGCCATGAGCGCCGACGACCGGCTCGCGATTATCGAGGCGATCCAGCGCTATTCGTACGCCGTCGACAGCCGCGACGACGAGGCGTACACGGCGCTGTTCAGCATACGCGGCGTCTTCGAGGTCACGTCGGTCGCGCACCCGGAGCCGTTCATCCACGCCGAGGGCCACGCCGGCATCCTCGAATGGGTCCAGGCGACGATGGAGCGCTGGGGCGACGCGCAGACGCGCCACAACCAGAGCGGCACCGTCTTCGACGCGCTCACCGCGGACACGGCGCGCACGCGCACGATGCTGCTCGAGTCACGCATGCTGCCGGACCGGCAGATCCCGAGGCCCTGGACGCAGGGCGTCTACACGGACGATTGGGTGCGCGAGCCGGACGGGTGGCGGTTCGCGCGCCGCGCCCTCCACCTCGACATCCCGCCGCCTGCGCGCTGAGGCCCGGTAACGAGCCCCGCACCGTCGCGGTCAGGCGCGCGGCGTGCTTCCCTTGGCGGCGATGCGCGTGACGAATGCACTGCTCCCGGGCGTCGACGCCGATGCGCGGCGGATGGTCGCGACGAGGGCGATCCGTTCCCTCGGCGACGGCTTCGCCAGCGTCGCCCTCGCCGCCTACCTGAGCGAGCGCGGCTTCAACGCCTTCGAGATCGGCGCGCTCGTCACCGTCGCGCTCTTCGGCAAGTCCGTGGCGACGCTGATCGCGGGCTTCGTCGTCGACCACTTCGGGCGGCGGCGCACGCTGATGGCGGGGTCGCTGCTGGTGAGCGCGAGCGGGGTCGCGTTCGCCCTCTCCGAGCCGTACTGGCTGCTGCTGGTCGTCGCCTTCGTCGGCACGATGAGCCCGAGCGCGGGCGACTTCTCGCTGTTCCAGCCGGTCGAGCAGGCGGCGCTGGCGACGACGACCGAGACATCGCGGCGTACCTGGGTCTACGCCCGCTACACGCTGTTCGGCTCGATCGCCTTCGCCTTCGGCTCGCTGGCCAGCGGCGCGGCGGGACCCGTCGCCGACTTCACGGGTGTGGATCTCGCCACGACCCTGCGCTGGGCCTTCGCGCTCTACGGCCTGACCGGCATCGCGATGCTCGCGACCTACCGCCCGCTCAGTCGGGCCGTCGAACTGGAGACCGCCGGCACGGCGTCTCGCGGCCAGCTTCGAGAGTCGCGAGGCACGGTGTTCCGCCTCTCGGGTTTGTTCGCCGTCGACGCCTTCGGGGGCGGGCTCGCCGTGCAGGCGGTGATGGCGGTCTGGCTGTTCGATCGCTTCGGCATCTCGATCGAGGAGGCGGCGGTGATCTTCTTCGCCGCGCGGCTGCTCAGCACGTTCTCGCTGCTGCTCGCGCCGCCGATCACGGCGCGCATCGGGATCATCGAGACGATGGCCTACGCCCACCTACCGGCGAACATCGCGCTGATGGTCGCCCCGCTGATGCCGACGCTTCCGCTGGTCCTCGTCGCGCTGTTCGTGCGCCAGGCGCTCTCGCCAATCGACATCGCGCCGCGCACGACGCTGATCGTCTCGGTCGTGACGCCCGAGGAACGCGCACCCGCGGCGAGTGTCACGAACGTGGTCCGCACGCTCTCGGCGGCGGCCAGCCCGGCGCTCGGGGGCGCCCTGCTCGCGGTTGGGCCGTGGGGCCTGCCGCTGCTCGTCGGCGGCGCGCTCAAGGCCGGCTACGACGCCGCCCTGCTCGTCGCCTTCCGCCGCATCCAGCTCCGCGACTAACCACCCGAGGGCGCAAGCGACTAACCAGCCGAGGGCGCGAGAGCCTGTGCGACCCGCTCGAAGTCGGGCAGGCGCGGCAGCAGCAGCACCTCCTCGACCCCGGCCGCGCGGTACTCGTCGATCCGCACGCGACAGCGCTCCGCCGGACCGAGCAGCACGAGCGCCTCGACGAGCGCGTCGTCGACGAGGCGCGCCGCCTCGGATGGGTCTTCCGAGGCGATCGTCTCGCGCAGGCGGGCCGGCAGCGAGGCGTCGAAGCCGCCCCACTCGAGGAGCACTTCGCCTGTGTGCGGCTCGGCGAGCAGGCTGGTGAGGCGTTCGCGGAGTTGCGGCAGCAGCTCGTCCGGCCGGTCCGTGAGGCGCACGACGAGCATGCAGGCGATGCGCACGGCGGCGGGGTCGCGACCGGCCTCGCGGGCGGCGTCGCGCACCTCGGCGACCGCGCGGCGCACGTAGGCCGCCGGGGCGTAGGCGTTGAGCACCACGCCGTCGGCAACGGCTCCAGCGAGGCGCAGCGCGCGCGGGCCGATCGCGGCGACGTAGATCGGGACACGCTCGCGGCTCGGCGTGAGCGCCAGCCGCACGCCCTCGACGGTCTCCCCCGCGAGCAGCGCGCGCACCGACTCGACGGCCCCGCGCAGGCGCTCGCGCGGGCGGCCGTAGGGAATACCGAGGGCGCCCTCGATCACCTCGCGCTCGCTGCGGCCGAGGCCGAGGATCAGGCGACCGCCGGAAAGGCGGTCGAGCGTGGCCGCGGCCATCGCCAGCAGCGCCGGAGGACGCGTGTAGGGGTTCACCACGCCGACGCCGAGGTCGATGCGCTCGGTCCCGGCCGCGAGGAAGCCGAGCAGCGCGGCGGTCTCCTCGTGGAAGTAGCGCTCCGTCACCCACAGCGAGTCGTAGCCCAGGCGCTCCGTGAGCTGCCCGTAGCCACGCAGCTGCGCGCCGTCCTCGATGCCGTGGTGCAGCACCATGCCAAGCTGTGCCATCGCCGCTCCCCTCGAGCCGAGGTTGGCGCAGCCATCGAGGCCGGTCAACGCGACGTGTTCGCTCATGTCCGCCGGGGCGCTACCATTCCGGCGCGGAACGGGGTGCAACATGGCGCTATCGGCAGCCGACCGGCTCGAGATCCTCGATCTCGCTGCGCGCTACAACCACCTGATGGACGGCCGCGACGCCGAGGGCTGGGCGGAGTGCTTCACGCCCGACGGTGTCTTCGAGGGCGGTCCGAGGCTCCAGGCCAGCGGACAGGCGGAGCTCGTCGCGTTCATGGAGCGGCTGATCGCGCGCGACCTCCCCGCCGTCCACTGGAACAACAACATCGTCATCGAGGGCTCGGGCGACGCCGCGAGCATGACGCTCTACCTGCTCGTAATCGAGCTCCGGGACGGGCCGGTGGCGACGCACTTCGGCGTCTACCACGACGACCTGATACGGACGCCCGACGGCTGGCGCTTTCGGCGACGCCGCCTCGGCCATCGCTAACACGCACGCAAAGGGAAGGGACCATGTGATGCAGGCTGAGACGCAGACCGCCGACCGGCTCGCGATCATCGAGCAGATCGCGCGCTACTCCTACGCCTGGGACGACCGCGACCTCGAGGCGTACGTCGCGCTCTTCGTCGAGGGTGCGGACTTCGTCGTCGATCCGGAGTTGCCGGGCGGGCCGAGCGTGAACGCGCACGGCCACGAGGCGATCCGCGCCTGGGCGCGGGAGCGCATGGACGCGCGCAAGCCCGGCGTGCAGGTCCGCCACCACCAGAGCGGCACGCTCTTCGAGGAGCTGGACGGGGACCGGGCGCGGACGCGCACGATGCTGCTGACCTCGCGAGTGGGGCCGGAGGGCGATCCGCCGAGCAGCGGCATCTACTACGACGAGTGGCGGCGCACCGCCGAGGGCTGGCGATTCGCCAGCCGCACGCTCCGCCACGACTTCCCGTAGCGGCTCGGAAGCGTTCCGCCGCGCGCCATCGCATAGGATCGATCCGTGCAGCCGATTGGACCGCTGGTCGCCCTGGCGCTGGGCAGTCTTCGCGAGCAGTGGCGGATCACGCTCGCGCTGCTGCTCGGCGCGCTGCTGCTGAGCACTGCGATCACGGCGGTCCCGATCGCCCACGAGCGACTGCGCGATGTCGCGTTGCGCGATTCGCTGGCGACGGCTCCGGCCGGCGCGCTCGAGCTGCGCGTCAGCCGCGACGGCGTCGCCCTTGACCGCGTCGCCTACCTCGACGCGCAGGCCGCCCTCGATCAGGCGGTCGCCGCTGCGCTTGGCGACGCGATCGCCGGGCAGAGGCGCAGCGGCGCGACGAGCGTGCTCTCGCTCGCCACCGTGCGCGGGGGCGACGGCCCGTTCCCCGACGCAGTCGATGAGACCCTCGGGCAGGCCGCGCTGCGCTTCCGCTCCGACCTCGAGGCGCACGTCACCCTGCTGGAGGGGCGCTTCCCCGAGGCGCTCCCGCGCGGCGTCGGCGATCCCGTCCCGGTGCTGGTCGCTCCGGGCAGCGCGCGCGAGGCGCGCCTGACGCCGGGGCAGGAGCTGGTGCTCATACCACGCTCGTCCATCGCGGCCCGGTTCCCGATCGTGATCGCCGGCATCGCCGAGCCTCGTGACCCGGCGAGCGCCTACTGGAGCGGGCAGCCTGGGGTGCTCGAGCGCACGACGAGCGGCGCGTTCACCCTGTTCGTGCCGGAGACGACCTTCTTCGGCGCGCTGCCCGACCTGCTGACGGGGGCGAGCGCGGCGTTCGAGTCGACCTACGCGGTGGACCCGGCCGGCATCCAGACCGGCGACGTGACGGAGATCGCCGCGCGCGTGCGCGAACTGCCGAGGCAGCTCGCCGCCCTCGGCGGCGCCGAGGTCGAGAGCAGCCTCCCGCAAGCGATCGAGAACGCGGCCGACCTGCCGGGCTTCGACCTGCCGGGGCTCGCGCTGCGCTTCGGGCAGATCGCGGCGGCGCTGGGGGTGCTCGTCTTCGGCGCGGCCTCGATGCTGGCGCAGCGCCGTGGGCGAGTGCGCGACGGGCTGCGGCTGACGGGATCGTCGCGCAACCAGGTCGCCGCGGTCGAGGTGATCGCCGCCCTCCCCGCGGCGCTGCTGGCGCTCGTGGCCGGAGCGCCCGTGGCGGCGCTCGCCATCGCCGCCCTCGGCCGCCTCGAGGGGTTCGAGCCGCTCGGCGACGCGTTCACGATCTCGATCCAGCGAGACCTGCCGTGGGCGGGTGCGGGCGCGCTGGCGGTGCTCGTCCTCGCGCTCACGGCGTCCGCCCTCGCCGACCGCACGGCGTCCGGTCGAGGGGTCTGGCTGACGGCGGCAGCCGTCGGCGGCGGCGCGCTGTTCTGGGCGCTCACGCGCCACGAGACGCTGTTCGAGGGCGACGAGACGCGCGATGCGCTGCTGCTTGCGCCCGTAGCGCTGCTGGCGCCCGCGGCGCTCCTCGCGTGGCGGCTCGTCCCGCTGATCGCCCGGCTGCTCGCCCGGCCTGCGTCGCTCACACGCGGGATCGCGCTGATCGGCGGCCTGCGGGCCGTCGCGCGGCGACCCGCGGGAGTCGCCTTCCCGCTCGTCGTGTTTGCCGCTGCCGTCGCGCTGTTGCTCGCGGCGCTGCCGGGCACGCTCGAGCGCTCGTCCGTCGATCGCGCGGCGCACTCCGCCGGCGGTGACGCGCGGGCGAGCGGCCTGGCGGGCCTCGCTGACGCGGGGGAGGCGGAGCGCCGGGCGGCGATCGCCGGCGCTGGCATGGACGCGGCCTCGCCGCTGGTGCGTACGAGCGGCGCGCTCGGCCGCGAGGGCGCGAGCATGCCCGTCGAGGTGCTGGGCATCGACCCGGCGACCTTCGGGGCCGTGGCCAACGTGCGCCCCGACCTCACGGCTGACCCGCTCCCGGCGATTCTCTCCGCCCTCAGCGCGAACGCAGCGGCCCTCGAGGGCCGACCCGTCCCGCCGAACGCCCGCCAGCTCGGCGCCTGGGTCAGGCTCACCGACACGAGCGGCGAGGTGCGCATCGTGCTCTCGCTCCGCAACGAGGGCGGGCGCTACCTGCAGTTGCTGCTGGGCGTCGCCCTCGCCGAGCCGGGCAGCGGGCGCTGGGCGTTCCACGCGGCCGATCTCACGACGCCGCTCGGACCCGACGGCGCGGCGATTCCCGCGCAGCAGCTGGCCGGGCCGCTCACGCTGCACGGCTACTACCTGCTGCTCGGCGAGGAGGCCTCCGCAGCGCCCGGGAGCGCGCTGCTCGGCCCGGTGCTCGCCACGCCGGACGCGCCGGCCGCGCCGCGCGATCGCATCAACCTCCTCGCCGGCGCCGGCGAGGCGTTTGGGGAGCGCTCGACCGTCCACGACATGCGCGGCCTCGAAGACCTGGAGCCAATCGGCGGGATCGCCGCCGGGGGCGCGCAGGTGATCGCGCGCAACACGCTCGCTTCGCCGCCGGGCATCCGCGGGGCGCAGCACCTCGACTGGGGCGCGTCGGCGGAGCCCGCCGCGTCCACGCTGCGCGGACTGCGGCAGAGGACGGACGGAGCGCCCGTGCTGGTCTACGCCTCGCGAGCAGCGGTCGAGGAGCTCGCGATCGAGCCGGGCGAGGAACTGACGCTCACGGTCGGCGGGGAAGTCCTGCGCGCCCAACTGGCGAGCGCGCTGGATGGCTTCCCGACGTTCCCGGCCGGCTCGGCCTTCGTCGTCGCCGGGCTGGACCGGCTGCTCGCCGCCGTCAACGCCTCCCCGCGCAGCGATCCGCTGGCGACGAACGAGGCGTGGTTCGCCAGCGCGCCGCCCGCACGCGCCGCCGCCGTGCTCCGCGGCGCGCCGCTCGAGGCGGGGACGGTCATCGACCGCGAGTCGGCCCGCGCCGCCCTGGGCCAGGAGCAGGCCGCGGCGCTCGGCTGGCGCACGGTGCTCACGTTCGCCTTCGGAGCGCTGGTCGCGGCGGCCCTCGCCGGCGTGCTGCTGGACATCGCGCTGCGCCGCGAGGAGCGCGAGTACGAACGCGCGGCGATCGATGCGCTCGGCGGCAGGCCGGCGGGCTGGCTCGGCGGAGTCGCCGCCGAGACGCTGATCCGCCTCGGCGCCGCCGCCGCAGTGGGGACGGCCGCCGGCGTCGTGCTGGCGCGCTGGCTGCTTGCGATCCTCGCCCGCGACGCAAGCGGGACCGTGATCGAGCCGCCGCTGCGCCTGCAGCTGGAGGCCGCGCCGCTCTGGATTGCCGCGGTCGCGCTGACGGCGGGCGTCGTTGTGACCGTGGCCGCGGCAGCGCTACGGTATCGAGGGCGCGCCGTGCGGCCGTCGCCGGCCCGCGCCGTGCCCGCCGGGGAGGCCTGAGATGGCCGCAGCGCAGCAGCCGACCGCCGACATGGGCCTCACGAGCCACGTCGAATGCAGCGGACTCACGCTGGAGGCCGCGCACGGCCGCGGCTTCGCGCTGCGGGAGCTCTCGTTCACGCTCGAACGCGGCGCGCTGCGCCCGCTGCTCGGCCCCGCCGGCTCAGGCAAGACCTCGCTGCTGCGCGTAGTCGCGGGGCTGGTCCGCCCGCACTCGGGCCGCGTCCGCGTCGATGGCCTCGAACTCTCACTCGCGAGCGAGGCGGAGCTGCGCGGGTTGCGCCGCGGATCCGTCGGCCTCGCGAGCAGCGCGGGCCCGGCGCTGCGAGGCAGCGTGGCCTCGAACGTCGAGCTGCCGCTCCGGCTCACCGGCGTCCCGGTCGGGCGCGCCCGGCGGCGCGCCGCCGATCTGCTAGCGCTCACCGGCCTCGAGGAGATGGCGGCCGTGCGCGCGGAGCGGCTGCCGCCGCTCGCCTCGATCCGGACGGCCATCGCCGTCGCGCTGGCGCACGAGCCGGGCCTGCTCCTGCTGGACGAGCCGGCGGTCGCACTGGACCTGGATGAGCGCGAGGAGCTGATCGATGTGCTGCGGCGGCTGCACCGCAACCTCGGACTCACGCTGCTGGTCGCGACCCGCGACGCCTCGCTCGCCCGGCGAATCGGCGGCGAGATGCGGATGCGCGAGGGCCGGATCGTCTCGGAGCTGGTGCGCCGCTCCGCCTTCTCGCGCGGCGAGGGTGAACGCACCGACGAGCTCGCCATCCTCGACCGCGACGGCCGTGTCGAGATCGCGCCCGACCAGCGCGAGGCGCTCGGCATCGGGCGGCGCGCGCGCGTCACGAACGAGGGCGACCACGTCGGCGTCTGGCCCGACCGCCCGCCTCCGGACCCGCGACCACCCTGGAGACGCCGGTGACGTCCGACGACCCGCTGATCGCCATCGAGGGCGTCTCCCTCGCGTATCGCACGCGCGACTACGCGCGGCAGGCACTGCGCGGGGCCAGCGTGGCGGCGCTGGCGGGCGAGATCGTCAGCATCGAGGGCCCGCCGGGAGCCGGAAAGACCTCGCTGCTCCGGGTCGCAGCCGGGCTGCTGGAGCCCGACGAGGGCACGGTGCACTTCGACGGCGAGAGTCTGGCGGCAATGCCGACGTCGAGGCGGCGCGCGTTGCGCGGTGGCTCGATCGCCCTGCTGCCTGAGTGCGGAGGGCTGCTCCCGACACTTTCCGTCGCCGAGCAGATCGACCTCGCCCTGCGCATCGCGGGACTCGGGAGGCGGGAGCGCGCCGCCCGGCGAGGCGAGCAGCTTGCCGCGAGCGGCCTCGCACACCTCGCCTCGCGCCGTCCGCACGAGCTCACGCCGCGCGAGCGCGCGCTCGCCGCGCTGGCCCGCGCCATGGCCGTCGAGCCGCGCCTGCTCCTCGCCGACGAGCCCGCCGCCGCGCTGGACGCCGAGGCGCTGGCGACGCTGGAGCGACAGCTCGCGCTGCTCACGGCGCGCGGCGGGGCTGCGCTGCTCACCACCGACCGGGAGGCAGTCGGCAGCCTCGCGACGCGCCGCCTCGCCATCGAGGATGGCCGGCTGCGTCCGGCGACCCCGTTCGCCGAGGCGCCCGGCGCGCTGCCGATGGCCGGGCCCACGCCCGGCGGGCAGGCCGCGGGGTAGCGCGCGATGGCCGCGGCGCTGCTGCACCTGGTGGTCGCGGGCCTGCGGGACGAGCTGGGCGAGGCGGAACGCGGAGAACTCGCCACGCTCGCCCGCGCACTCGGCTCCGCCGAGGGCGTGCAGGCGACGCTCGCGGCCTGCTCTGAGCGCGAGCTGATCACCGCGACCTGGCTGGGCTCCACGGACGATCTCGAGGCGTTCGCTTCCTCGGCGCCGCACCTGCGCTTCGTGCTCGAGGGCGTCGCGAGGCACTCGACGGGGATGTGGAGCGCGGCGGCAAGTGTGGAGGCCGCGCCGCCCCCCGATGTCGGCGCCGTCGGCGCGCTCTGGGCCTTCGGGCTCCCCGCCGAACCGCCCGCCTTCGAGTGGCAGGTGCGCGACCTGCTCGACGCAATCGGCGGGCTCCCGGGCCAGGCGGCCGCCGGCCCGACCACCGAGGAGCGCGAGCGCTTCCGCGCTGCCGGAGTCGTCCTCGTGCCGGCGGAGCAGTCGGCGCGGTTCGATCAGGCGCTCGGCGCGGCGCGTTCCTCGTGGGGCGAGCTCGGCGAGAGCCTGCGCGAGGCGCAGGCCCCGCTACTCCACTCGTAGCGGCGCACCCGCTCAGGGCCCGCCCGTCTCGACGAGGCGCAGGAACAGCGTGCCGTTGTCCCACTGCACGATCTCGTGCGGGGGCTCGACGTGGATCCAGGCGATTCGCGTGTCGCGGCCGTTGCGCACCTGCAGCCGCCACGTCTCGAACGTACCCGCGGGCACCTCGATGGTCTGGCGGTCGACCAGCACGAGGCGCGCGGTGACCTGCGAGGCGTCGCGCGGGTTGACCGAGACGTAGTTCGCCTCGAAGCCCTCGGCGAGGGCGATCGCGCGCCAGATCCAGAGCGATGACTGGCTGTCGTAGTGGTGCTCGCGCAGCGTGAGTTCGCGCGTGCGCTCGCTCCCGCCACTGTGCTGCGTGATCACGAGCTGCGGTTCGCCGTCGCCGGCCGCGTACTTCGCCAGGTACCACTCATCGTCCGAGGGCTCGCGCCGCTGGATCGCGCGCTCGGCAAGGCGCGGCTTGAGCGTCGCCGCGTCCACGACGACCGTCGCGACGTCGACGATCGGCCGCTCGCCGGAGGGCGTCTCGATCTCCTCGTACGTCTGCACGAGCCCAAAGGCGTCGTCCTGTGCCGTGGTCGTGAAGATGCCGCGCCCGACGACGGCGCCGTCGGCGTCGACCAGCTCGTAGACCAGGCGCTCGCCATCGGCGAAGGGCACTGCGCGGACGATGTCCTCGGTGTCTCCGCTACCCGCGCCGCCGGATGCGCAGGCGGTACCGAGCACGACCAGCAGCGCCGCGATCAAGGGCATCCGCACGCAGCTACTCCCAACGCCGAGGCCGCAACGGGCCGCCGTGGAGGCTAGCAGAGGGGACGGTTGAGATCGCCGTGCCGGGCAGCGGCCTACGTGGTGGGAGCCCGCTCCCAGAGGGACTCGTAGCCCTCGCCGCCGATGATCGCGGAGACGACCTCGGCGCGCTCGGCGGAACGGACCTCATCGAAGACCTCGCCGCAGCGCCGCGCGAGCGCGGCGCCGCCCAGCTCGAACATGCGCTGCTCGAGCCGCTGCCAGAGGCCCGCCTCGCGCATCACCTCGATGTAGCGAGGCCAGCTGAGGACGGTGATCTGGTCCGGGAGCGGAACGCCGGGGCGCAGCTTCTGGAGGTAGCGGTAGCGCTCCTCCGCCGAGGACACCGGCGGCACGAGGCGCAGCTGCGGGCTGTCCTCGGCCGACTCGCGGGTGTCCACGAGCAGGCGCTGCGGGATGACGTGGAAGCGGATGATCAGGACACCGGCCTCGTCGATGACGCGGCCCATCTCTTCGATATCGAGTCCGCTGAACTCGCTTGGCATCGCAGGAAGCGTAGCAAACGTCATGCGACATTCACAACGGGTACGGCGCGAGAACGCCGGTTTGGCGTCGTAATGCCTCGATTGCGCCGGGTGCTAGCCCGGGAGCTGGTAGGTGCGGTCCAGGTACGGGATGTTGATCAGCCCGCTCATCTGCAGCCCGAACACAACCAGCAGGACGCCTCCGACGCGGGTCGCGGTGTCCAGGTGCTCCTGCACCTGACCGCCGAGGAACCCGGCGGACGCGCCGACGAAGGCGAAGACCAGCGTGAAGCCGACGACGAAGACGATCGAGTGGACAAACAGCTGGCGGCGCGCCGAGACGGAGCTGCCGGAGAGCTGGAACACCTCGCCCGCGAGGTTCGCGAGGTAGACCGGCACCAGCGGCAGCACGCATGGCGAGAGGAAGGAGACGATGCCGCCGACGAAGGCAATCGCCGGTCCGGCGATCCCGTCCGTGCCCTGCGACAGGTTCTCCTCGGCGGACGAGGTCTGATCGAAGAGGAACCCGAACGACTGGAAGTAGGTGTTGAGCCGCCCGAACTCGCCGAGCAGCATCAGCGCGCCGACGATGATGAAGAGCGCGCCGCTCACCGCCATCAGGGTCGGCATGTAGGGCTGCAGCTTGCGCACCTTCGGCGCGAACCAGCCGAACGCCGCCCCGAAGGCGAGGAACCAGACGCCGAGGCCGAGCGAGTAGAAGATCAGCAGCAGCGCACCCTGCGCCGCCGTCCCGGACGTCGCCGCGAGCGTGAGCACCACCCCGAGGATCGGCCCGATACAGGGCGACCACGCCACCGAGAACGCGGCGCCGATCGCGAACGAGCGCGGGTAGCCGCTGCGGTACCAGGAGGACGGAGCCGAACCAGCCGCTGCCGTCATGGCGTTACTCCTCTTCTCCGGGGTCCGGGATGCCGAGCAGGCGGCGTCGCGCCGCGTCGTAGCGGTCCTTGGCGGTGGCCTCGCGGTTGAGCAGCCCCTTGAGCTTCGAGGGGTGCACGCGCTCGCCCTCGAGCAGCACCGCGTGGATCTGATCGAGCTGCTTGCGCCAGCCCTCCCAGGCGCTGCGGTAGGCGACCTGCGGCGTCTCGTCAGTCATGGATCCAGTGTATCCGAGAGCGCGGTTCCGGACGCCCTCGCGCCGGGACGGATCGACCGATCCTGCCGTCCGCTCAGTCGGGGTTCCCGACGGCGAGAATCGCGAGGACGGGAGCGAGCGCCGCGAACAGCACGGGCGCGGGGACGGCGAGCGGCGAACGCGCATCGAGGACCGCGTCCCGGCGCCACCAGGTCTGGAGGCGGAGCCGGGTGCGGTCCCACCAGTCGCGCTGCAGGAGGACGGTGAGGCCGATAGCGAGCAGCACGAATCCGGCGACGGCGAGCATGACCCAGTAGGGAACGGCGTCGTTGTCGCGGTTGACCCAGAGGAAACGCAGCGCGACTCCCGAGAGCGTGACCACTCCCGATACGCCGAGCCAGCGCGCCCCCAGCGCCATCGCAATCCCAAGCAGCACGATGCCCTCGATCAGCAGCACGAGCCCCCAGCGTGCACCGCCCGGCTCGAAGCCCTGCTCGGCCTGCGGGAGCACGAGGAGCGCCGCGCCGGCGAGCTGCAGCAACTCATGCCAGCCGAGGTGGCGGGAGAGCGTCTCCGGGGTGCGCGCGAGCAGTCCGACGAGCGCGAGGTAGAGCGCGGCCGGCACGGTGTGTGCCTGCACGTTCGCGGGCTCCAGCGTCGCGATCGCAAGCTCGAGCGCGACCATGACCAGCGCCGACGCCGGCAGCGAGGCCCAGCCGATCCCGAGCCGCCGCCCATCGAACTCGACGGCCGCGGCGAGGGGCAGGAGCAGCGCGGTGAGCACGCGGAACTCCACCAGGGTCGCGGGATTCACATCGAGCGCCTCGAGGCGGACACCGAGCGCCAGCAGCGCCGTGAGCGGCCCGAGCACGAGGCCCGCCCAGGAGAGTGCCTGCACGGCCAGCGCGGCGGAGTCATCGGCGAGGCGGCGCCAGCGGCTCAGCACGAGGAACGCACCCACCCCCGCCAGCGAGTACGCCACTGCCAGCGTCCACGTCGGCCAGTCGAAGACCGGCCAGAGCGCGGCCGCACAGGCGAACACGACGGCGAGCGCGGGGACCGCGAACTCCCAGCGGCGCAGGCGCCACGCCTCGAAGGCGAAGAGCGGCGCGAGCAGCAGCGTGACAAGGACAAGCGCGCGGTACTCGGCGGTGCCGGGCGCCTCGACGCCCCCGCCTTCGAGGCGGATGTCGAGGGCGATCGCCGCGGTGAGGACGGCGGCGGCCGGGGTTAGCCAGGAGAGCGCCTGCACGGCCAGCAAGCGCTCGGCCCCGGCCAGCTCGGGCGCCTCGTAACGGCGGAGCGGCGTGAGCGCGCCGAACAGCGGGACTGCGAGCGCCGCGTAGAGCACGGCGAGGCGCCACCACGGCCACGCCTGCGCCTCCCAGAGCGCCGCGAGCGCGAGCATGCCGAGCGCCACGGCGACGGCAGCGAGGCTCCAGCGCCGCAGCAGCACGAAGGCGGCGAGCAGGTGCGCGGCGGGCAGGGCGAGCAGCACGGCGTCGTGACCCGCGAAGCGGTCGACGGGCTGCTGGATCGAGACGGCCGTCGCGAGCAGCAGCAGGGGCAGGATCGCCCAGAGCAAGAGGGGCATCCTGCGCGCCACGAGGACGAGCGCCGCTGAGCCCACTGCTGCGACCGCGGCGAACGCCCAGCCCGTATCCGGACGGGCGACCTCGAGCGCGCGTTGCGCGAAGCCGAGGGCGACCAGCGCGGCGATGAAGCCGAGCCACGCGAACGCGACACGCTCCACCGGATGCGTCGTGGACCGCAGAACCCAGTCCGGCGCGTACACGCCGTCGCTGGTGTTGCGCCAGGCAACGGCTGCCGCCAGCGCGCCGGTCGCGAGGAAGGCGGCGGCTGCGCCCCAGCTATCGCCGTCGAGATGGGTCTCCGTGAGCAGGAACGGCCACAGCAGGCCGGTGGCGACGAGGAGCCACGAACCGCGCGAGAGTTGCGCACTCCAGCCGCTCCAGAGGTCGCGGCTGAGCAGCAGCAGCACGACGGCAGCCAGCGGCGGCGCGCTGTACCACTGCGCGGGCAACTCCGCCGCCCAGACCGCGGCAAGGCTGGTCGCGACGGCGATCACCACCACAGCGAGGAGCACGAGCGGCTGGCGCAGGGACCAGCCGGCAACGGCCACGAGCGCCATCAGCAGCGCGCACGTGGCCGGAACCTGCCAGCCGTGCTCGGTGGAGGCGTCGAAGGCGACGATGAGAGTCGCGAACACGAGCGAGAGCGCGGCGATCACAGCGACCGGCACTGCCGCGGCGGCACTCCAGCGGCGTGTGTAGGAGAGGGCGAGCGTGGCGGCGAGCGCGAAGCCCATCCACCACGCCCCACCCCACTCGAGCGGGAGCCCGACGACATCCGCGAGCGATCCCCAGGCGCTTAGCAGCGCGATCGCGGCGGGGGTGATGTAGAGCCGCCCGTGGCCACGAGCGAACAGGAAGGAGTAGAAGGCCGTGCTGTAGACGGAAGCCACGAACCAGACCACCGCGCCGGAGACATCGCGGTCGCCGAGCACCTCGTTGTGGAGCAACAGGAAGTTGAGCGGCGTCAGCAGCGCGCCGATCGCGAGGAACGCCGGGCCTGCCTCGCGCACCCGCGGCCAGCGCTGGAGCAGCGCCCCGGCGGCGATGAAGGCGGCGGTGTACGCGGCGAGCAGCACGACGCGCCAGCCGCCGGACAGGGCGTCGTCCTGGCTCGAGGCGAAGATCAGCGCAGACATGACCAGCAGGAAGGCGCCGAGGTAGAGCAGGATGTCCGCCTGCCGGCGCGCGGCCCACTCGCCGATGGACGGCGCAGGCGGGCGCCGGGCCGGCGGCGGCGAATCGGGAGGCACGAGGACAGGAGCCTCCGCGACGGCAGGCGGCGCGGCACCGGGCTCGTCCGGCGCAGCGGACGGTGCCGGGGGCGGAAGCAGCTCCGCGCGGCGGCGCTCGTAGTGCGCCCGCAGCCGCTCGAACGAGGCAGCGTCGAGCAGACCCGTAGCCCGCCAGATGTCGATCTCGTCGAGCAGCGCCGTGACCGACTCGGGCGTCTGGCCGATAGCGATGGACTCGTCGCGTGCGCCGCACTCAGCGCAGACGGTGGCGCCCGAGGGCCGCTCGCCGCCGCACGCGGGGCAGTATCGCGGCGAGGGATCGTGGGGTTCGGAGATCGGGCCACCTCCAGAGGGTGCGCCCACTGGATCGCGCCGACCCCTGCCAATCACTGTATCCGATGCACGACCTCGTATGATCCCCGAAGCTGGAGGGAGCCAACCGTGGCGTACGACGAGGCGCTCGCCGAGCGCGTGCGCGAACTGCTTGTCGATCTCGTCGACCCCGGCGAGGTGCGCGAGCAGCGCATGTTCGGCGGCGTCGCCTTCATGGTGCGCGGCAACATGTGCTGCGGCGTCCACGGCTCCGAGCTGATCGCGCGACTCTCGCCCGAGGACGCCGAGGACGCCCTCGGCGAGCCGTTCGCGCGGCCGATGGACATGACCGGACGCCCGATGCGCGGCTGGCTGTTCGTCGGCCCGGCAACGGACTTCGAGGAGGAGCGGCTCGAGGGCTGGGTGCAGCGCTGCCTCAACCACTGCCTCACGCTCAAGCCGAAGTAGCGCCGCCCGCGGGCCGCCCTCGATACGCTTGCGTGTTGTGAGCAGCGCCCGCTCCGGTGTAGAACGGGAGGGAGCGGCAGGGGTGCGCCGGCAGGGCGCATGGCGCGCAGCCGCGCCCCGCACGCCCCAGGCCGCACCAGCAGCGAAGGAGCAGCCCCATGACCACAGTCGCCGCCGCCACCACGCGGGTCTACGACCCGACCGGCCACCCGCGGATCATCCCCGTCCAGCCGGCCGCACGGCCGCAGAGCCTCGAGGGCCTGCGACCAGGCATCCTCACCAACCGCAAGATGAACGCCCGCGCCCTGCTCGAGGCGCTGATGGGCGAGGTCGCGGGAGCCGTCTCGCTCGCCTCGGCGCCGGTCGTCGAGAGCAAGCCCTCCAACGGCCCGCCGATTCAGCGCATCGTCGACAGCATGAAAGAGAGCGCCGACTTCGCCTTAGTCGGGACAAGCGACTGAGGATCCTGCACCGCGTGGAGTGTCCACGCTGCCATCGTCCTCGAAGAGCTCGGGATCCCGACCGTCAACGTCACCACGCCCGCCTTCGTCGATCTGCTGCACCTGGAGGCTGAGCAGCGCGGTCTGAAGGACCTGCGCTACGTCGTCGTCTCGCACCCGATCGGCGGGCTGCACGCGGACGCGATGGGCCCGAAGGCCCAGGCCGTCACCGGCGAGCTGATCGAGGCCTTCACGAAGCCCTACGAAAGCAGCAACGGCGCGCGCGCCAACGGCGCCGGCGGCGCCGCGGCCGCGAGCGACCTCGGCCGCGCGAACGTCATGGTCGATCTGCCCGCCGACGAGCAGGCGCTGCGCCGCGAGTTCGCGCGCCGCACCTGGTCCGACGGCCTGCCCGTGATCGCACCCACCGAGGAGCGCGTCGAGGCGATGCTCGAGTACTGCGACCGCGACCCGCTCGAGGTGCTGGGCGTGATCGCGCCGCGGCGCGGCGAGGCGACGGTCCAGGCGACCGCGGTCTGCGCCGTGATGGCCGGCTGCGAGCCGCGGATGTTCCCGGCGCTCGTCGCCGCCGTGCAGGGCATCGGCCGCGAGGAGTTTAACGTCAGCGGCGTCAACGCCACGACGCACCCGAACACGGTGATGATGCTGCTCAACGGCCCGATCGCCCGCGAGATCGGCGCGCACGGCGGGATGGGCTGCTTCGGCCCGACCTTCGAGACGAACGCGACCCTCGGGCGGGCGCTGCGCCTGGTGCAGCTCAACATCGGCGGGGCCACGCCCGGCCTCGGCGACCGCGCCACGCAGGGCACGCCCGCCAAGTTCACCTTCTGCTTCGCGGAGAACGAGGCGGAGAGCCCCTGGGCGCCGTTCCAGACGACGCGCGGCTTCAGCGCCGAGGACAGCACGGTCACGGTCTACGCCTGCGAGGCGCCGCACAACATCGAGGACCACGGCAGCAACACCGGCCTCGGCATCATGCAGACGGTCGTCGGCTCCATGGGCCAGGCGGGCAGCAACAACATCCTCGCGCGCGGGGACACGCTGCTCGCGGTCACGCCGGAGCACGCCGCGGTGCTCGCCGGCGACGGGTGGGACCGCGAGAAGATGCGAGAGCACATCTTCGAGCTGGCCCGCTTCCCCGCCGACCACCTCTCGGTGGAGTTCATCGACCACATCAACGAGCGCATCGACCCGGAGACGCCGACGTTCCTGAAGGACTCGCGGCTGCCGATCGCGGCGAACCGCGAGTCGATTCACATCATCGTCGCCGGCGGACCGGGCAAGCACTCCTCGTGGATGCCGGGCTTCGGGGACATGTCGCTCCCGCAGACGGTGGCGATCACCAACCGCCACGGCGAGCCCGTGCGCAGCATCGAGGAGCTGCGGCGGGGCTAGCCGCAGCGGGCGCGGGCGCGCCCCTCGGGACGGAGGCCGTATGACGGACGGTGGCGGGCGCGCCGAGGCGGAACAGGCCGCCGTCGCCGCCGTCGAGGCCTTCTACCAGGCCTGGAGCGAGGGCGACCTCGAGACGCTGCGCGGGACGATGAACTACCCGCACGTCTCGCTCTTCCCCGGCCACGTCGAGGTGCGCGCCACGCCCGAGGACTTCGAGTCGCCGTTCGAGCGCCTGCGCGAGGGCCAGGGCTGGCACAGCAGCAGCCTCGATCGCATGCACGCGATCTGGACGCGCGACGACAAGGTCTGTCTCAGCGTCGACTGGAGCCGCTACGGCGAGGACGGCGCGCGCTACCTCTCCGGCAACATCATCTACATCGTCACCAACGTCGCCGGGCACTGGGGCATCCAGTTCCGCGCCCGCAGCGAGCCGCGCGACCGCGACGGACCGCCGCCGGACGCGGCCGAACGCCCCCGCAACACGCTGCTGACGCTGGTGCCCGAGGAGATCGAGGAGTTCGCGCGCCGGCACACCACGCCGCTGCCGCCGCACCTCGCCGAGCTCTCCCGCTTCACGCTGGAGGAGATGGAGTACGGCCTGATGCTCTCGGGCCCGATCGAGGGCGGGCTGCTGCAGTTCCTCGCCTGGGCCTCGGGCGCCCGGCGCGTGCTGGAGATCGGCTGCTTCACCGGCTTCAGCGCCCAGATGATGGCCGCCGCGCTCCCGGATGACGGCCGGCTCATCACCTGCGAGCTCGACCCGGAGACGGCCGCGATCGCCCGCAAGTACGCCGACGAGGGCCCGGACGGCCACAAGATCGAGATCCGCGTCGGCCCCGCCTCCGAGACCCTCAAGACCCTCGAGGGGCCGTTCGACCTCGTCTTCATCGACGCCGACAAGGAGCCGTACATCGACTACTACGAGGCGGCGCTGGACTTGCTCGCCGAGGACGGGATCATCGCGGTCGACAACGTGCTGCTGAACGGGCGCGTGGTGAATCCGGAGTCGCGGTCCGGTCAGCGGATGGCCGCCTTCAACGCGCACGTCGCCGCGGACGAGCGGGTCAAGCAGGTGCTGCTCACCATCCGCGACGGCGTGATGCTGATCCGCAGGGCCTGAGGCGGGATGGGCCTCAGCGCAGCGCTTGTAACTCCCCACCCACGGTAGCGAGATAGACGCCGCCGCTGGTCACGAGCACCTGCGAGAGCGAGACGCCCCCGAAGGACCGGCGGTCCAGCTCCTCGCCAGTGTCCGGGTCGACCACGACGAGTGCGGACTTCTCGATCAGCAGCAGGCCCTCGCTGATCAGCGCCGGCGCATCGACGAGCGGCGGCCCCTCGCGCTCCCAGAGGGTGCTGCCGTCGTCGAGCGAGGCTGCGGCCACACGGCCATCCGCACAGGCCAGCACCACCTGCGCCGGCTGCAGGACGGGCGCGAGCGGGTCGCAGCGCAGGTCCCGCGCCCAGCGGTAGGGCTGACCGGGGGTCGGCGGGGCGACACCCCAGATGTGTGCCCAGAACCACGCCCGGCGCAGGCCCTCCCACCACGGCTGGTCGACAGCTTCTTCGAAGGCGAGTGCCCAGACATCGGAAACACCGACGACGACCCCATGACCGGCAGCGACGTGCCTGGCGAGGGAGAAGCGCCCGAAGAACTCGTGCTGGCCCGACTCGAGGTGGAAGAAGTGCAGGCGCCGCCAGGAGAGAAAGACGACCCGCTCGTCGCCCACGGCGATCTCGCCGAGGGCCAGCACGTCATCGCCTGAGGGCGCCGCCCCAAGCTGTTGCCCGGTCTCGGCGTCGTAGGCGAGCATGGTGCCGCGCCCGCCGACCCAGACGACGCCGTCGACGACCATCGGCCCGCTCAGGATGTCGTGGCCGGTCTCGCTCCTCCAGCGCTCACGGCCGCTGCGCGCCTCGATGGCGACCAGCCCGCCGCTGCGCAGCGAGGCGTAGAGCGTGTCGCCGGCGACCACCGGCGAGTCGTCGAGCTGCCCCGGCACGGGGAAGTTCCAGAGTTCGCTACCGTCCGCCGTCGCATAGGCGACGAGCCGGGCGTCCCGGTGAGCGACGTAGATCGCGGTCTCGTCCGCGACGAGCGGCACCGTGACTTCCGAGTCGAGCTTGCGGATCCAGGCAGTCTCGCCGTGCAGCGGCGGGCTCGCCGCGGTGACGCGCGTGGCGCCGCGGTCGGCGCCCGGCGCGCCCCAGACCGCGGGCCCGGTCACCATGGACCGCGAGCCGCTCGCCTCGTCGCGTGTCGGCGCGGGCCAGAAGCACTGCACGTACACGAAGCCGGCGATCACGGCGATGAGAACGAGCTGGCTCCAGCGTCGCCAGGATACGCGTCGCAGCCGTTGCCACGCGCTGAGTGGCCCCACGACCGGCGGCGGCTCGCCGGGCTCGGCGGCCACGTCGATCAGGCTCGCCAGGCAGTAATGGCAGATCCGGCTCTCGCCGGGCATCTCCGCGCCGCAGCGGGGGCAGTGCTTGACGAGCCGCGGCGCGCCCTCGGGCTCCGCGTCGGTCGTCGATGCCTCGAGGTCTGGCGCGCGCCACCTGGCCATGACATTGATCATAGACCACCGTGCCGCCGACAGGCCGAACGGCCGAAGGCGGACCGGGGCACAAGCCGGGGCCGAGGGTGCATCTACGTCGACCACCAGGTGCTGCTCACCATCCGCGACGGCGTGATGCTGATCCGCAGGGCCTGACGCCAGACGCCCGGCCCGGAGGACGGGCGCGTGCGACACCGGCCGCGGACCCCGCTACCATTGCCCGATGCCGCTCCCCCGTTGCGAGTTCTGCACCGTACGGCCCGTGCGCGAGGTCGCCGTCGCACGCTGGCGCGACGACCCCAACGATCTCGAGCGCACGACGATCGAGCTTTGCGGCAAGCACCTCAAGCGCCTCGACAAGGCGGGCACACGGGGCCACACGCACCGTGGCCTGAGCTACCGCATCGGCTTCTGGTAGGCCGGTCGGCGAGGCCGGACCAACCCGGGCAATCGATCAGGACTCGATCAGCCCATCCTGGGGCTGCGTCCAGGGCAGGTGATAGACGGGCGCGAATTGCGGGGCGCGCGGGATCGGCATGTCGCCGAACGGCACGTCGATGATCACGGGGGCATCTCGCTCGAGCGCCTCCGGAAGCAGCGCTTCCAGCTCCAGTGGATCGGCCGCCCGCATCCCGACCGCGCCGAAGGACTCGGCGAACTTCACGAAGTCCGGGTTATGCAGGTCGGTCCCGTAGGCGCCGCCGAACGCCAGGTCCAGATCGCGGGCGACGTTGCCGTAGGAGTCGTTCCGGAAGACGACGGTCACGACGTTGATCCCGTACTGGACGGCGGTAGCGAGCTCGGACGCATTGAAGAGGAACCCGCCGTCGCCAACCATGCAGACCACCGGGCGATCGGGCTGGGCAACCTTCACTCCCAGCGCCGTCGGGAACGAGTAGCCGACGTTGAACTGATAGCCGGAGTCGATGTACGTCTTCGGGTGGTTCACCTTGTAATGCGTGCGGGCGTAGTAGCCGAACTGCGTGACGTCCCAGACGATGAACGCGTCTTCCGGGATGCTGCCCTGGATCGCCTCCAGCACCGGGTACTGCGGCTCGTGCCGCCGGATGTCGTAGTACGCGATCAGGTTGCGCGCCGCCTCGACGGCCTCGGCGGGCGACGGGCGATCGCCCGCCCCGGCCTCATCGAGGTAGGGGAGCAGCGCTTCGATGGTCGCCCTGGCGTCGCCGTGCAGGGGGATCGTGTTGGACTGGACCCGCATCAGCTCGCTGTCGTCGACGTTGATGTTCACCAGCGTGGAGGTGTTGCCCGCCGGGTTGCCGAGCGAGAAGCGCGCGCCGATGCCGATCACGACGTCCGCCGACTGCATCACCTCGAACAGCTGGTTCATCTCCTGGCGCTCGCCCCGAGGGCTGAAGCAGGAGCCGTACGCAAGCGGATGGCTGTCGGGGATCGTCCCCTTGCCGCCGCTCGACGTGACGACCGGGATGTTCGTCGCTTCGGCCAGCCTGACGAGAGCGTCCTCCGCGTCCGATCGCGCCACGCCGCCGCCCGCGTAGATGACGGGCAGGCGGGCCTCGGCGATGACGCGGGCCGCCTCCCGCAGCTGGTCCGGGCTCGGCACGATCGGCGAGACGGGCGCCGGATCCCACAGCTCCACGTCCTCCCGCTCCACGCCGGCCTCGGGCGGCGCCTCGATCAGCACGGGACGGGGGCGGCCGCTGCGCATCTGCCTGAAGGCCTCGGCGACGGCCGCGGGAATCTCGCGAGGCCTCATCGCCGCACGCTGCCACTTGGTCACGGAGCGCACCGTATCGGCCTGGTCCAGCACCTCGTGCACCGCCCCGGCGTTCTTGCCGATCGCGCCCCGCGGCACCGTGCCGGCGATCACGAGTACGGGCGAGGAGCGCGCGTACGCCGTGGCCAGGCCGGAGGCAGCGTTGTAGAGGCCCACGCCCGGCACCACCAGCGCAACCCCCGGCCTCCCGGAGGCGCGGGCGTAGCCATCGGCCATGTACGTCGCGGCCTGCTCGTGGCGGGTTGAGATCAGGCGGATCCCCGGCTCGTCGCGCAGGCCCGCGACGATCCCGTAGGTCTGGATGCCCGGAATCCCGAAGACGACCTCGACGCCCTCTCGCGCGAGCGACTTCGCGAGCGCCTCGCCGCCGCTGAGCTCGACCATGGCTCCTGTCCTCCAAGCGTCCGGTGAGGCTCAGGGAGGGCCCTGCCGAGGGCCGCTACACGCCGTCGACCACCACCATGTTGATGTTGGAGGAGCGCGAACGCATGTCATCCAACGCCGTGTACTCGGGCGATGCCAGCCAGGTGCGGATCTGCTCGACATCGCCGAACTCGAGGACGGCGAGACGCCTGGGCGACCAATCGCCCAGGATCACCTCGAACTCACCCCCGCGCACCACGAACCTGCCGCCGTGCGACTCCACAGTGCCCGTCACGCGCTCCATGAACTGCGGGTAGAGACTCGCATCCGTGATCTCAACATCGACGATAACGTAGGCAGCCATTGCGCCTCCCTGCACGCTCTGAGTCCGGTGGCGCGGGGTGGGTCTACGCGTCCCGCAGGCGTCCGGTCCGCAGGGCGTCCCATGTGGGGTCACCGGCCCCTCTTCCTCGCCGCACAATACTTGATTGCGGGACCCCGTGGGCCTGCGGGTTGGACTCTCGAGCGCCCTTAGCGAAGCGCGCGCAGCTCGCCGTCCGCGGTCACGAGGTACACGCCGTCGCGGGTAACCAGCGCCTGCGAGATCGAGACGCCGTCGAGATCCCGCCGGTCGATCTCCTCGCCGGTTGCGGGATCGAGGACGACGAAGGCGGACTCCTCGATCAGCAGCAGGCCGTCGCTGATCAGCGCCGGCGCATCGACGAGCGGATCCCGCTCGCGCTCCCAGAGGATGCGCCCGTCCTCGAGGGAGGCCGCGAACACGCGCCCGCCCGCGCAGGAGAGGATCACCTGCTCGGCTTGCAGGACGGGAGCAAGCGAGGCGCATTCGAGCGTCTCCGCCCAGCGGAACGGCTGGTTGGGCGTCGGCGGGGCCATCCCCCACAGGTCCGCCCAGAACCACGCCATGCGCAGCCCCTCCCACCACGGCTGGCCGACGTCCTCGTCGAAGGCGAGGACCCAGAGGTCGGAGACGCCGATCACGACGCCGTAGCCCGCCGTCGCGTACCTCGCGCGGAAGAAGCGCGCGAAGAACTCGTGGCGGCCGGTCTCGATGTCGAAGAAGTGCAGGCGCCGCCAGGAGCGGAGGATCACCCGCTCGTCGCCGAGGACGGGACCGCCGAGCGCGAGCACGTCGTCGCCGGACTGGTCGCCGCCCAGCAGCTCGCCCGTCTCGGCGTCATAGGCCAGCATCACGCCGCGACCGCCGACCCAGACGACGCCGTCCACGACCATCGGGCCGCTGAGGATGTCCTGGCCCGTGTCGCTCCTCCAGCGCTCGCGGCCGCTGCGCGCATCGAGGGCGACCAGCCAGCCGCTGCGCAGCGAGGCGTAGACGGTGTCGCCGGCGACCACGGGCGAGTCGTCGAGCTGGCCCGGCACCGGGAAGCTCCACAGCTCGCTGCCGTCGGCGGTCGCGTAGGCGACCAGCAGCGCGTCCTTGTGGGCGGCGTAGATCGCGATCCCGTCGGTCACGAGCGCCGCCGTCAGCTCCGAGTCCAGCGTGCGGGTCCAGGCGGTCTCGCCGCGCAGCGGCGGGCTCGCCTCGCTGACACGCCTCGCGCCGGCATCGGCGCCCGGCGCGGCCCAGACGGCCGGTCCGGACGCGAGCGATCGCGAACCGCTCGCCTCGTCCCGCGAGGGCGCGGGCCAGAAGCACTGCACGTAGACGAACCCGGCGACGATTGCGATCAGGAGCAACTGGAGCACGCGGCGGCGCTGCACGCGGCGCAGGTAGCGCCGCAGGCCGGTCGGCTCCGCCTCCTGCGGCGGGCGCTCGAACGGCGTCGGCGCGACGTCGCTGAGGCTCGTGAGGCACTGATGGCAGATCCGGCTGTCGGCCGGCATCTGCGCCGCGCAGCGCGGGCAGCGCTTCGCGAGGAGCGGAACGTCGTCCGGCTCCGCGCCGACCGTGGACCACTCTTGCTGCGGGCCGCGCCACCTCATGCGCCGATCATAGGGCGCAACACCCTTAGCGCCCTCTCCGCCGCGACGACCGAGGCGGCTCGGTGGCGGGTTGGCCGATCGTCGATCGAACGGTCGGACTACGGAGCCTCGGCCAGCTCCAGCAACCTGAGGACGGTGCGCCAGTTCCGCATGGTGCTCGCGGTCTGCAGCTGTGCGGCGAGGTACTCGTTCGTCAGCTTGCTGCGAGCGACGCCGGCGGGGTAGTGCAGGTAGACGTGACGCCCTCGCACCGCGAACGCATCCGGCGGCGAACGCTGCGGGTCGAGGCGGGCGATCGCCTCGGCGTCGGGGGCGTGCTCGAGGAACGCCACCTGGAGGAATCGCGGATCGCCGGAGGTGTCGAAGGGGTTCGAGTCCGCGACCTGCCGCAGCTCCTCGCGCGAACGCACGACGACGACCGTCTCGTAGCCGAACCGCCGGCGGATCGACTCCGTCACGATCTCCGGCGTCCGCTCGGCCAGGTCCTCTTCCGCCTCGAATACGACGTTCCCGCTCTGGATGTAGGTTCGGACCGCCGAGTAGCCGGCGGCGCTGAAGATGTCCCTCAGATCCGCCATCGGAAGCTTGTTCCTGCCGCCGACGTTGACCCCTCGAAGCAGCGCGACGTAGCGCTGCCCGCCGGCCGTCGCAGGCGATTCACCTTGCCGGGCCATGCTCCGTCCTCTCGCTCAGCGCAGCAGCGGATTGGAACGCTCGCTGCGGGCGTTCACGTGCGGCGTGGTTCCGTGGCGGACCACCCGCTTGTAGCCTGGCGTCTACTCGCAGCGTTGCAGATCGGGATTGCTCTCGGCCTCCCCGAAACGCCCGATCTGTTGCAAGCTCGCAGGTATGCACCCCGCCAGGCGGTTGCCCGAGAAGTCCAGCTCGTGAAAGCCATATGGAGACCCAAACTCGGGTGGGATCGGGCCTGTCAGCCTGTCGTTCTCCAGCCAGAGTACTTTGATGCGCTCGCCGAGCTCGGGCGGGAGCTGGTACGCCAAGGCCAGGTGCTGGTCGGCCTACACGTACTGTACTGCGAACTTTCGCGCGGACCGTCTCAATTTGAGAGTGCAGCGGACGGCCGCGATCCCGTCGATGGCCGGCCGGCGGGGTGCTCGCTATGCTGAACCGTCGGCTGCAAAGATGAGAGAGCGAGAGCCTGCATGGGACTCGATGTCGCAGCGCACCTCGATGCGGTTGAACGCTCGGTGTCCTCGCCGGAGCGCGACGGGCGGCCAGCCCGGGCCATCACGCTCGCTCGAAGCTTCGCGACGACGATGGAGGACCTGTGGAAGGCGACAACGCGCGCCGAGCGCATCGCGCGGTGGTTCCTGCCGGTCAGCGGCGAGCTTCGCGCTGGTGGCCACTACCAGCTGGAAGGCAACGCCGGGGGCGTGATCACCGCATGCGAGGAAGGGTCGCACTTCGCTCTGACCTGGGAGTTCGGCGGGGAGGTGAGCTGGGTCGACGTCCGGTTCTCCGAAACCAGCGATGGTCGTGCGCGCCTCACGATCACCCACACCGCACCCCTCTCCGAGGACTGGGATGAGTACGGTCCGGGCGCGACCGGCGTCGGCTGGGAGCTCGGCCTCATGGGACTCTCGACTCACCTCGAGCGACCCGAGGAGCCACAGCTGGGCGAGGTCGCCTTCGAGGCTTCGCCCGCAGGCAGGGCGCTGATCGCGAGGAGCAGCAAACGATGGGCGGAGGCGGCCATCGCGGCCGGGACACCCCACGATGCTGCACGGGCGGCTGCCGCGCGCACTACCACGTTCTACACCGGCGAATCGGCCGGCCCGGCCTGACGCGGGCGCCGGCGCTGAGGACGTTACAGGGAAGGATTGCGTTGGTGGCGCATGCGGGATTCGAACCCGCGATCTTCGCCTTGAGAGGGCGATGTCCTGGGCCACTAGACGAATGCGCCGCCGAGTGACCTTCAGCCTATCAAAGCCCCTCCGGCACGCTCAAGCCGCCTCCGAGGACCCGTCAGCCCTCCAGCTCGTCCGGGTAGCGCAAGCGGATCTGCGACGCCGGGCCGAAGTGCGGCCCGAACCGCGTGTCGAAGGCCACGCCGGCGCGCGCGAAGACGCCGGGCGGGATGCCGAGGTCGGCCAGCCACAGGTCGCCCGCCTGCTCGCGGCGCAGCCCGGGCTTCGGGAGCGCCAGCGTGAGCGTGCGCGTGGCTTGCACGGCGAAACCGGGCGTTTCACCGCTATCCGCGTCGACGCCAGAGGGCACATCGAGGGAGAGCACGGGCGCGGTGGCGGCCTGCGCCGCGCGGACCAGCGCCATCACCGGGCCGGTCGGCGCCTCGCGCAGCCCGTAGCCGACGACCGCGTCGACCACCAGGTCCGCCTCGCCGATGTCGAAGGCGTCGGACCAGGCGATCACGCGGGCCGGTGACTCGCGCAGCAACCGCAGCTGCGCCGCGACGGCGTCACTGGCCCTCGAGGGGCGGGCGATTGTCACCGCGAGCACCTCGACGCCACGGCTCGCCAGCAGGCGCGCGGCGCAGAGCCCGCCGCCACCGTTGCCGCCGCTGCCGGCGAGGACCACGACGCGAGCGTACGGCCAGTGCTCGCCGAGCATCGCGAGCGCCGCGCGGGCCAGCTCGATCCCGGCGTGCTCCATCATCTGCAGCAGGCCGGGACCGGTCTCCTCGACGGCGATGCGGTCGATCTCGCGCATCTCCTCGACGGAGACGGCGGGCACGGGGCGTCCGTCGGTCGTGGCGAAGCAGGTCCGCGGAACCGCCACTCGTTTGCCCCCGTCTCGCGCCCGGCGCGCTCGCGCAAGCCCCGGTCCGGCGCCGCCGCCGCGCGCGCACGATAGCAGGCCGGCGGCGCTGCCTCGCGAGCGCCCCGAGGACGTCCGAGGGGCGCATGTGACGCGGGAGGCCTATCCTGATCCGCGTGCTGAGCTACATCGGGCGCCACCGGCGTCTCGTCGCCATTCAACTGCCGCTAATCGCGATCTCGCTCGCGCTGCTCATCTGGCGAGTCGACATCGTCGAGGGCTTCCGCCACCTGCCGGACGTGCGGCCCGGCTGGATCCTGGCCGGAATGGCCACGTTCACCCTGTCGAAGGCGATCCACGCCTACCGCTGGCGCGTCTTCCTGCAGCACCGCGAGGCGCCGCTGGCGCCGCTCTTCGGGATCTTCCTCGCCTCGAACCTGGCGAACGCCCTCGTGCCGTTCCGCGCGGGCGACCTGCTGCGGATCGAGCTGCCGAGCCGGATGTTCAAGCTGCCGCGCGCCGAGCTCGTCAGCAGCGTGCTGATCGTGGAGACGATCTTCGACGGCCTGGCGTTCGTGCTGCTGCTGTTGGCCGCCGTGGCGCTCTTCGGCGACCTGGTCGTCGCCCTGCCCGCGCTGGTCTTCTTCGCCGTCGTGGTCCTCGTCGTCTTCCTCGGCCTGAGCTGGCTCGCCCGGCTCGGCGTGCCCGAGGACCCCGAGCGCTCCGCCCTGCTGCGCTGGTTGCCCGATCGCTGGCGCGGACGCGGGGCGCAGTACACGCGCCAGTTCCTCGAGGGCATGAGTTCGTTGCGCGACCTGCACCGTATCGCCGGGGCGCTGGTCGTCTCGATCGTCGCCTGGCTGGCGGAGGTCGCGGTCTACTGGATGCTCGGCCGGGCGTTCGGCTTCGAGCTGGACGCCGGCGAGGCGATCGTGCTGATGATCGCCGCCAACCTGATCGTCTCCCTGCCGCTGACACCCTGGGACGTCGGCCCGTACGAGATCGCCGTGACCGAGGCGTTCGTCCTGCTCGGCGGCGACCGGGTGGAGGCGAGCGCCTACGCGGTCGGCTCGCACCTCGTGCTGCTCGGCTGGATCACGCTGAGCGGCGCGGTGGCGATGCTCGCGCTCAGCCTCCGCCCCCGCGAGGTCTTCCGCAGCGGCAGCGCGCGCCCCGAGGAGCTCCCTCGCGCCGACCCGGGTTGATGGCCCACCTAACTGCTTATGTCGCGTGTCGCGACGGGAACGGCGCGCGTCAGGCGACGACCAGCGGGACGAGCATCTCCGCCGGCGTCAGCCCCGCGTGGTGCGAGCGCTGCTGCGCGGCCTCCCGCGAGGCCTTCGAGAGCTGGAAGCCGAGCACGGCCGGCCCTCGCGAGATCGCCATGAAGTCCCCGAGCCGCTGGCGCGTCCGGGGCGCCAGCGGCCCGGGACCGAGCAGGCCCAGCTCCTCGACCTCGGCGGTGGTGAGCAGGTAGAACTGCCGGCCGAACGCGGTGCGGAAGTACTCCTCGAAGCGCTCGTGCGCGTCGGGGCGGACGTGGAACTCGATCACCCGCGGGTCTCCGGACGGCGGGCTCGCGAGGAGCGGGGGGATGCCGTAGGTGGCGCGGATCATGCGCCGATCGGCGGCCGTGACGCCGAGGTGCCCGTGGTCCGCGGTCACGACCACGGCCGCGGACTCGCCGAGCGCGGCTTTCACGTCCGCGACGAGGCGGTCGACGGCGAGGATGGCGGCGCGGACCCCGTTGCTCTCCGGGCCGCCCTGATGCGCCTCGTTGTCGACGTGGGGCACGTAGACGTAGCCGAACGTGGGCTCGCCCGCGTCCCTCGCTGTCCCCGTGATCGATCCGGGCGCGTCGGCCAGGGAGCGGTAGCCGGCAGCGGGACCCCCCGCCCAGTAGCGCGAGTAGACGCTGTCGGCGATCTGGTGCGGCAGCAGGTAGTGGGCCCGCCGCGCGATCCGCGGCGCGAGGCTTGGCGCCGGGAAGGCGTTCTCGGGCGCGACGCCCAGATCGGCGAGCGAGCGGTCATCGGAGCGGCGGCGGTACTGCAAGATCGTCGCCGGGCCGCCGATCTCCTCGATGTGTGTCCACCAGCCGGTGATCGCGTGCCGCGCCGGCCACTCCCCCGTGGCGAGCGAGGTCAACGCAACGGCCGACGAGGACGGGAAGACCGTCCGCAGTTCGCCGCGCAGGTTGCCTCGCAGCGTGCGCGCGCCGTCCTCGCGCTCCAGCATCTGCATGCCGAGTCCGTCGGCGAGGATGAGCACGATGTGCTCGCGCTCGGCCAGCGAGGCGGCGAGGTCGCCCGCAAACGGGGAAAGCTCGAGGCCGTCCGCACCCGCGCTCGCGGCCACCGCGCGGGCCGCGTCGACCAGGTTCGGCGCCGCCGGGTCGGGACGCAGCAGCGCGCCCGAGTCGAACGCTGCGAGGAGGTCGGGGACGTCCGAAGCGCGCGCGTGATCAGACATTGCACGACGCTATCATGGCGGCGCAGCGGGCGTGGCCGCCGCGACGGCGTCCGGCAGTCCGGCGACCCGCGGATCTGGCCGGCCAATGCCCCCTCCCGACGCCCTCGACGCGGACAGCATCGCGACCCAGCTCGGGCCGGCCTACGAGGCGCTTGATGCCGCGGAGCGGGCGGGCCATCCCGGCCTCGCGGAGCGCATCGCGGCGGCGACCGACGTCGCCGGCGAGTCGCGGCCCCTCGGTGGCGACGCGCACGCGGTCACGGTCGTCGCGCCGGACATCCCCGGTGCGCTCTCGCTCATCGCCGGCTCGCTGACCGCGCAGGGCTTCGACATCGAGACGGCGGACCTGTTCACGGTGCGCCGCGACGCGCCTGCGCGGCGCCCGCCGCCCCGGCCCGGCCGCGGAGCGCCGGGCGGCCGTCCGGGCATGCCGAGGCGCCCGCTGCCGCCGCGCGGCCCGATCCGGCCGTCACGGCTGCTCCTCGACCGCTTCGTGGTGCGAGGGACCGGCGACCGCGACCCCTGGGAGGCGATCCGCCCCGGCCTCGCCGAGGCGTTCGCGCTGCTCGCGGGCGGCGACGCGGAGGCGGCGCACGCCTCGATCATCGAGGGCATCGGCCGCACGTTGTCGCGTGGCCAGGCGCCCGCGCGCCCGCTGTACCCGATCGCGGTTGACGTCGACGCGACCTCGGACCCCGCGGCGGCGGTGCTGACCATCGCGGGCGTCGACGAGCGCGGCTTCCTCTTCGAGTTCACCAACGCGCTCGCGATGCTGGAGGTGTCCGTGCAGCGCGCCGAGGTGCGCACCGAGGGCCACGAAAGCCGCGACACGTTCTGGGTGACCACGCGCGACGGGGCGAAGCTCGAGGATCCGATGCGCCTCGAGGAGCTGCGCGTGGTGGCGGTGCTGATCCGGCAGTTCATCCAGTTGCTGCCGCTCGCGCCGGACCCGGCGCAGGCGCTGCGGCAGTTCAGCGCCCTCGCGCGCAGCATGCTGGCGTTCGGCGAGCGGCGCGAGTCGCTGGCGGCGCTGGCCGACGAAGGCGTGCTCGAAACGCTCGCGGCGGCGCTCGGCGTGAGCCGCTACCTGTGGGAGGACTTCCTGCGCTTCCAGCACGAGAACCTGTTCCCGGTGCTCACCGACCTCCCCGCCCTCGATACGGCGACGCCCCAGACGGAGCTTCGCGAGGCGCTGCGCGCCGCCTCGCCGGACGGCGGTCCACCCGATGCCGCCACGCTCAACGCGTTCAAGGACCGCGAGCTGTTCCGCATCGACCTGCGACACATTAGCGGCAGGACCGGCTCCGCTGACTTCTCGCGCGAGCTGTCGGACCTTGCGGAAGTCGTGGTGGGGGAGGCGGCGACGCTGACCGAGCGTGCGCTCGAGCAGCGCCACGGCGCGCCGCGCCTGGACTCGGGCGCTCCGTGCCGCTGGGCCATCGTCGCGCTCGGCAAGTTCGGCGGGCGCGAGATCGGCTTCGCATCGGACCTCGAGCTGCTCACGGTGTACGAGGGCGCGGGGACGACCGACGGCGAGGAGCCGATCCCGAACGCGGCGTGGTTCGAGCAGTTCGTACGCGGCGTGCGCGACGCGGTCCACGCACCGCGCGAGGGCATCTTCGAGCTCGACCTGCGGCTGCGGCCGCACGGCGACGGCGGCAGCCTCGCCAACTCGATCGACCAGTGCCGCGGCTACTACTCGCCGGACGGGGATGCGCGGCAGTTCGAGCGCATGGCGCTGGTGCGGCTGCGCCCCGTCGCGGGCGACGCCGAGCTCGGGCGGGCCCTCGAGGAGCTGCGGGACGCCTTCGTGTACTCGGGCGCGCCGTTCGACATCGCCGAGCAACTGCACCTCCGCAAGCGCCAGGCCGCGGAGCTGGTCGCGGCGGGCGAGCGCAATGCCAAGCACAGCCGCGGTGGGCTCGTCGACATCGAGTACTACGTGCAGGTACTGCAGATCAGCGCCGGCGCCACGGACCCCTCGGTGCGCACGCCCAGCACGGTCGACGCCATCGCCGCGCTCGCCGAGACGGGGCACATCGGCTACGACGACGCGGCGAAGCTGCCCGAGGCGTACGCGTTCCTCCGGCGGCTGATCGGGGCGCTGCGCGTGGTGCGCGGCAACGCGCGCGACCTCACGATCCCGCCGGTTGGCTCACGGGAGTTCGCGTACCTCTCGCGCCGCCTCTACTACGAAACCCCCGAGGCGCTCGCGACGGCCATCGACGTGCGCATGGAGTACGCAGCGTCGCTTTGGAGCCAGCTGCCCGTGGAGTAGCGCGCCACGCCAGCCGAAACGCCCGCGGCGATGGACAGAGACCCGGCCCGCGTGAGAGAACGAGCACGGCAACGAGCCTTGCAAAGACTGGTGCCCGCAAGGGGGTGCGAACCGCTGTTTACACCTTGAAAGTCACGAGTGGCAGGTTCGGCCGTGATCGCCGTTACTTCGCACGGGTATCTGCCCGTTGGGCCCCCCACAGTCCGGCCGTGTTGAGCCTTGCTTGACACACTCTCGGGGGCCCGTCGAGAATCACGAGCGGACGCTCACTCGGCGACTGGCCGAGGCGCCGCCCAGGGCGTGCGAGGCGCCTGACGGAGCAAGTGTCCGCCAGAACTGAACGGAGCCGAACAGTGCCTGATGTCGACTCGCTGGAGGAGCTCGCATCGCGCCGCGCGGAGTACGACGAGCGCGTCCGCACGAGCGGGCGGGAACTCCCGGGCCCCTTCATGACGACCTCAAGCCACCCCGTCGAGCGCCTCTACAGCCCCGTTGACATCCCGGCCTTCAGCTACAGCGAGGACCTGGGCAACCCCGGCGAGTATCCGTTCACACGCGGAATCCACTCGACCGGCTACCGGGGCAAGCCGTGGACGATCCGGATGTTCGCCGGGTTCGGATCCGCCGAAGAGACCAACGAGCGCTACCGCTATCTGCTCGACCACGGCGAGACGGGCCTCTCCGTCGCCTTCGACATGCCGACGCTGATGGGCTACGACGCCGACGACGAGTGGGCCGTCGGCGAGTTCGGTCACTGCGGCGTTGGCGTCTCCTCGCTCGCCGACATGGAGTTGCTGTTCCGCGACATCTCGCTCGACCAGATCACCACATCGATGACGATCAACTCGCCGGCGCCGGTGATCTGGGCCATGTACATCGCCACGGCGGAGAAGGCGGGCGTGCCGAGGAGCGAGCTCGGCGGGACCCTGCAGAACGACATCCTCAAGGAGTACATCGCCCAGAACGAGTTCGTCTTCCCGCCGGAGCCCTCGATGCGACTCGTCGTCGACACCATCGAGTTCGCGAGCGAGGAGATGCCGAAGTGGAACAGCATCTCCGTCTCCGGCTACCACATCCGGGAGGCGGGCTCGACGGCGGCGCAGGAGCTGGCGTTCACGCTGCGCGACGGCATCGAGTACGTCCAGTGGTGTGTCGACCGCGGGCTCGACGTGGACGCGATCGCGCCGCGCATCTCCTTCTTCTTCAACATCCACAACGACTTCTTCGAGGAGATCGCGAAGCTGCGCGCGGCGCGCCGGATCTGGGCGCGCGTGATGAAGGACCGCTTCGGCGCGAAGAACGAACGCAGCCTCTGGATGCGCTTCCACGCGCAGACGGCCGGCTGCTCGCTCACCAAGCAGCAGCCCGAGGTGAATATCGTGCGCTCGGCCGTGCAGTCGCTCGCGGCCGCGATCGGCGGCACGCAGAGCCTGCACACGAACTCCCTCGACGAGGCGCTGGCGCTGCCCTCGGACGAGGCGGCGCGGCTCGCCCTCCGCACACAGCAGGTGCTCCTCCACGAGTCCGGCGTCACGAACACCGTCGATCCGCTCGGCGGCAGCTACTTCATCGAGGCGCTGACCGATGAGATGGAGCAGGAGTGCAACCGCTACTTCGACAAGATCGACGACCTCGGCGGGGTGATCAGCGCGCTCGAGAACGGGTTCTTCCACGCCGAGATCGCCGAGGCCGCCTGGCGTTACCAACAGGAGATCGAGGCGCAGCAGCGCATCATCGTCGGCGTCAACGAGTACGTGATGGACGACGACACCCAGGTGCCGACCATCCGGATCAATGAGGAGAGCTTCGAGCGCCACATGGCGCGGCTCCAGCGCGTCCGGGCCGAGCGCGACGATCAGCGGGTCACGGACACGCTACAGGCGCTCGAGGAGGTCTGCGCCGACCCACGCACGAACGTCATGCCAGCCCTCCTCGACGCGGTGAACGCCTACGCCACACTCGGGGAGATCATGGGCGTCATGCGCCGGGTCTTCGGTGAGTACCGGCAGACCGTCGCGTTCTAGCCTGGCGGGGACTGCAGGGTGGCTGAGACCTTCCGCTGCGGCTGCCCCGGCGCGAGCACAACCGGCTCCGGCGGAGGGCGGCCACCCGCCGTCCGGACGACAGCGCTGATGTACGCTCCGCATGCCCCCGGGCGTTCTGGCCGTGCCCCCACGTTCCGGGACTCTTCCGGCGCGGCCTTGGACGGAGCATGCGCATGACGAGCGACGAAGCGAGCCCAGCCGTGGATCGGGGCCCGCTCCATGGCATGAGAGTGCTCGAGTTCTCGCAGATCATCGCCGGACCGCTGGCTGGTACCGTGCTGGCCGACCTCGGCGCGGACGTCGTCAAGATCGAACCCCCGGGGGGCGAGGGGACGCGCGCCGCGGCCGGAGTGGTCGCCGGGACGAGCAAGATGTTCCAGTCGCTCAACCGCGGCAAGCGCAGCCTGGTGGTAAACCTCGGCGACCCGCAGGGCCGGGCGCTGATCCACCGCATCATCCCCTCGTTCGACATCGTCATCATCAACTTCCGGCCGGAGGTGATCCGCCGCCTGAAGCTCGACTACGAGACGCTCTCGCAGCTCCGCCCGGACCTGATCTATGCCCAGATCTCGGGCTTCGGGATGCACGGGCCGCGGGTGGACGAGCCGTTGATCGATATGGTCGCGCAGGCCTACTCCGGCTACATGGCGGAGGTGGGCGTCGTCAACGAGTTCGGCGGCCCGATGGGGACGCACGGAGGCACGATCGACGCCGTGACCGGGCTCTCGACGGTGATCGGTATCGTCTCGGCGCTCCATCACCGCACCCAGTCGGGTGAGGGCCAGTACATCGACGTCGCCCTGCTGCGCTCGGCGATGGTGCTGATCGGGAACCTGGTCATGGAGGAGCCCGCAAGCGACTCGGTGATCATGGGCTCCAGCCTCGAAGAGGCGCACGAACGCTTCGCCCGGGGCGACGACTATGCGTCCGTGGTGCGCGACTACAAGGCGACCCGGACCCGGCTCTCGGTCATGTGGGGGCCGTTCCTCTCCGGCTACATGGCGAAGGACGGACCGATCTTCATCGGCGCCTACACCCCCGTGATGCGCGCGCAGGTGCGCGAGGTACTGGACATCCCCGACGACGGGAGCGATCACCCCGACTACAACCCCCTGGCGCCGGGTGTGCCGGAGCGGGCCGCCGGGACGAGGCAGGCGCTCGTCGAGGCAGTGCGCAGCCGCACCGTCGCCGAGGTCGTGAGTGAGCTGCTGGAGGCGGGTGTCCCGGTCGGGCCGGTGCACCTTCCCAGCGAGGTGGCCGACGACCCGCAGGCAGCCGAGCTGATGGTGGAGATCGAGGACGAGTTGACCGGTCCGCAGCGACAGCTCGGCGGGCTCTTCGAGATGTCGAAGTCCCCGGTCGGCCCCGCCGGCCCGGCTCCGATCCTCGGGCGGCACACGGACGAGGTCCTGCGGGAAGCGGGGCTCTCCGAGGATGAGATCGCCGGGCTGCGGGACGCGGGCGCCGTCGGCTGACCCGGTCCGGCCACGCTCGCCGCTGAGCGCGGCGCCGCGCAGCAGCCGGAGGACACTACATGGGCGCGGCCGTCCGGCCCTCCGCGGCCTAGGCGGAGCGCGGCCGGAACTTGGGCAAGGCGATCTCGTCCGAGATGTCCTCGAAGACGACCTCGACCTCCATGCCGATGTGCACCTCGCTCGGGTCGCAGCCGATCACGTTGCTGGTGAGCATCACGCCCTCGTCCAGCTCGATCACGCCGAAGACGTAGGGCAGCTCCTCCGCCCACTCGACGTTGGGGGCGCGGTGGTTGACGGTGAAGGTCCAGACCTTGCCGGTCCCGGCAAGCAGCTCCCAGTCGGAGTTGTCGAGGGCGCTGCAGTCCGGGTTGTGGCACATGCGGCTCGGATACATCCACAGCCAGTTGCAGTCGCGGCAGCGCTGCCCTCTCAGTTCATGCCGCCGGCAGGCATCCCAGTAGGGCTGCGAGACAGGGCTGGGGACGGGAATCTCCTTGCGATACTCGGATGTTCCCGCGTCGCTGTCAGTCGCCATCGTTCTTCCGTTCTCTACGCGGCCTGGGCCGTGACTCGTTCGGGCGCGAACCGCCTCAGTCGGCGGCGAAGATCGTGGCGCCGTAGTTGCTCATGGTGCCCGAGACACTGCCCACCAGTGCGTGCCTGGCGTCGGGAACCTGCAGCTCCCCGCAGTCTCCTCGCAGCTGCGCCACCGCCTCGTTCATGAACATCACGGTGGAACCCACGCCCGACTGGCCCATCGAGAGCATGCCGCCGTTGGTGTTGACGGGAAGCTCGCCTCCGAGCTCGAGGCGGCCACCCTCGGCGAAGGGGCCGCCCTCGCCCTTCGGGGCGAAGCCGAAGTCCTCCAGTTGCATGAGCACGGTCATGGTGAAGCTGTCGTAGAGCTGGACCAGATCGATGTCCTTGGGCTCGATCCCGGCCTGGGCAAAGGCTCGCTCGCCCGCCACCTTGCCGACCTGCCGGACCATGTCGAAGCCGTAATCGGAGCGCGTGCAGAGCAGCCCGGTGTGGTAGGCGGAGTGCGCGTGCCCGATGCCGTCCATCCAGACCGGCGGGTGCCGCAGATCCCTCGCGCGGTCCTCGGTCGTGACGATGTACGCGTCCGACCCGCCGGCGGGCAGACAGCAGTCGAGCAGGTGGAACGGCTCGCAGATGTAGGGCGCATTGATCACGTCATCGATCGTGATTGGCTCTCGCTTCATCGCCCTCGGGTTCAGGTAGGCATGCTTGCGGCAGGCTACCGAGACGGCCGCCATCTGCTCGGAAGTGGTGCCGTACTCATGCATGTGGCGCTGGGCGACCAGGGCGTAGAACGAGATCACGCCGAACGGGCCGTAGGGGACGTCGAATTCGAGCGACATCGTCTCCTGGCCACGGCCCGCAACCCGCTCCGTATAGGACTGGGAGGGAGTCGTGGGAGCCATGGCTTCCTGTGCCCGACGGCGCACGCGGCCGGACCCGCCGCCCACGATCAGGACGTTCGTGGCCTCCCCGCTCCTGAGAGCGTGAGCCGCCAGATCGTTGGCCATCGCGGCGGCGACGCCGCCGTTGGTCACGGCCGTCAGGAACTGCTTCGGCCAGGTCGCCATGCCCATGTGCTCGGCGGTGCGGTAAGCGGTCTTCACGTCCGGGCTGTGGTCGCAGATGATGAGCCCGTCGATGTCGCGCTTGGTGAGGCCAGAGTCGTCGATCGCCCGCTTCGCCGCCTCTACGTGCAGGCTGGTCACCGGGTGGCCCTCGGGGTTCCCGTAGGGGGTGCCGCCGATGCCGACGATCGCTAGTCGCTGATCCGCCATGAGACCCTCCGGACTTCCCCGCGCTGCTGTCGGCTTCGGCTCCTGCCGCCCGCCCGGCGGGCGCGTCGCACCCGCGCTCCCGAGCGCTCGAGGCCGCGCCGGAGCATGACTGAGCGGGCGTTCAGGTTGACCACGTTTACTATGGGCGGCCCGGCGATGTCAATCGCAGCTCGTCGTCCGGGACCGCTGCTAATCGAGCCCGTAGACCTCGGTCTCCGGGTAGAAGCTGTACCAGCCAAACCAGTACGCGAGGTGGCCGCTGATCCGCTCGAGGCGCTCGCCGCCCGGTCCGAGCACCGCCTCCTCGGTGACCTGCCAGACACCGCCGGCGGCGTCGCGCAAGGTGTCCGGACCATCGCCCGCCTCGAAGGTCTGGTCGCCGCGCTCGAAGGCGCGGACCTCCGCGCCGGAGTAGTAGGCGGCGGGCCTGGGGGCCTCGCGATGCACGCCGTCGGTAATCACGTAGCCGCGACTGGCGACGATGACCACCTGCCGATCCCCGACCGCGTCGTTCACTACGAGCTCCTCGATGAGCGTGCTGATTGGGTAGGCCTTGCGGTCCCCGCCGGCCCGGAGCCCGTAGACGAAGTCCTTTGGGCCGACGAGGTCGCTGCGTATGGAAACCGGGAACATCGTGCCGCGGCTCTGGAAGTAGTTGCCGTAGGGCAGGCCAGGCTCGTAGGGCCGCGCGAAGCCGGTGTCGATGTCGAGCACCGTCGTCTCCGGGTGCTGCGCGCGCCAGTCCCCCCAGGTGGTGAGCACCACGGGAAGCAGCGCCAGCCGCAGTGGTTCGCCCTCGGCGTCTGTGTTGCCGGCGAGGCTGCCGAGGACGGGTTCGCCTGTGAACTGGTTCCAGAGAGTGCGGGTCGTGCGGTCGTACATCAGCTTGTTGCTGCGGTAGAGGAGGCCGGACGTGCTGAAGGTGTAGGTCTGGCCGGTCGGGGCCCGGCCGTCGTAGGCAATGCCGGCGCCGCAGAGCGGGCAGTAGGCGAGCGTGACCGGGACGCCGCCGACGATGTCGTTCGCCATCTCGTGCCAGTCCATGATGCGCAGCGGGTAGGCGCGCGCCTCGCCGTTGATCGCGATGCCGAAGACGGCTTCCTCGAGCTCGAGGTAGGCCTCGTCCCAAGCGAGTATCGGCGGGTTGTCGAGGGGTGGGATGCCGTCGATGTCCACGCCGCCCCAGACGATCTCCTCCGTGCGGATGGCCGAGGCGTGGCCGTCCTGCAGGTAGTCGGCGAAGCCCTCGTCGATCCCCGAAAGCAGTCGGCCCTTCCAGCTCGTGTACCCCGGTGGCGGGGTGATGCTCGTCCTGCCGTACCACCCGAACCAGCGGCGGAAGCTCGGGCCGAAGTCCTCGCCGCTGAGCTGGGTGAGGGCCGCCTGGTACCCGGCGGGGTCGAGGCCGGCGGGGACGAGCCCGATCCCACTCGCCCACATCAGCTCGATGAGCGGCGCCGTGAAGCGCTCGTCGTCTGCCGCGAGGATGCGGTCGACGGCGTCGCGAACCGGCGCGGAGTCCTGCTCCCCGGCGAGGGCGCGCAGCAGCGACCGGGCTTCGTCGTCGGAGATGGGCGGCACGGAGGTCGCTTCCTGGGACGCCGACGCAGTCTCCGGGGCAGCCGTGCCCGCTGCCGCCGTCTCGTCGCGGGGGGCTGGCGTCGCGGTGGCCGTGTGCCCGGGGGTGGCCGTCGCCGCGGGAGTGGCTGTAGCGGCTACGGGAGGCGCCTCGTCGTCAGTCCCGCTGCAAGCTCCCGTCAGCAGCGACAGGGCAACGAGGGCGCTGCCGGCGACGGCGAGCAGGCGGCGTTTGGGCATGGGACCGATCCGTTGGCGCGCCTCCGGGGCGCTGCTCCAGGCAGGGTAGCGCAGGCGCACCCCGACAGCGTGGGCCGGCGCTCTCCGCCGCGGCCGAACGACCCCCGCGTTGGGGGCCGCTCCGGAGGCCGGCGCGGCGGGAATCGCGGCATCCCGCGAACGTCGACCGGGCTAAGCGGAAGCGTCGCGGCGCCCGCCGTCCATGGTCGGCGGCCGCTCCCCGGGGTGCCGCAATGTCTTGACACCTTTACCACGCGGGTGGTAGGCATACCACGCGCGTGCGTAAAGCGGGCGCTCGCTAACCGCGTCACGAGGAGGGCGACTAGATTTAGAGAGTCCAGAAAGTTCCCGAGCCCGAGTCACCGCGCCAACGCGCGTCGTGAGGTGACTCAGCGGTCGCTCGGAGAGGGGTGCACACAGATGAGCAACGAGACCACGGGCTATCTCGGTCGACTCTCGCGACGCCGCCTGCTCACATCGACCGCCATTGGCGGGCTTGGGCTTGGCCTGGCGGCGATCATCGGCTGTGGCGACGATGACGACGACGACGGCGGCGCAGCTCCTGCCGCGACGACTGCGCCGGCTGCGGCTACACCTGCAGCAACGGCTGCTGCAGAGGCGACGGCCACGGCCGCTGCCGCTACCCCCACCCCGACCCCTGCGCTGCAGGCCGCGACAGCGACGGCGACTGCCGCGCCGGCAGTGGCCACAAAGCACGGTGGCTTCCTGCAGTTCATCCAGCCCGCGGGCTACCAGGGCACGAATATCGACCCCTACTACACCGACACGTCGGTCGGCATCAACATTATCATGGGCAAGATGTTCTACGAGTCGCTGCTCAACACGGACTTCAGCAACGTGGAGTGGCGCAGCCCCTACAGCATCGTCCCCTGGCTCGCGGAGAGCTGGGAACAGCAGGAGGACGCCGTCACGTACACGATGGCGATCCGTCAGGGCGTGCAGTTCCACAACGGAGCGACGCTGAGCGCGGATGACGTGGGGTTCACCTACGAGCGGGCGACGGCGGAAGACGCGATCCGGAACAACTGGAAGTCAAGAATCGCGGGGTTCGAAGTCGTCGACGACGAGACGATCAAGCTGGTCGCGCCGGGTCCCAACGCGGAGTTCCTCGAGTCGGTGAACTCGTACATCGGGCAGGTCGCGATCATGCCGAGGAGTGCCGAGGCCGAGGGCCTCGACTTCTCGATCGAGGCCGCCGGCACGGGACCGTTCCGCGTCAAGGACTGGCAGGCCGACTCGCAAACGACGGTCACGCGCTTCGAGAACTACTGGGGCGGTGGCCATCCCGGCGGGGAGGTCGGAAGGCCCTATCTCGACGGTCTGCGCATTTCCCCGGGCGACGACGCGACGCAATCGGCCGCGTTCATCGCCGGCGAGCTCGACATCCTCAGCCGCAACGACCGCATCCAGGCGAAGCCGATCCTGGACGCCGTACCGGAGGCCAAGACCGTTGGGTTCCCTTCGGAATACATTTACGGTATCGGCTTCAACCAGCACTACCCGCCGTTCGGCGATCTCCGGATCCGGCAGGCCGTGCACCTGGCGATCAGCCGGCAGGACGTGGACGCCGCCGCGAACTTCGGCGACGGCGTGATCTCCGGGCCGATGATTATCGAGCGGGACGGCTACACGCTCTCGAACGCCGACCTGCTCCAGCAGCCCGGCTATCGCGAGGCGAAGGACGCGGACCGGGCGGAGGCGGTGAAGCTGATGGCGGCCGCCGGATTCGCGGACGGCCTGAGCGCCGACCTAGCCTACAACACCCGGCTGGCTGTTGCGCCTGTCTACGCGGAAGCCGTGCAGCCGCAGCTGAAGGAAGTGCTGGGGATAGACCTGACGCTGGTCCCGATGGACACCGCATCGTACTCCCAGGCGCGCGGCGCGCAGCCCGCCGAGATCGACGGCCTGTTCGTCCACCTCCGCAATGGCGTCACGCGGCCGAGCACCGGGGTCACGGTGTACCACTCCAGCCACGCCAGTGCCAAGTCCGTGGGTTGGAACGACCCCAAGATCGACGCGCTGATCGACGCCGCGGAGAGGGAGTTCGACGTCGAGGCACGAGGCGCGATCTTCCAGCAGCTCGAGCAGGCCATGATCGACGGAGTGCTCTGGGCTTCCATCTCGGCACCGTCGCTGATCCGGATGTCGCAGCCGTGGGTGTACGACTGGCGCGACAACCGGGCGCAGCGGCAGTCGATCATGAACCCGAGCTGGATCTGGATGGACGTCAACGAGGCGCCGGAGAACCGGCTGTCCTGACGGGACGGATCAGGCTAGCGGCACAGCGGGGCGAGCACGTACGCCTGCTCGCCCCGCTGTGACACCGGGCCCACTCGGGAAGGATCGCTGAGACGGGTACGACAAGCCGCCAGCTGGTCGCTTCCGCCCCGTCTCGCCGGCCTGATACGGGCCGGGAGCGTTTGCTACTTGCTGCAACCCTCAGCAGGGGGCGGGCGGTGCGCGAATGATGCAGTACGTTGTGCGCCGGCTCGTGGCGATGATCCCCACCCTCTTCGGGTTGTCGGTCATTCTCTTCCTGCTCGTCCGGCTCATGCCCGGCGACGCGGCGCTGTTGCAGGCGTTCAGCGGCGACGACCTCGTGCTGGAGGGCGAGACGGACCCGGTGATCATTGACCAGATGCGCCGCGAGTTGGGCATCGACCAGCCGATCTTCGTCCAGTACGCGGTGTGGGTGGCGGACACGGCGCGGCTCGACTTCGGGACCTCCTACTGGACGCGCAAGACCGTGCTCAGCGAGATGCGGCGGCGCCTCCCCGTCACGATCGAGTTGCTCATCCTCAGCATTAGCGTGGCCGTCATCACCGGCCTGGTGGTGGGCGTGGTTTCCGCGGTGTACCAGGACTCGCCGGTCGACTATGTCGGCAGGCTGATCGGGATCCTCGGGCTGTCGCTGCCAAATTTCTGGATCGCCCTGCTCGTGATCCTCCTGCCCGCGCTGTGGTGGAACTATCTGGCGCCACCCGGCTACACCTCGTTCCTCGATAATCCTCTTGAGAACCTCGAGAAGTTCGCGTTACCCAGCCTCACCCTCGGCTGGTCGCTCTCCGCTTCGATCATGCGAATGTCGAGGTCGGAGGTGCTGGAGGTGCTGCGCCAGGACTACGTCCGCACGGCCCGCTCCAAGGGCCTGGCCGAGCGCGCGGTGATCTACCGGCACGTGCTCCGCAACAGCCTGATCCCGGTCGTCACCGTGATCGGTCTGCAGATCGGCGCCCTGATCGGCGGCTCGGTCGTGATCGAGAACGTGTTCGGGCTCCCGGGCGTCGGCCAGTTCATCCTCACGGCGATCAATCAGCGCGACTATCCGGTGATCCAGTCCGCGGTGCTGTTCGCCGCGCTGGGGTACCTCTTCACCAACCTGGTTGTGGATCTCAGCTACGGAGTGCTGGATCCGCGGATCCGCTACGAGTAGGCCGGCGAGGGCGGAGGGAGAGGGCAATGGCCACAGCACGGCGCGAGCTTCGCGCCTCCCCGGGCATGCTGTCGCGCGCCGATGCCTCCGTACGGAAGGCCGGGCGACTTGCGCGGCGGAAGCCGCTGGGCGCCGTCGCCGTGCTGCTCCTGCTGGCGTTGGTCTTCATGGCGCTGTTCGCCGAGGCGGTGGCGCCCTACGGGCCCCTCGAGCAGGACACCAGCGCCATCCTCGCGGCGCCGACCCAGGACCACCTCATGGGCACGGACAACCTCGGCCGGGACATCTGGAGCCGGATCATCCATGGCTCCAGGATCTCGCTCGCCGTGGGAATCGGCGCCGTCTCGATCGGGACCTTCCTGGGAATGTGCGTCGGCCTCGCAAGCGGGTATGCCGGCCGTACGTTCGACATGGTCACGCAGCGCATCATGGATGCGTGGCTGGCGTTCCCGGGCCTCATTTTCGTCCTTACCATCATCGCGGCGCTCGGTCCGGGGCTGAGGCAGACAATCTTCGCGATCGGCATCGGCTTCATTCCGGCCACGAGCCGGATCGTGAGGTCGTCGGTGCTCTCCCTCAAGGAGCGCGACTATGTGGAGGCGGCCCGCACCATCGGAGCCGGAAACGTGCGGATCGCCTTCCGGCACATCCTCCCGAACCTGATGCCGATCGTGATCATTCTGACGAGCATCAGCATGGCCGCAGCGGTGCTGGCGGAGGCCACGCTGAGCTTCCTCGGCGTCGGCGTGCCGCCGCCGGCCCCGGCCTGGGGCAGCATGCTGAGCGGGACCGCGAGGGTGTACTTCCTGTCGGCTCCATGGTTCGCGATCTGGCCGGGCGTGTTCATCAGCCTTACCGTGCTGAGCTGGAACCTCGCGGGGGACGCGCTGCGCGACGTCCTGGACCCGCGCCTGCGCGGCGAGTGAGCGCCCGTTCTGGTGGATGCCCGGCGCTCCGGACGCGCCTCGCCGCCCGGCTCTCGTCAGGCCAGCCGTTGCCGCGAAATCCGTTGACACCCCGAGTACCGCTCTGGTAAGTAGTAGGCACTTCCGGCAGCGAGCGAGTGCTCGCTCGCCAGCACCTCCCGCAAGAGTGGGAACCGAAAGGATCCAGCATGACAGAGAGAGAGCCGCTCGACGTTATTGACGCGATCTTCTCAACTCCCGCGATGCGCTACCTGAAGCGCGATCCGATCCCCGACGAGATCATCTGGGCCATCCTCGATGCTGCGATCCGCGCACCCAGCGGCACCAACACCCAGCGCTGGGGTTGGATGGTCGTCACCGACCAGGAGACGAAGAGCGGGATCGCGGAGATCTACCGGGACACCTGGGCGCGCGCGAACCGGATCGTCGGCCACGGCGCCGACCGAACCCGCGACGAGGAGTTCACGGCCAACAAGAAGATCGAGTTCGGCGCGGCGAACTACAACTCCGTCGAGCACCTGGCCGACAACTTCGAGTACGCGCCGGTGCTGATCGTCCCCTTCATGATCCAGAGCGGGCTGCGACCGGGCGACGACCCCGACGCGGACCCGGTGGTCAGGCCGTTCCAGGGCAGTCCGCTCATGGGCGGTTCGATCTACCAGGCCGTCCAGAACATGCAGCTCGCGGCTCGCGCCTACGGCATCGGCACCACCTACACGAGCGTGGCGAACACCGAGGAGCACGAGCCGCGGATGAAGGAGCTGCTGGGGTTGCCCATCAACACCCGCACGATGTGCATCATCCCGCTCGGCTACCCACTCGACGTCGATGAGCTGGCCGAGGTCGGCGCGAGCCCGGCCCGCGCCCGCTTCTTCCGGCCAAACCGTATCCCCGTCGACGAGGTGACGCACTGGGAGCAGTTCGGAGAGCAGAGGGACCGGGACTAGGCAAACGTACCCTTCGGGACGGACGCCACCCGGGTCCGCGTGTGCACGGGTTGCGCGTCGCATCGGTCGTAACAGTGCGGGCGCGCGATAGCGCGCCGGGAGCCGGCTCGGTGCCTCCACCGAGTCGGCTCGCCGGCAGGACACAGCGAGGGCTTTCGCATGGTGGAGAGGCAACCGCTCGACGTTCTTGAGGCGATTCACTCGACTCGGTCAATTCGCTTCCTGAAGCCCGACCCCATCCCCGAGGAGGTGGTCTGGGCGATCCTCGACGCCGCGATTCGCGGCCCGAACGGTTCGAACACCCAGCGCTGGGGCTGGATCGTCGTCACCGACCCGGATGTGAAGTTCAAGCTCGCCGAGTGGTATCGCCATGGCTGGAACCTCGCGAATCGCGTCGAGAAGCGCAGCCGCGAGGAGCGCTTCGCGATCGCCACGACGAACCAGCTTGGTTACCAGGGCTACCTGGGGGTGGAGTACCTCGCCGAGAACCTCGAGCACGCGCCGGTGCACGTCATTCCGGTGACGATTGGGGGGCGACCCAGCCTCCGGTCCGGCTCCTCGATCTACGGCGCTGTGCAGAACTTGCAGCTCGCTGCGCGCGCGTTCGGCGTCGGCAGCACCTTCACGACGGCGCACGCGATCCAGGACCACGCGGAGGATGTCCGGGAACTCCTCGGCTTGCCGGAGAACGCGGTCGACATGTGCCTCATCCCCCTCGGCTACCCGATGAGCGAAGAGGAGCTGGCGGCGGTTGGCGCGAGCGCGAACCAGGGCCGCTTCGGGGTGCCGCGCCGTGTGCCCGTCGAGCAGGTGACGTACTGGGATCACTGGGGAGCGCAACGGGCGCGAGGCGACTGAGACGGAGTTGCTCGGGAGGGCTCGACCCGGCAGCGGCGAGGACACCCGGCCGGCTCGCCGCCGCTACGCTGAGCAAGACGCGAGTGATTGGGCCGGCCGGCAAAGGATCGTGCGGAGATGAGCTACTCGTTCAACTGTGGCGACACCGGACTAAGTTGTGACGGCACGTTCAGCGCCGCCACAGAAGAAGAGCTGCTCCAGCAAATCGATGAGCACTATCGGGTCGCCCACCTGGGTGCGAAACCGCGGGAGTACCGGCTCAAGCAGCTCATCACGTCGGAGTAACCCGCGCCCGGTCTCGCGCAGCGAACGCGCACCGGAGCGTCAGTCGAGCAACCCCAGCTTCCGCAGCTCGGCGAGGCCCTCGAGGACCTCGGCGTGCCGCACCCACGCCCGCAGCGTCTCGGGAGTCGTGCCGAACTCCGAGGCAGTCGCGACGATCGCCGACCACTGCGACGAGCGCCGCGGCTGCTCTTCGAAGACCATGCGGACGGCCCGCTCGCGGGTTTCGGCCGGGTAGCTCCGTCCCCGGGTCGTCGCTCCATCCCGCAGGTCGGTCTTCTCGACGTGGATGAAGTCGAACCCGGCGCTTGAGGCAGTCCAGCGGTCGACCGGCGAGTCGCCGATGTGCAGGTAGTGACTCGCGCGGAACGTCTCGCGTACTGAGTCCAGGTGCTGCTTCAGCACGGAGAAGTGGACCGGCACGCCGTGCCGCCTCCAGAGTTCCTGCTGGACGTGGAGCGGGCGGTCGGAGCAACTGCCGACGACCCAGCCAAGCGTGAGCGCACGGCGCACGGCGTCCAGCGGGATAAGTCCGGGCGGATCGCCTACGTCCAGCGTGCCGTCGATGTCGAAGCTGATGAGCCGACGCGTCATGCCCGAGGTTCCCGCCCGCGCAAGTCTTGACCATCAATCACACGTGTCGCAAGCCCGCACGGCACGGCAGTCGAGGTCATTCAGGCAACAACACATGCAGCTGCAGCGCGGACGGGTGCTCGCGGTCGTGCAACACCTCCTGGATGGCAACGCGGCTCTCCGTCTCAGTCGCGACGGGCCGGCCCGTGTTCGGATTGGGGTCGAACTTGGGGAAGTTCGAGCTCGAAACCTCAATGCGAATGCGATGACCCGCCCCGAAGCGGCACGCGGTGTGGCCGAGGTCGATCGAGTAGCGCATCGGGCGACCCGGCTGCAGTGGGCGTGGGTCGGAGAAGGATTCCTGGTAGCGCGCGCGGAGGATGCCGTCGCAGAGGAGTACTGCGCGGCCGTCCGGATGCACGTCGACGAGCTTGCCCGTCCAGTCCGTGTCCGGCGCGTCCGTGCTCGCCCAAAGCTCCAGAGCGACCGGGCCGGCGACGACCAGCGGTTCGTCGAGGGGCGGCGTCGTGTAGCAGAGGACATCGTCGCGCGCCTCGATCACGCGCTGGTCGCGCGGGCCAGCCGGGTCACTCGTCGGGACCGGGCGCTCCGGATCGTAGAGGAAGCGGTCGGTGCGCTCCGCGGATGCGGGCGGCTCCTCCGCGAGCAGCCCGTCGCCGCGATCGCTGTTCGCCTTCCCGCCGCTGTGGAGGTAGAGCGCGCGCGACTCGGACTCCAGCGGTGGCCAGTCGTCCGCGTCGCACCAGCGATTCGCGCCCAGCAGGAAGTAGCGGACGCGCGGAAGCCTCGGCTCCCCTCCGCGCAGGTGCTGGTCGATGAAGCGGTTGAACGCGGCGACCACGCCGGCGCCCGCGGCGGAACCCGCCGGTCCGAAGTCCAGCTCTCCGAAGTAGCGGTCGTAGTGGGTATGCGCCCAGGGGCCGATCCAGAGATGCTGCGCAGTGCGCTGTTGCCGGGACAGCGCCCGGAAGTTCCGCATCGTGCCGTGGGCGAAGAGATCCCACCAGCCGCTGACGTGGAACATCGGCACGTCGTAGTCGGAGTAGTCGCGCGCCGGGCTGAAGCTCCGCCAGTACTCGTCGTGGCGGTCGTGCTCGAGCCAGTCCGACCACCAGGGCGCCACGCCGGGCAACGAGAGCCCCGGCGCGGAGGCGAGGGGACGGACGTAGCCCTGGATGCCCCCGCCCGTCAGCACCGCGCCGAGGCGCTCGCGGGTGTCGCCATCGAGGTCCGTGCGCCGCGCGTTGGCTGCGGCGACGCCCAGCGCCCAGCCGAGGGCGAAGCTCAGCTTGAATGCGCCGCCCTGGTAGACCCAGTCATTGTAGAGATCGTCGACGGTGATCATCGGAATCGCGCAGCGCAGGGACGGTGGCCGATCCCGCGCCGCGAGCAGCGTGGTGACGCCGAGGTAGGAGGGTCCGTAGATTCCCACGTTCCCGTCGCACCAGGGCTGCGCGGCGGTCCACTCGATGGTGTCGTACCCGTCCGGCCCCTCGTCCTGGAACGGGGTGAACGTCCCCGCGGAGCCGAACCGGCCCCGTGTGTCCGTGCTGACGACCGCATAGCCGCGTTCCGCGAGCTTCCCGGGGGACGGCAGCGTCCCAACCGCCCGCAACTCGACTTCCTTGTCGTATGGGTTGCGCGTGACCAGCGCCGGTACCGGGCTCCCGTCCGCGGGCCGGTAGAGGTCGCCGACAGTTCGCGTGCCGTCACGCAAGGGGATCGGCACATCCTTCTCGATCAGGATCCGCGAGACGCGACTCACCACAGCGCCCTTCGCCGTCAGTTCATGATCGCGTCGCGCACACGCCGCGCCGAGGCGCCGCAGCCGCGACCTCCGCTTACGCGGTCGTCTGCAGCGCTTCCACGGGCTGCCGCCAACCGGGGTCAACCTCGAACGGGTTGGCGATCCCGATCTCCTTCGCGTACTCCTTGAGCGCGGGAATCACTTCCTCGCCCATCAGGCGGATGCTGCGCATGCTCTCCTTGTGAGTCATGGCGCCCTCACCGTCCCAGAAGAAGACCGATCCGATCCGCAGGAAGTCCATGACCTCCTTGACCCGCGCGATCACGGTCTCCGGCGAGCCGACGACGATCGCCTTGGCGCCGACCAGCTCGTCGTAGCTTCTGCTCGCGCGCTTCGCCCGGCGAGCTGCCGCCGTGTCGGTCTCCGGTGTGATGACCTGGCGGCCCGAGGAGACGCCGCCGGGGCCGCTGCGCGTGTCCGCGCCGACGGTGGGCAGCAGCCGTGCACGGTCGATCATCCCAGGCAGGTTCTGCATGAAGCCCCGCACCTGACCCTCGTTGCCCTCGTTGAAGGGGTTGTTCGCGCCGAGGACGAAGTTCTTCCCGACGTCGTAGGCCAGCTCGTCGGTCTCGTCCACGTGCACCTTGATCAGGTAGCCGAAGTGCTGTGAGTCGGCCTCGTAGCCCTCTTCGCGCGCGACTTCGCTGTAGTACTCGAACGCTGCCTTCGTGGCGTTGATCTCGGTCGCGAGCATGATGTAGGGGTAGCGGTGGCGCGCCGCCCACTCCATGGAGTTCTTGCTGATCAGGCCGCACGCCATCTGCGCGGGCATCGGCTTCTGATAGGGAAGCACCCAGGGATTCACCGTGCGGTAGTGGAAGTGCTGGCCCTCCCAGCGGAACGGGCCGGGAGTCGTCCAGGCCTTCTCGATCAGCGCGTGCGCCTCCTCGAGCCGCTCGAAGTTGTACGGCGGCTGCGCCGTGTGCGCGACGCTCTCGCGCCCCGTGCCGCGGACCCAACCATTGACGAGGCGGCCGCGCGAGATCAGGTCGATCTCGGCAAGCTGCTCCGCCAGGAGGAGCGGGTCGTCCCAGAGCGGGAGGATGTTGCCGAGCATCACGATCTTCACCCGCTCCGTGATACGCGCCAGGATTCCCGCCTCGATGTTCGGCTGTGCGCCCATGCAGAACGGCCCGTTGTGGTGCTCGTTGAGCATGATCGCGTCGAAGCCCATCTCCTCGGCGTAGCAGTGCTCGTCGAAGTAGCGGTGGTAGAGGCTGGAGGCGACCTCGCTCTGGAACAGCGAGTTGCTCAGGTCCATGTCGGTCGTATCGCGCCGGCGCGACCTGAGATCCTCAACCGGATCCTGATACGCGCGCTCCACGAACTTGCCGATGAACATCCGAAACTCCGTTCCTCAGGTCAGACTCAGCAATGGTGGTCGCTCAGGCGACCGCCCCGGCCTCGCGCAGCGCCGAGACTTCCTCTCCGCTGTAGCCAAGCTCCGTCAGCACCTCGTCCGTGTGCTCGCCGAAGAGCGGCGCGGGGTCCATGCGCCCGTGGTCACCGTCGACTTCCAGCATCCCCCGCAGTTGCCAGAGCCGGCCCTTCGTGGGGTGCTCGACCGCCTTGTACATCTCGTTCCCGGTGACCTGGGGATCGTCGAAGAGCTCCTCGACGCTCATGCGCATCGGTGACGCCGGTACCTTGTTGTGGGCGAGCAGCTCCACGAGGTCGTCGAGTTGCATCGTGGAGATCCAGTGGCCGAGCAGCTCGTTCACCTCGGCGCCGTGGATGGAGCGCTGGAGCCTCGTGGCGTACTCGGGGCTCTCGCCGAGGTACGCGAGGTCGGCGAGCTCGCAGAGCCGCTTGAACTGCTTGTCGTTCCAGGCGCTGAGGTAGATCCAGCCACCGTCTGCGGTCTGGAAGACGCCCAGCCCGCCCAGCCCGGCGAGGCCATCGCCTCGGGGAGCCGTTGGCGGCGTGTCGTCCTCCTCGGCGATGACGCGGAACGCCCCCACGAGGTGCATCGCCGCATGGAAGATCGACGTGGTCACCAGGGAGCCTTCCCCCGTGAGCTCGCGCTTCCGCAGACCCGACATCGCACCGATGGTCGCGAGCAGCGCCGCGGTGGGATCGGGGCCGCCGCCCTTCAGTTCCGGGACTTCGTCCTCACGTTGCGGGGGGCGGACTGCGCCGCTGTAGGCCGCGGCGAGCACGGCGTAGCCGGGCTCGGTGGCCAGCGGACCCTGTGTGCCCCAGCCGCTGACCGTGACCTGCACCAACCGGGGATTGACCTTCTTCAGCTCCTCGTACCCGAGCCCGAGCCCCTCGAGCGCGCCGGGGACGGTCGCCTCGATGAAGATGTCGGTGTCCTGCAGCAACCGCTTCAGCACGGTCTGCCCGCCGGCCGTCTTCACGTCGATGACGACGCCGCGCTTGCTGCGGTTGCAGGTCGAGTACAGCGTGCCCTCGCGGCCGAGGAAGGGCGTGGTGGAGTTGCGCCCGTCATCGCCCCATGGGGGTTCGATGTGGATCACGTCCGCGCCCAGCTCGGCAAGCAGGCGCGCGGACAGCGGTCCGGCGATATTCGTCGTCAAATCGACGATCTTGACGCCGCTCATGGGACCGATCGGGGGTGCTGCGGTCATCTTCGCTCCTCCCGCCTCTTCAACCTCCCGGGACTTCCTGTCAGCGCGCTGCGCCGGCCCTCCGCTCGCGTGGCCAGGGGAGCGTCCACACAAGGGCGCTCAACCGGGGCTGGAGCGGGGCAGCGCCACCTACGGTGCGCTCCACGCGGGCGCTCCCCGGCTCGCACGGTGGAGAGCGAGCGAGCACTCGCTTACTTTCCCGTTCGTACACGGCGCAAGGCCGGCCTGTCAAGCGCGGCGACGGGCCGCGCGGAGCTGTCGCTGGGGGCCTCGGGCGGGAGTCCGGCGTTGCCGCCCGGCAACCGATCGTGATAGAACGCTGAGGCGCTGAGCGTGCGCCCGCACAGGTCTCGCGCCTCGACCACGCGAAGGACGAGTCAGTGAGCCCCTCACCTGCAGCTTCCACGTACACCGTCAAGGATCAGGTCGCCATCGTCGGAATCGGCGAGACGACGTACTACAAGCGAGGCACCTCGCCGGTCCCCGAGTTCGTGCTGGCCTGCGAGGCGGTACTCAAGGCGGCGGACGACGCCGGCATCGACGTCCACGAGATCGATGGCTTCGCCTCCTACAGCAACGACCGCAACGACCCCGTGAGAATCGCGAGCGCGCTCGGGATGCGCGACGTCGCGTTCACCAACATGTTCTGGGGTGGAGGCGGGGGCGGCGTCTGCGGCGCGGTCGGCAACGCGGCCGCGGCGCTCGTCGCGGGCTACGCGAAGTACGTCGTTGCGTACCGGGCGCTGGCGCAGGGGCAGTTCGGCCGCTTCGGGCAGTCGCACGCATCCGGCCCCGTCTCCGGCGTCGCGGCCTACGTCAATCCCTACGGCCTGATGACGCCCGCGCAGCAGATCGCGCTGCGCACGCAGCGCTTCATGCACGAGCACGGCGTCACGCAGGACGCGCTCGCCGCGATCTCGCTCGCCTCGTACGCTCACGCCCAGCGCAATCCTCGGGCGGTGATGTACGGCCGGCCGCTCACGCGCGAGGACTATGACCAGTCACGCTGGATCGTCGAGCCGTTCCACCTCTTCGACTGCTGCCAGGAGAACGACGGCGCCGCCGCGGTGATCCTGACCACGGCCGAGCGGGCGCGGGACCTGCAGCAGAAGCCCGCCTGGGTGATGGGTGCGGCGCAGGGCTCGGACGCCCGCTTCTCGCTGCCAACGCACAACGCGCCCGACTACCCGAGCGCGAACTTCAAGCCCGTCGCGCGGCGGCTCTTCGAGATGGCCGGGATCAGCCCGGAGGACGTGGATGTCGCGCAGGTCTACGAGAACTTCACGGGCGGGACGATGCTGAGCATGGTCGATCACGGTCTCTGCGAGCCCGATGAGGTCCAGGAGTTCTGTACCGAGGCCAATCTGACCTGGCCGGACGGCGGCCTCCCGCTGAACACGAGCGGCGGGAACCTCGCCGAGTGCTACATGCACGGACTCGAACTCGTGAACGAGGCGGTCCGCCAGGTGCGCGGAACGTCGACCTCCCAGGTGGATGGCGCCGAGATCGCTCTGGTGGCTGGCGGACCTGTCACGGCCCCCGTCAGCAGTCTGATCGTCCACGGCTGATCGTTGCGCAAGGGGAGGCACCCATGACCGAGCAGCGGCCAGGCCCCTACTACCTCCCGGACGGGGTTCCCCAACCGGCGCCCACTCCCGACGGGATGGACGCCCCGTACTGGGAGGCGACGCGCCGGCACGAACTGGTGGTCCAGCAGTGCGAGGCCTGCGGGGCCTTCCAGTGGGAGCCGGAGTGGATCTGCGGGTCCTGCCAGTCCTTTGATCTGGGATGGAGCCCGGTTCCGGCCAGTGGCACGATCTTCGCCTGGGAGCGCGTCTGGCACCCGGTCCACCCCGCCCTCATCGAGGGCGTCCCCTACCTCGTCGTCCTCGTCGAGCTGCCCGAGGCGGGCAACGTCCGGATGGTCGGCAACCTGCTCGGGGATCCGCACCAGGAGGTGCGGACCGGCGCGGAGGTCGCCGCGGTCTTCGAGGACCACGAGGACGACGGCTACACGCTCGTCCAGTGGGAGCTTGCGGGAGCGAGCTGAACAGCAAGGAGGCCGGCGAATCGCCGGCCTCAGCGTGCAATCCGGCGTGTCTGAGACTCGCTACGCAACCCCGGCCCGCTCACGCCGCTCGGGCAGCACGTCGGCGAGGATCAGGTCGAACTGCGCGGTGAAGTAGGACGAGACGTCGAACGTGTCCTTCAGCGCCCAGCCCTTCAGCGCCCACATGTGCGCCAGCATGATGATGTTGTGGGCGACCAGCTCCGGGTTGACCGCCCGGAACTGCCCCTCGGCGACACCCTGCCGGATGATCTCGGCCAAGAAGTCGCGCTCCCGCAACTCGCTCTGCTTCAACACCTCGAGGTGCTCGGGCAGCATCGAAGCCGACTCGCGGTAGAGCAGGGCGACCTCGCGGCGCAGTCCCGCAACGGCGTTGAAGAAGTGCTCCGCCGCGGCGCGCAGCGTATCCAGGGGCGTCTCGCGCGGCTCGACCGCGAGCAGGCCGTCCGAGAGATCCTCCATGATCGCGGAGGCGATCAGGTAGAGCACGTCCTCCTTGCGGGAGATGTAGAGATACAGCGTGCCCATCGTGATGTCGGCAGCCGCGGCGATGTCGCGGATCGACGTGCGATGGAACCCCTTTTCGAGCATTACGCCGGTCGCAGTCGACACGATCTGTTGCCGTCGACCGGCCAGCAGAGCCTCATCCGCCACCTTCGCGGGTACTACCACTGCGTGCTTCTCCTCGCCGCTGGGAACCCTCTGAGATTGACGGGATCATACGGTCGTTGCTACGTTAGCGACAAGTGAGCGATCGCTCACTTGGCGAGAAGATTCGCACCGTGGCCGGCCCGCGCTTCCACCCCTCGGTGAGTGCGTTCGAGCCGCCGTGCGCCGGGGCCCGACGCGGTAATCTGACACTCTGCGCGTTGTGCGACCCGGTTCGAGAGAGGAGGCCGCCGGTGAAGATTGGCCTCGCCATCCCGCAGTACGCCCGCTGGTTCCGGGGGGAGCCGGCCTTCCGCGTGCTGGAGCAGGCCAAGGCGATGAACCTCGAGTCCCTGTGGCTCGTCGACCACATCATCCTCACCCCCACGCAGGCCGTCGGCTACGGCACCGGGACGATGGATGTCTGGACGGCGTGCTCATACTTCGCCGGCGCCTGCGACGCGATCGACTATCACCCCTACTTCAGCCAGGCCGTCGCGGTCATCCCCTGGCGCCCGCCGATCCAGCAGGCCCAGGTGCTCGCGACCATCGACCACCTCACGCACGGCCGGCTGCTGATCGGCGCCGGCAGCGGGCACATCATCGAGGCGTCCGAGGCCATGGGTCAGCCGTTCGACGAACGCACGGCGATGACCGACGAGTACCTGAAGTGCATGATCGCGCTCTGGAAGAACCGCGTCGCGAGCTTCCACGGCAAGTACGCCAGCTTCGATGAGATGACCATCATGGTCCGGCCCACGCAGGAGCCCCATCCGCCGATCATCTACGGCGGGCGCGGACCGCGCCCGTTCCGGCGCATCGGGGAGTACTGCCAGGGCTACCTGCCCGGCGTCGGCGCGCTCAACACCCCCTCGACCCGCTTCGGGCCGATCGGCGAGCAGCCCTCGATCTTTGCCGGGAAACCGATCTTCCCCTGGGACGCGGAGGAGCTCACGGGCACCCAGCGCCTGGCGCGGGACCTCGAGGAGCTGCAGAAGTACTGGGACCGCTACGGCCGCACGGGCAAGCCCTACGTCGCGATCACGATCCAGTGCCAGATCACCGACCGTCATAATGATGAGGAAGAGGGCGAGGTGGCTCGCGGTCTGGTCAAGGAAGGCGAGCTGAGCTACAAGTCGACCTACCCCGTCGTCCACGTCGACGATCTCGTGCAGACGATCCGCGATTGCGCCGAGGTGGGCGTCGACCACATCGGGATCCGCCCCGGCGCCTACCGCTACCGTGACCTCGACCAGGTCGGGAACCTGCTGCACCAAATGGAGTTGATGGCCGAGCACGTGCTCCCGAAGATCGCGCTGACCCCCGGCCCGATCGGCCCGTTCTCCTATGCCGACTCGATCGAGGGAGTGGACTAGGGCGCGAGCGGCACGAACAGGTCCGCGCAGCCGACGCTAGGCGACGGCGCCCGCTGCGCGCAGTCCGGCGATTTCGTCCTCGGAGAGTCCCGCTCCACGCAGCACCTCGTCCGTGTGACCCCCGAGGGGAGGCGCCGGACCGGCGGGCCGAACCGTGGACTTCGACATCTCGAGGATGCCACCCAGCTGCCGCTGCGGGCCGGTCAACTCGTCCTCGATCTCCACCATCAGCTCTGCGGCCTGCGGGTCGTCGGCCACCTCACCCGGGAGGTAGACCGGCCCGACCGGCACGCCGGCGTCGAGCAGCTCGCGCACGATCTCGGCGACGGTGCGACTGCGCACCTTCTCGACAAGCAGCTGCCGGGTCCTCGCGACCCGCGCCCGCACGTCCGGGGAGAACGGGTCGGCGCCCGGCTCGTCGCTCCCGTCGTCGGGGATGTCGAGCGCCTCGCGAGCGAGGGCGCGCATCACCGGCGTATACGCGCCGATGAAGATCGGCCCGTCCTTCGCCATGTAGCCGGCGAGGAACGGCCCGCGAATCGAGGAGTGCGCGACGACGACCCGGTTGTCCGGGGTCGGATCGTCGGCCGGAGGCTGCGCTGAGGAGGGCGCTCTGCGCTCGTCGCTCGGGCGTCCGGGCGGCGGGCGCGTCGCCTTGTAGGCGCGCAGTATCGAGGCGTAGTCGTCGCCCCGCGCGTAGCCCTCGTGCGCCTCCGCGACCCGCGGGTCGGCGCCCGCGGGCTCCTGGGAGAGCAGCGCGCCGATCAGGACCATCGCTGAGCGCAGCAAGGCGACGTCGATGAACTGGCCCTCACCGGACTGGGCGCGGTGGTAGAGCGCGGAGTTGACCCCGACCACCGTCGAGAGCGCCGTAGCGGCGTCGATCGTTCCGCCGTGCGTGCCCATCGGTCCGCCGAACTCATCGATGACGCCCAGCTCGGCCATGTAGCCGGAGTAGGCCTGCGCGACCATATCGATCAGCGGCTCGTCCACGCGCGGCCCGTGGCTCCCGAAGCCCGAGATCTGCGCGTAGATCAGGTCTGGCCGGAACCGGGAGAGGGTCTCGTAGTCGATCTCCAGGCGGCGGATCACCTCCGGCCGGAAGTTGATGATCACGACGTCGAAGGAAGGGACGATGCGGTGGATCAGCTCGCGGCCCTCAGCGTGCCCGAGGTTCACCACGAGGCTTTGCTTGCCCCGGTTGAGGAACTGGAACATCTTGCTCATCCCGGGGGGCGCACCCGCCGGGGCCCGCCCCGCTCCTCCGGGCGGCTCGACCTTGACGACCTCGGCGCCGAGGTCGGACAGCAGAACGCCCGCCAACGGCCCGGCGATGATCTGCGAGAACTCGAGCACCCTCACGCCATGGAGGGGACCTGGCGCCATGGCAGGGCTCCCTTCGCCGCTCGTCATGCGCACCACCCGGAGCCGCGTGCGGTACTGGGGTCCGCGCACGGAGATCCCGGGCCCGGGGCCGCCGGCCCCGCAGGGCCGCGGACGCTGTGGGTTCCGGCCCTCATCAACTCGCTGGGCGGAAGTAGGGTAGCGTGACGCCGTCCGCGAGGTCCTCGAAGACCACCTCCACGGGCAGCCCGATCCGCACGTCGCCGGGCTCGCACTCGACGACGTTGCTCATCATGACGGGGCCCTCGTCCAGCTTGATCATCGCGATCACGTAGGGCGTGTCGTCAACCCAGGCCTCGCTGACCGGGCGATGCACGACGGTGTGCGTGTAGACCTCGCCCCTGCCGCTCACTTCGGCCCAGTCGTAGTCCAGCGACATGCAGTCCGGCGCGTGGCACATGGGGCTCGGGTAGAAGCGGAACGTCCCGCAGGCGTCGCAGCGCTGCAGGCGCAGCTCGTGATTGTTCAGGGCATCCCAGTACGGCTCGGAGCCAGGCGTGAACTGGGGAAGCGGCTTCGCGAGGTCGGCCACCGTTAGTTCCTCCCAAGCAGCGCGACGCTGTAGCTGGACAGGCTCTCGGAGACGCCGCTCACCATTGCCACCTCGGCGCCCTCGACCTGGCGATCGCCGGCGTCACCGCGAAGTTGTGTGACCGCCTCGATGAGGGCGGGAATCGAGTTCCCGAGGCCGTTGTCGCCCTCGGAGAGCAGGCCGCCGTGGGTGTTGAGGGGGAGCGCGCCCCCGAGTTCGAGACGGCCGTCGGCGACGAAGTCGCCGGCCTCGCCCTTCCCGCAGAAGCCGTAGTCCTCGAGCTGGAGCAGCACGGTGGTCGTGAAGGAGTCGTTCAACTCGGCGACGTCCACGTCCTCCGGGCCGAGTCCGGCCTGCGTGAACGCCTGCTCGGCGGCGACCCTCCCCACCGTGCGCACGAGGTCGAACTCGCTGTCCGACCCGCGGCAGAGGTGACCCATGTGCTGGAAGGACTGCGCCTGGCCGGAACCGAGGACCCAGACCGGCTTCTGGACGGCATCGCGTGCGCGCTCCGCCGAGGTGACGATGAAGGCGGAGGCGCCGTCCGCGATGTAGGAGCAGTCGAGCAGGTGGAGCGGCTCGGCGATCGTCCTCGAACTCAGCACGTCGTCGATGGTGATCGGCGTGCGGAGCAGGGCCCGCTCGTTGAGCGCGGCGTGCTTGCGGGCCGCCACGGCGATGGCCGCCAGCTGCTCGCTGGTGGTGCCGAAGTCGTGCATGTGCCGCTGCGTCACCAGCGCGGCCAGTGCCGGCAGGTGCAGACCGTAGGGGAACTCGTACTCCATCGAGATCGGCTCGCGGCTGTGGTAGATGGACTCGGAGAGGTCGACCCCGGAGAGGCCGATCGGTGTGCGGTGCGAGGACGACCGCCAGGTCCCGCCGCCGACCACGATGACGTTCTTGCACTGGTCGTGGAACACGGCCGAGCGGGCCTTGTTGACGGCCAGACCCACCATCAGGCCGCCGACCAGCGGGAAGTCGCAGAGGCTCTTCCCGAAGTTGGCGCTCCCCAGCTGCTCGGTCAGCTCGGTGTGGAAGCGCATGCTGCCGTTGGGCGGATAGACGAGGAAGCCGTCGATGTCGCTCTTCGTGAGCTGGGCTTCCTCCATGGCCCGCTTGATTGCCTCCATGTAGAGGCTCATCCCGGAGCGCCCGTCGGGATTGCGCATCTCGGTGCTGCCGATGCCGATGATGGCGGCCTCTCTCGAAAGTGTCTCGATCATGCCGCGCTCCTCAACATCAGGCCTCCGGCTCCGCGATGGGCCGGAAGAAGGGCAATGTCACCTCGTCCGTCAGGTCCTCGAAGACGACCTCCATCCGCATCCCGATCTTCACGTCGAAGGCGGGGATGTCGACGGCCCGGCTGAACATCACGGGGCCCTCGTCCAGCTCGATCAGGACGAGGGCGTAGGGCGCGAGGTCGGCCCACATCTCGTTCGGCGCCCGCGCCACGACCGTCAGTGTGTAGACCGTGCCCTTGCCGCGGGACTGCACCCAGTCGAAGTCCATCGAGAGGCAGTCAAACGCCTGGCAGATCGGGCCGGGATAGAAGCGGTGGTAGCCGCAGTCGCTACAGCGCTGGATCAGCAACTCGTGCCGGCGACAGCCCTCCCAGTACTCCTTCGAGTCGGGCGTGACGCCGGGTACCGGTCGGTTGTACTCGGCCACGGCTACTCTCCCTGCAGGATCGTGCAGCCGAAGTTGGAGGCGACGCCCGAGGCGCCGCCGATGCAGACCATCGGCTTCTCCGCCGCCTGCCGCTCGCCCGCCTCGCCGCGCGCCTGCGAGATGCCCTCGTACATCACGAACAGCGTCCCGTTGCCGGGCTGCCCCTCTGAGAGCAGGCCGCCGTGGGTGTTGAGGGGGAGCTCGCCGCCGAGCTCGAGGCGGCCGCCCTCGGCGAAGGGGCCGCCCTCACCCTTCTCGCAGAACCCGAAGTCCTCGATCGCGAGCAGGGCCGTGGTCGTGAAGCTGTCGTAGACCTGGAGGCAGTCGATGTCGCTGCGCGAGACGCCGGCCTCGCCGAAGGCCTGGTCGCCGGCCATCTTGCCGACCGTGCGCACGATGTCGTAGCCCTCGGGCGACGGGGTGCAGAGGTTGCCGACGTGGTAGTAGGACATGCCGTGACCGGCCCCGAGGATCCAGACCGGAGGCTTCGGGCTGTCGTACGCCCGATCCGCCGAGGTCACGATGTAGGCGGTGGCGGTGCCCGGGGCGATGTAGGCGCAGTCAAGCAGGTGGTGCGGCCAGCTGATCCAGCGCGAGTTCAGGACATCCTCGATCGTGATCGGATCGCGCAGGCAGGCTCGCTCGTTCATCGTGGCGTGCTTCCGGCAGGCGACGGCGATGGCTGCCAGCTGTTCGCTGGTCGTCCCGAACTCGTACATGTGGCGGGCGCCGACGGGCGCGTAGATCGAGTAGGCGCCGCCCGTCCCGTAGGGCATCTCCCAGTCGAAGGGGTGGGGGCTGCGCATCGACTCGCGGTAGGGCCGGACGGCCGCGCCCATATCCCTGCCACGGCCGAGGTATTGCTCACGCCAGTTGCCGCCGTCCAGCACCATGACGTAGTTGGCGAGGCCCTGCTGCAGGTACCAGCGCGCCTGGTTGTTGGCGTAACCGCTGCTCATCCCGCCCGTGTGCGGCAGGTCGATCACCTTCGAGTAGGCTCCGAAGCCCAGGTACTCGGCGAAGCGGTACTGGAGCCTGGGGTCGGACCCGAAGCCGGCGACCTGGGTGGTGATGATGCCGTCGATGTCGCTCTTGTTCAGGCCGGCGTCCTCGATCGCCATCTTCGCGGCCTGGGCGAGGAGTTCGGCGACGGTGTGCTCTTCGACGTTGAAGCCGGTGGTGCGGCCTGCGCCGACGATTGCCGTCTGTCTTGACATCTTTGACATAGTCACATCCCGCTGGGGAGCGGTGCCGGGGAGCTCGAAGGTCGCTCCACCACACCCGTCATGGCTGGGCAAGCGCTCACTTACCATACGCTTCGCCGGGTCGTCAAGTTTTGCGAGCGAGCCTGAGGCAACGCCGGCGCCCATGAACCGGAGCGGTGGAAGGGGACGACAGAGATGACCACGAACATGCATACGGGGCTGGCCCACCCTCCTGCCGCAGCGATCGAGGTGTGTGGCGGGAACCTGTCCTACCTGCAGAAGGGCACGGGAGAGCCGCTGGTGGTGCTGCACCACTCGATGAGCAATCACGGCTGGCTCCCGCTCTACGAGCGCCTTGCCGAGCGCTTCAGCGTCCACGTCCCGGACCTGCCCGGCTGGGGTGAGTCCGACCGCCCGGACTGGGCGCGGAACGTGCGTGACCTCGCGATCCTGGTGGAACTCTGGATGGAGAGCCTGGGCCTCGAGCGCGTCACGCTCGTCGGGTGCGGCTTCGGCGGCTGGGTGGCGGCCGAACTCGCGACGATGAACCAGCGCCGCCTCGCCAGCCTGGTGCTGGTGGGCGCCACCGGGATCCGCCCCCGTGAGGGCGAGATCGTGGATCAACTGGTGGTGGACTACATCGACTACGTGCGCAGCGGGTTCCACGACGAGGCCGAGTTCGACCGCTACTTCGGAGACGACCCGCCGCGCGAGACCCGCATGCTGCTCTACGGCGGACGCGAGATGACGATGCGCGTGACCTGGAAGCCGTGGATGTTCAACGACGCGCTGCCCGTGCTCATGCGCGGCGTCAACACGCCGACGCTGGTCGTGTGGGGCGCCCACGACACGATCGTCCCGCTCGACTGTGCGAGGCAGTTCACCGAGGCGGCTCCCAACGCGACCCTGCACGTTGTCGAGGACGGCGGCCACTTCCTCGACTTCGAGCGCCCCGACGCCCTCGCCGCGCTCATCGAGGACTTCGGCCGGTAGGACGGCCTGGCGCGCGTCACGCGTCGAGGGCGTCGAACTCCAGGAACGACGGGTGCGACTCGTCGTGCAGCACGTGCTGCGTGGCGATCCTCGTCGCCGACGCCGTCCCCAGTGGTTCTCCCGTATTCGGGTTCCGGTCGAACCGAGGGAAGTTCGAGCTGGAAACTTCCAGCCGGACCTGGTGCCCGGCGAGGAACTGGTGCGCCAGGTGGCCGAGCGGGATCTCGTACTGCTCGGGCTTGCCCGGTTCGAGCAGCTCGGGATGCTCCAGCGAACGCCGGAAGCGCGCGCGAATCACGTCGTCGCAGAGGCTCACCGCCCGCCCGTCGGGCAGCACGTCGACCAGCTTCGCGGTCCAGTCGGTGTCCGGGCAGTCCGACGCCGCCCAGAGGTTGACGCGCACGCTGCCGGCGATGGTCAGCGGCGCCGTCAGTGGAGGCGTCGTGTAGCAGAGCACGTCCTCCCGCGCCTCGAGTTCGCGCTGATCGCGCGGGCCCGCGGGCCCGATCCCCATCAGGACGACCGGCCCGCCGTGGGTCGGGACGGGGTCGTCCGGGTCGTAGCGGTAGCGATCTGCGCTCGCCCCGCCCGCCGGAGGCGCCTCCAGCAGCGCACCGTCGCCGTGCAGCGTGTTCGCCTTCCCGCTGCTGTGCAGGTAGAGCCTCGCCGGGCGAGCCTCGGCGGGAGGCCACGAGCTGTCGAGTCGCCACTCGTTGGCGCCCATGAGGAAGTAGCGCACGGGGGTCGCGTTCGGGGCGGCGGGTTCGCCTCGCCCTCGCAGGTGCCGGTCGAGGAAGCGGTTGTACTCGGCGAGGACGCCGGAGGCGTCCCGGCTGCCGGTGGGCCCGAACGCCAGCTCGCCCAGCGTGGAGCCCGAGTCGGTATGCCCCCATGGCCCGACGACGAGCTGCTGGTCTGTCCGTCCGGCGCCGGTGATGCCTGCGTAGTTCCTGACCACGCCGGACCCGAAGATGTCGAACCAGCCGCCCACATGCATGATCGGCACCTGGAACGCGCCGTAGTCGCGCCTCGGGGCCACGTCCGCCCAGTAGCCGTCCCGCCGCTCATGCTCCAGCCACGTCGCCCACCACGGCGCGACGTTGGCGGCCGAGATGCCCGGGAACTGCGAGAGCGGCAGCGTCCAGAGCGGGTCGAGCCCCTCCCGGATCGTGCGCATCAGCTCCTGGCGCTGCTCGGGTGTAACGCCGCTCGCGTAGCCGGGGCGGAGGACGAGGCTGGTCGAGGCAAGCGTCATCGTCCAGGTGGACGCGAAGCCGAGCTGGAAGGCCCCGCCGCTGAAGATCCAGCCGTTGTAGTAGTCATCCGAGGTGCTGGTGGCAATCACGCAGCGCAGCGACGGCGGCCGCTCGCGGGCTCCCAGCAGAGCCGTGGTGGCGCCGTAGGAGCCTCCATAAAGCGCGACGTTCCCGTCGCACCACGGTTGCGCGGCGGCCCACTCCACCGTGTCGTAGCCGTCCGGACCTTCCGTCTCGAACGGCCGGAACTCGCCCTCGGAGGACGCGCGTCCACGCGTGTCCACGACGAGCACGGCGTAGCCCCGCTCCGCCGTCTTGAGGGCGGACAACGCGCCGCCGCCTCCGCCGCCGGAGGCCTCCTTGTTGTAGGGAGTGCGCTGGACCACCGCGGGCACGCGGCCGATCCCGAGCGGGCGGTAGAGATCTCCGTAGGTCTTGACGCCGTCGCGGAGCGGGACCGTGACGCCCTTCTCGACGAGGACGCGCCTGGGCCGTTGCGGCCGCGCCGGCTCAGCTTCGGCCATGGTCGCCACTCCCGGTTGTGCGCTGCCGCGGCGGGACGCTAGCTGCCGATCACGCTGGGACCGGGCTACGGACGGCGCAACGCTCCCTCATGCCACCGCGCCACACTCACGCAGCTCGGCAATCTGCTCCGGCGAGTAGCCGTAGTCCGCGAGCACTGCGTCGGTGTGCTCCCCCAGCAGTGGCGCCGGATCGTAGTCCGGGCGATCGCCGTCGATCTCGTACATCGCGCCGATCATGCTCAGCCGCCCCTTCGTCGGGTGATCGAGCGCTGTGATGAGGTCGTTCTCGAGGACGTGCGGATCGTCCTGCAGCTCGTCAAGGCTCTGATTGACGGGCGAGACCGGGATCCGCCTCGCCCGCATCTCCTCGACGATCTCGTCGCGGTCTTTCGAACCGACCCACTGCGCAAAGAGGGCGTTCAGCCGCGCGCCGCTCTCTCCGGACCTGAGGAAGCGGGTGGCGTACGCCGGGTCCGCGCCGACCTCGGGGAAGCCCGCGAGGTCGCAGAGGTCGACGAACTGGCGGTCGTTCCAGGCGCAGAGGAAGACGCCTTTGCCGTCGGCCGCCCAGAACGGGCCGAGGCCTCCCAGCCCGCCCATGGGGCCACGGCCAGTGTCGTCCTTCGGAGGCTCGTCGTGCGCGATCACCATCCCCGCGCCGGCCATGTGGATGGCGCCCTGGAGCACCGAGGTGGTGATCAGCGAGCCGAGTCCCGTCCGCTCCCGCTCGTAGAGCGCGCCCATGGCGGCAAAGGCCCCGAGCAGCGGCGCCGTCGGGTCTCCCCGCAGCCCGCCGAGCGCGCGGAACTCCCCGTTCTCCACCCGCACGGCCCCGGTGAAGGCCTGCACGAGGACGTCGTATCCCGGCTCGTACGCGAGCGGGCCGCTCTGACCCCAGCCGGTGATCGAAACCTGGATGAGCCGCGGGTTGAGAGCGTGGAGTGTCGTCCAATCCAGGCCCAGATCGTCCAGCGTTCCCTTCGTCATGTTCTCGACGAAGAAGTCGGCCTGCTGTAGCAGCCGCTTCATGACCTCGCACCCGCGCTCGGTCTTGAGGTCGATCACCACGCCGCGCTTGTTGCGGTTCCCGACGGAGTGGAATACGCCTTCGCGTCCAAGGAACGCGGTGGTCGAGTTGCGTCCGTCGTCGCCGTGCGGCGGCTCGACGTGGACCACGTCCGCCCCGAGTTCGCCGAAGAGGCGCGCGGCAACCGGACCGGCCACGTTCGTCGTCAGATCGATAGCCCTCAGGCCGGCAAGAATCTGCCCAGGTGCACCCATTCGGACCCTCCTCGAACGCGGGGAACAGGAGTGAGCGCTCGCTCGTGTGGAGCGGGCTTCCGTGTACCTGATCGCGCTCGTCGATGTCAAGCAAGACGGCGGCTCGCGGTGGCTAGTCGGCCGCCACTTGACAGCGAGTGACAAAATCCTAACAGACCGCTGTGCGTCGCGGACGTGGAGAGCGTGATGGCATCACCCGGACTCAGGACGGCGGATCCGCCGAGGCCCACCTCGCTGCGTGAGCAGAAGAAGCTGCGAACCCGCGAGGCGCTCGCGCGCGCGGCCATCCGCCTCTTCTCGGAGCGAGGCTACGACGAGACGACCGTCGAGGAGATCGCCAGCCAGGCCGATGTCTCCGCGCGCACGTTCTTCCGCTACTTCAAGTCCAAGGAGGACGTCATCTTCTTCGACAGTGACGAACTCACGGAGACCTACCGCGAGTCGCTCACGACCCGGCTTCCGGGCGAAACCCTGGTCGATCGGGTGCGGCGGGCTTCCCGGGATGTCCTGCGCGTCATGGGCTACGAGCATCCGCACTACGACGTGCGGGTCGGCAGGCTCCTCCTCGAAGTGCCGGCACTCTCGGCCCGGATGGCCGCCCTTGATGCGCAACGCGAGGACATCCTGGCGCCGGTCATCGCCGAGGAGTACGGACTCTCCCCGGAGGACCCACGCGCGCAGCTCGCGGCGGGCGCCGTCGTCGGCTCGATCCGGGCGATGCGCCGGAGGTGGCTCTACGCCGGAGGCGTGGACCGGCCCGCCGACCTCCTGGACGAGGCCTTCACGTTGCTGCGGCGAGGACTGGACCACCTGAACGACTAGCCCGCGCCGCAGGCTAGCCCTGATCAGGCCTTCAGCGGTGAATCGGGATCAGGGTTCGTCGTACGCCACGACGTAGCGCGCGAATCCGAGCTCCGTGTCGCAGACCGCGAACGTCGTTGCGATGTGGTTGCGATTCTCCATCAGATGCCAGGGGTCGTCGTCGGACGCTGCCGGGAACTCGACATCCCCTTGCCCGCGCCACGTCTGCTTGTACGTGTAGTCGGGGTCGATCTGATCGAGTTCGAGTACGGGCGGCTCGTCTTCCTCCCGGGCGGCCCGCACAATCCGCGGGTTCATCATCGGGTCGTAGCGCATCTCGCCCGCGGTTACCTCCTCGAGGTCAGTCACGCGCACATTCGCAAGCGCCTGACCGCCTCGCGCGATCGATGCGCTGACGCCGTCGCCGTTTCGCTCCAGGCTCACGTCGCCGAGCTTCGCCGGGAAGGCCCAGAACTCGCGGAACGCCGCACAGGCCGCCTCCGTACTGACAATGGTCAGCAGCGGAAACGCCCGCGCGGTGGTCCGCCAGCGGCAGACGACCATCTGCGTGGCGTGGCTGAACGGACCGACCGGACTCGACGGACAGTGCGACACCATGATGTGGCCGTACGGCGGGTAGGAGCGGGAGAGCGCGGGCGGGAGGGAGCTCTCGGCGAGATCCTTGTCGATCTCGTAGCTCATCAGCAGGATCTCGCTGTCCTCGAACTTCCAGGGAGGCGCGGGATAGAGCGGCGCCATGAACGGCGTCGTAAACGGGATCTTGTCCACGCCGAGCTGACCGTACTCAGGCATTGCCGGGTCCTTCCTGCGGCGTCCTCGCGGTGGCGCCTACGATGCCGCCGCGGCCTTCTCGGCCTTGCTCCCCGCGCGGCCATTCGTAGCCGCCTGCGCGCGGGGATCGTACGGCTTCGGCTCCGCGTCGCCCTTGTCGAACGCCGGGATCACCTCCTCGGCGAAGAGCTTGAGCGACTTCAGGATCTTCTCCTGCGGCACGAGCGTACCGACGCTGACGAGGCAGGTCACCAGGTCGACGCCCATCTCCTCCCAGCGCTTCATGTTCTTGATGATCTGGTCGGGCGTCCCGATCGCCAGATCGTCCCGCCGGAACGTGCCCGCCTGACTCGCCGAGGCGACAGCGCCGCCCGCCGGCCGCTTCGCCGCCTCGGCGCGCTGCGACGCGGCCCCGCGCCGGTCGCGGCGCGCCCTGGCGCCGCCGCCGGGCGCGCGGTAGACGCGCGTCGGGTAGACCTGCCGGATCGCGACGAAGTGCGCGTTGAGCGTGTTGAAGCCCTGCACCAGCTGCTGGCCGTACATCGCCGCCTCGTCCGGATCCTCGGAGCAGTGGAGCCAGTTCAGCGTCCCGACCCGCTCGTTCACGAAGTCGCCGATCGGCTCGCAGTTCCTGATCAGGTCGCGGTAGGTCTTGATCCGCTTCGCCTGCTCCTCGGGCGCCGCTCCGCTCACTCCCAGCATGCCCAGGCCGCGCTCACCCGCCTGGATGGCCGTTTCGGGACTGCTGACCGCCACCCACATCGGGGGGTGCGGCTTCTGCAGGGGCTTCGGGAGGACGTTGCGGGGCGGCACGTTGAAGTACTTGCCGTCCCAGGAAAAGTACTCCTCTTTCCACATCTTCGGGATCGCCTCGACGGCCTCCGCCCACATGTCCTTGGTGTCGTCGGGGTCGCAGTTGAAGCCGCCCAGCTCGTTCCACGTCTGCGAGCGGCCGGTGCCGAACTCCAGGCGTCCGTTGCTGATCAGGTCGATCGCCGCGGCGGTCTCCGCCGTGCGGACCGGGTGGTTGAACGGCGGGAGCAGCAGGCGGATCCCGAAGCCGATCCGAATGTTCTTCGTCTGTGCCGCGCACGCCGTGAGGAAGACGTCCGAGGCGGAGCAGTGCGAGTACTCCTCGAGGAAGTGGTGCTCGACGGCCCAGACGGAGTCGAACCCCAGCTCGTCGGCGAGCCGCACCTGCTCCAGCGATGTCTGATAGACCTCGAGCTCGCTCTCGGGAGTCCAGGGTTTCGGAACCGCCAGCTCATAGAAGATACCGAACCTCATGTGGACCCCCCATACCAATCGTCGCCGGTTCCAGCCGAGAGCGCGTTCACGCGCGAGGAGTGAGCGCTCGCTCTTACGGCTGTCACGGCCTGTGTACGCGAAAGTGGCATTGACTGTCAAGAGAGACGGGCCAGCCCCGATGGGACCGCGCTCACACTGCCGGTTCCGCTGTTCCATCGACGTGTACCTCGAAGGACGCAAGGAACTCGGCACCGACCCCATGGCGGCAACGCCCCTCCCTCCCGAAACCCGCGCAGGGTGACGGCCAGCAACTACTCCGGCTCGTCGAGGAACCCGACATCCGCGGGCTCGAGCAGCACGCCGGCGTCGACGCGCTCGCGGGCCTCGGCGAGGGCGGCCTCGACCTCGGCCGGGGGTGGGCTTGCCAGCTCGCCGCTGCGCAGGAAGAGCAGGGCGGCGCTGGCCGGAGCGCCGACGGCGGCCTCGAGGGCGCGCTGGTAGAGGCCTATCTGGACGGCGTAGTGGGTTGCCGCCTGCTGCGCCGAGGTGCCGTCCAGGCGGTCGCTCTTAAAGTCGATCACGTGCCAGCCGGCCGGGTCGCGGTAGACGAGGTCGATGCTGCCGTGGACGGGCACGCCGTCCCAGTCCCAGGCGAAGGGCAACTCGAACCAGCGCTCGACGTCCGGCGAGGCCAGCGCGTCGGCGACCGGCGAGCGCGTGTAGCGGTCGAGCATCTCGCGGACCTCGGCGGCCAGTGCCCGCGCCGTCGGGTCGTCGAGGGCGCGCTCGCTCTGCTCGCGGACGATCTCGGCCAGCGCGGCACCATCGAGAGAGTCGGGCGCGCCGCCGGAGACCTCGAGGGCGCGGTGCACGACCGTACCGCGCAGCGCTGCCAGGCCGTCGCCGCGCCCGTATTGCTGCCGGTCGGTCTGCGGCGGGCGCAGCGCGGTGACCGGCGTGCTCGCGCGCAGCGGGATCACGGGCGGCCGTTCCAGCAGCGGCGGGACGTAGTCCTCCTCTTCGGAGGCCGCGGGAGGCCGCAGGACGGGCGGCGGTTGCCGCCGGGCGAGGGCGCTTGTGTCGGGTGGCAGTGGCTCGCGCAGCTCGATCTCACGCAGCGCGCCGCCCTCGTGCGCGTCGAGCGTCTCGTGCAGCCAGCCGCTGCCGCCCCTTCGGGACTCGTCGCCGGAGAGATAGAGGTAGTCACCCGCGCGCGTCGCCGCGACGTAGAACAGGCGCCGGTGCTCCTCGGCGTCCTCCTCCTCGTCGCGCCGCGCGAGGTGGGCGTAGAAGCCGGGGCGGGGGCGCGTCGTGTCGTCCTCGTCGGGTGTCAGAGTCACCGAGACGCCGTCCTGGCGAGACCAGCGCACGGCGTCCCACGACCGGATCGAGGCGAGATGCGCCTCCGGCACGAAGACGATCGGGAACTCGAGGCCCTTCGCGCCGTGCACCGTCATCAGCTGCACCGCGTCGGGGCGGTCGAGCGTGGCCGGTCCCTCGCGCGGGTCGAGGTCGTCGCGGCGCTGTTCCAGGTAGGAGACCACCTCCGAAAGGGGGTGCCCGGCCAGGGTGCGGACGATGCGCAGCAGCTTGCGGATGTTCGCGCGGGCCTGCTCGCCGCCGGCGAGCGGCACCCACGACGCCTCGAAGGCGCTGCGCTCGAGCGCCAGCTCGAGCAGCGCGTCGGCCGGGAGGGAGGCTGCGGCGCGGCGCAGCTCGGCCAGTGTCTCGGAGGCGTGGGCGCAGCGCGTGCGGTCTTCGCCCCCGACCTCGGAGGGCGGATCGGCGAGCGCCGCCCGCAGCGGCCTCCCCCGCTCGCCGCGCAGCGCCAGCAAGGTGTCGTCCGCGAGGGCGAAGAAAGGCGAGCGCAGCACGCCGCTGAGCGCGAGCTCGTCCTGCGGCTCTGCGAGCCAGCGCAGCAGGTTGATGCAGTCGAGCACCTCCTGGCGCGTGAAGAAGCCGGTGCCGCTCGGTGTCGCAGCCGCTACGCCGTGCGGGTCGAGGGCCTGCTGGAAGACGTGCACGTTGGAGAAGCGCCTCAGCAGGATCGCGATGTCGCCCGGGCGCGCCGGGCGCATCCGGTCGTCGCGGCGGTCCCAGACGAGCCGCTTCTCGTCGAGCAGCCCGCGGATCTCCCCGGCGACGGCGTCCGCCTCGACGCGCCGCCGATGGTAGCCGGAGGCCCCGCCCGCGACCTGCGTCAGCGTGAGGTGGGGGCCGTCGGACGGCGCGTCGCTCGGGCGCCCGGTCATCGGCGGCAGCGCCGCGAGGTCCAGCTCGGTCCCCTTGAAGACCTCGCCGAACAGTTCGTTGATGCGGCTCACCAGTGCGTCGTGGCTGCGGAACGAGCGGCTGAGCGGCAACAGCGGCCCCCCTCGCGAGCCGGTGATGTCGTCCTGCAACGCCCTGAAACCGTGCACGTCCGCCCCGCGGAAGCGGTAGATCGACTGCCGGGCGTCGCCGACGAGGAAGAGCGCGGGGCGCGGCCCACCGTCAGCTCCGCCGGCGATCAGCTCGATCAGCTCCGCCTGTACGGGGTTGATGTCCTGCGACTCATCGACCATGAGGTGGCGGAAGCGCTCGCGGACCCCGGCGGCCACGGCCGGGTGGTCGCGCAGCAGGTCCACGGCGCCAAGCTCCAGATCGAGGTAGTCGAGCGCGTTCTGCGCCTGCTTGGCCGCCTCGTAGCGCCGCACCGCGTCCTCGAAGAGGTCGCGCAGCCCGGCGAGCACCTCGAGAGCCGGTCCGTCGTGCTCGTTCCAGGCCGGGAGCCGCTGCGCCTCGTCGTTGAGCTCGCGCAGCTCTTTGAACGCATCCTTGACGCTGACGGCGGCCGGGGCGCTGCCCCCGCTCTGCAGGTTGGTTCGCGATCGCGCCTCGCCGAGGGAGGCGGCGAAGTCCCCCCACGAGTCCGCCTCGCAGGCTTCGGTAAGCGGCTGCAGGACCGCGCCCGCGACCTCGGCGAGCTTGGCGCTCACGTTGCCGACATCGCGCCTGATCTGCCAGGCGACCTCCTCGGCCTGTCGCCGGATGGTCCCCTGCTGCGACCCGTAGCGCGCGTCGAGGCGCCCGCGCACGTGCGCGGGCCAGCCGGCGCTGTCGGCGCCCATCGCCGCGAAGGCGGTCCCGACGGCGTCGCGCTGCGCGACCATGCGCGGGAGCTGGAGGCCGGCGTGATAGACGCCGAGCCCGAGCAGCGCGGCGGTGCGCACGTCGCCCGCCTCGGCGGCCGCGTCGATCGCCTCGATGCAGGCGGCGCGGCGCAGCAGCTCCGCCTCATCGTCGGCGACGACGGCGGCCGCGGGGTCGAGGCCCGCCTCGACGGGGTGCTCGCGCAGCAGGCGCAGGCCCAGCGAGTGCACGGTCCCGATCGCCGCCTCGTCGAGTAGCGCGCGGTGCTGCTCCAGCGAGGGGTCCGACATCACCTCGCGACGCACGCGGTCGCGCATCTCGGCGGCGGCCGCCTCGGTGAAGGTGATGGCCGCGATCTCCGGGATCGAGCAGTCACGCAGCAGCTGCACGTAGCGCTCGACGAGCACGCGCGTCTTGCCGCTGCCCGCGCCGGCCGAGACCGCGAGGTCCGAGGCCTCCGCCTCGATGATCGTCCGCTGCTCGGCGGTCAGGTCCACTTCGACCTCGTGAACTGGTTGACGCGGCAGATGTACTTGAAGTCGCAGTACCTGGGGCAGGGCGTGACCTGCGGGTTCACCCGGAAGTCGCCAGAGGCCACCGAGGCGCGCACCACCTCGGCGTGCCTCGCCGCATCCTCGATCAGCGCTGCGTGGTCCGGGTTCGCGCTGTCCAGCGCCCACTCGTCCGCCCGCGGGTCGAGGTAGGCGTAGCGGGCGATCAGCCGCTCTACCCCGAGTTGCTCACGCGAGGCGAGCGCGTAGAGCTGCAGTTGGAGCCGGTCGCCGCTCTCGACGGCGCTGCGTCTGATCGCGCGCCCGCTCTTGTAGTCGACGATCTGCGCGAGGCCCGACCCCACATCTACACGGTCGATGTTGCCCCGCAGCCGCAGCGGCGGCTCGATGCCGGGCAGCGCGATGTCGACCTCCTCCTCGAGCCCGTGGACGGCCGTCGTGCCGTATCCCTCGTTCCACTCCGCTTCGCGGCGAATCAGCCGCTCGAGGTTGTCGGCGATGCCGTCCCAGCCGAGGCGCCACAGCGCCGCCCGCCCGAAGTGGTATTTGCCGGGTGCGTCCAGCCAGAGCTCCCGGCCATGCTCGCGCATGCGCCGGATCGCCTCGTCCGCTGTCGCGGGAACGAGCGGGCGCTCGTCGACGACGAGCGGGCCCAGCACCGCCTCCATGATGTCGTGGATGACGGTCCCGCGAATCGCGGCGTCGGCCTCGGCAAGCTCGTCCTCGACCTCGTACAGGCTCAACCCGTAGCGGCCGAAGAACTGGAAGGCGCAGGTGCGGTAGCTCTCGATGCGCGTCGCGCTCCAGCGGACCTCCGGGCCGACCAGCCGCTCCGTCGCGCGGCCCGGCGAGGCCAGTTCGCCCTCGTGGCGGCCGGCGCTCGCGAAGGAGCTTCGCCGCTGCTCGATCGGCGCGGCCGTGCGCACGACCGGCCACGCCGCCAGATCCTCGGGGCGTCGGCGCTCGCCGCCCTGCCAGCGCGCGCTGAGCGTGACCGCCAGCTCACGCCGCGAGGCGGCGTCGTGCGGTTCGACCTCGCCCGGCTCGTCGGTCGCCTCCCGCTCGTCGAAGTACCAGGAGGCGGGGACGGGGCGGCCGGCGTCGTCGAAGCGCGGCCGCCACAGCGAGGTCGCCACGTCGGCGCGCGACGAGGCGGAGTGCCACAGCTCGTCCTCGGTCGAGCGTGGCTCCGGCGGCAACTCGAGGCCCGCCTCGCCCAGTTGCTCGCGCGCTTCGCGATCGAGCAGGCGGGCGGCGCGGCGCGGGGCGGGGAACTCGCCCTCGGCGAGGCCGCCGATGAAGACATGCGCGAAGCGCAGCCCGTGCAGCGTGTGCATTGGCGCGAACAGCACGCCGCCGGCCTCGCGCAGCAGCACCGCGGGCCGCTGCATGCGCCGCTCCAGCTCCGCGGCGAACGCCTCGAGCGTGAGCGGCGTCCCGCCGAATCGCTCGTCGATCGCGCGCAGCGCGTCGAGGTCTGCGCGCAGCGCGGCGGTCTCTACCTCGAGGCTCTCGTAGCCCTCGACGGACGCGCGGACGAGGCCGCCCGGTCCGAGCAGGGCGTCGTCGAGCGCCGCAGCCCACTCGCCCGCGGTGCGGGGCCCGCCACCGAGCAGCTCACTCAGCGCCCCGGTGGCCTGTTCGAGGCTGTCGCGCGCGGCTCGCAGGCGGTTGGCATGGTTCTCGCGGCCGTCACCCTCGGCCTGTGTGGCCGCGTTCCCAAGCGCGCCCGGGAGCCGCCCGAGCTGCTCGAGGCCCGAGAGCAGGTTCTGCCTGCGCCCGACGCGCAGCAGGTGGTCGACGGTGTCGCCCTCGATGCCCCAGCGGCTGCGGTCGAGGAAGGCGGAGCGCAGCAGCTCGGCCAGCCGCGTCAGCCGCCAGTCGTGCTCGGGCAGGCGCAGCAGCGCCAGCACCCAGGTCCCGAACGGGCGCGAGGCGAGCCGCTCGCCGGCGGCCGGGTCGAACGGCAGCTCGTACTCCGCGAAGACGCGGCGGGCGAGCGCGAGGTGCTGCGACGCCTGGCGGAAGGCCACCGCCACGTCCGAGGGCCGCAGCGCCTCCTCCTCGCCCAGCCGCTGCTTGATCGCACGCGCGATCCCGCGCAGCTGCGCCTCGGCGTCGAACGCGCGATGGGCGCTGGTGCTGGCCGCGCCATCGCGCGCCTCCAGCTCCCCGACGGTCGCGCCGCCGGCGAGCGCTTCGAGGCGCGAGGCCGTCCAGCGTGCCCGCTCGCTCGCCTCGCGATCGATCGCGACGAGCACGCGGGTGCGTTCCGCCAGTGCGGCGACGAGCGCCTGCTCGCGCGGATTGAGGAACTCGAACGAGTCGACGAGCACGAGGCCCGGCAACGCGGGACCGCCCTCGATCGCCTCGGCAGCAAGCGAGGGCGCCTCAGCGGGGTCACGCCAGCCGCGATCGGCCAGCGCGCGCCGGTAGGCGGCGTAGATGTCGGCGAGTGCGACCAGGTCCGCGCTCTCCGTCCCCGCGGCGGGCGGCGCGAAGGCCGCGGGCTCGACGTCCGCCGCCACCAGCTCCGTCACGGCCTCGGCGATCAGTGCGTGCAGACCCGGCTTCTCGGCGATCGGCTCGAAGCGGCCGGCCCCGCCCGAGGCGATGCGCTCCAGTGCGACCCGCCGCAGCAGGTCCGCCGCCACCTCCCGCGACAGCGTCCGCCCGGCCGCGTGCAGGCGCGCGTACTGCGCCAGCGTCGAGACATCGAGGCTGAGCGCGACGCCGCGCGCCGCGACCAGGCGGCGGCGGAACTGGTCGCCGTGCCGCGCGGTCGGCACGAGCACGAGCGTCGGGGCGAAGCGGTCGTCCTGGTAGCCCCTCGCGGCGTGATCGACGAGCCGCCCGGTCTTCCCGGACCCGGCGGGCCCGCACACCATCACCAACTCGCCCATCACCCGCGATTGTAGCGAGCGCCGGGCTACCTGCGGCTGTTACGTGGGTGGCACAGGGGGCACCGGACGAAGTGCCCTGATCGAGGGGCTGCGGGGCGATGCGACCTTGCCATTGAGGAGCCAAGAGGTGAACGAGGTCCCGTCTCTCCTCCGTTCAGGTGTACCCGCGCGCTTCGATGTAGGGAATGAACTCTGTCAGGCCAGCGCTCTCTTGGGACCGCACCGACGCCCCAGCTACGATGACCCTGAGCTCCCGACTATCGTGGAGGCTCCCGTAGCTTCAGCTCGGCGAGGGGGCGCTGGTGATGGAGATCGCGCGCTTCGCCGAGGCAGTGTCACGGATGAAGGCGGGGGCGAAGGGCCGATAGCGACCGCTCGATGGCGAGACCCTCCCGCGTGTCGGCGGAGCGCGAGCGTGACCGTTGACGGCCCACCCGCCTGTTGAAGTTCAGGGGCGGACGCTCCCTTGAGCCGATGCTGTTGCGCGACGGACAAGGAGCAGACCATGTCGGACCTGATCGAGCACCTCCGGTCCTTCAACAGGAAGGAGCGCTTCATCCTGCTGTGCGAGGCCCTCGGCAGCGACACCCTCGGCGACACCTTCCGCGAGCGCCTCGGCGAAGCTATCGGCGTGACGGTTCCCGCCGATGCGTTCGTCGCGATGGACTACCACCTCGACTGGCTGCAGATGGCGCTGTACCTGGCGAGGACGCCCAACCCACCGTCGCCCATTCCGAAGCAGGATGTGCTTGGTGAAGGCCCGGCGGAATTCAATGCGAACCAGATGGACGTCGACCTGCTCGTCGCGTTCGACGAGGACGCCGGGACCAAGCTCCTGCTCCTCGAGGCGAAGATGGAGACCGGGTGGACCAACCGGCAGATGTGCACGAAGGCCAACCGGCTTCGCCAGATCTTCGGAGATCCAGCCGACCGCAGCCTCGCTGATCCGCGCTTCGTGCTGCTCTCGCCTCGACACCCTCAGCGCCTCGACACCGACGATTGGCCGAGTTGGATGACTCGGGACAAGGAGCCGGTGTGGATGAAGCTGCCTCGGCCACCGAACCTTCGCAAGGTGACGCGCTGCGCGCCGGACGGGCGGCCCTCGGAGGCTGGGAAGCACCTCCGAATCGATCCGTAGTCGGGTCCAACTCCACCTCGTATCGTCGCAGACTCGGGATCCGCGCCGACGGCTACCCCTCTGTGCGAAGCTGCTCGATCCGCCGTAGTACGGCCGTCACGAGTCCGGACTCAATCGCAGCCGCTACGGCGCCTTCGCCGAAGCGCTCAGAGCGGATCACCACCGTGAGGAGCCGCGCGAGTTCAAGCACGGTCGCCTGCGCGATCGCCTCGCGGTCATCGCGGAGGCGCTGCGCCTCCGGCGTCTGCGCCCACGTGGGCCAATCGAAGTCCGGACGCACCCAGCCGTCGCGGTAGGCCACTTCGAGGAACCGGGAAGTCAGCTCCGAGTGCGAAAACTGGAGCAGCGTGAACGTTCCGGGCTCTATCTCTCCTCCCCCTTCCCAGGTTCCGAACTCGGCGTCGGGGGCCTCGAAGGCGGGAAGGAGAGACGCAAGGCCGTCCAGTTGCGGCGGCGCCAGCTCGTCGAGCTGATCGGTCAAGGGGTCCGTCCTCTCGTGCCATGCGCCTCATCGGGCCCTGCGGGTGCCGGGGTTCTGCGCGGGTGAGCGGCCGCCCTGCTTCTCGGTCAGCGCGAGGCGCGCCAGAGCACGAGCGCATCCACGACGCGCGCGCCGTGCCCGTCCGCGGGCCGATCCGCGGCGGCGGCGTGGCGTCCTTCCCACCAGTCCTCTCCAACGTTGAGTTCGATGCGCTCGACGAAGACCCGCTCGGGCTCGATGTCGTCGAAGCCGTCCTCGTACCCGTTCACGACAACGCGCAGGTCGGACGGGTGGTCGGCCAGGAGTGCGATCAGTTGTTGCACGGTCATGGCGTTGCCGCCTCCCCTTCTGAGCGCTGCACGCCCACCAACTGATCGACACGCGCCTGCCGCTTCGCCTCGGTGCTCGCGTGCTCGGGTTCGACGAGGACGGTCAACAGGAAGTGCACGCGTCCCCCGTGCCGCTGCCGAGGGCACCGATGCGACACGATGCATCGTGCTCGTCGCCTCTGCGCCGCACCATTCTAGCGAGCGACCGGCCCCAGCCCGCGGGTTCTCCCCGCGCGTAGAGGGCCACCACCAGGGCGATGCCGGTCCGTGGGTGCGACCCGGACAGCGTGGGGGCAAAGAGGATGGGAACGAAGCAGTCAGAAGCGCAGAAGCAAGGGACGCGGAGGCTGACCAGCTTGGCAGTAACACTCGAGGTCCGCGAGTACACGGGTCCGCCGACGAAGGCGTGGAACGAGCTGTGGTCAACGATCTTCAGGGACATATCCGCTGAGTTCGACCGTCTAGATCGTGGGAGCGTCCCCGCGGATCGTGTCGAGCCGTAGCCGCCTACGGGTGCCCGAGAGCCTGGTCGACATGCCGCAGGCGTCGGCGATCACGCCGGCGGCGATGCCCTGAGCGGGGCCGCAGCCACTCTGCGCCCAGGGTCCTGCGGGCGAACTGCTCGACAGTTGTTCGGGCGCTTGGCCCCGGATTGGCCCCGGATGGGCCCCACTCAGGCCAGCGAAACGGACGAGGGCGGCGAAAAACCCTTGTGGTTGTTGGTGCCCCCAAGGGGGTTCGAACCCCTGTTTCCACCTTGAAAGGGTGGCGTCCTGGTCCCCTAGACGATGGGGGCGAGCGCACGTCGAGCATACCAAGGACCGCGCGCAACCGCGCCGTGCCCCCGCGGGATTGTGCGAGGCGACCCTCGGCGCGAATCGGGGGCGCGAGGAAATCCCGGAAGCTCGCGCACTTTGCGGGCGTGGGCACTGGCGCGCAGGGGCAGCTTGTCGCACCATTCGAGCTTCCAAGCCAGGAGCAGACCTATGACAAACGAATCATTCCACCCGCAAGCCCGAGTCGTCGACGAGTACGAGAGCCCCGTGTCGGGCTATCAGTTGCTCATGATGCTGCGGATCCAGAACGCACCGGGAAAGCTCGGCCTGATCACCACCGCCATCGGTGAGGGCGGAGGCGACATCGGGGCGGTCGACATCCATGAGGCGGGCCACGACTACATGGTCCGCGAGCTGCGCGTGTTCTGCCGCGATGTCGCGCACGCTCGCGAGATGGTCGAGCGGGTGGACGCCCTCGACGGCGTCGAGGTGCAGCGCGCCTCGGACCGCACCTTCCAGCTCCACCGCGGCGGCAAGATCGAGATCGCCAACAAGGTGAACATCCGCACCAACGCGGAGCTCTCCCACGTCTACACGCCGGGCGTCGCGCGTGTCTCGATGATGGTGCACGACGAGCCGGACTCGGTCTGGGCGCTGACCGCGCGCCGCAACACCGTCGCCGTCGTCACCGACGGTACGGCGGTGCTCGGCCTCGGCGACATCGGCCCGGAGGCGGCGATGCCGGTCATGGAGGGCAAGTGCATGCTCTTCAAGAGCTTCGGCGAGATCGACGCCTGGCCGATCTGCCTCGACACCAAGGACCCGGACCGCATCGTCGACATCGTCGAGGCGATCGCGCCGACCTTCGGCGGGATCCTGCTTGAGGACATCTCCGCGCCGCGCTGCTTCGACATCGAGGATCGCCTCGTCGAGAAGCTGGACATCCCGGTCTTCCACGATGACCAGCACGGCACCGCCGTCGTGGTCCTCGCGGCGCTGATCAACAGCCTCAAGATCGTCGACAAGAAGCCTGAGGACCTGAAGGTCGTCGTGCTTGGCGTCGGCGCCTCCGGCATCGCCTGCGCGCGCATCATGCTCAACTACGGTGTGCGCGACATCATCGGTTTCGACCGCACGGGAGCCGTCTACCCCGGCCGCGAGAACCTGAACCCGGCGAAGGAGTGGTTCGCCGAGCACACCAACCCGGACGGCTTCAGCGGCGACCTGACGCAGGCGATGCGCGGGGCGGACATGTTCCTCGGGCTGTCCGGGCCGCGCATGCTCTCGCCTGAGCAGGTCGGCAGCATGGCCGAGGACTCGATCGTGCTGGCGCTGTCCAACCCGGAGCCGGAGATCATGCCGGAGCTGATCCAGGGCCAGGCGCGCGTGATCGCCACCGGGCGCTCGGACTACCCGAACCAGGTCAACAACGTGCTCTGCTTCCCCGGGCTCTTCCGCGGCGCCTTCGACGCCGGCGCGAAGCGCATCACCGAGGAGATGAAGCTCGTCGCCGCGCACGCCATCGCCGAGGTCATCCCCGACGAGCAGCTCAACGAGGACTACATCCTGCCCTCGGTCTTCAACGAGGAGGTCGTGCGCAAGGTTTCCGAGGCGGTCGCCGCGGAGGCGCGCCGCACGGGCAACGTCCGCCAGGCCGGCTCGCGGGTCTTCGTCTAGCCCATCGTCGCTGGCCGCGCTGAGGCGCGGCACCCCTCACCCCCGCCCTCTCCCGCAAGGGGAGAGGAAGCCGGACCGCGCCCCCTCGATCGCGCCCCGAACGCCGGCCAAGCGCCGGTGCGTTGCCACGTGCATTGTGCGATATTGGATCTGCGGTTGTGCACGAAAGGGGTGTAACATGATCCGCAATTGTGTCGCAGTTGTACTGGCAGTGGCGGCGGCCGTGACAATGCTTACCGGCATTGCGAAAACGACTGAGGCATCGCACCACGAGGTGACGTTCCGCGTCACGATCACGAACGCCACCGACCCGGAGCAGATCCTCAGTCCGGGCGCGTGGCTGGTGCACACCGATCCCGGCGCGTTCTGGGATCGCGACGAACTGGCGTCGCTCGCCCTCGAACGCATCGCCGAGATCGGTTCCCCGGCCGAGGCGATCTCCGCGCTCGGTGCGGGCGAGATCGGCCCGGCTCCGGCGAGCGGCGCCACGGTGGTCTTCGAGGTGACGGCTGAGCCGGGCGACCTGCTCTCCACGGCGCAGATGCTCGTCTCCACGAACGACGGCTTCGTCGGACTCCGGTCCGTCGCCCTCTTCGACGGCGATACTCCGCTCGAGCAGAGCATCGATCTGAGGGCATACGACGCCGGCACCGAGGAGAACACGGGCATTGGCACCGGCTTCGAGGGCGGCCAGCCCGATCCGGCGCGCGGCGCCGACAACGTCGAGAACGGCACCGCCACCAGCGAGCCGATCGTCCTGCTCGACCTCGTGAGCGGCACGCAGGCGACCGCGAGCATCGAGGTGGTCCGCGGCGAGATCAGTCTCCCGGCCTCCGGGAACGCCGGACTGCTCAGCGGCGACGACGGACCGGCGGCGCAACAGTGGCTTGGCAGTTGCCCGCTGCCGGCAGCCTGGCAGTGGCCAGCGCTGGTCGCGACGATCGGGTTCCTCGCGGCGGCCGTGGCTTACACACGGCGGCGCACCGCCTGAGTCAGCCCTGGCCCGAGCGCTCGAGAGGCCCGCTCACGCGGGCCTCTCCCCGTCTCACAGGCAATCGGCCCGCTCAGCCGCCGCCGCGTTCGTCCGGATCTCTCACTACTGGTAGGAGTAGCGCTGTTCCTTCCACGGGTCGCCGTGGATGTGGTAGCCGTACATCTCCCAGAAGCCGGGGCGCACCTCGGGCAGGAACTCCATACCGCGCACCCACTTCGCGCTTTTCCAGAAGTAGAGCTGCGGGATCACACCGCGCAGCGGGCCGCCGTGATCGCGATCGATCGGCTGTTCGTCGTGAGTGTGCGCGAACAGCACCCCGTCGAGCAGCAGCTCGTCGAGCGACACGTTCGTCGTGTAGCCGCCGTAGGAGTGGAACATCACTTCCTTCGCCTCGGGCAGCACGTTTGCGAGGGCCATCACGTCGCTGAAGCGCACGCCGCGCCAGCGGTTGTCGTAGCGGCTCCAGGTGGTTACGCAGTGGATGTCCGAGGTGTCCTCGTACGCCGGGAGCGCGTTGAACTCGTCCCAGCTCAGGCGCACCTCCTCCTCGACGAGGCCGAAGATGCGGAACTCCCAGGTCGCGAGGTCGATGCGAGGCGTGGAGCCGTAGGTCAGCACCGGCCAGCCGTCGGTCAGGCGCTGTCCCGGCGGGAGGCGGTCCTCGGGCGGGCGCACCGGCTTGGGACCGGGCAGGTTTGTCGTCGTCACGAAGCTCGCTCCTCACCATGGCGCTCGGGCCGTGCCTGCGCGCGTGGATCGCTCACATCCATCGTATCGGATGCGCGCGCACACGCGAGGGCAACGGACCGCAACCGCACCCTTCGATAGGATGGATGCATGGAGCGAGCCGCCGCCGCGACCGGATCGGACGAGGACGCCGCGCGCCCGGAGACGCCGCGCACGCACCTCCGGCGCTTCGCCGCGATCGCCGCGGCGGTCGTCATCCTCGACCAGCTCACGAAGGCGCTCGTGCGCGGCTGGCTGGACGAGCGCGAGACCTGGCCCGAGGGCTTCGATCTGATCCGCATCTCGCACGTCGAGAACTCCGGCGCCGCGTTCGGCATCCTGCAGGGCGGCGGGCCCTTCCTGATCGCCAGCTCGATCCTCGGCGCGGTGATCGTGCTGGTCTTCCTGCGCGCCGCCCCGCCCGGCGACCGGCTCTACGAGACCGCCCTCGCGCTCGTGCTCGGCGGCGCGCTCGGCAACCTGATCGACCGGCTCTTCCGAGGCACGGTGACGGACTTCATCGACCCCACGCACTACCCCGCCTTCAACATCGCCGACTCCTCGATCGTGATCGGCGTGATCGCGCTCGCCGTGCTGTCGCTCTGGCGGCCGGGCGGCGAGACTGGCGGCGGGGAGGAGGTGGGCTGATGCAGCTCGAACGCTTCGCCGCTCCGCGCACGGACCGCCTCGATCGGCTCGTCGCCGATCAGCTCGCGCAGCTCTCGCGCAGCCAGGCGCAGCGGCTGATCGAGGACGGCCGCGTCGAGGTCGCCGGCGAGCCGCGCACCCGCGCCGGCCGCGAGGTGCCCGCGGGCGCCGAGATCGCGATCCGCCTGCCCGCCCAGCCGGACCTCGACGCGATGGCGCTCGACGTACCCCTCGAGGTGCTGTTCTCCGACGAGCACACGCTGATCATCGACAAGCAGCCGGGCCTGCTGGTGCACCCGGTGCAGGGCCGCCCGGCCGTCACGCTCATCCACACCGTGCGCGCCCGCTACCCCGAGGTGCAGGAGATCGCCGGGACACGCTCCGGCCTCGTGCATCGCCTCGACCGCGATACCTCCGGCGTGATCGCCTTCGCTCGCTCCGCCGCCGCCCGCGACGCGCTGCGCGCGCAGTGGAAGGCGCGCGAGACGCTCAAGATCTATCTCGCCATCGCCGAGGGCGTCGTCGAGCCCCGCCGCGGCCGCATCGACGCCCCGCTCGGCCCGGACCCCGCCGACCCGATGCGCCGCGCCGTCGTCGAGCGCGGCGACCCGGCGTTCAGCGAGTACCGAGTGCTGGAGCAGTACGGCGAGGAGGCCGCCCTGCTCGAGGTCCGCATCCTGACCGGCCGCACGCACCAGATCCGCGTCCACCTGCAGGCAGTGGGTCACCCGATCCTCAGCGACGGCGTCTACGGCAACCCCTCGCCGAGGATCGCGCGGCAGGCGCTGCACGCCCGGCGGCTCGGCCTCTGCCTGCCCTCGAGCGGCGAGTGGCGCGAGTTCGAGGCGCCGCTGCCCGCCGACATCGGACAGGCGATCGAGGCGCTGCGCGCCGACCACGGCGTCGAGGCGCAGCCGCTTGCCGCCTCGGGTACGGGAGGCGTGCGATGAGCGTCCGAGTCCGCTACGCGCCCAGCCCCACCGGCGACCCGCACGTCGGCAACATCCGCACCGCGATCTGGACCTGGCTGCACGCCCGCCGTTACGGCGGCGCCTTCATCCTGCGTATCGAGGACACCGACCAGTCGCGCGCCGTCGAGGGCTCCGTCCAGCGCATCGAGGACTCGCTGCGCTGGCTCGGCCTCGAGTGGGACGAGGGGCCCGAGGCCGGCGGCGACTACGGCCCCTACGTGCAGTCGCAGCGCCTCGAGCGCTACCACGCCGCCAGCGAGCAGCTGCTGCGCGACCGGAATGCCTACCGCTGCTTCTGCACCCCCGACGACCTGCGCGCGATGCGCGAGCGCCAGCGCGCCGCCGGCCGACCGCAGGGTTACGAGGGCGTCTGCCGCGACCTCGACGCCGCGCGGGGCGCGGAGCGCGCCGCCGCCGGCGAGTCGCACGTGATCCGCTTCCGCATGCCGCGCGAGGGCGTCACCGTCTTCGACGACCTGATCCGCGGCTCGATCCGCTACGAGAACCGGCTGCTCGACGACCTCGTGCTGCTCAAGTCGGACGGCTTCCCCACCTACCACCTCGCCCACGCCGTCGACGACCACGCGATGGCGATCACGCACGTCACCCGCGGCGACGAGTGGATTCCCTCGACGCCGCGCCACGTGCAGCTCTTCGAGGCGCTCGGCCATGAGCCGCCGATCTACGTGCACACGCCGGTCATCCTCGGGCCGGACGGGGGCAAGCTCTCCAAGCGCCACGGCGCGCAGTCCGTGCTCGACTACGCCGCCGAGGGCTACCTGCCGGAGGCGCTGCTCAACTTCCTCGCGATCATGGGCTGGGCCCTCGACGACAAGACCGAGATCCTCTCCGCCGCGGAGATGTCCGCCGCCTTCGACCTCGCCGACCTCAACCCCGCCCCCGCCGGCTTCAACAGCGAGAAGCTGGAGTGGATGAACGGCGTCTACATGCGCCAGCTCCCCGAGGCCGACCTCGCCGCGCGCTTCGCCGAGCGTCTGGAGCGCGATCTGCCCGACTCGGTCGCGCGGCCGATCGACGCCGGCCTCGTCGAGCAGTTCACGCCGCTGATCAGCGAGCGCGTGAAGCTGCTCTCCGAGGTGGCCGAGCTGACCGACTTCTTCTTCGCCGAGGACGTCCCCGTCGCCGAGCCGGCCGAGTTCCTCGGCCGCTCCTTCCGCCGCGAGCCGGAGCAGGCCGCCCCGGCGCTGGCCGCCGCAACAGCGGCGCTCGAGGCCCTGCGCAACGACTGGCGCACGGAGTCCCTGGAGGCGGCCTTGCGCGCGCTCGCCGAGGAGCTGGGCGTACGCGCGGGCGACCTGTTCATGCTCTGTCGCGTCGCCGTCACCGGAAAGCGCGTCACCCCGCCGCTCTTCGAGACAATGGAGATCGTCGGCCCCGCGAAGTCCTTCGAGCGCCTCGCCGCCGCCGAGTCGGCCCTGCGCGCCGCCTACCCCGCCTGACCCCGCCGCCTCGAGGCGCGCACACACCCTCGAGGGAGAATGACCGCTGGCACTGGTTTTGCTAGGGTGGAGAGGTCCGCTGGGGACTCGTCTAATGGTAGGACAGCTGACTCTGGATCAGTAGGTCGGGGTTCGAATCCTCGGTCCCCAGCCAATCCTCCCCATACGATTCTCGGGCACCGTCGGACGCGTACTGGACAGGCTGTCCATTGCGCGGGCTAGTACGGGGCCAGAGTGCGCTCGGGCGCGGAGTACCAAGAGGAAGACACACGAGAACGGGCGTGCTATCTTCGCACGCAGGGCCGCAAACCAAGGAATCTGAATCTAACGCGCAATCATCCACCATGACTTGCCGGAGTTGATACATGACGCAGGACACGACACGCGAAGAGGCAGCCACTCCAGCGCGCCGGACGCGCGGCCCAGCGAAGCCCTTTCCAGTAGTGGCATTCGAGGACGCACTAGTCTTGGCGGAGGGCATTCTCGAGCATGGTATTGGCGGCACGATGCAACGCCTCACCCTCCTCGACAAGCTGGGACGATCACCATCAAGCAGCAGGACCAGGAGCCTCATTACGAGTTCCAGCCGGTATGGCCTCACAACGGGCAGCTACAACGCGCAGACCCTCAAGGCTACCGACGATGCGCGAATCGTCTTGAGTTCGAGTACTACTCCGCGCGCCCTCTTGGAGACAAAGCTTCAACTAGCGATATCACGATTCCCCGTCTTCGCGGACCTTTACGAGAAGTTGCTCGGACAACGGCTTCCGGATCGACTGGTCGTCGCCGATCAGCTCGTGCAGAGCGGAGTTTCCCCCGACGACGGTGAGAGCGCCTCTGACATACTCATTGCCAATCTTCGGCATTTGGGACTGATCAGGGACATCACTGGGAGTGACCACGTCATCGCGGTCGACGAGGCTTCCGAGCAACAGCCAGTGATGACAGACACTTCGCAATCAATGAGTAGTACCATCTCAGCAGGCGTGGCTCCCGTAGCCCCTCAACCCCCAAGCAGTAGCGGTCCTCTGACGCCGTCGGTCCACCTTGATATACAGATTCACATTGACTCGTCAGCCACGCCAGAGCAGATCGATCAAATCTTTGCAAGCATGGCAAAGTACCTCTATGACCGATCGTGACCTCCGACGACCGCTCGCCCGATAGTGCGGTCCGGCACTGGCTCAGCGTCGCGAGAGCAGTACAGAGCGAAGCAAATCAAGCCGGGCTAGGAGGGCAACCGCAACGGGCACGCACAGCAGATGCAGGAGGCACCAGCACCTTAGGGAAGTTTGATGAGCTTGTGACTAGCGCCGCGCTTCGCTCTGTGAGTCGCAAGCTCTTTGAAGACGGTCACTATGCTCGCGCCGTCGAGGAAGCCTTCAAGTGCCTGAACAATGCCGTAAAGGACAAGGCAGAGTTGCCGGAAGAAGATGGGTCTAGTCTGATGCGGCGTGCCTTCAGCCTGGACTCTCCTATCCTTCTCCTGAACGAGCTTCGTACTAGGTCCGACAGAGCCGAGCAGGTCGGCTATATGGATCTCTTTGCCGGAGCCATCACGGGCATCAGAAACCCGCGGGCACATGAGCACGACTTGGACGACCATCCGGACGTGGCTCTGGAGTTGCTCGCGCTTGCCAATCACCTCATGCGGAAACTCGCGGCAACTACGACGGCCTCGTGATCGTCAGAGAACGGGAAGCGCCCGGCCTTCACCGGGGCTCCACTCGTAGGCCCGAGGGCCGCTGTCAGCCCTCGTCCCAGTCGTGGTCGTGGGGCTCCGCCCCGCCTGGGTGCTCGTGGAGGGCGTATAGCTGCTCGTCGTCTGAGTGAGCGTGCTCGACGGGGGCGTCACCGGGGTCCGCTGCGCGGGCGATGTCCGCCTCGTCTATTGGCCCGAAGGCGGTTCGACGTCGGCGGGCTCCCGCTCGCTTACGCGGGGAGCAGGTACTGCTCGCGCACCCACGAGGTGACGCCGTCTGCGCGCACCCAGAGCCAGCCGCTGCAGCGCCCCTGGCCGCCGGCCAGCACCTCGACCGTGTCTCCGTCCGCCCAGCCTCGACTCGCGGGAATGCGGGCGGCGGCGGCGCAGTCGTTGCGATGGGTGACACCGCCGCCACCCGTGCTCCCGATCACCCGCGCGGTTTGCAGGGCGCTAGCGCCCGCCGAGCCGGTGAACCCGGCGACGTACCCGTCGCGCACCCAGGAGCTGACGCCGTCCGCCCGCACCAGGAGCCAGCCCGCGCAGCGTCCGGCGCCCTCGCCGAGCACCTCCACGGGGTCGCGCTCCGCCCAGCCGAAACCGGGGAGGCGCGCTCCGTCGGCGCAGTCGTTGCGGTGCGAGACACCGATTCCCCCGGTATTCGCGATCAGCCCCATGCGCCGCGGCTCTGCGCTGGCCGGCTCCGCCGAGGAGGCCGCGCTCGCCGCCGTGGCGTCGCTCGTGCTCGTGGCGGTTTCCGCGGCGCCCGAGCCGTCCGTGCCCGCGGCGTCCTCGACCCGGCTCGCCTCGGAGGGCTGCGCGCCCTTGACGATGAGGGGGCTCATGGCGGGGAGGCCAGCGCGAAGCAGCGCAGTGAATGCGCGATTGACGAACTCCGGCGCGCCGGGGAAGTAGGACAGCCAGCCACCCTCGTGCGGCACGTAGAGGGCACCGACTCCGCGGCTGCGAGCGCAGGCGGCGAGATCCTCGACGCTGCCCCCCTCGTACACGACGGCGCTGAAGCCCGCGGCGATAGCGCCGCGCAGGCATTCCGGCCACGGCTGGGCTGCGGCGGCGGTAGCGGCGGGCGGGCCGTCCGAGGGCGGTCCGTCGCTGGCCACGACCAGCGCCGTGATCGCGGGCACGCCGCCCGCGAACAGCTCGCTGAACTCGCGGTTCACGAACTCCGGCGCCCCGGGGAAGTACGAGAGGTAATCGCCGGCGTCGAGCGCGTAGAGCGCGGTGACCGCGCGATGCCGGGCGCAGCTCTCGAGGTCCTCGAGGCTGCCGCCCCGGTGCACGACGAGGTTGAAGCCGGCGCTGACGGAGCCCAGGAGGCAGTCCGCCGGGTTTGCGGCCGCACTGCCCAGCGCCACGCGGTAGACGCGCGTGCGGCTGCGGTCGGCCGAGGTGACCGTGACCGTGATCTCGTCCGTACCCGCCAGCGCCACCTGGTGGCCGCCGGCTCGCTCGTCGCTGTCGGCGGGCTCGATCACGAAACTCGCGCCGGGCTGCGCCGGCTCCGCCGCGACCGTCGTCACCGTCGCGCCCTCGGCCGCGGCGCCCGGATACTCCGTGCGCACGGGCGAGAAGTCGCCGATCTCGATATCGCTGAGCGTCAACGAGGCGAGGCGCGTGTCGGCCGGATTGCCCAGCGCGACGCGGTAGACGCGCGTGCGGCTGCGGTCGGCCGAGGTGACCGTGACCGTGATCTCGTCCGTACCCGCCAGCGCCACCTGGTGGCCGCCGGCTTGCTCGTCGCTGTCGGCGGGCTCGATCACGAAGCTCGCGCCGCGCTGCGCCGGCTCCGCCGCGACCGTCGTCACCGTCGCGCCCTCGGCCGCGGCGCCCGGATACTCCGTGCGCACGGGCGAGAAGTCGCCGATCTCGATATCGCTGAGCGTCAACGAGGCGAGGTTCGCGTCGGCCACACTGCCCAGCGCCACGCGGTAGACGCGCGTGCGGCTGCGGTCCGCCGAGGTGACCGTGACCGTGATCTCGTCCGTACCCGCCAGCGCCACCTGGTGGCCGCCGGCTTGCTCGTCGCTGTCGGCGGGCTCGATCACGAAGCTCGCGCCGGGCTGCGCCGGCTCCGCCGCGACCGTCGTCACCGTCGTGCCCTCGGCCGCGGCGCCCGGATACTCCGTGCGCACGGGCGAGAAGTCGCCGATCTCGATATCGCTGAGCGTCAGCGAGGCGAGGTGCGCGTCGGCCGCACTGCCCAGCGCCACGCGGTAGACGCGCGTGCGGCTGCGGTCGGCCGAGGTGACCGTGACCGTGATCTCGTCCGTACCCGCCAGCGCCACCTGGTGGCCGCCGGCTTGCTCGTCGCTGTCGGCGGGCTCGATCACGAAACTCGCGCCGGGCTGCGCCGGCTCCGCCGCGACCGTCGTCACCGTCGCGCCCTCGGCCGCGGCGCCCGGATACTCCGTGCGCACGGGCGAGAAGTCGCCGATCTCGATATCGCTGAGCGTCAGCGAGGCGAGGCGCGCGTCGATCGCGTCCGGCATGTTGTAGCTGTAGACGCGGCCGTCGTACGCGTCGGCGACGTACATCACCTCGCCGTCGGACCAGAGGCCGCGCGGGCTGTTGTTGCCGACCCGCCCGAGCTCCGCGAACTCCTCGGCGAGCACGCGCTCGAGGGGGATCGGATCGCCCTCCGGATCTCCGGCCGGAGCGGTGGCCGCCGGATCCGGCAGGCGGTAGGCGAAGATGCGCTTGGCGCCGGCATCGGAGACCCAGAGGGTGACGCCGTCCGACCAGAGGCCGCGCGGGTCGCTGTTGGCCTGATCGAGCGGGTACGCAGCGCGCAGCTCGCCGCTCTCCGGGTCGTAGACGAAGAGCGTGGGGTTGGCGTTGAGCACCCAGAGCGCTCCGCCGCCGCCCCAGATGCCGCGCGCGTCGCGGTTGCTGCGGTCGAGCTCCACGTCGCGCTCGGTCAAGCGCTCGCCGCTGGCCAGATCGTAGGCGAAGAGCCGGTCGCGTCCGCTGTCGGAGACCCAGGCGATCCCGCTGCCGGCCCAGATGCCGCGCGGGGCGCGGTTGAGCGCGTCCAGCCGGAACTCGCGCGCCGCCTGGCGTTCGCCGCTCGCCGGGTCGTAGGCGTAGACCGCGTCGCCCGCGCCCGCGGCGTTGTCGAGGAGCAGCAGCGTGCTCCCGTCGGACCAGAGGCCGGTGGGCGCGCTGTTGCCTGCGGCGAGTTCCTCGATGTCGCGCGCCACGGTCCACTCGAAGTCGACGGTGCTGGGAGTGGGTTCGTCGCCGCCACCGCCGCCACCGCCGAGCCCGCCGAGCCCGCCGAACCCGGCGAACCCGCCACCCGGCACGAACACGGACTGCGCTGTCCTCCGCGCCTTCTCAACCACCTCGATGGTGACCGTGGTCTGGACCGTGATCGCGGTGATGGGTCCGCTGTCAACAGGCGCGGGGACGTCCGTGGCGGTGATGGTCACCTCGATGGTGCTGCCGAGCTGGTGGTTGATGACGGAGCCCTCGGCTACGCGGATCTGGCCGGTGCCGGCGTCGATCGTAAACAGATTATCGCTGTCACTGATGCCGTAGAGGATCTGGTCTCCGTCCGGATCCCGCGCCTGCACCGGGGTGTCGACGGCTGAGTCGGGGACCGCGTTGAACGATACCTGCCTCGTGAGCGACCCGGAGCCGAAGGCGGGAGCGTCGTTGACCGGGTGCGCGTTGATCACCATCGTGCCGGTGTCGGACAGGCGGCCGTCGGAGACGCGGTAGACAAAGGAGTCGTTCCCGTACCAATTTGCGCGGGGAACGTACCTTCCCTCCCCGGTGGTCCGGTCGATTGTCACCGTCCCATGCCGGGGCCGCGTCGCGACCGAGAAAGTAAGCGTGTCGCCATCGGGGTCACTGGCGTCTTCGGACAGGTCAAAGCTCTCCGAGCTGTCCTCGTTCATGCCCAGCACGTCATCTCTGGCGACCGGTGGCTCGTTGACATCGCGGAGGTCGATGGTGACGGACTTCGAGGCGGTGAGGCCCTGCGAGTCGGTCGCGACCACCTGCAACGAGTACGCGTCCTTGGTCTCGTAATCGAGCACCATGCCGTCGGCGAGGGCGATCTGGCCCGTGTCGGCGTCGATCGTGAAGGAAGCCGCGTCGGTACCTGTCAGGCTGTAGGCGATTGGATCGACCTCAGCGGTGGCGGCTGCGCCGCCGGAGGTCCCATCGGTGTCAGTTGCGCGGACGGGGCTTCCCACCCGGGCGCCCGCGCCAAGGTTCTCGTTCACGCTGCGCGCCCCGTTCTCGTTCGATGGGAAGCTCGGCGCCTGATTGTTGGCCCGGGCGGCAACCACTGCGTTCGCGGACGTGGCGCTCAGCTCCTTGCCGGAGCCGTGGCTGTCCGTGTAGGTCGCGGTGGCGCGCAGATGCTGACCCACGTCGGCTGCAACGGGGCTGTAGGAGGCCGACGTCGCGCCGGTGATTGCCGTCCAGGTCGACTGGTCGGATGAGCCCTCCCACTCGAACGTGGTGCTGCTCACGGCGTCGGGCTCGTGCAGCGTGGCGGTCAGCGCGACGCCGATTACCGGCTGCCGCGAGGACAGCGTGAGGGCGCCCGCCTCGTCGATGTCGTCGACGTTGACCGCCAGCTGCCGCCTGAACAGGTGCCGGTTGTCGGTGATGGAGAAGTCGAGGTCGTACGTGCTGTCGCTGCCGGCGTCGGCGGGCGACTCGAAGTCGGGCGGAGTGATGAAGCTGATCGCGCTGTCCGAGAGTGCAAACCGGCTCCCGTCGGGACCGAGGAGACCCACCCTGAGGGGGGTTCCGTCCGGGTCGCTGATGGCGTACGCGGCCACTGCGGTCGAGTTCTCGTCGATGGTGACCGTAGTGGGGCCGTCGGCCACCGGAACCTCGTTGACGTTCGCCACCGTGACCGTGACGTCCTGGCTGGTCGTGTTCGTGCCGTCCGATGCCTCCACCGTGAGCTGGTAGCGATTGTCGCGGTTGGCGTCCGCGGGCGACTCGAAGTCGGGTGAGGAGACGAAGCTCACCTCGCCGTTGGCCGCGAGGCTGAAGGCGGTCGCGTCGGTCCCTGTCAGGGTGAGCGTGACCGTGTCGCCCGGGTCGTCGTCCAGGGCCCCGAACAGCCCCACGACGGTCGTGGCGTTTTCCGCGTAGCTGTAGGCGACGCTTCCGTCGGTGAAGAACGGCGCTTCGTTGACGTCGCTGACCGTCACCTCCACCTCGAGCTGGCCGGAAAGGGTCTCGTCGCTGCCCTGGATGGTGATCTCGTAGACGTTGTCGGTGCCGCTGTCCGAGGGCGAGTCAAAGTCGGCCGGCGGCGTGAACCGCAACTCGCCCGCATCGGTGAGCGTGAAGTCGGTCCCGTCGCCTGTCTCCGAGAGCGTGATGGTGGTGTCTGCCCCCTCGGGATCCACCGCCCTGTACGTGGCCAGGACCGTGGTGGTGTTCTCCTCCACCTCGAGGGTCTCCGGACCCTCGACCACCGGCACTTCGTCCACATCGGTCACGGTCACGGTGATGCTGCGCGAGCCCTTGCCGGTCCCCGACGAGACCTTGATCGTGACTTCGTAGTCGCCGTCCCTGTTGCGGTCGGCGGGGGTCTCGAAGTCCGGTGGCGACTCGAATGAGAGGTTGGCGCCGTGCGTCGAGGAATCTGGTGTGATGGCGAAGAGGGCGGCGTCGGCTCCTTCCAGCGTCCACTCGAGAACTGCGCCGTCCTCGAGGTGCTCGTGCGTGGCCGTGTAGTTCCCTACGTGAATTTCCTCGTTTTCGGCGTAGTCGACCTCTCTTTCGCCGCCGACCTCGAGCCCGCCGCTGAGCGGGTCCGCCTTCACTTCCACCTGCGCGTCGAAGGTGTCGGAAAGCGCCGTCGAGCCGGTTCCGTCGGCGGCCTTGATGGTGATGTCGTAGACGTTGTCCCGGTTGGCATCGGCGGGGGCGTCGAAGTCCGGACTCTTCTTGAACGTCAGCACACCGTCCGAGCTGATGTCGAAGTCGCCCCGGTCGGTCCCCTCCAGGGTCCAGCGGAGGGTGGTGTTGGCGTCGGGGTCCGTGGCCGCGAAGGTGTAGACGGCGATGGTCAGGCCGGCCGTGTACTCAAGTTCGGAGGGGGTGGGTTCGGTGGTGATGGTGGGCGCTTCGTTCACGTTGTCCACCGTCACGGTGACATCGAGGGTGGGGGTGTTCGTCCCGTCCGATGCCTCGACCGTGATCTCGTAGTCGCCGTCGGTGTCGCTATCGGCATGGTTCTCGTGGTCGGGCTGGGACAAGAAGGTCAGCACGCCCTCCGTGATGTCGAACGCGCTCGCGTCGTCACCGGAGAGTGACCAGCCGATGGTGTCCCCTTCCGGATCGGTCGCCGTGAAGGTGGCCACCGCGTCCGTCCGGTCCTCGTCGTAGTTGTAGCTGGGGGAGCCGCGCAGCGTGGGCGACTCGTTCGTGTCGCTCACGGTGACGACCACGTCGAGCGTGCCCGTCTTCGCCGTCGCGTCCGTTCCGTCGGCCGCGTTGATGGTGATCGCATAGCGATTGTCCCCGTCGGCATCGTCGGGGTCGTCGAAATCCGGGACTTGTTTGAACGTCAGCACACCGGCCGTACTGAGGTCGAAGGCTCCCGCGTCCGTTCCCGTGAGGCTCCAGGTGATCGTCGTCACGCCTTCCGGGTCGGTGGCGGTGTACGTCGTGACTGCCGTGTCGACGTCCTCGACCTTGGTTATGGTCGCCGACCCGGCCACATCGGGGGGCTCGTCGACGGCCGTGACCGTGACCGTGACCGCCAGCGTAGCGGCGCTGTTCCCGTCCGAGGCCTCGACCGTGACGTTGTAGACGTTGTCCGTCCCGGTATCGCCAGGGTCCTCGTAGTCGGGCGGGTTCTCGAAGCTCAGCACGCCTTCGGAGTCGATCGCGAATTTCGAGGCATCGGCCCCACTCACGGTCCAGACGATGGTGTCGCCTTCATCGTCCGTGGCGGTGTAGGTGGCGATCGCGTCCTCGCCTTCCTCGGCGTAGCTGTGGCTGGCGCCGCCGCCGGTAATCGTGGGGGTCTCGTTCGTGTCGCTGACGGTCACCTCTACGTCGATGGTCGCGGAGAGCGCGGTGGAGGCGGTCCCGTCGGCCGCCTTCACGGTGACCTTGTAGACGTTGTCCCCGTCGGCATCGTGGGGATTGTCGGCGTCCGGGACCACCTTGAAGGTGAGCACACCGGAGGGAATCGTGAAGTCGGCCGCATCGTCGCCGCTGAGGCTCCAGACGATGGTCTGCCCCTCGGGGTCCGCGGCGGTATAAGTGGTGACGACCTTCCCGGCCTCCTCCACCTTGGTGACGGACGTCACGCCCGAGAGCGTGGGGACCTCGTTGACGTTGGTGACCGTGATCTCCACGTCCAGCGTGGCGCTCAGCGTCCCGTCCGAGGCCTTGACCGTGATCTCGTAGACGTTGTCCGTGTTGTCGTCGTCGGGATCCTCACGGTCGGGCGTCGATGCGAACGTGAGCACGCCGCCCGTGCTGATGTTGAAGTCGGCTGCGTCGTCTCCCTCCAGCGTCCAGGAGATGGTCGCGCCCTCGGGGTCGGTGGCGGTGTAGGTGGCGACCGCGGCCGTGCCGTTCTCCGCATAGCTGTGGGCGGCGCCGCCGGCCGTGATCGTCGGGGCCTCGTTCACGCCGTTCACCGTGACCTTCACGGAAAGCGTGGAGGATTTGGCGGTCGAGCCCGTGCCGTCGGCGGCCTTCACGTTGAACAGGTAGATGTTGTTGGTATCGGCGTCGGTGGGGTTGTCGAAGTCGGGCGCGTTCTTGAAGGTGAGCACGCCGCCCGTGCTGATCTCGAAGTCGCCCGCGTCCGTTCCCGTCAGGCTCCACGAGACGGTCGCGCCCTCCGGGTCGGCGGCGGTGTAGGTCGAAAGCGACTTGTCCGCGCCCTCGGTCTTCGTGTGTACCTTCTTGCCGCTGAGCGTGGGCGGCTCATCGACGTTGGTGACCGTGACGGCGACCGCGAGCGTGGCGCTCAGCGAGCCGTCGCTGGCCTTGACCGTGACCGCGTACGAGGACTTGGTCTCGAAGTCGGGCGCGGCCGAGAAGGACAGCTCGCCGTCCGTGTTGATGCTGAAACTGCCACTGTCGGCCCCCTCGACGCTCCAGGTGATCGTGGTGCCGGCATCGGGGTCGGTCGCGGTGTAGGTGGAGATCGTGCTCGTGTCGTTCTCCGCGTGGCTGTGGGTAGGCCCGCCGCCCGTGATCGAGGGGGCCTCGTTCACGTTGCTGATCGTGATCGTCACGTTGCGGGTGGCGCTCTTGCTCCCGGCGGTGGCCTTGACCGAGACCGCGTACGAGGCCTTCGTCTCGTAGTCGGGCGCTGAATCGAAGGTGAGCGCGCCGCTCGTGCTGATGCTGAAAGCGCCACTGTCGGTGCCTTCGAGGGAGTAGGTGACGGCCGTCCCTTCCGGGTCGGTCGCGGTGTAAGTGGAGACGGCGGTGGTCCCGTTCTCGGCGTAGGTGGTGGAGATCGCCCCGGCGGTGAACGCGGGGGGCTCGTCCACGGCGGTCACGGTCACCGTCACGGCCATGGTGTCGCTGTCGGTCCCGTCCGAGGCCTTGACCGTGACGTTGTACTCGTTGTCCGTGTCGGCGTCGGCGGGATTCTCGTAGTCGGGCGCTGAAGCGAAGGTGAGCACGCCGCTCGTGCTGATGTTGAAGTCGGCGGCGTCGGTCCCCTCCAGCGACCAGGTGATGGTGTCGCCGTCGGCATCCGTGGCGGTGTAGGTGGAGACGGCGGCGGTCCCGTTCTCGGCGTAGTTGTGAGTGGCGCCGCCGCCGGTGATCACGGGCGACACGTTCGCGGTCTGGTCCGCCGTCACCGTGACGGTCACGTCGATCGTGTCAGTGTTCCGGGCGAAGGTGAGTTGATCCCGGGCGACCACCGTCACCTCGTAGACATTGTCGCCGTCCGCGTCGGCCGGATTGTCGAAGTCCGGCGTCGCCTTGAAGCTGAGTACAGCGTCATCCGAGTCGGACTTCGCGTTGATGACGAAGGCTGCGGCGTCGGACCCGGTGAGGCCCCAATGCACATGGCCCTCTGGATCGCTTCCCGTGTACTCCGCGACTTTCCTGGTGCCGCCCCCGGGCTTGGAGACCGTCGCCGGGCCGGTGACGGTAATGGGCTCGTCGAGGTTCACGACCGTCACGGTCACGGCCTTCGTGATGGCGTTGGAGCCGGCCGTCGCCTTGACCGTGAACTCGTACTCGTTGTCCGTGTCGTCGTCGGTGGGAGATTCATAGTTGGGCGTCGACGCGAAGGTGAGCTCGCCGCTCGAGGAGTCGATGCTGAAGACGCCGGCGTCGGTCCCTTCCAGCGAGTAGCTGATCGTCTGGCTACTGGGATCGGCGGCCGTGTAGGTGGCGACCGCGGCGGTTCCGTTCTCCTGGTAGTTGTAGGTTGCGCGCCCGCCCGTGAAGCGGAAGATCGAGGCCGACTGGACCGTGACCTCCACGCTGAGGTCGGTCGTCATCGCTGCGCTCCCCGTCGCGTCCTTCGCCCTGATGGTGACCTTGTAGACGTTGTCCATGTCCTGGTCCGCCGGTGAGCTGTGGCTCGGAGCGGTCTTGAAGGTGAGGGCGCCGCCGCTGGAGATGTTGAAATCTCCCCTGTCGTCTCCCACGAGCGCCCAGCGAATGGACTTGCCCTCCGGATCCACCGCCGTGTAGGTCGCCACCGCCGTCAGGCCCTCGTCCACCGTCACGGTCGCAAAGCCGCTGAGCTTCGGCGGCTCATCCTCGTCCGTGACCGTCGCTGAGAGATTTACCGAGGTGATCGGCCCGAACGCATCGAACGCCTGGGCATTGAACTCGTACACGTGGTCCTTGTCGGCGTCCCAGTACGGACTGTCGTCGGCCAGCTCGTACTCCGCCACTTCCACGAACGCGATGGTTGCCGTGGATGTCCCACCAAAGAAAAACACATCTGTGACCCGCACCTGCTGGCCGTCTACGCCCGTCAACGCCCACGTGATGGGGTCGTTCTCGGGGTCCGTCGCCTGGACCGTGCCGATGCCTTGCGTGCTGTTCTCGGGGACGCGCTTTGTGGTCGCGCCATCGGCCAGGAATGTACCGGTGATGGTCGGCGGCCTGTTGATCCTGACCGTGACCGCCTGCTGCCGGTGCTTCGCGCCGTCCGAGGCACGCACCGTGACGTTGTAGACGAAGTCCCCGTTGGCGTCGCCCGCCGTGGTCCGGCTCGGCTGCGACTTGAACGTCAGCGCGCCCGCGCTGCTGATCTCGAACTTCCCCTTGTCGGCGCCGGCGGGCAGCGACCAGGTGACGGTTGCGCCCTCCGGGTCGCTCGACCCATACGTCGCCACCAGCTTCGAGCCGATCGGCCCGTAGAGGGGATTGGTGGGACCGGTGATTGTAGGCGGCTCGTCGACATCGTTGACGGTGACCTTCACGTCCAGCGTTCCCGTCAGGACATCTTCATCCGCATCTTCATCTCCTGAGGTGGCCGTCATCTGGACCTCGTAGACGCCGTCACCGTCACCGTCAGCCGGCATCTCGTAGTCGGCGCCGGTGATGAAGGACAGCTCGTAGTCGCCGTCCCTGTCGACCGTGAGCTCGAAGAGGGCAGCGTCCGTACCTGCGAGTGCTACGCCAGTTATCTCCTGGTCTTCCGGCTCATTGAGGTGGAAATAGGTGATGTCCTCCGTTGAATTCTCGTCCACGGACAGGTCGGCGCCTGCACCTGAGAGGATATGGGGCGGCTCGTCGACATCGAGGAGCGTGACCGTCAAGGCGATTGACGCCCCGGCCCCAGCCGGGTCCTGCGCCGTGACCGTGAGCGCAAAGGTCCTCTTCCCCTCGAAGTTTTGAGGTACGTTGAAGCTGAGCGCGCCGCCGCTGATCGAGAAGAAGCGCCCGTCCGTCCCCCCCCACCAGCCACGTGATGGTGTCGCCCTCCGGGTCGGTGGCCGTGTAGGTGGTGACGGCGGTCGTGTTCTCAAAGATGGAGATAGTCGCCAGCCCTTTGATCGTCGGCTTCTCGTTGACGTCGGTCACCGTGACCTCGACGTCGAGGGTCCCCGTCTCCGAGCCGTCGGAGTAGCCGACCGTGACCTCGTACACGTTGTCAGGTGGCGTGCTGGCATCGGTCGGGGTTTCGAAGTCGGGGGCCGACTTGAAGCTCAAGTCGCCGTCCGAGTCGATCTTGAACTTCGCGGCGTCGTCGCCCGACAGGGCCACGAGGCTCACCGTGGCGCCCTCCGGATCCGTGGCGGAGTAGCTCGTGACGTCGGTCCCCCCTTCCTGGACCGAGAAGGTCGCGCTACCGCTGACGACGGGCGGCTCATCGACGTCGGTCACGGTGATCGTGACGGTCAATTCGCCACTCGAGTTTCCGTCGAATGCGATCACGACCACGGTGTACGAGGTCGTGCCTTCAAAGTCGGGCGCGACCTTGAAGCTGAGCACGCCGCCGCTGGTTATCTCGAAGTCCGTGGTGTTGTTCACCGACCACGTGATGGTGTCGCCCTCGGGGTCGGTGGCCGTGTAGGTGCCGACCGTGGTGGTGTTCTCGGCGACGCTGGGCGACGCGCTCCCGCTGACGGTGGGGGGCTGGTTCTGCTGCCCGGTGACGACGGGGAGGCCCGCGCCGGGGTCAGGCAGCAGAACCGCGAGCGCCGCCACGGCGCAGATCACCAGGAAGCGGATAACTCGAGGCATAGCTCAGTCGGTCCGTGGGATCGGGCCGCCTGCGTCCGCCTGGCCGTCGGATGGCAGGGGCGGGCGAAGTTCGCCCGGAGCAGCAAGCCGGATCCGTCGAGCACCTTTTCTCACTAGTAAGATCGTAGCCCGCCGGGATATCGCTGCCTAGGTCAATAGATGTGACAGGCATATGAAATACCCCTGTTTCTGTATGAATCCTTATATATCGCTGCGGCAACGTGTCTCGCCCGTGCCCTGGCTGGTCCCTGACGGGGAGCGGGCTCCGCCGCACGCGGCAGCGCATGGCGGATCAGGCGGAGGCTTACGCCTGCGACGGCAGGCGAAGAGTCACCGTGGCGCCCCGCCCCGGCCCAGCGCTCGCGACCGTGATCGTCCCCCCGTGCGCCTCGACGATCGCGCGGGTGATGGCCAGTCCCAGCCCCGTGCCGCCGATTCCCCGGCTGCGAGACTGGTCGGTGCGGTAGAAGCGCTCGAAGACGTGGGGCAGGTCCGCGGCGGCGATGCCGATCCCGTCGTCGACGACGGCGACCGCCAGCGTCGTGGCTCCCTCCAGCCCCGCGCTGATGACGATGCTCCCGCCGGCGTCGCTGGAGCGGATGGCATTGCTCACGACGTTCCCCAGCGCCTGGCTGATCCGCATCCGGTCGAGCTCCAGCTCGGGGATGTCGCCCGAGACCTCCAGCGACAGTTCAACCGCTCGGGCCTGGGCCTGCGGCTGCCAGCGCGCCAGCTCCGCGCCGAGCAACTCCGGGACCGACGTGGCCTCGAGCGAGAGCCTCAGTTCGCCGTAGTCGGTCTCCGCGAGCGAATCGAGGTCGGTCACGAGCCCTCGCAGGCGTTCGACTTCCTCGATGATGTGGCCGGAGGCGTCCTCGGCCGTCTGCAGTCCGTCGCCGAGCCCCTTCGCCTCCAGCTGGATGACGGTGAGGGGGGTGTTCAGCTCGTGGGAGACGTCGTTGACCAACCGCCTGCGGAGCTCGCGCTGCGACTCGAGGGCGGAGGTCATCCGGTTGAAGGCGGCGCTCATTCGCCCCAGCTCGTCCGAGGAGGTGACCGGCAGGCGCGTCGTAGCCCCCTCGGCGATTGCCTGGGTTGCCTCCGTCAGGGCCGTCACCGGCGCGGTGATTCGCCTCGAAAGCCAGGCCGCCACCAGGATGGCGACGCCGGCCGTGAGCGCTCCGGCGATGAGGGTGATGTAGAGGAGCGTGCTGAGGAACCCATGCGACTCGCTCGAGAGGAACTCTTGATTGACATCGACGTAGGCGTAGCCCACGGGCTGATTCGTCGCGAGGTCGATCACCGTCTCACGGGACCCGGCCAGGTCGGGCGCGGGAGCTCCGGGCCGCAGCGCGGAGGAGTTGTCCGTCACGACGCGCCCGTCGGTCCCGACGATGACGACTCGCACCGGATCGCGGTGGAAGGCCTCGACGTGGTCCTCCTCTTCGCCCTCGGATCGTTCCCCTTGCGGACTTCCGCCGAACCCGTACCCGGCCTCGGACAGCGCCCTGTCGACCGTGTCCCAGCCGCCGGCGGCCGTGTACTCGCGGCTCAGATTGCGGGCGAGCTGGATCGCCTCGCCGTCGCCCAGCTCGTCCACGAACGCACCCAGGCGGGCCTGCGTCGCGTAGTAGCCCACGGCCACGCTGATCAAGACCGAGAGCACCACCACGAGGACGGTCGCGCCCATGATCCGCCAGCGCAGCGACATCAGGCGTCCTCCACCACGAACCGGTAGCCGGCGCCGTAGACCGTCTGGATGGGCTGGCTGCCGTCACGGTCGATCTGCTTGCGCAGGCGGGCGATCTGGCTGTCGATGGCGCGGTCGAACCCCTCGAATTCGCTGTCGAACGTCATCGCGATGAGCTGTTCGCGGGTGAGCACCTGGTTGGGATGTCGCATGAACGTCGCCAGCAAGGCGATCTGCGACTGGCTCAGTGTCACGGGTTCCTCGCCGACCGTGACGACCCCGGTGGTCTCATTGAGGGTGATGTGGTCGCGGGTCAGGATCTGCTGGACCTTGCCCTTCACGCGACGCAGCACGGCCTCGGCGCGGGCGATGACTTCCTCGGGGTCGAACGGCTTGACGATGTAGTCGTCGGCGCCGCTGTCGAGCCCGATGATGCGATCGGCGGTCGCCTCCCGGGCCGTCAGCATGATGATCGGAACGTCGGACTCGCGGCGCAGGATCCTGCACAGTTCCACGCCATCGAGGCGGGGCAGCATCAGGTCGAGGACCACCAGGTTCGGAGCCAGGTCACGGGCCAGGGCCAGCCCGGATTCGCCGTCGTGCGCTACCTCGGCCGAGAAGCCGGCGCGCTCGAAATACACCTTGACCCAGTTCGCGATCCTCGTGTCGTCTTCGACTATCAGTACGGTGCCACTCATGAGCAGTCCCCGCGGTCGCCCGGACGCGACGCCCTTGTGAGGCGCCGCCTCCGTTTGAGGATGGCCGGATTCTAGCCCGCGGGGGCCTGCTGCTCTTTCCGCAGGCCCCCGCAGCGTTCGAGCCTAGCCGCCTCCGCTCCGTTCGCCGCCGGAGCCGTGCTCCCCGGCGGACTCGCCGCCGCCGGAGCGGCTGCCGTGCTCGCCGCCGGACTCACCGCCCGACTCGCTCCCCTCGCCGCCGCCTTCGCCGCTGCCGACCTCGGCGTGCGGCGTCCAGCCGGTGAACGGCGCGGCCGTCGCGGGGATGTCGACCCGCATGACCTGGCCCGGGGCCATGTCCACCGGAGTCGTCGGGCCGAGCTCCGTCCCGTTGGAGAGGTGGACCTCGATCCTGACGCGGGTCAGGACGTTGCTGGTCGTGTTCTCCACGCTGCCGACGAAGGCGTTGCTCGCCGCATCGTAGTTGAGGACCAGCCGGGCGCCGCCGCGGACCATGTCGAAGGTCTCGTTGAGCGCCAGCGCGTTCGCGCCGCTGCCTTCCTCGCCGCCGGCCTCGGAGCGCTCGCCGCCGGAGCCTTCGCTACCGGAGCCTTCGCCGCCGGGGCCGTGGCCCTCGCCGCCGGCTCCCTCGCCGCCGCCGCCTTCAGCGCCCTCGCCGCCCGTGTGCGGCACGGGGCCGGGGCCGGCGCAGTCGAACACCTCCATGTGAACGACGTAGCCGTCGAAGGAGACTCCCGCGAGGGCCGGCTCAGTGGCGACCGACACGCTCGAGGTTGCCTGCTGGCCAGGGTTCAGATTCCCCAGCACGTCGGGGCCAAGCTCCCCCACGGTCCGCGTCCCGGACTTCAGGTGCGGCTCGGCCTGCACGTAGCACAGCGTCTCGCCGGTCGTGTTCTGGACCGTCGACTGGACCGACTGGGTCACCGCGTCGTAGCGCGCGGCAATGGCCAGTCCGCCCAGCGTGCCGTTCCACGACTGGTCGAGCGGGATGATCGGGCTCGACATGGCGGCCTCACTGGCCTCGGAGCCGCCTTCGCCGCCGGACTCGCCGCTGCCTTCGCCGCGGCCCTCCGAGGACTCGCCGCTGCCCTCACCGCCGGCGCCGTGCTCGCCGCCGCCGGACTCGCTCCCCTCGCCGCCGCCTTCGCCGCCGCCTTCGCCGCTGCCGACCTCGGCGTGCGGCGTCCAGCCGGTGAACGGTGCGGCCGTCGCGGGGATGTCGACCCGCATGACCTGGCCCGGGGCCATGTCCACGGGAGTCGTCGGGCCGAGCTCCGTCCCGTTGGAGAGGTGGACCTCGATCCTGACGCGGGTCAGGACGTTGCTGGTCGTGTTCTCCACGGTGCCCGTGAAGGCGTTGCCCGCCGCGTCGTAGCTGAGGACCAGCCGGGCGCCGCCGCGGACCATGTCGAAGGTCTGGTCCGGCGCCAGCATGGCGCCGCTGCCTTCCTCGCCGCCGCCGGCGCCGGACTCGTTGCCGCTCTCGCCGCCGGAGCCGTGCTCGCCGCCGCCTTCGCCGCCGCTGCCGTGCTCGCCGCCGGAACCCTCACCTCGCTCGGAGCTGCTCTGGCTCGCCTCGACGTGGTTGGCCTCGCGGCCCTCGCGACCTTCCGTGTCGCCCGTGCACCCGATCAGGATCCCCGCGCCGAGGATGGCGCCGAGGGCTGGCCCGATCAGGATCTTCTTTGTCGTCAGTTTGTTGCGAATCACTGCTTCATCCCTTCCGTGAAGCGCTCTTGACGCTGATCACGGTAGGGACGAAATGTCGCAGAACTATGTCACCCGACGCGGCCCGGCGACGCGCGCTTGATAAGCGCCCTGGAGCGCTCATCGCGCGCCAATCCTCGAGGTGACGGGACGCCGCCCGCGACCCCTCCGCGGGTGGGGAGCCGCTCCGGGGGAGGCGGAGCATCCCGCCTCCCCCTACCGCGCAGGCCACGCCGGCTCGGCCTACCCCGCGCGGCGCCTCGTGCCGGCGCTCGTGGGCCTTCGACCATGGCGAAGCTCAGCGCGGGGCGCTACTCCAGCCCCCAGCGATTGGGCCCGCGCTCGCTCATGAGTGCGTTCACGGCCCTCATCTCGTGGTCTATGTCCGCGTCTTCCTCATCGTCTCGCTCCTTGCGCCTCTTCCGTGCCGGGACGGGCAGGAACAGCAGTGGGAACAAGGTCATCAGGCCGGTGACCGCGGTGGCCTTCTCGCCCATCGCAATCGCGTCCGCGACGGGCGCGGGCCGGCGGTCCTGCGCGAGGGGCGCGGAATCGCCAGCACGCTTCGGCAGAACCGCGACAGCCGCCACGCCTGGCTCGGAAGCGCCGCTCCCGGGCATTGAATTCATCACGCTGCCGCCTCCGCTTTCTCCGATCGAACGAATCGACTCAGGCGTCGGTTCCGGCGTGGTGGGCTCGTCCGGCGTCGCGGGCTGGTCAGGCGTCGTGGGCTGGTCCGGCGTGGTGGGCTGGTCAGGCGTGGTGGGCTGGTCAGGCGTGGTGGGCTGGTCCGGCGTCACGGGCTGGTCCGGCATCGTGGGCTGGTCGGACGTGGTGGGCTGGTCCGGCGTCACGGGCTGGTCCGGCGTCACGGGCTGGTCCGGCGTCACGGGCTGGTCGGACGTGGTGGGCTGGTCCGGCGTCACGGGCTGGTCGGACGTGGTGGGCTGGTCCGGCGTCGCGGGCTGGTCCGGCGTCACGGGCTGGTCCGGCGTCGCGGGCTGGTCCGGCGTCGCGGGCTGGTCCGGCGTCGCGGGCTGGTCCGGCGTCGCGGGCTGGTCCGGCGTCTGCACCTGCCCCGCCGTGTCGCCCTCGCCCTCATCCGACCACGGGCTGACGCCCTCGCCGTTCCGGGCCCGCACGCGGACGTGGTACGTCGTGTCTGCCTGCAGTCCCGTGAGGGTGGTGCTGGTGCGCGACCCGTCGAGGCGCCACTCCGTCCAGCCGGCTCCACCCGCCACCTTGTATGCGATGTCGTAGGACGTGATCGGCAGCTTACCCGTCATGTCGGGCGCAACCCACGTCACGTGCAGCTCGGACGTGGGGGAGCTTGACGACCGGACGACCGCGGGCGCGTCGGGCTGTGGTGGCGCCTCGTCCACGTCCGTCACCCGAATCGTCACCGTCACCGTGGCGTCAGGGGTGGCGCCGCGGAGCTGCCGCGCACGCTTGTTGGCGCCGTCCGTGACGTTCACGACCACCGAGTACGACTGCCTGGACTCGTGGTCCAGCACCGCGCCCGCGGCCACGCGGATCTGGCCGCTGGCCGGGTCGATCGTGAAGTCGTGGGAGCCCACGAGCGAGTAGGTCGGCGTTGTGCCGCCCAGAGCCGCCGCGGCGACCGGCGCGCCGACGGCTGTGCCCGCCGGCGCATTCTCGACCACGAGGCGGACGGCCTTGCGAGGTCCGGGATCGTCGACCGCGTTCTCCGGTTCGGTCGAGCCTGTGCCGGAGTCGGACCAGTCGCTCGTGCCCTCGTCGTTGGACGCGGCCACCTGCACCTCGTACGTGGCGTCCGGCTCGAGGTTGCGAATCGTGGTGGAGGTCGCCGTGCCCGTGAAGGCGTGCGCCGTCCACGCCTGCTCGCCCTGCTTCCTGTAGCGCAGGCCGTAGTCGGTGAGGGCAGGCCCGGTGTTGGCCGGGGCCGTCCAGGTCACGTCCAGCGCGGTCTCAGGCGCGTCGGGCGACGGGTTCACCGCCGGCGGCGCGGGCCTGGCCGGCGGCTCGTCCACGTCGGTCACGGTGATGGTCACATCGGCCCTGGCCGCGGCGTTGCCGCCCGCGACGGTCACGGCCACCGTGTAGGACTGCCCGGACTCGTGGTCCAGCACCGCGTCCGCGGCCACCCGGATCTGGCCGGTGGCGGCGTCGATGGTGAAGGCGCCGGAGCCCGACAGCGAGTAGGTGAGCGGGTCGCCGCTCCCGCCTCGCGCGGCGACCGGCGCGCCGACGCCCGTACCTCCTGGAGCGTTCTCGGCCACCTCGCGGGTGGCGGGATCGAGCTCCAGCGCCGGGGTCGGACTGACGGGCGGCAGGATCACCTGGGCCGTCTCGTCCACGTCGGTCACGTTGATGGTCACGCGGATCACGGAGTTGACGATGTGTCCGTCGACGGGGCCCTGCACCTGGTGGGTGGCCATGACCGTGACGTGGTGGGTGTGCGCCGTCTCGTAGTCGAGGTGGGCGCCGTGGGCGACCCTGATCTGGCCGGTTGCGGCTTCGATGACGAACTCGCTCGTGGACTGCTGAGCGCTCCGCCGGCCCTCAGCCTCGACGATGTCGTTCACCACGGTGTAGGTGAGCTTGTGGCCTTCCGGGTCGCTTGCCTTCACCGGGTCGCCCACCGCGGCGCCCGCCCCCGCGTTCTCGGGCACGGAGCGCTCCGCGCTCAGCTTGGTCGGGCCGGTGACGCCGATACCGCGGGCCGACCACGGGCTCTCGCCCTCGGCGTTGATGGCCAGCACCTGCACCCGGTAGATGGTGGCTGCGGTGAGGCCCCCGATGGTGGTCTCGGTGGTTGTGCCGGTGACGGCGTGCTCAATCCATTCCGTGGGACCGATGGCGCGGTACCGCACGCGGTAGCCGGTGATGGCCGAGCCGAGGTCGTCGGGAGCCGTCCACTCCACATCGAGGCTCGACGCGGGATCGGACGCGGTGGGCTCGACGGTCGGGGCATCGGGCTTCCTCGGGCCGGTCACGTCCGTCACGTTGATGGTGACCGGAATGGAGACCGTCGCGAAGCTGAACTGGTACTGCACCTGCCCGGTGTAGGAGGTCGTGGTTTCGTAGTCGAGGCTCGCCCCCTGGGCCACGCTGATCTGACCGGTGGAGGAGTCGATGGCGAAGTGGTTCGCTGCATCCCCTGTCAGGGAATAGATCAGCGCGGGGCCACCCAGCCGCTCCCCGGTCACCGGAAGGCCGACCGAGGTTCCCGCGGGTGAGTTCTCCGCAATGCTGCGAGTCTCACCCTTGGAGGGGACGTGATAGGCCGTGGTGTTGGAGACATACCCGCCGTAGTTATCGCGGGCGCCGTAGGTCACGTTCGATCTGCCGGCGGCGCTGGGAGTTACCTGCAGTGTCGCTCCATTGACGGTGACTGTGATCACGCTGGGCGTGGCAGCGGTGGCCGAATAGGTCAAGGTGTCGCCGTCGGCGTCTTCGAAGTGGGTATCGATGAGTCGGCTGACGATGGTGCCCCACGGGATCGGCGCGGCGCGGACAAACGTGCCATTGGAGTTCGGCGGCCGGTTGGCCCGTCCGGTGCCGATGTGTGACCAGGGCCCTGGGACGTCGTTATCTCCCAGCACGCGCACCCGTGCCTCATAGGCGGTGCCCACTCGCAGGTCTGGCAGGTTGACGGTGAGCGTCTCCGCCGGCAGCCGGCTGGTGACACTACCTTCAGCGTCGGTGGTGGTGTGGTCGGTCCAGTCGTACGGGGTTCCGCCGTCGGCAGCCTGCCTGCGGTACTGGAGGTTGTAGCCCGTGACCGTCGCTCCCGTGTCGGCCGGGGCGGTCCACGTCACGTCCAGGGCAGGGTTGGTCCGCACGCTGAACTCGGTGCGGGCGAGGGTAGGTGTGCCGGGCTGGCCCAGGTCCACCACGTTGATCGTCACGTCGATCGCGACCGCCTGCCCCTGCGCGGTGTACTCCACCTTGCCCGTGTAGGAGCTCTTGGTGTCGTGGTCCAGGGTGGCGCCCTGCTTCACGCTGATCTGGCCCGTGGCCGAGTCGATGACGAACGCATTGGACGTCGAAGCCTCGCCCGTCAGCGAGTAGGTCAGCGTCTCGGTCCCGTGAGGTGTCCCCGCCACGGGGTCGCCCACCGCCGTGCCGGCCGGGGAGTTCTCGACTACGGACCGCGTCTCACTCCTCGAGCCGGTGATGTCGACGGTCAGCGAGGCGTACCCGCCGTACCCGTCTGATGCGCCGTAGGTCACCGTCGACGCAGCGGGATTGAGGACGGTCGCTCTCAGGGTGTCGCCGTCGTTGCCCGTGATCGCGGCCGTCAGCACTCCGGCGTACTGCGAGGAAGCGGAGTAGGTGAGCGTGTCACCGTCGACGTCGGAGAACTTGTCGCCAATGTCGTAGTCGGCAGGCGTACCCCAGTGGACGGTGGCGTCGGGCAGGGGCGAGGCTCCGGCGGTCGGCGGCTGGTTGGCCGTGCCCTCTCCGGTGTCCGACCAGGGGCTTTCGCCCTCCTCGCTCGTGAGGGCGCGCACCTGCGCCTCGTAGGTCGTCCCCGCCGTCAGGTCCGGCAGGTTGATACTGGTCGTCGTCGCGGGCAGGGTCTTGGTCGGGTTCCCGTTGCCGTCTTCGACGGTGTAGTCCGTCCAGGCGTTGGCGGTCTCGCCCTCGGCGACCTTCACGCGGTACTGGGCCTCGTACCCGGCGATCGTCAGACCGTTGGCGGCGGCGGCCGTCCAGCTCACGTCCAGCGCCGGGTTCGACTGCTCGCTGAACTCCGTGCGAGTCACCGCCGGCGTGCCGGGCTTCCCGGCCTCGACATCGATCACATTAATCGTGACGTTGATGGCGACGGGCTGACCCTGGATGGTGTATTCCACCTTGCCGGTGTAGGTGCTCTTGGTCTCGTAATCCAGATTGGCGCCCGACTTCACCCTGATGCGGCCGAACGGCTTGATGTAGAAGTGCCCCGAGTCCGCCGGCTCTCCCGTCAGGGTGTAGGTCAGGGCCTGGCCGTCGTAGGGACTCCCCTGCACCCGATCGCCAAGCATCGTGTCGGCCGGGGAATTCTCGCGAACGGTGCGGGTCACATTCGCGGAGCCCACGTACGTGTGTGTGAACGTATCGCTTACTCCGCCGTACGGGTCACGCGCCCTGAAGGTGACCTCGGATGCTGCGGGATTGATCACGTGCAGCTTCGGGTGGTCACCCTCCACCCACGCATTGATGATGCCGACATACTTCGAGGAAGCCGAGTAGGTCAGCGTGTCTCCATCCGCGTCCGTGAAGTGGTCGGCGAGCGAATTCTGAATGGTCGCGATCGAGTTCCAGGTCAGAGTACCGATGTCCAGGAAAAAGACCCCGTTCCACGCTGGCGGCTGGTTGGCCGTGCCCTCCCCGGTGTCCGACCAGGGGCCTTCGCCCTCCTCGCTCGTGAGGGCGCGGACCTGCGCCTCGTAGGTCGCCCCTGGCGTCAGGTCTGGCAGGTTGATGCTGGTCGTCGTCGCGGGCAGGGTCTTGGTCGGGTCACCGTTGCCGTCTTCGACGGTGTAGTCCGTCCAGGCGTTGGCGGTCTCGCCCTCGGCGACCTTCACGCGGTACTGGGCCTCGTAGCCGGTGATGGTCAGGCCGTTGGCGGCGGCGGCCGTCCAGGTCACGTCCAGCGCCGGGTCCGACTGCTCGCTGAACTCCGTGCGCGTCAGCGTCGGCGCGCTGGCAATGACGGCCTCGACATCGATCACGTTAATCGTGACGTTGATGGCGACGGGCTGACCCTGGATGGTGTATTCCACCTTGCCGGTGTAGGTGCTCGTGGTCTCGTAATCCAGATTCGCGCCCGACTTCACCCTGATGCGGCCGAACGGCTTGATGTAGAAGTGCCCCGAGTCCGCCGGCTCTCCCGTCAGGGTGTAGGTCAGGGCCTGGCCGTCGTAGGGACTCCCCTGCACCCGATCGCCAACCATCGTATCGGCCGGGGAGTTCTCGCGAACGGTGCGGGTCACATTCGCGGAGCCGACGTACGTGTGTGTGAACGTATCGCTTACTCCGCCGTATGGGTCACGCGCCTTGAAGGTGACCTCGGATGCTGCGGGATTGATCACGTGCAGCTTCGGTCGGTCATCCTCCACCCACGCATTGATGATGCCGACATACTTCGAGGAAGCCGAGTAGGTCAGCGTGTCTCCATCCGCGTCCGTGAAGTGGTCGGCGAGCGAATTCTGAATGTGCGCGATCGAGTTCCAGGTCAGGCTACCGATGTCCAGGAAGAAGACCCCGTTCCACGCCGGCGGCTGGTTGGCCGTGCCCTCTCCGGTGTCCGACCAGGGGCCTTCGCCCTCCTCGCTCGTGAGGGCGCGCACCTGCGCCTCGTAGGTCGCCCCTGGCGTCAGGTCCGACAGGTTGATGCTGGTCGTCGTCGCGGGCAGGGTCTTGGTCGGGTCACCGTTGGAGTCTTCGACGGTGTAGTCCGTCCAGGCGTTGGCGGTCTCGCCGTCGGCGACCTTCACGCGGTACTGGGCCTCGTACCCGGTGATGGTCGTGCCGTTGGCGGCGGCGGCGGTCCAGGTCGCGTCCAGCGCCGGGTCCGACTGCTCGCTGAACTCCGTGCGGGTGAGGGTGGGGGTGCCGGGCTTGCCGCCCTCGATGTCGTTCAGGTTGATGGTCAGGTTGGCCTCGACGTCCTGACCGTTCACCGTCCATTCCACCTTGCCGGTGTAGGAGCTCTTGGTCTCGTAGTCGAGGCTGGCGCCTTCCTTCACGCTGATCTGGCCGGTGGTCGCGTCGATGACGAAGGCGTCCGTGGCATCGCCCGTCAGCGTGTGGGTGTACGTCTCTTCCCCGTATGGGTTTCCCACGACCGCCCGGCCCACTGCCGTGCCCGCAGCGGAGTTCTCGTCCACGCTCCTGACCGGGTTCGCCACGCCAGTGGCGGTCATCGTGAGCTCGACAGACCCACCGTACGGGTCGCGGACCCCGTACGTTACCTCCGTTGACGCCGGATTCGACGCGATCATGAGGAGGGAGTCGTGCGGAGTCCCCTCGACGATGCTGGCCCGCATGATCCCCGGGTTCTTCGCAGTGACGAGGAAGGTCAGCTCGTCACCGTCGGTGTCCCCGAAGATGTGGCCATCGAAGGTATACCCGTAGGAGTGTCCCCAGGGAATGGTGGCGTCGAGAATGAAACCGGTCGTGTGCGGCGGCGTGTTGGCCTGCCCCTCGGCGATGTCCGACCAGGGGCCGCCGCTCTCTTCGATCGTCCGCACCCGCACGCGGAACTCGTAGGTCGCGCCCGCCTCGAGGTCCGGCAGGGTCAGGCTCGTCGCCGTCGCCGACAGCTTCTTGGGGTATTCGGTCCACGCCTCGGGCTCCTCGCCGTCGGCGGCCTTCTGGCGGTACTGGGCCCGGTAGTCCCTGACGGTCAGGCCGTTGGCGTCCGTGGCGGTCCAGGTCACGTCCAGGGACGGCTTCGACGGCTCGCTGAACTCCGTGCGGGTGATGGTGGGAGTGTCGGTCTTGTCGGCCTCGATGTCGTTCAGGTTGATGGTCAGGTTGGCCTCGACGTCCTGACCGTTCACCGTCCATTCCACCTTGCCGGTGTAGGAGCTCCTGGTCTCGTAGTCGAGGCTGGCGCCTTCCTTCACGCTGATCTGGCCGGTGCTCGCGTCGATGACGAAGGCGTCCGCGGCATCGCCCGTCAGCGTGTGGGTGTACGTCTCTTCCCCGTATGGGTTCCCCACGACCGCCCGGCCCACTGCCGTGCCCGCAGCGGAGTTCTCGTCCACGCTCCTGACCGGGTTCGCCACGCCAGTGGCGGTCGTCGTGAGCTCGACAGACCCACCGTACGGGTCGCGGGCCCCGTAGGTCACCACTGATGACCCCGGATTCCAGCGGGTCATCCACAGGGAATCATGCGGAGCCCCCTCGGTGATGCCGGTCTGGATGATCGCCGGGTTCTTCGCACTGGCGAAGTAGGTCAGCTCGTCATTGTCGTTATCCCGGAAGACCCGGCCATCGAAGATAAACTCGCTGGTGTGCCCCCAGGGAGTGGTGCTGTCGACGATGTAGCCGATCGTGTACGGCGTGTTGTTGGCTTGCCCGCTGGCGATGTCCGACCAGGGGCCTGTGCCCTCCTCGCTGGTGACGGCGCGCACCCGCGCCTCGTAGCGCCCGCCGGGCTTGAGGTCCGGGACGTTGAAGGTCGTTGCAGTCGCGCCGAGCGTGCCGCTGTAGTCCGTCCATGCGTTGGCGGTTTCGCCGTCGGCGACCTTGACGCGGTACTGGGCCTCGTACCCGGTGATGGTCAGGCCGTTGGCGGCCGCGGCGGTCCATGTCACGTCCATGGCCGGCTTCGAGGGTTCATCGAAGGGGGTGCGGGTGAGCGTAGGCGCGGCAACCGTGGCCTCGACATCGGTGACCTTGATGGTGAGGTTCGCGACGGCGGCCTGGCCCTGAACGGTCCAGTTCACCTTGCCCTTGTAGGAGTCCTTGGTCTCGTAGTCGAGAGTGGTCCCCTCCTTCACGGTGATCTGGCCGGTGGAACTGTCGATCTCGAAGTAGGTCGCCGCCGCGCCCGTCAGCGAGTAGGTGTAGATCTGATTGTTATCCGGCTCGGGCGGCTGCCTCCCGGTAATGGGACTGCCGACGTTCGTGCCGGCTGGGGAGCGCTCGGGTACGCTCCGTGTCACATTGGCGGTGACGGTGAGAGTGATGCTGCGAGAGGCGTAGCCCCCGTAACCGTCGCGCACCGCGTATGTGGCCGTCGCCGTCCCCGGATTGCGGAAGTACCTCTCGAATTCGGCACCGTCGGCATGGATCGAAACGCTGGCGATTCCGGGACGCGTGGAAGAGGCCTCGAACGTCAGCGTGTCGTTGTCGCCATCTGAGAAATACCCCGATACGTCGTTCACATAGAGGCTGCCCCAGCTATCGGTATTGTCCAGGAGGTAGATCTGACCCTCCGTCGGGGGGGTGTTGGTCTTACCCGTCGTGTCCGCCCGGTCGCCGGCCACACCGTGCTGCCCCGAATTGCCCGCGAACGCCAGCGCGCGCACGTGATAGGTCGTGCCCGCTGCCAGGCTGGTGAGCCTGATGCTGGTGGCGGTCGCCCCCGCCGTGACCTTCGTCATGTTGTCCTTGGCAACGCCGTACCAGATCTCGTACTTGGTGATGGGGAAGCCGTTGTCGGCCGGGGTCGTCCAGGTCACGTCCAGCGCCGGCTTCATCGTCGTGGCGGACGGTGCGCGCACCACCGTGAGTGATCCGGGAGCGTCGGGCCCGGTCTTCGTGCGGGCCGTCTGCGGGGCCGCATCCACCGTGACGGTCAGGCTGAACGAGGCCTGGTCGCCGTCCTCGTCGGTGGCGGTGTAGGTCAGCGAGAATTCGCCCGCCTCGGCCGGCGTGCCGCCGAGGGCGCGGGTCGCCGCGTCGAAGGTCATCCCCTCGGGCAGGCCCGCCAGGCTGTAGGTCAGCTGGCCGTCGCCGCCCTCGGCTGCGGGCAACGTGACCGCGGTCGCTTCCTCGTCTTCGGTGAACGACAGGCCGCTGATCGCAAGGGAGAACGACGGCGCCTGGTCAGGCTGGGTGGTCGGCTCCGGCGTGGGTGCCGGGGTCGGCTCGGGCGTGGCCTCGGGGGTCGACTCGGGTGTGGCTGCCGGGGTCGGCTCCGGCGTGGCCTCGGGGGTCGGCTCGGGCGTGGCTGCCGGGGTCGGCTCGGGCGTGGCCTCGGAGGTCGGCTCGGGCGTGGCTGCCGGGGTCGGCTCCGGCGTGGCTGCGGGGGTCGGCTCGGGCGTGGCTGCCGGGGTCGGCTCCGGCGTGGCCTCGGGGGTCGGTTCGGGCGTGGGTGCCGAGGTCGGTTCGGGCGTGGGCGCTGGCGTTGGCTCGGGGGCCGGCTCCGGCGTGGCTTCGGGTGTCGGCACCGGTGCAATCACCGGTGGCGTCTCCTGTGCAACGACCGGCGCCGGGGAGAGCGCGGTCGCCACAACGGCCAGCAGCAGGGCGGTCATCGCCGCGCTGAGGACGCTTGTTCTCAGAACGTTTGCGCCAGGAATCATCTCTCAACCATCCCCATGAACCGGAGTCAGGTGGCTCGCGGCCTCAAGACGCCGCCACGCCAGCGGCGCGGCGAGGAAACGCCTCGAGGACGCGCGGTTTAGGCCGGCATCAAGCGCGCGCCCCTACGCCAGGGGCGTTGGGCGAGCAGGTGAGGCACCCGGGACGGCATGGAAGGCTGGATACGGAGTGCGTATAGTGCATACCGCGAGGGTTCCTGATGCGGAATCGAGGTCAGAGTCGGCCGCATCGGAGCCATGCCGTGTGGGGTCCGGCCCCTCTCAGGGGTCGGGCCTCTACAACTTTTCCCCCTTGCTCTCACCGGTCGCCCGGCGCCATGCGGGGTTTCGCGGCGTCCCCGCGATCCCCGTCCCGGTCGATACGTCATCAGCATTCCTGGACCCCCTCCGGTGGTTGTCCGCCTCAGTCGTTGCGGCGACAGTAGTTGTGCGGGCGATCGTTGTCAATAGCATCTTTTGCTAGTGCCGATCGTTGACGGCCACCTCTGTTGCTGCCACAATCAGAGACGGCCGGGCAGATACGCGGTGGCAACCACCACGTCAGAACGGGATCCGCAGCTGAGTGGATCCGGAGAATGTCAAGCCACACTTGCGTTTTCCCGGGCGCGGACGCGGCCACTGGAAGGGCCACGGACAGCCGGGATGCACGCTCCCGTGCAGGGCCTGATGACGGCAGCAGCGGGTTCGGCGAGCGTTGGATCGGGCGAGCCCACACGAGGCTCAAGGAGCCGGCAACACGGCCTTGACGGCGCGGATACGCTCTTCGCATCACTGCGGGCAGCACATCGGAAAAGGACAATGGCATGCCAGGTGAGGCCCGTGGCGAAGGTGGTGGCGGAGGCCGCGGGCGGCGCGACGCAGGTGACCTGGACCTCGGGGCATTCGTCACCGGCGTGGTGGGCGCCGTCACCTGGAGCGTGCGCGACGAGCTCGAGCCAGACGGCGTCAATTCGGTGGAGTTCGCGATCCTGAGAGCCCTGCAGTACAGCGAGACAAGCACGGCCACGCAGCTCGGACACCTGCTGCCCGTCGACCAATCGCGCATCAGCCGGGCGGTGAACAACCTGGTGACCAGCGGATTGATCCGCCGGAGGCGCCAGCGCAGCGATCGGCGCGTCGTGACGCTCGAGATGACGGACGAGGGGACAGCGCTGGTACGCGACCTCAGTCAGCGCGTGGAGCGGCGCTACGCCGAGCTGCTGGAGGGCGTAAGCCCGGAAAGCGTCCGGAACTTCATGGAGACCGGCCGGAAGATCATGGAGAACCGGGCCGCCGCGCAAGGCGAAGAGTGACCCTCGGAACGTCGCCGCTTGCCCTGCGCTGAGGTTGCGAACCTGCGCCGGCGTGAAGCTCACGCCGTCACAGCAGCGGGCAGCCCTCCCGTGGCTGCGCCCCCGGCACCGGGCGCGCCTCGGCCGGCCCATCGACGTCCCGGGCTCCCCACCAAGGCCTTCCATGGATTAGAGTCAGCAGAAGAATGACGAACCCGCAGTCGCAAGACAATCCCGACCGCCGGGCCGAGGCCCTGCCAGCCGACCTGGAGGAGTGTGTAGCTGGCCTGGCGAACGCGGTCGACAAGGGAATGGCCAGAGAGGTCGCCCCCCACAACCTCACGTCTATGGAGTTCAGCCTGCTCAGGCACTGCCTGGAGGATGAATGCACGGCGACACACCTGGCGCAGGTACTGCCAGTCGACGGATCGCGCGTGAGCCGCCTCGTCACCGGGCTGGTTGAGAAGGGCCTGCTGCGCAGGCGGCGCCTGCGCAGTGACCGGCGCATCGTGATGCTCAGGCTGTCCGACCAGGGGCGAGAGCTGACATCCCGCATCATCGAGAACATGAAGAGCTACGACGCAATTCTCACTGAGGGCATTGACGAAGCGGAGCTGCGCGTCTTCGTCTCCGTCTCCGCCCGGATCATCGCCAACCACGACGCCCTCCAGGAGGCCGAGTAGCCCGCTCGCGCTCGTGACGCCCGCGCCCGGGCGGACGCGGGAATGCCCGGGCTCGGACCACGCCTCGAGGGCTGTCGGCAGCGCGCCGAACGCCATCTGGCGGAGGCGGGCGGATCGCGCCAACCAGAAACATACGCCGATTGATATACGCACAGGCCGTTTCATATGCTTCTCACATGGACAATCCCAGGCAGCGGTGGCACTCTTCGCCCCCTCAGGTGTTGCGATGTCAGCCCGTAACCGGATGGGGCGCGTGCTCTGTCTGACTTCCCGGTGGGCGCGACCGCACTTGTCGCAGGAGAGGCCGCTAAGGCGAATACCAAGCAATGACAGACTCGCAATCGGCGACCCCCGACTACACGATGGGCTTCAGCGACGAAATGCTGGAGGCATTGTGGCGATACACTGCTGAGAACAGCGCCGCGTACCTGCTTCCCTACCTGAGGCCAGGCCTTCGCATCCTCGACTTCGGCTGCGGCCCGGGCACGATCTCGGTGGGGTTGGCCAGGGCGGCAGCGCCGGGTGAACTGCACGGCGTAGACATGGAAGAGTCCCAGATCGACCTGGCGAGGTCCGTCGCAGCGGCGAACGGACAGGACAACGCCACGTTCCACGTCGGCGATGTGACCGACATGCCGTTCGAGGACGGCTTCTTCGACATCGCCCATTGCCACAACGTACTCATGCACATTCCGGACACGTCCGGGGTGCTGGCTGAAGTGAAGCGCGTCCTGAAGCCCGGCGGGATCATCGGCTGCCGGGAGATGATCTGCGAGTCGAGCTTCACGCACCCCGACTTCGGTGTCATCAGGAAGTCGTGGGATATGTTCGAGGATCTGCTGGCTGCCGACGACGGCCATCCGCAGATGGGGAAGAGCCTGAAGGCACACCTCGACGAGGCCGGGTTCACGAACGTCCGCACGTCCGCCTCGTTCGATGTCTACAGTGCCCCCGAGGATGTCGCTTTCATCTACGAATTAGCCAACAAGTGGTTCCTCGCGCCGGAGATCACCGAGGCGGCGATCAAGTACGGAGCCGCGACCGAGGCGCTGTGCGATGCCATTGGCGACGCCTACGCCAGGTGGAAGGTCCACCCCGGCGCGCTGTGTGGGATCGCGTTCGGCGAAGCCGTGGCCGGCAAGCCGTAGCCGCGCGTTGGCCCGCTTGTGTCGCTCGCCGGCGAAGCGCCCTCCCTGCCGATAAGTTGACCGCCCATGCCCGAGCCCCCCGCGGGAAGCGAATCGGCGCGCACTCCGTGCCGCAAGAGGCGAACCGGAGGGCGTCGAAGCGTTCGCAGGCGCTCCTCAACTGCAGAAGGGCAGACCCAGCTCGGCCAGGTCGCTCGTGCGCACGCCTCGCACTTCAGAAGGGCGCCGCGCGTCCTTGCCCCCGGACAGCGACCCTTCGCCGGACGCGGGAACGGGTACGAGCGAGTCCGTGAGCGTCGGCGCAGGCACCCGCGGTGCCTGGGTATCCCCTCTCATCATCGGAGACTGCGTCCCTCCCCCGGAGAGTGCCACGCAGGAACAACCGTGCGCAGAACATACGAGTATTCATACGAATACGGCAGCAAGAAACCACACCTGTCATACGCCAGCACGTCCATAATCGACGGGCTTCGTCAGGAGTTGAGCCGATGCAGATCGAGGAACGCCTTATCGTTCCCGGCTGTGGCGTCGTCATCCTGCTGTCTGCCTTCGTACTCGGCGTGCCGGTGCCCTACAAGCTGCTGCTGGGGCTTCTCGGACTGGCGGCAGCCGGAACCTACTTCGCGCCGTACGCCGTGCAGGTGGAGACACGGATCGCCATAGCCGTGCTGGGCCTGATCATCCTCCTCATCATCAGTTCCACGGCCTTCTGGCTGACCCTGCTGTCGTTCGGAGCCATTGCCGCGTTGCAGATTCCGCACCGGCATACGTTGCAGCGTTCCTCCGCCACCATCACCTGGCTGAATACAGTTCTGGAACGCCACTCGGCCGCGCGAGCCGGGGCGGCTGCCGCCGGTGGCGCGGGTGGCGCCGGTGAAGAGGCGGGGGCGGCAGCCGCAGCCGGCGAGGGCGAGAGCGGCCAGGCCCGAGCGCCGTCAGGAGTCGGCGTCCTCCCCGCGTTCGTACGGGCGGACGTGGCGGGCATCGGGAGCACAATCTGTGGCGTGCTCGCCCTGGTGAGCGTCTTCATGCCCTGGGTCATCTTCGTGATCACCTTCGACGACGAGTCGGAGAGCATGGGTTACACCCTCAGGGCGGCATCCGAGACACTTGGAACGGACCAACCGCAGACGTTCTTCATCATCCTGCTCCTGCTGTGCCTGTGCAGCATCGTCTCGATCGTGCTGCCGCGTGCTGTGGCGGCAATCATCGCCGTCGCAGGCCTGGCGACCACTGCGGCCTCGTATTTCTACCTCTTCTCGAAGTTCGAGGAGGCCCTCCTGGACAGTCTGGGAGGCGTAGCGCCGCCCGGGGTCGGCGCGGCGACGCTTCCCCATCTTGGCGCACTGGTGGCCACACTCTGCTTCGTGGCGATCTTCGTACTCCAGCTCATCCCTGGCCTGAACAGGTCCAGAGGCACGCGCTGAGATCGGCGCGCCTTGCGCCCCCCACATCCAGCCGGAACTTCATGCGGAACCGACGGAACGAGCTGCCGGCGCCCCGGCCTCGCGTTGCGCCGTGCGTCCGCCCGCAGGCGCGGGCCTGCTCGAGCCGGGCGATGATCTCCGCTGCCGGCCCAGACCCGAACAGCGGATTTCCTCACGGGCCGTCATTGCAGCACTCCAGCGCGACCGAGGCGCGACCCGGCGGACGCGGCAGGATCCGGCTCCCCGACAGGCGCCGCCCCCTTCGAGGCGGGAATGTACGCGCTCATACACCACAAAGCAGCAGTTTTATACGACCGTCATATCGACCCGAGCCCGTAGCGATGGGACGCTGCTGGCACGTGCCACGGAAAGACGCCACCTGAGGGATCGGTCACCCGTGGCGGAGCGAGAGGGAACCCCCCTCGAGGCTCCCGTGGAGTGCTGATCGCGGGTTGCCCGCTGATGGGTCGCCACCCGACCCCGTCGAAGCGCCACCGTCGCATCGGAGGAGGCACGTATGCCCTGTCGCATCGGCATCACGACCGATCCCGATCGACAGCAGCAGGAGTGGGTGGCGGTCCACCCGAGCCTCTACAACTGGCAGATCCTTGGTTGGTATCGCACCCGGGACGAGGCGGAGCAGACGGAGCGCATCTACGCGGCCTCGCGCCGTTGCGAGGCTCATGCAGGCGGACCGAGCAGTGGACCCCTGTGGGCCGTCTACCAGTTCGAATACTAGGCGTCCGTCCAGTGCGCATCATGCTCCGGCCGCTTGAGCGTCGCGGTACCCGGTCCAGGGTCCGCGGGGGTCGGCAGCTCGGCGAGCCGCGCCGCCGGACTGGAGAGGCCGGACGCCTCGTTCACCAGCCGCCAGGGCGCGACGCTGTCCCGGAGGAAGCGCCAGCTTCCGCAGCACCGGGATCGCAGGGTGACCGGATCATCCGGGCTCCGCCCCTCGATCGTGAGCTTCTCGTCGGGAAGCACGACCGAACGCTCCTGTTCGCGGCCGCATGGTCCCCGCCAACCTCGTCGGTTCGTCCCGCCGCTCAGTGCGACGCCTCGTTCGTATGACACGTGTATCGCTCGTGCCGTGTTCGTATGAAGGCGTGTATGATCCCCGCGTGGGCTCGCCTCGAGGCGACAAGACGGGCAAGCCCCCAGTAGCCACGGGGCAGGAGAGTGCGTGCCGGCGCGGCTACTCCCAGGCAGATCAGCACGGAGGATCGGCGTAGAACAGATGGATGAGCGAGGCGAGCGAGACCCCGAGATTGCCGAACTGAGGGAACGCCTCTCCCGGCTGAGCAACGCCAGCCGCCGCATCAACGAGAGCCTCGACTTCGACACGGTGTTGCAGGAAGTCCTTGACTCGGCGCGCTCCCTGACCGGAGCCCGCTACAGCGCCATGACGCTGACGGGGGATCCGGACCAGGTCGAGGACTTCCTCTCGTCCGGGATGACCGCGGAGGAGGCTGAGAAAATCTGGGAGCTCCCGCAGGGTTGGGAGATCTTCAACGCCCTCAGCAGCCGCGAACCGGTGCGAGTGTCCGACCTGTACCTTCACGCCCAGTCGATGGGAGTCCCGGAGTTTCGCCTCCCCCTGCCGATCGGCCCGGTCGTGTCGCTGCTGACCGCACCGATCCTGCATCGGGGCGAGCACGTCGGCAATATCCACGTCGCCCAGAAGGAAGGCGCTGCGGAATTCAGCCGTCAGGACGAGGAAACTCTGGTCATGTTCGCCTCGCATGCGGCAACGGTCATTGGCAACGCCCGGACGTACCGGGACGAGCAGCGGGCCAGGGCAGATTTGGAAACCCTGATCGACACCTCGCCCGTGGGCGTGGTGGTCTTGGACGTGAAGACGGGCGTCCCAGTGTCGTTCAACCGGGAGGCCGAGCGATTCATTGACCACCTGAGCGAGCCCGACCAGTCGCCGCAGCAGCTCCTGAACGCGCTCACGCTCGTGCGAGCCGACGGCCGGGAGGTCTCCCTCAACGAGCTGCCAGTCCGCGAACTCTTGCTCATTGGAGAGGTGATCCGCGTCGAGGAGATCACCTTGCGGGCCCCGAACGGGCGCAGCGTCAGCGCGCTGATCAACGCCACACCCATCCGCTCGGGTGACGGCGAGATCGAATCATTCGTCGTGACCCTGCAGGACATGACACCGCTGCAGGAATTGGAGCGGCTCCGCGCGGAGTTCCTCGGCATGGTAAGCCACGAACTGCGTGCCCCGCTCACCTCCATCAAGGGCTCCGTCACCACCCTGCTGGAGAACGCGTCCGAGCTGGACTCCGCGGAAATGACGCAGTTCTTCCGGATCATTCGCGACCAGTCAGACCAGATGCGATACCTGATCGGCGACCTGCTCGACGTTGCTCGCATCGAGACGGGCACCCGCTCGGTCACTCCGGAACGTTCGGATATGTCCTCGATCGTGGATGAGGCCATGAACAGGTTCTTGTCCGGAGGCGGCAGGAACGACCTCCAGATCGATATCAACCCGGACCTGCCTCCCGTCATGGCCGACCGGCGCAGAATCGTTCAGGTCTTGAGCAACCTGCTTTCGAACGCCGCCAGGTACTCGCCCGCAGACTCGTCGATTCTGATGAGGGTCGAGCGCGAGGGCGCTGATGTCGCGGTTTCCGTCGCCGACGAGGGTCGAGGCATCCCGGAGAACCTCTTGCCACACCTCTTCCGGAAGTTCTCGCCCGCCGCGGGTGTGGGCTACGAGAGTGGGCTCGGCGGGTCGGGCCTGGGGCTGGCGATCTGCAAGGGGATCGTGGAAGCGCACGGAGGCCGGATCTGGGCGGAGAGCGAAGGGGCGGGCCTGGGCGCGCGGTTCACGTTCACCATTCCGGCCGCGGGCGAGGAGCAGATCGGCAGCGAAGTGATTCTGGCGCCGGACTCCAAAGCGTCGGCGCGAGCAGCCAAGTCGCCAATGCGAGTGCTCGCAGTCGATGACGATCCGCAAACGCTCAGGTACGTCCGCGACGCACTGACCAGGGCGGGGTATGCCCCCATCGTCACCGGAGACCCGGATGAAGTGCCCAGCCTGATGAAGGAGGAGCGCCCCCACCTGGTCCTGCTCGATCTGGTGCTGCCGGGCCGCGACGGAATCGAGCTGATGCAGGACATCCTGAAGACGTCCGATGTCCCGGTCATCTTCATCTCCGTGTACGGACAGGATGAAATCGTCGCAAGGGCGCTGGACACCGGGGCAGCCGACTACGTGGTCAAGCCCTTCTCGCCGACGGAGCTTGCCGCGAGGATCAGGGCCGCGCTCCGGAAGCGGATCGAACCCCGCGGTCCCGAGCCGTCCGGCCCCTACTCCGCCGGAGGGTTGAACATCGGCTACGCCGAACGCCGGGTGACCCTGGCCGGGCAGCCGGTGGAATTGACGGCGACAGAGTACGCGGTGATCTATGAACTCTCGGTCAGCGCACCCCGCGTCCTGACGCACAACGTGCTCCTTCAGCGGGCGTGGGGTCCCGAACGGGTCGGCGAACCGTGGCTGGTCCGCGACGTGGTGAAGAGGCTCCGCCGTAAGCTGGGCGATGACGCTCAGAGCCCGACCTACATCTTCACCGAGCCCCGTGTGGGCTATCGCATGGCCGCCGGCGAGGAACGCGATCCCGCTTGACGGTCGCGCCTCTCAGCGTGGCCGCGATGCCCGAGCCGGTAACGAATGCGTACAGCGCGTGAGGTCACGCCACGTCTTCCCGGCGCTCGCTGGCCTCCCGCGTGAGTGACTCCCCGCGCTGGGGCCAGGGGACGGGGGGAGGCCCGGAGCGAAGCGCAACACCAGCCACGGGAGGGAATCGCCCGGAACGACAGCGCTTTCGCGCAGGCCATGGATCCCCTCCGTTGCGGCAATCGCGAAAGACCGGATATGTTGCATCCGTGTGGTCCAGGCCCATCATCCGTGGCGTTTTCGTGCTTCGCGGCAGAGCGAGGCATTTGCGGCGGCAGTTTCCGTGGCGGACGCTCACTACTCATCGGGCCATCAGCCTGACTTGCGATTAACCCCCGGGGAGGTGAGCCCTTGCAGGACGCGGAAGAGTTGAGGCGCGAGAACCAGGAGCTCAGGGAGCGCCTGTCCAGGCTCAGCGAAGCCGGTCTGCGAATCACCGAGGAGTCCGACCTCGATACGCTCCTGCAAGAGGTGCTCGACCGCGCGCGATCGCTCACCGGCGCCACCCGCGGCGGCATGACGATCGTGGACGAGACCGGCGAGGCCGCCGACTTCATCAGCTTCGGCCTGACTGAGGAGGAACACCAGCAAGTCCTCGAGCTGCCCGGCGGGATGGAGTTCTTCACGTACTTCTTCACCATGCCGCGACCGCTGCGAGTGGCGGACCTTCGATCCTTCCTGGCCTCGACCGGCCTTCCGGACTGGCCGTCATACCTGTGGCCCGCCGGGAGTTTTCTCAGCGCCCCCGTCCGGCATGGAGGGCGCTACGCCGGCAATTTCTACCTGGGCGACAAGGACGGCGCTGACGAGTTCACCCTCGAGGACGAAGAGACGCTCCAGCTGTTCGCCTCGCAGGCGGCGATGGCGATCGCCAACGCCCGCCGGCTCCAGCGTGAGCAGCGCGCGCGCGCCGACCTCGAGACAGTGATCGAGACCACGCCGATTGCCGTCGCGCTGTTCGATGCGCGCAGCGGCGAAGTCGTGTCCTTCAATCGCGAAGCGGGGAGGATTTTCGACAGCCTTCGTGACCCCGACCAGACGCCCGAGGAGTTGGTCGATGTGCTGCGCTACCGGCGTGGCGATGGTAGCGAGTTCACCCTGGCCGACTTCCCGGTAGCCCAGGCCCTGAGTACCTGGGAGACGGTACGGGCCGAAGAGATCTCCCTGCTGGCGCCCGATGGCCGCAGCGTGACGGCCATCGTCAACGCCACGCCTATTGGTTCCGGGGACGAGATGGAGTCCCTCGTCGTCACAATGCAGGATCTGGCCGCGCTCGAGGATCTGGAGCGGATGCGGGCGGAATTCCTCGCGATGGTCAGTCACGAACTGCGCACGCCGCTCAGCTCGATCAAGGGCTCAGCGGCGATCCTGCGCGGGGCGGATCTGCCGATCGATTCGGCCGAGGTCGTTGAGTTTCATCGGCTCATCGAAGAACAGGCCGACCAGATGCAGGCCCTCATCACCGAGCTGCTCGACATCGCCCGGATCGAGGCGGGAGCCCTTTCCGTGTCGCCCGAGCGGGCCGAGGTTCACGATCTGATCGACCGTGCCCGTGGTTCGTTCATCAGCGGAGGCGGTACGGAACGAATCGAGATCGACACCCCGACGGAGCTGCCGCAGGTGATGGCGGATCGGCGACGCATCGTTCAAGTCCTGGTCAATCTGCTGACCAATGCCGAGCGCGCCTCATTGGACGGCTCACCGATCCGCGTGAGCGTCGAGCTGCGGGGCGTCCAGCTGGAGTTCTCCGTCAGCGATGACGGGGCCGGGATCGCGGAAGAGCAGTTGCTTCATCTGTTCCGCAAGTTCTCGCGGCGAGAGCCGAGGAGCCACGAGCGACAGAGTGATTCAGGACTGGGACTGGCCATCTCCAAGGGCATCGTCGAGGCGCACGGCGGCCGCATCTGGGCGCAGAGCGAGGGGCCCGGCCAGGGAGCCCGGTTCAGTTTCACCCTGCCGATAGCCGAGCCCACCGCGATCCTCGGCGAGGCGGGAGCGCCGGAGAGTGCGTCGCAACACGGCCGGACGGGCAGCCGTCGGATCCGCGTTCTCGTCGTGGATGACGACCCGCGAACGCTCCGCCACGTGCGGGATGCGCTAACGAAAGCGCACTTCGAGCCGATCCTGACAGGCGACCCGGAAGCTGTGGGCCGGCTCATCGACGAGCATCGTCCGCAACTCGTGCTGCTCGACATGATGCTGCCTGATACCGATGGCATCGAGCTCATGGAGGTCGTTCCGGCTCTGAAGGAACTGCCGGTCATCTTCATCTCCGCGTATGGAGGCGACCGGCGCGTGGCGCAGGCGCTGGAGACGGGAGCGGACGACTACATCGTGAAGCCGTTTTCTCCCACGGAGCTGGTCGCGAGGATCCACACGGTCCTCCGCCGCTGGGTGGGCAGCGAGTCCCCTGAGCCGGCCAGCCCGTATGAGCTGCACGACCTGACGATCAACTTCCACGAACGCCGAGCGGATCTGGCGGGCCGCCCGCTGGAGCTGACCGACCTCGAGTACCGCTTGCTCTACGAGCTTGCCAGCAACCCGGGCCGGGTGGTGCTGCACGCCGACCTCCTGCGCCGCGTCTGGGGCCCCGGCCACCCCGGCACCAGCGGCCCGGTGCGCACGGTCGTCAAGCAACTCAGGCGGAAGCTCGGCGACGACGCGGCGAACCCGGTGTACATCTTCAATCACCCGCGTGTCGGGTACAGCATGCCCAGGCCGGACACCCCGGAGGCGTTAGCCGACAGCGCCGCCGGGCAAGCGGAGCACCCCCTCGACCCACCGGAGATGGAGGAGGGCGGCGGGAGCGACCGCTAGCCGGGTTTGCCGGTGGTCTCCGCCGGGCGTTGCCACCCCTCGCACATCCCGATAGGGTTTGCGAGACGGTTACACAGACTGAGTATCAGTAGGTGCACGAGGATTGAAGGCAAGGGTGGCGGCGCAGATCAACGACCACGTCCGCTACGAGCCAGACGAGCGGCCGCCGTGGCCGGTGGCCGCGGGCGTTGGGGCCCAGGCTGCCCTCGTGACCGTGCCGGGCGTCGTGATCACCGTGGTGATCGTCGCCCGGATCGCCGAGCAGCCCGCGTCCTACATCGCGTGGGCCGTGTTCGCGGCGATGCTCGTCAGCGGCGCCACCACCGTCATCCAGGCCGCCCGGTTCGGCCGGGTCGGCGCGGGTCACGTGCTGATCATGGGGACCTCGGGCGCGTTCATCGCCGTCTGCGTCGCCGCGCTCGTCGAGGGCGGCCCGTCGACGATGGCGAGCCTCGTCGTCATTTCCTCGCTCTTCCAGTTCGCGATGGCGGCGCGGCTGTCCTTGCTGCGGCGGATCTTCACGCCGGTCATGGCGGGGACGGTGATCATGCTGATCGCGGCCACCGTGATGCCGATCGTCTTCGACACGCTCGACGATGTGCCCGACGATGCCTCGAATCTCGCCGCGCCCCTGACCGCCGCGGTCACGCTCGGCGTCGTGCTCGGGCTTGTCATGCGCGGCCCGGCGGCCTGGCGGCTGTGGTCGCCGATCATCGGGATCATCGCAGGCTGCGTCGTTGCCGCCGGCTTCGGGATCTACGACCTCCAGCCCGTGCTGGACGCCGCCTGGCTGGGCGTGCCGACGGGAGGCTGGCCGGGGTTCGACGTCACGCCGGGCCAGGAGTTCTGGGCGTTGCTGCCCGCGTTCATCGTGGTGACGCTGGTTGGAGCGGTCGAGACCGTTGGCGATGGCATCGCCATCCAGCGCGTCTCCCGCCGTGCGCCGCGGGCCACCGATTTCCGGGTCGTGCAGGGAGCCCTCAACGCCGACGGCATGGGCAATCTGCTCTCGGGCCTGGGCGGGACGCTGCCGAACACCACCTACTCCTCGAGCATCTCGCTCGCCGAGGTGACGGGCGTGGCCGCGAGGCGCGCCGGCATCGCGATCGGCGTGATCGTGGTGGTGCTGGCGTTCCTGCCGAAATTCGCCGCGCTGCTGGTCGCAATTCCGGGACCGGTGGTCGCGGCCTACGTGACCGTGCTGCTCGCGCTGCTCTTCGTGCAGGGCATGCGCATGGTCGTGCAGGACGGGCTGGATCATCGTAGGGCGGCGATCGCGGGCGTTGCGTTCTGGGTCGGCGTCGGCTTCCAGAACGAGTCGATCTTCGCCGATCTGCTGGGGCCGTTCGCGGGCGTGCTGCTCGGCAACGGCATGACCTCGGGCGCGCTCGCCGCGGTGATCATGATCCTGTTCATGGAGCTCACCGGCCCCCGCCGGCGCCGCCTCCAGGTCCTGCTGGAGATGGACGCGCTCCCGGCCATCGACGAGTTCCTGCGGGGCTTCGCTTCGCGCAGCAGCTGGGACGGAGCGTCGACCGACCGCCTCGCCTCGGCCGGCGAGGAGACGCTGGCGGTCCTGCTGCAGACGGATGGCGGGGGCGACGACGGCCGGGCGAGAAGTCTCTCGATCGTCGCTCGCATGGACGGTCCGCTGGCGCAGCTGGAGTTCGTCACGTCCTCCGCAGGCGACAACATCGAGGACCAGCTGGCGTACCTGGCCGAACTGCCGCCCGTCCCTGACGAGGACGAGATCTCGTTCCGTCTGCTCCGCCATCACGCCTCATCGGTGCAACATCAGAAGTACCACGGGATCGACATCGTCACCGTGGAGGTCGAGGGCGCGCGCTAGCCTTCGGCGAACACCCGGCCCTTCCCTGTTGACCCTGCTCCTGCTCGAGCGACGGACCGCCGCCCGCGTCCCCGCTACACTCGCAGCTCGATCGACTCGAGGGCGGGGACCATGAGGGCGGGGACGCGCTCGCGGATCAGGTCCACCGTCCAGCCGCCCTCGTGGAAGATGCGGATCTTCGGGTCCGGGTGCGAGTAGAGCGAGAGCCGGTCCGCGCCGATCCCGAAGATCTGGCCGGTGATCTCCTGCGCCTCGTCGCTGCAGAGGTAGGTGACGATCGGGGCGCACTCCTCGGTCGTGCCGGTGCGCATCGCTCCGCGTCCGCCGTGCGTGAGCCCCCGCGAGCCCTTGATGGCGTCGATGTTGTCGGGGATCGTCGCCGTCATCTCCGTCGGCGCCGAGGGCGAGATCGCGTTGACGGTGATGCCGTACTTGATCAGCTCCAGCGCCCAGCCGCGCGTGATCGTCGCGATCGCGCCCTTCGTCGCCGAGTAGTTGGAGTTGCCCGTGTAGCCGCTCAGGCCGCTGTCGGCGGTCATATTGATGATGCGCCCGCTGCCCTGCGCCCGCATGTGGCCCGAGGCGAAGCGCGTGCAAGCGAAGTGCCCCTTGAGGTTCGTCGCCAGCACCTCGTCGTACTCCTCCTCGGTCATGTTGAAGATCATGCGGTCGCGCACGATCCCCGCGTTGTTGACGAGGATGTCGATGCTCCCGAACGCCTCGATACAGGTGTCGACGATGCGCTCGCCCGCGTCCCAGGTCGCGATGCTCTCCGGGAACGTGACGGCGTTCCCGTCGGGCCCGGCGTTGATCTCGGCCGCGAGTTCGTCGCACTGCTCCGCGTTGCGCCCGTTGACCACCACGTTCGCGCCCGCCTCGGCGAGTCCCACGAGGTAGGCGCGCCCGAGGCCGCGCGTCGATCCCGTCACCACCGCGTTCTTTCCTGCCAGCAGCACGCCTGCCTCCCTTCGAGATACGGTCGTTATACCCGCCACCTTAGCGGACTGGCACGCCCTCGGAGCGTCGCGCGCGCTACCCTCCGCGCTACGACGAAGGGAGCTGGCGATGACCTCGATGGATCGGCCTCGCGAACAGGCGCTGGAGGGCAAGGTGGCGCTCGTCACGGGCGGCGCGTCCGGGATCGGCGCGGCGACGGTGGAGGAGCTGGCGCGCCGGGGCGCGCGCGTCGCGGTGCTGGACCGCGAGGGCGAGGGCGCAGCACGCAGCGCGGCCGCCGCCGAGGCGCTCTCCGGCGAGGCGCTGACCCTGGCCTATGACCTCACCGACACGGCCGGCATCCCCGGCGTGGTGCGGCAGGTGCTGGACGCCTTCGGGCAGATCGACATCCTCGTCAACTGCGCCGGGATCAGCGCGCGCGGCGGGCTGCTCGATCTGGCGGAGGAGGACTGGGACCGCGTCCACGTCGTCAACCTCAAGGCGCCGATGCTGCTGATGCAGGAGGTCGCGCGGCACATGATCGAGCGCGGCGAGGGCGGGCGGATCGTCAACGTCAGCTCCAGCTCGGCGTTCCGGGCGCGCTCGCACGTCGCCTACGCGAGCTCGAAGGCGGCGATCGTCCAGCTCTCGCGCAGCGCCGCCGCCGAGCTCGGGCCGCACGAGATCAACGTCAACGCGGTCGCGCCGGGGCTGACCCGCACCGGCATGACGGGCGACCGCGACATCGATGCGGACGCGCGCGACGGGCACCTCTCGAACCTCTTCGGGCGCGCCGCCGAGCCGCCCGACGTGGCCGCCGCGATCGTCTTCCTGTGCCTGCCGGAGAGCCGTCAGATCACCGCGCAGACGATCCACACCTCGGCGGGCCTCGTCGTCTGAGCGGGCCGCGCGGCGGCCGCCTTCGCGGTACCATCCGCGAGGCAACACGCACGCGAGCGAGGGGGTGAAGCATGGCGGATCGCGGCATCGACATACCGAGCCGGCTGGACAAGCTGCACCTCGAGGTCTACGAGGGCATGCCGGAGCGCGAGCTCGACGTCAACGACATCCCCGGCTCCGTCGCGGCGATGCGCGAGCACTCCGCCCAGCGCGAGATCGAGCCCGTGCCCGACGGCGTGACCACCGAGGACCGCTACGCGCCGGGCCCGGACGGCGCGCCGGACGTGCTGGTGCGGCTCTACCGCCCGGACGGCCTCGAGCCCGGCGGGCCTGCGTTCTACTGGATTCACGGCGGCGGGATGGTCGTCGGCAGCGTCGACGGCAACGACGGCTTCTGCGGGCAGCAGGCGCTGGACCTCGGCATCCTCGTCGCCTCGGTCGAGTACCGGCTCGCGCCGGAGCACCCCTACCCCGCGCCGATCGAGGACTGCTACGCCGGCCTGAAGTGGTTTGCCGGAGCCGCCGGTGAGCTGGGGATCGACCCGGCGCGGATCGCCATCGGCGGCGGGAGCGCGGGCGGCGGGCTCTGCGCCGGGCTCGCGCTTCTCGTGCGCGACCGCGGCGAGATCGATGTCTGCTTCCAGTTGCTCGTCTACCCGATGATCGATGACCGCAACATCTCGAACAGCAGCCACGCGATCACCGACCCGCGGCTCTGGAACCGCGAGAAGAACCTGATCGGCTGGGGCTCCTACCTTGCGGGCAACAACGGCGGCGACGATGTCCCGGTCTACGCGGCTCCGGCGCGCGCCACCAACCTCGAGGGGTTGCCGCCCGCCTACATCAACGTCGGCGCGCTCGACCTCTTCGTCGACGAGAGCATCGACTACGCGCAGGCGCTGAACGCGGCGGGCGTGCGCACGGAGCTGCACGTCTACCCTGTCGCCTTCCACGGATCGCCGAACAGCGTCTCCGAGTCGCCGATCTCGCAGGCCTGGGCCGCGGATCAGCAGAACGCGCTGCGCAGCGCGCTGTTCGGCGACTGACCGGAGACTGAGCGCCGGGAGGCGCCGCTAGGGCAGCTCGGCGGGCGTCAACTCGAACTCCTCGAGTACCTCGGCGGTCGTGACAATCCTGCCGCTGATCATCGAGGGCTCCGTGACCGCCAGCCGCAGGCACGCCTCGGCGACGTCCTCGACCGGTGTCACGAGGTGCTTGTTCGCGTCGGTGATGATTCCGAAGTACTCGACACCGGGGGTGGCGATCAGGCCCGGCTCGATCGCGTTCACGGCGATCGCCGGCTGCTCGGCGGCGAAGCCGGTGCTGAAGCGCTCCAGCGCCGCCTTGCACATGCCGTAGATCGTGCTGCCCCGAACCCCGGCGCCCAGCTCCGGGTGCAGCGCGGAGCCGGACGACATGTTCACGATCGCGCCCTGGCCGCGATCGCGCATGCCGGCCGCGACGAGCTGCGAGAGGTGCACGGCGGCATGCACCTGGATCTCGAACATCACGCGCTCCTTCTCGGCGTCGAAGGTCTCGGTGTCGTTGTACCAGGTGACCGCGCCGTTGTTGACGAGGATGTCGACCGGGCCGAGCTCGGCCTCGGTCGTCTCGATCAGGCGCTCGCGATCCTCGGCGGACGCGAGGTTGCAGGTGACCGGCAGCGCCTCGCCGCCCGCGGCCTTGATGCGCGCGGCGACGCCGTTGAGGCTGCCGGTCAGCAGCCGGTGGTCGCCCTCGTTGACCGTGCGCGCCGCCAGCGCGACGCGCGCGCCCTCCATCGCATAGCGCACCGCGATCGCCTCGCCGATGCCTCGCGAGGAGCCCGTGACCACCGCAACGCGCCCCTCGAGCTGTCCGCCTTCACCCGCCATCGTGCCTACCTCCTGCTGCTTCCTAGCGCTCGCCCCGGCCCGGATGCCGGACAGGGGCGGCCTCACCCCGATATGCTGTCGCAGGTCGCGCCCGCGCTGCGGGCATGACAGTACGACACCCGTGACCAAGCCACGAGGGGAATCCGCATATGTCGCTCGAGAACAAAGTTGCACTCGTCGCCGGCGCGAGCCGGGGTATCGGCGCGGACGTCGCGAAGTACCTCGCACGCGCGGGCGCAAAGGTCGCCGTGGCCGCCCGCACTGTGGAGGTCACGGATGCCCGCCTGCCCGGCACGATCCACTCGGTGACCGAGGAGATCGCCGCCGAGGGCGGGACGGCGCTGCCGGTGGTCATGAACCTGCGCGACGGCGAGAGCATCACCGGCGCGGTCGATCAGGTGATCGCCGAGTGGGGCCGCATCGACATCCTCGTCAACAACGCGGCGATCTTCATCCCGGGCGGGATCACCGACGCGCGCGATCGCCACATCGAACTGAGCATCGCGATCAACCTCGTCGGTCCGATCATCGCGATGCGCGCGGTCGTGCCGCACATGCGGGATGCGGGCGGCGGGCACATCATCAACGTCTCCTCGCGCGGCTCGATCATGCCGGGCGTCGGACCCTACACCGAGGACCAGATCGCGCGCGTCGGCGACCTGCTGTACGGGCCGGAGAAGTCCGGCCTCGAGCACTTCTCGCAGCGCCAGGCGATGGCGCTGCAGGGCGACGACATCGCCGTCAACGTGCTCTCGCCCAACGGCCGCATCAAGACGCCGGGCAACCTCTTCTTCGAGAACGACCCGGAGAACCCCACCCTCGACTTCGAGACGGCCGATGACATGGGCAAGGCGACCGTCTGGATGTGCGAGCAGGACGCGAGCAGCTACACGGGCAACATCGTCTACGACGAAGACGTCGTGCGAGAGCACAACCTCTAGCAGCGGTCCCGCGTGGCGCGGTTCGGCCTGCGGCGCGCCGGCGGCCCGGCGCTAGCCTGGCTGCTGTTGCTGCTCGCCGCCTGCGGTACGCCGGGGCCGGCCGAGGATCGCGACGCCTCGCCGACTCCGCCCGCGACGGCGACCGCTGCCGCTACCGTCGAGGCAACGCCCGCCACGGCCACCGCCACCATCGAGGCGACCCCCGACGCTCCCTCGACGGCCACGCCCGTCGCCGCCTCGCCGACTCCGTCCGCGACACCGACGGCCACGGTCACGGCCACTGCGGCGGCGGCAACGCCCACCCCCGAGCCGATCACGCTGACGATCGCCGCCGTCGGCGACCTGATGTTCGCGCGCGACATCGTCACGCTGATGCAGCAGCACGGGCCCGCCCACCCCTTCGAGCGGGTGGCGCCGCTGCTCGCCGGGAGCGACCTGCTGATCGGCAACCTCGAGGGGACGTTCACCGATCGCGGGGAGCCGCTCGACAAGTTCTACACGTTCCGCGCCCCGCCCGAGCTCGCCGAGACGCTGCGGACCGCGGGCTTCGATGCCGTCTCGCTGTCCAACAACCACGCGCTCGACTTCGGCTCCGTCGGGCTGCGCGACACGCTCGACGCCCTCGACGCGATCGGGGTCGCCCACTTCGGCGCCGGCCTCGACCGCCGCGAGGCGGAGGCGCCGCTGATCGTGCAGGCCGGGGGAGCGTTCGTCGCGCTGCTGGGCTTCAGCGCCGTGGGATCCTCGGAGTTCGCCGACGGAGGTCAGCCCGGGGTCGCCCGCGCCGAGGTCGGGGCGGTGAGCTCAGCGGTCGCGGCGATCGCGTCCGCGGTGGACTTCGTGGTCGTCGTCTTCCACTTCGGGACCGAATACGACGCCACGCCCACCGGGCAGCAGCGCGAACTGGCCGCAGCCGCGGCCGATGCCGGCGCCAGCCTCGTGATCGGCCACCACGCCCACACGCTGCAGCCCTGGGAGCGCAGGGGGAACGCCCTGATCCTCTACGGCCTCGGCAACTTCGTCTTCGACCTCGACCGCGAGGACCTCGCCACCCTCGGCGAGGGGCCGTTCGCGACGGCGGTCGCGATCGTCGAGCTGAGCAACGGGGCCCCGCCCAGCCTCAGGTTCCGCCCGGTCTACATCGATCCGGACGAGAACCGCCCGCGCCCCGCCAGCGCCGAGGAGCGCGAGCGCATCCTCGCGGCGCTCTCGGAGATCGAGGCGGACTGAGCGGCCGGCAGCGCCGCCGCGGGGGCGTGGTACGCTCGGGCACGGCCCCGTTCGCGCGCGCCCATGGACGCGCAGCGCCGCCCGCCGGCGTTCCACGCGGGGCCGAGGAGGCCGTTTGAGCGAGGAGCGCGCCGCGGGCGCCCGCGAGGCACGGGATTCCGGAACGCTGCGGAGTCCCGTTCGGCCCGGCACCTGGGCCTCCCTCAAGATCAGAAACTTCCGATACCTCTGGCTCGGTCAGGCCGGGCACGCCGGCGGCATCTGGATGGAACAGATCGCGCGCCCCTTCCTCGTGCTCGATCTCACCGATGGGTCGGCCACGCACGTCGGCGGCGTTCTCGCGGTGCGCACGGTCCCGCAGTTCATCCTCGGGATGTGGGCGGGCGTGATCGCCGACTCGTTCGACCGGCGCCAGGTGCTGCTGATCGGCAAGGCTGCGACGCTCCTGCTGAACATCGGCTTCGTCGCGATCCTCGCGCTCGGCCTCCTGGAACTCTGGCACATGTACGCCTACGCCGTGTTCCGAGGCACGATCATGGCGTTCGACCAGCCGGCCCGCATGGGCCTCGTGCCCTCCGTCGTGCCCGCGACGCACGTGACCAACGCCGTCGCGTTGATGAGCGCGACGCAGAACACGATGCGCATCTTCGGAGCGGCGAGCGGCGGGATCCTCTACGGCGTGTTCGGGGCGACCGGGGCGTTCGCCCTGATCACGCTGGTCTACGCGATCCCGGTCTTCTCCACGTACATGCTGCGAGTGGCGCCCGTCAGGAGCGACGTAACGCGCAGCGCGAGCGGCCTCACCGGCGGCTTGATCGAGGGCATGCGCTTCTGCTTCTCGCACGCGGCGATCCGCGGCGTGCTGCTGCTCTCGATGATCTACTTCATGCTCGGGATGTCGTTCCTACAGGTCTTCGCGCCGCTCTTCGCCGAGAAGGTGTTCGATATCGGCAGCACCGGGTTCGGCGGCATGACGGCGTTGATGGGAGTGGCCGCGCTCTTCTCGTCACTGTTCATCGCCACCCGGCAGCCGAGCCGTCTGGGCGTGATCCTGCCGGTGATCGCCGCCGTGTTCGGTCTGGCGCTGGTCCTGCTCTCGCTGACCAGCTATATCCCCGGACCGTTCGGCCTGATCATCCCGTTCGCGATCCTCGCCGTCCTTGGCGGCCTGCAGAGCAGCTACATGGCGCTCTCGCGCTCGGCGCTGCTGCTGACGGCGCCGCCGCGGATGCACGGCCGCGTGTTCGGAGTGCTCACGCTCGATCGCGCCTTCATGACCGTGGGCGGGGCGGCCGCGGGGTTCCTCTCCGACGCGATCGGGGTGCAGCCCGCGCAAATCGTCTTTGGCGTCGGCTGCGCCCTCGGCGGCATCGGGATCTTCGCGCTCGCGAGCGAGTTCCGGCGCAGCCGGGCCGGCGCGCACTATGAGGCTCCCGAGCGCGAGGCTCCCCAGCGTGAGGCGCGCGAGCCCGCGGGCGTGGCCGCGGAGCGCTGAGCCGCCTGCCCGGCGCTGCACGCTACTCGCGCGCACTGGTACCCTCGCCCACGAGGTCAATCCGTGCCCTGCCTGCGGCGCGTCATGAGACCGGGAGGACGCCATGCCTCGCTACCTGATCGTCGCCGACCAGACCGCCACCAGCCCTGAGCTCGTCGCGAGGGCGAAGGAGCTGTCGGACGAGCATCCGGACTCGACGTTCGCGCTGTTGCTTCCGGCGCTGCTGCCCTCGCACGTGCGGGGCGGCCCCTTCGACGCCGTCACGCGCGGCCGCGCCGAGCAGGCGCGCACCATGCTCGAGCGCGAGGGCGTCACCGTGGAGCGCACCACCATCGGCGATGCCGCACCGCTGCTCGCGATCGAGGACGAGCTCGACGAGCACCCCGGCGCCTACGACGAGTTGCTGCTCTGCACGCTGCCCGCCAGCATCTCCCGCTGGCTGCGCCTCGACATCCTCGACCAGGCGCGACGGCGCTTCGAGCTGCCGATCCGGCACATCGAGGCGCAACTGCCGAGCCGCCTCGAGTTCCGCCAGGCCACCCTGCGCGACCACGAGCGCATCCAAGCGCTGTGGGACGAGTCACGCCTCGAGACGGTCGACGAGGACGAGTGGGAGACGCTGATCACGAGCCAGGGCGCGATCGCGCTCGTCGCCGAGGAGGAAGGCGCGCTGGTCGGCGCGATCGTCGCCACGGTCGACGGCTGGCGGGCTTATGTCTATCACGTCGCCGTCGTGCCCGCGCGGCGCCGCCGCGGCGTCGCGCAGGCGCTGTTCGCCGAGGCCCACGCGCACCTCGCGCGGGCGGGGAACCGGATCATCTACGTGATGGTCAACGAGGAGAACGACGCGGGCATGGCGCTGCTGCGCTCACTCGGCTACCGCGCGCAGGGCGACATCGTGATGGTGCACCAGCTCGAGGCCTGAGCCCGCGCCGCCCTCGGAGCACCTCGATCCCCGCACTGCACGGACGAGCCGCCGCACGATCGGTGACGGAGCATCACGAAAGGCGGCCGCCGTGACCCGGCAGCTCACCAGCGGCCAGCACCTGAACCTGGACGCCGTCCTGAGGGACGGGACGCAGGACTATCGCTGGCGCGCTCGGGACGATGGCTGGTACTCGGGCGTGCTGGACGGACACCTGGTCCACGTCCGGCAGATCGACGGCGCGCTGGAGTACCGGGCGGACTCGGACCTCGACGAGTTCCTCGTGCGCTACTTCCGGCTCGACGACGACATCGAGGCCATCCTGGCCGAGATCTCGGGCGACGATCGCGTCGCCGGGCTCGTCGCGAAGTACCCGGACCTGCGGATCACTCGGCAGCCCGACCCCTGGGAGTGCACGGTCGCCTACATCTGCTCCGCCAACAACAGCGTCGAGCGCATCAGCGCCGCGATCGAGGAGATCGCGAAGAAGCTCGGGCGCCCGATTGAGCTCGACGGTGACAAGCGCCACACCTTCCCGACGCCGCAGGTGGTGCTGGAAGCCGGCGAGGAGGCCCTGGCCGACTTGAAGCTCGGCCTCAATCGCCATCGCAAGATCGTCGCCGCCGCCGCGCGGATCTGCGAGGGCACGCTCGACCTCGACAGCCTCTCTCAACCGGGCGTGTGTTACGCCGAGGCGAAGCGGAGGCTGATGGTCTGCGACGGCATCGGGGGCAAGGTCGCCGACTGCATCGCCCTGTTCTCGCTGGACAAGCTGGAGGCGTTCCCGGTCGATATCTGGGTGCGGCGAGCGATGGCCTGTTACTTCCCGGACCGGAAGCCGCCTCCCGACGACGAGCTGATCATCTGGGCACAGGACCGCTTCGGGCAGTACGCGGGCTACGCCAACCAGTTCCTGTTCCGCGAGGCGCGAGCGTCCGACCCGCCTCGCGGCAAGAGCTAGCGCTCGCGATACCTCGATTCCCGCACACTGCACGGGGCGACCCGCACCCGCGTATCATGCCGGCTGCGAAGCACCACGGAGGGAGTAGCGCATGACCACCGGCCGCATCGTCGTCGTCAAGGAGTACAACGAGCCGTTCATCATCGAGGAGTACGACGTCCCCGAACCGGAGCCGGGCGGCATGATCCTGCGCATGACGCAGGCAGGCGTCTGCGGCTCCGACCTCCACACCTGGCGCGGCGACCAGATCAACGTCCCGCTCCCCGCCTCGGGCAAGAACATGGGCCACGAGGGCACCGGCGTCGTCTGGAGCCTCGGCGCGGGCCGCACCACCGACTCGCTCGGCCGGCCGCTCGAGGAAGGCGACCGCGTGATGTACGCGGCGATCTTCCCCTGCAACAACTGCTACCAGTGCGGGCGCGGCGAGCACAACTGGTGCTCCGACCGCCAGGCCGGCATCGGCGCGCGGATCGCCGGTGACTGGCCCTACTTCACCGGCACCTACGCCGACTACTTCTGGATCCCCGCCAACCACCCCGTCTACAAGGTCCCGGACGAACTGCCCGACTCCGTCCTCGGCTGGGTCAACTGCGCGATGGGCACCGTCACCGAAGGTCTGCTGCGCAGCGGCCTCGGCGAGGGCGACTACGTCGTCATCCAGGGCGCGGGCGGCCTCGGCCTCAACGCCACCGCGATGGCGAAGGACATGGGCGCGCACCGCGTGATCGTGCTCGACCGCATCCCCGAGCGCCTCGCGCTCGCCGAGGAGTTCGGCGCCGACCACACGATCAACATCGACGAGTACGACAGCCTCGAGGCACGGCGCGACCGCATCTTCGAGCTCACCGACGGGCGCGGCTCGAACTACGTGATGGAGCTGGTCGGGCGCGCGGAACTGCTGGTCGAGGGCCTCGAGTACCTCACCAACGGCGGCACCTTCATCGAGATCGGCGATATCGTGCGAGGCCGCACGGTGGCGATCGACCCCTCCACGATTCTCCGAGGCAAGAAGATCATGGGCTCCTCGATGTACCGGCCGCACCTGCTGCCGGTGATGATGGAGATGCTGGTCAAGAACCTCGACAAGCGGCCGTACACCAAGCTGGTGTCCGACAACTACCCGCTCGACGAGGTGAACGACGCATTCGCCCAGGCCGAGTGGAACGAGCGCCAGACGCAGATCTCGCGCGCGATGCTCGTGCCGTAGCGCCGAGGGGCAACGAGGCTCCGCCAACCGCCCGGCGTCGATCGCGTACGCTGACGGCGATGGACGTCTACCTCCTCGACGGCACGTTCGAGCTGTTCCGCCACTTCTACGCGGTGCCCTCGCACCGCGACCGCGACGGCAACGAAGCGGGCGCGGTCGTCGGCGTGCTCGAATCGGTGCTGCGGCTCTTCGGCGAGGGCGTCACGCACCTCGGCGTGGCGACCGACCACGTGATCGAGTCGTTCCGCAACGACCTCTGGCCCGGCTACAAGACCGGCGAGGGCATCGACCCGGCGTTGTTCGGGCAGTTCGGCCCGCTCGAGGACGCGCTGCAGGCGCTCGGCGTGCGCGTCTGGCCGATGGTCGACCTCGAGGCCGACGACGCGCTCGCGGCCGCCGCCGTGCTGGCCGCTGAGGACGCCGCGGTGCATCGCGTCGTGATCGCGACGCCGGACAAGGACCTCTCGCAGTGCGTCGGCGGCAAGATCGTGCAGCTCGACCGCCGCAATCGCGAGACTCGCGACGCGGCCGCCGTCGAGGAGCGCTTCGGCGTCCCGCCGCCGGCGATCCCGGACTACCTCGCGCTCGTCGGCGACAGCGCCGACGGCTTCCCCGGCCTGCCCGGCTGGGGCGCGAAGTCGAGCGCGACCGTCCTCGCGCACTACGGCCATATCGAGGCGATCCCGCCCGACGCCGAGGCTTGGGACGTGAAGGTGCGCGGCGCGGCGAAGCTCGCTGCCACGCTGGCCGAGCAGCGCGACCTCGCCTTCCTCTTCCGCGACCTCGCCACGCTGCGCACGGACGCCGAGGTCTTCGCCTCCGTCGAGGAGCTGCGCTGGACCGGACCCACCGCGGACTTCGCCGCCGTCGCCGAGCAACTGCGCGCGCCCGCCCTGCTCACCCGCGCCGAGGCGGTCGCGCAGCGCGTGAGCGCGTAGAATCCGCGCGCGGGCCGGAGGCGTCATGCAGGACTTCGAGGGCAAGGTCGCCGTCATCACCGGCGGGGCGAGCGGGATCGGCTACGGCATGGCCGAGCGCTTCGCCGCCGCGGGCATGACCGTCGTCCTCGCCGACATCGACGAGGACGCCCTGCCGGAAGCCGAGTCGCGCCTCGCCGAGCACGGCGCGAGCGCCCTCGGCGTGCCGGTCGACGTCGCCGATCCCGATCAGGTCGACGACCTCGTGCGGCGCGTGCTCGATGAGTTCGGCGCGGTCCATGTGCTCTGCAACAACGCCGGCGTGAACTCGCCGGACGAGCCGATCTGGGAGATCTCGCAGGAGGACTGGGAGCGCGTCATCGCGATCAACCTGCGCGGGGTGATCCACGGCATCCGCAGCTTCCTGCCGCACATGCTGGCGCAGGACTCCGAGGGCTGCATCGTCAACACCGCCTCGGCCGCCGGCCTGGGCTCGCGGCCGGGCATCTCGCCCTACGTCGCGACGAAGCACGCCGTGGTCGCGCTCACCGAGTCGCTGCACCACGACCTCGTGGCTGCCGGGTCGAAGCTGCGCGCCGCGGTGCTCTGCCCGGGCCGCATCCGCACGCCGATGATGGCGGCGCACCTGGAGCGCGAGGGCAAGGACGTCGAGGAGGCAGCCGCCGGCTACCTGCTGCCGAGCCAGGTCGGCGACCTGGTCTTCGAGTCGATCCGCGACGAGCGCTTCTACATCCTCACCCACCCCGAGGGCGAGAAGGATCGCGTCAGAGGGGCCGCAGACGATATCCTGCTCGGGCGCGACCCGACGCACTCGCCGCCGATCCACTAGCCAGCAGCCGCGTCAGCCAGGTCAGGAGCCCGCATGAGCAGCGAAGCAGTCCTCCAGCCGCAGCCCGAGGGCATCCCGCTCCCGACTCCCTCCACGGTTTCCGAGCCGCACTGGGAGGGCTGCAAGCGCGGTGAGTTGATGGTGCAGCGCTGCCAGGACTGCGCTGGCTACGTCTTCATCCCGCAGCCCGCCTGCACGCACTGCCAGAGCGAGGAGCTCGAGTGGGTGCGGAGCAGCGGCAAGGGGACCGTCTATAGCTGGACCACCGTCTACCGCCCGCAGCAGCCGAGCTTCGAGACGCCCTACATCTCGGCAATCATCGAGGTGGAAGAGGGCTGGTACATGATGACGAACCTGATCGACATGCCCGTCGACGACGTACGCATCGGCCTCCCCGTCGAGGTCGTCTTCCACGCCATCAACGACGAGACCACGCTCCCCTACTTCCGCCCGGCGGGGTAGCGGCGAGCGGCTACGCCGCCGCCCCCTACGTATCCGAGAACGCCGAGCCGCGGCGCTCGACGCCGCCGCCCGTGGCGTGGTCGATCACGCCGCACTCGACGAGGAACGGCTGGCTGTGGACGACGCGGCCGGAGACGCGCTCGGCGGGCTCGGAGACCAGCCACAGCGCCGCGTGCGCCATGTGATCGACCGGCTCCGTCACCACCGCGTCGAGGTGCGCGCCCGGCCCCAGCTCGCTCGCCGTCGCGCCCGGCGTCGGCACCAGGTTCGAGGGCGACAGCGCGTTGACGGCGATGCGGTGCGGCCACAGCTCGGCCGCCAGCCCCTGCGTGAAGCGCTCCAGCGCCGCCTTCGAGGCCCCGTACATCGTCCCCGCGTCGACACGCTCCTGCTCCGCGTAGGGCCCGCGTCCGGGACCGCCGGAGCTGCTCGACGAGATATTGCAGATCGCGCCCCGGCCGCGCTCGATCATCCCCGGCAGCACGAGCTGCGAGAGGTAGAACGGCGCGTGAATGTTGACGTCGAAGCCGAGCTTCCAGCGGCGCAGCGGGAACTCCGTGAGCGGGTGGTAGGTGGTCATCGCGGCGTTGTTGACGAGCACGTCGACGCGCCCGAAGGCATCCATCGTCTGCCCGACGATCGCCTCGCAGCCTTCCTCGCTGCCGACGTTCGCCTGCACGGCGATCGCCTCGCCGCCTGCCTGTTCGATCGCCTCGATCGTGGCGCGCAGCGAGCCCTCGAGGCGGTGGTCGCCCTCCTCCAGCGTGCGCGCGACGCAGGCGACCTGCGCGCCCTCGGCGGCGAACAACTCCGCGATCGCCCTGCCGATACCGCGGCTGGTTCCCGTCACGATCGCCACCCGGTCGTCGAGCCGGCCCATCTTCGCCTCCGTCCCCGCGCTCACCCGTCGCGGCATCGTCGCCGCCTCGCGAGCACTCTAGGGCGACGCGGGCCGGGGTGCACCGCGAGGCCGCGGCGCGGCGCGGCGTGTCTTGCCGCTCGTTACCCCATCGCGCACACTGGATTCGCCGCTCCCCGATAGCTCAATTGGTAGAGCGAGCGGCTGTTAACCGCTAGGTTCGTGGTTCGAGTCCACGTCGGGGAGCCAGCTCTTATGTCCACACTCGGCCTCTGAAGCACAGTCGTCAGGATCGAGGGCCCTGCCGAGGCGCGTCGACGCCGGGGCCCCCCTACTGCGACGAGTCGCCCTCGACGATGAAGCGCGGCAGGAGGCGGTCGAGCCAGCCGGGCAGCCACCAGTTGCGCTCGCCCAGCAGCGCCATCGTCGCCGGCACGAGCAGCATCCGCACGACCGTCGCGTCGAGCGCGACCGCGACCGCGAGGCCGAGGCCGAACATCTTGAGGGTGCGGTACTCCTCGAACACGAAGCTGCCGAAGATGAAGACCATGATCAGGGCGGCCGCGGTGATCAGGTGCGCCGTCGAGGCGAGACCGTGGGCGACCGAGTCTTTCGCCTTGCCGCTACGGAAGTACGCCTCCCGCACGCGCGTGAGCAGGAACACCTCGTAGTCCATCGAGAGCCCGAAGACGATCGCGAACATCATCATCGGGATGAACGGATCGATCGGCCCGCCGGCGATGCCGATAAGCGAGCCCAGCCAGCCCCACTGGAACACCGCCACGACGACGCCGAAGGCGGCGGCGATCGAGAGCAGGTTCATGATCACGGCCTTGATCGGCACCAGGATCGAACGGAAGACGAGCATCAACAGCACGAACGAAAGCGCGAGCACCACGCCGACGAAGAGCGGGATGCGACCCGCCAGGTACGTGGTGAAGTCGAGACTCGACGCCATCATCCCGGTGACCTTGACGTCGAGCGTGCTCCCCGCGACGGCGGAGGGTACGACGTCCTCGCGCAGGCTCCGCACCAGATCGGATGTCGCCTGGTCCTGCGGTGCGGTCTCCGGAACCACCTGGATCAGGTAGGCCGGGGCGTTCGCGGGGTCCGAGGGATCACTCGGCAGCGGCCCGTTCGCCACGGCCACGCCCTCCGCGCTGCCAAGCGCCTCAACGAGCCTGGCGAGCGCCGCTCGATCCTCGGCGACCGCCGGCTGCGCGGTGACGATCAGCGGCCCGTTGAAGCCGGGCCCGAAGCCTTCGGCGAGCAGGTCGTAGGCGCGCCGTGTCGTCGACTCCTCGGGGAAGTTGCTTTCGTCCGGGAAGTTGAGGTGCAGCGAGGGGATGGGCGCGGCCACCACCAGCAGCACCACGCCGCCGACGATCAGCGCCACCCAGGGATGCGCCTGCACCCAGCGGCTCCAGCGCCAGGCGAGAGTGCGCTGCAGTGGCCGCGGCGCCCGCCTCGGCACGATCCAGCGGAGCGGCGGCAGCACGTACCCCGCCAGCAACACCAGCAGCGCCGCCGGCAGGGCCAGCAGCAGCGGGCGGAACCCCAGACCGAGGCCCAGCAACGCCACCGCAGCGAGCGCGGCGGCCAGCAGCCCGCGCCAGCGCGTGACCTCGATGCGCTCGCGCACGAACCCGATCAGGGCCGGCAGCAGCGTCACCGAGGCGATCATCGTGGCGGCGACGGTCAGCGCCGCACTCACGGCCAGCCCGGTCACGAAGGGCAAGCCGATCAGGACCATCCCGAGGAGCGAGATCACGACCGTCACTCCGGCGAAGATGACGGCCCGGCCGGCCGTGTCGATCGCCCGGTACATCGGTCGCGACGTGCCGCTGCCGCCGTTGCCGTGGATACCGTCGCGGTAGCGGTTGACGATGAACAGCGCGTAATCGATGCCGACACCGAGCCCGATCATCGCGCCGATCGACACCGCGAACTCCGGGATCGCGAGCAGGTTCGAGAGCAGCGCGGTGAGCGCAGAGCCGAGCCCGACGCCGGCGCCGGCCACCGCGATCGGGAGGCCCATCGCCAGCACCGAACCGAAGGCCACGATCAGCACCACGATGGCGAACGCGAGGCCGATGAACTCCGACTCGGGCGCCTGGAGCGGAGCCAGCGCGTCGCCGGCGATCTCCACCTGGAGGCCCGGCTGATCCGGCGCCATCCCGGCGATCTCGGCCCCGATCTCCGGCGCCTGACCGAAGTCGATGTCCGGTGAGAAGTTGAGGCTGGCGTAGGCGGTGCGGCCGTCGGGGCTGATCTGGTGGCCCTGCTGGATGTGCAAGGTGGAAGGAGCGTCGCCCGCAGGCAAGGCGCCGCCGTCGGGGGTCTGGTGGAGCTGCTCGGGAGCGTAGGGGCTGGTCACGAGCACGCCCTCGAGGGCCGAGACCTCGGCCAGCATGCCCTCGATCGCGGCGCGCACCTCCGGGTCGCGGATGCCTGCGTCCGCGCGGAAGACGATCGCCCCGCTGGCGCGACCGGCGCGGTCGCCGAAGTATTGCGTGAGCACCTCGCGCCCGCTTCGGCTCTCCGAGTCGGGCGTCTCGAATCGCGAGTCATACGCGGAGCCGACCACGAGGAACGCGACGACTACCGCGAGGATGACCGCGACCCAGCCGGCGACCGTCTTGCGCGGGTTGCTGAAGCACCACACGCCGAGGCGGGCAAGCATCGGATCCCCCTAAGCGCAGGCGTGTGCGCGATGAAGGGCGGACACGCCTCCCATGGCCGTTCGGCGGGCGGACCGCCCGCCTCGAGGGCTCGTGTATCCCGCGAATCCAGACTATCAGCGCGGCCCGGGAATTCACACCGGCGGCGCGGCCGCCGGCTACGCGGCGGAGGCGATCCGCTGCACCCGCTCGCGCCAGTCGTCGGCGGCGAGATCGACGATCTCCGCCTGCGGCGGCTTGCCCGCCTCGAGGGTCAGGTACGCGACGTGGCCCAGGCGCGGGCTCATGTTGCGCGGCAGCGTCGCGCTGCCCGGGTTCACCACGAGGATCTCCTCGAGCCAGTCGATCCGCTCGTAGTGCGTGTCGCCGCAGACGATGATGTCTGGCCGCGCGCCGCCCAGGTACTGGTTGAGCAGGTGCTGCAGCTCCCAGTTGAGCGGCTCGAAGATGTGCAGCAGCGCAATCGAGAAGCCCTCGAGCTGCAGAAAATGCACCGGCTCGATGCGCGGGTCGTCCTTGAGGTGCGGATCGTGGTTGCCCTCGGCGGCGTAGATCGGCGCGATCTGCTCGAGCTCGTCGAGCACGCGCGCGACCACCAGGTCACCGGCGTGGAAGATCAGGTCGACGCCCTCGAGCGCCTCGATGATCTCCGGGAAGATCCGAGGCGCCTCGGGGACGTGCGTGTCGCTGAGGATGCCGATCCGCACGCGTGCCTCAGGACGAGTTGCGCGAGGGCAACGCGACGACCACCGGGCCGGGACCGACGGAGGTGCCCTGCGACATCTCCGAGCGGATCATGAGCTCGACCAGATACTCGCCGTCCTCCACCCACTTGCGCTTGACCTCGCCGGAGGTGGTCACGGTCTCGCCGACGACGTTGAAGATGTTCATGCGGAACGGGCCGGTCTTCTTGAAGCGGCCCGCGAGGCCGACGTACTCGCGCACGCAGCGCTCCCACCAGCCCTGGATGAAACCGTTGTTGGCGTACATCTCCGGCGCGCCGGTCGCGATCGAGACCGGGCTGTTGTGGTGGATCTGGTTGAAGTCGCGGTTTGCCCCCGCCTCGACGACCAGCCGCGCGATCGTGACGTTGATCGTGATGGGCGGTACCGGGTCGCCCTCCTGTACGTCCTCGAAGTAGCGCTGCTGCGACCAGTCGACCTCGCTCGCCTCGCCGACGGCGACGTTGCGGATCGCCAGCAGGTCCTCCTCCTCCGGCTCGTCGTCCTCCTCGGGCGGCGGTGGCGCCGAGGCGGACGGCCGAGGCGTATCGAAGGCGACGTAGCGGTAGCCGCCGTTGCGCAGCAGCGCGACCAGCTCGTCGCGCTGGTTGACGACCTGGCGCTCCCAGATCATGAACGCGCCCCGGCCCACCCGTGTCTCGCGAGGCAGGCAGGAGATCAGCTTGCGGCCCTTCACCGTGAGCCGATCGCCGACGACCGGCGGCTCGTGGTACTCGATCTCGATGTCCGTGGCGAAGCCGGCCGTGGTCGGCGGCTCCGGCGGCTCCGGCATCACCGGCCCGCGCGCCCTCGGAATGTCGACGTGCGGGTGCGGCAGCGGGTAGCGCGTGCCCTGCCCCGGCCGCCAGAGGCCGGGATCGATCCAGGTCGAGGAGACGCCGCTGTGCGGTGCGAGGATGCCGGCGTAGCCCTGCGCCTTCGCGGCCTCCTCGTCGTAGTGCAGTGGGCACGAGAACTCGAGCGGCTCACAGTAGCGGCGGATCGTGGCGCGCTCGATGTCGTCGACGGCGGTCGATTCGATGCCGCCGGAGAAGTCCTGCCCGACGACATCGACGGTCGGTTGCCAAGCCTGTGTCCAGTCATCGCTCATCGAGTCACTCCTCTGCACCCGCGCCGCGAGGGCGGCCCGTCAGTTCGTAGCGAAGGGTCCGGCGTGGTGTCAATAGCCGAAGGCCGGGCCGCAGCGGGCGCGGGACTGTGCGCCCGTCCGGCGAGGCACTATCCTGCCCCTCGTGGAACACCTCATCTTCGACGAGCGCCAGGAGCTGGACCGGCCGATCCTGATCGCAGCCTGGTCCGGCTGGAACGACGCCGGCGAGTCCGCGACCGGCGCGATCCGCTTCATGCTGCGCCGCTGGCGCTCCAAGGCCTTCGCGCACATCGACCCGGAGCACTTCTACGACTTCACCCAGGCCCGCCCAAAGGTGAAGCTCGAGGAAGGCGAGCGCGTCCTCGAGTGGCCGCAGAACAACTTCTCGGCACGGCGCCGCGAGGGCGACACGCCGGACCTCGTGCTGCTGGAGGGCGTGGAGCCGCACCTCTCCTGGCACGCCTACTCCGACACGATCATGGAGTGCTGCGAGACGCTCGGCATCGACACCGTCATCACCCTCGGCGCCTTGCTCGCCGAGGCGAGCCACACGAGGCCGATCCGCGTCTCCGGCAGCTCCGAGGACGCCGGCCTGCGCGAGCAGCTCGGCCTCGATCCGCCGCGCACGACCGGCTACCAGGGCCCGACCGGCATCGTCGGCGTGATCAACAGCCGCCTCCGCGACGCCGGCTACCGCACGGCCTCGATGTGGGCGAACGTGCCCCACTACGTGAACGCCTCGCCCAACCCCAAGGGCGCGCTCGCCATCCTCGAGCAGCTCAACGCGAGCCTGAACCTCGAGCTGAGCCTGCACGACCTCGAAGTCTTCGCCGCCCGCTTCGACGCCCAGGTCGGGGCCGAGATCGCGAAGAATCCGGAGATGGCCGAGTACGCGCGCCGCATCGAGCAGCAACTCGAGGAAGAGGAAGAGGCCGCCGCCGAGGAGGAAGCCGCCTCGGGCGGTGGCGCCGCCCTGCCCGACGCCCAGGACATGGTGGACGAGCTGGAGCGCTTCCTGCGCGAGCAGCGCAGCGACGAGCAGTAGCGAACACTTGCCCTCGCGGTCCCCGCCTGCGCGGGCCGCCCGCCTCCCTCATCCCGCACCGAACGCAGTAGTCGAGCACCACGCGACGCCTCGGACGGCTCGTTCGGGAACCGCACGCCCGCCGGCGACGTTAAGGACCCATCGCACCTCGCAACGCAGCGAGGGATGGGACCAGCCCGATGCCGAGCATCCACCGATCGTTCGCACTTCCCCTCTTGCTCACGGCCGCACTGACGGCGGGCGCCCTCGTCGCCTGCAGCGGCGCACCGGACGAGCGTCCTGCGCCGGCGGCCACGTCTGCGCCGACGGTCACCACGACGCCCATCGCGACGCCCTCGCCCGCAGTGGCGACCAGCCCGACCACGGCACCCGTCGCGACCGCTGCCCCCTCGCCTGAGCCGACGCCCACCGCCTCGCCCGTGCCCGATCCGACAGCCGCACCGGCAGCCGCGGCGACGGCGACCAGCACACCCAGACCTGCCCCAACTCCCAGCGCCACACCCAGACCCGCGCCGACGGCCGCCCCGACGCCTAGCGCCACGCCCACACCCACACCCGCACCGACGCCCCCTCCGCCGCTCTGCGCCCCGGACGCGTCCCCCGATGCGCCCACCATCGCCCCCGACGAGTCGCCCGCGGTGGCCGGGCTGGTCAGCCGTGAAGACCTCGGGATTCGCGAGGTCGACACCGCCGAGGCGCTCGCGGCTGCCGGTCTCCGCTACGTGCGCTGCGCGGCCGGGGAGGCCGTGCCCCAACAGGTCGGGCTCTACCTCCTGGACGTAGAGACGGGCGCGGTCGAGGGGTGGGCCCTGGCGTCCCTCGAGGGAGCCAACCCCGATGGCTTCATCAGCGCCGATGTGAGTCTCTCGCCGGGGAACCGCTTCCTCTCCTTCGACCGGTTCTGGCACGACCGCATGACCGGGCGGACCTTCGAGTGGGACGCGCCCACGCTGCGCCGCTGGGGCTCGCAGGACGACGAGTGGCGGCTGCTCTTCCGGATGCCGGACGAGGCAGGCGACCGCTTCGTTGTCACGGACGGCACGCTGCAACCGGTCGCCGAGTTCACGCTTCCCGACGGCCAGGAAGGTGTGCTCCAGTGGCTCAACTTCGATCACCGCTCCCTCGTCGTGCGCGGCCAGGAGCGCGACGGAGGTTCGCACCGTTACCTGCACTTCTTCGACCTTGGCGATGAGCTCGTCGGGGCCTTCGAGCCGAGCGCAACGCAAGTGCTGCCGGGAGCCGCGGATGCCTGGAGCGCGGGGCAGTTCCGGCTGAGCTCCCTCGGTTCGAGCATCGAGCTGGCGGTAGCGGATCCCGACGCCTGCCACGTCATGCACTACGGCTGGGACGGGACCACGGTGCTCGCTGTCTCCGTCCCGGTCTCGCCGCGGTACGGACCGCGCGACTGCCGCATCTCCCCGGACGGACACTGGCTGACGGCGGTCACTGCAACAGCCGCCACGGGCGGTGGTCACGGCCACGGCCACCCGGTCCCCCTGACCGTCTCAATCCTCAGCACGACGACCGGCGAGGAGGTCTACCGCGTCAAGGGCGTTGAGGGCCCCGGCTCGTGGCTCGCCGACAGCTCCGGCATCTCCATGAACACCAGCCGCGGCTCGCGGATCGTGACCCTCGACGGACAGTGGGCAAGCGAGGCGCCGCGACCAACGAGAGCGAGCGCCAAACCCGCCCCCGCGAGCACCGAGTCGGCTCCCGCAAGCGCCGAGCCGGCCCCGTCGCCGAAGCCACCGGCGTACAGCACTGACTCGAGGGCAAGGAAGGTCACCGTCCGGAACCACGAGGGGGAGACGCTCACCTCCCTGCTCTTCGCCGAGCTCGAGAGCTCCGACGGCGGCCACTGGGGGTACCGCGACATCTCCAGCTCATGGGGCGGCACACACGACGAGCTGCGCGTCCGGGTGTCGATCTACCCGTATGGCCGTTGCGGGTGCGGCGGGGACTACGCTGGCCCGCCACCGCTCGCCCCCGTGATCGAGTCGGCGCCCTTCGTCGAGCGGTTGCAGGTCGAGGTGGTCGTCGACACCTGCCTGCGCCTGCGCGAGGAGCCCTCGCTCCGGGCTACGGTGCTGGACTGCCTCCCCAACGGCTTCATCCTCGACACGGACGACTACGCGCTCGACTACTACAACGCCCATCCGTTCATGCGTGTGCGCACTGCCGACGGCCGCGAGGGCTGGGCCAGCGCCGACTACCTGCGCTGGGCATCGGACGGCGTGGAGCTCGAGGGCGAGCGGAAGAACTACTACTTCGGCGTCTAGGCTCGCCGGGGAGGCCCAGGCATGGCGATGCGGATCAGACGCCGGTCGTTCGCGGCGCTCTCGTTCGCAGCCGCGCTGGCGGCGGCCAGCGTCCTCGTTGCATGTAGTGGCGCATCCGACGAGCGGCCCCCGCCGACCGCCACGTCTGCGGCAGCAGTCGCAACGCCCACGCCAACTGCCACGCCGCTGCCAGGTGCAACGCCCACACCAGCAGCGGCAGCCACTCCGACGCCCTCCGCCACGCCCGCGCCTGCGCCGACACCCACGCCAATGCCTACCGCCACGCCCTTGTCCGGCGTGCGCTCCAAGCCGAACGCCACAATTCCACCGGAGCCGACTCCGCTTCCCGCCGAGCCCCACGCCATCGAGTTCACGCCGATCACGCGAGGCGATCCGCAACCGTTGCCCGGAAGCATCGCGCTCTACTATCGCGTTACCGGGTGTTACGACTGCGGGCACGGGTTTGGCGATCTCAGGCGGGTCGTCTTCGATGAGGTTGCCGGGACGTATCGCGAGGACCGCCTCGGTGCCTTCTTCGATGACAAGGGACTGATCAACAGTGCCCGCATCAGCCGCGACGGGCAAAAGATCGCCTTCATGGTCTGCCGCCGCGGACACTACTGTGGAGGCGAGTACGCGGAGGACTTCCCGACTCCGGATGCCGAGCAGGGTCTCTGGATCTCGGGAGACGCCGGGCGGACGTGGAAGCTCCTCGGCCCGGTACTACCCGGCTCGGTGATCGTGGACGTGCGTGACGGGGACGTACTCGCCGAGGAGCGGAACTACTGGTCCGAACGTCACCGGCGGCGGAGTGAACTGAGCCACGAAGTATGGGAGGCGGTGCTCGCGCGGTTGGGCGGTTTGGGGCTCCTCGGCAATCCGGAGGGCTGGGAGAAGCGGTCTCGTTGGATCGTCTCGGGGAAGGATCCGGCGCCTGGATCCGAGCCGAGACCTCCTGTGTTGGGCGGCCTGACCTGGAGGCGCGTTGGCGCCATGCCCGACGGGGCGATCATGTGGGCGGCGGAAGCGCGGGAGGAACACTTGCTGGCCATCACGGATGAGCGGGGCAGTGTCCAGCGGGTGTACGGCGCGGAGGAGTGGCGCTGGGGCCCCGATCCGGACGGCGACCCTCGCCGGATCCCGGCCGCGGTAACCGATGACCTGCTTGTACGGCCCTCGTGGACGAGCCGGCCGCTCGCCTCCGGGCATCAGCGAATCGAGGCCACAGTCGAGCTGATTAACCTCGCCACGGCCACGATCCGTGAAGTCGCGGGGCTGACTCTCCCGGGCGCAGTCGGCCCAGGCCCGGACCCTCCCCGCTACGAGTACTACCACTTCTGGGCTGCCCGGCCCGCACCTGACCCGCCGTACAGGTAAGCCGGGGCGCGGCGTTGACGCCATGCGCCAATGCCGCCGCCCGCACCGCCTCGCGTCCGATTGGGCGCTGACGGCGTCAGGTGGTACGATGCGCGGCAGCAATCGCAGGCGCTCTTTAATCCGGTCCCGCGAGGCCGGGAAGGACGCAGCAGATGAATGCTCTCATGTTTGCGGTACCGGGACGCGCCACGTCCCACCATCGTTTCCCCTCCCCGAAACGCGGAGGGGCTTTTTTTGCCCACCAGCAGCTCCCCACCCCATCGCGGAGCCGCCTCATTGGCTGAAAAGACCGAGCAGGCTGAACACGCGCGCAGCGAGGACCTCGCTGCCGCGCGCGGCGGCGGGCCGCTGCTCGACGCCGACGGCATCGGGCGCACCACGCGCCGCCTCGCCCACGAGATCGTCGAGCGCAACGGCGGGCCCGAGGGGCTCGTGCTCGTTGGCATCCCGAGCCGCGGCGCCGTCCTCGCCGAACGCCTCGCCGAGCTGATCGGCGGCTTCGAGGGCGAGCGGCCGCCCCTCGGCAGGATCGATGTCACGCTGCACCGCGACGACCTCGCCTCGCGCGGGTTGCGCAGCGTGCCGCACAGCAGCGAGTTGCCGGACATCGAGGGGCGCAACGTCGTCCTCGTGGACGACGTGCTCTTCACCGGCCGCACCGTGCGGGCCGCCCTCGACGCGCTCAACGACTTCGGACGCCCGCACCGCGTCAGCCTCGCCGTGCTGATCGACCGCGGACACCGCGAGCTGCCGATCCGCGCCGACGTGGTCGGCAAGAACATCCCCACCGCGCACGGCGACCAGGTGCAGGTGCTGCTCGACGAGGTCGACGGTCGCGACGCCGTCGTCGTCATCCCCGGAAGGGATAGACCGTGACCACGGAGACCCACGACCCAGCAGGCGCGACAAGCCCCGCGCCGCTGCTCCCGGGGAGCGGCGAGCCGCTTGGGACCGCGCCCGCGCCCGGCCCGTGGCGGCACCGCCACGTCCTCGACCTCGACGACTTCGGGGCCGACGAGATCATCACGGTGCTCGAGCTCGCGGGGCAGATGGCCGAGGTGCTGGAGCGGCGCATCGCGCGCGTGCCCGCGCTGCGCGGCCACACCATCGTCAACCTCTTCTACGAGCCCTCGACGCGCACACGCGCCTCCTTCGAGCTGGCCGGCAAGGTGCTGGGCGCGGACGTGCTCTCCGTCAGCGCCAGCACGTCGTCCGTGCAGAAGGGCGAGTCGCTGATCGACACGGTGCGCACGCTGCGCGCGATGGGCGCCGGCATCCTGGTGATGCGCCACGCCTCGTCGGGCGCGCCCTACCTCGCCTCGCGCCACACCGACGCCGCGATCGTCAACGCCGGCGACGGCGCGCACGCGCACCCCACGCAGGCGCTGCTCGACCTCTACACGATGCGCCGCCACTTCGGAAGCCTCGAGGGCCGGCGCGTCGTGATGGTCGGCGACATCGCCCACTCGCGCGTCGCGCGCTCGGACCTCTGGGGCCTCGCGGCGATGGGCGCGGAGGTGGTGGTCTGCGGGCCGCCCACGCTGCTGCCGCACGGACTGCGGCCCGGCGACCGCCCCGAGCACGCCGAGGCCGCCCTCCCCCACGTCGAGGTCGAGACCGACATCGAGCGCGCGATCGACGGCGCGCACGTGGTGATGGCGCTGCGCCTGCAGAGCGAGCGCCAGCAGGGCGGCCTCCTGCCCTCGCTGCACGAGTACTCGCTGCACTACCAGGTCACGGCGAAGCGCCTCGCGCGGGCCCACCCGGACCACCTGCTGATGCACCCCGGCCCCAAGAACGAAGGCATCGAGATTGCCCGCGAGGTCGCCGGCGGCGGCCGCTCGATGATCGAGGAGCAGGTCACCAACGGCGTCGCCGTGCGCATGGCGTTGCTCTACCTGCTGGCGCTGGGCCGCGACGCCGCGGCTGCGAGCGCCGGGGAGGCCGCATCGTGAGCACGCTCGCCATCCACAACGGCCGCGTGATCGACCCCGCCCTCGGGCGTGACGGCATCGCCGACGTCGTGATCGTCGACGGGCGCGTCGCCCGCGTCGGGCCGAACGAGGGCGACGCGGTGATCGAGGCGGACCGCATCGACGCGACCGGGCTGGTCGTGACCCCCGGCTTCGTCGACCTGCACGTGCATCTGCGCGAGCCGGGCTTCGAGTACAAGGAGACGATCGCCAGCGGCACCGTCGCCGCCGCGCGCGGCGGCTTCACCACCGTCTGCGCGATGCCAAACACGGACCCGCCGCTGGACCGCCGAGCCGCCGTCGAGTCCGTGCTGCGCCAGGCCGAGGAGCACGCCGCCGTGCGCGTGCTGCCCCTCGGCTGCATCACGCGCGAGCGCGCCGGCAAGGAGCTCGCTCCCGCAGGCGAGCTGGCGCAGGCGGGCGTCGTCGCGCTCTCCGACGACGGCGACGCCGTCGCCGACGCGCGGCTGATGCGCCACGCCCTCGAGTACGCGGGGGCCTTCGGCCTGCCGATCTCGCAGCACTGCGAGGATCCGACGCTGGTCCACGAGGGCCAGATGCACGAGGGCTGGGTCGCGACGCGGCTCGGGCTGCGCGGCCGCCCCGCAAGCGGCGAGGAGACGTTCGTGGCGCGCGATATCGCCCTCGCCGAGCTGGCCGGGGCGCACCTGCACATCGCTCACGTCTCGACCGCCGGCTCGGTCGCGCTAATCCGCGCGGCGCGCGCGCGCGGCGTGCACATCACCGCCGAGGTGACGCCGCACCACCTCACGCTCACGCACGAGGAGGTCGGCTTCGCGCCGTCCGACTCGCGAACGAGCAACGGCGACGGCGCGAACGGCTACCGCAGCATCGGCTACCACTCGAACGCCAAGGTGAACCCGCCGCTGCGCTCGCACAACGACCTCGCCGCCTGCGCCGAGGCGCTGCGTGACGGCGTGATCGACGCGATCGCCACGGACCACGCCCCGCACGCCGTCTCCGACAAGGAGCTCGAATTCGATCTCGCGGCGCCCGGCATCAGCGGCCTCGAGACCGCCCTCGGCCTCTCGCTGAGCCTCGTGCACGGGGGCCACATCGAGCTGCCGGTGCTGGTCGAGCGGCTCACCGCCGGACCCGCCCGCGCCTGGAGCCTCGACCAGCGACCCGGCCTTGAGGGCCTCGGGACGCTCTCGCCGGGCGCCGTCGGCGACGTCGCCATCCTCGACCCGGACGCCGCCTGGACCGTGACGCCCGAGGAGTTCGCCTCGATGGGCAAGAACACCCCGATCGCCGGCCGCGAGCTGCGCGGCCGCGTGCTGGCAACCGTCTACGGCGGGCGCGTCGTGCACGCGCTTGAGGGGGTCGCCCTGTGAGCGAGCCGCGACCGGCTGCACGCCTCGTGCTCTCGGACGGCCGCGTCTTCGAGGGCGAGGGCTTCGGTGCGCCCGTCGCCGCCACCGGCGAGGTGGTCTTCAACACCTCGATGACCGGCTACCAGGAGGCGCTCACCGACCCCTCCTACGGCGGCCAGATCCTGACGATGACCTACCCGCTGCAGGGCAACTACGGCGTCAACGCCAGCGACGACGAAAGCGCGCGCATCCAGGTGCGCGGCTTCGTCGTCCGCGAGCTAACCGACCTGCCCTCGCACTGGCAGAGTCTCGGACGCCTCGACGAGTACCTCGCCGAGGCCGGTGTGCCGGCGATCGCCGGCATCGACACGCGCGCGCTGACGCGCCACCTGCGCTCGCACGGCGTGGTGATGGGCACCATCACCCGCGACGAGTCGCCGGCCGAGGCGCTGGCGCGGCTGCACAGCGAGCCCATGTACGGCACCGAGGACTACGTCGCCCAGGTCTCCACCTCGGTTCCCTACGAGTTCGGCGAGGGCGCGGACAACGGCGACGGGCCGCGACCGCACATCGTCGTCGTCGACCTCGGGGTGAAGCGCAACATCATGCGGCACCTGCGCCGCCGCGGCTGCCGCGTCACCGCCGTGCCGAGCACGGCGAGCGCCGAGGACGTGCTGGCGCACGGCCCGGATGGCGTGCTGCTCTCGCCCGGCCCCGGCGACCCGATGCTGCTCGACCACGTCGTCGAGACCTCGCGAGGGCTCGTCGGGCGTACGCCGCTGATGGGGATCTGCCTCGGGCACCAGGTGCTCGGCCGCCTCTTCGGGGCCTCCACCTACAAGCTGAAGTTCGGCCACCGCGGCGCGAACCACCCCGTGATCGACAAGCCCAGCGGGCGCGTCTACATCACCTCGCAGAACCACGGCTACGCCGTCGACGGCGACGGGCTTGAGGCCGCCGTCGAGGTGGAGCAGGTGCATCTCAACGACGGCACGGTCGAGGGCCTGCGGCACCGCGAGTTGCCGCTGTTCACGATCCAGTACCACTCGGAGGCCTCGCCCGGCCCGCACGACACCGAGTTCCTGTTCGACCGCTTCCTCGACAGCGTGCGCGACGAGGGGAGCCGCTAATGGCCGAGTCGCAGCCACCTCAGGGGCCACTGTGCCGCCGCGCGTCCGCGGACGACGCCGCGCAGATCGCGGAGATCATCGCGGAGCTGATCGCGGAGCCGCAGCCGGTCGCCTTCGAGCGCGCGCTCAGCGCCGCAGAGGCGCGCGACGCCTGGCTGGGCGAAGACGACGGCGGCGTCGCGGTCTTCGTGATCGAGCAGGCGGGACGGCTGCTCGCCTTCGCCGTCGTCGAGCCGCTCGAGGACGCCTCGGAAGACTGCTCGCTGGGCGCCTGGGTGCGCGAGGCGGAGCGCCGCAAGGGCTACGCCACGGTGCTCGCAGAGGAGGCGCTGGCGTTCACGCGCGAGCGCGGCTACCAGGCGATCCGCGCGCGCCTGCCCGAGGACAATGAGCCGGCGCTCTCGTACCTGTCATCGATCGGCGCGCTGGTGCCGCTGGCCAACCCCGGCGCGCACTTCGTGCTGCCAGCGGAGGAGTCATCGTGAGCGAGCAAGCCGACCCGACCCCGGATACCTCGCACTACGCCGCCAGGCGCGAGCGCGACTGGGAGGCGTTCACCGCGGGCGAGGGTCCACCCGCCAGCCACTGGGAGCTGTGGGCCGAGGAGTCATTCGACTGGCGACCGGCGATCAGCTTCTTCCAGCCCGTCGGCAAGGACTACGAGGGCCTCGCCGAGCGCATCCAGCCGTTGTTCGACGCCCTCGATGGCCTCGAGGAGGTCGAGCTGCCACCGGCGAGCTTCCTGCACCTGACCATGTTGCAGGTCGGCTTCCTGCGCGCCGCCGACATCTACTGGTCGCAGGTGGAGACGTTCTACGTGAACGCGGCGCCGCGGCTGCATCGTATCGAGCCGTTCAGCATCCGCATCGGCGGCGTTTCGGCGAGCGAGGACGCGCTCTACCTCGGCGTCGACGACGGCCTCGCCTTGCGCGAGGCGCGGCGGCTGATCGCCCTCGGCGTGCCGAAGGTCTACCAGGTGTTCCGCGAGGCGGGCATCGAGGCCGGCGAGGCCGACCCATTCGTTCCGGAGATCCCCTTCGCCTACTTCACCGGCAAGGGCGATCGCGCGCGGGTGATCGAGGCGATCACGCCGCACCTCGATGCCGACCTCGGTGAGTACCCGGTGAGCCACATCAAGATGGGACGCATCGCGCCGGACCCGGACATCCACTTCCCCGACCCCGACGTCGTCGCCGAGATCATTCTCTTTGGCAAGGACTACCGGAAGGGCTACCACAACTGAGCCCAGCGACCGCATCCGAAGCCTCCACGCACCCCGGCGAGCCGTCAGGCAACGCGGACAAGCCGCGCAAGGTGCTGATCATCGGCAGCGGGCCGATCGTGATCGGCCAGGCCGCCGAGTTCGACTACGCCGGCACGCAGGCCTGCAAGGCGATGCGCGAGGAGGGCATCATCTCCGTCCTCGCCAACTCCAACCCGGCGACGATCATGACCGACGAGGACGTCGCCGACATCGTCTACATCGAGCCGCTCACCGTAGAGGTCCTGGAACGCATCATCGAGGCGGAGCGCCCGGACGGGCTGCTCCCCACGCTCGGCGGCCAGACCGGGCTCAACCTCGCCGTCGAGCTGGCCGAGGCGGGCGTGCTCGAGCGCTACGACGTGCGCCTGCTGGGCACACCGCTGGAGTCGATCCAGCTCGCCGAGGACCGCGAGAAGTTCCGCACGATGCTGCGCGAGATCGGCGAGCCAACGCCCGAGTCGGAGATCGTCGAGGACTGGGACAGCGCCGTCGAGGCGCGCGACCGGATCGGCCTCCCGCTCGTCGTCCGGCCCGCCTACACGCTGGGGGGCACCGGCGGCGGCATCGCGCACACCGAGGAGGAGTACGAGCGGATCGTGCGCGGCGGGCTCGCCGCCTCGCCGATCACGCAGGTGCTGGTCGAGCGCTGCCTGCTCGGCTGGAAGGAGCTCGAGTACGAGGTGATGCGCGACGGCGCGGACACCTGCGTGATGATCTGCAACATGGAGAACCTCGATCCGATGGGCGTACACACCGGCGACTCGATCGTCGTGGCGCCCTCGCAGACGCTCTCCGACCGCGACTACCAGATGCTGCGCACCAGCGCGCTGAAGATCATCCGCACGCTCGGCATCGAGGGCGGCTGCAACGTGCAGTTCGCGCTCGCGCCGCGCCCCGACGTCACGCCCTGGCCGGGCGCGGAGTCGGCGGACGCGCCCGAATACCACGTGATCGAGGTGAACCCGCGCGTCTCGCGTTCCTCGGCGCTGGCCTCGAAGGCGACGGGCTACCCGATCGCGCGGGTCGCCGCGAAGATCGCGGCGGGCAAGCGGCTGGACGAGATCACGAACTCGGTCACGGGGCGAACCACCGCCGCGTTCGAGCCGGCCCTCGACTACTGCGTGGTGAAGATCCCCCGCTGGCCGTTCGACAAGTTCGGCTTCGGCGACCGCCGCCTCGGCACGCAGATGAAGGCCACGGGCGAGGTGATGGCGATCGACCGCACCTTCGAGGGGGCGCTGCAGAAGGCCGTACGCTCGCTGGAGATGGGCGGCCGCTCGATCCTCTGGGAGTCCCCCGAGTGGGGCGACGCCCCACCCGGACCGGACACCGCCACCGACGACCGCCTCTGGCTGCTGCTCGCGGCGCTACGCCGCGGCAGGAGCCCCCTTGAGATCGCTCGCGGCTCCGGCGTCGACCCGTGGTTCCTCGAACGCCTCGAGCGCATCGTGGCGATGGAGCGACGGCTGCTCTCCGAGGAGCTGACCCCGCCGCTGTTGCGCGCGGCGAAGCGGCTCGGCTTCAGCGACGCCGTCATCGGCACGCTCGCCGACCGCCTGCCGGACCAGGTGCGCGCGCTGCGCGAGGAATGGGATCTGCGGCCCGTCTACAAGATGGTCGACACCTGCGCCGCCGAGTTCGACGCAGTGACGCCCTACTTCTACTCCACCTATGAGCAGGAGAACGACGCCGTGCCCGAGCCGCACCGCGAGCGCATGCTCGTGATCGGCTCCGGCCCGATCCGCATCGGGCAGGGCATCGAGTTCGACTACTGCTCCGTGCAGGCCGCCCACGCGCTGCAGGCCGCCGGCATCCAGTCGATCCTCGCCAACTCCAACCCCGAGACCGTCTCCACGGACTTCGACACCTCGGATCGCCTCTACTTCGAGCCGCTCGACGAGGAGGCGGTGCGCGATCTGCTGGAGAACGAGGCCGGCGGGGGCGAGGCGCCAGCCTCGATCGTGCAGTTCGGGGGCCAGACCGCCGTCAACCTCGCGCGACCCTTGCAACTCGCCGCGCTACCGATCGCCGGCTCTTCCGCCGACGCGATCGACCTCGCCGAGGATCGAGGGCGCTTCGAGGCGCTGATCTCCGGCCTCGGCATCCCGCAGCCCCCCGGCGTCGCCGTGCGCACGCTCGACGAGGCGCTGCCGACGGCGGAGACGATCGGCTACCCCGTGCTCGTCCGCCCCTCCTACGTGCTCGGCGGGCGCGCGATGGAGGTGGTGCAGGACGAGGTCGAGCTGGAGCGCTACTTCGCCGCTGCGCTACAGGAGCGCTCCGGCCCGATCCTGATCGACAAGTACCTCGAAGGCCTCGAGGTGGAGGTCGACGCGATCTGCGACGGCGAGGCCGTGCTGATCCCGGGAATCATGGAGCACGTCGAGCGGGCCGGCGTGCACTCAGGCGACTCGATGGCGGTCTACCCACCGCAAAACCTGACGGAAGAGCAGCGCGAGGCGATCGTGGACTACACGACGCGCATGGCGCTCGCCCTCGGCGTGCGAGGGCTGATGAACGTGCAGTACGTCGTCGCGCCCGAGGCCGCCCCGCAGGGGCCCGGCGTCTTCGTGATCGAGGTGAACCCGCGCTCCTCGCGCACCGTGCCTTTTATCTCGAAGGTCACGGGCGTGCCCATGGTGCCGCTCGCCGTGAACGTGATGCTCGGCCGTTCGCTGGCGGAGCAGGGCTACGAGTCCGGCCTCGTGCCGGACCGCGCGCTCGTCGCGGTCAAGGCGCCCGTCTTCTCGATGTCCAAGCTCGTCGGAGTAGACACCTTCCTCGGCCCGGAGATGAAGTCCACCGGCGAGGTGATGGGCGTCGACTACGACCTCGACGCGGCGATGCGCAAGGCGGCGCTGGCCGCCGACCTCGCGATCGCGCCCGGCACGCCCTTCCTGCTCTCGCTCGCGGACCGCACGAAGGACGAGGCCGTGCCGCTGATCCACGCGCTGCACGAGGCCGGTTGCGAGCTCTTCGCCACCGAGGGCACCGCCGCCATGATCCGCGAGCTCGGCCTGCCGGTGCAGTTCGTCACGAAGCTGCTATCGAGGGGCCGCCCGAACGTCGTCGACGTGATCAACGACGGCACGGTCGGCGCGGTCATCAACACGCTCGAGGGCGGCCGGCCCTCACACCTGCGCGACGGCTTCCACATCCGCCGCAGCGCCACCGAGATGCGCATCCCCTGCTTCACCTCGCTGGACACCGCGCGCGCTTCGATCCAGGCGCTCTCCTCGCCGGGCTCCTACAGCGTCCGCCCGATCCCGGACTACCGGAACGGCCGCACCGGATGACGGAGGAGCGCCCGAGTCCGCTCGACGCGGTGCTCTTCGACCTCGACGGCACGCTCGCCGACTCGATGCACTCGATCGCCGTGGCGCTTGCCGAGACGCTCGGCGACCAGGGCTACCCCACGAGCCCCGAGGAGCTGATGCCGCACTTCGGGCCGGGCATGCAGTCGGTGATCCGGCGCGCCATCGGCGTCGACGAGGCCGAGGCGGAGCGTCTCTACGCCCTCTACCTCCCGAACTACTACGAGCGCTACATGCCGGACACGCCAGCGCTGCCCGGCGCGGGCGAGCTGATCGAGGAGCTCGCGGCGCGGCTGCCGCTCGGCATCGTCACCTCGAAGCTCGAGGCGGGCGCACGTTCACTCGTCGCGACGCTCGGCTGGAGCGCCCACTTCGGCCCCATCGTCGGGCGCGACACCACCGGCATCATGAAGCCCCGGCCCGAGCCGCTGCTGCACGCCCTCGCCGAACTCCGCATCGAGGGCGATCGCGCCGCCTACGTCGGCGACACCGAGGAGGACATGCAGGCCGCCCTCGCAGCCGGGGTCGCCGTCCGCATCGGCGTCACGGAGATCCGCAGCGATCAGCAGCTACTTGAGGCAGGCGCCACCGCGATCTGCCACGACCTGTTCGCGATGCGTGCGCTACTCGTCGCCGTCATCGAGGGGACGGCTGCCCTGCCCGCCGCCGCACCCTCTGCCGGGAGCCCGTCCGCATGAGCAGCGAGCCGGGCAGCCAGCCACAGGGCCGCAGCTCGCTCGCGGGGCTGCTCGGCCAGTTCGGGCGGCTCGGCGCGACCGCCTTCGGCGGTCCGGCGGCGCACGTCGCGATGATGGAGGACGAGTTCGTGCAGCGGCGGCGCTGGCTCGACCGCGACACGTTCGCGCGCGCCCTCGCCGCGACGAACCTCGTACCCGGCCCCAACTCGACGGAGATGGCGATTCACCTCGGCTACCGCCGCCGCGGCGTGCCGGGTGCGATCGCCTCGGGCAGCGCCTTCATCGTGCCGGCCGCGCTCGCCGTCGCCGTGCTCGCCTGGGCCTACTTCCAGTGGGGCACGACGCCGCGCGCGGACGACCTGTTCGCCGGCATCCGCCCCGCCGTCGTCGTGCTCGTCGCGCTCGCCGCCTGGCGGCTGCGCGGCCCCGCGCAGCGCAACCCGCTCGCGATCGCCCTCGCGGCGGCCGCGTTCGCGATCGCGCTGCTCTTGCCGCGCTGGGAGGTGGTCGCGCTGCTCGGGGCGGGCGTGATCGCGCTGCTCGCGAGCGAGCACGGACCACACCGTCGGCTGCAGCGCGCGATCGTCGCGCTGCCCGCGCCGCTGCTCCCGCTGGCGCTGCCCGCGCTCGCCGTGACGCTGCCCGAGGCCGTGCCGATCGCGCTGATCCACCTCAAGGCCGGCGCGCTGCTCTTCGGCGGCGGCTACGTGATCATCCCGCTACTGGAGCCCGACGCCGTCGCCCAGGGCTGGCTCACGGAGTCTCAGTTCCTCGATGCGATCGCGATCGGGCAGGCGACGCCGGGGCCGATCGTCACCACCGCCACCTTCGTCGGCTACGCGGCGGGTGGCTGGTGGGGCGCGCTGATCGCGACGGTCGCGATCTTCGCGCCCGCGTTCGTCTTCGCCATCTCGCTCGGGCGGCTGCTCGACCGGCTCGCGGCTTCCGAGGCGCTGCGCGCGTTCCTCGATGGCGTCGCCGCCGCGGTCTTCGGCGCGATCGCCGGGGCCGCCGTGGTGCTACTGATGAGCCTCGAGGCCAACGCCCTGAGCGCGGTCGTGCTGGTCGCGAGCGGCGTCGTGTTGCTGCGCTCGCTGCTGCCCTCGTACGCCTGGCTGGTGGTCTGCGGCGCGGCCGGCCTGCTCTACCACGCGGCGGAGCTGCCGGCATGAGAAGCGCCGTCGTCGAGGTCACCGAGTCCGCCCGCCTCTACGGCGAGACGCACATCCTCTGGCTGACCATGCCCGAGGAGTTCCGCCACGCGACCCCGGGCCAGTTCGTGATGGCCTACATCGGCGAGCAGGACGACCCGCTGCTGGGCCGGGCTTGCTCGTTCCATCGGCTGCGCGAGGGCCGCCACGGACCGGAGTTCTCCCTGCTCTTCGACATCGTCGGGCGCGGCACGGACTGGCTCGCGCGGCGCGAGCCGGGCGACGCCGTCCGGCTCGTCGGGCCGCTCGGGCGCGGCTACGAGCCGCGCGAGCGCGTCGACCACATGCTGCTCGTCGGCGGCGGGATCGGCTGCGCGCCGCTCGTCTGGCTCGCCGACGAACTGGTCGAACAGGGCCGCGAGGTGACGCTCGTCCTCGGCGCGGCGAGCGAGGCAGGCATCTTCCCGCCCCGGTTGCTGCCCGAGGCCGTCGAGGTCGTCGTCGCCACGGAGGACGGGTCGCTGGGGGAGCGCGGGCTGGTGACCGCGCCCTTCGAGCGGCTGCTGCCCTGGGCCGACCAGGCCTTCGCCTGCGGCCCGAACCCAATGTTCGAGGCGCTGTTCGGGGTGCTCACGCGCTCCGGGCTGCGCAAGCCGGTGCAGGCCCTGCTGGAGGAGACGATGGCCTGCGGGATGGGCATCTGCTACGGCTGCGCGATCTTCCCCAAGCGCGGCGGCGTCCGGCTCTGCTGCACCGATGGGCCGATGTTCGACCTGCGCGACCTGTACTAGTGCTCCGGCGAATCGCCATCGCCATCCCGATTGTCGGCGGCCTCGTGGCCGGCGCGCTGATCGGCGGCGTGCTGATGAAGCCGGAGCCGGCGATCGTCGGCTGGCTGTTCGGCGCGGGCGCGGGGCTGATGGGCGGCGCCTTCATCGTCGCCATCGCCACGAACGAGGCGCTCGTCGGCCGCGGCAGCGCCGACCCGCGCTCCGTCAGCTACCCCGGCGAGACCCCGCCTCGAGGCGCCGACGAGGGCGAAGACGAACACGCCTGACGCTCGTGGCTCCTCGGCGCTACGCTGGACTGGAGGAGGCAGCGATGGCGAGGTCAGACCCCACACCCGGCGGCGAGGCCAGGCAGCCGCCGATTCCGGAACGCGCCGCCGGAGAGGGTCGCGAGGCGTATCAGGCAAAGAAGAAGGCGTTCCTCGAGCGCTCGGCCGAACTCCGCGCGTTGACCGCTGGCCGTGAGCACACCCCCGCCGAGCAACTGATCCGCGAGGACCGCGACAGCGACCACGGCCGCCTCTGACCGCTGGCCCGACTCGCCGGCTACGCCCCGACCCGGTCCAGGATCGTCGCGACGTCGATGTACTCGTCGGCGAGGGCGCGCATCTCCACCGAGGTGCTGCCGCTGAAGGCGACGACCTCGACGCGGACGCCCTGGCTCTGCAGCAACTCGACGGCGCGCGCGAAGTCCGCGTCGCCGGAGACGATCGAGACCACGTCGAGGCGCTCCGCCATCGTCACCATGTCGAGCGCCATCTCCACGTCGAAGTTGCCCTTCACCGAGCCGTCCTGGAAGCGCTTCATCGGCTTCGTCACGATCCGGTAGTCGTGGCGCACGAAGGGCTCGACGAAGCGCTGGCGCTCCACCGGCTCCGCGGGGTCGTCCGAGACCGGCGAGTAGGCCGTCGCGCGGATCAACTCGCGGCCCTCGCTGAGGTAGGCGAGCAGCTTGCCCATGTGTACGATCGCACCGTCCGGTGCGCCCTCGCCGCGCTCCGCTCCGTAGATCAGGTTCGGCACGTCGACGAAAACGCCGAGGCGCAGCCGCCGCAGGGCGCGCTCCTGAGTCTCGCGCAGGGCGTCGAGCGTCTGCGACTGAGCCGCGAGGGCCTCGCGCAGCGCGCGAACCTCCTCGGCGAGGGTGTCGGCCCCCGAGGCGTCGGCGCTGCCCGTCGCAGTCGACTTGGCCGCGCTCGACTTGCGCGTGCTCGCGCGCCGGCGGGCGGGCGCCTTCTTCTCGGTCTCGGCCTCGGCCTCCGCCTCCGCCTTCGCGGGCTCGGGCGCGGCTTCCTCGGTCGCCGCGGCAGCGCGGCGACGGCGCGGGGCGCGCTTCTTCGGCTCGGCCTCCGCCTCGGCGGGCACCTCCGCTTCCGCCTTCTCGGGCTCGGGCGCGGCTTCCTCGGCCGCCGCCGCACGGCGCCGGCGCGGCGCGCGCTTCGGCGTGGCCTTCGCCTCGGCCTCGGCGGGCGGCGAGGACTCAGCGTCCGCCTCGCTCTTCGCCGGGCGGGCGGGGCGCCGGCCTGCGATCCGCGGATCGTTCAGCGTGTCGCCGCTCTCGGGCGTCTCGGCGGCGCGCGATCGGCCGCGGCCACCGCGCGTGCCCCGGCGGCGCGTGCCCTCGCCCGAGGCCGGAGTGTCCGCGCGATCGGCGGTCATGCCGCCACCCCCGCGTCACCGGCGTATTGCAGGACCGAGCAGCGGGCCGCGACCTGCTCCGCGAGCTCCACGAAGGCCCGTGCCTCCTCGGAGTCCGGGTCGGCCGCGACCAGCGGAACGCCCTCGTCGCCGGCCTTGCGCACCGCCGCCGCGAGCGGCAACTCGCCGAGGAACTCGACGCCGAGCTCGTCGGCGGCCTCGCGTGCGCCGCCGCGGCCAAAGATGTCAGAGGTCATGTTCTCCACGATTCCGAAGATCGGGACGCCGAGCCGGTCGAACATCCCGATCGCCTTCGTTGCGTCCTCGATCGCCACCAGCTGCGGCGTCGAGACGATGACGACGCCGGCCACCGGCGCCTGCTGCGCCAGCGACATCGAGGCGTCCGAGGTGCCCGGCGGCAGGTCGACGATCAGGTAGTCCAGCTCGCCCCAGTCGATGTCGTGCACCAGCTGGCGCACGCCGGAGCCGATCATCGGCCCGCGCCAGACCACCGGGGTGCCCTTCGGCAACACGAAGCCGATCGAGGCGGCGCGCACGCCGTGGGCCTCCATGGTGTGCATCCCCTGCTGGCCCTCGGCCAGGCCACCCTGCTCGATACCGAGCATGGTCGGGATGTTCGGGCCGGTGATGTCGGCGTCGACGATGCCAACCTCCGCACCGAGCCGCGCGAGGGCGACGGCGAGGTTCGTCGCCACCGTGGATTTGCCGACGCCTCCCTTGTTGGAGGCGACGGCGATCAGGTTCTTGACGCCTGTCACCGGCTCGGGCCCGCCCTCGCGGAGCGCTTGCCCGCGCACCTCGGCGTCCCACTCGATCTCCACCGCGTCGATGCCGGGGATGGCGTCGAGGGCGGCGCGCACGTCCACGTCGATCTGCTCGCGCAGCGGGCAGGCCGGGGTGGTGAGCACCAGGCGGAAGGACGCGGTCGAGCCCTCGACCGCGACATCGTGCACCATGTTGAGCGACACCAGGTCGCGATGCAGTTCGGGATCGCGAACCTCGGAGAGAGCGGCCAGTACAGCCTCGGCTGTCGTCACGTTATGTCCTCACGCTGCGGAAATGCTCGCGGATCGGCCAGATTCGTGGGAAAATCCCAGGAGTTACTCCAACCTGGAGGGAACCAAATGGCCTTCGCGAGCGTTTCATCTCTAGGTACGGAGACTGCGCCATCCAGGATGGACGCGCCAGAAGGGTAGGCGAACGGGATGTTGGGGACACCTTCGAGGACTGTTCCCGGGATCGCGCTACGCCTCCCCACGGGGTTGGAAGCCCCACGTTGGGGACTCTGGCCCAGTATAGCCGCCCGCTCCCGTTGGGGCAGCGGCGCGAGGCGTGATCCTGGCCGCGCGGCCGGCGAGGCTGGCAGGGCGCGGAGCAAGGGAGGGCTTTATCGGGGTTTTGCAGCATTTTAGTGCACTTAAGGTTGACACCAGAGGAGTCTAGCCATAAGGTTATGTCTCTGGTGCGCCGCCTGCACACAGCGAACGCACAGCACAGGTAGTCAGGCGTCGGGCGAAGATCTGGGGGGACCAACACCGGCGCCACGGGAAGGCAGAGGAACGATGGTTACGGCAGCACAGACCGGGCACGACGTGCAGACCAGCGCGACCCCGCGCATGGCCTGCGTGCACCACTGGGTGATCGAGTCCCCGAGCGGGCGCGAGAGCGCCGGCGTCTGCAAGCGCTGCGGGCTTACCCGTAACTTCGCGAACGCTACCGAGAACGTGATGTGGGAGCACACGAACACCGTGAGCAACTCCCCCGTCAGCGCGCTCCGGCACCTCCCCCGGCCGGACCACTCCCTGCTCTCCGACGAGATCGTTCGCGACTGACCTCGCGACGCAGGGATGAGACAAGGCGGCGCCCCCGGAATTCCGGGGGCGCCGTTCTTTGTCCCGGCATCCGCCGCGACCACCGCCCTGCCCCGCCCGCGCCCGCGACGGGTATCATGAGCACACCCGGAGCGAGGCGGCGCATGGACCTCAGCCTCACCATCGGCCGCGGCGGCAAGCAGGAGCTGCTGCTCAAGAACCCCGTCCTCACGGCCTCCGGCACGCTGTCCAACGGCATCGAGTTCGCGCGCCGCTTCGACATCGACGCGCTCGGCGGCGTGATCTCGAAAGGCACGACGCTGCGGCCGCGCCGCGGCAACCCGCAGCCGCGCACCGTCGAGACACCCGCCGGGATGATCAACTCGATCGGCTTCCAGAACGTCGGCGTCGGCGCGCTGATCCGCGACCTCGCCCCCGCCTGGGCGCGCTGGGACACGCCCGTCCTCGTCAACATCATGGGCGACACCGTGCGTGAGTTCGGTCAGCTCGCCGCCCGCCTCGAGGGCATCCCCGGCGTCGCCGGCCTCGAGGTCAACGTCTCCTGCCCCAACGTCGAGGTCGGCGGGATGGAGTTCGGACAGGACTGCGACCTGACAGCCGAGGTAGTCGCCGAGGTGCGGCGCAGCACCACGCTCCCCTTCGCCGTCAAGCTCACGCCCAGCGTCGTCGACATCCGCCCCTTCGCCGAGGTCTGCGAGCAGGCCGGCGCCGACGCGCTCTCGCTGATCAACACCGTGCCGGCGACCGCGATCGACATCGAGCGGCGGCGGCCCGCGATCGCCACCATCTTCGGCGGGCTCTCCGGGCCGGCGATCAAGCCGATCGCGCTGCGCAGCGTCTACATGGCGGCGTCCGTCACCGGCCTCCCGATCATCGCCTCGGGCGGCGTGATGGGCGGCCGCGACGCCGTCGAGTTCCTGATGGCGGGCGCGAGCGCGGTGCAGGTCGGCACCGCCACCTTCACCGATCCGGCCGCGCCCTGGCGCGTGCTCGACGAGCTGCGCGAGTGGTGCGAGGCTGAGGGCGTCGGGCGCCTCGACGAGATCGTCGGCGCGGCGCGGCGGCGCGACTGAGGCGAGGAGACTGCCATGCGCGATGTGTCGGGGATGGTCGGCGGAGCGGTGTGGCTGATCTCGGGAGCATTCGCCGGCGCCGCCTGGGGCTGGGCCGGCATGCGTGTGCTCTACCGGTTCTTCGACGTCGACAGCGCCGAGGCCGCCATGGCAGGCGGCATAGTCTTCGGCCTTGCCGTCGCGCTGGCGCTCTGGGGCCTCGGCTGGCGCGAAGTCCGGGGGTAGGCCGTCGCCGGTCCGTCCCGAGGCGCAGAGCATGGGCGGGCTACTGCGGGCGATCTCCTCGGGCGCGACAGCGTGTCACCACGCTGGGCTCCTCCATGTACGGACTCGCATCGGGCCTGTTGACACTTGGGGAATGAGTGCTGAGAGAGGCTGTCCGTCGCCGCTTGCTACAAGGGGACCAATCCCCCGGGGTTAAGCGTTGGTCTGCGACGGGGGCCTCCCTCGGCACCTCAGCACATCACGTACCAGCAGCGCCTCAAGGGCGAGGACGACGGGGTGGGGCACAGCACTCTCCCCGTCCCGCCAGCGGGCGACTGTGCTGGGCGAGACGCGCAACTCAGCCGCGAGCCCGCGCACGGAGCGGTTGTGCTCGGCCATCCACTCACGCAACTCCTCGGGCGTCATCCTGCGCTGGCTCCCGTAATCGTGGCCGCGCACGTGCTGGCGTTGAGCCTCGCGTACACGTAGAGCGGTCCGAGAAGTGGGGCGATCCGCTCGTGGTTGGCGTCGTCGTACAAGTAGACCGTTGCGGAGTACTCCCCTCGCTTCGAGCCGCCCGTCACGAGGGAGTGGTCGCTGAAGCCTGGCCTGAGTGGACCGTACGCCTGCGCGTGGCGCAGGTAGCCGCGATCTAACAACCAGCGCGTCGCCGCCCGCTCGAACGCGGCGCTGTACTCCTTCGTCCGCGCCGTCTCAGTCAGGCAGTGCTCAGCAGTAGGAGAGTCGTCGCCGCCGCCTATGCCGATCGCGCTCAGGGTGCCGAGCACAACAATCGCCACGGCTGCGGCGGCCCATCCGCGATGCATGGACAGCCCCCTCGCGGCGCCGGTTTCGACGCCTAGTACGTTCCGAGGGTTTCGACGAGGCCATTGATCGCGGCCAGTTCATCCTCGTTCAGGCACTCGAACAACTCGAAGCCGCCCTCGGCCGTCTGGACGAAGTCCTCGGGTGAAAGCGTCGACGGGTCGTTGAGGTGGCTCGCGACGATCGAGACGTACGTCGGACGGGCTGCCACGAATCCACCGATACACGCGGCAGACTCAGTGCTGAGCGATCCGATCGACGCCTCGGTGGCCACAACCAGGAACGTGGCCGCGCTCTCGATAGTGAGGCAGTTGGCTGCGTCCGCGCCAAGGGCCGTTGCCAGCAACGGGGTCGCGGCCTCCATCGCCGCGTAGGCATCCCCGGACAGCGTCTCACGCACGCACGTCGCCTCGGACTCGGGAAGCAGGGCGATGAGATCTGCTCCCGTCAACGGGGATACGGCGTCAACGGCGGTGAAGGTCCGGAGGAGCCAGACGGCCTTCTCAGCGTCCGTCAGGCAGTCGTAGAAGGCGAGGATGATGACGTGCGCCTCCGTGCGCTGCTCCCCCGTCCACTCAAACCCCAGTCGTTCGTAGATGAAATTCGGGTGCTCCAGCATGAGGTCGGTGATGCACACCCGGCTCTCGTCGCCGTAGCCCCCGGCTGCCGCGCTCAGGAACGCGGTTCCGGCGAGCACGACGTTCTCCTCTGTCAGGCAGGCGAAGAGCGGCGCCGCGGCGGAGTTGTCGCTTCCGGTGGCCGCCAGCAGCGGCGTGCCGCGCAGGAGCTCGTACACGGCATCGCCGAAGGCGGCCTTGATGCAGGCGTCCTCCTCCTCGGAGAGCCGGTCCAGGAGGTCCTGACCCGTGGTCGACGCGTCGACCACGAAGTCACGCATCGAGAGGGCCGGCCGGGCGGCCTCGGGCGTCGGCGTTGCGGTCGCCGGGGCAGGGGATGGGGTGGCCGTCGGAGTCGGCTCGGGCGTTGGCGTCGGAGTGGCCGTCGCGGGGGCCGGTGTGGCCGTCGCGGTGGCCGGTGCTTGCGTCGCGGTGGCCGGCGGCTGGGTCGGGGTGGGCTCGGGGTCGTCGCCCCCCGTGCACGCCACCGCAATAGCCAGGGCAAGCAGCGCGAAGAAGATGCGCGTCATGAACCCCTCCTCCTTCTTCTTGCCCGCCGGTGGCCCGGCGGGCAGCTTGCGCGGCTCATCCCGGGCGCTGAGCCCGCCTCAGGGCCGAAGCGCACTCATCGTATGCCTTTGCTTTGTCCCAGTCCGTATGAAAGGTGTATCGAATCCGGTGTAGTCGTATGAACCGGCATATGATCGCGTCCGAAGCGGGCCTCGGGCGGCGCGAAGACCGGCATTCGCCGCCTGCCCATCCCTTCGAGGCGTTGACGTGTCCGAGGGGCGGGCCGTAGCGTCGGATCGCACCCTTGGGCGCCGACCGGAACGTCGGACAGCGCCCTCTGGGCGCGGGCCGTAGCGTCGGACCGCACCCTCTGGGCGCGGGCCGTAGCGTCGGACCGCACCCTCTGGGCGCGGATCTCGGGGTGTAGCTCAGCCAGGGTAGAGCGCTGCGTTTGGGGCGCAGAGGTCCGCAGTTCGAATCTGCGCACCCCGACCATCATCGACTCCCTCACAGCCTCGCGCGGCGTCGCGAGAGCGAAGGACCGGCGAACGCCATGCAGGAGACGCTCCCGCCCTACGTGCTGGTCGTGCGGATCGGCTCGATCCTCGGCATGTCGCTGGCGCTGGCGGTCGGGCTGCTGCTGCTGCTGGGCGGCTTCGTCCTCGCCTCGCTGGTGGCCTTCGCCGCGTTCCTGCCCTCGCTCGGCATCATGGTCTACGCGGAGCGCCGGGCCGCCCGCGACGAGGAGAGCGAAGGCTGATCGCGGCCTTCGCCGGCCTCGTGCTGCCGTAAGCCCGCGAGCGCCTATCCTGTCGGCATGTACGAACAACAGTCGGGGCCTGAGCCCGGCGGGTGCCGCGACACGCTGCTGCTGACGCGCATCGCGTTCAGCGTGCTGATCCCGCCGCTGCTCGCCGTCGCCGGCGTGCTCGTCCTCGTCCTCGCCGCCTTCCTGCTCTTCACGACGCATCCGCTGCTCGGCCTGCTGCCGCTGATCCCGATCGCCGGCGCGCTCGTCTGGATCGCGAGGCGCGACCGGAACAACGACCGCGACCGGGACGACTTCGACCTGCCGCGCTAAGGCGGCGGCGGTCCGATAGCGCCGTCCTGCGCTAGACTCTTGGCATGCCGGATCCACGCGTCATCGCCCGTCAGCGCCTGAGCCGCGAACGCGGCTACGTGCAAAAGGACTGGGGCGGACGCATCCCGATCGTCCTCGTCTACCCCAACTCCTACTACATCGGCATGTCCAACCTCGGGCTGCAGACCGTCTACTCGCTGTTCAACGCCTACCCGGACTTCGTCTGCGAGCGCGCCTTCGTCGACCCGCCGGAGCGCGACAAGCGCAACGGCGACGGACCACCGCACATTGTCTCGATGGAGTCGCAGCGTCCGCTCGAGGACTTCGCGGTGATCGCCTTCACGCTCTCCTACGAGTACGACTACTTCCACATGGTGCAGGCGCTGAAGAGCGCGCGGATCCCGCTCTGGGCCTCGCAGCGTGACGGGCGGCACCCGCTCGTGATCGCGGGCGGCGCCTGCATGCTCACCAACCCCGCCGGCGTCGCGCCCTTCCTCGACGCGGCCGTGATCGGCGAGGGCGAGGAGATCGTCCCCTCGCTCGCCGGGGCCTTCGAGGACGGCCTCTACGGCGGCCGCGACGACCTGCTCGACGAGCTGGCCACGCTCCCCGGCGTCTACGTGCCGGAGCGCCCGCCGCTCGACCCCGTCGAGCGCCAGTGGGTCGAGGACATCGGCGCGACCGAGGCCTACTCGACAATCCTCACGGACGACACCGAACTCTCCAACATGACGCTGATCGAGTGCGCGCGCGGCTGTGGCCGCGGCTGCCGCTTCTGCATCGCCGGCTACGTCTTCCGCCCGCCGCGCTACCGCCCGCTCGAGGACCTGCTCGGCGTCGTCGAGCACTCGCTGGAGCACAGCGAGCGCGTCGGGCTGCTCGGCGCGGCGGTCGCCGACCATCCGCAGTTGGGGGAGCTGGTGACCGGCGCGGGCGAGCTGGGCGCACGCGTCTCGATCTCCTCGCTGCGCGTCGACAACCTGCGGCCGGAGGTGCTGCGCGTGCTCGCCGCCGGAGGCACGAAGACCGTCACCGTCGCGCCAGAGGCCGGTTCCGAGCGCATGCGCGAGGCGATCAACAAGGGCGTCAGCGAGGAGCAGGTCCTGCGCGGGGCCGCCCTCGTCGGCGAGGCCGGGCTGACGCGCTTCAAGCTCTACTTCATGATCGGCCTGCCCGGCGAGGAGGAGGACGACGTCCACGCCCTCGCCCAGCTCGGGAACCGGATCAAGGAGCGGCTGGACGCGGCGGGCAACGGCACGCGCCTGGTGCTCTCCGTCAGCCCGCTCGTCCCGAAGCCCTGGACGGCCTACCAGTACGAGACGCAAATGCCGCCCGAGGTGATCAAGGCGCGCCAGGGCATCCTCAAGCAGCACCTCGCCTCGGGCATCGAGCTGCGCAGCGACTCACCGCAGACCGCGCGCATCGACGACGTGCTCTCGAGGGCGGACGGGCGGCTGGCCGGGATGTTGGCGGAACTGCCGGACGCCTCGCTGGGCAGCTACAAGCGCGCGATCCGCGAGCACGGTCTGGACGGCGCGCGCCCCTGGGCGGGTGAGGCGCCGCCCTGGCACGTCGTCGACGTCGGCATGACGGAGCGCTTCCTGCTGCGCGAGATGGACAAACACGAGCGCGTGCGCCGCACCATCCCCTGCCCTCCACCCGAGGTGGGCTGCAAGCTCTGCGGGGTCTGCTGAAGCGGCGGGCGAACCCTCGGTCCGAACCCTACGACGCGAATCGAGACCACCGGCACAGCCGGATCGTCGACGCGGGTGAAACTCCCCCAGGCCATCCGGCCCCGCCAGGAGTGGAACTCTTCGCCGCACGGAGCAGTCTCGCGGGCGTGAATGACGAGGCGATGACGGCCATGTGGCTGCGCGATGACATTTGCGTTTCGGCCATGTGTCGGGCAACCCGTGTCGGGCGACCCTCCTGGCGCCCCTGTCTGGCGGCCGGACGGCCGGGAGGCGTAGCCTTGCCGCATGACCACGACCGCCACCCTCATCGCCGCGAACCTCGCGGCCGTGCGCGAGCAGATTGCCGCGGCCTGCGAGCGCGCCGGCCGCGACCCCGCCGAGGTCACGATCGTCGGCGTGACGAAGACGCACCCGCCGGAGGTCGTCGAGGAGGCGCTGGCGGCGGGGCTGACCGACATCGGCGAGAACCGCGCGCAGGAGCTCCTGCCGAAGGCCGAGGCGCTCGAGGCGAGCGGGCTCGCGCCACGCTGGCACTTCATCGGGCGGCTGCAGCGCAACAAGGTGCGCGGCGTGCTGCCGCATATCGCCGCGCTGCACTCGCTCGGCTCGGTGCGGCTCGCCGACGAGATCGAGCGACGCGCCGAACGCCTCGAGGCAGCCACTGGCGCGGGGGCGCTCGCGCCACTTCCCTGCTACCTTGAAGTCAACGTGGGCGGCGAGGCCTCGAAGGACGGAATTGTCCCGGAGAAGTTGCCGGACCTGCTGCGCGAGGCGGCGAACCGCCGCCACATCGCGGTCGCCGGGCTGATGACGGTCGCACCGCTCGTCGCTGACCCGGAGCAGGTGCGGCCGGTCTTCCGGCAGCTGCGCGAGCTGGCCCACGCGCACGGCCTCGAGGGGCTCTCGATGGGCATGACCGACGACTACGCCGTCGCGGTCGAAGAGGGCGCGACGGTCGTGCGGCTCGGGCGCGTGATCTTCGGATCGCGGCGCGGGTAGCGGCAGGCGGAGGAGCAGCGTGCGAATCGGGATCATCGGCGGCGGCTTCATGGGCGAGGCGTTCCTGCGCGGGATTCTCAGCGCGGGTGTCGCCGAGCCGTCCAACGTCGCCGTCGCCGAGCTGATCGCCGCTCGCCGCCGCGCCCTCGATGAGCACGGCGTGCGCGTGACCGACGACCCGGAGAGCGCCTGCATCGGCGCGGACCTCGTACTGCTCGCCGTCAAGCCGGACGACCTGGCCGCGACGGCGAGCAGCCTCGCCGGGGCGATTCCCGCGGGCGCCGTGCTCGTCTCGATCGCCGCCGGGACGCCGCTCGCCGAGGTGCAACGCCACAGCGCACACCGCGCCTCGGTGCGGGTGATGCCGAACCTGCCCGCCGCGATCGGCGAGGGCGCGGCCGTCTTCCTGGCGGCTCCCGAGCTGAACGAGGAGCAACTCGCCCGCGTGCGCGAGGTGCTCAGCGGCGTCGCGACCGCGATCGTCGAGGTCGGCGACGACGAGGCGGTGGACCTCGCGACGGCGTTGCACGGATCGGGGCCTGCCTACGTCTACCTGCTGATCGAGGCGATGGTGGACTCGGCAGTGCGGCTCGGCATGAAGCGGCCGGAGGCGACCGACCTGGTGCTGGCGACCGTCGCCGGATCGGCCCGCTACGCGATCGAGAGCGGCGAGCACGCCGCGACACTGCGCAACGCCGTCACCTCGCCGGGCGGGACGACGGCGGCGGCGCTCTCCGAGCTGGAGGCCGCGGGCGTACGGGCCGCCATCGACGACGCAATCGAGGCCGCGTTCACGCGCGCGCTGGATCTGGGGGAAGCGGAATGACCGCACTCATCAACATTCTCTACACCCTGCTCACCGTGCTCTGGATCGCGATCTTCGCCCGCGCGATCGTGAGCTGGTTCCCGATCAGTCAGGACGGCCCGATCGTGCGGGCGCTCGATGCGATCACGGAGCCGGTCCTCGAGCCCCTCCGGCGCGTCGTGCCGCGCGTCGGGCTGTTCGACATCACGCCGATGGTCGCGATCCTGCTGATCATCGTCATCCAGTCGCTGCTGGCTTCGAGCGTGCGCTAGGAGCGCCAGCCCTCGGCGGCACGGGTCCGCCACGATCCTCGCCGCCACTCACATGGGTGCTGCGCCTCAAGCGCCGCGGGCGGATGGGTGGGCTGCGGATGAGCGTGCTCTTCGAGATCATCGACGTGTTGCTGGCCCTGCTCTGGATCGCGATTCTCGCCCGCGTGTTCGTCGGGTGGCTGCTGATCAACTTCGAGCACGCTGACCCTCCGTTGCTGCGAGCACTGCATTGGATTACGGACCCGATTCTCAACCCGCTGCGACGCGTGATCCCGCAGGACATGCTGTTCGACATCACGCCGTGGGTCGCTGTCGCGATCATCATCGCGATCCAGCAGATCGTGGTCCCGGATGGCACTCTGCTGCCGGGCTTTGAGCACCCGATGAACCGCGAGCAATAGCCCCGCCGGCGACTCACTCACCCCCGAGGCGACGACGCAGCTCCGTTGCCCCAAGGCCATCGACGGCGACGACCTTGTTACGCGAGGCCTGCCCCGCCACCACGCGCACGGCGCCACGCGAGAGGCGGAGGCGCTTCGCCAGCAGGCGCTCCAGCGCGCGGTTGGCGCGGCCCTCCACGGGCGGCGCGCTGACGCGCACGCGCAGCGTCTCGCCCTCGAACCCCGCGATCTCATCGCGTGAGGCACGAGGCATGAGGCGCACCGCGAGCCGGACCGTCTCCACCGGGTTTCCGTCCTCGCCGGCCGCGCAGCGCCGGCTGCGCTGCATAGGCACTTGACGCTATAGAACCTGCGTTCTATTCTTCCCCGCGTACCACAACACTGCCACCATAGAGAGCAGAGTACGCGGAAGGACCGTCGCCATGGGCAGCAAGCAGCGCAGCAAGAGCAACCCCAAACAGCGGCGCCACGAGGACCTCGACCGCGCCATCGAGCAGATCACGAAGGACTTCGGAAAGGGCGCGATCATGCGCCTCGGGGACGACGACGCCATCCTCAACGTCTCCGCCATCTCCACCGGCGCCCTCTCGCTCGACATCGCCCTCGGCATCGGCGGGATACCTCGAGGGCGCGTGACGGAGATCTTCGGGCCGGAGTCGGCCGGCAAGTCCACGCTCGCCCAGCACATCATCGCCCAGAGCCAGCGCGCGGGCGGCACCACCGCCTACATCGACGTCGAGCACGCCCTCGAGCCCGAGTACGCCGCCGCCTGCGGCATCGCCGTCGACGATCTGCTGATCTCGCAGCCCGACACCGGCGAGCAGGCGCTCGAGATCTGCGAGGCGCTGATCCGCTCGAACGCCCTCGACGCCGTCGTCGTCGACTCCGTCGCGGCGCTCGTGCCGCGCGCGGAGATCGAGGGCGACATGGGGGACTCGCTGCCCGGCCTGCAGGCGCGGCTGATGTCGCAGGCGCTGCGCAAGCTGACCTCCGCAGTGGCGCGCTCGAACACCGCGCTGGTCTTCATCAATCAGCTACGCGAGAAGATCGGCGTCGTCTTCGGCAACCCGGAGACCACGCCCGGCGGACGCGCCCTCAAGTTCTACTCCTCGGTGCGGATCGACATTCGCCGCATCGAGTCGCTGCGGCAGGGTTCGACGATCATCGGCAACCGCGTGCGCTGCAAGGTCGTGAAGAACAAGACCGCGCCGCCCTTCCGCCAGGCCGAGTTCGACATCATGTTCACCCCCGAGGAGCACGGCATCAGCCGCTCCGGCGACCTCCTCGACCTCTCGGTCGAGCACGGCATCGTCAAGAAGCTCGGCTCCTACTACTCGCTCGGCGAGCAGCGCCTCGGCCAGGGTCGCGAGAACGCGAAGTCGTTCCTCCGCGAGCACCCGGCGATGGCCGACGAGATCGAGGCGAACGTGCGCGCCGCCGCCGGCCTGCCCGGCACGGAGCACCTGCCGGCCGAGCCGCCCGCGCAAGCCCCCGCGGAAGCCACCGAGGACGCCGCCGCGATCTCCGGTCTGCCGCTTGATGCGTAAGGGCGCTCGCTCGCGCCGGCGGGGCAGCGATGCTCCGCCGAGCGACGACCCGCGCAAGGCCGTACAGCATGGGCTGCGGCTGCTCAGCCGCACCGCTCGCAGCGAGCACGACCTGCGCGAACGCCTCGAGGCGCGCTTCACCGCCGAGGCAGTGACAGCCGCGTTGAGGCGGCTAGGCACGCTCGGCTACGTCGACGACCGCGCCTGGGCCGCCGCCTACGTCGAGCGCCCCCGCTCGCTGCTCTGCAGCGCGCGGCTCCTGCAACGCGAGCTCCGCGCGCGCGGCATCTCCCAGGAGATCGCCGAGGCGGCCACGGGCGAGCACGACGACGATCGCGCTGCCCTCGCCGCCGCGCGGATTGTGCTGCGGCGCCTCTCCCGCGGCGACGACGACCGCGATGGCCACGACACAGGCGCTGCGCGCAAGCGCTCACGGCGCCTCGTGGCGGCGCTGGCGCGCCGCGGCTTCGACCCCGGGACGATCGGGCGCGTCCGTTCCCGCCTGCGCAGCGACCCCGCACGCGAGGCAACCCCCGCCACGCCGTAGCACCCACCCGCGAGGCGCGTCGCGATGCGCAGTGCTAGACTGTGCACATCGACGGCGACGGCGCTGACTGGCCCCTCAGCCATGCGGCCACGCCGAGATGCCGACTTATGTCCCGCGACGCGCTCCGGCGGTGGCGCGGGCCCTCGAATCGAGGCCATCCCATGGAATCGCTTGAATTCAGCGCCCTCGTGGGCGTGATCGCTCTCGTGATCGGCGTCCTCATCGGTTACGCCATCCTCGGACTGGGCGCGCGCGACGTGCGGCGCCGCGCCGAGCAGGCCGCCGATCGCATCCGCGAGCAGGCCGAGAGCCGCAGCCGCGAGCTCCAGCTCGAGGGGCAGCAGGCCGGCCTTCGCTACCGCGAGGAGGTCGAGGAGGAGCTGCGCGAGGAGCGCCGCGAGGCTGCCCGCGTGGAGCGCCGCCTCGAGCAGCGCGAGGAGTCGCTGGAACGCCGCGCCGAGGGGCTCGAGCGCGGCGAGCAGTCGGTCCGCGACCGCGCCTCGGGACTCGACCGCCGCGAGCAGGAGCTCGAGGCCGGCCAGGATCGCCTGCAAGCGGAGCACGCGCAGCTGCGTGAGCAGGAGTCGCAGCTTCGCGGTGAGCTCGAGCGGATCGCCGCGCTGAGCGCCGACGAGGCGCGCGACCTGCTGCTCGACAGCCTCGACGGCGAGCTGCGCGACGAGTCCGCGCGCCGCGTGCGCGCGATGGAGGCCGCCACCCGGGCCGAGGCGGACATGCGCGGCCGCAAGATCCTCGCCACCGTCATGCAGCGCATGACCTCAGAGATCACGGCGGAGGCAACCGTCTCCGTGGTGCCGATCCCCTCCGACGAACTGAAGGGCCGGATCATCGGCCGCGAGGGCCGCAACATCCGTGCCTTCGAGGCGGCCACCGGCTGCGACCTCCTGATCGATGACACCCCCGAGGTCGTCACCGTCGTCGGCTTCGACCCGGTGCGCCGCGAGGTCGCGCGGGTCGCGCTCGCGCGCCTCGTGCAGGACGGGCGCATCCAGCCGAGCCGCATCGAGGACGCGGTCGAGAAGGCGCAGAGCGAGGTCGAGCGGATGGTCACCGAGGCAGGCGAGCAGGCGCTCGTCGACGCCGAGGTGGCCGCGCTCCACCCCGAGGTCGCGAAGACCCTCGGTAAGCTGCGCTTCCGCTACTCATACGGCCAGAACCAGCTGCGCCATTGCGTCGAGACCTCGTGGCTCGCGGTCGCGCTGGCGCACGAACTCGGCGCCGATGTGGAGACGGCCCGCCTCGGCGGACTGCTGCACGACCTCGGCAAGGCCGTGGACCGAGAGATGGAAGGCACGCACGCGGCGCTCGGCGCCGAGATCGCACGCCGCTTCGGCGTCGGCGACGAGATCGTGCACTGCATTGAAGCGCACCACGAGGAGATCACGCCGGAGACCGCCGAGGCGCTGATCGTGATCATCGCCGACGCGATCTCGGGCAGCCGGCCCGGCGCGCGCCGCGACTCGATCGAGCAGTACGTGAAGCGTCTCGAAGCCCTCGAGGCGGTCGCCAACTCCTTCGACGGTGTCGAGCAGTCCTTCGCCATCCAGGCGGGGCGCGAGATCCGCGTGCTGGTGCGGCCGGAGGAGGTCGACGACCTCGCGGCCACGCGACTCGCGCGCGATGTCTCGCGCAAGGTTGAGGAGACACTGCAGTACCCAGGCCAGATCCGGGTCACGGTCGTCCGGGAGACGCGCGCCAGCGCGGTCGCGCGCTAACCCGTGCGCGTCCTCATGGTCGGCGACATCGTCGGCCGGCCTGGCCGCGAAATCGTCGGTTCGGCGCTGCCTGAGCTGCGTGACGCCCTCGGCATCGACCGCGTGATCGCCAACGGCGAGAATGCCGCGCGCGGACGAGGCCTCACCGAGCGCACCGCCAACGAGCTGTTCGCCGCCGGTGTGGACGTCCTCACCTCCGGCAACCACATCTTCGACGTGCGCGAGTTCGTCCCCGCCCTCAACCGCGACTGGCCCGTGCTGCGCCCCGCCAACTATCCACCGGTGGTTCCCGGCCGCGGCGTCTATACGATCGACGGGCTGACCGTCATCAACCTGATGGGGCGCGTCTTCATGCCCGCCGTCGTCGACGACCCGTTCCGCGTCGTGGACCAGCTCCTCGAGGATGTCGAGCCGGGCACCAGCGTCGTGGTCGACTTCCACGCCGAGGCCTCCAGCGAGCAACAGGCGCTCGCCTGGTACCTCGACGGGCGGGTTGCCGCCGTCGTCGGGACGCACACGCACGTGCCGACGGCGGATGCGCGGCTGCTCGCCGACGGCACCGCCGCCGTCGGCGACCTCGGTATGGTCGGCGTGCGCGACTCGGTGATCGGCGACGACATCGAGTCGGTGATCAGCCGCTTCCTGACCGGGATGCCGACGCGCCTGCCGGTCGCCTCCGGTGAGGACGGCGTCTTCAACTCCGTGCTGATCGAGATCGACGACGCGAGCGGGCTGGCGACCGGCATCGAGCGCGTCGACCGCGTGCTCCCGCTGTGGTGAGGACCACACGCCGCCACGCGAGACGCCCGAGGCGCGGACGGGCCACCCCGTGAGTCGCGGCGACTTCCACACGCACTCGACCCACTCCGACGGCCTGCGCACGCCCACCGAGCTGGTGGATCTGGCAGCCGGCCGCGGCGTCCGCGTCATGGCGCTGACCGACCACGACACCCTCGACGGCCTCGCCGAGGCGGAGGCCGCGGCTGCGCGCCACCCGGGCTTCACGCTCGTGCCCGGCGTCGAGCTGTCCTGCGACGTGCCGGGCACCGAGGTGCACATCCTCGGCTACTTCATCGACCGCGAGCGCCGCGAGCTGGTCGACCAGCTCGCGCGCTTCCGGGCGGGCCGGATCGACCGGGCGCGGCGCATCATCGACGCCCTCGAACGGCTGGGCGCGCCGATCGAGTGGTCGCGCGTGCAGGAGCTGGCGGGCGAGGCCTCGGTCGGCCGCCCGCACATCGCGCAGGCGCTGCTCGAAGCCGGGCACATCGAGAGTTTCAATGAGGCCTTCGAGCGTTTCATCGGCCGCAACGGCCCCGCGTACGCCGAGCGCCCGAAGCTCGCTCCGGCCGAGGCGATCGCGATGATCGGCGATGCGGGCGGCCTCGCCGTCTTCGCCCACCCCTCGTTCACCGACGACTACCCGCGCGTCGCCGCGGAGCTTGCGACGGCCGGCGCGTTCGGCCTCGAGGCCTACTACAAGGGCTACGCGCCGGAGCTCGTCGAGGAGCTGACCGCGGTGGCGGAGCGCCTGGGGCTGTTCGCGCTCGGCGGGTCCGACTACCACGGCATCGATCGCGAGGACGAGCGCCTGCCGGGCGAGATCCCGCTGCCGGACGCCGTGATCGACGCCTTCCTCGATGCGGCGCGCGAGCGCGGCTGCCGCGTGCCCGAGCCGACACCCGGATAGCCCTCGAGGGCGACCCGCCGCTACACTCGCGGAGAAGCACCCGGAGGCGAGATGTCCCGACGCTCACGCAGGCAGCGCAGCCGGCCGCGGCGCACTCCCCTGCCCGGCCCCCCGCCGCCCGGACCGCCCGCACCTGGCGCCACCCCCGCCGCGCGGGCGGCCGCGAGCGAGCGCCCTCGGAGGTTGATCGAGCGCGACGCGCCGTTCATCGGCGGCGAGCTGCTGCGGATCGCGATGATCAGCGCGGTCTGCGGCAGCCTGCTGGTGCTGCTCGTGCTCATCGATCGCTTCCGCTAGCCGGGGCGACCGGACCCCTCGAGGGCTACGCGAGGCGGTTCCAGGCGACGAGCACGCCGATCACCGCGAAGATGATGCCGCCTGCGTCCTGCGTGATCAGGTCCACCTCGCCGGAGACGAGCAGGCGCAGCAGCGCCGCCGCCACGATCGCGCCCGCGCCGAGCAGCTGCAATGCGCGCCCCCGCTTGCGGTTCGTGACCACATCGAACAATCGGGCGAGGAGGGTCGCCGCGCCGATGCCGCCGAACAGTGCGATCGCGAACGGCAGCAGGCCGCCTACTGGACTCGGCGGGAGCAGCAGCGCCGAGGCGACGCCGATCGCCAGGGCGCCGAGCAGCGCGACGGCGCCGGCCCGCACATAGTGCCCCGCCCCCAGCTCGTACATCGGGGGGCGGCGCAGCTGCGCGCAGTCCGGGCAGCGGATACCGCCCGGCGCGTGGACCATGCAGCGCGGGCAGATCGCCACTGCGCAGCGTCCGCAGCGCAGTTCGGTCTCGACATCGTGGTGGCGCTCGCAGTACGGAATGGCTGCCTCCGAAGCCGTGCTGGCCCTCGCGGCGCCGCCCGGCGATTGACCCCCCTCGGCGCGCGCATCTACCATCAAGGGGTAAGCGGCCCCGTAGTGTAGCGGTCTAACACGCCACCCTGTCACGGTGGAGATCGGCGGTTCGAATCCGCTCGGGGTCGCCAGACATCACCACTCCCGCACGCCCTGCCTGAAGCGCCTTCCGAGCGCGCGTCCGCGGCTATGCGTCCTCGGCCGACGCCCCTGCCGCCGACTCCACGATCTCGACGGAGTGCAGCAAGTCCCCGGCCGGCAGATCGCCCTCCGCCGCGGGGTCGCGTGGCGTGAGCGCGCGAGCCGCATCGAGGCCGTCCTCGACGCTGCCGAGGTAGGTGAAGCGCCCGGTGAGCTGCGGCGCGTCAGCGAGCGCGATGAAGAACTGCGAGCCGTTGCTGTCCGGTCCGGAGTTGGCCAGCCCGACCGCGCCCGCCGCGAACGGCTCATCCGACAGCTCGTCGCCCAGGCGGTAGCCGGGCCCGCCGTGGCCTCGGCCCGTCGGGTCGCCGCCCTGCGCGATGAACCCCGGGATCACGCGGTGGAACGTCGTGCCGTCGTAGAACCCCTCGCGCGCGAGGAACACGAAGGAGTTGACCGCCTGTGGCGCGAGGTCGGGCCGCAGGCGGATCCGGATCGCGCCGCGCGCTGTCTCGAGGAGCGCGTGACAGGCGGCGTCCTCGGCCAGCCCCATCGGGGCCGGCTCTTCGTAGCGGCGTGCCACGCTACTCGCCTCCGCCCGCCGTCTCGATGATCTCGATCGTGAGGATGCGATCGGCGGGCGGCGCGCCCGGACCGGGCTCGCGCGCCGTCAGCGAGCGAGCGACATCGAGGCCCTCGATCACGCGGCCGAAGACGGTGAAGTCGGGCTCCAGGAACGGGGTCGGCTCGAGCGTGATGAAGAACTGCGAGCCACTCACTGCGGTGGACTTCGCCATCGAGAGCACGCCAGCGTCGAACGGCAGCTCGTTCGTCTCCTCATCGAGGCTGTAGCCGGGGCCGCCCGCGCCCCCACCCGTGGGGTCGCCGCCCTGGGCAACGAAGCCGGTGAGCACGCGGTGGAAGGTGAGGCCGTCGTAGAAGCGGTTGCGCGCGAGGAAGACGAAGTTGTTGACGTAGCCGGGCGCCTCCTGCGGCAGCAGCTCCACGCGGATGTCGCCGCGTTCCGTGCGAATCAGCGCCTCGTAGCGGTTGGACGGATCGATCTCCATCGCCGGGGGCTCGCTGTACGTGCGGAGTACCCGTCGGCGTCCGGCGTGGGCGTCGGTTCGGGCGTCGGGGTCGACTCCGGTGTCGCTTCGCCCGTCGCGCCGGAGGTCGCATCGGCCGCCGCGGCCGCCTCGGTCGGCGTCGGGGTCGGCGTCGGATCGGGCGACTGGTTCCCGAACTGGGTGGTGATGAAGACACCGCCGAGGCTGACGACCAGCACCATGATGCCGACGGCGAAGAGCACCCGCTGGCGGCGCTGCAGCCAGCCGAAGATGCCGGGGAACTCCACCGGACCGGCGGGATCGTAGCCGCGCAACTGGCTGCGGCGCGCGCGCTGTCGCTGGCGGCGGCGCTGCCTTCGGCGATCGTTGCTCACGCGCGTCTCCTAGCCTTCTCGCTGCGGGTTGCCTGGGCCTCCGCTGGCCTCGGCGAATGTACTACGAACTCGGCGGAGGGTAATCGCCGCCCGCCGGGCGGGCTCACATGGCTGAAGCCACGAACGAGATCCCGGTGTGGCGGATCGCGTGGGACAGCGCCCGTCGATCAGGCTATCGTGCGGATCGGATTACGCCGAGCAGAGGGGGAGCCATGAGTACCGTCGCATTCATCCAGCGCAGCCTCGAGTTCACGCACGCCGCCCTCATGGACGCGCGCAACGGCAGCGACGAGCAGCTGCATTTCGTCCCCGAGGACGGCAGCCACTCGATCGCCTGGTGCCTCTGGCACACCTCGCGCGTCGAGGACCTGATCATCAGCCGCGTGACGGGTGAGCCTCAGATCTGGAACGACGAGTGGGCCGACCGCACCGGACTCTCCCTTGAGGGCTTCGGCACCGGCATGTCCGACGACGACGCCCGGCAGGTCCGTGTCGACGACCTCGAAGCACTCGGCAGCTACCAGGACGCCGTCTTCGAGCGCACGTCACAGTTCCTCGCGAACGCCACGGACGAGGATCTCGAGCGGGAGATCCCGGCCCGCAACGGCAGCGAGAGCGTCGGCGAGGCGATCTCGCTGCACATGATGGGCCACTTCAACGGCCACCGCGGCGAGATCAACCTCCTCCGCGGCATGCAGGGGATGCCCACCGTCATGGCCGCGCAGGGCACGCACTAGCGCCGGCGGCGCAGTACGGGCGCATGCCCTCAGGGTCGGCCACGATGGTCCCGCTGTTATGTCTGCTGGTACCCTCGGCAGGATTCGAACCTGCGCACCCGGCTCCGGAGGCCGGTGCTCTATCCCCTGAGCTACGAGGGCGCGGCGATCAGTGTAGGGAGCGCGCTTCGTCGTCGGCAAGCGCGTGCGCTATGCCTCGCCGGCCGCGACCTCGGCGAAGAACGCCGCCACGTCCTCCGCGAACAGCTGCGGCTGCTCCATCGCCGCGAAGTGGCCGCCGCGCGGCGGCTCACTCCAGCGCACGAGCCGGTACGAACGCTCGAGGACCGCGCGGGGCGCCGTCCACGGTTCGCCCCGGAAGCGCGCGAACCCCATCGGTACGGCGGGGGCCACCGAGGCGCGGAACGGCGGCGACTCGCGGCGGCTCTCGTAGTAGGTGCGCGCCGCCGACAGTGCCGTGCCGGTCAGCCAGTAGAGCGTGACGTTGGCCAGCACCGCGTCGCGTTCGAAGGTCTCCCAGAGCTCGCCCGGCTCGCTCCACGCCTCGAACTTCTCGAGGATCCAGGCGAGCAATCCGACCGGCGAGTCGTTGAGCGAGTAGGCGAGCGTCTGCGGCTTGGTGCCCTGGATGTGGCCGTAGGCGCCCTCGAGGTCGCGCCACTCCGCCATCTGCTCGCGCCACTCGGCCTCCTCGGCCGAGAGCGGCGCGTCCGGCGAGGCCGCCACGAGTCCCGACGGGAAGTTGAGGTGGAGCCCCAGCACGGACTGCGGCTGCTGGTGCGTCAGCCGCGCTCCGATGACGGAGCCCCAGTCGCCGCCCTGCACGCCGTAGCGCTCGTGGCCAAGCTCCGTCATGAGCGCGTGCATGCGCTCCGCGATCCGTCCCGGGTGCATCCCCGGCTCCCGGGCCGCCTCGGAGAACCCGTAGCCCGGCAGCGAGGGCACGACGACCTCGAAGCCCGGCGCGCCCGCGACGCCGTCCGCGAGCAGCTCCGCCGCGGGCAGCAGCTCGATGAACGAGCCCGGCCAGCCGTGCAGCAGCAGCAGGGGCGTGCGCCCTTCGCCCGCCCCGAGGACGACGCAGTGCAGCGCCTCACCCGCATCGCCGGCAGGGCCGAGCAGGTGCGTGAAGCGGTTGAGCGAGTCCTGCACCTCGAGCCAGTCGAACTCGTGCCGCCAGTAGCGCACGAGGTCGCGCAGCACGGCGTCGTCGGTGCCGGCGGACCAGCCGGTCGGGAACGCGATCGCGGGCCAGCGCGCCTCGTCGATGCGCCTGTGGAGGTCGGCGATCGCGGCCTCGCCGAAGTCGATGCGGAAGGGTTGCAGCGCCATGGGCGCAGTATCGCCTACTCGCGCCCCCTGCGCCGGTACTGGATCGCCTCGGCGAGGTGCGCGGGCGAGATCTCGCCGGCGCCCTCGAGGTCCGCGATGGTGCGGGCGACGCGCAGCACGCGGTGGAAGGCGCGCGCGGAGAGGCCGATCTGCTCCATCGCCGCAGCGAGCAGCGGCTCGGCGCCGGCCTCGAGCTGTTGCTGGCAGAAGCGGCGAACCTCCTGCGGCCCCATCTCCGCGTTGGTCAGCGCGTCGCCGGGCGCGGCGTCGCCGCCCGTGAGCCGTTCGCGCTGGCGGGCGCGGGCCACCTCGACGCGCTCACGCACCTCGGCGCTCGACTCGCCCGAGGGCGCGCGCGTCAGGTCGTCGTACTCGACGCGCGGCACGTCGACGAAGAGGTCGAAGCGATCGAGCAGCGGCCCGGAGACGCGGCGCTGGTAGCGCGAAACGGTCGCCTCCGGACAGGCGCAGGAGCGCCGGCTGTCGCCGTAGTAGCCGCAGGGACAGGGGTTCATCGCGGCGACGAGCAGAATGCGCGCCGGAAAACTGACCGAGCCGCGTACGCGCGAGATCGTGACCGAGCCCGCCTCCAGCGGCTCGCGCAACGCCTCGAGTGCGCTCCCCGGGTACTCCGGGAACTCGTCGAGGAAGAGCACGCCGCGGTGCGCCAGCGAGATCTCGCCCGGCCGGATGATGCTGCCGCCGCCGACCAGGCCAGCGTGCGAGATGGTGTGATGCGGCGCGCGGAAGGGCCGCTGGCGGATGAACGGGCGGTCCTGACCCATCATCCCGGCGACCGAGTAGACCTTCGTGACCTCCAGCGCCTCCGCCGAGGTCAACTCCGGTAGCAGGCCCGGCACGCAGCGCGCCAGCAGCGTCTTCCCGGAGCCCGGCGGGCCCTGCAGCATCACGTTGTGCCCGCCCGCGGCGGCGACCTCGAGTGCGCGCTTGACGTGCTCCTGCCCGTGCACCGCCGCGAGGTCGAACGCGGGCTTGGGAAGCTCGTCGGGCTCGTCGTCGCCGTCATCGCAGGTCCAGCCGTCCGGCTCGCCGCGCACGTCGGAGAGGGTGGCGAGGCCGCGCACGTCCACCAGCTCGGCGAGCCGCGCCTCGGCGACGTCGTCGGGCGGCACCACCGCCGTGCCGATGCCCTGGTCGGCGCACATCGAGACGAGCGGCAGCACGCCGCTGACGTGACGCAGTCGCCCGTCGAGCGAGAGCTCGCCGAGCAGCGCCATCTCCTCGAAGCGGTCGGGCACCTGGTGCGAGGCTACGAGGATCGCGACCGCGATCGGCAGGTCGTAGAGCGGGCCCTGCTTGCGCACGTCGGCGGGAGCGAGGTTGACGGTGATGCGCCGCAGCGGGAACTCGAAGCCCGCGTTGCGGATCGCCGCTCGCACGCGCTCCTTCGCCTCCTGCACCGCCGTGTCCGGCAACCCCACGATCTGGAAGGCGGGCAAGCCGCTTCCGATATCCACCTCGACGTCGACGGGGATGCCGTCGATGCCCACTACTGCTCCGCTGCGAACCTTTGCGAGTGCCATGTGCGGGTTGTAGCACACACGTTCGCGTTGTGGCAACCCCGTGTCAGGATTGTTCCGCGCTCAGCCCTCGGAGCGGGTGACCGAGACGACGCCGCGCACGCTGTCGAGGCGGCTCATCAGGCGCGAGACCTGCGCGCGCCCCTCGGTCTCGAGGGTGAGGTGGATGATCGTCATGCGGTCCTCGTGCTCGGTACGCACGGCGACCATGTTGACCCGCTCGGCGGCCACCAGCGTGCTGATGTCGCGCAGCAGCCCGACGCGGTCCCAGGCGTGGACCTCGACGGCGGCGGCGTAGAGCTCGCCTTCGCGGCCCCAGTCGCACTCGACGAAGCGCTGCGGCTCGGCGCCGCTGCGCGTGTTGTGGCAGTCGCGCCGGTGCACCGTGACGCCTCGGGAGCGCGTGACGTAGCCGATGATGTCGTCGCCGGGCAGCGGGCCGCAGCAGCGCGCGAGCGTGACGTGCAACCCCGCGGAGCCCAGCACGCGCACGTTCGGCGGCCCGCGCCGTACCGAGGGCGCGCGCGTGGTGATCGCGGGCTGCTCGGGCAGTTGATCGGCGAGCTTCTGGCCGAGGGCCTGCAGCGAGACATCGCCGTAGCCGATGGCTGCGAGCATGTCCTCGAACGACTCGTAGTGGAACTCGCGGTGCAGGTCGTCCGGGACCCCGGCGATCCCCATGCGCTTGCGCTCGCGCTCGAGCAGCTCGCGACCCTTTGCGACGTTCTCGCCGCGCTTCTGCCGCCGGAACCACTGCCGCACCTTCTGGCGGGCGTGGCTCGATCCCAGGTAGCCCAGCTCCGGGTTCAGCCAGTCCCGCGAGGGTCCTCCATCGCGCCGTCCGCGGACGATCTCGATCACGTCCCCGTTCTGCAGCTTCGTGCCCAGCGCGACCAGCCGGCCGTTGACCCTCGCGCCCGTGCAGTGATGCCCGAGGTCGGTGTGGATGCGGTAGGCGAAGTCGATCGGGGTCGAGCCGGCGGGCAGCACCCGTACATCGCCGCGAGGCGTGAAGACGAAGACCTGGTCCCGGAAGACGTCCGTCTTCACCGAGTCGAGGAAGTCCTCGGTGCCCGACGCTTCCTGCTGCCACTCGATGAGGTGGCGCAGCCAGGCCATACGCTCCTCGTACTGGCGGTCGCGCGCGCTGGCGTGCTCCTTGTAGGCCCAGTGCGCGGCGACGCCGTACTCGGCGACCTCGTGCATCTCGCGGGTGCGGATCTGCACCTCGAAGGGGCGCGCGCCGGGACCGAGCACGCTGGTGTGCAGCGACTGGTACATCGACTCCTTGGGGTTGCCGATGTAGTCGTCGAAGCTGTTCGGGATCGGGTGCCACGTCTGGTGGACGACGCCGAGCGCGTGGTAGCACTCGGCGACCGAGTTGACGATCACGCGGACGGCGAGCAGGTCGTGGATCTGGTCGAAGGATTTCCCTTCGGCGGAGTAGCGCTGCATCTTCTCGTGGATCGAGTAGAGATGCTTGACCCGCCCGATCACCTCGGCCTCGATGCCCGCATCCTCGAGGGCCTCGCGCAGCCCGCGCTCGACGCGGCGCACGAAACGCTCACGCTCGGCGCGCCGCGAGGCGAGCGTGGAGGCGACGCGCCGGTAGTGCTCCGGTTCGAGCACACGGAACGCGAGGTCCTCGAGCTGCCACTTCATCTGCCAGATCCCGAGCCGGCTCGCGAGCGGCGCGTAGATGTCCATGGTCTCGCGCGCGATCTCGCGCTGCCGCTCCGGGTCCAGGTACTGGATCGTCTGCATGTTGTGCAGCCGGTCGGCGATCTTGACGATGACGACGCGGACGTCCTCAGCCATCGCCACCAGCATCTTGCGCAGCGTCTCGGCGTCCTCGGCGCTCTTGCGCGCGCCCAGCGCGACGCCCGCCGAGGGCAGGTGCTCGATCTTCGTGGCGCCCTCGACGAGGCTCACGACCTCGGCGCCGAAGCGCTGGCCCAGCTCGCGGGCGCTAACGCCGCAGTCCTCGATCACGTCGTGGAGCAGCGCCGCCTGGACGGTGTGCACGTCCATGTTCAACCCCGCCACGAGGCGGGCGACCGACACGGGATGAACGATGTAGGGATCGCCGGACTTCCGCAGCTGGCCCTCGTGGCATTCGGCGGCGTAGACGTAGGCCTCGCGCGCGGCCTCGACGCGTTCGTCGGGGAGGTAGTCGCGGAGCGCGTCGAGCAACTCGGCCGAGCCGTCCGGCTGTGCGTGAACCGCGATGCCCTGCTCGCTGCGTCCGTTGCCGGTCATGGGCTCTGAGCGTATGCCGGATGTGGCATCGCCGCAACGCTTGCCCTGGCGAGCCGCCCGGCGCACTGCGCCAGCGGCGGCGAGGCCGTAGGCTGGAAAGCGGCGGACCGCGCCCCGGAGGGAACGATGGCGGATCTGCAGGCGCCGCGCGGCATGAGCGACCTGTTGCCGGAGGACGAGGCCGCCTGGCGCTTCGTCCGCGACACCACGGAGCGCGTCGCCGGGTCGTTCGGCTACTCCCTGATCGCCACGCCGATCGTCGAGGACGTGCGCGTCTTCGCTCGCACCTCGGGCGACGACAGCGACATCGTCTCCAAGGAGATGTACGTCTTCGAGGACCGCGGCGGCGGCGAGCTGGCGCTGCGTCCCGAGGGCACCGCGTCCGTCTGCCGCGCCTACCTCGAGCACGGCATGGCGAGCCGCCCGCAACCGGTGCGCCTCTACTACTTCGGCCCGATGTTCCGCTACGACCGCCCGCAGGCCGGCCGCTACCGCCAGCTCTGGCAGCTCGGCGCGGAGTGCATCGGCGACCCCTCCCCCGCCGCAGACGCCGAGGTGATCGAGCTGCAACACGCGATCTTCCGCGAACTCAGGCTCGACAACCTCGTGCTGCGCATCAACTCGATCGGCACGGCGGAGACGCGCCGCGGCTATGTCGCGCAGCTGCGCGATCACTTCCGGCCGCACCTCGCGACGCTCTCACACGACTCGCAGCGACGTTTCGAGACGAACCCGCTGCGCATCCTCGACTCGAAGGAGGACGCCGCCCACGCGGCCGTGCGCGAGGCGCCGAGCATCCTCGACCACCTCTCCGCCGAGGACGCCGCGCACTTCGCCGCCGTCCGCTCCCTGCTCGACGCCGCCGGCGTCGCCTACGAGGTCGCCCCGCGCATCGTGCGCGGGCTGGACTACTACGCGCGCACGGTCTGGGAGTTCGAGCCGCCCTCGCACGACGGCGAGGCCGGCAGGCAATCGACCGTCGGCGCCGGCGGGCGCTACGACGGGCTGATCGAGCTGCTCGGCGGGCCGCCGACACCGGGCACCGGCTTCGCGACGGGCATCGAGCGCACGCTGCTCAACATGCACGAGCGCGGCGTCGAGGCGCCCCCGGTCGGCGCGATCGATGTCGCGACAATCCCCCTCGGCGAGCACGGCCCGGCGGCGGCGCTGCGCCTCGCGCAGGAGCTGCGCGCGGCTGGCCTCGCGGTCCGTGCCGGCGCCCCCGGCCGCTCCCTCCGCGCGCAGCTGCGAGGCGCGAACGCCTCGGGCGCACGCTACGCCGCCATCGTCGGCGACGACGAAGCCGCCCGCGGCGTCGTCCAGCTCAAGCCGCTGGCGACGGACGGCGACCAGTTCGAGGTGGCGGTTGGGGACGCCGCGGCGGCGGTGCGGGACGGATAGCAGGCGCCAGGGGGCCGCGCGCGCGTGCGGACTTGGGGGGCGCTTGCTTCCCGCCGCGCCGATGCGCCACACTCTGTTTCATCGCGCAGCAATTGAGACGCGCAAGAACCAGCGGGACACGACTGTCGGAGCGGCGGCGCGGTTCACGAGGGGCTGCAGCATGACTCGCCCCTCGCGGCCTCTGGACCTCCCCGCGCTGAACCTCAGGCTGCTGCGCGCGGTGTCGTACATCGCCCGCCACCGGGGCGGCCCGCATCGCCTGAGCGAGCTCGAGGTCGGGGTCCTGCAGTCCCTGCTCGGCCGCTTCGCTACGAACAGCCAATTGGCCGACACGTTGAGCGTCGAACCGTCGAGGGTCGCCCGGATAGTGCACAGGCTGAACGAGGACGGGCTCGTCACCCGCGCTCGCCCGCCCTACGATCGTCGCACCATGCTGAACAGCCTCAGCGGCGAGGGCGAACGCCTCGCGCTCGATCTCCGCCGCGACTTGCTCGAGGCCACTGACGAGCTCCTGGAAGGCATCAGCGTGGAGGAGTTGGATACGTTCGCCGGCGTGATTGGCAAGATCGACGCCAACTACACCCGCATCTCCGGCGACGCCGAGACGTAGCCCGCGACTCCCGGCACCCGCCCCGCACCTCGATGCGCGCCTCGATCTCCTCGCCGGCGGTCAGGGGCGCGCCGAGCGCGCTCACGAGGCGGCCACGGTCCTCGGCCTCAGTCGATCGGGGCCAGCCAATGCTCGCCCTCGACTTCAGCGCCCGAGGTGAGCAGCGCGTCGAGTGCGTTCACGAGCCGGCCTCCCGCGCGGTTACCTGAACGGGTGCGGAGCCAGGTCTGGTCATCGGTGAAGATGCACGTCGGGTACGGGCGACCCGCTCGCAACTCGGCCAGGGCCGTGGGGCGAAAGTCCTTGGCGTTCTCGGTGACGACCACTCGGCCCTCGGCCAAGGCCGCCGCCAGGATCACGGAATCCGGCATCGTCCGGAGGTCGGGGCGTTCCGCGGCCGAGACCGCGTCGTGCCCGCGCTCGCGCAAGGATCGAGCGACGAACCGAGGCCACATCTCATCGATCAGCAGCCTCAACCGGCGGGCAGTCTCTGCCTACTGAGCCACTCTGCCTTCGCCTGACGCGAGTACTCATCGAGGTCGCTCACCCACTCGTCGATCTCGTCGCGATACTCAAGGTAGTAGCGGATCGCCGCCAGCACGACGCCGGTCGGGAGCTCCATCTGTTCGGCGGTGTCCGCGGCCGCGACCTCAATGGCCGCTTCACTGTCGAGCGTCTGCTCGCGGAACATACGCGCGAGCACCCAGACCTGCGGTCCGTCGGCCGTCGCCGGACGGCGTCCCGTGGCGCCGTCGCGGAAGACGATGCCCGGATGCCGCTTCATCCGTCGCTTCTCTTCAGCCGGGGTGAGCGCCATCGTGGTCTCCCGCACACCGTGCGCCTCGCCGCACACATCGTAGCACCGGCCGCCCCCTGCTACCCTAGTCACATGCACGAACGCATCGCAGAGATCGAGGCGCGCTTCGAGGAGCTGACGCTGCTCCTCAGCGACCCGGAGGTGGCGTCCGACCACCGCCGCATGGCCGAACTCGCCCGCGAGCGCTCCCGCCTCGAACCGATCGTCGAGCTCGGACGCCGCTTCCGCGAGACCGAGGAGGCGCTCGCCGACGCGCGCGACCTGCTGCGCTCCGGCGACGACGACGAGCGCGAGCTGGCCCGCGAGGAGGAGGAGCGGCTGACGCCCCTGCTCGCGGACCTCGAGGAGGATCTGAAGCTCGCGCTGCTGCCTCGCGACCCCGCCGACGAGAAGGACGCGATCATCGAGATCCGCGCCGGCGCGGGCGGCGAGGAGGCCGCACTCTTCGCCGCCGACCTGTTCCGCATGTACCAGCGCTACGCCGAGCGCCAGGGCTGGAGGCTGGAGGTGCTCAACACCTCGGAGGCCGGGCCCGGCGGCTACCGCGAGATGACCTTCGAGCTGTCCGGCGAGGACGCCTACCGGCGCATGAAGCACGAGTCCGGCGTGCACCGCGTCCAGCGCGTCCCGGAAACCGAGTCGCAGGGCCGCATCCACACCTCGACCGCCACGGTCGCCGTGCTGCCCGAGGTCGACGAGGTGGAGGTCGACATCGACTGGGGCGAGGTGCGGACGGATATCTTCCACGCCTCCAGCGCGGGCGGGCAGAACGTCAACAAGGTCGCCACCGCCGTGCGCTTCACCCACGAGCCGACCGGCATCGTCGTCGTCTGCCAGGACGAGCGCTCGCAGGCCAAGAACCGTGCGAAGGCGGAGAGTGTGCTGCGCGCCCGCCTCTACGACCTCGAGCGCGCGAAAGCCGCCGCCGAGGTCGCCGACGTGCGCCGCTCGCAGGTCGGCAGCGGCGACCGCTCGGAGAAGATCCGCACCTACAACTTCCCCGACGACCGCGTCACCGACCACCGTGTGCGGCTCACGAAGCACGGCCTCCCGCGCATCCTCGACGGCGAGATCGACGCGCTGATCGACGCCGTCGCCATGGAGGAGCAGTCGCGCCTCCTGCAGCAGGCCGCGACGACCTGACCACCGCCTGATGGCGCTCGAATCGCAGGGCCCCGAGGACACCGTCGGTTCGCTGCTGCTGGAGGCGGCGCGCGGGCTGGTCACCGCCTGGGCCGCGGAGAGCCTCGATGAGGCGCGGCTGGAGGTCGACCTGCTCTACGGCGAGGCGGCGGGGCTGAGCCGCGCGCAGGTGATCGCAGCCGGCCGCGACACGCCGCCGCCCGAGGTGCGCGAGGGCTTCGAGGCGCTGCTGCGGCGGCGCATGGCGCGGGAACCGCTGGCCTACATCCTCGGTCGCCGCGAGTTCCACGGCCTGACCTTCGAGGTCGGCCCCGGCGCACTGATCCCGCGCCCGGAGACCGAAACGCTCGTCGAGACGGCGCTCGCCGCGATCCGCGAGCACCCGAACGCCCGCCGCATCGTGCGCGTCGCCGACGCGGGCACGGGCAGCGGCGCGGTCGCGATCGCCATCGCGCGCCATGCGCCCTCGGCGAAGGTCTTCGCGACGGACGCCTCGACGGAGGCGCTGGCCTGGGCGGGCCGCAACCGCGCGCGGCTGGGGTCGATGGAGCGCGTCGTGCTGCTCGCCGGCGACCTGCTGGAGCCGATCGGCGAGCCGCTCGACGTGGTCGCCGCGAACCTGCCCTACATCCCGACCGACGAGTACGAGCGCCTCCCCGAGGAGATCCGCGCCGGCGAGCCGCGGCTCGCCGTCGACGGCGGCGACGACGGCCTCGAGCTGGTTCGCCGCCTCATCGACCAGCTCCCGGACCACCTCGCGGACGGCCCGGTCGCCGTCCTGCTCGAGCTAGGCGGCGGTCAAGCTCCCTTCGTCGCCGACTGGCTCACGACCGCCCTCGGCGGCGGCGACGCCGAGGTGCGTGTCGAGGTGCACCGCGATCTGGCGGGCAACCGGCGGGTGTTGGAGGTGCGGCGGAGGTACTGAGAGGCGGGGGTGCGAAGAGCCCCCGGTCGCTTCACTGCGTGCGGGTTCGCACAACGCGCCGGTCCAGTGCAGCCAGCATATGGGGAGGACCCCGTCTAGGATCCCTGCGCGCGCGCTCCCCCGGCCCTGGCCGCCAGAAGGCGGTCCTTGGCCTCGTAGATCCGGGTGCCCAGGCGGTCGGAGATGTCGAACAGCTCCTCGATCGTGATCTCCCCGTCGAGGTACCGCTGGTAGGCGTGGCGCAGCGGTGCCGAGCCGCCGGACGCTCGCAGCCGTGCCCACTCGGCCTCCTCCGCCTCGATCTCCTCGGGCGTCGGCTCACGTCTCGCCGGAAGTTCGGCGCGAATGGTCTCCCACGTACGCTCGGCGAGATCCAGTACCTCGTCGAGGGACCGCGTACCCTCAAGGTACCCCCGGTAGGCATCGCGCACCTCGTCCGTCGGCTTCATCGTCTCCAACCCTCCCGCAGGGACAGCAGGACATCGCGCGCGTGCCAGATCGCCCAGTACCAGTGCCGCGGCTCCATCTGGTGAACGGGTCCCGGCTCAGCGCCAGCCGTGTTCAGGGCGAGCGACCGGAGCGGCAGCGGCCCACCGCCTGCAAGCGCCAGGTCCGACAAGAGGAGGTGGCTCGCGAGGTTCACGAGTCCGTGCTCGTACCGCAGGTCGGCGCCGGGGCTCTCGACGACGTACTTGCAGATGTCACACGCATCAGGCGTGGGGTCGGCATGGTTCTCAACCGGGACGTGGCACCTCCACCCTGGCCAATACTGCGCAGGGAGTATAGCGGATGGTTCATGTGTGCCACAATTCGAATCGGCAACTCCGAGGCCGAGCCCCCTACCCCGGCATCTGCTGCGCGAGCTGGTAGATCTTCCCCTCCGTCTTGATCGACGGAGCGATGACCATCCGAGCCGCGTGGAACTCGGGGATGGTGAGGGCGCCGCACGTGGCCATCGAGGTGCGGAGGGCGCCGACCAGGTTCTCGGTGCCGTCCGTGCGCGAGGTCGGGCCGAAGAGCAGCGTGTCCAGCGTGCGCGGCTGGCCGACGTGCACACGCACGCCTCGAGGCAGCTCCGCGTGCGGGGTCGCCATGCCCCAGTGGTAGCCGCGGCCCGGCGCCTCCTTCGTCGCGGCGAAGGGAGAGCCGATCATCACCGCGTCGGCCCCGGCGCAGATCGACTTGGAGAGGTCGCCGCCGGTGCGGATGCCGCCGTCCGTGATGATCGGCACGTAGCGGCCGGTGCGCTCGTGGTAGAGGTCGCGCGCGTAGGCCGTGTCGAGCGTCGCGCTGACCTGCGGGATGCCGATGCCCAGCACCTCGCGCGAGGTGCACGCCGCCCCCGGCCCCACGCCGACGAGGATGGCGTGGATGCCGGTCTCCATCAGCTCCAGCGCCGCCCCCGTGTCGACCGTGTTGCCAACGAGCACGGGGAGGGGGTCGATCTGCTCGACCAGCTCGTCGAGGCGCAGGCCGCGCAGCGAGCGCGAGACGTGGCGGGCGGTGGTGACGGTGGACTGCACGGCGAAGAAGCTGGCTCCCGCCTCCTTCGCGACGGGGGCGAGGCGCTTCGTGTTCTGCGGCGTGGCGCTCACGGCGGCGACGCCGCCGAGCTCGATGATCTCCTCGATGCGCCGCCCGACGAGCTCATCGCGGATCGGCTGGGAGTAGACGTGCTGGATGATCTCGGTTGCGTGCTCGAGGTTGGCGGCGGCGATCTCCTCGTAGATGCCCGCGGTGTCCTCGTAGCGCGTCTGCACGCCCTCGAGGTTCAGGACGGCGAGGCCGCCGGCCTTGGTGAGGGCGCCGGCGAACGAGGGGTCGACGACGGCGTCCATCGCCGAGGCGAGGATCGGGACGGGGAAGGAGTGCGCGCCGAGGATGAAGGTCGGCTCGACGAGGTCGGGGTTGGTGGTGACGGCGCCGGGGACGATTGCGACGTCGTCGAATCCCCAGGCGCGCTCAAGGCTCTTACGCTCTGCTGCCGTCATCGTCGTGGCCCCTCCCCCGTCACGCTCAGGTGACGCCGAGCGGCGGGGACGGCGACTGGGGAGAGTGCCTGAAGGCGCACATACACAAAGACCCCGCCACGGGGGAGGGGTCCTGCTCGGGATGCGCCCGAGGACTTCGATAGCCAGGTTGTCGCATGGGTCCCGCCACGGTCACCCTGCTTTTGAGAATGGTAGGGCCACCCCGATCGGGGGTCAACGTCGGGGCCCTCGAAACGCGCGATTCGGGCTCCCGGCGGGCCTCGCAGCCTCGCCCGAGGGCTAGCGCACCTCGCGCGTGTACCAGCCCGTCCAGACCGCCTTGCGGCGGCGCAGCAGCGCGATGAACAGCGGGTTCGTCCAGACCAGCACCCGCCACAGCGGCCACTTGTCGAAACGCCGCGTCGAGGGCTGGACGCGCGGCTGCCGGACGAACGCGACCTTGCGTCCCGTGTCCCGCGCGAGCCGCTTGAGGCTCCAGTAGAAGTCGACGTCCTCGCCGATCCACGCCGTCTCGTCGTAGCCGCCGGCTTCCTCGAAGGCGGGCGCGCGGCAGAACTGCGCGGCGCCCTGCGCCATGCCCGTGAGCCGCGCGAGCAGCCGCCAGGCGCGCAGGTAGAGCCTCGCGAGGCGGCGTCGTGGCCGGTAGTCGACGTCGACGGCGCCACCGAGGCAGGCCGGGTCGTCCAGCACCGCGTGGATCGCCTGCAGGAACGTGAGCGGCACGATCACGTCGGCGTCGACGAAGACGAGCACGTCGCCCCCGGCGTGGCGCGCCCCGGCGTTGCGTGCTCGCGCGATGCCCTGCACGGGCTCGTGGATCACCATCGCGCCCCCCACGAGGGCGACGGCGGCGGTCCGGTCGGTGCTGTTGTTGTCGACGACGATCGTCTCGACCGCCCCGTCGCTGCGGTCGAGCAGGCGCGTGGCGGCGACCTCGATCGCGTCGAGGGTCGCGGCCAGGTAGTCCGCTTCGTTGAAGGCCGGGACGATGATCGAGAGCCTCACGGGGACTCAGCGTACCGCACGCCAGACTGTGCGGCAGCGGGCGGCAGGACGCGGCAGGTGGCCCTGCGGGGTGCAGGTGCTACGATTCCAGCGATGGCTGAGACGGTCCTCGCCGCGGTCGCGTGGCCCTATGCGAACAGCGCGCTGCACGCGGGCCAGATCGCCGGCGCATACCTCCCTGCCGACATCTTCTCCCGCTACCACCGCATGCGCGGCAACCGCACGCTGATGGTCTCCGGCTCCGACGTGCACGGCACGCCCGTCACGATCCGCGCCGAGGAGGAGGGCACCACCCCCGAGGCCGTGATCGAGCGCGCCCACGCGTCCTTCCTCGATACCTTCGAGCGCTTCGGCATCTCGTTCGACCTGTTCACCTCGACCGGCACGGCGAACCACGCCGAGGTCACGCAGGACCTCTTCCTGCGCCTGCACGAGCAGGGCCACATCTACGAGGCCGAGATGACGATGCTGTTCGACCCCGAGGCCGAGCGCTTCCTGCCAGACCGTTATGTCGAAGGTGAGTGCCCCTACTGCGGCTACGACGGCGCGCGCGGCGACCAGTGCGACGAGTGCGGCCGCACGATGGACGCCCTCGAGCTGATCGGGCCGCGCTCCCGGCTCTCCAAGGCCACACCGGAGCCACGCCGGACGAACCATTGCTTCCTGAAGCTCAGCGAGTTCAACGACCAGTTGCTCGAGTGGGTCGATCCGCAGACGCACTGGCGGCCGGCCGTGCGCAACTTCACGCTTGGCCTGCTGCGCGAGGGGCTGCACGACCGCGCGATCACGCGCGACATCGAGTGGGGCGTGCCCGTACCCCTCGAGGGCTGGGACGAGAAGCGCATCTACGTCTGGTTCGAGGCGGTGATCGGCTACCTCTCGGCGACGAAGGAGTGGGCGCAGAACTCGGGACAGCCGGATGCCTGGGAGGCGTGGTGGAAGGATCCGGCGGCGCGGACCGTCTACTTCCAGGGCAAGGACAACGTCCCCTTCCACACGACCATCTGGCCGGCCATGCTGCTCGGCTACGGCGGCCTCAACCTGCCCTACGACGTCCCGGCCAACCAGTACGTCACGATCTCCGGCTCGAAGGCCTCGTCCTCGCGCAACTGGGCGATCTGGATGCCGGACTACCTCGACCGCCACGACCCCGACCCGCTGCGCTACGGGCTGACCGCGATGATGCCCGAGACCTCCGACACGGACTTCACGTGGGCCGAGTACGTGCGGCGCAACAACGACGAGCTGGTCGCGCGCTGGGGCAACCTCGTCCACCGCGTGCTCACCCTGACGCGGCGTCACTTCGACGCGCGCGTACCGGGCGCCGAGGCAGCGCCCTCGCCCGAGTCGGCGGCGCTGCTCGCGCGGGTCGACGCGGCCTTCGAGGAGGTCGGCGCGCACATCGACGGGCTGCGCCTGCGCGCCGCCCTGCAGACCGCGATGGGCGTCGCGCAGGAGGCGAACCGCTACCTCGATGAGCGCGCGCCCTGGGCGGCCGTGCGCGAGGACCGCGACTCGGCGGCGGAGACGCTCTCGACGGCGATCCAGGCGATCGCCGGGCTGGCCACGCTGCTGCAGCCGTTCCTGCCGTTCAGCTCGCCGCGCGCGTGGGCCCTCGCCGGCTGCGAGGGCGACATCGAGGCGGCGGGCTGGACCCGCACGCCGGTGGCCCCGGGCACGCCCCTGCCCGAGCCCGCGCCGCTGTTCCGCAAGCTCGACGAGTCACTGATCGACGAAGAAGAGGCGCGGCTCGGCCAGTAGGCCGGGCGACGGAGGACGAGCACGCGATGAGCCCCCTCGACGCCCCGATCGTCGACGCGCACGCACACACCTGGTCCGGCGCGTTCTCCGAAGATCATGACGAGGTGATGGATCGCGCCTGGGGCTCCGGCCTCACCGCCGTCGTCGAGGTCGGCGGCAGCGCACCGAGCAGCGAGGAGGCGTACGCCCTCGCAGCCATCGACGAGCGGGTCCACGCCGTCGCCGGGCTGCACCCGCACCGCGCGAAGGATCTGCCGGAGCAGCGCGAGCAGCTGCACGAGCAGGCGCACAGCGGGCGTTTCGTCGGCCTCGGCGAGATGGGGCTGGACTTCTACCGCAATCTCTCGCCGCACGACATCCAATACGAGGCGTTCCGCTACCAGCTCGACCTCGCGCGCGAGGCCTCGCTGCCCGTCGTGATCCACAGCCGCGACTCCGACGAGGAGTCCTACGCGGTGATCGAGGAGTGGGCGCGCCACTCGGGCCGCTACCTCGGACCGGACCGCGAGATCGGGATGATGCACTGCTACGCGGGCGACGCGGAGCTGGGCGAGCGCTACCGCGCGCTCGGCTTCCTGCTCTCGATCCCCGGCCCGGTGACGTACCCCGGCGGCACGCAGCGCCAGAACGTCGCGAGGACGGCGCCGCTCGAGCAGTTGCTGGTCGAGACCGACGCGCCCGCGCTGACGCCGCAGTCGCACCGCGGGCGGCGCAACGAGCCGGCCTACATCCTCGAGACGATCGCCTTCATCGCCCAGCTGCGCGGCGACACGCCGGAGCACGTGGCGCGCGTCACGGCCGAGAACGCCGCGCGGCTGTTCGGCTTCGAGCTGCCCCGATGACCGCGCCGGCCAGCCAGTTCGAGGTCTACGGCCCCGTCGCGGACGACCTGCCGCGCGTCGACGAGTTGCTCGACTCGCTGCGCGATGTCGAGTTCCCGTGGCTGCGCGAGATGCTGGGCGCGGTGCTCGGCGGCGGCGGCAAGCGGCTGCGGCCGGCCCTCACCCTGCTCGCGGGGCGCCTCGGGCGCTACGACCTCGACCTGCTCGTGCCGATGGCCGCGAGCGTCGAGCTGCTGCACACGGCGACGCTCGTCCACGACGACGTGATCGACCAGGCGGAGGAGCGGCGAGGGCGGCCGACGGCGGCGGCGCAGTTCTACAACGGGCCGAGCGTGATGCTGGGCGACTACATGTTCGCCCACGCCGCCCACTTCGTGGCGCAGACCGGCAACCTGCGCGTGGTCCGCAACTTCGCCGAGACGCTGCGCGTGATGGCGCGGGGCGAGCTGAGCCAGGACCTCGCGGCCTACGAGTATTCGCCGGACGTGCGGCGCTACCTCGATCGCATCCACGGCAAGACCGCCTCGCTCTTCGCCACCGCCGCCGAGGGCGGGGCGATCGTCTGCGGCGCGCCGGAGCCGCTCGTCGAGCCGGTCCGCCGCTTCGGCGAGCAGCTCGGCATGGCCTTCCAGGTGGTTGACGACGTGCTCGACTTCAGCGCTACGGCCGAGGAGCTCGGCAAGCCGGTCGGGTCCGATCTGCTGGCCGGGACGCTGACGCTGCCCGCGCTGCTCTACCTGGACCGCTACCCCGAGGACAACCCGATCCGGCGCGCCTTCTCCGGCGTCCGCAGGCGCGCCAACCTGCAACGCGCGATCAATGAGATCCGCGAGTCCGGGCTCCTCGAGGAGTCGATGGAGACCGCACAGCGCTTCGCCGAGCAGGCTGCGGCGGCGCTGGAGCCGCTCCCCGGCGGTGATCCGCGCGAGACCTTCGAGTCCCTGACGGAGTACGTGCTCGCCCGCCGCAGCTGAGGCACTGCACGGGGCAACTCAGACCTCGGGAGTCAGGCTACGAGGCGCCCTTGCCCTCGCCGCGCGCGCGGCGGCGGCCACGCGAGCCGCTGCCCTTGACGCGCTCGCGGACCTGCACCGCGGCCTTCCTGGCGGCGACTTCCTCGGCCGTAACCTTCGTGGCAGCGGGCACGACGCGCGGATCCTTGACGAGGAAGGGCTCCATCTTCGTCATGTCGTTCGTCTGCATCGGTTTCGTGGACTGACCCTTGGGCGTCCAGTAGAGGTTCTGGTCCGGGATGCGGCGCGGCATCCCGCCGCGCATGGTGAAGGCGTGCACCTCGGTCGGCATGAGGCGCCGGCCGTCGCCGTCGCAGACGACGCACGGCTGCGGGTCCGAAGACTCGCGCACGGGGCGAATCAGCTCGAAGATGCCGTCGCAACCTTCGCAGTAGTACTCGTAGAGCGGCATGCCGCGTCTCCTCGATCCGTCAGTCAGGCGTTCAGGTTGTCCCGCTCAGTATACGCGGGCAACGGCTCAGCCGATGCACTCCCCGCCGGCGCCGCCTCGGGCGACTCGTCGCCGTCCACAGTCCGAGGCGTCTGGCGCACCTCGGAGAGGAAGCGCGCGCTGCCCAGGTCGCGCTCGGCCATCGCGCGCATCAGCTCGTGCATCACCCGCTCGAGGCCCGAGGCGAGCTCGGGCGTGAGGCGCACGCGCGCGGCTTCCTCGTACGGCTCCTGCTGGATGTAGCGCAGCACCTTCAGCACGGAGGCGTCGATCGGCCCCGCCTCCGGGTGCGAGCCCCGGCAGGCCGCGCAGATCACGCCTCCGGCGAGCGGCGACCAGGCCAGGGCGTCCTGCTGGACCGGCTCTCCGCAGGCCGCGCAGTTGCGCCACTCCGGCCGGAAGCCGGTCGCAGCGAGCAGCCCCAGCTCGAACGACCTCGCGACGAGTTGCTCGCCGTCACCCCGCGCGAGGCGCAGCAGGGCGACGAGCAGCAGGCGGTAGACGGCGTCCGCCTCGGCGTGCTCGACGGTCAAGCGGTCGGCCAGCTCCAGCAGGTAGAACCCGAGGCTGAGCCTGTCGAGGTCATCGCGAATCGTGGCGAAGCCCTCGATCGTCTGGGCCTGGGTGATGATGTCGAGGTTGCGGCCGTGGGCGAACAGCACCTCGGCGTGGGTCAGCGGCTCGAGGTGCCCGGCGAGCCTGCTGCGCGGGCGCAGCGCGCCCTTGGCAATCGCGTCGATCTTCCCGCGCGCCGGGGTGAGCAGCGTGACGATGCGATCGCTGTCGCCGAACCGGCGGTGGCGGATCACCACCGCCTCGCTGCGGGTAACGCGGGGTGCGCGCGCGGGCATGGGCACAGGTTAAACGACGGGAGCCGGCCCGCGGGCCGGCTCCCGGTTCTCTCGCCTCGTGCGGGTCTAGCCGCGGAGGTCCACCGTGAGAGTCTGATCCAGGTTCTCGTTGTCGAGCCACGTCTTGTGGAAGGCGTAGCCCCAGTCCCAGAAGCTGTGGAGGCCGATGTACGGACCGTGGAAGCGCACGAAGCGCACCTCAGGCCGCACGATGAAGATGCCTGCCGAGGCCGGCACCTTGTCCATCCAGTACGCCTCCTCGTTCATCTGATCGATGATCTGGATGAACATCTCGCGCCGCGCGTCCGTGTCGAACTCACCGAACTGCCTGTCGGCGAGGTCGTCGATGACCGCGTCCTGGATGTTGAAGTGCTGCGTCGTCGACTGGGAGTGGATGTTCTCCCAGAAGTACCCGTTCGCGGTCGGAGCCGCGGTCGACCAGCCCTGGATCATGTCCGCGTCCCGCGCCTCGGGGTCGGAGAAGCCCTGGCTGTAGTACTGCTTGGAGAAGGCGGCGCCGTCGGCCGGCAGCATCTCCGGCTCGAAGCCGAGCGCCCGCATGTCCTCGAAGATCAACTCCGTGTCCGCACCGGGGTTGGTGAACCCTGCCGGGGAGCGGTGCCGGACCTTCTGTCCCGGCTCGACGCCGGCGGCGGCGAGCAGCTGTGCAGCCTCTTCCGGGGCGTACGGGCCGGTGCTGCCGAAGGCGTCGCGCCCGGGGTACGAGTCGGAGTAGAACGGCCAGCCGAAGGCGGGCAGCGAGTCCGGCCACTTCTGGCCCGGGAAGCGGATCGCCAGGTAGCGGTCCACGTCCATCCCGAGCTTGAGGGCGCGGCGCACGCGCGTGTCGTTGAAGGGCGCGACGTTGGAGTTCACCGCGAAGATCGCGATACCCATCAGCGACGGGTTGTTCATCACGTTCATGCCCGGGACGCTGTCCCACAGCGCGTCCAGTTCCTCTGTCCGCAGGCCGGGCAGACCGTGGTGCGTCTGGCCGGTGCGGAACGCGGCCTTGCGCGTCTCCGAGTCCTGGATCGTGTCGAAGTGGAACGCGTCGAGCAGCGGCGCGCCGCCCCAGTAGTCGGGGTTGCCCACGAACACCATCCGCTGGTCCTGGACGGTGTTCTCCTTGTCGAGGATGCCGGGGCCGGTACCGATCGGCGTCGTGTCCGCGATGCCGGCGTCGTAGACCTCCGGCGGGTAGATCGGCGTCTCGCGGTTGCCCGCCACGACGAGGATGTCCGCGTTCGGGCGCGACATGTTGAAGCGCACCGTGCGGTCGTCCACCGCCTCGGCGGATTCGAGGCCGAGCAGCAGGCCGGCCTGGCGGCCACCCTGCATGCGCGTGTAGGCCTGCGCGACGTCGTTAGCGACCAGCGCACGGCCGTTGACCGGCGCCACGTTGTGGTAGTTCGCCTCACGCAGCGCGAAGGTCAGCGCGAGCCCGTCCGGAGCAACTTCCCACCCGGTGGCGAGGCCGAACTCGGGGTTGAGCTCCATCTGGTAGACGTTGAAGTCCGGGCCCTGGTGGTACCCGACGAGCATGTCGCCAACCATCGTGTTGGCCGACTGCGTCAGACCGCCACCAGAGGTGATGTTGTCGAAGCTCGAGTGGATCAGCGATGTGCCGTAGGTGAGGATGCCGCCGGGGACCGGCTTCTTGTCCGGCTCCGCCCAACCGTAGGCGAAGGGCGCGCCGTCGTTGCGGGCGTTGCCGATGTAGTCGTAGCTCGGCTCGATCGGATACCCGGCGCCCTCGGGCGTGGGCTCCGCTGTCGCCGTCGCGGTGGCCCCCGCCGCCGTCGTCGGCGTCGGGGTCGGCTCGGGCGTCGCGGTCCGCACGATCGCGGCGGTCGGGACGGGGGTCGCCGAAGCGGTCGGCGCCGCCGTCGGGGCCGCCGTCGGGGCCGGAGTCTCGTCGTCGTCGTCGCCGCAGCCGATCAAGGCCGCTGCCGTCAGGCCGGCCGCGCCGATGACGCCGCCGCGGATGACGCTACGGCGACTGACGCGAGACCCGATGAGTCTGGACAGACCCTGTCCGTTGCTTGCTTGCCCTGTCATGGCTCCTCCTCGATCGCGAACCCAGAACCTGCTCAGCAGGCCTCGTGATCGCTATACGCTCCGCGCTACGGTACGGTTCTGTTCAACCCCGCGCAAGTGCGGACAACATCGCCAGACTACGATGGTCCGGCGCCCCGTTGCGGGTGACGCGCGGGGGCATGGTTACAGGTTAAACGACGGGAGCCGGCCCGCGGGCCGGCTCCCGGTTCTCTCGCCTCGTGCGGGTCTAGCCGCGGAGGTCCACCGTGAGAGTCTGATCCACGTTCTCGTTGTCGAGCCACGTCTTGTGGAAGGCGTAGCCCCAGTCCCAGAAGCTGTGGAGGCCGATGTACGGACCGTGGAAGCGCACGAAGCGCACCTCAGGCCGCACGATGAAGATGCCTGCCGAGGCCGGCACCTTGTCCATCCAGTACGCCTCCTCGTTCATCTGATCGATGATCTGGATGAACATCTCGCGCCGCGCGTCCGTGTCGAACTCACCGAACTGCCTGTCGGCGAGGTCGTCGATGACCGCGTCCTGGATGTTGAAGTGCTGCGTCGTCGACTGGGAGTGGATGTTCTCCCAGAAGTACCCGTTCGCGGTCGGAGCCGCGGTCGACCAGCCCTGGATCATCTCCGACTCCCGTGCCTCGGGGTCGGAGAAGCCCTGGCTGTAGTAGTGCTTCGAGAAGGCGGCGCCGTCGGCCGGCAGCAGCTCCGGCTCGAAGCCGAGCGCCCGCATGTCCTCGAAGATCAGCTCCGTGTCCGGGCCCAGCCCGGCGAATCCGAGCGGAGAGCGGTGGCGAACCGTGAGCCCCGGCTCGACGCCAGCGGCGGCGAGCAGCTGTGCCGCCTGCTCCGGGTCGTACGGGCCGGTGCTGCCGAAGGCGTCGCGGCCCGGGTACGAGTCGGAGTAGAACGGCCAGCCGAAGGCGGGCAGCGAGTCCGGCCACTTCTGGCCCGGGTAGCGGATCGCAAGGTAGCGGTCCACGTCCATGCCGAGCTTGAGGGCGCGGCGCACGCGCGTGTCGTTGAAGGGCGCGACGTTGGAGTTCACCGCGTAGATCGAGATGCCCATCAACGACGGGTTGTTCATCACGTTCATGCCCGGGACGCTGCCCCACAGCGCGTCCAGTTCCTCTGTCCGCACGGTGGGCAGACCGTGGTGCGTCTGCCCGGTGCGGAACGCGGCCTTGCGCGTTTCGGGATCCTGGATCGTGTCGAAGTGGAACGCGTCGAGCAGCGGCGCGCCGCCCCAGTAGTCGGGGTTGGCCACGAACACCATCCGCTGGTCCTGGGTGGTGTTCTCCTTGTCGAGGATGCCGGGGCCGGTGCCGATCGGCGTCGTGTCCGCGATGCCGGCGTCGTAGACCTCCGGCGGGTAGATCGGCGTCTCGCGGTTGCCCGCCACGACGAGGATGTCGGCGTTCGCCTTCGACATGTTGAAGCGCACCGTACGGTCGTCCACCGCCTCGGCGGATTCGAGGCCGAGCAGCAGGCCCTTTTGGCGGCCGCTCTGCATGCGCGTGTAGGCCTGCGCCACGTCGTTGGCGACCATCGCACGGCCGTTGACCGGCGCCACGTTGTGGTAGTTCGCCTCACGCAGCGCGAAGGTCAGGGTCAGACCGTCCGGCGCAACCTCCCAGCCTGTCGCCAGGCCGAAGTCCGGGTTGAGCTCCATCTGGTAGACGTTGAAGTCCGGGCCCTGGTGGTACCCGACGAGCATGTCGCCAACCATCGTGTTGGCCGACTGCGTCAGGCCGCCACCCGATGTGATGTTGTCGAAGCTCGCGTGGATCAGCGATGTGCCGTAGGTGAGGATGCCGCCCGCGACCGGCTTCTTGTCCGGCTCCGCCCAGCCGTAGGCGAAGGGCGCGCCGTCGTTGCGGGCGTTGCCAATGTAGTCGTAGCTCGGCTCGATCGGATACCCCGCGCCCTCGGGCGTGGGGGCCGGAGTGGCCGTCGCCGTCGCGCCCGCCGCCGTCGTCGGCGTCGGGGTCGGCTCGGGCGTCGCGGTCCGCACGATCGCGGCGGTCGGGACGGGAGTCGCCGAAGCGGTCGCAGCCGCCGGGGCCTGGGTCGCCACGGGGGCCGGAGTCTCGTCGTCGTCGTCGCCGCAGCCGATCAAGGCTGCTGCCGTCAGGCCGGCCGCGCCGATGACGCCGCCGCGGATGACGCTACGGCGACTGACGCGAGACCCGATCAGCCTGGACAGTCCGTTACTTGCTTGCTCTGTCATGGGTCCTCCTCGATCACGAACTCGCCCACACGCACGCAGGCACTGATGGCGATACGCCGAGTGCCACCGTACGGTTCTGTGCGTTCGCGCACAAGTGCCGGCTGCGGCGGCGGATTACGATTGTCGATGTTGGGTTCCGGAACCGTTCCCGAAGGGTCAAGCGAACGCGTTCCTGCCGCTAGCGCGACCCACGCAGCCGCGGGTCCAGCACGTCGCGCACGACATCGCCGAGCAGGTTGAACGCAAGGACCGTGACCATGATCGCGATGGCCGGGAAGATCGCGAGCCAGGGCGCCAGTTCCATGAACTGACGGCCCTTATCGCTCAGCATCAGGCCCCAGGACGGCGTCGGCGGCTGGGCGCCCATGCCGAGGAAGGCGAGCCCGGCCTCGATCAGGATCGCCGCCCCCAGGACGGTGGACATCATGATCAGGATCGGCGCCACCACGTTCGGGAGGATGTGGCGCAGCATGATCCGGCCCGGACCGGCCCCGATCACTTTGGCCGCCTCGACGTAGACGTTCTCCTTGACGGCGAGCACGGCACTGCGGATCACGCGTGCGTTGAAGGGGATGATGATCAGGATGATCGCGATGATCCCCGTCGTCACTCCCGGCGTGAAGACCGCGGCGAAGATCAGCGCCAACACGAGCCCGGGGATCGCCAGCATCGCGTCGACGAGGCGCTGCGAGAGGAGATCCAGCCAGCTACCGGCGAACCCCGACAGCAGGCCCCAGGCCGCACCCACAAGGCAGCCGCCCGCTGTGGCGAGGAACCCCACCCAGAGCGAGATCCGCGCACCATGCATCAGACGCGACAACTGGTCCCGTCCGAGGTCGTCCGTACCGAACGGATGCGACGCGCTCGGCCCCACGAGGACGTCCCGCGAGGACTGGTACGGGTCGGGGCCCACGTCGGCGAAGATCGCGCCGAGGACCAACACCGCGAGCACCGCCGTCGAGGTTGCACCGACCGGCGACCTGAAGATACGGATCGTCGCGTCCAGCGCGGGATGGCGTCCCTCGCTCGCGAATTCGCGGATTGCCGGCGCCGGTGCGGTCTGCTCAGCCACGCACTGCTCCCTGCTATGAGTACCTGATGCGCGGGTCGATCAGCCCGTAGGCAAGATCAACCGCGAGGTTCACCAGGATGAACACGATCGACATCAGCAGCACGGTAGCCTGCACGACCGGATAGTCGCCGATCCTCACCGATTCCAGGGTGAGGCGGCCAAGGCCGGGCAGGCGGAACATCTGCTCCACGATCACGGTGCCGCCGAACAGGAACGTGATCTGCCCGGCCATGATCGTCAGCACGGGGATGACGGCGTTCCGCAGCGCGTGCTTCAGGATGACCGGGCGCTCCGCGAGCCCCTTGGCGCGGGCCGTGCGCACGTAGTCCTCGCGCAGCACTTCAAGCATCGTCGACCGCATCATGCGGGCGCTGATCGCGGACAGCCGGTAGCCGATGATCAGGGCCGCGAGGATCAGCGCCTGGAAGTTCGCCCACGGGTTATCGAGGATTGGTTCGTAGAGCGGCGGCAGCCACGACTGGAACAACCCGAACGTCACATCGTCGAGGTATACCGTCAGGAACAGGATCAGGAGCGTCCCCCACACGAAGTCAGGGCCGGAAAGCCCGAGGACGGTGAATAACCGCGCCCCATAGTCAATCGGACTGTCCTGTTTCACCGCGGAGATGATGCCCAGCGGTACCGCCAGCGCAGGGGCTAGCAGCACCGCTATCAGCACAAGCTCGATGCTCAGCGGCAGGCGCGTCTTAATCAGGTCGTTGATCGAGTTCCTCGTGCGCAGCGAATCCCCGAGGTCGCCGCGCAGCAGGCCACCGCCCTCGCAGCCGCCGATCGCGCTGATGTTGTTCAGGGCATCACCAAGCGCCCAGCACTTGTACTGGTGCGGCCACGAGCGATCGAGGCCCAGCTCCGCGCGGCGCTTGTCGAGGAACTCCTCGCTCGGGGCGCTACCGCCATCGGAGATGGCCAACTTCTCCACCACGTCGCCGGGGATCAGGCGCATCAGGCAGAAGATGATGACGGAGACGAAGAAGATCGTCGGGATTGCCGCGAGCAGGCGCTTGATGATGTATTGCGTCATGCGGCTCTGCGCCCCGCTCCCGGCTGCGCCCTTCGTGCGGGCGCGAGAGTTTTGCAGCGTCGGGGAGTCTCGCAATGGGCGGGGCGGATGTCAATCGGCGCGCCACCGACGAGCGTCTGGAAGCGGCTATTCGACGCGCTGACGATGCTCGAGGGCGCGCTCGAGCGTGACGTTGTCCGCGTACTCGAGGTCCGCCCCGGCGGGCAGACCGCGCGCGAGACGCGTGACACGCACGCCAAGCGGCTCGATCAGCCGCGCGAGGTACATGGCCGTCGCCTCGCCCTCCAGGTTGGGGTTCGTGGCGACGATCACCTCGGCGACGGGGACGGCCGCGGAGGCTGCCGGCTCCTCCCCGTCCGCCGGCCGTTCTGCGCCGTCGAGCCGGCGCAGCAGCTCGCGGATCCGCAGGTCCTCGGGGCCGACGCCGTCGGCCGGGGAGATCACGCCGTGCAGCACGTGGTAGAGCCCGTGGTAGCCCTGCGTACGCTCGATCGCGACGAGGTCCAGCGGCTCCTCGACCACGCAGATGACGCTGCGGTCGCGCTGCCCGTCGAGGCAGATCGGGCAGGGGTCGCCGTCGCTGATCTGCTGGCAGCGCGAGCAGAAGACCGTGCGCTCCTTGACCTCGATCAGCGCCTCCGCGAGGTCGCGCGCCTCGCCCGCCGGCGAGCGCAGCACGTGGTAGGCGAGGCGCTGCGCGGACTTCGGTCCGACGCCCGGCAGCCGCCGGAAGGCCTCGACGAGGCGTGAGATCGAGGAGCCCGTGCCGCTCTCGCGCAGCGTCACGATCGCTGCTCCGGGAGGGAGTGCGCCGTCGCGCGCGCTGCGCATCTACGGGTGGATCGCACGCCGGCCGTCAGTCCTCGATCGGAACCGCACCGAGCTTGCGCGCCTCCTCGAAGAGGTGGCCGCCGCTCTCGCGGACGCTGCGCTCGGCGGGCGGCCCGCCGGGGGGCGGTGCGCCGCCCGCTGGGCCGGCGGGCGCCGCCGAGGCGGGCGAAGCAGCGGCGCGCGGCGGCGCGGCGCCCTGCAGCGCCTCCCAGACCACCGGCACGACCTTCACCTCGCGGCCCGCGACGCCGCCGACGGCTGTGCTCATCGCCTCCAGCACCGCCGGATCGCCGAGCGCCTTCTCGACCAGGAGGTTCGACTGGAAGCCGATCTCCACGGTGTCGCCCTCGAAGCTCTTGATGTAGCAGCGCGAGTTGAGCAGCGCACCGGCCGTCTGGTGCGCGGCGCGCGCACCGTCGCGAATGTCGGCGTGGCGCTCGCGCAGCGCGGCGAGCTCCGGCGAGGCGTCCTCGCCCTCGGGCAGCACGGGCGGAGGCGGCCCGCGACGGGCAGGCGTCGCGCTGCGCTGGGCGGCCGCAGGCGCCGGCTCGGCGCGCGGCTGCGGTGGGCGCGGCCCGGAAGGTGCGGCCGGCTGCTGCCCGCCGCGCGGCTGGCGAGGCGCGCGCTCCCGGCGGGGCGCGGCCTCCCGGCGCGGGGCGGCCTCGCGGCGTCCCTGCGCGGCCGGCTGCGGCGCTGCCTGCGCGGGCTGCGGCGGCGCCTCGGGCGTCGCGAGGGCGTCCCCTTCCGCCGGAATCCCGACGGCGAGCGAGGCGAAGGCGATCTCCGCCGGCAGCGCGTCGTAGGCGTCGCCCGCGAAGTCGATCTCGCCGAGGGCGCGCAGCGCGGCGACGATGTCCGCCGCCTGCGTCTCCTCGGCGATCGGCCGCATTTCCGCGAGCTGGGCGTCGGACAGCCCGAGCTCCTCGTGCGCGCCCGCGCGCAGCAAGAGCAGCGTGCGCAGCGTCTGCACCACCTCGCGGACGAACGCGCGCACCTCGATGCCGTCGTCACGCACGGAGGAGAGCAGCGCGAGGCCGGCGGGCAGGTCGCGGCTCACCGCCGCGCTCGCGAGCGCCGTCGCGCGGTCGTCGACGACGAGCCCGAGGCCCTGCTGCACCGCCTCGAGGTCGAGTTCGCTGCCGTGGTAGGCGGCGAGCTGGTCGAGCAGGTTCACGGCGTCGCGGAAGGAGCCGCCGGCCTGGCGGGCGATCAGCTCCGGGCCGCCCTCGGCGACGCTGATGCCCTCGCCCTCGGCGATCACGCCGATGCGCTCGACGAGCGCGGGCAGCGAGGCGCGGCGGAAGTCGAAGCGCTGGCAGCGCGAGCTGATCGTCGGCGGGATGCGGTGCGGCTCGGTGGTGGCGAGCACGAAGATGACGTGGGCCGGCGGCTCCTCGAGGGTCTTGAGCAGCGCGTTGAAGGCCGCATCCGTCAGCATGTGGACCTCGTCCACCAGGTAGACCTTGTATGTGCCCGCGTTGGGCGCGTAGCCGACGCTCTCGCGCAGCGCGCGCACCTCGTCGATGCCTCGGTTGGAGGCGGCGTCGAGCTCGATCAGGTCGAGCGCCCGGCCTTCGTTGAAGGCGAGGCAGGAGGTGCAGGCGTTATCCGGCTCGCCCTCGCGGGGGGCCTCGCAGTTCACGGCCTTGGCGAGGATGCGCCCGGTGCTGGTCTTGCCGGTGCCACGAGGGCCGGTGAAGAGGTAGGCATGGGCGGGCGAGTCCGCGGCGACCGCGTTGCGCAGCGTCGTGGTGATCGGGCCCTGTCCGGCAACCTCGGCGAAGCCGCCGGGGCGCCACTTGCGGTAGAGGACTTCCTGGCTCACCGACACCCCATGCTCCGGCCGGGGGATTCGGCCGTCGCCGCCCGGCCAGTGTAGCAGCGCGGCGCGACGGAGGCCGTCCGGCCGCCGTCAATCGCGCTCGCGGCGCGCAACCGTAGCCGCCTGTACCCTCGATTCATGGCCTACCAGATCTCGATCGAGGTGGACGGCGCGGCGCGCGACCTGGACGTGCGCCCCGTGCGCGCGATGATCCGCCGTGCCCTCGTGAGCGAGGGCCTCGAGGCCGCCGCCGTCGCGCTGCTCTTCGCCGGCGACGAGCTGCTGCTGCGGCTCAACCGCGAGCACCGCGGCATCGAGGACTTCACGGACGTGCTCGCCTTCCCCGCCGAGGAGGGCGAGACGGCGCCGAACGACGATCCCCGCAGCGATGACGAACCCCCGCCGTTCCTCGGCGACATCGCCGTCTCGACGCCCGCGGTGCGCCGCCAGGCGGGGGACGCAGACCTCGCCTTCGAGACGGAGCTCCACCACGTCGTACTGCACGGCCTGCTGCACCTACTCGGCTACGACCACGACGCCGCCGAGGACGCGGTGGCGATGCGCGAGCGCGAGGAGGCCGTGCTCGGCGCCGAGATCCACGCCGCCGGCGGCGGTCACGGCCAGCACGGGGACTGACGGGGCGGCCCCTCGAGGGCTCCGAGGCGCCTCGAAGCCTGTTGCGCACAAGGGACTCGGACGAGCCTGCGCTGCGCGCGGCTCGGACCCACCCACCCGCCCTCGGAGTTAGTTTCTGTGGGGGCGTAGCCCCCACACCCCCGCTGCGGCTTCGCCTCGCAGTTCCACCTCGGCCCCCTCTCCTGGGGGAGAGGGAGGGGGTGAGGGGGCTCGCCGGACCCTCGAGGTTGCGCGGGGGTCACGAACGCACTCGGGCTGCCGCGCCGCCCTTGCGCCATCGAGTTCGAGGGATTCCGCAAGAGACGCACATCCGCCTTCTGGACAGCCCGTTGCACTCCCCGTCGGGGCGCAGCCCCCCACACAAGACAGGCTCTCGACCTCGGACAGCCGTTGCGCTGCCGACCCGCGGGGGCGTGGGGGCGCAGCCCCCACAGAAACGAAACTCCGAGGGCGGGTGGGTGGGCCGGAGCCGCGCGCAGCGCAGGCTCGTCCCGGATGGGGGCGTGGGGGGCTGCGCCCCCCGCACACGACAGGCTCTCGACCTCGGTCCTGCCGTTGCACTGCCGGCCCGGCGGGGGCGTGGGGGCGCAGCCCCCACAGAAGCAAAACTCCGAGGGCGGGTGGGTGGGCCAGAGCCGCGCGCAGCGCAGGCTCGTCCGGGATGGGGGTGTGGGGGGCGCAGCCCCTCACAGACGACGCGCGCCGTGCTACGGAGTGACGATGACCAGCGTCTCGGCGGCGCGCTGGGCGGCGCCGAGCAGCGGGGTGGGGATCAGGCCGAAGAACAGCACGGCGATGGCGGCGAGGCCGAGCACGGCCTGCACCGGCGTGCTCGCATGGAAGGGCGCCTCGTCCTCGGGCTCGTCCAGCACCATCGTGCGCACCCAGCGCAGGTAGTAGAAGGCCGACACGGCCGAGTTGAGCACCGCGATGACGACGAGCCAGACCAGCCAGTCATGACCCGATTGGACCGCGCTGTTGAAGACGTAGAGCTTCGCGAGGAAGCCCGCGGCCGGTGGGATGCCCGTCAGCGAGAGCAGACAGAGCACCAGCACGCCGGCAACCACCGGCGATCGCTTCATCAGGCCGGCGTAGCCGCTCACATCCTCGACGCCGATCCGCTCCGAGACGACGATCACGCAGAGGAACGCGCCCACGTTCGTCGCCGCGTAGGCGCCGAGGAAGAAGAGCACCGCCGAGGGCCCGGCGACACTGCCGGCAGCCACCGCGGCAAGCCCGACCGCGATGTTGCCCGCCTGCGCGATCGAGGAGTAGGCGAGCAGTCGCTTCACGTTGGTCTGCAGGATCGCGGCGGCGTTCCCGAAGCACATCGAGGCCGCCGCGAGCACCGCGATCAGCGCCGCCCAGTGCTCGGCGATGAAGGTATCGCCGCCTCCGAGGCCGCCGTAGAAGATGCGCAGCGCCACCGCGAAGCCCGCCGCCTTCGAGGCGACCGAGAGGAAGGTGGTGACGGTCGTCGGGGAGCCCTCGTAGACGTCGGGCACCCAGGCCTGGAAGGGCGCGATCGACATCTTGAAGCCGAGGCCCGCCGCGACCAGCACGAGGCCGAGCACGAGCGCCAGCTGCGTCCCGTCCGACCCCGTCTGCACGAAGGCTTCGATGCCCTCGAGCGAGGTGGTGCCGGAGAGGCCGAAGAGGAAGGCGAAGCCGTAGAGCAGCACCGCGGCGGCGACGGCCCCGCTCAGCAGGTACTTGATGCCTGCCTCGGAGGATCGGTCGTCGCGGGCGATGCCGGCCAGCACGAACTGCGCGATCGAGGTGGTCTCGAGGGCCACGAAGATCGCGATCAGGTCGTTGGACTGCGCGAGCAGGACCATCGCGCCGGTCGCCGTCAGCAGCAGCGCGAAGAACTCGGGGCGGTGCTGGACGCGCGCGAGGCCCTCGGACGTGGCGATCACGACGGCGAGGGCGACACCGATCAGCAGGAAGGCGAAGAACAGCGCGAAGCGGTCGACGACGACGGCGCCCGCGAGCGCGGGCCCCTCGATGCCGGAGACGACCTGCACGATCGCCCAGACGCCTGCCGCGACCAGCACGAGGATGGTGATCGCGACGACGGGCGCGCGGCGCGGCGCGATCAGGTCGGCGGTCATCACGATGCCCGCGCCGAGCAGCAGCGCGAACGCCGGGCCAATGTGGTGGATCTGTTCGTACCAGTTCATGCGGCAGCCTGCACGATCAGCGCGATCGGCTCGATGCCGAGCTCAACCACGTCGGTAAGCAGTCGCGGGTAGACGCCGACGCCGATGATGAAGACCAGCATCGCGGCCATCGCGGTGAGCTCGTACCACTCGGTCGCGTCGCCGAGGCCGGACCAGCGTTCGTCGGCGGGGCCGGTGAAGACGCGTTGTACGGCCCAGAGGATGTAGCCGGCCGCGAGCACGACGCCGAAGACGGAGATGATCGTCGCCGCCGGATGCACTTGCAGCGTTCCGGCGAAGACGGCGAACTCGGCGACGAAGCCGCTCAGCGCGGGCAGGCCGAGCGCGGCGAAGCCGGCGATGATCGCAACGAGGCCGAGCAGCGGCATCTGGTGCAGCAGCCCGCTCATGTCAGAGATTTGCCGCGTGTGCGTGCGGTCGTACATCACGCCGACGACGATGAAGAGCAGGCCGGTGATGACGCCGTGCGAGAACATCTGCAGCGCCGCGCCGGAGAGCCCGGCCGCCCCCATCGCGGAGACGCCGAGCAGCACGAAGCCCATATGCGAGACCGAGGAGTAGGCGACGAGCCGTTTCAGATCACGCTGCTGCAGCGTCAGGATCGCCCCGTAGATCACGGAGAAGGCAGCGATCGCCGCGAGGATTACGCGGAAGTCCTGCGCCTCGCCGGGCAGGATCGGCAGCACGATGCGCAGGATGCCGTAGCCGCCCATCTTCAGCAGCACGCCCGCCAGCATCACCGAGACCGCCGTCGGCGCGTCGGTGTGGGCGTCGGGCAGCCAGGTGTGCACCGGGAAGACCGGCAGCTTGATGAGGAAGGCGACGATGATCAGCCAGAACACGATGCTCAGCGGGACCAGCGCCTCGGTCGGCGGGTTGGCGGTGAGCACGGCGATGTCGAATGTCCCGGCCTGGAGACCAAGCACGAGGAAGCCGGCGAGCATCAGCGCGGAGCCGGCCATCGTGAACAGCAGGAACTTCATCGCGCTGTAGCGCGGCCGCCCGCTGCCCCAGATGCTGATCAGCATGTACATCGGGAGCAGCTCCAGCTCCCAGAAGAAGAAGAACTGGATCAGGTCGAGCGAGGTGAAGACGCCCGCGACGGCGGTCTCCAGCACCAGCAGCCAGGCGAAGTACTCCTTGACTCGCTTGTCGACGCGCCAGGAGACCAGCACCGAGGCCAGCCCGAGCAGCCCCGTGAGCAGCACCAGCGGCGCCGAGAGGCCGTCCACGCCAAGCAAGTATTGCACCGCGAATCCGGTGTCGCCCCCGCGGATCCACTCGAATTGGTCGACCATCTGGTAGCCCTCGGCGGCGTGGTCGAGGCGGGCGAAGATCACGATGCCGACGATGAAGGTGATCGTGCTGAAGAAGAGCGCGATCCAGCGCGCGTCCGCCCGGCGGTGGCGCGGCAGCGTCGCGATCAGCAGTGCCCCGACGGCCGGCAGGAAGACGAAGACCGACAGCATCAGCGACCCACCACGTCAGTGCCGAGCACCGCGACCACGACGACCGCGATCACGATGCCGATGAAGAACAGCGAGGTGTAGGCCTGCACGTAGCCGGCCTCGGCGCGGCGCAGCCCGTCGCCTGCGAGCCGCGTGGCCGTGCCGATCCCGTTCACGATCGCGTCGACGATGTAGCGGTCGAAGAGGTCGGCGAGGCGCTGCAGACCGGCGTTGAGGATCCAGCGCACGACCACCGTCTCCGCGAGGAAGTCGAGGTAGTACTTCCGCTCCACGATGCCCGGCAGCGGGCCGAGCCGCGCCGCGACAGCCTCCGAGGCCGGATTGCGGTAGAGGTAGACCGCCGCCGCCACACCGATCCCGGCGAGCGCGGCGACGAGCGAGGCCGCGACGACGATGCCCTCGATGCTGGGCTTGCCGTGGCGCAGCTCGGCGGGGAGCGAGCCCTCGATCAGATGCGTGAAGCCGCTGCCGAGGGCGAACAGCCCGGCGAAGATCGCGGGCACCGCGAGGATCAGCAGCGGGAACGCCATCGAGGGCGGCGACTCGTGCGGGACGGTCGAGAAGTCTTCGTGGCCGGCCTCGGGTTCCTCACCGCCGCGGTACTCGCCCCAGAAGGTCATGAAGATCGCGCGGAACATGTAGAGCGCGGTCATGAAGGCGACGGCGACGCCGATCACGAACAGCAGCTTGTCGTACTTCCAGGCGTCGAGCAGGATCTCGTCCTTGCTCCAGAACCCCGCGAGGGGGAAGACACCGGACAGCGAGAGCGCGCCGATCACGAACGTCACGTAGGTGACGGGCATGTACGAGCGAAGCCCGCCCATGCGGCGCATGTCGAAGGTGTGCGTCGCGTGGTTGACGGACCCTGACCCGAGGAAGAGCAGCGCCTTGAAGAAGGCGTGCGTGAAGAGGTGGAAGATCGCCGCCACGTAGCCGAGCACACCCAGCGCCAGCACCATGTAGCCGATCTGCGAGATCGTCGAGTAGGCGAGCACGCGCTTGATGTCGGTCTGCACCAGCCCGAGCACCGCCGCCAGTAGCGCCGTGAAGCCGCCCACGTAGGCCACGAGGTCCAGCACCTCGGCGGGTGCGGCCTCGAAGCTCGGGAACATGCGCGCGATCAGGTAGACGCCGGCGACGACCATCGTCGCGGCGTGGATCAGCGCGGAGACGGGCGTCGGGCCCTCCATCGCGTCCGGCAGCCAGATGTGCAGCGGGAACTGCGCGGACTTGCCGATCGCGCCGGAGAGCAGGCCGATGGTGAAGCCGACCAGCACCGAAGAGGACAGCGCGCCGGCAAACGCGAGCTCGTTGATCTCGTGGATGTCGAAGGTGCCGGTCTTGCCGAAGATCAGCAGCACCGCCAGCAGGAAGGCGAAGTCGCCGAAGCGCGTGACGATGAACGCCTTCTTCGCCGCCGCCGCCGCCGCGGGCCGGTGGAACCAGAAGCCAATCAGCAGGTACGAGGCGAGCCCGACCAGCTCCCAGTGCACGAACAGCTGGAGCAGGCTCGAGGCGAGCACCAGTCCCAGCATCGCCGCCGTGAACAGCGACATGAAGGCGAAGTAGCGCGCGTAGCCGCTGTCGCCGTGCATGTAGCCGACCGAGTAGATCTGGACGAGCAACGAAACGCTGGTGACGACCACGGCCATGATCGCCGAGAGGCCGTCGATCCTCACGCCCATCTCGATGTGCAGGTCGAACAGGTTGAGCCAGAGGTGCGGCTGGAAGCCGAGCGCCTCGCCGTCCGCGCCGATCGAGCTGTCGAGCGTCCACAGCGCGGCGAGGAAGGCGATGCCGATCGCGAGAATGGTGAGCCGCCCGGCCCACGCGTCGCGGAACGGGAAGCCGAACAGCCGCCGCGCGATCAGCCCGGCGGTGATCAGCAGCGTCGAGGCGACCGGGGCGAAGTAGATCGCCCAGACGACGGATTCGGGGACTTGACCGAGCAGCATCAGGCCTCGCCAGCGTCCCTTCTGGTTCCGCGTGTACGCATCGCCGCTAGATCTTGTTCAGCACTTCGCGGGCGACGTGAGTCTTGCCGTCCGGCGCCCAGATCTCGCGCGGCGCGGACATCGGGCCGACCTCGAGCGGTGGCACGATGCGTACGGAGACGGCCTCCGTGTTGAACAGCTCCCACCACATCGCGGCGGCGTAGCCGTCGGGCGCGTCCATGAACTTCACCCACATACGCGCCCCCTACCAGCGCATCAGGTTGATGCGATCGAGGTCGACAGTCTCGCGCCGCCGGTAGATCAGCACCGCCATCGCCAGCGCGACGGCCGCCTCGGCTGCCGCGACCGTGAGCACGAAGACGACGAAGACGTGACCGGCGAGCGGCGCCTCGGCGGAGTCGAAGGCGCCGCCGAAGCGCGAGAAGGCGAGGAAGGTGAGGTTGACGCCGTTGAGCATCAGCTCGACGCCCATGAGGACCGCGATCGCGTTGCGCTTGGAGAGCGCGATCGCGATGCCCGCGCCGAAGATCATCGCGCCGACGGTCAGGTAGTGGGCCAGCTCGACGCTCATGCCGGCTCGTCCTCTCGCACCAGCACGATCGCGCCGATCAGCGCGGCGAGCAGCAGCACCGAGGCGACCTCGAAGGCCAGCACGTAGCGGCCCAGCAGCGCGTCGCCGATCGCGTCGGCGGTGGTCTCGAAGGACTGGCCGGCGAGCGCGGCAGCGCCGGCCGCGCCCCACTCGGCATCGATCGCCACGATCGCGACGATCACGGCGAAGGCGCCGCCGAGCAGCACGCCGGGCACGACGTAGAGCGAGTTGCCGTTGTCGCGCCCCGCGAGCGGGGTGAGCATCACGGCGAAGACCATCAGCACGGGAATCGCGCCCGCGTAGATCAGCACCTGCGCGGCGGCGATGAAGTCGGCGGAGAGCGTCACGAACAGCCCGGCGGTGGCGACGAAGGAGAGCACGAGCAGCACCACGGCGTGGATCAGGTTCCTCGCGAGGAAGACGCCGACGGCGGAGCCGACCGCGATCGCGGAGAGCAGCCAGAAGGCGACGATGATGCCGGCGGAGTCCATCAGGCCTGCGTCCCCAGTTCCGATGCGCCGAGCCGTCGCGCGGCCTGCAACCCGCCGACGACCTGGGTGAGGATCGGCTGCCGCACCGCCTCGCGCTCGGGGCGGTAGCCCATGCGGCGCGCCCACTCACGCACGAGGATGATCGCGACCGCCCAGTTGACGATCGCGAAGAGGCCGAGGCTGACGATGCCCTTGACCTCCCAGCGCGCGAAGAGCGACACCTCGACGGCGACGACGAGCAGGTTGATCAGCGAGAGCGGGATCAGGAACTGCCAGGCGAACTTCATCAGTTGGTCCAGGCGGAAGCGCGGCAGGGTGCCTCGCAGCCAGACGAGCAGGAAGTACGCCGCCGAGATCTTCGCGCCGAGGATCAGGTAGCCCGGTATCCACTCCTCGAGGCCGAACAGCGACCAGCCGCCGAGGAACAGCGTCGCCGTCAGCGCCGCGACGAAGAGCGCGTTGCCCAGCTCGACGGCGTAGAACAGCCCGAACTTCATCCCGGAGTACTCGGTGTGGAAGCCCGCGACGATCTCCGACTCGGCCTCGGCGATGTCGTTGGGCGTGCGGTTCAGCTCGGCCGTCGAGGAGAAGAAGTAGGTGAACATCGCCAGCGGGAGCAGCGCGGCGAGCCAGACGTTGTGGGTCGATTGCCACTCGACGATGGTCGAGAGCTGCATCGAACCGCTGAGCAGGACGACGGAGAGCAGCGCGATCGAGAGCGGGATCTCGTAGGAGATCATCATCGCGATCGTGCGCATCGCGCCGAGCAGCGCGTAGTGGTTATTCGACGACCAGCCGGCCATGAAGATCGCCAGCGTGGTGAGCGAGCTGACGGCGATCAGGAAGAGGATGCCGACGTGCACGTCGAGGTACGACATCTGCGGGCCCCACGGGATCGGACCCCAGGCGACGATCATCGGGATGAAGATCAGCGCGGGCGGCAGGAAGAACAGCACCTTGTCTGCGCCGCGCGGCATCAGCACTTCCTTCTGGATCAGCTTGACCGCGTCGGCGACCGGCTGGAGCAGGCCGAACGGCCCGACGCGGTTCGGCCCTCGGCGAATCTGCATCCGCCCGATCAGCCGCCGCTCGATCCAGATCAGGGCCAGCAGCGCGCCCCCGACGACGCTGAGGATGCCGGTCGCTCCGAGCAGCGCCGTGACGGCGTAGGAGATCCAGTGTTGGCCGAGGAAGTCGAGGATGCCGGGCTGGTCGGCGTTGCGATCGTCGAGCCACTCGCGCAGCTCCTGCACGCCGATGCCGAGGTCGCGCACGTCGTACCACTGCCCGTCGAGCCGCCCGTCGATCACGACGTAGCCGATCGCGACGTTGACGACAACGAACCCGATCGCGACGAGGGCGCCGAGCGCCATGAGCGCGCGCGGGACCGTGCGCGCCGGCAGCCGTCGGCCCATCCGCAGCGAACTCATCGGTCGATCTCCCCGACCACGATGTCGACGGAGCCGAGGGCGACGATCGCGTCCGGCAGCGAAGCGCCGATCGCCATCTCGCGCAGCAGCGAAAGGTTGATCAGCGAGGGCGCGCGGATGTGGAAGCGGAACGGCGCGGAGCCGCCGTCCGACACCACGTAGAAGCCAAGCTCGCCCCGCGGGCCCTCGACGCGGGCGTAGGCCTCGCCGGGGTCGGGGCGCAGCGCGAGCGGGATCTGCGTTTTGTGCGGGCCGGAGGGCAGCGCGTCGAGCGCCTGGCGGATGATCTTCGTCGACTGGCGGACTTCCTCGAGGCGTACGAGGAAGCGGTCATACGCGTCGCCCTGGCGGCCGACCGGGATCTCGAAGTCGAAGCGGTCGTAGCCGCAGTAGGGCTCCGCCTTGCGCAGGTCCCAGGGCACGCCCGAGCCGCGCAGCATCGGCCCGACGAGCGAGCCGTTGATCGCGTCCTCGGCGGAGATGATGCCGACGCCGCGGCCGCGCGCGAGCAGGATCTCGTTGTCGACCAGCAGTTCGGCGTACTCCTCGATTCGCTCGGGCAGCTCGTCGACCAGCGACTCGATCGCCGGGTAGAACTCGTCGGGCGGATCGAAGGCGACGCCGCCGATGCGCATGTAGTTCGTGGTGAGGCGCGCGCCGCAGGTCATCTCGAACAGATCGAGGATGCGCTCGCGCTCGCGGAACATGTACATGAGCGGCGTCTGCCAGGCGCCGGCGTCGTTGACGAAGGTGCCGTTGGCCATCGAGTGGCTGGCGATGCGCTGCAGCTCCGCGAAGATCACGCGCAGGCAGGAGGCGCGCTCCGGCACCTCGACACCCGCGAGGCGCTCGACGGCGAGGCAGTATCCGAGGTTGCCGCTCATCGCCGCCAGGTAGTCGGCGCGGTCGGTGAAGGGGATGTTCTGCGTGTAGGTGCGCTCCTCGGCCAGCTTCTCCATCGAGCGGTGGAGGTAGCCGACGACCATCTCGACGTCCTGGATGCGCTCGCCGTCCATTACGACGCGCAGCCGGAACACCCCGTGGGTCGAGGGGTGCTGGGGCCCGATGTTCAGGACGTAGGGCTCGGTCGCGGCAGTCATCGCAGCACCGTCATCGCGCCTGCACCCCGGATTCCTCGAAGGGGAACTTCGGCAGGCCGGGGTGGTGTTCGGGGATCTGCAGGAAGTCCTTGCGCAGCGGGAAGCCGGGGTAGCCCTCCCAGAGGAACATGCGGCGCAGGTCCGGGTGGCCCTCGAAGCGGATGCCCATCAGGTCGTAGACCTCACGCTCCTGCAGCAGCGCGCCCCTGTACACACCGTAGGCGCTGGGCAGGCCGGGCTCCTCGTGCTCGCCGACGATCGCCTTGATGACGATCTGGTGGTTCCGGTCAAGCGATTGCAGGTGGTAGACGACCTCGAAGCGGTCGTGGCGGTCGACGGCGCAGAGGTTGCTGAGCTGGCGCGCGTCGAGGTCGGCGTCGTCGTGGAGGAAGCGCAGCACGTCCGCGATGCGCTCCGGGCGCACCTCGACCCACTCCTCGGTGGCGCGCAGGATGGCGTCGGGTACGGCGGCGGCGAGGGGCGCCGCGACGGCCTCGCCGCTCAGCTGCCGGGGGCCCGCCGGCACGCTAGCGCCACTCCAGCGCGCCGCGCCGCCAGGCGTAGGCGAGACCGAAGGCGAGGACGCCGACGAAGAGCGCGGCCTTGAACAGCGCGTCGGTATCGAGCACCCCGTACTGCAGCGCCCACGGATAGAGGAAGACGACCTCAACGTCGAAGATTACGAAGCCGAGCGCGAACAGGTAGTAGCGGGCGTTGAACTGGCCCCAGGCGTTGCCCTCGGACTCCACGCCGCACTCATAGGTGGCGTGCTTGATGGGGTCGGGGTTCTGGGGGCGGCGGCGCAGCAGGTAGAACGCGAACGAGGCGACAAGCGGGAGCGCGGGGAAGACCACACCCAGGACGATCAGTACCCCGACGCGTCCGAACAGCTCTGGAATCACCCGGGCGCGCTCCTCAGCGGTCCCCGCGACGGGGTTGCGCGTCCCCCGAACCGGGACGCCACGACCCGCGATCGGGCCCCCGAACCGCTCGGTCCGGCATCGAGCGAGAAGGTAGCACCGGCCCCTACAGCGCGCCAGCGCCGGGCGCGCTCGTCGAGCCGCCCTGCTCGCGTTCACGCGCCTCCGCGGTGGCGCCGCGCTCCTGCAGCGCGTACTCCTCGCGGCTGATCTCCATCCGCTCGAAGTCGTAGCCGTCGCGCCGGACGGAGCGGAGGCGGCGGAAGCCGGCGCGCCGGAAGGCCTGCTGCGCGCGGGTGTTCGTCGTCAGCGTGTGCAGGTAGACGCGCCGCAGTTCCAGCTCGGTGAAGAGATGCCCGAGCAGGCAGCGCACGGCCTCGCTGCCGTACCCCCGCGACCAGTACGCCCGCTCCCCGATCGTGATGCCCAGCTCGGCCTCTCCGAGGTACGAGTCGTACCCGTAGTACATGACGTTGCCGATGTGCCGGGCGCTCTCGCGATCCTCGATGGCGAACGTGCGCCGGAACCGGGAGGGGCGGCGCAGATCCTCGGTGATGGTGGCCGTGTAGGCGCGGAAGGTCATGGTGATCGGGCGCGTCGCGTCGTAGTCGGCGAGTTCGCGGTCCTTGCGCCAGCTGTAGTCGCGCCAGGCGTCCTCGATCTGCTTCTCGCGCAGGCGCACGAGGCGGCCCTCGGCGATCACGCGCGGCGCGGTGGCGGTCATCGCGCCGCCTCCTCGCCGTCCAGCGCCTCGATCGCGCGCTCGACAATCGCGCGCTCGTTGGGATACGTCATGCGCTTGCACGCCTCGTGCGCGTCGTACCACTCGACCAGGTCGTACTCGCCGTCGTGGCGCTCGAGGTCGCCGCCGGTCGGCTGCATCAGGTAGTGGTGCACGACCTTGTAGACACGCCCGGGCCTCCCCGGCACCTCGTAGGTGTAGCGGATCGAGCCGACCGGTTCGCTCCCGTCGATGACGACCTGCAGCCCCGTCTCCTCGGCGACCTCGCGCAGCGCGGTCTGCTCGATGCTCTCGCCGCGCTCGGGTTTGCCCTTGGGCAGCGCCCAGAGCCGCTCGCGCGGCCGCGCCACGAGCACGACCTCGAGGCCGGAGTCGCCGCCGCGCCGGTAGACGACGCCGCCGGCCGACCAGATCTCGCGCACGCCGTCTTCGGAGCTCACGAGGCGTCGGTCCATGGCAGCGCGTCATCCTCCTCGAGGTCGACGGACATCATCCGCGCCTCCTCGGCGGCGAGCTGGGCCGCCTCGACGATGTGCGGCTCGGGACTGCGGAGCAGGTCCTGCAGGATCTGCTCCGCCCGGTCCCCCGCAATCTCGCCAAGCGCGCGGATCGCGGCGACCTGTACCTCTTCCTCCTCGTCCTCGAGTAGCAGCGCCAGCGGCTCGACCGCGGCCTCCAGGAGCAGATTCCCGGCGGAGATCGCGGCCGCGGCGCGCACATCCTCGTCATCGTCCTCGAAGGTCTGGATCAGCACCGGCAGCCAGTCGTCGGAGCCGTGGCGACCCATCGCCTCGACGGCGGCGCGGCGCAGCCGGATGCTGCCCGTCTCGTAGTACTCCGCGATCAGCTCGGCCACCCACTCGTCGGAGGACGCTCCGAGCGCGGCCAGCGCGGTGCCGCTCACCTCGTCCTCCTCCGTGACATCCTCGATGCGGTCGCGCAGCGTCTCCAGCAGGCGCTCGCCGAGATCGACGGGGAGCATCCCGAACTCGTTGCCGACGACGAAGCTGGCGAGGCCCTCGGCGGCGGCGGCGCGCACGCTCGCCTCGGCGTCGTCGCGGACGATGTCGAGCAGCACGGCCGCGTACTCCGGACGTTCGCTCTCCCAGAGCCCGCGGATCGCGAGGATGCGCGTCGCGGTGTCCGGGTCGTACAGCGCGGAGAGCTGGATACGCTCGAACTCCAGCGTCGCGTCATCCTCGGAAAGCTGCTCGAGCGCCGCGAGGAAGTCGCGGCGGCGGTTCGGTGTGAGGCGGCTCCAGAGAGCCAGGACGCGCCCGGCGGTGGCGTCGTCCGGGTTGCTCAGCGCGGGCAGGTCGGCGAACGGAATCGGCGTCGCTTCGTCCGCGATCGCGGCGAGGACCTCCGCGGGAGGTGGATACGCGCGTGGAAGCCCGGCGTCGATCGGATCGACGCCGTCGCCGGCCCCGTCCGTTGGCTCGGGAGGGCTCATATACGACCTCCGACGGCAGTCTATCAGCGCCCGCGCGCAACGGTCCGCCGTCAGGCCAGCTCCGCCATCGGGTCGCGCCCCAGCAAGGCGGCCATCGCCTCCTGCGGGGAGATCTTCCCGTCGAGGATCGCTTGCAATGCCTCGGCGATCGGCAGCTCGACGCCGAGGCGGGCGGCGAGGCGCAACGCGGCAGGTGTCGTCGTGACGCCCTCGACGGTCTCGCCGATGCTCACGAGGGCGTCGGCGCGGGTCGCTCCGCCGCCGATCAATTCGCCGAGGCGGCGGTTGCGCGCGAGCGGGCTGTAAGAACTGGCCATCAGGTCGCCCACGCCGGCGAGGCCCTGGAAGGTCAGCCGCTCGGCGCCGGCGGCCACGCCGAGCCTCGACATCTCGGCCAGGCCGCGCGCGATGAGCGCCCCCTTCGCGTTATCGCCGAAGCCGAAGGCGTCAACCATCCCGGCCGCGATCGCGATGATGTTCTTGAGTGCCCCGCCGAACTCGACCCCGACGACGTCGTGGCTGGTGTAGACGCGGAAAGAGGCGCTGTGGAATGCGGCGCGAATCGCGTCGAGCGAGCGGTCGGCGGAGGCGATCACGGTCGCGCCGGGGAGCCCAGCGGCGACCTCCCTCGAGAGATTCGGCCCGGACAGCGCGGCAAGCGGCCGGCCCGGCAGCAGCGCGGCCAGCACCTCCGTCATGCGGCGCCCGCTCTCGCTCTCGATGCCCTTCGAGCAAGACAGCAACGGCGTGGACGGCGGCACGCACGCGGCGACGGCGACGGCGTTCTCCGCCATCGTCTGCGCCGGGACGACGAAGCAGATCAGGTCGGCGGCCTCGAGTGCGGCGTGCTCGGCGGAGATCGCGAGGCCCGAGGGGAACGCCACGCCCGGAAGGCGGTCGTGCCCGCCGGCGGAGCGCAGGCGCGCGGCTTCCTCGTCGCTGCGGGCGAGCAGGGTGACGGAGACGCCGTTGCGCGCGAGCAGGATCGCGAGCGTTACGCCCCAGCCGGTCGCGCCGACGACGGCGGCCCGGCGAATCGGCGCCGGGACCGCCTCGCGCTCAGGCACCGCCCGCGCGCGGCGCGCCGCCCTGCCCGAGCTTGGGCTCCACGCCGGCCAACAGGCGCCGGATGTTGCCGATGTGCCCGAGCTCGATCGAGGCAGTCACCGCGAAGGCGAACAGCAGGTAGTGGACGGGCAGCCAGCCGGCGACGACGAGGGCGACCACCGAGGCACACCCCGCCGCCGTGGCGGTGATTGTCGTCAGCGAGGCGTAGCGCGTCGCCGCCAGCGCGATCGCCGCGCAGACGATGAGGACCACGCCGGCGATCGGCGCGATCACGGCGAAGGCGCCGAACGCCGTCGCCGCCCCCCGGCCGCCGCGGAAACGGGCGAAGATCGGGAACATGTGACCGGCCACCGCGGCGACGCCGCCGAGCGCCACCGCCCATGGGTCGTCGAAGACGAAGCGCCCGATCAGCACGGGAACGGCGCCCTTCGCGATGTCCGCGGTGATAACGATCAGCGCGGCGCCCCAGCCGAGCGAGCGCAGCGTGTTGGTGAAGCCTGTCTTGCCGGAGCCGTAGTCGCGCACGTCCACGCCTCGGTAGATCCGTCCGACGAGCACGCCGAAGGGGATCGACCCGATGAGGTAGCCAATCAGGACGAGCAGTGCGGCAATCACGCCAACGCCTCCACCTGTTCCGGCGTGCGGCTGCGGAAGCGCATCCGGATCGCGGTGCCTTCGAACCCGAAGGCGTCCCGGATGCGATTCTCCAGGAACCGACGATAAGCGAAATGAAGCAGATCTGGATCATTCACGAAGAAGACGAACGTAGGCGGCTCCACCTCGGCCTGCGTCACGTAGAGCACCTTGAGCCGCCGCTGGCCCTGGTAGCGCGGCGGCTGTTGCGCCACCGCCCGCAGCAGCACGCGATTCAGCTCCGAGGTCTGCACGCGCCGCCGCCGCACTTCCTGCACGTGGATCGCGAGCTGCAACAGCTCCGCGATGCCGTCGCCGGTCAACGCCGAGATGAAGTGGACCGGAGCCCACGGCGCGAAGCGGTAGCGGCGATCGATCCGCTTGGCGAACTGGTGGCGATCGGTGCCGGGCTCGGCGAGATCCCACTTGTTGACGGCGAGCAGCAGCCCCGTGCCGCGCTCGATCGCGCGCCCGGCGATATGCGAATCCTGCGCGGCGATCGGCTCCGAGGGATCGATCAGCAACACGACCACATCGGCGCGCGCGATCGCGCCCTCTGCCTGCTGCACGGAGTGACGCTCCGCCCCGCGGCCGATCTTGCCGCGGCGGCGGATGCCCGCCGTGTCGATCAGCACCATCGACCGCCCCTCCCAGCCGAACGGGGAATCGATGGCGTCGCGCGTCGCGCCGGGCACCTCGGAGACGATCACACGCTCCTCGCCGAGGATCGCGTTCACGAGCGAGGACTTGCCGACGTTGGGCCGCCCAACGATCGCGATGCGCAGCGGGCGGTCGCCGTCCTCAGCGACAGCAGGCTCCTCGGGCGCCTCCGGCAGCGCATCGAAGACGAGGTCGAGCAGGTCGCCGATGCCCTCGGCGTGGTAGGCGGAGATCAGCAGCGGATCGCCGAGGCCGAGCGCGTGAGCCTCGTGCACGTTCGCCCGCGCCTCGCGGCGGTCGCTCTTGTTGGCGACGACGATCACGGGCCGCCCGGCGCGGCGCAGCTGCTCGGCGATCGCGTGGTCCGCCGCGGTCAGCGCGTTCGCTGCGTCGACCACGAACAGCAGCAGGCCGGCCTCGGAGAGCGCCTGCCCCACCTGCTCGCGGATCGGCGTGTCGAAGGGGTCGTCCTCGGGGCCCTCGAGGCCGCCGGTATCGACGACGCGGAACTCGCGGCCGCGCCAGTGGCAGACGCCGTACTGGCGGTCGCGCGTGGTGCCGGGGAGGCGCTCGACGAGCGCGCGTCGCGAGCGCGTCAGCCGGTTGAACAGCGCCGACTTACCGACGTTGGGACGGCCGATGATGGCGACCAGGGGTGCGTCCGGGGTCATTCGGAACTCTCCGCGGTCGCTTCCGGAGACGGCGTCGCCGTTGGCGTCGGTGTCGGTGTTGGCGTCGGTGTCGGTGTTGGCGTCGGCGTCGGCGTAGCGATCGTCCGAAGCGTAAGCTGGAGCTGGGCGGGCCGCACCTCGCTGACGCTCACACCGGGCGGCGCCTCCACGTCCACGTCGACCGGCGACACACCCGGCCTCAACCCGCTCGCATCGACCTCGGCGAGGACGTCGCCGGGGTCGAGGGCGTTGAGCACGGGCAGGTCGCCTTCCACCACGACCGTGATCACGAGTTGGCTGAGGGAGCCCTGCAGCCCGCTTGGAATCCCGACCAGTCTCGGGACGACCGGGATTGCGACGGAGCCCCGGATCGGGGCGATCGAGACGATGACGTCGACTTCCTCGTCGGACACGGCGCTGACGCCGGGCGGCAGGCTGGGCGAGCGCGCGACGCTCAGGTTCGCGCGCGCGCCGTCGAGCAGCACCTGACCCAGCGAGAGACTGTCGATGGTCTGGAGCACGTCGAAGCTGCCCTCGACATCGAAGACGCCGGGCTGAATCTGCACGTCTTCGACGCGGTAGCCGGGCGCCGGCTGCCCGAGCAGCTCGACACCGAGCGGTACGGTGCGGATGAGCACCGTCTGCTCGATGGCCACGTCGATTCGCACGTTGGGCGGATCGATCGTGACGCCCCGGATCTCTCCGCCGCCGGCTCCCCGGGAGACGAGCCGGAGGGATTGCGAGATTCCGACGGTCAGCCCCGTGACGTTGATGTCGGCGCCCGCGCTGACCACGAGGTCGACAAGCGACTCGGGGCCGGAGACCTCCACGTTGGCGGGCTCGGGCACCGCCTCGCCGGCGGCAAAACCACGAGGCAGCGCTCCGACGATACGCGCGTCGACCGGCACCTCGCGCGTCACGATCTGCTCGAGATTCACGAGGATCGCCGGAGGCTCCACGCTGATCACGCGGACGCCGCGCGCGTCGTTCACCTCGACGCGCACGGGGACGGTCTGCTCGCGCGCGCTGAGGCCGTTCAGGTCGACGATGGCGCGGAAGTTGGCGCTGGTCAGGCTGTCCCAGCGCTCGTCGGGCGCGGCGATGCGGATGCTGGCGGACGGCAACGCGTTGGCCACGGCGACCTCGCGCCCGACGTTGACGGCGACGACCTCGATCGGGGCGGGGAGCAGCCCGCTGCGGGTCGGGTTCTCCTCTTCGGTGACGAGGATCCAGATCGCAACCCCGAGGACGAAGGAGATCATCAGCAAGCGCGGCGTTTCGCGCACCGCGCCCAGGCTGCGTCGCCAGAAGGTCGCGAGCATCTCGCGAAGATCGGTGAGGAGCGACCGGCGAAGGTTCGAGAACGCCATCTCAGGACGCCTCGCTGCGCGGCGCGGCGCCATCCTGCAACGGAAGCTCCCCCGCCGAGCCCTCTCCGAGCAGATCGAACAGCCGGCGCAGCTGTGGACGCAGGCTCTCCTCGTCCACGTCCGTGAGCATCCGGCCCTGCGAGGCCAGCGAGATCGAGCCGCTCTCCTCGGAGACGGTGACCACGACGGCGTCGCTGCCCTCGGTGATGCCGAGGGCGGCGCGATGCCGCATGCCGAGGTCTGCCGGGAGCGGCGCCTCGGAGAGCGGCAACGTGCAGCCGGCGGCGACGATCCGGTCCGAACGCACGATCACCGCGCCGTCGTGCAACGGCGTGCCGGGCGCGAAGATGCTGCCGAGGATCTCCGGTGTCAGCTCGGAACCAAGCGGCACGCCGGTGTCGATCACCTCCTGCAGCCCGGTCTCGCGCTCCATCACGACGAGGGCGCCGTGGCGCTGCCGCGAGAGTCGCAGGGCCGAGCGCACGACGTGCTCGATGCTCTGCTCCTGCTGCGCGCGGACGAGCGAGGGCCGCCAGCCGGTGCGCCCCAGCCGCTCGAGGGCGCGTCGGATCTCCGGGTGGAAGACGATGATCACGCCGATCACCAGACCGGTGATCGTGCGCTCCAGGATCCAGTTGACGACGCTCAGGTCGAAGATCCGGGCCAGCAGGAACGCGCCGAAGAGCAGCACGGAGACGCCGCGCAGCACGGTCATCGCCGTGGTGCCGCGCAGCAACAGCAGCAGCCAGTAGATCGCCGTCGTGATCAACAGGATGTCGAGCACGGCGCCCGCGTCGAGGCGTCCGGCGACATCGCGCACGCCGTCCGGGATTTCCGGCACCTGGACGCCTCTCCTTCAGTGGACCGCGCGTGCCGGGGAAGGCGTGGTGCTCCCCGCAGCCCGGGATCAGCCGGCGCTGCCGCCCAATAGCCAGGCGAGAACCGCCTGCTGCATGTGCAGGCGGTTCTCCGCCTGATCGAAGATCACCGAACGCGGCGACTCCATCACGCCGGCGCTGATTTCCTCGCCGCGATGCGCCGGCATGTCGTGCATCACCAGCGCGTCCCGCGGCGCGGACTCGAGCAGCGCCTCGTCGAGGCGGAACGCCGCGAAAGCCTCGATCCGGCTCTGCAGCTTGTCCTCGTCGCCCATCGAGGCCCACACGTCCGTGTAGACGGCGGCGACGTCCGCCACCGCAGCCTCGGGATCGCTGAAGCGCTGGACGCGGCCGCCCCCGGCAGCCCCGTGTGCGCGCTCGAGATCGGCGTCGCTCAGCGCGTAGCCCTCGGGCGAGGCGCAGCGCAGCTCGATGCCCGCCCGCACGCTCGCGAAGGCGAGCGCGCGCGCGACGTTGTTACCCTCCCCGAGGTAGGCGACCTTCAGGCCGCGCAGCGTCGAGAAGCGCTCGCGCAGCGTCAGCAGGTCGGCGAGCGCCTGGCAGGGATGCTCACGGTCGCTGAGGGCGTTGATCACCGGCACCCCGGCCCACTCCGCGAACTCGACGACCGTCTCGTGCGAATAGGTGCGCGCGGCGATGCCGTGCGTCATGCGCCCCAGCACCCGCGCGATGTCGCGCACCGGCTCGCGCTCGCCGGGGCCGATCTCCTGCGGACCGAGGTAGATCGCGCGTCCGCCGAGGCGCTGCATCGCGACCTCGAAGGAGACGCGCGTGCGCAGCGAAGGCTTCTCGAAGACGAGCGCCAGCGACTGGCCCGCGAGCACGGGCCCGCAGCCGTCGCGCTTGATCGCGAGCGCCGCATCGAGCAGATCGCCGAGTTCCCCCGGCGAGAGATCGAGGATCGAGGAAAGGTGGCGGGGAGTCACCGCTAGCTCCTGCTGTCCGGTGTGATTCGGTGTGTCGGCTGCCGTCCAGTATATGTCCAGTATATGCCGTCGGGCGGCTCAGACAGTATGCCGCGAACGGGACAAGACGCGCCGGGCAAGCCTCGCGGGATCTCAGGCTCGACCGTCGCCGGGGAAGCCGGGTGGCGGCAGGAGATCGGCGACGGCGTTCGCCAGCTCCAGCAGCGACTGGTCGCCGCCGTGCCGGCCGACGAGCTGGACGCCGACCGGCAGGCCGCCCTCACCTGCCCCGGTCGGGAGGGCGACGCAGGGAAGGCGCAGCAGTGTCCAGACGCGGTTGCAGAGCGGGTCGCCGGTCGTCGCGATGCCGGCCGGGGCCTCGCCGGGCGCGCTCGGCGTGAGGAAGGCGTCGAACTGCGCGAAGGTCTCGCTGACCGCCGCGCGGCAGTGCAGGGCCAGCGACTCGGCCGCGCTGCGCTCGGCGGCGCCGAGGGCAAGCCCGCGCTCGATCAGCTCGCGCAGCGCGGGGCTGAGGCCGTCGGGCGAGTCGCGGTAGTCGCTTGCGAACGCGCTCGCCGCGCCGGCAGCCACGATCACGTCCCAGGCAGCGCCCAGCCCGTCGCACTCCGCCGGAAGATCGAGGTCGGAGACCTGCCCGCCTGCGTCCTCGATCGTCGCCGCGGTCTCCTCGACGGCGCGCTGCCCGGCCGGGGAGACGCGCCCCCACTCCGGCGTGCGCACCACGCCGATGCGCAGCGGTTGCGCGGGTGGCTCCAGCGCCGCGGACTGCGTGGTGCTCAGCACCGCACCGACGAGCGCGAGGTCCTCGATGCTGCGCGCGAACCAGCCGACCGTGTCGAGCGCGGTGGCCAGCGGGTGCACGCCGTCGCTGTTGACGAAGCCATAGGTCGGCTTGAAGGCGAAGATGCCGCAGAACGCCCCGGGCCTGATCGTCGAACCACCCGTCTGCGAGCCCAGAGCGATCGGGACCATGCCGTCGGCGACGGCCGCCGCGGAGCCGCTCGAGGATCCGCCGGGGGTGTGCTCGGGCTGGTGCGGATTTCGCGTCGGGCCGGGCGTGCGGAAGGCGAACTCGGTGGTGACGGTCTTGCCGAGGACCAGCGCACCGGCCTCACGCAGTGCGGCGACCGCGCCGCTGTCGCGCGCGGGCTGGTTGCCCTCGTAGAGCGGCGAGCCGTGCGCGGTCGGCAACTCGGCGGTGTCGAAGATGTCCTTCACGCCGAACGGCACGCCGTGCAGCGGCCCCGCGGGCGCCGCGGCGTCGGCCGCCCGGGCACGCGCGAGGGCGTCGTCTTGATCGATCGCCGCCCAGGCGCGAATCAGCGGTTCGCGCTCCTCGACACGATCGAGGCAAGCGCGGACGAGCGCCTCGGAGGTCAGCGAGCCTTCGGCGATGCGACGCGCGGCCTCGCTCGCGCTGAGGCGGGCGGGGTCGCTGCCGTGGTCGCTCGAGGCTGTCACGGGTTGGGCTCCTCCGTTGTGACGCTCGCGCTATGCTACGCGCCGCCGCGCCGCGCAGGCAGGCGCGCGAAGCATCCCGCAGGCAGCGGAGGGGATGAATCATGGCCCAACGGCGGATCCCGCGCCCGTTCAATCTGCTCTGGGGCGGCGGCAGGATCGTCGAGGAGGCGTCGATCGAAGGCGGCCTCCACGCGCCCTCGCTGCAACTGATGCGCTACGAGACCGGCGAGAAGGCCGGCCAGCTGGCGATCCGCTTCGCCGCCTACGACCCCGAGGGAGAACTTGAACGGCGCTCCCTGATCATCAACGAGCGCGAGCTGCGGCCGCTTCGCAAGGAGCTCGATCGCTCGCCGCGGCTCAAGGCGCTGTTGCGCCAGCTGCTCGAGGACGACGAGTAGCCGGCGCACTCCCAGCACGTGTCGCACTTTCGCCGGCTTCGTGGGCTGCCAGGCGCCCGCGCCGCCCTCCAGATCGCGCTCGGTCTCGCCATCGTCGCGGCGCTCGCCGTCCTCGCGCTGCGGTCGGGCGACTCACGCGGCATCGAGATCGAGCGGCGTGATCCAGGCCCCGGCATCGACGAGATCCGCGTCAACGTAGCGGGCGCCGTGTTGCAGCCGCAGGTGGTCGTCGCCTCGCCGGGTGACCGCGTCGCCGACGCGATCGCCCTCGCCGGCGGGCTCGCCCCCGACGCCGACACCGCCCCGCTCAACCTCTCGCGCCGAGTCGTCGACGAGGACGTCGTGCGTGTGCCGAGGATCGGCGAGGCCGCGGCGCTGCTCGACGTGAACAGCGCCACGCGCGCGGACCTCGAGGCGCTCCCCGGCATCGGCGCTGCCTACGCGACGGCGATCGTCGCGGAGCGCGAGCGCGCCGGCCCGTACGAGACGACGGACGACCTCACCGCGCGCGGCGTGATCCCGGAGCACGTCTACGAGGGCATCCGCGACATGGTCACGGTGCGATGACGGAGCGCGTTCCCGCACTGCCGCTGGCGGCGGCGGCGTTCATCGTCGGCTCCATCGGCGGCGTGCTCGTCGGCGGGCCGTGGCCGCTGATGCTGCTGGCGGCGCTCGCCGCCGCCACGGCCGCCGTGCTGCTGCACCGCGGGTGGGGCAGCCGCACGCTGCTCGTGCTGCTCGCCGTCGCCGCGCTCGCCGCAGCCGGCCACGCGCGGGGCAGCGAGGCCGACGCGAGGCCCCCGCCGCCCCTCGCCAGCCTCGAGGGCGTGCACGAGATCACGGGCGTGGTTCGCTCGGACCCGCGCGTCCTGGGCGCGATCACGCGCCTCGATCTGCGCGTCGAGTCGATCGGCGGCGCGGCGGCCGAGGGCGGGCTGCGGCTCACGCTGCCGGCGCCGCGACAGCCGCTGCGGGCGGGCGACCGCATCGCGGCGACGGTCGAGGTCGAGCGCCCCGGCGCGTTCGAAGAGTTCGACTACGCGGCGTTCCTGCGCAGCCGCGGCATCCACGCCATCGCCGCCTACCCGGAACGCTGGACGCTGCTCGAACGCGACGCCGAGCACGCCGCCGTCGACGCGCTGCGCGGGCTGCGGCGCTGGGCCCTCGGCAACATCGAGCGCGCCTTGCCGGAGCCGGAGGCGTCGCTGGCGGCGGGCATGCTGCTCGGACGGCAGCGCACGATGCCCGCGGGCCTCGAGGAGGACCTGCGCCGCACCGGCACGACGCACCTGCTGGTGGTCTCCGGGCAGAACATCGCGCTGCTCCTCGGGACGGCCGTGGGGCTGCTGAGCGCGGTCGTCGCGAGGCGGCAAGCGGCGCTGATCGCGCTCGCGCTGCTTCCCGGCTACGTCGTACTCACGGGCGCCGAGCCGCCCGTGGTGCGCGCGGCGATCATGGCCGTCGGCATCGCGATCGCCGCGCTCTCCGGGAGGCGCACGCCCGCCTGGATCTATCTCCTCTACGCGCTCGCGCTGATGCTCGCGCTGCGGCCGCTGCTGATCCGCGACGTCGCGTTCCAGCTGAGCGCGACGGCGACCGCCGGCGTGCTGCTGCTCGCGCCACCGTTGCGCGACCGCGCCCTCGCACGCCTCGGCGTCGCGCCGTCCGGTCTCGCGACCGGATTCGTCGAGGGCGCCGCGGTCGCCGTCGGCGCCTCGCTCGCGGTGCTGCCGGTCCAGGCCGCCGCCTTCGGGACGCTGCCCCTGCTGCAGGCGCCCGCGAACGTCGTCGTTGCGCCGCTCTATGAGGCGACCGTGCTGGTCGCCGTGATCGCGGCGCTGCTGGGCTGGCTCGATCCCGTCGCGCGGCTCGTCGAGGTCGCCGGAGTGTTCGCGCCTGCGGCCTTCGTCGCCGCCGTCGAGGCGATGGCCGCGCTACCCCTCGCGACCGTGGAGCTGCGGCCGCCGCCACTCGCGGCTGCGGGCTGGTTCGCGCTGCTCGGCGGCCTCGTCTGGCTGCTCAACCGCGGGGCGACGCAGATCTCGCTGCCGGGCCAGCGAGCGCGCCTCGCGGCGCCGGTCGCGCTCGCGGCGGCCGCCGCCGGCCTCTGGCTGGCCGTGTTCACGCCCTCGGACGGACTCGCGAGCGTGACCGTGCTCGATGTCGGGCAGGGGTCGGCGATCCTCGTGCGCGACGGCGGGGCGGCCGTGCTGGTGGACACCGGTCCGGGCGACGGCGCGGTGCTGACGGCGCTGCCGCGCGCCCTCGAGGGCCGCAGCCTCGACGCCGTGCTGCTCACGCACGGCGACAGCGATCACGCGGGCGGGCTGGCGGAGCTGGAGCGCCGCCTCCGCGTCGGCGTGCTGCTCGGCAGCGAGGAAGCGCTCGCCACCGTCACCCAGGCTGGCGGCGCGCTGGAGACGCAGCCGCTCGACATCGGCGACCGCATCCGGCTCAGCGAGCGGACCTCGATCGAGGTGCTCTCGCCGCCGGTCGTCACCTCCGGACGGGCGCACCGCGGCCCCAACAACCGCTCGCTCGTCCTGCTCGTGACGATCGGCGAGCGGCGCATCCTGCTACCCGCGGACATCGAGGCGCCCGCCGAGCAGTGGCTGGCCTCGAGCGGCCTCGACCTGCGCGCCGACGCCCTGGTGCTGCCACACCACGGCTCGCGCACCTCGTCGAGCGCCGCCTTCCTCGAGGCGGTCGATCCGGGCGTGGCGATCGTCTCGGTCGGGGCGCGCAACCCGCACGCCCATCCGCACCCGGAGGTGGTCGCGCGCTACGCGGGGATCGCGCTCTACCGCACCGACGAGCACGGCGACGTGACGCTGCGCTCGGACGGCGAGCGGCTCTGGGTACGGAGCGCGCGCTAGTCGCGTGCTAGGGTGATCGCGAAGCAACGAGCGGGGGCCAGCGATGGTCAGTCGGCGGCACGGGCGAGGCCTCGAGGAACTGCGGTCGCTCACGATCGAGACCGGCGTGCTGCGGCACGCCGAGGGCTCCGCGCTGATCTCGATGGGCGATACGCGCGTGCTCTGCGCCGCCAGCGTCGAGCCCGGCGTGCCGCGCTGGCTGCGAGGCACCGGCTCCGGTTGGGTGACCGCGGAGTACGGGATGCTGCCGCGCGCGACGCACACGCGCGGGCGCCGCGAGGCGCGCGAGGGCAGGCAGAGCGGACGCTCCCAGGAGATCCAGCGCCTGATCGGCCGCTCGCTGCGCGCGGCGCTCGACCTCGATCGCCTCGGCGAGCAGACGATCACCGTCGACTGCGACGTGATCCAGGCCGACGGCGGCACCCGCTGCGCCGCGGTCACCGGCGGCTGGGTCGCGCTCGCGCTGGCGGTCGACTGGCTGGACCGCGGCGGCGCAATCGCCGCCTCGCCGCTGACAACGCAGGTCGCGGCGATCTCGGTCGGCCTCAGCGGTGGGATGGCGCTGCTCGACCTCGACTACGACGAGGATTCGAGCGCGGAGACCGACTTCAACGTCGTGCAACTCGGCACCGGCAAGCTCGTCGAGGTGCAGGGCACGGCGGAGCGTGCGCCGTTCTCTCGAGGCGACCTCGATCGCGTCGTGGCGGTCGCCACGGCAGGCATCGCGGAGCTGTTCGAGGCGCAGCGCGAGGCGGTCGCCGCGGAGCGCGCGGCTCAGCGCTGAGTCGCTACCAGAAGCCGCCCGGGTTTACGTAGTCGCCGAGGAACGTGCCGCCCAGCACGTGGATGTGCGCATGCTCCTGCGACTGCTTCGCCTCCCAGCCGGCGTTCGAAACCAGCCGGTAGCCGTTCGGGCAGTGCTCGCGCCCCACTTCCGAGGCGACGCGCCCCACCTCGGCGAGCAGGTCGCTCTCCCAGAGCTGCTCCTGGGTCATGTGCTCCTTGGGCACGGCGAGCAGCATCACCGGCACCCAGCGCAGCTGGTTGCGGAAGACGATCACGCGCTCGGAGTCGTGGAGCACGTCGGCCGGGGCCTGGCCGGCGATGATCCGGCAGAAGATGCAGTAGCGCTCGAATGTGATCAGCAATACCTTCCACGCGGGCGCACTGTGGCCCGGAGAACGCTCCGCCGCAGCCTAACCGCGGCCCGCCGGGAGCGGCTACCCCGGCACAATCGAGGAGACCTCCCATCGTCGAGATCGCCCCCTTTCGCGGGCTCCGCTACGACCCCTCGCGCGTCGATCCCGACGCCGTCATCGCTCCGCCCTACGACGTGGTCGACGAGGACCAGGTGGCCGCCCTGCACGCCAGCTCGCCCTACAACATCGGCCGGGTCGAGGCGCCGCGCGGAGGCGACGAGCGCTTCGAGGCGGCGGCGGCGGCGCTGCGCGCCTGGGAGGCCGAGGGCGTCCTGCTGCGCGAGTCCGCGCCCGCGCTCTACGCCTACGAGCAGCGCACCCGCATCGAGGGCGACGCCGGCCCGCCGCGCGTGCGGCGGGGCTACTTCGCGCGGCTGCGCCTGACCCCCTACGAGGTCGGCGAGGTGCTGCCGCACGAGCGCACGATGGCCGCGCCGAAGGCGGAGCGGCTGGCGCTCATGGAGGCGACCCAGGCGAACGTGAGCCCGATCCTCGTGATCTCCGGCGCGAACATGGACGCCACGACGCTGCTCGCGGAGGTCGCCGCGCGCGAGCCGGCCTTCGCCGCCACGGACGGCCGCGGCGACGAGCACCGGCTCTGGGTGATCGACGACCCCTCGGAGATCGCGCGGCTCGTCGAGGCGGCCGCGGCGGCGCCGGTCACGATCGCCGACGGCCACCACCGCTACGAGACGGCGCTCGAACACCTCGAAGGCCGCGATGAAGAGGGCCGCCGCTGGATGCTCGCTTGCCTCGTCCCGGCGAACGCTCCGGGCCTCGACATCTTCCCCACGCACCGCCTCGTGCCCGGCGTGGATGTGTCCGCGAGTTTCGTCGGAGGCCTCGAGGCCCACTACGACATCGAGCCGTTCGCGGCGGGCGGCGCGGGCCCCGAGGCCGCCGGGCGGCTCTGGGAGGCCGTGCAGGCGGAGGCGTCGCAGCCGGGCACATTCGGCGTCATCGGGCTCCCGGGCGGCGGACTGCACCTGCTGCGGCCTCGCTCGCCCGAGGAGATCGACGCGCTGATGCCCGCCGAGTGGTCCGCGGCGTCACGCGCCCTCGACGCGCAGATCCTCAACCAGACGATCCTCGAGCCGCTGATCGGCATCGACGCCGCGGAGCTGCGCGCCGGGCGCGTGCAGTTCAGCGAGGACGCCGGACACGCCCGGGAGTGGGTGCGGGCCGAGCCGGGCCGTCTCGCCTTCCTCGTCAATCCGCCGAGCGTCGATCGGGTCGTCGCGATGGCGGGCGCCGGTGGGGTGATGCCGCAGAAGGCGACCTACTTCTACCCGAAGCTCGCGACCGGGATGGTCCTCAACCGCCTCGACTGATTCGCGGGCCGGCCGCGGGGCTACGTCAGGTTGATCAGCCGCACGGCGGAGATAGCGTCGAGCGTCTCGAGGGCGGCGCGCTCCGAGGCCGTCAGCGGGCGGTCGATGCCGAGCACCATCAGCGCGCGGCCCTCGTCGCCGCTGGCCACGGACATGAAGTTGATGTTGATCGACCAGTCGCCGAGCAGACTGCCGACGCGCCCGACCATGCCGGGCCGGTCCACGTTCTCCACCGCCAGCACGTAGGGCGCCGCGCCCGGCGCGATCTCCACCTCGAAGCCGTCGATGCCGACGATGCGCACGCCGGCCTGCGTGTGCGTGGCAGCGACGCCGGTGGAGCCGCTGTCCGAGATGACGCGCACGACCACGAGGTTGGCGTAGGGCTCACGCGCCGCCCCGCGGTCCTCGACGATGCCGATGCCGTGCTGCCGCGCCTCCTGGTCGGCGTTCACGATCGTGACCTTGCCGTGCGAGACGGGCTCCAGCACGCCGACGATCGCGGCCGCCCGCAGCGGGCCCACCTCGTGGTTGGCAATCTCGCCGAGGTAGTCGATGCGCAGCTGCGCGAGCTGGCCGCCCTGGAGCTGGGACGCGACGCTCGCGGCGACCTCGGCGGCGTCGAGGTAGGGGCCGATGATCGCCATCGTCTCCGGGTCCACCAGCGGCGCGTTGACGGCGAAGCGGGCGGGCCGCCCCGCGAGCACCGCCAGCACCTCGTCGACCACCTCGACGGCGGCGCGGTCCTGCGCCTCGGCCGTCGAGGCGGCGAGGTGCGGCGTCACGACGACGCCGGTGGTGGTCGTGAGCACGTTGCCGATGGCCGGCTCCTCGCTGAACACGTCGATGGCGGCCCCCGCGATCACGCCGCCCTCGACGGCCTCGTGCAGCGCCTGCTCGTCGACGAGCGCGCCGCGCGCGGTATTCACGAGGTAGGCGCCGGGCTTCATGCGCGCCAGTTGCTCGCTGCCAATCAGGCCGCGCGTGCCCTCGTGCAGCGCGGTGTGCAGCGTCACGAAGTCGGACTGCTCCAGCAGCTCGTCGAGCGAGACGAGCTCGACGCCGAGTGAGGCCGCGCGCTCGCTGGAGACGAACGGGTCGTGGGCGAGGACGCGCATCTCGAAGGCGCGCGCGCGCTGCGCCACGCCCGAGCCGATCCGCCCGAGGCCGACGACACCGAGCGTGTGCCCGGCCAGCTCGACGCCCTGCAGTCTGCTGCGCTCCCAGCGCCCCTCGCGCAGCGAGGCGTGGCCCTGCGGCACGTTGCGCGCGACGGCGAGCAGCATCGCGAAGGCGTGCTCGATGGCGGACATGGTGTTGGACAGCGGTGCGTTGACGACGACGACGCCGCGCGCCGTAGCCGCGTCGAGGTCGATGTTGTCCACGCCGACGCCGGCGCGGCCGATCACCTCGAGCTGCGGGGCGGCCTCGATGACGCGCTCGGTGACCTGGGTCTGGCTGCGCACGATGATGCCGGCAACGTCGGCGACGGCCTCGACGAGTTCGTCCTCGCTCAGGCCGGTGCGGACGACGGTGTCGTGACGTTCCCGCAGGCGCGCGATGCCCTGTTCGGCGATCTGGTCGGCGACGAGGACGGTCGCCATCCGGCGTCCTCCCGTTGCGTCCGCGCGCTACCCGCCGGCCGCCGCCGGCACGGCGTGGCCGAGCTTCGCGAGGCTGCCGCGCAGCGCCTCGAGGCCTCCTGCGACATCCTCGTCGGTGGTGTAGCCGAGGTGGCCGAAGCGGATGATCTTGCCTCCGAGGCTGGCCTGCCCGCCTGCGAAGACGGTGTCGTAGTCCGTGCGGGCGAGCGCGCGGATCTCGTCGGCGGAGATGCCCTCGGGCGGCAGCATGGCGGTCACGGTGTCGGAGCGGAAGCCCTCGGCGGCGTAGAGCTCGAGGCCCAGCGCCTCGAGGCCGGCGCGGACGCGCGAGGCGGTCGCGTGGTGGCGCGCCCAGACCGCCTCCATGCCCTCGGCGCGCAGCATGCGCAGCGCCTGCCGCAGCTGGAACATCAGCGAGATCGCCGGCGTCCAGGGCGTCTGACCCGCCTCCTGCGAGCGCTGCGCGCGGCGCAGGTCGAGGTACATGCGAGGCGTGGTGCAGCGATCCTGCGCCTCCCAGGCGCGATCGCTGACGCTCACGAAGGCGAGCCCCGGCGCCGTCATCCAGCCCTTCTGCGAGCCGGACACGACCACGTCGAGGCCCCACGCGTCCGTCTCGAGCGGGATCGAGGAGAGCGAGGAGATGGCGTCGACGATCAGCAGCCGGTCGTGCTTGCGGACGACCTGCGCGATCTCCTCGAGCGGGTTGGTCACGCCCGTGGAGGTCTCGTTGTGCGTCACGAGCACGGCGCGGATCTCGGGGTCCGCGGCGAGGGCGTCGTCGATCCGTGCCGGGTCGGCGGCGCTGCCGTAGACGAAGCCGAGATGCACCGGGTCGCCGCCGTAGATACGGATCAGCTCCAGGAAGCGCTCGCCGAAGACGCCGATCGTCACGACCAGCACGCGGTCGCCCGGACCGACGTGGTTGACGACGGCGGCCTCCATACCGGAGGTGCCGGAGCCGGTCAGCGTGAGCACGTCGTTGGTGGTGCGATAGGCGTAGCGCAGGCCCTCGTGGATCTCGCCGATCAGCTCGGCGAACTCGGGGCCGCGATGGTTGATCATGGGGGCCGAGCCGGCCTCGACGACTTCCGCGGGAACGGGAATCGGACCCGGCGTACGCAGGTTCACGGTGCCTCCGGGGACGGGGATTCAGGTCGGCTCAATCGGCGCGATCATCGTCCACCCGCACCCCGATAGCGTCAACGCAATGGGGTGGGCGCCTTGGCCGTTGCGAGGGCTACCGGACGGCGGGTGTTCCGGCGGCGCCGACTACTGCTCCCCGCCGCCGTCATGGTGGCGTTGCCCGCCGCATCGATGCTCCAGCGCTTCTCGTTCATCGGGTCGCTGTCGATGACGCCGGGCAGCACCTCGATCTCGTAGGCGGGCGCCGCGCCACTCCGCGCATCGGCATCCGCCAGTGGCGCGGGCAGCGCGAGCGTCAGCGCGAGCAGTGCGACGGCGGCGAGCGCCGAGAATACTCCGTACGGCATGGCGCTACTCGAACATGCTCTCGGCGAACGCGATCAGCGTAGCCATGTTGGGGGATCCACGCAGCATGTAGAGCACGCCCGTCGCCTCGTCCCACACGAGCAGCGACTGGGGGAACTGCCTCTGGGTGATGCTGCGGTGCACCCGCGCGGGCCGGCCCGCGATCTGCAGCGTCTCGCGGACGCTGGTCTGGCTGCCGTTATTGGTGTAGGTCTCACTGGCCAGTACCGGTGAGTACTTCGCATTGATTCCGGAGGCGGAGACGACGAGGCGGAAGCCGTCGTAGTACGCCTCGAAATACCCCACCTCGGCTTCATCGCCGCTCCAGGCGTAGGTGAACGTCCAGCCCTCCGGCAGCTTCGGCTCGCGCCAGTGCGGGAACGTGCGCGCCTCGGCCAGGCTCGTCGTCTCCGCGAGCGGGACCGTGGAGCGCCTCGGGAACCGCGGGCCCACCGGCTTCGTGGCGCCGGTCCAGCCGGCGGGGACGAGCTGGAAGGGGCCCTGCACGATTGGCGCGGTCAGCGAGGTCCCGCCGAGGTTGGGCAGCGCGCCCCAGGTGACGCTGGCAGTCGAACTGCTGGCGACCGCCCCGCTGCAGCCCGTGAAGGCGTACGCGATCGACTCCACCCCGAGCGACTTCCTGGGCACGGTCCCGGCCGGGTCGGGCTTGACCTCGCTGACCGTGTAGCGCACGAAGCAGTCGTCGGCCTCCTTCCACTCGAAGAGGTCGCCCGCCTCCACGGCGTCGTAGAACTTCGTTCGCGAGGCGCCGCCGGCGTCGGACTTGTGGATGAGCAGGGCGCTGGTCGTGCCGTCGCGCAGGCCTTCGTAAGTGCTGACGGCGGTCATCGCGCCGTCGTCGGCCTCGGTCAGGAAGGCGTAGCTGCCCGTCTCGGTCACCGCGCCCGTCGTGTCGTACGTGTCGTAGCTGAGCGTGATGCCGCAGTAGGGCAGCCCGAGCGTCTCGAGGTCGTTGTTGGGCACGTCCGCCCACACTCCCGGCACGCAGCCGTTGAGCGTGTTGCCGGAGATGGTTACGTGCGTCAGCGCGGTCAGGTTCGCCAGCTCCTCCGGCACGTAGCCCGTCAGCAGGTTGTGGTTCAGCCCCAGCCGCCTCAGCAGCGTGAGGTCGCCGAACTGCGACGGGATCGCCCCCCTGAACTGATTGCCGGACAGGAGCAGCTCGCGCAGCAGCGTCAGCTGCCCCAGCTGCGTGGGGATCTTGCCGCTCAGCTGGTTGTCCCGCAGCCAGAGGTTGTTCAGGTTCGCGAGATTGCCCAGCTCGGTCGGGATCGTCCCGGTCAACTGGTTGCCGGACAGGGCGAGGGTCTTGAGCCCGGCGACGCTGCCGAGCCCTGCGGGGATCGAGCCCGTGAGGCCGCGCGAGTCCAGGTTGAGGCCGCTCACACGCCGCGGCGTGCCGCCCAGGCTCACTCCGTCCCAGCTCGTCATGGTGGCGTCCGCGCTCCAGTTGAGCGTCGCCGTGCCCCTCAGCACGTCCTTGGCCGCCAGCAGGGCAGCGCAGTCCGCGGCCAGCGCGGTGTTGGTGGCGGGATCGACGCCGAGCGTCGTCTGCGTGCAGGTTCCCGGCGTGGGCGTGGCGGTGGCCGTCGGCGTCGCGGTCGACGTCGGAGTCGCGGTCGACGTCGGCGTCGCGGTCGCGGTCGGCGTCGCGGTGGGAGTCGCGGGCGGCGCGGACGTGCCTGTGGCGATGGAGGGAGGTGCGGTCGGGGTGGCGGTCGCCGAGGGCGGCGGCCCGGCCTCCGAGCAGGCCGCGAGCGCGAGCGAGGCGAGGCCCAGCACGAGCGCGCCGAGCGTCAGCGTGAGGTGGCGGCTACTCATGACCGGCCTCGTCAGCCGCTGCGCCGCGCCGCAGCGTGCACATCCATGATGCGCCTCACGGCGTACGGCAGGTGTGTGAGACGTGTATGACTTGGGGCCGTTACGCGTGGGAAGGCGTACGAGCTATCGCACCGCGGCGAGGAGGGCGACGGTGACGCCGTCGCCGCCTTCCTGGCGCGTGGCGGTTTCGTAGGCGGTGACCAGGGGGTGGCCGTCGAGCAGCTCGCGGACGGCGCGGCGCAGCGCGCCGGTGCCCTTGCCGTGGATGATGCGCACGCGCTCGCGGCCAGCGCGCGCTGCGTCGTCGAGGAACGCCTCCACCGAGGGCAACGCCTCGGCGACGATCTGGCCGCGGATCTCGATCTGCTCGGGGGCGCTCGGTGCGGGCGGGGTGCGCACCGCGATGATCACCTCGCCGTCGGGCTGCTCGATGCGCTCGACCTGGGCGAGGCGCACGCGCGTGCGCAGCGCGCCGAGCTGCACCTGGAACTCGCCCGCCTCGTCCGGTTCGCTCAGCGCCTCGCCCGGCGACCCGATGCCGCGCAGCCAGACGTGCGAGCCGACCTCCGGGACCGGCAGCGTGCGCGGTGCCCTCGCCGCGACCCGCTCCCGAGGGGCGGGCGAGTCGTCGCTCGGCTTCGGCTCCGGCGGCGGCTCGGGAGCGAGCGCCGCGGCGGCCTCGCGGGCGCGGTCGAGGTCGGCGGCCGCCTGCTCGAGGCGCGCCGACTCCACCTCGCGGCGCGCGCGTTGCAGCATCCGCTCGGCGTCGCGCACCTCCTCGCGGACACGCTCGCGCGACTCGGCGCGCAGCCGCTCGCCCTCGTCGGCCAGCGCCGCGAGCTGCTGCTCGAGGTCGGCGCGCAGCTCCTCGGCGGCGTCGCGATCGGCGGCGGCGCGGGCGGCGCGGTCCTCGGCGGCGCTGAGCTGCGTGCGCAGGTCGCCGAGCACTGCCTCGAGGTCGCGCTGCTCGTGCGACAGGCCTTCGCGCGCGGCCTCGACGATCGCGCCGGGCATGCCCAAGCGCTCGGCTATGGCGAGCGCGTTGGACTGGCCCGGCACGCCGATGCGCAGCCGGTAGGTCGGCGCCAGCGTCTCCACGTCGAACTCGACCGAGGCGTTGCGCACCGCCGGGTCGCGGTGCGCGAACAGCTTGAGCTCGCTGTGGTGCGTGGTCGCGACCAGCGTCGCGCCCGCCTCGATCAGCCGCCCGACGATGGCGATCGCGAGCGCCGCGCCCTCGGTCGGGTCGGTGCCGGCACCCAATTCGTCGAGCAGCACGAGGGAGCGCTCCCCGGCGCGTTCGAGGATGTCGATGATCGCGGTCACGTGGCCCGAGAACGTCGAGAGCGACTGCTCGATCGACTGCTCGTCGCCGATGTCGGCGAAGACGGCGTCGTAGACGGGGATGCGGGTGCCCTCGTCGGCGGGGACGGGCAGGCCGGCGAGCGCCATCAGCGAGAGCAGGCCGGCGGTCTTGAGCGCAACGGTCTTGCCGCCGGTGTTCGGCCCGGTGATCAGCAGCGCGTTCGTCTCGCCGCCCGCCTCGATGGTGACGGGCACGACCTCGCCCTCGAGCAGCGGGTGCCGCGCCTCGACGAGGTGCAGCGTGGCGGGGGCCTCGACGAGCCAAGGGACGTCGCTGCCCGCCTCGGTCAGGTCGTCGGCGCCGATCTCCGCGGCGAGGCTCGCCTTCGCCAGCGCGAGGTCGATCCTCGCGAGGCGCTCGACGGCGTCGACCAGCTCGTGCTCGGCCTCGCCGGCGGCCTCGGAGAGGGCGCGCATGATGCGCTCGATCTCGTGGCGTTCCTGCGCCTGCAGTTCGCGCCAGCGGTTGCCGAGGTCGATCACGGCGAGCGGCTCGACGTAGATCGTCGCGCCGGAGGCGGAGGTGTCGTGGACGATGCCGGGCACGGCGCTGCGTGACTCGGCGCGCACGGGTAGCACGTAGCGCCCGTCGCGCAGCGTGACGATCGGGTCCTGCAGCGCGGGCCGCAGCGCCGAGGAGCGCAGCAGCGCCTCCATGCGCTGCTGCAGGCGGCCGTGTACGGCGTCGCGCTCGCGGCGGATCGCCTCGAGCTCACGGCTCGCCGAGTCGCGCACCTCGCCGCGCTCGTCGACGGCGGCGGCGATCAGCCCACGCAGCGCCTCGAGGTCGGCGAGCCCGGCGGCGCGCGTCGAGAGCAGCGGCGTTTCCTGGCGCACGCGCGCGAAGGTGCGCCGCAGCCGCGTCGAGGCCCTCGCGAGGTCGCCGATCTCCAGCAGCTCCGAGGGCGCGAGCACCTGCCCGCGTCCCGCCGCGCGCGCCGGGGCGCGCACGTCGCGCACGCCGCCCAGCCCGACCTCGACGCGCAGGGTGCGCAGCCGCACCGCCTCGGCGGTCTCGCGCTGGCGGCGGACGGCGCGATCGCGGTCGGCGACGGGGCGCAGCGCCAGCGCCAGCTCGCGCCCGGCGGAGAACGACGTCGCGCGAGCGAGCCGCTCCCGGATCGCCGGGAACTCGAGGACGGCGAGCGCCTTATCGTCCAGCGGACTGCTCCGAACCGCCCTCGCCGGGGTGGCAGAGTGCGCCCAGCGAGCCGGCGACGTGCCGGTCGTCGGCAGGCTCGACCGTGCGCGGGTCGAGCAGCACCGATCCGCGCTCGATGCGCGCGACGATCGGCGGGTCGGCGGCGCGCAGGGCGGCGGCGAAGGCGTCGGCACCGTTAGGCGGCGCGGCGATCGCGCAGACCGGCGACTCGAGGCCCTCGCCCGGCAGCGAGCCGCCGCCGATCATCGAGCGCGCCGTGTCGAGGGAGGCGTCCGCCGCGTCGCCGCAGGCGCGCGCCCAGCGGCGGGCGCGCCGCCGCAGCGCGTCGGGCGGTGCGGCGATCATGCGCCAGATCGGGATCTCCTCGATGGCCTCGCCGCGTGCGTAGTGGCCGAGGGTGGCGGCCAGCCCGGCGATCGAGGCCTTGTCCATGCGCACCGCGCGCGCGAGCGGGTGGCGCTGCATCGCGCCGATCGCGCCCTCGCGCCCGACGGCGACGCCCGCCTGCGGTCCGCCGATCAGCTTGTCGCCGGAGAACAGCGCCACGTCCACCCCGGCCTCGATCGAGTCGCGCACGAGCGGCTCCTCGCCCAGACCGTACTCGCGAGGATCGAGCAAAGCCCCGCTGCCGAGGTCGTCAATCAGCAGCAGCCCGCGCTCGCGGGCGAGCGAGGCCAGCGCCGGGAGCGGCGTCTCCTCGGTGAAGCCGACGACGCGGAAGTTCGAGGCGTGGACGCGCAGCAGCGCGACGGTGCGCTCGCTGATCGCCTCGGCGTAGTCGCGCAGGTAGGTGCGGTTGGTCGTGCCGACCTCGACGAGGGTGGCGCCGGACTGGCGCATCACGTCGGGAATGCGGAAGCCGCCGCCGATCTCGACGAGCTGGCCGCGCGCGATCACCACCTCGCCGCCGGCGCAGAGCGCGGAGAGCGCCAGCAGCAGCGCCGAGGCGTTGTTGTTGACCGCAATGCCGGCCTCGGCGCCGGTCACGCGCGCGAGCAGCTCGGCGAGGTGGCTGAAGCGCGATCCGCGCGCCCCGGCCTCGAGGTCGAACTCGAGGTTCGAGTAGCCCTCGGAGGCGGCGGCCATCGCCGCGATCGTCGCGTCCGAGAGCGGGGCGCGCCCGAGGTTGGTGTGGATGATCACGCCGCTCGCGTTGACGACGCGGCGCAGGCTCGGCTCCAAGCTCGCGGCGCGGTCGGCGACCGCCTCGGCGGCCGGCTGCTCGGGCAGCGCGCCCGAGCGCTCGATCGCCGCGCGGTAGTCGTCGAGGACCTCGCGGGCGACGCGCACGATCGCCTCGTGGCCGTGGCGCTCGGCGAGCGGCGCGACGCGCGGATGCGCCAGCAGGCGCTCGATCGCCGGCAGCTCGCGATACGGGTTCGTCGTCATCGTCGCGTCCTCACGCAACCACGCGCCCTCGGGGCGCGCGTCAATGAGCACTGTCGATTGTACGTTCGCGCCGCGGCCCTGCCGAGGGCGGCGCGCCGCGGGCGGACGCGCTGCGCTATCTTCGCGGGCGACCCGCGATCGCAAGGAGGCAGGCGGTGGACTTCACGCTCTCGCCGGAGGTGGACGAGTTGCGCCGCCGCATCCGGGACTTCACGCACGCCCGCATCATCCCCCTCGAAGCCGACCCGGACTCCTGGGACGAGCACGAGAACATCCGCCTCGACCTGCTCGAGGACGTGCGCGCCGAGGTCAAGGCGCAGGGCCTGTGGGCGCCTCAGATGCCGCGCGAGCGCGGCGGGCTCGGCCTCGGCGTGGCGGGCATGGCGGCCTGCTACGAGGAGATGGGCCGCGCGCTGTTCGGCCCGGTCTGCTTCAACTGCGCCGCCCCCGACGACGGCAACATGATCCTGCTCGAACGCGTCGGCACGGAGGCGCAGAAGGAGCGCTGGCTCGACCCGATCATCGAGGGCCGCGTGCGCTCGGCGTTCGCGATGACCGAGCCCGCGCCCGGCTCCGGCTCGGACCCCTCGATGATGCTGACCACCGCCGAGCGCGACGGCGACCACTGGCGCATCAACGGCCGCAAGTGGTTCATCACCGGCGGGGCCGAGGCGCAGCACTTCATCCTCGTCGCGCGCACCGGCGACGACGAGCGCCGCGGCCTGACCGCCTTCCTCTTCGACGCCGGTCAGCCCGGCTGGGAGATCGAGCGGCGCATCCCGATCATGGGCCCCGAGGAGCACGGCGGGCACTGCGAGCTGCGCTTCGACGACCTCGTGGTCCCCGACGACCAGCGGCTGATGGAGGTCGGCGAGGGGCTGAAGGCGACACAGATCCGCCTCGGGACGGCGCGCCTGACGCACTGCATGCGCTGGCTCGGCATGGCGCAGCGCGCGATGTCGATCGCCGCCGACTACGTGCGCGAGCGCGAAAGCTTCGGGCAGAAGCTGCACGAGCACGAGGGCGTGCAGTGGATGCTCGGCGAGGTCGCGATGGCGATCGAGGTCGGCCGCCTGCTCACGATGCGCGCCGCCTGGCGGCTCGACCAGGGCGACTTCGCGCGCCAGGACGTCTCGATGGCGAAGATCCACGTCTCCGAGACGCTGCACAAGGCCGTCGACACCGCGATCCAGCTCTGCGGGGCGCGCGGCTACTCGAAGGACACGCCGCTGGAGTGGATGTACCGCTACGCGCGCCAGGCACGGCTCGTCGACGGCGCCTCCGAGGTGCACAAGATGGTGCTGGCCCGGCTCTACATGCAGGAGGACCACGACTTCTGGAGCTGGCAGTGAGCGCGGCCACGCCGCCGCTCGACCTCGCCGACGAGGCGACACGCGACGCCCTCGCGGCCTGGCTGGCCGCCGCGGCAGCCGGGGCCGAGCGCGCCAGCATCGAGGACACGACGACGCTTGCGGGCGGGGCAATCCACCAGCACTGGCGGATCGACGTGGCCTTCGAGGGCGGCCCGCTCGCCGGAGAGCCGGTTGCCCTCGTGCTGCGCGCGGAGGGGGACGCGACGCTGGAGGAGAGTCACAGCGTCGCCGAGGAGTTCTCGATCGCACGCGCGGCCTTCGAGGCCGGCGTCGCCGTGCCCGAGCCGCTCTGGCAGGCGGACGGCTCGGTGCTGGGACGCGCCTTCTCGATCTGGCGCTTCGTCGAGGGCGTCGCGGCGGGGCACCTGCTGGTGCGCGACGAGACGCTGGGGGGGCCGCGCCCCGCGCTGCTCGAACGGCTCGGCGAGGAGCTCGCGCGCATCCAGACGATCGAGCCCGGGCGGGCCGGGCTGGAGTGGCTGCCCGTCCCCGAGCCGAGCCCGGCGCTGGCCGCCGTCGCCGAGTACCGGGCCGCCCTCGACGCTCACCCGAAGCCGCGGCCCGCACTCGAGTGGGGGCTGCGCTGGCTGGAGCGTGAGGCGCCCGAGACGGAGCGCCTGGTGCTGGTCCACAGCGACTACCGGACCGGCAACTTCATCGTCGGCGAGAACGGGCTGCGCGGCGTCCTCGACTGGGAGTTCGCGCGCTGGGGCGACTCGCTCGAGGACCCCGGCTGGTTGAGCGCCCGCGCCTGGCGCTTCAACCGCTACGACCGCCGCGCCGGTGGCCTCGGCGACCTCGCCGACTTCGCGCGCGGCTACGGGCGGGCACTGCCGCCGAGGGCGCTCCACTACTGGGAGGTGATGGCGCACGTCCGCTGGGCCGTGATCGCGATCCACCAGGGCGAGCGCCACAGCAGCGGCCGCCAGCCCTCGCTCGAACTCGCGCTCACCGGCCGCATCGTCGACGAGGTCGAGTTGGAGATCCTGACGCTGATCGAGGAGGGCGAGCGCGGCGACTACGGCAGCGGCGCCGACACGGCGGCAGCGCCGTCGCCAGCCTCGGAGGACACGCCCAGGGCGCGCGACCCGCTCGACGGCGCGGCGCTGCTGGAAGCGGCACGAGGCGCGCTCATGGACGACCTTGCACCGCACGTCCCCGGGGCGCAGCGCTACGCCCTGCTGATGGCCGACAACGCGATGGGCATCGCCGCGCGGGAGTTGGAGGCCGGCGAGGCGCCCGCTCGCCGCGCCCTCGCCGCCCTCGCAGCCATCGAGGGCGCGCCGGCTGCCGGGGACGAGGACGTGCGAGCCGCCCTGCACGACGCCGAAGCGCGGCTCGCCTCGGCCATCCGCGCCGGCCGCTATGACGCGGGCCCGGAGCGGGACGCCCTCGCCGCCTGGCTGCGCGCCCGCTCGCTCGGTGCGACGCAGGTCAGCAACCCGCGCTTCCTCGCACGCCGCGGGTTCGCGTAGGGCTGTGGCTCAGACCTCGTCGCCGCCGATCGCGTCGAGGAAGCGGGAGCGCGTCTGCGCGTCCGTCTCGAAGGCGCCGGACAGCCAGGTCTCCTCGACGGTTACGCCCTCGCGCTCGGCGCCGAGGGCGGCGAAGCAGAGGTGCGTTGCGCGGGAGTGGACGGCGACGCCGCGCGTGCGCTCGGCGTCGAACAGCACCTCGCCGATCTCGCGTGTCATGCGCTGCTGGCTCTGCAGCCTGCGGCTCACGACGCTCACGACCTGGTGCAGCTTGCTCTCGCCGAGCGCACGGTCGTTCGGCAGGTAGGCGAGGCCGACCGTGCCGAAGAAGGGCAGCAGGTGCTCCTCGCAGGTGCTGAGGAATGCGATGTCGCGCACGACGACCAGCTCCGGCGTCACCTCGCTGAACCAGTTGAGCGAGGCGCGGAGGTCGACCGGGTCGGAGCGGTAGCCGGCGTAGAGCGTCTTCCACGACTCGACGACGCGGTCGGGCGTGTCCTGCAGTTCGGCGCGCTGCGGCTCGTCGCCGAGCAGCAGCAGCAGCCGCGTGACGTGGTCGCGGGCATCGGCGTCCAGCCCGGAGTCCAGACCCGCGCGCTCCCAGGGGAAGAGGTAGTAGGGCTCGCCCTCGTGGCGGGTGACCAGCGCCAGCGTTTCGATGCCGTAGCGGCGGCGCACCCGCTCGGCGGTCCTCCCGGTGTCGATCACGTCGTCGACGGCGATCGTCGCCTCCTCGGGGGAGAGTGCGACCGGGACGCCGCGCGCGCTGAGCATCGACGAGACGTGGCTGCCGCCGCGCGGCACGCCCCAGACGACGGCGTCCTCGGCGAGGCGATCGCCGAGCGCCGCGAGCAGGCCCTGCACGTCGTCCCAGTCGAGGATTCGCGTGTCCACGTCGCCCGCCTCGCGCTACTGCGCGCCCTCGATCAGTCGCCGCCCGTAGCGCTCGCGAAGCGCGACCTTGTCGAACTTGCCCGTCGAGGTCTTCGGCACCGCGTCGACGCGGATGAACTCGGCGGGCAACCACCAGCGCAGGAACTGCGGCTCGATGAACGCGCGCAGCTCCTCGCCGCTGACGCTCGCACCCGGCGCGCAGACGACGGCGGCCAGCGGGCGCTCGCCCCAGCGCTCGTCCTCGGCGGCGAAGACGGCCGCCTCGACGACGCCGGGGTGCGCCATCAGCGCGTTCTCGAGCGCGACGCTGCTGATCCACTCGCCGCCGGACTTCACGACGTCGCGCGCGCGGTCGGCGATCAGGATCGAGCCGTGCTCGTCGATCGTCACGATGTCGCCGGTGCGGAACCAGCCGTCGCCGACGAAGTCGTCGGCGCGATCGACGCCGTAGTAGGCGCGCGCGATCGTCGGCCCTCGCACCTGCAACTCGCCGAGGGCCACCCCGTCCCAGGGCTGCACGGTGCCGTCCTCGGCGACGTGGCGGAACTGGATCAGCGGCTGCGCGTGGCCCTGCCGGGCGCGGGCGTCCATGGTCGCGGCCTCGTCGAGACCATCGTGCGCACGCTTGAGGTTGGCGATGCTGCCGAGCGGGTTCATCTCGGTCATGCCCCAGGCGTGCGTGACGTGCAGGCCGTGGCGGTCGAAGCCCTCGATCAGCGAGGGCGGCGCGGCCGAGCCGCCGATCAGCATCGAGCGCATCGCGGACAGGTCCCACTCGCCGGGCCGCTCGTCGAGCGTGCGCAACACGTCGAGGAAGACGGTCGGCACGCCGCCGGTGAGGGTGACGCCCTCGTCGGCGAAGAGGCGCAGCAGGGACTCGGCGCTGAGGTCGCGGCCGGGGAAGACCTGCTTCGCGCCCGCGTAGGTCGCGGCGTAGGGGAGGCCCCAGGCGTTCGCGTGGTACATCGGCACCACCGGCAGGACCGAGTCGCGCTCGTGGACGCCGGCGGTGTCCGTCATGCAGCTCATCAGCGCCAGCAGCGTCGTCGAGCGGTGGCTGTAGAGCACGCCCTTGGGGCGGCCCGTGGTCCCCGAGGTGTGGCACATCCCCGAGGCCTGCCGCTCCTCCAGCGGGGGCGGCTCGAACTCCTCGGGCTCGTCCGCGATCAGCTCCTCGTAGTCGCGGTAGCCCTCGGGCGTGGGGCCGTCGTCGGGGATCACGATCACGTGCTCCACGGAGACGCGGTCGCGGATCTCCTCGAAGGCGTCGAGCAGCGAGCTGTGGACGAAGAGCACACTGTCGGCGGCGTCGTTGACGATGTAGGTCAGCTCGTCCGGGTGCAGGCGCGCGTTGAGCGTATGCACCACCGCGCCGCTCAGCGGCACGGCGAAGTAGAGCTCGAGGTGGCGGTGCTCGTTCCAGCAGAGCGTCGCCACCCGGTCGCCGGGCTCGATGCCGAGCGTCGCGAGGGCGTTCGCGAGCTTCCTCGTGCGGCGCGCGAAGTCGGCGTAGGTGTAGCGGTGGATACTGCCGTCGGGGAAGCGGCTGACCAGCTCGTTGCCGGGGAACTGGGTCGCGGCGCGCTCGAACAGCATGGCGAGCGTGAGGGGATGGTCGTCGCTCATCAGGCTCTGCAGCACGGCGCCCCCTTTCCTCGCGCGTGAGCCTAGCACCCAGCGGCGCTTGTCTCGCGAGGCGTCAGCGCTCGATCAGGCTGCCGCCGAGGTCGGGCGACGGGCGGTCGAACGGGCGATAGTCGTCGCGGCGGCGGCCGAGCGCGATGAACGCCTGCGGCCGCCAGTCCTCGGGCAGTTCGAGCACGCGGCGCACCTCGTCGGGCGTGTACAGCGGCGCGGCCATCCAGTAGGCGCCGAGGCCACGCTCGCTGGCCTCGAGCAGCAGGTTCTGCAGCGCCGCGCCGAAGGAGTGCGCCGCCATCGTCCACTCGGCGCGGGTGCGCTGCTCGTCCGGGTAGACGTTCAGCCCTTCGCCGACGAGGCAGCCGAGCAGCAGCGTCGGGGCGCCCTCGATGCGGCCGCGCGAGCGCTCGAGAGCGCGGCGGCGCACGGCCTCGTCGAGGCCGTCGCGGACCATGTCCGCCTCCCAGGCCGCGCCCATCGCAGCGGCCAGCTCGGCGCGGCGCTGCTGCGAGATCGAGGCGAAGCGCCAGGGGCGCGTGTGGTGCGGGGCGGGCGCAAGCAGCGCCAGCTCGACCAGCGCCTCGATCTCCTCGCGGCTGAGCGGCGGGCCCTGCAGGCCGCGGATCGAGCGGCGGCGGCGCAGCGCGTCGGCGAGGCTCATCGGGGCTCCGATCTCGCGGCTGCTAGCATGGCGCGCGGCGCAGAGCGCAGGCAGCGAGGGGGTACGACACGATGCGGATCACGCGCATCTACACCGGCGACGACGGCGAATCGCACTTCGAGGACATCGAGATCAACTTCACGGCGGCGATGGGGCTCGGCAAGCGCACGGAGCACCTCCCGGCGGAGAGCATCAGCATGCGCGAGGCCGATGTCGAGAACGTGATGGACTGGCACGTCGCGCCTCGCCGCCAGTTCGTGATCAACGTCGCCGGCCGGGCCGAGATGGAGTGCGGCGACGGCACGAAGCGCCAGCTCGGCCCCGGCGACGTGCTGCTGGCCGACGACCTGACGGGCCGCGGCCACATCACCCGCACGGTCGAGTTGCCGCGGCGTTCGGTCGTGGTGCCCGTACCGGACGACTTCGACGTGGACGCCCTGCGCGCGTAGACAGCGCATCGAGGCAGCCCCGGCCCGCGGCGCTCGCGTCGTTCGCCGCTAGGTCGCGGCGACCTCGACGGGCTGGTTCGTTGCGGGATTCACCTCGAAGGGGCTGTGCAGCTCCAGCGAGGCCCCGATCTCGCGCACGGCGGGGAGCACCTCCTCGCCCATCAGCTTCATGCTGCGCATCTGGTCCTCGTGGCTCATCGCCCCCTCGCCGTCCCAGAGGATGATCGTTCCGGGCCGCAGCAGTTCGAGGATGTAGCGCAGCTTCTCGATCACCGTCTTCGGCGACCCGGTGATGATCGTCATGCGCTCGACTTGCTGCTCGTAGGTGCCGGCGGAGCGCTCGATCGTCGAGAGCTCCTTGCTGCTCTCGGGCGGCGCGGCGAGGCCGCGCGAGTAGGCGGTGGCGCGGTTGAGCGCGGCGGCCGGCATCGTGCGGTTGCGCGGCGCAAGCCCGGGCAGGTTCTGCAGGTGGCGATGGACGCCGCCCTGGTTGCCCTCGAGGAAGGGGTTGGGCGGCCCCTGGATGTACTTGCGGCCGACCTCGAAGGCGAGCTCGTCGGTCGCCTCGACGTGGACCTTGAAGAGGTAGCCGCGGTGCTGCGGGCCGGCTTCGTAACCGTGCTCGCGGGCGTGCTCGTCGTAGAACTCGAAGGACTGGCGCGTCGCCTCGGGGGCGGTTGCGAGCATCACGTAGGGGTAGCGGTGTGCGGCCGCCCAGTCCGTGCTTTCCTTGCTGCCGCCGCCGGGAATCCAGATCGGCGGGTGCGGCTGCTGGTAGGGGCGCGTGAAGGGGTTCACGTAGCGGTAGTTGTAGTGCTCGCCCTCCCAGCGGAAGGGGCCGGGCCTCGTCCAGGCCTCGACGATGAAGTCGTGCGCCTCCTCGAAGCGCTGGCGGTTGAACGGGGGCTGGGCGTTGTGCGAGACGCTCTCGCGCCCCGAGCCGTGCACCCAGCCGGTGACGAGGCGGCCGCGCGAGATCATGTCGATCTCGGCCAGCGACTCGGCGAGCCAGAGCGGGTCCTCCCAGATCGGCAGGATGTTGCCGAGCAGCAGGATCCGCGGCTTCTTCGTGATCCTCGCGAGGATCGCGGCCTCCACGTTCATTACGCCGCCCATGCAGGCGGGCGTGCTGTGGTGCTCGTTGAGCATCAGCGCGTCGAAGCCGGCCTCCTCGGCGGCGAGCTTCTCGTCGAGGTAGCGGTGGTAGAGCATCGAGCCGAGGCGCGGGTCGTAGTCCTTGTTGCTGAGGCCGAGGTCGAAGTAGGCCTCGCGGGTGGTGGAGCCGAAGAAGCCGTGCTCCTCGTCCTGGTAGGGCCGCTCCGTGAAATGCCCGATCAGCACAGTCCCCACCCCTCTCGCGTCGCCCGCGACCATCGCTCGCGGACGTTCACGGCCCTCGTGGGCCGCGGCTACGGTACCATCCCGGCGCGCCGCATCGCTGGCGCGGAACGGGGGCGGAGATGGAACTGGGCGTCGTCTTTCCGACGAACGAGATGGGCACCGACCCGATCGCGATCCGCGACTACGCGCAGGCCGCCGAGGACCTCGGCTACACCCGCCTCGTCGCCTACGACCACGTCCTCGGCGCACACCCCGATCGCCCCGAGGGCGGCGCATGGCTCGGCCCCTACGGACGACGCGTCACGCCGCCCTACACGCACGAGAACGCCTTCCACGAGCCGTTCGTGTTGTTCGGCTTCCTCGCCGGGCTGACGAGCAACCTCGAGTTCATGACCGGCGTGCTGGTGCTGCCGCAGCGGCAGACCGCGCTCGTCGCCAAGCAGTGCGCGCAGATCGACATCCTCGCGGGCGGCGGGCGGCTGATCCTCGGCGTCGGTGTCGGCTGGAACTCGGTCGAGTTCGAGGCGTTGGGCGAGAGCTACCGCACACGCGGGCGGCGCATGGAGGAGCAGATCGGGCTGCTGCGGCAGCTCTGGAGCGAGCCCGTCATCAGCTTCGAGGGCGACTTCGACCGCGTCACCAAGGCCGGGCTGAACCCGCTGCCCGAGCGCCCGATCCCGATCTGGATCGGCGCGATGGCAGATGTCGCCGTCGAGCGCGCCGGCCGCCTCGCCGACGGCTGGCACGTCCCGCGCGCCTACCGCGGCGACCCCGAGCGGATCGCCCTCGAGGCGCAGAAGTTCTTCGGCGCCGCCCGCGCCGCCGGACGCGACCCCTCGACGCTCGGCCTCAGCAGCAACCTGCACGTCGTGGGCCTCGACCCGCACCAGCAGCTCGAGCTGGCCGAAGGGGCGGAGGCCGCGGGCGTCACGCACCTGCACATCAGCACCATGGAGCAGGGCTACACGCCGGAGCAGCACCTCAGCGCGATCCGCGACTTCGCCGAGCAGTACGGCGTGGGCGCGTAGCCCGGCGCGGCGAGCAGCGTGCCCGTTCCCGACCTCGACGACTGGCGGCGCCGCTGGCAGCGCCCGATCCTCCAGCGCCTCGGCATCCGCGGCGACAGCGTCGAGCACGGCTACGCGCGGATGCGCGTCGATCGCCCCGAAGACGCCGACGAGCTGCTGTACCGCAGCTCGCTCACGATCGCCGCGGACCTGGCGGCGATCTCCGCCGTCACCTCGCAGCTCGAGGACGGCGTGCAGCTCGCCAACGGCACCGCCGAGCTGCACCTCTCGTTCATCGACACGCCGGGCGGCCTGCCGGACGCCGTCGAGGTGAGCGCGCGCGTCGCGGACTGGGCGGACTACTCCACGCACCTCGATCTCGAGGCGCGCGCGCCCGGCGGCGAGCTGGTGGCGCGCGGGCTGACCACCTACTCGCTGCGGCCGGTGGCGGGGGCCTCGTGAGCGCCGTCGGCACGGCGGCCGGGCCGCTCTTCGATGTCTTCGGCATCGAGGTCGAGGAGCTGCGCGAGGGCTACGCGCGCCTGGCAGTCGAGCGCTCGCGGATGCCGCTGCGCGGGGTCCGCAACTCGCTCAACGGGGGTGTCGTCGCCTCGCTCGCGGACGCGGCGATGCAGCTCTGCACCGGCACCGTGCTGAGGCCGGGTGAGCGGCCGGGGCCGACGCTCGAGTTGAGCGTCTCCTACCTCTCTTCGGCGCGGGGAGAGCGCACGATCGCCGAGGCGCGGCTGCTGCGCCGCGGCGGCCGCCTCGCCGTCGGCGACGTGGAATTGCGCGATGCCTCGGACGGAGCGATCAACGCGAAGGCGCGAGTCACCTGCGGCATCCGCCGCGACGAAGAAACAGGCAACAGCGAACCCATGGGAGGCGACCAATGACGGAGCAGACGGAGCAGAAGCCGCGCTGGGCGGTCGAGGGCGTGCTCAGCGACGAGATGCTGGACCGGCACCGCACGCGGCTCGGCCGCAGCTGGGAGGCCGAGGGCCTGCTCGACCGCTCGGCGATCGACATCTTCGCGCGCGCGATCGGCGACTCCAACCCGCTCTGGCAGGACCCGGCGTACGCCGCCTCCGGTCCGTTCGGCGCCCTGGTGGCGCCGCCCGGCGCGCTCTACCGCATCCACCTCGGCAACGCGATGCACGGCCTGCGCGGGGTGATGGGCTACAACATCGGCACCGCCTGGGAGCTGCTCGCGCCCATCTACGAGGGCGACACGATCCGCACCTCGATCGTCTTCGACGAGATCCAGGAGCGGGACGAGTCGCGCTTCGCCCAGCGCTCGATCATCGAGCACTACCGGGGCGACTGGACGAACCAGCGCGGCGAGGTGGTCGCGCGCTCGCACGTGCGCAACCTGCGCGTCGAGCGCAGCAGCACGCGCCGCAAGGGCCGCGACACGCGCCTCGAAGTGCCGCACCCCTGGACGGACGAAGAGCGGCTCGCGATCGAGGAAGCCTCGGCGCGGGAGCCCGAGCAGATCCGCGGGAGCGAACCACTGTGGTGGGAGGATGTCGAGGAGGACACCGCGCTGGAGACGCTGGTCAAGGGCCCGCTGCGCATGTGGGACATGATCTGCTGGTTCTCCGCGCGCGCCATCCTCAACGGCTACTCGCGCTCGATCCGCGGCATCCTCGACACCCCCGCGCTCGGGATGCTGCATCCGGCGAGCAACTCCCGCGAGCCGATCGAGATCGTGCACGTGGACAACGAGGCGGCCCGCACCGCCGGGCTGCCCGGCGCCTACGACCTCGGCGCGGCGCGCCAGTCCTACCAGTTGCAATCGCTGATCCACGCGGTCGGCGACGACGCCTGGATCAAGCACAACTCCTGCGACTACCGGCGCTTCGTCTACCTCGGTGACGCGATGACGTTCCAGAACACCGTCACGCGCAAGTTCGTCGACGACGACGGCGAGCACTGCATCGAGGTGCACGGCTCGGTCTTCAACCAGCGCAAGGAGGACGTGATGCCCTCGCGCTCGGTGATCGCGCTGCCCAGCCGCGAGGAGGAGACGACGCCGGCACGGCGGCGCGCCCGCGCGAGCTGAGGCGTCCGATAGCACTTCCCGGCCCCCGGCTTCGGCCACATCGCGCGCATCGAGGGCAAGCGCACCTGTAGCGCCTCAAGGCGCGCGTCAGCGGGTCAGGCGAGCAGCGACTCCAGCACGCGGCCGACCTCGCGCGGGTCGCCCTCCGGCATGTAGAGCATCTGCACGTCCGCGCCGAGGCGGGCACGCTCGGCGAGGCGCTCGCGCACCTCTTCGATCGGCCCAATCACCTGGATGCCGGCGATCATCTCGTCGCTGAGCGCGGCCAGCGAGGCCTCGCGGTCGCGCTCGCCCCACGCCGCCCTCGAGGCGGCGACCTCGTCGGCGTGGCCGCCGCGGGTGAGCATCTGCCAGTAGAAGTCGCCCATGCGGTTCACGTAGTGGTGCACGTGCGCGCGGGCCGCCATCCACTTGCGCTCGTCCTCGTCGGCGTTGCCGTCGAGCACGAAGACGTTGGTGAACGGCGCGATCGTGATCTCCGAGGCGTCGCGACCGGCGCTGCTCGCGCCTTCCTCGAGCTGCTCGCGCAGCTGCGGGAGCAGTCGCGTCGGCCAGTGGATCGGCAGGATGCCGTCGGCGATCTCGCCGGTCTGGCGAATCGAGCGAGGGGTGATCGCGGCGATCCAGACGGGGACGCGGTCACGCACGCGCGGGAAGTCGAGGCGGAAGCCGCGCTGGAGCTGGAACAGCTCGCCCTCGTACTCCAGCCGCTGGCCGGCCATCAGCAGCTGGAAGATCTCGACGTACTCGCGGATGCGGCGCAGCGGCCGCTCGAACGGCACACCGAAGAAGTCCTCGATCACGAGGTGCCCGGAGGAGCCGAGGCCGAGCACCATCCGCCCGTCGGAGATCTGTTCGAGCCGAGCGAACTCCTGCGCGAGCGTGGCCGGGCTGCGCGAGAAGACGTTGAGAATCGAGGGCAGGATCGTCGCGCGCTCGGTGTGCTCGGCGAGCAGCGTGAGCCAGGGAATCGCGGAGGGGCCCCAGGACTCGCCGCCGCTGGTGATGTACTCGACGCCGAGGTCCTCGGCGATCCGCACCTTCTCCAGCGTTTCCCGCCAGTCCTCCTCCATCGGCGCCTGCAGTCCGAGCTTCATCGCGGCCCCCTCTCGCGCGCCGTCGCGCGCGGGCGGATTCTAGCCCGCCGCCGCGTAGCGGGGAGCCGCCACCGCCCTCGCGCGCTACCATGCGCGCGACGAGCGAGCGAGCCGTGGCGGAGCCCATGCCCAACCAGTACGTGGCGACCGACACCAGCACCGGCCTCGAGGTCACGGTCACGGGCGAGTTCCCCGAGGATCCCGAGGACCGTGTCCGCATCGCCCGTACCTCGACGCTGTTCACGCGCCTGATGGCGACGATTCTGGCGATGGAGGACGCAACGCCGCGCCGCGAGGGCTTCCGCGCCGTCGAGACGCAGTTGGAGATTGCCGACGCGCTGCTGCGCCGCGAGATGGACGAAGTGCAGCGCCTGATCCGCGACACGCTCTCCTCGATGGGCATCACCGAGGACCACCTCGGCGAGATCGAGGCGGAGCTGCGCCGCCAGCTCGGCCAGCTCGACGACAAGGAGGACGAACCTCCGGCGCTTGCGTAGCCGCTCCCCGCGCTGGCGCCGCCGGGGGCACGGCGCTACGATGGCAACGAACGCCCATTCGAACCGCCGAGGGGCGCCGTCCCCCGCTCACGACGCCCTCCCCCACCACGATCGAGGTGGACTCTGCCGACCGACCGCATCGCCGTCACCGGGGCTCGCGAGCACAATCTCAAGAACATCTCCGTCGAGATTCCTCGTGACCGCCTCGTCGTCATCACCGGGCTCAGCGGCTCCGGCAAGTCCTCGCTCGCCTTCGACACGATCTACGCTGAGGGGCAGCGGCGTTATGTAGAGTCTCTCTCCGCCTACGCCCGCCAGTTCCTCGGGCTGATGGAGAAGCCGGACGTCGATTACATCGACGGTCTCTCGCCCGCCATCTCAATCGACCAGAAGGGCGTCTCGAAGAACCCGCGCTCGACGGTCGCGACCGTGACCGAGATCTACGACTATCTGCGGCTGCTCTTCGCGCGCGTCGGTGTCCCCTACTGCCCGCACTGCGGCCAGGTGATCCGCCGCCAGACGATCCAGCAGATCGTCGACGCGATCCTCGCCGAGCCGCCCGGCACGCGCGCGATGCTGCTCGCCCCCGTCGTGCAACACCGCCGCGGGCTGCACGAGCAGGTCTTCGAGGCCGTACGCCGCGCCGGCTTCGTGCGCGTGCGCGTCGACGGCGTTGTCCGCGATGTCGAGGAGCAGTTCGACCTCGAGCGCTACGAGTGGCACGACATCGACGTCGTCGTCGACCGCCTCGTCACTCCCGAGGCCGGCGCCGAGGACGCGGAGGCGACGCGGCAGCGCATCTCCGACTCCGTCGAGCAGGCGCTGAAGCTCGGCGAGGGCGTCCTGCTGTTCGCGCCGGAAGACCGTCCGGAGGAGACCTTCAGCGAGCACTTCGCCTGCCCGAACACGACGCATCCGCCCTACTCGGTGGGCGAGATCGAGCCGCGCAATTTCTCCTTCAACAGCCCGCACGGCGCCTGCGCGACCTGCACCGGCCTCGGCCTGCGCATGGAGCTGGACAGCGAGTTGGTCGTGCCCAATCCGAAGCTGACGATCAACGAGGGCGCGATCCTGCCCTACCAGCGGCTCAGCACGACGCTGAGCTGGTATCGCCGCCGCCTCGAGGCGCTCGCGCGCGCCTACGGCTTCGACCTCGACACGCCGCTCGAGCAGCTGGACGACCGCCAGTGGGCGGCGCTGATGGACGGTGCGGACGGACGCATCCAGGTCTCCTACCGCACGCGCGGCGGCCGCGACCGCGACTACGCGATCGCCTGGGAGGGCGTGCTGCCCAACCTCGAGCGCCGCTACCGCGAGACCGAGTCCGACTGGGTGCGCAACGACCTCGAACGCTACATGGTCGCCGCGCCCTGCCCGGACTGCCGCGGCGCGCGGCTCAAGCCGGAGATGCTCGCCGTCTCCGTCGACGGCCGCTCGATCGCCGAGGCCGTCCGCGACTCGGTCGGTGACGCGCTCGCCTGGGTCGAACGGCTGCGCGCGGAGGACTCGCCGCTCTCGGCGCGCGAGCGCCAGATCGCGCACCAGATCCTGCAGGAGATCGAGAACCGCCTGGTCTTCCTGCGCGACGTGGGTCTGCAATACCTCACGCTCGACCGCGCCTCGGGGACGCTCTCGGGCGGCGAGGGGCAGCGCATCCGGCTGGCGACGCAGATCGGCTCGGCGCTGATGGGCGTGCTCTACGTCTGTGACGAGCCCTCGATCGGCCTCCACGCCGTCGACAACCAGCGGCTGATCCGCACGCTCACGCGGCTGCGCGACCTCGGCAACACCGTGCTCGTCGTCGAGCACGACGAGGCGATGATGCTCGCCGCCGACCACCTGATCGACCTCGGCCCCGGCGCGGGCGAGCACGGCGGCGAGGTGGTGGCGGCCGGTACGCCGCAGCAGGTGATGCGCAACCGCAAGTCGATTACCGCGCAGTACCTCTCCGGCAAGCGCACCATCCCGATGCCCGAGACGCGCCGCGAGGGCAACGGCGAGGCGCTGGTCGTGCGCGGCGCGAGCGCCCACAACCTCAAGGAACTCGATGTCGCGTTCCCGCTTGGCAAGCTGATCTGCGTGACCGGCGTCTCCGGCTCCGGCAAGTCGACGCTGGTCAACGAGATCCTCGCGAAGCGTCTCGCGCACGACCTGCACCGCGCGCGCGAGCGTGCCGGCGCGCACCGCAGCATCGAGGGCCTCACGCACGTCGACAAGGCGGTCGTGATCGACCAGTCACCGATCGGGCGCACGCCGCGATCGAATCCCGCGACCTACACGGGGCTGTTCACGGTGGTGCGCGAGCTGTTCGCGACCGTGCCGGAGTCGCGGGCGCGCGGTTACAAGCCGGGCCGCTTCTCCTTCAATGTGAAGGGCGGCCGTTGCGAGGCCTGCAAGGGCGACGGCTACAACCAGATCGAGATGCAGTTCCTGCCCGACGTGACCGTGCCCTGCGAGGTCTGCCGGGGCGACCGCTACAACCGCGAGGCCCTCGAGATCCGCTTCCGCGGCAAGACCATCGCCGAGGTGCTGCGCATGACCGTGACGGAGGCGCTCGAGTTCTTCGACGCCTTCCCGCGCGCGAAGCGCAAGCTGGAGACGCTGCACGCCGTCGGCCTCGGCTACATCCGGCTCGGCCAGCCGGCGACCACGCTCTCCGGCGGCGAGGCGCAGCGCGTCAAGCTCGCCACCGAGCTCTCGAGGCGCGCCACCGGCCGCACGGTCTACATCCTCGACGAACCGACGACGGGCCTCTCCTTCGCGGACATCGAGGCGCTGCTGGGCGTACTGCAGCGGCTGGTGGACCAGGGCAACACGGTGATCGTCATCGAGCACCAGCTGGACGTGATCAAGAACGCCGACTGGCTCATCGACCTCGGCCCGGAGGGTGGGGAGCGCGGTGGCGAGCTGCTCGCCGAGGGCCCCCCGGAGCGCGTCGCCGCCGTCGACGCCTCGGCGACGGGCCGCTTCCTGCGCGCTGCGCTCGCGCAGCACGGCGTGGAGCCCGAGGACGGCGTGGCGCCCTCGGACAACGGCGCGAAGCCGCGCGCCGCCTCACGCAAGCGCAAGCGAGCGCCGAAGGCCGCGGCGCGGGCGTAGGGGGCTGCTCAGGCCTCGGGCGCTACCAGAACTTCCACCAGGGCTTGCCGCCGCTCGCTACCGGCTCGTTCGCCGCCGCTTGCCGGGCGAGCTCGGCCGCGTGCTCGACGGCCTCCTGGCTGGCGCGCGGCACATTCGCGACGAGGCGCGGGATCAACTCGAAGAGCACGTCCATGTCCTCCGGCGTGAGCCGGTCGCGCGCGACCGTGTGCACAAGGGCCGCGCGGTGCATCGCTATCCCGCCCGGCACGCGCTCGAACGCCTTGTTGTAGGCGCTCGCCACGTCCTGCGCTCCCGGGAGGTTGTCCTCGGCGAGGCTCAACCACGAGCGCAGGCGGCTCTCCGTGAAGTCGGCCAGCGCCTCATCGCCGAGCGCATACTCGGCGAGGATCATCGACTGGGCCTGCTGCTCGCGCGCAGGCTGGTCGAGGGCGGCCAACGCATCGAAGCGCTCCCGCATCTCGGTGACTCGCGCTGACGCTTCGGTCTCGCTGAGAGCGGACCATGTCGTGTCCGCTTGCACCTCGTTCGTCATCGCTCTCCCCTCTCGCGTCTCGCGCGGGCGAAGCGCTGTACGCTGGCACAGGCGCTGCCGCCTGCAAATTGAACGGTGTTCATGACTACCATACGCCTTCAGCCACACGATGCGCGGCTTGCCGCCCTGGCCGTCGTCTACCACCTCGGGCGGCCGGGCTCGGAGTTGGACGCGGCGACGCTGCAACCGCACGAGGCCGGACTGGGTCCGCTGCAGCCGGTCATCGACGATCAACTCGGCCTCGCGGTGACAACGATCGATGTCACGCCCTACCAGCTCTCGCGACTCGGCGAGGCGCTGCACGGCACCGTCAACGAGCTCAAGCAGTACGAGCTGAGCGAGGGCCGCTCGGTCGTGCCCGGCTTCGCCGCGGCGTTCGCGCGCCTCTTCCCCGACCTCGCGGCCGAGGAGGGCGGGGCGCTCGACCTCGCCTCGCAGGGGGTGATGCTGCGGCGCCGTCTCGATGCCGCCGTCCGCGGGGCGGCCGCGCAGGTGGAGGCCGAGCGCGCCGCCGAGGCAGAGCGCGCCTCCGCCGAAGCGGCGCCGTCCGGCGAGGGGCGCAGCCTCTGGCGGCGGCTCTTTCGCCGCCGCTGACGGCAAGCACAGGGAGTCCCGGCGCGGCGCGGGCCGCCCTCGCTTGTCCCGATGCCGCCCCGATCCTAGAATCGAGGCAACCGGACCACCGTGAAGGGATGCCCTGCGGGAATGACCTACTACATCACCCAGCCTTGTATCGATGTCATGGACCAGTCCTGCGTCGATGTCTGCCCGGTCGATTGCATCCACTTCGAGGAGGGTGAGGACCGGATGCTCTACATCGATCCGGACGAGTGCATCGACTGCGGCGCGTGCGAGCCGGCCTGCCCGGTGAACGCGATCTACGCCGAGGACGACCTCCCGGACGACCAGTCCGCCTTCGCCGAGATCAACGTGCTGTGGTACCAGGACGCCTCCTCGGCACGCGAGAAGGTGCCCGCCTAGCAGCAACGTCGGGCCGACGGCCCGCCGGCAGACTGCGACCGACAAGCAGAAGCGCCGCTCTCGCGGCGCTTCTTCATGTCTGCGGAAGCTCCCGGGCGCTACCGCACCGGCATCGGCGAGCCCTCGAGGATCGGGATCTCGTCGTGGGCGAGCCGCTCGGCGCCCTCGCGCAGCGGGTGCGACTCGAGCCGCACGGTGCCGTCGCTCTCGAGGTGCACCATCAGCACGCGCCCGCCGGTGTGACCGGCGAGGCCGTCCGGCGCGCCGGAGTAGGCGGCGAGTCCCTCGCCGGCGGCGACGCGCGTCTGCTGCTCCCAGTGCCCGAGCGCGAAGTAGTCGTGGTCGAGTACGGAGAAATGGTCCTCGTAGATGTGGTACGAGCTGTGGTCGGCGGACATCGGGTGCAGGAAGTGCCCGTGCCCGACGCCGATGTGCCAGTCCGCTTCGCCGCGCCGCGGCGCGTCCTCGAACGGGCGGAAGTTCGGGTCGAGCTCGGTGTGGCTGCGGCCCCAGAGCTCCACGTTGAGATCGTGGAGCATGACGGACTCGCCCTCGGGCGTGCGCATCAGGCGCAGGTTCGGCGCCAACTCGGTCAGGTCGAGCCGGTCGTAGACGGAGCCGGGCCCGACGTGGTCGTGGTTGCCGGGCAGCAGGATCACCGGACCGGGCACGCGCGCCAGCTGCTCGCCGGCGAACTGCATCGTGTCCTCCTGGACGCGGGCGTTGTCGAAGAAGTCGCCCGCGATCACCATGAAGTCCACGCGCTCCGTGATCGACAGGTCGATCACCGCGCGGAAGGTGTCGTGCATCTCCTGCCGGCGCTCCATCGTGCGTTCGGCCTTACTGTGGTCGTAGGCCCCGAGATGCACATCGGATGTGTGCAGGAACTTCAGCTCTTTCCTGCCCTGGTGGTCACTCACTCGGTCCCCGCCTCCCGCACTACCGGCCGCAGCGCCTCAATCCGTTCGCGCAGCGCCTCCACGACGCCGTCGAGGGGCACGCGAATCTGCGACATCGTATCGCGTTCCCGGATAGTAACCGCATCGTCGTCCAGCGTCTCGAAGTCGACCGTCACACAGAGCGGCGTGCCGACCTCGTCCTGCCGCCGGTAGCGGCGGCCGATGGACTGCGAGTCATCGTACTGGGTTCGGAAGTGCGGGCGCAGCAACTCCCAGACGCGGCGCGCCGTCGGCACCAGCCGCTCGTTGCGCGAGAGCGGCAGCACCGCCACGGTCGTCGGCGCGACCTCGGGCGCGAGGCGCAGCAGCACGCGCTTCTCGCCGCGTTCGTCTACTTCCTCGTCGTAGGCGTCGACCAGCAGCGTGAGCATGATGCGATCGACGCCGGCCGCCGGCTCGACGACGTGCGGGACGATGTGCTCGCCGCGCTCCTGGTCGAAGTACGTCAGCGACTTGCCCGAGGCCTGCGCGTGCGCCCCGAGGTCGAAGTCGCCACGGTGCGCGATGCCCTCGAGTTCGCCCCAGCCCCAGGGGTAGAGGTATTCGACGTCCGAGGTGCCGCGTGAGTAGTGCGAGAGCTCCTCGGCGGTGTGGTCGCGCAGCCTGAGCCGCTCCGGGCGCACGCCGAGCGACTCGTACCAGCGCAGCCGCTCCTGCTTCCAGTACTCGTGCCACTCCATCGAGTCGGCCGGGTCGCAGAAGTACTCCATCTCCATCTGCTCGAACTCGAGCATCCGGAACGTGAAGTGCCCGGTGGTGATCTCGTTGCGGAAGGACTTGCCGATCTGGGCGATGCCGAAGGGCAGCCTGCGCCGCGTCGACTGCTGGACCAGCTCGAAGTTGACGAACATGCCCTGCGCCGTCTCCGGCCGCAGGTAGGCAACCGCCGCGTCGTCCTGCACGGGCCCCACGAAGGTGCGGAACAGCAGGTTGAATTGCCGCTCCTCGGTGAAGCGCCCCACCTCGCCGCAGGACGGACACGTGTTGTCCTCGATGTGGTCCGCGCGCACGCGGGCGCGGCAGGCGAGGCAGTCGACCAGCGGGTCGGCGAAGCTGTCGACGTGGCCGGAGGCCTGCCAGACCTTCGGGTTGGTGATCATCGCCGCCTCGATGCCGACGATGTCGGTGCGCTCCTGGACCATGCTCCGCCACCAGGAGTCGCGGATGTTGCGCTTCATCTCGACGCCGAGCGGGCCGTAATCGTAGGTGGAGGCAAAGCCGCCGTAGATCTCCGCCGAGGGGAAGACGAAGCCGCGCCGCTTGGCCAGCGAGATCAGCGTCTCGAGCTCGACCGACGCGGCTGCGGGGGTGTCGAGAGCAGCGTCGGTCACGCGGACTCCTCGTTACGTCGTGTGCTGACGGGCGCGGGTGGACGCGGGCGAGCGTAGCACCGCCCCGCACTGCCCTCAACGATGACCGTGCCTACTTGTGGCCCTCTGGCTCTTCGGTCGCCGTGGGTGTCGCAACGTCGTCCGGCTTCTTCGTGCCGCCGTCGCCGGACGGTTCCTTCGTCTCCCCGTCGCCGGGCTGCTGGCCGTCGCCGTCCTTCGGCTGCTTCGTCTCCCCGTCGCCGGGCTGCTGGCCGTCGTCGTCCTTCGGCTGCTGGCCGTCGCCGTCCTTCGGCTGCTGGCCCTCGCCGTCCTTCGGCTGCTGGCCGTCGCCGTCGCCGGGCTGCTGGCCGTTGCCGTCCTTCGGCTGCTGGCCGTCGCCGTCGCCCGGCTGCTGGCCGTCGCCGTCTTTCGGCTGCTTCGTCTCCCCGTCGCCTGGTTGCTGGCCGTCGCCATCCTTCGGCTGCTGGCCGTCGCCGTCGCCCGGTTGCTGGCCGTCGTCGTCGCCCGGCTGCTGCCCGTCGTCGTTGTTCTCCCGGCCCTGAGTGTCACCGCCTGTTTGTTGCTCGTCGTTGTCGTCCTGCGGCGGCGGTGGCGAGCAGCTTGAGGTCGCCACCCTGAGTCCCGCGTCATCGAAGTCGTCGTCATTCCAGTCCTCGAACCAGAGTTCCTGGCCGCTCGTGCTGGGATCCCAGCGCTCGTAGCCCTGGTCGAGCACGTAGATCCCGAAGTCGAGCGGGGTGCCGCTGGTGACCGTGGTAGTCGCCCCGACGTTGTCGGTCGTCAGGTTGAGCGACCGCGAGTCGGTGGCCCCGCGGGTGCGGTACAGGAACTCGCTCCTGAAGGCCGCTTCGCCCGGAAGCACGGTGATCGTGTAACTCGTGCACGTCTGCGCACGACCTTCATTGAGCGCATAGGCAAGGGCGATGGCGGCAAGTGCAGCGCCGAGGACCAACGCCCACCGCGACGGGAGCCACCCCGCGCTAGGCACGGCAGCCGCCTCGAGGAGTCAGCAGGCTGAAGGCGGGAGAGTGGGAGCGAGCGCGCAAGAACCGGCACGGCGCCGTCGCCGGCTTCAACCGCGTCCGCGCTCCCCCTTGCGCGATCGAGGTGGCACCGCCGGGCCGAGGGATCCCGGCGGCGCCGGTCACTGGAGGGTCAGCCTCCGGGGCACCGTGCCTCTCCCGTCGAGTGCGCCCCCGCCACTAGACGCTGACCCCCGCCACTAGATGAAGAGCGGACCGAATACGACGGCGACGATCGCCATCAGCTTCAACAGGATGTTGAGCGACGGGCCCGAGGTGTCCTTGAACGGGTCGCCCACGGTGTCGCCGATCACCGCCGCGGCGTGGGCCTCGGAGCCCTTGCCGCCATGCGCGCCGGCCTCGATGTACTTCTTCGCGTTGTCCCAGGCGCCGCCCGCGTTCGCCATCATCAGCGCAAGCAGCGCGCCCGCGGCGATCGACCCGGCAAGCAGCCCACCGAGCGCCTGCGGTCCGATGAAGATGCCGACCGCGACGGGCACCACCACGGCGATCGTGCCGGGGATGACCATCTCGCGGATCGCGCCGTTGGTCGCGATCGTGACCGCGAGCGCCGAGTCCGGCTCCTCCGAGCCGTCCATGATGCCGGGGTGCTCGCGGAACTGGCGGCGCACCTCGTTGACCATGGCCATCGCCGCCCGGCCGACCGCCGCCATCGTCAGCGCGGCGAACAGGAACGGCATCAGCGCGCCGATCAGGGCGCCCGTCAGCACGGTCACGTCGAGCAGGTCGAAGGAGATCTCGCCGTCGGAGCTGATCACCTGCTGATACGTGAACATCAGCGCCATCGCCGTCAGCACGGCGGAGCCAATCGCGAAGCCCTTGCCCGTCGCCGCCGTCGTGTTGCCGAGGCTGTCGAGGGCGTCCGTGCGCTCGCGCACCTCGGGCGGCAGCGACGCCTGCTCGGCGATCCCGCCGGCGTTGTCGGCCACGGGGCCGTAGGCGTCGCTGGCGAGGGTGACGCCGAGCGTGGAGAGCATGCCGACCGCGGCAAGCGCGATCCCGTACAGCCCGGCCAGCTCGAAGGTGATGCCGATCGCGACGACGATCGTCAGCAGCGGGATTGCCGTGGAGAGCATGCCCAGGCCGAGGCCGCCGATGATCACGGTGCCCGCGCCGGTCTCGGCCTGCTCCGCCAGCTTCTTCGTCGGAGAGAACTCGAACGCCGTGTAGTACTCGGTCGCCGTGCCGATGATCTGCCCGGCGACGAGACCGACGAGCACGACCCAGAACAGGTCGTACTTGAGCTCCATCACGGTCACGGCGATGAACGTGCCGACCAGCACGAGGCCGCCCGCCGAGAAGATCCCGGTGCGCAGCGCCCAGAGCAGCCGGCCCATCGTCGCGTTCTCGCTCGTGCGCACGAGGAACGTGCCGATGATCGAGGACGCGATGCCGATCGCCATAACGAGGAACGGCAGCACGAACGCGTCGCCGGCGTAGTCGGCGATCGCGCCGGCGTCGAAGACGTCGCGCTGGCCCGCGCCGACGATCGCGATCGTCGCGAGCGACATCGTCGCGACGACCGAGCCGGTGTAGGACTCGAAGAGGTCGGCGCCCATGCCCGCGACATCGCCGACGTTGTCGCCGACGTTGTCGGCGATGGTCGCCGGGTTACGCGGGTCGTCCTCGGGGATGCCGGCCTCGACCTTGCCCACGAGGTCGGCGCCCACATCGGCGGCCTTCGTGTAGATGCCTCCGCCGACACGCGCGAAGAGCGCGATCGACGAGGCGCCAAAGGCGAAGCCGGTCAACGGACCGACGTCCTGGAAGATCAGGTAGAGCACGGCGAGGCAGACCAGGCTGATGCCGACCACGGTCATGCCCATGACCGAGCCCGAGGAGAAGGCGACTCGCAGCGCCGGGTTCAGCCCCTCGCGCGCCTTCGCGGTGGTGCGCACGTTGGCGCGCACGGCGATGAACATCCCGATGTAGCCCGCCGCCGCCGATGCAATCGCGCCGACGACGTAGGCAATCGCGAAGCGCGGCGCGTCCGTCAATTGGCCCTCGGCGCCCGGCAGCTTGTCGAGCACGTCGAGGTCCCGGAAGAGCAGCAGCACCACTCCGACGACGACGACGAAGACGGCGATGAAGGAGTACTCCCGCCGCAGGAACGCCGCCGCGCCGACCTGAATCTGCTCGGCGATCGAGCGCATCGTCTCGTCGCCCTCGTCCTCGCCCAGAATCCGCTGAGCCGCTACGACTGCGAATACAAGCGCGATCAGCGCTGCCGCAATCGCGATCCAGAGGATCTCCATGTTGCCCCCACTCATTGCGTACAGAACCCGTCAGCCGGGCATGCTCGCGCACACACGCCGCGCGCGCCACCCTCCGGGATGTTAGCACCACTGTTGTTAATGCGCGATAGCGCCTGTGCAATATCAGCCTACGGCGAGCGGTCCGCTTCCCCGCCCGCGAGGGCATCGAGCCGGCTCGCGAGCCGCTGCTGCTGGGCCGCCAGCGTCAGGTCGCCGCGCGTGCGCTCAATGATGCCGCGCGTCACGTCGGTGGCGCGCCGCAGGTTCGAGGTCATCGCGTCCGGGTAATCGATCGTGACGAGCAGCGACTGCATCTCGTCCATCCGCTCGAGCATCGCCTCGCAGCGCTCGAGGTCCTCAGCGCGCAGCGAGTCGAGCACGTGGCGGCGCAGCTCGCCGATCGCCTCGGCGATCCCGTGCAGATAGGAGACGCCGCGCACGCCGAGCGAGCCCGGCGTCGGCAACTCGCCGCCGGCGATCAGCGCGAGCGTGATCGCCGCCTCCGCGTACTCCTTCTGCGCGTCGTGGACGAAGCCGGCGTGGGCGATCTGCGGGAAGCCCTCGGTCGCCGTCGCCGCCTCGGCGAGGGCGGCCCGCGTCTCCTCGAGCAGTCGCGCCGCGGCTTCCGTGTCGCCGCGGTGCACGGCGCGGATGCAGTTCGCCGAGGAGCGGACCGCGCCGCGGCAGAGCGGCAGCGCGGCCTCCCGCGCCGCGTTCGTCGCCTCGAGGTCCGCGCGGATGCCCTCGACGGCGTGCGTCAGCTCGGCGCCGAAGCCGTTTCCTTCGTCGGGCATGCGTTCAGGCGTCCTGCGCGGGGCCGGGCAGTTCGCCCTCGCGTGCGGCGTCGATCATCTCGCGGGTCTCGTCGGGCAGATCCATTCCGTACTCCTCGAAGCGCTGCTCGACCCAGCGCCCGATCTGGCGCGGGTCACGGTACTGGTCCTCGGGACGGCCGCCCGCGCCGGGCGCGCCGTACTCGTCGATCACGTCCTGGTCCGTCTTGAGCCGGGCCACCGGGGAGATCTGCCGCGCCGTGCGGCCGGAGCCGCAATGCTCGCACGCGGGCGCCTCGGGGTCGTTACGCATCGAGCGCACGAAGAGGCTGGTCAGGCGCTCGCACTCCTCGCAGCGGTACTCGTAGATCGGCAGGCGGCTAGTCCGGGTCCCCGAGGCTCTTCTTCACCTTGGCCTCCTGCACCTTGTGGCGGAAGGTGTAGCCGGCGTCGATCCGCTCGACAGGGTCCTCGCCGGCCTCGGCCTGCTCGGCGAGCTCGCGGTAGTTGGAGCCGAGCACCTCGTCGTACTCGGCGCTGGCCTCGCGGGCCCACTTCGCGAAGCCGCGCTCGTCGCCGCGTTCGAGGGCGGCCTCGTGCTCGGTGAAGTCCACCTCGGCGAGGCGGTCCGCATCGGAGCGCACGCGGGCGAACTGGGAGACGCGGCGAGTCAGCTTCGTGCCGCCGCACTCCGGGCACTTCGGATCGCTCGCCGCCGAGACGGAGCGAAAGAAGACCTCGACGGTGTCGGCGCAGTCCACGCAGTCGTACTGGTAGATCGGCATGGTCCTGAAAGTGTAGCGGCCCGCGCCGTCATCGCAAGAGCGCGCAGCGCCTCGGCTCACCCCTCCACCGCGCTGCGGATGTGCTGGAACGAGGCGACCGAGCCGTCCGCCGCCAGATCGATCGCCACGAGGTCGATGCGCTGGTCCGCGGGCAGCTCCGGGTGCTCCATGCCGTAGGCGGCCGCCAACTCGCGCAGGCGGCGCTGCTTGCGCGCGCTCAGTTGCTCGATGGCGCGTCCCGCCTGGCGCGGCCGCCGCAGCTTCACCTCGATGAAGACCAGCGTGCCGCCCTGCAGCGCAACCAGGTCGACCTCGCCCTCGCGGCGGCGCACGTTGCGGTCGACCAGCCGGTAGCCGCGCGCGCTGAGGTAGTCGGCGGCCAGGCGCTCGCCGGAGCGCCCCAGCCGGTCGGTCGCCCTCGACATCAGCGCGGGCGGCTCGACAGCACCTCGCGCACCGGGGCGAAGAGCAGGCGGTGCACGCTGGAATGGCCGAGGCGGCGCAGCGCCTCGCGGTGCTCGGCGGTGGCGTAGCCCTTGTTGCGCGCGAAGCCGTAGCCGGGGAAGCGAGCGTCGAGGCGATCCATCATGCGGTCGCGCGCGACCTTCGCGACGATGCTCGCAGCGGCCACCGAGGGGCAGAGCGCGTCGCCGTCGATCACCGCGTGCTGGCGCGTCTCGCATTCGACGACCTCGCGGCCGTCGACGATCAGCGCGTCCGGCGCATCGTCGAGTTGCTCGACGGCGCGGCGCATCGCCAGCCGCGTCGCCGCCGTCATGCCGAGCTGGTCGATCACATGCGAGGAGACGACGCCGATGCCGTAGTCGCAGTGGCGGCGGATCTGCGTCGCGAGCTCCTCGCGGGAGGCGGCGTCGAGCTGCTTGGAGTCGCGCAGCCGCCGCACCCAGCCGGCACGCGAGTAGCGCAGCACCACCGCGCCGGCGACGACAGGCCCGGCAAGCGGCCCGCGCCCCACCTCGTCGACGCCCGCGACGCGCTCGCAGCCCTCGCGCCAGAGTGCGTTCTCCACCTGCCATGTGGGCTTCGAGGTGCGGCGCGGTCGTTCGAGTACGGCAACCACGACCGCATGCTAGGCACCGCGATACCGATCAGGCAAGTGAGCGGTTGTCGAGAGCCAGCATTCCTTCCCGGCGGGAGCGCGGCGAGGGAAGGCGGGCTACGCGATGGCGAGCGCTGCCATGACCCGGCCGAGGTCGGTCTCTTCCTCGAGGCGCCAGAGGCGGTCCAGCGCCGCCTGCTGTCGGGGCTCGTCGAGCAGGCCGGTCGTGAGCCCTCGGAACTTGTCCTCGACATCGGAGTCGCTCATCGGCTTCCTGAAGTGGCCGGTGTAGTAGGGGACGGCCGCCGTGTGCTCACGGCCGTCCGAGGTCCGGACCGTCAGGATGTTGAGGATGGCCTCCGGCCAGGCGGCGTCGCACTCCGGGTCGTGTACGACCTCGATCCGCTGCATCAGGTCCAGCAGCAACGGGTCGCGCAGGACATGGTCCTCGAAGTGGGCGGGCTCGAGCGTGCCGAAGCGGAGCGCGCAGGCAACGACGTAAGGGAGGCTGTGGTCGGCGGTCTCTCGGGTCTCGGGGCGCCAGCGAGTGGGGTCGCCCGCCATGACTCGCTTGCCGCTCTCGAATGTGCGGAGGTGGACGCGTTCGACGTCGTCCGCGTCGACGATGCCGAGCACCCTTCGCGCCTCGATCGCGCCCTCGATTGCTGTCTGGGAGTAGAAGCCCGCCGGGAATCGCTTGAAGCGTGACTCCATCAGCCGGAACGCGCGGTCGTTGCCATCCTCTCGCGCCAGGGGCGCGAGTTCGACAGGGGCGCCCGTCACCCCGGCGAAGAACCCGTGCGTGCCGGAGAACACCTCGGGCGGACCGGTCATCCCGCGCCGGGCGAGCAGCGCCGCGAAGACGCCGTTGCGGCCCGCGTTCGGGACGGCCGCCGCCTTCCAGTGGGAGATCGTGCCGCGCCGGGCCTCGCCGAGCGTCATGCTGCTGACCACGGAGATGCGCAACGCTTCCGCGAGCTGCTCCGCCGTGAGGCCGAGCACCTTGCCCGCCCCGAGCGGCGCGGAGATGGCGGCGTAGGCGGCCTGATCCCAGACACCACCCGAAGCGAGCTGGAAGCTGTCCGCCCAGGCGGCCTGCACCTCGTAGGCGAGTGCGAAGGCCGCAATCAGCTCCCGGCCCGACGCTCGTTGCGCCTCGGCGGCAGCCAGCACTGCGGGGATGTTGTCGGAGGGGTGAGCGGCGTCCTTGCCGTTGTAGGTGTCGTTGAAGTCCAGGTAGCGCACCATGACGCCGTTCGCGAAAGCAGCCAGCTCGGGCGTGGTCGTGTCGGCCGTCCCCAGCAGCGTGGCCGGTGATGAGCCGCGCACCTCGAGGGCCACGTCGCGGGCCGCGCGCACCGGGGCGGCATCGCTCGCCGCCAATCCACAGCCGATCGAGTCGATGACGAGCCGCTTGACCTGGTGCATCACCTCGCCCGGCAGGTCCTCGTACTCGAGGCTGCTCACGTACCGGGCGAGGCGATCGACGACCGGGTCGGTCACGTTCCCGCATCCAGCGGGTCGTCGGGGCCGATCGCCTCGAGGCGGGCCTTGAGGGCGGCCATGAAGGCGCCCGCCTCGGCGCCGTCGAGGGCGCGGTGGTCGAAGCTGATCGCGAGGTTCATGACCGAGCGCGGCGCAAAGGCGTCGCCCCCGTCGTCGCCGGGGAGGACGCGCAACTCGCGGCGGATCGCCTCGGTGGTGACGATTGCGACCTGGCCGAGCGGGACGATTGGCTGCGAGATCAGCGAGCCGAAGGCGCCGGTGTTGTCGATCGTGAGCGTCGCGTCGATCAGCTCGTCGCGCGTGAGCGTGCGGGCGCGAGCACGCTCGCCGAGGTCGAGTAGCTCGCGGGCGAGCTCGGCGAGAGACTTCGTGTCGGCCGCCCGCAGCACGGGCACGAGCAGCCCCGAGTCGGTGGCGACGGCGATGCCCATGTCGAGGCGGTCGTGGCGCAGCACGCCGTCCTCGGAGTAGCTGGCGTTGAGCGCGGGGTGATCGCGCAAGGTCTGCGCGATCGCGCGCACGAAGAACGGCATGAAGGTAAGCCTCACTCCGTGCGCCTCCTCGAAGGCGGCGCGGGCGCGGCGGCGCAGCTCGACGAGGCCGCTCACGTCGGCCTCGATGGCCATCCAGGCGACCGGGATGGTCGCGTGCGCCTCGGACATGTGCCGCGCGATCGCGCGCCGCGTCGCGCTCAGCCGGACGCGCTCGCCCTCGGCGGACGGCGGGGCAGCCGGAGGCGTGGCGGCAGCCGGAGGTGCGGGCGAGGGCGGCGCGGCTGCCTCGGGCGCGGGCGCGCCCTCGAGGTAGCGGAGTACGTCCTGGCGCGTGACGCGCCCGTTCGCGCCGCTGCCCGGCACCAGCGCGAGGTCAAGGCCGTGCTCCGCTGCCAGCCTGCGAACGGCGGGCGAGTAGCGACCTGCGACTCGCTGTGGCATTGAGGTGGGCGGCGCCTCGGGCGGCGGTGGTGGGGCCGACGAGGGTTCGGGTGTGGGCGGCGAAGCTGCCGGAGCGGGCTCGGGTGGTACGCCCGTCTCGGCGGCCGTGATTTCGGCGATCGCCGTACCGATCGGGACGGTCTCGCCCTCGGCGACCAGGATGCTGCTGAGCGTGCCCTCGTACGGCGAGGGGATCTCGACGATCGCCTTGTCCGTCTCGATCTCGACGACGGGCTCGTCGCGCGCGACGAGGTCGCCGAGCTGCTTCAGCCAGCGGACGATCTCGCCCTCGGTGACGCCCTCGCCGATGTTCGGCATGGTCAGGCTGGGCATCAGCGGCCTCGCATCAGTAGGCCGCCAGCTCGCGCATCGCGGCGGCGATGCGCTCCTTCGAGGGCAGCCAGAAGTCCTCGAGCGGCTTGCTGAACGGCATCGCCGGGATGTCCGGCGTGGCGAGGCGGCGCACCGGCGCGTCGAGGTAGTCGAAGGCGTGCTCCGCGATCAGCGCCGCGATCTCCCCGCCGAGGCCGCCGCTGATGTTGTCCTCGTGGACGATCAGCACCTTCCCGGTCGCCCGCGCCGCATCGAGGATCGCCTCACGGTCGAGCGGCGCGAGCGTGCGCAGGTCGAGCACGGTCGCCTCGATGCCCTCGGCGGCGAGCTCCTCGGCCGCCTCGAGGGACTCGTGCAGCATCATGCTCCAGGCGATGACGGTCAGGTCGCCGCCCTCGCGGCGCCGCGCGGCCTCGCCGATCGGGACGACGTAGTCCTCGTCGGGCACGTCGCCCCTGATCAGCCGGTAGGCGCGCTTGTGCTCGAAGTAGATCACCGGGTCGGGGTCGCGGATCGCGGCCTTGAGCAGCCCTTTGGCGTCGTGCGGCGTCGAGGGCGCGACGACCTTCAGGCCGGGCACGTGCGCGTAGAACGCCTCGGGCGATTGGGAGTGGTAGAGCGCGCCCTGGATGCCCGCCCCGTACGGCATGCGCACGACAATCGGGCAGCCGGCCGTGCCGTTCGAGCGATAGCGCCAGCGGGCGGCCTCGCTGACGAGCTGGTTGAAGGCCGGGAACGAGAAGTCGGCGAACTGGATCTCGGCGACGGGCACGGCGCCGTTCTGCGCCATCCCGATCGCCACGCCGGCGATGCTCGATTCGGCCAGCGGCGTGTCGAGGACGCGCTCGGGCCCGAAGCGATCGAGGAAGCCGTCGGTGACGCGAAAGACGCCGCCCTCCTGGATGTCCTCGCCCATGATCACCATCGTCGGCAGGCGCTCCATCTCTTCCTCGAGCGCCGCATGGATCGCCTCGATGTAGGTTGCTTCCGTCATGGCGCACCGCCCGTCTCGTGGAAGACGTGGCGGAGGGCCGACTCGGGTGTCGGATCGGCCGCGGCCCAGGCACGCTCGACGGCCTGATCGACCTCTTCGCGGACCGCGGCGGCCCACTGCCCGGCCTCCTCCTCGACGAGCGTGCCGGCCTCGATCAGGCGCGTGCGGAACCGGTCGAGTGGGTCGTTGCGCGCCCACTCCTCGACCTCGGCGCGCGGGCGGTAGCGGCGGTCGTCGTCGCTCGAGGTGTGCGGGACGAGGCGGTAGGTCTTCGCCTCGATCAGTTTCGGGCCGTGGCCGCGGCGCGCCTCTTCGACGCTCCAGCGCATCTCCTGGTGGACGGCGAGGACGTCGTTGCCGTCGACGGTCGAGGCGGGGATGTCGTAGCCGCGGGCGCGCTCGGCGACATGGCGGACGGACATCTGCTTCTCGCTGGTCTCGGAGATCGCGTAGCCGTTGTTCTCGCAGAAGAAGATCACGGGGAGCTGGTGGATGGCGGCGAAGTTCACGGCCTCGTGGAAGTCGCCCTGGGCGGTCGCGCCCTCGCCGAAGTAGACGACGGCGACCTCGTCCAGACCTCGCAGTTTCGAGGCGTAGGCGATGCCGGCGGCGTGGGGAAGGTTGGCGGCGATCACGCTGGAGCGGGTGACGACGCGCTGCTCCGGGAAGGACCAGTGGCTGGGCATCTGGCGGCCGCCCGAGCTGGGGTCGTCGGCCTTGGCGAAGAGGCCGAGCAGGATCTGCTCGGCGCTCATGCCGAGCACGACCATCACGCCGGTGTCGCGGTAGTAGGGCAGCACCCAGTCGACGCCCTGCTTGAGGGCGTGTGCGGAGCCGACCTGTGCGGCCTCGTGTCCGGTGCCGGGCACGGCGAAGGCGGCCCGGCCCTGGCGGTTGAGGATCAGCATGCGGTCGTTGAGCTCGCGCGTGAGCAGCATGTCGCGGTACATGCGCCGCTGCAGGTCCGTGGCGCGGAGGCCGCTCTCCGGCTGATGGATGCGGGTCATGGCTCGCCGCCGCTTCGCGTGATCTCCAGCGTCAGCCAGGCGGGGCGGGAATGCCGCCTCTCCCGATCAGTATAGTGGCTGCCGAGGCGCCTCGATGGCTGCGGCACGCGGCCGGACGGGGCGCGAGAGGGGGACGAGATGTCGCAACTGCACCTCGAGGTATCCGACTACATCGCCGTGATCACGATGGACAATCCGCCGGTCAACGCGATGGACCGCGACTGGAACATGATCGAAATGCTCGACTCGTTCGCGGACCGCGACGACGTGCGCGTCTGCATCCTCACCGGCGCGGGGACGCGCGCGTTCTGCGCGGGCGCCGACGTGAAGCGCGGGGCGCGCGAGGCGGGCACGACGCCTCCGCCCGGCACGCGGCTGGCGACGAGCCGCGCCGCCCGCGAGCGCTACAACGCGCTCGTGGAGTGCGCGGTGCCGGTGATCGGCGCGATCAACGGTCACGCGCTGGGCGCGGGGATGGCGCTGGCGGCCTGCTGCGACTTCCTGATCGCCTCGGAGAACGCGACGTTCGGGCTGCCGGAGGTCAACGTCGGGCTGCTCGGCGGGGCGAGCCAGATGGGCCGCGTCTTCCCGACAGGCTGGCTGCGCTGGGCGAACATGACGGGCCAGCGCATCAACGCCCAGCAGGCGCTGACGGCCGGTGCGGTGCTGCGCGTGGTGCCGCCGGAGCAGCTGATGGACGAGGCGATGGCCGAGGCGCGGGTCGTCGCCTCGAAGATGCCGCTCGGCGTGCAGATGGTGAAGTCCACGCTCAACGTGATCGAGAACATGGACATCAAGAACGGCTACCGCTACGAGCAGACGCAGACGGCGATCCTCTCGAAGACGGAGGACTCCGCCGAGGCGAAGCGCGCCTTCGCGGAGAAGCGACAGCCGGTCTGGAAGGGCCGCTAGCGGCGGCGCTCCAGCCTCGGCGTGTGAGGCAGTGGCCGAGGGCGCCTCGGCCGTCAGGCGTGCCGCGCGTCGGGGTTGGTAGCAGGGGCCGGATTTGAACCGGCGACCGACGGCTTATGAGTCCGCTGCTCTACCACTGAGCTACCCTGCCGTGCCCGCGATCTTAGGCTCGCGACCCCGTCGCTGTCGATGCTGGCGGCCCGTCGCGGCGACGGACCCCGCCGCTACAATCCGCCGGGAGGGGCGGTGAGCGATGAGCAATGGCGAGGCCGCGCGGTTCTGGTCCTACATCGAGCACTCGGTCGACCAGATCGTGGGCGCGCTCGACGGCCTCGATGCCGACGAGTTGAACTGGCGTCCGGCGGGGCCGGAGACGAACAGCCTCTTCGTGCTCGCCACCCACATGCTCGGGGCGCTCGATGAGACGCTGCTCGGGGTGCTCTGCGGCGAGCCCCGATCACGCGACCGGGACGCGGAGTTCGTCGCCTCGGAAGCGACGGCTGACGCGCCCGTCGCGCGCTGGGCGAGCCTCCGACCGGAGATCGGCGAGCGCCTCGCGGCGCTGCCCGACGAGGCGCTGGGCGAGACCCGGCAGCACCCTCGCCGCGGGGCCACGACCGGCCGCGACCTCCTGATCTTCACCGCGCAGCACACGGCGGAGCACGCCGCCCACGCCGAGCTGACCCGTCAGCTCATCGAGGAGCGGCGCTAGCTTCGGAGACCTGCAGGCCCTTCCGGCTCCCCTCACCCTCTCCCTCGGGAACCCCTGCGCAACTCCCCTGAATGGAGCAACGTAAGGACCCGACCGACGCACTCCGAGCTACCACACCGCCCCCTGGATTCCGGCTTTCGCCGGAATGACGCGGAGGGCGACGGGTGACGGTTCTGAAGAGGTCTCGTCGGGGGAGAGGGGCCAGAACCGCCCTCGGGCTTCGGGTGCGCGCTCGGGCTTCGGGTACGCCCTCGGGTTTGGTACGCCCTCGAAGACCGCGCCGCAGGCGACGGCCCATGGGGGCGTGGGGGCGCAGCCCCCACATGAGGGGCGCGGGGCGCAGCCCCGCATCCACTTGAGGGCGGGTGGGTGGGTCGAGCCGCGCGCAGCGCGCGCTCGTTCCGGGATGGGGGCGTGGGGGGCGCAGCCCCCCACAGCAGGTAACGCTCACCGGATGGAGGGGTGGCAGCGCCTCCCTAGAAGGTCAGGATGCTGCGGCCGAAGACCTCGCCGCGCTCGAGGCGGCCGACGGCTTCGTTGATGCCCTCGATCGGGTGGCGCTCCGTGACCAGCGCGTCGAGGTCCAACTGGCCCTCGTTGTACCAGCGCAGGAACTCCGGGAAGTCCTTCTCCGGGACGCAGGAGCCACCGAGCGTGCCAATCAGCGTCCGCTCGCCCTGGAGCATCGAGCGGGTCGGGATCTCCTGGCGGCCGATACCGGAGCCGATGATTGCGGCAACCCCGCCGCGCCGCCCGTCCCACTGCGAGGGCCGCACCGAGTCGATGATCTGGCCCGTGGTCTCCGGAGCGCCGATTGCGTCGATGGCGTAGTCCGCGCCGCCGTCGGTGATGCGGATGATCTCCTCGACGGGGTCCACCTCGCGGGCGTTGATCAGCACGTTCGCGCCGAAGTGCTTCGCGAACTCCAGCTTCTCGTCGGAGAGGTCGACGGCGATGATCGGGTCCGCATCGCGCACGGCGGCCGCGGCGATCGCGCAGAGGCCGACGCCGCCGACGCCGTAGACCGCGCAGGACTCGCCCTTCTGCACGTTCAGCGAGTTGGTGACCGCGCCGGAGCCGGTCATCACCGCGCAGCCGATGATCGAGGTGACTTCGTTGGGGGTGTCGTCCGGCACCTTGAGCACGAACTCGGCGTTGCAGACGGTGTGCTCGGACCAGGTGTAGATGCCGGCGTGGCCGTTGAGGTCCTCGCCCTTCCAGCGCACCGGCGCCGTGGAGACGGTGCGGCCGGTGCCCGGCTGCGGATTCCTCGGCAGCCAGCCGACCAGCACCTTGTCGCCGGGGACGATGTGGTCCACCCCGTCGCCGACGGCGACGACCTCGCCGGTGGACTCGTGGCCGAGCACGGTGGGGAAGGTGGGGTTGGTGTGCCCGTGCAGGGCGTGCAGCTGCGAGTGGCAGACGCCGCTCGCGAAGTTGCGCACGAGGGCGTGACCGGGCGCGACCTCGTCGTCGTAGTCGACCTGCTCGACGAGCAGGGGCTTGCCCATTTCGGCAAAGATGACCGTGCGTGACTGCATCCGGGTGGCTCCCTCCGGCGTACCTGTGTGTTGAGCGCGCCCGATTCTATGCGATCGCAGCTCTCACGGCCCGCCGCTCGCCTCCGGCGCGCCCTCGGCAGCCTCGGCGAGGCGTGCGAGGGCGGCCTCGAGCGCCATCGCGCAGCGCGCGGCCGCGCCCAGCCCGCCCTCGACGAGCAGGCGACGCAGGTCGCCGCTGTCGTCCCCAGAGGCGTGCTCCTCGGCCGTCCGCGCGAGCGAGACGAGCAGGCGGCGATCCTGGTCGAGCCGTTGCAGCAGCGCGGGGACCGTCGGGGCCGCGTACATCAGCGCCGCGGCGAGCGCGGGGCGGCGGTCGCCGTCCGCCGGAAGCGCAGCGCCGCCGGCGAGCGCCGCGAGGGCGAACGCGGCCAGCTCCAGGTCCGCCGCCAGCTCCGCGACCTTGAGGCGCGGGGAGCGGCCGGAGGCGTCCGGCTCGTCCGCTGCCCGCTCGCCGAGGGCGCGCAGCGCGACGGCGATGCGGCGCTCGATCTCGCCCAGCGCCTCCTCGATCTCGGCGAGGCCCAGCTGCTCGATCTCGCCGGCGGCGGGCGCGGTTGCGTCCGGAGGTGGCTCGGCGGCGCTCGCTTCGAAGTCGGGCATCGGCTGCGTTACCCTGCTCTCGTGCGGGAGCACGGAGGCGGACGATGGGTTGGCCGCGGCATCTTGTGATCTTCGCCGCGCTGCTCGTCAACCTCTGGCTGGGCGGCGACCTGGTGGAGGCGCTGGCCGGACCCTACGTGCGAGGGCTGTTCGAAGTGGTGCTGATCCTCGGCTACCTCTGGTTCGTCGTCGGCCTTGGCTCGCTGCTGCGGCGCCGGCCGGACGAGCCACCGCCGGGGCAGTAGCGCCGGCAAGAGCCGCGCCGCCGCGCGCGGTTGACCCCTCGATCGGCACGCTCCTAGCATCGAAGGCGGTAGCGGGCCGGGCGCGATCCTCGATACGGGCGCCCGTGCGCCGGGGCGATTAGCTCAGCAGGCAAGAGCGTCCGGTTTACACCCGGGAGGTCGGAGGTTCGAGCCCTCCATCGCCCACCACTGCTGCATGAAGTTCCTGGCCGGCGGCGCACATCCTCCAGCCCGACCTCGATCGCCTCCGGTGCCGGTCGCTGCGCGTAGGCGACGCCGTCCAACTCCTCGTCGAGCGTGCGCACGAGGTCGCGGGTGTTGGACGAGCGAGACAGTCGCTCGGCTTCGGGCGCGGCCATACGCACTTTTCGTACCGGAAACGTGGATTCGATACACGTTTCATACGGACGACAACGCGAGCCGGGGCATACGATGAGGTGCCTCGGCACCTGCGTAGGCGTGGAGCTCCGGCTTCACTCGCCGACGAAGCCCTCCAGGGAGACGCCCATCCGAGCACTCATCCTGCTTGTCGCCCTCATGATTGGCCCTCTTGGTACCGCTGGCGCCCAGACCAGTAGTCATCGTCGCGCGGCGGCTCGACGATGGCCGGCTCGAGTTCGGCTTGCTGGTGCGTGAGGGATGGCGCGTGCGGAGTTCGCATCTTGCCACGATCCCGGTTCTTCCCGACGAGCAGCCAGGGTCGCTGGCTCTCGAGTTCGCCCGCCACGCTCCAACTCAGCAAGCCGCCCGCCGGCCCGACGCCGAGGCCAGCGCCAGATCAGGTGGACACGCCCATCGAGACCGAGCTCCTACGCGGCGACAGCACGCTGCGGACTCGGACAGCTGAGACGCCCGGGCTGAAGTTCGACAGCTCGGACCCGTTCAACACTCCGGTCCAGCCGAACATCGGCCACTGAGTGGAGGCGGGCAGCGAGGACCAAGAGAGGATCGGATGGCGAGGTACTACGTAAACCGGAACGCCCAGGCGAACGGCGACCGCGAGGTGCACACGACCGGGTGCGCCTGGTTGCCCGCAGAACAGAACCGCCTCTACCTCGGCGACTTCCCCTCATGCGGCCCCGCAGTGCGAGAAGCGCGGCGCTTCTACCAAAAGGTGAACGGCTGCTACTACTGTTCCAACGCCTGCCACAGGACGTGAGCAGCGTCCGCGTGTTCAGCGGCATCAGCACGCGACCATCCCCTGAGGTCAACCCGCCCCGCGCGCAGCCCGTCCGGCTTATAGTGTGGCGGTGAACTCGAAGGTGGCGCCTCCCGCCGGCAGGTGAGGGCCACCAGTCCGACTCCCCGGTCACCGGAGGCAGCCTTTGACGGCGCCAGCCCTCGGCAACCCTCAGTACGAGGCAGACGAGAGCCCACCCCTGCTCAGAACCCTGGGCCTCGGCGCGCAGTTCAGCCTGATCGCGTCCGCCACCCTGCTGGTCACCCCGGTGATCGTCGCCGACGCCTCGGGCCGTGGCGAGCCCTACGTGGTGTGGATGGTGTTTGCCTCGCTGATCGTCGTCGGCGTGTCGACGCTGATCCAGGTGCGGCGGGTGGGCTTCATCGGTGCGGCCGCGACGCTGCCGATGTTCACGGCGGCCTTCGCGATCCCGTTCTGCATCACCGCGGTGCAGGACGGCGGTCCGGCGACGCTGACGACGCTGCTGCTGCTCGCGGCGGTCGCGCAGATCGCGATCTCCCGCTGGCTGTTCATCCTGCGGCGCGTCGTCACGCCGACCGTCGGCGGCACGGTGATGATGATCCTCTCCATCACGCTGGCCTCGGTGGTGTTCGACCTGCTCGACGACGCTACGCAGCAGACGCCGGACGAGGCGTCCCTGACTGCACTGGTGACGATGGTTGTCGCTGCCGCGCTGACGCTGCGGCGGTCGCCGCTGCTGCGGTTCTGGGGGCCGATCGCCGGCATCATCGTCGGGTGCGTCGTGGCCGGGGCGCTCGGCATCTTCGACACCGAGCGGGTGGCCCAGGCCGCCTGGATCGGCCTTCCCGCCGAGTACCCGGGGTTGGGGCTGGACTTCGGGCTCGAGTTCTGGACGCTGGTCCCGGCCTTCCTGTTCCTCGGCGTGATCATCTCGATTCAGGCGAACGGCGCGTCGATCTCCATGCAGCGCGTCGCGTGGCGCGAGGCTCGGGCGGTCGACTTCCGGCAGGTGCAGGGCGCCGTCGCGGGCGGGGGCGCGAGCAACCTGCTGGCCGCTATCGGGGGCACGGTGCCCAACGCGATCAATCCGGGCATCATCGCCTTCACGCAGCTCACGGGCGTCGCCTCCCGGACGCTCGGCTACAGCATCGGGTTCTTCTTCATCCTGCTGGCGTTCCTGCCGAAGGTGTCCGGGCTGCTGAGCAGCATTCCGGGACCGGTGATGACGGGGTACCTGATCATGGTGACGGGGACCCTGTTCGTGGACGGCGCGCGGACCGTGATCCAGAACGAGCAGAACAACGAGAAGATCGCGGTCGCGGGGGTCTGCTTCTGGATCGGCGCGGCCTTCCAGTTCAAGCTCTTCGCCCTGCCGGACCTCGGCCCGGTGTTGAACGCGATGCTCGCGAGCGGCATCACCACCGGCGGCCTCGCCGCGGTCGTGATGATCCTCTACCTGGAGTTCACCAACCCGCGGCGCGCGCGCTTCCAGTCCCAGCTCCACATCGACGCCCTGCCGCAGCTCAACGAGTTCATCGCGCGCTTCGCCGAGCGCCGTGGTTGGGACGACGCCATGAAGGACCGGCTCAGCGCCGTCGCCGAGGAGACGCTGCTGACCCTCGCCCCGCTCGACCTCGAGGGGCTCCTCGCGGAAACCGAGGACGACGAGGACAAGGAGGAACGCCAGCTGATTGTGCTGGCCTCCAGCGACGGGCCGGTGGCCGACCTTGAGTTCATCGGGGGAGGCGACGACGAGAACATGGAGGACCGGCTGCGCCAGCTCCAGCAGCACGACTCGGAGACGATGGTGGAGCAGGACGTCTCGCTGCGGCTGCTGCGCAACTACGCCTCCTCGGTCCGCCACCAGCAGTACCACGACACCGACATCATCTCGGTCACGGTCGAGCCTCCCCAGGCGCGGTGAGTCGAGCGGCGGGCGGCCGCGTGTGCCGTCAGCGCTGCCAGCCGATACCCTTCCTGTACCGAATCGCGTGGTGCGAGGTCAGGCATGCACGTCGCCGACGAGTGGGATGCTGGCGACATGGGATGCGGCGAGGTGATCATTCTGCTCAGAGTGCGGATGCGGAAACTCAGCCCGGGCGAGGTCTTCAAGCTGACGGCCTCCGACCTCGGAGCTCCCGAGGACATCCCGGCGTGGTGCCGCCTCACGGGCCGCCGCCTGCTGCAGGCGCAGCACCCGCACTACTGGATCGAGCAGACTCAGGGCGCGTAGACCGCGAGGAAGGGAACGATCTTGGCCGGGAAGTTTTGCGTGAGCCTCACCCATGCGGGCGATGATCCCGACAGGGCCACGGTCGCCTTCGTCGTGGCCAACGCGGCCCTCGGCTCCGAGCAGGAGACCGTCGTGTTCCTCAGCACCGAGGGCGTGCGACTGGCCGAGCAGGGCTACGCCGACGACATCCACGAGGACGGCTTCATGGCTCTCGCCGAGCTGATGGGCCTGTTCGCCGAGGGCGGAGGCGAGATCTACGTCTGCGCGCCCTGCTACAACAAGCGCGGCCTCGACACGGACAACCTCGTCGACGGCGCTGTGATCGTCGGCGGTGCGAAGCTGGTCGAGTTCCTCGCCGACGGCACGCCCTCCATCTCCTACTAGAGCGGCTTGCCGCCCGGCAGAGCGATGGACCCGATCGAGCGGCACGCCCACGAGCCCGACGTCAGCTTCGACGGCGGCGACCTCGATTGCGGCGGCGGGCTGCTGCTCCTGATCCGCCGGCACATCGACCCGCTCGAACCCGGCGGCCTGCTCGAGATCCTCTCGACCGATTCCACCGTCGAGGTCGAGCTGCCTGCCTGGTGCCGGCTGACAAGCAACGAGCTGGTCTCGTGGACACGGCACGGCGAGCGGCGCAGCTACCTCGTCAGCAAGGGTCCGCTCGTCGAGCGCGCACAGCCGGCCGCTGCACGCTCCGAGGTCCGTGCGGCCTCGACACCCGCGGTGCGCACGATCGGCGAGCAGCTGCGCGTCGCTGTCACCATCCCGGACTCGCTGCCCGAGCCGGCCGCCCCGAGGGAGATCGCGCCGCTCTCGGTGATGGGCGTCGGCAGCTGGCCGCGGCCGCGCTGGATGCTGCGCGCCATGCACGACCGCCTCGAGGGCCGGCTCGGCGAGGCGGAGTTCGAGGCGACGGCGGACGACGCGGTCCGGCTGAGCCTCGCCGCGCAGCTGCGCGCCGGCGCCGACGTCGTGACCGACGGCGAGCAGCGCCGCGACAACTACGCGAGCTTCGTGGGCGGCCGCCTCGACAACTGCCAGCTGATCCCGCTCAGCGACCTCACGGCGATCGTCGACGACCCGGCCGAGTTCGAGGAGGAGCTGCGCGTGCTCGACGTGCCGGCCTCGGAGGTCCGGCACCCGGTGGTCTACGGAGCGCTCGGGCGCAGCCGGCCGCTCGCCCTGCACGAGCTCGACTTCGTCGCGTCATTCGCGAAGTCCCCCGTGAAGGTGGCACTGCCCGGGCCGTACCTGCTGACGCGCATGATGTGGCTCGACTGCCTGACCGATCGTCCCTACGAGAGCCGCGAGGAGCTCGCCCGCGACGTGGTGCGCGTGCTGAGCGAGGAGGCGCACTACCTGCTCGCCTCGGGCGCGGCGCTGGTGCAGTTCGACGAGCCGGTGCTGATGGAGGTGGTCCACGGCAGCCCCGGCGCCACCCGCAGTTTCATGTGCGGCGCGCTGAGCGAGCGGCTCGAGGCGGCCTCGGAGCTGGACTTCGCCGCGGGCCTGCTCGAGGAGGTCGTGCGCGGCCTCCCGCCGGAGTCGCTGGGGCTGCACGTCTGCCGCGGCAACTGGACGCCGGACGAGTCGGCGGCCCTCGCCGGCGACTACCGGCCGCTGCTCGGCTTCCTCGGGCGAGCCCCGGTGGGCACGCTGTTCCTCGAGCTGTCGACGCCGCGCGCCGGGGAGCTCGCCGTGCTGCGCGACCTGCCGGAGGACAAGCGCGTCGGCGTCGGCGTGGTCAACCCGAAGGTGGACGCCATCGAGCCGCCCGACGAGATCCGAGGGCGCATCGCGCGCGCCAGCGAGCTCTTCGGCGAGGAGCGGGTGCTGCTCACGCCGGACTGCGGGTTCGCGACCTTCGCGGACAACCCCGTCGCTTCCGCGGACGTCGCCGAGGCGAAGCTGCGTGCGATCGTCGAGGCGCGGGACCTAGTTCGCGGAGGCTGAGGCCGCGGGCCGTAGCGGCGCGCGCCGCTAGCGTTGACCCGCGCGGCTGCCTACACTCGGCGCGGCGACGTAACGGCGGAGGAGCGCATGGCCAGCAGAAGCGCGCGCGAGTGGCAGGAGCAGGGCCCCTACGCGAAGGCGATCGAGCGCAACGCCGAGCGCCAGCCCCGCTTCGAGAGCTCCTCCGGCGCCGAGGTCGACCCGCTCTACTCGCCCGAAGACCTCGCCGAGTGGAACTACCACGAGAAGCTCGGCTACCCCGGCGAGTACCCGTTCACGCGCGGCGTCCAGCCGACGATGTACCGCGGGCGCCTCTGGACGATGCGCCAGTACGCCGGCTTCGCCGACGCCGAGGAATCCAACCGCCGCTACCGCTTCCTGCTCGAGCAGGGCCAGACCGGCCTCTCCGTCGCCTTCGACCTGCCGACGCAGATCGGCTACGACTCGGACGACCCGCAGGCCGACGGCGAGGTTGGCAAGGTGGGCGTGGCGATCGCCTCGCTGCAGGACATGGAGACGCTGACCGACGGCCTGCCGCTGGAGCGTGTCACCACCTCGATGACGATCAACGCGACGGGGCCGATCCTGCTCGCGATGTACGTGGCGGCGGCGAAGAAGCAGGGCGCGGACCTCGCGAAGGTCGGCGGCACCACGCAGAACGACATCCTCAAGGAGTACATCGCGCGCGGCACCTACATCTTCCCGCCGCGCCCCTCGCTGCGGCTGATCACGGACGTCTTCGCCTGGTGCAAGGACGAGCTGCCGAGCTGGAACACGATCTCGATCTCCGGCTACCACATGCGTGAGGCGGGCTGCACGGCCGCGCAGGAGCTGGCCTTCACCTTCGCCGACGCGATCGAGTACGTCGACGCGGCGCTCGACGCGGGGCTGGAGTTCGACGAGTTCGCGCCGCGGCTCTCCTTCTTCTGGGCCTGCCACTCGAACTTCCTCGAGGAGATCGCGAAGTTCCGCGCCTCGCGGCGGATGTGGGCCGAGATCGCGACCGAGCGCTACGGATCGAAGAACCCGCGCTCGCAGATGCTGCGCTTCCACACCCAGACCGGCGGGGCCACGCTGACCGCGCAACAGCCGATGAACAACGTCGTGCGGACCGCGCTGCAGGCGCTCTCCGCCGTCCTCGGCGGCACGCAGTCACTGCACACCAACTCGTGGGACGAGGCGCTGGCGCTGCCGACCGAGGAGTCGGTCGAGATGGCGCTGCGCACGCAGCAGTTGATCGGCTTCGAGTCCGGCGTGGCCGACGTGATCGACCCGCTGGCCGGCTCCTACTACATCGAGGAACTGACCGACCGCGTCGAGGAGGAGGCGAACGCCTACCTGCGGCGCATCGAGGACATCGGCGGCGCCCTGACGGGCATCGAGGAGGGTTTCCAGCAGCGCGAGATCCAGGAGAGCGCGTTCCGCCTGCAGCGCATGCAGGAGAGCGAGGAGCGGATCGTCGTCGGCGTGAACCGCTTCCAGACCGAGGAGCTCGAGGTGCCACCGCTGGCGCAGCACGACCGCTCGGTGCAAACCCGTCAGTCGGAGCGCCTCGCGGCCCTGCGCGCCGAGCGCGACAACGCCACCGTCGAGGGCGCACTGGCGGACATCCGCGCCGCTGCGAGGAGCAACGAAAACATGATGCCGCTGCTGATCGCGGCGGTTGAGGCCTACGCCACGATCGGCGAGATCTGCGGCGTGCTCCGCGAGGAGTGGGGCGAGTACCAGGAGGTCGTGACGATATGAGGATGGCTCGCGATGCCTGACGCCGTCGACGCGATCATCGAAAGCAACGCCCAGGCCCGCGCCGATCTGCTCGACGCGATCGACGCGCTGCCCGCCGAGCGGCGGACCGAGGGCTGGTACGGCCCGCAGCAGTGGTCCGTGCAGGACGTGCTCGCGCACCTCGCCCGCTGGCAGGAGGGCTGGAGCCACGCGCTGCGCGCCGTCACCGCCGGCGAGCGCCCCGCGGTGCCCGGCTACGAGCCGAACCGCGACGACCCGGACGCGGCCGACGACGCCTACAACGCGGCCTCCGTGGAAGAGATGCACGGGCAGCCGTGGGAGGCCGTGATGGCCCGGCTGCGCGCCTCCCGAGAGGAACACGACGAGGCGATCCGCGGCCTGCGCGCGCTCGAGCCCGAGCGCTATGCCGAGGGCCGTACTCCGTACCGCCTCGCGGACGCCGCCCACCACGACGGCGAACACATCGAGGCGATCCGCGCCTGGCGGCGGGAGCAGGGCGTTTGATCGACCTGCTGCATCACGTTGGGATCGTCGTGCCGGACGCCGATGAGGCGCTCGGCTTCTACCGCGACGTCATGGGGCTGACCGTCGCCAAGGACGAGGTCGTCGAGGAGCAGGGCGTGCGCGGCGTGCTGCTGCCCTTCGGCGAGAACGAGTACGAACTGCTTCAGCCCGTGCGCGACGACACCGGCGTGGCGCGCTTCCTCGAGAGCCGCGGCCCGACGTTGCACCACATCTGCCTGCGCACGGACGACATCCGCGCCGAGCTGGCGCGCATCCGCGCGCTCGGCGTCGAGCTGATCGACGAGGAGCCCCGCTACGGGCTGGCCGGCGAGATCGCCTTCCTGCACCCGCGCTCGATGCACGGCGTGCTCGTCGAGCTCGCCGAGGTCGAGGACCGCCATGCCTCGTCCGAGAAGGGCTTCGACCACCTCGCCGCCCGCGTGACGGACTACGAGGCGGCACGGGCCCGCTGGGGCGAGGTCGCGGGCCTCGAGGAGCACGCGCAGCTTCACGTCGAGGAGACGGGCATGCTGATCGGGCAGTTCCCGATCGGGCAGTGCATGCTCGAACTGCTCGCGCCGGACGGGCCGGACTCGCCGCTCGCGAGCGGTGAGCAACGCGAGGGCGCGTCGCCGATGACCGCGATCGAGGTTCCCGACCTCGATGCGGAGATCGCCCGCTACCGGGCGGCGGGGCTCGAGGTGCCGGACTCGGTGGTGGGCGTGCTGCCGGGGACGCGCCGCTCGGAGATCAGCGCTGACCAGGCCTTCGGCATTCGTATCCAGTTGCTCGAGTACGTCGGCTGAGCCACATCGCGGGCTGAGCCGGACGGCTTCGGCTTGGTAGACTAGCCGGCAGGAACGCAGCAACGGTTGGCCAGGAGACTCCCCATGACTGACGAGCAGGCGATCCGCGTCCTGATCGCGAAACCCGGCCTCGATGGGCACGACCGCGGCGCCAAGGTGGTGGCGCGGGCGCTGCGCGACGCCGGGATGGAAGTGATCTACACGGGCATCCGCCAGACCCCCGAGATGATCGCGGAGGCGGCGCTGCAGGAAGACGTGCAGGTCGTCGGCCTCTCGATCCTCTCCGGCGCGCACCTCGAGCTGTTCCCCCGCGTCGTGAGCGCCCTCGATGAGCGCGGGGTGGACGACGTGCTGCTCTTCTGCGGCGGCATCATCCCCGAGGCCGACATCCCGGTGGTGCAGGAGATGGGCTTCTCGGGCGTTTTCGGCCCCGGCACCAACACCGAGGCGATCATCGAGTTCGTCCGCGATCACGCGGCGAGCCCCACCGCCTGAGCCGGGGTGGACGCAGCCGAGCTGATCGCGGGCGTCAACGACGGCAACCGGCGCGCGCTCGCCCGCGCCATCACGCACGTCGAGGCTGATACGGACACGGGCCGCGCCGTCCTCGCGGGCCTCTACCCGCGGACGGGTCATGCCCGCACGGTCGGCGTCACCGGCTCCGCCGGTGTCGGCAAGTCGACGCTGGTTGGGCGGCTGGCGCGCGCGCAGCGCGAGCGCGGGCGCAGCGTCGGCATCGTCGCGGTCGACCCCTCGTCGCCGTTCTCGCACGGCGCGATCCTCGGCGACCGCATCCGCATGCAGGACCTCACCTCGGACTCCGGGGTGTTCATGCGCTCGATGGCGTCGCGCGGCAACCTCGGCGGCCTCGCGGAGACCGCGTCCGGTGTCGTCGACGTGATGGACGCCGCCGGCTACGACGTGGTGATCGTCGAGACCGTCGGCGCGGGCCAGGACGAGGTCGAGGTCGCGACGGCGACGCAGACGACGGTGCTGATCACGATGCCGGCGGGCGGCGACGAGGTGCAGTCGCTGAAGGCCGGGCTGATGGAGGTCGCGCAGGTGATGGTGGTCAACAAGGCCGACCTCGCCGGCGCCGACACCGCCGCGACGCAACTCCGCGCGCTGCTCGCCCTCGCCGGCGAGCGAGCCTGGAAGCCGCCGATCCTCAAGGCCGTGGCGCGGGCCGGCGAGGGTGTCGAGGAGCTGGTGGACGCGATCGACGACCACCAGGACTACCTGCGCGGATCCGAGCACGCCGAGGAGGCGCGCCGCGATCTGGCGCGGGCGCAGGTGATCTCGCTCGCCCGCGCCGCGCTGCACCGCGAGGCGCTCGAGGCCGCGCGCCGCGCGGGCGTCCTTGAGGAGCTGGTCGAAGCGGTGGCCGCGCGCCGCCGCGACCCTCGCTCCGCCGCCGCCGCCCTGCTGCGCGGCGTGAAGGACGGCTGGGCGCGAGAGCGCGACTGAGGGCTACACTCAAAGGGCGATGAGCCAGCAGGAACGGCCCCAGCGATTGCGCGTGACGTACCGCAAGGCGGACACGCTGCGCTACATCGCGCACCTGGACCTGATGCGTACGTGGGAGCGCAGCCTGCGGCGCGCGCGCCTGCCGCTCGCCTATACCCAGGGCTTCACGCCGCACGCGCGGATCGCCCTCGGCGCGCCGCTGCCCGTCGGCACCGTCGGCGAGCGCGAGTTGCTGGACGTCTGGCTCTCGCCCCCCGTCGCGCCCGAGGAGTTCGTGCGCAGCCTCCAGGCGGTGCTGCCGCAGGGCCTGACCCTGCTCGCCGCCGAGGAGGCGGCGCACGAGTTGCCCTCGCTCCAGTCGCAGATCCGCAGCGCGACCTACGAAGTCGCTTTCGAGCCAGGCGCCCTCGACGCCGCCGAGGTCGGGGCGCGGCTCGCTGCGCTGCTCGCCCTCGACACGCTCGACTGGGAGGAGCAGCGCGGGGCGAAGACGCGGCGCTCCGACCTGCGGGCGGCGATCCGCGACCTCGCGCTGCACGAGGAGGGTGAGCGGCCGGTCCTGGCGATGGACCTGGAGCTGAACGAGCAGAGCACCGGCCGCCCGGCCTCCGTGCTCGCGGCGCTCGGTATCGAGGCACGGCCGGCGAGCGTCGTGCGCACGGCGCTGCGGCTTGGTGAGCCAGTGCTGGCGAGCGCCGGGGAGGGCCGGGCGTGATCGCCGCGTCGCGGGTCGCCTTCCTCGTGCTGCTTGTCGCGGTGGTGGCCTCGGTAGTCACGCTCCGCTGCGGCCGCGGCGACAACGGCGAGGACGCCCGCCCGGCGCCGACGGCGACAGCCACGGCGGCGCCCACGCGGACGGCGACCGTGACGGCCACGCCCTCCTCGAGCCCAGCCGCCACACCGACCGCGACCGAGCCGCCGCGGGCCACGCCGACGCCCACGGCCACGCCGACGGCGACACGAACGCAGGCTGCGGCGACGCCTCCGCCCGTCGGCGCCGAGGGCATCCCGTACTCGCTCTCGGACCTCGTTGACGCGCTCGCGCCGGGCGGCGTCGTGCTGACGGATCTGTACGACCCCGCGTCCGCCTGCGCCGGCGCGGCGGTCGAGGGCCTGCCGTTCATCGCCTCCGAGGACGCAACCGGGGGGCGCTTCGCGGTCTGGGTGCTGTGGGTCTACCCGGACGGCGAGGCGAGGCAGGCCGACTGGCGGACGGGGCAGCGCGCCGAGCCGCTGGTGGCTGGCTGCGAGCCGCCCAACGGCTTTGTCTACTGGCACGCCAATCTGCTGATCTGGTTCATCGGCTTCTACGGCGACGACGTCGAGCCCGGGTCGCCGCCTCTCAGCCTCGAGGAAGTGCGGGAGCACCCTGTCCTGCGGGCGTTCCTCGGGCTGACGCCGTGAGCGTCCGCTTCCTGCTGCTGCGCCACGCCGAGGCCGAGGGCAACGCCGCCGGCCAGACGCAGGGCCGCATCGACCACCCGCTGACGGAGCGCGGACGGCGTCAGGCGGAGGCCGCCGCCGGCGCCTTCTCGCACTACCGGCCCGTCGCGCTCTACTGCAGCCCGGCGCAGCGGGCGCGCGAGACCGCCGCTGTCGCGGGCCGCGCGCTCGGCCTCGAGGCGGCCGTCGACGAGCGGCTCCACGAGCTCGATCACGGCGACCTCGACGGTCAGACTATCGACGAGATCCGCGAGGAGTACGCCGACTTCATCGAGCGCTGGCGCGACGAGGACATCGCCGACCTGCGCTTCCCCGGCGGCGAGACGATGCGCGAGGCGCAGGCGCGGATGCTCGCCGCCCTCGACGAGATCGCCGCGCGCCACGGCTCGGGCAACGGCTTCATCGAGGTCGCCGTCGTCTCGCACAACCTCGCGCTGAAGGCGCTGCTGGCGCGCGTGATCGGCGTGCCACTGGCGGCGTCGCGGCGCTTCGAGCTGGGTCTCGCCTCGCTGACCGTGGCGGAGCGGCGGCCCGGCGAGAACGGCGAGCCGGCGGGCTGGTCCGTGGTCACGCTGAACGATCGCTGCCACCTCAGCGGGGAGGAGTAGCGCTCCGCCAGCCCGGTCGCCCGTTATTGTCGCGCGGCGGAGCGGCTGTTACGGTAAGTGATGGCGGGGCCGGCGCTCGAGGGGCGCAATGCGGTTCCATCTCCCCAGGCCGCGGCTGCTCGCCTTCGGCCCCTTACACGTCGTGATCCCCCTGGTGGCGCTGCTGCTGGCGCTGTTCGGTTACGCCGCCCTCCAGACCGCCGCGCAGAACTTCCGCCTGGCCGAGGAACGCCGCGCCGTCGAGGCCGAGATCCACGAGCTGCGCACCCGCCAGGCCGAACTCGAGGGCTTGCGCGAATACCTGCTCTCCGACGAGTACGTCGAGGCCGTCGCGCGCAGCGAGTTCGGCCTCGTCTACCCCGGCGAGACCGAGGTCGTCGTCGATGCGCCGCCCTCGGAAGAGTCGGGGCGCCAGCCCGGCGAGCGCTGGTGGGAAGTGCTCTTCGATCGCTGACGCGGCCTGACCCGGCCTGCTGCCCGCCGCGCCCGCAACCCGCGCGCGGGGCGTTACGCTGACCGCATGACTGCCTTCGAGCCCCTGCAGCCGCTTCCCAGGCCGCGCGCCGAAGCGCTCACGCGCAATCGCGCGACGGGCGCATTCGAGCGGCGCGTTGGTGGCGCGCTCGGCGCTGTGGCTTCGGACGCCCCACCGCTACTCGTCGCCTGCTCGGGCGGGCCGGACTCCAGCGCCGCGCTGGTCGCCGTCGTGCGCGCGCGGCAGGCGGCGCCCGGAGGCGAGGTGCTGGCGGCGACGTTCGACCACGGTCTGCGGCCTCCTGCGGAGACGCGGGCGGATCGCGCCGCCGTCGAGGCGCTCGCCACGGTGCTGGGCGTGCGCTGCCTGGCCGGGGCGCCGGACGAGCCGCTGGCGCCCTCGGAGGATGCGGCTCGGCAGGCGCGCTACCGCTGGCTGGGCGCCGCCGCGTTCGAGGTCGGCGCGGCCGCGTGCGTCACCGGGCACACGCTGGATGACCAGGCGGAGACGGTGCTGCTGCGGCTGACGCGCGGCGCCGGCCTCGCCGGGGCGGCGGGCATGGCGCCCGCTGCGCCGTGGCCCGTGCCGCTCGAGGGCCTGCCGGGCGCGGAAGACGCCGCGCCGCGGCTGCTGCGGCCGCTGCTCGACGTGCGCCGCGCAGAAGTGCTGGGCTACCTCGACGCGCTGGGGCTGGCGGAACAGGGGCTTGCGCCGCGCCGCGATCCGGGTAACGAGACGCTCGTCTTCGACCGCAACCGCGTGCGGCGCAGGGTGCTGCCGGAGCTGCGGCGGCTGAACCCGCGCGCCGCCGAGGCGCTGGCCGGCTTCGCTCGCCGCGCCGGCCGCGACAACGAGGCGCTCGAGGTCTGGGCCGCCGCCGAGTCGGCGCGCCTCGTGCGGGTCGACGACGCGGGCGCGCGGATCGAGCGCGCGGGGCTGCGCGCCTTGCCGCAGGCCGTCGGATCGCGTGTCCTGCGCGGCGCGGGGGTGGAGCTGGGGCTGACGCTGGCCGCGGACCAGCTGGAGGCGCTGCTGCGCATCGCGGGCCGGCGCGGAGCGCGGCTGGACCTCGCAGGCGGCGAGGCGTGGACGGAGGATTCGGAGCTGCGGCTCCGGCGGCGCGGGCCGGGCGGGGACTGACGTCTGAACGCTGTTGCCCCTCGGCCGGATCGTGCTATCCTCTTCGAACGCCTTCCGCAGGGAGCGCGTCGGACATTTACATCTGGATAGCAGTCAGAAGCAGATACAGGATTCCCGTCAATCCTGTGCGCGGCTAGGTCTCGGCACGCCCTCGTGGCGTCCGGGCGAAGGCGTGCGCGCGGGGAATAGTACGGCACTCACGGTTGTCGAAGGCGCGGTTCGCCGCTCTGGAGACGGCCGGGTATTGAGTGGAGAGTTTGATCCTGGCTCAGGATAAACGCTGGCGGCGTGCCTTATGCATGCAAGTCGCGCGACGAAACCGGCTTCGGCCGGTGGAAAGCGGCGAACGGGTGAGTAACACGTAGGAACCTGCCCGGAAGTGGGGGATAACCTCCGGAAACGGAGGCTAATACCGCATACGGTCTACGGACCAAAGCCTTCGGGCGCTTTCGGAGGGGCCTGCGGCGGATTAGCTGGTTGGTGGGGTAACGGCCTACCAAGGCGACGATCCATAGCTGGCCTGAGAGGGTGGTCAGCCACACTGGGACTGAGACACGGCCCAGACTCCTGCGGGAGGCAGCAGCAAGGAATTTTGCGCAATGGGCGAAAGCCTGACGCAGCAACGCCGCGTGGGGGAAGAAGGCCTTCGGGTTGTAAACTCCTTTTGCGAGGGACGAAGATCTGACGGTACCTCGCGAATAAGCCACGGCTAACTACGTGCCAGCAGCCGCGGTAATACGTAGGTGGCGAGCGTTGTCCGGATTTACTGGGCGTAAAGCGCGCGCAGGCGGACCGGTCAGTCCGGGGTGAAATCTCACGGCTCAACTGTGAGGGGTCCCCGGATACTGCCGATCTCGAGGCGCCTAGAGGAGAGTGGAATTCCCGGTGTAGTGGTGGAATGCGTAGATATCGGGAGGAACACCAGTGGCGAAAGCGACTCTCTGGGGGTGGCCTGACGCTGAGGCGCGAAAGCGTGGGGAGCGAACCGGATTAGATACCCGGGTAGTCCACGCCGTAAACGATGAGCACTAGCTGTCGGGGGTATCGACCCCCTCGGTAGCGCAGCTAACGCGATAAGTGCTCCGCCTGGGGACTACGGCCGCAAGGCTAAAACTCAAAGGAATTGACGGGGGCCCGCACAAGCAGCGGAGCGTGCGGTTTAATTCGAAGCTACGCGAAGAACCTTACCAGGGCTTGACATGTTGAGGACCGCCGGTGAAAGCCGGTTTCCTTAGGGCCTCTTCACAGATGCTGCATGGCTGTCGTCAGCTCGTGCCGTGAGGTGTTGGGTTAAGTCCCGCAACGAGCGCAACCCTTGTCGCTAGTTGGATTTCTCTAGCGAGACTGCCCGGAGCAACCGGGAGGAAGGCGGGGATGACGTCAAGTCAGCATGGCTCTTACGCCCTGGGCTACTCGCACGCTACAATGGGCAGTACAGACCGTTGCCAAACCGCGAGGTGGAGCTAATCGGATAAAGCTGTCCTCAGTTCGGATTGCAGGCTGCAACTCGCCTGCATGAAGCCGGAGTTGCTAGTAACCGCAGGTCAGCCATACTGCGGTGAATACGTTCCCGGGCCTTGTACACACCGCCCGTCACGTCATGGGAGTCGGTAACACCTAAAGTCACTGCGCGAACCTTCGGGACGCAGGTGCCCAGGGTGGGACCGGCGACTGGGACGAAGTCGTAACAAGGTAGCCGTAGCGGAAGCTGCGGCTGGATCACCTCCTTTCTAGGGAGCACGAACCGGATCAGTCCGCGCCGCACGGTGTGTGGCGCGGCCCGGTCAGGAGCTCCAGGGTCGATCGGCGTTGTCGCCCGCCACTTCGGGGTTCGCCCCGGGGTAGCGGTTGCGAGGCGTGCGCGCCTCGCCGGCGGCAAGTCGGGTACGCGCACCGCGCGGACGAATCCGGCGCGCTGCTTCCGGCTGCTATCCAGCGGTAGATGTCCGCGGGGCCGGCCATGTGCCGGCCCCGGAGCGGACGGGCGCCGCCCCGGCGATCACGCCGCCTCCCCAGTACGCCCTCGAGGGCGAACGCGGCCGAGGCGGCGGGCCGGCCACCGGCCGGCGACGCACGCGGGGGCCATTAGCTCAGCTGGTTAGAGCGCAGTCCTGATAAGACTGAGGTCCCTGGTTCGAATCCAGGATGGCCCACCAAGCGCTTGCCGGTGCGCCGTACCGGCGCGAGGGGCCGTAGCTCAGCTGGGAGAGCGCCGCCTTTGCAAGGCGGAAGTCGGGGGTTCGAGTCCCCCCGGCTCCACCACTCGCTCCATGGACTGCCGAAGATGGCGACCACGCCGCGCACGCGGCGTTGGCGCGGGGCTCTGGCCCCGCAGGCGCATTTCCAACGGAAGATGAACGTGACAAGAGCAAAGGCAACACGAACGGCGTTTGCCTGCGTTGCCGTCGCGGCCCCTCGGGGCTGTGGAGGCGGCGTGGGCGGAACGCGGAGAGTGCCTGATGAAGGGTCAAGCTACAAAGGGCGCACGGTGGATGCCTTGGCGTTACGGGCCGATGAAGGACGTGGCAAGACTGCGAAAAGCCTCGGCGAGCTGTCTAGCAAGCTGAACCGGGGATTTCCGAATGGGGCAACCCGGCCCGCGTAATGGCGGGTCACGACCGGCTGAACACATAGGCCGGATCGAGGGAACCGGGGGAACTGAAACATCTCAGTACCTCGAGGAGAAGAAAAGATTCCCCTAGTAGCGGCGAGCGAACGGGGAGCAGCCCAAACCGTTCCCACTTGTGGGGGCGGGGTTGCAGGACCGGCGACACGGGAGCGCCGGCACGGATAGCCGAAGGACCTGGAACGGTCCGCCAAAGGGGGTGAGAGCCCCGTAGGCGAAATCTGTGCGGCTCCCGCCGGGATCCTGAGTACCACGGGACACGAGAAATCCCGTGGGAATCCGGGGAGACCACTTCCCAAGGCTAAATACCCGTAACGACCGATAGCGAACCAGTACCGTGAGGGAAAGGTGAAAAGCACCCCGGGAGGGGAGTGAAACAGTCCCTGAAACCGTGTGCCTACAAGCAGTCGGAGCCTGGCGTAAGCCGGGTGACGGCGTGCCTATTGAAGAATGAGCCGACGAGTTGCGTTCCGTGGCAAGGTTAAGCGACGGGAGTCGCGGAGCCGGAGCGAAAGCGAGTCTGAACAGGGCGTCCACAGTCGCGGGATGCAGACCCGAAACCTGGTGAGCTACCCATGGGCAGCGTGAAGCGAGGGTAAGACCTCGTGGAGGCGCGAACCTTCCTACGTTGCAAAGTGGTTGGATGACCTGTGGGTAGGGGTGAAATGCTAATCGAACCAGGAGATAGCTGGTTCTCCCCGAAATGCGTTTAGGCGCAGCCTCGTGTGATGTGCACTGGAGGTAGGGCTCTGGTTGGGCTAGGGGGCTTACCGCTTACCAAACCCATCCAAACCGCGAATGCCAGTGCATAAGAATACGGGAGTGAGACAGCGGGGGCTAAGCTTCGTTGTCGAAAGGGAAACAGCCCAGACCCTCGGCTAAGGCCCCTAAATCCATGCTTAGTGTGAAAGGATGTCCGGTCGCAAAGACAGCCAGGATGTTGGCCCAGAAGCAGCCATCATTGAAAGAGTGCGTAACAGCTCACTGGTCGAGTGATCGGGCGCCGACAATGTAACGGGGCTCAAGCATGGTGCCGAAGCCAGGGGATCGTTCTCCCTCGGGAGAGCGGTCGGTAGGGGAGCGTTCCGCGCAGCAGTGAAGCCGGCAGGGTGACCTCCGGTGGAGCGCGCGGAAGTGAGAATGTCGGCATGAGTAGCGTAATTCCGGTGAGAAACCGGGACACCGTAAGCCCAAGGGTTCCTACGCAAGGTTTATCCGCGTAGGGTTAGGCGGGCCTAAGCCGAGGACGAGAGTCGTAGGCGATGGACAGCAGGTTAGTATTCCTGCCCCACCGCGGCTGCGTTCGAGGCAGGAGGGGTGACCTGGAAGGATAGGTTGGGCGGGCCGATTGGACATGGTCCGTTCTTCAGCCGTAGGCGTCCGGGGGTAGGCAAATCCGCCCCCGGGTCAAGCGGAGGGCTGGAGAGAAGCGGAGACGTCAGTCAAAGCGACCCGGTCGAGTCCATGCCAGCAAGAAAAGCCTCGCTGCCGAGCAGCCGCAGTGCCCGTACCGCAAACCGACACTGGTGGGCGGCGGTAAGTACCGTCAGGTGATCGAGAGAACCTTCGTTAAGGAACTCGGCAATCTCGCTCCGTAACTTCGGGAGAAGGAGCGCCCTGGCCGGTGAGGGACTTCGCGTCCTGAGCACGGCCGGGGCCGCAGAGAGCAGGCCCAGGCGACTGTTTAACAAAAACACAGGTCTCTGCGAACGCGTAAGCGGATGTATAGGGGCTGACGCCTGCCCAGTGCCGGAAGGTTAAGGAGAGCGGTGCAAGCCGCGAACCGAAGCCCCGGTGAACGGCGGCCGTAACTATAACGGTCCTAAGGTAGCGAAATTCCTTGTCGGGTAAGTTCCGACCCGCACGAATGGCGTAACGATCTGGGCGCTGTCTCAACGAAGGACTCGGCGAAATTGAAATGGCCGTGAAGATGCGGCCTACCCGCAGCCGGACAAAAAGACCCCGTGGAGCTTTACTGCAGCTTGGCGCTGGAGGCCGGGCTTGGACTGCGTAGGATAAGTGGGAGGCTGTGAACCGTTCCTCTTGGGGAGCGGGGAGCCAACAGTGAAATACCACTCTTCCAGGTTTGTCCTCCTAACCTGTGAGCAAGCATGGGAACAGCGCCTGGTGGGCAGTTTGACTGGGGCGGTCGCCTCCCAAAAGGTAACGGAGGCGCGCAATGGTCCCCTCAGGGTGGATGGCAATCACCCGACGCGTGTATTGGCAGAAGGGGGCTTGACTGCGAGACGGACATGTCGAGCAGGGACGAAAGTCGGCCAAAGTGATCCTACGGTCCCGTGTGGAAGGGCCGTGGCTTATCGGATACAAGCTACCCCGGGGATAACAGGCTGATCCTGCCCAAGAGTTCACATCGACGGCAGGGTTTGGCACCTCGATGTCGGCTCGTCGCATCCTGGGGCTGAATCAGGTCCCAAGGGTTGGGCTGTTCGCCCATTAAAGCGGTACGCGAGCTGGGTTCAGAACGTCGTGAGACAGTTCGGTCTCTATCCGCTGTGGGCGTAGGAGGCTTGAGGAGCGCTGCCCCTAGTACGAGAGGACCGGGGTGGACGGACCTCTGGTGTGCCGGTTGTCCCGCCAGGGGCATCGCCGGGTAGCCAAGTCCGGAACGGATAAGCGCTGAAAGCATCTAAGCGCGAAGCCAACTCCAAGATGAGGCCTCCCACTGGGTGAACCAGGTAAGACCGCGGGAAGACTACCCGCTTGATAGGCCACAGGTGGAAGCGCAGCAATGCGTGTAGCTGAGTGGTACTAATGGTCGAGGGCTTGACCCTTCATCAAGCACCCTCGGCGTTCCCCGCCGTTCGCCAACCGCTCCCCTCACGTTCGTCTTCCCGCGGGCGCCGCGCCGGCGGCGCCCGCAACCGGGAGCACCGAGCCGCTATACTGGTTCCAGCCGGAGCAGTGCCGGACCCGGAGCAATCCGGAACGTCGCGGGATGGAGCAGTGGTAGCTCGTCGGGCTCATAACCCGAAGGTCGGGGGTTCGAATCCCTCTCCCGCTACCAAACCAATCACACGGGCGCAGCGGTTGCTGCGCCCGTGTTGCTGTCCGGAGCCCTCGGGGGCGGCGCCGACGCTTGCCCGCCACCGCCCCCGCCGCCATACTTGATGGTCCTGGTGGTTAGAGCGCGGTGGAACCACCCGTTCCCATCCCGAACACGGAAGTGAAACGCCGCAGCGCTGACGATACTCCCCGGGCAACCGGGTGCGGAAAATAGGCCACTGCCAGGACTCATGCGAGCCGGCCCATACGGAGCCGGCTCGCTCCGTGTCCGGGGCCCCTTCGCCCCGAGGCAGAGCGCTACCGGGGCGCGTGCTATGATCCCCCGGCTGCCGGCGGCCCGTAGCAGGCCATCGGCGGTGAACCCAGGACAGGAGGACCGAGCATACCTTGACGAATCCCGACACCCCGGAGCAGGCCGAGCCGTCGGCCGGCGCTCCCGCAGCAGTGGCCGAAGCCACACCACCGCCCCAGCCCGCACCGACGCCAGCACCCGCACCCGCTGCCGAGGAAGAGATCCTCGACATGGGCGCGCTGCTCGACGCCGGCGAGGCGCCCGAACCGCGTCAGCTGCGCCGCGGCGAAGTGATCGAAGGCGCCGTCATGAGCATCGAGCGCGACGGCGTCCTCATCGACCTCGTCGACATCGGCTCCAAGTCCGAGGGCATCGTGCCGGTCCAGGAGATGCACTCGCTCGGCTCCGACCCGCTCTCGCGGCTCAGCATCGGCGAGAAGGTGCTCGCCTACGTGCAGCAGGCGGAAACCGAGGACGGCCAGGTCCAGCTCTCAATCGACCGCGCGCGCGGCGAACAGGGCTGGCGGATCCTGCAGGATCGCTTCGAAAGCGGCGAGATCTTCGAGGCGGAGATCACCGGCTTCAACAAGGGCGGCCTGCTCGCCAACGTCGAGGGCGTCAACACCTTCATCCCGATGTCGCAGGTCGTGGGCGCCAAGCCCGGCAGCGACGGCGCCAACCCGCTCTCCGACCAGGTCGGGCGCGTGCTGCGCATGAAGGTGATCGAGATCAACCGCCGCCGCAACCGCGCCATCCTCTCCGAGCGCGCCGCCATGCAGGAATGGCGCGCCGAGCAGAAGGAGCGCCTGCTGGGCGAACTCACCGAGGGCGAAGTCCGTACCGGCAAGGTCACCTCGATCCGCAACTTCGGCGTCTTCGTCGACCTCGGCGGTGCCGACGGCCTCGCGCACCTCTCCGAGCTCTCCTGGGACCGCAACGCGGACCCGGAGCAGCTCTTCAGCATCGGCCAGGAGATCGACGTCTTCGTCATGCGGATCGACCGCGAGAACAAGAAGATCGCGCTCTCCGTGCGCCGCGCCGCCCCCGAGCAGTGGCAGGACCTGATCGCCCGCTACGAGGTCGGCGACGTGGTGCCGGGTGTCGTCACCAAGGTCGTCGCCTTCGGCGCCTTCACGCGCCTGCCCGGGCCCGTCGAGGGCCTCGCGCACGTCTCGGAGCTGGTCGACCGCCGGATCAACGCGCCCGACGAGATCCTCACCGAGGGCGACGTCGTGCCGCTCAAGATCGTGCGCATCGAGCACGACCGGCACCGCCTCGGGCTCTCGCTGCGCGAGGGCCGGCAGGAGGCGGAGATCCGCGGTTGGAGCTTCGACGACCACGGGCGCGTCATGGGCGTCGCCGACGAGGCGCGCGCGGAGTTCCCGAACGAGTGCGCCGCAGTCGAAGAGCGCTACACCGCCCGTCAGGCCGAGGCCGACGCGGAGCGGGAGGCCCGCTCCGAGGAGCGCGGCCGCCGCGGTGGCGGCGCCGACCAGGGCGCCCCGCGCCGCCCCGAGGCCCCGCCCATGACCGCAATGGCCGCGGCCATGAAGCAGGCGCAGGAGGAGCTCGCATCCCAGGAGTCCCCAGAGGAGTCCCCAGAGGACTAGCGCACGCGGCCGGCGTCCTCGCGGCAGACAACACCGGCCGGTCCGCGAACCGGCCGGTGGCGGGCGTGACCGGCGTGCGTGACCGGCAATAGACGTAAGCGTACGGCCGCGGCGTCCCGCCTCGAACGCCGCTCGGGGCCGTGGTAGCCTTAATGGCGCACGACGGGAGTGGCGGGATGGCGGACCGGTTCGACAAATTCACCGAACGGGCCCGCCGTGTGCTCACTCTCGCCCAAGAGGAAGCGCAACGCTTCAACCACAACTACATCGGCACTGAGCACCTGCTGCTCGGCCTCGTCCGCGAGGGCGACGGCGTGGCGGCCAAGGTGCTCTCCAACCTCGGCGTGGAGCTCAACAAGGTGCGCTCCGCCGTCGAGTTCATCATCGGCCGCGGCGATCGCACCACCAGCGGCGAGATCGGCCTGACCCCGCGCGCCAAGCGCGTGATCGAGCTGGCCGTCGACGAGGCGCGCCGCCTCAACCACTCCTACATCGGCACCGAGCACCTGCTGCTCGGCCTCGTCCGCGAGGGCGAAGGCATCGCGGCGGGCGTGCTCGAGAGCCTCGGCGTGAACCTCGAGCGGGTGCGCGGCGAGACCACTCGCATCCTCGCGCAGACGCAGCCGCAGGGCGCCGCGGCGGCAGGCGCCGGCGGACGCCAGTCGGCGCGCACGCCGACGCTCGACCAGCTCGGCGTGGACCTCACCGCCGCCGCACGCAGCAGCCAGCTCGACCCCGTGATCGGCCGCGAGACGGAGATCGAGCGCGTCGTGCAGATCCTCTCGCGCCGTACCAAGAACAACCCCGTGCTGATCGGCGAACCGGGCGTCGGCAAGACCTCGATCGCCGAGGGCCTCGCGCATCGCATCGTGCAGGGCGACGCGCCCGAGACGCTGCTCGGCAAGCGCATGCTCACGCTCGACATCGGCTCGCTCGTCGCCGGCACCAAGTACCGCGGCGAGTTCGAGGAACGCCTCAAGAAGGTGATCGAGGAGATCCGCTCCGCGAAGAACTGCATCCTCTTCATCGACGAGCTGCACATGCTCGTCGGGGCCGGCGCCGCCGAGGGCGCCGTCGACGCCGCCAACATCCTCAAGCCCGCGCTCGCCCGCGGCGAGCTGCAGGCGATCGGCGCGACGACCCTCGACGAGTACCGCAAGCACATCGAGCGCGACGCCGCGCTCGAGCGCCGCTTCCAGCCCGTGCGCGTCGACGAGCCCTCGACCGAGGAGACCGTCGAGATCCTCAAGGGCATCCGCGGGGCGTACGAGGAGCACCACAAGCTGCGCATCAGCGACGACGCGATCAAGGCCGCCGCCGAGCTGTCCGCACGCTACGTGTCCGACCGCTTCCTGCCGGACAAGGCGATCGACCTGATCGACGAGGCATCGGCGCGGGTCCGCATCCGCCGCCACTCGACGCCGCCCTCCGTCCGCGACGCCACGAAGGGCCTCGAGGCGCTGCGCCGCGAGAAGGACCAGGCGATCGGCAGCCAGCAGTACGAGTACGCCGCCGAGCTGCGCGAGCGCGAGGTGCGCCTCCAGGCCAAGCTCGAGGAGCTCGAGCAGGAGGTCCAGACCGAGCGCGAGAGCAGCGAGTTGATGGTCGGCGACGAGGACATCCGCGATGTCGTCTCGATGTGGACCGGCATCCCGCTGACACGCATCGCCTCCGAGGAGACCGCGCGCCTGATCGAGATGGAGCAGTTCCTCCGCGACCGCGTGATCGGCCAGGACGAGGCGATCGGCGCCGTCGCGAAGGCCGTGCGCCGCGCGCGGGCGGGACTGAAGAACCCGAAGCGCCCGATCGGCGTGTTCATGTTCCTTGGGCCCACCGGGGTGGGGAAGACCTACCTCGCCGAGACGCTCGCCGAGTTCATGTTCGGCTCGAAGGACAACATCGTCCGGCTCGACATGTCCGAGTTCATGGAGAAGCACACCGTCTCGCGGCTCGTGGGCTCGCCGCCCGGCTACGTCGGCTACGACGACGGCGGGCAGCTGACAGACCTGGTGCGGCGGCGCAGCTACTGCCTGATCCTCCTCGATGAGATCGAGAAGGCGCACCCGGACGTCTACAACATGCTGCTCCAGATCTTCGACGACGGGCACCTGTCCGACGCCAAGGGCCGCAAGGTGGACTTCCGCAACACCATCATCATCCAGACCTCGAACGTCGGCTCCGACCTGATCCGCAAGGACAGCCGCTTCGGCTTCAACACGGCGACCGACGACGCCAAGACCGCCGAGCAGATGTACGAGCGGATGAAGGACAAGGTCACCGAGGAGATGAAGCGGGTCTTCCGGCCGGAGTTCCTCAACCGCATCGACCAGTCCGTCGTCTTCCACGCGCTCCAGGAGGAGCACATCCGCGAGATCGTGGACCTCGAACTGAAGGACGTACGGGACAACCTGCGCGAGAAGGAGATCACGGTCGAGGTCAGCAAGGTGCTGCTCGACTACCTCGGCGAGAAGGGCTTCGACCCGGTCTTCGGCGCGCGCCCGCTGCGCCGCGTCATCCAGAACGAGGTCGAGGACCGCCTCTCCGACGCACTCCTCGAAGGCGAGTTCTCCGAGGGCGCCACGATCCGCCTCGACTACGTCGACGGCGAGGTCACGGCGGAGCAGATCGCCAGCGCCCCCCCGCCGGAGCCCCCGGCGGAGGAGGAAGAGGAGCAGGAGCCCGTCCTCACGCCCTGAGCGCCTCGCCTGAGTTCGCATACACGAGGGCCGCCCGTTGGGCGGCCCTCGCTTCGTCCCTCCGCCCCCTCTCCCCGAGGGAGGGCGGGGGTGAGGGCCCGCGGCGCGCCGCGCCGTACCGGATCCGGCCCCCTCTCCCTGGGGGAGAGGGCGGGGGTGAGGGGCAAGCCAACAGCCTCGCCCCCCTCGTTGCGTCCGATGCCCGATGGAGGCCTTCCGCCGCGCCGCTACCGGCGCTCCGCGACCCAAGCAGCGACCGCCCGCCGCGCCTCCTCCTGCCGCCCGGCAAGCGGTGCGCCGCCTGCCAGCGGACTCCAGCGGTACTCGAAGCGCAGCCCCTGTTCGCTCGCGGAGCCGCGAGGTTCGAAGCGCCAGGAGTCCGGCAGCGGCGTTCCGGGCGTCGTCGCGAAGCAGTGCCAGCGCTGCGGGCCGGGCGTGGCCGAGCCCGGCGCGTCCTCATGCTCGAGTGTCGCGGCCGCCTCCCAGCCCTCGAGGGCGAGGCCGCTCTCCTCCAGCACCTCGCGCACGACGGCCGCGAGCGGGGTCTCGCCGTCCTCGATGGTGCCGCCCGGCACTTGCAATCCCGCCTCGGGCTGTTCGGCGTGCTCGAACACCAGCAACTCAAGGCCCGCTGCACGCTCACGCAGCACGAACCCGTACGCCTTCTCGGTCACGGTCCCGGCCGCCGCCTCAGCGCTCCCGTGATCTCGCCTCGCCCGGATCTGGCGGCGCGCCGAGCGGCTGGCGCGGCAGGGCGCGATGGGCGTAGATGCTCTGCAGCAAGCCGACGGCGAGGAACGTCGCGATCAGCGAGGTACCGCCCTGGGAGATGAACGGCAGCGGCAGGCCCGTCGCCGGGAAGAGGCGCACGTTCACCGCCATGTTGAGGATCGCCTGGCCCAGCAGCAGGGCGGTCAACCCGACTGCCAGCAGCCGCCCGAACGTGTCCGGTGCGTGGCGCGCGGCCTCGAACCCTCGCCAGCCGACCAGCGCGAACAGCACGACCACGGTCAGCGTCCCGATCAGCCCGAGCTCCTCGCCGATCAGCGCGAAAACGAAGTCGCTCGACCGCGCGAGGATGCCGAAGAGGTGCGACTCGCTGCCCCCGAACAGCCCGCCGCCGGTGGCGCCGCCCTCGGCGAGCGCGGTCTCCGCCTGGCGCAACGTGTAGCCGGTCCCGAGCGGATCGCGCTCGGGGTTGAGGAAGACGGCGATGCGCTCGCGCTGGTAGTCCGGCACGGCCAGCGCGTAGAGCAGCGGCATCACGCCGGCCAGCGCCGCGAACAGCCCGCCGAGCGTGCGCAGCGGCGCGCCCCAGACCAGCACTACGGCGAGCCAACCGACGATCAGCACCAGCGCCGTGCCCGTGTCCGGCTGCGCCAGCACCGGCAGCGCCAGCCCTCCGAGCAGCGCGAGCGTGAACAGCAGGGCCGGCAGCCGTGGCGTCCTGGCGCTTGCGTACGAGGCGAGCGCGAGCATGAGCGCCAGCTTCGCCAGCTCCGAGGGCTGGAAGGTGGCGCCACCGACGGTGAGCCAGCGCCGCGCTCCGTACTCGACCTCGCCGGCGACGGCGGCGAGCAACAGCAGCGCCGCCGCCAGCAGGTACAGCGCGGCGCCCCCCTGCCGCAGCAGCCGGTAGTCGAACCGCGCCGCGAAGACCATTCCCCCTACCCCGACGACGGCGATCACGCCGTGGCGCAGGGCGGCGGCCGTCAGCAGCGGATGCGGGGGCTCCGCGAGGGTGGCCGAGTACACGCTGACCAGGCCGAGCGACGCCAGCAACGCGACGGCGGCCCAGAGCGTCACATCGCTGCGCTGCAGCGGGCCGGTCAGCGCCTCGCGGATCACGGCTGCGCCCTCCCGACCGTGGCCGCCGGGGTTCCGTACCACTCATCCTCCGGGCTCACGTCCATATTGAAGTAGGCCGTGAGGATCTCCTTCGCGACCGGCCCGGCGTGCGTCGCGCCGACTCCGTACTCGAGGTAGACGACGATCGCGACCTCGGGCTCGTCGTAGGGCGCGAAGCCGATGTACCAGCCGTGGGAGGCGAGCAGTCCCTCGGCGTTCGTCCGCCCGAACTCGGCAGTACCGGTCTTGCCGCCGATCTCGACATCCAGGGGCTCGCCGCGCCAGGCCGTCCCGCCCGCGTCGGCGGCGCGGCGCAGCGCCTCGCGGACCACTTCGAGGTGCCTCGCGTCGACGGGCACGGTGCCCGCGACCTGGCGCTCGATCGGCGCCATGCCGTCGAGGGTCCGGATCGCGCTCGCGACGCGGGGTACGAGCAGGTCGCCGCCGTTGGCGAGCGCGGCCGTCGCTACCGCCATCTGCAACGGCGTGACTTCCAGAAAACCCTGCCCGATCCCCATGTTGTAGCTGTCGCCCAGCACCCACGGCTCGCCGATCGTCTCTTCCTTCCACGCGGCGTCGGGGACGAGGCCGGCCGATTCGCCCGGAAGGTCCAGACCGGTCGGCGCTCCGAACCCGAACGCCCGCGCGTACTCGGCCACGCGCCCCACCCCCAGGCCCTCGAACACCTCGCCGTCCTGGTCGTAGCCGCCGGCGAGGTAGTAGTAGTAGACGTCCGAGGAGCGCGTCAGCCCCGTGTAGAAGTCCAGCAGTCCGTGCGGCGCCCAGTCCCGGAACGTGTAGATGACCTCGTGGTCATAGATGGAGCGGATCTCCAGGGCGCCGCTGCTGAAAATCCGGGTCGTGGGAGTAGCGACACCCTCCTGCAGTGCGGCCGCCCCGACGAACGGCTTGAAGATCGAGCCGGGCGCCGGCGCCTCCATGTAGGCGCGATGCACCAGCGGGCGGGTCGGGTCGTTCAGCAGCGCACCGATATCCTCGCCGCGGTTGTGCCAGGCGAAGGCGCTCGCGTCGTACGAGGGGTAGGTCGCCAGCGCCAGCAACTCGCCGCTGCGCACGTCGAGCAGCACCGCCGCTCCGGAGCGGGCGAGCTCCTCCGGGTTGCGGTTCTCGACATTGACGGCGTAATCGATGCCCTGCTCGATGCCCTTTTGGAGCGCTGCCGTCGCCGCGCGCTGCAGCTCCGAGTCGATGCTCAGCACCAGGTCCACGCCGCCGAGCGCCGGGTCGGCGCCAAGGCTGCGCAGCTCGCGGCCGACGGGGTCCGAGATCACCAGCCGCTGCCCGTCCTCGCCACGCAGCTCGGACTCGTAGCTCAGCTCCACGCCCGCGCGCCCCACCTGCGCGTCGAGGCGGTATCCGTCAGCGAGGTAGGCGTCGGCCTGCTCGGCGGTGATCGGCCCCACGTAGCCGATCATGTGCGCCAGCAGGTCGCCGCCGCCGTAGACGCGCCGCGGCGCCGTGCGCACGCGCGCGGCGGGCACGTCCGCCAGGGCGGCGCGCAGCGCGATCGCCTCCTCGCGGTCGAAGCCCTCGCGCAGCGTCAATGGCGCAAGCGGATCGATGTCCGCGAGCGGCTGGGCAAGCGCGTCCTCGATCGCGGAGCGGGGCACCAGGCCGACGCGCTCGATGGCGCGGAGCGCGACCAGGCGCTCCGCGGGGTCCGTTGGCAGGTCGCCGGGCACGAGCGCCAGGGAGAACGTGGCCACGTTGTGCGCGAGGATGGAGCCGCGCCGATCGGTGATCAGTCCGCGCAGCGGCTCGACCGGAATGCTGCGTACGAACTCCCCGCTGACGGCGGCCTGCGGCGCATTCCGCGAGGCGGCGAGGGCGGGCACCTCTCCGTAGAGCTGGAGGCGGACGAGCTGCACGGCGAGCACCAGCAGCAACAGCGCGCCGACGGCCTGTAGTGCCAACAGGCGCTGGTGGTTCATTCGAACAACCTCCACGGCGCGTCGGGATCGACGGCCGGTCGCCAGCGTAGCGCCCACCCGCCAGCGGCGAGGACGACCGCGAGCACGAGGGCGGCCGCGGCGGTCCAGGTTACTCCCTCGAACAGCTGGTTCTGCTGCTCGGCGGAGAGCGCGCCGAGTCCGCTCGAGAAGCGCATCAGTGCCTGGAATGCCACCACGCCGAGCGCCGCCGCCACGGGCGCCAGCAGCAGTCGCTCCCAGCGGCGCAAGGCGGTGGCGGGGATCAGCAGCGCCGCGGTCGGGAGCATCGCCAGCAGGAACCAGCCCGCGCGCTCCTCGGAGGCGACACCCAGCACGATCGCGGCGAGGATCGTCGCGGCGATGGCCTCGCCGAAACCGCGCGCGGCGCCCCAGCCGGCGATCACGACCAGCGGCAGCACCGGCGCCGCCAGCGGCTGATCGATCCAGATCGGCGTCGACCCGAGTTGCAACAGCGCCGCGCCAACGCCGAGCAGCGTGGCCACGCCGGCGAACGCGAGCCGGAACAGCAGGATCCCGGTCATGGCGTCACTTGTCCGTCCCCGTCCCCGACGCCGTCCGTGACGGCTCCGTGATCACGAGCACGTGCTCGAGTCGAGCGTACGTCGCGAGCGGCTCGACGCGGATGTCGGCGAACAGGTCCTGCCCGCTGCGGTCCACCTCCGTGACGAGGCCGGCGAGCAGCCCGCCCGGCAGCCCCCCGATCAGCGCCGAGGTCATCACGAGGTCGCCCTCGCTGATCGGATCCGCTATCGGTGCGAACTCGAGCCGCAGGCCCTCGCGGCTGCCGGTGAGCGCGGTCTGCGTGCGCGTGGACTGCACGACGGCGGCGATCGCGGATTGGGGGTCGCTGAGCAGCCGCACGCGCGCGCGCTGGTCCTGCACGGAGGAGACGAGGCCGATCAGCGTCGCGCCGCTGCCGAGCACGGCCTGCCCCTTGCGCACGCCGTCGCGCGCGCCCCGGTCGATCACGATCACGTCGCGGCCGGGCGCCGGATCGCGCAGCACGACCGCAGCGGCGAGCGTGGAGCCGACATCCTCGGCACCCGCGGCGGCCTGCAGATCGGCCAGCTGCCCGCTCGTGATGACGGACTCGCGGAGCCTCGCGTTCTCGCCCTCGAGGCGGGCGATCTGCTGGCGCAGCGCGACGTTCTCGCTGCTCAGCTCCTGCACGCGGCCGCCGTGCTGGGCGGCGTCGGAGATGCTGCGCGCGATGTTGGTGGCGGCGCCGATGAACGGCGCGACAATCAAGCCGCCGCGCTCCTCGATTCCGGCGGCGCCCTGCGCCCGCGAGCCCGCGAGCAGGGCGCCCGCCAGCGTCAGCAGCGCGATCAGCCAGAAGGCGTGGCGTAGAACGGCCACGAGTGCGCCCTCCGCACGATCCGATCGGTGTTGAGGAGTCCGGGCCGCGACGAGATCAGATCGTCAGCTACGGCAGATACGTGGTGTCGGCGCCTGTCCACCCGGCCATTCCGAGTCTAGCAGATCGCGCCCCTGGCCCGTCCCGGCGGTGCTCGCTACCGCACCGGCCGGCGCTGGCTGATCCGCGCCTGCACCTTGCGCAGCGTCTCGGCCTCCTCAAGGGTCTCGGCGCAGCCGCGCACGACCGAGCGGAGCGGATCCTGGGCCACGTAGGTGGGGAAGCGCGTTTCGGCGGAGATTCGCCGATCGAGACCGCGCAGCAGCGCTCCCCCGCCCGCCATCGCGATGCCGTGCAACATCAGGTCGGCGACCAGCTCGGGCGGCGTCCGCTCGATCGTCGCCTGCACCGCGTGGACGATCTCGCTCGTGATCGGCGAGAGCGCGTCACGCACCTCGACCGTCGCGACCTCGACCGACTTCGGCAGCCCGGTCGCGAGGTCGCGCCCCCGCAGGTCGACGCGACCTTCATCCTCGAGCGGGTAGGCGGAGCCGGCCTCGATCTTGATCGACTCGGCGCTGCGTTCGCCGATCAGCATGTTGTGGACCTGCCGCGCGTACTGCATCAGCGCGTGGTCCATCGCGTCCCCCGCTGCCCGCACCGACGTCGAGACAACGATGCCTCCGAGGGCGATCACGGCCACCTCGGTGGTGCCGCCGCCGATGTCGACGATCATCTGGCCGGCGGGGTTCATCACCGGCAGCTTCGAGCCGATGGCGGAGGCCATCGGCTCCTCGATCAGGAAGCAGGAGCGCGCGCCGGCGGCGATCGCCGCATCGTGGACCGCGCGCTTCTCCACCTCCGTCGCGCCGGACGGAATGCCGACCACCACGCGCGGCTTCGGGATGCCGATCCCGAAGCGCTCGTGCACCTGGCGGATGAAGTGCTGAAGCATCCGCTCCGTCACCGAGAAGTCGGAGATCACCCCGTCGCGCAGCGGCCGCACCGCCACGATCGTCGAGGGCGTGCGCCCGACCATCAGCTTCGCCTCGTCGCCAATCGCAAGCACGCGCTTCGACACCGTGTCGATCGCGACCACCGACGGCTCGTCGACCACAATGCCGCGCCCGCGCACGAAAACCAGCGTGTTGGCGGTACCGAGGTCGATGCCGATGTCGTGCGAGAAGATGCCGAGGAAGCTCGACAACGGGTTGAAGGCCACGAGGGGTCCCCTTTCGCGGCGTTCATCCCGGGGGTGCCGACGGGCGCTCGCCCGCGCGTTGCGAGGGGAGCGGCCAGCGGGGCCCCGCCGCAGGCACCCGCAGCCTCAGTATAGCCATACGCGGCGCGCCTTGTGGATAAGTCGTCCGGGGCTACTCCCCGATGTCCCAGCCGCGCTCGCGCAGGCGCGCGAGGAACTCGTCCTCGCCAAGGATCTCGGTCTCCAGCGCCTCGGCGCGCGCGCGCTTCGCGCCGCCGCCCGCGCCGGCGAGCAGGTAGCTGGTCTGCTTCCCGACCGCGCCGCTGACGCGCCCGCCCAGCTCCTTGATCAGCGCCTCCACTTCGTTGCGCGACCAGCGATCGAGGGCGCCCGTGACCACGACGATGTCGCCCTCGAGCGGCCCGCCGCGCGCCGACGTGTCGTCGTCCATGCGCACGCCGGCCGCCGCGAGGCGATCGATCTCCGCGCCGTTCGCGGCGTCCTGCAGGTACTCGTGCAGCGCCTGCGCGACGATCGGTCCGACGCCGTCGATCGCCTCGATCTCCTCGACGGGGGCCGCGCGCAGCTGCGCCATCTCGCCGAAGTGGACCGCGATGTCTCGCGCGGTCTCGCCCCCGACGTGGCGGATGCTGAGCGCCACCAGCAGCCGCCGCAGCGGCCGCTGCTTGCTCGCCTCGATCTGCGCGAAGAGGTTGTCGAGCGTCTTCTCGCCGATGCCCTTGAGGGCGAGCAGGTCATCGCGACGATCGGGCAAGACGTAGATGTCGGCGACGCTGCTGATGAACCCGCCTTCGGTGAGGGTGGCCGCGAGCTTTTCGCCGAAGCCCTCGATGTCCATCGCGCCGCGCGAGGCGAAGTGCTCGACGGTGCGCGCCACGCGAGGCGGGCAGCGCAGGTTCGGGCAGCGCGAGGCCGGCCCATCCGTCTCCACCGGCGTCGCGCAGACCGGGCAGTGTGTCGGGGCCTCGAACGGGCGCAGCTCATCCTCGCGGCCCTCGCGGGCGGGAAGGACGGGGCCCACAACCTCCGGGATCACCTCGCCGGCGCGCTGCACGATCACGTCGTCGCCGATCAGCAGCCCCTTCGCCTCCACCTGCTCCGCGTTGTGCAGCGTCGCCACGCTCACGCGCGCGCCGCCGACCACCACCGGCTCGAGGACGGCGAACGGCGTCAGCGCGCCCGTGCGGCCAACCGAGACCTGGATGTCGCGCAGCCGCGTCACCGCCTGCTCGGCCGGGAACTTGTACGCCGTCGCCCAGCGCGGCTCGCGCCCCACGACTCCGAGCTGCCGCTGCTGCACGACGTCGTCCACCTTCACGACTACCCCGTCGATGGCGTAGGGAAGCTCGTCGCGGCGGCGCACCCACTCCTCGCAGAACACGACCGCGTCGTCGATGCCCTCGAGGCGCTGCGCGTGCGGGTTGATCGGGAAGCCGGCCTCGCGCAGCCACTGCAGCGCATTCCAATGGCTCGAGGGCAGGGCCGCGCCCTCGGTCCAGCCGCGCTGGTAGACGAAGAGCTGGAGGCGGCGCTGCGCCGTGACGGACGGATCGAGCTGCCGCAGCGAGCCGGCGGCGGTGTTGCGGGGGTTCATGTAGAGCGGCTCGCCGGCCTCGGCGCGCTCCGCGTTAAGGCGCTCGAACTCCTGCTGCGAGAGGTAGACCTCGCCGCGCACCTCGAAGGCGGGCGGGACGTCCTCCCCCTCCACGCGCAGGGGGATCTCGCGGACGGTGCGCAGGTTGGCCGTGATGTCCTCGCCGCGCAGGCCGTCGCCGCGCGTCGCGCCGACCTCGAGTGCGCCGTCGCGGTAGACGAGCGAGATCGCGAGGCCGTCGATCTTCGGCTCGCAGACGAGCGCGACCTCCTCGACCTCGAGCAGCCGCAGCACGCGGGCGTACCAGGCGCGCAGCTCCTCGCCGTCGAAGGCGTTGCTGAGCGAGAGCATCGGCTCGCGGTGCTCGACGACAGCGAAGCCCTCGGCGACCGCGCCGCCGATGCGCTGGGTCGGGGAGTCGGGCGTGACGAGATCGGGGAAGTCCGCCTCGAGGTCCACGAGGCGGCGGTAGAGCGCGTCGTACTCCGAGTCGCCGATCTCCGGATCGTCGAGGACGTGGTAGCGGTGCTCGTGATAGCGGACGAGGGAGCGCAGCTCCTCGAGCTCGCGCGCCGCCTCGTGCGCTCCTGCGGGCTCGGGCGTGGTCATCATGCTGAGTATAAGGGCGGGCGCTTGCTAGAATCGGATCAGCTGCACTGAGGAGACCCGGAACTTGGCCGAGGTCGTCATCGTCGACTACGGGGCGGGCAACCTGCGCAGCGTTGCGCGGGCGGTTCGTCACGCCGGTATCGAGCCCGTCGTCACCTCCGACGCCGAGGCCGTGGACACTGCCCGCGCGCTGATCCTCCCCGGCGTCGGCGCCGCCGCCGACACGATGGCCAACCTGCGCCGCACGAACCTCGTCGAGCCGCTCCGCGAGTACATCGCCGCCGACCGTCCCTTCCTCGGCGTCTGCATGGGCATGCAGGCGCTCTTCGACATCTCCGAGGAGGGCGGCGAGCACGAGTGCCTCGGCGTGCTGCCGGGGCGCATCGTGCGCTTCCCCGGCGGGCTGACCGTCCCGCACATGGGCTGGAACACGCTGCGCTTCACGCGCCCGCACCCGGTCCTCGAGGGCGTCGACGACGGCGCGTACGCCTACTTCGTACACTCCTACTACCCGCGCCCCGACGATCCGGCGCTGACGATCGCGAGTACCGAGCACGGCGTGCCGTTCGCCTCGATCGTCGGGCGTGGCAACCTGATCGCGACGCAGTTCCACCCGGAGAAGTCCGGCGCGGCGGGTCTGCGGCTCTACGACAACTTCCTGCGGCTCGCGCTCAACGGCGGCTCGATCGCGCCCGCGGCGGCAGCCGCCAGCGGAGGGAGCGCCTGATGGAGGTGATCCCGGCCATCGACATCCGTGGCGGGCAGTGCGTTCGCCTCAGCCAGGGCGACTACGAACGCGAGACGGTATTCGACGACGACCCGGTCGCCGTCGCCGTGCGCTGGGCCGCCCTCGGCGCGCGGCGCATCCACATCGTGGACCTCGATGGCGCGCGCGCCGGGCAGCAGGTCAACGCGGCGCTGGTGCGACGGATCATCCACACCGTCGGCGCCGCCGTGCAGACCGGCGGCGGCCTCCGTGACATCGAGACCGTGCGCGCCGCCCTCGATGACGGCGTGAACCGCGTGGTGCTCGGCACCGCGGCCGTCCGCGACCCCGACCTTCTGCGCGAGGCCGTCGCCGTGGCCCGAGACCGGCTGATCGTCTCCGTCGATGCGCGCAACGGAGTCGTGCAGACGCAGGGCTGGACCGAGGGCAGCGATGTGAACGCGACCGCGTTCATCCGCCAGCTCGCCTCGATCGGCGTCGAGCGCATCGTTTACACCGACATCGACCGCGACGGCGTGCGCGGCGCGCCAAACTTCGAGATGTACGAGGCGATGGTCTCGGAAACCTCGATCGCCGTCATCGCCGCCGGCGGTGTGAGCACCCTCGACGACCTGCGGCGGCTCTCCGACTGCGGCGTCGAGGCGGCGATCGTCGGGCGCGCCCTCTACACCGGCGAGGTCTCGCTCCCCGAGGCGCTGGCCGTCTCATGACTCTCCCGAGGCGCACGCCGGGGACGGGGCGCTGAGCCGATGCTGACGAAGCGCATCATCCCCTGCTTCGACGTCGATCGCGGGCGCGTGGTGAAGGGCATCTCCTTCGTCGAGCTGCGCGACGCCGGCGACCCGGTCGAGCTCGCCGCCTCGTACGAGCAGGCGGGCGCCGACGAGCTGGTCTTCCTCGACATCACCGCCTCCTCGGACAACCGGCCGAGCGTCTACGACATGGTGGCGCGCACCGCGGACCAGGTGTTCGTGCCGTTCACCGTGGGCGGCGGGATCCGCTCGACCGAGGACGTGCGCATGATGCTGGAGATGGGCGCCGACAAGGTCTCGCTCAACACCGCCGCCGTCGAGCGGCCCGCGCTGATCGGCGAGGGCGCGCACGGCTTCGGATCGCAGTGCATCGTCGTCGCGATCGACGCCAAGCGCCGCGAGGCGGACAACCCGGACGCGGGCTGGGAGGTCTACACCCACGGCGGCCGCACCCCCACCGGCAGCGACGCGCTCGGCTGGGCGCGCGAGGCCGTCGAGCGCGGCTCCGGCGAGCTGCTGGTCACCTCGATGGACAAGGACGGCCACCAGACCGGCTACGACCTGGAGCTGCTGCGCGCGATCAGCGACTCGGTCGAGGTGCCGGTGATCGCCTCGGGCGGGGCGGGCACCCCTGAGCACCTCTACGAGGCGCTCACCGAGGGCGGCGCGGAGGCCGTGCTCGCCGCCTCGATCTTCCACTTCGGCACGTACGACATCGCCGACCTCAAGCGCTACCTCTCGGACCGCGGCATCCCGATGCGGCCCGTCGAGGACGCGGACGCCGAGGGCGGCCCGGACGAGGGAGACGGAGCGTGATTGACCCTTCCGAGGTTCGCTACGACGCGCAGGGACTGATCCCCGCGATCCTCCAGGACCACGTCACCCACGAGGTGGTGATGCTCGGCTACATGAACGCCGAGTCGCTGCGCCAGACACTCGAGCTCGGCCAGGCCGTGTTCTGGTCGCGCAGCCGCCAGGAGCTCTGGCACAAGGGCGCGACCTCCGGCGACTACGTGCGCGTCCACGAGATCCGCACCGACTGCGACAGCGACGCGCTCGTGTTGCAGGTGGAGCTGCTCGGCGGCGCCGTCTGCCACACCGGCGCGCACTCCTGCTTCGTCGAGCCCGAGGGCGCCGCGCCGCGCCTCGTCGGCTCGCCGTCCGCCTGACGCGCCTCCGCCGGTGAGCGCCCCGCCCTTCTCCGTCTCGCTCGTCATCTTCGACATCGACGGCACCCTCGTCGACTTCAGCCGCGCGATCGACGGAGGCCTCGAGGTCGTCGCGCAGGAGGTCTCCCGGCGCGCTGGCGGCGTCGAGGTGGATCCGCGGCTGCTGTGGAGCCTGCGCAACGAGGTGGCGCGCGACCCGGCGTGGCGCGGCCGCCAGCTGGTGGCGATCCGGCGTGAGTCGTTCCGGCGCATCCTCGATGCCTTCGCGATCGAGGAGCCGTGGGCGCTCGACGAGCTGCACGACCGCTACTACCGCGCGCGCGACGAGGCGATGGCCGTGTTCCCGGACGCGGAGCCCGTGCTCGCCGAGCTGCACGCCCGCGGATTGCCGCTCGTGGCTGCCTCCAACGGCAACGTCTCGCTCGCCTCGATGGGCCTCGACGGCTACTTCGCCGCCACGCACTACGCCGAGGAGGTCGGCCTCTCGAAGCCGGACCCGGCCTTCTTCGCCACCGCCGTGGAGCGCATGGGCGGCCGTCCCGGGACGACGCTCGCGATCGGCGATCGCCTGGACAACGACTACCACCCGGCGCGCGCCGCCGGCCTGCACTCGGTGCTGCTGGACCGCGCCGGCCGTGTCGAGGACCCCTCGATCCTGCGGGTGCGGTCGCTGGCCGAGCTGCCCGGGCTGCTGGCGGAAGATTAGCGGGGCGCGCCGCCTGCTTAGTTGCGAGCGGCGGGAGTCGCGCGTTCCTCCTCCAGCACGGCCTCCAGCGAGGCGACGGCGACCTGGATCTGCGCGTCGTCGGGCGGGCGTGTGGTGAGGTGCTGGAGTGCGATGTTCGCGGAGAACAGCGCCTGCACCAGCGGCCGGTCGAGGCGGTTGCCGGCGAAGCGGATCGCCTCGTAGGCGACCCCGGCGATCAGCGGCACCAGCGCCAGCCGCGAGGCGAAGCGCCACCACAGCGGCTCCGCGCCCACGAGGATGAAGGCGAGCGCGGCGATCACGGCGACGGTCAGCAGGAACGAGGTGCCGCAGCGCGGGTGCTCCTTGGGGAAGCGCCGGATCGCCTGCACGCTCAGCTCGCGGCCGTGCTCGAAGGCGCTGATCGTCATGTGCTCGGCGGCGTGGTACTGGAAGACGCGCGCCACCTCCTGCGAGCGTCCGATCAGCCAGATGTAGCCGATCAGCAGCCCGATCCGCAGCACGCCCTCGAAGGCAATCACCAGCGGCGAGGGGAAGCGGCGCTCCAGCCACGCCGTCGCCGCCACCGGGCCGGCGAAGAAGACGGCGAGCGCAACGAGCAGCATCAGTGCGAGGAACGTCCAGCCCGCCACACCGAGCGGCTTCGCCTCCCCGTGCTCATCCACCTCGTCGTTCGCGACGGCCGAGGACCAGGTGAGTGCGGAAATGCCCAGCGCGAGCGTCTCCCAGAGCACCAGCACGCCGCGCAGCAGCGGGACGCGCCGCAGCCGGGCGCTGTAGAGGCCGCCGAGCAGCTTGCTGCGGACGGCGATCTCGCCGTCCGGTTTGCGCACCGCCGTCGCGACGGCGCGCGGCCCGCGGATCATGACGCCCTCGACGACGGCCTGGCCGCCGTAGTTCGCTCTCGCCCTGATCGCCGGGCCCGTGCTCTCTGTACTCACGCGCTCAGCCTACGACGCGACGGCGGAAGCGTCCGCAGGCGCCACGGCTAGGAAGCCGCAGCTTCGCTCCCGGCTTCCGTGGCTTCGCCCTCGGGGAGGTGCTGCGCCGGCATGAATCTCGCGATCAGCAGCGCGCCGGTGAGAGCCACCCCGGCCCCTGCGAGGACCGCGACGCCGAGCGCGTCGGTGAAGGCCGTTCGCGCCGCCTCCAGCAAGCCGCCGGCGGCCTCGGGGGGCAGCGTTGCTGCGATTCGGGCAGCGGCGCCGACCGAGTCGCTCGCGGCCCCGGCTGCCTCGGGAGGCAGTCCCGCCACCGCCTCACTCATCCGGTTGCCGTACACGGTGTTGATGATGGAGCCGATGACGGCGACGCCGAAGGCCCCCGCCACCTGGCGCGTCACGTCGTTCATCGCGGAGGCGATGCCGGCGTTGGCCTCGGGGACGGCGCCCATCACCGAGTCGGTGGACGGCGCCATGACGTTGCCCATGCTGAAGGCGAGCAGGAAGAAGGTGAGGCCGACGACCAGGTAGCCGGTCTCCGGCTGCCAGAAGCTGATGCTGACGAATATCGCGGTCACGCCCGCGAGACCCATCGCCACCACCTTGTTGCTGCCCAGCCTGCCGACCAGGCGATGGCTCATTCCCGCCCCGAACGCCATGCCCACGGCGATCGGCGCCATTCGCAGGCCGGCCTCCAGCGGTGAGTGGCCCTGTACGAACTGGAGGTACTGCGTCATCCCGAAAATCATGCCGAACAGCGCGAAGAACCCGATCGAGATCGCGGCCGCTCCCGCGGAGAATCGCAGGTTCTTGAAGAACGCGAGGTTGAGCATCGGGTGGTCGGTCCTGATCTCCCGGTACATGAACGCGGCGACCAGCAGCGCGCCACCCGCGAGGCCGGCCAGCGTGAGGCCGTCCGTCCAGCCACGCAGCGGGGCCTCGATGATCGAGTAGACCAGCGTCGTCACGGCGGCGATGGAGAGGACCGCGCCGGGGATGTCCAGCGGTCTCGGGTGCGGGTCCCGGCTCTCGGGGATCAGCAGGAACCCGCCCACGAGCGCGATTCCGACGATCGGCACGTTGACGAGGAAGACGGACCCCCACCAGAAGCGCTCAAGCAGCAGCCCGCCGGTGAGGGGGCCAAGCCCGACGCCCAGTCCGGCGACCGCGGCCCAGACGCCGATCGCCTTGCCGCGCTCCTCCCTCGGGAAGACGTTGGTGATGATGGACAGGGTGGACGGCATGATCAGCGCGCCGCCGATGCCCAGCAGAGCCCTGGCGGCGATCAGTTGCGTGCTCGACTCGGAGTACGCCGCGAGGAGACTCGCCAGGCCGAACAGCAGCAGCCCCGCCTGCAACGCGCGCTTGCGGCCGAAGCGGTCGCCGAGCGATCCCATCAGCAGCAGCAGCCCGGCGAAGACGAGGATGTACGCGTCGACCATCCACTGCAGCTCGGTGGCGGTCGCGTTGAACTCGCGCTGCAGGGTGGGGATGGCGACGTTCAGGATGGTGTTGTCGAGCCCGATGATGATAAGGCTCGTCGACAGGATGCCGAGGGTCCACCAGCGCCTCCGGTACGCGGCGGACGGCGCCGGGGTTGAGCCCGAGTCCGTCATCGAGCCGCCTCTCCGGCGTTACCCGTCGCTCGATCGACGGGTGCGCGGCCGCCAGCCGCGAGCGGTCGAGGCGCGGAGACGGCAGGAGCGGCGGGTCAGGCGAGGCGGGCGAGGCGGGGTCGCGGGCCGGACGACGCTACTCGGACTGCTGCGTGCGAGCGTAGCGACGGCGGAAGCGCTCGACCTGGCCGGCGGTGTCGACGATGCGCTGCTCGCCCGTGAAGAACGGGTGCGAGCTGGCGCTGATGTCGACGCGCACGATGTACGCCTCGACGCCGTTGACCTCGCGCCGCTCCTCGGAGGTCATCGTGGAGCGCGTCAGGTACTCCTCGCCGGTGGAGATGTCGACGAAGCAGACGTAGTCGTAGTCGGGGTGGATGCTGTCCTTCATCCGGGCGCTACCCCTCGGCCGCCACAGGCTGGATCGAGACCTGCTTGCGCCGCCCCTTGGCGTACGGGCTGAACTTGACCTTGCCGTCCACCCGCGCCCAGAGCGTGTGATCGCGGCCGATGCCGACGTGCGGGCCGGCGTGGATGCGCGTCCCGCGCTGCCGCACGAGGATCGAACCCGCGGTCACGAACTGGCCGTCGAAGCGCTTCACGCCCAACCGCTGTGCGTTGGAGTCGCGGCCGTTGCGGCTGGATCCACCGGACTTCTTGTGCGCCATCGCCTCGACCCCGCTTCCCGCTACGCCCCGGCGCTGATGCCGGTGATGGTGATGCGCGTGCGCTGCTGGCGATGCCCGCGCAGCACGCGACGGCGCGTCTTGTTCTTGTACTTGAAGACCAGCACCTTCTTGTCGCGCGTGTGCTCGTCGATGCGCGCGGCCACCGAGGCGCCCTCGACGGTCGGGTCGCCAACCGTCACGTCGTCGCCGTCGGAGACGAGCAGCGCGTCGAACTCGACCTCGGCGCCCTCGGGCACGTCGAGCCGCTCGACGGCGAGCTGGTCGCCCTCGCTCACGCGGTACTGCTTCCCGCCGGTGCGGATGATTGCATAGGAGATGGCGTCGTACTCCGCTGGTCGATGCTTGTGGTGCGCCGCTGGCGTGTAGTGATCGCAGGCGCGACCGTTACGATCCTAGGCAGGCCGGGCGCGGAGCGTCAATGAAGGCGCGCAGCCGGATGCCTCAAGCGGAGGTTCGCGGTGGAGTTCGTCGACGTCATCACCGCGCCATACGACGCCCTCAACTGGGTCGCGGACCAGATGTTCCTGATCGCGAACGACCTCTTCGACCGCTTCGGCGCACCGGTCGTTTTCGCCTCCGCGCTGATCGAAGCGACGGTCGGTCTGGGCCTGATCTACCCCGGCGTGATCATGATGTTCCTCGGAGGCGCCTTTGCCGACGATCAGGGCACGTCGATCGTCCTGATCTGGGTGCTCGCGATCGTTGGCACGATGCTCGGCGACACGCTGTCCTACGCGCTCGGGCGCTGGGGCGGAGGCCGGCTCGAGCGCACCCGCTTCGGCAATCAGCTGCGGATTGGGAAGATGCTGGTCGGCGGGAAGGCCCTGTGGCTGATTCCCTTCTATCACCTCAACAGCTGGACGCGGACGCTGGGGCCGTTCGGGGCGGGCGCGATTCGCATGCCGCTGCGCATCTGGATGCCGCTCGACTACCTCGGCGCGGTCATCGCCAACTCGGCCTGGGTGGGCGCCGGCTGGATACTCGGCCAGGCCGTGCTCACCCCCGATGGCAAGCTCGAGGAGCACCCGGCGCTGCGCATCGGTCTCGGCCTCGGCGCGGCGATCTGGTTCGTCGTCGCGCAGCGGGAGTTCATCAAGAGCTACCGCAAGGCGATGCGCGAAGAGCAGCAGTCGAAGGAGGCCGCCGAAGCCACGCTGGCCTCCGCGGAGCCATCACCGGAAGCGTGACAGCGGGAGGCGCCTCGGTCACACCCGTGTCTAACGGCTAGCGATCCAGAGTGTTCCGTGCGGGCGGCGGCTACCCGCCGCCGGACGGCGGCGCGGCGCTCGACTGACCCCAGGCGAGGCCGGGGCGCCCCACCGGCTGCTCGGCTTCCAGGTCCTCGCCAGCCTCGGCGCCGGGGGCGTCCTCGGGCGGGGGCGGAGCCGGCTCGGGAGGCGGCTCGCGGCCCTCGGCCGGGCCGAGCAGGCGCTGCAGGTCGTCGCCCTCGATCGTCTCGACCTCGATCAGCGCCTCGGCCAGCTCGTCGAGCTTCTCGCGATGTTCGCGCAGCACCTCGCGACAGCGCTCGTGCGCGTCCTCGACGATGCGGCGCACCTCCTCGTCGATCTCCTCGGCGGTGCGCTCGGAGTAGTCGCGCTGCTCGGCGATGTCTCGCCCGAGGAAGACCATCGAGTCGCGGCGGCCGAAGGTGCGGGGACCGAGCCGCTCGCTCATGCCCCACTGCGTGACCATCTCGCGGGCGATGTGCGTGACCTTGCCGATGTCGTCGTGCGCGCCCGTGGTCGGCTCGCCGAAGATCATCTCCTCGGCGACGTGTCCGCCGAGGGCCTGCGCCATCATCGCCTCGTAGTAGGAGCGGTCCTGCAGGCGGCGGTCGTCCGCGGGCAGCGAGCGGGTGAAACCGCCGGCCATGCCGCGCGCGACGATCGTGACCTTGAAGACCGGGTCCGCCTTCGGCAGGAAGTGCCCGGCCACGGCGTGCCCGCCCTCGTGGTAGGCGATGATCCGCTTCTCCAGGGGCGTGATCACGCGCGACTTGCGCTCCGGCCCGGCGATCACGCGGTCCACCGCCTCGTTGAGATCTTCCATCCCGACGCGCTTCTTGTTGCGCCGCGCCGCGAGGATCGCGCCCTCGTTGACGAGGTTGGAGAGGTCCGCACCGGAGAAGCCCGGCGTCTGCCTCGCCACCGTCTCGAGGTCCACATCGGTGTCGAGCGGCTTGCCCTTGACGTGCACGTCCAGCACCGCGCGGCGGCCCTTCACGTCCGGCAGGTCCAGCGTCACCTGGCGGTCGAAGCGGCCGGGCCGCAGCAGCGCCGGGTCGAGGATGTCCGGGCGGTTGGTGGCCGCCACCACGATCACGCTCGAGCTGGAGTCGAAGCCGTCCATCTCGACCAGGATCTGGTTCAGCGTCTGCTCGCGCTCGTCGTGCGAGCCGCCGAGGCCCGCGCCGCGCTGGCGCCCGACCGCGTCGATCTCGTCGACGAAGACGATCGCCGGGGAGTTGCGCTTGGCCTGCTCGAACAGGTCGCGCACGCGGCTGGCGCCGACGCCGACGAACATCTCGACGAACTCGGAGCCCGAGATCGAGAAGAACGGGACGCCCGCCTCGCCGGAGACGGCGCGCGCGAGCAGCGTCTTGCCCGTGCCGGGCGAGCCGACCAGCAGCACGCCGTGCGGGATGCGCGCCCCGAGGGCGGCGAACTTCTCCGGGAACTTGAGGAACTCGACGATCTCGGCGAGCTCCTGCTTCGCCTCGTCCTGCCCGGCGACATCGAGGAAGGTGACGGTCGGCGTCTGGCCGGTGAACATCCTCGCGCGGCTGCGCCCGAAGGACATCGCCTGGGAGTTGGAGCCCTGCGCCTGGCGCATCATGAAGATCAGGATCCCGCCGAACAGGATCAGCGGCAGGAAGTTGAAGAACAGCCCGAAGATATTGCCGAACTGGCTGGGCCCGGTGACCTCGATCTCGACGGCGCCGTCGCCGGTGACGGGGACGCCGCTCTCACGCAGGATCTCGACGATCGAGGCGGACTCCTCCTTGCGCGAGCTGAGCGGCTCGCGCTCGCCTCGCAGCTGCACCTCGAGCGTGTCGCCCGAGGCCTTGATCGAGACGACGTTGCCGGCCTGCGCCTGCGAGATCACGTCGGAGAGCGGGATCTCGCGCGAGTTGGAGGAGGGGCGCAGGAACATGACGACGGCCAGGATGACCGCGCCGAGGATGATCAGGTAGATGAAGGAGTTGCGCATCCAGCGGGATTTCATCGGTCCGGGACGCTCCTCGCGCTCAGGCTGGGCCGCCCGGAGGGGCTCGCAGGACTCGCCCGCGTGAGCGCCGGATCCAGTGTATCACCGGCCCCGCTTCGCGCCCGATGGCGCACCCGGTACGCCTCGGGACCGATGCACGGAACCCACGGAACCTCACGACCCGCCCGCGCGGTTCACAACCATCTGTAATGCCGCTCCCGGAATGCTACCCTGCCGCCGACAACCGACGGAGGGCTTCGGGAGGGTGCGATGAGCAAGCAAGCGACGGCAGAACGGTACGCCGACCTCGGACTCTCGGTCGGGACACCCGACATCAAGGCACTGGGGCCGATCGCGTTCGGACCGGACGGCATCCTCTTCGTCGCGGACAACGCGAGCGCCTCGATCTTCGCGCTCGGCTTCGGGCCCGCCGGTCCCGCGCCCGCCTCCCAGTCGTTCGCAATCGACAACCTCGACGCGCGCCTCGCCTCGCGCCTCGGCTGCGCGAGCGAGGACGTGTCGATCCGCGACATGGCCGTCTGCCCGTTGACGAAAGAGGTCTACCTGTCCGTGATGCGGGGCAACGGGTCCGGAGCCATCCCGGTCATCGCCCGCGTCGAGGCCGACGGCCAGGTGGTCGACGTCCCCCTCGATGGCGTTCCGTTCGCCCGCACGGCGATCGAGGACGCTCCAGACACCGGCGACGAGCGCATCGACGTCATGGTGCTGCCCGACGACAGCACCGAGGGCGAACAGATCGAGACCGGCTCGGGCGTGGCCCTGCGCATCGCGCGCGAGGCGCTGCGCACCGTGACCGTCACGGACCTGGACTACGTGGACGGCGTGCTGCTGGTGGCGGGCGCCTCGAACGAGGAATTCTCCTCGACGCTGCGCCGCATCCCCTTCCCGTTCAACGAGGGTGCGCAGTCCAACTCGCTCGAGATCTTCCACGTCTCCCACGGCAAGTACGAGACGGCGTCACCGATCCGCACCTTCGTCCCCTACAACGGGGGCGGCAGCATCCTCGCGAGCTACACCTGTACGCCAATCGTGCAGTTCTCGCTGAGCGAGCTGGAGCCGGCGACGCACGTCATGGGCTCGACGGTGGCGGAGCTGGGTTCGATGAACAGCCCCACCGACATGGTCGCGTACCAGCGCGACGGCGATGAGTACCTGCTGGTCGCGACCGCTCGCCTCCCGCTCGTGCGCATCGCCTGCGCCGACATCGACGGCCAGGAGGCGCTGACCGAGCCGGACGAGCCGGTCGGCGTGCCTCGCGAGGAGCTGAGTCACCCCGGCGTGCAGCGCATGGCGAACCTCGACGCTGGCAGCGTGGTGATGCTGCAGCAGGACGGCGCAGGCCCCGTCTCGCTCCGCTCCTACGAGTGCGCCTCGCTCTAGCCGTCGCGCTCCACGCCGACGCAGACCGGCGACGATGAGCGCGCCACGGCTCGGCATCGAGCTGCCGGCCGCCGAGGGCTCGCGCCGTGTGCGGCTGGTCGGACTCCCTCGGGAGCTGCTGCGACGTCTCGAGTCCCTGGGTGAGTGTGAGCTGGCGCAGGAGTTCCCGGTCTACCCGCGCGAGCCGCTCGCCGGCGACGAGCCGGAGCTCCAGCCGATGGCCGGCCGCTACGAGGTCGGCCCGGACGCGCTGACGTTCGTTCCGCGCTACCCCCTCGTGCCGGGCCTCGACTACGCGATGGTCGTGCATCCGGCCGAGGGCGAGCCGCAGCGCCTCGAGTTCCGCCTGCCGCTCGCGCGATCCGAGCCGACCGCGCACGTGCTCGCGATCTACCCGAGCGGCGACCGGCTCGTGCGCAATCAGCTCAAGCTTTACGTCGAGTTCTCGGCGAGCATGAGCGAGGGGCAGGCCGCGAGCCACGTGCGCCTCGAACGCGCCGACAGCGGCGCACCGATCGAGGATCCGTTCGTCCCGGAGCCGGAGCTGTGGGACCGCGACCGGCGCCGCCTGACGCTGCTCTTCGACCCGGGCCGGCTCAAGCGCGGCCTGCGCCCGCAGCTCGAGGCGGGCTACCCGCTGCAGGAGGGCGTCGCCGTCCGGCTGGTGATCGACGAGGGTTTCCGCGACGCCGACGGCAACCCGCTGCGGAAGCCGTTCGAGCAGCACTACGAGGTCGACGGCGATCTGCGCTCACGCGTCGATCCTCGCGACTGGGAGTGCCGCCTCCCGGCGGACGGGACCGCCGAGCCGCTGCGCGTGCGCTTCGACCGGCCGCTCGATCACGCGCTGCTGCAGCACGCCCTCAAGGTCAGCGACGACGCCAGCCGCCCCGTGCGCGGGCGTTCCGAAGTCGGGCCCGACGAGCGCTCGTGGACCTTCACACCGGCCGCGCCTTGGCAGGCCGGGGAGTACCGCCTCGCCATCGACCCGCGGCTCGAGGACCTCGCCGGCAACTCGCTCGCCCGCGTCTTCGACCGCGACCTCGAGCGCGACGAGGCGACCTCGGATGCCGCGCGCGAGTCGATTGCGTTCACGCTCCGGGCACGGACTGGCGGCGACTGAACGCTGGCGTTTGCCCGAAGCCCGTTCCGGTGCCACACTCCCCGGCCCTCCGCCGCCGGTGACTTCGGATGGCGGGTCCCCACTGGAGACGAACGTGCACTACGCGTGGGCGATGGCAGGAGCCTGGTCGCAGCAGTGGTCCGAGATGGCCACGACGTTCAAGGACCCGCTGTTCTACATCAGGGACATCCCGCAGATCGCCGTTCTCGCCTGGATCATCACGCAGGGCGAGAACGGGGTCGTCGCGACCTACGTCGTCGTCGGGGTCGTCCTGCTCACGACCTCGAACCGCTCGCTCTTCCAGATGGGCTGGTCGCTCTCGCAAGAACTGTTCGGGGGCACACTCCAGCACGTCGTGCTCTCGCGCACGCCGCTGGTCCTCGTGCTCTTCGGAAAGGCTGCTGCTGCCGCCACCTCGGCCTTCTTCTCGGGGCTGATCGCGCTGCTTGTCGCGTGGTGGATGGCGCGCGACCTGATCGAGGTGGCCGACCCGGCGCTGCTCGCCCTCTCCGTCGTCGTCGCGGTCATCGCGATCATCGCGACGGGCTTCATCTGGGCGCCGCTCTTCGTGCTCGTCGGCACCCGGCCCGGCTTCTTCAACGCGATCATCCCCTTCGCCGTGGTCTTCGGCGGCTTCATCGTCCCGATCGACTTCCTCTCGCCCACCGGTGAGGCGGTCGCGCGCGTGCTGCCGACGGCCTGGACCTCGGAGGCCGTCTACTACTCGATCCGCGACGGGTCTCCCGAGGCGGGACGGATCCTCGCGAACCTCGGCGTGGCGCTTGCGATCGCATCGCTGTACGTCGCCGCTACCTGGGCGCTGTTCCGCTTCGTCGAGCGGCGCATCCGCATCTCGGCCACGCTGGACCTCGGCTGATGCGGACGTACATCGGCAACTTCGCGACCCAGTCGTACCTCTCGTACAAGGGCCTGTTCTTCTGGCTGAACTGGCCCGCGTACACCTCGAACGTCTTCATCCGGCCGGTGCTGCTGATGGCGATGTTCTCGCTGGCCGGGCGTTTCGCCGGCGACGAGGGCGCCGCGGAACGCTACGCGGTCGGAATGGTCGCGCTCGCGGCGATGCAGATCGTGCAGGGCGGCATCGCCCAGAGCTTCGATCGCGAGCGCCAGTCAGGGACGCTGTGGGTGCTGTTCAGCTCCGCAGGCAGCCGCACCGTCGCGTACCTCAGCCGCGGCGTGCTGCACTACGGCAACGGACTGCTCAGCGCCGCGACCACGCTCGTCTTCGCCTGGCTGCTCTTCGGCGTCGCGCTCCCCGAGGCGGACTGGGCGGTCGTGATCGGCGCGATCGCGCTCATCTCACTCTCGAGCGTGGCGTTCTGGCTGATGATGGGCAGCTTCGTGATCGTGCTCCGCGACTGGTTCAGCGCCCCGGCGCTGGCGTACGGGCTGATCATCGCGCTCACCGGCGCGTTCATCCCGAGGGAGGCGCTGCCCGCGCCCCTCGGCGACCTCGGCCTCCTGCTGCCACTGACCTGGGGGCTCCCCGCGCTGCGCGACGCGCTGGGCCAGGGCGAGGCGGACGTGGCGACGGCGCTGCTCGGCGAGCTGGTCGTCAGCATCGCGTACTTCGTCGTGGCCCTCGTGCTGCTCCGCCTCGTCGAGTGGCGAGAGCGGACCACGGGCGCGTACGACACGGTGTGAGGAGAGGCGAATGAACGACCAACCGCAGTACGCCGTCGAGTGCGAGGCGCTCGGCCGCATCTACCGCTTCTCGAGGGGTATCGGGCGTGGCAGCACGCAGGAGACCGTCGCGCTCGACGACCTGAACCTCGCCATCGCGCCCGGCTCGGTGTTCGGCCTGCTCGGCCCGAACGGCGCGGGCAAGACGACGACCGTGCGCATCCTCGCGACGCTGCTCACCCCGACGAGCGGGACCGCGCGCGTGCTCGGCCACGACGTCGTCGAGGCGCCGAAGCGGGTCCGCGAGCGAATCGGCCTGATCCTCGGCGGCGATCGAGGGCTCTACACGCGCCTCAGCGGACGCCAGAACCTCAGCTACCACGCGGCGCTCAACCACATGGACCGCCGTCGGGCGCGCGCGCGCCGCGAGGAACTGCTCGGCCTCGTCGGCCTGAGCGACGCGGCGGACACCGCGGTCGAGCGCTACTCGCGAGGCATGAAGCAGCGCCTGCACATCGCGCGCGGCCTGCTGACCGAGCCCGACGTCGTGTTCATGGACGAGCCGACGATCGGCCTCGATCCGATCGGGGCGCAGGAGGTGCGGGCGATGATCCCGGAGCTCGCCGCCGCCGGGCACACGATCCTGCTCACGACGCACTACATGTTCGAGGCGGACCAGCTCTGCGACGAGGTGGCGATCATCAACGAGGGCAAGCTGGTCGCGCGGGACACGCCGGCCGCAATCCGCCGCCGCTTCGCCGCCTTCCGCGTCGTCGAGCTCGCCGTCCGCGAGCCGGACCTCGGCCTCGCCGAGCGCCTGCAGGCGCTCGCGGGCGTCGAGCACGTGGCGGTCGGCACGGACGGCGCGCTCCAGACCTTCTCGGTCCGCATCCCGCCCGACGCCGACCTGCGCAGCGCCGTCGAGGACACCGCGGGCCCGGACAACGTCGAGAGCCTGCTCCAGCGCGACCCGACCCTCGAGGAGGCCTACCTGGCGCTGCTGAGCTAGCCGCGCTGGCGGCACTGACGTCCGGGACCGCTCCCACTATCCTCGGGGCGCGACGCGCCAGACACCATGAGAGCTCGGACCGCGATGGCCCCAGACGCCGGCCCGACCACCGCGACCAGCAACCTGCTCGTCCGCCTGCTCGGCGGCGGCCCCGCCCGTGTCTCCCTCGATGGCGGGCTGGTGCGCTTCGGTGATGCCGAAGGCACGCCAACCGGAGCCATCGACCAGATCGAGACACGTCGCTCATGGTTTTGGGCGCGGCTGACGATCCGCGAAGCCGCGGGTGCCGAGCGCTCCATCGGTGGGCTCGATTGGGAGGAAGCCGAGCGGCTCGCCGAGGCAGTGCGGGCGGATGCGGCGCGCGCCGCCGAGGCGTTGGCTCCGAAACTCACGCAACTCGACGAGCGCCTGGAGCGCTTCCGAACGGCCAACCGCTACCGGCGGCGGTCCCGAAGCGATGCGCTGCAGAAGGACATTGCGGAAGCACTGGTGCGTGGGGTGGGCGCCCTGACGCGGGTCCACCTGTCTGCACACGCGGGCGAGGCGCTCGCCCGTGTCGAGCCGGTCGCCAGCCTCGAGGCGTTCGAGGCGGCACGGGAGGAAGCCAACACCCGGCTCGTCGCCGGCTCCGTCGCGGCGGTGCTGCAGGCGGCGTCAGGCGTGCTCTCCTCGCCGCCAACCGAGGAACAGGCACAGGCGATCGCCACGGACGAGGACGTGACGCTGGTGCTCGCCGGCGCGGGCACGGGCAAGACCGCCGTGATCACGGGCAAGGTCGCCCATCTGGTGCGCAACCGGGGCGTGCCACCGAGCGAGATCCTCGTGCTCGCCTTCAACCGCAAGGCCGCCGAGGAAATCCGCGAGCGCCTGCCGGACGACCTCGCCGACACGCATGTCGCCACGTTCCACGCCTTCGGCCGCCGCGTGATCGCCGATGTCGAGGTCGCCCCGACGATCTCGAAACTCGCGGAGGACGAGGCGCGGCTGGTGACGGTGATCGACCGCATCCTGGTCGAATTGCTCAGCGATCCTCGGCAGAGCCGGGCGGTCACCGACTTCATCACCCGGCACCGCACGGACTACCGTTCGCAGTTCGACTTCGAGACGCCCGGCGAGTACTACGATCACGTCCGGCGCACCGAGTTGCGGACGTTGAGCGGCGATCTGGTCAAGAGCTACGAGGAGCTGGAGATCGCGAACTTCCTGACGATGCATGGCATCAGCTTCAAGTACGAGCAGCCTTACCCGGTTGAGACCGCCACCACCCGGCATCGCCAGTACCGGCCCGACTTCTACCTCCCCGACCACGACATCTACATCGAGCACTTCGCGCTGGACCGCGAGGGCCGCCCTCCGGCCGCGTGGACCGGCTACGCCAACGGAGTCGAATGGAAGCGAGGCATCCACGAGCAGTACGGCACCACGCTGATCGAGACCTACAGCTGGCAGCAGCGCGAGCGCATCCTGCGCCAGCGGTTGCGGGAACGGCTCGAGCAGGCAGGCGTCACGTTCGAGCGCGTCTCGCTCCGGACGCTGCTCGTCGAGCTGGGACGCTGGCTGATCTCGTGGCTGGCGCAACTGGTGGCGACGTTCCTCAACCACGTCAAGACCAGCGGCATCTCCGCCGAAGCGCTCCGAGTCCGCGCGCGTGACTCGGCCGATCGCACGCGCAACGAGGCGTTCCTCGACGTCTTCGAGCAGGTCCGCTCGCGCTACGAGGAGTTACTGGGTGAGGACAAGGACTTCCAGGACCTGATCAACCACGCCGCGGCGCACGTCCGGGCCGGTCGTTGGGAGTCGCCCTATCGCTACGTGCTGGTGGACGAGTTCCAGGACATCTCCGCGGGCCGCATGGCGCTGCTCCAGGCGCTCAAGCGCCCGGGTGTCGCCTACGTTCTCGTGGGCGACGACTGGCAATCGATCTACCGCTTCGCCGGCAGCGACGTGGGGCTCGTGCGCGACTGCGGGCGCTACCTCGGTCACGTGCAGGAGCGGGCGCTTGGCCGGACCTTCCGGTTCGGTCGAGGCATCCTGGAACCCTCAACCGCCTTCGTGGTGCGCAACCCCGAGCAAACCCAACGCAAGCTGCATCCGGCAGCAGGCGTGCCCGACGCAGGCGTCACCGTCATTGCCAGCGACGATCCCGCCCGCGGCCTCCAGGACGCCCTGCGCGACATCGAGGCTCGCGAGAACGCCGGCGGCGCGCCAATCTCCGTCCTCGTGCTCGGACGTTACCGGGGCAGCGCAGGCGCGCTCCCGCCCGGTCGCGGGCGGTTACGTCTCGAGTTCAGCACGGTGCACGCCGCGAAGGGCCGCGAGGCCGACTACGTGGTCGTGCTGGACCTTCGGGACGCGCGACGTGGCTTCCCCGCCCAGTTCGAGGACGACCCGCTGCTCAGCCTGGTGCTGCCGCCCCCGCCCGGAGGCGCATTCGCGCACGCCGAGGAGCGCCGCCTCTTTTATGTCGCACTGACGCGGGGGCGGCGCGGGACATACCTCGTCGCCGACTCGTCGCGTCCCTCGGTCTTCGTGGACGAGCTGCTCCGCGAGTCCGGCGGCCTGCGCCGCCTCGGCGAGTTCAGGCGGGAGCGGACGCCCGCCTGCCCGCGCTGCCGCACCGGCCGCCTCGACGTGTCGAGCACCGGCCAGAGCCTGAGCTGCCTGAACTTTCCGCTCTGCCGCTACCGCGCGCCACGCTGCCAGAGTTGCAGGAGCGGCTTTGCAGTTATCGCGGGCGCCTCGTCCCGTTGCACCGATGCCTCGTGCGACGCCACCGCGCCGACTTGCGATTCGTGCGGCGCGGGGGTCATGGTCACCCGCCAGGCGCGCACGGGCTGGTTCCTCGGCTGCACCGAGTTCGCCTCGGATCAGCCATGCACGAACACCCGGAACCTGCCCGAACGCCGCCGGAGAGCGGGAAGTCGCCGCTAGCCGCGCTGGCGGCGCATGACGCGGTAGATGTTGTTGCGCTGTACCTCGCTGGCGCCCTCGTAGATGCGGGCGACGCGGATGTCGCGGTAGAGGCGCTCGATCGGGGAGCCGCGCAGGTAGCCGACGCCGCCGTGCAGCTGCAGCGAGCGGTCGACCACCCGCTGCGCCGCCTCGCTGGCGTAGACCTTGCAGATCGAGGCCTCCGCCGCCACGTCCTCGCCGGCGTCGAGTTGCAGCGCCGTGCGGTAGATCAGCGACTCCGCCGCCATCACCTCGATCGCCATGTCGGCGAAGGCGTGCTGCGTCACCTGGAAGTCGCCGATCGTTTGGCCGAACAGCTCGCGCTCGTGCGCGTAGCGCCAGCCCAGCTCCAGCGCCTCCTTCGCGACGCCGAGGCACATCGCCCCGATGCCGACGCGCGACCCGTTGAGCACCGAGAGCGCGAGCCGGAAGCCGCCGTCCGCCTCGCCGACGAGGCTCGCACGCGGCGTGCGCACGCCGTCGAGGATCACGTGCGCCGTCGAGGAGGCGCGCAGGCCCATCTTGTCCTCGAGGCGCGCGACCTCGAGGCCGGGTGAGCCGCCCTCGACGGCGAACAGCGAGATGCCCTCGCGCCCGCGCTCCGGCGCGGTCTTGGCGAAAGCGAGGTAGACGCCGGCGCGGTCACCATTGGTGACGTAGGCCTTCTCGCCGTCGAGGACGTAGTCGTCGCCGTCGGCGCGCGCGGTCGTGCGTAGCGCCGGCACGTCGCTGCCGCCGCCGGGCTCGGTCAGGCAGAACGCGCCGACGACCTCGCCGCTGACGAGCCCGCGCAGCCAGCGCTCGCGCTGCTCGTCGCTGCCGAAGCGCTCGATCAGCGGGGCCGCGAGGCCGGTCGAGGCGGCGAGCACGAGCGCCGTGGAGACGTGGGCGCGCGACAGCTCCTCGAGGGCGATGGCGAAGCCGATCTGGCCGAGCTCGGCGCCGCCCCACTCGGCGGGGAACGGCGTGCCGAAGAAGCCGACCTCGCCCAGCAACGCGATCACCTCATCGGCGATGCGCTCCTCCGCCTCCATCTCGTCGACCCGGGGGCGCAGCTCGCGGTCGGCGAAGTCGCGCGCGGTGCGGCGCAGCGCGGCGATCTCTGGCGGCAGTCCGGCGTCAGCGTCCATCGAGGTTCCTCGCTGCCCTGGGCGGCTCGGTGTGGCTCAGCGCGGCTCAGCGCGCGCGGCCGCCGCCGTCGATGTTGTAGATCGCGCCGTTGATGTAGGAGGCGTCGTCGCTGAGCAGGAAGGTGACGAGCGCGGCGACCTCCTCGGCCTCGCCGTAGCGGGCCATCGGGTTGCGCTGTTCGTACTGGCGGCGCGTGGTCTCCGGGCTGTCCGGCGTTCGGCTCGACTCCAGGCGGCGCATCATCTGCGTATTGATCGGCGAGGGGCAGACGGCGTTGACGCGCACGCCCGCATCGCCAAACTCGAGCGACGCGGTCTTCGTCATCCCGACGACGGCGTGCTTGCTCGCGCCGTAGGCGACGATGCCCGGGGTCGCGCCCAGGCCCGCCACCGAGGAGGTGTTGACGATCGAGCCGCCGCCGCGGTCGATCATGCCCGGCACGACGTACTTCATGCCCAGCCACACGCCCTTGAGGTTGATCGCGATCACGCGGTCGAACAGCTCCTCCGGGTACTCCGTGAGCGGATGCACCGTGCCCTCGATGCCCGCGTTGTTGAAGAACACGTCGATGCCGCCGAAGTGCTCCGTCGCGCGCTCGACGTAGCGCTCGACCTCGTCGGCGTGCCGCACGTCGGCCTCGAGGGTCAGTACCTCGGCGCCGGCCTCGCGCACCGGCGCCGCCGCCACGACGAGAGCGACCGCGTCGAGGTCGACGAGCACGATGCGCGCGCCCTCGCGGGCGAGTCGCAGCGCGGTCGCGCGACCGATTCCACCCGCGCCGCCGGTGATCAGTGCCGTCTTGCCCTCGAATCGCCCGTCCATCGTGCCCCCGCTTCCTGAGGTTCCTCGTCCGTCGCCCGGCGCAGCGTAGCGAATGTCGACGCTTCGTACCTGTCGAGGGCGCGCGCCGCGCCTCAGGCCGCCAGCGCGCGCACCAGGCGCGCGTCGACGCTGCGCAGCGCCGCCTCGGCGGTCGAGATGCCCTCGCGCTCCGCGAGGTGCAGCAGCTCCAGCGTCGTCGGGCCGACGCGCTTGACGAGCTCCTCGATGCGATCGGCGCCGCCGCCGGCGTGGTCGATACCGGCGGCGACCACGCCGCCGGAGCTCACGATGTAGTCCGGCGTGTAGAGGATGCCGCGCGCGGCCAGCAGCTCGGCGTCGGCGGGGTCGTGCAGCAGCTGGTTGTTCGCCGCGCCGCAGACCACGCGGCAGCGCAGCTGGGTGATCGACTGCGGGTTGAGCACCCCGCCGAGGGCGTTCGGCGAGAGCACGTCGCAGGGCTGCAGGTAGGCGCCCTCGAGGGCGACCGCCTCGCCGCCGATCTCGCGTGCGAGGTCCACGGCGACGTCCTCGAACAGGTCCGCGACGGCCACGGCGGCGCCCGCGGCGGCCGCCCCGCGCGCCACCTTGCCGCCCACCTTGCCCGCGCCCACGACGACGACGCGCCGCCCAACCAGCAAGCTGTTGCCGAAGGCGAACTCGCAGGCCGCGTGCATCCCGTTGATCACGGTGCGCGCGGTTGGTTCCGAGGTGTCTACGTCGTGCTGCCCGCCTCGCGCGACGCCGGCGATGTGCTGCGTCTGTTTCGCGATCGCCCGCAGATCGTCGAGCGTCGTGCCGACGTCGGTGGTGGTGATGTAGCGCCCTCCGAGGCGCTCGACGAAGCGGCCGTAGGCCGCGAGCAGCTCCGGCGTCTTGGCCGCCGGGTCACCGACGATCGCCGCCTTGCCGCCGCCGTAGTCGAGGCCCGCGACCGCAGACTTCGCCGTCATCGCCGCCGAGAGCCGGAGCACGTCGATCAGCGCCTCGCCGATCTCCTCGTAGGGCCGCCAGCGCGCCCCGCCGAAGCCCGGACCGAGCACCGACGAGTGCAGCGCGACAAGCGCACGCAGGCCGGACGCGGCGTCGTGGTGGTAGTAGACGGCCTCGTGGCTGTCGGGGTCGTAGGGGAGCCCGGTGCGAGCGCCGTCGCCGCCGGGCGCGCGCGTCGCAGTCCAGCGCAGCAGGTCCGCGTCCAGTTCCTCGGCCGGTCCGAGCAGCCCTTCGAGGGCGGCGCGATCTTCCTGGAATCCGGGTCCGGATGATGCGTTTCTCATGAATCAAGGATAGCCCCGCACGGCGTTGCGGGGCGTCGGATTCCTACCCGTTCTCGGAGACCTGCTCCAGCAGCGAGGCGTGCCCCATGACGAAGGCGGCGGTCGCCTCGCCGAGGGGCGGCGCGCCGCGCAGCAGGTCGCCCGCCTCGTCCACGTCGTCACGCAGCGAGGGCAGCTCGAGCCAGGCGACGGCCAGCCCGGCCGCCTCGCCGAGCGCGCGGTGGCGCGCGGCGGATTCGAGGCCGAAGGCGGGTGCGATCGCGTCCGGCGGGCGTAGCCCGAGCAGCCCCGTGCCGCCGTCGCGCGACGGCGCAACGACGACCGCATGCTCCTCGAGCGCCTCGATAGCGCTGCGCAGGTCCGAGGGCTGCGCGCGTGGCTGGTCGGCGGGCAGCAGCAGCGCCGCGCCCGCCTCGCGGGCGCCGGCCGCGGCGAGTGCCTGCGCGACGGCGGCGTTGTAGCCGCCGCCCGCATCGGCGATCAGTTCCGCGCCCGCGCGCTCGGCGGACGGGGCGTACTCCTCGTCGGGCGTTACCAGCAGCAACAGCCCATCGTGCGCCGCACGCACGGCGATCAGCACGTCCTCCAGCATCGCCAGCACCAGCTCGGCGCGCTGCGGCGGAGTAAGCACGGCCGCCAGCCGCGACTTCGCCTCGCCGAGGCTCTTGACCGGCACGATCACGCAAAGCGCGCCTGGTTCGGCGCTCACGGCGTCGCCGCCTCGACGACGCGCCTCGCCAGCGCCTCGCGCCGCTCGGTGCTCGTCATCATCGTGTCGCAGACGACGGCGCGCAGGCTCAGCGCCTCGACGGCGTCGGCGAGCGGGGCGTCGACCTCATCGAGGACGACGGCGTCCACCAGCCCGGCGTAGAGCCGGGCCACGCCGAGCGCCGAGACCTCGTGGCCGAGACTGCGCATGATCGCCGCCGCCGGACCCTTCACCGCCTCGCCACCGACGATCGGGCTCACGGCGACGCGAACGGCCCGCGAGCCCTCGATGGCATCGCGTACGCCGGGCACGGCGAGCAGCGGGTCGACCGAGACGAAGGGGTTGCTGGGCGCGACGATCACGGCGTCCGCCTCCTCGATCGCCTCGATGACGCCGGGCGCGGGCCGTGCCTCCGCGGCGCCGGGGAAGCGGAGCCCGGTGACGGTCGCCGTGGCGCGGCCGCGCACGAAGTAGTCCTGGAAGCTCAGCTCGCCCTCGGGTGTCACGACGACCGTGGGGTGCGGGTCGTCGGTGACAGGCAGCAGCCGGAAGGGCAGGCCGCGCCGCCGCGCGAGCTCCGCCGTGACCGCGCTCAGCGGCTCGCCGCCGCGCAGCCGCTCGCTGCGCCAGAGGTGCGTCGCCACGTCGCGATCGCCGATGTGGAACCACGGCTCCTCACCCAGCGCCTCGAGCTCGTCGAGCATCGCGAAGCTGTCGCCGCGGCGGCCCCAGCCCTGCTCGCCCTCGAGGCCGGCGAGCGTGTAGATGACCGTGTCGATGTCGGGTGAGACGTGCAGGCCGCGCCACTCGAAGTCGTCGCCGACGTTGCAGACGACGCTCACCTCGGCCGGGTCGATGACGCGGCAGAGCCCGTCGAGGAAGCGCGCGGCCCCGACGCCACCGGCCAGCACGGTGATGCGCATGCGACCGCCCCGCTGAGCCCGCGCCTCCGCGCCGCCTAGATCCCGGACTGGTAGCCGGCGTTCTCCTCGATCACCCGCACCGGCGATCCGCGGAGGAAGGCGGCGATGTCCTCGACGGCCTCCTCGTAGTAGACCCGGTAGCCGTCCTCGATCACGTAGCCGACGTGCGGCGTGAGCACCGTGTTCGGAAGGCTCCGCAGCGGGTGGTCCAGCGCCAGCGGCTCGCGATCGAAGGTGTCGAGGCCGGCGCCGGCGATCGTGCCCGCCTCGAGCGCCTCAACGAGCGCGTCCTCGTCGATGATCGGCCCGCGCGAGGTGTTGATGATGTAGGCGCTCTCCTTCATCGCCGCCAGCTCGGCCTCGCCGATCAGCCCGCGGGTGCGCTCGCTGAGCTTGAGGTGGATCGTGACGATGTCCGAGCGCTCCAGCAGCTCCTCGAACTCCACAAGCTCCGCGCCCGCCTCCTCCGCGCGCTCCGCCGTCAGGTTCTGGCTCCAGGCGAGCAGCGTCATCCCGAAGGCCGCGCCGATCCTCGCCACCTGCTTGCCGAGATTCCCGAGGCCGAGGATGCCGAGCGTGCCGCCTCGCAGGCCCTGCCCGAGCGCGACCTGCCAGCCGCCCTCGCGGATGGCGCGGTCCTCGCGCGTGATCTGCCGGGCGAGCGCCAGGATCAGGGCCCACGTCAGCTCCGACGTTCCGAAGCCGAGCGAGCCGGTCCCGGAGACGATCGCGCCGAGCTCGCGCGCCGCCTCGACATCGATCGCCGCGTTCTGGTTGCCCGTCGTGATCAGCAGCTCAAGCCTCGGCAGCTTCTCCAGCAGGTCGCGCTGGAACGGTGTGCGTTCGCGCATCGCGACGACGATCTCGAACTCGCGCAGCCGCTCCGCGACCGCCTCGATGTCGTCGAGGTGGTCGGAGAACACCTGTACATCCGTCCCCGCCGGGAGGCTGGACCAGTCGGCCATCTCCAGCGCGACGCTCTGGTAGTCGTCCAGGACCGCTACGCGAACCATCGGAACCTCCTCGCGACCCGCGCCTCCCGGCGCGCTTCTCGCTCTGACTGCTAGGCCTGACCGGGTGCGTCCGTCTCGTGACGCTGGTGATACTCCATCCCGGCCGTCGCCGGCGCCTTGCCGTCCACGATCGCCTCGGCGCGGGCGCGCGCGATCGCGTGGCCGATGTCCGGGCGGCTGATGATGTAGAAGCGATCCTCCTGGATCGCCTCCAGGACGTGCCCGGCGATCTCGTCCGCTGTCGGGTAGTCCGTGCGGCTCTGCGAGACCGCGAGGCGCACGTGGTAGCGCTCCATGTCGAGCTCGGCCTGATCTTCCTGGCCGGGGTTCGTGAACTCCTCGGGCCGTCGCGTGCGGGTGACCGCTCCGCGGATGTGCGGGATCAGCACGGAGACGCTGACTGCGGCCTGCTCCTGCTTCAGCTCGTGCCAGAGCACCTCGCTCAGCGCCAGCACGGCGCTCTTCGTGACCACGTAGCTGCCGGTGCCCGGCCGTCCCGCGAGGCCCGCCGTCGAGGCGGTGTTGACGACGTGCCCTTCCTCGCCGCTCTCCAGCATGATCGGGACGAAGATGCGGAGCGCGTGGATCATCCCCCAGAGGTTGGTCCCGAGCGCCCATTGCCAGTCGCGCTCGCTGGTCGTCCAGACCGAGACGTCGCGCGTGTTGATGCCGACGTTGTTGCAGAGGACGTGGACGCCGCCGAGCTCCTCGGTCACGCGCGCGGCCAGCGCCTCGACGCTCTCGCCGCTCGAGATGTCCGTCTCGACGGCGATCACGCGCGCGCCGCGCTCCAGCAGCTCCTCCTGCGTCGCCGCGAGGGCGTCCCTGTCGAAGTCGGCGACGGCGACCGCCATGCCCTCGCGGGCGAAGCGGCGGGCCATGGCCGCGCCGAGCACTCCGCCGCCGCCCATGACCACCGCGACCTTGCCGGCGAACTCCTGCATCGCGCACCCCCTCGGCCCGCCTCGCGACCCTCGTGCGGAGCCATCCGTACCACGCGCCGCCCGCGCGCGTCACGCCGCGGCCCGTCGCAGGATAGAATCCCCGAGGCCGTCGCGGCGCGCGACGCGCACGATCAGCACGGAGGGAGCCCCCATGCGAGCAGTGATCTTCCACGACGTCGGCAAGCCGATCACCATCGAAAACGTCGAAATCGACGAGCCGATCGAAGGCGAGGTGCTCGTCAAGACCGCCGCCAGCGGCATCTGCGGCAGCGACCTCCACTACTTCGACGGCACCTCCGCCATGCCCTACCCCGCCGTCTTCGGCCACGAGGGCGCCGGCGTCGTCGAGGCCGTCGGTCCCGGCGTCACGGAGTTCCAGCCGGGCGACCACGTGATCGCCTGCCTCTCCGTCTACTGCGGGGAGTGCGTCGACTGCCTGACCGGCCGCAGCAACCTCTGCGAGATGAAGCCGGAGCGTGGCGCCGACGACCCGCCGCGGCTCTCGCGCGACGGCGTGGGCGTGCACCAGCACGCGCGCGTCGGGAGCCACGCGGAGTACATGCTGCTGCACAAGAACGGGCTGGTGAAGATCCGCGAGGACATGCCCCTCGACCGCGCCTCGCTGATCGGCTGCGGCGTCACCACCGGCTTCGGCGCCGCGCTGCGGACCGCGCGGGTCGAGCCCGGCAGCACGGTCGCCGTCTTCGGCACGGGCGGCGTCGGCCTCAGCGCGCTCAACGGCGCCGTCGTCGCCGGCGCGCGCACCGTCATCGCCGTCGACATCCGCGACGACAAGCTCGACAACGCCACCAACATCGGCGCCACGCACGTCGTCAACGGCGCCGAGACCGACCCCGTCCAGGCGATCCGCGAGATCACCGGCGGCGGCGCGGACTACACCTTCGAGGCGATCGGCAAGCCCGAGGTCGGCCGCCAGGCCTTCGACGCCCTGCGCGCCGGCGGCACCTGCACCGTCATCGGCGTGATGCCGATCGGCTCGGAGATCAGCATCGCGGGCCGCGACCTGCTGCGCGAGAAGAAGCTGCAGGGCTCCTCGATGGGGTCGAACCGGCTGAAGGTGGACATCCCGCGTTATGTCGACATGTACCTCGGCGGCAAGCTCAAGCTCGACGCCATGATCACCAACCGCGGCACCATCGACGATGCGCCGGCCATGTTCGACGCCGCCATCGCCGCCGACGAGGCCCGCCAGATCTTCCTCTTCGACAGCTAGCGAGGGGTGCGATGAGCGACCGGGACGCGTTCGCAGGCCTCGAGGACGAGGACCACGTCAGCCTCGCCACGTTCAGGCGCAGCGGCGAGGCGGTCCCGACCGCGCTCTGGTTCGGCCTGCACGAGGGCGCGCTCTACGCGCGCTCGCAGGCTGCCGCCGGCAAGATGAAGCGGATCCGCAACGGCAGCGCCGTGCAGGTCGCGATCTGCGACGCGGCGGGGAATGTCAGCGGCCCCTGGATCGACGGCGAGGCGCGAATCCTCGAGGACTCGGACCCGCTCGTCGCCACCGCCGACGCGCTGCTCGACGAGAAGTACGGCGAGCGCCGGCGCGCGCTCGCGCGCTCGCGGGCCCCGGATGTGCGCCTGGCCTGGATCGAAGTGCGGCCGGCCTGACCGGCCACTCGCGAGGAAGGAGCAGCCCCATGCCCACCGTCGAGACCGCGCTCGGCCCCCTCGACACGGCGAAGCTCGGCTTCACGCTCTCGCACGAGCACATCATCAGCGGCGACCTCGCCGTGCGGCACAACTGGCCGCACGTGATCGACGTCGAGAAGGAGATCGTGGACGCGCAGGCCCGCCTCGATGAGGTCCACGAGCTCGGCGTGCGCACGATGGTCGATCTCACGACGGTCGACCTCGGGCGGGACGCCTCGATCATCCGCCGTGTCGCCGAGGGCACGAAGATGCAGATCATCGTCGCCACCGGCGTGCACCGGCGCATTCCTCGCTACTTCGAGCGGCGCACGCCGGAGCCGGTCGTCGAGCTGTTCGTGATGGACATCGAGCAGGGCATCGCCGACAGCGGCGTGAAGGCCGCCTGCATCAAGCTCGCGACCGAGGAGGAAGTGGACCCGCTCAACGAGCTGATGCTGCGCGCGGGCGCGCTCACCCATCGCCAGACCGGCGTGCCGATCATGACGCACTCCAACCCCTTCCACGGCACCGGCAGGGACCAGCAGGACGTCTTCGAGGCCGAGGGCGTCGACCTGACGCGCGTGGTGATCGGGCACTCCGGCGACACGGACGACCTCGACTACCTGATGAGCGTGATGGACCGCGGCAGCACGATCGGGATGGACCGCTACGGCACGAAGATCGGCGCGGACACGGAGAAGCGCACGGACGTGATCGCCGAGCTCTGCAGCCGCGGCTACGCGGACCGCATGGTGGTCTCCCACGACGCCGGGTCGTTCTCGCTCAACGTCCCCCGCCACATCCGCGACACGCAGTTCCCGGAGTGGAACTACCTCACGATCCCCACGAAGGTGATCCCCGGCCTGCGCGACCGCGGCGTGCCCGAGGAGCAGATCGAGGAGATCACGACCCACAACCTGCGCCGCATCTTCGAGCAGCAAGGGGGGTACTAACGTGATGACGCCGGAAGAGGCCGACGCCTTCCTGCGCGAAGGACGCATCGCCGACCTCGCCACGGTGCGGGCGGACGGCTCGCCCCACGTTGCGCCGGTCTGGTTCCATTGGGACGGCGAGGTGGTCAAGGTCTTCGCGCGGCCGACGGCGGTGAAGCTGCGCAACATCGCGAACGACCCGCGCGTCTCCATCTCCGTTGCTACGCCCGGCCGGCCCTACCGCTACGTCATCGTCAACGGCGCCGCCGAGGTCTCCGAGGACGAGGACGTCAGCGAGCTGGTGCACACCATGGCGCGCAACTACATGGGCGAGATCGAGGGGCCGCCTTACGCCGAGGAGATCCTCTCGCGGATGACGCCGTTCAGCCTGATTACCGTGACGCCCTCGAAGATCAGCGGCTGGTCCGAGTAGCGAGCAGGCGCCCGCCCTCGGTCCGCAGCGTCGCTCAGCGGCGCCACTCCGCGATGTTCCACAGCTCGCTGTCCCAGGCGTTCATGCGCACGCCCTGCAGTGTATTGAGGTGCGCGGACACCAGGGCCCGATTCACGAGCGGGATCTCGTAGTAGTGCTGCACGACGATGTCGTTGAGGCGCTTGACCAGCTCCGCGCGCTCCGGCCCGAGCGTGGTCGCCGCCAGCTGCTCGTACAGCCCGTCGTACTCCGGATTGCAGGCGCGTGCGACGTTGCTGTCGCCCCAGTTGTTGTCCCGCCTCTGGATGTGCTCGCAGCGCAGGCCGGACAGGTACTCCTGAGGATCGATGCCGGGTCCAGTCGTGTACATCTGCACGTCCGCGAAGAACCTGCGGTACGACTCGTCCGGGCTCTCCACGGGGTCGCCGCCGAAGAACAGGCTGGCGTCGTGGTCCGCCAGCTCGGCCTCGATGCCGATCTGACGCCACCAGTCGCGCACGAGGGCCTGCGTTTCCTGGCGCACCGCGTTCGTCGAGGTCTGGTAGACGATGCGCAACGGCACGCCCTGGTACTCGCGGATCCCGTCGCCGTCGCTGTCGACGACCCCGCTCTCGTCCAGCAGCCGCATCGCACCCTCGATGTCCTGAACAAGGCACCCGCCGTTCGCGGATGAGACGTAGCTCGGAGGCCCCGTGATCAGGTTGCACGTGGGTCCGCCCGCGAAGCCGTAGAGCCGGTCGGCGAGCAGCGTGCGGTCGATCGCCATCGACATCGCCTGCGGGATCGGGGTGAACGTCAGGAAGGGGTGCGGGTTCCGCCCATCGAGGTACTCGGAGCGGTCGTCGCCGAGCGCGGGGTCCGGGTTCGTCTGGTTGACGACGATCCGCTCGACATCGCTGGCGAAGGCCGTGACCACCACTCCCGTGCCGGCGCCCTCGAACTGCGTGAACTCGTCCGGCCGCAGTTGCAGGTTCCAGGCGTAGTCGGCCTCGCCCGTCTCCAGCACGGCCCGCGCGGCCGTGATGGCGTCGCCGCCACCCTTGAGGACCACGCGATCGAAGTACGGATCCTCGCCGCGGTAGTGCGGGTTGCGCTCGTACTCGGCGCGCTCGTTCGGCATGAACTCGACGATGCGATAGGGGCCGGTGCCCAGCGGAAGCGTGTTCTGCTGCTCACACGACATGGCCGCCGCGCCGACGCAGCCGGCGAACTGCGCGCTGCTGATGATCGGTGAGCCGGCGCCGACGAAGACGCTGTACGGGTACTGGCTGGGTGCAGCGAAGGTGATGCGCACGGTGAGCGCATCGACGGCCTCGACGGAGGCGATGTCGGCGAAGGCGCTATGCGCGATGCAGCCAGTGGCCTCATCGGTGCAATACCGCCAGGTGAAGACGACGTCCTCGGCGGTCATGTCGCTGCCGTCGGACCACTTGAGGCCCTCGCGCAGCGTCCAGGTCATCGCCATCAGCTCGGCGGACAGGCCGCCGTTCGCGAGCGTCGGGATCTCGGCGGCGAGCCGCGGCACGAGGTTGCCGTCCGGGTCGTAGCTGGCCAGCGGCTCGAGCGTGATCGCCCCGGCGTCCCGATCCTTGTAGCCCGCCGCCAGGTATGGCCCGGGCAGCGTCGGCGCCTGCCAGTAGAGGATGGTCAGCACCCGCTCCTCCGAGGACTGGAACGGGTTGCAGGCGGCGAGCAGCAGCAAGAGGGCCGTCAGGCCGAGAACGAGCGTCTGGCGCGTGCGCATGAGCCTCCTCCTGAGACTCGGTACACGTTTGGCGTGGCGATGGTGGCCGAGCCCGCCCCACACCGCAAGTCCCGGCTGACGGCGGGCTGCCCCGGGCGGCGCTACGCCGCCCGCCAGGCCACCTCGCCGCCGAGCACCGTGAGCGCGGGATCGAGGCTCAGCTCGCCCTCGACGCTGTGCCCGGACATGTCGACCGAGGTGACGGCGCCCTCGACGAGATCGAAGACCGCGGCGTCCCCGGCCATGCCGGGCGCGAGCGAGCCGATCTCGTCGCCCAGACCGAGGACGGCGGCGGGAGCGGCCGTGCTCGCCTCGACGGCATCCTCGAACGACATGCCGAGCGCGTGCAGCTGCGGGATCAGCTCGTGCATGCCGTAGGTGACGCGGCCCGGCGGGGGGACGTGGATGTCGGTGCTGATCGTCGAGGGCGGGAAGCCCTGCGCGATCGCCTGCCTCGCGACCTCGATGTCGAAGTGCACGCCGGCGTGGCCGACGTCCATCACCACGCCGCGCTCGCGCGCCGCCAGCACCTCCGGCCGCACCACCCCGCGCCCGTCGAGCATGTGCTCGGTGTGCCCGTTGTAGGCGTGCGTCACCACGTCGCCCTCGCCGAGCACATCGAGGATCTCGGGCAGCGGGATTGGCGTCCCGCTGACATGCACCATCAGCAGCGAGTCCGAGTCGTCGGCCGCCTGGCGCGCCAGCGCGAGCGCCTCGCGCGCGTCCCAGTGCGCGACGGCGTCGCGCTGCATCCGCACCTTCACGCCGAACAGGAAGCCGGGGTTGGCGCGAATCTCGGCGGCGGTCGCCTCGGCGTTGATCAGCCGCAGGTCGCGCAACTCGCCGCCGACCGTGCGCCCGTGCGCCAGCCCGACGGCGCCGATGTGCAGCAGCGCGAGCAGCCGCACGCGATGCGCGGGGAAGACGTAGTCGCGCATCGCCCCGTAGTTGGCGATGCCCGCGCTCCCGGCATCGAGGCCCGTCGTCACGCCCGAGGGCAGGCAGGACTCGTCGGCGTGGACCGCGCTGGTGGTGCCGCCGTGATAGAAGTGCCCGTGCAGGTCGATCAGCCCGGGCGTCACCAGCCGCCCGCCCACGTCGACCACCTCGGCGGCCGTCCCCGCCTCGATGTTCTCCGCGACGGCGCTCACCCGCCCCTCGCGGAACGCGATGTCGCGAGGCGCGTGGACGCCCTGCGCCGGGTCGAGCAGGGTCCCGCCGCGCAGCAGCAGGTCGTGCGTTGGGGCTTCAGCCATCGCCGTCAGTCCTTTCCGATCGCCGCGCGCGGCTTAAGGCCGCGCCCCCTCACCCCAACCCTCTCCCGCCAGGGGAGAGGGGGCCGGAGGGCCGCCCCCGTGGGAGCGGAGGCCGGAGGGTCGCCGCGACCAACCGGCCCGGCCCGGGGCGCGAGGGTTAGCGGCCCTGCCAGACTGGCGTGCGCTTCTCGGCGAAGGCGCGCGGGCCCTCCTTGATGTCCTCGCTGTACTTGATCGGGGCGAGGATGTGCTGGGCGATCTGCATGCCCTCCTGGCGAGTCAGCGTGACGCCGCGGTAGAGCACCTCCTTGAGGCCGCGCACGGAGAGCGGTGCGTTCTCCTCGAGCATCGCGGTGAACGCCTCGACCTCCTCGTAGAGCTTGTCGTCCGGCACCACGCGCGTCGCGAAGCCCATCTCCAGCGCGCGCTGCGGCGTGATGTACTCGCCCGTCAGCACGACCTCGAGGGCGTTCCCGAGGCCGATGATGCGCGGCAGGTCGACCGTCCAGGCGGGCATCAGGCCGCGCTTTACCTCGCGGATGCCGAGCGTTGCCTGGTCGGAGACGAAGCGGAAGTCGGAGAGCTGTGCGAGCTGCCAGCCGCCCGCGAGGCAGTAGCCGCGGATGGCGGCGATGACGGGCTTCCAGACGCCGTCGGGCATCGCGTTGCCGATAGTGTGCTTCTTGCTCCAGTCCTCGCCGCTCGCGTCCACCTGGGCGCGCTCCTTGAGGTCCATGCCGGAGCAGAACGAGCGGCCCGCGCCGGTGAGCACCGCGATCCAGATGTCGTCGTTGTTCTTGACTTCTTCCCAGGCATCGGCCAGCGCCTGGTTCAGCGCGTAGCTCAGCGCGTTGTGCACCTCGGGCCGGTTCATCGTGAGCCAGGCGACGTGTCCCCTGACCTCGAACTTCAGCTCGTCCGCCATGTGTCCGTTCCCTTCCCGCGATCCGCTTGCCTCGTCGCTACGCTCCCGCGGCGGCGTGTCCCATCCGCTCGAGGGTGTCGTAGGCCTCTTCCATGAGGTCGAACACCACCTGCCGCGCGGGCTTGATCTCCTTGACGAAGCCGACGCCCTGCCCGGCGGCGACCGGGCCCGCCCAGTCCTCGAGGTCCCAGTCCTCCGCCGCCTGCAGCAGCTTGCCGCCGACGATGTCCTGCAACGGCATCGGCAGCGGCGCGGGCGAGCCTTCGGCCTCCCACGCCTCGTAGTACTTGTTGCGGATGCCGCGGTTGCGCTTGCCGTCCATCGCGGTCGAGACCCAGGCGTCCTGGTTCTGCGCCTGCAGCAGCCGCTGCTTCTCCCACTGCTTCGTCTCCGACTCGTGCGTCGCCTGCCAGATCGTGCCCGTCCAGACGCCGACCGCCCCGAGGGCGAGCGCGGCCACGATGTGCGCGCCGGTCGTGATCCCGCCCGCCGCGACGATCGGCGTGTCGTGGGTCTCCGCCAACGCGGTCACCTCGCGGACGAGCGAGAAGGTGCCCATCCGGCCGGTGTGCCCCGCCGAGTCCTGGCCCTGCGCGATGATCAGGTCGAGCCCCGCCTCAAGCTCGCGCGCGGCCTGCCTCGCGAGCCCGATCAGGCCCCAGACCTTCACCCCCGCATCGTGCATCTCGTCCAGCACGAAGGCGGGGCTGCCGAGGCCGGAAGCGAAGATCGGGATCTGCTCCTCCATCATGATCTCGAGCTTCGCGCGCGTCTCCGCCAGCCCGCGCAGCCGTGTGTTGCCCCACGGCGCCGGCGTCTTCGGCTCGGGGATGTCGTTCTCCTCGATCAGTCGATCGATGAAGTCCCAGTGGCTCTGCGGGATCTGTGACTCCAACTCCTCGCGTGTGCCTTCGACGTACGACGAGGGGATCGTGATGTCGACGCCGAAGGGGCGGTCGCCGACGCGCTCCTTCACCCAGCGGATGTTGGTGCGCATCTCCTCGGCGGTGACCGTGCTCTGGCCGAGCATGCCGATGCCGCCCGCGTTGGAGACGGCGACCGTCACGTCGCGCGTGTGCGCGAAGGCGATGATCGGGTACTCGCAGCCGTACTCCTCGCAGAGCCGCGTCTGCAACGGGTCTTGCGCCATCCGTCTCCACCTCCGTGCGCGCCGACGCTCCCGAGGCCGGCGCCGCCGATGATAGCGCCCCGCCTGATGCCCGCGACCCCACCAGCCTCCGTAGCGAAGCTGTCTGCGAAACTGTGCCGCGAGCCATGGTGGTGACGAGGGGCGCGATGTGATGCGCGTGACGACCTGGAACCGTCCGAAAGCGGAGATTGAGGACTCCAGGGCCTTGCTGGCGCGACTGAGCGCCGACCTGGTCGCGCTGCAGGAGTGTCGCCGCCCCGACGGCGACAGCCCGTCGGTCATCTGGCGCGGCGACCTCGAGCAGCAGGGCGCGGCGGTCGTCAGCACCTCCCCGGCGTTACCTATCGAGGCCATCGAGATTCCAGACCTGCACCCCACGGTCGTGCCCGTGAAAGTGCAAGCGCCGCAACCGTTCGTGTTCGTCGGGGTCTGGACGCATCCGCCCTACAACAAGGTGGCCTGGGAGGCGATGACCGCCTGCGTGGACGCGGCGGACGGCATGCCGGTAGTGGCCGCCGGCGACTTCAACAGCTCGCCGAGCGTGGTGGGCCAGGAACGCAAATCGCCGCGGTTCCTGCAACGCATGCGGGACGAGTTCGGACTAGTCAGCGCCTATCACCACTTCCATGGCGAGGCTCTCGGCGCGGAGACCCGCGCCACCCACTACTTCCTGTTCAACGAATCCCGGCCGTTCCACCTCGATTACTGCTTCCTTCCCAAGACGTGGCTCGGCCGTCTTTCCGGCGTGGAGGTCGGGAGCTTCGCGGACTGGCCCCAGAGCGACCACCGTCCGCTCACCGTCGACTTGACGCACGACAGCGCAGGCGACGCGTAGCCGGCCGGTTCTGCCCCCCAACCCCGGCGCTGCGCCGGACTGCTGCGATACTGTGCCGGAGGCCCTCACCCCAACCCTCTCCCTCGGGGAGAGGGAGCGGATGAGCAGCAGCAGGGAGGCGCGCATGTCAGAGCAGCAGGCCGAACGCAGGGTGGCGCTGGTGACCGGCGCCAGCCGCGGCATCGGCAAGGCGACCGCCGTCGCCCTCGCCGAGGCGGGCTACGACGTGATCGCCGCCGCCCGCACTCTCGAGGAGGGCGAGCCGCAGGAGATGTCGGAGACCGTCCACGAGTCGAACGTGCAGCCCGTTCCGAGCGGCAGCCTGCGCGACACGATCGCGCAAGTCGAGGCGGCCGGACGGCGCGGCCTCGCGGTCCGCTGCGACCTGATGAGCCGCTCCGACATGGACACGCTGATCGAGACGGCGCAGGCCGAGTTCGGCGGCATCGACGTCTTCGTCAACAACGCGCGCTACGTGGGGCCGGGCTTCAAGGACCGCTTCCTGGATACGCCCTACGAGGTCCTCGAGGACTCGATGCGCGTCAACGCGCTCGCGCCGCTCTACCTGCTGACGAAGATCGCGCCGCTCATGGTCGCGCAGGGCAGTGGGCTGATCCTGCACATCAGCTCCCTCGAGGGCGTCATGGAGTCGGCGAAGCTGCCGACGGGGCACTGGACCGGCCGTGGCGGCCTCTCCTATGGGGTCAGCAAGGCGGCCTTCAACCGCATCGGGCCGGCGCTCGCCAAGGAGCTGCGCGAGGACGGCATCGCCGTCGTCAACGTCGAGCCGGGCGACGTGGCGGTGGAGCGCAAGGCCGTGCAGCGCGGCGACGCCTACGACCCGCGCAACCACGACTCGCCGCTGGCGGCGGCGCGCACCTGCGCGCTCATCGCGTCCTCGAAGCATCCGATGTTCTACTCCGGCCTCACGGTCTACGCGCCGGAGTTCGCGGTCGAGCGGGGCCTGATCGAGCCGGAGCAGGCAGCGCCCGGCCGCCGCGAGGAGTGGGGCCAGCCGGGCCGCCTCCTGCCCTTCTACAGCAACATGGCCCACGAGCGCTGACGCTCCACAACGGGCTGCCGCCTGTATCCTCTGCCCATGACCGCCGCGCCGACCGACGCCGCATCCGAGGCCGGACTCGACGAGCGCCTGACCCGCCTCGCCGCGGGGCGTGGGGCGTTGCTCGACGCGCTCGGCGGACTCGACCAGGCGCACTTCGTGCGCCGTCCGGCGGAGGCGGCCGCCGAGGGCGACCGACGCTGGTCGATCCGCGAGGTGCTGTGGCACGTCGCCGACTCCGATCGCTGCTGGCGTGGGTGGATCGAGGCGGCGCTGCGCGGCGAGGCCGTGACGCGCTTCCGCGGCGTCCGCCGGCCCGCCCACCTCAACACGTTGCCGCAGCTGATCGAGAGCCTCGAGGAGCAGCGCGCCAGCACGCTCGCGCTCCTCGGCGGCCTCGTGGAGGAGGCCGACCTGACGACCCCGAACCCGACGCCGTCCCACGCGCGCTCGATCCTCGAGGTGCTGGACCACCTCACCAACCACGACCGCGATCACGCCGAGCAGATCGCGGCGCTCGCCGCGCTGCCGCCCGGGGAGGAACGCTGATGGGAACGCGACTGCGCCCCGAGGGCACGATGCCGTGGATGCCCGGCTTCCGTTACGGCGCGCTGCTGCCGCCGCTCGCCCTCAACTTGCTCGTCAGCGACACGGAGCGCGCCGCCGCCTTCTACCGCGACGTCCTCGACGCCGAGGTGCACTACCGCGACATCGACTTCGCCGCCGTCCGCGTCGGCCCCGCCGAGGTGATGCTGCACGCCGACCATACCCACGACGAGCACCCCTGGAGCGCCGACCTCGCCGAGGGCGCGACGCGCGGCGTCGGCGCGCAGCTGCGGCTGCTCGGCATCGACCCGGACGCCGTCGAGGCGCGCGCCCGCGAGCACGGCGCGCAGCTCGTCGCCGCGGCGACGGACAAGGGCCACGGCTGGCGCGAGACGCTGGTGCGCGACCCGGACGGCTACGAGTGGGCGGTCGGCGTGCTGATCGAGCCCGCCAAAGGACCGTTCGGTCCGCACGAGGTGAGCGCACCGTGAGCGCCGACCAGGCCGCGACGTACCCCTCGCTGGCCGGCAAGCGCGCCGTGGTCATCGGCGGCTCGCGCGGGATCGGCCGCGCGATCTCGCTGCGCCTCGCCGCCGAGGGCTGCCACGTGCTCGTCAACTACGCGCGCAGCGCCGAGGCCGCCGAGCAGACCGCCGCCGAGTGCCGCGCCCACGGCGTCGAGGCCGAGGCCGTCCGCGCCGACGCCGGGGACCGCGCCGACCTCGCCGCGCTGTTCGCGCGCGTCGCGGAGTGGGGCGGCGTCGACCTGCTGGTGAACAACGCCGCGCGCGGCCTCGAGCGCCCGAGGCCGGCGATCTCCCAGCGACCCGGCCACCTGCACGCGACGATGGACGTGAACTTGTTCGGGCCCTGGCAGGCGGCGCAGGCCGCCGTGCCGCTGATGGAGGAGCGCGGCGGCGGGAGCATCGTCAATCTGCTCTCGCCGGGGGCCTGGCAGTACATGCCGGACTACTCGGCGGTGGCGGTGAGCAAGGCCGCGCTCGCCTCGCTGACGCGCTACCTCGCCGTCGAGCTCGCGCCTCGCGGGATCCGCGTCAACGCCGTCTCGGCGGGCTGGGTCGAGGCGTCCGAGGGCGAGCACTCCTACCGCAGCGGCATCTCCGACGCCGTCCGCCCGCACGTCCCGGCGGGCCGCAACGTCGCCCCCGAGGACGTCGCCGCCGCCGTCGCCTGGGTCTGCTCTGGCGAGGCGCCGATGCTCGTCGGCCAGACGGTCCACCTCGACGGCGGCTTCGGCCTCTCCGCCTGGAACGCCATCCTCGACCCGGCGAGCGAGTAGCGCGCGCTCGCGGCGCGGGAGACTGCATGCCCATCACCATTGTGAGCTGGAACATCAACAAGCGCGCCGAGCCGTGGCGGGAGCTCGCGGCGATGGACGCCGACGTGGCGCTGCTGCAGGAGGCGGCCCCGCCGCCGTGCGACGCGGCCGGCGAGGTCGACACCGGCCCGCCGGAGCACTGGGACTCACACGGGTGGAACTCGTGCTGGTACAAGGGCCGCTTCGAGGCGCTCTACGACCGCTGGCCGATGGTGGTGAAGCTGTCGGACCGCGTCGAGGTCGAGTGGTTCAAGCAAGTCAGCCCGATCTCCGAGACACACGAGGACGAGATCGCCGTCAGTGGGATCGGGACGATCGCCGCCGCCCGCGTGATTCCGCAGGACGCGCCACCGTTCATCGCGGTGTCGATGTACGCCCGCTGGATCCGTCCGCATCCATCCACGGGGAGCAGGTGGACGGCAGGTTACCCCGACGGCTCGGCGCACCGAATCATCTCGGACCTGTCGGCGTTCATCGGCAGCACGGACCCGGCCACGCACCGCATCCTGGCGGCGGGCGACCTGAACACGATCTACGGCGCTACCCATAACAATCGGCTGGCGCTGCCTGGGCGCGACCGGACGATCACGGACCGGATGGATGCCCTCGGCCTGGAGTTCCTCGGGCCTCGGTACCCGGCGGGCAGGCAGGCGTCCCCATCACCCCAGGGCCTGCCTCCCGACACCTTGAACGTTCCCACCTACCACACCACCCGCGAGTCCCCCGCGACGGCCGCGAACCAGCTCGACTACGCCTTCGCGTCGCGCGGCTTCCACGAGGGCATCACGGTGCGCGCGATGAACTCAGCGGAGGAGTGGGGTGCGAGCGACCACTGCCGACTGCTCATCGAAGTCAACGGCGAGCAGCAGGATGGATAGATGAACACCCCCGACCGGGAACTCGAAGGCCGCGTCGCCCTCGTCACGGGGGCGAGCCGGGGGATTGGGCTCGCGATCGCGCGGCGCTTCGCGGCGGCGGGGGCGCACGTCGCCATCGTCGCGAGGAGTCTCGATACGTCCTCGACGTTCCCGGGGACGCTCGCGGAGACGGTGCGACTGCTCGAGGACGCCGGGGGCAAGGCGTTCCCCGTCCGCGCGGACATCACGCAGGCCGCCGACCGCGCGCGGCTGATCGAGGAGGTGCAGGCCGAGCTGGGGCCGATCGACGTGCTGGTCAACAACGCGGGGACGGCCTCGTACTCACCGGCCGCCGACGTCACGCCCGAGGACTACGACTACACGGTAGCCCAGTACTTCCGGGCGCCGTTCGAGCTCTCCCAGCGCGTGATCCCGGGCATGCGCGAGCTTGGCGGCGGCTGGATCCTCAACATCGGCTCCGTCACCGCGAGGCGCCCCGAGGGGCCGCCCTACAACGAGTCGGCCCGCACGCTCGGCCTCGTGCTCTACGCCTCGCTGAAGGCGGCGCTGCACCGCTTCAGCAGCGGCCTCGCCGCCGAGCTGCACGAGGACGGCATCGCCGTCAACTCGCTCGCCCCCACGCGGGCCGTGCGCACGCCGAGTGTCGAGGCAGCCGGGGTGCTCTCCTCGGACCGGCCGGAGATCATCGAGCCCGTCGAGTTCATGGCGGAGGCCGCGCTGGCGCTCTGCGCCGGCGACCGGCGGACGCTCACCGGGCGGGTGGCGTACAGCAGCCCGCTGCTCCTCGAGCTGGGCCGCGCCGTTCGCACGCTCGACGGTCGCGAGGTGTACTCGATCCAGCCTGTCGCGCAGTAGGAGTCGCGCCGGCGAGAGCGGCGCGGAGCGTCAGACTTCGTGCGAGGCGCCGGCGTCCGCGAGCGCCCGCTCGACGGCGGCCTCCTGCCGCGATCCGAGCAGTCGCGCCCCCTCGCCGTCGACGAGCACGATCGTCCCGCGACCGACGGCCTGGTGCTCCTCGATTTGCACTGAGTCGAAGCGCGTGTCGACGATGAAGCCCGTCGGCGCGGTGTGCATCAGGTCCTCGAGCGACTCGGTGAGCACGGAGACCGTGGCGACGCCGTCGAGGTGCCTCAGCGAGCCGAGCAGCTCGGCCGGCTCCTGGTCGAGGTGCAGTCCGACCGACAGCAGCAGATCCTCGACATCGGGATCGCCGCCGGGCATCGAGGGCGCGTCGCCAACCTTCAACTCCTGCGGGTGCGAGGCGTTGAGCGTCGCACCGATGCGCACGGCGTCGTCGGGACGCAGCGTCCAGCAGAAGCGAATGTTGGTGTCTTCCCCCGCCATGCGAGGAGCCTAGCACGTATGGCCATGGCCCCGCCGGGCTCGCTGCCAGGCCTGGCTCCGACAGGTCGCTCCCGGGCTGGGGTGGGGTGGGGATTCCGGGCAGCGCAGCGCTCTCCGATCCCCTCACCCCACCCTCTCCCGCAAGGGGCGAGGGGGCCGGACCGCTCTCGGAGCGGGAGTTTCGCGAGGTTCCCCGAGGGAGCGGGAACAGGAGGCGGCGGTGCCTCCTACCCGGTGATCGCGCCCTCAGCGGCGCTGGAGACGGAGCGGGCGTACTTCGCGAACACGCCGCGCTCCCAGCGCGGCGGTGGCGGCGTCCACTCGGCCAGGCGGCGCTCCACCTCCGCTGCGCCCACCTCGAGGTCCAGCGTGCGGCCGTCGATGTCGAAGGCGATCGTGTCGCCCTCGCGGACGGCGGCGATCGGGCCGCCCGCGGCGGCCTCGGGCGCAACGTGGCCGGCCATCAGCCCGCGCGTCGCGCCGCTGAAGCGCCCGTCGGTGAGCAGCGCGACCGTCTCGCCGAGGCCGGCGCCAACCAGCGCCGCGGTCACGCCCAGCATCTCGCGCATGCCCGGCCCGCCGACCGGGCCCTCGTTGCGGATCACCAGCACGTCGCCCTCGTTGATCGATCTGGCGAGCACGGCCGCGAGGGCGTCCTCCTCCTGCTCGAAGACTCGCGCCGGGCCGCGGTGCTGCGTCCGCTCGTAGCCCGCCACCTTCACCACGCAGCCGTCGGGCGCGAGGCTGCCGTGCAGGATCACCAGCCCGCCCGTCTCCTTCAACGGGTCGTCGAGCGAGCGCACCACGTCCTGGCCCGGCGTCTCGACGGCGTCCGCGGCCTCCTCGGCCAGCGTCCGGCCGGTCACCGTCATGACGCCGCCGTGGACCTTGCCGCCCTCGACGAGGCGTTGCGCGACGAGCTGGATGCCGCCCGCGCGGTCGAGGTCGAGCGCGACGTAGCGGCCGCCCGGCCGCAGGTCGCCGATCAGCGGCGTCTGCTCGCTGATCTCGTCGAAGTCGTCGATCTCGAGCGGGATGCCGGCCTCGCGCGCGAGCGCGAGCAGGTGCAGCACCACGTTCGTCGAGCCGCCGGTGGCGGCGGCGCAGGCGATGCCGTTCTCGATCGCCTCGCGCGTCAGGATCTCGCTCGGCTTCAGCCCGCGCTGCAGCACGTCCATCACCAGCTGCCCCGCCTCGAAGCCGACGCGGTCCTTGCGCGGGTCGGTGGCGCCGACGGATCCGCTGCCCATCGGTGCGATGCCGAGGAACTCGAGCACCATCGCCATGGTGTTGGCGGTGTACTGCGCGCCGCAGGCGCCCGCGCCGGGGCAGGCGGCGTCCTCGATGGCAGTCAGTTGCTCGTCCGTGATCGTGCCTGCGGCGTGCTGCCCGACGCCCTCGAAGACGTCCTGGATCGTCAGATCGCGCCCGTCAAGCACGCCCGGGTCGATCGATCCGCTGTAGAGCGCGAGGCTCGGGATGTCGAGCCGCGCGAGGGCCAGCGTGGCCGCGGGGATCGTCTTGTCGCAGCCGACGAGGACGACCGCCGCGTCGAAGCCGTAGCCGATCCCGCACAGCTCGATCGAGTCGGCGATCAGCTCGCGGCTGATCAGCGAGGCCTTCATACCCTGCGTGCCCATCGAGATGCCGTCGCTGATCGAGACGGTGTTGACCTCCATCGGCGTGCCGCCGGCGGCGCGCACGCCGGCCATGACGTGCTGCGCCAGTTCGCGCTGGCTGAAGTTGCAGGGCATGGTGCCGATCCAGCTGTGCGCCACCATCACCAGCGGGCGCTGCAGATCCTCACTGGAGAGCCCGACGGACTTGAGGTACGAGCGCGCGGGTGCGCGGTCCGGCCCATCGACCACCGTGCGGCTGCGGTGCCGGGGGTCAAACGTCATCTCCCACCTCCGTGGACTGCGTGCCGGGCATCCGCCCCAAGAATCGCGCGACTGCGCCGTGGCTGCTAGGGGAAGTCCTCGTCCTCGCCCTCGACCGGTATCTCCTCTTCGTCCGAGTGGCCGTTGGCGCCGGGGCAGAAGTGCGTCCCGTCGCCCTCGAGCGGCCGCCCGCAGAGCGGGCAGCGAGGGCGTCCCGCAGCGACGACCGAGCCGATGGTGGCGACGAGCGAGCGCGCGGCGTCGCGGCCGATCTCCATGCGGAAGGCGGGGGTCGCGCCCTGCGTCAGCGCCTCCTGGTCGTCGGCAAGCAGGCGCACGCGCCCGCCGCCGTCCTCGCTGTAGTCGAGGCCGAGCCGCGCCACCTGCAACTCGATGTCGGGGTCGGGGCCGAAGTCACCCATCCCGGGCGGTGCGGGGAGCGGATCATCGCGCCTCGGAGCGCGGTCGGCGAGCAGTCGTGAGATCGCGCGGCCGAGGACGGTGAGCTGCTCCTTCTCCATCCAGAGCGCGGCGCGCATCGCGCCGGAGCGGGCGCGCAGGCGGAAGGTGCGCTGTCCCGGCTCGCCGATCGCCTCGGCGTCCACCACGTCCACGAGGCCAAAGTCGATCATCGCTGGCGCGGCCTCGTTAGTTCGTCAGGTCTCGAGGGTGTCGGTCGCTGGAGCGTAGGCAGCGCGCGATCGGCGGTCAACCGGCGTCGGCGGCCGCATGTGTCCCCGGTGGCGCGATCGGCTAGTCCACCCTGCGGATCGAGGCCATCACCTGATCGAACAGAGCATCGACAGCGGGCGAGGTAGTCACGCGTTCAACCTCCGTGCCGGTCGAGGGATCGATCGCAAGCAATGAGCCGGTATCCGCGTCGATCAGCGTGACCCCCGCCCACGACGGGCTGGGTGGATAGCGCGGGAAGTCGAGGTCGGCGTACCCGCCCAGCGTCAGCTCCTTGCCCGCCGGCACGTCCACGACGAACGGGACCCCCTCGTAGAGCCGATAGGTTCCCTCGCCCGCGGGCTTGCCCGGCAGCAGCAGCGGCATCGCACCCAGACCCGGGAGGCCGGGGCGGACTCGCCACACGAACTCCACATCCTTCGCGGTGTGCGGATCGCCGGCGAAGCCTCCGCACCCGTCGCCAGACCGTTGTACGTGCTCGATGCCGAACACCCGCGGAGTCGCCGCCGGGGCGACGCTTGTCACCTCGAAGCGGAAGCTGCAATCGAGGCCGTTCGTCCGGTAATCGAAGGCATCTCCGACCTTCACGGTGTCATAGAAGGCCGCACGCGATGTCCCGCTCGCGTCTGCCGGGTGGATTCGCAACTCGACACCGTCTGCGGGGAGGGCGTCGAGGTTACCGATCGCGCTCGCCGCGTCACCGGCCGTCGTCAGCAGGGCGTAGCTCCCCGCCGCGGCCGCCGCGCCGCTCGGATCGAGGCGGGTGTAGCGCACGCTGGGGACCAGGAATCTCGTCGTCACCATGACGCCAAGCTCGAGCTCCAGACCGGGCTGCAGTGGCGGGCCCGCCGCCGTCAGGTCGAAGGTGATGAGCGTGGAGCCGGCCTCATCGGTCGTGACGGTGAAGGTGTAGGTCGTTCCTGCCGGTTGAACGAGTTGCGAGGCGGAGACCGGTGGCGGACTGCCCTCCGGGGCGCGTCGCAGCTGGAAGCCGGCGTACCGCGCGGGCAGCCAGGCCGCCGTGACGACCGTGACCTGCTGCCCGCGCGCGACGTGGTAGCGGCCGTCCTCGTCGGGCTCGAGCAGCGTGATGTCGGGGATGTCCGCAACGCGGGCATAGTCGTCGGGAGCTCCGAGGTAGACCGCGCGGATGCAGTCCGCGTCGGTCGGCGCCGCACAGGCGTCCGGTGTCGGAGTCGGTGTCGGCGTGGGTGTGGGGGTCGGGGTAGTGGTCGCCGTCGCCGTTACGATCGCCGTCGGGACGGGCGTCGGCTCATCGCTCCACGTGTTGCCGCACCCCACCAGTCCGCCAGCCACGGCCAGCGCGACGATGATCGAGAACAGCACAGGGAGCAGTCGGGTACGCACGGCATCTCGTCCGAGCGCATCCTACGCCGCCTCCTCGCGACCGGTTCTGGCGCAGCCCCAGCGCACCCCGCAACCCGCCGCTCGGGGATGCCGGGCCCTGGGCCGTAGACAGCGCACGATCGGCGATCAACCGGCGGCGGGGATGGCTACGGCGGCGGTGTCTCCTCGCTGTCTTCGTCCTCCTCGTCCTCGCGGCAGCCGATGCCGGTGTTGCCGTCGCAGCTGTTCCCGAAGGTGGCAGTCACCGTCTCGTCGTCGTCCATTGTGACGGTGCAGGTCGCCCCGCCCGTCGAGTCGCAGCCGCTCCAGCCGACGGCAGGGGCGTCTCGGTCTGCCCCTCCTGCTGACTCTCGATCTGGCCCGGTGCCATGGATGCGAGCACTAGAGTGACCGCACAAGCAAGGGCAGCGAGGAATACGAGGATGCCACGACTCATGATCACCTACTCGGCAACAGCAGTGCGGCGATGGCAACGACGGCTTCGACGTTGCTGCCCAGCGTGTCCGTCGAGTTGCCTTCGATGAAGTGCACACTCGCTGCGGCGGCGTCGTAGACCGCCACCTTGATCGGGGCGATCCGGTTGAAGCGAGGTGCAGTGGGAAGATAGTAGGAGACCCTCGCCGGATAGCCGTTGATCATGCGTACCTCGTGGACCCGGCCCTCGCCGGGGATGGCCGCCCAGAAGGGGGTGCGCGTGCCGCTTGCGTGACTCGCACAAACAAGAACCACGTCATACGAGCCCGCGCGAGCCTCGGATTCCTTGCCGAAAGTCGCACAGTACCCGTAAACGGGCGTGTCGTAGGTGCCGGTCGCGGCCTCATAGAGAGTCCACCCAGGTAGGTCACGCCAGTAGGGGAACTCGCGAGCGTCGGTCAGATTGCTCGTGGTGACGGGATTGTCAGACGAGTCAGCCGGTGGAGCATCATAGCCGCCGAAGAAGAGAGTGCCCTTGTCCCATTCCACAGGGACGATCTGGAAGTGATTCCCATACACTACGGGCACGGACAAGGTCTCTCCGCCGTGCACCTGTGGAGCGCGCCAAACGCTCTGCGCGGCTGCGCTCGCGGGGATAGTGCCGGTGCAGCCCGTGTAGGCGTAGCCGTATGGCTCGACAGCGACGAGCTTACGGGGCACGGCACCCGCAGGATCGGCCTTGATCTCCGTTACGCGGTAGCCGTTCCAGCAATCGTCCGCAAACCGCCACTCGAACGTGTCGCCTGCCTCCACCTCGTCGTAGAACGACGCACCAGAGGCTCTTCTGGCGTCTGACTTGTGGATCAGAAGGGCGGTGGCGGAGCCGTCACGGAGCGCCTCGTAGGTGACGGCGGTCATTGTGCCGTCGTTGCCCTCGGCGAGGAAGGCGTAGCTGCCCGCCTCGGCCACCGCGCCAGTCGTGTCGAGGGAGTTGTAGTGGAACGTCACCGGGGTGTTGCAGAAGGGCAGCGACAGCGACGCGAGGTCGTTGTTGGGCACGTACTCCCATCCTGCCGGCACGCAGCCCGTGAGCGTGTTGCTCGAGATGGCGACGTGCGTCAGCGCGGTCAGGCTCGCCAGCTCCTTCGGCACGTCGCCCGTGAGCAGGTTACCGGACAGGGAGAGCGTCCGGAGCTCCGAGAGGCTGCCGAGCCCCGCGGGGATCGAGCCGGTAAGACTACGCGAGTCCAGGTTGAGGTCGCTCACGCGCTGCGGCGAGCCGCCGAGAGTGACGCCGTCCCAGCTCGTTAGCACCGTGTCCGCGCTCCAGTTGAGCGTGCCCGTGCCTGCCAGCGTGTCCTTGATGGCCAGGAGGGTCGCGCAGTCCGCCGCCAGCCCGGCATTAGTCTCGGGGTCGACGCCGAGGGTGGTCTGCTTGCAGGCCTCTGGCATGGGCGCGGGCGCGCTAGTCCCACTCGGCGTCGGCTGGCGAGAAGGGGGCAATTGGACTCCATCCTCAAACAGACTGCGAGCGATAGCGAGCACGGCCTCAAGGTCCGCACGAAGCGAATAGTCCTCGGCTAAGACGGTGTACTGCGTCTCCGTATCTTGGTCATAAATCGCGACTTCCGTGTAATAGCGCTCGCTGTGGTTAGGCCCTGGAGGACTGTAGTCTAGTCTCGCAGGACGCCCAGCGATGGTCCGCGTCTCAGTTGCTATCTTCCCCTCCCGTGCAGAGGCTGGTATTCCTGCCAAGCGAGTCTTCGCATAGTACCCGCAGATTCTCACGCCACTGTTGCGCTGCGTAAGCCTCAACGCAGGGTAATGGCGTTCCTCGGTCAACCAGTACGAACAGTAGCCATAGTCCTCGGGTCCAGAGCTGTCACCACCGCCACTACCTGCCCACCTCAATATCCAGCCATCCGGGATTCTTGGCTCCCTCCAAAAATCCAACGTCCGCGCTACGGTGATATCGTCGGTGCCGGAGACTTCGGAGTAGTTCGGGGCCACATGGTGCTCTCGCCCCATCGTATCTCCTTGCCAGCCTTCCGGAACAATCTGGTATATGCCGTGCACCACAGGCGCGGCGAGCGACGTGCCGCCGAGGTCCGGCAGCATGCCCCAGGTGACGCGGGCTGTGGCACTGCTAGCGGAGTTCGCGGCCGAGCCGGAGGCGGAGCCTGTGGCGATCGCCCCGCTGCAGCCGGTGAAGGCGTAGGTCATCCACTCAACGGCGAGCGCCTTCCTGGGCACGGTCCCGGCCGGGTCGGGCTTGACCTCGGTGACCGTGTAGCGCACGAAGCAGTCGTCGGCCTCCTTCCACTCGAAGAGGTCGCCCGCCTCCACGGTGTCGTAGAACTTCGTTCGTGAGGCACCGCCGGCGTCGGACTTGTGGATGAGCAGGGCGCTGGTCGTGCCGTCGCGCAGGCCTTCGTAAGTGGTGACGGCGGTCATCGCGCCGTCGGCGGCCTCGGTCAGGAAGGCGTAGCTGCCCGCCTCGGTCACCGCACCCGTGGTGTCGTACGTGTCGTAGCTGAGCGTGATGCCGCAGTAGGGCAGCCCGAGCGTCTCGAGGTCGTTGTTCGCCACGTCCGCCCACACTCCCGGCACGCAGCCGGTAAGCGTGTTGCCGGAGATGGCGACGTGCGTCAGCGCCGTCAGGCTCGCCAGTTCCTCAGGCACGTCGCCCGTCAGCAGGTTACCGGACAGGGAGAGCGTCCGGAGCTCCGAGAGGCTCCCCAGGCCGGCGGGGATGGTTCCGGTGAGCGACTTGCTCTTCAGGCTCAGGGTGCGCACGCGCTGCGGCGAGCCGCCGAGCGTGACGCCGTCCCAGCTCGTTAGCACCGTGTCCGCGCTCCAGTTGAGCGTGCCCGTGCCCCTCAGCCCGTCCTTCGCCGCCAGCAGCGCGGCGCAGTCCGCCGCCAGCCCGGCGTTCGTCGCGGGGTCGACACCAAGGGTGGTCTGCGTACAAGCCTCTGGCATGGGCGCGGGCTCGCTAGTCCCACTCGGCGTCGGCTGGCTAAACGGGGGCAATTGGACTCCATCCTGATACAGGCTGCGCGTTATCGCGATCAGGGCGGCGATGTTCTTGCGGAGATCTGGATCCGATGCCCGCGCCGCGTAGTCAACTCCTGTCTGTTCGTCATAGATGCTGACAATCTGCGAACTTCGCTCGACGACTGCCGCGTGACCATCGATCACTCTTACTTCGTACGACAAGCGGCTCGTAACCAGTGTGTAAGGAAGCGGTGAGATGTCCACCCGGCCTACGTCGACCGTGACCGCTACGTGCCCTTCCGCGTCCTGGTAGTGCGCCTGGTAACCGTCGACCCCATCCACGCCGGCCACCGCACCCTTGAGCGACCACCCAGCGGGAAGCACGGGATCACGCCACAACGGATGTGTCCGCACGACGGCCGGGTCCGTGGACTGCAGGAGTGCGGTCGGTGTTGGGTCTGCCTGGGACGATCCGGTTGCATCCGCAGCCGACGGGAGAGCGGAGACCGGCTCGGTCTGTCCTTCCCAGCCGGACGGTATGAGCAGGTACACGCCATGGCGCACCGGCGCCGTGAGGTCGTCCTCCGTGAGGTCAGGCGGACTCCAGACGAATTCGTGAGAACCGCTGGCGACGGCTGTGCTCACAGTCCAATACGCACCATCGCTTGCCACTCCCGGGCAGCCCGTCGCGGCGTAGCTGTACGGCTTGATCGCGAAGTCCCGATACGCGGACGTTCCAGCCGTCACGCCCTCAACCCAGTACCGCACCCAGCAGTTGTCGCCAGCTCGCCACTCGAAGAGGTCGCCCGCCTCCACGGTGTCGTAGAACTTCGTTCGCGAGGCACCGCCGGCGTCGGATTTGTGGATGAGCAGGGCGCTGGTCGTGCCGTCGCGCAGGCCTTCGTAGGTGGTGACGGCGGTCATCGCGCCGTCGGCGGCCTCGGTCAGGAAGGCGTAGCTGCCCGCCGCGGTCACCGCGCCCGTGGTGTCGTACGTGTCGTAGCTGAGCGTGATGCCGCAGTAGGGCAGCCCGAGCGTCTCGAGGTCGTTGTTCGCCACGTCCGCCCACACTCCCGGCACGCAGCCGGTAAGCGTGTTGCCGGAGATGGCGACGTGCGTCAGCGCCGTCAGGCTCGCCAGTTCCTCAGGCACGTCGCCCGTCAGCAGGTTACCGGACAGGGAGAGCGTCCGGAGCTCCGAGAGGCTCCCCAGGCCGGCGGGGATGGTTCCGGTGAGCGACTTGCTCTTCAGGCTCAGGGTGCGCACGCGCTGCGGCGAGCCGCCGAGCGTGACGCCGTCCCAGCTCGTTAGCACCGTGTCCGCGCTCCAGTTGAGCGTGCCCGTGCCCCTCAGCCCGTCCTTCGCCGCCAGCAGCGCGGCGCAGTCCGCCGCCAGTCCGGCATTCGTCTCGGGGTCGACGCCGAGGGTGGTCTGCTTGCAGGCCTCTGGCGCGGCCGTCGGCGCCGCTGTCGGCGTCGCGGTCGCGGTCGGCGTCGCGGTCGGCGTCGCGGTGGCCGTTGGCGTCGCGGTGGGGCTCGCGGTCGGCGTCGCGGTGGCCGTTGGCGTCGCGGTGGGGGTCGCAGTCGGCGTCGGCGTCGGCGTGGCGGTGGGGGTCGCGGTCGGGGTGGCGGTCGCCGAGGGCGGCGGCCCGGCCTCCGAGCAGGCCGCGAGCGCCAGAGCGGCGAGGCCCAGCGCGAGCGCTCCGAGCGTCAGCGTGAGGGTGCGGCTGCGCATGACCGACCTCGCCAGCCGTTGCGGTGCGCCGCGGGCCCTCGGTCCCCGACGCGCCGGAGCGTGCACATCCATGATGCGCCTCGCGGCGTATGACACGTGTATGAGTCAGGGCGGTCTACGCATACGGTTTTGGTATGGCCCGCGTGCCCCGACGACGCCCCCACCGCCTCTCGCGCAGCCCGCAAACCCGCGCCTCGCCTACCATGGAGGGCATGACCGCGCCCCCGCCCGACGGCATCGAGGTGCACCGCGGCGTGCCGCTCGCGCGGCATACCTACCTGCGGCTCGGCGGGCCGGCGCGCTACTTCGCGATTCCCGAGGATGTCGCGCAGCTCGAGCGGCTGCTCGCCTGGGCGCGCGAGGAGGCGCTCTCCGTGCGCGTGCTCGGCGGCGGCTCCAACCTGCTCGTCGCCGACGAGGGCGTCGACGCCCTCGTCGTCTCGCTGCGGCGCGCCACCGGCTCGTACCGCTTCGCGGACGATCGCGTCAGCGCCGGGGCGGCGGTGATGCTGCCCGCGCTCAGCCGCGCCGCCGCCGACCGCGGCCTCGGCGGCCTCGAGTTCGCGATCGGCATCCCCGGCGCCGTCGGCGGCGCGCTCAACAGCAACGCCGGCATCGGCGACCGCCGCGAAATCGGCAACCTCGTCGAGTCCGTCGAGGTGCTCGGCGGGCGCGGGCGGATGACACTCCCGCGCGACCAGCTCTACTTCGGCTATCGCCGCTCCTCGCTGCGGGGGGCGGGCGTCATGGTTCTCGGAGCGACGCTGCGGCTGCGCCCGCGGCCGAGCGAGGAGATCGAGGCGGAACTGCGCGAGTTGCTCGCGCATCGCCAGGCCACGCAGCCGACCGCCGGACCGAACGCCGGCTCGGTCTTCACCAACCCCGAGGGCGACTACGCCGGACGGCTGATCGAGGCGGCCGGCTGCAAGGGCCTCGCCATCGGCGAGGCGCGGGTCAGCGAGCTGCACGCCAACTTCTTCGTCCACGACGGCGGGGCGAGCGTCGCCGAGATGGTCGCGCTCATGGCCGAGGTGCAGCGTCGCGTCCTCGAGCACTCGGGCGTGCGCCTCCAGCCGGAGATCGAGTGGTGGGGCGACGGCCCCCTGCCCGAGGTGTTCGCGGAGCCTGACAGGCCGGAGCTGCCGGACGAGCCGGAGGATCCGGAGTCGCCGGACGCCGCGAACGGCGAACGCGCCGTCTTCTGAGACCCGCCCGCCCCTCGGCAACACGTCGAGCCGCGCGAGGCGCTACGCTGCGCGCGAAGGAGCAAGCCATGAGCGAACGACATGTCCTCGACGAGCAGAGCGGCGCGGTGCTGACGCTGACGCTGAACCGCGCGGAGAAGCGCAACGCCCTCGGCAATCAGTTGCGCCGCGAGCTGGACGAGTGCCTGGCGCGCGCCGGCGATGACGACTCGATCTCCGTGATCGTGATCAAGGCGAACGGGCCGGACTTCTCGGCGGGCATGGACGTGAAGGCAAACATCGGCATCAACGACGATCTGGCGGCGGCGCAGCGCGGCGTCACCGGGCTGCAGGACTTCATGCTGCGCGTGCGCGACGTGCCGAAGGCGACGATCGCGCAGGTGCATGGGCATTGCGTCGGCCTCGCCACGCAGCTCGCGATCTGCTGCGATATCGTCGTCGCCGCCGAGGACGCGCGGATCGGCGTGCCCGGCTGGCCGAACGACTGGATCGCCGACTGGTGGGTCTTCCGCGTCGGGGCGCAGCGCGCGAAGTTGATGAACTTCACCAGCGGCAGCCTGCTCAGCGGCCTCGAGGCGGTCGAGTGGGGCTTTGCGGCGAAGGCCTACCCGGCCGAGCGCCTCGAGGCCGAGACGCAGCGACTGGCGGCCTGGATCGCGAAGACGCCGGTGGAGATGCTGCGGCTCAAGAAGCACGCCATCAACCAGGCCGAGGACCAGATGGGCTTCCGCACGGTGGCGCGCTACACCGCCACGCAGAACACCCTGATCTCACGCTCGCAGAGCGGGCACACCGGGGGCGACTACGCGCGCGCCCACGGCTTCGCCGCCGCGCGCGAGCGCTATGGCCCGCCGCCGCCCGTCGAGTAGCCCTCAAGGCGCCCTCGATCGAGCCTGCTACCAGGCCCAGGCGTCGTTGTCCTGCGCGAGCGCGCGCAGGTGGTTGATCTCGCCGGCGTGGTAGAGGTCGTGGCGCAGCAGCATGTGCAGGATCTCGGCGAGCGGCATGGTTCCGCCCCAAGGCGTCGCCCGCTCCCCCTCCAGCTCGGCGTCGTCGAGCGCCACGAGGGCGGCTCGCAGCCCCTCGTGGGCCTCGCGCAGCCACTCGGCCGCGCCCTCGGGAGTGTCGAGCGCGCCCTCGCCCTCCACGCGCGGGTCGTCCATCGCGAGCGAGCCGTCGCCGAAGGCGCGGTCGACGTACAGGCGCTTCGCGCCTCCGGCGTGCTGTACGATCGCGCGGATCGAGCGCGCGCCGTTCGGCGGCAGCCAGTCCCAGTCCTCGGGGCGTACGGACGCGACGTTCGCGGCAAGCGAGTGTGTCGAGTCGCCCTCGAACGCAGCATCGAGCTGCGCCAGCAGTCGTTCGGCGCGCTGGCCCATGGTCAGCCTCCCTCGGGTTCCGGGCTCAGGCCTCCGGAACGGGCCCCGGATCCTCCCTCACCCCGGCCCTCTCCCTCAGGGAGAGGGGACCGGAGGGTCCACCCTGTCTCCCGCGCGGACCGGAGGGCTCTCCCGCAAGGGGAGAGGGGACCGGAGGGACTAGCGGCCCTTGAAGACGGGCTTGCGCTTCTCCGAGAACGCCTTCGGGCCCTCGGCGGCGTCGTCCGAGGTCTGGACGATGGTCATCGCCGCCTGCGCGGCCTCAAGCGCCTCGGTGAACGAGCTGCTCTGGCCGCGGTAGACCAGCCGCTTCGCCATCTGCATCGTGATCGGCGGGCCGGAGGCGAGCTTCGCGGCGTACGCGTAGACCTCGTCCAGCAGCGATTCGTGCGGGACGACGCGCGCGACGTAGCCGATCTCGAGCGCCTCCTCTGCGCTAAACAGATCGCCGCTCCAGATCAGCTCGAGCGCCTTCTGCAGGCCGACCAGCCGAGGCAGCAGCCAGGCCCCGCCGTCGCCGGGGATCAGCCCGACGTTGACGTAGGCCATCCCGAAGCGCGCCTGGTCCGAGGCGATGCGGATGTCCGCCATCGAGCACATGTCCATGCCGGCGCCGACCGCCGCGCCGTTGATCGCGACGAGGTAGGGCTTGTCCAGGTACTGGAGCGCCTGCGGCACGCGCTGCACGCTGTAGCGCAGCGAGTTGCGCCGCATCGCCGGCGTCCAGCTCTCGTCCGAGGCGAGGATTGCGTTCTCCTCGGCGCGCGCCTTCACGTCGGCGCCCGCGCAGAAGGCGCGGCCCGCGCCGGTCACGACGACCACGCGCACGTTCTCGTCCTCGGCGGCCTCCGTGACGGCGGCGGCCCAGCTCGCCAGCAGTTGCTCGCTGAACGAGTTCATCCGCTCGGGGCGGTTGAGCGTGATCGTCGCGATGCCCTCGTGCACCTCGTAGATGATGTCCTGGTATTCCACGCCAACCGCCTTTCCGCTGGTCGTGCCTGCTGTGTCGCTGCTCGTTGCTCCGGATACTCGGCTAGCGGCCCGTGAACCGGGGCGTGCGCTTCTCCGCGAAGGCGACCGCCGCCTCCATCGTGTCGTCGAGGTCGTTGAGGTGCGTGCGCGCCTCGACCTCGCGGTCGAGCATCGGCGCGTCGGGCATGTTGCGCATCGAGCGCATCAGCGCCTTCGTGCGGTAGACGTGCTGCGGCGGCAGCGCGAGCACGCGGTCGGCCCAGTGTTGCGCCGTCTCCAGCAGCTGGTCGTCCGGCACCACCTCGTTGACGAGGCCGTACTGGTAGGCGCGCTGGGCGTCGATGCGATCGCCGATCAGGGTTAGCTCCGCGCCGATGCACCACGGCAGCGACTCAACGGCCGAGAACCAGTACGGGCCCATCAGCCCCGTCGGGATCTCCGCCATCCCGAACTGCGCGGACTCGGCCGCGATGCGGAAGTCGCAGCCCACGGTGATGTACCAACCGAGGCCGACCGCGAAGCCGTTCACCGCCGCGATCATCGGCTTGTCCGTGTCCACGACGCCGAAGATGTTGTACTCGTAGGAGTAGCGCGGCAGGGTCGCCTCGCCGGCCTCGACCTGCGCCTTGATGTCGCGTCCGGCGCAGAACGAGCGGCCGGTGCCGGTGATGATCGCCACCCAGGCGTCGTCGTTCTCGTCGAAGTCGAGCAGCGCCTCGCGGAACGCGGTGCCCATCTCGTGGGTGAAGGCGTTCAGCCGCTCCGGCCGGTTGAACGTGATCCTCGCGACGTGGTTCTCGACCTCGTACTGGACGAACTCGGACATGCGGTACCTCCTCGGCGCCCTCCGGCGCTACAGCTGTGCGTGCTCCGCGACGCTCGCGAGCACGCGCATCGTCTCCTCGGCCGGTGGCCGTCCTCCCGCGAGGGCAGCCGCGCGCACCTCGTTCCAGCGCTCGTACGGCAGCGGCGTCCCGGGGTGGTTGTAGACCCCAACCACCAGCCGGTCCGCGCCCGCCGACTCGTAGGCGCGCTGCGTTTCGGGCGTGGCGTCCATCGCGAAGACGGTGATCTCCATCTTCGAGGCGTCGCGCCCCAGCTCGGCGCACCAGCGCTCGATCTCGCGGCGTCCGCTCTCGCACTCCTCGGGCGACGCCATCACCGGCAGCCAGCCGTCGCCGACGCGCGCGATGCGCCGGAACGTGCGCTCCGAGGCGGGCGCGCCGATCAGCACCGGCGGATGCGGGCGCTGCTTCGGGATGGGGTCGCAGCGCACCTCGCCGAAGCGGATGCGCTTGCCCTCGAAGCTGGCGCTGCCGTGCTCCCAGAGCTGCTTCATCGCGAGGATCGACTCGTTGGCGTAGCCCCAGCGGTCGGCGAAGTCCGTGCCGTAGAGCTCGATCTCCTCGCGCAGCCAGCCGGCCCCGACGCCGAGCGTGACCCGCCCGTTCGAGAAGTTATCGAGGGTGCCGACGGTGTTCGCCAGCGTCAGCGGGTGGCGCTCCGGCAGCAGCGTCACGCCCGTCCCGAGCCGCACCTTCGAGGTGACCGCCGCGATGAACGAGAGCAGCACGAAGGGGTCCGCCATCTCCCCGTAGAGCGGCGGGATGGCTTGCCCCGGGCGGCGGTACGGCGTCTCCGGATCGACCGGCAGCACCGGATGGTCCGGCACCCAGATCGACTCGAAGCCGTGACCCTCGGCGGCGCGCGCGAACGTCACGGCATCAACCGTGTAGCCGGTCACGAACATCCCGACGCCGACCTTCATCGCAGACCTCCGAACTCGCGCGAGCGGCGCTGAGTATACGGGAGTGCGGAGGGCGACCGGTCAGGCCTGCTGGAACGCCCGCGTCATCTCACGGGCGGCCTCGGCGACGCCGCGCTCGGCGGCGTCGATCATGCCCAGCGCCATCCAGAAGTCGTGCGGCTGGTCATCCTCGCGAGCCACGCTGACGTCCACGCCCGCCTCGGCCAGCCGCTCGGCGTAGGCGAGGCCCTCGTCGCGCAGCACGTCATAGCCCGAGATCACCATGTGCGCGGCGGGCAAGCCCTCGAGGCTCTCCGCCCGCAGCGGCGCGACGCGCGGGTCGGTCATGTCGCCGTCGCCGACGTACTGGCGCCAGAACCACTGCATCATTTCGCTGGAGAGCAGGTACTTGGGGTCGCCGAACTCGTGGAAGGAGGGGCGATCGAAGTCGCTGTCGGTGACGGGGCAGACCAGCAACTGGAAGGTGATCGCCGGGCCGCCCTCGTCGCGCGCCTTCTGGCTGACGACCGCCGCGAGGTTCCCACCCGCGCTATCACCGCCCACGGCCAGTTGGCTCGCGTCGACGCCGAGCTCGCCGGCGTTGGCGACCGCCCACTCAAGTGCCGCGTAGCAGTCGTCGAGCGATGCGGGGTAGGGGTGCTCCGGCGCGAGCCGGTAGTCCACAGAGATGACCGCGCAGTTGGCCACGTTGGCGAGCAGGCGCACCGCATCGACGCCGCTATTGAGGTCGCCGATCGTCCAGCCGCCGCCGTGGTACCAGACGAGCAGCGGGTAGGAGTCGCCCGGTCCGGGCTTCATGATGCGCACGGGGATCTCCCCCGCCGGACCGGGAATCGTGCGGTCCTCCTCGGCGTGCACGGGCGGACCCATGCCCGCCGCGGCCGCCTCCGCCTGCAAGGCCGCGAGGGCGTCGCGCCACCCGGCGGGATCGCGCTCCTCGATCGGCGGGAACGCGGCTTCGAACTCGAGGAATCCGTCGAGAAAGACCTGGGCCTGGGGATCCAGCGGGATAGCGCGCCTCCTCAATCGTGTGCAATCGCTGCGGCCCGGCGGCCGCAGGGCCGCGTGCCGCGGCCACCGTACGGAGGGCGCCTCGGGGCGTCAACGCGCGCCGGCCCGAGGCGCTACGGGCGCTGCCCGCCGACCGAGATCACCTCGCCGGTGATGTACTCGGACTCCTTGCTGCAGAGGTAGCGCACCAGGCCCGCCAGCTCGTCCGGCATCGCCGAGCGGTTGAGCGGGTGCTCGTCGCTGCCCTCGGGGACGGTGCCCATCGTGCGGCCCATCCACTCGTTCCACACGGAGCTCGGGGCGACGGTGTTCGCGCGGATGTTGTGCTCGCCAAGCTCGAGCGCGATCACGCGCGTGAAGGCGATGATCCCCGCCTTCGCGGCCGCGTACTGCGCGCGGCCCTGCCCGCCCCGCCACGTCACCACCGAGGCGAAGTTGACGATGTTGCCGCCGCCCTGCTCGATCATGTGCGGCACCGCCGCCTTCGTGCAGTAGTAGGTGCCATGCAGGCAGACGTTGATCGGCGTGTGCCAGGTCTCGTCGTCCATTTCGAGGAACGGCGTCTCCATGTCGCGGTAGGCGTTGTTGATCAGGTGGTCGATCCGCCCGTAGCGCTCGATCGTCTTCCCGATCAGCTCGGCGACCGACTCCTGGTTGGAGACGTCGCAGGGGACCGCGAGGAAGTCGCGGCCGTGCTCCCCGGCGAGCGACTCGCCGACGGCGAGCGTGCGCTTCTCGTTCAGGTCGCTGACGACGACCTCGGCGCCCTCGGCCGCGAAGCGGCGAGCGGTCGCCTGCCCGACTCCGGCGCCCGCGGAACCGGTGACAATCACCACCTGACCCTCGAACTCGCTCATCGCGTCCCCCTCGTCGCTCCGCGCCAACGCCGGGCGCGCCCGCGTCGAGGAGCATAGCGGGCGCGCACTGGGCGCGTCGTCACTGGCCGCGTCGTCACTGGCCGCGTCGTCGCCGGCCGCGCCGAGCGGGGCGGCGCGCTAGACTGTCGCGCGGAGGCCGTGGATGAGTGCAGACGACCGGCTCGCAATCCTCGATCAGATCGGGCGCTACTCGTACGCCTGGGACGGGAAGGACTCGGACACTTACGCCGCGCTCTTCACCGAGGACGCGGTGTTCGAGGTCTTCACGCGCGGCGACGAGCCCGTGATCCACAACGAGGGCCGCGAAGCGATCCTGCGCTGGGCGCGCGCCACTCACAGCGGCGAGCGGCCCGGCCTGCGCCCCCACCCGCCGGACGAGCAAACCCGCCACAACCAGAGCGGGACCGTCTTCGACGAGCTCGGCGGCGACGCCGCGCGCACCCGCACCATGCTGCTCTCCGCCCGGCAGGGCCCCGGCGACGTGATCCCGATCCCCTCGACCACCGGCGTCTATCGCGACGAGTGGCGCCGCACCTCCGAGGGCTGGCGCATCGCGCGCCGCAGCCTGCGGATCGACACCCCAACCCCGCGCGCCCGCTAGGCGGCGCGCTCACTCCACGACCACGGCGAACTCCTGGCGGGCGCTCCCGCCCTCGTTCGAGGCCGTCACGACGACCGTGGCGACACCCGCGGCCAGCGGCGTGAGCCGCAGCCGCCCCTCCGACTCCCAGGCGTGCACGACTCCGGCCGGGTCCGCCGAGACGCGGTAGCGCGCGATCGCGCCGCTGAAGTAGTCCGCGAGCTCGATTTCCTGCGGCTCCCCCGCCTCGCCGAGCGTGATGCCCTCGAGGCGGCCGAGCGCCTCCGGAGCAGCGGTTTCGACGGCGACGATGAAGGGCTGCTCGGCGCTGCCGGCGGAGTTTGTCGCCGTCACGACGACCGTCGCGACGCCCGCAGCCAGCGGGGTGAGCGTCAGCCGGCCACCCGACTCCCAGCCGTGGACCACGCCGCCGGGGTCGGCCGTGAGGTGGTAACGAGCGGCCTCGCCGCGGAAGTAGTCCCCGAGGTCGATCTCGCGCACGGCCCCGCCCTCGTCGAGCGCGATGCGCTCTGCGCGGCCGGGCGCCCGAGGCGCGGCCGGAGCGACCGCCACGGCGAAGATCTGGCTGGCGCTCCCGCTGCCGTTGCTCGCCATCACCGTGACCGTAGCGACGCCGGCCGAGAGCGGCGTGAGCCTCAGCCGCCCGCCAGACTCCCAGAGATGCAGCACGCCACCGGGCCGCGACGCCACCTCGTAGGAGGCCACCTCGCCATCGAAGTAGTCCGCGAGGGCGATCTCCTGCCCGGCGCCGCCCGCCGCGAGCGGGGCGCCCACGATCCGGCCCAGCGCCGCCGGCGCGGCGGGTTGCACCACGACCATGAAGGCCTGTTCGGCGCTGCCGCCCTCGTTCAGCGCCGTCACCTCCAGCGTCGCCAACCCTGCCGCGAGGGGCGTCAACGTCAGCACCCCGCCCGACTCCCAGAGGTGGACGACCCCGCCCGGAGTCGCCGCCGGGGCGTAGCGCTCGACATCGCCACCGAAGTAGTTCGCGAGCTCGACGCTCAGCGGCCGTCCGTCCAGCGACAGCGTCAGGAGCGTGCTGGAGGCCAGCGCCCGTGGCGCGCGCGGTCTCACGCTCACCTCGACGGTCTGGCTCGCCGTGCCTCCCGTGTTCGCCGACCAGGCGGTGACCATCGAGGAGCCCGCGGCCAGCGGCGTGAGCGTCAGCCGCCCATCCGATTCCCAGAGATGCACGATGCCGGCCCGTTCCGCGATCGCTCCGAAGCGCATCAGGGATCCACTGAAGTGATTCGAGAGGTCGATGGTCCGCGCCGCGCCTCCGCTGGTGAGGGTGAAGGCCTCGATGCCGTCCAGCACCTGCGGGGCGCGCCTCGAGACGACCACGACGAACTCCTGCGCGGCGCTCCCCGTTTCGTTCGTCGCGGTTACGGTCACGAGCGCAATGCCCACGGCGCGACCCGTGAACACGGTGGTCTCTCCGTGCGCCTCGACCGCCAACACGTCTGGACTCGATGACTCCGCCGCGAACGTGACGCCTTCGCCCTCGAAGTACGACGCAACGCCGATGATCGAGTAGTCGCCCTCGACGATCTCCACGAGGGGTGTTCTGCCCAGTGCCCGGGGTGCACCCTCGCGGACGGTGGCCAGGAAGGCTTGCTGCGCCACACCCCCCGCGTTCGACGCCGTCACCGTCACGGCGGCGACGCCCGAGGCGAGCGGCGTGAGCGTCAGCCGCCCACCCGACTCCCAGAGGTGCACGACACCGGCAGGCGTCGCGGACACGTCGTAGCCCTCGACCACGCCGCCGAAGTGGTCCGCCACTTCGATCTCGCGGGGAACCCCATCCTCGCGCAGCGCCACGTCCGCGATCGCTCCGATCGCCAGCGGCGCAGGCAATCGCACCTCGACGACGAACTCCTGTTGCGCACTCCCGCTCACGTTCGTCGCCGTCACCGTCACCGTCGCACTGCCGGCCGCGACCGCCGTCACGGTGACGGCCGCCCCATCCGTCGCCACCGTCGCCACCCCCGTGTCCGAGGACACAGCGCCGTACGTGAGCCCTTCGCCCTCGAAGTAGCTCGATGCGTCCTCGGCGTGCGTGGCGCCCTCGAGGATCGTGGCCGCCTCGATGCTGCCGACAGTCGCGGGCGCGGGCGGCACGACCGTGACGGCGAACGCCAGCTCCGCGCTGCCCCCGGGGCTCGTCGCCGTCACCGTCACCGTTGCACTCCCCGCCGCGACTGCCGTCACCGTGACGGCCGCCCCATCCGTCGCGACGGTCGCCACCCCCGTGTCCGAGGACACAGCGCCGTACGTGAGCCCTTCGCCCTCGAAGTAGCCCGATGCATCCTCGGCGTGCGTGGCGCCCTCGAGGATCGTGGCCGCCTCGATGCTGCCGACAGTCGCGGGCGCGGGCGGCACGACCGTGACGGCGAACCCCTGCGCGGCGCTGCCCCCGCCGTTCGTCGCCGTCACCGTCAGCATCGCGCTCCCCGCCGCGACCGCCGTCACCGTGACCGCCGCCTTCTCAACCGCGACGGTCGCCACCCCCGTGTCCGAGGACACCGCGCCGTACGTCACCCCTTCGCCTTCGAAGTAGCTCGATGCGTCCTCGGCGTGCGTGACGCCCTTGATGATCGTGACTGTGTCGATGCTGCCGACGGCGACCGGCGCGGGCGGCACGACCGTGACGGCGAACCCCTGCGCGGCGCTACCCCCGCCGTTCGTCGCCGTCACCGTCAGCGTCGCGCTCCCCGCCGCGACCGCCGTCACCGTGACCGCCGCCCCATCCGTCGCAACCGTGGCCACTCCCGTGTCCGAGGACACAGCGCCGTACGTGAGCCCTTCGCCCTCGAAGTAGCTCGATGCGTCCTCGGCGTGTGTGCCGCCCTCGGTGATCGTGGCCGCCTCGATGCTGCCGACAGTCGCGGGCGCGGGCGGCACGACCGTGACGGTGAACGCCTGCTCCGCGCTCCCTCCCGCGCTCGTCGCCGTCACCGTCACCGCTGCGCTCCCCGCCGCGACCGCCGTCACCGTGACCGCCGCCCCATCCGTCGCGACGGTCGCCACCCCCGTGTCCGAGGTCACCGCCGCGTACGTCACCCCTTCGCCTTCGAAGTAGCTCGAGGCGTCCTCGGCGAGTGTGGCGCCCTTGATGATCGTGACTGCCTCGATGCTGCCGACGGCGACCGGCGCGGGCGGCACGACCGTGACGGCGAACGCCTGCTCCGCGCTCCCTCCCGCGCTCGTCGCCGTCACCGTCACCGCTGCGCTCCCCGCCGCGACCGCCGTCACCGTGACCGCCGCCCCATCCGTCGCGACGGTCGCCACCCCCGTGTCCGAGGACACAGCGCCGTACGTGAGCCCTTCGCCCTCGAAGTAGCCCGATGCATCCTCGGCGTGCGTGGCGCCCTCGAGGATCGTGACCGCCTCGATACTGCCGACGGCGACCGGCGCGGGCGGCACGACCGTTACGGCGAGCGTCTGCTCCGCGCTCCCTCCGCCGTTCGTCGCCGTCACCGTCACTGTCGCGCTCCCCGCCGCGACTGCCGTCACCGTGACCGCCGCCCCATCCACCTCGACCGTCGCCACCCCCGTGTCCGAGGACACAGCGCCGTACGTCACCCCCTCGCCTTCGAAGTAGTCCGAGGCGTCCTCGGCGTGCGTTGCGCCCTCGAGGATCGTGGCCGCCTCGATGCTGCCGACCGCTGCGGGGGCGGACACCGCCGCCGACACGGTGACGCCGAAGCTCTGCTCGGCGCTGCCTCCGGGGCTCGTCGCCGTCACCGTCACCGTTGCGCTGCCGGCCGCGACCGCCGTCACGGTGACGGCCGCCCCATCCGTCGCGACGGTCGCGACCCCCGTGTCCGAGGAGACCGCCGCGTACGTGACCCCCTCGCCTTCGAAGTAGCTCGATGCGTCCTCGGCGTGCGTGGCGCCCTCGAGGATCGTGGCCGCCTCGATGCTGCCGACAGTCGCGGGCGCGGGCGGCACAACCGTGACGGCGAAGCCCTGCTCGGCGCTTCCTCCGGGGCTCGTCGCCGTCACCATCACCGTCGCGCTCCCCGCGGCGAGGGCAGCGAGCGTGAGCTGCGATCCCGACCGCGAGACGTGGACGATGCCGGTCGGGGTGACCGTCACCTCGTAGCCGGTGACATCAGCGCCGAAGTATTCGGTGAGGTCGATCGTCCGCGTTCCGCCCTCCGTCACGATGATCGAGGGGAGTTCGACGGTGACGGCGAAGGACTGCCCGGCGCTCCCCGCTGCGTTCGTCGCGGTCAGCGTCACCGTCGCGTCGCCCGCGCCGACCGCCGTGACCGTGACTGTCGTGCCCTCCACAGCCACGCTGGCGACCGCCACCTTCGAGGACCCTGCCGTGTATGTGAGCCCCTCGCCGCTGAAGTGGTCCGAGGCGTCCTTCACGTGCGTCTCGCCCTCGGCGAGGGTCACGGCCTCGATGCTGCCGGCGGTCGCCGGCGCGGGCGGCAGCACCGTGACGGCGACGCGATGCTCCGCAGCGCCGCTGGCGGTCGTCACCTCGAGGGTGATCGTGGCCTTGCCAGAGGCGAGGGCGGTGAGCGTCAGCTGCGAGCCGGTCAGGGCGAGCCCGACGATGCCTGCCGGAGCGACCGCTGTGCCGTAGCCCGTCACCCCCTCTCCGAAGTGGTCCGCGAGCTCCAGCGTCCGCGCGTCGCCTCGCGTGAGCGTGACGGCGGGGAGCTGGACGGTGACGGCGAAGGACTGCTCCGCACTCCCGCCGGCGTTGGTCGCCGTCACCGTCACCGTCGCGTCCCCCGGCGCAACCGCCGTGACCGTGACCGCCGCGCCCTCCGTCGCCACGGTGGAGACCGCCGCGTTCGAGGACTCAGCCTTGTAGCTGATCCCGTCGCCGCTGAAGTGATCCGAGGCGTCCTCCACGTGCGCCTCGCCGAGGGCGAGGGTCACGGCCTCGATGCTGCCGCCGGTCGCCGGGGCGGGCGGCAGCACCGTGACGGCGAAGCGCTGCTCCGCGCTTCCACCCGAGTTGGTCGCGGTCACGGTGATCGTCGTGCTCCCGGCGGCGACCGCCGTCACCGTCACGTCCGCGCCCGCGACCTCGACCGTCGCCGCCCCCGTGTCCGAGGACGCTGCCGTGTGTGTGATGCTCGCGCCCTCGAAGTAGTCGGAGGCCGTCACGGCGTGGGTAGCGCCCTCGGCGAGAGTGAGGGCGGCGATGCTGCCGGTTGCGGTGGGGGCGGCGACCATGGCCACCACCGTGACCGTGAAGCGCTTGCGCTCGCTGCCGCCCACCTTCCGGCCCCTCACCGTGACGGTCGCCGACCCCACCGCGAGCGGATCGAGGGTGATCTCCGTCCCCGATCGCGAGCTGCGGACGATGCCGTTTGGAGCCGCTGTTACCTCGTAGCCATGCACGCTGTCGCTGAAGTAGCCGGCCACGTCGACCGTGTGAGAAGCGCCGCCGAGCGTCAGTGAGACGTCGGGGAGGTCGTCTTCGGGCGTCGGCGTCTGCTGCGCCCGAACGCCCTCGAGGGCGCCGAGAACGTCACCGGCGAGGAGGCTCGGTTGGTGCAAGCGACTGTCTCGCGGCGCGCTTACCGCCTCGCCGGCGGCCTGGGCAGCGGGAGCGGTGGGGATCAGGACACACAGGCCCACAATCACGGCGGCCGTGCACGCGCCACGCCAGCCCACAGCTAGCGGGACACCGAAGAGAGCGTGCGCGAGCCAGGCGCCGGTGGGCACCGCTGAATCCCCCTGCCAGTCGGCAACATCTTCTTGCCAACAATAGTTGGTCTCAACATGATTGTGTGATACCGATTGATCTGTGCGCGAGACTGTGGCGGGTGGCCTCGTTCCCTCGCCGGCGCACAGGCAGGGGAATCGCATTGCGGCGTTCCGCAACGCTCGCGCTGCTCGTCGGCGCGCTCGCACTCGCCGCCCTCACCACCACCGGGAGCCACGCGCAGTCCCCGGCGGATCCGCAGAACCTGCTGCCCAACGGCGGCTTCGAGGACGGCCTGGATGAGCGCAACCATCCCGGCTGGGCGCCGCCCGCCGGAGCGACTCTCGAGGTGGTCGACCAGCCCGTTGAGTCGGGCGACGCTGCCGGGAAGGTCACTACGAGCGGGCCGGCCGATGTGACTGTGATGACTCAATACTGGCGTGTGCCCGTCGCGGCAGGGGCCGAGCACACGCTCCGCGTGTGGCTTCGCAGCGATGCTCCCGCTGATTCCGCCGGCCCGAAGGTGCTCCGTATGGAGGTGAGCCTCGAGTTCGTCGGCACGAACGGAACCCGTGTCGGCGTTCTGAGTACTCAGCCGATCGAGGCTCCGACGGCGGGCTGGAAACGCGTTGAGGTCGGTCCCGAAACGGCGCCGACCGACGCCACTTACGCTCGCCTGCGGGTGACCGCCGAGGTCTCCGCGAGCGGGTCCGTGTTCTACGTGGACTCGGCAGAGCTCACGGCCGGCCCGCCGCCGCCCACGCCCGTCCCGACCGAGACACCGGGCGACACTCCGACCTCGCCCACCGCGACCGAACCCTCCGTCTTCGCCTCGCTCACGAACGGAGACTTCGAACTGCCCGGCGCGACGCCGTACGGCTGGCGCGCGCACGCCGCCGAGGCCGTCGTCACGCCCGCGGGCGGCTCGCGAACCGTCACGCTCACCTCGCGCGGGAGCTCGACGGCCTGGCTGCACCAGTCCTTCGCCGTCGAGGGCGGACGCTGGTACGAGGCGTCCGGCCTGCTCCGGCCTGTGTCCAACGCCACGCTCTCCCGCATCCGCGTCGCCTGGTACCCCTCGGAAGACGCGAGCGGGGCGCAGCTCTCCACGGACGACTCCGACGAGCTCGGCGGCGTCGGCGACTCCTCCACGACCGTCTCGACAGGCCCGATTCGTGCGCCCGACAACGCGCGGAGCGCGCAACTGCGGGTCATGCTCCGGCCCGCAAGCGAGGCTCCCGCCGTGCTGCGCGCTGACGACGTGCGCTTCGAACGCACCGCGCCGCCGCCGAGCACGCCCGCCGTGAGGACTCCCGTGTCGGTACCCACACCCGAGGCGATGCCAACGTTCTTCGTCGCGCTGACGAACGGCGACTTCGAACTGCCGGGCGACACGCCCTACGGCTGGCGTGCCCACGCGGGCTCGGCCCTCGTCGCCTCCGACGGGGACTCACGCAGCGTCACCCTCACCTCGCGAGGGCGTTCCACCGCCTGGCTGCACCAGTCCTTCGCGATCGAAGGCGGACGCTGGTACGAGGCCGGCGGGCGGCTGCACGCGGTCTCCAACGCCTCGCTCGCCCGCGTCCGTGTCGCCTGGTACGCCTCGGACGACGCGAGCGGCGCGCAGCTCTCCACGGATGATTCCGACGAGCTCGTCGGAGATGGCGACTCGTTCGCCTTCGTCTCTACCGGCGCGATCCGCGCGCCCGACGCTGCACGCAGCGCGGAGCTGCGGATGATGCTTCGACCGGCGAGCGCGGCTCCAGCGGTCCTGCGCGCCGACGACGTGTCCTTCGCGCGCACCGCTCCACCGCCGCCGGACCTGACTTCCGAAGCTCCGCCCACGCAACCCTTGCGGCCCCCCGAGGCGACCCCCTCGTTCTTCGTCGCCCTCACCAACGGCGACTTCGAGCTGCCGGGCGATACGCCCTACGGCTGGCGCGCCCACGCCGGGAACGCCCTCGTCACGTCTGAAGGCGGCTCGCGCGCCGCCCTGCTCACGTCGGCGGGCGCGGCGATTGCCTGGCTGCACCAGTCGTGCGCCATCGAGGGTGGGCGCTGGTACGAGGTGGCCGGGAGGCTCCAGCCCGGCCCAAACGCCGGCCTCGCCCGCATCCGCATCGCCTGGTACGCCTCGGAAGACGCGAGCGGGCCGCAGCTCTCCGTCACGGACTCCGGGGAACTCGAGGGCGCGGGCGACTCCTTCGCCACCGTCTCCACCGGCGCGATCCGCGCGCCCGACGAGGCGCGCAGCGCACAGCTCCGCATCATGCTGCGCCCCGCCACTGGGGCGCCGGCAACCCTCGTCACCGATGACGTGTCCTTCGTACGCACCGCGCCTCCACCGCCCGCGACGCCCGACACGCCGCCGGAGGCCACCTCCCCCGCTCCCGAGGAGGCGCCAGCCTTCTTCGCCTCGCTGACCAACGGCGATTTCGAGCTGCCCGGCGAGACGCCGTACGGCTGGCGCGCCCACGGCGGGGACGCCCTCGTGACCTCCGAGGGCGCCTCGCGGGCCGCTGCGCTCACCTCACGCAGCGACACGACGGCGTGGCTGCACCAGTCCTTCACCGTCGAGGGCGGCCGCTGGTACGAGGCCACCGGGTTGCTCCGCCCCGTCGCGGACGCCGCGCTCGCCCGCATCCGTGTGGCCTGGTACGCCTCGGACGACGCGAGCGGCCCGCAGCTCTCCGTCGCCGACTCGGATGCCCTCGAGGGCGTTGGCGACTCCTTCGCCGCGGTCTCGACCGGCGCAATCCGCGCGCCCGGCGAGGCTCGCAGCGCACAACTGCGCATCATGCTGCGCCCCGCGGGCGGGGCGCCCGCCGTCCTGCACGCCGACGATGTCGCCTTCACGCCCGCCGCGTCGCCGGCGCCCGACCCAACGCCCGCGGTGATCGAGGCAACACCCGACCCGCCGGCCCCCGGCCCGACGCCCGAGGTGATCGAGGCAACACCCGCGTCGCCGTCGCCGGAAGCGGCGGCTCGGACGTCCCCTCCCCCCGTGGCGACCTCTGGCGAGGGCGCGATGCCGGCGCTGGAGCCGTACCACCTGCGCAGCGCCTCGGCGGTGCTGCTGCGCATCACGGAACTGCTGCCCGACCCGGTCCAGAGCGGCTCCGACGCCGACTACGAGTGGATCGAGGTCGCCAACGTCGGCGCGGCCGCCATCCCGCTCGCGGGGCTGATCCTCGCCGACAACCATGGCCGGATCGCCCTGCCCACGCTGACGCTGCCACCCGGCGGCGCGATCGTGATCGCGGGCCCGCGGGCGGAGATCGGGGACGCGATCGCGCTGCGGCAGGGCAGCGGGCTGTTCAACGGCCTCGGCAACTCCGGTGACCGCCTCGCGCTCGCCACCGAGGACGGCGCGATCATCGACGCACTGTCCTACGGCAGCGACGGCAGCGTGGACGCGCCGCCGCTCAAGGCGCCGCCGGCCGGTCGCTCGCTTCAGCGCCGCTTCGACCCGGCGGGCCGCCTGCTAGCGGCTACGGTCGCCGAGCAGCCCACACCCGGACGCCTCGAGGCGCCCGCCCCAGCGGCGGCCGTCCCAGCGGCAGCAACGGGCGCGACATCGGCAGCCCCGGCCGACGCTGCGGACGCCGACGCGTACACGCCGCCATCGAGCGTCGAGTCGCTGCGCAAGCAGCTCGACGACGCGGCGAGCGCGGACCGGACGGCCTGGATCGTGCTCGCCTCGATCGCCGCGGTCGCCCTCGTGGCCGCCGCCGCGCACCGTGCGCGCGAGCTGCTGCGGGCAGCCCCTCCCGCAGCGAGCGTCGCGCCCCCACGCCGTGGGCGGCGCTGGCGGCGCTATGCGAGCGGCGAGCAGGTGCGAGGGCGCGCGCTCAGTCCTCGTCGTCCTCGTAGAACTCCTCCGGCATGAGCACGAACTCGGGGTAGGCCTCGAGACCCAGCTCGCCCGCATCCTGGCCGAGGCGCTCGACGTGGGGCTCGACGCGGACGCTCAGCGTCCTCGCCAGCACCTGCCAGAGCACCCAGGACACCGCGAACACGAACGCCCCGACGGACAGCACGCCGACGATCTGCACGCCGAGGTCGGCCCCCGCCACGATCGAGGCGGCCAGCGTTCCCCAGATGCCGGCGAAGAGGTGCGCCGGCACCGCGCCGACCACGTCGTCCAGCTGCAGCCGCTCGAACAGCTTGAGGCCGGCCGTACAGACGATCCCGCCGATCGCGCCGATGATCACCGCCCAGTAGTGCTCGGTGATGTCCGGCCCGGCTGTGATCGAGACCAGCCCGGCGATCGCGCCGTTCAGGCCCGCGAACAGGTCCATTCGCTCGAGGATGAAGCGAGAGACGGCGAGGGCGGCCATCACGCCGGCCGCCGCCGCGAGGTTCGTGTTGACGAGCACGTGGCTCATCGCCACCGCGTCGGAGGCGCTGCCCAGGGCGAGCTGCGAGCCGCCGTTGAACCCGAACCAGCCGAACCAGAGGATGAAGACGCCCAGCGTCACCACCAGGATGTTCGAGGGCGGCGTCGGACGCGGCGTGCCGTCGCGGCGGAACTTGCCGAGCCTCGGGCCGACCACGAGGATCCCCGCCAGCGCCGCCCAGCCGCCGACGCCGTGCACGATGGTGGAGCCGGCGAAGTCCTGGAACCCCAGCTCGTCCAGCCAGCCCCCGCCCCACGTCCACGCACCGACGATCGGGTAGATCAGCGCGGTAAGCGCCAGCGTGAAGAGGAAGAACGTCCACATCTTGACGCGCTCGGCCAGCGCGCCCGAGACAATCGAGGCCGCCGTCGCCACGAAGACCATCTGGAAGAACCAGTCCGACATCGTCGAGTAGCTGTTGTCGGCCACGAACCCGGCCGCGTCTCCCCCGCCGCCCACGAGGGCGATCTCCTCGGCTGTCGGCCCGTAGAGCAGGTTGAAGGAGCCGATCACGCCGCCGACGATGTCGACGTACATCAGGTTGTAGCCGATGAAGAAGTAGGCCAGCCCCGCGATCGAGTAGAGGCCGATGTTCTTCAGGCAGATCATCGACGCGTTCTTGGTCCGCACCGAGCCGGACTCGAGCATCGTGAAGCCTGCGCACATCCACATCACGAGCGCGCCCCAGACGAGGAACGAGAAGGTGTTGAGGATGAACGCAGCCTCGGCCCCGATCTCGGCCTGCTGGGCCTGGGCCTTGCCGGAGAACAGCAGGAAGAGCACCAGCGCGAGGATGCCCGACGCCGCCAGGATGGCGGCGGGACGGCGCTTCGAGAGGATCGTGACGAGCATGGCGGCCTCCTCAGCAGCTGCTGCGCGCTGGGGAGGTGACGTCGATCGGGATCGGCGCCCGATCACGTCTCCGCGATGGTGGTCACTATAGCGACTGCGACCGCGTATCGGGCGCTAGCGGCTGCCTGCGTCCGCCAGCCGCCGCAACACCTCGGCGTGGAGCCGGCCGTTCGAGGCGATGCGCGGGCCCGCGCCCTCTGCTGCGCCGCCCGCGGCGTCCGTGATGCGGCCCCCGGCTTCCTCGACGATCGGGACCAGGGCGGCCACGTCCCACGGGTGCAGATCGACGCCGTCCAGCATGACGTCGGCCGCGCCCTCGGCGACGAGGCAGAAGCCCCAGAAGTCGCCGAGGCCGCGCACGCGCCAGGCCTCGCCGAGCAGCGCCCGCGCACCGGGCCAGCGCTCGAGGGTCGCGAGCGTCTCGCCGTACACGACCTGCGCCCCGGCGAGTGTCGCGGCGTCCGAGACGCGGATGCGCTCGCCCGCGCCACGGAAGCCGGTCGCTCCCCGGTACGCCCCGAGGCCGCGGCCCGCCCACCAGCGCGTCCCGAGCGCGGGCGCGGAGACGACGCCGACCTCGATGCTTCCGTCGCGCTCGCAGGCAATCAGCGTCCCCCAGACGGGGATGCCGCGCATGTAGTTGTGCGTCCCGTCGATGGGATCGAGGATCCAGCGCGCCGCCGCGTCCCCGGCGCCCTCGTCGCCGCCCTCCTCCTCGCCGAGGATGGCGTGCGCCGGGTAGCGCTCGACGATCCGCTCGCGCAGCAGCGCCTCGATCTCGCGGTCGGCGGGCGTCACGAACGTGCCGTCGGCCTTGCGCTCGACGGCGTGCTCACCTCGGTAGTCCCGCATCGCGATCGCGTCGGCGGCGTCCGCCAGCTCGAGGGCGAAGGCGAGGATGTCGGCGGTGGATTGTGCGCGCATGATGGTCGAAGCCTCCAGGGATCCGGCCGCATCACCAGCAGACTGGTGCTTCGAGAGTACGCCCGCGCACCGCGACGTTCACGCCCACGGCACCCGGCAGTCGGGCGAGCCGAACAAGCCATCCCGTTCGACTCGCCCGCGGTAGGTGCCGGAGCTAGTACGTCCAGACCAGCGCCTGAATCCCCATGGTCGCCAGCAAGGCCTTCGCCTTGGCTTCGACGGACTTCGGGACATCCAGAATCAGCCGGCCTGCCTCATCGAAGGCCCGGTACTGGGACTTCGCGTGAGCAGTCGAATAGCTGTCCGCAGTTTCGACCTCCAGAAGGTAGAAGGTGCTCCCCTTCCACCATCCGGTCACATCCGGGACATGTCCCCCGAAGGTACCCGGCTTCGAAGCGCCTGGCAGGTCCGCTCGCACATCGGACCAGTCAGGGTCGAAGCGGAATTGGTCATAGCGGCGCCGTACTTGGGTGTCATGCTCAACTTGTGCCGCACGCGTGCGGCTGTGGTAACTCACCACGTTGTTCTCCTATCGTCTCGTCGCACTTCTTCGGTCCGGCCAGTGAAGAACCTGCTAGGTACCTCCCTCCAGTGCCGGACCAGGGAGCGCGAGCGAGGAGACTCCGTGGTAGTCTCGCGTCGCGGCGTGCCTCGGCACATCGCTTACGGCCGTCCGCCTTCTTCCTGTCAGGGTGGGGCGGGCGGCCAACTTTGTTGCTCAGGCGACGGGGTGTCCCCCAAGGATGGGGGTGTCCGCCGCAGACACATTATAGCGCCCCGACGATCACTGCGTTGTAAACTGCTCACGCAGATGATCCATTGCGCTACGAACAGCCCTCGGCGAACAGAACGCCCTCGCACGACGCGAAGCGGCGGCGCATTACCTCGAACGCCTCCGGCGAGCTGTCGGCGAGGACGAAGCGGCGGCCGTGGCGCAGCGCCGCCTCGCCCGTCGTGCCGCTGCCCGCGACGAAGTCGCAGACCAGCCCGCCGGGCGGCGAGGAGGCGCGCACGATCCGCTCGAGGACGCCGATCGGCTTCTGCGTCGGGTAGCCCAGCTTCTCCTTGCCCGTCGGGCTCACGATCGTGTGCCACCAGGTGTCCGTCGGCAGCTTGCCGCGCGCCGCCTTCTCCGGGCCCACGAGGCCGGGCGCCATGTAGGGGATGCGCTCGATGTCCTCGGCGTTGAAGCGGTTGCGCGCGGCGTCCTTCGCGTAGAAGAGGATGTTGTCGTGCTTCGCCGGCCAGCGCCGCTTCGGCCGCGCGCCGTAGTCGTACGCCCAGATGATCTCGTTGACGAAGTTGACACGACCGAAGACCCCGTCCGCCAGCACCTTCGCGTAGTGCACCTCGCGGTAGTCGAGGTGCAGGTAGAGGCTGCCCGAGGGCGCCAGCACCCGCTGCGCCTCGACGAGGAACGGCTCAAGGAAGCCGAGGTAGTCGTCGTATTCGTCCTCGAAGGAGCGGCTACCCAACCGCTCTGTCTCGTAGCGCCGTCCGCCGAAGCCGCTGCGGTCGCCCTCGCCATCCGCGGCCCGCCGCGTGCGCAGCTGCTCGCGCGTCTGCCGCCGCCCGGTGTTGAACGGCGGATCGAGGTAGACAAGGTCGACGCTCTCGTCCTCGAGGGTGCGCGCGACCGCCACGCCGTCGGCGCAGTGGACGACGCCGCGTGGCGCGGGAGCATTGCTGGTCACTGCGCCCTCACGCCGTCAGCGTGCCCTTGGTGCTCGGCACCTCGCCGGCGATGCGCGGATCGCGGCGGGTGGCGGCATCGAGGGCGCGCCCGAGCGCCTTGAAGGCGGCCTCGGCGATGTGGTGGTCGTTGGCGCCGGCGAGCTGGCGCACGTGCAGCGCGCAGCGCGCGCCCTGCGAGAACGATTGCAGGGCGTGGCCGATCATCTCCGTCGGGGCCTGGCCGATTCGCTCGCCGCCCCAGTCGAAGTCGATCGCCGCGTAGGGGCGGCCGGAGCAGTCAATCACGGCCTGCACCAGCGCCTCGTCGAGCGGCACCGTCGCGTCGCCCATGCGCACGAGGCCGGAGCGGTCGCCCAGCGCCTCATCGACGGCCGCACCGAGCGCCAGCGCGCAGTCCTCCATCGTGTGGTGCTCGTCGACGTGCAGGTCGCCCTCGCAGCGCAGATCGAGATCGAAGCGGCCGTGCTTCGCGAACGCCTCGAGGACGTGGTCGTAGAAGCCGACGCCGGTCGCGATCTCCGCGCGGCCGGTGCCGTCGATGTCGATCTCGACGTGGATGCGGGTCTCGGCGGTGATGCGGTCGAGCGCGGCGCGGCGCGCGCCGCCGTCGAGGTCGCGCTTGACGCGCTTGAGGTTGGTGTTGATCGCCTGGCGGGTCACGCCAAGCTCCTCGGCGAGCCGCGTCTGGCCGCCGAGCACGTCAAGCTCGCCCGCCTCGAAGGCCTCGCGGACGCGCAGATAGGTCTCGCTCTTGATCTCGACCATGGGGCTGCCCTTCCGGTGCGCCCGATCAGCGTACGGCTTAAGTCAAGACATGTCTACCACTATTACGGACTATGTGGTTGACGTTAGTTGACCCAGGCGCTTCTGCTACCTCGGCTACCCCTCAAGCTCTTGACGCGCCTCGGACAGCGCCGCGAGCAGGCGCCCGCTGTCCTCGGAAGTGCCGACCGAGATACGGACGTGGTCGCGCAGGCGCTCGTGGCCGAAGAAGCGCACGAAGACGCCGCGCCGGGCCAGCGCCTCGCGCAGCGCCGTCCCGCTGCCGGCGCTGAGCCGGCAGAGCAGGAAGTTGGCTTGCGAGGGGACGGGCTCCAGCCAGCCGCTCGAGCGCAGCTCGTCCGCCAGCCGCTCGCGCTCCCCGGCGATCTCGCAGGCGCGCTCGTCGAGCAACGCCGCGTCCTCGAGCGAGGCGAGCGCGGCAGCCTCCGCGGCGGTGCTCACGCCGTAGGGCTGCTTGCACTGCATCAGCAGCGAGGCGACCGAGGCCGGCATCACGCCGTAGCCGACGCGCAGCCCGGCCAGACCCGCCCACTTGCTGAACGTGCGCAGCACGATCAGCGGCGCGCCGCCCTCGCGCGTTGCGTCCTCTACGAGGCTCGGCGATCCGCTGTGCACGCCCTCGTAGCCGCTCGCGAATTCCACGTAGGCCTCGTCGATGACGACGATCGCGCCGCTCGCGCGCAGGCGCTCGGCGGCGCCCTGCGGCAGCAGCCCACCCGTCGGGTTGTTGGGCGAGGGGAGGAAGACGGCCTTCGCGCCCTCGCAGGCCGCGACGAGGGCGTCGAGGTCCACCGACCAGTCGTCGCGCCTCGGCACGTCGACCAGCTCCGCGCCAGCCAGCTCCGCGCCGAAGGGGTACATCCCGAAGGTCGGCGATGCGACGACGATGCGGTCGCCCGCGTCGACGAAGATGCGGAAGACGAGGTCGATGATCTCGTCGGCGCCCGCGCCCGCAACGATGCACTCCGGCGAGACGCCGTGGCGCGCGCCGAGGGCGTCGCGCAGCCGTCGCTGCTCCGGGTCCGGGTAGCGGTGCGCGGCGTAGCCGCCCGCGAGCGCCTCGACGGTTCGCGGCGAGGCGCCATAGGGGTTCTCGTTGCCGTCGAGCTTGACGATCGCCTCCGGCGCGACGCCGTAGCGGGCGGCCACCTGCTCGGGCGGGTCGATCGGCTCGTAGCCGCGCAGCGAGCGCAGCGGCGGGCGCAGCGCGCCCTCGAGGTCGAAGCTCGTGGAGTCCGTCATCACAGTCCCTCCAGCCTGCGCTCGATTGAGCGGGCGTGGCCGGTCAGGCCCTCGGCGCGGGCGAGCCGCGCGGCGTGCGGGCCGAGCTCGGCGAGTGCGCCCTCCGGCAGCGCGATCACGGAGCTGATCTTGAGGAAGTCGAGCACGGACAGCGGCGAGGCATAGCGCGCCGATCCGCCGGTCGGCATGACGTGGCTCGGCCCCGCGACGTAGTCGCCGAGCACCTCGGGCGAGTGGTCGCCGACGAAGACGCCGCCCGCCTGCGTGATCTGCGGCGCGATCGCCTCCGGCTCCCGCGTCAGCAGGCAGAGGTGCTCCGGCGCGAACTCGTTGGCGAGCGTCACCGCTTCCTCGAGGCTGTCCGCGACGACCGCCCCGCCGCCCTCGACCGCCGCGCGCGCGATCGCGCCTCGCTCGAGGTCCTCGAGTTGCCGCTCGACCTCGGCCTGCACCGCCGCGGCGTGTGCGCGCGAGGTCGTGATCAGCACCGGCCTCGCGAGGGTGTCGTGCTCCGCCTGCGCCAGCAGGTCGGCGGCGCAGAGGTCGGGCGCGGCCTCCTCGTCGGCGAGCACGAGCGTCTCGGTCGGGCCGTAGATCGCGTCGATGCCGACCTCGCCGAAGAGCTGCTGCTTGGCGAGGGTCACGAAGACGTTGCCCGGACCGAAGATCTTGTCGACGCGCGGGATCGTCTCCGTGCCCAGCGCCAGCGCCGCGATCGCCTGCGCGCCCGAGGCGCGGAAGACGCGCTGCACACCGGCCAGCTCGGCCGCGACCAGCTTCAGCGGGTGCACGCTGCCGTCCTCGCGCGCGGCCGTGACGCCGATCCGCTCCGGCACGCCGGCGACGAGTCCGGGCAGCGCCGTGTGCAGCACCGAGGAAGGCAGCACAGCCACGCTGCCGGTCATGTAGATGCCGGCCCGCGCGATCGGCTGCACCGTCATGCCGACGCCGTCCTCGAGGAAGGAGCGCGGCCCGTGCGCCAGCTGGCGCTCGTGGTAGTGGCGCACGCGATCGGCGGCGAAACGCAGCGAGTCGAGCAGCTCGGGCGGCGTCTCCGCGAAGGCGGCCTCGATCTCCTCGCGGCTCACCTCGAGCGGTGCGTCGGCGGAGCCGTCGAAGCGCTGCGAGAAGGCGCGCACCGCCGCGTCGCCCTCCTCGCGCACGCGCGCGATGATCCGCGCGACCACCTCGGAGGCGCTCAGGTCCGCGCCGAACGTCTCGCGGATCGAGGCGCGCACGGGCGGCGGCAGCACGGGGTCGCCGAGCGGGTCGCGCCGCAGCACGCTCGCGCGCGCGGCCGTGGCGCCCTCGACGATCCGCAGCGCGGGCGTGGTGGCAGCCATCAGAGTCGCGGCAGGTACTCGCGGAGGCGCTCGGCGGCCAGCTCGGTTGCCTCCTCGAGGTAGCGCGCGACCTCCTGCTCGGTGACGTGGGAAAGCGACTCCTGGATCAGCCCGCCCGGGTTCTGCGCGACCTCCTCGATCTCCTCGTCGCTGAAGCCGCCGCGCCGCAGGTGGATCTGCATGACGCGCGGGAAGCGCTCCCAGTCCGGGCGCTGGTAGGTGATCCCGCGCGTGAAGTCGCGCCACTCCGGCCACAGCCGTTCCTCGATGAAACCGACGGCGATCGTCGCCTCGGTCGCGTCGATGGCGGTGCGAATCTCCTCGAGGGCGGCGTCGTCCTCCAGCTCGCGACGGTTCATCTCGTACTGCAGCGCACGGTCGAGGATGTTGGCGCGCAGATCGCCTCCGAGCGACGAGCGCTCGCCGAAGAAGCGGCGGTAGACGCTCTGGATGTAGTGCTCGTCCATCAGCAGGTGCGTCACGTAGCCCGCCACGAACGCCCTCGTGCTCTCGTTTAGGCCGGCAACGTTCCGGAGGTCCGGGTGCTCCTCGAACATGCGCGCCACCGAGTCCTGCGCTTCGAAGTCGTCGAGCTCGAAGAAGTGCGTCAGGCGGCGGTCCACGCGCAGCAGCACGCGGATGTCCGGCGCCGTCGAGCCCAGGTAGTAGGACCCGCGATCGGCGTCGATGTACGGGTGGCCGAGGCGGTCGGCCAGCCCGTAGGCACTGGCGAGGTGTGATCCCAGTGAGGGCACGTCAGACCTCCGCGGCTCCCGCCCGCAGCCGCTCGACCAGATCGTCGCGCAGCTCGCCGCGCGCGCCCGGCGGACGCTCCGTCGATCCGATCGCGCAGTTCGTGGACTCCATGATGACGTCGATCATACGGAGCCGGTTGGCGCGCAGGGTGGAGCCCGTCTCCGTCCCCTCGATCAGGATCTCCGCGTCGTCCGGCACGAAGCCCTCGGATGCCCCGGAGATCGGCAGCACCTGGTAGCGGCCGAGGTGGCGCTCGCGCGCGTAGTGGTCGGCCAGCGCGACGTACTCCGAGGCGACGCGAATCGGCCGCTTCGGGTCGTCGCGCCGCCACCACGCGATCGCCTCGGCGATCGTCTCGGCTGGCACGGCCTCGGGCACGACTGCGCCGAGGCGGTAGCGGCTGCGGCGCAGGTCACACAGCTCGGCGACCGGCGAGAGCGGGAACGCCGCGAGGTGCGCCGCCAGCCAGTCGCGTCCCGTCAGCGCGAGGTCGAAGCAGCCGAGCGCGACGGCCTGCGGCATGTCCTGCGGGCGGATCACCTTCACCTCGAAGCCCTCGCTGCCGGAGCGCGGGTGGCGGTCGCTGGCGCCGTCGCCATAGCCCTCGAAGCGCAGCCCGGCGGAGGCGAGCGCCTCGACGGTGTGCGGCTGCGCGTGCCCGTCCGGCAGCGCGAGGCGGAAGACGCCGCGATCCCGGTCCGAGGCCCGCGAGGCGATGCCCTCGAGGCCGCCGTTGCGGCCGTTGCCGCGGGGCAGCGGGCGCGCCTCGGTGGCGTCCCGGTCGCCTGCCGGCAGCGCGAGCAGCGGCCCCAGCGCCTCCGCGAGATCGCGGCTCGCGAGGGCGTCGCGGTTCGCGACGAGGGTGGCCGAGCCGCGCTGCACCTCGGCGACGACGGCCAGCCCCTCGCGGGCGAGGACGGCGCCGGCCGCCGCCTCGTCGAGGGGCACGCTGAGGATGGCCGCGTCCGCGTCCTCGGGCGGCCAGGCCTCGGGCTGGCCCCAGACCTCGATCACGCGGTAGTCCGGCACGCGCAGGTAGTTGAGCGCACGCGTCGTCAGTTGCGGGTGCGAGGTTGTGACCCGCACGCCCGGCGTCGCCGCGAGGCGGTCGAGCGTGACGCCCTCGGGCGCGGCGAGCACGAGTCGCCGGCCACCGAGGTCGAGCGGGCGCAGCGGCGCGAGCGAGTCGAGTGGATAGCGCGCGAGCAGTTCATCGATCCAGGCGCGGCTGGTGATGCCGAGGTCGTACTGGCCGAGGGCGACCTGGATCGGGATGTCCTCCTCGGCGAAGACGCGCACGACCACGCCCGGCCGGCCTTCGACCGGGAAGCGGTAGGCGCGCGATCCGCCCTCGTAGCCCTCGACGGCGAAGCCGGCCGCGCGCAGGCGCTCGGCGAGCGGCGCGCGCAGGTCGCCGCGCGGCAGTGCGACGCGGATCACGACGCCGCCTCCGGCGCGAGCGCCGCGAGGCGCAGCAGGTCGGCGGCGAAGCCCGAGGCAGGCGCGGGCCGCCCGCCGATCGCCTCGGCCATGCGGTTGTAGCGGCCACCGAGCAGGCAGGCCTCGTTCCCCGCGAGGACGCGGAAGGTGAGGCCGGTGTAGTACTCGAAGCTGCCCCCGGCCGCGGGCGCAAGATCGCAGGCGACGCCCGCCGCCTCGAGAGTGCGGACGGCTGCCCGCAGCTCCGCGATCGGCTGTGCCGCCTCCGGCAGCGCCGCCTCGACGTTGTCGAGGTAGCCCCCGGCCCCGCCGCGGATCTCCAGCAGCAGGCGCAGGCCCGTCGCCCGCTCCGGGCTCGCGGCCGCGAGCTCGCCGGCCACGGCCTCGACGGCGTCCTCGCCGCCCTCGATCACGCGGTCGAGCGCCTCGATCTGCCCGGCCGCGTCGAGGCCGGTCGCCGCCAGCGCCGCGCGCAGCAGTCCGGCGTGGGCGAGCTCGAAGCGCAGCTCGCCAAGTCCGAGCGCGCTCAGCAGCTCGCGCGCGAGGCCCAGCAGCTCCACGTCGCCCTCGGGAGCGGCGAGGCCGAACAGCTCCACGCCGCACTGCCACAGCTCGCGCTCGCCGTCGCCGGCGTCGAAGCGGTAGACGGGCTGGACGTAGCTGAGCCGCGCGGGCTCGCCCTCGGAGGCGTCGGCCCGGCTCTCGAACCAGCGGACCGCGGGCAGCGTGCTGTCCGGCCGCAGCACCATCCGCTCGCCGCTCCAGCCGTCCCAGTCGAGGAAGGAGTAGACGCGATCCAGCAGCTGCGGCGAGAGCGCGCCGGCGCTGGTGAAGAGGTGCAGCGGCTCCACGGTGGGCGTGCGGATCTCCTGGTACCCCGCCGCGGCGGTCACCTCGAGGAATCGCGCCTCGACGCGGCGGAAGCGCCGCATCTCGTCCGGTCCGATGTCGTGCATCCCACGGCTGCGCAGGCCCTCGGCGCGGCTCGCGGCGGGGTTGCTGGTCTCTGTTTCGGGTTCGGTCACGCTCGTCTCACTCTCACGGTTCGTGCTGGTGGTCCGGTTTCGTGGGGAGCCGGGACGGCGACGCCTGTCTGCTCACACAGAAACGCCGCGACGGAGTTCCGCCGCGGCGTGTCACTGGCATCAGCGTTCCGGCTAGCGATGCAAGCGGCTTCGCGGCGGCGACTCCTCGCCCCGATGGCTATGCGCATGCGCGCGCCCGCCGCTGATCTCGTACGTACGCATCACGCTGATCGTAGGAGCACCGCCCTGCGAGGGCAAGCGCGGCGCCGGATCTCGGGCGTCACCGTCGCCGCTCACAGCGTCGTCACGTCGCCCGCGGCGAAGCTGCGTTCCGAACCGTCGTCGAGCCTCAGCGTCAACTCGCCGGTCCCCGTGACGCCGACGGCGACACCCTCGACGAGGTCCCCGCCGGCCTCCGGACCGGCGGGCGCGAGGCGCACGCGTCGCCCGATCGTCTCGAGGCGTGCGCGCCAGGCGGCGAGGAACGCGGCCGGGTCGCGCTCGATCTGCACGACGCGCCGCTCAAGCGCTCGTGAGAGCTCCGCCAGCAGCATCTCGGCGTCCGGCGGCGTAACGCCCGCGCCCTCGATGCTCGTCGTGCGTACGCGCTCGTCGGGCGGCAGTCCCTCCGTCGCAGCCTCGCGCAGGTTCACGCCGATGCCGAGGAAGACCTCGACGCTTCCGCGCGCGGACCGCGCGTCGGCGAGGATGCCGGCCAGCTTGCGGCCCCCGGCGAGTACATCGTTCGGCCACTTGAGCGAGACGCCGAGGCCGCACGCCGCCTCGACTGCCTCGGCGGTGGCGAGGCCGCCGGCGGCGCTCAGCAACGGCGTGTGCGGCCCTGCGGCGGGGCAGAGGTGGAAGGTGACGAGCAGCGCCGCCCCCGGCGCGGCAACCCAGCGCCGCCGGAAACGCCCGCGGCCGGCGGTCTGCTCGCCCGCGAGGTACGCGTCGCCGCAGCTCTCGGCGCCACGCTGGTCCGCGCCGGCGCGCGCGTCGTCCATCGTCGAGGTCGTGACGGCGACGGCGTGGACCCGCGCGCCGATGCGCCCGCCGCCGCGCAGCGAGGCGTAGCGCTCGTGATCGAAGGCTGCGTCGGCCACCATCAGCAGAACCTCCCGGACGCAGAACACCCCGGCCGATGGCCGGGGTGTTCTTTTCAGTCACACGGGCCCAGGATCAGCCCGCAGACACCTCCGTGGAGATGTCCCACCGGTGGTCCTCGACCTCGTGACTACGTTCATCATCCATGTGGGCATCACCTCCTTCCTCGTGAACGACGATAGGGCTGCGGCTTCGCAACCGTCAATCGGCGGGCGGCGCGGGCTGCTCCGCCCGCTCGGACGGCTCGGGTTCCGTTTCGCCGAGGGTGTAGCCGCGGAAGGAGAGGAAGCCGATGAAGACCAGCACCCCGGCGACGGGGCCGACGAGCCGCACGCCGAGCGGGTCGCTCGCGCTGTCGCCGGCGAGCAGCACAATCGCAAGCAGCAGCGGCGCGAAGGCCGAGGCGCTCTTCTCCAGCAGGTTCTGCGAGCCGTAGAACATCCCCTCGCGGCGCGTCGAGGTGCGCTCCGCGTCGTGGTCGACGATGTCGGCGATCAGGATGTTGGGCAGCATCAGGATGCCGGCCAGCGGTATCCCGGTGACGAGGATCACGACCCCCGCCTGCGCCACCCTGGGGATCCCCGGCATGAAGCCGGCGAAGAAGAGCAGGAAGAGCCCTCCCATGCCCCACAGCATCGCCGTGCGGAAGGCGTACGCGTTGCCCCTGCGCCTCGCCAGCGGCGTGAAGATCGCGATCCCGATCAGCACGCCCACGATCACGATGACCGTGAGGGCGAAGGTGAACAGGCCCGCGTCGTCGGAGCCGTTGCGGCCGAACACTTCGCTCGTCGAGAGCGCCGCGGAGACGTAGAACGGGAACAGCGCCGTGAGCATGATCTCGGCGATCCGGAAGAAGATGAAGCTCGGCAGGAAGGCGACAAACTGCTTGTTGGCGAACGTCTCGCGGACCGAGCGCTTGAAGCCCGGTGTCGAGGGCGTGTCGTCGCTCTTCGCGTAGTTCCAGCAGCCGAGCAGCGCGGTGTAGCGCGTCGCCAATGCGATCGCCGCCATGATTGCCGCCATCGACCCGAAGCCCACGATGTCCACCAGTAGCGAGCTGATCGAGAGTCCGATGAACGCCCCGAAGACCCCGAACAACAGCTGGAGCGCCGCCACCGTCACGCGATGCTGGTGCGTCTTCGCGATGTGCGGGAGCAGCGCCTCCAACGGCGCGCCCGAGAGGTTGCTGGAGAGCCAGAAGACCTCGACGATCACGACCAGCCAGATCAGGTTCGCCAGGCTCGCGCCGCCCTCCGGCGGGAAGAACAGCGCGGCGAAGAGCAGCGCCCACCACGGCGTCCCGAGCAGGATCCAGGGGATGCGCCGCCCCCAGCGCGAGTTGGTGCGATCGGTCAGGTAGCCGACGACCGGGTCGTCGACGGACTCGACGATGCGGACAACGGTGAGCACCAGGCCGAGCACGACCCGCGGCGCGAGCTCGTCGGGGAGGGCGAAGGCTCCCAGATCCAGGTCGGGCAATCCGATCGCCGGGATCCGGGTGGTCATGTCGTCCCTGTCGGAGGGTGGGACGTAGAAGAAGATCAGCCACAACGCGAACGCCCGTGAGAGCACATTCCCGGAGACGGATCCGCTGGCGTAGAAGACCCTGGTGCGCAGCGGCCGGTGTTCGTCTGTCACGCCGCCCCCCACCCTGTCCCGAGGCCGGATGCGGGCATGCTACGCCATCGCGGTCACGCCTCGCCGTAGACGCCCCGCAGCTCCTGAGGCAGCAGCGCCGCGACGGCGCCCATCACCGCCCGCGCGCCCTCCTCGTCATTCATTCGCTGCAGCGTGAACGGCGGCCCGAAGGTCGCGAGGAGCGCGCCGTCCTCGCCGTCGCGGACCGCTACCGGCACCAGCGGCGTAGTTCCCGCAGACAGCCACGAGAGCGCCGCCCCGGACCCCGGCCAGGCAGCCGCCAGCTCCGGCCCGGACCCGCTCGCCGCCTCGGGCGTGATGCCCAGCACCGAGTCCGCGCGCACGATCTCACGCGCCTCGCGCAGCAGCGACGAGCGGGATCGCACCTCGTCGTCCGGTCGCGCCACCAGCAGCAGCCCGTAGGCGTCGCCGATCTTGCCGAGCAGCCACGCCATCAGCCGATCCGGCATCGGCAGGCCGGCGAAGCGGAAGCCTTCGAAGCGGTCGGTGATCAGCCAGTGCAGCGGCGGATCGCCGCCGCGATGGCTCTCGAGCGCGGCGCCGACCAGCGCCGCGCACCACCAGACGCGCAGGCCCGGCCGCTCGTAGTGGTTCATCACCACGATGCAGGCGCCCTCGCGCGGCACGTGCTCGATGCCCACCACGCGCGGGCGCGGCTGCGCGCCCCGCAGCATCACGCGCGAGTCCGGCCCGAGCCGCCGGCGCCGCCGCAGCACGGCGACGCTGAAGACCCAGCGCACGATGTAGCCGAGGCTGAAGTCGTACGACTGCGCGGTGGACTGGTCGCGGTCCATCGGCTCGGCCCCTACGCGCCCTCCGCCGCAACGCCCGAGGCGACAAGCGCGTCGATCTCGTCCTCGGGCAGGCCGAACTCGCGCAGCAGCTCGCGCGTGTGGCGGCCGACCGGCGGGGCGGCGGCGCGGGCCTTCGTCGGCGTCTCCGAGAGCTCGATGATCGGGCCGACGACGCGCTGCGGACCCGTCACCTCGTGCTCGAGGTCCGCCATGATGCCCTCGGCGGCGACCTGCGGGTCGTCGGACATCTCCTCCGGCAGGTTGACCGGGGAGACTGGCGTGCCCGCCGCCTCGAAGGCCTCGACCCACTCGGCGACCGTGCGCTCGGCGATGCGATCGCGGATCACCTGCTTCCAGCGATCGGCCTCGGCGAGGTTGATCGGGTCGAGGGCGTCGTAGTCGGGGTCGTCGCAGTGCTCGCCCTCGAGGCCGAGCACCTGCCGCATCGCGTCGCGGTTCGCCTTGGTGAGCGCGCCGAGGACCACGCCGCCGTCCTTCGCCTGGTAGCCGTTGTAGTAGAGCGCGAACTGCGTCCCCAGCTCGCGGCCGGCCATGCGGATATCGATCACCTCGCGGTAGTCGGCGCCGCGTGCCCGCGCCTCGTCGATCTTCGCCATCGTCGTGTCGCGCACGACGCTGTCGGAGACGGGCTCGCGCATCGTGATGTGGCCCTGGCCGTACATCGCCGAGCGCAGCAGCGAGCCGGAGACCTTCTGGCCCTCACCGGTCCGTTGGCGGTGGTAGAGGGCGGTCGTCACGCCCATGGCGGTGGCGATGCCCGTCATGTAGTCGGCCCAGGCGCCGGCCTTGAGCGCCAACGGCTCGCCGCCCTCGCCCACCTTGCCCTCGCCCGCCATCAGCCCCGAGTAGGCCTGCGCGACGATGTCCGAGGCCGGGAACCCGGCGAGCCGCCCGCGCGTCCCGAAGCCCGTGCTCTCCACGTAGATCAGGTCCGGGCGGATCGCCCGCAACGTCTCGTAATCGATCCCCAGTCGCTTCGCCACGCCGAGCCGGTAGTTCACGACCACCACGTCCGTCTGCGGCACGAGCCGGTGGATCAGCGCCCGCCCCTCCTCGCGGCCGAGGTCGACGACGAGGCTGCGCTTGCCGCGGTTGAAGTTCTGGAAGAGCTTGCCCTCGTTCGGCACGACGGCGCGGTTGCGGCGGTGCGGCTCGCCGCCGGGCGGCTCCACCTTCACCACGTCCGCGCCGAGGTCGCCGAGGATCACGCCGCAGACGGGCCCGGCGACCACCACGGAGAACTCGAGCACCCGGATCCCATCGAGCGCGCCGGCACCCATCGCAGCCTCCCGTGCGGGCGGCATCGCGCCACTCCCGCACTCGCGCGCATGGTAGCGTGCGCCCGCAGCGAGGCGGGAGAGGAGCCGGCGCGGTGATCAAGGCAATCCTGGCGCTCTGGGCGGAGCGCGACCGCGAGCCACTGGATGTCCAGTGGAACGTGCTCGACCGCTGCGCGGAGACGGTGCTCGGCAGCGGCGCTGTGCCGCCGCCGCTCGGCCTCACGCTCAACCTCGCCGACCTCGCCAGCGGCGAGCGCTGGGACCGGGGCGGGCCGGAGGGGCCGATGGCGGACGCGCTGGTCGCCGTCTGGGTGAACGACGCGTGGGCCGGGGACGGAACGCTCGCAGCCTTCGCGGACGCCCTCGCGGGCATGGACGGCATCGCCCGCCTCCAGAGCTGGACGGTCGAGGAGCACTATCAGAAGCGCTACGAGCGCGACTGGGCCGACGGCGAGCTGACGCCGGGCGTGAAGATGATGACGCTGATGCGGATCGCGCCGGGACGCTCGCACGAGCAGTGTGCGCGCCACTGGGTGGACGTCCACACGCCGCTCGCGATGCGCATCCACATCGGCATGCAGCACTACGTGCAGAACATCGTGCACGCGCCGCTGGCCGGCGCGGGCGCGGACCCGGACGTCTTCGGCATCGTCGAACTGCACATGCGATCGCGCGAGGCCTTCCACGAGGAGCGCTACGACTCCGACGAGGGGCGGCGCGAGATCTACGAAGACATCCCGAAGTTCATGGCCCTGGACCGCGCGACCGGCGGCTACTTCACCGAGCGCATCCTGCGCACCCCGCCCGGAGACGCGCGGGGCTCCTCGTAACCGTCGGGCCTGGCGGAAGGGACGCGGCGATGCAGCAGTTCGAGGGCCGCGTGGCGGTTGTCACCGGCGGGGCGAGCGGGATCGGCCGCGCCATGGCGGAGCGCTTCGCCGAGGCCGGCATGCGCGTCGTGATCGCCGACGTCGAGGGGGACGCCCTCGAGGCGACCGCCGCCGAGCTGCGCGAGACGGGCGCCGAGGTGCTCGCCGTGGAGACGGACGTCTCGAGTGCGGAGAGCGTGGACGCTCTCGCGGACCGCGCCTGGGACGCGTTCGGCGCGGTGCACGTGGTCTGCAACAACGCCGGGGTCGGCGGCGCGAACGTCGCCTCCTACCGCGCCACGCTCGCGGACTGGCAGTGGACGCTGGGCGTGAACCTCTGGGGCGTGGTCCACGGCGTGCGCTCGTTCGTCCCGCGGATGATCGAGGGCGGCGAGGAAGGCCACGTTGTCAACACCGCCTCGATCGCGGGGCTGACTCCGCTGCCCGGCAACGCCCCCTACGGCGTCAGCAAGGCCGGCGTCGTCGCGCTCACCGAGTCGCTGCAACTCGAGCTCGAGCTGCGCGACGCGCCCGTGCACGCCTCGGTGCTCTGTCCCGGCCTGGTGCGCACGAACATCACCGACTCGCAGCGCAACCGGCCGGAGGCGTTGCGCAACCCCGGCCCGTCCCGCCCCGATCGCGCGCAGGATCGCGTCCGCGACGAGATGGCGCGCACCGGGATCGCGCCCGCCGAGGTCGCCGCGCAAGTCTTCGAGGCGATCCGTGAGCAGCGCTTCTGGATCCTCACGCACGACGACATCGACCCGTGGATACGGCGTCGCGCCGACGGCATCCTGGCGCGCGCGAACCCGCAAGCCCGGCCGCGCGGGTAGGCGCGAGCGGCCGCGAGGAGGAACGAGCGAGTGCAGGAGTTCGAGGGCCGCGTGGCGGTCGTCACCGGCGCGGCGAGCGGTATCGGGCGCGGGCTCGCCCGGCGCTTCGCCGAGGAGAGCATGCGCGTCGTGCTCGCCGACGTCGAGCGTGACGCCCTCGACGCCGCCGCGAGCGAGCTGCGCGACACGGGCGCGGAGCTGCTCGCCGTCGAGACCGACGTCTCGAGCGCGGAGAGCGTGGACGCGCTCGCCGATCGCGCCTTCGAGGCGTTCGGCGCGGTGCACGTCGTGTGCAACAACGCCGGAGTCGGCGGGGGCCGCGGGCCCACGCAGGAGACGACCATCGCCGACTGGCAATGGATCCTCGGCGTCAACCTCTGGGGCGTGATCCACGGCGTGCGCAGCTTCGTTCCGAGGATGCTCGACGGCGGCGAGGAAGGCCACGTCGTCAACACCTCGTCCTTCGCCGGACTGGCCGCGACGCCGTTCAACACCGTCTACGGCACGAGCAAGGCGGGCGTGGTGGCGCTCACCGAGACGCTGCACCTGGAGCTGGAGCTGCGCGGAGCGCCCGTGTCCGCCTCGGTGCTCTGTCCCGGCCTGATCCGCACGAACATCCTCGACGCCGAGCGCAACCGGCCCGAGGCGCTGCGCAACGCGGAGGAGGCGACCGAGGGCCGGGATCGCGCGCGCCTGCGGGCCGCGATGGAGACCGACGGCATGCCGCCCGCCGAGGTGGCCGCGCGGGTGATCGAGGCGATCCGCGAGCAGCGCTTCTGGATCCTGACGCACGATGATATTGATCCGTGGGTGCGGCAGCGGGCGGAAAGCGTCCTGACCCGCACGAACCCGAGCGCGCGGCTCGGCGGCTGAGCGCCCGCGCACGCAGCGAGGACGAAGCGAAGGAGGCAGCCTGTGGAGCTCGGAGCGGGATTCCCCCAGCGCGCGATCGGAAGCGACAACGGCGCCCTCCGCGACTACGTGCAGGGCGTCGAGCAGCTCGGCTACACGCACATCCGCGCCGCCGACCACGTGCTCGGCGCTGACGCGTCGCAGTACGAGCTGGAGGGGCCGTACACGCACCACGCGATCTTCCGCGAGCCGCTCGTGATGTTCGGCTACGTCGCCGCGCTGACCTCCAGCATCAAGCTCATCACCAGCGTGCTGATCCTCTCGCAGCGCCAGACCGCGCTCGTCGCCAAGCAGGCAGCCGAGGTCGACCTGCTCTCCGGCGGCCGCCTCGAACTCGGTATCGGCAGCGGCTGGAACGAGGTCGAGTACGAGGCCCTGGGCGTCGACTTCGCGACGCGCGGCTCGCGCATCGAGGAGCAGATCGGGCTGCTGCGCCGGCTCTGGGAGGAGCCGCTCGTGACCTTCGAGGGCGAGCACCACGCCGTGCGCGACGCCGGCATCAACCCGCTGCCCGGGCGGCGCATCCCGATCTGGATGGGCGGCTACGCTCGCGTGATGATGGAGCGCACGGGCCGCCTCGGCGACGGCTGGCTCGTGCCGCCGCGCTTCCACAGCCCCGAGGGCTTCCTGCCGCGCCGCGATCGCGTGCTCGCCGCCGCCGAGGCGGCCGGCCGCGACCCCTCGGAGCTCGGCTTCAACCTCAGCGTCAGCACCAAGGGCAAGGACCTCGACGAGCAGCTGCGGCGCGCCGAGCTATGGCGCGGGATGGGCGCAACGCGCTTCACCGTGAGCACCAACACCTCCGGCATGGCGACGGTCGGCGAGCACCTCGACGCGCTGCGCGCCTTCATCGAGGCCTACACGGAGTAGCGAGCACGCAGGCCGGGAGGGCTGGCCCGTGAAGATCTACACACGCACCGGCGACGAGGGCGACACGGGGTTGTTCGGCGGCCCCCGCGTCCCCAAGGACGACGCCCGCGTCGAGGCCTACGGCGCCGTCGACGAGCTGAACGCCGTCCTCGGCGTCGCCACCGCGGGGCTCGACCGCGAGGCCTCGCCCGACCTCGCCGGGATGCTGCACGAGATCCAGTCGACGCTGTTCGACCTCGGCGGCGAGCTGGCCACGCCGGACGCGCGCGAGCGCGCGGCGAGCGGCAAGGTCACGCCCCTGCTCGCCGAGGGCGCGAGCGAGCGCCTCGAGGGTTGGATCGACACGCTGGAGCAAGAGCTGGAGCCGCTGACGCAGTTCATCCTGCCGGGCGGCGCGCCGGTCGCCGCCGCGCTGCACCACGCACGCACGGTCTGCCGCCGCGCCGAGCGGCGCGTGGTCTCGCTGACAACCCTGGAGGAGGTCGCGATCGAGCTGCTGGTCTACCTCAACCGGCTCTCGGACTACCTGTTCGTCGCGGCGCGCGCCGTTAACCGGCGCGAGGGCGTCGAGGAGCCGCGCTGGGCCTCGCCGCGCGATGCTGCGGAGAGCTGAGGTGATCGCGTCCGGGCGCTACGCGGTGGCGGCGACGGGCGCGAGCGCTACGGCGGCCTCGCGCAGCAGCTCGACCGTCTCGTCCCAGCCGATGCAGGCATCGGTGATCGAGACGCCGTAGCGGAGCGCGCTCGGGTCGTCGCCGAGGGACTGGTTGCCCTCGTTGAGGTGGCTCTCGAGCATCAGGCCGATGACCCCGCGGTTGCCCGCCGCGCGCTGCGCGATGACGTCGCGGAAGGCGATCGACTGGCGGCGGTGGTCCTTGCCGGAGTTGGCGTGGCTGCAATCGACGAGCACGGTCGGCGTGAGGCCGGCGGCCTCGAGCTGCTCGTGCGTCTCGCACACGGACTCCGAGTCGAAGTTCGTCCCGTCGCTCCCCCCGCGCAGCACGATGTGCCCGTAGGGGTTGCCACTCGTCTGCACCGTGCAGGTCCGACCCTCGCGGTCGATCCCCAGAAACGCGTGCGGCTCGCGCGCCGAGAGCAGCGCGTTCACGGCGACCTCGATGTTGCCGTCGGTGCTGTTCTTGAAGCCCACGGGCATGCTCAGGCCGCTCGCCATCTGGCGGTGCGTCTGGCTCTCCGTGGTGCGCGCGCCGACGGCGACCCAGGAGATCAGGTCGGCCAGGTACTGCGGCGCGATCGGGTCCAGGAACTCCGTGCCCATCGGCAGCCCGAGGGCGCCGATGTCGATCAGCAACTGGCGGGCGCGTCGCAGCCCGGCGTCGATGTTGAACGAGCCATCGAGGTCCGGGTCGTAGATCAGGCCCTTCCAGCCGACGGTCGTGCGCGGCTTCTCGAAGTAGACGCGCATCACGACCAGCACGCGGTCCTCGATCTCGCGGGCGAGGCTCGCGAGGCGCTGGGCGTACTCCATCGCCGAGCGCTCGTCGTGAATCGAGCAGGGGCCGGCGACGAACAGCATCCGGTCGTCGCGGCCGGACAGGATCTCCTCGATCTCGCGGCGGCCTCGCACCACGGTCTCGAGCACGTCTGCCGGAATCGGCAACTCGGTCTCGAACTCGGCGGGCGTCGGCAGCGGAATCGTGTCGACGACGTGGAGGTCGGAGACGGGACGGTCGAGGTAGTCGGCCATAGTGTCCTCCCGGGACGGGTGATGCGTGACGCAGCGCGCCGTATTGCCTCAAGTGGCCGGGCGGCCGGACCGTCCGCGATGGGTGCCCGCGAACGTGGGGAGCCGTCGGCGCAAATAATCGTAGCATCGCGTTCGTTCTGCCGATAGCGCGTGCTATGTCAAAAGACCGTGAACGATTCGCCATCCTCGCGTGCCCTCGCGCCGTCTCCACCCGGCGCGCTACCCTGCGCGCGGCGCATACGCAGCGCCCGGCGAGAGGCAGGCCCGATGACCGAGGACGGCGCGTTCGCGCTCCACGTGCCGGTGGACTACCGGCGGCTCGGCAACGGGCTGCGCGTCGTCGTTTCCCCGGACGACTCGGCGCCGATCGTCGCCGTCGCCGTCTACTACGAGGTCGGCTTCCGCCTCGAGCCGCGGGGGCGCTCCGGCTTCGCGCACCTCTTCGAGCACCTGATGTTCCAGGGCTCCGGCCAGCTCGCGAAGATGGAGCTGGTCCAGCTCGTGCAGCAGAACGGCGGCGTCCTCAACGGCACCACCCGCACCGACTACACCAACTACTTCGAGGTGCTCCCCAAGCCCGCGCTGGAGCTCGCGCTCTGGCTCGAGGCGGACCGCATGCGCGGACCGCGCATCACCCAGGAGGAGCTCGACAACCAGCGCGACGTGGTCAAGAACGAGGTCCGCGTCAACGTCCTCAACCGCCCCTACGGCGGCTTCCCCTGGATCGACATGGGCGAGCGCGCCTTCCGCAACTGGCACAACTCCCACAACGGCTACGGCGAGTTCGAGGACCTCGACGCAGCCAGCCTCGACGACGTGTGGGCGTTCTTCGGCGACTTCTACTCGCCCCGGAACGCCGTGCTCGTGATCGTCGGCGACGTGGACGCCGAGGAGGCATTCGCGCTGGCCGACCGGCACTTCGGATCGATCGAGGGCGCGCCTGCCCCGCTGCCGCCGAACCTCGCCGAGCCACGGCAGGAGGCCGCGCAGGCGTTCACGAAGGCTGACCCGCTCGCCAGTCAGCCGGCGCTCGCCTTCGCCTACCACACGCCCGAGCGCGATACACCCGAGTACCTCGCGATGGGCGTGCTGCACCAGCTGCTCGCGGGCGGCGACGACTCGCTGCTGCACCGCGAGCTGGTCAGCCGCCGCGGCTACTGCGGCGAGGTCGACGCGGGGATCAACTTCCTCGGCAACATGTTCAGCGCGCGCACGCCGCTGCTCTGGACCTGCTCGCTGATCCACGACGCGGAGACGCCCTCGGAGACGATCGTCGAGGCCGCCGCGGAGGTGATCGCCCCGCTCCGCGAGACGGCGATCGACGCCGAGGCGTTCGAGCTCGCCCTCGTGAAGGCGCGCTCCGGCCTCTACTCCACGGTCGGTGGCGGGATGTACCCGGCGATCGGGCGCGCCGACCTGCTGGCCTCGTTCACGCTCTTCGACGACGACCCGGAGCGCGTCAACCGCCTGGAGGCGGAAATGCGCGCGCTCAGCCCGGAGCTGGTCCTCGAAACCGCGCGCGAGTACCTGCGCCCTGAGGCGCGCACCGTGATCGCCGTCGAGCCGGGAGCGACACCATGAGCACGCGACCGACCGCCGGCGCCCCGGCCGCGTTCCGCCTGCCGGAACGCACGGAACTCACGCTCGGCAACGGACTGCGCGCCACCTTCATCGAGTACGGCGCCGTGCCGAAGGCGTTCGTGCGAGTGTCCCTGCGCGCCGGCGGCCTCGACGAGCGCGAGGGCGCCTCGGGGCTCGCCGAGCTCGCCTCGCGCTACCTTAAGGAAGGCGCGGGCGACCTCGACGCGGGCGAGCTGGCGGCGCGGATCGCGCGCTGCGGCGGGCGGCTCGACACGCACACGGGCGAAGACTCGACCACGCTCGACGTCGCGGTGCTGTCCGAGTCCGCGCCCGAGGCGCTGCGGCTGCTCGGCGAGGTCGCCACGCGGCCGCGCCTGCCCGAGGAGGAGCTGGAGCGCCTGCGCGCGGAACTGCTGCGCGAGCTGGCCGTCGCCGCGACGGAGCCCAGCGTGCTGGCGCTGGAGCGCTTCCACGCCGCGCTCTACGGCGAGCACCCCTACGCACGCGTGCTGCCCTCGCGCGACGACGTGGAAGCACTGGGCAGCGAGGACGTGCGCGGCTTCGTCGCCGACGAGTTCGGCGCGGCCCGTGCTCACGTCTACGTCGCCGGCCGCTTCGACCTCGCGGCGACCGAGCAGGCGCTGCGCGAAGCGTTCGAGGGCTGGGACGCCGGGCCCGCGCCGCTGATCGCGCCGCCCTCGCCGACCAGCGAGCGGGCGATTCACCTCATCGACCGCCCGGGCGCGGGGCAGTCGACGATCCGCCTGGGCCTGCCGGCGCCGGACCCCTCGCACGAGGACTACCTGCCGCTCACGGTGGTTGACACGCTGCTCGGCGGCGCGTTTATGTCGCGCATCACCCTCAACCTGCGCGAGGACAAGGGCTATACCTACTCGCCGCGCAGCACCATCGCCGTGCACTACCGCGACGCCTACTGGATGCACGCCTCGGACGTGACGACCGCCCACACCGGCGACTCGCTGCACGAGATCTTCGCCGAGATCGACCGCCTGCGCGCCGAGCCGCCGCCACCCGGGGAGCTCGAGGGCGTCCAGCGCTTCATGGCGGGCGGCATGCTGGTGCGCAACGCAACGCCCGCCGGCCTGCTCGGGCAGCTCGGCTTCCTCGATTTCCACGAACTGGGCGCCAGCTACGCTGAGGAGTACGTCGATCGCGTCTACGCGGTGACGCCGGAGCAGGTCAGTGAACTCGCGACTGCGTACCTGCGGCCCGAGGGGCTGACGATCGCGATCGCCGGGGACGCCTCGGTGATCCGCGAGCAAATCGCGCCCTATGGTGCTATCACTACGTAGCGAGGAACGTTCCGTGTCGAAAACGAACAGCCGCGCGCCGCAGATCGCCGACTTCGACCCGACGCTGCGGGTGAAGCGAAAGCCCTACCACGAACGGCTGCAGGAGCTGCAGCTTGAACTGCTGCACCTGCAGGTGCGGATGCGCGACGAGGAGAACGCAGCCGCGGTAATCGTTGTCGAGGGCGTCGACGCCGGTGGCAAGGGGGGCACGATCGCGCGCCTCGCGGGACACCTCGATCCACGCGGGGTGCGGGTCCACGGGATCGGTGCGCCCACGTCGCTCGAGCTGCTGGGGCACTATCTGCAGCGCTTCCACGCGCGCATGCCGCGGCGCGGGCGCATCGCCGTCTTCGACCGCTCCTGGTACGGGCGCGTGCTCGTCGAGCGTGTCGAGGGCTTCACCCAGCGAGCGGATTGGGAACGGGGTTACCGCGAGATCTGCGAGTTCGAGCGCCAGTACCACGACAGCCGAACCGTCATCATCAAATTCTGGATGCACATCTCCAAGGAAGAGCAGCTGCGGCGCTTCGAGCAGCGCGGGTCGGACCCGTTCAAGCGCTACAAGCTGACCCCGGACGACTGGCGTAACCGCGAGGCCTGGGATCTGTACATGCACGCGGCGGACGAGATGTTCGAGCGCACCCACACCGACATCGCGCCCTGGGTGCTGGTCAGCGCCGAGCAGAAGCGCTACGCCCGCCTCCTGGTCCTCAGCACCGTCGTCGACCGGCTTCGCGAGGCGCTCGGGTAGCCGGCAAGACGATCCTCGGCGCCTACTCGCAGACCAGCTCCCGGACCCCGGCCAGCGTCGCCTCGGCGCGCAGCCAGCGTTCGAGCTGCGTGGCGGTCTCCTCGGATGGGTCGAGGATGGCGTTGATGCGGTTCGCGAGCGGGGAGCCCTCCGCGTAGATCCAGACCAGATCCTCCTGGTATCCGGGCAGCTCGGCCGGGAAGTGCGCGAGGCCCTGCCAGTGCAACCGTCTCCCGATCCCCGCCCGGACCTGACGGCCCAGCTTCTGCCTCCCATACGCGTTCCGCAGGTCGCGCATCGACGTCTTCCAGACACCCCCGCAGCTCTCGACGCGACTCGCAAGCTGCTCCCAGTAGTCAGCTTCCATTTCGCTCTTCCCCCGGCTCATGCGCCCTATCATCAATCATCATAGGCGCACCCCGGAGTTGTCCCTGCGACAGAGAGCGTTGGTGTGGCGAGGGCGGGAGCCGCTCAGTCTGGCGCGGCTTCTCCTCCAGGGCGGCGCGGCGCGAGCGTGGCGCCGGGCTCGCGGGAGGCGGCGTACTCCCAGAGCGGCCAGGCGCCGCGCAGGCCAACGTCGTCGCCGCCGCTCGCCGGCACCACCTGCGAGGGGTCGAGCAGCTGCGCGCTGTGCAGCTCGCCCAGCCGCTCGCGCAGCGGATCGAGCAGCAACGGACCCGCCGAGGCGACCCCGCCGCCGATCACCACGCGCTCCGGCATGTAGGCCTCGATCGCGTTCGCGACGCCGACCGCGATCGCCGCGGCGATCTCGCGGAACCAGCCAACGGCTGCCTCATCGCCCGCCTGCGCGCGTCGCGTGACCTCCGCGCCGCTCAAGCCGGAGAGCCGCTCGAGGGCGGGACCGGCTGCCAGCGATTCGAGGGTGCGCAGCTCGCGGTAGTCGATCGTCGACTGGCCCATTTCGGCGAGCGAACGCTTGCCGTGCAGCAGTTGCCCGCCGATCACGACGCCGCCGCCGATGCCGGTGCTGATCGTGAGGTAGACCATGTCATCGGTACCGCGGCCCGCGCCGTAGCGGTGCTCGCCGACGGCGGCGAGGTCGGCGTCGTTCACGAGGACGGCGGACAGGCCGCAGGCGGCCGCGAGCGGTTGCGCGGCGAGGTGGCCCTCCCAGGCGGTCAGGTTCGGCATGCGCCCCGCGACGCCGTGCTCGTAGTCCACCACGGCCGGCACGCCGACGACGGCCCCGCGCAGGTTCTCGCTCGCCGCGTCCGCGACCTCGCGCATCAGGCGCGGCAGCGCCGCGGGGTCGTCGGGCGGCGTCGGCTGCACCGAGCGGGCGACGATCCCGCCCTCGGGCGTGACGACGGCGACGCGCATGTTCGTGCCGCCGAGGTCGACTGCGAGGACCGCCTCGCGGGGCATCTAGGCCTCGCGCACGGCGTGGCCGCCGAACTCGTTGCGCAGCGCGGCCAGCAGCCGCAGCGCGAAGGTGTGCTCACCGCGCGAGGCGAAGCGCGCCCACAGCGAGCCCGCGATCACGTCCACCGGCACGCCCCGCTCGACGCCCTCGATCACGGTCCAGCGGCCCTCGCCGGAGTCCTCGACGTAGGGCTGGATGCGGCTCAGCTCGGGGTCGCCGGCGAGCGCGCGCTCGGCCAGCTCGAGTAGCCACGAGCGCACGACGGAGCCCTGCTGCCAGAGCCCGGCAATCTGCGCCAGGTCGAGCTCCTCGTCGTAGGCGTCGAGCAGCTCGAAGCCCTCGGCGTAGGCCTGCATCAGCCCGTACTCGATGCCGTTGTGAACCATCTTCACGTAGTGCCCCGCCCCACTCGCACCGAGGTGCGCGTAGCCGCCCTCGAGGGCGAGCGCGGCGAACAGCGGCTCGGCGTCGGCGAAAGCGTCCGCCGCGCCGCCCACCATGAGGCAGTACCCGTTCTCGAGGCCCCAGACACCGCCGGAGACGCCGCAATCGAGGAAACGCACGCCGCGCTCGGTAGCCTCCTCGGACCGGCGGATCGAGTCCGTGTAACGGCTGTTGCCGCCCTCGATCACGAGATCGCCCGCCGAGAGCAGACCGAGTAGCTCCTGGAAGGCGCTCTCCGTCGTCTCGCCGGAGGGGAGCATCAGCCAGACAGTGCGCGGCGCGGCGAGCGCGGCGACCATCGCCTCCAGTGAGTCGGCGTCGCGCAGCTCGGCGTCGAGGTCGTAGCCGACGACCTCGTGCCCGGCGCGGCGGAGGCGTTCGCGGATGCCGCCGCCCATGCGCCCGAGGCCGGCGAGCCCGATCTTCACGCGCCCAGCTCCGCCAGCTCCTCGAGCGTCACGCGCGCGACACGGCGGCCGAGCGCGTGCAGCGACTCGAGGTCGCCGAGCGCCTGCGCCCGCTGCAGCTCGCCGAAGCCGGCGTCGCGGCCGGGGATCGCGAGGTCGTCGTCCTCGCCGCGCACGATCTGGATGCAGATGGCGCTGTCCGGGCCGCCCTTGTGCAGCTGGCCGGTCGAGTGCAGGAAGCGCGGGCCGAAGCCGGCCGTCGCGGCCACGCCGCAGCAGGTGCGGAGGCGCACGCGCGCGGCCTGCAGCGCCTCGACGTTGGCCTCGCTGCGCGGCAGGAACGCCTGCAGCGCGATGTAGTCGCCCGGCCGCAGGCCCGCAAGCAGCTCGGCGGCGCTCGCTGTCGAGGGCGCCTCGACCGGCTCGCTGCTGCCGAGGATGCGAGCGGTCGCGTCCTTCGCCTGCTGCACGTTGGGCTCGTCGAAGGGCTGGACGCCGAGCAGGGAGCCGGCGACGGCGGTGGCGACCTCCCAGCGATAGAACTCCGCGCCGAGGCCGTTCGCGTCCGCCAGCGGCAGCCGCGCGACGGGATGCCCCGCCTGTTCGAGCGCCGCGAGGCCCTCGTGATCGCCGTAGGCGAGGAAGAGCCGGTCGGCGCCGTAGACCTCGGGTGGACCGAGCGGCTCGCCCTCGACGGGCACGATGCCGCTGCCGTCCTTGCCGGTGGACTCCGCGACCAGTTGCTCGATCCAGGCCCCGAGGGCGGCGAGCGGCGGCGGCAGGACGAGCGTCAGCTTGTCGCGCCCCGCCCCGGCCGCCGCGCCGAGGACGGCCCCGAGCCGCACGCCGGGGTTGTCGGCGGGCGGCGCGCAGGCCCCGCAGGCGCGTTGCAGCTCGACAGCGGGCGCGAGCAGGCCACGCAGATCGACGCCCAGCAGCGCGGCCGGCACGAGGCCGAAGTACGACAGCGCGGAGTAGCGCCCGCCGATCTCCGGCGGGTTGAGGAAGACCTGCCGGAAGCCTCGCTCCCCGGCGATCTCGGCGAGCGGCGTGCCCGGGTCCGTGATCGCGACGAAGCGCGCCCCGTCCGGGACGCGCGACCAGAAGTAGTCGAGCTGCGAGCGCGTCTCCAGTGTCGTGCCCGACTTGCTCGCGACGACGAACAGCGTGCGCGAGAGATCGAGGCGTGCGTCGAGGGCGCGGATCTCCGCCGGGTCGGTCGTATCGAGGACGCTGAGCGCCGGGTGGCCGGGCGCGCTGCCGTGCGTGCCCGCGACGACTTCGGCGACGAGGCTGGAGCCACCCATGCCGAGCAGCACGACGTCGTCGAGGCCGTCGCCGACGGCCCCGCGCGCGAACGCCTCGATCTCCTCGACGCGTCCGGCGAACTCCTCGGGCGCCGTGAGCCAGCCGAGGCGGTCGGCGATGCCCGCCGGGTCGTCCGCCCAGAGCGTGTGGTCGCCCGCCTGGAGGCGGCCGGCGACGTCCTCGCGAGCGAGGCGGTCGAGCGCCTCGCTCGCGGTGTCGGCGATCGGGCCGAGGCTGCCCTCGATGCGGGCGCTGCCGGAGCGGATCGCGGTCAGCGCCTCGTCGATGCAGCGCAGCAGCGCCAGGAAGTCCGCCTCGAACGCGTCGAGGCCGTCGACGAGCAGTTGGTCCGTGACCGCCTCGAGGTCCACGCCGGCCTCGGCGAGGGCGGCGAGCGTCGCCTCGGCCTCGGCCTCATCCTCGCGCGTGATCGTGTGCGAGGCGTCGCCGTGGTCGGCGAAGGCGTTGAGTGTCGGCTCGGGCAGCGTGTTCACCGTGTGCGGCGCAACGAGGTTGTCGACGTACAGCACGTCGGAGTAGGCGGCGTTCTTCGTGCCCGTCGAGGCCCAGAGCGGGCGCTGCACGCGCGCCCCCGCAGCCGCGAGGCCGTCCCACATTCCGCCCGAGAAGACCTCAGCGAATCGCGCGTAGGCGGCGCGTGCGTTGGCGACGCCTGCCTTCCCGCGCAACGGCGAGTCGTCCGCCAGCCGCCCGTCCACCTGCGTATCGACGCGCGAGACGAAGAACGAGGCGACCGAGGCGATCGCCGAGAGGTCACGCCCCGCCTCGAGAGCGCGTTCGAGACCGGCGACGTAGGCGCGCGCGACCGCCTCGTAGACCGCGATGTCGAAGAGCAGGGTGATGTTGACGTTGACGCCCTCGCCGATCAGGCGCTCGACGGTCTCCGGCGCGTTGGGCGTGCCGGGCACCTTGATCATCACGTTGGGCCGGCCGACCGCCTCGACGAGGCGGCGCGCCTCGGCGATCGAGCGCTGCGAGTCGTGCTCGACGCCCGGCGGCAGCTCGAAGGAGACGTAGCCGTCCGCGCCGCCGCCCGCCTCGTAGATCGGGCGCAGCGCGTCGGCGGCGCGGCGCAGGTCGGCGCCGGCGAGGCGCACGAAGGCGTCGTAAGGGTCGCTCACTCCGGCGTCGGCGAGGGCGCGCAGTTCGTCGTCGTAGTCGGAGGAGCCGGCGATCGCCTTGCCGAAGATGGTCGGGTTGGAGGTCAGCCCGGAGACCCACTCGTCATCGATCAGGCGCTGCAACTCGCCGGAATCGAGGAAGCCGCGGCTGATGAAGTCGAGCCAGGTGCTCTGACCCTGCTCGTGCAGGAGCGCAAGCGACTCGCTCATGGGTCGGGACCTCCTCGGACACGGGGAGCGGGCGCGCGGCCTTCTGCGCGCATCGTAATCGAGATTCGGCTGCTGGGCAGCGCCTTCGCGGTCCGGTCCGCCTGGCGTGAGGGGCGCTGCGCGGCAGCGCGGCCACCAAGGGCGTACCCAAGCTCCGAGGGGCAACGAACGCTTCGAGGCCGCCCGCGAGTCCTCTGTGGGGGGCTACGTCCCCCACGCCCCCATCCCGGACGAGCGCGCTCCGCGCGGCTCGACCCACCCACCCGCCCCCGGATTTCTTTCCTGTGGGGGCTACGCCCCCACACCCCCTTTGAGCCGTCGCCTGCGGCGCGGCCCTCGAGGGCGCACCCGAAGGCCCGAGGGCGGATCCGGTCCCCTCGCCCCCGGCGAACCCCTCAGAACCGTCACCCCGGCCCGCCCTTCCCGCCATTCCGACTCGCCCCTTCCCGTCACTCCGGCTCGCCCTTCCCGCCACTCCGGCTCGCCCCCTTCCGTCATTCCGGCGAAGGCCGGAATCCAGGGGCGGCGGGGTAGCCTGGACTGCGTCGATTCGGATCTGTGCGCTGCGCCATCCAGGGAGTGACGCAGGACTCCATTGGTCGCGGGAGAGGAATCGGGAGCGTCGCTATACTCCGCACGACGACGAGCGAGTGGAGGTGAGCAATGGGCGAGTTCGTTGAGTACGAGGTCGAGGGCCGGATCGCGACGGCGACGCTGAACCGGCCGGAGCGGCTGAACGCGATGAACACGCCGCTGATCAACGAACTGGTCGGCTACCTCGAGCAGGCGGCCGACGACCCCGGCGTGCACGTCGCCATCGTGCAGGGCGCGGGCCGCGCCTTCTCGACCGGCTACGAGATCGGCGAGCAGCGCGAGCACAACCGCGAGTGGTCGCCCGCGCTGGACCGCGATCTGATCGAGACCCGCCTGCTCACCTGGCTGCGCATCCCGGAGATCCGGCTACCGATCATCGCCAAGGTGCACGGCTACTGCATCGCCGGCGGAACGCAGCTCGCGAGCATCTGCGACGTGACCTTCGCCGCCGAGGACACGCGCGTCGGCAGCGGGCCGCAGCTGCCCCTCGGCGCGGGCTTCGTGACGGCCTTCTGGGCCTGGCACATCGGACCGAAGCGCGCCAAGCGCTACGCCTTCCCCTCGGGCGAGTTCATCACGGGCACCGAGGCGGCGGAGCTCGGCCTCTTCAACGAGGCCGTCCCGGCGGACCAGCTCGACGCCTACGTCCTCGACTACGCGCAGCGCATCGCGCTCGTCCCGAAGGACGTGCTCGTGATCCACAAGCTGACGGCGAACCGCATCCAGGAGATCCAGGGCTTCCGCTCCGCGCTCCGGACCGGCGCCGAGTTGGACGTCATCGCCCACTTCTCGCCCGAGGTCGAAAAGCTCCGCGGCAGCGTGCGCGAACTGGGCGTGCGCGGCGCCATCGACGCCTGGAAGTCGCAGATCTAGGCGCGGCCTCCCGGCTGCCGCCGAGAGCGTCCCGATGGCGCGCAAAGAGACGCTGGTCGACGCCGAGGGCGTCGCGGTGCGGCTGTCCAGCCCGGACAAGGTGATGTTCCCCGAGCGGGGCTGGACGAAGCTCGATGTCGCGCAGCACTACCTGCGCTGCGCCGCGGGCGTGCTGCACGCCATCGGCGGGCGACCCTGCCTGCTCAAGCGCTGGCCGCAAGGTGCGGGCGGCGAGCCGTTCTACCAGAAGCGAGCGCCGAAGGCGGCGCGCGAGACCGCCTCGATCACCTTCCCCTCGGCGCGACCCGGCCGCATGGTCGTCGCACGCGAGTTGCAGGACGTGATCTGGATGGTCCAGCTCAACTGCCTCGACCTACACAGCTGGCCCGTCACCACCGAGGATCTCGACCACCCCGACGAGCTGCGGCTCGACCTCGATCCCGCCGAGGGCTCCGACTTCGAGATGGCGCGCGCGGTCGCCGCGCTCTGCCGCGACGCGCTCATCGAGCACGGCCTGGAGGGTCGCCCCAAGACCTCCGGCTCGCGCGGCATTCACATCTACGTGCCGATCGAGCCGCGCTGGACCTTCCACGAGGTGCGGCGCGCCTCGCTGGCGCTCGCCCGCGAGGTTGAGCGCCGCGAGCCTGGCCTCGCGACGACCGAGTGGTGGAAGGAGCGGCGGCGCGGCGTCTTCATCGACTACAACCAGAACGCGCGCGACAAGACGATCGCCAGCGCCTACAGCGTGCGCCACACCGGCCTCGTCTCCGCCCCCTTCGCCTGGGACGAGCTGGAGACAATCGACCCGCACGCGCTGGACCTCGAAGCCTTCGCCGAGCGCTGGGACGCCCTCGGCGACGTGGCCGCGACGATCGAGGCGCCGCCCGGCCGCCTCGACGGCCTGCTGGCGCTGGCGGATGCGGACGAGGCGCGAGGCTTGGGCGACGCGCCCTGGCCGCCGCACTACCCGAAGCAGCCGGGCGAGCCGCCCCGCGTCCAGCCCTCGAAACGCGCGGCCCCGAAGGCAGACGCCACACCATAGCCAGGCCCGCTGGCGCCTCCTCCGACCCCTCCCATCCGTCATTCCGGCGAAAGCCGGAATCCAGCACGCCTGAGAGAGAGTCCCGATCCGCTCCGAAATCCCGAGGGCAGGGCGAGGGGTCCGGTATGACCTCGACGCGCTCGTGCGGGGGCGGCAGTTGCGGGGGCGGGCGCTCCGTGCGGGGGCGTGGGGCACAGCCCCCACATGAAGAGAATCCCGAGGGCGGAACCGAGGGGGCGCTGTGACCTCGGAGCGCTCGGGCGGGGCGGCAGTCGCCGGGCGGGCGCTCCGTGCGGGGGCGTGGGGGCGCAGCCCCCACATGAAGAAGCTCCGAGGGCGGAACCGAGGGGCCGCTGTGACCACGGGGCGCTCGGGTGGGGCGGCAGTCGCCGGGCAGGCGCTCCAGGTGGGGGCGTGGGGGCGCAGCCCCCACATGAAGAAACTCCGAGGGCGGGTGGGTGGGCCGGAGCCGCGCGCAGCGCGTGCTCCTCCGGGATGGGGGCGTGGGGGGCGCAGCCCCCCACAACAGAGGCGCGCGCCACCCCGAAGTCGTACCCCCCTCAGCGCATCATCCGAGCGCCGTCGACCTACGAGGTGTGCTGCGCAACGATCGCTCGCGCCTCGTCGCCGACGCTCGGCAACGCCGCCTGGAACGCGTCTTCATCCAGCGAAGCCGCGAGGTTCGGATAGCCCGCGCGCTCGATCATCGGCCGCAGGCGGCCACGCTCGAAACACTCCAACACCCAGTCGAGGGGATCACCGGCCGCCGTCGCGTCCAGCATCAGGCGCTCGTTACCCGACTCCGGCCCGTAGTGGTAGTGCGGCGCCTCGGCGAAGCAGTCGAAGCGCAGCAGCTCGGTGTCCTGTCCAGCGATGTCCGCGTAGATCTGGATGCACAGCCCGCCATCGCCCGGGATGTCGCCCCGGTAACTCATGGCGACCTCGACCGCCCCGGCGGCGATTACCTTCGTACCCTTATCCACGCCGACACCGTCCCTCCGCCTCGACCCGCACCCCCCGCTCGGGACGCTCGATCGAGGGCAGCAGTCTAACCGACTCGCGACGCCGGACAGCCGACCGCGAATCAGCCGAAGACGCCGCGTTCCGCGAGCCGCGCCCGCTCGTCGTCCTTGATGCCGAACTCGCCCAGCACCTCGTGCGTGTGCTCCCCGGCCGCCGGCGCCGGTCCGCGTGGTCCGAGGTCGGCGGAGCGGATCTGGAAGGGGGTGCCGAGCGTCTGGTACGTGCCTGCCTCGGGATGCTCGACGTCCCGGATCCAGCCGTACTCCCGCACCTGCGGGTCGGCGATCACCTCCGGCAGCTCGGCGGCCGGCGCCCAGATCACCCCGTGCTCGTCGAGGCGGCCCGACCAGTACGCGAGGTCATGTTCGGCGAAGGCCTCGGAGATCGTCGCGGCCAGCTCGCGGCCCTCCTCGGCGAAGCGCTCCGCCGCGCTGCGTCCGTCCAGCGCCAGCTCCGGCCGCCCGATCGCGGCGCAGAACTGGTCCCAGTAGCGGTCCGGTTGGAGCATCACCAGCACGATCCAGCGCCCGTCCTTCGTCTGGTACGAGTTCCAGATCGGGTTCGGCGGCGCCTCGCGATCGTGCCTCGGGGCGGCCTGGCCGGCGACGAGCGCGGCGGAGAAGTCCGTGCCGACGCTCCACAGCCCGGTGCCCTGCAGGGTGACTTCCACGTACTGCCCCTCGCCGCTCTGGTCGCGCAGCCGGAGGGCGGCGAGCACGGCGGCGAGCAGGGTGACGCTCGTCATGTGATCGCCCTGGCCCGGCCGGTTGAGCGGCGGGGGCGAGCCCGGCGGCTGCTGCAGCGCCGCCATCACCCCGGCGCGCGCCCAGAACGCCGAGTAATCGAAACCCGCCCGCTCCGCGTCCGGGCCGCGCGTCCCGTAGCCGGTGAGGGAGGCATAGATGATCGAGGGGTGGACGGCGCGCAACGCGTCCTCGGTGAGTCCGTAGCGCTCGCGGCGGGGCTGCGTGAGGTTGGTCAGGAAGACATCGGCGCGCTCGCAGAGCCGCCGCACCAGGCCGGGGCCGTCCTCGCTCGTGAGGTCGACGGTGATCGATCGCTTGCCGCGGTTGTCGAGCTCGAAGGCGTAGTTGAGCGCGAAGTCGTGGTCGTAGCCGCTCGCGCGCTGGTCGTAGCCGCGGAAGGGGTCGCCGCCCGGCGGCTCCACCTTCACGACGTCCGCGCCGAGGTCCGCCATCAGCGCGCCGGTGCTCGGCGCGGCCAGCCAGTTGGCGGCCTCGATCACGACGATGCCGCTCAGCGGTCCGGACACGGGCGACCCTCCTCCGCTACTCGCGGGTGCAGATGAAGCTCGCCCCCATCGCGAACGGCCCGACCTCGCAGAGCGCGACCTCGGCGTCCGCGACCTGGCGAGGACCGGCCGTGCCCATCATCTGGCGGGCGGTCTCCGCGACGTGAGCCATGCCGTGCAGGCGACCCTCGCCGAGGTTGCCGCCGGAGGTGTTGAAGGGCTGGTCCCCGTCCAGCGCGAGGCGCTCGGCCGCCGCCCAGGCGTGGGCCTCGCCCTCGCCGCAAAAGCGGAAGGTCTCCATCCGCGTCCACATCATCGGGCTGAAGCCGTCGTAGAGGTGCAGGACGTCGACGTCCTCGGGGCCCAGGCCGGCGCTGCGATAGAGGTTCTCCGCGTGCAGCCCGTCCATCTCGTACAGATCCTCGAGCGACTCGATGATCCCGCCGCGCTCGAGGTTGTGTGGCGTCATGGCGTGGCCGGCGATGTAGCCGCCGGGGTGGGGCGTGCCGCGTGCGCGGTCCTCGGTCGTCATGATCACGGCGCCGGCGCCGTCGACGGGCATGTCGTAGTCGAAGAGGCTCATCGGCCAGGAGATGATGCGGGCGTTGAGGTAGTCGTCGCGCGTGATCTCGCGCCCGTACCAGGCGGCGTTCTCGTTGAGCTGGGCGTTCTTGTGGGCGTTGAGCACGGCGTCGGCCAGCGCCTCGCGAGGCGCGTTGTACTTCTCGAGGTAGCGCTGGAAGTGGAGCGCCTGGCGCGGTCCGCCGCCGCCGTGGCCGTAGGGGACGGTGAACTGGTTCTCGCCGCCCGCGGTCGTCGCCGGGTTGTCGTGGTAGCGGACGCCCGCAGGGTGGTGGAGCGCGCGGTAGACGAGGGCGTAGTCGCAGGCTCCGCTGGCGAGCGCGTTCGCCGCCTCGATCACGCTCGCGGCGATCATCGACCAGTTCGACTGGTTGAACCAGCGCACGTTCGGAAGGCCGAGCATCCGCATCATGTAGGTCGCGGGGATGACGTCGTGGCCGACGATCCCGCGGTTGACCCCCAGCGGGTTCGGGTAGACGGCGATGCCGTCGATCTGCGCCAGCTCGATGCCCGCGTCCGCCACCGCGTTCGTGACCGCCTCGTACGCGATGCCGCCGAGCGAGCGAGGGGCATAGCGGTGGCAGGGGCTATAGCCGACGCCGATGAAGCAGGGGCGCTTGCCGGGTGCGAACTCGATCGCCATGGCGTTACCCCGACCCTTCGCGCGCGGGACGGAACTGCGGGAACACGATCTCGTCGCTCGCCCGCTCGAAGACGACCTCGACGCCCATCCCGGCCGCGATCTCGCCGTAGTCGCAGTCGAGCAGGTTCGCGAGGACGAATAGCCCAGCCTGCTCCTCGAGCTCCACCATCACCACGGGGTACGGCGTCTTCTCACCGAAGGCGCGGATGTCGGAGTCCTCGTGGATGTAGTAGCTGTAGACGGCGCCCCGTCCGCTCACGTCGGCGAAGGCGAGCTCGGCGGCCTCGTCGTGGCAGTTCGTGCAGAAATAGACGGGCGGATGATGGAAACGCAGGCAGCCCTGGCATTGCTGGATCGCGAGCGCCTCACGCCGCGCGGCCTCCCAGTAGGGCTCGGTCAGCGCGTCGGGTGCCGGGAGCACGCGATACGGCGCCATCGTCTCCTTCTGCCCGCTCGGTCTGTCCACCATCGCCCGGCCCCTCCGTTGCCCCGCGCGGCGCACGATACCGCCCGCCGGGGGATCGCGCTCGCGGGAGGCCGACGCATCGGGGCTGCCCACCGCCCCTGGATTCCGGCTTTCGCCGGAATGACGAGAAGGGGGAGCCGGAATGACGGGAGGCGAGCCGGAATGACGGTTCTGCAAAGGTCTCGCGAAGGGGACGGGGCCGAACCCGGGCGTCGAAGCGTCGTGCGCCCTCGAGGCTCCGGGTGGGGGCGTGGGGGTGCAGCCCCCACAGCGAGAACATCCGAGGGCGGGCGGGTGGGCCGGAGCGGGGCGCAGCCCCCGCTTGACCGGGGATGGGGGTGTGGGGGCGCAGCCCCCCGCAGGCGACGCGCGCTCGCCCTCGCAGGGTCCGTTGCGCGGCCGGCGGGGTGCGCGGCGAGGCTAGCGCTCGATGATCTCGAGGAAGCCGGGGCCCTCGTCGCGCGCGAGCTGGCCGAACGTGCAGTCCTCGGGGTCCTTGTCGGGGCGGAAGCGCTCGAAGCGGGTGGCGTGGCGGAAGCGGCCGCCGCTGATCTGGTCGTAGCTGACCTCCACGACCACCTCGGGCCGCACGGGCGTCCACGAGGTGTCACGCCCGCCGGACCAGCGGCTTTCCGCGCCGGGGCGGCGCGCCGCCTCGCCGAAGCTGTCCTCGGCTGCCAGCGCCGAGAACTGCTCCAGCAGCGCGACTCGCTGCTCATCCGGGAAGCCCGAGGTGTGACCGACGAAGTGCATCGCGCCCGCCTCGTCGTAGAGGCCGAGCAGCAGCGAGCCGAGGCGGTCGCCCTGCTTGTGTAGGCGGTAGCCGCCGACCACGGCGTCGACGCTGCGGCGGCGCTTGATCTTCAGCAGCTCGCGCTTGCCCTCGACGTAGCGCCCATCGAGGCGCTTCGCGACGATGCCGTCGCAGCCGGCCGCCTCGAACTCCTCGAACCAGCGGCGCGCCGTCTCCACGTCGTCTGTCGAGGGCGTCAGGCGCCACGGCTCCTCGAGGCCGCCGAGCAGCGCGGCGAGGCGTTCGCGGCGCTCGGCGAAGGGCTGCTCGCGCAGGTCCTCGCCCTCGTGGGCCAGCAGGTCGAAGGCGACGAGGCAGGCCGGTGTCTCCCCGGAGAGCCGCTCGATCCGCGAGGCGGCGGGGTGGACGCGCTGCTGGAGCGCGTCGAAGTCGCTCGCGTCGCCGATCACGACCAGCACCTCGGCGTCGACGACGGTGCCCGAGGGCAGGGCCTCGAAGGCGGGGGCGAGTTCGGGGAAGTAGCGCAGCAGCGGCTTCCGGTTGCGGCTGTCGAGGCGCGCCTCGGTCGTTCCGCTGCCGGACCAGGCGAGGGCGCGGAAGCCGTCCCACTTGGGCTCGTAGGCCCAGCCGGGCGGCTCCGGCATCCGCTCGCGGACGCGCGCCTCCATCGGGCTGATCGGCGGTTCGAAGGGCCAGTCGGGCATGGCGGGACGGTAGCACGCTCGCGGGCGCTTGACGGGCGGGCGGCGGCCCTGTTGTATTGGAGTTGCAGGGAGCCGACGGGTTCCCGCGACGCAGCCGAACCTCGTTCGCGGAAGGGACGGGGGCGGGGGAACCAACCGCAGGGGTGAATCCGGCGGCAACGAGGCACTGAGCGGCCTCGCGCCCCCGGTAGGCGACCTAAGCGCCGAACCCGTCAGCTAACCCCGTAGGCGCACTTGGGGCGGCCCCCGCAGGGCCTGCCCGGCGCACAGCGCCCGGCAGGCAATCACGGTCGTTCCGGTATCGCCAACCCAGCACGTCGTGCGGCGTACCGCCGCACGCGCAGCGATAGAGGAGGCCGCAATGGCTATCGAGTCCCCAACCCAGCTTTCAGCCGTCCTGCCCGGCAACGGCGCGGCAGCCGAGGCCGCGGAAATCCTCGAGGAGCCATACGAGGCGATCAACATCCGCAACTTCGAGAAGGTGCCCCAGATCCAGGGCATCTCCGAGGAGCTGCGGCAGGACATTCGCGTCGTCGCGCAGGTGCTGCCGTTCAAGTCCAACCGCTACGTCATGGACCACCTGATCGACTGGGACCGCGTGCCCGAGGACCCGATGTTCCGGCTTACGTTCCCGCAGCGCGACATGCTCGACCCCGAGCACTACGACCAGATGGCCTCGCTGCTCGCGAGGGGCGCGGACAACGCCGAGGTGCGCGCGGCGGCGAACGAGATCCGGCTGACCCTGAACCCGCACCCCGCCGGGCAGATGGAGCACAACGTGCCCATGCTCAACGGCAAGCCGCTGCAGGGCATGCAGCACAAGTACCGCGAGACGGTGCTGTTCTTCCCCAGCCAGGGCCAGACCTGCCACGCCTACTGCACGTTCTGCTTCCGCTGGCCGCAGTTCGTCGGCATGGAGGGCCTCAAGTTCGCGATGCGCGAGGGCGAGCTGCTGCGCGACTACGTCGAGGAGCACCCCGAGATCAGCGACATCCTCTTCACCGGCGGCGACCCGCTGATCATGAAGACGCGCATCTTGCGCGGCTACATCGAGCCGCTGCTCGAGCCCGGCCGCGCCCCGAACATCTCGACGATTCGGATCGGCTCGAAGGCGCTCGCCTACTGGCCGCACCGCCTGATCTCCGATGACGACGCCGACGAGCTGCTGGAGCTGTTCCGCAAGGTGGTCGCCTCCGGCCGCCAGCTGGCGATGATGTCGCACTTCAACCACCCGGTGGAGGTGGAGGCGCCGCCCGCCCTCGAGGCGATCCGCGTGCTGCGCGAGACCGGCGCGCAGATTCGGACCCAGACGCCGCTGCTGAAGCACATCAACGACGACCCGGACGCGCTCGCCCGGATGTGGCGGCTGCAGGCCCAGACGGGCTGCATCCCCTACTACCTCTTCGTGGCGCGCGACACCGGGGCGAAGCGCTACTTCGAGCTGCCGCTCTGGCGCTGCTGGGAGATCTTCCGCGAGGCCTACTCGAAGGTCAGCGGCGTCGCCCGCACCGTGCGCGGGCCGAGCATGTCGGCCACACCGGGCAAGGTGCAGGTGCTCGGCGTCACCGAGGCGGCGGGCGAGCGCGTGATGGTGCTGCGCATGCTGCAGGGACGGAACCCGGACTGGGTCGGCCGCCCCTTCTTCGCCCGCTACAGCGAGACCGCGAGCTGGCTCGACGAGCTCGAGCCGGCCTTCGGCGAGAGCGAGTTCTTCTACGACCGCGAGCTGAACGAGCTGCTCGTCGGCGGCGGCAGCCCCTGGTCCAAGGACGAACTGGCGCTGCCACTCGTCGGCGGCTAGCGGCGAGGCGAGCGACAGCGCCGGGCGAGGCTAGACGGGCGCGGCCCCTCCGGGGTCGCGTCCCTCGCCCGAACCGGCGATAGCCTCCGGCAGCTCCAACTCGATACCGGTCGAGCCTGAGCCGGGTCCGCGCGGCTCGTGGCGCTCGAAGCGGCCGATCGGGATCGCCGGCATCGTCGTGATGTGCGCGCCGGCGCGCACGCCCAGCTCGAGCGAGAAGTTCGCGATCGACTCGTTGTCGCTGGCCTCGACAACGCTCACGAAGTCGTACTCCCCGAGCACGCCGTAGAGACCGAGCGTCTCGACGCCCTCCGCCTGGATCTCCGCCTCGATGCGCAGCAGGCGCTCGGGATCCTCGAGCGAAGCCGCTCGGCCCTCGGGCGTCATCGTCAGCAGCAGGAAGTACGTCGCCATCGCCGGCTCCTCGCAGTCGCCGGGCGCATTCTGACAGGTCGCCGCCGGCGTTGCCTACGAGGCAACCCGACGAGCCGCGAGGGCGGGGTATCATCGCCACGCGTCACCGGCGGCGAGACCGGACGGGGCGCACGGAGGAGGCCCGGATGCGCTTCGGCGGCTTCAGCTTCGGCTCCTGGCACGAGAGCGAAAGCCACGGCGAGGTGCTCGCGCAGCTGGTCGAGCTCGCGGTGCAGTCCGACCGCCTCGGCCTCGACAGCTTCTGGCTCGGCGAGCACCACTTCTCGCGCCACGGCATCCTCGCCGACACGATGGTGATGGCCGCCCACATCGCGGCGAGGACAGAGCGCATTCGCATCGGCACGGCGGTGATCGTGCTGCCGCTGCACAACCCCGTGCGTGTCGCCGAGCAGGTCGCGATCGTCGATCACCTCAGCGGCGGCCGCGTCGACGTGGGCGTCGGCATCGGCTACCAGCAGCGCGAGTTCGCCGGCCTCGGCGTCGACATCGACGAGGCGCGCGCCCGCTTCATCGAGAGCCTCGACGTGATGGTGCGCGCCTGGACCGACGAGCCGCTGGTCTACGAGGGCGAGCACGTGCGCATCGCCGCCGAGGATGCGATCACGGTCTACCCGAAGCCGCTGCAGCAGCCGCACCCGCCGGTCTACCAGGCCGTCAGCACGACCCCGGCCAGCATCGACCTCGCGGCGAGCCGCGGGCTGCCCGTCATCGTCGGCGGCCCGACCGACGTGCTGGGACGCGCGCCCGAGGTGATCGCGCACTGGCGCGAGCGGATGCGCGCACACGGCCGCGACCCCGAGGGCCATGACCTGCCCTGCCTGCAAAACGTCTTCGTCGCCGAGAGCGACGAGGCCGCGCACGCCGAACTCGAGCGCGTCGACGCCTCGTGGAGCCTGCGCGTGCTGCGTGCGGTCGGCTCGCCGATCGGGCGCGACGGCAAGGTGCCCGAGGGCTACGAGCACTGGGTGCAGCGCTGGCAGCAGCGCGAGCTGGCCAGCGGCGAGGCTGCTCGCACGGACGTCCCGCAGCTCTTCGGATCGCCGGACACGGTCGCGGGGCAGGTGCAGGCGCTGCGCGACCAGGGCGTCGAGCACATCTTCGGGCGCTTCACGATCCCCGGCGTCCCGTTCGAACGGGTCCAGCGCTCGCTCGAGCTGTTCGCTACGGAAGTCGCGCCGCGCTTCCGCGACGGCCGGCCCGCTCCGGCGCCCGCAGCCGTCGAGGCCGGCGCGGCGCCCGGCTAGCGACGCCTGGCTAGAGAGAGGAGAGGCCTCGATGCGTTACGTGGTCACCGGAGGCACCGGCTTCGTCGGCGCGTACGTTGTGCGCGACCTGCTGAAGGCTGGGCACGACGTCACCATCTACGACCTCCAGCCCAACCTCGCGTTCCTCGAGGACGTGCTCGGCGAGCCGCCGCACGACGTGCGCATCGTCTCCGGCGACGTGCGCGACCTGCCGCTGCTGCTGCGCACCTTCCGCGAGGCGCAGCCGGAGCGCGTCGTGCACCTCGCCTCGACGCTCGGTGCGGGCAGCGAGTTCAACCCGCTGCGCACCGTGCAGGTCAACATCGAGGGCACGATCCACGCCTTCGAGGCGGCGCTCGAGGTAGGCGCGGAGAAGGTCGTGTGGGCCAGCTCGATCGCCGTCTTCGGGCCGACCAGCGTGCGCTCCGGCGAGGGCATCGCGAACGACGACTACCACGCCCCGGTGCGCCTCTACGGCGCGTGCAAGACCTTCCTCGAGCAGCTCACGCTCAACTACCGGCGCGAGCGGCAGCTCGACGCGGTCGGCTTGCGCTTCTCGGTCGTCTACGGCTACGGCAAGGCACTGACCGTCGAGCGCGGCAGCCGCGCCGTGCACCTCACCGAGCTGATCGAGAAGCCGGCGCTCGACGAGCCTGCCGAGGTTCCCTACGGCGACGACGTGCAGAACCTCGTCTACGTCGAGGACGTCGCGCGCGCCGTCGTGCTCGCGAGCCAGACGCTCGGCACGGAGCCGGCCGGCCTCACCGTCGGCGGCGAGGACGTGGTGCTGCGCGACGCCGCGGCGATCGTGCAGCAACTGCTGCCGGACGCGGACATCCGGGTGCAACCGGGGATCCGCGACGGCTCGGCGGGCTACGACCTCTCGACGACCACGGAGCAGATCGGCTACGAGCCGGCGTTCTCCCTGCGCGAGGGCCTGCGCCGCACGATCAACGCGATGCGCGCGAAGGCCGGCCTCGCGCAGATCGACGGGTAGGCGGCTTCCAGTGGACAGGCGGACGGTGATTCGACGGGGCTTGCTCGGCGGCGCGGCGCTCGCGATCGGGGCGTTGATCGGCTGTGATGAGGAGGATCGCACAGCCGAGGCGCCGGGAGCGGAATCGGAGACGGATAAGATGGCTACTTACTCGGCGGAGTGGGGATACGCGGGGCCGATCGGGCCGGAGCACTGGGCGTCGCTGTCCGAGGCCTACGCAGCATGTCGCGGCGAGCAACAGTCGCCGGTCGACATCACCGGCTACGAGCCCGGCGAGCTCGGGCCGCTCTTGTTCTCGTACGACGGCGAGGCGACAGCCGCTCGCAACGACGGGAAAGCCGTGCACGTGGACTTCGAGGCGGGGAACACCCTGGTGTCGGACGACCGCACCTACGAGCTGGCGTCGCTGCACATGCACGCGCCCTCGGAGCACCGCGTCGAGGGCGTCGAGTTCGCGGCCGAACTGCACCTGGTGCACAGGGACACCGACGGAGCGCTCGCGGTCGTGGGGCTGCTGTTCGAACCGGGCGGGGCCAGCCCGATCGTGCGGGCGATCCTCGATGCCGCACCGGCGACGGGTGAGACCGTAGCGGGGGGCGTAGCCCTCAATGCGAGCGCCTGCGTCCCGGACGGGTCCGCCTACTACGCCTATGCCGGATCCCTGACGACCCCGCCCTGCCACGAGGGCGTCGCCTGGCACGTGATGCGTGAGCCGCGAACGATCTCGCAGGAGCAGGTCGACGCGCTGCTGGCGCTGGGCGGCGGGCCTACCAACCGCCCCGTCCAGCCGCTCGGCAGCCGCCAGATCGTGCTCGGCGGCGCCTAACTCCCGGCCGCCGCCTTCTCTTCCTCGACCATGCGCTCGAGGTCCTCGAGGGTGAGCGCGCCCGGCTGCTTGTGCTCGCGCGCCATCCACGCCGAGGCGCGCTGGATCACGCGGTTGTAGGGCGTGGGCACGCCGGCCTCGATGCCGATCATCACGATCTCGCCGTTCAGGTAGTCCGTCTCGATCGTGCCGGTGGCGCGGATCAGGCTCTGCCAGCTCGAGTTGCCGAGCCGCGGGCTGTCGCCGATCGCCTCGGTCACGTAGCCGTCCACATCGCGGTGCTCGGCCTCCTCGGCCGGACTCGCGTAGTCGAGGTTTGCCGCGTCGTAGACCGTGAGCGCCTCCTTCACCAGCGCCCGCCGGAAGTCGTCCACGTCCACGTCGATACCGACGCAGCCGACGAGACCGTTCGCGAGGTTGCGGATCAGCTTGGCGTACTTCCAGCGCGTGATCCGCGTCTCGACGCGTGAGGCGAAGTTGCTGGAGCGCAGGTCCGCGGAGACCTGCTCGATCAGTTCGTCGCTGCCCTCGGGGTAACGCCCGACGTCGAGCAGCCCGCCGACCGGCCGCGCGTGGTTCTCGATCACACCGGCTTCGAGGTAGGTGCCGGGCAGGCGCGCGACCATGCCGTAGACGCGCGGGAAGCGGCGCAGCGCGCGCCGCTCGTTCTCGACGCCGTTCTGCGCGCAGATGATCGGCGGCTCGATCCCGCCCGCCGACGCCTCGAGGTCGAGCAGGGCGCCCTCGGTGTCCTGCGTCTTCATCCCGAGGATCACGACGTCGTCCTCGGTCCACTCGAGCTCGTTCGGATGGCCGACGGCGGGGATCTGCAGGTTGATCGTCCCGAGGTCGTGGGTGACGAACTCGAGGCCCCGCTCCTGGATCGCAGTCAGGTGGTCGCCGCGGCAGATCAGCACGGTGTCGTGCCCACCGTGGAAGAGCCGGGCGCCGATCGTGGCGCCGACGCCTCCGGCTCCGTAGATGATGTAGCGCACGCTTCCGCTCCCTTCCGTCGCCGCTAGCTGGCGACGACGCCGTCGACGGCGATCACGCCCTCGGCCAGCAGGCGCTCGTAGTCCTCGGCGAGGCCGCGCGCCTCAAGCACCTCCCGCGCGTCCGAGCCCGGCTTGGAGGCCGGGTCGCCCGGCTCCGGGGGCGTCCGCGAGAGCCGCGGTGAGGGGCCGTTGGTGGTGACGAGGCCGATCTCCGCGTGTTCGCGCGTGAGGCTCAGCCCGTGCTCCTGCACCCACTCGTCGGTCATCAGCTCGCGCACGGTGCGCACCGGCGCCGCGCCGGCGCCGACTGCCGTCAGCCGCTCCGTCCACTCGTCCGCCGTCGCCTGCGCGATACGCTCGGCGAGGAACTCGCGAAGCGCGTCGCCCTCGAGCCCCGCGGCGCCCTCGAGGCCCTCGACCTCGCCGATGGCGCGCAACTGGCCGGCCGTGGCGCCGAGGAAGAGCCAGCGGTCGCTGGCGCGGTAGAGGTGCTGGAGCGGCGTCCAGCCGAGCGTCTCCTGGCCGCGCGGCTCGTCCCAGACCTTGCCCTCGTAGTCCTGGAAGAACGGCGACTGCAGCGTGCAGGCCGTGTAGGCGAGCGCGGCCTTGACGTGCTGGCCCTCGCCGCTGCGCTGGCGGTGGAACAGCGCCAGCGCGACGCCGTAGGCGCCCATCAGCCCCGTGCCGTAGTCGTTGATCGGGAAGGCCTGGCGGTAGGGCCGGTCGCTCGCGAAGCGCGCCTGCATCCCCGACGCCGCCTGCGCGAGCTGCTCCCAGCCGGGGCGCTCCTCCCACGGTCCCTCGTGCCCGTAGGCGTTGATCGAGGCGTAGACAACGTTCGGGTTGCGTCTGCGCAGCTCCTCGTAGTCCAGGCCCAGCACCTCGATGCGGCCGCCGCGCAGGTTCTGGACGACCACGTCGGCTTCCTCGGCGAGCTTCCAGAACAGCTCACGGCCCTCCTCGGTCTTGAGGTCCAGCAGCATGCTCTGTTTGCCGCGGTTGACGTCGTTGTGCATGCGCACGCCGCCGGCGCGATTCGGGTCGTCGATCTTCACGACCTCGGCCCCGAACTCGGCGAGCGTGCGCCCGCAGGTGGGCCCGGCGAGGATGATGCAGAGGTCGAGCACCTTGAGGCCCTCGAGCGCCTTGCGCAGCAGCCGCGTCTGCGGCGGAGACGACGGCTCCGGCGCGGCCTCGAGCCAGGGCCCGAGCACCTCGTCGCGGTCAGCGTCGGGTGGCGAGGCGGCTCCCCGGACCTTGCCCGGCGAGCCGTAGAGGCGCGGGTTCACGCCGGGCTGCAGCATCGTGCCGTAGCCGGGGTCCTCGACCTCGATGACCTGCTTCGAGGTGCGAGCGTGCTCGTGACGCATCCACTCGCTGGACTCGTAGATGACCGAGCAGCAGACGAGGGCGTCGTTGACGAACTGCTCCCACTCCTTCGCCGTGCGCGTCTTCATGAGCGCGGTCATCCGCCGCAGCAGCTCCGCGCTCTTCTCCGGGTCCTTCGCGACCTCCTCGCTGATGTGCAGGCCTTCCTCGCGCCAGGCGCCGAGGCCGGCCTTGTCGATGAAGCGGTCGACGAAGCGCTGGTTGGCGGCGTGGAACTGCACCCAGCGGCCGTCGCTGCACTCGTACTGGCGCACCCAGCCGGCGGAGCGCTCGGGCGAGCGCTTCGCGGGGTCGTGCACGCGCAGACCGCTCGACCCGATGGCCGCGAACGTGGCGTCGAACAGCGGTACCTCGATGCGCTGCCCGGCGCCGTCGCGCTCGCGCGCGTTGAGCGCCATCGCAATCGAGACCACGCCGAGGAAGGCGCCGTACGCGGAGGAGATCGGCACAGCCGTCACCACGGGGTTGTCGGCGCGCGCGAGGCCGTCGCCCGCGTTCGTGTAGGTGGCGGTCGCGGCGCCGACCACGCCCTCCCAGGCGGCCACGCCGGCGCGCGGATCGTCGGCGGCGAAGCCGGGAATCGAGCAGTAGATCAGCCGCGGGTTGGCCTCGATCAGCGCGTCCGCGCCGAGGCCGAGGCGGTCCATCACGCCCGGCCGGAAGTTCTCGATCAGCACGTCGGCGCCCGCCACGAGGCGGCGCGCGGTCTCGAGGTCCTCCGCGTCCTTGAGGTCGAGCGTGATGCTGCGCTTGGCGCGGTTCCAGGTGGCGTTGGCCGGGGTGTCCCAGCGCGGGCCGCCGGGCGGGTCGATCTTGACCACGTCGGCGCCCTGGTCGGCGAGCAGCATCCCCGCGAGCGGTCCCGCGATGTAGTGCCCGAAGTCGACGACACGAATGCCGTCCAGTGCCCCTGCCATGGTGCTCCCCTCTCGCCGACGCCGGCCGGCCGTGCCTCGCCCGCGCACTATAGCCGGACCGCGGCGGGGCCGAGCCGGCGCGCCGCGACTCCGGTGGCGAGGGACCGCCGCTCCGTGCGGACGCTACACCAGCGCGGTGATGACAAGGAGCACGATCGCGGCGGCCGGCATGAAGCGGGCAACCTCGACGATCCCGTACGGGGTGAGCCGCACAGGACCGATCCGCCACTCGCCCGCCGTCATCTCCGTTACCAGGCTGGACTTGGGCAGGCGCCACGCGATCAGGGCCGCCCCCCGTGATGCCGAGCGCCACCACCACGCCCGAACCTGCAAGGCGGTCCACCCAGTCCAGCACGGGCGTGCCGCCCGGCGCGAGCCCGGCAGACGTGAAGCTCAGCGCCGACGGCAGCCCCAGCGCCAACGTAACCCCCACCGTGAGCGCGGCGGCCCCGCTGGCGGGCAGGCGGAACTCGTCGCGCAGCGGCGCGATCGCCACCATCAGGGCGCTGTAGCAGGAGCTGAACGCCGCCGCGAACAGCAGCCCGAAGAAGACGGCCGCGAGGATCCGCCCGCCTCCCAGGTGGTCGAAGATGACGGGGAAGGCCGTGAACGAGAGTTGGCTGCCCGCGTCGGGCGCGAGTCCGAAGGTGTAAACGATCGAGAACACGGCGAGGCCGGCGGTGAGCGAGATGGCCGCGTTCGTCAGCGCCACGGCAGCCGACGACGTGACGATGTTGACGTTGCGCGGCACGTAGCTCCCGTAGGTGATCAGCAGCCCTGTGCCGACTCCAAGCGAGTAGAAGGCTTGCCCCATCGCCATCTGCCAGGTGCGCGGCTCCAGGAACAGCGCCAGATCGAAGGAGCCGTAGAACGCGCGGGCCTCGGAGGCTCCGTCGAGTGTCTGGGCGTACACGGCGAGTACCGCCACGGCAAGCACGAGCACCGGGAGCAGGAACTTCCCAGTCGCTCCACGCCTCCAGTGCCGCGCCACAGCACGAAGTACACCAGCACGCCCACGGCAAGGAACCACCAGACCGAGCGATAGCCTGTCGTGAAGTCGCCGAACGGCCGGAGATCGCCACGCACGGCGTCAACGAAGTAGCCGAGCGTCCAGCCCGTGATCACGAAGTAGTAGCTCATGATCACGACGGCCACCGCCACGATCACCCAGCCGAACGCGCGGCCGCCGCGCGCCACTGCGCGGCGGAACACCCCCACCGGTCCGCGATCGACAAGGCTGCCCGCGCTGCTCTCGAGGATGAAGAGCGGAAGCCCGATCGCGAAGATCGACACCGCGTAGGCAACGATGAACGTGCCGCCGCCGTTGAGGCCGACCATGTAGGGGAAGCGCCAGAGGTTCCCCAGTCCCACCGCGCCGGCGATCGAGGCGATTACGAAGGCGCGCTGCGAGGTCCACTGCGGCCGGCGCTGCGGCTCGGGCCCGGAGCCGGCGGACGCCGACGCGTGGCTATCCTGCTCGCCCCCGGGGTCCGTGCTGGAGGTGGGCTCGGGCATGGGCGTTCTCCGGGAGCCCGCTCGTCCTCTCGCTCACGCCCAGGTGACTCAGCGAGGCGTCAGCGCGGCTCCTGCGCGTGCGCCCAGGGCAGCACCTCGGTGGCGAACAGCTCGAGGGCGGCGAGGCCGTCCTCGAGGGACATGCCCTCCGGACGGATGCCCAGCGTCCAGCCCGTGAACGGGATCGGCCCGGACAGCGCCTCGATGTCCGCCTGCATCGCCTCGATCCACATCGCGGGCGTGCCGATCAGCTCGCCTTCGGTCGCGAACGAGGCGCCCGAGTCCGCCGCCACCTGCGTGACGTCGCGAGGGTACTCGTCGCGTCCGGCGAACTCGCCGGCGGCCATGTACTCGGTCCGGCCCTCGATGAACGGCGCGCCGATGCGCACCGCCTCGGCGGCGTTCGCCGCGATGTAGCCGTTGCGCACGATCGTGAAGTCGAGCGTCGCCGGGTCCACGCCGTGCTCCTCGGCGAGCTCGCAGTAGTCGGCGTAGACGCCGCTGCCGATCGCCTCGCGGTGCAGCGTGTTCACGCCGAGGCCGAAGCGCACCGCGCGCGCGAGCGCCCGCCGGCTGCGCGCGGTGACGTAGACCTTCGGGTGGGGCCGCTGGATGGGCGGCGGGAGGAGGTCGACGCCGCTCGCGCTGTGGTAGCGACCCGCGTGGCTGAAGCCGCGCTCGCGCAGCGAGCCGAGCAGGATCGTCAGCGCCTCGTCCGTGCGATCACCGCGCTCGCGGCGCGGCACGCCGAACGCCTCGAAGTCGCCCTCCCTGTATCCGACGCCGATGCCGAGCATCGCCCGCCCGTTCGAGAGCAGGTCGAGGACGGCGAGCTGTTCGGCGACGTGCACGGGGTGATAGAGCGGGAGCAGCAGCGGCTGCGTCGCGAGGCGGATCTGCTCGGTCTCGCGCGCGAGCGCGGTCAGCGTGAGGAAGGGCGTCGGGTTGTAGCCGATCGCGACCGAGTGGTGCTCCGGCACGACGATGAAGTCGTAGCCGAGGCGGTCCGCGGCGCGCGCGTACTCGATCCACTCCTCGTAGACCTCGGACCAGCTCTGCGCGGCGTCCGGGGCGCGCTTGAACTTGACGCCGATGCCGATCTCCATGCAGGTCCCCTTGCTGCTACGTCGTCTCGATCGGTCGCGTGACGGCGCGGCTGAGGCCCCACGGCGGCGCGATCATGAACTGCGCGCCGATCCCGCCCGCGACGACGATGTGGAACTCCTCGGGCGTGCGCACCACCGGCACGCGATCGGTGTGCTCGAACCAGGTCGGCGAGGAAAGCGTGTAGCGCTTCTCCGGTAGCTCCGAGCGATCGACGCGCGCGTGCTCGAAGAGGAACTGCCGCACATCGTCCTTCGTCCAGCCCTCGTCGGCGAGGTTGGCGGCATCCACCGGATTCATGATCACGAGGTGGTCGCCCGGGTAGCGGAAGGTGTTGGTGCCAAGGGTCGCCGCGACCGAGGCGGTCGCCGTCAGCATCTGCTCCGGCCTGGTGCCGATCATGCTCAGCACGTTGTGCGGCGGCTCGCACTTGAGCACCGTGACCGTGCTCGTCGAGGCGTCCCCGTGCTCCTCGTGCAGCGGCTGCCAGGGGTGGCCCTCGAGGCGCTCGGCGAAGCAGTAGGAGTACTGCGCCGCCGAGGCGTGCGTGGCGAGGCTGGAGCGGCCCGGGATCGAGCGCGCGACGTTGATCAGCGTCAGGTTGACCGCGCGCCCGATCGTCGCGTTCGCGCGGAAGCCCGGGCCGAGGCAGCCCTGCCCCGAGGCGATGCCCAGCTCCTCGGCGATCGGTCCGCTGACGACGATCGCGACACCGCCGGGGTGCGTCGTGATCGCGGTGTGGAAGAAGCGATACTCCGGCGCGGCCATCGCCCGCACCGCCGCCAGCACCACGGGGAAGTAGGCCGGGCGGCAGCCGGCGAGCACCGCGTTGATCGCGAGGTTGCGCACCGTGATCGACGACCCGCTGGGCATCGGCGGGCCGATCAGCGTCTCCTCCGGCGGCAGCGGCGAGGCGGCAAGCATCGCCTCGACACGCTCCTCGGTGGGCGCGACAACGGGGAAGCCGTCGCCGAGCTGGAGCGGCTCGAACCGCTCGTAGAGCGCGGCGCTCGCGTCGGCCTCGTCGACCTCGATCTCCGTGAGACCTGCGGCCGGGTCGCCGACGGCCGGGTTGTCCGCGGCCGCAGCGGCGAGGCGATCGGGCGGCGTCGTCAGCGCCGCCACCACGGCTGCCGCGCGCTCGGCGCGGGAGGCCGCGACGGCCCCGTCGTCCATGCCGCGCAGCCACGGCACCTCGATGACCGGGAGGCCGGGCACGTCGTGCGCCGCCATCGTCGCGGCAAGCGGGCCGCCCAGCCCGGTGGCGAGCAGCACGCAGGGCAGCCCCTCGCGTTCGAGGGCGAGCGAAAGCACCGTCGAGGACGCCGTCACCCCGGCGTGGCAGACCGCGATCACCAGCCCGTCGTACCCGCCAGCGAGGATCTCGCCGCGCAGGCCGGCGAGCTCGTCCTCCTGGAACTGGATCAGATCTTCGTCGCGGCGATCGATCGCCACGCCGGGCGCGACCGCCGCGAGGTCCTCGGCGAGCCACTCGACGAGCGGCCCGTAGCGGGGCAGCGAAGGCTGCACCTGCCCGTTGTCGATCAGCAGCAGCCGCGCGCCCGCGAGCGAGGCGGGCCGCGCGGCGGGCAGCGCGTGCTCTCGCGAGGGCGCGCCGGTGGGCGCGGGCAGCACGATGCGGCTCGAATCGCTCACGGCTGCTCCCCTCGTCATCCGCCGTTCGTCGCCCGCGAGGATAGCGCGTCGCGCGGGGCGGGTGGCGAGGCGGCGCGCGCCGCGTTGACGGCGCGGCGGCGAGCGCCGTAGCGTGCTGACGCCGGACAGGTACGCCGCGAGCTGCGCTGCGAGGAGGTTGCGATGTCGCCTGTGCATGCGCCATCGGTGCTGCTGGACGGGCTGCTCTTCCCCGAGGGGCCGCGCTGGCACGACGGTCGGCTCTGGTTCTCCGAGATGCACCAGCACCGCGTGATGACCCTCACCCCCGAGGGCGAGCCGGACGTCGTCGCGGAGTGCTTCTTCCGCCCCTCCGGCCTGGGCTTCCTCGACGACGGCAGCGCGATCGTCGTGAACATGACGGAGAAGCGCCTGATGCGCATCGCCGACGGCGCGCTCAGCGAGTACGCCGACCTGAGCGGGCTCGTCTCCGAGAACCCCAACGACATGGTCGTGGACGCCTCGGGGCGGGCTTACGTGAGCAGCCTCGGCCGGCGCGGGCCGCCGGACACGCCGCGGCCGGACCACCTGCGGCCCTTCGCCCCGCACATCGTCGCCTACTTCCAGGAGGCCGGCGTGGCGAACACCCCGGAGACCTCCGAGATCATCCGCGTCGACCCCGACGGTTCGACGCACCTCGCGGCGGACGGGGTGATGTCGCCGAACGGGCTGGTGATCACCCCCGACGGCGGCACGCTGATCTTCGCCGAGACCTACGCCAACCGGCTCTCCGCCTTCGACATCGACGACGACGGCGGGCTCTCCAACAAGCGCGTCTGGGCCGAGGTCGGCAGCGCGATGCCGGACGGCATCTGCCTCGACGCCGAGATCGCGGTCTGGGTCGCCTCGCCCTACACCAACGAGTTCGTGCGCGTCCGCGAGGGCGGCGAGATCGCCGACCGCATCCCGCTGCAGGAGGGCAAGCTCGGCGTCGCCTGCATGCTCGGCGGCGAGGACCGCCAGACGCTGTTCCTGCTCACCTCGGTCCGTCCGACGCGCAAGATCGTGCCGGGCCGCACGCGCGGCTTCATCGAGACGGTGCGCGTCGACGTGCCCGGCGCCGGCCGCCCGTAGGCGCGGTTGTGGCGGACAACACCGGCATTGAGCCGCGACTGATCGAGCTGATCGGCAAGGTTCCCTTCTGGGAGACGATCGGCATCGAGCTCGATGACGCCGAGGTCGGCCGGGTACGGCTGCGCCTCGGAATGCGCGAGGACCTGCGCACCTTCGGCGAGCGGCGCGTGCTGCACGGCGGCGCGATCGCGACGCTGATCGACTCCGCCGCCGCCTCGGCGACCCGCACGCTGCGAGGCGCGGACGAGCCGCCCTGGCGCGGCCTCGCGACCACGGACATGCACGTCAGCTACCTCGCCGCGGTCACCGGCGGCGCGGTCACCGCCGAGGGCCGCGTAACGCGAGCCGGAGGGCGGGTCGCCTTCATCGACGTCGAGGTGCGCAACGACAACGGCGACCTCGTCGCCCGGGGGATGGTCACGCTCCAGATCCGCCGGGCGGACTGAGCAGCGGAGGAGGACAGGACGATGGCCGAGCAGCGACCGGGCTCGATGGAGATGATCGCAACGACGGCCCACCCCGGGCCCGCCGTCCAGATCACGCCGTTCATCTACATGTCGGCCGGGACCAGCAACAGCTACTACGTCACCACCGAGGACGGCGACGTACTGATCAACGCCGGGATGGACTTCGAGGCCCCCGTGCACCATCGCAAGTTCGCCGAGGTGAGCGATGGGCCGCTGCGCTACATCCTGCTCACGCAGGGGCACGTCGACCACGTCGGCGGGGTGCCCGAGTACCGCACGGAGGGCGTGCAGGTGATCGCGCAGCGCAACCTGCGGCGCTGCCAGGAGGACGACCGCCGCATCCCCGGCTACCGCTACTGGCGCAACAGGGTCTTCTTCGGCCGCGGCGTGCGCGTGACCGCGCCCGAACCGGTGGTTCCGGACATCGCCTTCGACCAGCACTACGCCTTCGAGCTCGGCGGGCTGCGCTTCGAGCTGCACCACGCGCCGGGCGGCGAGACGATCGATAACGCCTGCGTGCACCTGCCGCAGCACGACATCCTCTTCAGCGGCAACATCCTCGGCCCGCTCTTCCCCACCCTCCCGAACCTCTACACGGTCCGCGGCGACAAGTACCGCTTCGCCGACGCCTACATCGAGACCGTCGAGCTGCTGCGCGACCTGCAGCCGGAGCTGCTGATCACCGGCCACTTCGACCCGATTGCCGGCCGCGATCACATCGCGCGCGAGCTGACGAGGCTGCGCGACGCCGTCGCCTACGTGCTTGAGGAGACCTTGAAGGGCATGAACGCCGGCAAGAACCCCTACGAGCTGATGCGCGAGATCCGGCTGCCCGAGGGTCTCGAGGTCGACGAGCGCTACGGCAAGGTCGCCTGGGACGTGCGCGGGATCTTCGAGGCCTACGGCGGCTGGTTCCACTTCGACTCGACCACGGAGCTGCTGGCGGACGCGCCCTCCTCGATCAACGCCGAGGTCGCCGCGCTCGCGGGGCCGGAGGCGCTCACACGCCGGGCGCGGGAGTTGCTCGACGGCGGCGATCCGGGCGGCGCGATCCGCCTGGCGGAGATGGCGCTCGCCGGCGATCCGCGCCTCCGTGACGCCCTCGAGGTCTACCGCGACGCCCACCAGGCGCTGCTCGAGGGCGCGGGGACGAACATGTGGGACGTGCGCTGGCTGCGTCGCCAGGTCCGCGGCTCCGAGCGCCTGCTCGCCGCCGACCCGGACTCCGAGGACTGGGCGCGCACCGAGGGCGAGCCGCGCGTCGCGCGCTGGATGATGGACCCGCCCGAGACGCCCTGACTCGGAGTTTCTTTCCTGTGGGGGGCTTCGCCCCCCACGCCCCCCATGGGCCGTCGCCCGCGGCGCAACCAGTGACGGCGCACCCAGCTCCCCAGGGCGGATCCGGCCCCCTCGCCCCTCGCGGGAGAGGGCGGGGGTGAGGGGGTGCCGCGCGCCAGCGCGGCCAGCGAGGGCGCACCGGAGGCCCCTAGGGGTAACGAACGGTTCGAGGGCAGGCGCGTGCCCTTTGTCGGGGGCTGCGCCCCCCACACCCCCATCCCGGACGAGCACGCGCTGCGCGCGGCTCTGGCCCACCCACCCGCCCTCGGAGTTTCTTTCCTGTGGGGGGCTTCGCCCCTCACGCCCCCCATGGGCCGTCGCCCGCAGCGCGGCCTTCGAGGGCACACCCGACCCCGAGGGCGGATCCGGCCCCCTCTCCCCCCGCGGGAGAGGGCCGGGGGTGAGGGGGCGCCGCGCGCCAGCGCGGCCAACGACGGCAGGCGGCGTGCGAGGCGCGACGACAGTCTCGGGGATGCACGCTCCGGCTGCGCCGGAGTCCCCCTCACCCTAACCCTCTCCCGCCGGGGGAGAGGGGATCAGAGGGAGGGCGCACCAAGGCCCAGGGGGTGGTTCCGGTCCCCTCTCCCCGCGGGAGAGGGCGGAGGGTGAGGGAGAATCCGGCGAGCGGGCAGCGGTGCAAGCCCGCGGCGCCTACTCAGGACCGAGTTGCATCGCCTCGATGGCGTCGTAGGCTTCCTCGATCAGGTCGAGGACGACCTGGCGGACGGGCTTGATCTCGCGGATGAAGCCGACGCCCTGGCCGGCGGCGACGCCCTGCCAGTCGCGCAGCTCGTGCTCGTCGATCGCCTGGCGCAGGTTGTTGTTGAGCAGGCCCTGCAGCGGCATCGGCAGGTGCTGCGGGGCGTCCGCCGATTCCCACGACTCGAGGTAGCGGTTGCGCACGCCTCGAGAGCGCTTGCCGTCGCCCGCCGTCGAGACCCAGGCGTCCGACGCCTTCGCGTCGAGCAGCTTCTGCTTCGCCCACATCTCCGTCGCCGATTCGTGCGTCGCCTGCCACATCGTGCCCGTCCACACACCGACGGCGCCGAGGGTGAGCGCGGCCACGATGTGGCGGCCGGTGGTGATGCCGCCCGCAGCGAGGATCGGCGTGTCGAACTCGCGCGCCAGTTCGACCACCTCGGGGACGATCGAGAAGGTGCCGATGCGGCCCGTGTGGCCAGCCGAGTCCTGGCCCTGCGCGATCAGCAGGTCGAGCCCGGCCTCCAGCTCACGCCGGGCCTGCCGGGCGAGGCCGATCAGGCCCCAGACCTTCACGCCGGCGTCGTGCATCTCGTCGAGGATGAAGGCGGGGCTGCCGAGGCCGGAGGCGAAGATCGGGATCCGCTCCTCCATCATGATCTCGAGCTTGGTGCGCGTGTCGCGCAGGCCGCGCAGGCGCACGTCCTCGGGGGGCGGTCCCTTCGGGTCCGGGATGTCGTTGTCCCGCATCAGCTGCTCGACCCAGTCGCGGTGGCCCTGCGGGATCTGGGCCTCCAGCTCCTCCTGGTTGCCGCGCACGTAGGACGAGGGGATCGTGATGTCGACCCCGTAGGGCCGGTCGCCGACGCGGTCCTTGATCCATCTGATGTCGGCCCGCATCTCCTCGATGGTGTGCGTGCTGGCGCCGAGGACGCCGATGCCGCCGGCGTTGGAGGCGGCGGCGGTCACGTCCCGCGTGTGCGCGAAGGCGACGATCGGGTATTCGGCGCCGTACTCCTCGCAGAGCCGAGTGTGCAGTGGGTCGCCGGTCATCGCTTCGGTCCTTTCGTTTCGGGTCGCACTAGCGCGGGGCGAGCCAGCGGAACTCCTGCGGCTTGCGCTTCGCCTGCGGGTCGATCGGGACGTGGATCAGCGAGGGGCCGTCGAGCGTCAGCGCCTCCTCCAGCGCCGCCTCGATCTGCTCCGGCGTCTCGCAGTGGTAGCCGACGCCGCCGAGGCCCTCCATCACCTTGTCGTAGCGCGTGCCGGGGTTGAGGCCGCCCGGCGGCAGGGTTTCGCGCTCGAAGTGCTCGAGCGGCGTCCCGCCGATGCCGTTGTTGTTGACCACTATCCAGGTGATCGGCAGCCCGTGCCGCACGGCGACCTCGCACTCCATGCCGGCGAAGCCGAACGCCGAGTCGCCCTGCACGCAGATCACGCGCTGGTTCGGGTTCTCGACCTGGGCGGCGACCGCGAAGCCGTGACCGAGGCCCATCGAGCCGAAGCTGCCGGCGTCGAGCCGCTGGCGCGCCGCGAAGTTGTCGAGCAGCGTGCGGCCGATCGCCATCGTGCCCTCGCCCTCGGTGACGTACACGGCGTCCCGGGGCGCCAGCCGGCGCACGATGTCGAGCGTGGTGTAGTAGCCGAACGGTTCGCCATCGCGGCCGGCGCCGATCATGCCCTCGACCAGCTCCTGGTTCTTGCGCGCCTCGGAGCGCACCGTCTGCAGCCACTCCGAGTCCTGCGGGAACTGCCACGGCTCCTCGTCGAGGGCGTCGAGCAGCTGGCCGAGCGTCACCTTCGCGTCGCCGACGAGGCCGACCTCGGTGGGCACGTTGACGCCGATCTCCTCGGGGTTGGAGTCGAGCTGGACGACTCGCACGTCGTCCCGCCAGCGCGGCGGCTGGCCGAAGTGCAGCATCCAGTTGAGGCGGGCGGCGGCGAGGAAGACGAGGTCCGTGTTCTTCAGCACGAAGCTGCGCGCCGCCGCGATCGACTGCGGGTGGTCGTCGGGCAGGATCCCGCGCGCCATCGGCATCGCGAGGTAGGGGATGCCCGTCTGCTCGACGAAGCGGCGCATCTCCGCCTCGGCGCGGCCGAAGGAGACGCCCTTGCCGATCACGATCAGCGGCTGCTCGGCGGTCTTGAGGGCGGCGAGGGCGTCCGCGACGGCGGAGTCGTCGGCGCGCAGGCGCGGCGGGTCCGGCACGCGCGGGGCCCACTCGACGTCTTCCTCGTCGACCTCGTCGAAGATGATGTTGCCCGGCAGGTCGAGGTAGGACGGGCCCGGGGTGCCGTTGATCGCCTTGCGCACGGCCTCGGCGACGTAGAGCGGGAGGCGCTCGGTGCTCTCGGCGCGGCGCGCGTACTTGGCGTAGGGGGCCATCGCGGCGACCTGCTCGGCCTCCTGGAAGTCGCCCATGTCGGCGCGGGTCGCGTCGGAGGCGCCGCCGAGCATGAGCAGCGGCCAGCGGTTGGACCAGGCGTTGGCGAAGGCGCCGACGGCGTTGAGCGCGCCCGGCCCGGAGACGACGAGGCTGACGCCGATGCGGCCGTTGAGGTAGCCGGTGGCCTGCCCGGCGTAGGTGGCGGGCATCTCGTGGCGCATGCCGTAGTAGCGGATGCCCTCGCGCTGGGCGGCGGCGGCGATGCCGCTGACCGGGATGCCGACCACCCCGTAGATGGTCTCGACGCCCTGCGTCTTGAGTGCGCGCGCGATGATGGTCTCGCCGTTGATCTTCGCCATCGGAGCCCCGCCTTCCGTGCGGCTGTGACGTGTGCGGTCGCGATGGTACGTGATCGCACCGTTGACCGCGCAGTCGGGGTGCGCACGTTGTGCAGTTCGCACTCCGGCGCTGCCGCTCCGGGCGGGTCAGTTCGGTGGCCAGCGCTCTCCGTCGACCTCGAGGTACCTGATGCGCGCGACCCCGTCGCGGGAGACCGCGATGTAGACGTCCGGCGGACGCGGCAGCACGCCGGTGCCCTGCGGCACGAAGTACTCGCCCAGATCGGGGTACTCGACGCGGAGCGGCGCCGCGCTCACGACGCGAGCGCGGATCGCGACCCGCCCGCGGCCCCACTCGTCCGGGTCCAGGTTCCGCGTGCTGACGGCGGTCGGCTCCCAGTAGCGGCCCCGATCCTCGAAGGTCACGTAGATCTGCTGGCCGGATCGCGGTTGGGGGCCGGGCAGATCGTCCAGCTGCTCGGCGCGGTAGCGGAGGATCACATAGTCGCCGCGGAGCGGATCGCGCGGGTCGACCGGCTGGGACTCGAGGACGACCTCGACGCCCGCCTGGCGCCGTTCCTCGCTGACGATGATCCCGAGCAGCAGCAGCACCTGCAGCCCGACGATGAGCGCGAAGATCGCGAGCCGACGCCGCCTGAGGAGCGCTTGCATCTCAGCCACCCACCCGAACGCCGTCGGATGACGATTCCATGCCGCGGCTGAGCCGCCGCCGGCTCAACTCGAGCAGGAAGGCGAGGACGAGGCAGAGCAGGCCCGCGCCGGCGAAGAGCGCCCCGGTCTGGGCGTAGTCGCTGAAGAGATCGAAGTACCTCGACACGATGAACAGGCCAAGGAAGACGAGCGCGCTGTTGACCCAGGACTCGCGCCGCAGCGCGAGCCCGAGCCAGACGATTGAGCCGGTCAGCAGGCACGTCGCCAGCCAGTAGCCGAGCGTGGTGAGGATGAAGCCCTCCTCGGCGTCGCCTCGCGGGTTGATCGCCGCCACGAGCGTCCAGATCAGCAGCAGTAGCAGCGTGACCTGCCCCAGCAGCAGCGGCGACCGCAGCGAATCGGGGAGTCGGGGCAAGCCGAGGCGCGCCTCGGCCCGGACACCGGTCGCAAGCAGCGCCGCAAGCACGAGGGCCATCGGCGTGAGGAGCAGCAGGACCGCGGGGACGACGGGCACGGCGCTGTCGATCCCGAAGTGGCGGTAGAAGCCGAGCAGGTATACGGCGCCGAAGATCAGGAGCCCGCCGACGAGTTCGAGGGGCGGCGCGAGCGGCGCGTACGCGCTGCCCCGCTGCAGTGCGCCAAGGGCGATCAGCCACGCGCCGGCCCCGACCAGCAGCAGCAGGATCGTCTCGGCCTCGGCTTCGAGCGGGGAGCCGCCTCGCTGGCTCTCCATGATCAGCCAGAGCGCGAGCAGCACCGCCGCGACGAAGGCGAGGCTGCGCGAGGTGAAGAGGATGGCGAACGCGATCGCGGTGCCGAGCACCGGCAACAGCAGCGGCGCGGGATTGAATGCGAAGTGGTACTGCTGGCTGATCAGCGCGAGGTTGCCGAGCAAGACGCCCGTGCCAAGCAGCAGCAGCGCCTCGCCGCTGCGCACGAGGCCGAGCGGTCCGTTGCGCAGCCAGTACCCCCCGCTGTGGCAGGCGATCAGCAGCGCGATCCCCACGATCAGCTTCGGCAGCTTCCCGATCTGGTCCCAGTTTTGCGAGATCACGAGCACGAGCCCGAGGAAGACGAGTGCGGCCCCGAGGACCGCGAGGATCGTGATCAGCCGGTGGCTGCGGCCACGGCCGGCGACCGCCTCCTCGAACTCGAGGAGCTCCCGCTGCTGATCGGCGGAGATGATCCCGGCGTCGACCCAGGCAGCCGCCCGGCGTTCGAGTCCATTGCGCAACGGCACGTCGCGCCTCCTCGCGCCTGGGCGTCACCATGACACCGGATCGGGCCGTCGCCAGTATGCACCCGAGCCGTCGGTCGAGCCGACGGCACGCCGACGATACTGTCGCGATCGGTGCCGGATCGCTACCGCAACCACTCCCTGCTGCGCTACAATGCTGGTGCGAAGATTTGCAGGAGGCGACCGTGAGCTGCGAGCCCGAAATCGCCCAGGCCGTTCGCGAACGAGGCCGCAGGCTCACCATCCAGCGCGCCAAGATCCTCAGCGCCCTGCGCCACGCGAGCGACCACCAGAGCGCCGAGCAGATCCTCGAGCGCGTCCGCGACAACGACCCCCACGCCGACATCTCGCTCTCCACCGTCTACCGCACCCTCGAGACCTCCACGGACCTGCACCTCACCTCGGAGTTGCGCGGCGCCTCCGGCATCTCCGTCTACGAGTGGAACGACCCGGACACGACGCACCACCACCTCGAGTGCCGCGACTGCGGCACTACCGAGGAAGTCGATCTCTCCTCGCTGCAGGTAGCGGAGGCGGAGATCCGCGAGCGTGCCGGCTTCGCGGCCGACATCCGCCACCTGGCGATCCCCGGACTTTGCGCCGACTGCGGCCCGGACGCCGAGGGCTAGCGAGGGGAGCGCGCCATGGCAGCCGCAGACCCGCTGGGCGCAATCGCGACGACTGCGCAGCCCGCGCTGCACATCCCCGACGGCTTCGTCAGCGCGCCGGTGGCTGCCGCTGGCTGGGTCGCCGCCGCGGGCCTGATCGCCTTCGCGGCGCGGAAGGCGGACCGCAACCTCGAGGAGCGCGCGATCCCGCTGATGGGCGTCAGCGCCGCCTTCATCTTCGCCGCGCAGATGGTCAATTTCCCCGTCGCGGGCGGCACCTCGGGGCACCTGCTCGGCGGGGCGCTGGCCGCGATCCTGCTCGGGCCGTGGGCGGCGATCATCGTCATGACCGCGGTGGTCGCGTTGCAGGCGCTGCTCTTCCAGGACGGCGGGCTGGCCGCGCTCGGCGTGAACACGCTCAACATGGCCGTGCTGACCGTGCTCGTGAGCTGGGCCGTCTACCGAGGGCTCTCGCCGCTCGCCCGGCTGCACCCGGTACTGCCCGCCGTCGCCGCCTTCGCCGCGGCCTGGCTCTCCGTCGAGGCGGCAGCGATCGCGACCGCGCTGCAGCTTGCCGTCTCCGGCACCTCGTCCCTCGAGGTCGCGCTGCCCGCGCTGGTCGGCGTGCACGCGCTGATCGGCATCGGCGAGGGCGCGATCACGCTCGGCGCGCTCGCCCTCGTGCGCACGGCGCGGCCGGACCTGCTCTCCAGGCCGGCGCGGGTGGGGGTGTAACGATGCGCCGCCGCAACCTCGCGCTGCTCGGGGGTGGACTCGCGCTCGCGCTGCTCGTCGTTTTCGCGCTCGCGCCGAATGCCTCGGCGCAGCCGGACGGCCTCGAGCGTGTCGCCGAGGACCAGGGCTTCGCCGACCGCGCGCAGGCCGCGCCACACTCGCTGCTGCCCGACTACACGATTCCCGGCGTCGAGGACGAGACGCTCTCGACGATCCTCGCGGGGGTGATCGGGGTGGCCGTGGTCGCCGCGATCGCGCTGCTGGCCGGCTGGGCCCTGCGCACGCGCTCGTCCCGCCGCGAGGCACGCGACAGCGCCTCGATCGGGCCGCCCTAGCGCGCCGGGCGGCGGATTCGTCGGCATGGCCCTGCACGCGCTCGTCGAGCGCTACGAGGCGCGAGAGAGCGCCATCCACCGCTGCGACGCGCGGCTCAAGCTGCTCGCCGCGCTCGCCTGCATCTTCGCCGTCACGCTGACCCGCGAGGGCGACGCGATCGCCCTCGCGCTGCTCGCGTTGCCGACCCTGGCGATCGTCGCTGCGGCGAAGCTGCCGGCGCTGCTCGTGCTGCGGCGCTCGCTGATCGCCGCGCCGTTCCTGCTCGTCGCCGTGCCGCTGCTCTTCACCCGCTCCGGCGAGCCGATCGCGACCCTGCCGCTGCTCGGCTGGACGGTCAGCGACGAAGGCCTCGTGGCGGTGCTCACGATCCTCGGCAAGTCCTGGCTCTCGGTGGTGGTCGCCGTCGTGCTGACGGCGACGACGCAGCAGCCGGACCTGCTGCGCGCCCTGCGCACGCTGCGCGTCCCGAAGCTCCTCGTCGCGACCGTCGAGTTCGCCTACCGCTACCTCTTCGTCGTCGGCGACGAGGCAGCGCGGATGCTGCAGGCGCGCGCCAGCCGCAGCGGCGCCCTCGAGGGCCAGCGCGCCGGCGGCGGGCTGCGCTGGCGGGCGCGTGTCGCGGGCCACCTCGTGGGGACGCTGTTCGTGCGCTCGCTTGAGCGCAGCGAGCGGGTGCACGGCGCGATGCGCGCGCGCGGCTACGACGGCGAGCCGCGCTTCCTCGCCGCGCCGCCGCTGCACTTCGCGGGCGTCGTCGTGGCCGCGGCGCTCGTGCTCTACGGCTACGCCGTGCAGATCGCGGTGCGGCTGTGACGGCCGACATGCCCGATCTCGCGCTGCGCGGCGTGCGCTACGTCTATCCCGACGGCACGCCCGGCCTCGACGGCATCGACTTCGATGTCGCGGCGGGCGAGCGGGTGGCGCTGCTCGGGCCGAACGGCGCGGGGAAGTCGACGCTGCTGCTGCAGCTCAACGGGCTGCTGCGCGGCGAAGGCGCGATCGAGGTGCGCGGGCGGCTGCTGGAGGACTCGAGCCTCGCCGCGATCCGGGCGCAGGTCGGGCTACTCTTCTCGAACCCCGACGACCAGCTCTTCTCGCCGACCGTGCTCGACGACGTCGCCTACGGGCCGCTGCACCAGGGGCTGGTCGAGAACGAGGTGCTGCGGCGGGCGCAGGCCGCCCTCGCCGAGGTGGGGATGAGCGGCTACGAGTCGCGCACCCCGCACCGCCTCAGCCTGGGCGAGAAGAAGCGGATCGCGATCGCCACGGTGCTTTCGATGCGGCCCGCCATCCTCGCGCTCGACGAGCCCACCGCCTCGCTCGCGCCGAGCGCCCGCGCGGAGCTGATCGCGCTGCTGCGCGGCCTGCCGCAGACGCAGTTGATGGCGACGCACGACCTCGCCCTCGCGCGCGAGCTCACCACGCGCGCCGTGGTGCTCGACGGCGGCCGCATCTCCGCCGACGGGCCGACTGCCGAGATCCTCGGCGACGCGGCGCTGCTGCACGCGCACGGCCTGGCGACGGACGGCGTGCCGTCCGAGGCCTGACGAACGCGGCTCAGGCGCTCCCGGTGTTCGCCCGTCCGCCGCGACTGCCGAAGTAGAAGCCAGTCACCGTCCCCGCCTCGAGCGCGAGCGCGCCGAGCAGCCCGATCGCCGCCTCGATGTGCCCGATCTGCAGCAGCCAGGCGGCCGCCGCCGCGTGCGTCGCCGCGAACGAGCCGACGATGCCCATCGCCAGGTAGGCGCGCACGCTGCCCGCCGGTTTCCCGAGCGGCGGCTGCGCGCCCTCGTCCATCACTGCCATCCCGCACCGTCCCTTCGCGCCTCGCGACTTCCGAGGCGCACAGCGTGGCGAGGCGCCCTCGCGGCTCCAACGCCCGGATGGCGCTCGGCGTCCGGCGGGTGGCGAGTGGACATCCCCCGGCGGCGGCGGGTTCAATGCGATCGGGCCCGTAGCTCAGCGGTAGAGCAGTGGACTTTTAATCCATCGGTCGGAGGTTCGATCCCTCCCGGGCCTACCACTTCCGGCCACGGCGGACCGTGTCGCGTACTGCCGCTGGCCTCGGGCAGCAAGCGACTTGCCCGGCACGGTCGACGCCTGCATCGGACGGGGTAATTCCGCGAGGCAACTAGTACCCTTGCGCAATGCCGGTTGGTCGGGGTCTGCGGTACTACGCTCTGGTCGCCTTCGTAGCTGCGGTGCTGGCCGCCTGCGGAGGTGACCCTCCCGAGTCGCCCGCCACCCGGACCTCCACCCCCTCGCCAGTGGCCGCCACTCCTACGCCAACGCGGTCGGCGACCACAGCGCCAGCGCCGACAGGCACAGCGCCAGCGCCGACAGGCACAGCGACGCCAGTGCCGACAGACACAGCGACGCCAGTGCCGACCGCAACTGCCACGTCGACCCCGGCCGCTACTCCTGCACCCTCGCCAGCAGCCACACCGTCGCCGACGCCCAGCGTAACGCCGACGCCCACCGAGTACGTGCCCCTGACGATGGGAGAGCCGCGACCGCTGCCGCCGGGGGCGACGCTCTACTTCCGGCAGTACGACAGCTGCCACGGCCCGGTGTGGTGGAGGCGGGCGGTCGCCACGGAGGCGGGGGATCTGGCCTGGGACAACCCGTTTGCAGAGCTGCCCGCGGTCAACGCTGACGAATGGGGCCCGGAGAACTGGCCCCCGCAACTCGCTCGTCTGAGTGCGAGCGGTCAGACCTTGGTGGCACGGGTATGCGAACGCGGAGCCTGTATGGCCTTTGATCATGTGGATGAGGACGCCGTCGAGGCGCTCTGGGGCTCCGTCGACGCAGGGGAGAGTTGGGAGAGGTGGGGCGATGATCCCGAAGGGGGCATTCGGGGCGTCAGCGAAGAGGATGTCGCCTTCGTCGATACTGACGGTCGGGTGAAGGGGGTTCGCTCCGGAGAGGAGTGGGTGCCGCCGGAGAACCCTCCAAGCCCATGGGTCCGGAGCGAAGTCGATGACCGGCTCGGCTACGAGGAACGCGAACCAGGCCAGCTTGATACGTTCCGCCACTACAGTGACCAGGGGGCAATTCTGGGTGCCTATTCGTGGGGAGGCGACGGGTCGTATGAAAGCCACAGACCCCTTTGGCTCGTCGATCACCTGAAAGGACAACTGTTCGTTGGGTTCCTGGGATCCCACGCATGTGGGGCGGGCACCAAGACCGTCCTGGTGGACTTCGGCTCTCGCACCGTGCACACAATTCCGGGGCTTGATCCTGAGGTTGACCACATCGGCAACCCCATTCTCTATACGGCTCGGCTCACGCCGATTCCCATACTTGGTTCCGAGCCCCGTCCCGCCCTCGCCCCGTCCCCTACCTTTGCTGGCCCTCCCGATACATACGCAGACATCGCCGTGGCCTACTCCGGCGCTTGCGGCCTGACCGAGGAGGGCGAGGCCGTTTGCTGGGATATCGAGAGCGGTGACGTCTGGGATGCCCCACCCGGACGCTACACCTTCATAACCGCGAATCACTCAAACTGGTGCGCCACTACGGATGAGGGGGTCATTACATGCTGGGGGAAGGGTGGCGGACCGGTTCCGGAAGACGACCCCGATCCATCCAGAGAAGCACCATCGGGGCGGTTCAGTGCGCTCAGCTTCACCATAGCCGGGGTCACAAGGGACGGTGCCAGCTATGCCTGCGCTCTCACGGAAGAAGGCGAACCGGTCTGCTGGGGCCCAGAGGACGGTCTGCTCCCCCTTCCGGATCTGCCGGCGGGGGTCTATTCGGCAATCAGCCTTGATCTGTACTGGGTAGGTGAGTCAGGTTACTTCACTGCCATCCTGACGGCCTGTGCAATTGCTGACGGCGGTGACCTGGTCTGTTGGCGGGGTACGAACAACGACGGTCGCGTTGAGCAGGCCGTTGAGCACAGTCCCGGAAACTACGTTGATGCGCAGGTGGTCGAGAGCAACACCTGCGTGGTGACGGCCGGTGGCGAAGCGAAGTGCGCAGGCTGGGCTGGTGATGGCTCCACTCGTTACACCGGGCTGGCAGCTGGGAGGGAGTTTGCCTGTGCGATCACCGAGGCCGGCGCCATCCAGTGTGTCGACCATGGCCTCTACAGAGTCAGCATTGGGGGAGATTCGGGGCGGAGCAGCGTCATGCAGCCTCCCACTCCCACGCCGGGCCGTCGCTATGAGACGGTGAGCGTGAGCAGTCCCGGGTTCGCCACTTATGCCTGTGCGCTCACGGACTCGGGTGAGGCTGACTGCTGGAGGAGCACCGACAACAAGGTCGCGTATCCCGACCCGCCGCCCGGTCGCTACGTCGCGGTGAGCGACGGCTTCGGCCACACCTGTGCACTCACCGAGGACGGTCAGGTCCTCTGTTGGGGGTGGAACAACTACGGGCAGGTGGCCGTACCCGAGGGGCGCTACACGGCCGTCAGCGCCGGATTCGCGAGTACTTGCGCCCTCAACGAAGCGGGTGAAGCGGTCTGCTGGGGCCGCTCTCTGGGGAGTGTCCCGTCGACGCCTCCTTCTCAAGAGCGGTATCGCGCGATCAGCACTGGCTACTACGGCGGGTGTGTGCTCACCTTGCAAGGAAGACCGGTCTGTCCAGGCTGGCAGCCCCTCCCGGAAGCGCCTCCCACTTCCTTCACATCTTTGGTGGTGAGTTGGACGGGTCACGCCTGTGCCCTCAGCAAGAGTGGTGAAGCCGACTGTTGGGGAGGTGACGCGCGTGTTGAAGTGGATCTCCCGCCTGGCTCCTGGAAGGCCATTGACGTTGGCGACTTCCAAACGTGCGGGATTGATGATGCTGGGCGTGCGATTTGCTGGGGCGCCCACTCCGGTCAACTTCCTGATGCGCCAACGGGAAGCTACGTGGCTGTCGAGACCAGTGGCTACGATGTCTGCCTGCTCACGGATGCCGGCCAAGTGTATTGCCGGGGCGAAGAGGATTGGGGGAACGGCGTCGCGCTTCGGCGACTCGATGTAGAAGCACGCGTCCTAGAGGTCAGCGTTGGCCTGCATCGCGGGTGCGCCCTCACCGAGGCGGGTTCGGTAATCTGTTGGGGCGATACGGAGTACCAGAATGCTCCTTTCCTCAACAGGCACGGGTATCAACCGCGCTGGTAACTCAGGCAAGACTCCCTACGAGCAGCCTGGGTCCAGCGGGGGCTCAACTGCTCGCTCGCCAAGCAGTCCAATCTGATGCGGAGCCGGCGACAGGGGTCCTGGCCTCTACGGCGAGACCGCCCACCGGAACGTTCGCAGTACAGTCCCCGTTGGCCTACCAACCGTGATCCGGCGCTCCTCGCTACCCTGCGGCTGACGCGCCCGGGGACCAGCCGTAGATGCGCTCCAGGCTGCCGCCCATCAGCGCGGCGCGCTCGCTGTCCGAGAGCTGGTCGGTTACCCGGAAGGCCTCGACGCCCTGCTCGTAGGTGAGCAGGTTGACGGCTCGCGTCCAGTCCGTGCCCCACAGGCAGCGCTCGAACCCGAACGCCTCGAAGACCCGGCTGAGCGGCTCCCAGATGTCGGGGTACGGGAACGGCTCGTGCGCCAGCGTGCAGGCGCCGGAGACCTTGATCGCCACGTGGTCGAACTCGGCCAACGTCAACACCTCGGCGAGGTCGGCCCACGGCTCCTCGGGCGGTGGTGGTTCATGCGGCTGCGTCAGGCCGAGGTGGTCGATCACCAGCTGCGTGTTCGGGTGCCGCCGCGCGATTTCGCGGAAGAGCGGAATCTTGCTGGTGCAGAGCACGTTGACCGGGAAGCCCGCCGCCGCCCCCGCCTCCATCACCTGATCGAGGCCGGGATGGTCGGCCTCGATCTCCACGTACCTGAGCACGATCCGGGCGCCGACCACGCCGGGGTTGGCAGCCCACTCCTCGATCTCCGCCCCGACCGTCTCCGAGAGGGGGTCGAACGGCCTGATCAGCCCGAAGCGGTCCGGGTATTTGGCCCCCATCGCCAGCGCGTAGCTGCCGTCGTAGCCGTAGATGCGGTAGGGCGAGATCAGCAGGGCGCCGTCGACGCCCACCTCGTCCATCGCCTCAACCATCTGCTCGCCGGTGACCTCGTCGGGCCCCGTCAGCTCGCCAACCCAGGGGTTCTCCGGGCTGTTGCGCTCGTAGGCATGCACCTGGCAGTCGATGATCGGTGTGCTGTTGTTCGGCATGGTGCGTCGGCCTCGCTTCCTCGCGAGCCTACGGTACTGCGCCGGCGCTGCCGTGTGCACGGGCGCGCGGCCGCAGGCGCTACAGTGGCGGCCGGAGGTGGGGCATGGCGTTTCAGATGGACCCCGAGCAACTCGGACTCGTCGACGAGGTGGCGCTCGTCACCGGAGGCGCGCGCGGCATCGGCAAGGGCTGCGCGCTCCAGCTTGCCCGCGCCGGCTGCCACATCGCCATCGCCGACCTCGACGAGGAGACCGCCAGCGCTACGGCGAAGGAGATCGAGGCGCTCGGCCGCCAGGCCGAGGTCGTCATCGCCAACGTGCGCGAGGAGGACCAGGTCGGCGCGATGGTCGAGGAGGTCGTCGCACGCCTCGGCGGGCTCGACGTGGCCGTCAACAACGTCGGCAACCCGACGGGGCTGCGGCCGTTCCTCGACTACTCGACCGAGCTCTGGCACGACATCGTCGATCAGAACCTGACGAGCTCCTACCTCTGCTCCCAGGCCGAGGCGCGAAGCATGGTGGAGCGCGGGATCGCGGGCCGGATCGTCACCATCGCGTCCTCGAGCGGCATCGTCGGCGCGCCCAACATCGTCGCCTACGGGGCGGCGAAGGCGGGCGTGATCCACATGACGAAGACGCTTGCGATGGAGCTCGCGCCGCACGGCATCCGCGTCAACTGCATCGTGCCCGGCACGCACCTGACCGAGAAGGCGGCGGCCAACACCGACCCGGCGACGGTCGCGTTCCGCGAGGCCGCCGCGAAGGCGCCGCCGCTCGCCCGCCTCGGCGACCCGCTGGAGACGGGCGGCCTCGCGGTGTTCTTCGCCTCGCGGCTCTCGGCCTACGTGACCGGGCACAGCCTGCTCTCCGACGGCGGCGTCACGCACACGACGGCGCGCCCGGCGGTGCCGCCGAGGTAGCGTGCGCACGAGCGATCGCGACGACGAGAGGAGCGGGCAGTGGCTGGGGAGCTTGAGGGGCGTGTCGCCCTGATCACGGGAGCGAGCCGGGGCATCGGCCAGGCGATCGCCGTGCGCATGGCCGCCGAGGGCGCGCGCGTCGCGCTGATCGGCCGCGACGAGGCGACACGGCGCACGGACCTCTCCGGCACGCTCGACGAGGGCCTCACACTCATCGACGAGATCGGCGGCGAGGCGATCGCCGTGCGCGCCGACATCGCGGACCCGGAGGCGGACAAGGGCGCGGTCGTCGAGGAGGTCGTGGCCGCCTTCGGGCGCTCGCCGGACATCCTCGTGCACAGCGCCGCCGCGCCGCGCGAGTTCACGATGGACTGGCACATCCCGTTCGCCGAGACCGAGGCCGAGTGGTTCGTGCGCGGCGTGCTGGTCAACGTCTGGGGCGGCTGGGATCTGGCGAAGGCCGTCATCCCCGGCATGCGCGAGCGCGGCGAGGGCTGGCTGCTCTTCGTCTCCTCGCAGCAGGCGGCGCCCCGCCCGAGCCCCGTCGGCGGCGGCCCGGCCAGCCCGATGGGCGGCTCCTGCATCTACGGCGGGACGAAGGCGTTCCTCGACCGCGTCACTACGGGCGCGGCGATGGAGCTCTACGCGGACGGCATCGCCGTCAACAGCCTCGCGCCGACCGGCGCGATCGCGACCCCGCTCTCGGTCTCCGTCGGCGTACCGCCGGAGGGCACCGAGCCGATGGAGACGTTCGTCGAGGCCTCGCTGGCGCTCTGCACGGGCGACCCGGCGACGCTGACGAGCCGCATCGTCAATACGCTGCCGCTGCTGCACGAGTTAGAGCGGCCGGTGCGCACGGTCGACGGCTCAGCGCTGTTCGAGGGCTGGCAACCCGACCACGACGACGAGCGCCGCTTCCACCGCAACTACCTCGCGGCGACCGGCCACTGAGGACCGGCCGAGGGCCCTAGTCCGGGCTGGCGCCCCAGACGATGAAGTCCGCGTGGTAGAGCGGCAGCGGGCCGCCGGAGACGCCGATCTCGGCTGGCTTGCTGATCTGCCGGTCGCCGGCGCGGCCCTGGATCTGCTGGATCGAGTCGGTGTGCATCCAGAAGCGGGTGCGCCCGCTGCCAACGTTACCGCCGCTGGGCGATACGGGGTGCGGGCCCTCGATGCTGATGTCCTCCTGGAACAGATCGAGGCCCTCGCCCTCCTTCACGCCGGCGAAGCCGAGGCCCTCCATGTGGAAGACGTGGAAGAGGCTGAACCCGTCATACATGTTCTCGAAGCTCAGGTCGCTCGCGCTGATCCCGGCGCCTTCGAGGAGCTTGCGCCCGGTGCTCGCGCAGGACCGCTGTGCCTCCTCGAGGGGCTGGTTGAGCCCGCGCTGGATCGTGCGGTCGGCGGCGTGGTTGAGGATGTAGGCGGGCTTCTGCTTCATGTCCTTCGCGCGCTCGGCCGTGGTGATGAGGTACGCCGCCGCGGTGTGGATCGGGATGTCGTTGTCGAAGAGGTTGGCCGGCTTGGCGATCCAGCGCGATTCGAGGTAGTCCTCGGTGGTGAGTTCCTCGGGGCGGTTCTGGTACCAGTAGCCCTCGGGGAACATCAGGCCGTTGCGCCGGGAGTTCACCATGAACGGCGTCATCATTTCCTTGGTCTTGCCGTACTTCCACAGGTAGCGTTGGAACTGCTGGGCCGTGCCCCAGGAGTTCGCCGAACCGTAGGGGTTCGACCACTTCTGGTTCCCGGAGATCGTCTCCTCGGCGTTGGCGCCGCCGTGGCTGTAGCGGCCCTCGAGGTTGTGCCAGGCCTTGAGCACCAGGCAGTTGCTGGCCATCCCGTCGCCGACGGCCTGCGCGGCGATCGAGAGGGCGTTGGACATGCAGTCCATCCCCGCCATGACGAACTTGACGTTCGTCAGTTCCGGCATGTTCTTGAGCAGCCACGTGTCGGTGAGCTTGGCGATGCCGTCGAGGGGATCGTCGGTGGTCTCGTAGGCGTTGACGATGTCCATCGGGATCGGCCGGTCAGCCGGCCAGTGCGCGCCGGTCGTGGTCGTCGGCAGGAAGACGAGACCGTCGATCTCCTCCGGCGGCACGCCGGCGTCATCGATCGCCTTGCGCAGCGCCATCAGGCTCCAGGCGCCGATCGTGTTCTCGGCGGTGCCATCCCAGCGGCGGGCCGTCGGCGAGTGGCCGATGCCGACCGCCGCGACCTTGCCCTTGTGCTCCCAGACCCCCAGCCCCTCCTGGCTGCGGAAGATCGATTCGGGCGCGGTGCTACCAAGACGGTTGGGCGTGGGCATCGGCTATTCCTTTCGGGCTGTGTCGCGTCGCGTCGGGCGTGTTGTTACTCGACCATCTCCCACTCGGGGATCTTCTGGCCCGTGGCATGCGTCTCCTCGAAGACCACCGAAACCGCGGCCCCGATCTCGACCTCGCCGAGCGGGACGCCGGGGAGGTTGGAGACCAGCGTGATCTCGGGATCCTCCTCCAGCTCGATGACGGCGAGGTTGAACGGCTGATCCGGGATGCGCAGCGCAACGGTGTTGTCGTAGACCACGCTGTAGCTGTGGATCCGGCCGCGGCCGCTCATCTCGCGCCACTCAAGGTCGTTGCCGGAGGCGCAGCCGAAACACTCCGGCTCCGGGGGATGCTGCAGCCTGTCGCACGAGACACAGTTCTGGATCACCAGCCGCCCCTCGTTACAGGCATCCCAGAAGGGCTGGTCGAGTTCGTCCGGTACGGGGGACTGCTTCGGCATCTTCGCTCCTCGCGCTCTTGTGAGTTGCTGAGTGATCTCTAGAGTCCAGCGCCACCGGGGTCAACCGTGCGGCGCGGCGGATATTGTTGCGTTAGTCACCTGACTATGCAAACATTTTCCCATGACCGCTCTCCCCGCCACCGTGCGCACGCTCGATCGCTCGACTGGAGGAGGCCTCCTCGCCCTCGTGGGCCTCGCGATCGTGTACCTGCTCGCGCTGCGCACGGACGCGGCCTGGCCCGTGTTCTGGATCTCCGGCGTCGCCTTCGGCGCGATCTGCCAGCGCAGCCGGTTCTGCTTCGTCGCCGGCTTCCGCGACCTCTTCCTCATGCGCCAGGGCCGGATGCTGCGAGGCATCATCGCCGGCCTCGCCGTCGGCACCGCCGGCTTCGCGATGATCATGGCTACCGTCGTGCCCAACCCCGGCTCGGGCGTGCTGCCGTCCGACGCGCACATCCTGCCGCTCGGCATCGCGACCGTGCTCGGCGGACTGCTCTTCGGCTTCGGGATGGTGCTCTCCGGCGGCTGCGTCAGCGGCTCGCTCTACCGCATGGGCGAGGGCTACATCGGCTCCTGGGTCGCGATCGGCGGCGTCCTCCTCGGCCTCTACGCGATGGCCCGCACCTGGAACTGGTGGTGGGACAACCAGATCAGCAGCGACCGCATCTCCTGGCTGCCCACCGACCTCAGCTACACCGGCGCGATCGTGCTCACCTTCGCGCTGCTCGGCCTCGCCTTCGTCGCCGTCTCCTGGTGGGAGCGGCGCGGCTACTCCGGCATGTCCTTCACGATCCCGATCAGCAGCGCGGCAGCGACCAGCTCCGAGCCGGAGACGACGCTCGGCGCCCTCGCCCGGAAGGTCTTCCGAGCCGAGTGGACGCCGCTGATCGGCGGCATCGCGCTGGCGGCGGTCAACATCCTGATCTTCATCCGCTACCGCCCGCTCGGCGTCGTCGGCGAGCTCTCCCGCTGGTCCACGGACTTCGCCGCCAACATCGGCGCCGGGGTCGGCGAGTTGAAGGGCATCAGCGACATCCCCGGCTGCGTCCCGCGCTTCGTCGAGGGCACGTGGTTCAGCGACGCCTTCATGCTCAACGCGGGGATCATCGCCGGGGCGTTCACGGCGGCGCTGCTGGCGCGCGAGTTCCGGCTGCGCGTGCCGCGCGCGCCGCGCCGCTACGTGCAGTCGCTCGCGGGCGGCGTGGTGATGGGCTACGGCGCGGGCCTCGGGCTTGGCTGCACCCTGGGCGCCTTCTTCTCGGCGATCCCCTCGCTCGCACTCAACGGCTGGGTCTACGCCATCGCGCTCGTCGTCGGCGCCTACGCGGGTACCGCGTTCATCCGGAGGTTCCCGTGAGCGCCGCGGCTTCCGAGGTGCTGGACCTGCGCGGCCGCCCGCCCGCCGAGCAGATGCAGAGCGCGCACGCCGCCGTCGAGCGCGCCGCCGGGGGCGCGGCGCTGCGGATCGTCACGGATCTCGACGTCGTCGCCACGTACGTGCTGCCGGCGGCTGCCGAGCGCGGCGTGCGCTGCCGCGTCGAGCCGCCCTCGGACGGCGCACGCGAGCTGAGTCTGTCGCCGGGCGAGCGCCCGGCTTCGGCAACCGAGTCAGTGAACAGCTCCACCAGGGAGTGAAGGGGGTGACTCCATGACGAACGAGAACGAGGCGCCGGTGCTGGACGTGCGCGGCGAGATCTGTCCGTACCCCATGCTGCGCACCAACCGGGAGCTCGACGACGTGCAGCCCGGCGTGCCGGAGCTGCGGGTCTGGACCGACCACCCGCCCGCGCTCTCGACGATCCCGCCCGAGGCGATGAAGCGGGGCTACGGCTGCGAGATCAGCGAACGCCGTCCCGGCGAGTGGGAGATCCACATCTTCAACGCCGAGGCGGCCGCGGCGGGCTAGCACTAGACGAACCGAGCCGATCGGGCGGCGAGTCCGGCCCGGGAATGAACGGAATGCGAGGGGCACGATGAGACGAAAGAACGAAACGAGACGAGGAACGAGACTGTTTGGCCGCACCACCGGCCTGCTGGCGCTGCTGGCGCTGGCAAGCGCGGCGCTGATCGCCGCATGCGGCCACGACGAGGGGCCGGAGACCGCAACCGGCCTGGACGATCGCGGCTACCACGACATCTCGCGGCTGGTCACGACCGAGTGGATCGAGGACAACCTCGACAACGACGCGGTGCTGCTGATCGACCTGCGCGGCGCGGACGCCTACGCCGAGGGTCACATCCCGGGCGCGGTGCAGATCCCGCGCACGGCGCTGCAGGTCGAGATCGACGGCGTGCCGGGCCTGATCCCGCCCGCGGCGGACGTGGCCTCCGCGTTCGGCGCGATCGGAGCGACGGCGGACACGACGATCGTCTTCTACGATCAGCGCGGCTCGATCTGGGGCTCGCGCGGCCTCTGGGTGCTCGCTGTCTACGGGCACGAGGACGTACGGCTGCTCGACGGTGACTTCCCGCTCTGGGAGTCCGAGGGCCGCGAGGTCAGCACCGCGACCCCGGCCATCACGGCCGCCGAGTACGAGTTCACGTCCGACCCCAACAACGACATCATCGTCGGCTGGGACGACATCATCGCCTCGATCGACGACCCGAGCGTCCTCGTCTGCGACGCGCGCTCGGCCGAGGAGTACTCCGGGCGCGACGTGCGCGCCGACCGCGGCGGTCACATCCCGGAGTCGGTGAACGTCGAGTGGAGCCGCGCCCTCGATGAGAACGGCCGCTTCAAGCCGGCCGACGAGCTGCGGACGCTCTACGAGGGCGAGGGCGTCGAGGCGGGCGGCACTGTCTACACGCTCTGCCAGACGGCCGTGCGCGCCACGCACACCTGGTTCGTCCTCAGCGAGCTGCTCGGCTATGACGACGTGCGCGTCTACGACGGCTCCTGGATCGAGTACGGCAACCGCGAGGACTCGCCGATCGACTCCTAGCGAGTCCGGCAGCGGCGGCAGCGCCGCTCCAGACGACCAACTCCGAGGCGCCGCGGGATCCGCGGCGCCTCGGTCGTTGTGCGCCAAGCGCACGCCAACTTGCTACCCTCGGCACTCGGACACCTCGGAGGGGGTACGCGATGACCTCGACGACAGAGCACGGGACGATCACCGAAGCGGGGCTGGCGGCGATGCGCAGCCGCATCGGCATCCCCAACGAGGCGCGGCGCTACGGCGCGAGGCGCGGCCTGTTCACGCTGATCAACCAGGACTCGGCGCACATCTACGCCACCGGCAGCGGCGACGCGAACCCGCTCTACCAGGACGCCGCCTACGCGCGCGCCTCGCACTGGGGCTCCGTCGTCGCGCCGCCGACGATCCTCTTCAACGCCGGCCTGGTCGAGGGCCGCCCGCTGACCGCGCGGGAGCGCGAGGAGGGCCGCGGCGGCGGCCTGCCCGGCGTCCACGGCATGTTCTCCGGCGCGGACTGGGAGTGGTACCAGCCGCTGCGCGAGGGCGACGAGATCCATCGCGTCAACTACCTCTCCGACGCGCAGGAGAAGTCCGGCGTCTTCGCCGGCCGCCAGGTGCTCGCTCTCACCGAGAGCCTCTTCCGCAACCAGCACGGCGAGGTGCTGGCGAAGGAGGTCGAGTGGTCGATGCGCACCGAGCGCGACGGCGCGCGCGAGCGCAACAAGTACGACTGGGAGCAGCACGAGTACAGCGACGAGGAGCTCGAGCGCATCGACGAGGCGTACGCGAACGAGCGCCCGCGCGGCGCGGAGCCGCGCTACTGGGAGGACGTGCAGGTCGGTGACGCCCTCGACGGCATCGTGCGCGGGCCCTACCGCGCGACGGACGCGGTCGCGTGGGACATCGGCTGGGGCGGCGTCTTCGCGCGCAGCGGCAAGGTGGACTACGACTACCGGCAGCGGCACCCGCGCGCCTACTCGAAGAACCGCTACGGCATCCCGGACATCCCGGAGCGCGTGCACTGGGAGAGCGAGTTCGCCCGCGAGGTGGGCGTGCCGGGCCTCTACGACTACGGCCCCCAGCGCATCGCCTGGGCGAGCACGCTCGTCACCAACTGGATGGGCGACTCCGGCTTCCTCAAGCGGCTGTGGGTGCAGGTCCGCCGCTTCAACGTCGAGGCCGACGTGCAGTGGTACCGCGGCGAGGTGATCGCGAAGCAGGTCGAGGACGGCGAGCCGCAGGTGATCTGCGACATCTGGGCGGAGAACCAGCGCGGCGAGGTGACGGCGCCCGGCCAGGCAATCGTACTGCTGCCCTCACGCGAGCACGGCGAGGTGCGCATCCCCGCGCGCGGCCAGCCGACCTACCCGAGCTGGGACGCGGAATCGAAGGTCACGCCGGTGGGCCAGGGCCCGCTCCCCCACCACTCGACCACGCACGGCTTCCTGCTGCCCGGCGTGCAGCGCTGACGCGGAAGTTGGAGGAGCACGCGCTCTGCTGGTGTTGACGCGGCGATACCCCGCAGGGCGGCTCGGCCCGCTCACCCGACGGGCTATGGTCGCATCGGCGATACTCTCCGTCTGGACGGGTCCGCCAGCGCCAGGCAGTGGCGCACGGGCTTCGTGCGTAGGGTGCGGTAGGTCAGCGGCGGAGTCTGGAGTGGCGACAGGAGCGCCGTCATGGGTCACTTGTACGCACTCCGGGGAGCCTTCCTCCAGCAGTGGCGCGACACGGCAACCCCCTACCAGATCCTGCTCGTCTCCCTTGGCCAGGTGCCCACGGCGGTCGCCGCGGCGTGGATCGCGCGCTCGAGCGTGGAGCAAGGCGTTTCGCTGGCAATAGCCGTCGGCGCGACGTTCGTCGTCATCTGGAACGTGGCGGTCTTCCAGACCGGCTGGTCCCTCCTCGGCGAGCGATGGGCGGGCACGCTCGAACTGAATCTGCTGTCCCGATCGCCGCTCGCGCTCGTGATGCTGGGGAAGTCGCTCGCCTTCGTCGCATTCTTCGGCCTGATCGGGCTGCTGTCCTTTGCTGCCGCCCTGCTCGTTGCGAACGAGATCGCCGGCATCGAGCGCCCCGCGAGCTTCGCTCTGTCGCTCACACTCGTCGTGCTCGCCGTGGTCGCCCTCCAGTTCATCTTCGCGCCGCTCGGCTTCCTCGTGGGCGCACAGGGTGGGTTCTTCAACGCCATCAGGCCCCTGGGCGTCGTCCTGAGCGGCTTCTTCTATCCCGTCGCGTTGCTCCCCAACTGGTTGGAGTGGCCGGCCCGCCTGCTGCCAACCGCCTGGGCCATGGAGGCGTTGGTCTGGTCCATCAACGGGAAGGAGGACATCGGCCGGATCGCCCTCAACTGGGCGCCGGCAGTGGGCCTGGTGGTGCTCGTCGCCATTGTCGAAGTGGTGCTGTTCGTCCAGGCGGAGAGGCGCGCCCGCCTCTTCGGTGGTCTGACGGAGGGGTAGGATCGTGGACAGGGTCCAGAACTTCTACCTGCAGGCCTACCTCTCGTACCGGGGCCTCTTCCACTGGCTCACGCCGTTCCCCTACTTCAGCAATCTCGTCCTCGCGCCGTTCCTCATGCTGCTCAACTTCGTCCTCATCGGTCGCTTCGCGTCGGTGGGGAATGTCGACCGGTTCGGCATCGGGATGATCGTCTACGCGATCGTCTGGATCTACGTAGCCGGTGTGACGCAGTCGTTCTCGAACGACCGGTCGGGCGGAACACTGCACCTGCTCTTCGCATCCCCGGCCAACCGGGCATCCGCCTACTTCGCGCGCGGGGCCGGGCACTTCTACAACGGTCCGGTGGCCGCCATCAGCACAACCCTCCTCGCCGTCCTCGTGATCGACCTGGACGCGCGAGACCTGAACTACCTCACCTACGCAGCTGCGATTGCCGCGGTCTCGACCGGCATCCTGATGTTCTCCCTGCTGCTCGGAAACTTCGCTGTGCTCTACAGGGACTGGCAGATCTTCTTCTCGCTGGCGCTCGGTGCGCTGCTCGGACTGACGGGCGTGATCATCCCTACCGAGCGCCTTCCGCAGGTGCTTGAGGGCGTCGCGCAAGCGCTCCCCATCACGCACGGCCTGCGCGCGCTGCGCGGGGCCTTCGCCGGAGACTCGGTGGCGGCCGTGTCCTCGGACCTCTTGCTCGAACTTGCGGTCGCCGCCGGCTATGCCGCCCTGGGACTGGTCGTGTTCACACTCATCGACCGGGCTGCCCGGCGGCGAGGAATCCTCGCAGGGGGTAAGGAATGACGACGAACGCTCCGATGATTGAGTGCCACAATCTGCGGCGGACGTTCCAGCGAGGCGGTCCCCTGCGGAGGGGGAGCGAGATTGTTGCGGTCAGCGACATCTCGTTCGTCGTTCAGCCAGGAACGATCTTCGGTCTGCTCGGGCCAAACGGCGCGGGGAAGACGACCACAGTGCGGATGCTCTCGACCCTGCTCCTTCCGACTTCGGGCAGCGCTCGCGTTGCCGGCTTCGACGTTGCATCGCAGCCTCGCGAAGTTCGTCGGCGCACGGGCCTGGCCCTTGGCGGCGACCGGGGCCTCTTTGGCCGGCTCACGGCAGAGCAGAACCTCCAGTACTTCGCGGCCATCAACCATCTTTCACCGCGTCACGCGAAACGCCGCGTCGACGAGTTGTTGGAGTTGGTGGGGCTGGGCGAGCGGCGGCGCTCGAAGGTGTTCGAGTACTCGCGCGGAATGAAGCAGCGGCTCCACCTCGCGCGCGCCCTGCTCACCGACCCTGACGTCCTCTTCCTGGACGAGCCCACGGCGGGCCTCGACCCGCTCGGGGCCTTTGAATTCCGGCAGCGAGTCGCCGACCTCAAGGAGCGGGGGCGGACGATCTTGCTGACAACCCACTTCATGCTCGAGGCGGACGAACTCTGTGACGAACTGATCGTGATCGACCGGGGCGTCGTGGTTGCCCAGGGCAGTCCCGAAGCGCTCAAGAGGCAGTTCGGCAGCGCGACCGTCGTTGAGGTCTCGCTGCGCGAACCGCAGGAGGGACTTCAGGCGTCACTGAGCGAAATGCCGCAGGTCCAACATGTGGAGAGCCGCAGCGAAGGCATGCTCCAGACGGTTCGCGTGCACATCCCCTCGGACCAGGATGTTGGCCAGATCGTCGCCCACATCGGCGCGGAGCACGTCGATCATATGACTACGCGCACATCATCGCTGGAGGAGGCCTACCTCACGCTCATCGGGAGGGGACAGTAGGCATCGACCATGCCCACGCCCCCGGGACAGGGGGCGGCGAGTACGTGCCGTACACCCTCCGCGCGCCCGAGTTCGCGATGGCGCGCCTTATGCGGACGGCGTCCCGGCAGCCACGCCACAGCCCCGTAGCAGGAGGGCACCCGGGCACCGAGGGTGCAGGCTAGGCCTCGGCGCCTACCATCTCCGTGCGGCCGGCGAAGGACGGCATCACGTCCTCGGCGAAGCGCTGGTACTGCTCGATGATCTCGTCGGCCGTCACCCCGGAGGGGTGGCCGAGTGTGATGCTCTCGAGGCCGGGGACCTCCTCCTCGAGGGCGTGCAGCCGCTCGATGATCTGCTCGGCGGTGCCGCACAGCACGCTGCCGTTGGCGACCGAGTCCTCGAGCCGTGGCAGCGTCGTGTCGGCGACCGCCGCCTCCGTGGACTTGAGGTTCTCGATCTGCTCGTCGTTGAGCGAACGCAGCAGGCGCAGCGGCCCGAACATCTTGATGTTCTCCTGGAAGTAGGGCTGCAGCCGGCGGGTCGCCTCCTCCTGGCTGTCGGCGATGTAGAAGTGGAAGCCGACGCTCAGGTCCTCGCCCAGCTCGGTCTCGCGACCGGCCCGCGCGTGGGCGGCCTGCCAGGCCTCGACGACCGGGAGCATGATGCCGCTCGCGGCGACACCGCCGCCGGTCATGCCCTTGAGCCCGTGCTTGACCATGAAGTCCAGCCCGCGCTCCGTCGCCCCCTGGATCGGCTGCCAGCACTCGACCGGGTGCGTCGGCCGCGGCACCAGCGAGAGCTCCTCGAGCGGGTCGCCCCGGTAGTCGACGGGCGGGCTCGGCGGCAGGTCGTAGTACTTGCCGTGGTGCGAGAAGCGATCCTCGCGCAGCGCCTTGAGGAGGATCTCAACCTGCTCCTCGAAGAGGTCGCGGTTCGCGTCCTGGTCGAGCAGCGGCGCGCCGAAGGTCTCCACCTCGCGTGTGTGGTAGCCGCGCCCGACGCCCATGATCACGCGCCCGCCGGTGAGGATGTCGGCGACCGCGAAGTCCTCGGCGAGGCGCAGCGGGTGCCACATCGGCGTGATGTTGAAGCCGCAGCCGAGCTTGACGTTCTCGGTGACGTGGGCGAGGTGGACGTAGAGCATGAGCAGGTTCGGCAGGCACTCGTAGCCCTCGGGCTGGAAGTGGTGCTCGGCCGTCCAGAACGAGTAGTAGCCGAGGTTATCGACCGCCTTCGCGACCTTCTCCGCCTTGTCGTGCGCCCCCGCCAACACCTCGTTTGAGTAGTGGCGCTCCATGACCGGCGTGCCGCCGTAGCCGATGTTGTCGAGGTCGACGTGACCGGTGTAGAGCGTCTCGAACCGCTTGAGCATGCCTGCCTCCGTTTCGCGTAGCGCGGAGTGTAACCGAGGGCGCGTTTATGGCGACCCGAGGGTGTGTCGCCGTGGGGGGCGCTGTTTCGATCGGACGCGAGGAAACCTCGCAGGCCCCCACACCCCCATCCGGGACGAGCACGCTGCGCGGCTCGGGCCCACCCACCCGCCCTCGGATGTTCCTTCTGTGGGGGGCTCTGCCCCCCACGCCCCCTGGGCTCCGCCGCCAGCGCCGCAGCCTCCACAGGCGCTCGGCTGTTTCCCCAGCAGGGGACCCGTGCAGAACCGCCAGTCCGGCTCCTCCTTCCCGTCGTTCCGGCTCCCCTTCCCGTCATTCCGGCGAAAGCCGGAATCCAGGCACGCCCCCCATCGCCGAGCCCTCGAGAGCGCCGATGGCGCAACAGGCCCCGTGGCGCACCGCGGCCTCGCTACCGATCCGGGTGGGGGCGTGGGGGCGCAGCCCCCAGAAAGAAAACTCCGAGGGCGGGTGGGTGGGCCCGAGCCGCGCGCAGCGCGTGCTCGTCCGGGATGGGGGCGTGGGGGGCGCAACCCCTCACACCAAGGACCGGAGAGGCTGTCCTGTCGCCCTGCTAGCGGCCCTTGAAGATCGGCTTGCGCTTCTCCGCGAACGCCGCCGCCGCCTCGGTCGTGTCGTCGAGGGCGAACAGCGACTGCTGCGCCTGCGGGTAGTCGATCGTGATCTGGAAGGCCGTCGGGCGCGGGCGCGCCATCATCAGCTGGCGCTTCGTCACCTGCACGTGCACCGGCGGCAGCGCCGCCAGCTCGTGCGCGATGCTCAGCGCCGTCGGCAGCACCTCTTCCGAGGGCACCACGTGGTTTGCGAGGCCGACCTCGTAGGCGCGCTGCGCCGAGAAGCGGTGGCCACGCAGCATCATCTCGCAGCCCGGCAGCCAGGAGAGCCCATTCATCATCGGCACCAGCGCCGACCCGAGGACGCCCGTCGGCACGGACGAGAAGGCGATCGTCGCGTCGTCGGCGAGGACGGAGATGTCCGAGCCGCAGACCATGTAGAGGCCCGCGCCCCAGGCGCCGCCGCGCACGGCCGCGATAATCGGTTTCGAGGTGTCCGGCACGAGCTGGAAGCCGAGGACCTTCGCACGCGAATCGGCCAGCTGGTTACCGCGGATGCCGTGCTCGGCCTGCTCCTTGATGTCGCGGCCCGCGCTGAAGACCCGGCCCTCGCCGGTAAGCACGACCGCGCGCACCTGATCGTCGGCGATCGCCTCCATCCAGGCGCCGCCGAGCTCGTCGCCCATCACCCGGCCGAAGGCGTTGAGCCGCTCCGGCCGGTTCATCGTGATGACGGCGACGTGGCCGTCGACCTCGTAGCGGACGAACTGTGCCTCGTAAGCCATGACTACCGCTCCCTGCTCATCAACACGCCGCGCGCTAGCCGCGAGGCAGGCCGAGGCCGCGCGTGGCGATGATGTTGCGCTGAATCTCGCTACTGCCGCCGGCGATCGTGCGCGAGACGTGGCGGACGTAGGCCTTGGCCGGCTCGCCCTCCAGCGGCGCGTGGCCGCTGCCGTCCCCGCCCCAGAGCTGCCCGTACAGCCCCAGCGCCTTCGCCGTCGTGCGCGACGTGCGCTGGATCGCCTCGAAGACGCTCATCTGCAGCATCGAGGCCTCGTAGTTGGGCACCAGTCCCGCGCCCTGCATCGAGACGACCCGGAACGCGAGGTTGAAGACCACTTCCACCTCGATCGCCCGGTCGGCGATCTCGTGACGGATCGTCGCGGACTCGGACGTGCGCGACTTCGCCATGCCCTCGGGCGAGCCGATGAAGGCGACGAGACGCTCGATCGAGCGCTGCGCGTCCACGGTCTGGCGGATCCGCGAGCGCTCGAAGTCGAGCAGCGTCACGCTCACGTACCAGCCGCGGTTCTCCTCGCCGACCAGGTTGCCGGCGGGGACGCTGACGTTGTCGAAGAAGACCTCGTTGAAGCCGTGCTCGTCGGCCATGTTGATCAGCGGCCGGGTCGAGATGCCCGGCGATGCCATGTCCACCAGCAGGAAGGAGATGCCGCGGTGCTTCGCGGCGTCCGGGTCGGTGCGCACGAGGAGGGCGATGTGGTCCGCGGCGTGGGCGCGCGAGGTCCAGATCTTCTGCCCGTTCACGGTGTACTCGTCGCCGTCGCGGACCGCCCTCGTCTGCAACGAGGCGAGGTCCGAGCCCGCGCCGGGCTCGGAGAAGCCCTGGCACCAGGCGCGCTCGCCGGAGAGCGTCTTGGAGATGTGCTCGGCCTTCAGTTCGTCGGTGCCGTGGATGATGATCGCCGGGCCGATCTGCGAGATGCCCTGCCCGCCGACCTGCGGCGCCTCGGCCTTCGCGAGCTCGTGGTTGAGGATGAACTGCTCGACCGAGGTCATCCCGCCGCCGCCGTACTCGACGGGCCAGGCGGGGGCGATCCAGCCGCGATCGGCAAGCGCGCGTGCCCAGTTCCAGGCGGCGTCGCGGACGACCGGATCCTCGGAGATGCGGTCGATCTGCCACTCCTCGCCGGAGCCGCCGGGCCCGCCGCGGATCTTGCGGTAGTGCTCCGGCAGCGACGTCTCGACCAGTTCGCTCACGGCCGCGCGGAACGCGGCCTGCTCCGGCGTATCAGCCCACTCCACGCGCTACTCCCCTGGCTGCTCCGAGGGCGGGTGCGCCCACGGCCCGCGCGATGATACCGCGCGCCGCCGGGCTCAGGCCTCCTCGGACGGGTAGAACGTCTCCAGCTCGCGCAGCGCGATCGAGGTGTTCCGGGACTGGTCGATGATCGCGGCGCCACCGGCCATCAGCGAGTCGTACTCGGACCGGTCGAAGCGCGCGGCCCAGGCCGCCTCATCCTCCCACCATGTTTCGCCGATGTAGTCGGGATCGAGGCCTTCGAATCTGCCGTAGCTATCCCTTGACAGCACGTACGGTATCTGCCATACTCAGGCCATGGAACGGTACACGATTCGCCACTTCAACGAAGAGTTCCCCGACGACGACGCGTGCCTTGAGCACGTCGCCGCGCTGGTCTACCCGTCGTTCCCCGAGCTGCCCTGCCGCGAGTGCGAGCGCCCCGTCAAGCATCACCGCCTGAGCGGGCGCAAGGCGTTCTCCTGTCAGGAGTGCGGTACGCACGTCTACCCCCTCGCCGGCACGATCTTCGAGAAGTCCCGCACCCCGCTCAAGTCGTGGTTCTACGCGATGTACCTCATGAGCACCACGCGGATGGGGATCAGCGCCAAGCAGCTAGAGCGCGAGCTGGGCGTCACCTACAAGACGGCGTGGCGGATGTTCAAGCAGATCCGCGCGCTGTTCGCCGAGGATGCGGGGCCGCTGTCCGGCATCGTCGAGGTTGACGAGACGTACGAGGGCGGACGCCCCCGGCACCGCCAGGCTCGCAAGGGTCCGCGCCTCGCTTCCGACCCCACGGCGAAGCGCCCGATCGTCGGCATGGTGGAGCGCGGCGGCAACGTCCACGCGAAGGTCACGCCGGACACCAAGACGCGGACGATCCTGCCGCTGGTCAAGGCGCACGTGCTCCCCGACACGATGGTCTACACAGACGAGGCCGCGCAGTACCGCACGCTCAAGCGCGACGGCTACGCACACCGCCGCGTGCATCACTCGGCGCGCGTCTACGTGGACGGCCCGGTGCACACGAACACGATCGAGGGCTTCTGGTCGCTGCTCAAGAACGGCATCCGGGGCGCGCATCGCGCGGTCGGCGCGGACTATCTCCAGGACTACGTCAACGAGTACACGTTCCGCTACAACCATCGAGACGATGCGCAGCCGATGTTCCGCACCATCGCCGAGCGCGTCACCGCCGTGCGCGACGGCCAGCACGGCGAGTACGCCCCGATCGGCTAGGGCGCGTGACGCCCGACGAACGCCGCGCCGAGTTGAGCAAGCTCCTACTCGAGCAGCACGACGCGCAGAACGACCTGCGGCTACTGCGCCGCCGGATTCACGGCCTCGGCGAGACGCTGCGCTCGGTAGGTGACGGCCTCGTGCGCGCGGCCGAAGCGCGCGACGTGGTCATGCTCTCGCCGCAGGTAGTCGGCGTGGACTGGGGCGCGATCGCGGGAACCATCGATGAGTACAACGCGACGATGCAGCGGCTCGAACGGCTGAGAGCCGACATCACCGGGGCAGACGACTAGAGCCGATCCTCGATCGGCTCGTACATCGCCACGATCGCGCGAGCCCAGGCGAGCGCATCGCTCGCACGCGATCCGCTCGGATGCGTCTTGGTCCACAGCTCCAGGTTCTCGATCCGGTTGTCGGCGCGGTCGCCGTTGACGTGGTGCACGTGTTCGCTCGCGTCCAGCGGACGCCCGATGTGGGCCGCCATCGCGAGCCGGTGCTCCGTCTCCCAGCCGTCCGGCGTCTTGACGCGGATGTAGCCGTCGGACTTCGGCGTGCGCGTGCCGACAGGCACCGTGGGCGGCCCCCCCTTTCCGATCGGCTTCAGGTCGCGACCTTGCCGGGCGGCATCGTAGTGCGTTCCGCACAGGCCGCGAGCTATCCGGGGGCGGCCACAGTCGGGGAACATGCACACGCCTGCTGTCGGCATCTTGTGCACGATAGGAGCGTCCATGGCGGCGCCGGAGCGCTCACGGTCGCTGTGCGTCTTGCAGAGCGAGGGCACGGATCGGGTGGCGCGCCCAGCACAGCCGGGATACGTGCACGGGGGGAACGCGGCGCGCCGCTGACGCTCCGCGCCGCGCGCGCACTCCGGGGAGCAGTACTTCGCATGGCCCCAGCGCTCGGCTCCCAGCGCGGCCCCGCACACGTCACACACGCGAGCGCCCCGCTCGGAGCGCGTCCGCTCGCGGTCGCGCCGACGGTGCGCCCGATCCTTGCACCGCCGGTCGCAGTACTTTGTGACCCGGAACTGCGCGATCGTGCGCTCGCCCTGTCGCAGCGGCTCGCCGCATTCCCTACACCCGCGCGCGCCGTTCGTTGCCAAACCCGCCGTCCTCTCGTACGGTCTTACTACTGTGGCAACGTTGGCATAGCGGCATGAGATTAGCAAGTGCGCTAGTACCGCCAGCACGCCGAGGGATGATGTGATCCACGTTCGTAGCGGGCGCACCGCATCGGCGGCAGTCCGGCTCGGCGGCAAGCACGCTCGCGCGAATCTTCCGCCAGCGCGGCCCGTACCCCCGCCGCGCCGCCGAGGGTCGCTCCGGGCGCGGGGTGCACGGGCACCGCCCGGTCACAATGTCCGCGCAGCGGGAACAGACGCGAGGGAGTTTCGGGCTCAACCGTCCGGGGATGCAGCCTTGCGGATCAGCGCGTCGAGCCGGGCGCGGGCGTCCTCTTCGGGCTGCACGATCTGCATCTCGGCGATCTTGGGATCGCGGAAACGCCCATCCTCGTACGAGGGACGCGGCTGCCTAGACTCTGATCCACCCATTGCGCGGCGTAGCCTACCCTGTCACGGCCCATCTGAGTATACGTGCTTCGAGGGGATAGCTACGGAATAATCGCATGAGCCACGGGTCAATCCGCGACGTTCCGTTTGACGCGCGGTAGAGGGCCTTCCTATCATCCCCGATTGGGCAGGAAGTCAGAGTGACTCCCCGAAGCGAGGAGGTTCCATGAAGAGACTGACATTGCTGATCCTGGCGCTGTTTGCGCTGGGGCTGGCCGTCGCCTGTGAGGACGACGAGGGCGGCAGCGGAGTAACGGCCGGCGACACAGTCGCAACAGTCCAGGACCGCGGGGAGTTGCTCTGCGGCGTGAAGCAGACCCAGCCACTGTTCGGCTTCAAGGAAGCTGACGGTTCGGTCACCGGCTTCGACATCGAGTTCTGCAAGGCGATCGCAGCCGCGACGCTCGGCGACGCGAACGCCGTTGAGTACGTGGACGCCTCGGACGCCTCGACGCGCTTCGAACTGCTCAACGACCAGGAAATCGACGTACTGATCCGCACGACGACGATCACCGCCTCGCGTGACCGCGAGCTGGGTGTCGACTTCGCGCAGACGACGTTCTACACGGGTCAGGGCTTCGCAGTCCGCACGGACTCGGGCCTCGACACGACGTCCGACATGGCGGAAGCGACGATCTGTGTGCAGACCGGTACGACGACCGAGCAGAACGTGGCGGACCACTTCACCGACATCGGCCTGACCTACAGCCCGCTCGGTGGACTCAGCGGGGACGTGGCAGCCGCCTTCTTCGCAGGCCGCTGTGACGTGCTGACTGCGGACGCTTCGGACCTTGCCTCGCGCATCGCGGTGCGAGACGACGCTGCCAGCTACAAGATCCTTCCGCAGATCATCTCGAAGGAGCCGCTGGCGCCTGGCGTCCGCGACTACGACAGCGAGTGGAAGGACGTGGTCAACTGGGTCGTTTACGGCCTGATCGCTGCCGAGGAAGAGGGAATCACCCAGGCGAACGTGGCCCAGATGGCCGCAAACCCGCCGAACACCGCCATCGCGCGCCTGCTCGGCGTGCCCTACGAGGGCGGCTCGGTGTCCGCGCTGGGCTTCGACTCGGTTGACGCGCAGTTCATCCAGCGAGCGATCGCCGCCGTCGGCAACTACGGCGAGATCTACGCTCGGACGATCGGTGACAACATCCCGCGCGACTGCACGCTCAACGCGCTGGCCACCGACACGTCCGTCCAGTGCCCGGCCGGCGAGGGTGGAATCCTTTACGCGCTGCCGTACCGCTAGGTAGTCAGCGGACTAGACAGAGGGAGTAGTCTGAGAGGGGTCGCCCCACCAAACGGGGCGGCCCCTCTCATGTATAAGTTGCACCCGTCCCACGGGGGCGGCGTGAGCCGGTGACCATGGCGACAGCGCTCCCGCCCGACGCCGCACCCGTACCGCTCATCCACCGGCGCAGTTTCCGTGACTTCGCGACGCAGGGCGTCTACGTCGCGATCACCGCGCTGGTCTTCGCGTACGTGTATGTCTCCCTCGATCTGCGCGAGTTCGGGTTCGCCTTCCTCAACGAGCCGGCCGCCTTCAACGTCGCCAACCAGTGGATCGTCGACGTCGACGGCGTCACCAACTCGCGGATCACGATGTACCTCGTGGGCGTCTGGTCCTCGATCCGGGCCGTGATGGTGGCGATCGCGCTGTCGACGATCGTCGGCGTCGTGGTCGGGGTTGCGCGCCTGTCCAACAACTGGCTCATCGCGCGGCTCGCGATGCTGTTCGTCGAGACCTTCCGCAACACGCCCCTGCTCGTCCAGGTCGTGCTGGTCTACTCGGTGTTCCTCGTCGGCCTGCCGCAGATCCAGAACGTGATCAGGATCGGCGATGTCGCCTTCATTTCGCAGCGAGGCCTAGCGTTCCCCTGGCCGGTCCCGAACAGCGGCCTCTGGGGCGCCCCCGACTGGATCGCCGGCATCTGGGTGTTGGCGCTGCTGATCTCGGCCGTGGTCGCGATGCGGGTACGGGCGCAGCGGCAGGAGCTGGAGCGCGAGACGGGCCAACCGCACAACCCGAACCGCCGGGCCTTCATTGTCTTCGCCGCCGGCGCGGTCGTCTCCTACCTGGTGCTCGGCGCACCCGTCAGCATCGACGCGCCAATCCTCAGCGGGACGCACTACGAGGAAGGGATAGTCATCAACCCGGAGTTCGCCGCGCTGGTGACGGGACTGACGCTCTACACAGGCGCGTTCATCGCCGAGATCGTGCGCTCCGGCATCCAGGCCCTGCCCCGAGGCCAGTCCGAGGCAGCAAACGCCGTCGGGCTCAGTGGCTACCAGCGCCTGACGCTGGTCATCCTCCCGCAGGCGCTGCGCCAGATCATCCCGTCCGTGACGAACCAGTACCTGAACGTCAACAAGAACTCCTCGCTCGCCTACGCCGTGCTGTATGACGACCTGTTCCGCGTGGCGAACATCGTGCAAAACAAGGCCGGCCACGCGCTGGAGATGTTCTTCGTGATCATCGTCACCTACATGGTGATCTCGTTCGTGCTCTCTGCCGTGATGAACTTCTTCAACGCGCGCGTCACGGTGCACGAGGTCTAGGGGGCGGCGATGGCAACCGGCATGCCCATCCAGCCCCAGCCACGCCGCATCGTGCTGCCGCCGCACCGCGTACGCGCGGGGCGCCCGTGGTCCGTCAAGACCCGCGAGTGGATCCGGCGCAACCTCTTCCCCTCGCGCAACGGCGTCCTCCTCACCATCGTCGCCCTGGGGCTCGTAGGCGCGCTGCTCGCCGGCGTGATCTGGTTCGTCTTCGTCGAAGCCAACTGGCGGGTCGTCACGGACAACCGCTGGCTGTTCTTCGCCGGCCAATTCCCGCGCGAGGATGCGTGGCGGCTCTGGGTCGGCATGGCGTTCGTCTTCACGCTGATCGGGCTCACCTACGGCACCTGGTCCAGCTTCGGGCGCAAGGACCACCTGTTCGTCGGGATGGCCGGCGCCTTCGTGCTCTTCCTGATGGCGCACGGCGGCGCGGCGCTCTGGTCGTCGCTCTGGTTCCTCGCTGCGGTCGGCATGATGTACCTCAGCTACGCGGTCACGGTTCGACTGCCGCGCGAGATAAGTCCGCAGCGCACGCTGCAGATTCGGATCGTGGGAGGCCTGCTGATCGCGGCGCTGCCGATCGCGCTGGTGATCCTGCTCGCCTTCGGTGGCGGCCAACTGCGGCGTCTGGACGGCTTCGTGCTGAACCTCGTCCTCGCGCCGGTCGGCATCGCGGGGGGCCTGGTCGTCGCGATCCCGCTGGCGATCGGGCGCGCCTCCAGCATGAAAGCCATCTCCTGGACCTGCACCACCTACATCGAGGTCGTGCGCGGGGCCCCGCTGCTCGGCTGGCTGTTCGTGGCGCTGTTCATCCTCGACGACGTGATGCCGGGCCCGTTGATCGTCCGCGCCATGGTGGTCATGGCGGTCTTTACCGGCGCCTACATGGCCGAGTCGATCCGCGGCGCGCTGCAGGCGCTGCCCCGAGGGCAGTACGAGGCCGCGCACGCCGTGGGCCTCAGCCGGCTCCAGTCGCTGCGGCTGATCATCCTGCCGCAGGCGCTGCGCATCTCGATCCCGCCGATCGTCGGCCAGGCGATCGCGATCTGGAAGGACACCACGCTCGTCACGGTGATCCTGCCGCTACGTGAACTGAAGGGGAACGCGGACTCCGCCATCGCGCAGTTCGAGTTCACCCCGTTCCGCATCGAGGTCTACGTGTTCGTCGCCCTGGTCTTCTGGGCGGTGGCGTTCATGATGTCCCGCATCTCGCAGCGCCTCGAGCGCACGCTGGGCGTCGGGGAACGCTAGGCTGATGAGAAGGAGTCAGACATGACTACCGACACCGGTTCCAACGGCGACCGCCTCGCCGACGCCGAGGACATCATCGTCGCCGAGAACGTCGACAAGTGGTTCGGCGATTTCCAGGCGCTCGACGACGTGACGCTCAAGGTCAAGGAGCACGAGATCGTCGTCATCCTCGGGCCTTCCGGGTCCGGCAAGTCCACCTTCATCCGCTGCCTCAACCGCCTCGAGGAGCACGACTCCGGGCGGATCGTGATCGACGGCATCGAGATGAACGACGACGTGCGCAACCTCAACGCGATCCGCTCCGAGGTCGGCATGGTGTTCCAGCAGTTCAACCTCTTCCCGCACCTCTCGGTGATCAGCAACATCACGCTCGGGCCACAGAAGGTTCGGCACATGCCGAAGCTCGAGGCCCAGGACCTGGCGATGCAGCTGCTGGACCGCGTCGGCATCCCGGAGCAGGCGGACAAATACCCGGCGCAACTCTCCGGCGGTCAGCAGCAGCGTGTCGCGATCGCGCGCGCACTGGCGATGCAGCCGAAGATCATGCTCTTCGACGAGCCGACCTCGGCGCTCGACCCCGAGATGATCAACGAAGTGCTCAACGTGATGAAGGAACTGGCCCTCTCGGGCATGACGATGATCGTCGTCACGCACGAGATGGGCTTCGCCCGCGAGGTGGCCGACCGGCTCGTGTTCTTCGACGAGGGCGCGCTGGTCGAGCAGGGTACGCCGCAGCACTTCTTCGAGAACCCGACCGAGGACCGGACGAAACTCTTCCTCTCGCAGATCCTGTAGCGGGATCCGCGCACCGGCCCCGAGGACACGCAACGCGGACCGCGCCGCCTGCGAGGCATGGCGCCCTCGGCAGGATTCGAACCTGCGACCCGCGGATTAGAAGTCCGCTGCTCTGTCCACTGAGCTACGAGGGCGCGTGAGCGCCGGGCCTCGATCTCAGGATACAGCGGGATGCGGTGCGCAGCCCCACCGACTCTCCGTCCGCTAGAATCGCCCACGGACGCGCCGCAGCCGCGGCCCGCGCGCCGTTTGGAGACACATGACCGACTCGCCGCTCCATCAGGTCGCGATCGTCGGGGCCTACAACACGAAGGTCTCGCGTCACCTCGAGGGCGAGACCTCGCTCTCGGTCACGGTCGACGCGATGCGTGGCGCGCTGGCGGACGCGGGGATCGACGGCTCCGAGGTCGACGGCGTCAACGTGCTGGCCAGCATGGAGCCGGCAGCCCAGACGCACTTCGTGCACATGCTGGGCGGGCGGCCGAGCTGGACGGGCGGAGCGCTCGTCGGCGTCTCGTCGGTCCTCGAAGCGGCTGCGGCGATCGCGACGGGCTTCTGCCAGACGGTGGTGATCGCGAACGGCCAGGCCGGCGCCTACTCGGTCCGTCCCTCGACCGCGCCGTGGACCCGGCCGAGCAACGAGTTCGTGGAGTGCTTCGGGCTCTACACGGCGGCCGAGTTCGCCCTGATCGCACAACGGCACATGTACCTCTACGACACGAAGCCCGAGCACCTCGCCGAGGTCGCCTCGACGATCCGCACGAACGGCGGCCGCAACCCGGACGCCGTCTACAGCGGTCAGGTAATCACGCCCGAGGACGTGCTCAACTCGCGCATGGTCGCCGACCCATTCCACCTGCTGGATTGCGCGATGACCGCCGAGGGCGGCGCCGGCCTCGTGCTCACGACCGTCGAGCGCGCGCGCGACCTCGATGTTCCGTTGGTGCGCGTGCTGGGCGGCGGACTCGACCGGCGCGGCCCCGCGTACCACATGGCGCCGATCTGGGACCGCGTCGGCGACGTGGGAGCCTGGGCCGCGAAGAAGGCCTTCGCGATGGCCGGGCTGCGGCCCTCGGACGTGGACGTGTGCGAGTTCTACGACCCGTTCTCGTTCGAGCTGATCCGCCAGTTCGAGGCGTACGGCTTCTGCGAGCTGGGCGAGGGCGGCCCCTTCGTGATGGAGGGCCGCATCCGGCCCGGCGGCGAGTTCCCGATCGTCACCGACGGCGGGACGATGTCCTTCTGCCACGCGGGGACGGCGCAGCTCCTGCAGCGCGTCGTCTCCGCCGTGCGCCAGCTGCGCGGCACCGCCCACTACAACCAGATCGAGGGCGCGGAGGTCGCGATGGTGACGAACCACGGCGCCGGCGCCCTCTTCACCGACGCGGCCCTGCTCGGCCGCGGCTAGGCGCGCCTCCTGGTCGAGCTCCGGCGCCCGGCACGCCGCAGATCCTCGAACGTTCACGAAAATATGTATCCTGTGTGAGTCATGGCGAGTACTCTCCAGACCGCACGGACTGCCGCCGGAGCGCGCGCTGACACGCGCGGCGAGGCCGCGCTCGACCTCGACGACGCGCGGCTCTACCTCAACCGTGAGTTGAGCTGGCTGGACTTCAACGACCGCGTCCTGGCGGAGGCACAGGATCCGCGCAACCCGTTACTCGAGCGCGTCAAGTTCGTCGCCATCACCAACAGCAACCTCGACGAGTTCTACGAGAAGCGGATCGGCTGGCTGCAGCGCCTGCTGCGCACGAACCCGGCGCGCCGGACGGTGGACGGCCTCACCGTCGCCGAGCAGCTGACGCAGGCGAAGGAGCGCTGCGCGGCGATGCGCCACTCGACCGACGAGTTGTGGATGCGCGAGCTACGCCCCGCCCTCGCGGCCGCCGAGGTGCGCATCGTCAGCTTCGACTCGCTCAACGAGGCCGAGCAGGCGGAGCTGGGCGAGCACTTCGAGCGCATGATCCTGCCGGTGCTGACGCCGCTGGTCGTCGATCCGGCGCACCCCTTCCCGTTCATCTCGGGCGGCAGCCTCTCGTTGGTGATCGAACTGGCGGACCCCGGCAGCAGCAGCGGGCGTTTCGCCCGCGTCAAGGTGCCGCCCAACCGCCCGCGCTTCATCGAGATCGGCGACGGGCGCTTCGTGCCGATCGAGGAGGTGATTGGGGCCTTCCTGCACCTGCTCTTCAACGGCGTCGAGGTCCGCGGCTGGAACATGGTGCGCGTGCTCCGCAGCGCCGACATCGGCGAGCCGGGCGAGGCCGCGCAGGACTTGCGAGAGCTGATCGAGAGCCAGCTCGAGCAGCGGCGGCTCGCCTCCGCCGTCGCCCTCGAGGCGCCCGCCGCGTTGCCGGGCGCACACCGGCGGCTGCTGCTCGACGAGCTCGATCTCGACGAGTCCGACGTGATCGAGATCGACGACCTGATCGGCAAGGACGACCTGATGCAGATCGGTACGCTGCCGCGGCCCGATCTCGCGATGCCCCCGTTCACCCCGGCCGTCCCCTCCTCGTTCGCCAATATCGAGGACCACCACGCGCTGTTCGCGCTGCTGCGCGAGCGGGACGTGATGGTCTCCCACCCGTACGAATCCTTCGACGCCACAGTCGCGCGCTTCGTCGAGGCCGCCGCGCAGGACCCGCAGGTGCTCGCGATCAAGCAGACGCTGTACCGCACCTCTCCGGACTCGCCCGTGCTGGAGTCACTCATCGACGCAGCGGGCAAGGGCAAGCAGGTCGCCGTCGTCGTCGAGCTCTCGGCGCGCTTCGACGAGGCGAACAACATCGAGTGGACGCACCGCCTCGAGCAGGCAGGGGTGCACATCGCCTACGGCTCGCCGGCGCTCAAGGTGCACAGCAAGACCTGTCTCGTCGTCCGCGAGGAGGAATCGGAGCTGCGGCTCTACGCGCACATCGGGACGGGGAACTACAACTCTGCCACGGCGCGCGTCTACAGCGACCTCGGCCTGTTCACGTCGGACCACGGCATCTGCTCGGACCTCGTGACGGTCTTCAACCACCTCACGGGGTCGTCGGCGCGGCCGGTGACGGACCACCTCGTGGTCGCGCCCACCACGCTGCGGCGCGACTTCGAGCAGCGCGTGCGGCGCGAGATCGAGCATGCGCGCAACGGCCGGCCGGCGCGCGTGATCTTCAAGATGAACGCCCTCGAGGACGCCCGCTTCACCCGCCTGCTCTACGAGGCGGCGCAGGCCGGCGTGCAGGTCGACCTGATCGTGCGCGGCATCTGCCGCCTGCGCCCCGGCCTCGAGGGGCTGAGCGAGCGGGTGCGCGTCGTCAGCGTCGTCGGCCGCTTCCTTGAGCACGCCCGCATCTACTACTTCGAGAACGACGGCGACCCCGAGTACTTCATCGGCAGCGCCGACCTGATGGAACGCAACATGGACGAGCGGATCGAGATCCTCACGCCGATCCGCCAGGCGGACCTGCGCGAGCAGTTGCAGGGCATCCTCGACTCCCAGCTCGCCGACCGCCGCCAGGGCTGGGAGCTGCGCGACGACGCCTGGGAGCGCGATCCACAGTGCCCGCGGCCCGGCGTGCACGCCGAGCTGCTGGCCCGCGCCCCGTTCAGCTAGCCCCCCGCCCGCCCGAACGGCAACCAGCGAGGGCGCTACGCAGCGTCTCACGACGCTCAACGCCGTGGCCCTCCTGGTCCCCCCGGACAGGACGCCGCCGTTACCATGACGCCCGCACCGCAGGAGCCGCGAAGGGCGTGTGATGGCGCGGGCGCTCGCCAACTACCGGATCTGCGACTTCACGGGCCAGCTCGCCGGCGCGGGCGCGACGCGCGCCCTCGCGGCCTTCGGCGCCGAGGTGATCCGCATCGAGGATCCCGTGAACGAGGGGCGCTGGGACATCCTGCGCGGGCAGCCGCCCTACCCCGACGAGCGGCGCGGCATCAACCTCGGGGGCTCCTTCAACAACCACAACACGGAGAAGCTGGGCATCACGCTCAACCTCCGCACGGAGCGCGGCAAGGAGCTGCTGCGCGACCTCGTGCGCAGCTCCGACGCGGTGACGGAGAACTTCTCGGCCGGCGTGATGGAGCGGCTCGGGTTCGGCTACGAGCAGCTGCGTGAGCTGAAGCCGGACATCGTCTACGTCTCGAACAGCGGCTTCGGCGGAAGCGGCCCCTACCGCGACTTCAAGACCTGGGGCCCGCTTGTGCAGGCGATCTCCGGGCTGACGTGGACCTCGAAGCTGCGTGACCAGCCGCCCGCCGGCTGGGGCTACTCCTACATGGACCATACCGGCGCCTATTACATGGCGATCGGCCTGCTCGCCGCGCTGCACCATCGCAACGTCACCGGCGAGGGCCAGTGGGTGGATATGGCCTGCACCGAGGCGGGCGCGACGCTGACCGGACCGGCGGTCCTCGACCACAGCGCCAACGGACGCCCGACGCGCCGCGACGGCCTGCCCGACTCGAACCACAGCGAGTGGCCGCCGATGTCCCCGCACGCGATCTACCCCGCCGCCGGGGAGGACAACTGGATCGCGATCGCCTGCCGCAACGAGGCGGACTGGCGCGCCCTCGCCGCCGTCATGGCCGAGCCGTGGACCGGCGACCCGCGCTTCGCCGGCCTCGAGGCGCGCCGCGAGCACGAGGAGGCGCTCGACGAGCGCATTGCGGCGTGGACCGGCGAGCGGGATGCCTTCGAGACGGCCGCGCGGCTGCGGGCGGCTGGCGTGCCCGCCGCCGCCGTCGCGCGGCCCGAGGATCGCATCGACCACGACCCGAGCACGGCGGCGTGGGGCCTCTGGCCGGAGGTTACGCAGACGGAGATGGGCCGCGTCCGCGTCGACGGCTTGCCCGCGCATCTGAGCGAGACGGACTGGCAGCTCGAGCGCGGCGCGCCCTGCCTCGGCGAGCACAACGAGTACGTCTTCGGCGAGCTGCTCGGCCTCGGAAGCGACGAGATCGAGGAACTGCATCGGGACGGCGTGATATGACGCAGCCGACCGCTCCCGCACCCGGTCCCCAGTCCGGCCCAATGGCCGGACTGCGCGTCGTCGAGCTCTGCGACGAGGCGGGCGAGCTGGCGGGCAAGCTGCTCGGCGACATGGGCGCGGACGTCGTCAAGGTCGAGCCGCCCGAGGGCGCACGCACGCGCGGCTACGAGCCGTTCCTCGGCGACGAGCCGCACCCGGAGCGCAGCCTCTACTTCTGGCACTACAACACCAGCAAGCGCTCGGTCGTCCTCGACCTCGAGGAGGAGGCCGGCCGCGAGGCGTTCCGCCGCCTGGTGGCGAACGCCGACGTGCTGGTGGAGGACCAGCGGCCGGGCCGCCTCGCGGCGCTGGGGCTGGACTACGCGGACCTGCGCGAGGGCAACCCGCAGCTGATTCACGCCGCGATCACCTCGTTCGGGCGCGACGATCCGCGCAGCCTCGAGCCGTTCACGGACCTCACCATCCTCGCGGGTGGCGGTCCGGCCTGGTCATGCGGCTACGACGACCACTCGCTCCCGCCGGTGCGCGGCGGCGGCGGCCAGGGCTTCCAGACCGGCTGTCACTGGGCGCTGATTTCGATCCTCACCACGCTGCTCCACCGCGACGAGGGCGGCGAGGGGCAGTTCATCGACGTCAGCATGCACGCCGCCTCGAACGTTACGACCGAGGCGGCCAGCTACCAGTGGCTCGTCGCAAACACCACCGTGCAACGCCAGACCGGACGCCACGCCGCCCCCCGGCCAACCGGCCCGACGCAGCTCCCAGCGGCCGACGGAGGCTGGATCAACGTAGGCACTCCCCCTCGCCATCCGGACCAGTACAGGGCCCTGATCGCGTGGCTGCACGAGCTCGACCTGCTCGACACGCTCGAGGAGGCGCCGCTGCTCGAGGTCGCGGCGGGATTCGGTCGCATGCTCGACGTCGGGCGGATCGGCGAGGCCGGCGAGGATGCAGCGCTGCTGGCAGCTGGGCGGGCGGCGATGACCCTGCTCTCCGCGCGGCTGCCCGCGTACGACTTCTTCGCCGGCGCGCAGGAGCGCGGCTTCCAGGTCGGGATCATCTACGCGCCCGAGGAGGTCATCGCGGACCCGCACTTCGTCGCGCGAGGCTTCCCCACCGAGGTCGAGCACCCGGAGCTGGGGCGCTCCTTCACCTACCCCGGCGCGCCCTGGCGCTTCGGGGCGTCGCCGTGGGCGATCAGCCGCCGCCCGCCGCTGATCGGCGAACACACCGAGGAGCTGCTGACAGAGCTCGGCCTCGCCTGACCGCGCGAGGCGAGCTCAGGCCACCACCCCGCCGCCGCGCAGCTCCGCGATCCGCGCCGCCTCGAGACCGAGCGAGCCGAGCACGTCGTCCGTGTGCTCGCCGAGCCGCGCCGAGTGCAGCCGCACCTCGCCCGGCGTGCCGAGCAACCTCGGCGCGACGCCGACCTGCTCGACCGTGCCCGCTTCCGGATCCTCGATGGTCTCGACAAGCCCGCGCTCCCGCACGTGCGGGTCCGCCGCCATCTCGTCGAGGTCGAGCACGGGCGTGAGGCAGGCATCCGCATCGCCGAGGATCGCGAACCACTCGTCGCGGGGCCTCGTCCGGAAGGTCGCGGCGAAGGCATCCATCATCTCCTGCTGACGATCGTCGTCGTGCTGGTGGGGGATGAAGTCCTCGTGGCCGAGCCCGCGGCAGAGCGCCTCGAAGAAGTACGCCTCGATCGCCCCGACGCTCACCCACTTGTCGTCGGCGCACTGGTAGACGTTGTAGAAGCAGCGCCCGCCACCGAGCGGGTGCTCGCCGCGGGGTGGCGGAGGCTTCTCGACGTTGAACATCCTCGAGATCTGCATGCTCAGCAGCGAGGTCACGCCGTCCGACATCGCGAGGTCGATGTCCTGGCCGCGTCCGCTGCGCTCGCGCGCCTGCACGGCGATCAGCACCGCGAAGGCCAGCAACAGCCCGCCTCCGCCGAAGTCGGCGACGAGGTTGAGCGGCAGCACCGGCCGGCCATCGGCGCCGCCGATCATGCCGAGCGCCCCGCCGATCGAGATGTAGTTGATGTCGTGTCCGGCCATCTGGGCGTAGGGGCCGGTCCGGCCGTAGCCGGAGAGGGTGCCGGTGATGATCCGCGGGTTGCGCGCCGACAGCGTCGCGTAGTCGATGCCGAGGCGTTCCGTCACTCCGGGCCGGAAGCCGTCGAGCACGACGTCGGCGTCGTCGACGAGGCGGTAGAACAGCTCGAGGCCCTCGGGCTCACGCAGGTTGATGGCGATCGAGCGCTTGTTGCGGCGGAAGGCGTTGGTTGCGATCTGGCGCTCGGCCCGGGCTGCGGCCTCCGGGTCGCCGCCACCCTGGGCGTCGAAGCGCGGCACCGCGCCGGGCGGGATCTCGACCATCAGCACGTCCGCGCCGAAGTCGGCGAGCAGCATCGAGCCGTACATCCCCGGACCGAGCCGCGCGAGATCGAGCACGCGCAGTCCCTCCAACGCCTTCGTCATCGCAACCTCCCCAATCCGCGGCCGGCCGCCGGGCCGCCCCCGTTGGGCGACACGCTAGAATGCCCCAGACGCGGGGACCACCCCCGAGAGCCAGGAGCAGCGCCATGCACCTCATGTACTTCACCGAGCAACCGGACTCCGCCTATCCGGAACCGCGGGACGAGGAAGGCAACCTCGGCACGACGCGGGTGACGTTCTCCAACAAGTACTACAACCCCGTCGAGGGCAGCCGCCTCTACAACGACCGCCTCCGGGAGTACCTGAAGGCCGAGGAGGTCGGCTACGACGGCATCATGCTCAACGAGCACCACAACGCGCCGTTCTGCATGCAGTCGCAGATCACCGTCTGGGCCAGCATCCTCGCCGCCGCGACCGAGCGCGTGAAGATCGTGCTGCTCGGTACGCCGCTGCCGACCCTCGACAACCCGCTTGCGGCAGCGGAGAGCCTCGCGATGGTCGACATGATCTCGAAGGGCCGCCTCGTCGCCGGCATCGTGCGTGGCGGCGGTTCGGAGCAGCTCGCGAACAACGTCAATCCGGCGTTCAACCGCGATCGCTTCTATGAGGCGCACGACCTGATCGTGAAGGCCTGGACGGAGCCCGGCCCCTGGCGCTGGGAGGGCGATCACTACCACTTCCGCGCCGTGAACCCCTGGGCGCGCCCGCTGCAGCAGCCGCACCCGCGCATCTGGGTGCCCGGCACCGCGAGCCCGGAGACCATCGTCTGGTGCGCGCAGCAGCGCTACCCCTACATCGCCCTCAACACCGCCGTCGACGTCACGCAGCAGATCTGGAACCTCTACGACGAGACCGCCGCCGAGGCCGGCTACGAGGCCGGCCCCGAGCACCGCGGCTACCTGCTGCGCGTACACGTCGCCGACACGGAGGAGAAGGCGGTCCAGAACGCGAAGCAGTTCATGTGGATGCAGGGCGAGTTCGCCGGCGTCGGCCAGCCGGAGTACCAGTCGCCCTCGGGCTACTTCTCGCCGACGCGGCGCGAGCAGTACGTGCAGGTCATCAACCACCGCGGCGAGGATCCCCGCGCCCGCCCCTTCGACGACCAGCGCTCAACCCGCACGATCGTCGCCGGGACGCCGGACCAGGTCGTCGAGGAGCTGCGCGCCGTCATGGAGGCGACGCGGCCGGGCATCTTCGCCCTCTGGGGCAGCGACGGACGCGTCAGCCACGAGGACACCATGCGCTGCATCGAGCTGACCGGGCAGGAGGTGCTGCCCCGGCTGCGCGAGATCGCGAAGGAGCTGGGCCTCGAGGATCCGTTCGAGACGAACGCCCCCGTCAGCTCGCGGCACCTCGACGCGGCGACGGTGCCGGAGAGCTTCGAAGTGCCCGAGCCGCCGGTCGAGCCGCCTCGCGACCTCCGTCGCGGCGCGGCCGTCGGTACCGAAAGCCTGCGCCCGGGGTCAATTGGGTCGCCCGCCTCGAGGAGTTAGCCGATGCCATCCGATCCGCTCCACACCCGCCTCTGCGACGAGTACGGCTGCGAGTACCCGATCATCGGGTTCGCGCACACCAAGGACGTGGTCGCCGCCGTCACCAACGCCGGCGGCATCGGCGTCTACGGCGCCAACTCGCTCACTCCGGAGCAGATCCAGTCCGATGTGCGCTGGATCAAGGAGCGCGTCGGCGACCGCCCGTTCGGCGTCGACCTGCTGCTCTCCGCCTCGTACATCGAGGGCACCCCGGAGGATCTCGAGGCGCAGATCCCGCAGGGGCACATCGATTTCGTCGACCGGGTGATGGAGGAGCACGGGATCCCGGAGCCGAAGACGCCCGGGCCGTGGCGCCAGGAGCGCGTGGACCTGCTGCGCAAGGCGCGCGCCAAGTTCGACGTCATCAAGGCGGAGCAGGTTCCGATCTTCGCCTCCGGGATGGGCAGCCCGGCCTTCATCCTCGACGAGCTACACGACGCCGGGATCAAGGTCTGGGGGCTGATCGGCCTCGCCCGCCAGGCGCGGCGCGAGCTTGAGCAGGGGCTCGACCTGATCATCGCCCAGGGTCAGGACTCCGGCGGACACACCGGCCGCATGGGCACCTTCTCGCTCGTGCGCGAGGTGACCGAGATCGCGAAGGACTATGACACGCCGATCCTCGCCGCGGGCGGCGTCACGACCGGCGCGCACATCGTCGCGGCGCTCGCCCTCGGGGCGGCCGGCGTCTGGTGCGGCACGATCTGGCAGACCACGCACGAGTCAGAGACCCCGATGGCGAAGAAGCAGAAGCTGCTCGACTCCGGCAACCAGGACGCCTGGGTCTCCGAGGCCGTCGACGGCAAGCGCATGCGCGTCATCCGCGGCGCGTTCACCGATGTCTTCGACGCGCCGGACGCGCCGCCGCCGCTCGCGATGCCGCTCCAGGGCATGCTGCTCGGCAAGCTCGAGCAGGCCGTCGAGGATCACCAGGTCTACGACTGGCTGCGCATCCCGGCCGGCCAGGGCGTCGGCTTTGTCACTGAGATGAAGCCGGCGCGCCAGACGTTGCTCGACCTCGTCGAAGAGGCGCGCGACAGCCTCGACGCGATGGGCTTCGACCCGCCCGACTACGAGGACGAGTAGCGCCCGCGAGGCGACTCTCCGCACCCGGGACGGGAGCAACAAGCCGAGGCGGCAGCACGCAAGGAGCTTGCGATGGCAGACGAACCCACGATCGGCCTCCTTGAGGCAATCCACTCGACGCGGGCGATCCGCCGCTTCAAGCCCGACCCGATCCCCGAGGACGTGCTCTGGGCGATCCTCGACGCCGCGATCCGCGGGCCGACCGGCGCCAACCGCCAGAACTGGGGCTGGGTGCTGGTCCAGGACGCGGAGGCGAAGCGCCAGATCGCGGTCTGGTTCAAGCAGGAGTACGACAACACCTACGGGCGCGTCGACGAGTCGACGCTGACGGACACCGGCCGCATCCAGTCCGGCACGTACACGATCAACGAGGAGATCGACTACGGGTTGACCGCACAGAACTACCGCGCGGTGAGGCACCTGGCGCACAACCTGCAGGATGCGCCGGTGATCGTCTTCCCCTGCCTCTTCGGCGGCCCCGGATCGCGCCGCGCGGGGCGCAACCCGCGCCGCGCGGGCGCCTCGATCTTCGGCGGGGTGCAGAACATGATGCTGGCCGCACGCGCTTACGGGATCGGCTCGGTCATCACCGGCTGGGCCGTGGACATGCCGGAGCTGCACGAGCTGCTCAACCTGCCCGAGGGCTACGAGCCGATGGCGCTGGTCCCGATGGGCTACCCGACGGTCCCGTTCTCCCAGCCGCAGCGCATCCCCGTGGACCAGGTGACGCACTGGGACCGCTGGGGCGAGCAGCACGCGCGGCCTTCCGAGGCGACCTCGTAGCCGTCGAGGGCCGTTCTCGGGGCTCGGGTTGGCGCCGACGAGCACCGGGGCATTCCTACCAACTTCGTTTGCAACGCCGTTCCCCGCTCGGCTACAGTGCCGGACATCCAGCCGCACGTCTGTGTGGTCGCCAGGACCAGTTTGGAGGGAACACATGACTGAGCAGCGCTGGCAGAATCTCATCGAATCGCGGGTCAGTAGACGAAGCGTCATCCGCGGCGGGGTCCTCGGCGCGGCCGGCCTGACCGCCGCCGCGCTGATCGGCTGTGGCGACGACGACGACGACGAGGCCCCGGTCGCGGCGACCGCGGCGCCGACCACAGCACCGACGGCAGCCGCCACGCAGGCGCCGACAGCCGCTCCCACGCCGGAGCCGGAGCCGGACTACGTCGCGGGCGCGAAGGCGCAGGGCGCGCCGTTCGCCTGGAACTACCCGGAGCCCGACGAGACCCCGAAGCGCGGGGGCATCTACAAGAGCGTGCTGACGTTCGCACACGGCAGCTTCGACCCGAACACCTCGAGCTTCTCGTGGACCCCGAACAGCATGATCGGCGACTTCGTCGTCGGCTATAACGTCGGGCCGAGCATGAACAAGGGCCTCGAGATCGAGCTCAGTCCGGACGACGGCCTCGCCACGTCGTGGGAGACCTCGCCGGACGGCTTGACCTACACGTTCAACATTCGCGAGGCGAATTTCCAGAACGTGGCGCCGGTCAACGGGCGGGCAATGGTCTCCCAGGACATCGTCACGGCCTTCGACCGCATGCTCGCCGGCTTCTTCGCCGGCCCGCTCGGGACGCTGGACCGCATGGAGGCGCCGGACGACCGCACCCTGCTGGCCCACATGAAGATTCCGGACCCCGACCTGCCGACCACGCTGGGCAACCGGCAGTTCCCGGTCTACGCGCAGGAGCCCTACGACGAGGGCACCCAGGACACGAACCCGATCGGCACGGGCTCGATGATCCTGGACAACGAGAACACCGTGAAGGACCAGACGCTGGCCTTCGTGTCGAACCCGGACTACTGGGACGGCGCGCCGCTCCTCGACGGCTTCCATTTTGAGCGGATCCTGGACCGCGCAACGCACACCGCGGAGTTCGTGCAGGGCCGCGTCCAGTTCGCGCGCCAGCCCGAGGAGCTCTCGCAGATCAGGAACCTCTTTGACGAGGTGCCGGGCATGCAGATCACCAGCGACCCGTTCTGGAGCTCGGGAACCACCGTCTACGCGGTCAACCCGAACATCGAGCCGTTCAACGACATCCGCGTCCGCCGGGCCCTCAAGCTCGCGATGGATACCGTCAAGTACGGCAACCTGCGGTTCCCGCTCGGCTGGAACACGGGGCCTGCGTTCGCGCTGCCCTTCGTGTTCGGCACCGAGTATCCCGCGCAGAAGTCGATCGACCCGGACACCGTGCCGGACGAGTTCGGCCCATGGTTCAAGTACGACCCGGACGAGGCGAAGAAGCTGCTCGCCGCGGCCGGCTGGGAGACTGGTCTCTCGTGGACCCACCGCGGTCCCGCCGGCTTCACCGGCGAGACCACCTCGCAGGACGCGCTCTGGCTGCAGGACATGCAGGCAATCGGCGTGGACGTCGAGTTCGCCAACCCCGAGTCCGTGAACTTCACCACCCAGTACTACGGGGGCGGGTTCCGCGATCCGGAGAAGCGGGCGACCGAGAGCATCCAGGGCTGGTCGACGGCGACGCCGACCCGCAACGGCTACTTCTGGGAGAACATCCACTCCGCGTCCAGCGTCAACCACTTCGACACCAGGGACCCGGAAGTGGACCGCCTGGCAGACCTGCAGCGCTCCGAGGGCGACCCCGACCAGCGGCAGGAGTACATCCGCCAGATCTTCGATTACTTCAACGATCAGGCCTACTGGATGGACAAGCCGCCCGGAACCTGGACCGGCACGGTGCTGCGGCCGGAGTCGCGGTTCTTCCGCTTCAACGCGCCGCACATCGGCATCCACTGGTTCTGGGACTGGGGCTACGGGGTGCACAAGGCGTGGCTCGGCGAGACCCTCACGGAATCGCCGACGATCAGCCTGCTGGACCTCTAGCGGGAACGAAGACGGAGACTCGCCGGAGGGAGCCGACCTGTGGGTCGGCTCCCTCTGCGTCCGGCCGCACGTGGATCACGCGCGCTCCGGCGCAAGCAATGCCACCGAAGTCAGCCCGCTACAATGCGCTGCGCTTCGCCCGCATCGGGCTTGACTGACTGGTTGCGCACGTAGGCGGGAGCTGGTGCAGCGGGGGACGGCGCAATGACGCAGTACCTGATCAAGCGGTTGCTTGCTGCCGTACCCACGGTCCTCATCGTCTCGATCGGGATCTTCGGGCTTGTACGCCTGATCCCCGGCGACGTGATCATGGCCCGGATCTCCGGTGGCAGCGGCGCGGGAGGCATCGCCACGGAGGAGCTGATCGAGCGAACTCGCACGGAACTGGGCCTCGACCGCCCGTTCCACGTGCAGTACGCGGAGTGGCTCACCAATGCGCTGCAAGGCGATCTCGGCAACTCGCTCGCGAGCGGTACGCCCATCAACGAGATCCTGCTCGACCGCCTGCCAGTGACGATCGAGATCGTCATCCTCGCGATGGGCCTCTCGATGGCGCTTGCCATTCCGCTCGGGATCATCTCCGCCGTCAATCAAGACAAGCCGCTCGACTACGCGGCCCGGCTGTTCACGATCTTCGGGCTCTCCATCCCGGACTTCGTCATCGGCACGGTGACGATCCTGTTCCTGACCTTCTACCTCGACGACGCGACGTTTGGGCTGTTCGACTCATGGCTGCCGCCGCTCGGCTGGTACCCGCCCTGGGAGGATCCCTGGACGAACTTCCAGGCGCTGAGCATCCCGGTGGTGATCCTCGCCTACCGTTCGTCCGCGGTGAGCGCGCGCATGATGCGCTCGACCATGCTGGAGGTCCTGCGCGAGGACTACATCCGGACGGCGCGGGCCAAGGGCGTGACCGAACGGGCCGTGGTGTTCCGGCACGCCCTGCGCAACTCCGTGATCCCCGTGCTCACGATCATGGGCGCACAGACCTCATTCCTCTTCGGCGGATCGGTCATCATCGAACAGATCTTCCGGATTCCCGGCATGGGGCAGTGGACGCTCGACGCCGTTGGCCAGCGCGATTACACGGCGGTGCAGGCAGCCGTCCTGATGATGGCCATCGTCTTCGTCATGGTGAACCTCGTGGTCGACCTGATGTACGGGATCATCGACCCCCGAATTCGCTACAGCTAGGCGCCGGGAACGATCGGGCGAGGTACGGAGCAGTATGGCTGAGCGCACGTTGAACGCTGGAGCGACGCGGCAGTTCGCCAGCAAGGCGCGCCATCCGGCCCTCGACGCCCTGTTCCGGATCCTCTACAACCCGGTCGGCGGCGGATCGGCCCTCGTGCTGGTTGTGCTGATCGGGTCCGCGCTGGCCGCCTGGGCGGATCTCGCCGGCGACCCGTTCATCAGCGGCCGCAACCGGCTCGACGCCCCAAGCAGCGAATTCCTCTTCGGCACGGACCAGATCGCCCGCGATGTCTTCGCGCGCGTGCTGCACGGAGCCGTGATCTCGCTCTACGTGGGGTTCCTCGCCACCGGGCTGGCCGGCGGCCTGGGCTCGTTCATCGGCTTGCTCAGCGGCTTCGCGGGGGGCTGGTTCGATCTCGTAATGCAGCGCGTGGTGGACGCGCTGCTCTCCATCCCCGGGCTCGTGCTTGCCCTCTTCCTCGCGGCCGTGTTCGACCCGAGCACGGAGACCGGCGTGCTCGCCATCACCATCGCGATCACGCCGGCGGTCTCGCGCGTGATCCGCAGCGCCGTGCTGGCCGCCAAGGAGAACGTCTACGTGGAGGCGGCGCGCTCGATCGGCGCCACGCCGCTCCGCGTCATGGTGCGGCACGTGCTGCCCAACGTGACCGCGCCGATCCTGATCATGATGTCCACACTGTTGGGCGCCGCGATCCTGATCGAGGCCAGCCTCGCCTTCCTCGGGATGGGCGCGCAGGAGCCGGACCCGTCGTGGGGCGTGATGCTGCGCTCGGCTCGCCAGTTCATGGAGGTGGCGCCCTGGCTGGTGCTGGCCCCCGGCGCGGCGATCAGCCTCACCGTGCTGGCCTTCAACCTGCTGGGTGACCGCATCCGCGACGTGCTGGACCCGCGCCTGCGCGGCTCTCGCTAGCAGCGGGCGCTAGCCCGGCCAGCGGTGCTCCTCGAAGGCCCAGTCGAGCAGCCAGCGAGCCTCGTCGAAGCGGTTCGGCGCGTTCAGCAGCACAACGAAGAGCCGCCTGTCGTCGCGAGTCGCCGACGCTACCAGCGTCAGGCCCGCGTCGTCCGTGAAGCCGGTCTTGACGCCGTCGACGTCCGCGTAATCGAGCAGGTAGTTCCCGTTGCGCATCGAGAGCTGCCGCGAGCCGTGAGCGGTCCAGTACGTCTCGCCGACGACCGACTGGAACTCGGGCAGCGTCATCCCGTAGCGGGCGAGCATGGCGAGGTCGTAGGCGGAGGCGTGATGCCCGGGCTCGTCGAGGCCGTGCGGGTTCGCGAAGTTGCTGTCCTCCAGGCCCAGCCGGTGCAGCAAGGTGTTCATCGCGGCGACGAACTCACCATCCGAGCCGGTCAGGTGCCGCCCGAGGGCGATCGCGGCGTCGTTCCCGGACGGCAGCATCAGCCCATAGAGCAGGTCCGCCACCGTGAAGCAGTCGCCGGGAAGCAGTCCCATCAGCGAGCTGTCGTGCATGACGCGGCTATCGACGTCGTTCTCGACCCAGCCGCCGAGGTCGCTCCCCTCGATCGCGAGGATCGCCGTCGCGATCTTGGTCAGGCTGGCCGGGGCGTACGACTCCCGTGCGTCCTTGTCGAAGAGCACGGCGCCGGAGTCGGCGTCGATCACGACCGCAGCTTCGGCGCTGATCTGCGGAGCGGGCTTCGCGTGGTCGGGTAGCGGCGCGGGGGCGCTGGGTGGCGGGATCGGCGGGGCTGCGACCGCGGGCGCGCCCTCGATGCTGCGCGCGAGGCGTCCGACCGTGTGGTCGCACTTGATCATCAGCGGCGTACCGGCCGGGATGCGCCCGCCGGGGAACTGCTGGAACCAGGCGACGTTCACGAAGGCCGGCGCCCCGAAGAGATAGGAGACGAAGCCGCCCCCGGTCTTGTTCGCCCAGACCGATCGCAGGTTGCAGCCCTGCAAGGCAGCCGCATTCGCAACTCCGTGTGCGGTGCCGCCGCCCCAGAGGACGAGCCCCCACCCCGACTCCGGAACCCAGCCCAGCAGCCCCGGCCCGATTCCCGAAGCTCCGGCCTGCGATCCGCAGGCAGGGGCAGGCGGGACCGGGGCGAGGAACTCCGCGGCCACCCAGCCGGCGACGCCATACACCTGCACGCGCTGCCAGTCGTGCCCGTCTGCGCTGACCGCGCCTTCCAGCACGTCCAGCGTCGTCCCGTCCGCGACGCAGCTGATCTGGCTGCCGGAGAGGGAGGGGGCGTCGCGCAGGCGCAGGCAGTCGCCGTCGCCGCGCACGACCGCCTCGTGTCCGGCGACGAGCTGCCCGAACGCGGGGCGCACGGGCGCATCGAGCATGGCGTCGCTCGCTGTCGCGCCGGCGGACGCCGGACGCGGAGCGGCCAGGGGCGCGACGAGAAGGGCGATCAGAAAGAAGGTAAGAAAAAGCTGGCGAGGCATGCCCACACCCGAGCCGAAACCCGCCAGCTCGCGATCAAGTATAGCCCGCAGCTATTGAACGCAGCAAGTAAGTCCGGTCCGGATCGCGGCGCCCGATCAGTGGTAGATGATCATGTCCGGCACGTGCGTGAGTGACTGGATCTGCTCCGGCGACATGATCGGATCGTCCTGCCGGAAGAACAGCTTGATCGCCGACCGCTCCGAGGGTGCGGCGAGCGAGTAGCGCTCGTAATGCAGCAGCTTCAGCCTCGCGCCGCCGAAGCCGTCCATGTCGATCGTGATCTCGACCCCACTGACGTCCTCGACCGTCTCGCGGTCGAGCAGCATCCAGTCGACGAACTGATGCACGACGAGGATCTTCGGCGGCAGCCCTTCCTCCTCGACGAGCTCCGCGAGGTAGTGCTGGACCTCGTTGAGTTCCGCGGCTTCCATCGATCCGATGGCGAGGCCGGGACGCACGCCTCGGCTCAAGGTCGCGAATTCGGGGTCGAGGGCGAGGTGCACGAAGGGCTCGCGCAGGAAGCGCTCGAGCAGCTTGACCTCGGTGAGCGGGTCGCTCCAGCCGATCTGCACGTCCACGAAGAGCAGCATTCCGTAGTCGCGGGCCGCCTCGACGTACGTCGCGATCGTCTCGTCGGACATCCGGCTCAGGTAGGTGCCGTCCCGCGTCTGATGCGCCTGAGCGACGGCGGTGATCAGGTGGAACGCCGGAATCACATCACGCGGGCCGTTCAGCCGATCGTAGCGCTCGGCCCAGGCTGCGACCTCGCCGGCGACCTCCGCGGGCGAGCCCTTGCCGAGCGCGCCCATCACCGGTACGCCCGGGTAGCCGTAGAAGGCGACGATCTGGGCGTGCTCGAACGGCGACTCACCCCCGGAAGGCCGCGGGAACGTCCACGGCCGCTCCGTATTGGAGATCACGAGGTACTCGTGCCCCGGCGAGAGATGCGACAGACCTTGGCGAGCAGGCGGAACACCGTCTCCCCAGCCCACCGCGTGCCACGGCTCGTCCCCCGGAACCACCCAGACGGAGAGGCCGGGGACCACGCCGCCGGGATCGCGCTCCCACTCAGCCCAGCCCAGGGCCCCGCCGGCGAAGGCGGCGGGTAGCTCCATGCGCGGTCCGCTCCATTGCAGACGCATCGAGCCGGGCTTGAGCAGCACGTCACACTGCGGAAGCGCCCTGACGCCGCGGATCGGGACCGACTGGAACCAGCCGAGGGTTTCCGAGGCGACCTCGACCGTTGGATCCTGCCCGCGGCAGAGATACGCGCGCTCGTCCTTGATCCGCAACGGCAAACGCGCCTCCACGAAGTGCGCCGAACCGGCGCCGCCGGGCGCGCGCACCTCTACCCGCGCCGTGGCGTCGCACATGATCTCGATCTCGAGCGGCGTGCTCAGAGCGCCGAGGGGCGCCGCGCCGGCCTCGGCGGCGACATGACAGGGGGCGACCGCGGCCGTGGCCGGGCCGCTAGCGGCAAGCGTGAGCGCGATCGCGGCAAGCGCAGCAACAAGCGCGGCCAGGACGGAGGGCAATGGGAGTCTGGGGGTCTGACCCCAGGGTCGCGCCTTGCGACCCAGGCGGTGCAGCGGTGCCATCGGGGTATTCCTGTCCGACTACCCCCACCTACCATTATCGACAGCCAGGCCCGAAAGTAAAACCCGCCGCCGGTTGCGCCCCCACGCCGTCTGCGCTACCACCCCCGCATGCTGGAACGCATCAGCGAGGCCGGGATCACCGAGGGCGTGCGCGAGCGCCGCTTCGACATCGTGCGGCCCGAGGGGCGCGTGCCGGGCGTGCTCTGGACGCCGGAGCAGGCCGGCGGCGCCGCGCCGCTGGTGCTGCTGGGACACGGCGGCGCCGGCCACAAGCGAGACGAGAGCCGCCTGGAGCGCGCGCACGCCTACGTCCGCCGCCACGGCATCGCCGCCGCAGCCATCGACGGCCCCTACCACGGCGACCGCGCCGCCCGCGGCCGCGAGCAGCGCTACGACGCCACGGTCGCCGAGGAGCTGGTGGGCGACTGGCAGGCGACGCTCGACGCACTGCTCGGCCTCGGCGAGTTCGACGAGGACCGCGTCGGCTACGGCGGCGTCTCGATGGGCACGATGTTCGGCCTGCCTTTCATTGTCGCGGACGGCCGTATCCGCGCTGCCGTGCTCGGCCTCTGCGGCGTGCGCAGCTCGGCCCGGACGGAGGACAGCCTCTTCGCCCGGCTCGTGCGGGACGCTCCCCGCCTCTCCTGCCCGACGCTGTTCCTCATGCAGTGGGATGACGAGCTGTTCGATCGCGAGGGCATGCTGGCGCTCTTCGACCTGCTCGGCTCGGCGGACAAGCGCCTCTACGCCAACCCCGGCGGTCACGCCGAGACGCCCGAGCACGTGCGCGACCTCGGCCTGGAGTTCATCGCGGCGCAACTCCTCGCGTAGCCCGCGGGCGCGAGGCCCGCTACGCTGCGCCGGGGAGCCGGCCACCGGACGGACCGGACGCGCAGCACGGGGACGGACCGACGATGGAAGTCGCAAACGAGCTCATGGTCCGCGGAATCGTCGTCGGAGTCTTCCAGGAGAACTGCTGGGTCGTCGGCAACCGCCGCACGGGCGAGGCGATCTGCATCGACCCCGGCGACCAGCCGGAGGAGATCCTCGCCCTCGCGCGCGACATGGGCGTGACGATCAAGGCGATCGCCAACTCCCACGCCCACCTCGACCACATCCTCGGCGTCCACGGCGTGCACGAGGCGACCGGCGCGAAGTTCCTGCTCCACCAGAGCGACCTGGATCTGCTACAGAACGGCTGGAAGACCTCGGCGCAGCGGATGGGGCTGGACCTGACACAGGGCCCGCCCGACCCTGACGGTTATGTCGAGGAGTCCGACATCGTCGAGGTGGACGGGGTGCGCCTCCGCGTCATCACCACGCCCGGCCACACCACCGGCAGCGTCAGCTACTTCAACGAGGACGCGAAGTTCCTGTTCAGCGGCGACACCCTCTTCCGCGGCTCGATCGGCCGCACCGACATGCCCGGCGGCAGCTACGACGAGGAAATGCGCAGCATCACCGAGAAGCTGCTGGTGCTGCCGGAGGAGACGGTCGTGCTGCCGGGCCACATGCAGGAGACCTCGGTAGCTTTCGAGAAGGAGCACAACCCCTTCGTGCTGGACTGGGAGCGGCGGCGCGCCGCCGCCGAGGGCGGCTAGCCGCGCCCTCCACCCGCCGGCCCGCGCGTCTGAACCTGGTGCACGCGCCCGAAAAACGTGCGCACGCCGAGGATCTCGACGTCCCCGTGGTCGGCCAGCGTGGTGACGTGCCGCTGCACCCAGCGGCCGGCCGGCTGCCCTCCGACGGCAGCCAGCGCGGCCGCCGTGAACGCGTTGGGGAAGCGGGTCCAGGGCCGTCCGGTGGCGAGCACCAGCGTGGCCGCCAGCGCGCAGAGGCCCGCGCCCACGGCGATCGTCGTGCCGCACAGCGGCGAGAGCGCGAGCGACGCCTCGCCGGCCTGGAGGCGTCGCAACGCCTCGTGCGCGGCCTCGGCGACCTCGTCGGTCTCGAGGTCGCCGAGGATCACGAAGCCGTTCGCGCTGGCGCGCCCGGCGAGGCGCGTGGGTCCGCGGCGCGCGAGCAGCACCGCGACCGTGGCGTGCTCCAGCGCGTGATTGCGCCGGATCGCGTCCAGCCAGGGACGGATCATCTCCAACATCGCCCTCGTATCCATGGATCGAGTGTAGGGGGGTCGCTCAGTAGGCGCGGCTGGTGCCGGGCGCGCCCACCTCGAAATCCGCATCGACGTCGATGCGGACCTCGACGTCCCTGCCCTGCCCGTTGGGCGTGCTGATGAGCAGCGTTCCCCGAGCCCTCGCCCCCGGCAGCAGCGTGGGATTGACCGTGATCGTGATCTCGGCCTCCCGGTTGCAGCCCCTGCCCGAGCAGTCGACGTCCGTCCCGAGGGCCACTCCGGCCGGCGGATCGACCACGATCCAGCCGTCCGACGGCGTTGCCGCCCAGGAGAGGATGCCCGTGCCCGAGTTCCGGATCCGCACGGTCGCGCGGGTCTCCTCGAACGTGCCCTCCGTGCGAATCTCGATCGGTGGAGCGTCCACCGAGAGGCGCGGCGTGGCGAGCACCTCGGAGCGGAACGCCCGGCGCACGGAGGGCGGATCCGTCTGGTGCGCCGGCTGCGGCGTGGGCATGTCCATGCCCGCGTAGGGGAAGCGGAAGTTCGCGACCGAGAGCGCCTCGAAGAAGCCGACCTGCGAGAGGTTCGGGAGCGTCGCATCGACGGCGGTCCAGAGCGGGCTCCCGTTCGGCGTGGGCGGGCGCGCCATGCAGCCCCAGATCAGTTCCTGGTAGGGGTAGCGGTTACGCGCCTGCGTCCCGTCGCAGCGATAGCGCTCGCGCGGCCAACCACCGAACACCGGGTCCGCGGGGTGATTCGACCTGATGGAGCCCGGCCCGCTGAACCCGTTGTAGGACCAGACGGCGTAGTACCAGTTCTCGATCAGTTGCGGCGACGAGCTGGTGTCCGTGCCGGCGATCGGACGGGACTGCGGAGCGCGATTCCACTTGTCCGCGAGGATCGCCGCGCCCCTCGCGATGTTGTACGCGTAGTGCGTCGCCACGCTCACCTGCGTCGCGCTCGGCCGGCGATCGGGGCCCAGCGGCAGGGTCATGCCCGTCGTCACCTGCATCACGCCATGACCGCAATCGAATGAGATGAGCGCGTCCCCGGAGGACTCGTAGGCGACCGATCGCGAGGCCATCGTGATGCCGGACTCGACCCAGGCGATCGCTCGCAACACCTCCACCGGCACCTGCCGGATCGTGCTGTCGGAGCGATTGCTGCGAGTCCCCACCTCGACCGTGGGCAGGCCGAAGAAGGGATCGCCCGGGAACAACGCATTGACCGCCGCGGCGTCGATCACGTCCATGTAGGCCTGGCGCGAGCGATCCGCTTCGTAGGTCTGCGGCGTGCGCAGGAAGGCGCAGGCCAGCGCCGGCTCAGCGCCCCGAGGGGAGGACCAGAGACCGAACGCCAGCGCGGCGGCGAAGACGACCAGCGCCGCGCGCGCGATCCGGCGCAACGCGACCTCAGGCATCGAGCAGCCAGCCGATGAAAATCAGCTCGAAATCCGCCAGCACCGTCGTCCGCCCGCCCGCGCTCGCGATCACCACCAGCGACTCGCGGCCCGGCTCGTAGGCGTCGCGCCCGTCGAAGCTGCGCGTCGCCAGATAGCGGCCGTCACCGCTCCAGCCGAGCGGCGCGTCGAAACCCTGCTCCGGCGCGGTCAGCCGCCCGGGCTCGTCGTCGCCCTCGAGGCGGAGCGTGAGCGGGGCCACCCCCGCCAGGAAGCCGGGCTCCTGGCCGAACGTGATCGCGTCGCCCGCGGGCGTCCAGACGGGCGAGAACTGATCGCCGACGAAGCCGGCTGCCGCCTCGATCCGCGGTTCGCCCCTGCCGTCGATCGGCGTGACGTGGAGGCGCTGCACGACGCGCTCGGCCTCGATTCGCGGCGCCAGGTAGGAGAGCGTGCGACCGTCCGGCGAGAGCCGCCAGCCGCTTGCGATGTGGTCGGAGGCGTGAAGCAGGAGCGTGGCGTCGCCCTCGCCGTCGCCGCCGACGCGGTAGAGGTCCGTGCCGCCGGTGGAGAGCTCCGCGTAGACCACGCCGCCGTCCGCCGGGACGGCCACGGGCAGGATGCCGAAGCGCGTCGTGAGCGTGCGCACGGTCCGCCGCTCGCGCGTTGCGAGGTCGACACGCACCAGCGCCTGCATCCCCTCGCTGCCGTCGCTGCTGCGATAGACGAGGTAGCGCCCCTCGCGGTCGAAGACGGGCGGCACGAGCAGATCGGCGTCGCCGGCGAGGCGAGTCAGCTCGCCGCTGGCGGCGTCCAGCAGCCACAGCTCCGCGGGCGAGTCGCGGCGAGGCTCGGCCTCGGGCGGGAGCGCAACGAAGGCAATCAGCGAGCCGGCCAGCTGCGTGGCCGGCGTCAGCGCCCAGCCCTGCGCGTGCGGGACGCTCGCGAGCAATTCGCGCGCATCGAGGTCGGCGGCCGGCGCCACGTAGATGCGGTCCTCGCCGGGGCCGAACTCGGCGAAGACGAGCCGCGCCTCGGCAGGAGGCTCGGCGGGCTCGCCGTCCCCGAAATCGCACGCAACGCCGACGGCCAGAGCGAGCGGCACGAGCAGAGCCAGCAGCGGCAGAACACGGCGGGGCATGAGCAAAACGCCCTCGGGCTTTCCGGGAATTCGGCCCCCGCCGGAGTGAGCCACAGTCGCCTGTGGGCTCGAATCACGATATGGACCGCCGTCGCGCCGTGTCAACGCGCGCGCCGACAGGCGTGCCTCGACGCCACGCCGAGGGCGCTCTGCGGTGACCCCTGCTACGCTGGACCCGTGATACTCCGCTACCTCGCGGTGCTTGATGACGCGCCGCTCGCCTTCGTCATCCTGATCGCTGCATTCGGCGCCTCGCTGCTGGTTGGCCTGGTGCTGCACGAGGTCGCCCACGCCTACGTCGCGGACTCGCTCGGGGACCGCACGCCGCGCTCGTTCGGGCGGCTCTCGCTCAACCCGAAGCGACACCTGGACCCGCTGGGCGCGGCGCTGATCTTCCTCGCCGGCTTCGGCTGGGCCCGCCCGGTGCCGGTCAACCCGTTCAACACCTCGGGCAACGTGAAGCTGAACATGGCCACGATCGCCGTCGCCGGGCCGGTGACGAACCTGATCGTCGCCGCGACTGCCGGCCTGCCGATCAAGCTCGGCTGGGTGCCCTTCTTCCATCCCTTCGTCGCGCCCTCGCTTGCCGAGTTCGCCGCACAGGTCTGGATCGAGTCGCCGGAAAACCTGGTCGGGCTGTTCCTCGGGACGATCGTGCTGCTCAACGTGATCCTCGCGATCTTCAACCTCGTGCCGCTCGCGCCGCTCGATGGCTTCCGAGTCGTCGCGGGGCTGTTGCCGAGCCGACTTGCGACGCCGTTCTCGAAGCTGGAGCCGTGGTGCCCCGGCATCCTCATGGTGCTGATCATCCTCCCCTTCCTCGGGGGCCCGGCGTGGCTCTTCGAGGCAATGGGGCCGCCGCGCGACTTCCTGCTGCAGCTGTTCGCCGGCGACACCCTGGTGCGGCTGGTCTGACCGCGCGTGCTGGCCGCCGCGACGGACCTCGCACGGCACGCGCGGCGCTTCTTCCGAGGCCTCCGCGGCTCGCTCACTCCCGCCGAGCAGCGCGCCGTGCGCGAGTTGCTCCGCCCCGCCGAGCTGCGCCTGTTCGAGACGCTCCAGGGCCGCGAGCGGCGGCACGCCCTCGACGTGCTCGCCTGGCTGCGCGCCAACGCCTCGCCCTCCCACGAGCTGCTGGTCGCCGCGCTGCTGCACAACACGGGCAAGGGCCCGCTCCTTGCGCACGAGCGCATCCTCCACGTGCTGCTGCTGCAGTTCGCGCCGGGGCTGCACGAGCGCCTCGCCGGCCCCGAGGGCGGACGGCTGGCGCGCGCCCTCGCGGCCCAGCGCGATCACCCGGCGCGAGGGGCGACGCGGCTCGTCGCGATCGGCTGCTCGCCGCGCGTCTGCGAGCTGGTCCGCCGCCACCACGACGCCTCGCCCGGCGACGACCGCGAGCTGGCCCGGCTGATGGAGGCCGACCGGGTCGTCTGACGGGGTGGCGCCGAGGCCGACCGGGCCTCCCGTGCTACCATCGAGACCGGCCGAAACGGCGGCGCTCCGCGCTGCCGATGCACGAACGGGCACGGTGCACATGACACAGCTGGCGATCATCGGTACGGGCCTGATCGGGGCCTCGATCGGCCTCGGGCTGAAGGCAACCGAAGGCACGGAGGACATCGAGATCGTCGGCTTCGACACGAGTCGCGAGCGAGAGCGCGAGGCCGAGCGCCGTGACGCGATCGATCGGCGCGCGAGCAGCCTCGGCAGCGCCGTCCAGGGCGCCGCGCTGGTGGTGATCAGCACGCCGGTGCTCGCCACGCGCGAGGTGATGGAGGAGATCGCGTCCGCCCTGCCCGTGGGCGCGATCGTCACCGACACCTGCTCGACGAAGACGCAGGTGCTGCACTGGGCCGAGGAGCTGCTGCCGGACTCGGTCAACTTCGTGGGCTCCCACCCGATGGCAGGCAAGACGCAGTTCGGACCCGCCGCCGCCGAGGCGACCCTGTTCCAGGATGCGCGCTGGGTCGTCGTGCCCTCGCGCTCGGCCTCCAGCGACGCCGTCGAGACAGTCTCCGGCCTCGCGACGGCGCTGGGCGCGAAGCCGATGTTCATGGACGCAGCGGAACACGACGCCTACGCCGCCGCGATCTCGCACCTGCCGATGTTCGCCGCAAGCGCGCTCTTCCGCCTCGTACGGGACTCCGAGGCGTGGCCGGAGATGTCGCTCCTGGCCTCCAGTGGCTTCAAGGACACCACCCGCCTCGCCGGCACCGACGAGTTGATGGCGCACGACATCGCCGTCACCAACCGCGAGCAGGTGGTCCACTGGCTGCAGCGCCTGCGCGGCGCCATCTACGACCTCGAGGACATGCTCGGCGACCCGGACCGGAACGAGGAACTGCTGCGCCACCTCGCGCAGCTGAACATCGACCACATCGCCTTCCACGACGGCCAGATCGGGCGCGTCGAGATCGACCAGAAGGGCTCCGGCATCCCCATTCCCGGCATGACCGACCTGTTCTTCGGCGGCGCGCTCGCCGAGCGCCTGCGCCAGATGACCGACGACAGCGACGAGGACACGCAGACCCGTCGGCGCCGGCGCTTCATGGGCCGTCGCTAGCCCGCGGATGGGCGGCCCGGAGGCGATGCGAATCACAGCGCCCGCGCGGCTGCGCGGCACGGTCGACATCCCCGGCGACAAGTCGATCACCCATCGCGCGCTCATGCTCAACGCCGCCGCCGAGGGCGAGGCGCGCATCGACGGCTTCCTCGACGCGGCCGATACCCGCTCGACCCTCGAGTGCATGCGCGCGCTCGGCGCGGAGATCGAGCAGGTCGCGGAGGACGCGCTCGTCGTCCGCGGGCGGGGCCGCGCCGGCCTGCACGAGGCGTCCGACGTGCTCGACTGCGGGAACTCGGGCACGACGATCCGGCTGCTGAGCGGCCTGCTCGCCGGGTTCCCGTTCCTCTCCGTGCTGACCGGCGACGGCTCCCTGCGCAGCCGCCCGATGGGACGCATCGTGCAGCCGCTGCGCGCCCTCGGCGCGCGCATGAGCGCGCGCGCGGGCGGCACGCTGCCGCCGCTGGTGATCGAGGGCGGGGCCATCGCCGGCGGCCAGCACATCGAGACGCTGGTCGCCTCGGCGCAGGTCAAGTCCGCGATCCTGCTCGCCGGGCTGGCCGCCGAGGGCGCGACGACCGTCGCCGGGCCCTCGCGCTCGCGCGACCACAGCGAGCGCATTCTGGCCGCGATGGGTGCGGACATCGCCGTCGAGGGCTCGACCGTGAGGATGACCCCGCCCCCCGGCGAGCTGCAGGCGATCGACGTGCGGGTCCCGGGCGACATCTCGACGGCCGCCGTCTGGATCGTCGCGGCCACGCTGCACCCGGACGCCGACGTGCTGCTGACCGGCGTCGGCCTCAACCCGACGCGCGCGGGCGTCCTCGACGTGCTGCGCGAGATGGGCGCGGACATCGAGGAGCTCGAGCCGCGTACGGTCGGCGGCGAGCCGGTCGCGGACTTGCGCGTCCGTTCCGCCTCGTTGCGCGGCGTGCGCATCGAGGGCGACATGATCCCGCGCGCCATCGACGAGCTGCCGCTGCTCGCGCTCGCGGGCGCCGTCGCCGCGGGTGAAACCGTGATCGCCGGCGCAGCCGAACTGCGCCTCAAGGAGTCCGACCGCGTCGCCACCACGGCGGCGGCGCTGCGCGCCCTCGGTGCGGAGGTCACGGAGCATGCGGCCGGCCTCGACGTTGTCGGCGGCACGAGGCTGCGCGGCGGGCGCGTCGAGGCGGCGGGCGACCACCGCCTCGCGATGCTCGGCGCGGCCGGCGCGCTGCTCGCCGAGGGCGAATCGGAGATCGACGGCGCGGACGCCGTCGCCGTCTCCTACCCCGCGTTCTGGTCGGACCTCGAACGGCTCGGTTCGGCGTAGGGCGCGCGGCGGTGTCGACTCCCCCACCGCTCCTCGCCGTGATCTCGGGACCGTCGGGCGTCGGCAAGGACGCGCTGATGAGCGCGCTGCTCGCGGGCGACGAGTTCGCTCGCCCCGTCACGATGACGACGCGCCCGCCGCGCCCCGGCGAGGTCGACGGCGTCCACTACGTCTTCGCCGACGCCGAGGCGTTCGAGGCTGCCGTCCGCTCCGGCGAGCTCGTCGAGCACGCCGAGGTGCACGGCCGCCTCTACGGCACACCGCGCGCGCAGCTGCGGGCCGCCCTCGCCAGCGGGCGCGACGTGCTGCTGCAGGTGGACGTGCAGGGCGCGATCGCGATCCGCGAGGCGATCGCGGAGGCGCGGCTGCTCTTCATCGCCCCCGAGAGCCTCGATCAGATCGAGCAGCGGTTGCGCGAGCGCGGCACGGACCCCGCTGAACTCGCGCGCCGCCTCGCCAGCGCCCGCGCCGAGCTGGAGCAGCAGGACGCCTTCGACGCCGTCATCGTCAACGTCGAGGGCGACCTCGCTGGCACGGTCACCCACGTCCTCGACTGGGTCGCGAGCGAGCGCGCGCGCCCCGGGCGGCGCGCGGTGGAGGTGTGAGCGGGCGCGTCGATCAGCGTTCGTCGGCGAAGAGTTCGGCGCGGTAGGCCTCGAACTCCTCGTAGAAGTCCTCCACGCTGATGCCGAAGGTCGCCTCGAACACCGGCTTCCAATCCTCGTAGGGCGACCACTGTTCGAAGAAGTCGAAGAGCGCAGGCTCGCCTGTTCGTTCCACGAGCCATTCCACCGCGAAGTAGCTGAGCGCCCGCGTGATGCCGCTCAGAGACTGGGCAGCTTCCAGATCCCGCAGCTCACCGAGGCTTAGCCTCGCCCACTTGATCAGCGATGCCCGGTGCTCGGCGATGTCCAGACCCTTTGCTTCCGCGTGATACGCAGCCGTTGCGTACTCTTCCGCACCGAGTCCCATCCACACGGGAGGGCTGGGATACCGAGGGAGCAAGGCCTTGATGTAGTAGATGTCTTGCCGGGTGGAAGGTCCACACGGCTGCGCGAGAGAGACGATGGCGACATCGCGCTCCACGAACCCGCTGCAACCGTTCCAACCGCCGAGGCCGATGAAGGACACGGGAACCTCGGCGCGTAGTGTGTCGACGTCAGGTCCCACATAGAGCGTGAACTCCCGCGGCTTCGTGTCGAACCGTCGAGACACGAACTCGCCTACTCTCTCGAAGTCGCTGCGAATCGCCTCCCTGGCTTCCGCTGGAAGCTCCCCTACGAACTCGATCACGGGTCTCGTTCCCTCATCGGTCACATGCGGCAACAAGGACGCCAGTTCCTGACGGTAGGCCTCGAAGTCCGTGTAGAACTCATCGACAGTCGTGCCGAACGCCTCACCGAAGGCCGACTCCCACGTCCCTTCCAGGGGCAGCAGGCGGTAGTACTCGAAGATCGCGGGGTCGCCCGCCAGCGCTGCGAGCCGCTCAACTGCAAGAAACGCGACCGCGTGCGCTCCATCGGGCCGATCCCCGGGGCGTTGACTGACCGTATCGAGACTGCGCAGCGGAATCGTGGCACGGGTTGCCTGGTTCACCTGGGCGCGTCGGTTCCTGTCGTAGCCGACACTTCCCGCCACCGGTTGGTAGAGGAAATCGATGTACAGCTCCGTGCCGATCACGATCCAGTCCGCTCCGCCCGGATCGCCGATCGAGTCCCCTTGCGTGAGCAGCGCTCCGACCTGCCGATCATCGAGCCCAAGCAAGTGGACCGGGAGGGCGCAACTGGCCAGAACCACGTCCACGTTGTCGTCGATGAACCGCGCACAATTCGGCTGCAGCGGCGGCCGCCCGAACACCGCGAGGTGGGTCGCGCGCACCGCATCCACGTCGGCGCCCACGTAGAGCGGGGTCTCCCTCGGAACGACCCCAAACCGCTCGGCGAAGAACGTCTGGACCCGCTCGTACTCGGCGATGATCTCTCCCTTGATGTGAGCAGGAACCTCGCCGAGGAACACGACCGGCGGATCCGCAGCCGGCTGCAGCCAGGCGACCGGGTCCGCTACCTCGACCCAGAGCGCGGCGCCCCGGCGAAGATCGAGCTGTGTGCGCACCGCTCCGCTCGACCGCAGGTTGTAGTGCACGTACTGCTGCTCGGCCGCGTCCCAGCCCCACGTACCGAGCACGGCATCCCCGAGCCCCTGCAGGGCCTCCCTGACCGGCGTGCCGTCGTCTCCCGTCCAGCCCACGAGGTTGAGGCCGCTGGACAGTCGGAGGTCAGCGCCCTCCAGCGCGATGGGGCGATCCCATCGAACGGGTGCGTCGCCGCCGATCAGCAGCCACAGCCCCATGCCGGCCGTGAGCGTCGGCAACTGCTCGTACTCGCCTCGCAACGCCCGCCAGTAGCGCTCCCGGTCGGCGTCCCACTCCGAGATCCGCTCCAGCTCCGGGAGCTGTTGGAAGAGACTCCCGGACGAAGTCGCCGGCCCGACCCAGCCGATCATGTTCCAGCCGGGCTGGAGCTCCGTCGAGATCCGTGGCAGGACCACCGCCGAGGACGAGCCGGTCGAACCGGCTGCTCCCGCCGGTACGAGTCCCGCGCACAGCACGAGCGCAGCGAGGAGAAGGCTGAACCTGAGTTGGACGCGTCGGCGCATACTCGCTCCGTGCAGGACTTGCTCCACCTGCAACGTACTACGTCCGTGCGATCCGTCCGGTTCCCGCCCTCGTTGACACTCCGCCGCGGCCAGCCGTAGCCTCGATCACGGTCGCAGCGTACAGAGAGCGACGCGGAACGGGAGTAGTACGCCGCCACGCGGGGCCCAGAGAGCCGGGGCAAGGTGGAAGCCCGGCGCCCGACAGCAGCGGCGGAATGGACCCGGGAGTCTCGGCCCGAACGCCCCCAATCGACCGGGGCAAGTAGGCGTCGACGGTGTGGGCGCCGTTATCCAGGCCCAGGGCATCGCCGCCACGCCCCGCGTCCGGGGCAGCCGGGTGGCCGTGCCTTGAATGAGCGCGAGCCGTGGGCCTCGAGGCCTGTCGGCGCGCGGAACTTGGGTGGCGCCGCGAGGACCATCGCCCCAGGGCGGTGGTTCTTTTTCGTCCCATGAGGACGTTGGTTCGAGGGAACGAGGAGGACCGATCGTGCATCGCAGCAGCCCTGCGCCGTACCAGCACCAGCCCGCGCCGCGCCGCGGCGGCAGCTGGTGCTGGCCGTACGCCGCACGCACGGAAAGCTGCAATACACGAACAGGACCACGACGATGACGACACCGACCGCAACCCGCACCACACCCAGCCGCGAGGAGTTGCACCGCCTCGCGGCCGCCGGCGAGGGCAACATCGCGGCGATCTACCGCGAGGTCCGCGCCGACCTGGAGACGCCCGTCTCCGCCTACCTCAAGGTCGCCCGCGGCAAGTACTCCTTCCTGCTCGAGTCCGTCGAGGGCGGCGAGCGCATGGGGCGCTACTCCTACATCGGCACCGAGCCGTACCGCGTGAGCGCCCTCCACCACGAGGACGGCGACCCGCTGCGCGTGATCGAGGACGAGATCGCCGAGCTGCGGCCGGTCCCCGCGCCAGGGCTGCCGCGCTTCCACGGCGGCGCTGTGGGCTACCTCGGCTACGAGACCGTCGGGCACTTCGAGCGCATCCCGCGCCCTGAAACGGACGCGCTGGGCGTGCCCGAGTCGTGGCTCATGTTCACCGACACGCTGCTGGTCTTCGACCACGTGCTGCACACGATCAAGGTGATCTCGCTCGCCCGCCTCGATGGCGACGTCGACGCCGCCTACGACGCGGCAGTGACAAAGATCGAGCGCCTCACGGAGCGCCTCGAGGCCCCGCTCGCCGGGCTGCCCTACACCCCGCTCGACGGGCCGACCGGGCAGCCGATCGGCTCCAACTGGGCGCACGAGGACTACCTGCGGGCGGTGGAGCGCACGAAGCAGTACATCGTCGAGGGCGACATCATCCAGGCGGTGATCGCGCAGCGCTTCTCGCGCGAGACGGGCGTGCACCCCGTCGAGCTGTACCGCTCGCTGCGCGTCGTCAACCCCTCGCCCTACATGTACCTGCTGCAGTTCGACGACATCGCCATCATCGGCGCCTCGCCGGAGCTGCTGGTGAAGGTCGAGGACAGCGTCGTCGATGTGCACCCGATCGCCGGAACCCGGCCACGGAGCGGCTCGCCCGTCGAGGACGAGCGGCTGGCCGAGGAGCTGCGCAACGACCCGAAGGAGATCGCCGAGCACGTGATGCTGCTCGACCTCGGGCGGAACGACGTCGGGCGCGTCTCGAAGTCAGGCTCGGTCGAGGTGACGCAGAGCTTCGACCTCGAGTTCTACTCGCACGTCATGCACCTCGTAAGTCACGTGCGCGGCGAGCTGCGCGAGGAACTGAGCGGCTACGACGCGCTGCGCTCGGCCTTCCCCGCGGGGACGGTCTCCGGCGCGCCGAAGATCCGCGCGATGGAGATCATCGCCGAGCTGGAGCCGGACCAGCGGGGCCCCTACGCGGGGGCCGTCGGCTTCTTCGACCTCTCGGGCAACGTCGAGACCTGCATCACGATTCGCACCGTGCTGCTGCGCGACGGCGTGGCCTACGTGCAGGCCGGCGGCGGCATCGTCTACGACTCCGACCCGCAGCGAGAGTTCGAGGAGACACAGCACAAGGCGCGCGCGCTGATGGCGGCCATCGACGACGCCGAGGAGCGGGCGGGCAGCAGCACGCCCTCGGGAAGCCTGGGCTACTGATGGACGCCAAACCGCTCGTCGCATCCGCCGCGCTGCGCCGCAGCGACGGCCGCGTGCTGCTCGTGCGCCACGCCCGCGAGGAGCGCAGCGGGGCGGGCAGCCGCTGGACGCTGCCCTCGGAGCCCGTCGCAGAAGACGAGACCGCGGAGCAGGCGCTGGCGCGGCTGCTCGGCGACCGCCTCCGCCTGTCGCCCGCCCGCCGCGAGTTCAGCGACTCGATCGCGCTGCCGATGGCAATCGCCAACGTCTTCCTCTGCAGCTCCTGGAGCGGCGAGCCGCAGTACGCGCCCGCCGACTTCCTCGATGCTGCCTGGGCGCCCCCCGGCGGCGCTGCCGGCATCGACCTCGCCGAGGGCGTACGCGAGTGGCTGAGCGGCCTGCCGGCGGACGCGAGCGCGCTCCCAAAGAGCGCTGGCACCGAGGACCTGACGGCCGAGCTGATCACCGCCCGCGATGCGCTGCGCGCCGCCTACCTGGCGCTCGATGAGCCCTGGCGCGACGTCAGCCTCGATGGCGACTGGGCGCCGGTCGACCTGCTCACGCACTGCGCGACGGTCGAGGCCTACTACGCCTCCGAGGCGCGCGAGCTGCTGGAGACGCCGGGCCACACCTGGCGTCCGTTCAACCCGGCGCAGGGCGCGGCGGAGCGCGCCGGCCGCGCCCGTCCGGCCAGCGATCGCGCCGAGCTCGAGCGCCTCGATGCACTGCGAGCGGAGACGCTTGCCTGGCTCGAGGGGCTCGATCAGGACGCGCTCGATGCTTACGGCGACCACGCCGACCGCGGCGCGGTGCGCGTCGGCGACCGGATCGCCCGCATCGCCGCCCACGACCGCGCGCACACGCAACAACTCGAGAAGATGCTTGCCGCCTCGCAGGCGGATCCCGACGAAGACGAGGAGGCCTGAGATGCTTCTGCTCATCGACAACGTCCGCGGCCGATCCATGGCTTGCTCCCGTAGCCTGTTTGGAGCGTTCCCATGCTCTTGCTGATCGATAACTACGATTCGTTCACCTACAACCTCTACCAGTACCTCTCCGAGCTGGGCGCGACGGTCGAGGTCGTGCGCAACGACGAAGCGAGCGTCGAGGACTGCCTGGCGATGGGGCCGGAGCGGATCGTCGTCTCGCCCGGTCCGTGCACGCCCGCGGAGGCGGGGATCTCGATCGATCTGATCCGGGCGGCTGCCGGGCAGGTGCCCCTGCTCGGCGTCTGCCTCGGGCACCAGAGCATCGGCGAGGCGTTCGGCGCGCGGGTCGGCCCGGCGGGCGAGATCATGCACGGCAAGATCTCGACGGTGACGCACGACGGCGGGGGCGTCTTCGAGTCGTTGCCGCAGCCGTTCGAGGCGATTCGCTATCATTCACTGGCGATCGAGCCGGACACGCTGCCCGACGAGCTGGAGGTCACGGCGCGCGCGGAGAGCGGGGTGATCATGGGCGTCCGCCACCGCACGCTGCCGATCGAGGGCGTCCAGTTCCACCCGGAATCGATCATGACTACCACCGGCCACGACCTGCTGCGCAACTTCCTCGCCATGGAGTCGCCGCGCGCGGCGGCGGCCCCGGCGTGAGGCGAGAGGCGGCCTGAGATGGGCACCTTCAACGTCACCGTCGAGGTGGCGGCCAGCCGGGATGGTCCGTTCGAGACCATCGAAGCGATGGTCGACACCGGCTCGACGTTCACGGTGGCGCCGACGGCGATCCTCCGCCGCCTCGGCATCGAACCCACGCGGCGCGTACGGTTCACTCTCGCCGACGGCAGCCGCATCGAACGCGACGCTGGCGCAGCGATGATCCGGATCGGGGACGTCGCGGAGTCTTCGCCGGTGGTCTTCGGCGAGGATGGAGTATCGCCGCTGCTCGGCGCCGTAACGCTGGAGACGCTGCTCCTCAGCGTCGACCCGGTAAGCCAGCGGCTCGTGCCCGTAGACGCGTACATGCTCGGGTCGCGACAGGGGAACAGCTCATGATTGCTGACGCGATCGGCGCGCTTGTCGAGGAGGGACGCGACCTCAGCGAGGACGAGGCCGCCGGCGTCATGAACGAGATCATGGAGGCGGAGGCGACGCCCGCGCAGTTCGGCGCCTTCGTTCTCGCGCTGCGCCACAAGGGCGAAACCATCGACGAGGTCGTCGGGATGGCGCGCGTGATGCGAGAGCACTCGCTGAAGGCGCGCGTCAGCGCGCGCCCGCTGCTCGACACCTGCGGGACCGGCGGCTCCGGACTCAACACCTTCAACGTCTCGACGGCGGCCGCGATCGTCGCCGCCTCGGTCGGCGCGAAGGTCGCCAAGCACGGAAACCGCGGGATGACCTCGCAGTCCGGCTCGGCGGACCTGCTCGAGGCGCTTGGGGCGGAGATCGCGCTCGCGCCGGAGCAGGTGGCGAGCTGCATCGAGCGCACGGGCGTCGGTTTCCTCTTCGCGCAGTCGTTCCACCCGGCGATGAAGTTCGCAGCGCCGCTGCGGCGCGAGATCGGGGTGCGCACGGTCTTCAACATCCTCGGTCCCCTCACCAACCCCGCCTCGGCCAACTGCCACGTGCTCGGCACGCCCCGGCTCGCCACCGCCGAGCTGCTCGCCGGGGCGCTTGCGCGCCTCGGCGTCCGCCACGCCCTCGTGGTCTCGAGCGACGAGGGGCTCGACGAGATCTCGGTCTCGGCGCCCACGACCCTGTTCGAGGTGCGCGGCCTGGAGGTCACGCAGCGCCGCGTCACGCCGCGCGACCTCGGCGTGACGGAACGCACCCTCGACGAGGTGCGCGGCGGCAGCGCCGACGAGAACGCGGATGCGCTGCGCGCGGTGCTGCGCGGCGACGGCTCCGGCTCAGCGGCGCTGCGCGACTTCATCGCCGTCAACACCGGCGCGGGGCTCTACGTCTGCGGCCTCGCCGCCTCGATCCAGCAGGGCGCCGAGCAGGCGCTGACGGCAATCGACGAAGGCGAGGCGGCCGCCCGCCTCGGCGCCTTCGTCGAGGCTACCCGGCGTAGCTGACGCGATGACCGCGCACGCCTCGGCAGCCTCCAGCGGCCCGCGCGAGACGGGTACGGTGCTGGACCGCATCGTCGCCGACCGGCGGCTGCGGCTCGCCGAAGACCAGCAGGCGACGCCTCGCGACGCCCTCGAACGGCTCGCCGCCGCACGGCCGCCCGCGATCGACTTCGCCGCTCGGCTGATGGAGGGGCGCGCCGCCTCGCCCGAGGGCGCGCGGCTGTGGCTGATCGGCGAGATCAAGCGCGCCTCACCATCGCGCGGCGTGATCGACGGCAATCTCGACGCTGCCGCGCAGGCGCGCGAGTACGCGGCTGCCGGCGCGTCCGCCGTCTCCGTGCTGACCGAGCCGAGCTTCTTCCAGGGCGGCATCGAGGACCTCGCAGCCGCCTCGGAGGCGTTCGGCGGCGACATGGACCGGCCGGCGCTGCTGCGCAAGGACTTTCTGTTCGACCCCTACCAGGTCGTCGAGGCGCGCGCGCACGGCGCGGACGCGCTGCTGCTGATCGCGATGCTGTTGCCACCCCGCGCGCTCGCCGACCTGCTCGCGCTCACGCACGCGCAGGGCATGGAGGCGCTGGTCGAGGTGCACGACGCCGCCGAGCTCGACGCCGCCGTCGACGCCGGGGCGCGGGTGATCGGCGTCAACAACCGCGATCTGCGGACATTCGACGAGGACCTCGCGACGTTCGAGCGGCTCGCGCCGCTGGCGCCGGACGGCGTCACGCTCGTTGCCGAGTCGGCGATCCAGAACGCCGCGGACGCCGAGCGGATGGCCGAGGCCGGAGCGCACGCCCTGCTCGTCGGCGAGGCACTGGTGCGCACGGGCGATGTCGCCGCCAAGGCGCGCGAGCTGATGCTCGCGCCTGCGCGCAGCGGGGTGGGCGGCTGATGACCCTGGTCAAGATCTGCGGCAACCGCACACCCGCCGACGTGCTCAATGCGGCCGAGGCCGGCGCCGACTTCGTGGGGATCGTCTTCGCCGAGTCGAAGCGCCAGGTCGGCCTCGGCGAGGCGCAGGCGATGGTGCATGCCCTCGGCGATCCGCTTGCCGCGCACGAGATCGCGCTGCCGCCCCCCGCCTGGGGCCACGCGCGCGAGGACGAGCGCGAGTGGTTCCGCCACGGCGCGGAAGTGATCGAGGCCTACCTCGAGGCGAAGCGGCCGCTCACCGTCGGGCTCTTCGCCGACCAGCCGATCGAGGAGGTCAACGAGCTGGCGCTTGAGTCCGGCGTGGACCTCGCCCAGCTCTCCGGCGATGAGAGCTGGGATGACTGCCTGCTGGTCGCCCGGCAGGTGATCCAGGTGGTACACGTCTCCCCGCTCGACTCGCCCTCGGATCCGCTGAGGTTCGTCGAACCCGGATTCGCGATCGCGTTGATGCTCGACTCGGCGCACGGGCCCTACCGCGGTGGCTCGGGCCGGACGTTCGACTGGGAGGTGGCGCGCATGGTCTCGGCCGAGCTGCCAATGCTGCTCGCCGGCGGCCTCACCCCGGAGAACGTCGGCGAGGCGATCGAGCGCGTGCGCCCGTGGGCCGTCGACGTCTCGACCGGCACGGAGACCGCCGGGCGCAAGGACCCCGCCCGCGTGCGTGCGTTCATCGAGGCGGTGCGCCGCCAGGACGCCACGGCCTGACGCGACGAACCGCCGCGGCCCGGTCTTCCAGCCTGGCTGTACGGGACTCCGTAGCGCTAGAGGCGCAGCAGGCCCCTCACCGAGAATCCGCCGGACCGTTCCGGGCGCGCGGTGAACGCCAGGTGACCAACGTGGTGGTTCTCGGTGCAACTCTCCAGAGACTGCTCCGCCTGGATCGTGGCGTGGCCGATGCCGTACTTGTCGTGCGCCAGATCCTGGGCCCGTGAAATCAGCTCGTCGATGTCGCCCTCGTACGAGGGATCGACCAGGACGTGCGCGGTGAAAGCCTCGTCGTTGGACGTGATCGTCCAGCAGTGGACATCGTGGATGAGCTGCACGCCTTCTAGTTCCTCGATGTCGTGGCAGAGGCTGTAGACGTCAACGTGCTCCGGGGTGCCCTCAAGCAGCACGTGGAAGACCCGCGTCACGAGGCCCCACGAGGAGGCGAGAATCAGCAGGCCGATGATGATGCTGATGATCGGGTCGGCGATGACCCAGTCGAACGCGATCACGAGAATGGCCGCGATGATGACGCCGACTGAGCCGAGCAGGTCGGCCAGGACGTGCTGGAAGGCGCCCTCCGCGTTCAGGCTGTGCTCTGCGGAGGCGTGCAGCATGTAGGCGGCGATCACGTTCACGATCAGACCGCCGGTGCCGACGATCAGCACGGGCCATCCGTCTACGTGCACCTCCTCCACCGCGAAGCGGTGATACGCCTCGAAGAAGATCCAGGCGACGATGATCCAGAGCGCGAAGGCGTTGAGCATCGCCGCCAGCACCTCGGTGCGGTAGAAGCCGTAGGTGCGCTCCGCTGACGCCTCCCGCTCCGCGAACCACATCGCGAGCAGCGCAAGGCCGATGGCGGCCGCGTCGGTAGCCATGTGGCCGGCGTCGGCCAGCAGCGCAAGGCTGCCCGAGACCAACCCGCCGATGATCTCGGCCAGCATGTAGCCGGCGATCAGGAACAGGCTGATCGTCAGCCTGCGCCGGCTGAGCCCTCGCAAGTCGTGAGCGTGATCGTGGTGGCCATGGTCGTGCCCGGCGTGGTCGTCGTGGTCGTCGTGGTCGTGCCCGGCGTGGTCGTCGTGGTCGTGCCCCGCGTGGTCATCGTGGTCATGCCCGGCGTGGTCGTCGTGGTCATGCCCGGCGTGGTCGTCGTGGTCGTGCCCGGCATGGTCGTCGTGGTCATGCCCGGCATGGTCGTCGTGGTCATGCCCCGCATGGTCGTCGTGGTCATGCCCGGCGTGGTCGTCGTGGTCGTGGGAGTCAGATGTCGATCTTGGCGTTGTTGACATCTACCAGGTCAATTCCCTACCACGTTCGCGACGCCCGGGGTGACGCGCCCTGGACGCACACCCCGGCAATCGAACGATACCCGAAAGCGCCATCCCTGCGGGATGGGCCTTCAGGCTCGCTCTTCCAGTGCGGCCCGCCGCGCCGGCCCCTGGAGGCCATCGCTGCCGGAACCGGGCGCCCGCTACTCGCTAGTGGGAGTGGTGCTCGTGGTCGTCGCACTCGTGCGGGTCGTGCGCGTGGGCGTGGTGCTCGTGCTCATCACACTCGTGCGCGTCGTGCGCGTGCCCCGGCTCGCCGTGGTGCTCGTGCTCGTCGCACTCGTGCTGATCGTGCACGTGCGCGTGGTGCTCGTGCTCGTCGCACTCGTGCTCGTCGTGCCCGTCGCCGTGCGCCTCGCCGTGGTGCTCGTGCTCGTGAGCGTGGTGCTCGTGCTCGTCACACTCGTGCTGGTCGTGCACGTGACCCGGCTCGCCGTGATGCTCGTGCTCGTCGCACTCATGCGTGATGTGGGTTGCCTGTACCACGATTACCTCCTGACTATCTATCGCCCTTTGTTACAGAGCTTAGCAGCCCCCTTGAGTCCACGACTCAGTCGGAACTTGCTCTTGGCAACGAATATAAGACAGCGTCTCAAGTTTGGGCAAGGGTTCTCAGTAAATTGAGACTCTATGTCAGATCTGGGATCTAAGACAGTGTCTCAATGCGAGGCACTCCGCCGGATTACGTTTGATGCGCTACGTCAGAACAGTATGCTCGCGCCCGAATTCTCGCCCAGACAAGATCATTGAATAGTCCCCGGAATATGCCGCTGTCCGAGACTCCGGATTCGCCTCCCGCCACCCAGGACGGGACTCCTCCGCTGCCCGGGTCGGGTGCGCCCAGCCGAGAGGCGCCCCGAGCTCCCGAGGCGGCGGAGCAGCGCGCGGCGGGCGCACCGCGAGAGCCGGGCCACGTCCAACCCGGCGTCAGGGGTGCGAGCCGTCGGCCCGGCGACGCCACCACGATCGCCGCCGGCTTGTATCTCCCACGTATACTCCAACCGGGCTATACTGCGGCCCTGCCACTACTTCGCGAGCGAGGGGTCAGGAGACGGACTTATGGAAATCAACGCGGAGCGCGACGGCGCGACGGTCATCGCCAGGCCGACGGGGCGCCTCGACGGCTCCAACGCGGGCGAGTTCCAGGAAGCCCTGGAAGCCGCGATCGACGAGAGCGACCGCGCCCTGATCCTGGACTTCGAGCAGATCTCCTACATCAGCAGCGCCGGGCTGAGGGTGATCCTGCTGACCGCCAGGAGCCTCCAGGGTAACGGCGGCGCGATGGCGCTCTGCTCTCTCGACGCTCCGATCCGCGAGGTGTTCGCGATTAGCGGCTTCGACACCATCATCCCTATTCACGGCACCCGCGACGAGGCTCTGGCCGCCGTCGGTGGGTAGCCCAAGCCCGTCACGCCGGAACATCAACGCGCACTCCCCCCGAACGATGCGATGACCCACAAGATCCTGGTCGTTGACGACGAGCCCGATCTCGAACCCCTGATGCTCCAGCGCATGCGCCGCGCCATCCGGCGGGGTGTCTATGAGTTCGTCTTTGCCCGCAACGGCATCGAGGCGCTGCAAAAGCTGGACGAGCAGGACGACATCGACATGGTCCTCTCGGACATCAACATGCCCGAGATGGACGGTCTGACCCTGCTGGAGCAGATCCCCTCCGTGAACCCGGACATCCGGGCCGTGATCATCTCCGCCTACGGCGACATGCAGAACATTCGCACCGCGATGAACCGCGGCGCGTTCGACTTCGTTACGAAGCCGCTGGACTTCGATGACCTGCGGATCACCGTCGACCGCACCCTCCAACACGTCGAGGAGTGGCGCGAGGCGCTCAAGAGCCGCGACCGGCTGGTGACGCTGCAGAACGAGCTCGATGTCGCCAGTAAGATGCAGCAGTCGATCCTCCCCACGGCCTTCCCCAGCGGATCGAACTACAGGGTCTTCGGGACCATGGAGCCCGCGCGGAACGTGGGAGGCGACTTCTACGACGTGGTTCGCCTGCAGGACGATCAGATCGGCCTCGCGATTGCCGACGTGTCCGGCAAGGGCGTGCCCGCCGCTCTCTTCATGATGTCCAGCCGCACCCTGCTCAAGGGCGCGGCGATCAGCTTCCAGGAACCCGGCGCGGTCCTCTCGGAGGTCAACAACCTGATCCAGGAGGACGACACGGCCGGCATGTTCGTCACCATGCTGTACGCCACGTACAGCCCCTCGACCGGGGAATTCGCCTACGCCAGCGGAGGCCATGATCCTCCACTTGTGGTTCACGCCGACGGCAGCTCCACCCTGCTGCCCCTCACCGGCGGGATCGCCGTGGGTGTGGTGCCGGGTGTCGAGTACCGCCAGGAGAGCTACACGCTCGCACCCGGGGACACCGTCATCCTCTACACCGATGGGGTGACGGAGGCCACCAACATGGATGACGAGTTGCTCGGCATCGATGGCGTGCGCGAGCACTTCGGGCCCGGCCACCTGTCCAGCGACGCTGAGACGACCGGCATGGAGGTCATGAGGGTCGTCCTCGAGTTCACAGGCGACGCCCCCCAGCATGACGACGTCACCTGCCTGACCCTGCGACAGGGGTAGCGAGGTGAGCGCGTCGCTGTCACTGACCGTCAAGACCGACCGCCAGGAACTGGAGCGGATGGTCGCCGCCATCGAGAACCTGGCGGAGGAGGATCAGTGGCCGCCGGACTTGCTCTTCCGGGTGAACCTCGTGCTCGAAGAGCTGGGCCTGAACATCATGGACTACGGACATGACGACGCGACGAGCGACATCAAGATCGACCTCGTATCAGAAGGGGACTCGGTGACCATCGAGATCATCGACGGCGGACGGCCGTTCGATCCCCTGAACGACGCCCCGGACCCCGATCTCACCTCGGGGGTCGACGAGCGGCGTGTTGGGGGCCTGGGCGTCCACTTCGTGCGCACGCTGATGGACGATGTGCAATACGAACGCTCCGCGGGCAAGAACCGCTTGAAGATGGTCACCCGCAAGGTCAGATGAGGCGCGAGGGCCCCATGCGAGTCGGCGGGCTGGTGGGAGTCTGTCTGGCGCTCGGGGCGATCCTCATGGCGGGATGCACGGGCGGCGACGGCGCGCCCAATGGCGGCCCCCCCGCCGGCACTCCCCAGCCCACCCCGATCGCCCGGACCGGCACACCCGGCGTGTACGAGGACCGAATCATGTTCGGCCAGTCGGCGGCGTTCAACGGACCTGCCCAGGAGCTCGGCAAGAACATGCGGATCGGGATCGAGGCCGCGTTCTTCGAGGCCAACATCGCCGGGGGCGTGCACGGCCGGGTACTCGAACTCACCTCCCTCGACGACTCCTACGAGCCGGAAGCCGCGATCGCCAATACCCGCCAACTGATCGAGGAAGAGAACGTGTTCGCGTTGATCGGGGCGGTGGGCACGCCTACCTCGCGCTCCGCGACGCCGATCGCGGCGGACGCGGGCGTCCCCTACATCGCGCCGTTCACCGGCGCAGCGTTCCTGCGCGACCCGGCGTGGGACAACATCATCAACCTGCGCGCCTCCTACAACCAGGAGACCGAGGAGATGGTCGCCCGCCTGATCGGCGATCTCGGGATCGAACGCATCGGCATCATGTACCAGGACGACTCCTACGGCCGCGCCGGTTACCGGGGGTCGCTGGCCGCGCTGGAGCGCCGCGGACTCCAACCGGTAGCCGTCGGCCTCTACCCCCGCAACACAACGGCCGTGAAGACCGCGCTCCTCGACCTCCGCGAGGGCAGCCCGGACGCCGTGATCATGATCGGCGCCTACGAGCCGATGGCCGCCCTCATCAAGTGGGGGCGGGCGACCGGGTTCAACCCGGTCTTCCTGAACGTCTCGTTCGTCGGCAGCAACGCGCTGGCCCGGGAACTGGGTCCGGACGGCGCAGGGGTCGTCGTGACCCAGGTGGTGCCGTTCCCGGACGACGACTCGCTCCCCGTGATCGCCGCCTACAAGCGCGCCCTGCGGCTCTACTCGCCGGACGCCGTACCCGGCTTCGTCTCCCTCGAGGGCTACCTCGCGGGCCGGCTCACGATCGCCGGGCTTGAGAGCTGCGGTCGCGAGGTGGACCGGGCCTGCTTCGTCGACACCCTGCTCGGGGCCAACGCCATCGACCTCGAGGGCTTCGGCCTCAGCTTCGGCGTGGACGACAACCAGGGCTCCGACGCCGTCTTCATCACGGTGATCGGCGCCGACGGCAGCTACCATCCCATTGAGAACCTGCAGGACGTGGAGACATGGTCGAACAACTGAAGCGCCTGCTTGCGAGCCGCTTCCGGATCTCCACCCAGCTGTACCTGGCTATGGGCGGCGCGGTCGTGCTCACCCTGGCCGCCAGTCTGGTCGGCTGGTTCTCGTTCGACCGGGTCGGCGACGTCCAGAGCCAGGTCAACGAGGGCAGCGTGCCGGAACTGGCGGCCGCGTTCGGCGTCGCCCAGTACAGCGGCAACCTGGTAGCCGCGGCGCCAAACCTCACCGTCGCCGCCACCCCCGAGGAGTTCGCGCAGGTCGTCCTCAGCATCGATGAGGCGTACGCCTCGTTCGAGGAGCAGATGGCCACGCTCGAGCAGGGGAACGCCGAGCGCGATCGGGTGCTGCGCATCCGCGAGCGCGCCGACACGATCATCGCCAACATCGTGGCCATCGAGAGCGAGACATCCGGGGTCTTCGACCTGATCGCGCGCCGCGAGGCGCTGCAACTCGAGCTGACGGAGGTGCGCGCGCAACTGGACGACGCCCTCGCTCCGGCCATCGACGATCAGCTCTTCTACGCGCTCACCGGGTACAGCAACCTCACGGCGCCACCGGCGCCCCGCGAGCAGCACCTCTCGGAGGAGCAGTTCGTGCGCTACCGGCGGCTTGCCGAGTTGCAGGCGGACGTCAACATCGCAACCGAGCTGCTGGCCAACGCCTTCACCCTGCCCGACGCGTCCCTGATCGAGCCGCTGCGGGAGCGCTTCGAGTCCACTTCCAGCCGCATCGACAGGAACCTCTCGGCGCTCGTGGGTTCCTCCTTCCACGGCGAAGCGGTGCCCATCTTCGACCGCCTGTTCGCGCTCGGCTCGGGTGAGGACAGCGTGTTCGGCGTGTTTGCGGCCGAGCTGAGGATCGCGGACCGGCAGGCGGAGCTGCTCGGCCTCAACCGCGATCTCGCCGTGGAGCTGGTGGCGGAGGTCAACGGCCTGGTCGGCGCCGCCCAGGCGAGCACCGAGGAGGCTACCGAGGCATCCACCCAGGCGATCTTCACGGGCCGCGTCCTGCTGCTCGGCATTATCGCGATCAGTATCACGGGTGCGCTGCTGATCACCTGGCTCTTTATCGGGCGGGTGCTGCTGCGGCGCATCGGGATGCTCTCCCAGTGGATGCGTGACATGGCCCAGGGCGACCTGGAGGTCCGCGCCGACATCGGCGGACGCGACGAGGTCGCGGAGATGGCCGCCGCCCTCGACGTGTTCCGGCGTCACGCGCTGGAAGTGCAGCGCCTCAACCTCGTCGAGGAGCTCGCGGACGAGCTCCAGGGCAAGAACGACGAACTCGAGGACGTGCTGGCCCAGCTGCAGCAGGCTCAGGACCAGATCGTCATGCGCGAGAAGCTGGCCGCGCTCGGCGAGCTCACCGCGGGCGTCGCCCATGAGATCCGCAACCCGCTGAACTTCGTGAAGAACTTCTCCGAGGCCTCGGGCGAGCTGGTGGAGGAACTGAAGGAGATCCTTGAAGAGGAGGGCGTGGAACTCACGGAGGAGCAGCGCGACCTCGTCGAGGACATCACCGGCGATCTGACGAGCAACGTCGAACGCATCAGCTCACACGGCGAGCGCGCAAACCGGATCGTGCAGGACATGCTCAGCATGGGTCGCGGCTCGCAGGAGTGGCAGTCCATGGACATCAACGGACTGGTGGACCAGCACGCGCTGCTGGCCTACCACAGCGCCCGCGCCACGAACCCCGACTTCCAGCTCGACATCCAGCGGGAGTTCGATTCCGAGACGGGCGAGCTCGATGTCATCCCCCAGGATCTTGGCCGCGTGTTCCTCAACCTCGTAAGCAACGCCTGTCACGCGACGAACGAGCGGCGCCTCTCCAGCGAGGCGGACGGGGAATCGTACTGGCCGACGCTCACCCTGATCACGCGGCGGACGGACGACGAGGTCCAGGTCCGCATCCGCGACAACGGCACCGGCATCCCGGATGACGTCATCGAGAAGATCTTCAATCCCTTCTTCACGACCAAACCGACGGATCAGGGCACCGGCCTCGGGCTGGCGATCTCCGCCGACATCGTGCGCCGCCACGGCGGGCACATCAGTGTCGAGTCGGAGCCGGGCGAGTTCACGGAGATGATCATCGGCCTGCCGCTGGAGCGGCCGCCGGAGCCGGACACGGCAGTGCTGGCAGCCCACCCCGGCTTCGAGTAGCCCCTGACCACCCGGCCGCCCGGTCCTCGCCGCAGCCCCTGGGGCGAGTCGGCGGTATCATCGAGAGCACCGCGCGCGAGCCGAAGAGGGTGCGACGTGGAGACGCTTCGGGCAGCAACCGAGCCGCCGGCCAGCGCCAACCCGCGGATCCAGGCGCCCGCATGACCACCACCGCGGACCGCACCGCCCTGCCCGACGAGCGCGGCTACTTCGGCGGCTTCGGCGGCCGTTATGTACCCGAGACCCTGATGCCGGCGCTCGCCGAGCTGGAGGAGGCCTACGCGGCCGCACGCGAGGATCCGGCCTTCGGCGAGGAGCTTGACGGGCTGCTCCGTGACTTCGTTGGCCGGCCCACGCCGATCACGCGCGCCGACCGCCTCGCGCGCCGGATCGCCGGCGAGGGCGCGCCGCGCGTCTACCTCAAGCGCGAGGACCTGACGCACACCGGCGCGCACAAGATCAACGCCGCGCTGGCGCAGGGTCTGCTCGCGCAACGCATGGGCAAGCCGCGCATCGTCGCCGAGACCGGCGCCGGGCAGCACGGCGTCGCCACGGCCACCGCCTGCGCCCTGCTCGGCCTCGAATGCGTCGTCTACATGGGCGCGGAGGACGTGCGGCGGCAGGCGCTCAACGTCTTCCGCATGAAGCTGCTCGGCGCCGAGGTGCGCACCGTCGAGTCCGGTTCGCGCACGCTCAAGGACGCGATCAACGAGGCGATCCGCGACTGGGTCACCAACGTGCGCACCACGCACTACCTGCTCGGCTCGGCCGTCGGGCCGCACCCCTACCCGCTGCTGGTCCGTGACTTCCAGGCCGTGATCGGCGACGAGGCGCGCACGCAGATCCTCGAGGCTGAGGGGCGGCTGCCCACGGTCGCCCTCGCCTGCGTCGGCGGCGGCTCCAACGCGATCGGGCTGTTCCACGCCTTCGTCGACGACCCGGTGCGGCTGATCGGCGTCGAGGCCGCGGGCGAGGGGCTGGACGGGCGGCACGCGGCTCCGCTGGCGGCGGGCGAGCCGGGCGTCCTGCACGGCTCGCGCTCCTACCTGCTGCAGGACGCGCACGGGCAGGTCACGGAGGCGCACTCGATCTCGGCCGGCCTCGACTACCCCGGTGTGGGGCCGGAGCACTCCTGGCTGAAGGTCAGCGAGCGCGCCGAGTACGTCTCCGTCACCGACGAGGAAGCGCTCGCCGCCTTCCGCCTGCTGAGCGAGACGGAGGGCATCATCCCCGCGCTGGAGCCCGCGCACGCGCTCGCCCATCTCGCGAAGCTGCTGCCGGAGCTGGGCGAGGACGAGCTGGTGCTGCTCAACCTCAGCGGGCGCGGGGACAAGGACATGGGCACGGTCGCCGACGCGCTCGGCGTCACGCTGTAGGGCGCGCGGACCGCGAGCGACTACCTTCCGCCCAAGCCCTACCATTGCACCATGGCTGATCGACACACCAAGACCAGAATCGCCTACAAGCTGCTCCGGGAGCGGAACGGCGAGACCGTTACCATCGTTGAGTTGATCGAGCGGACTGGGTGGGTAAAGGACACTGCCAGAACTTACGTCACGAAGCACTGGCGTCCCTGGCTCGAGCGCGTCACGCCAGGCACCTATCGTGTGGACGGGTTCGCACTGATCACCGAAGAGGAGTTCATACAGCGCCAATCGCAGGTCAAGTCTGACAACTACGGCGAGGCCGCCGCCCTGCGCGAGCTTCTCGATCAGGCTCTCCAAGCTGGCGAGGGACAACAGTATGAGTTCAAGGAGGCGTTCCCGGAGCAGGCGCACAACCTAGGCACGGAGATCGCTGCGTTTGCCACCAGCGGTGGAGGCGTAATCTTCCTTGGAGTAAGCGACGCATCGGCTGTCATCGGGTTGGTCGGGTTGGGTGACACAAGTTCACGCTCCGACTTCAGGGAGCGGATTGAAGGAATCGCTAGGACAGTTCAGCCAGCGGTATCGCCGCTCATCGGCTACCTCGACTATGGCGGGGCGACGTTGTGCGTCGCGCAAGTCCCGAACGGCGCCGAGCCTGTGTACTACTACGACCATCGCCCATATGTCCGGGTCGGCAGCCAATCGAGACCAGCCACGCCCGCCGAGGTCAAGAAGCTCATCGTCGGGTAGGTGGCTCACTGACTTGGGATCCGAAGTACAACCTCAGCGGGCGCGGCGACAAGGACATGGGCACGGTCGCCGACGCGCTCGGCGTCACGCTGTAGGGGCGCGCGCTGCAGTGCGGCAGCGCAGGACGCCTGTTACGCTCGCTCTGTGATCGCTGAGCCTGCGGCGACGGCAACCGGAACCCTCCCGCCGCTCTGGCGCGTGCGCGACATGGTCTCCGCCTTCTGTGTCGTCGTCCTCTCATTCGCGGTGCTGGGCCTGCTCATCGCCACCACGGCGGAGCGGGGCGAGGGCATCAACCGCGCCGGCGCGGCTGCGATCATCGGCTTCAACCTGATCCTCGCCGCCACGGTCCTGCTGCTCGCATCGCGGCGCGGCATCACCGCGGCGGACCTCGGCTTCGTGCGGCCTCGCGTCTGGGGCCCGATGCCGATCGCCTGGGTCGGCGCGTACGTGATCCTGATCTGCTACGTGGCGGTGATCGCGCTGCTCGAGGCGTTCGGGCTTTCCGTCGACGCGCTCAAGGGAACCAACACGATCGACTTCGACCACGACCGCGTCGTGCTCGTCGTGGCGCTGGGCATCGCAACGATCGTCGGCGCGCCCTTCGGCGAGGAGCTGCTGTTCCGCGGGCTGCTGCACCGCGGGCTGCGCGGCTACTGGCGCCGGATTCCGGCGATGTCCCTGAGCGGCGCGCTCTTCAGCGCCTTCCACCTGAACCTCGCCGTACTGGTGCCGTTCGCCTTCATCGGCGCGTTGTGGGCCTGGGCCTACGAGGAGTCCGGCTCAATCTGGACCACGATCGCGGCGCACGCGGGCGTCAACAGCGTCGCATTCATCGCTACACTGCTGTTCCTGGAGTAACCACCCGATGAGTGACCGCATCGCGCAGCTGTTCGAGCGGACGCGGGCCGAGGGCCGCCCGGCGCTGATCGCCTTCGTCCCCGGCTGCTGGCCGGAGCCGGACGCCACGCCCGGCATCGTGCGCGCCCTGCTCGAGGGCGGCGCCGACGCCGTCGAGCTGGGCGTGCCCTTCAGCGATCCGCTCGCCGACGGCGTCACCAACCAGGCCGCCTACCAGCAGGCGCTCGACGCCGGCGTGACGCAGGACGACGTACTCGCCAGCGTCCGGGCGCTGCGCGAGGACGGCGTCTCCGCCCCGCTGCTGCTGATGGGATACTTCAACCCGATGCTGGCCGCGGGAACGCAGTCGTTCACGCGAGCGGCCGCCGAGGCGGGCGTCGACGGGCTCGTCGTCGTCGACCTGCCCGTCGAGGAGGCAGCGGAGCTGGCAGAGCCGGCGAAGGCGCACGGCGTGCATCTCGTCTACCTGCTGGCGCCGACCTCGACCCCGGAGCGCATCGCGGCAGTCGGCGAGCACGGGAGCGGGTTCGTCTATTGCGTGAGCGTCACCGGCGTGACCGGCGCGCGCGCCCAGGTCTCCGAGGAGCTCCCGTCGTTCATCGCACGTGTGCGCGAGCACGCCGCGCTCCCGCTTGCGGTTGGCTTCGGCATCTCGGCGCGCGAGCATGTCGAGGAGGTCGGCCGCGTCGCCGACGCCGCGATCGTGGGGAGCGCCGTGGTACAGACGATCAGCGAGGCGCCCCGGGAGCGGCGGCATGAAGCGGTGCGCGGCCTGATGGAGCGCCTGAGCGGGCGAGCAACGGCGAAGGCGGCAGCGTCATGATGGTTCGCGGCATCCGGGGCGCCACGTCGGTGCGCGCGAACACGCGCGAGGCGATCATCGAGGCGGCCACGGAGCTGCTGCAGACCGTCGTCGACGCGAACGACGTGGAGCGCTCGCACGTCGCCTCGGTATTCTTCACCACCACGCCGGACCTCAACGCCGAGTTCCCCGCCGTCGCCGCACGCGAGGCGGGATGGATGGACGTCCCGCTGCTGTGCGGCCACGAGATGGCGGTGCCGGGAGCGCTGCCGCGCTGCCTGCGGCTGCTGATGCACGTCAACACGGACCGCCCGCCCGAGGAGATCCAGCACGTCTACCTGCATGAAGCCGCGGCGCTGCGCCCCGACATCTCCGGGTTGGACGGTGGAGGGTACGGCGACCGGTGATCGTCGTCATGCGCATCGACAGCAGCGAGGAGCACGGCGACGCCGTGATCCAGCGCATCGAGTCCTTCGGGCTGCAGGGCGAGGTCATCCACGGCGAGCAGCGCAAGGTGATCGCCGTCCTCGGGCAGGTCTTCCCAGACCTGCGCGACGAGCTGGCGACGATGGTGGGCGTCGACCAGGTGCTGCGCGTCTCGCGCCCCTACAAGCTCGCCAGTCGCGAGGTTCGTGAGTGGGATACCGTCGTCGATCTCCCCTACGGCGTCAGCGTCGGGAGCGGGCGCCCCGTGGTGATCGCCGGACCATGCGCGATCGAGTCGGAGGAGCAACTGCAGGAGACCGCTGCCGCGGTCAAGCAGGCCGGGGCGCACCTCCTGCGCGGCGGCGCCTTCAAGCCGCGCACCTCGCCCTACTCCTTCCGCGGGCTCGGCCTCGAGGCGCTCGAGATGCTGCAGCGCGCCGGCCGCGACTATCAGCTGCCGGTGATCACGGAGCTGCTGTCCGAGCGCGACGTGGACGTCGTCACGGAGCACACGGACGTGCTCCAAATCGGCGCGCGCAACATGCAGAACTACGTGCTGCTCTCCGAGGCCGGCAAGACGGGCAAGCCCGTCATGCTCAAGCGCGGGCTCTCCGCCACGATCGAGGAGTGGCTGCTCTCCGCCGAGTACATCCTCACGCAGGGCAATCGCGACGTGATCCTCTGCGAGCGCGGCGTGCGCACCTTCGAGACCGCGACGCGCAACACGCTGGACCTCAACGCCGTCGCGCTCGTGAAGCGGCTCAGCCACCTGCCGGTCATCGTCGACCCCTCGCACGGGACGGGGCACTGGTACCTCGTACGGCCGATGGCGACCGCCGGCCTGGCCGTCGGCGCGGACGGCCTGATGATCGAGGTTCACCCGGACCCGGACCGCGCGCTCTCCGACGGCGCGCAGTCGCTCACCCCGGAGCACTTCGACGAGCTGATGCAGGAGGCCTCGGCGCTGGGGCGCGCGATCGGCCGCCCGCTCGCCGAGCGCCCGCAGGTCGCGGCCTGACGGCGGCGCGCTCGATGACCACACCGGACTCCGCCGAGCAGCCAACCCCGGATGAGGCGCCGGAAGCCGCCGCCGCTCCCTCCGACGCCGAGGCTCAGCAGGGGGACCTCTTCGCCCTCGATCTGCCAAAGTTCCAGGGACCGCTCGAGTTGCTGCTGCACCTGATCGAGCGGCGCGAGCTGGACATCACCGAGGTCTCGCTCGTCACCGTCACGGAGCAGTACCTGGCGCACGTCCGCGAGGGCGAGCGCATCGACCTCGGCGCGCTCGCCTCGTTCATCGCGATGGGCGCGCGGCTGCTGCTGCTCAAGTCCCGCGCGCTGCTCCCGCGCGACCCCGAGGACGAGGACGAGGCCGACGAGAGCGACCCGCAGGCGCTGCTCGAAGCACTGGAGGAGTACCGCCGCTACCGCCAGGCCGCCGAGCACCTGCGCGGCCTCGAAACCGAGCACCGCACCGGCTACCGCCGGGAGGCCGCCCCGCCCGAGCTGCCGCTCCCGAGCGGCCTCGACGGCGTCACCACGGACCAGCTCTACGCGCTGTTCCGCGAGGTGCTGGAGCGGCTCCCCGAGGAGGAGCCGCCAACCGAGGTGGAGCGCGAGGCCGTGCAGCTGCGCGATCGCGTCTCGCTGCTGACGGAGCGCCTGGAGCGGGAGCGCACGATCTCGTTCCGCGAGCTGATCGGCGCGGCCACCTCGCGGCTGGTCGTGATCGTGGACTTCCTCGCGGTGCTGGAGCTGATCCGCCGCCGCTACCTGGAGGCGCGCCAGGACGACGCCTTCGGCGAGATCACCCTCGCCCGCATCCAGGGCGCCTCGCCGCCTGCCTCGCTACCCTCCACGACCGACTTCACCGAGGAGTAGCCGAGGCCCGCAGGCACGCCCGTTCGAGGCAGCGGCCGTTTGAGTAGCGATCCGGCCGGTGCTACGATCGATGTTCACGGTCGCGCCGACGGCGGCCATGAGGGGGCCAGTCCGCCACGTGTTACTCATTCGCGAGGAACTGCGCCGCGCGTCCACGCCGGGTGCGCATGCCCTGACACTCGGCGTCTTCGACGGCGTGCATCGCGGCCACCGCATGCTCTTCGAGTGTCTCCGCGCCGAGGCCGCGGCCCGCCAGCTCGGTTCCGGCATCGTCACCTTCCACCCCCACCCGATCACCGTCCTCCGCCCCGATATCGAGATCTCCTACCTCACCTCCCTCGAAACCCGCGTCGAGCAGCTCCGCACCACCGGCGTCGACTTCGTCGCCGTTGTGCAGTTCACCTCGGAGCTCGCGCAGGTGTCCGCCGAGGACTTCGCGCGCATCCTCGTCGAGGAGACCGGCCTGAAGCTGATCGTCACGGGGCACGACTTCGCGCTCGGCCGCAACCGCGAGGGCACACCCGATCGCCTCGGCGAACTGGGCCTCGACCTCGGCTTCGAGGTGCAGCCGATCGAGCTGCTGCCGGAGGACGGCGCGCCCGTGTCCTCGACGCGCGTGCGCGAGGCGCTGGCGGACGGCCTGATGGCGGAGGCTGCCGACCTGCTCGGCCGCCCCTTCGCGCTGCGCGGTCCGATCGTCCACGGCGAGGAGCGCGGCCGCACGATCGGCTTCCCGACCATCAACCTCGGACTCAGCCCGGACCTCGCGCTCCCCGCCGACGGCGTCTACGTGTCGCGCACCGAGGTCGACGGACGCCGCCTCGAGAGCTGCACGAACATCGGCATGCGCCCCACCTTCGCCGGGGTGCGGCGCTCGGTGGAGACCCACCTGCTGGACTTCGAGGGCGACATCTACGGTCGCATTGCCTCGGTGGAGTTGCTGCACCGCCTGCGGCCGGAGCAGAAGTTCGACGGCCCGGAGGCACTGATCGCCCAGATCCGCCGGGACGTCGAGGAGACGCGAGCCTGGTTCGCATGAGCGTACCGATCGAGCAGCAGCTGGCCGCGATCATGCGCGGCGCGGAGTTCGGCGACGCGACGACCCGGCGCACGATGGAGCGCGAGCTGCGCGAGCGCCTCGCCGAGGGCCGCCCGCTCCGCGTCTACTGCGGCTACGACCCGACCGCCGTTGATCTGCACCTCGGCCACACGCTGACGATGCGCAAGCTGCGCACCTTCCAGGACTTCGGCCACGAGGTGACGTTCCTGATCGGCAACTTCACCAGCCTCGTCGGCGACCCCTCGGACACCGACAAGACGCGCCCGATGCTCGCTCCGGAGAAGATCGAGGAGAACAGCCAGACCTACGTGGACCAGGCGTTCCGCATCCTCGACCCGGAGCGCACGATCGTGCGACGCAACGCGGACTGGCTCGGCGAGCTCAGCTTCGGGGACGTGCTGCGCCTCGCCTCGCACTTCACGGTGGCGCAGTTCCTCGAGCGCGACAACCTCGCGCGCCGCTTCGAGCGCCACGACCCGATCCACGTAAGCGAGTTCCTCTACGCGCTGATGCAGGCCTACGACGCCGTCGCGATGCAGACAGACGTGCAGGTGGGAGGCAGCGACCAGCTCTTCAACCTGATGGCCGGGCGGGAGCTGCAGCGCGCGTACGGCCAGCAGCCGCAGATCGCGATCACGCTGCCGATCCTCACCGGCACCGACGGCCACGAGAAGATGTCGAAGTCGCTCGGCAACAACATCGGCATCGACGAGCCTCCGAACGACCTGTTCGGCAAGGTGATGTCGATCCCGGACTCCTCGCTGCGCAACTACTTCACGCTGCTCACGGACCTCGCCGACATCGAGATCGAGGCGCTGCTCGCCGGTGCGCCGATGGAGGCGAAGAAGCGCCTCGCCTTCGAGATCACCGCCGGCCTGCACGACCCAGCCGCCGCCGAGGCCGCTCGCGACTACTTCGAGTCCACGTTCCAGCGCCGCCAGACGCCCGACGAGATGCCCGAGTACGCGCTCGCGCCCGACGCCGACGGCCCCGCGGGACGCCTCGACCGCGTGCTGGTGGACGCCGAGCTGGCGAAGAGCGGCGCCGAGGTGCGGCGGCTCGTCGAGCAGGGCGCCGTGCGCGTCAACGGCGAGCCGGTCGACACCTTCGACCGTGCGGTCCACCCGGGCGACGAGCTGCGCGTCGGACGCCGTCGCTTCCTCCGGCTCGTCGCGGGCGGCGCCGTCGTGCAACCGTCGGGGGGCCCCGATGCTTGACGGCGGCTACGAGCTGGACATCGAAGGCATCCGCGAGAACGTGGACGAGGCCGAGGTGGTCTCGATCTACTTCCCGATGCTGCGCCGGACCCTGCTGATGGATACGCGCTCCGACAAGTTCGTCCGCCCGTACATCGGCATCGTGCCGATGGTGCGCAACTCGACGGAGCGCTTCGAGTCGCTGAAGCGGCTGCGTCCGCGGCTGCCGCGCCCGGACTCGATCACGCTCATCCCGTGGATCCGGCGCGTTGGCGGGCTGGAGGAGGCGGGCGTCTGGGAGCGCGTGCTCGCGCGCCTCGATGGCGAAGGCAGCGCGGCCGAACTGACGCGCGCGTGCGACTGCCTCGCGGAGCTCTACGATCTGGAACAGCAAGAACTCGGCAACGCCATCCGGGGCCGCCAGTACGAGACGATCTGGCGCAACCCGGAGCCGGGGTCCGCACCGGCCTGAGCTTCCGCGAGCCTGGCCAGGACAGCCTAGGCCTCCGCGGCGGCCTGCAGCTCCTTGAGAACTTGCTCCTGCACGTGCACCGGCACCTCGGCGTAGCGGTCGACGGCGACGGTGAAGGTGCCGCGGCCGTTGGTCATCGAGCGCAGGTCCGGGCCGTAGCGCTGGATCTCGGCGAGGGGGGCCTCGCCGTTGATCACGCTGTAGTCGCCCTCGGTATCCACGCCGTGCACCTGGCCGCGCCGGCCGTTGAGATCGCTCATCACGTCGCCGACGCGGTCGCCGGGGACGCGCACGACGAGCCGCACGATCGGCTCGAGCAGGATCGGCCGCGCATCGAGGAAGCCCTGCTTCAGCGCCTGCGAGGCGGCGAGCTTGAACGCCATCTCCGAGGAGTCCACCGAGTGCGAGGAGCCGTCGAGCAGCGTGACGCGCACGTCGACGATCGGCGCGTGCGCGAGCGGGCCGTCCGGGAGCGTCTCCATCAGACCCTTCTCGACCGCGGGGATGAACTGCCGCGGCACGTTCCCGCCGACGACCTTCTGCTCGAAGCTGAAGCCCGCGCCGCGCTCGGCCGGGTCGATCTCGATGACCACGTGGCCGTACTGGCCGTGTCCACCGGTCTGCTTCTTGTGCTTGTACTCCGACTTCGCCTTCGTGGTGACCGTCTCGCGGTAGGGCACCATCGGGATACTCACGTCCACCTCGACGCCGTAGTTCTTCTCGAGGCGGGCGGCGGCGATGTTCGCCTGCGCGTCGCCGATCGTCGACATCACCGTCTCGCTCGTGTTCGCGTCGCGCGCGACGAGGATCGTCGGATCCTGTTCGACGAGCCGCTGGAGGGCCGACGAGAGCTTGTCGACGTCGGCCTTCGTCTTCGGGTGGAGCGCGGAGCGGAAGGTCGCCTCGGGGAAGGGCAGGCCCGGCACGCGCTCGCCCTGCGCCTCGCTGCCGAGGAGCGTGTCGCCGGTCATCGTTTCGGCGAGCTTGGCGGCGACGCCGATGTCGCCCGCCGCGAGCTGAGGCGTCTCGATCTGCTCCTTGCCGCGCTGGATGAAGAGGTGCCCCAACCGCTCGCTGTTGCGCCGGTCCGGGTTGAACGGGTTGGCGTTCGGCGTGAGCACGCCGCTGAGCACCTTCATGAACGTCAACCTGCCGACGAAGGGGTCGGCCGCGGTCTTGAAGACGTGCACAACCAGCGGCCCGTCCGCGTCCGTGCTACAGGAGCCATCGACCAGCTCGTGCTCGCGGCCCAGCGGCGAGGGCAGCAGCCGCGCGACCTCGTTCATCAGCGTGCGCACACCGACGCCGCTCACGGCGCAAACCGGCAGCACCGGCACCACGTCGCCGGCGGCGACCGCCGCTGCCAGCACCGCGGCGACACGGTCCGGCGGCAGCTCCTCGCCCTCGAGGTACAGCTCGAGCAGCTCGTCGTCGGTCTCGGCGATCGACTCGATCAGTTGCTCGCGGGCGGCCTCGACCTCGTCGGCGAGGTGGTCGGGCGCCTCGCCGGCGGTCGCGTCGGCGCCGATGCGCGCCTCGCCGCTGGCGAGGTGCACGACGCCCTCGAAGCTGTCGGCGGAGCCGATCGGGATCGCGAGCGGCACCACCTTCACGCCGAAGCGGTCGCGCATCGATTCGAGGACCTGCGGGAAGTCCGCATGCTCGCGGTCCATCCGCGTGACGGCAATGAAGCGCGGCAGGCCGCGCGCCTCGGCCTGGCTCCAGGCGAGCTCGGCGCCGGCCTCGATGCCGCTCGAGGCGTCGACGGCGATGAGCGCGGAGTCGGCGGCGGCGAGGCCGCTCACGACCTCGCCGATGAAGTCGGCGTAGCCGGGCGTGTCGATTATGTTGATGCGCGTGCCGGCCCACTCGACGGGGAGCATGGAGAGGGAGATGGAGTAGGTGCGGGCGTGCTCCTCGGGGTCGTAGTCGGAGACGGTGTTGCCGTCCTCGACGCGGCCGAGGCGGTTGGTGACACCGGAGGCGAAGAGCATCGCCTCGCCCAGCATCGTCTTCCCCGCCCCGCTGTGCCCCAGCAGGACGACGTTGCGAAGCTGATCGGACGTGTAGGCATTCATCGTGGCGGCACCCCCTGCGCTCCTCGTGGCGGGGATGTTACACCGCGCGAGCGCGCGAGGGCAGGGCGGGTCAGGCCTCGGCGGCTGTCTCGCTGTTGTAGACGGATAGTACGATCCGCACCCAGGTACGGGTTCGCGGCGGGAGTTCCCCCAATGGCCCTGACGCTACTCCAGAACGAGCTTCTGCTCACTCTGAACGCATACCTCGCCGGTGAGGTCTCGATGGACGACGTTCGCGGCTGGGAGGTCTCTGTGACCGACAGCCGCGAAATCGGTCCTGCCGAAGCGGAGATGATCGAACGTCTCGCCCTGGTTGCGGAGACGGTCCTCAGCGGAGCGGCCGAAGAGGATCTCTTCGCCGCCGAGGCTCGACGTTGCGCGAACCGCCTGGAGGCGGAGCCCACCCGCGCCTGACGGCGGACCCTACCCCGCGGGCCGCAGGTCCAGCACCTCGAGTTGCAGGGTGCCGCGGAAGTTGTCCCTGCTGAACGTGTAGACGATGTCCGCCTCCTCGCCGTCCGGGACGGCGTGCTCCGCGAGGCCGAAGGCGATTGCCCGCCAGGTGACGCGGTTCTCCTTGAGCGTGAACTGCAGGTGCGAGGCGTCCTGCCCCACCACGCGGTTGTTGAGGACACGCACCCCCGTCGCGAGGAAGCGCGGCGTCGGGTTGCCGATGCCGTGCGGGCCGAGCTGCTGGAGCCGGCGCAGCAGGTCGCCGTTGACCGCGGCGAGCGGCAACTCCGCCTCGATGTCGATCGTCGGCGTCAGGTCGGCGGAAGTCAGGTGCTCGGCGGCGTCGGCGACGAGGCGTTCGCGCAGCTCGGGCAACCGGGACGCCTCGATGCTGAAGCCGGCGGCGGCGCGGTGGCCGCCGAAGCGCAGGAACAGATCGTCGTGGCGGCGCAGCAGCGCCGTGATGTCGAAGGCGTCGATCGAGCGGCACGAGGCGCGGCCTTCGCCGTCCGCGATCTGGATTGCGATCGCCGGGCGGTGGTGCGCCTCGACGAGCCGCCCCGCGACGAGGCCAACGATGCCCGACGAGATCTCCTCGCTGGCCACGATCAGCAGCGGCGCGGTCCGGTCCTCGGGAGCCAGCAGCCCCTCCGCCAGCTCGAGGGCGGCCGCCGTCTGCTCGCGGCGCTCACGGTTGAGCCGGTCGAGTTCGGCGGCGAGGCGGCGCGCCTCATCGTCGTCGTCCGTCAGCAGCAGCTCGAGTGCGGTGTTGGCGTGCGCCATCCGCCCGGCGGCGTTGAGCCGCGGGCCGAGCTGCCAGCCGCAGGTGTCCGGGTCGGCCTCGGCGAGGTCGACCTTCGCCACGTCGGCGAGGGCGCGCAGGCCGGGCCGCCGCGATCGCGTCAGCACGCGCAGCCCGATGCGCACAAGGTCGCGGTTCTCGCCCAGCATCGGCGCGAGGTCGCAGACCGTCCCGAGGGCGACCAGCGCGCGGTGCTCCTCGGGCGACCCCTCGTGGCCGGCGCGCTCGTAGAGGTGGTCCACGACCTTGTGCGCGACGCCGACGGCGGCGGGCTCCGAGCCGTACTGCGAGCCGGCGAGCTTCGGGTTGACGAGCGCGAGCGCGTCCGGGAGCTGGTCCGGCACGGTGTGGTGGTCGATGATGATCACGTCCATGCCCAGCTCGTTGGCCAGCTCCACCTCGCGCAGCGCCGAGGTGCCGCAGTCCGCCGTCACCAGCACGCTCGCGCCCCGCGCGTGCAGCGTGCGGACCGCCTGCGGATTGGGCCCGTAGCCCTCGCTGAAGCGATCCGGGATGTAGGGCAGCGGCTGCGCGCCGAGTTCGCGCAGGCCCTCGCTGAGGATCGTCGTCGAGGTCAGCCCGTCAACGTCGAAGTCGCCGAGGATCGCGACCGTCTCGCCGTCGGCGCAGGCCTGCTGCAGCCGCTCGACGGCCAACTCCAGGTCCGGCATCAGCGCCGGATCCGTCAGCTCGCCCGGCTCGCCGAGGTAGGCGGTCGCCTCCTCGATGCTGCGCACGCCGCGGTTCGCGAGCAGGACGGAGAGCAGGCGCGGCCACTCCGCGCCCTCGAAGGCGTCGATGTCGGGCACGGCGCGCAGGCGCCAGCGGCGTCCGCCGGAGCCTTCGATCAGCCGTGCGTCAGTTGTCGGAGCGGTCGGGTTAGTCGTCATACCTCCGGAAGAGCAGGGAGGAGTTGTGACCGCCGAAACCCAGGGAGTTCATCATCGCGTACTCGATTTCCACGTCGCGCGCGCCCTCGGCCACGTAGTCGAGGTCGCAGTCGGGGTCGGGGATCTCGAGGTTGCGCGTCATGTGCAGGCGCTGGTCGCGGAGCGAGAGCACGGTGACGGCGGATTCGATGCCGCCCGCCGCGCCGAGGGTGTGACCGAGCATCGACTTCGTCGAGTTGATGGGGATGCCGAGGGCGGACTCGCCGAAGACCGCCTTGATCGACATCGTCTCGAACTTGTCGTTGAGCGGCGTGCTGGTGCCGTGCGCGTTGATGTAGTCGACGTCGCTCGCGGCGACCCCGCCCTTGCGCAGCGCGATGTTCATCGCGCGCGCCGCGCCCTCGCCGTTCTCGGACGGCTGCGTCACGTGGAAGGCGTCCGCGGACTGCCCGTAGGAGACCGCCTCGGCGAGGATCGTCGCCCCGCGCGCCTTCGCGTACTCCAGCTCCTCAAGGACCAGCGTGCCCGCGCCCTCGGCCAGCACGAAGCCGTCGCGCTCGAGGTCGAACGGGCGCGAGGCGTGCTCGGGGTCGTCGTTGCGCTGCGTGGAGAGCGCGCGCGAGGCGTGGAAGGCGGCGAGGCCCATGCGCGTCACGCAGGCGTCGCTGCCGCCGGTGATCATCGCGCGCGCGTCGCCGCGGCGGATCACCTCGAGCGCGGTTCCGATCGCGTCGGCGCCGGAGGCGCAAGCGGAGACGGTGTTGTAGTTCGGCCCGCGCGCGCCGAAGCGAATCGAGACCTGCCCGGCGGCCATGTCGGGGATGAAGGCGGGCACGAGGAAGGGCGAGATGCGGCTCGGCCCCTTCTCGAACATGACCTTGAACTGATCCTCGAGCCAGGTGAGGCCGCCCATGCCCGAGCCGATCATCGCCCCGACCTCGTCGGCGATCGGCGCGATGTCCAGACCCGACTGCTCGATCGCTTCCTGCGTGGCCGCGATCGAGAGCTGGACGAAGCGGTCCATGCGCCGCGCGTCCTTGCGGTCGATGTAGTCGAGTGGGTCGAAGTCGGGCGCCTCGCCGGCGATGCGCGAGCCGAGGTCCGCGGCTTCGCAGAGCGTGACCGGCCCGATGCCGTTCTCGCCGGCGAGCAGGGCGTCCCACGTCTCCTCGCGGCCGACGCCGACCGCGGTGACGAGGCCGACGCCGGTGACCACGACGCGGCGCTGCGCCGAGCTGTTCGTCGCGCTCGAGTCGAGGCCCGCCATCACACACCCTCCCAGCGCCCGAAGAGCAGGACCGAATTGTGCCCGCCGAGGCCAACCGAGGTGCTCATCGCGTGTCGCACCTCCAACGGGCGCGCCTCGTTCGGTACGTAGTCGAGGTCGCACTCCGGGTCCGGCGTACGATAGTTGATTGTAGGCGGTGCGATCTGCCGATCACAGGCGAGCACCGCCACCGCCGCCTCCACGGCGCCCGCCGCGCCCATCATGTGCCCCAGCATCGACTTCGTCGAGGAGACCGCGACGCGGTCCGCGTCCTCGCCGAACACGGTGCGGATCGCGAACGTCTCGACGCGGTCGTTGAGCGGCGTGCTCGTCCCGTGCGCGTTGAGGTAGTCGACCTCGTCCGTCGCCACGCCGGATCCGTCGAGCACCCAGCGCATCGCGCGCACGATGCCGCGGCCGTCATCGGCGGCGGCGGCCATGTCGAAGGCGTCGCTGGCCGTGGCCGCGCCCTCCCACTCGGCGTAGATGCGTGCGCCGCGCGCGAGCGCGTGCTCCAGCTCCTCAAGGATCAGCACGCTGGCGCCCTCGGAGATCACGAAGCCGTTGCGGTCGGCGTCGAAGGGGCGCGAGGCCTGGGTGGGGTCGTCGTGTACGGCGAGGGCGCGCATCGCCTGGAAGCCAGAGTAGTAGATCGGCTTGAGCGGGGCCTCGAAGCCACCGGCGATGATCACGTCGGCCGCGCCACGGCGGATCATCTCGGCCGCCTCGCCGACGGCGGCGCCGCCAGTCGCGCAGGCAGCCGTGACGGCCAGGTTCGGGCCGCCCGCGCCGAGCGCGATCGCGACGAGGCCGGAGGCCGTGTCCGGGAGCATGTTCGTGATCAGGAAGGGGCTGACGCGGCGTGGACCTCGTTCGTCGAGCACCTGCTGGTTCTCGACCAGCAGGTGCGCCCCGCCGATACCCGTGCCGAGCACGATGCCCACGCTGCCCGGAGGTTGCCGCTCCAGATCGAGCTGCGCATCCTGCACTGCCTGCTTCGAGGCGGCGATCGCAAGCATCGAGGAGCGGTCGATGCGCCTCGCGATCTTGGAGTCGACGTGCTGGGCGGGATCGAAGCCGCGCAACTCGCCGGCGATCGGGCACTCGAACGCGGATGTGTCGAAGGCGGTGATCGGGGCGATGCCGGAGCGGCCCGCGATCAGGCCGTCCCAGGTCGATTCCGTGTCGAGGCCCAGGGGCGTGAGCAGCCCGAGGCCCGTGACCGCAACCCGCCGTGGCCCCTGAGCCATCAGGTCTGGGGCGCCTCGAGCGCATCGGGTGGCAGCACGGAGATCGGGATCGGCTCCACCTCGGCGTCGTCGAGCGAGACGGCGACCACTCGGTTGGAGATGCGCCGCACCATGCGCGAGAGCACGTGCCCGGGGCCCACCTCGATGAACGTCTGCACGCCCTGGTTGGTCATCGCGCGCACGTTGCCTTCCCAGAAGACCGGCGCGCGCAGCTGCTCGGAGAACTCCTCGCGCAGCTCCGCCGCGGTGCGCAGCGGGCGCGAGGTGCGGTTGGAGACGATCGGGCGGACGGGGTCGCTGATCGGCACGCCCTTGATGATCGCGGCGAACTCCTCGGCCTGCTCGTTGTGCAGCGGGGTGTGGCTGGAGACCTTCACCTTGAGGCGGATCACGCGGCCCTGCAGCTCGCGCGCGTGCTCCATCGCGCGCTCGAGGGCGGAGACGTCGCCGCTGATCACGGTCTGCGTCTTGAGGTTGTGATTGGCGACGTCGACGCGGTCCGCCGGGGAAAGCGTCGCGCCCTCGCAGATCTCCTGCACCAGCTCGCCGTCGAGGCCGATGATCGAGGCCATCCCGACGGGACGCCCCTCGTTGAAGCTGCTCATCAGGCGCGAGCGTTCCAGCACCACCAGCAGCGCGTCGCGGAAGGTCAGCGCCTCGCTGGCGACGGCGGCGCCGAACAGGCCGAGCGAGTGGCCGCCGAAGAGACGCGGCTGGATCGAGCGCCGGACCTCGGTCAGCTTCTCTCGCATGCCACGGAAGATCGCCGTCGAGGTGGTCAGCACGGCAGGCTGCGTGAAGCGCGTCTCCGCCAGCTCGTCGGCGTCGCCCTCGAAGCAGACGCGCGCAACGTCGATGCCGGTGATGTCGCTCGCCTCCTCGAAGGCGCGGCGCGCCTCCGCAGAGTGTGCATGCACGAGGCGACCCATGCCGGGCGATTGGGAGCCCTGGCCGGGGAAGACGATCGCAACCGGATCGTGGCCCGTGGAACCGGTACTGCTGCTCATGATGCTCGCTCGATCCACGCGCGCGGCCCTGCCGGAAGAGCTCCGGAAGGCTCGCGCAGTGGCCGGGGAGGCAGATCGGCCTTCACCGCTGGACGCCCCCCTCGCGGTTCGATTCCGCCACCGCGCCCACGCGTATCCGGAACATGGTAGAGGTTACCCGCCTCTGCCCGTCAAGCGCATCGCGTACGGCACCGTGAGGATTGCGCAACTAGCCGTCGAGCGCCTTGCGCGTATCGGGCAGCGCGCGCATCAAATCCTGCGCGATCGCCGTCGACGGGCCGACCGCCGACTCCAGCTGGCGGCCGCACTCGGTGTGCAGGTAGACGCCCGTCGCGGCCGCGTCGAAGGGGTCCATCCCCTGCGCGATCAGCGAGACGATGAAGCCTGCCAGCACGTCGCCCGTCCCGGCCGTCGCGAGGACGGCGCTGGCGAACTCGGAGAGCCGCGCGCGCCCGTCCGGGTGCGCGACGATCGTGCCCGCGCCCTTGAGCACCACTACGCTGCCCGTGCGCTGCGCGTAGTCCGTGGCGGCGCCGAGCCGGTCCGCCTGCACCTCGTCGACGCTCGTGCCGAGCAGCCGGGCCATCTCGCCCGGATGCGGCGTGAGCACGCGAGGCAGCGACAGGCCCTCGTGCCAGTCCGGGATCTCCGAGAGCGCGTTCAGCGCGTCCGCGTCGATCACCGCGGCCTGAAGGCCCTCGACGGCATCGACGCCGTCGAGCACGCCTCGGACGAAGTCGACCGTGCCCGGCGAGTTCGTGAGGCCGGGCCCGATCAGCAGCGCCTCGCGGCCCTCGAGGGCGGCCAGCAGCTCGGCGGAGGAGTCGCCGGCGGCGGCGCCGTTGCCCGGCAACGGGTGGTGCGTGACCTCCGGCGACATGCCGGCGAAGAGCGGCTGGATCGACTCGGGAGCGGCCAGCACCACCAGCCCCGCTCCCCCGCGCAACGCCGACTCCGAGGCGAGCCGCGCCGCGCCGGGGTAGAACTTCGAGCCGGCCGCGATGACGGCGGTACCGAACGTGCCCTTGTGTGCATCGTCCGAGCGGAAGGGCATGAGCGGCTGGAGATCGCGCATCCGGATCTCCTCGTAGGGCAGGTCGTCGCCCGCACCCTCGGGCAGCCCGATCTCGACCTCCGCGATCGTCCCGGCGATCGCGCGGGCGGGCATCGCGAACAGCCCGACCTTCGCGAAGCCGAGCGCGACCGTCGTGTCGGCGCGCACCACCGCCGGGTCCGCGGTGCCCGTGTCCGGGTTCACGCCCGAGGGCACGTCGATGGCGACGAGGTGAGGGCGCAGCGTCCGGTCCGCGCGCGCCTCGGCAAGGCGGTCGAGCACGTCCTTGATCGGGCCGTCGATGGGACGGTTCAACCCCGTGCCGAGCAGCGCGTCGACAATGCCCTGCGCGCCGCGCATCGCCTCGACCAGTTGCTCGCAGGCGGGGTCGTCGGCAGCCCTCAACGTCTCGACGCCGGCCTCGACAGCGCGCTGCAGCAACGGGTCGTCGTCGGGGCGATCGCCAACGAGGTAGACGGCGGAATCGGCGCCCCACTCCTTGAGGCTGATCGCCGTGAGCAGGCCGTCGCCGCCGTTCCTACCGGGCCCCACAAGGACGATCGCGGTGCGGCCCTCGACGGCGCCCATGTTGATCCAGGTCTCCTGCGCGGCGGCGACCCCCGCGGCCTCCATCAACTGCGCCTCGCTCGTTCCCGCCGCGACGGCGGCCGCCTCCAGGGCGCGCATCTGCTCGACCGTGACCAGCTTCATCGGTGTGTCCCCTCGTCGCGCGCTCGATGGCGCGTCGTGCTCACTGTAGCCGCCCGGAGGCGCGCAACCGCTCGACGAGCCTCGCGCGCGCGACATCGTGCTCCTGCTCGCGGCGCTCCTGCGAGGAGACCACGACGGCGACCGCGAAGTCGGCGAGGTGGCTGAGCGAGATATCGATCGCGTGCAGCCCGATCGCCTCCGCGCGCGCCTCGGCGCCCCCGTAGAGGTACACGAGCGGCTTGCCGCGCCGGTCCGGGAGCACCTCGATGTCGCGCCAGGCGACAGAACGCGCTCCCGTGCCAAGCGCCTTCATCACCGCCTCCTTCGCCGCGAAGCGCGCTGCCAGCTCCGGCACACGGCCCCGGCAGAACGCAACTTCCTCGGGCGTATAGACGCGATCGAGGAAGCGGCGAGGATGGCGCTGCAAGACGCGGGCGACGCGAGTGATCTCGATCATGTCGACGCCGACGGCGTGCGTGCTCACGGCGCGCGATTCTAGCACGCGCGGGCCGCTATACTCCCGCCCGTGAGGGTGCACCGATGACCGCCGAGAGAATCGACGGCGCGGCGATCGCCGCGGCGATCCGCGGCGAGGTCGCCGATCGCGTGCGCGCGCACCTCGCGGCGGGCGGCGCGACGCCGCAACTGACCGCCGTCCTCGTCGGCGACGACCCCGCCTCGGCGACCTACGTCCGCAACAAGGCGCGCGCCTGCGAGGAGGTCGGCCTCGAGGCGCAGACGCTCACCCCGCCCGCCGACATCTCGCAGGACGAGCTGCTGGAGATCGTGCGCGGACTCAACGTCGACCCCGTGGTCTCAGGCGTCCTCGTGCAGCTCCCGCTCCCGCCGCAGCTCGATGAGCGAGTGATCACCGAGGCGGTCGACCCCGCGAAGGACGTGGACGGGCTGCACCCGGTGAACCTCGGGAGGCTCGTGCAGGGCGAGCCGCACCTGGTGCCCGCGACGCCGGCGGGCGTGCAGCAGCTGCTGTTGCGCACGGGCGTCGACCCGGCCGGCAAGCGCGTCGTCGTCGTCGGCCGCTCGACGCTGGTCGGCAAGCCGCTGGCGCTGCTACTGGCGCAGAAGGCGGAGGGCGCGAACGCGACGGTCACGCTGGCGCACACCGGCACGAGCGACCTCGGCGCCGTCACCCGCGAGGCCGAGATCCTCGTGGTCGCGGCGGGCCGGCCGAACACCGTGACGGCGGAGATGGTGCGGCCCGGCGCCGTCGTCATCGATGTCGGCACGAACCGCGTCGACGACGCCACGCGCAAGCGCGGCTGGCGCCTCGCGGGCGACGTGGACTTCGAGGGCGTCTCGCAGGTGGCCGCGGCCATCACGCCGGTCCCCGGCGGCGTCGGCCCGATGACCATCGCGATGCTGCTGGTGAACACCCTGCGCGCCGCAGGGGTGGCGTAGCGGGTCAGCTCCCATCGATCGAAGGGCCCCTTCGCGCTCTGCGCCCGCGCGTGCGAAGATCGAGCCATGGACGATCTGCGGCAGCGCCTGGCCGAACTTCTCGAGCGCGTGCGGGACGTGCAGGTGCGCCTTTGACCTGCCCGCTCGTGAGCGCGAGCTGACCGAGGCTCGCACCCAGGCCGCCGCCCCCGACCTCTGGGATGACTCCGGACGCGCACAGGCGCTGATGAAGCGCGTCGCCCGCCTCGAACGGCAGGTCGAGACCTGGCGCTCGCTCGAACGGCGCTCCGCGGACCTCGCCGACCTCGTCGAGCTCGCCGACGATACCGACGGCGAGGACCACGACGCGCTCGAACGTGACATCGAGGAGGAGCTGGGCGGCCTCGAGGCCCAGTTCGAGGAGCTGGAGGTCGCGCTCACCCTCGGCGGGCCCTACGACGACCACAGCGCCGTGCTGGCGATCCACGCCGGGGCCGGCGGCACCGAGGCGCAGGACTGGGTGGAGATGCTGCTGCGCATGTACCTGCGCTGGGCCGAGCGCCACCGGTACCAGACACAGGTGGTGTCGATCTCCTCCGGCGACGAGGCCGGCATCAAGTCCGTCTCGATCCGTGTCGGTGGCGACGACGCCTACGGGCTGCTGCGCTCGGAGCGAGGCGTGCACCGGCTGGTGCGCATCTCGCCCTTCGACGCCTCGAACTCCCGCCACACCAGCTTCGCCCTCGTCGAGGTGATGCCGGAGGCGCAGGACGAGGACATCGAGATCGAGATCCGGCCCGAGGAGCTGCGCGTCGACACCTACCGCGCGAGCGGCCACGGCGGCCAGAACGTGCAGAAGAACGACACCGCCGTGCGCCTCACGCACCTGCCGACTGGTATCGTGGTGACCTGTCAGAACGAGCGCTCCCAGCTGCGTAACCGCGAGGCCGCCATGCAGGTGCTGCGTTCCCGGCTGCTCGAGATCGAGCTGGAGAAGCGCGAGGCGGAACTGGCCCGCATCAAGGGCGCACACGTGCAGCCCGGCTGGGGCAACCAGATCCGCTCCTACGTGCTGCAGCCCTATCGCATGGCCAAGGACCTGCGCACCAACGTCGAGACGAGCGACACGAACGCCGTCCTCGATGGCGAGATCGACCACTTCATCCACGCCTGGCTGCGCGAGCAGGTGGGCGTCGCCGAGCCGGGAGGGAACTAATGGCGCGCGGGCGAATGCTCCAGGCCCTGCGGAACTATTCGCTGCTTGCAGCGCTCGCCCTCGGCCTCGCCCTCGCCCTGCCGGGCGCCGCGAACGCCGAGGACATCGAGGTGTCCGAGCTGCGCGTGCGCAGCGCCGATCCGACCGAGATCACGTTCAGCGCGCGCATCGTCGCCCCGGGCGGGCTGCAGCAGGCGGAGCTCGTCTACCGCGTACTCAACCCCAAGGAAGGCGACGTCGGCGGGAGCGTGCTCCGCGAGGACTTCGAGCCGGGCAGGGAGTTCGACATCTCGGTCACCCTCGAGACGCGGACCGCCCAGCGCTACATCCCCATCGGCTCGCAGTTCCGCTACCACTGGCACCTCACCGGCGCCGACGGGTCCAGCACCGTGACCGAGGAGCAGAGCTACCTCTTCCTCGACGGCCGCTACCCCTGGGTCTCCGTCCGCGAGGGCGACGTGACCGTCTACTACTACGGCACCGCCCACGAGCGCGCCCAGCGCGTCGCGCAGGCGACCCGCTCGTCGCTCGAGGACACGGAGGATCTGCTGCAGGTGAAGGTCCCCTTCCCGGTGCGCGTGATGGTCTGGGCCTCGGAAGCGGACGGCGAGCTGGCGATGCGATCGCGCGGGCTGGTCTTCGACGAGCTCGTGCGCACCGGCGGCCAGCGGGTGGGGTCCGATCTGCTGTTCGTGTTCTCGGCGACGATAGACATCGTGCGCCACGAGGCGGCTCACATCGTGACTTCAGTAGCGGGCGACGGCCCCTTCACCAGCATCCCCTCGTGGCTGGACGAGGGCACGGCGGTCTTCATGCAGAACTCGCAGCTGGACTACGACGACGCCGTCGCCTTCGCGATCGCCGCGGACCGCACGATCCGGCTGCGCAACATGGAGTCGTCCTCGAACAACCCCAACGAGATCAACCTCTTCTACGGCCAGTCCTGGTCCGTGGTGGACTACATGCTCGAGGAGTTCGGTGAGCAGCGATTCGCCGAGCTGTTCCGCATCATCCGCGAGGGCGCAACCACCGACAGCGGCCTGCAACAGGTCTACGGCGTCGACCAGGACGGGCTCTACAACCTCTGGCGCGTCGCCAAGGGCCTCGAGGCGATCGACTACGCGCCGCGCGTCGAGGCGACCGCCGCCCCGGTCGCCGAGGCGACCCGCGCGCCCCTCGCAATCCCGACCTCGATCGGGTCGAGCGGCGGCTCCGGCGACCGCGAGGAGGCGTCCCCGACTCCAACCCCCGAATCGGCGGCCCCCGCGGCGACCGCCGCAACCAACCCCGAGCCGACGGCCGCCGCGGCGAGCGAGGACGGCGGCGGATCGAACACCATGATCGCCATCGTGATCGGCCTCGTCACGCTGCTGCTCGGCGGCGGGCTCGCCGGCGGCGCGCTCTACATCTCGCGGCGGTCCGGATAAGACAGGCTAGCGGCCGGGGATGATCAGGCCGCCCGGAGTGGTGGGCGGCTGCTGCTGGCCGACCTCGCCCTGCATCTCGCGCGCGACGTACTCCTGCGCCTGCTCCACGTCCATGTAGGGCGAGACGAGGATGCGCTCGCGCACCACCGGCTCGGCGTTGCCCTCGACGACCCGCTTCAACTGCTCCAGCAGGTCGGGCTCGTCCCAGGCGCCCGTGAAGCGGCGGCCGTTCACGACCAGCAGCGGCAGCTCGGTCACCATCCGGGCCTGCGCCAGCCGCGGGAACTCGGAGACCTCGATCGCCTCGAGGCGGATCCGCCGCCCCTCGACCGCGAACGCCGAGGCGACACGCAGCGTGTACGCGGAGTACGGGTCGTAGGGCGCGATCAGCAGCTCGAGCCGCACTTCGTCCTCGATCTCGTGCAGCGCCTCGCGGGTCTCGGGCTGGATCGGGGCCACCCCCGCGCCCACGTAGACGAGCGCGTCCATGAAGGATGAGAAGAGCAGCCCGGACCAGAGCCCGACGAAGCGCACCTCGCGACCGTTGCGCCCTCGCAGCACGGTCACCGGCGGGCGCTCGATGCCGGCCTCGGCGGCGCGATCGGCGTGCGTGTCGATGTCGTAGGGGGTGATCGAGATTAGCGGGTGCAGCGCGGCGAGCTGCCTCGCGGCGCTGGCGACCGGCTCGCAGAATATGCAGGGGTCGCGGTCCGTGCGGACGAGCGTGGACTCACGCTGCGTCCAGGTCTCCATCGCCACCGGTCCCGCGAGGCGCTGCGAGAGGTAGTTCGCGATCGCGGGCCGTTGTTCGCGCGGGATCACCTGCTCGCTGCTTACCACCTCAATCGCCGCCTTCCGCTGACTGCCTGCGCCGCAGCGCCCTGATTGCGATTACCAGCCGTTGCAACGCCGTCAGCACCGTGGCGACCGCGAGGATCCACAGCGCCGGGCGCAGCCAGCCCGTCATCAACCCCACCGCCAGCAGCACCACGCGCTCCGGCCGCGTCGCCAGACCGTCGGCGACCTCGGAGCCGAGCTCGCCCGCGCGCGTGCGCACGTAGGAGACGAGGAACGAGCCCGTGAGGGCGACGAAGACGAGCGCCGCCTGCTCGTCGTTCCCGCGGTCGAGTTGATAGAGCAGCACGCCGAACAGCACGGCCGCCTCCGAGGCGCGGTCGAGCGTGGAGTCGAGCAGCGCTCCGACCGGGCCGGCGCGCCCCGTCGCGCGCGCCAGCGCGCCGTCGAACAGATCGAGGGCGCCGGCGATCAGCAGCACGATGCCGCCGATCAGCAGCTCGCCGTTTGCGATCAGCGCGGCCGCGGCGACTGCGCCGAGGAAGCCCACGACCGTGATCACGTTCGGAGTGATGCGCAGCGCGATCAGCACACGCACGATCGGGTCGAGGATCACTGCGGGGACGCGCGAGGGCAGAAGGCGCGGGATCATCGTCATCGCCGCGCGCTCCTTGCCGCGATCGCTAGTCGAGCCGCGCGGCGGCTTGCACCGCGCGCGTGTGGGTCGCGCGATCGTAGCGCAGTCGCTCGTAGTAGGAGAGTACCCGGCGGGTAACGCGCGGCCAGGAGTAGGTCTCGACGCGCTGGCGGCCCGCCTTCACCAGTTCCGCGCGCAGCTCGCGGCTGCGCACCAGCCGCGTCAGCCCGTCCGCCAGCGACATCGGATCGCGCGGCCGCACGAGCAGCCCCTCGACCTCGTCCGTGACGACCGAGGCGTAGCCGTCGATGTTCGAGGCAACGATCGGCACGCCCGAGGAGAGCGCCTCCAACAGCACGTAGCCCTGCGATTCGTGGCCCGTCGCCGGCGAGCAGAAGATGTCGGCGCTGCGGTAGTAGCGGGGCAGCTCCTCGTCCGACACGTCGTCGACGAAGAGGATGCCGCGGCGACCCGTGCGCTCCATCGAGGCGCGGTAGCGGCGCTTTCCTCGCGAGTCCGGCCCGACGACGATCAGGCGGGTGGCCGGATCGCGCGCGTTGACGATGCCGAAGGCGCGAAGCAGGTGCGCGAGCCCCTTCCGCTTCTCGGCGCGGCCGACGTAGAGGATGTTGACCAGCCCATCGTCGAGGCCGGGAATCGGCTCCAGCGTCGGGTCGGCGAAGCGGCCCACCTCGATGCCGTTGGGGATGACGTTGTAGAAGCCGGGGAAGTAGCGCCCCACGTAGCGACCGGCGGGCGGAGAGACGGTGATCTTGCCGTCCAGCTCGCGGTACCAGCGCTTGAGCAACCGCCGGCCGTAGGAGTAGAGGCGGTTGCCGCCGTCCTTCGTCGCGTGGAAGGTGCCGACGTTGACGACGTCCGGGTTCGCCGCGCGCGAGTTGCGGAGCACCTGGATCGGCAGGGTCGGCATCAGCGGCTCGTGCACGTGGACCACGTCGAACGCTTCCTCCTCGAGGACGCTGCGCACGCGCCGCCCGAGCCGGGGCGAGAGGGCGATGCGCGCCATCGAGCCGGAAGCGGGCACGGGCGTGGGGCGGCCGATCACGCGGACGCGCGGGTCGTCCACCGGGACGCTGGCGGGGGCGAGGATGACCGGCTCGTGGCCGTAGTCCTCGAAGCGCGCCGAGAGCTGCTCGATGTGCTTGTTGACCCCGCCGGGGGTGACCCAGTCGTAGGGGGAGACGAGCGCTATCTTCATCGTCGCGCCACCTCCCGCAGCCGCCGCCAGCGCTCGCCGACGACCTTGCGCGGCGTGACCGCGAGGCCACGTACCTGCTGCTCCGCCAGCCGCCGCACGCCGATCGTGCGCAGTCCGGGCGCGCCGTGCGTGACTCCCGAGCAGCGTCGCTGCTCGATCGCGGACCGCAGGTCGGCGGCCGTCGTGCCCTCGAACTGAGTCGTCGCGCTGCCGACGTGCTCCAGGAAGTGTGCGTCGCTGCCGCCGGTCTCCGCCAGGCCGTAGCGCTCGGCGTTGAGCCGCCGCGCCTTCGCGCCCGTCACGCGACCGGCGAGGGTCGGGTTCGCGACCTCGATGCCGTCCGGGTGGACGGCGGGGTCCTCGATGGCCAGCACCCGTTCCAGCGCGCGCTGCCCGATCGAGCGCGTCAGCCAGGAGAACGGGTGCGGCGCGACCGCCAGCCCGCCCGCCCGGTGTACGGCCGCGATGGACTCCTCGAGCGGCCGCAGCGTCGGCAACGGCTCGTCGACCCAGAGCGCGAGCAGGTGGCCGGATCGGGTGGTCAGCTCGATGCCGGGCACGAACTCGAAACGGTAGTTGCCCTGCGCGTGCAGCTCGCGCGCCTTCAGCGCGCCCTCCACGTCGTCGTGGTCGGTCACCGCGAGGACGTCGAGGTCCGTGTACTGCTCGACGTGGTCGAGCAGCGCGCGCGCATCCGCCATGCCGTCACCGTGCGCCGTGTGGATCTGGAGATCGGCCTGACCGAAGCGGGTGACCGAGGGGGTGTCGTCGGCCATGGCGGCATTGTACGCAGATCAAGCGGTGGCTACGAGGAGGAGCCGGCCTCCCCGGCGTCCCGGTCCCAGACGGGGTGCAGCGCGAACCACTGGTCGGGGGACTGGCGGATGCCTCGCTCCAGCGCGCGCAGCATCAGGTCCATGCCCGCCGCCGCGTCCGCCGCGCGGTCCCCGCTGCGCTGCAGCGCCAGCGGCGGATCGATGCTGATGTGCACGCCTCCCCGCTCCGTATTCCGCACGAAGCCGACGACGACGTCCGCGTTGGCGCGCAGCGCCAGCTCGATTGGGCCTCGGGGCAGGCGCGCCGGCTCGCCGAAGAACGGCTGAGGCTGCCCGCTGCCGAGCACGTCGCGATCGGCGAGGATGGCGACCGCCCCGCCGCGGCGCAGCTGCTCGATCGTCGCGCGCACGCCGCGCATGTCCGCCGGCACGAAATGCACGCCCGGCGCCGCTCGCACCTCGTGTACGAGGCGATGCAGCGCGGGCGGCGAAAGCGGCTCCGTCAGCACCACCACGTCGATGCCCATCGCCCCGACGGTGCGGATCATGTGCTCCGGGCTGCCGAGGTGCGCGGAAACGAAGACGACGCCGCAACCGCGGTCGTGTGCGGTGAAGAAGTGCTCGACGCCATCGATCGCCTCGACGCGGTCGACCGCACGCTCCGGCGGGCGGTGCGCCGCCCAGGCGAGGTCGGCCCAGTAGCGGTAGGCCGTGCGCAGGCAGCCGCGGGCGGCGCGGGTGCGCTCGCGCTCCGTCGCCTCCGGCGCGCAGGCGCGGGCCATGTGCGCCCGCGTCACCGCGCGCAGGCGTGGCGAGACGTACCAGGCCAGCGCCGCGCCGAGGTCGGTGATGAGGTAGAGCGCTCGCCGGGGCAGCCGTCCGAAGAGGCGCACCCAGCACCAGAGCAGGATGAAGCCAGGCACGGGCTAGCTCGCCGCCTCCGCCACCGCGTCCTCCGGCCAGAGCGGGCGGAAGATGTACCACTGCTCCGGCCGCGCGCGCACCATCTCCTCGAAGACGCGGAACATCGCCTGCGTCAGCGAGCGCACGTCATCCTCGCGATCGCCGGTGCGCTCGCACTCGACGAGCTGGAAGTCGCCCGTGAACTGGTCGCTCCATGGCCCGAGCCGCGGCACGGTCGCCGCGACCACGCTGGCCCCGGTGCGCAGCGCCAGCCGCGCCGCGCCGTCCGGCACCGCGATCTTCCCGCCGAAGAAGTCGACCTCGATGCCGCCCTCGGGCTGCGGCACGTCGGCCAGCACTCCGACAATCTCGTTGTGACGGAGCGCGCGCACCAGCCGCAGGCTGAGGTGCCCGGCCGGCAGGATCTGCAGTCCGATGCGCCGCCGCGAAGAAAACACGAGCTCGTGCAGCCTTGGCTCGGCGAACGCGTCGGCGATGACCGAGACGGGGTAGCCGCGCTCGGTCATCGAGGCGGCGCCGAGGTCCCAGTTGCCGAAGTGGATGGTGACGAAGAGCACGCCGCTGCCGTCGCGCGCCTCGTCGAGCTGCTGCCACTCGTCGAAGATGACGCGCCGCCGGACCTCCTGGGCGGAGACGTCCGTGAGGCGCAGGAAGTCGACGATGTAGAGGCCGTAGTAGCCGAAGGAACGGCGCGCCAGCCGTCGTGCGTGCGCCTCGTCGCCACCGGCAACGCGGCGCATGTTGGCGATGCAGCGCCGCCGGCCGCCGCGCCAGAGGAAGAAGACGCACAGTCCGCCGAACCGCGCCACCGCGTACGAGGCGCGCAGCGGGAACACGCGCACCCACAGAGCTGCCAGCCGGAAGGCCCAGTAGATCGCCATCGGCGCGCAGTCTACGCCGCGGACCGCGCGCCGGGGGCCGGCGCGCTACCCGGCGGCCGCCTCCGCCTCCTCGGCGATGAACTCCTCGAGGCGCTCGCGCGCGACGTGGTCGACCCACTGCTCGGGGGGGGACTTCATGAAGTACGCGGAGGGGGCCAGCAGCGGACCGCCGATGCCCCGGTCGAGCGCGATCTTCGCGCAGCGAATCGCGTCGATCACCACGCCCGCGGAGTTGGGGCTGTCCCAGACCTCCAGCTTGCACTCGAGGTTGAGCGGGACGTTACCGAACGTCGTGCCCTCCATGCGGATGTGGCACCACTTGCGGTCGTCCAGCCACGGCACGTGGTCGGACGGCCCGACGTGCACGTCGGCGCCCGGCAGCTCGTAGTCGATCTGCGAGGTCACGGCGTTGGTCTTCGAGATCTTCTTGGACTCCAGCCGCTCGCGCTCGAGCATGTTGAGGAAGTCCGTGTTGCCGCCGAAGTTGAGCTGATAGGTGCGGTCCACGCGCACGCCGCGGTCCAGGAAGAGCCGCGCCAGCAGGCGGTGCAGGATCGTCGCGCCGACCTGCGACTTGATGTCGTCGCCGATCACGGGCAGGCCCGCGTCGATGAAGCGCTGCTGGAAGTGGCCCTCCTTGGCGATGAAGACGGGGATGCAGTTGATGAAGGCGCAGCCGGCCGCCAGCACCTGCTCCACGTACCACTTCGTCGCCTCCTCGGAGCCGACCGGCAGGTAGTTGACGACGACGTGGGTGTTGGTCGCGCGCAGAATGCCCGCGATGTCGGCGGTCGAACCCGGCGCCTTCTCGATCACCTCGGAGAGGTACTTGCCGAGGCCGTCGTGCGTCATGCCGCGGTCCACCGTGACGCCGGTGGCCGGGACTTCGGCGAAGCGGAAGGTGTTGTTCGGCGGCGCGTAGATCGCGTCGGAGATGTCCTGGCCGACCTTGTTCGCATCGATGTCAAAGGCGGCGCTGAAGCGGATGTCGCGGATGTGGTAGTCGCCGAGCTGAGGATGCATCAGCCCCGGGATCGTCTCGTCCTCGCTCGCATCGCGGTAGAACTCGACGCCCTGCACCAGCGAGGAAGCACAGTTCCCCACGCCGACGATCGCAACGTTGATCGGCTCGCCCATCACGCAACCTCCGTTCGCGCCGGTCCGCGCGGGAGCGCGGCTCGGCCGTCCCGACTACGATAGGGATGCCGCTTTCATTACTCCAATACGACTTTCAGACATGACGCATAAGGAACACTTATCTATACTCCGCCCATGACCACGCTTCCCACCGCTACCCCTGGCGGAGTCGAGGCGCCCGAAGCCGTCGAGGCCGCCCCGCTCAACCTGCACCTGCAGCAGCTCGCCTACCTCCAGGCCGTGGAGCGCTGGGGCTCGCTGACCGAGGCGGCGCGCCGCCTCGGCGTTACCCAGCCCGCGCTCTCGCAGGCGATCGCGCAGCTGGAGCGGCGGCTCGGCACGCAGCTACTGGAGCGCGCGGGGCGGCGCAGGCGGCTGACCGAGGCGGGCGCCGAGGTCGCGCGCTTCGCCTCGGAGGTGCTGGGTCGCGCAGCCGAGCTACGGGAGTGGCTGCAGGAGCTGGAGGCGGGGAGCGCGGGCGTGCTGCGCGTCGGGATGATCGACGCGGCAAGCCTCTACGTGCTGCCGGAGACGGTGCGCGCCTTCCGTCTCGCCAGCCCCGGCGTGGATGTGCGCCTCGCCGTGGACCGCAGCGCCGTGCTCCTGGAACGCCTCGCGCGCTTCGAGCTGGACGTCGCCTTCGTCGTCGGGCCGCCGCCCGAGGGCTACCGCTCCACGGAGGTGCTGAGCGAGCCGCTCTACGTCTACGCCCCGCCGGGCTCGGAGGAAACGCCGGAGCAGGGAGACTGGGCGCTCTACCCGCAGGGCCGGCGCACGCGCTTGCTGATCGACGAGGGCCTGGCGCTGCGCGGCCTCAGGCCGCGCGTGACGCTGGAGAGCGACAACCCGGCCGTGCTGCGCCAGATGGTCGTACTCGGCCTCTGCTGGAGCGTATTGCCCGCCGAGATCGCAGAGGCGGGGACGCCCTCGCTGCGCCCGCAGCGGCGCGAGCTCGTCGCCGAGCGCACGTTGCTCGCGGTCCGGCGCGCGCAGGCGCCGGACGATGCCCGCGTCGCCGCCTTCCTGCGCCTCGTCACCGAGCGCGGGGCTGCACCGTTGGAGTAGGGCCGCGAGGCTACTCCGCGAAGACGCGGTAGGGGTGCCAGACGCCGGGGATCGGGCCGCACTCGAGCAGCGCGACGAGCTTGCCGTGCGCGCCGTAGCCGCGCGCCTTCACGCCGACCCGCGCCGGGGGCCGCCCGTCGACCGGCCGCGGGCGCACGTCGCGGCCCTGCCGCGCCAGTGCGATCGAGCGCTTCCCGAGGATCACCGCCGGCCAGTCATGCAGGACGGCGTCCGGAGCGTGCACCAGATCCTCGCTCAGCCCTCCCTCGAGCATCAGCACCGCGTCGTCGAGCGCGACCGCGTCGTCGAGGCGGAACGGCCCGACCGCCGTGCGGCTGAGGCGGGCGAGGTGGCCGCCCACGCCCAGCGCCTCGCCGAGGTCGTGCGCGAGTGAGCGCATGTAGAAGCCCTTGCTGCACTCGACCTCGATCTCCAGTTCGGGCGGCTCGCACGCAGTGAGCGTGAGCTCATAGACCGTGACCGCTCGGGGCTCGAGTTGCGGCTGCTCCCCGCGCCGGGCCGCGCGCCAGGCGCGTTCGCCGTCGATCTTCACCGCGCTGAAGGCGGGCGGCAGCTGCATCAGCTCGCCGCGGAAGGCCTCGAGGGCGTCTTCGACGTCGGCAATCGTCACGCTGGAGGCGTCGCAGCTTGCCTGCACCTCGCCGGCGGCGTCGTAGGTGTCGGTCTCGACGCCGAGCGTGATCCGCGCGCGGTAGCGCTTGCGCGCGTCCATCAGCGCGTCGATGAGCCGCGTCGATGGCCCGAGGGCCACCGGCAGCACGCCGGTCGCGGGGCGGTCGAGGGTGCCCGCGTGGCCGACGCGGCGGATGCCGGCGGCGCGCCGCACCACCCGCACCACGTCGAACGAGGTCATGTCCGGAGGCTTGTCGATGTTGAGGAAGCCGCTCAGGGCGGGGGCCTGCGCGCGTGCCGGGGCGCTCACAACTCGCGCCCCTCGGAGCGCGCGAGGTCGCGCATCAGCACGGTCATGCGGTCCGCCTCGGCGATCGACTCGTCGAGCACGAAGCGCAGCCGGGGCACGCGCTTCATGCGAATCCGCTTCACCAGCTCGCGGTGCAGGAAGGGCGCGCTGCGCTCGAGTGCGACGAGTACCTCGGCGCCGCCGTCGTCGGCGCCCATCACACTCACGTGCACGCGCGCCGTCGAGAGATCCGAGGTGACCTCGACGCGCGTGATCGACAGGAAGGCCTCCGCCAGCACCGGATCCTTGACGCGGCGCTGCAGCAGCTCGGCCACCTCCGACTGCACGAGGTCGTTGACCTTCTCCATGCGTCGGCTCATCGCGGCACGGTCCTCACAGGCCATTCCGATCGCGGGGAGTGCCGGGTCATGCGCCCGGGTGTTGCCTTGCGAGCGACGCTAGCGCACCTGCTCCATGTGGTAGGTGACGATCTCGTCGCCCTCCTCGAAGGCCTCGAAGCCGTCCACGGTGATGCCGCATTCGAGGCCGGAGGCGACCTCGCGCGCGTCCTCCTGGAAGCGCTTGAGCGAGTCGATGCGCGCCTCGCGCAGGACCTCGCCGCCGCGCATCACCCGCGCGAGCGAGCCACGGGTGACCGACCCATCGCGCACGAGGCAGCCGGCAATCGAGTTGCGGCGGCCCCGGCGGAAGACCTGGCGCACCTCGGCGACGGCGTCGCGGCGCTCCTCGTAGATCGGCTGGAGCATGCCGCGCACGGCCTGCTCGACATCCTCGATCACGTCGTAGATCACGCGGTACTCGCGGATCTCGACGTGCTCCGCCTCGGCGAGGCGCTGCGCGCCGGTTTCGGCACGGGTATTGAAGGCGATGACCACGCCCTGCGAGGCGACCGCGAGGTTGACGTCGGACTCGTTGACCGTCCCGGCCGCGGCGTGGATGACCTTGACGTTGATCTCGTCCACGGCGAGGGCCTCGATGGCGCGCACGAGCGGCTCGATCGAGCCCTGCACGTCCGTCTTGAGGACGATGTTGAAGTCCTGCACGGCTCCGCGGTGGATCTCGCCGAACAGCGTGTCCAGGGTGACGCCGGTGCGGACGGTGCCCTCGCGCTCCACGGAGCGGCGCAGCTCGACGCTCTCGGCGCGCGCGGTGCGCTCGTTCTTCACGGTCTCGAAGCGCTCGCCCGCGAGCGGCACCTCGCTGAGCCCGAGCACCGTCACCGGCGTCGAGGGGCCGGCCTCCTTGAGCTGCTGCCCCGATGAGTCGGTCATCGCCTTGATACGCCCGTAGCTCAGCCCCGCGCGGATCACGTCGCCGCGGTGCAGCGTGCCGGTCTGCACGAGAATCGTCGCCGCGATGCCGCGCCGGGGATCGGTTGCCGCCTCCAGCACGACCCCGATGGCGTCGCGGTCCGGGTTGGCCTTCAGCTCCTCGAGCTCGGCGACCAGCAGCACGCTCTCGAGCAGGTCGTCGATGCCGTCCCCGCCCAGGGCGGAGATCGGCACGACCACGGTGTCGCCGCCGAAGTCCTCGGGGACGAGCTCGGCGCCCATCAAGTCCTGCTTGACGCGGTCGGGGTTGGCGTTGGGGAGGTCCGTCTTGTTGACCGCCACCACGATCGGGACGCCGGCCGCACGCGCGTGGTCGATCGCCTCGCGTGTCTGCGGCATCACCCCGTCGTCGGCGGCGACGACGATGATCGCGATGTCGGTGACCTGTGCGCCGCGGGCGCGCATCTCCGTGAACGCCTCGTGGCCGGGCGTATCGATGAAGGTGAGCGTTCGCCCGTCCGGGCCGCTGGCCTGGTAGGCGCCGATGTGCTGAGTGATCCCGCCGGCCTCGCCCTCGACGACGCTGGCACGGCGAATCGTGTCCAGCAGCGTCGTCTTGCCGTGGTCGACGTGCCCGAGCACGGTGACCACGGGCGCGCGCGGCTGCGCGTCCTCGCCTTCCTCGATGATCCGGCGCGAGAGCGGCGCGGACTCGTCCTCGCCGGCAACGGCGGCTGCTTCCTCGCCGCCCTCCTCCTCGGGCGCGTACCCGAGGTCGGCGGCGACGACGGCGGCCGTGTCGAAGTCGACCACCTGGTTGATGGTCGCCATCACGCCGTTCTTCATCAATTCCTTGATCACGTCGACCGGCGTGATGCCGAGCAGGCCCGCGAGGTCGCTGACGACGACCGCGGGGGGGATCGTGACACGCGGCGACTCCGCCGCTGGAACGGTCTGGTCCGGGGCCTGTGTCATTGCTCGCTCTCTCCCGTTCCCCGGGTCCCGGCAGCCGCGGCTTCGCCGGCGCCGTGCCGTTCAGCGTACCCTCGCAGTGTAGCGCGGTCGGCGGCGCTGACCGAGGTCCGCAGCGCCCGATCGAGCCGTCCGCCCTCGAGCGCCTGCTGCCAGCAGGCGGCCGACTCGCAGAGGTAGCCGCCGCGTCCCGGCGCTCGCCCCCGCTCGTCGACGCTGACCGAGCCGTCCGCGCCGCGCACCAGCCGGGTCAGTGAACGCTGGTCGCGCTGCTCGCGACAGCTCAGGCAGCTACGCTGCGGCGGCGTCCGTCTGCGGGCCGGGGCCATTGCCGTGCATCCGTCCCGTCGCTGTTCGCGTTCGCGGTGTCGCGCTACTGATCGTCCTGGTCCTCGTACTCCTCGTAGTCGTCCTCTTCCTCGTCCTCGAAGGGCGAGTCACCGTGGAGCTCGCTGAGCCCCTCCTCGATCTCGTCCTCGTCGACCTCGAAGCGGCGGCGGCCACCGCGCGGCGGGCGGGCGGGCGTCGGCGCGGCCCCACCGCGGCGGCGACGGCGAGCGGGGCCACGGGCGCCTCCACGCGCCGGGCGATCCGGCTCGTCGTCGATGTCGCGCAGCTCGCCGATCTCCTCGGCGAAGCGCAGTCCGCCGGGAGCGGACCGCGGCGCGGCGGCCGCTGGAGCGGGCGCAGCAGGCGCCTCCTCGACGACGACCTCGGCAGCCGCGGCGGCCTCCTCCGTCGGCGCACCCTCGGTGGGCTCGGCGAACTCGGCGAGCACCTCCTGCTCCGGCGTAAGCGGGGCGGGCTCGGCGGGCGCCTCGACCAGCTCGTGCTCGCCGGGGAGCCCCGGCCGCGCGTAGCCGGCCTGCGAGGGCGCCACGATGTCCGGCAGCGTCGGAAGCGCCGGCGTCGGCGCCAGCGGGAGCGCGTCCATGTTCGGCTCGGGGGGCGGGTAGAGGTCCTCGCCGTTGCGGATCAGCAGGCTCTCCGGGCTGATCTCGACGCGGCGGCCGGTCAGGCGCGCGGTCAGCCGCGCGTTCTGCCCCTCCTTGCCGATCGCCAGGCTGATCTGCTTGTCCGGCACGGCGAGGAACGCCGTGTTCGTCTCGTCATCGAGACGCACCGAGACGACCTCGGCGGGACTCAGCGCGTTCGCGACGAAGCCCGCCTCGTTCGGATCCCAGCGGACGATGTCGATGCGCTCGCCGCCAAGTTCGTTGACCACGTTCTGGATGCGCGCGCCGCGCACGCCGACGACCGCGCCGATCGGGTCGACGCCGTCCTGGCGCGAGATCACGGCGATCTTGCTGCGGAAGCCGGGCTCGCGCGCCATCGTCACGATCTCGACGGTGCCCTTCGCGATCTCCGGCGACTCGAGCTCGAGCAGCCGGCGCAGCAGCTCCGGATGCGAGCGCGAGGCGACCACCTGCGGCCCCTTGGCCGCCCGGTAGACCTCTTTCACGTAGACCCGCAGCCGCTGCCCCACGCGGTAGTGCTCGGGGCGCACCTGCTCGGCCGACGGCAATACGGCCTCGGTCCTGCCGAGGTCGAGGATCACGTTGCGGCGGCCGGCCTCGACGCGCAGCACGGTGCCTGAAACCAGCTCGCCCTGCTTCGTCGTGAACTCGCCGAAGACGGCTTCGCGCTCGGCCTCGCGGAGGCGCTGCAGCACCACCTGCTTCGCCGTCTGCGCGGCGATGCGGCCCGCGTCGAGCGAGGCCTCCAGCGGCTCGCGGATGCGATCGCCCTCGGACGCGCCGGCGTGGCCCATCTCCACCGCGCGCTCCGGCGAGACCTGGATCTCGTCGTCCTCGATCTCCTCGTCGGGCATCACGTCCCAGACGCGCCAGGCGTCGATGTCGCCCGTCTCGATGTCGATCTTGACCTCGATCTCGGCGTACTGGAGCTCGTCCTTCTTGTAGGCCGAGGCCATTGCCGCCTCGACGGCCTGGAAGACCGTGTCGCTATCGAGGTTCTTTTCCGCGGAAAGCTGCGCGATCGCGGTGACGAATTCGCTCTTCATGTGCTGCTGCCGCTCCCGGGGTGTCCCCGGCTGGGCCGTCCTTGCTACAAAAAAACGTGGGCGTCGGCCCACGTCTCGCAAGGAGGCGCTGGTGTCTTGCTCAGTGTAGCACGCGGCCTGCTCAGCGCGCGCCGTGGCCGCCTACGCGTCCGGATCGAGGGCCTCGATGGCGGCCGCGCGCAGGGCTTGCAGGCGGCTCGCGACCTCGCCGCGCGGGACGTGATCGACCTCGCCCGTCGTGCGCGTGCGCAGCTCGACGGTGCCGCGCTCCTGGTTACGAGCGGAGACGGTCAGCCGCCAGGGCAGCCCGATCAGGTCGGCGTCGTTGAACTTCACGCCCGGCGACTCGTCGCGGTCGTCGAACAGCACCTCGAGGCCGGCGGCGGTCAGCTCGGCGTAGAGCGCCTCGGCCTCCTCGGCGACCGGCGGGTCGCGGTCGAGGCGCAGCGCGACGAGTTGCACGTCGTAGGGCGCGACGGAGGCTGGCCAGCTGATGCCGTCCTCGTCATGGTTCGCCTCGACGGCGGCCGCGACGATGCGGTCCACGCCGATGCCGTAGCAACCCATCGTCGGGACGACCGCCTGCCCGTCCGCGCCGAGCACATCGGCGCTGAACGCCTCGGAGTAGATCTGGCCGAGGCGGAAGACGTGCCCCATCTCGATCCCGCGCCGCAGCTGGATGGTGCCCGTCCCGCACGCCGCGCAGACGTAGCCCTCCTCGGCGAGCGCGATGTCGGCGATCTGGCTCGCCTGCCAGTCGCGGCCGTGGTTGACGTTGCGCAGGTGGAAGTCCGCCTTGTTCGCGCCCGCCAGCAGGTTCGGCGAGTCCGGGATCGAGAGGTCCGCGATCACCGCCATCCGGTCGCCAAGGCCGACCGGCGAGGCGGACCCTGCAACGAGCCCGTAGTGCTCGACCTCGGCATCGGTCATCGCGCGCACAGCGCGTCCGCCGAGCTCGTTGGAGAGTTTGACCTCGTTGATCTCGAGGTCGCCGCGCACGACGGCGAAGATCGGCTCCTCCGGATCGCTGCCGCCACCGGCCACGTAGAACACCGCCTTGGCGGTGCGCGACGTGGGGACGTCGAGCAGGGTCGCGAGCTGCTCGATGGTCGTCGTGCCCGGCGTCGAGACCTCCTCGACGGGGAGCGAGTCCTCGGGCGCTGCGGGCGGACGCACGAAGGCGGCCTTCTCCGTGTTGGCGGCGTAGCCGCAGTCCGAGCAGAGCGCCACGGTGTCCTCGCCGGCCTCGCTGAGGAAGATGAACTCCTGCGAGCCCTTGCCGCCGATCGCGCCCGAGTCCGCCTCGACGGGGACGGTCGGCACGCCGCAGCGGGCGAAGATGCGGCGGTAGGCCTGGAACATCGCCTCGTAGGAGTCGGTCAGGCCGTCCTCGTCGAGGTCGAAGGAGTAGGCGTCCTTCATCGTGAACTCGCGCACGCGGACGAGACCGCCGCGCGGCCGGCCTTCATCGCGGAACTTGGTCTGGATCTGGTAGAGCGTGACGGGCAGATCGCGGTAGGAGCTGGAGTGATCGGCGAAGAGGCGGGTGATCACCTCCTCGTGCGTCGGTCCGAGCACGAGTTCGCGCCCGCGCTGGTCGTTGAGGTGGAAGAGGACGGGCCCGAAGGCCTCCTCGCGGCCGCTCTGCCGCCACAGCTCGACCGGCTGAATGGCTGGCAGCAGCACCTCCTGCCCGCCGGCGGCGTCCATCTCCTCGCGCACGACGTTTTCGGCCTTGAGGCGGGCGCGGCGGCCGAGGGGCATGTAGCTGTAGGCCCCGGCCATGAGCTGGTCGATGCAGCCCGCACGCAGCAGCAGCCGATGGCTCGCCGTCTCCGCATCGGCGGGCGCCTGGCGCAGCGTGCGTCCGAACAGCCGTGACATCCGCATGCCGTCGAGGGTACGCAGGCGGGGCGGCGCGGGCAAAGGTGAGATGGAAGTCCTACGGGCTCGGCGCTCGCTCCCAGTGCGGTGTGTGGGTTCTGAGTCAGTCGTATACTGCACAAGTGCGCGAACTCTTGACCGCGCGAGATGTTCCGAGGTAAGTGCCTATGACGAGTGAGAACGATTCAGCAGCACCCGATCGGCCCGAGCTGGAAGAGCTCAGAGCCTACTTCAACGAGATCTCGGCCTTAGACGTAGATTCAGATCTCGTGCGATCGCGCGAACTCGGCGGCATGAACTTCGGGGACTGGCAGGATGACTTCCACAGCGTCATCGCTCAGAGCCGCCGCCTGTCTACCCTTCAATGGGAGCGACTAACGTCGGGGCGGGTGCAGAACGTAGCGAACCAAGCCGGCGGACTCCGCAGTGCGTTCAACGACGTCCAAGAATTCGATCTCAGTCTCAGGAACCTAGAAGAAGAAAGGGACTCCCGCGCTGGCGCCGTCATCAGCTGGAGCGACGATCTCCTCGAAGCGGCTGTCCCGCTCGCTGGCTTTATCTCGTGGGAGTCCGTTGATATCGATGCACTACGACGCGAGATGGAGAACGCGGTCAACTCAGCCAGAGAGGCGGCAAACCGCACCCTGGCCGAGATTCAGGATGTACAGACGCAGGCATCCGAAGCACTAGCGGCAATTCGTGAAACCTCAACTGAAGCCGGAGTGTCTCACCACGCTGATACGTTCGCAACGGCAGCGAGTCGTCACGAGTCGAGCGCAAGACGCTGGGTGATCGCCGCAGTCGGCGCTGGCGTGGCGACGATTGTCGCGGGCATTCTTCTTGTCTGGCTGTGGGAATCGAACGGGGACATCAGCGACGCAGGCGTTCTCCAAATCGTACTGATCAAGGCTGTCGTGCTCTCAGTTGGCTTCTATTTCACCGTGACCTGTGTGCGCCTCTACAGATCGAACGCACATCTAGCGGTAATCAATCGGCACCGCGAGGACTCACTACGGACGTTCAGGGCCTTTGCCGAGGGCGCCGGCGAAGACCCCGAGACGAAAGCCAAGGTGCTATTGGAGGCAACGCACGCGGCGTTCGGGCAAGTTCCCACTGGCTTGGTCGCGGAGGGTGGCGGTTCCGGGGTCATTGAAGTGCTCGATGGAGTGACGGGGCTGGTCCGCCGCTCGCAATAGGCGATCCTTGCCCCCGACCCGGCAGGTGCTACCATCCGCCGCGCCGCCTCGAAACCCACGAGGCGCGCCCACCCGCATCCGCACCGGGAGCCCGCGATGAAGCTGCACGAGTACCAGGCCAAGGAACTGCTGGCGCGCTACGGCGTGCCCACACCGGGCGGCAAGGTCGCCCGCAGCGCCGACGAAGCCGCCGCCGCCGCCGAGGAGCTCGGCGGCAAGGTCGTCGTCAAGGCGCAGGTGCACGCCGGCGGACGCGGCAAGGCGGGCGGCATCAAGCTCGCCAACACCGCCGAAGAGGCGCGCGCCGCCGCCGAGGAGCTGCTCGGCACCAACCTCGTCACCATCCAGAGCCCGCAGGGCCAGCCGATCAATTCGGTGCTCGTCGAGGAGCAGATCGACGTCGCCCGCGAGCTCTACCTCGGCGCCGTCATCGACAACCAGTCCGGGCGGCCCGTCATGATCGCCTCGGCCGCAGGCGGCATGGACATCGAGCAGGTCGCCGAGGAGACGCCGGACCAGATCCACAGCCAGGCGATCGACCCCGCCTGCGGCTTCCAGGGCTACCAGGCCCGCGCCCTCGCCTTCGCGACCGGCCTCGACGGCGACCTCAACCGCCCCGCCGTCGCGCTGATCTCCGCCCTCGCGCAGGCCTTCGAGGAGAACGACGGCTCGCTCGCCGAGATCAACCCACTCGTCGTCACCGGCGACGGCAAGCTGCTCGCCGTCGACGCCAAGTTCAGCATCGACGACGACGCCGACTTCCGGCATCGCGACCTCGCCGAGCTGCGCGACAAGTCACAGGACGACGCGCTGGAGGTCGAGGCGGAGGAGGCCGGCGTACAGAATTACGTCAAGCTGGACGGCGACATCGGCTGCATGGTCAACGGCGCCGGTCTCGCGATGGCGACGATGGACGCGATCAAGTTCGAGGGCGGCGAGCCCGCGAACTTCCTCGACATCGGCACCGCGAACGACCCGGAGGCGATCGTCACCGCGCTGCGGCTGATCGGCGCCGACCCGGACGTGAAGGCTGTGCTGGTCAACATCTTCGGCGGCCTCGCGCGCACCGACGTGATCGCGGAGGGCGTGGTGCAGGCCAAGCGTGGCGGGTTGATCCCGCAGCCGACGGTGGTCCGGCTGGCCGGCACCAACGTCGAGGAGGGCACGCGCATCCTCGACGAATCGGGCATCGATCTGATCCGCGCGGACGGCTTCGCCGACGCCGCGCGCAAGTCCGTCGAGGCGGCAGGCTAGGCTCCGCGTGACGGCGACTGTCCTCCCCGACACGGCGGTCCTGATCGAGCGCATCCAGCGCGCGATGGAGGATGCGCATGCGGAGTGGGACGGCGATCGCGCAGCCAAGGGGCGCGGAAGCCAGGAAGTCGCTACGCGCGCGGTCGTTCGGCGAGTCTGGGAGATGGGGTTCGACTATCCCCATGTGTACCCGAGAGCCAACGGGCTCGGGGAGGGTGCGCAGGAGGAGGCAGAACTTCGCCTGTCTAGGCGAGGTTCGAGCCACTGGACATGGGATCCGGGAACCGAACACTCGGCCCTCAAGGAGTTCCAGTTTGATGTTTCCTGGACTGCGTACGCAGGCGAATACAAGGGGGAGGATGAGGTTCCTGCCTTCGACCAGCTGCTTCTCGCACTCGAGAGTGAATTCGCTGGCGAGTGGGGCGTCCTTTACGACTTCGACAAACTGCTGTGCTCCCGCGCGGATCTCCGGGTGATGGTGTGGGGCGAGAGCTACGGGCAGGCCGGACTCACAGAGCTCCCGCACCGCCTTGCAGCCGCTAATGGCGGGGACGAGGGCTGGTGGCTACTGAGCTATTGGGACCCGGGCGGATTCGAACATCGCGTGTACCACAACGGACAAAGACAGGACTAGGAGCGAGGGAGCGTAACGTGGGCGTACTGCTGGACGAGAACAGCCGCGTCGTCATCCAGGGCTTCGGCGGCGCCGGGCAGCGCGAGGCGAAGACCAGCCGCGAGTACGGCACGCAGATCGTCTGCGGCGTCACGCCCGGCCGCGGCGGCCAGGTCCTCGAGGACACGCCGATCCGCAACACCGTGCGCGAGGCCGTCGACGAGTTCGGCGCCAACGTCTCGCTGATCTTCGTGCCCGCGCCCTTCGCGGCCGACGCCATCCTCGAGTCGGCCGATGCCGGCATCCCCGTCGCGATCTGCATCACCGAGGGCATCCCGGTGCTGGACATGGTGCGCGTGAAGCGCGCGCTGCAGGGCATGGAGACGACGCTGATCGGGCCCAACTGCCCCGGCGTCATCACTCCGGCGGCCCGCGCTCGCGCCGGCATCATGCCGACCGACGTCTACCTCGAGGGCAGCGTGGGCGTGATCTCGCGCTCCGGCACGCTCGTCTACGAGACGGTGGACCAGCTGACGCGGGCCGGCATCGGGCAGTCCTCGAGCGTCGGCGTGGGCGGCGACCCGATCATCGGCACCACGCAGGCCGAGGCGCTGGCGCTGTTCGAGGCGGACCCGGACACGGCGGCGGTGGTGCTGATCGGCGAGATCGGCGGGACCGCCGAGCAGGAGGCCGCGGCCTACGTCGCGCGGATGTCGAAGCCGGTCACGGCGTTCATCGCCGGCGCGACCGCCCCTCCCGGGCGTCGCATGGGCCACGCCGGCGCGATCATCGCCGGCAAGGCCGGCACCGCCGACGCCAAGAAGGCCGCCCTCCGCGAGGCCGGCGCGATGGTCGCCGACTCCCCCTCGCAGATCGGCGAGACGTGCCTGGAGCAGCTCCGGAGCGCCGGGCTGCTATAGGCCCTCGCGCCCGGCGCTGGTGTACGCTGGTACGGCCATGGTGAAGCAGGAAACGCAGCCACAACGCCGCGACGGCGAGCCCACCCCCACCTCGCGCGCGGGGCAGGAGCCCAACGGGCTCAGCGCGGGCCTTCGCGAGGACCTGCGCGCCCTGATCGCGAGGCGCGCTCCCGCCCTCCGGGAACTCGAAAAACACTAGGTACCACAGGCGCCACACCGGGAACTCACCAACTGGCGCCTCAGCCGGACGCCGGTCGGCTCACGCCGATGGCGTCTCCGTCGCGCACCCGGTGTGTGCCCCTTCCCGACAAGCACGCGAGGAAGCGATGAGCCGTCTCCACTACCTCGACGAGGACGAAGTCCGCAGCATCGTCGAGACGCTGACGCGGGACCAGTTCCCCGGAACGCAGGCCTTCCAACTGGCGGGCCCGCAAGGAGCCGCGCGTCTGGAGTCCGCGCTCGCTCAACCACGCTGGCCACATCACCGCACTGCACAGCAGAAGGCTGCTGCCCTGCACTACAGCCTCAACAAGAATCATCCGTTCGTGGACGGCAACAAGCGGTTCGCGGTCACTGCGATGGAGTGGTTCCTGTTCCGCAATGGCTTGGTGCTATTCGCGACGAACGATCGCCTCGTGGACTTCTCTCTGCGTGTCGCCGACGACCGGCTCAGTCGGAACGCCAGCGCGCTCTGGATCGAGAAGCGGGCTATCCGCATCACCTGGACGGACCAACGGCTTCAGAGATGGAGCCGCTCGCTCTCTCGCGATGAACTCGCCGAGGTTCGGGAAGGCTCGGCGCCGCCGCCGTCCTCGGCTCCGGGTGATCGCACTGCCCGCTTCAAGGCGTACGTCGCGAGTTTCCTGGAAGAGCACAGCACGCAGTAGCGCAGCCCGCCGCCCGCACGCTTGCCGCCCCCCGCACCCCTCCCTACGCTCCGCCGCAAGGAAGGCGGAGAGCGGATGGCGGAGCCCGGCGCAGGTAGCGGCAAGCTCGAGGGCAAGGTCGCCGTCGTTACCGGCGGTACGAGCGGCATCGGCCTCGCCGTCGCCCGCCTGTTTCTTGCCGAGGGCGCGCGCGTCGCCGTCTGCGGGCGCGACCCGCGTCGGCTCGACGCCGCCTCGGTCGCCCTCGGCGATCGGGCGATCACCATCCCCTGCGACGTCACCAGCGTCGAGGAACTTGAGCGGCTCTTCGAGGAGGCCGCAGCGAAGCTGGGGCCGATCGATGTCGTGGTCGTGAACGCGGGCGGGGACAACCCGCCGCAGCCTTTCCTCGAGGTGACCGAGGAGGACTTCGACGCGGTCGCGTCGCTCAACTTCAAGTCGGTGTTCTTCACGGTCCAGAAGGCCGCGCCGCGCATGAACGACGGCGGCTCGATCGTCATCATGACCTCGGGCGCGGACCAGCAGGGCTATGCCGAGGGCGCGGTCTACGGCGCCTCGAAGGCGGCCGCGCGGTCGCTCACGCGCTCGCTCGGCGCGGGGCTGCTGAGGCGCGGCATTCGCGTCAACGCGATCCGCCCCGGCCTGATCGACACGCCGATCCTCTCGACGACGATGACCGAGCAGACGCGCGAGTTCATCAGCCGCCGCCTCATCCCGATGCGCCGCGAGGGCACGCCCGACGAGATCGCGAAGGCAGCCCTCTTCCTCGCCTCGGACGACTCGTCCTACGTGCTGGGCGTCGAGCTCGGCGTCGACGGCGGCCTGATCGAGCTGTAGCGGTCCCGCCACGCGACATCCCTCTCCGCAGCGCTCAGGAACTTTCCGCGCCACCCGGGCGTCCTGCACTCATCGGCAGGACCGGGAGCGCAGCGGAGGGTCGCCGTGGCCGACGCATCCGAGAGCAGGAGACACATCACTTCGCGGCTGGCGCGCGGACTCGCCGGAGCGCTCGCGTTGATCGCCCTGCTCACGCTCGCCTGCGACGGCGGCGAGGAGCCCTCGCAACCTCCGCCAGCCGCGACCGTCCTACCCACGCCCGCTGCGACTGCCACCCCTGTCGCCACGGCTACTGCCGTGCCGACCGAGGCTCCGGCTCAGCTGGCCGCCGCCGTCGCCGTCCCGGCAGCGACCCCCACCTCGAGGGTGGCCGTACCTCTGCCGGCGACCGCGCCATCGGCGACTCCGACGGCTGCGCCCGCGTCGCCTGCACCGCCGACGCCCACTCTCTCCGCGACGCCCACACCGACCCCTGCGGCCATGCCCACATCGACCCCCGCGCCGACGCCTGTACCCACGCCCACGCCCGAGCCCACACCGGCACCCACTCCCTCTGGCCCACCGGTACCGGTGATGGGCCCGCTGGTCGTCCTCTCCGAGCGCGTTGAGGCCGCGGACGAAGCGGTCGCGGAGGGAATCACGACGCAGCGGATGGTCTTCTACGACGTTGGGCAGCGGAAGTACTGGACCGCCTTCGAGTACCGGGACGTGTATGACCGCAAGAGCGGCACCCATCTCTCGGCGGTGCAGCTGGCGGGCACGAGCCTGATCGTCTGGAGCGAAGGCCAGATCCGCCGCGTGACCCTGAACGGCTACCCCGAGGCGGTCCTGCTCGATCACAGCGGCATACGGGAGATCGAGGTCTCTCCGGACGGGACAAAGGTCGCGGTCAGCCTGCAGAGCCGGACACTGCTGGTCCTCGATACCACCACGGGCGAGGAACTGCTCCGAGTCGGCCGGGGCGATTCCGACCTGAAGTCGCTGGATGGCAAGGATCTGGAGATCGGCAGTTGGCACCCGGACGGGCAGGCGCTCAGCGTCACGGATGGCACGTATCGACCGCGCGCTGCGATCGTCCGGCTCGACGGCGACATTCGCGTGCTGGAAGACGAATGGGTGGTGTCTCCCGACTTCCGTCACGCGCTCCGGTTCGGAATGCGCTATGGACCCGCCAGGTACGAGGAGCGCATCGCGACCATCGGCGTGGTCGACACGGAGAATGGGGAGACCGTCTGGACCATCTTCAACGACGACGGAGTCATCCCTGCCGGGGATGGCTACTCCTGGTGGCAGAGCCGGTCCTGGTGGCCCGGCGATTCGAGGTACGTGGCGTTCAGCCTGCGGGGTAACGGGGGTGCCCGGCTCCTTGATATCGAGACCGGGGAGACCCTTGCCCTCACCCCGGAACTGGAGCAGCAAATCGCCCCCCTCGTGGAGAGCACCTGCGACATCCTCGCAGGCCGCGATATCGAGCCACGCCCGTGCGACGTGATCTACGACGGCCGCGTCGCCTGGGAGGGCACGCGCGGCCGAACGCAGTACCTCGGGCTGATCGAGGTTCCGGAGGACTTCACGCTGAGGGGGATCGAGTTCCTCGAGGTCCCCGAGGAGTCGGTCCCGGCCATCCCCCCTCCCTGGGAACCCGTGAGGGGACCGTTCCTGATGTTCGAGGTGCAGAGCGCGCACGCCACGCAACCCCGCCTCCTCCTCTGGCACGAAGCGGGCAGAGGGAACACATGGCAACTTGGTCCCCGACCCGGCAACTACTCGTGCCCGCCGCAGCTGGCGCACGACGGCCTCGTGATCTGCGATGGAGGGACGCTCTCCTATGTCCCGTGGGCCGGTAAGACCAGGGTGCTCATCGAGGGCGCCGAGTGCCGGGCCTTCCGGGTCTCTCCCGACGGCACGAAGGTCGCCGTGAGCGTCTGCGGCGAGATCTTCGTCTTCGCACTCCCGTCGGCTGAACAAGTCCTGCACCTTGACCGCGACGAGTTGGACTACTACGCGAGGCTGAACGATTGGGGCGTGAACGGCTGGAGCGCTGACGGAACACTGCTGTCGATCACGTTCCATGGCCCGTGTTGCTGGGCGGCCGCAGGAGCCATCCGGGTGTCCGATGGCGAGATCCTCGATCTGCCCAACGATCTCGACATCGAGAGCGCGAACCTCGCGCCCGACGCCCGGCACGTCGCCCGCGGCAGGGAGGGTGTCTCGGGTGAATACTCGGCGTGGCGTTGGCGGGGCTTCGACATCATCGACTTCGAGACCGAGCAGGTTCTATGGTCCGTAGAGAACAGTGGCTCCCTCCGGAACGACCACTGGGAGTGGGCGTCCGCAGACCACTTCGCCTGGTCGGACGGCGCCGACGGCTCCGGCGTCTTCCTCTTCGGAAGCCAACGCCCCGCACAGGATGCCGAGCGCGCCGCCGTCTCGGTCATCGACGTGAAGACGGGCGAGATCGAGGTGCTGGACAGCGCCGACTACCTCGCGCGCTTCCACCCGCCCTCGCGAGCCACGACCGAGTGTCCCGAGAACCCCGGCCAGCCCTGCAAGATCCTGCTCGACGGCGAAGTCATCGGCGAGGGGCGCTGGCCGCGCATCATCGGCTTCATCGAGCTCAATTAGAAGGCCTCGCGCGAGGAGGCAGGACCCCCTCACCCCAACCCCCTCCCGCGAGGGGCGAGGGGGTAGGACACCTACAGGAAGACGGGCTCGCGGCTGGTGAAGCGGTAGAGGCGGGCGGGGCGGTGGGCGCCCTCGCGGCGTACGTCCTCGGTGGCCTCGATGAGCGCGGTTGAGAGCATGCGCTTGCGGAAGTTGCGGCGGTCGAGGCGCGCCGCGAGGATCGCCTCGTAGGCGGCCTGCAGCTCGCGCAGCGTGAACTGCTCCGGCAGCAGGCCGTAGGCGATGTTCGTGTAGTCCAGCTTGGCCCGCACCCGCTCGACCGCCTGCGCGATCACGCGGCCGTTGGAGAAGGCCAGCGGCGGCAGGTCGTCCACCGGCAGCCAGGCGGGCCGCCAGGCGTCGTCCGCGCTCTCGCGCAGCCGCACCGCCTTCGCCTCGACCAGCGCGAAGTAGGCGATGGCGACGCCCTGCTGCGTCGGATCGAGCCCGGACTCGGTGAAGAGTTGCTCGAGGTAGACGTCGCGCGCGCCGGTCTCCTCGAAGAGCTTCGCCTGCGCCGCCTGCTCCAGCGTGCGGCCGCCGTCCCAGAGCCCGCCGGGCAGCGCCCACAGCTCCGCCTCGGGCGGCTCGTCGCGGTGCACGAGGAGCACCTGCAAGCGCTCCTCGATGATCGCGAAGATCACGAGGATGGTGGCGACGGCCGGTCCGCCGGACATCGCGCAGTCCCTAGACCACGTTGAGCAGGAGGTCGCCGCCGCGCACCGCACCCGCGCGCTGACCGCGCAGCGACCACGACGTCGTCTCGGCGATCTCCACGTCGACGAGCTCGCCGACGAGCCCGGCGCCGGACCCGGCTGAGTCGAAGTGCACGATGCGCCCGCCGCGCGTGCGGCCGCTGGCGCGGCCATCCTCGTCGCGCTCGACGAGGACCTCGACGGTTTCGCCCAGCAGCACGCGATTGCGGGCGCCCGCGCTCTCGGCGTGGATCGCCTCGATCACCTTGAGGCGCGCCTTCTTGACCTCGCGCGGCACGTCGTCTTCGAGCTTGCGATAGGCGAAGGTGCCGGGCCGCGGCGAGTAGGCGGCGACGTGGATCACGTCGAAGCCGATCCGCTCGAGGAGCGCGACGGTGCTCGCGAACTCCTCGTCCGTCTCGCCGGGGCAGCCGACGATCACGTCGGTGGCGATCGCGGCGTCGGGCATGCGGCTGCGGATGCGCTCGACGCGCTCCTGGTACTCGGCGACGGTGTAGCCGCGCCGCATCCGCTCCAGCATCCGGTCGTCGCCGGACTGCACGGGGATGTTGAAGTGCTCGCAGACCTTCGGCAGATCGGCGACAGCGTCGATGATGCGGTCCGTCATGTCCTTCGGGTACGAGGTGAGGAAGCGCGTGCGCGCGATGCCCTCGATCGCCTCGATGCCCTCGAACAGCGTGGCGAGGTCGGCCGGTTCATCGAGGTCGTGGCCATAGGCCTCGACGGTTTGACCGAGCAGCGTGACCTCGCGCACCCCGCGCGCGGCGAGGAAGCGCACCTCGCCGAGCACCTCGGCGACAGGGCGGGAGCGCTCGCGTCCGCGCCGCAGCGGGACGATGCAGTAGGTGCAGAACTTGTCGCAGCCGTGGACGACGGGCACGTAGGCCGTGGGGCCGGTCGGCTCGCCGAACGTCTCGGCCCAGAACTCGCCCTCGGAGACGTCGCGGGCCAGCCCGGCCGCCTCGAGGATCGGCTCGTACTCCTGCGGTCGCGCCCAGACGTCGACCCAGGGGAAGCGGCGCGCGAGGGCGGCGCGTTCCTTGTCGCCCTCGGGGCCGACCATGCAGCCCATCACGGCGATCTGGAAGCGCTCGCCGCGCTTGCGGCGCTGGTTGAGGGCGTGGAGGCGGCCGCCGGCGCGGTCCTCGGCGTGCTGGCGGACGGCGCAGGTGTTGACGACGGCGAGGTCGGCGCGGTCGGGGTCCTCGGCGGGCGCGTAGCCGCTGCGCTCGAGGCCGGCGGCGAGGCGCAGGGAGTCGGCCTGGTTCATCTGGCAGCCGAGCGTCCAGATGTGAAAGGTGGGCACGTGGCTCCTCCGTTGGATGTGCGGATGGCGGAGGGGGCGGGATTCGAACCCGCGATCCCGAAAAGGGATAAGCGCTTAGCAGGCGCCCGCACTAGGCCACTATGCGACCCCTCCACGAGTGATCGTAGGGGGGCGGGCGGGCGGGCGGCAAGGCGGGGCGAGATTGAAGCCGGGTAAGTCGAACGTTGAGTCGAAGGCCACCGCGGCGGGGAGGGCGCAAGAGGCGCCTACGTCTCGGCAGCCGATCAGCCCGCCTGGGTTTCGAGAGGGACAGGCGTGGGGGCTACCGGGTCGACGCTGCGTTCCTTGCAACCTTCGAGGTACACGTCGATCGAATACCGGAACTCCCGCTTGAGGCTCTCGACATCAGTCGCCTCCGCGTTCGCAATCGGATAGGGGCCGCTGTTGATCACGCGGGCGTGCAGAACCTCCGCCTCATCGTCGTACACGACCTCGCCGATGTAGCCCTTGTACTCCAGCATCAACTGTCTCCGATGCGCTCGATGAACTTGACGAGATCGCGCACGGTCTCGCGCCTCGTCTCGGGCCGGGGGTGCGGTCTGTGGACAACCATCGAGTCGGTACCCTTGACCAACTGCACCCGTGAACCGGCCCGCTCGACGACATCGACGTCCAGCGCGGACAACAGTGAGATGATGTCCGCCCAGCGGATATCCGCTGGCGTGGGCACCGCCTGCATGCGTTCCAGCGTCCGCCGGTGCCGTCTCCGCATCCTATCATTGTGAGGTACGTTTCAGGCGTTTGGCCACGTGAGCCGGACCCCCTGCCCTCCAGCGCAGCTCTCACCGACTGCGCCCGGCTCATCGGAGTCGATGCACTGCGCAGGTTTGACGACCCTCCTGTACTTCGCGTACTATGTACGCCGTCACTTAGCGTACTTCGTACACGAAGTGTAGCGCGCGGCTGCCGCGTGGCTCGCGTCCGCAGCGCCGCAGGAATGAGGGCTCCCCGCATGGTCTCCTCGATCGCCCGTCCCGTACCCCAGCTCCAGTGCGAGTCCGATGTCGGGATCGAGACACTTCCGCTTTCGCAGGAAGCCTCCTTCGGCTCCTGGCAGCGCGAGATTCCCGAGGCCTACTGGCAGCTCGGCAGCGACGAGCTCGTCGCCCGCGTGCGCGAGGCGCGCGCCAGCCTCGGCGACCGCGGCGTCATCCTCGGCCACCACTACCAGCGCGAGGACATCATCCAGTTCGCCGACGAGCGCGGCGACTCCTTCATGCTCGCCCAGTACGCGGCCGAGCGGCCGGAGTCCGAGTACATCGTCTTCTGCGGCGTGCACTTCATGGCCGAGGCGGCCGACATCCTCTCCGCCTCGCACCAGCAGGTCGTGCTGCCGAACATGGAGGCCGGCTGCTCGATGGCGGACATGGCCGCGCCGGCCGACGTGCACGTCGCCTGGCGCGAGCTCGGCGACCTCTTCGGCTCCACCGAGGACCTGATCCCCGTCACCTACATGAACTCGGCGGCCTCGCTCAAGGCCTTCTGCGGCGAGCACGGGGGCGTGGTCTGCACCTCCTCGAACGCCGTCAAGGTGCTGGAGTGGGCGTTCGAGCAGGGCAAGCGCGTCTTCTTCTTCCCGGACCAGCACCTCGGCCGCAATACCGGCCACGCGATGGGCATCCCGCTCGAGGAGATGACGCTCTGGAACTGGCGGCTGCCCGCGGGCAACCTCGGCGGCGCCGCGCCGGAGCAACTGGAGCGCTCGCGCATCATCCTCTGGCAGGGCCACTGCTCCGTCCACCAGCGCTTCACGACGACGCAGATCGAGGAGGCGCGCGAGCGCTACCCGGACGTGCAGATCGTCGTCCACCCCGAGTGCCGCTACGACATCGTGCAGGCCGCTGACGCGATCGGCTCGACGGCCTATATCGCCAACTACGTCGCCGAGGCGCCCGCCGGCTCGGTGATCGGCATCGGGACGGAGATCAACCTCGTCTCGAGGCTGGCGAAGGAGAACCCGGACAAGACGGTGTTCTGCCTCGACCCCGTCGTCTGCCCCTGCAGCACGATGTACCGCGTCCACCCCGCCTACCTGGCGTGGGTGATGGAGTCGCTGGCCGCCGGGCACACCGTGAACCAGATCGTCGTGCCCGAGGACATCAAGGCGCACGCCCGCATCGCCCTCGAGCGCATGCTGGCGCTGCGCTAGCCGCCGCCTCGTGTCCGCACACTCCCCAGCCCAACCGCCCGAGGCCGAGCGCGAGCTGTTGCGCGCCGACCTGCTGGTGATCGGCTCCGGCATCGCCGGACTGTTCGTCGCCCTCCAGGCGCACCAGCACGGCGCGAAGGTGCTGGTGGTCACCAAGAGCGCGATCGACGAGGCGAGCACGCGCTACGCCCAGGGCGGCATCAGCGCCGCGATCGGCCCCGGCGACTCGCCCGAGCTACACCTCCGCGACACCATCGAGGCCGGCGCCGGCCTCGTCGACGCCCACGCCGCGCGCGTGCTTGTCGAGGAGGCGGCCGGGCGCATCGCCGACCTCGGCGGGTACGGGGTGCGCTTCGACGAGGCCGAGGGCGAGGCGGCGCTCGGCAAGGAGGGCGCGCACTCGACGCGGCGCGTGCTGCGCGCGCGCGGCGACCAGACCGGACTGGAGATCGAGCTCTCGCTCTCCTCGCTCGTGCAGCGCGAGGGCATCACGGTGCTCGAGCACGCGCTCGCCGAGCGGCTGCTGGTCGCGGACGGCCGCGCCATCGGGGCCGATGTGCTGTGCGCGGACGACGGCTCGCGGCTGCGCTGCGAGGCGGATGCGGTGGTCCTCGCAACCGGCGGCGCGGGGCAGGTTTACCGCGTGACGACCAACCCGGCGATCGCGACGGGGGACGGGATCGCTCTCGCTTTCCGCGCCGGCGCCGAGGTCCAGGACATGGAGTTCACGCAGTTCCACCCCACGGCGCTGCGGCTGCCCGGTCAGCCCTCGTTCCTGATCTCGGAGGCCGTGCGCGGCGAGGGCGCCCTGCTCTTCGACACCGCGGGCCGGCGCTTCATGGCCGATCTCGACCCGGCGGCGGAGCTGGCCCCTCGCAACATCGTCGCGCTGGCGGAGCTGGCGCAGATGCGCGCGACCGGCAGCGACCACGTGCTGCTCGACATCACCCACCGCGAGGCCTCGTGGCTGGCCGCGCGCTTCCCCAACATCTACCGCACCTGCCTCGCCGCCGGCCTCGACATGGCGCGCGACCGCATCCCGGTCTCGCCCGCTGCGCACTACACGATGGGCGGCGTGCGCACGGATACCTGGGGGCGCACGACGCTGCCCGGCCTCTACGCGGTCGGCGAGGTGACCTGCACCGGCGTGCACGGCGCGAACCGCCTCGCCAGCAACTCACTGCTCGAATCGGTCGTCTTCGCGCACCGCCTCGTCGACGCGCTCTACGGCGGCCCCCTGCCCGAGGGCGATCGCGAGCCGCCGGCGCTGAGCGAGGACGCGCAGACGCTCGACGCAGCGGAAGCCAGTCCCGCCTCGGAGGCGCCATCGCGCGAGGACGTGCGGGCGCTGATGTGGAGCGAGGCCGGCCTCGAACGCGAGGGCGCACGGCTGCACGCGGCCGTGGCGCGGCTCGCCGAGTGGGAGGGCACGCTGCCCGATCCGCGCACGCGCGAGGATCACGAGGTGTCCTGCATGCTGACCTGCGGGCGGCTGATCACGGAGGCGGCGCTGCTGCGCGAGGAGTCGCGCGGCGCGCACTACCGGCGGGACTTCCCCGGGCAGCGGCCGGAGTGGCGGCGGCGGCTCGTGTTCCGCGCGCTCGCCTAGGCCGGCCTTGTGACCTCGCACCTCGTTCCGCCGTTCCCGGGTGCCCGCGCCCTGCTGTTCGACTTCGACCACACGCTCGCGGACTTGGGCTCGCACGTGCGCTGGGGCGACGCCCGGAGCGAGTCCCTGGCCTGGTACGAGGAGCGCGGCGTTCCCGCCAGCGCGATCGGCTCCGGGACCGTCAGCCTCTACGCGCGGGTCGCGGCCTCCGGCGCGCTGCCCGCAGCCGCCCTCGAGGAAACGCTGCGCGGGGCCGCGGCGATCATCGAGCGCTACGAGGCCGAGGCGATCGCGAAGACGCGGCTGCTGCCCGGCGTGCGCGAGGCGCTGGAGACGCTCGAAGGCTCCGACCTGCTCGCGGGCGTCGTCAGCTCGAACTCGCGCGAGGTCGTGCGCGCGATCCTCGAGCGCACGGGCCTCGCGGAGTACTTCGCCGTCATCGTCGGCCGCGAGGACGTGCGGCTGCCCAAGCCCGCGCCCGAGGGCCTGCTGCTCGCCTGCGAGCGCCTCGGCGTCACGCCGGGCGAGGCCGTCTACGCCGGCGACAACGTCGCCGACATCGAGGCCGCCCGAGCCGCCGGGATGCCCGCCTGCGGCGTGCGCGGCGGCGACTCCAACGAGGAGGCGCTGCGCGCGGCAGGAGCGGCGGCGGTCCTCGACGGCATCGAGGCGCTGGTCGCTTCCGTGCTGCGCGACGCGCGCCGGGAGGCGGTCGCGTGAGTGCCGGAAGCGAGGGGCTGCGACCGCCGGACGGGGCGGCGCTGCGCGACGCGGTCGCGCGCGCGCTGGCCGAGGACCGCGTCCTGCAGGACGTGACGACACAGGCGACCGTGCCGCCGGACCAGTCCGGGCGCGGCTCGCTGCTGATCAAACAGGACGGGGTCCTCTGCGGCCTCGACGCGGTCCGCGAGGTCTACCGCCAGCTCGGCGGCGACGTCGCCATCGAGGCGCCGGCCACCGACGGCGACACGGTCGCGCACGGGCAGATCGTCGCGACGCTCGCCGGACCGCTCGCGGCGCTGCTCTCGGGCGAGCGGGTCGCGCTCAACTTCCTGCAGCGGCTGAGCGGCATCGCGACGCTCACGCGCGCCTTCGTCGAGCGCACCGCCGAGGGTGGAGCGGCGCGCATCACCGACACGCGCAAGACGACCCCGGGGCTGCGCGCGCTGGAGCGCTACGCCGTCCGCGCCGGCGGCGGGCACAACCACCGCGACACGCTCGCGGACGCCGTGCTGATCAAGGACAACCACCTGGCCGCCGCCGCCGCGCGCGGCGTGACGCTTCCGCAGCTGCTGCGGGCGACGCGCGAGCACGCTCCGCACACCCACCGCATCGAGGTCGAGGCGCCGGATGTCGAGACGGCGCTGCTTGCGATCGAGGCGGGCGCGGACATCGTGATGCTCGACAACATGACGGTCGAGGCGATGCGCGAGGCCGTCGAGGCGGCCGGCGGGCGGGCGGTGCTCGAGGCCTCGGGTGGGGTGAACCTCGAGACCGTGCGCGAGATCGCGGCGACGGGGGTGGACCTCGTCTCGGTGGGGGCGCTGACGCACTCCGCGCCGGCCCTCGATATCTCGCTGGAGGTGGAGCCGGCATGAACCAGGTGATCGTCATCTCCGGGCCGCCGGGGGCCGGCAAGAGCACGGTCGCCGGGGCGATCTGCGAGCGGTTCGACCGCATGCTGCTGATCGAGGTGGACGAGCTGCGGCGCTGGGTCTGCGCCGGCTACCGCCGCCCCTGGGACGGCGACGCACAGGCCGAGGAGCAGCTACGGCTCGCCGCGCGCGCCGCCGGCGCCGTCGCCCGCGAGGCAATCGCGACGCGCTACGCCGTCGCGATCTGCGACGTCATCGACCCGGCGCTGGCCGCGGTCTACCGCGAGGCCCTCGAGGGCGTCGGCGCGGCGGTGCACTTCGTAACCCTGCTGCCGGATCTCGGGACGACGCTCGCACGGAGCGGCGACCCCGAGGGGGAGCGCACGCGCGAGGTCCACGCGCAGCTCAGCGCGGCGCACGAGGCCGGCGAACTGCCCGGCGCGGTCCTCGACAGCTCCGGGGACGCGGACGCGTACGTCACCGCCGACCGGCTGCAGGAGCTGGTCGCGCGCGGGGATGCGCTGCTGCTGCCGGAGTAGGCGCCGCTGCCGGCTACGTCTCGCTGTCGAGGGTGATCGTTACCGGGCCGTCGTTCGTGCTCTCAACCGCCATCATCGCCCCGAAGCGGCCCTCGGCGACCGTCACGCCGAGGGCGCGCAGCTCCTCGCAGACGGCCGCGACCAGCGGCTCGGCGTCCTCGGGCGGGGCTGCGTCGAAGAACGAGGGACGGCGGCCCCTCCGGGTGTCGGCGAGTAGCGTGAACTGCGAGACGACCAGCACCTCGCCGCCGGCATCGAGGAGTGAGCGATCGATCGGGCGCGTATCACTCGGGAAGATGCGCAGCTCGGCGACCTTCTTCGCGAGCCACCGGGACTGCGGCTCGCCGTCGCCGACCGCGACACCGACGTAGACGAGCAGGCCGCGGCCGATCTCGCCGGTGACTTCGCCGGCGACAGTGACGCGCGCGCGATCGACGCGCTGCACCACGGCTCGCATCGAGGGCCTCGAAGCGCCTAGCTGCTCTTGTCGCCGGAACTGCTCGAGCTGCCGGAGGTGGTCTTCGCGGCGTCGGCCTTCTTCTGCGCGGCGACGGACTCTTTTCGGGCCTCGCGCTCATTGGTTGCGGCCTCGGCGGCGAGCACGCGATCCGACTTCTCGGACTCATCGCCCTCGGAGGAGGTGCTCGGGCGCCTGGAGGTGGAGCGGCTGTCGGTCTTGTACCAACCGGAGCCCTTGAAGACGACGGGCGGGGCGTGGATCACGCGCCGCGCGGTCCTGCCGCACTCGTCGCACGGCTGCTCCGGGGGTGAGCCGAAGGGCTCGCGCTTGTCGTAGCGATGGCCCTCGTCGCAGCGGTAGTCGTAGGTGGGCACGGTGGGGAGCCTCCGTGAGTTCGGTCGCAAGGCAACGCCGCAGGAAACGCTCCCGCGGCGTGCGAGCCAGTGTACGTAAGGGCCGATCCGGCCACAAGCGGAGACTGTGATCCCGAACTTGTTCAGTCCCTGGCGTGGGATCGCGTCAGCCGGAGTTGGTTGGATCCTCGAACCACTCCGCGGGCATCGGACTCACGATGTCGCCAAGTATTCTGATCTTGTCGCGGTTGCGGCCGAACACCATGCCCGGCTTCCCGCGATCGGGCTTCGGTCCACGTCTCCTTCCGGACCTGCCGCTCAGAGTCTCCCCGACTTGCTCCGTCCCTTACGCGCGGGACCATCGTCCCATTGCACCGCACGAGGCAAGTCGATCGTATCAGGAGCCCCGTTCGCCCCAGTCGCTCGATCGAGACTGATCGCCCGGTAGCCCCTGCGCCGGGGCTGTGGCTATACTCGGTGGCTCGCAGACACCGTCGCGAGAGGCGTGCCGCGGGCCGCCGACAGCCCGCCAGTTCGAGGCGCAACGCGCCGAAGGAGTGCCGTGAGCGCAGCCGCAACCATGAAGCAGATGCTGGAGGCGGGCGTCCATTTCGGACACCAGACCCGGCGCTGGAACCCGCGTATGCGGCCGTTCATCTACACCGAACGGCACGGCATCCACATCCTCGATCTCGGCCAGACCGTGCGGCGCTTCGAGGAAGCGCTCCAGCAGGTGCGCGAGACCGTCTCCGCCGGCCAGACCGTGCTCTTCGTCGCCACGAAGAAGCAGGCCCGCGCCGTGATCCGCGCCGAGGCCGAGCGCTGCGGCATGCCCTACGTCACCAACCGCTGGCTGGGCGGCACGCTCACCAACTGGGCCACCATCTCGCGCCGCATCGAGTTCCTGCGCGACCTCGAGCTGCGGATCGCCTCCGGCGAGCACGAGACGCTGCCCAAGCGCGAGCGGCTGCGCCTGGAGAAGCAGTTCAACCGCATGCAGCGCGCCTTCGGCGGCATCAGCACGCTGGAGCGGCCGCCCGGGATGCTCTTCGTCATCGACGTGCGGCTCGAGGACATCGCCGTCCGCGAGGCGAACCGCACGAAGACCCCGATCGTCGCGATGTGCGACACGGACGCCGACCCGACGCTGATCGACTTCCCGATTCCGGCCAACGACGACGCGATCCGCGCCATCCAGCTGGTCACGGGGCGCGTCGCCGACGCGGTCCTCGAAGGACGCGCGTACAGCGAGGTGGAGCAGGAGGCTGCCGCCGCGGGCTCGGTCGCGATGATGCAGCCCGCCGAGGTGGCCGCGCCCGCCGAGGCTGCCGCCGAAGCCGCCGTCGCCGTCGCCGAGGCCCCGGCCCCGGCCCCGGCCCCGGCCGAGCCCACCCCGGCAGAGCCCGTCCCGGATGGCCCGGTCGCCGAGCAGTAGCGAACGAAGCCTGCCACCCCGGCAGGCCACCCGACAGGTACAGCACGACAAGGGAGCGGTTGTGGTCTCAGTCCAGGATGTGAAGCGGCTCCGCGAGGAGACCGGCGCCGGTGTGATGGACGCCAAGCGCGCACTCGATCGGGCGGAGGGCGACTTCGATCGCGCCCGCTCGCTGCTGCGCGAGGAGGGCATCGCCGCCGCCGCGAAGCGCGCCGACCGCGCGACCGGCGAGGGCGTGATCGAGTCCTACATCCACGCCGGCGGGCGCATCGGCGTACTCGTCGAGCTGAACAGCGAGACGGACTTCGTCGCGCGCACCGAGGAGTTCCAGAACCTGGCGCACGACGTCGCGCTGCAGGTCGCCGCGATGAACCCGGACACGGTCACCGTCGACGATCTGCCCGAGGATGTGCCGGAGAGCGAGCGCGAGCAGCGCGCATTGCTCAGCCAGCCGTTCATCAAGGAGCCGGGCAAGACCATTCAGCAGCTTGTCGAGGACACGATCTCGGCCACGGGCGAGAACATCCGCATCTCTCGGTTCATTCGTTACGAGATCGGCGGAGGGTCGCCGGCCGAGTAGCGGAGCGGGCGACGGACGGGGCCGGACTCGCGTTCGTCCGGCCGAAGGAGGCCGCGGTGGACGTCGACGAGGTTCTGCTCGACGCCGACGACCGCATGGACAAGGCGGTGGAGTCGCTGCGCCAGACGCTGGCCGCGGTGCGCACGGGCCGGGCCAACACCGCGATCGTCGAGCGCCTCCCGGTGTCCCACTACGACCAGGTGATGCCGCTCAACCAGCTCGCGACGCTCGCCGCGCCCGATCCCACGCTGGTCACCGTGCAGCCCTGGGACAAGTCCGCGCTGCAGCCGATCATGAAGGCGATCCAGGCGAGCGACCTCGGCATCACGCCCAGCAACGATGGCGCCACGATCCGGCTGCCCATCCCGCCGCTCACCGAAGAGCGCCGCCGCGAGCTGGTGCGGCTGGTGGGCGCGCGCTCCGAGGAAGGCAAGGTCGCCGTCCGCAACATCCGCCGCCACGCTATCGATGAGCTGCGCAAGGCGCTGCGAGCCGGCGATCTGTCGGAGGACGAAGAGCGCCGCGCGCTCGCCGACGTCGAGGAGCTCACCGGGGCGCACACGAAGCAGATCGACGAGATTGGACAGCAAAAGGAGCAAGAGCTCCTCGAGATCTAGAGCCGCCGCCCGGCCGCCCGCGGACGCTGCGGCGGCACGCCGGCGGAATCAACGAAACTTCCGATTGGCGACCCGCACCGCAAGGGGAACTGACCTGATACGGTGCGGGGCGCGGGACGTGGAGCAGATCAGCGTGACGTCGCAGGTCCGTGAGCCAGGCCGGGGGTCCAGCAAGCATGGTCGTTGAGCCCGCCGCGAGCGATATCGCGAGTTCCCCCGGCGAGGCGCTGCCCCACCACGTCGCGATCATCATGGACGGCAACGGGCGCTGGGCCCGCGATCGCGGACTCAGCCGCCAGCGCGGCCACCGCGCCGGCGCCGACCGCATTCGAGCCGTGATCGAGCGCCTCGGTGAGCATGGCGTCCCGATTGTCACGCTCTTCGCCTTCTCCACCGAGAACTGGGGACGCCCGCGCGGCGAGGTCGACTACCTGATGCGCCTCGCCGGCCGCGTGATAGACCGCGAGCTGGACTCACTCGACGAGGCAGGTATCCGCCTGCAGCACATCGGCGACCTCTCGCCGTTGCCGCGATCGCTGCAGCGCAAGGTGGAGGACGCGGTCGTCCGGACCGCCGGGAACGATCGCATCACCGTCAACCTCGCCTTCAACTACGGTGGCCGCTCCGACATCGTCGGCGCCGTGCGCCGCCTGATCGCCGACGGCGTCGCGGCGGGGGAAGTGGACGCCGAGGCGATCGCGAGCCGCCTGGCAACCGCCGAACTGCCCGACCCGGACCTGCTGATCCGCACGGCGGGGGAGCGCAGGCTCTCCAACTTCCTGGTCTGGGAGTCGGCCTACAGCGAGTACTACTTCACCCCCACGCTCTGGCCGGACTTCGGGCCGCAGGACGTGGACAAGGCGCTTGGGGAGTACCGCCGCCGACGCCGCCGCTTCGGGCTGATCCCGGAGCGCCAGGCGGAGCACGCGCACCCGGACGCCTGACCCATGCTGCGCACACGGCTGCTCGTGGCGGCGATCGGGCTGCCGCTGCTGGCGCTCGTCATCGCGCTGCCCGAGCCCGTCTTCGCCGCCGCCATCTCGCTGCTGCTCGCCGCCGCCGCCGCCGAGATGTTCATCGCCGCCGCGGCCCCGCGGCCCCTCTGGCAGCCGCTCGGCGCGGCCGCCGCGGCGGCCTTCGTCGCGCTCTGGATGCGGCAGGCCGAGGGCGGCTTCCCGCTCTGGACGCTGCTCCCCCTGCCCGCGATCGCCCTCTACGGCCTGCTCCGCCCTGGTCCCGGCCCGCGACGCCTGCGCGAGGCCTGGTGGCTCGGCGCCGTCGCCTACGTCGGCGTGCTCGGCGCGCACTGGCTGCTGCTGCGCGGGGAGCCCGAGGGCCAGCGCTGGCTGATCGTGCTGCTCGGCGTCACGATCGCCACCGATACGGGCGCCTACGCCGTCGGGAAGTGGCTCGGCCGCCACCCGCTCGCGCCGCGCATCTCGCCCGGCAAGACCCGCGAGGGCGCAATCGGCGGCTTCCTCGCCGGCGCTGTCGCCGGCGCCGCGCTGCCGCTCGCGCTCAACCTCGAGGCCGAAGCAGTGGTGATCGCCGCGATCGCGCTGCTGCTGCCGATCGCGGCGCAAGGGGGCGACCTGCTGGAGTCCGCGCTGAAGCGGCGGGTCGGGGTGAAGGACAGCTCCGGACTGCTGCCCGGACACGGTGGGCTGCTCGACCGGATGGACTCACAGTTGCTCGCGGGGCCGTTGCTATACTGGATATTGCAGTGGCTCTAGCCACCTGCCAGAACCAGCCCGCGGCGCCCGGTTGGAGGTCCGCATGACCGCGATCGGCCTTGCGATCCTCGGCTCGACCGGCTCGATCGGCACCCAGACCCTCGATGTCGTGCGCGGCCTCCCGGACCGCTTCCGCGTCGCCGCCCTCGCCGCCGGCGGCAACGTCTCCCTGCTACGCGAGCAGATCGCGGAGTTCCGCCCAAGCGCGGCCTGCGCCGCTCCCGGCGCCGAGGCCGACCGCCTCGCCTCCGAGTTCGGCCGCGACGCCTGGCTGCCGCTGGACGAGCTGGCCGTCCGGCCCGACGTCGACATCGTCGTGGTGGCCACCGCCGGGCGGCTCGGGCTGGAGCCGACGCTGCGTGCCCTCGAGGCAGGCAAGATCGTCGCACTCGCCAACAAGGAGGTGCTCGTCGTCGGCGGGCACGTCGTGCGCGCCGCGCTCGAGGCGAACGCGCACCGCGGCGCGGAGCTGCGCCCGATCGACTCGGAGCACTCGGCGATCTGGCAGTGCCTCTGGGGCGAGCCGATCGAGACCGTCGACCGGCTCACGCTGACCGCCTCGGGCGGCGCCTTCCGCGACTACGACATGGACGCGCTCGACCGCGTCACGCCGGAACAGGCGCTCATCCACCCCAACTGGCAGATGGGCCCGAAGGTCACGATCGACAGCGCCACCCTCTTCAATAAGGGCCTCGAGGCGATCGAGGCGCGCTGGCTGTTCGACATCCCGATCGACCGCGTCGACATTCTCCAGCACCGCGAGAGCATCGTGCACTCGATGGTGACCTACGCCGACGGCTCGATTAAGGCGCAGCTGGGCGAGCCGGACATGCGCCTGCCGATCCAGTGCGCGCTCACCTACCCGGAGCGTGCACCGCAGCAGCCCGCGCCTCCGCTCGACCTCGCCGCGCGCGGATCGCTGAACTTCAGCGAGGTCGACACGGAGCGCTTCCCGGCGCTGCCGACGGTGCTCGAGGCGGGGCGGCGCGGCGACACCTCGGCCGCCATGCTGTCGGGCGCGGACGAGTCTGCGGTCGAGCACTTCCTCGCCGGCCGTTGCCGCTTCACGGACATCGCCCGGCTGCTGGTGGAGGCGCTCGACGCGCACGAGGCGGACACGGACCCCGGCCTCGAGCAACTGATCGCCGCCGAGGCGTGGGGCCAGCACTTCGTCAACGAGCGCGTGGCCGCCGGAATCCGCTGAGCAAACAATGAGCGACCAACCGGGCCTTCCGGCAGGCGACCAGAGCCCCTCGCGGGGCGGCCCTCGCATCCCGCGCGCCCTCAACACCGCGCTGGCGATCGCGATCGCGCTGGCCGTGGCGTGGTGGTTCGCGCCCGACGCGGTCAGTTCGATGCTGCTGTTCATCGGTGTGCTCGTCGTGCTGGTCGTCGCGCACGAGCTGGCGCACTTCGCGACCGCGAAGCTGTTCGGCATCCATGTGCTGGAGTTCGGCGTGGGCTTCCCGCCGCGGATCGTGGGGCGGCAGTGGGGCGATACCGTCTACACGCTGAACTGGACGCCCCTCGGCGGCTTCGTGCGGCTGCTCGGCGAGGAGGATCCGGACCACCCGCGCTCCCTCGCCGCCGCGGCGCGCTGGAAGCGCTTCATCGTGCTGGTCTCCGGCTCCGTCGTGAACCTGCTGCTGCCGGTGCTGCTCTTCGCCATCGCCTTCACGATTCCTCACGAGGAGTCGATCGGCCGGGCCGTCATCGAGGAGGTCGTGCCCGGCGCTCCGGCTGAGGCCGCCGGCTTCCTCAGCGGCGACGTGATCTACGAGGTCGGCGGACGCGAGGCGCAGAACGTCGCCGCCGCCGGCCGGCTGATCCGCCTCAACCTCGGCAAGGAGATCGACGTCGTCGTGCGCCGTGGCCAGGACTTCGAGACGCTGCGCGTCGAGCCGCGCTGGACGCCGCCGAGCGGCCAGGGACCGACAGGCATCACGATCCGCTCGCAGTGCACGTTCGTCGGCGGCGAGGGCTGCGTGCCGTTCACGGAGACGGTCTCCCAGCCGCCGTGGGAATCGATCCCCGGGGGGGTGCGCGCCACCCTCGACGCGATGATCCTCGCGCGCAACGAGCTGGTCTCCTGGGTCAAGGGCGGTAGCAGCCCGGCCGTGGCCGGCCCGGTCGGGATCGCACAAACGACCGGCGAAGTCGCGCGCGAGGGCGGCGTGACGCCGCTCCTGATGCTGGCGGCGCTGCTCTCGATCAACCTCGGGGTGCTCAATCTGCTGCCGCTGCCGATGCTCGACGGCGGGCGGATCTTCTTCCTGCTGATCGAGGTGCTGCGCGGCGGGCGGCGGATTGCGCCGGAGAAGGAGGCGGTCGTCCACCTCGTGGGCTTCATCGCCTTCATCGCGCTGGCGATCGTGATCACCTTCGCGGACATCGCGCGCATCGCCAGCGGCGACTCGCTGTTCCGCTAGCGGCGTGGTTTCAGGCGGGCTGGTAACGCCGCACGCTGATCTCGTCCGCCCGCGCACGCATCCGGGAGGCATCGTGCCACGCCTGCATTCGCAGCAGCATGTCCATGCCGATGCCGAAGGCCTTCTCGATCCGCAGCGCCATTTCCGGCGAGAGCGAAGCGTTGCCGTTCAGCAGATCCGAAAGCGTCGCCCGGCGCACGTCCAGAATCTCCGCCGCCTTTGTCACGCTGAGGCCCAACTCTTCGATGACCTCGGTGCGAACGAACTCGCCCGGGTGCGAGGGCGTCATGTTGACCTCAATGCCGCCGTCACTCATCAGTGGTAGTCCTCCAGGTTCAGGCGATCGATGTAGCCGCCCTCTTCTTCGAACGTGATCCGCCAGTTCCCCGAGACGGACACACTCCATTGCCCGCGACGGTCGCCCGAGAGCCTGTGGACGCGCCAGCCAGGCGGAGCGTTGGCGATGAACCCGTCCATGTGCTCAGCCAGCAGCAGGGCCGTCAAGACGTTGCGCACCCGGTTGGCCAACTCGCCCCCCAACAAGCGGGGATCATCGCGCTCAAGCAGGCGGCGCAGACCCCTGTGGCGGATCGAGCGAACACGCATCCAGAACCTAATGTACGGTTATACCGTACGTTACCGCAAGCGCAGCCCGGCACGATCGACCGCACGCATCGCCGGCGGCGACTCGCTATTCCGCTAGCGAGTGTCTGATCGCGGCGCCCATTGTGACGAGCGAAATCCGCCGCGCGGGGCATCCCGGTTGACACGCCGCCCGGATGCCCCCGACGATCGGGGCGATGGAGGTCGGCTAGTGGCTCGCAATCCGACACGCGGCGTATCCGTTGGGCCGATCACCATCGGCGGCGGCGCGCCGATCGCCGTGCAGTCGATGGCCGCCACCAAGACCCAGGACATCGAGGCCACCGTCAGGCAGGTCGAGCTGCTGGAGCAGGCCGGCGCCGACATCGTGCGCATCGCGGTCGACTCGCGGAAGGACGTCGAGGCGCTGGCCGAGGTGCGTGCGCGCACGGCGGCGACCCTCTCCGTGGACCTGCAGGAGAACTACCGCCTCGCCACCATCGTCGCCCCGCACGTCAACAAGATCCGCTACAACCCCGGCCACCTCTGGCACCACGAGCGCGACAAGCCCGTGCGCGACAAGGTCGCCTTCATCGCCGAGACCGCCGGGGCGAACGACTGCGCGCTGCGCGTCGGCGTCAACTGCGGCTCCGTCGACCCCGCGCAGATCGAGGCCCACGGCGACGACGATGTGGCCGCCATGGTCGCCAGCGCGCTTGAGCACTGCGAGATCCTCGACAGCCTCGGGTTCGAGCGCTACGTCGTCTCGCTCAAGGACTCGGACTGGCGCAAGGTCGTCGAGGGCAACCGCCGCTTCGCGTCGCAGCGTCCGGACGTGCCGCTGCACCTCGGCGTCACCGAGGCCGGCATGCTGCCGGAGGGCGAGATCAAGACGCGCCTGGCCTTCGAGCAGCTGGTGCCGGAGGGCATCGGCGACACGGTGCGCGTCTCGCTGACCCTCCCGTTCGAGGACAAGGGCACGGAGATCGACGCCGGACGGCGCATCCTCGCCGACATCGAGTCGGGACGCTTCCGCTCGATGCCGACCGTGCTCGACGACGGCCTGAACATCATCTCCTGCCCCTCCTGCTCCCGCGTGGAGAACGAGGCGTTCATCGAGCTGGCGCAGGACGTGCGCAAGATCACTGCCTGGGCGAAGCAGCACGACGTCACGATCGCGGTGATGGGTTGCCGCGTGAACGGCCCCGGCGAGACGGACGACGCCGACCTCGGCCTCTGGTGCGGCCCGGTGGCCGTGAACCTGAAGCGCGGCACGGAGACGGTCGGTTCTTTCCCGTACGACGAGGTGCTTGAGCACCTGCAGCGCGAACTAGAGTCGATAGTCGAGGAGCGCGCGACAGCGTGAGTCCCGAACACCCTGAAGCCGAGGGGGCGCGATGAGCGCCCCGGGTTCCGGCGGCGCCTCGCAGCGGCCACTGCTGGCCCTGAGCACGATGTGGGCGGTGCAGCCGCGCTTCGAACGCGACCTCGGCGCCTTCATGGAGCGCGCCGCCGAGCTGGGCTACGAGGCGATCGAGATCAACCACTCGATGGACGCCGAGCAGATCGGCTCGCTCCTCGGGCACGCGACGCTGCCGGTGACCGGCGTCCACGCCCCCGCGCCGCTGGAGCGCGATCGCCAGCGGGGCTGGAACCGCGACCTCAATCTCGCCGCCACCGACGAGGACGAGCGCGCGTTGGCCGTGCACTACACGCAACGATCGATCGACGTCGCCGCCGAGGCGGGCGCGCCCTCGGTGGTCGTCCACCTCGGCTCCGTGGGCGGCCGGGCGATCAGCGCCGCGACGCGACTGCGTGAGATGTTCCCGCGGCAGCAGCTGGCGGGAGACGGTTGGGAGCAAGCGATCTTCGAGGCGCGCCGCGAACGTGCGCAGCGCGCGCCGCCGTACCTCGCGCAGGCGCGGCGCTCACTCGCCGAACTGGTGGCATACGCGGAGCCGAAGGGCGTCGCGCTCGGCCTCGAATGCCGCTTGCGTTACCACCAGATCCCGCTGCCCGAGGAGGCCGTGGACCTGCTTGAGCCATACCCCGCGGAGACTGCCGGGTACTGGCACGACGTCGGGCACGCCGAGGTGCTGCACCACCTGGGGCTGGTTGAGCGCCGCGCCTGGTTCGACCTGCTGGGCGATCGCGTGCTGGGCAGCCACCTCCACGACGTCGACGGCCTGCAAGACCACCGCGCACCCGGGCGCGGCGCTGTCGACTTCGCCTGGCTCGCCAGGCGCCTGCCGGCGACGGCCGCGCGCACCTTCGAGATCAACCAGCGCGAGCCGGACGAGGCCCTGCGCAACGCCATCGTGCGGCTACGCGAGGCCGGGGTGATCGAAGGCCCGTAGGCAGCGTCAGCGCCCGTCGAGCGCCTGTTCCTGCAGCGTGCGATCCGGGCGAATGAACCGCCCGCTGAAGACGGCCGCAAGCAGGGCGACCAGCGCGATCGCCGCGACGACGAGAGCGGGGAGCCTGACGCCGCCAGCGAAGTCGTCCGCGGCCCCCTCGGCGACGTCGACAGCCTTGCCGGCGAGCAGGCGCTCGGTGGACCCCGCCTCCTCGTCCGACCAGTCCGCGATCTCTTCGCGCCCCTGCTCGAACAGCGCCCCCGAGACACCCTCGTAGACGGGCCAGAAGAGGAACAGCACCACGACGGCGGTCGCGAGCAGGGACGCCGCGGCCCACGCCACCCGCTCGGCCCAGCTCGTTCCGCCGAGGGCGCCGATCGCCACGAGCAGGACCGCCACGATCAGCCAGCCAACCACACCGCCCCGGCGAACCCCGCTCGACGCCTCATGCATCCCGTCCAGGGCCATGCCGAGCGCGCTCGCCGCCGGATCATCGGGCGTGTGGACGTAGCCGTCGGCCAGGAAGGTGCGGACCCGGTCCAGGCCGTCCAGCACCTCGGGATCATCGGCGAGGTCGGCGCGGAGGTCCGCGTCGCTGTAGGACCAGCCCGTGGCGAACAGCTCGCGGCTGTCGTCGAGCGCGTCGAGGGCAGCGCGGCCGCCATCCTCGCGCACCTCCAGCCGCAGGTCGGCGTCCGTGTAGGTCACGTCGTCCGGAACCGGCGCCAGCACCAGCTCGGGGATCGCGCCGGCGATGGCGGCACGCGCCTCCACGAGCAAGTCGTCGGCCGGAACCCCCGGCGGAAGGCAGTCCGGGAGCCTCCCGCTCCCGAGGGCGGCGAGAGCGCCGGCCTCGGCGTCCGCCGAGCACGCGGGGAGGCCTCGTACCGACTCCTCGACCCTGGCGACCGCGAGCTCGGTCAGCAGGCTGGCAGCCGTGCCCTTGCGCTCGGCCAGCGGGATCGAGGTGGTGAATCCCTCCGAACGTCCGGTCACGTAGGCGCTCACGTCCTCGATGAGCAGCTCTGCCTGCTGCTGCACCCAGTCCGCCGGAGCCACCTCGCGCAGGACACGCTTGACCTCCTCGCGGCCGACCTCGACGCCGTACGGCAGCACGATCGTCTCCTCGACGCCGTCGTCAACGGCGGGGTCGAGGATGTCCGTGTACACGAGCTCGGCGGCGGCGGTCTCGCCGAGGACGGACTTGAGCTCCTCGATGGCCGCGTCCACCTGCGCGTCGCTGAGGCGGACCTCGATCTCGAAGCTGTCGGACTCGCCCACGAGGTAGCCCGTGAGCTGGTTCACGATCTGCTCGACTTGGTCCTGAAACCACTCAGGAGTGACGACGCTCAGGATCACATCGGCGAGCCTGCCGTCGGCCGCCTCGTCGCTGCCGAAGAGGCGCTGCATCCAGCCGGGGGAGTCGCTGCTCGGGACGAGCGCCTCGCCTGCCGCCTCGCGGATCCGCGGCTCCAGCTCCTGATCGAGCAGCCGCTCGTAGGCGCCGGCCTCGCGCAGCAGCGCAAGCAACTCGTCCACCACGTCGCGGATAGTCTCCGCCAGCGGCAGGTCGATGGTGAAGCCGTCGCTGCGACCCGTGGCATACCCACCAACCTCGAGGATGGCGGGGGTGACCAGCGCCTCGAGATCCTCGGGAGAGAGGGCGCGCTGCACGGCCTCGACAACGTGGGAGGTGGAGATGCCGGACGCCTCGACGGGGTTCACTCGCAGGTCGACCCCGGCCTCGTTGGGATCCTCCTCACGCGCCTCGTCGACGGCCGACGTGAGGGCGCTGCCCATGACGAAGCTGTAGGCGTCCGCATCCTTAAGCCGGTCCGCGTAGAAGTCCGGGTTGAGGACGGTGCCGTTCACGCTCTGCAGCATCAGCGTGGAGAGCAGGAGCCCCAGCAAGAGAACGCCGAGGGCGACAGCGGCAATGCGCCTCAACCAGATCACGGCCGGCTCCGGTGACCGGCGGACGCAGCTGTGAGCGCCGCGAACAGCCTACGCCGCCTCACCGCTTGATTGGTGGGGTGACGGGCACCGGCCGCGCCCAGTGGGCGCAGCCTGGCGCCGTGTCGGACGAGGCCGGAGGCTATCGCCCCTGCCAGTTCGGGTCGCGCTTCTCGGCGAAGGCGCGCGCGCCCTCCTTGATGTCCTCGGAGTTGATGACCGGTAGCGACAACCACGAGCCGAGGCGGTAGGAGTCGTCGATCTTCGCCATCCGCCAGGCCTGGATCATCGCCTTCGTCGCCTGCACCGAGAGCGGCGCGTTCGAGGCGATCTGCTCGGCCAGCTCGATCGCACGAGGCATGAGCTGCTCCGGCGGATCCACGACCTCCGAGACGATGCCGAACTGCAGCGCCTGCTGCGGCTCCACGCGGTCGCCGACGAGCAGCACGTGGTTGGCGGCGGAGAGGTTCACTATCCTCGGAAGGTGGTGAATCGCGTAGCCGGCGATGATGCCGCGCCGCGGCTCGAACAGCCCAACGTAGGCGTTCGAGGCCATGATCCGGATGTCGCAGTCCAGCGCCTGCTCCAGCCCGCCGCCAACGGCGAGGCCGTTGATCGCGGCGATGAAGGGCTTCGGGCTGCCGGAGTAGACCAGCCGCGGCACCTGGCCGGTCTGCCGGGCAGCGACGCCCTCGCCGGTGTTGGCGCGGTCCGCGGCCTCCTTCAGATCCATGCCGGCGCTGAAGGCGCGACCCGCACCCGTGAGGATGCCGACCCGCATGTTGGGGTCTTCGTTGAAGTCGTCGACGTGCTCGGCCATCTCGGCGCGCAACTGGCCTCCGAGGGCGTTGAGCCGCTCGGGCCGGTTGAGCGTGAAGATCGCATAGAAGTCCCGCTTCTCGTACAACGCGTCAGGCATGGTTCCCCCTTGTCTGCCTTGCGGTGTTCCCTGCTTCTGCTTCGCCGCGGCGGGCGCTCAGCGCCCCTGCCAGACGGGGTCGCGCTTCTCCGCGAAGGCCTGCGGCCCCTCCCGCGCGTCCTCGGAGTCGAGGACGACCGCGTCGATCCACTGATAGAGCCGGTAGTTGTCGTCGATGCTCGCCATGCGCCACGCCTGAATCTCGGCCTTGGTGCCACGCACGGAGAGCGGGGCGTTCTCGGCGATCATCCCCGCGATCTCCACCGCCCGCGGGATCAGCTGCTGCGGCTCGACCACCTCGCTGACGACGCCCCACTCGAGGGCTTGCTCGGCCTCGATGCCGTCGGCGGTGAGCAGCATGTAGGCAGCGGCGGTGGAGCCGACGATCCGCGGCAGGTGGTGCATCGCGTAGCCGGCCATGATGCCGCGCTTGGGCTCGAACAGCCCGATGTAGGCCTCCGAGGACATGATGCGGATGTCGCAGTCGAGGGCGATCTCGCAGCCGCCGCCGATCGCGAGCCCGTTGATCGCCGCGATGAACGGCTTGGGACTGCGCGAGAACCCCATCAGCTCCACGCGCCCCTCCGGGCGAACCCCGGTGACGGCGTCCCCGCTCGCGGCGCGGTCCGCGGCCTCCTTGAGGTCCATGCCGGCGCAGAACGCGCGCCCGGTCCCGGTCAGGATCCCCACACGCATCTTCGGATCGGCGTTGAAGTCCTCGATCGCGTCGTCGAGGGCCTCCATCACCCCGCCGCCGAGGGCGTTGAGCCGCTCCGGGCGGTTGAGCGTGAAGATGGCGTAGCCGTCGTGCTTGTCGTACAGCAGTTCACTCATCGGCGCGCCGTTCGTCCTCTCCGGAGCTCGCCGCTCCGGGCGCTTCGCCGCGCCATCATACGCCGCCGGGGCGTCCCGTGTGGCGCGGTGCTCGCCCGGACCGTCAGGCTCCGCCCAGCTCGCGGCGCATCAGCGCGAGGCCCATCGGTCCAAGCTCGAACGCGCGCGCGTGGAACGCCTTGAGGTCGAACGCGTCGCCGAGGCCGCGGCGCGCCGCCTCGCGCGCCTCGAGCCAGGCGCGCTCGCCCACCTTGTAGCTGATTGCCTGCCCCGGCAGGCCGAGGTAGCGATCGACCTCGCTGGCGACGAAGTCGGCAGGGAAGTGGCTGCGCTGCTCGAGGAACTCCAGGCCGAGCGCCGCGTTCCAGCGCTCGCCGGGGTGGAAGCCGCCCGACCCGGCGCCGTCCGGGATCGAGAGTTCGAGGTGCATGCCGATGTCGATCACGACGCGCACGCAGCGCAGCGCCTGCGCGCGCAGCATCCCGAGCTCGTAGTCCGGGTTGTCGAGGTAGCCGAGCTCGCCCATCAGCTGCTCGGCGTAGAGCGCCCAGCCCTCGACGTAGCCCGAGGTACCGCCGATCAGCCGCTGCCAGCGCGAGAGCAGCCCGGCCAGCCAGGTCGTCGTCCCGATCTGCAGGTGGTGGCCGGGGACGCCCTCGTGGTAGGCGATCGAGACCTCGCCCCAGAGCGGGAAGCGTGTCTTCCCGCCCGTCGGGTACCAGGTCCGGCCGGGCCGGCTGAAGTCCTCCGAGGGCCCGGTGTAGTACATCGCCAGCGCGCCGCCGGGCGGGGCGATCAGCGCCTCGATGCGGCGCACCGGCTCGGGGATGTCGAAGTGCCGCCCGTGCAGCTCGGCGATCGTCGAGTCCTGCAGCTCCTGCATCCAGCGCTGGAAGGCGTCGACGCCCTCGATGGCGCGCGCCGGGTCCGTCTCCAGCAGCTCCTTCGCCGCCTCGACACCCCCGCCGGGGAGGATGCGCTCGGCGACCTCCGCCATGCGGCCCTCGATGCGGCGCAGCTCCTCCCAGCCCCACTCGTATGTCTCGTGCAGGTCGAACGTGTCGCCGTTGTAGACGCGCGCGCCGAGGGCGTAGCGGTCCGGCCCGACGACGTCGCGCGGCCTCGCGAGCTGCAAGTAGCGCTGGCGCAGGTAGCGGCCGAAGGCGGCGCAGGCGCCGCTCGCCGCTCCGGCGGCGTTGCGCAGCTCCGCCGCCAGCCCCGGCGACTCGATGCCGGAGGCCGCGAACTCGTCGGCGACGGCGTGGAAGAAGCTGGTCGCGCCCTCGCCGTGGCCGCTCCAGACCTCGGCCTGCTGCGCGCAGGCCTCGACCTGCCGCCGCGACGCGACGCGTTCGCGCCGGATGCCCTCCTCGAGCGTGTCGCGGTAGCGGCTGTACGCCTCCGGCACGCGCGCCAGACGCCGGGCGATGTGCACCCAGTCCTGCTCGGTCGCACGAGGCATCAGGTCGAAGACGCGCCGGGTCGCCTGGAACGGGCTCGCGAGGATGTTGAGCCCCCGGTAGTGCTCGCCCGCGGCGTCGAGTTCGAGCGTGAGTCGCAGCCGCTCGGACATCGCCTCGCGGGCGATGCGGTCGCGGTCGTCCTCCGGCTCCGCCGCCTCGAGGGCGCTCAGCGTCTCGCGATCGAGCGCCGTACGCGCCTCGTGGCCCGCGGGCGAGAAGTCAGTCAGGCGCTCCTCGTGGCCGGGGATGCCCATCGAGGTCGCGGCGTTGGGGTGCAGCTCCGCGAGCCGCTCGACGTAGTCGCTGGCGATCGCGTAGATCGCCGACGGCTCAGGGTCGGGTGCTGCTGCTTCCGGCGACATGCCGCCTCGAGGCTAGAACGTCGCGATCGGGTTGGCGGGCGAGCCGGTCCCTTGCGCGAGGCGCAGCGGGTTCAGCGTCAGGCAGAACTCCCAGCGGTTGCGCTCCGCGCAGGCCTCGGCGAGCCGCTCGAGGTGGCCGTTGTCGATCAGCCGCAGGCCGAGCGCGACAAGCGAGACCTGGTGCACCGGCAGCATCGTCTTGGGGTAGTCGCCCGGCGGCGTGGCGTCCTGGATCACGTCCGAGCCGAGCAGCGCGACGTCCCGCTCGCGGATCCAGGGCAGGCAGGCCGCGTTGTAGCCGGAGTGCTCGTGCGGCGGCTCCGCGCCCGAGGCTGCGGCCGCATCGACCGCCGCGCCGTGGCCGGTGCGCAGCAGCAGAACGTCGCCCGGCTCCACGCGCACGCCCTGCGCCTCCTCGGCGGCCTCGAGGTCCTCGGGGAAGACGTGGTCGCCGGGCTCGAGCGTCGTGACGCCCTTCACGCGGGCGATGTCGAGGAGCACGCCGCGGCTCATGATGCCGTCCTTCATCACGTCCGAGGTCTGGACCGTGGCGCCCTCGGAAGCCTTGACCAGCGCGGCGGGACGGCCGTTGTACATCTGGCCCTTGAAGAAGACGTGCGCGAGGCCGTCGATGTGCGTGAAGACCATGCCGTGGAAGACGAAGGCAACGTGCTCCGCGGCCCACTCGAGCATCTCGACACCGGGAAAGAGCGGGTGGCCGGGGTTGTCGCCGAGGGCGTAGCGCTCGCCGGTCTGGACCATGTGGACCAGCGGGTTGGAGGCGCCCATCGCCATCGGGCCCGGGTAGGGGATCTGACGGGAGCAGGAGACGCTGACGCCCTCCTGCACCAGCGAGGCGGCCTGCTTGCGCTTCTCGGGAGTGATCAGGTTGAGCGTGCCGAGGAGGTCGTCATCCCCCCAGCGCCCCCAGTTGCTCAGGGAGTCGAAGTAGCCAAGCACCTCGTCCTGGGTAGGTGGCGTCCCCATCAGCCGGCCTCCTCAAGCGCCGCTTCGCGCCCGCGCGCGAGCCCTCGGCGATGCTACACCAGCGCCGCGCTGTGTTGCGGCGAGCCAGGTGGGAGGCGGCGATAGTGCCGGGGATCCGGGTCGCCGCAGCGTCCGGTCCCCTCTCCCCTGGCGGGAGAGGGCGAGCGTAAGCGGGCTCCGGATCGCCGCAGCGTCCGGTCCCCTCTCCCCTGGCGGGAGAGGGCGAGGGTGAGGGGGATCCCGGTCGCCCGGAACCTAGTAGCGGATGTTGATCGAGGTGCGCAGGCGCACCAGCTCGCCGTGCTGGTTCTCCCAGCGAATGCTCGTATAGGTGAACAGCGTCAGGCCGAGGCGGCCCGTGCGCTCGTCCCACTTGGTCAGCGCGAACGTCTCCGCGATGGTGTCGCCGGGCCGCATCGGAACGCCGTAGACATCCTCCTGCCCGCCGTTCATGCCGTGCTGACCGGGCAGGTTCGGGTCGGGAGGGAGCGACGGGCGCGGCAGATTGTTATCCGCGTCCCAGAACCGACGCTCCTTCGGCGTGTCGATCATCCAGGCGAAGGGGTTGAACTCGGGAGGCGCGACGATCCCGCCCCAGCGCGTCGTCTTCGCGTACTCCTCGTCCCAGAACAGGCGCGGCGGCTGCTCCGGGTAGTAGGTCGCGATCGCCCAGCGGCGGATGTCCGAGGTCTCGATCGGCAGCGACCAGGACGGCTCGCTCCAGACGTCGAGCGCCTCGCGCATCTGCGGCGTCACCAGCGTATCGACTCCCTCGGCCATCGCACGCCCCCCTGCGAACCGACCGCGCCTCACTTCGTCCGGCGGAGCATAGCGCGCCGAGGCGGACGAGGAAGGCGGTTGGCGGAGGGGGTGGGATTCGAACCCACGACAACTTGCGCTGTGACGGTGTTCAAGACCGCTCCCTTAAACCACTCGGGCACCCCTCCACCCTCCATTGTAGGTCCGCACTCCCGTGCGGACCGGGCCCGACGGCCGATCGCCGGCGCTATGCTGCGGGAGGATCGCGATCGCGACCGGCGAGAGGAGCGACACGATGCCCACCGTCAACACCGCCCGAGGCCCGGTCGAGACCTCCGAGCTCGGCCGCACGTTCATGCACGAGCACATCTCGCTCGGCGGGACGGACGTCTTCGCGAACTGGCCCGAACTCAACGACGCTCCGGCCTGCCTCGAGGCCGCGACCACGCGCTTCGCCCAGCTCGACGAGCGCGGAGTCGGCAGCGTCGTCGACGTGACACCGGCGAACCTCGGGCGCGACATCGCGCTGATCGAGCAGGTGCAGGCCTCGACGGATGTGAACATCATCGTGGCGACGGGGATGTACTGGAACGTACCGCTCTACTGGCAGGGCCGCGACCCGGACGAGCTGGCGGACGCCTTCGTGCGCGAGATCGAGCAGGGCATCGGCGACAGCTCGGTGCGCGCGGGCATCATCAAGCTCGCCTCGCACATGACGCTGGACGAGGTGAACGAGGCCATTCTGCGGGCCGGGGCGCGCGCCCACCGCCGCAGCGGCGTGCCGATCACGACGCACGCGATGCCGCAGGCGTTCGGCCTGGAGCAGCAGCGCATCTTCCGCGAGGAGGGCGTGGACCTCTCGCGCACGATCATCGGGCACCAGGGCAACGAGCCGACGCCGGATTTCTACCGCCAGTTGATGGACGCCGGCAGCCTGATCGGCGTCGACAACTTCGGCATCGAGATCGGCAGCCCGGACTGGCACGACTCGCAGGGCCGCATCGAGGTGATCGCGGAGCTCTGCGCCGACGGCTACGCCGACCGCATCGTGCTCTCGCACGACAGCATGTGCTGCATCCACTGGGGGCAGGTGCAGGCGCTGCGTCAGGCGAACCCGAACTGGACCTCGACCTACATCCCGGACGTGATCGCACCCGCCATGCTCGATGCCGGAATCAGCGAGGCCCACCTCGAGCAGATGCTCGTCACCAACCCGCGCCGGGTCTTCGAGACGCAGGGCGCGTACTGAGGAGTGCGGGGCTCAGTACCAGATCGCCACCTCGCGCCCCTCGAGGCGCTGAGGCGGATCGGGCAGCGAGCGGGCCTCGCCGCGGGCGATGCGCGCGGCCGTCCAGGCGCACGCCACCGCGTCCACGATGTCGTCGGCGGACCCGTGGCGGCTCGCCTCGCCGACGAGGTCGGGAACCTCGAGGCCGGCCGCGGCGAGCAGCGCGCGCCGCTGCATCAGCCCGTCCCACGTCTTCTTCGAGGGCAACGTGCGCCCTCCGGCGAGCGCGGTGAACGTGACCTCGGGATGCGCCTCGTAGACGCGTGCATCCCCAGCGGCGACGGCGTCTACCTCGCGAATCTTCGGGACGAGCATGAAGCTCTGGGAGGAGAGGCTCTGCCTGCCTCCGCTGGCGCGCATGGACACCCATCGCGCCTCGGCGTACGCCTCCCGATGCGTCGCGAACGCACTCGCGTCCACGTCGAGCACCGCGCGGAGCGGCGACCAGAACACGCTGTTCCGTCGTTCGCCGAGGAACTCGCGGGCCGCAATGTCGGCCTCGCGCTTGCCGTCCGCGCTGAGAGTGATCGGGATGTCGAAGGCGAACGCCTCGGCGTCCGGGTACGCCTCGAGGGCGGCGCGCGCCGACTCGCGGTACTCGATGGCGGCCAGCCGTCCGTCGTCGACGACGGCGGCAATCCAGCCGCCGGGACAGCCGTCGAGGCCGACCGTGATGCCCATCGCGCCCCCTTCGGAGGCGCGGGTGCGCCGCCTTCGGCGCAGACTAGGCGGCGCCGGACTTCGCTGCCAGCTGCAGCTCCTCGACCAGCGTGCGCACGCGGCCCTCGATGTCGTCGCGGATAGCGCGGACCGCATCGAGGCCTGCCTCGGCCGGGTCGTCCACTTCCCAGTCGATGTAGCGCACGCCCGGGTAGATCGGGCAGGCGTCGCCACAGCCCATCGTGACGACCACGTCGGCGGCGCGCACGATCTCATCGGTCCAGGGCTTCGGGAACTCCTGCGCGATGTCGATGCCGACCTCGTGCATCGCCTCGATGGCGGCGGGGTTGACCTCGCTGGTCGGGTCGGAGCCGCCGGACCAGACGAGGACGCGGTCGCCGACGAGCTGCTTCACCCAGCCGGCCGCGATCTGCGAGCGGCCCGCGTTGTGCGTGCAGAGGAAGAGCACGCTCGGGATCGTCGTCAGCATCCGCCCCTCGACGCGCGCGAGGGCCTTGAGCCGCTCCTTCGCGAAGCGCTCTGCGATGATCGGGACATAGGTCGTGACCTTCGCCTCGCCCAGCCGCGCGGCGGAGTCGTAGATGAAGCGCTCGATCGTCTCGCGGTTGAAGATGCCCCGGAAGTCGCGCTCGAGGCGATCCAGCGCCGCGTTGATGTCGACCGTGCGCTGCGCGATCGCGACCAGCCGCCCGCGATCGAACTCGTCAACCGTCGCCGCCTCGGTGGTCATGTCGCCCCCCTCGTCCGTGGCGCGCCCGGCGCGCGATCCCTCGTCGTCCTCCGGCCGCACGTGCGGACCGGCTACTTCCTCGTCAGGCTGCATCGCCGATGGCGGCGCTCAGCCCCGCGATGCGGGCGCCGAGCACGTCGGCGGTCTTCTCGAACGCGCGCTCATCGCCCAGGGCCGCCGGGTCCGGCAGCGACCAGTGGAGGCGCGGCACCTTGCGGCGGATGGGCAACTCCTCGTGCGCCTCGTCGCAGACGGTGACGACGAGGCGCGGGACCTCCTCGATCTCCTCGATGTGCCGCGGCACCGCGTCGCGCAAGTCGAGCCCGCGCCGCTCGGCGACGGCGAGCGCCAGCGGGTGCACGCGCTGTGCCGGCCTGGTGCCCGCGGACAGCGCCTGCGGCAGGCCGGCCGGCTCCGAGCGCTGGCGCCACAGCGCGGCGGCGAGCTGGGAGCGCGCCGAGTTGTGCGTGCACACGAACAGCACGCCACCGTCGTCTGCCTTCGAGTGCGTCGAGAGCGGCACGCGTGTCCGCAGCGGCAGGCCACCGAGGCGCTTGCGGCGCAGCCGCAGGTAGCGTCGCCTGCGGTCTCCCGCCGAGGGCCGCCGATCGACAAGCCCTTCGCGCACCAGGAGATCCACGTGGTGGCTGAGCAGGTTGGAGGGAATGCGCAGCTCGCGGCCGAGTTCTCCGGGCGAGCGATCGGATAGCGCAAGCGCCTCGACAATCGCGAGGCGGTACGGATCGCCGAGGGCGGCGTGCAGCCGCGCCCGCCTCAGCACGCCGCGCTTCAGGCGCTCGGTCCGGTGCTCCGACATCCTCGCTCCTCCGGAATCGAAGTGTGGACTCGACACGACTATTAGTCAATATTCATTGAGTCAACAATACTTGAACGATTGTGGACACCGCGAGCCGCGAGATGCTGCGGTGGCCAGCCTCGTGCTCGACGGACTCTCCTGTCGGGACGGGCGATCAGTCGCGCTGCAGCTCCGCGAGGTAGTCCTGGCCGAAGCGCTCGATCAGCTCGGGAACGCGGTCGGTTTCGCGGAAGTCGACGGTCGTGAGCGCGTGTTGCACCCCCTCGTCGCGAAGCGCCGCCAGACCCTCGGCAGCGGCCTCCATCCCGTCGGCGGTGATCACGACGTGCGAGTGGATCGCGACCGTCAACTCGGCGGGATCGCGGCCCTCGGCCTCGGCGGCGTCGTGGAGCATGTCGATGTGTTTGCGCAGCAGCGGCGCCTCCGCGCCTCGGGAGATCCAGCCGTCGCCCCAGCGGGCGGCGCGGCGGAACTGCTGAGGGCTGTTGCCGCCCATCCAGATCGGCAACCGACGCGGCGGGACCGGCCGCGAAGTCCAGCCGTCCACCCGGTGGAACTCGCCCTCGAAGTCGACCGGCTCGCCGGTCCAGAAGGCGCGGTAGAGCTGCAGCATCTCCTCGGTGCGCCGCCCGCGCCGGTCCCACGGCATCGAGAGCACCTCGAACTCCTCGCGCGCCCAGCCCACGCCCGCGCCGAGGATCACCCGGCCGGCGGCGAGGTGGTCGAGGCTGGCGAGGATCTTGGCGTGCAGCACCGGCTGGCGCATCGGCACGACGAGCACGGAGACGCCGAGCTCGACGCGCTCGGTGATTGCGGCGAGGAAGGCCAGCGTCGTGAGCGGCTCGAGGAACGCCTCATCGACCTTGAAGGGCGCGCGGTGCTCACTGTCGTGCTGTCGCGGCATCACGACGTGATCGGAGACCCAGAGCGAGTCGAAGCCGTGCGCCTCGGCGGCGCGCGCGTGCGCCTCGATGTGGTCGGACGTCGCCCGCCAGCCGAACATCGGCACCCGCAGTCCGACCTTCATGCTGCTCCCCCTTCGACGGCCACGGAGAACCGGCAGCCTGGCGGCTACGACGGCGAGACGTCCAGGCCCTCAGCAGTGGCGGCACGAGCCAATTCCGCATCAAGCGTGGCCAGCGGCGCTCCGCGGCGCACACCCAGTTCCAGGTACATCGCGTCGTAGAAGGACAAACCGTGGTCCCGCGCGAGGTTGAGGGCCACCTGCAGATCGGCCTCTCGATCCGTTTCGATGGGCAACCATGTCAGTTTGTCCAGAAGTTGAACGGCGTCACTTCCGCCGAGACGGCCCCGTCTCTCGGCAACCAGCAGTGTGTTTCGCACCTCGTAGTGCCAGAGTGGCGGCACAACAGCCCCTTCCTCGCTGAGCTGCGCGATGGCTGCTTCGGCACCCGGATCGAACTCATCCTCGAGGAGCCATGACGCTGCGACAGAAGCGTCGAGAACGAGACGGCTCACATGCGGTGCCCCTCATGACGAGCCGCGAGAATCTCCTCCCGGGTCATCCCCGTGGGCGCCCGACTAGCCCGCCACTCGAGGAATCGGTTTACCGCTTCTTCGCGCTCAGCCCGCTCCCGAGCCTGAGCGGGGACCATGTGAACGATGGTCTTCCCGTGGCGCGTGATCGCGACGGTCTCGCCGTGCTCGACATCGCGCAGGATCTCGGCAAACCGTGTCCGCGCCTCGGTCGCTTGAATCTCGCGCATGGTTCTCTCCTACCAGTCGTTTTGACCGGTCTATTCTACACTACGCGCCCTCGCCCACCGCACCGCAGGCGCGCAGCGCCTCGATCTCCGCGTCGCTGAGCCCGGCCTCACGCAGCACCTCGGCGCCGTGGCGGCCGAGCGGTGGCGCGGGGCCGGCGGCCTGCACCGGCGTGGCGGACATCTCGAACAGCGAGGCGAGTTGCTGCTGCTCTCCCGTGATGGGGTCGTCGATCTCGGCGAACAGCGGGCCGGCCTGCGGGTCGTCGGCGAGCTGCGGCGAGAAGTGCATCGGCGCGACCGGCGCGCCGGCGGCGCGGAACGCCTCGACCCACTCGGCAACGGGCCGCTCGCGGATCAGCGCCGCCAGCTCCTTCCGCAGCTCCTCGACATCCGCAAGCATCGCCGGGTCGAGCGGGTCGAAGTCCGCGTCGTCGCCGCCCTCGTCGCGGGTGCCGAGGACGCCGCGGATCGCTTCGCGGTGCCCGGGCGAGGTCGCGCCGAGGACGAGCGGGCCGTCCTTCGCCATGTAGACGGACTGGTAGAGCCGCCGTACCGCGCCAAGCTGGCGCAACGGGCTGCCCTCGCCCCAGGCGTCGGTGACCTCGGCGAAGCCCGCGCCGTCCTCTATGAGGCCGCGCACGCGCTCGAAGGCGGGCGCGCTGAAGACGGCGTCGGAGACCGGCTCGCGCATCACCGAGCTGCCGATCGCGGCCATCGCCCCGCGCAGCAGCGAGGCGTCAACGAGCTGTCCCTCGCCCGTGCGTGCATGGTGGTGCACCGCCCCGACCACGCCGAGGGCGGTCCCGACCCCGGCGATCAGGTCGGCCACCCACATCGACTGCGTGCCGATCGGGGTGCCATCGGCATCGAGGCGGCCCTCGTCGGCCATCATTCCGGAGTAGGCCTGCACGATCAGGTCGATCGCCGGGTCGTCGGCGAGCGGGCCGCTCGCGCCGAAGCCGGTGATGCGGGCGTAGATCACGTCCGGGCGGTGCGCCGCGATCGTCTCGTAGTCGATGCCGAGCGAGCGCGCGACGTTGAGCCGGAAGTTGTTGATGACCACCCCGAAGCGCGGCAGCAGCCGCTCGTAGAGCAGCTCGCGCGCCTCGGGCCGCTCGAGGTCGAGCACGAGGCTGCGCTTGCCGCGGTTGAGCCACTGGAAGCGCTTGCTGGTGCCCGGCGCGATGCTGCCGCTGCGGCGCGTGCGGTCGCCGCGAGGCGATTCGACCTTGACGACGTTGGCGCCCATGTCGGCGAGCAGCATCCCGGCCAGCGGCGCCGCGATGATCTGCGAGATGTCGAGCACCCGCGTGCCGGCCAGCGGCCCCGCCCGTCGCGCCTCGGTCGGTTGCGCCTCGGTCACTGCGCCCTCCTCGCGGACCGCCGGGTCCGCACGGCGGCGATTCTAGCCCGGCGCGGCCGCGCGGTCCGGGCGATCCCGAGGCCGTAGAATCGAGGGCACGCCGCGCTCCACGGACGGAGGCCCACCATGACCCTCGCACGCGACCTCGCAACCGCCATCTCGGCGCTCGACCGCACGGACCTCGATGGCGAGGCGGTGCGCTGGGCGCAACTCGGCATCGCCGACGCGATCGCCTGCGCGATCGCCGGCTCCCAGGAGGCCGCGCCAAGGCTGGCGATGGCGGCCGTGGGCGCCGACCGCGAGGAGGGGCCGTGCCTGCTGCTCGGCCTCGGCCGCCGCAGCGGGCCGCTCAGCGCCGCACTCGTCAACGGCGTCGCGGCGCACGCGCTCGACTTCGACGACGTGAACGACGTGCTCGGCGGGCACCCCTCGGCGCCGCTCGTCCCCGCGCTGCTCGCCCTCGGCGAGGCGTACGGGGCGAGCGGGAGCGAGCTGCTGCTCGCCTACGTCGCGGGCTTCGAGACGGAGTGCAAGATCGGCCTCGCCGTCAACTTCCACCACTACGACAAGGGCTGGCACCCCACCGCCACGCTCGGCGTCTTCGGTGCGGCGGCCGCCTCTGCGAAGCTGCTGCGGCTGAGCGAGGAGGAGACAGCGACCGCGCTCTCGATCGCCGCCTCGTTCGCGAGCGGGCTGAAGGCCAACTTCGGGACGATGACCAAGCCGCTGCACGTCGGGCACGCCTCGCGCAACGGCGCCTTCGCCGCGCTGCTCGCGCGCGAGGGCTTCACCGCCGGTGAGGCCGCCTTCGAGCACGAGATGGGCTTCTTCGAGGTCTACAACGGCGCGGGAACGTACGACGCCTCGCGCGTGCTTGGGGAGTGGGCCGACCCACTCTCCGTAGTCGAGCCGGGCGTCGGCGTGAAGCCGTACCCCTGCTGCGGCAGCACGCACGCGCCGATCGATGCCGTGCGCGCGCTGGTCTCGGCCCGGAACATCGCCCCCGAGGACATCGTGTCCGTGCGCGTGCTCGCCCACCCGAGCCGCATCCCGCACATCGACCGCCCGGAAGTGCGAACCGGCCTCGAGGGCAAGTTCTCGGTCCAGTACTGCGTCGCCCGCGCCGTACACGACGGCGCGCTGCGGCTCACCCACTTCGAGGACAGCGAGGCGACCGACGCCGCCGTGCAGGCGCTGATGCCCGGCGTGAGCATCGAGCCGGGCGTCCCGCGCGAGTCCGACGAGCGCCTCGCGGTGCGCGTCGAGATCGCCACCCGCGACGGCGCCACGCACGACTGGCGCGTCGAGGAGGCAATCGGCACGGGCGGCGCACGCTCCCCGATCCCGGAGGCCGACTTCCGCACGAAGTTCGAGGACTGCTGCACGCGCGTGCTGAGCGACGAAGCCACGGACCGCCTCTACACGCACTGCTTCGACCTCGACGGCGTCGCCCGCGTCTCCGACCTGACGGCGACGGTGGCCGAGGGCGCGCACGCGGCGGTGGCGGGGTAGCCGCCCGACCGGGGGCGGCGAGGTGGCCGTGACGCTGCCGGAGGGCTACGAGGAGATCGGCCGCTGGGACCTCGGCCAGGTGCGGCGCCGGGTGATCTTGCTGCTCTTCGTGCTCTCCCTGGTCGCGATGGTCCTGACGGCGAACGTCGCAATCGCGATCAACTACCTGGCGTCGGGCGTCTCCTCGATCAGCCTCGACCTCGGAAGCCTGGTCCTCGGGCTGGTGTGCGGGCTCGCGCTGCACGAGGCAGCGCACGCGGTCGCCTTCCTCGCACTGGGCGCGCGGCCGAAGTTCGGCGCGAAGTGGACCACGCGGTTCGGCCCGGTCCTGTACGCAGCGGCTCCCGGCTCGTACCTCAGGCGAAGCGGCTACCTCGTGGCCGGCCTCGCGCCGCTGGTGGGATTGACCGTGGTGCTACTGGCAGTGATTGCCGTAGCGCCCTCGGGCAGCCTCATCGAAGGCGCGGCCTTCCTCGCCGTCATCCTGAGCGTCGGGGGCTCGGCCGGGGACGCGATGATGATGCGCACGGTGCTGACGTACCCCGCGAACGCGCGCTTCGAGGACACCGCGGACGGCTTCACGGTTTACGGTCGGGCGCCCGCGGGGTAGCTGCTGGGGTGTCGCCAGCATGCTGCGAGCATGCTATTATCATGACATGGCGAACCTACAGGTGAAGAACGTGCCCGACTCGCTCCACGAACGTCTGCGCCTCCACGCGCGCGAACACCAGATCACGCTCAGCGCCGCCGTGCTCAACGCCGTCGAGCGCGAGCTGGCGAGGGCGGAGTGGCACCGCCGCCTGGCGCAGCGCCCGACGACCTATCTCGGCATCGCTGCTGCCGACCTGCTCGTCGCAGAGCGCTCCGAACGCGAAACGGAGCTTGGGTGAGCGGATACGTCGTCGACGCCTCGGTCGCCGTCGAGTACCTCCTGAAGACCCCGCTCGGACTCGCGCTCGCCGACACCATGGCGAGCGCCCCCCTTGCTGCGCCCGAGCTGATCGATGTCGAGGTGGTATCGGTGCTGCGCAAGGCCGTGCTGCACGGGCGCCTCGACGAGGCGCGCGCGCTGATGGCGATCGACGACCTCGAGCTGTGGCCGGTCGAGCGCCTTCCGCACGCTGAGTTCGCGCGCTCCGCCTGGCAGTACCGCCACAACGTCAGCGCCTATGATGCCTTCTACGTGGCCGTCGCCGACGCCCTCGCGCTGCCCCTGCTGACCGCCGACGGGCGGCTCTCGCGGGCCTCGGGACTGGGCGTCGCCGTTCAGCACGTGTACATGAGCTGAGCCGGCCTCGCCTCATTGCCGCGCGACTGGAGGCACGATGCGCGTCGGGCTCTTCCTGACCAGCCAGCAGCACCTCGACACGGACATGGTCGCCGCCTTCCAGGAGCAAGCGGCGATGGTGCGGCTGGCGCGCGACGCCGGCTGGGACTCGCTGTTCAGCGGCCAGCACTACCTCAACGAGGGCGACAACCAGGGCCTGCAACTCGTCCCGTTCCTCGCCCGCCTGCAGGCCGAGGCCGGCGAGATGACGGTCGGCCTCGGCATCCTGCTGCTCAACCTCCACAACCCCGTCTACGTCGCCGAGACCGTCGCCACCCTCGACGTGATCAGCGGCGGCCGCTTCGTCTTCGGCATCGGCCTCGGCTACCGGGACATCGAGTTCGACGCCTTCCGCGTGCCTCGCGGCCAGCGCGTCGCGCGCTTCGAGGAGACGCTGGCGCTTGTGAAGCGGCTCTGGACCGAGGACTCCGTCAGCCACGAGAGCGAGGTCACGCGGCTGGACGGCGTGCGCATGAACCTGCGCCCCGTGCAGCAGCCGCATCCGCCGATCTGGATCGCGGCCAACAGCGACGCCGCCGTGCGCCGCGCCGCGCGCCTCGGCGACGCCTGGTTCGTCAACCCGCACGCCACCCTCGAGACCGTGCGCCGCCAGCTGGCGCTCTACCGCGAGGAACGCGCGGCGGCCGGGCTGGGCGCGCCCGCGGCGCTGCCCGCCATGCGCGAGGTCTTCTGTGCGCCGGACCGCGAGACGGCCCTGCGGCTGGCCGGTCCCGCCCTCGGGGGGAAGTACGCGGACTACTCGCGCTGGGGTCAGGACGAGGTGATGCCGGGTGAGGAGCAGTTCAGCGCGCCGTTCGAGGAGTTGCTCTCGGATCGCTTCGTGCTCGGTTCTCCCGAGGAGTGCTACGAGCAGCTGCGGCCGCTCTGGGAGGAGCTGGGCGTGACCGAGCTGATCATCCGCACGCACTGGGCCGGCCTGCCCGCCGAGGACTCGCTGGCCAGCATGCGACTGATCTCCGACGAACTGCTCCCCGAGTTGCGGCGGGCGCAGCCCGCAGAATGGAGCGCCTGATGGTGCGCGTGGTCCGGCTCTACAGCGGCGACGATGGCGAGTCCCACTTCGAGGACCTCGAGATCCCCATCGAGGGCGGACTCTCGATGGCGTTTCCCGTAGATACACTCGACTTCCGGGAGGCCCCGGAGGAGCACGACGCGGATTGGCACAACGCCTCGCGGCGGCAGTTCGTGATCACCACCAGCGGCGCGCTGGAGGTCGAGATCGCCGGCGGCGAGACGCGCCGCCTCGGCGTCGGCGACGCGATGCTCGCCGAGGACCTGACGGGCCACGGACACATCTCGCGCACGGTGGAGTCGCCGCGCCGCAGCATCGTCGTCCCGCTCGCCCCCGACACCGACCTCGAGGCGCTGCTCGACGGCCTCCGCGGCGGCAGCGACAGCCGTGACTGACCCTCTCGAGATCCTCATTCGCGACGCGCGCGCGGACGACCTGCCGGCCATCCAGCGCATCTACAACCGCGAAATCCTCGAGGGCGTCGCGACCTGGGACGACTGGCCCTGGAACGACGCACAGCGGCGCGCCTGGTTCGAGCAGCAGCGCGACGAGGTCGTGCTCGTCGCCGTCGGACCTGAATCGGTCGCGGGGTTCGCCTACACGTCGCCCTATCGCCGCAAGTTTGGCTACCGCTTCACGCGCGAGGTCACCTTCTACGTCGATCCGGCGTTCCAGCGCCGCGGTGTCGGGCGGCGCCTGCTGGCAGCCCTGATCGAGCAGGCGCGGGCGCGCAATTTGCACGCGCTCATCGCCTGGATCGAGGCGGGCAACGAGGCCAGTCGCGCCCTCGTGCGCTCGTTCGGCTTCGAGGAGGTCGGGCATGAGCGGGAGACCGGCTACAAGCACGGCCGCTGGCTGGACGGCATCGACGCGCAACTGCTGCTCCAGTCCGCCGAGGAGTTCGAGCGCCTCGTCGCCCCCGGCTTCCGCGTCCTCACGATCGAGACGGCGGAGCAGCTGGCCGAGGCGATCGCGGTGCGGCGCGCGGTATTCATCGAGGAGCAGCAGGTCCCCGAGGACGAGGAGATCGACGGCTACGACGCCGACCCTGCCACCCCCGGGATCAGCGAGCGCGTCGTGCATGTGCTCGGCCGCCTCGACGGGCGGCCCGTGGCGACGGCGCGGCTGCTGCTGGACCACGCGAGCGAGCCGCCGCACGGCTACCCGCACATCGGCCGCGTCGCCGTCCTCGCGGAACTGCGCGGCCGGCATTACGGCGTCGCGATCATGGAGGCGCTGCACGAGGCGGCGCGACGGCGCGGCCATAGCGGCATCACGCTGGCCGCGCAGGAGCACGCGCTGCCGTTCTACGAGCACCTGGGTTATGTCGCGCGAGGCGGGCTGTTCCTCGATGCCGGCATCGAGCACCGCTGGATGGACCTCGCATTCGAGAGCTGAAGGTGAGGCGGCAGGCTGCCCCGCACGCACGTTCGTGGTTGGTTCGTGGTATCAAGAAGGTCGTTCCCTATGGATAGGTCTGGGGGAAACCATGACCCGGCAGTGGATTTCCAGATTCGGGCGGCTCGCCGCGCTGCTGGCGCTGATCGCCTCGTTGAGCCTGGCGACCGCCTCGTGCGATGACGACGAGGGCGAGCAACTCAAGATCGGTGTCCTCGGCGACTTCTCCGGCCCGCTCGCCGAGTTCGGGCCGCTGACGCGCAACGCCGTCGAGCTCGCCATCACGCACCTCAACGAGGCCGGCGGCGTGAACGGCCAGGACGTGGTCTTCGTCACCGGGGACACGCGCGTCGATCCGACCCAGGCCGTCGAGGAGGCGCGCCGCCTGATCGACGTCGAGGGCGTGCACGCGATCGCCGGACCGCTTGCAAGCAGCGTCACGCTCGCAGTCATCGAGAGCGTGGCGCGCGAGGCGGGCATCCCCATGATCTCGCCCTCGGCGACCTCGCCGGCGCTGTCCACAGCGAACGACAACGGGTACCTGTTCCGCAGCACGATCTCGGACGCCGCGCAGGGCGTCGTGCTCGCCCAGCTCGCGACCGACGAGGGCCTGAGCAACGTCGGCGTGCTGTTCCGCGACGACGCGTACGGCCAGGGCCTCTCCGAGGTCTTCGGCAGCGCCTTTGGGGGGACCGTCACGGCGGTCGCCTACAACCCGGACGGTCAGGCCTCGTACCTCGCCGAACTCCAGCGGGCGGCCGGCGGCGGCGCCGAAGTCCTCGTCGCCATCGCGTTCCCCGAGGAAGCGGAGGTGTTCCTCCGCGAGGCGATCGAGAACGACATCTTCGCGCGCTTCCTCTTCGTGGACGGCACGAAGAGTCAGGACCTGGTCGATGCGATCGGTGGCGGGTTCCTCGATGGCTCGAAGGGCACCGCGCCCGGCAGTGGGCCGGCGTCACCCGCGACCGAGGCCTGGAACGCCTCCTACATCGACGCGTACGGCGCGCTGCCGACCCTGCCCTTCGTGCGCGAGACCTACGACGCCGTGATCGCGATCGCGCTCGCCGCGGCGGCCGCGGAGTCCACCGACGGCGCGGCGATCCGCGACCAGCTCACGCGCATCGCCACGCCCGGCGGCACGACGGTCATCCCCGGCCCGGACGGCATCCGCGCCGCCCTCGAGGCCCTCGACGACGGCGACGACATCAACTACGACGGCGCCGCGACCACGCTCGACTGGGACGAGGTCGGAGACGTGACCTCCGGCTTCATCGAGATCTGGGAATACCGGGACGGCGGGATCGCCTCGCTGCGGGACGTGCCGTTCAGCCTCGAGTGACGCGCTGCACGAGCGGGCCGGACACGATCGAGCGCATTCTGATGCTTGATTCCTGAGATAATCAGGCGCAGGCTTCACGCATGGATGCCGGCGCGCGCCGGCGGTGAGTATGAGGGGGACGCGATGAGGGGATTCTGGCTACGCACGCCGGGGCGGTTCGCACTGCTGTTGGCGCTGATCGCCACGCTGACGGTGGCCGCCGCGGCTTGCGAGGAGGACGAGGGCGAGCAGCTGAAGATCGGCTTCCTCGCGGACTTCTCGGGCCCGCTCGCCGAGTTCGGGCCGGTGATCCAGACGGGCGCCGACCTCGCCATCAAGCACATCAACGACGCCGGCGGCGTCAACGGGCAGGACGTGGTCCTCGTCACCGGCGACACGCGCGTCGACCCGACGCAGGGCGTCGAGGAAGCACGCCGCCTGATCGACGTCGAGGGCGTCCACGCGATCGTCGGACCGCTTTCCAGCACCGTCACGCTCGCGGTCGCCGAGAGTGTCGCGGGCGGGGCGGGCATTCCCGTGATCTCGCCCTCGGCGACCTCGCCGGCGCTGTCCACCGCGAACGACAGCGGCTACCTGTTCCGCAGCACCACGTCGGACGCCGCGCAGGGCGTGGTCCTCGCGCAGCTCGCGGCCGACGAGGGCATCAGCAACGTGGGCGTGATCTTCCGTGACGACGCCTACGGGCAGGGGCTCTCCGACGCCTTCACCGCTGCCTTCGGCGGCACCGCGACGGCGGCGTCGTACTCGGCCGACGGTCAGACCTCGTACCTCGCCGAGCTGCAGCAGGCGGCCGGCGGCGGTGGCGACGTCCTGGTCGCGATCGGCTTCCCCGATGAGGCGCTCGTGTTCATCCGCGAGGCGATCGAGAACGACATCTTCACGCGCTTCCTCTTCGTCGACGGCACGAAGAGCCAGGACCTGATCGACGGGATCGGCGCCGAGTACCTGAACGGCTCCAAGGGCACCTCGCCGGGCAGCGGCCCGGAGACGCCCTCGGCGGCGGCGTGGAACGCGGCCTACGAGGCCGAGTATGGCGAACTGCCGACGCTCCCGTTCGTGCGTGAGGCCTACGACGCCACGATCGCGATCGCGCTCGCGGCCGAGGCCGCGGGCTCGACCGAGGGTGCGGCGATCCGCGACCAGCTCGCCCGGATCGGCGCCCCCGGCGGCGATGCCTTCACCCCCGGCGGCGACAGCATCGAGGCCGCCCTCGAAGCCGCGGGCGACGGCGACGACATCAACTACGAGGGCGCCGCCACATCGCTCGACTGGAACGACGTCGGCGACGTGACCTCGGGTTACATCGAGATCTGGCAGTACGAGGGCGGCGAGATCGTCGCACTCCGAGAGGTGCCGTTCAGCCTCGAATAGGCCGGGCGAGCCGCGAGTCAGAGCAAGCGAGCGGGCGGCCTGCGGGCCGCCCGCTTCACGTCCGGAGCGAGGACGGCGGGCTACCCGCGGCTGCCGGGCTGCCCTCGCAGGCGCACTCGCAGCGCGGCCAGCCAGCCGCCGCTGCCTCCGCCTCCGCTGCCTCCACCACCGTCGCCTCGAGGCGCGAAGCGGCTGACGCGCGACTCCTCGGCGAGCAGCCCCTGCGGCCGGGAGAGGATGAAGCCGATGATCAGCAGGCCGATCGCGATCCGTCGCAGCATGAAGACGCGCGTCCCGAGGAAGTCGGGCAGTTCCTCCTGGATCAGCGGCAGGCCGAACCAGACGAAGCCGACGACGAGCGCGCCCAACACGACGCCCCGGTTATTCCCGCTGCCCCCGACCATCACCATCGTCCAGACGAGGAACGTCGTCAGGTTGTCGAAGGAGTCGGGTGCGATCGTGCCGATGCGGTGCGCCCAGATCGCGCCCGCGAGACCCATCAGCGCGCCGCCGAGCACGAAGCTCTGGATGCGGTAGCTGGTGGTCATCTTGCCGACCGACTGCGTGGTGGCCTCGTTCTCCCGGATCGCGCGCAGGACGCGGCCCCAGGGAGAGGCGGTGGCGCCGCGCACGACGAGGAAGACCGCCAGCAGCGCCAGGCCTGTCATGACGAGCAGCACGAGGTCGTAGTCGATACTGAGCTCCCGCGACGCGCCCTCGAGGGGGCGGGGGATGCCGTTGAGGCCGCGCGCGCGGTTGACGAGGCCTTCCTGCGTGTTGGCGATGCTCCGCAGGATGGTCGCGATGCCGATGGTGGCGATCGCGAGGAAGTCGTCGCGCAGGCGCAGCGTCGGCAGGCCGACAACGAGCGCGAGCAGCCCTCCGGCGATCGCCCCGCCGATCCAGCCGACGGGAATCGGCAGTTCGAGGCCGCCCACGTAGCTCTCGAACTGGCCGGGCGGGTCGAGCGTCAGCAGCGCGCTGGCGTAGGCGCCGATGCCGAAGAAGGCGACGACGCCGAAGTTGATCGTGCCCGTGTAGCCCCACTGCACGTTCAGGGCGAGCGCGACGATGGCAAAGATCGCCGCCGTCGTGAGGAAGCCGACCGTCCAGTTCACGCTCCCGGTGAACGTGATCAGCTGCGGCAGGTCGCCCGCGAACGGCGTCAGCAGATCGAGCGGCGGCATCAGCCGGACCCCCCGATCGACGTACCGAAGAGCCCGCGCGGCCGCACGATCAGCATCCCGATCAGCAGCACGAACGGCACGGCCGGCTTGAAGCCGGTGTTAATCCACTCCGTCGAGAGCTCCTGCGAGATCCCGACGATCAGCCCGCCCACGAGCGCGCCCCACGGGTTCCCGATACCGCCGAGGATGACCGCCGCGAACATCGGCAGCAGCAGGAACTCGAACCCCGCGTCGAAGCGCACCTGCGACTGCAGGCCGAACATCACGCCCGCGACCGCGGTGAGCGCCGCGGCGATCACCCAGGTCGCCATCCGCACGCGCTCCGTGTCGATGCCGCTCGCCTCCGCGAGCGGCGCGTTGTCCGCCGTCGCGCGCATCGCCGTGCCGAGCCGGGTGCGGTGGAGCAGCAGGTAGAGCGCGAGCGCCAGCGTCGGCATGAGCACGATGAACAGCAGCTGGTCGGGCTTCAGCTTGAGGCCGCCGGCGAAGGTCCACGCCTGGTGGATCTCGTTGTGGTAGCGCAGCGGCGCGGAGCCCCAGATCGCCTGCACGATGGCCTGTAGCGCGATGGCGATGCCGAGCGCTGCGATCTCGAGGTTGAGCAGGCCGGTCTGGCGCGCGCGCAGCCGCCGGAAGACGAAGCGGTCCGCGCCCACCGAGACGGCTGCAACGCCCGCCCAGGCGAACAGCACCGCCGCGATCATCCCCCAACCGAACGAGAACGGCCCGATGTGCCCGCCGACCAGCCCGATGTCGACGTAGACGAAGAGCGCCAGGTACATCCCCAGCGTCATCAGGTCCGCGTGCGCGAAGTTCGCGAACTTGAACACCCCGTAGACCAGCGTCAGCCCCATCGCCCCCAGCCCGATGATCGAGCCGACGACGAGGCCGATGAGGACGAGCTGCGCGATCTCGGTCATGCGCCGTTCCCCGCCTCGGCGCTGTCGAGGCCGAGGAACATGCGGCCGACCTCGGGGTTGGCGAGCATCTCCGGACCGGGTTGCTCGTGCGCGTTGCGGCCGTCGACCAGCAGGTAGGCGCGGTCCGAGATCGCCAGCGCCTCGCGCGCGTTCTGCTCGACCATCAGCAGCGCCACGCCGCCCTCGCGCACGGCCTGCAGGCGATCGAAGATCTCGCCGCGCCGCACGGGCGACAGCGCGGCCGTCGGCTCGTCGAGCAGCAGCACCTTCGGGTCGAGCATCAGCGCCCGCGCGATCGCGAGCGCCTGGCGCTGCCCTCCCGAGAGGTGCGAGGCGCGCGCGCCCGGGCGCGCGGCCAGCTCCGGGAAGAGCCTGAGCACCTCGGCGATGCGATCGGCGACGTCGCCGCTGCGCTGGTAGCCGCCCATCGCGAGGTTCTCGCGGATCGTCAGCGACGGGAAGACGTTCTCGGTCTGCGGCACGAACGAGATGCCGAGCCGGACCATGCGCGACGGCATCTCGTCGGTGACCTCGCTGCCTTCGAGGCGCACCTCTCCCTCGCTGACCGGCAGCAGCCCGAAGATCGCCTTGAGCAGCGTGGACTTGCCTGCCCCGTTCGGCCCGATGATCGTGACCAGCTCGCCGCGCTCCAGATGCAGCGAGACGTCGTGCACGATCATCACGCTGCCGTAGCCGGCGCGGACGGCGTCGACCTCGAGCAGCGCGCTCACAGCGCCTGTGCCCCGAGGTAGGCGGACTGCACCTCGGCGTTCTCCAGCACGGCTTGCGGCTCGCCGGCGACGAGCACCCTGCCGTCGGCCATCGCGATCAGCCGCTCGCAGAGGCGCAGCATCAGGTCCATGTCGTGGGCGATCACGAGGAAAGTGATCCCGAAGCGATCGCGCAGCGCGCGGATGCGTTCGATCAGGCGCAGCGTCAGCGAGGGGTTCACGCCCGCGCTCGGCTCGTCGAGCAGGATCAGGCTGGGGCTCGACATCAGCGCGCGCCCCAATTCCAGCAGCTTGCGCTGGCCGCCGGAGAGGTTCCCGGCGCGGTTCTGCACCTCGTGGCCGAGGTCCACCTCGGCGAGCACCTCGTGCGCGCGCTCGGCGATGGCGCGCTCCTGCGCGGCGACGCGCCAGGGCCGCAGCCAGCTCTCCTGGATGCGCTCGCCCGCCTGCTCCTCCGGCACCACCATGAGGTTCTCGAGGACGGTGAGCGCGCCCAGCTCCTGCGGGATCTGGAACGTGCGGGTCAGGCCGCGGCGGAACACGCGGTACGAGGGCAGACCGGTGATGTCCTCGCCGGCAAAGCGCACCCGGCCGCCGTCCGGCCGGAGCGCGCCCGCGATGCAGTTGAAGCAGGTGGTCTTGCCCGCGCCGTTCGGGCCAATCAGCCCGGTGATGGAACCGCGCTCGACCTCGAACGTCGCGCCATCGACAGCGACGTGGCCACCGAAGCGCTTCACCAGACCGGAGACCTCGAGCAGCACGTCCACGGGCGCCGTCCTCGAGGGCGATGCTACCCGCTGCCGGGCGAGCGCGTATACGAAGCCGCGCGGCGCCCGAGCCGGTCGGCGATGCCGGGAATGCCCCCGTGGCGCGGGTTGCGTATCGTGCGCCTCGCAGCGAGTGCGAGGCGGCGAGTGAGGCAGCGAGTGCAGCCGATGTGGCGGGCGCCATCGTGAACCGCGCGCTGCGGCTGGTCCGCGCCGCGCCGAGGCCGTTCGCCTCGTGGCTGCTGCTTGCAGCGGGCGCGCTGTTGCTCTTCGCCGCGCTGTTCGCGCTCTGGGCCGCCGACGCCCTGGTCGACAGCGACGGCTTCACCGAGCGGGCGGTACGCGCCCTCGACGACGAGGACGTGCAGCAGTTCGTCTCCAACTTCCTGGTCGAGGAGCTGATCGAGCAGGGCGACCCCGGCCTGATCGCGGCCCGCCCGCTGCTCGAGGCGGCGGTGCAGGCGGTGATCGGCACCGCCGCGTTCGAGCAGCTCTACGAGACGGCGCTGCTCCAGACGCACCGTGCGCTCTTCTCCGACGAACCGATCGTGCTCCAGCTCGTGGACGCCTCGATCTCCGTCGAGGTGACGCTGGCGCGATTCAACCCGGAGCTCGCCGAGTCGCTGCCCTCGCTCGACAGCGCCGTGATCGAGCTCGCGGACTCGGAGTACTTCGACACCACGCTCGGCATCGCCCGCGGCATCCGCTTCCTCGCGGGGGCGCTGCCGCTGCTCGCGCTCGCCGCCTTCGCCGCCTCGTGGGCGATCGCGCGCGGGCGTCGTCGCGCCCTCATGCGCATCGGGATCACCACCGCGATCGTCGCTACCGCGACGATCGCGACGCTCGACGTCGGCAAGGCAGCGCTCGATGAGTTCGCCGGCGGCGACCTCCGGGGCGCGGCGGCGGCGGGTGTGTGGGACGCCTTCCTCGGCGACCTGCGGGCGTGGAGCTTCGCGCTCGGCGCGGCCGGCCTCGTCGTGGCTGCCGCATCGAGCTCCCGCCTCGCCGGCCTCGATCCCGGCGAAGTGCTGCTGCGGGCGTGGACGCTGGCGATCGCGCCAACGTCGAACGCCGGGCGGCTCGCGCGCGCCGTCGCGGCCGTCGTACTGGGCTGGTTGGCGCTGTTCCGCACGGACGACCTCGTAACGGTCGCCGTTGCGCTGGGGGGCCTCACCGCCCTCTACCTCGGGCTGATGGAGCTGATGCGGCTGCTCTGGAAGGAGCGCGCCGCCACCGCGAGCGACGTGGCGCGCGCCGCTGCCTCCGCCGACCTGCGCTCGCAGCTCTCCCCGCTGGTGCGCCTCGCCGCGCTCGCCGCGCTGATCGCCGGGGGCGCCGTCGCCGTCGCGCTGCTGGTTGCCGGGCTCGGCCTGCTCGGAGGCGACGACGAGGGCCGACGGGTCACGGTCTGCAACGGCCACGCCTCACTCTGCGGGCGACCGCTCAACGAGGTCGCCTTCGCCGCCACGCACAACTCGATGTCGGCCGCCTCCGAGGGCTGGCTCTTCGCCGCGCACCGCGACGGCATCGCCGAGCAGCTGGACGACGGCGTTCGCGGGCTGCTGATCGACGTCTGGTTCGGCTACCCCTCCGTGACGGGCGTCGCCACCGAGCTGCTCGGCAAGGACCGCGACGTGATGGTCGAGCTGTATGGCGCGGAGGTCGTCGAGGCGCGCGAGCGCATCGCCGCGGGCCTCGGTCCCCTCGAGGATCGCGAGCTCTACCTCTGCCACGGCTTCTGCGAGGTGGGCGCGACGCCGCTGCGCGAGGCGCTGCAGGACATCCGCCGCTTCCTCGGGACCAACCCCGGCGAGGTGGTCATCGTCTTCATCCAGGACGAGGCGCCGGCCGAGGACATCGCCGCCGCCTTCGCCGACGCCGGCCTCGAGCGCTACGCCTACGCGCACCCCGGGCGCGCTACGCCGTGGCCGACGCTGGGCGAGCTGGTCGGGCGCAACGAGCGGCTGATCGTGATGACGGAGAACGCCGATCGCGCGCCCGTCCCGTGGCTGCATCGCGGCTTCGAGCTGACGCAGGAGACGCCGTTCGCCTTCCACTCCGTCGACGACCTCAGCTGCGAGCCCAACCGCGGCGCGCCCGACGCGCCGCTGTTCCTCGTCAACCACTGGATCGAGGACATCGCGCCGACACCGGAGGACGCGGAGCTGCTGAACGCGCGCGACGTCCTGCTTACGCGGCTGCGCGAGTGCGCCGCGGAGCGCGGACAGACGGCGAACCTCGTAGCGGTGAACTTCTACCGCAGCGGCGACCTCTTCGCCGTCATCGACGAGATCAACGGCGTGGGCGGGGCTTCCGAGTAGCCGAGCCGCGCGGGACGTGACAGATTGCGCGTCCACCCGCGCGCAACCGACGGACCGCGACCATGAGCAGCGAGCGAACGATCGACAAGCCGGAGATCGCCGAGTACCTGGACCGCCGCAGCGAGTGGGCCGTGCTGACCACGCTCGACGCCGAGGGCTACCCGCACAGCGTCGCCCTCGGCTACTACCGCATCGGCGACGTGCTCTATGTCGGCACCCCGGCGCGCACCCGCAAGGTGCGCAACGCCGAGGCGAACCCGCACGGCTCACTGCTGGTCGCGGGCTCGAAGGAGTCCGGCGACTGGAGCGGCGTGCTGGTGCAGGGCGACCTCGAGATCGTGCGCGACCATGACGAGCGGCTCGCCATCGAGCGCGAGGGCCGCCGCCAGCGCGGCGTGCCCGAGGCCGAGCTGCCGGACGCTCCCCGAGAGGGCGAGGTGATCCTGCGGCTGCGCCCGCGCCGCACGATCACCTGGAGCTACTGAGAGCGCGCCGGCCTCGCGTCAGTGGCTCATCAGGCCCGCCACGAAGAGCGCATAGAGCACGAGCAGCACGACTCCCAACGCGCGTCCGTTCTCCTCACGCCAGGCCAGCGGGACCAGTAGCACCGTGCTCAGCGCCATCGCCGGCAGCTCAAGCTCGTAGAGACGGCCATCGATCGGCAGCGGGGCGACCAGCGACGCGAGGCCGAGCGCTCCCAGGAGGTTGAAGACGTTCGAGCCGATCACGTTGCCCACCGCGATCGCGTGCCGGCGCCCCAACGCCGCCACGGCCGTCGTCGCGAGCTCGGGCAGGCTGGTCCCGACGGCGATGACTACCGCGCCGATCACGACCTGGCTGATCTCGAGGCGCTCGGCCAGACCGGTCGCACCGCGCACCAGCAACTCCGAGCCCGCAGCCAACGCGGCAACGCCAACGAGCAGTTGCACGACGCCGCGCCGCATCGATGCGGCCGGGTCGAGGACTTCGACCTCCGCCGCCCGCGACTGGCCGGACTCCGCCCCAAGCTGCGCCGAGACAACGAGGAAGATCACGAGCAAGGCAAGCAGCGCGGCGCCCTCGAGGCGTCCGATCGCGCCGCTCGCCCCGAACAGCAGCACGAGCACCGTCGCCGTGCCGAGCGCGGGGAGCTCCCAGCGGAGCAGCCTCGAGCTCACCGCGAGCGGGAGTATGAGGATCCCCAGGCCGAGCACGAGCGCGACGTTCGCCACGTTCGAGCCGAGCACGCCGCCGACCGCCAGCTCGCCCGCGCCTCGGGCGGAGGCAGAAGCGCCGACGATCAGCTCCGGCGCCGACGTGCCGAGGGCCACCACCGTCAGGCCGACCAACATCGGATTCAGACCGAGCCGCACCGCCAGCCGCTCGGCTTCATGCACCAGGATCCAGGCGCCGCCGATCAGCGCCGCCAGCCCGGTCACAACCAGCACCACGTCCAGCATCGCCACCGATCATTGCGACCGGCGCCCATGCGATCCAGCAACGCGCACCCCGCGCCGCGGGCGCGCCGATCCCGAGGCCGCGCCAGCGCCGTACCATCGGTCCGGCCACGGGCCACCGCTCGCGGGAGAACCTCGCCATGACCTCGCCGCCCACGCCGACGCCGTCCGCACCCGTACGCGACCCCGCGACGCGCGAGCGCACGCTCGACGAGACGCTGCCGCCCTACCGCGTGATCCTGCACAACGACGACGTCAACGAGATGGGGCACGTCGTGCGCGCCCTCCTCGCCTCGGTGCCCGAGCTGAGCGTGCGGGACGCGACCGCGATCATGCTGGAGGCGCACCTGCAGGGCCGCGCCAACGTGATCGCCTGCCCGCTCGAACGCGCCGAGCTGTACCGCGACCGCCTCGAGTCCCACGGGCTGACCGCGACGATCGAGCGGGTCTGAGCCGCAGCTCGCAGGCCGGCCGCACGCGAGCAGCGAGGGGAGTCGGTCCTCGGGATTATAACGTTCGAGTGACTTACAACTCCGGAACAAACGCAGTACAATATACCCAGTATCACTCCAGGAGCGAATCGAGGAGATACAGGTGGCAACCACCAACAGCTCCGACCAGAGGACGAAGACCTCCCCGGAGCCCTAATCCGCCCCCCCAACCCCGTCGCCAGTCGGCGGGGCTTGAGGTAGGAGGCCGTCGCGACGGGAGCGGCGGCCTCCCCTCTACCCCGAGCGGACCCAGCGCCCCCAGCATTCCGAGACACATCGGACCCCTCGAGTTGCACGGTTTGACCGTCAGCGAGCACGTATGAGACAGAGTCGCGTGAACGTCGTAGGCTGTGCTCATGCGCAATCGAATCGTTGCACTGTGCTTGCTGCTGCTCGCCGCGGGCGCCCTGCTCGCCGCCTCCTGTGACGGCGAGGGCGAGGACGAAGCCGAGCAGTTGCGAATCGGCTACCTCGCCGATCGCTCCGGCTCGCTCGCGGAGCTCGGGGACGTGGTCAGCGTCGGCGTGGAGCTCGCCGTGCAGCACCTCAACGAGGCCGGCGGCGTCAACGGGCAGGACGTCCTGCTCTTCGCCGGCGACACCAAGGTGAATCCGACACAGGGCGTCGAGGAGGCGCGCCGCCTCGTGGACGTCGAGGGCGTGCAGGCGATCGTCGGCGCGATCTCGAGCACCGTCACGCTCGCCGTCACTGAGAGCGTGATCGGGCCCGCGGGCGTCGTCATGATCACGCCCTCCGCCTCCTCGCCCGCGCTCTCCACCTCGAACGACAACGACTTCCTGTTCCGCAGCGCGCCCTCCGACGTGGCGAAGGGCGTGGTGCTCGCCGCGCTCGCGCGCGAGGAGGGGCTCGACAACGTCGGCCTGCTCTACCGCGACGACGCCTACGGGCAGGGTCTGGCCGAGGTGTTCACGCAGCACTTCGGCGGCACCGTCTCGGCCGCCTCGTACTCGGCGCTCGGCCAGCCCTCGTACGTGGCCGAGCTGCAGAAGGCGGCGAGCGGCGGCGCCGACCTGCTGGTGGTCGTCGCCTTCCCCGGCGAGGCGGAGGTCTTCCTGCGCGAGTCGATCGAGAACGACATCTTCACGAAGTTCGTCTTCGCCGACGCGACGCGCAGCGAGGACCTCGCCGCCAAGATCGGCCCCGCGCACCTCGACGGCTCGAAGGGCACGGCGCCCGGCAGCGGGCCCGACGAGCCCTCGACGGCGGCGTGGAACCGCGCGTACGTCGTGCAGTTCGGCGAGGAGCCGGCGCGCGCCTACGTGCGCGAGGGCTACGACGCCGTGATCGCCATCGCGCTCGCCGCCGAGGCCGCCGGCTCCACCGACAGCGCCGCGATCCGCGACCAGCTGCGTAACGTCGTGCAGCCGCCCGGCCGCACCGTGATCGCCGGTCCCGAGGGCGTCGCGGCAGCCCTCGAGGCTGTCCGCAACGGCGAGGAGATCGACTACGACGGGGCGGCCTCGCCGCTCGACTGGAACGCCACCGGCGACCTCGTGACCGGGTTCGTCGAGATCTGGGAGTACCGCAACGGCAAGATCGTCCCGCTCGAGTCGCGTTCGTTCGACCTGCGGTAGCCCCTACCGCCCTCGCAGCGCCGACAGCCCCTCCTCGCGGCGACGCTCGTTGAGCGCGCGCCAGGCGGCGCGGTCGCCCTCGAGGAAGCGGCTCAGCGAGGCGTTCGTGACATCGAGCGCGCGCGCGGCCTCCCCCGGCCGCCACTGAGCCGCCGCGAGCAGGTCGAAGAGCGCCGCCAGCGCCGCGGGGTAGCGCGCGTCGCGGCGGCCGAGCGACAGCCTGTGCTCCTTCGTGCGAGCGGCCGCGAGCTCCGCAGCGGGCGCGTAGGCCTCGAGGCTGACGGGCGCGCGGAGTTGGAGCGCGATCGCGTGGCGCAGGCGGCGCACGGCGCGCGCCCGGTTCTCGTGCTGCGAGCGCGACTCGTTGGCCTCGGCGCTGAGGCCGGAGGGGCGGTGCCGCAGGCGCACGGCGGAGTCGGTGACGTTGCGCTTCTGCCCGCCCGGCCCGCTCGCGCGGAAGCGGTCGACGTCGCACTGCCGCAGCAGCGCCGCGTCATCGAGGGCCAGGAACTCGCGCCAGTCGGTCCGCTCCGCGCTCACGCCAACACCCGCGATCAGACCGGCAGGATCTCGTCCGGGTAGCGCGTCCCGACAGTGCCGCGCGCGATGAACGATTCGTACTCCTCGCGGGAGAAGCCGAGCAGGTCGAGATACAGCTCCTCGTTGTGCTCGCCGAGGCGGGGTGGCGGGAGCCGCACCTCGTCCGAGGTATTGCGCAGCTTGAAGAGGTATCCGGGGTAGCGATGCGTGCCCACCGTCGGCATCTGGATCTCGCGGAACCACTTCCGCGCGTTCAATTGTGGATCCTCGAGGATCTCGAGCGCGTCGCGCACGGGGGCGGCGCAGACGCCGGCGCCTTGCAGCTCGTGGAACAGCGCCTCCTTGTCGCGGGTGGCGGTCAGCGCACCGATGCTTGCCTCGAGCTCGACGCGATGCTCCCGGCGGCCCGCCGCGCTCGCGTAGCGCGGATCGGCGCCGAGGCCGGGGCTGCCGAGGACCGCGCAGAGTGCGGCGAACTGCTCAGCGGTCGCGACATCGATCGCGATCCACTGGTCCTCGCCGCGGGCCGGGTAGACGCCGTGGGGTGCGTGCCAGCGGTGGGTATTGCCCTGCGCCGTGACGTCGTTGCCGTTCATCTCGTAGTCGAGGATGAAGTCGCCGAGCAGCGGGATGTAGGCCTCGGCGAGCGGCAGCTCGATGAGCTGGCCCTCACCGGTGCGCTCGCGGTGCCGCAGTCCCATCATCGCGGCGACCGCGCCGTGCACCCCCGCCATGGCGTCGGCGGTCAGCACGTCGCCGGAGAGTTGCGGTGCCCCGTCGATGTAGCGGCGCAGCAGGGTCTGGCCGACCATCGCCTCGGCGTGGGTGCCGAAGGAGCGGTAGTCGCGGTAGGGGCCGGAGAGGCCGAAGGCCGGCATCCGCACCATCACGAGCCGCGGGTTCACCTCGCGCAGGTCGTCCCAGCCGAGTCCCGCGCGGTCGAACGCACCGGGCGAGTTGTTCTCGATCACCACGTCGCTGACCGCCGCCAGGCGCAGGAAGGCCTCGCGGCCCTCGGGCGCCGAGATGTCGGCGGTCAGCGACTTCTTGTTGCGGGCGTGGGAGTTGAAGTTGGCGGAGCGGTTCCAGCGGTCGTCCTTTGGGTCGTAGTCGGGGTAGAGCGCGTGGAGGTTCGTGCCGGCGCGCACCTGCTCCTCGATCTGCTCCTTCGTGAGCCCCACCTCGGCGCCGCGGGTGTTCGGGTGGATGCGATTCATCGGCTCGACGCGGATCACCTCGGCGCCCCACTCCGCCAGCAGCTGGGTGGCGTGCGGCCCGGCCCAGACCACCGTCGCGGCGACCACGCGCACGCCCTCGAGGGGTGGGTGCAGCAGCCCACCGTCCGCCGCCGGCCGGGTCGTTCGGGGCGGTCGCGCCGCCTCGTCGCGCGGCCAGGCCGAAGGCGCCACGAGGGCCGCGTCGTGCTCGCCCAGCAGCGGCGCGCGGCGCGCGGCCGGTCGGGGCGAGGCGTTCATGATGAACGGCCTGCCTGGGTACTCGAGCGGCCCGGTCCGCGGATGGTCGACCGTGTCCCAGACGCCGCGATCCCGGAAGTGCGGGTTCTGCAGCAGCTCCTCGAACGTCTGCAGGGCTCCGCCGAGGAGGCCGAGCTCTTGGGCCTGGCGTAGCGCCTCGAGCTTCGGCGTGCGCTGCAGGAACTCGGCGTAGGACGCCTCGAGCTCCTCGATGAGCTCGTCGGGGATGTAGGCGACCGCCTGGAACAGCTCCTCGCGGGCGATCAGGTCTTCACGCCCGATCAAGGCGAGGAAGCTCGGCAGGCGGGGGCCGAACCCGTGCAGGTTGACGTACCCATCCATCGCAGGCCGGACGCCGCTCGCGGGCAGCTGGCCGCCCTCCCGGCGCCGCATCACGTGACCGGCATACGCAGCCCCGGTCAGGTCGACCACGCGCCGATCGCGGAACCCGGCCTGGCACTCGTAGACCGCGAGGTCGATGTAGTCGCCGGCGCCGCCCGCCTCGACGCGGTAGCGCGCGAGCAGGATGGCGAGCGCCGCCGTCGCTCCGGCCGAGTAGTGCGCGACATGCCCGGCGAACTTCAACGGCTCGCGGCTGCGGTGCCCTGTGATCCACAACGGGCCGCCCAGCGCCTGGAGGGTGATCTCCGAACCCAGATAGTCGCGGTACGGGCCGTCCTGGCCGAACGGCGTGAGCGAGAGCATCACGAGGTCGTCGCGGTCGCGCGAAAGCTCGTCCCAGCCCCAACCCCACTCGGAGGCACGCCCCGCTTCGTAGTCCTCGATCAGCACGTCGCACTGCGAGGCGAGGCGGCGGATCGTCGCTGCTCCGCCGGCAGTTGCGGGATCGACGGTCGCGGAGCGCTTGTTGGTGTTGAGGTGGAGGAACAGCCCGGACGCTTCGAGGTCCTCGACGTTGCCGGGGAACGGCCCGAAGCGGCGGGCCGGGTCGCCCTCGGGGGCCTCGAGCTTGAGCACGTCGGCCCCGTAGTCGGCGAGCAGCTTCGTCGCGTACGGCCCGGCGACGTTGCGCGTGAGATCGAGGACCCTGATGCCTTCGAGGGGAGCTGCCACCGTCGTCACCTCGGATCGCCAGGAGCCTCCATGCTCGCGGTCCCCGCCGTCCCGGCGGGGCGGCCCGGCGAAGCGCATGATACGTCGCGCCCGGGATGGCAGGTGCAGGGTGGCACAACTGCGCATCAGATGATGCTGTTTTAGCGGGCAACAGCAGGCGAGAGCGTTAGTAAAGGGAAGTGGTCACGACCTAACTTCCGGCAGGCGCGGCTGCCGCATATCCTGCAAGGGGCGGACCTGACCGACGGAGGCCACCATGCGCGTGCAGATCGTCGGGGCGACCGGCTACGGCGGCCTCGGCATCCTCGAACTGCTGCTCCAGCACCCCTCGCTCGAGCCCTCGGCGCTGGTCGCGCGCGACGACGCCGGCCGCCCGATCGCGGACATCTACCCGCACCTCGCGGGCCGCACGGACCTCGTCGTGCAGGCGCCGGACGCGGCGGACATCGGCGCGGACTGCGACGTGGTCGTCTTCTCCACGCCCGACCAGGTCTCGATGGGCTACGCGGCGGCGCTCGCCGACGCGGGCGTGCGCTTCCTCGACTACTCCGGCGACTTCCGCTTCCCCGACGAGCCGTCGTACGCGCGCTACGCGGCGGCGCACCCCTCGATCGGCGACGGCGGGCACCAGGCCGCCGCGCTGCTCGGCAGCGCCTGCTACGGCGTGCCCGAGCTGCACGCCGCGGGGGTGGCCGAGGCGCCGATCGTCGGCAACCCCGGCTGCTTCGCCGTCGGCATCACGCTCGGCCTCGCGCCGCTCTTCGCGGACGGGCTGGTCGAGGGCGGCACGGTCGTCGTGGACGGGCTCACGGGCTCCTCGGGCGCGGGCAAGAAGCCGGCGGCCGCGCAGCACTTCTCGCACCTCAACGACAACGTCGTCCCCTACCGCGTCTTCAGCCATCAGCACGTCGTCGAGGCGGAGCAGACGCTGGGCGGCCTCGCGGGCGGGACGGCGAACGTCCTCTTCGTACCGCACCTGCTGGGCACGACGCGCGGCATTCTCAGCACGATGCACCTGACGCTGAGCCGCAGCGCCTCGCGCGAAGCGCTGCTCCAGCGCTACCGCGAGTTCTACGAGGGCGCCCCGTTCGTGCGCGTCCTGGACGCGCCGCCCTCGCTGAAGCAGACGGCCGGCTCGAATTACTGCGACATCTCGCTGGTCAGCTCGCCTGACGAGCGGCGGGTGGTCGTGATCTCCTCGATCGACAACCTGCTGAAGGGGCAGAGCGGGAACGCGCTGCAGAACCTCAACCTGATGTTCGGCCTCGACGAGACGGCCGGCCTCGAGCGCACCCCGCTCTACCCGTAGCGCGTCCTCGCGGCGGCGGTCAGGGCAGCATGCCGGGCGCGGGCGTGCGGAAGCGGCTGACCGTGCGGTCGATCGCCACCGCGAGCAGCAGCAGGAAGATCGGCGCGACCGTGATCACGGTATCCACGCCGACCGTGCTCGCGATCGCTCCGAGGAGGAGCAGCGGCGGGATCGCGAAGCCGTCCTTGAGCACCCCGAGCAGTGCGAAGGCGCGGCCCTGGATGCGCAGCGGCACCGTGCGGCTGATGTAGGTCTGCGTGGCCACGACCGCCAGCGTCACGCCGGCCCCGAGGAACATCGAGAGCAACGCCGCCATCTCCACCCGCGGCCCCACGCCGGGAATGCCGAAGAACAGCAGCCAGCCGAACAGATCGGTCAGCGTGGCGACGAGGCCGAGCGCCGTCACCGCCGAGGAGACGAGCACGAAGCCGAGGATCGCGATCGGGCGCTCGCCTGCCCAGCGGATCAGCAGCGGCGCGAGGGCGAGCGCGGCCAGCAGCCCAATCGGAGCGGGCGCGAAGACGTAGAGCGTATTCACCGGGTCGACATCGAGCACCTCGGCGACGTACTGCGGTCCGAGCATCGCGAGGACGACGTTGATCGTGCTCGCGAGCGCGGCCAGCACCAGCATCCACATCACCTGCCGTTCGGCGAGCAGCCAGCGCACGACACCCATCGTCGAGGCCGGGAGCGCTCCGCGCCGACTCTCGACCGGCCCGGGGTGCGGCGCCGGGCGCAGGTCGAAGACGCGACTGGCGGAGAGGAGGAAGAGGAACCCGGCGATGATCGTGACCGGGTCCACCCCGTAGGCGCGCACGATCAGCGGGGCGAGCACGGCCTTGCCCAGCAGGTCCGCCGCCGAGGAGACCAGGCCGAGCATCGAGTTCGCCGCCGCCAGCTCCTCGGCCGTCGCGACCAGGGGCAGCGTGGACGCCTCGGAGGGCTGCGAGAACTGGTGGAGGAGGCGCACGACGAAGATCACGAGCAGCAGCGAGCCGAAGTCCGAGCCGAGCGCGAACGCGACGGCGAGCGTGAGCACGCCCATCCCCACGTAGGCGCCGGCGAGGGCGACACGCTTCGGGAGGGCGTCGGCGACCGCGCCGCCGTAGAGCCCGAGCAGCAGGCTGGGCAGCAGGAAGGCCGTACCGAGCAGCGCCGCCTCGAGGGCACCGCCATCCCCGCGCGCCGTCGAGATCAGCGCGCCGAAGATCAGCGCGTTGATCGCGACGTCGGTGAGGAAACGCGAGGCGAGCAGCGCCTGGAACTGCGGGTTCCTCGCCACCGACCCCGGGGGGAGCCAGAACCAGAGGACACGAAAGACGTGCGCCTGACCGGCGTCGAGGGCGCGATCGATGCGTTGGAGACCCTCGAATGCCGGTTCGTCGAACTGGGGGGGCAGCGCCATTGCCAACCATCGTACGGGACGGCGGGTTAACGAATGGAATGCCCGAGCGGAGAGCCTCGCGCGCTAGTCGAAGACGGCGAGCGCCCGCTCGATGCCGGCTCGATCATCGGGCGCGGGCGCGAGCACGAGCGTGACGCCCTCGGCGGCCCAGGCTTCCGCCTGCTCGCGCACCTCGGAGGGCGTGCCCACCAGGCAGGAGTCGGCGATGAAACGCTCGGAGATCGCGGCGAGGCGCGCCTCGTCGTCGCCGGCCGCGACCGCGGCGCGGGCGGCGGCTACCTCGTCGTGGTAGCCGGCCTCCTCGAAGTAGGCCTGGTAGTAGGGCCGCGAGAAGTAGAGGAAGAGCTTGTCGCGCGCCGCCGCGAGGGCGGCCGCGCGGTTGTCGTCGACCGCCGTCGGGATGAACGTCCCGACGAAGAAGTCGTCACGCCGCTCGGGCGGGATCACGGCGAGCGAGGTCGCCATGCGCGAGCGGAGGCCGTTCGCCCAGAGCGCCCCGTCGGCGATCTCGGTGGCGAGCACCGTCATCCGCCGCCGCAGCGTCGCGAGGACGAGGCGAGGGAACGCCGCGCCCTCGGTGTTCGCGCGCATCTCGGCGACGTACTCGCGCATGTCCGAGAGTGGGCGGCCGACGCTCAGCCCCAGCTCCGCGTGCGTCGGCTGATGGGAGACGCCGAGCCCGAGCAGCAGCCGCCCGGGATGCAGCTCCTCGATTAGCGAGCCCGCTTGCGCCATCAGGTGCGGGTGTCGCAGGTAGATGTGCGCGATCCCCGTGGCGACGGTGATGCGCTCGGTGCGCTCGAGGACGGCGAGCAGGAACGCGATGTTGTCGCCCCGGCTCGGGGACCAGACGCCGGGGAAGCCGCGCCGCTCCACCTCTTGCGCGAGCGCAAGCTTCTCCGCGCGGGTGCCGGCCTCGTCCCAGATCCGCAGATACGGCTTGTCCATCGCGCTCAACCCACGCTACTCGAAGGCGGCGAGCGCCCGCTCGAGGCCGCGCGGATCGCGGAGCGAGGGCGAGAGCACAAGCGTCACCCCCTCCTCGGCCCAGGCTTCCGCCTGGTCGCGCACCTCGGAGGCCGTGCCGACGAGGCAGGAGTCGGCAATGAAGCGCTCCGAGATCGCCGCAAGCAGCGCCTCGCCGTCGCCCGCCGTGATGGCGGCGCGGGCCGCGGCGACCTCGTCGTGGTAGCCGGCCTCCTCGAAGTAGGCCTGGTAGTAGGGCAGCTCGAAGTAGCGGCGCAGCCCGTCGCGCGCGGCGGCGAGAGCGGCCGTACGGTCGTCGTCGACGGCGGTCGCGAGCAGGTTGCCGGCGAAGAAGCCGTCACGACGCTCGGGCGGGATCTCGGCGAGCGAGGTCGCCATGTGCGAGCGGATGCCGTTCGCCCAGAGCGCGCCTTCCGCGATCTCGCCCGCGAGCGCCGTCATGCGGCGGCGCAGCGTCGCGAGGACGAGGCGCGGGAACGGGGCGCCCTCGGCGTCCGCCCGCATCGCGGCGACGTACTCGCGCATGTCCGCAAGCGGCCGCCCGACGCTCAGCCCGAGCGCCCTGTGCATCGGCTGATGCGAGACGCCGAGCCCGAGCAGCAGCCGCCCGGGGTGCAGCTCCTCGATCAGCGAGCCGGCCTGCCCCATCAGCAGCGGGTGCCGCAGGTAGATGTGCGCGATGCCCGTGCCGACCGTGATGCGCTCGGTGCGCTCGAGGATGGCGAGCAGCAGCGCGATGTTGTCGCCGCGGCTCGGGGCCCAGACGCCGGGGAAACCCCGCCGCTCGAGCTCCTGCACGAACGCGATCTGGTCCGCGCGCCCGCCGGGCTGGTCCCAGATCGTCAGATACGGTTTCTCCATCGCCGTCTCCCTTCCGGAGCCGCGCCGCGCTACTCGCCGGCCTCGCGCACGATGTTGCGCAGCGGCTCGCCGCGCGCCCAGCGCCCGAGGTTGTCGAAGAAGATCGCCGCGGATCGTGGGTCGTTGCCGCTCGAGGCGCCGGAGTTGTGCGGCGTGACGATCACGCGCGGCATGTCCCACAGCGGCGAGTCTCCGGGCAGCGGCTCCTCCTCGAAGACATCGAGGTAGGCGCCGCCAAGCTGCCCGGATTGCAGCGCCTCGATCAGCGCGGGCTCGTCGACGACCGGGCCGCGCGCGATGTTGAGCACGTGCGCTCCGCTCGGCATCGCCGCGAACACCGAGGCGTTGAACAGCCCTCGCGTCTCCGGGGTGAGCGGACAGGCGAGCGCGAGCCAGTCGGCGCGCGGCAGCAGCGAGGGCAGCTCGTCGGGGTGGCGCAGCTCGTCGACGGGGTCGCCCTCGCGAGCCGGGCTGCGCCGCACGCCCACGACGCGCAGCCCGATTGCCTGCGCGATGCGCGCGATCGCCGACCCGATCGCACCGAGGCCGAAGACGACGAGCGTCTGGTCGAGCAGGTCGGGGCGCGCGTCCTCGTCGGCCTGCTCCCAGGCGTGGCGCCGTTGCGCATCGGCGTACTCGGGGAAGCCGCGCGAGAGCGTGAGCAGCCCGGCGATGGTCGATTGCGCGATCGGCTCCGCCGCCGCGCCGGCGGAGGTGGTGAGCATCACACCTCGCTCCAGGAAACGCCCGAAGATGGGGTGATCGACCCCGGCGTTGCGCGTGTGCAGCCAGCTCAGCCGCGGCGCGCGATAGAGCGAGGAGAAGAAGCTGCGCCCCCAGGGACTGTCGATCAGGTCGAGGCTGTAGCAGGCGATCTCGATCCGCTCGCAATCCTCGTCGCTGAGTCGCGCGTCCGGGTCGGTCGACAGCGTGATCAGCTCGGCCTCGATGGCGGCAGCGGCCGCCGCGCGGCGGAGCTGCTCGCCGTAGCGTTCGAGGAACGTCGCGGACGTGAGGATCCCGGCCATCGTCCCTCCCGCGGGCACGATAGCGGGGTGGCGGCGGCCTCACCAGCGAGGGCGAGACGCCGCGCCCTCTTGACAGCGGGGCGCGCAAGGCGCGAGATCGACTCAGCATGACCACGACACCGGACCGCTACCCCGTCGAGCTGGCGCTGCGCGAGGGCGCGGTGCTGCTGCGCCCGCCCGAGGCCGCCGACCGCGACGCGATTCTCACCTTCGCGCGGTCGCTGCCGACGCACGACCTGCTGTTCCTGCGTCGTGACATCACCAGCCCCGAGGAGGTCGACGACTGGATCGCCTCCGTCGTCGCGGGCGAGCTGGCGACGGTGCTGGCGGTCCGCGAGGAGGCGGTGGTCGGCTACGCCGTCGTCGATCGCAGCCACCTTGAGTGGACGCGCCACGTCGCCGAGCTGCGTGTGATGGTCTCCGCCACGATGCGCGGGCAGGGGCTGGGCCGGTTGCTGACGACCGAGGCGTTCCGCATCGCCTCGGAGATGGGCGTCGAGAAGATGGTCGCGCAGATGACCACGGATCAGCGCACGGCGATCAGCGTATTCCAGAACCTCGGCTTCGAGAACGAGGCGGTGCTGCACGAGCACGTGCGCGACCGCGACGGCAAGAAGTACGACCTCCTGATCCTGCGCCGCGCCGTCTCCGGCTTCGAGTCGAGCGTGATCCTCGAGGAATACGGCGTCAGCTAAAGGCCAGCGCCGCCGTCTGCACGCCGACGAGGAAGATCCCCGCCGCCAGCGCGCGCGTGAGCAGGCCTTCGCCCAGCCGATCGTGGAGCTTGCGAGCGATCGGCACGGAGGCGATCACGCCGATCGTGAGCGGCGGCATGTCGTTCAGCGGATCGCCCGTGTGGCCCGCCACGAGGTGCAGCCCGACGCCGGCCGCCGCGACCGCCGTGATCAGGACCTGCGCGGTCGGCACCGCGAGCGCGTGCGGGATGCGCATCACGCGCACCGCGAGCGGCGTGTAGAAGAGCCCGCCGCCGAGGCCGACGAGTGTGCTGATGCCCGCGGCGCCGGCTGCGGCGACGAGGCTGCGCCAGACCGGCACGCGGTAGCTGAAGCTCACGCCTGCCCGATCACGCAACTCCCGGCTCCAGCCGGAGCGCAGCGGCTCGACGAAGCGCGCCAGCGGCTGCCAGATCAGGTAGATCCCCGTGAAGACGAGCAGCAGCCCGAAGGCAAGCGCGAAGGCCGCGCGGGGCATCAGGGACGTCGCCGCCGCCCCCAGCAGCGCGGCCGGCAACGCGGCGACGACCAGCGCCCCGGCGAGCGGGCGGTCGACACGCCCGTGCAGCCAGGCGTAGGCCGCTGCGACGGCGTTCGCGAGGGCGACCGCGGCCAGCGTCGCCGTCGTGATCTCCTCGGGCGGCGCCTCCGGGTAGCGCCACAACAGGATCGGCGCGAACAGGAAGCCGCCGCCCGCCCCGACGGACCCGGCGTAGACGCCGATCACGAATCCGACGACGAGCAGCAGCCCCCACTCAACCACGGGCGCACCTGCCCGCAGCCGCTGCATGCCTGCCAGCGCCGGAGGCGCTACCGTACGAGCGATCGCCCGCCGCAGCGGGCAAGCGACGGAGGCTGCCGATGGCGACGATTTCCACCGTGACCGGCGAGGTCGCTCCCGAGGATCTCGGCGTCACGCTCTTCCACGAGCACCTCGCGATGGTCTCGCCCGGCCTCGAACTGAACTGGCCGCAGGCCTTCGACCGGCCCGCCGAGGTCGCCAACGCCGTGGACCTGCTCTCGCGCGCGGCGGCCGTCGGCGTGCGCACGCTCGTCGACCTCACGACCATCGACCTCGGGCGCGATGTCACGATGCAGCAGGAGATCGGCGAACGCGCCGAGGTCCAGATCGTCGTCTGCACGGGCGTGCACCTCCGACCCTCGCGCTTCCTCCTGCACGCGCCGGACGAGCGCATCGTCGAGCTCTTCGTCGACGACATCGAGCGCGGCATCGGGGGTACGAGTATCCGCGCCGGAGCGCTCAAGATCGCCAGCGCCGAAGAGGTGACGGAGGAGAACGAGCGCCTGCTGCGCCTGATCGCGCGCGCGCATCTCGCCACCGGCGTCCCGATCATCACCCACAGCGAGGCGCTGACCGAGAGCGGCGCGCGCCAGCAGGAAGTCCTCGCCGACGAGGGCGTCGACCTCACGCAGGTCGCGGTCGGGCACGTCGGCGACACCACGGACCTCGACTACCTCGAACGGCTCGCGGCGCGCGGCAGCTTCATCGGGATGGACCGCTTCGGACTCGACGTGGTGCTGCCCGTCGCCGAGCGCATCGAGACGGTCGCGGCGCTCTGCAAGCGCGGCCTCGAGGCGAGCGTGCTGCTCTCGCACGACGCGGCCACCTCGTACGACGCGCTGCCGCGCGGCCTCGAGCTCCCGGACCACCCGCTCTGGAAGTTCACGACGATCCACGAGGTGGTGCTGCCCGCGCTGCGCGAGCGCGGCGTGAGCGAGTCGCAGATCGAGACGATGCTCGTCGACAACCCGCGCCGCCTGCTCACACCCGTCGCCCCGGCCTGACGTCGGCGGCCGCTCACGCCTGCGGCGCCTTGCCCTCGGCGAGCAGGTCGCGCAGGCCGCTCTCGACGGCGCCCGCGAGGTGATCGAGGTCGGCCTCGGTCATCGCGGTGGAGAGGCAGCCCATGTGCGGCTGCATGAACACGCCGTGGCGCAGCAGGTGGCCCTGCAGCTGGAAGATCCAGCCCCGCTCGTCCTCGCGCCACCACGAGTCGCGGTAGTTGCGGATCGGCCGCGTGGTGAGGTGCAGGCGGAAGAACGAGCCCATGCCCGTAACCTGGCCGGGGTAGCCCGCCGACTCGAATGCTCCGCGCAGCGCCTCGCGCGCGTACTCGCCGAGGGCGTTGAGGCGGTCGCACGCCTCGGGCGTCAGCAGCTCCATTGCCGCGAGGCCCGCGGTCATCGAGGTGACGTTGCCGTTGAAGGTGCCGCCGTGCGAGATGCGGGGGCGGTCGGCCGGGTCGGGGGCGAAGAAGCTGCCCTCGAAGACGCGCATGATCTCCTCGCTGCCGCCCATCCCGCCGACGGGGAAGCCGCCGCCGATGATCTTCGCGAAAGTCGTGAGGTCCGGCTCGATGCCGAACTCGCCCTGCGCACCGCCGTAGCCGAGGCGCAGTGAGACCACCTCGTCGACGATGAAGACGATGCCGTGGCGGCGGGTGAAGTCGCGCAGCATCGCGATGAACTCGGGCGTCGGCGGGACCAGCGCCGCCACGTCCGAGACCGGGTCGAGCAGCACTGCCGCCAGCTGCTCGGCGTGCGGCTCGAGGAGGCGCTCGCCCGCCTCGGGGTCGTTCCAGGGGATCACGATCGTGTCGTCGAGGATGGACTGCGGCACGCCGGCGGCGTTGGGCACGGGCACCGGGTCGGGCTCGCCCCAGACATCGGAGCCGGGCCAGTAGGAGATCTCCGAGTAGTCGTAGGTGCCGTGGTAGGCGCCCTCGATCTTCGCGATCTTGGGGCGGCCGGTGTAGGCGCGGGCGGTGCGGATCGCCATCATCACCGCCTCCGTGCCGGAGTTGGAGAAGCGCAGCCGATCGCAGCTCGGCACTCGCTCCTGCAGCAGCTCGGCGAGGGCGAGCTCGGCCTCGCTGCCGAAGCTGTAGGCGCTGCCGGACGCGATCTGCTTCGAGACCGCCTCGACGATCGCGGGGTGCGCGTGGCCGTGGATCAGCGCCGTGTTGTTGTTGTTGAAGTCGATCAACTCCTGCCCGTCGGCGTCCGTCACCCGCGCGCCCTGCGCCGAGCGCGCGTAGAGCACGTAGGGCCCCGGACCAGGCGCCGAGGCGACGACGCGGCTGTAGCCGTTGGCGAGCACGCCGCGTGCGCGCGCGAAGAACTGCGCCGACCTCGAATCCGGGTCCGGGTAGCGATACGGCTGCGACATGACTCCCCCTCGAGGCTGCGGGCGGCGGTCCGGCGATGGTCAGGGCGATGGTATCGCGGCTCGCGGGTACGATGACCGCATGACGAGCGAGCTGGTCGCGGACGTCGTCGTCGTCGGGTCGGGCGCGGCCGGCCTCAGCGCCGCCGTCAGCGCCTCAGTGACGCTGGGCGAGCAGCACGAGGGCGGCTCGGTGCTGCTGCTGGAGCGCTCGGATCGCCTCGGCGGCACGACGGCGGTCTCGGGCGGCGTCGCCTGGCTACCGAACAACGACCACATGCGCGAGCTGGAGCTGCCGGACTCGCCGGAGCGCGCGCTCGACTACCTGCGCGCGATCTCGCTCGGCCGCGCCGACCCGGCGCTGCTCGAGGCGTTCGTCGCCGCCGCGCCGGAGGCCGCGCGCTTCCTCGAGGCGGAGACGCCGCTACGCTTCAGCGCGGCGGGGCGCGGTAACCCCGCGGGCGGCGTGCTGCCCTTCCCCGACTACCAGGCCGACCTGCCCGGCGGGGCCGCCAACGGCCGCTCGCTGGACCCCGCGCCGTTCGACCCGTCCGCCCTCGGCGATCTCGCTGAGGCAATCACCGAGCCGCTGCCCTACAGCGTGAGCTGGTCCGGCGGCGGGCTCGTGCTCGACTCCGGCGAGTGGGTCGGCGGGCGCGGGCTCGTCGGGTCGCTGATCGCGGGCGCCCTCACGCACGGAGTGCGCATCGAGCGCGGCGTGCGCGCGAAGCGCCTGCTCACCGACGCCGAGGGCCGCGTCGCCGGCCTTGAGGCCGAGCGGGATGGCGAGACGCTGCGCATCGAGGCGCGGCGCGGCGTCGTGCTCGCGGCGGGCGGCTTCGAGTGGGACGCGGAGCTGCGCCGCGAGTGGCTGCGCGGCCCCGTCGACGCGCTGCTCAGCCCGCCGGGACTCGCCGAGGGCGACGCGCTGCGCATGGGCATGGAGCGCGGCGCCGCGCTCGCCAACCTCGGCGAGGCGTGGTGGACGCTGGCCGTGCGCCTCACGGGCGAGGGCGCGAGCCCCGCCGACGCACAGGGCGAGCTGCGCTTCCTCTCCGGGCCGCGTTCGCTGCCGGGCTCGATCCTCGTGAACCGCCTCGGGCGGCGCTTCGTGAACGAGGCGGTGAACTACCACGACATCGTGCGCGCCTTCCACGTCTTCGACCCCGGCGCGTTCACGTACCCGAACCGCCCCGCCTGGTTCCTCTTCGGCGAGTCCTACCGCCGCGCCTACGGCCTGCTCAGCGCCGCGCCCGGCGAGCCGGACCCACCGTGGCTGGAGCCCGCACCCAGCCTCGAGGCACTCGCCGCCCGCCGCGGCATCGACGCGGCGGGCCTGCGCGAGACGGTCGCGCGCTTCGACGAGCAGGCCACGCTTGGCGCCGACCCCGACTTCGGGCGCGGCGAGGGCTCGTACGACCTCGCGACGGGCGACCCGTCGCGCGAGGGCCGCGCGCGCACCCTCGGCCCGATCGGCGGGCCGCCCTACTACGCGCTCGAGGTGCACGTCGCGGTGCTCGGCACGAGCAGCGGGCTGCGCATCGACGCCGGGGGCCGCGTGCTGGACGTGCGGGGCGAGCCGATCGCCGGGCTCCACGCCGCCGGCAACACGATCGCCGCGCCGACCGGCCCCGGCTACGGAGGCGGCGGCGGCACCATCGGCCCCGCCCTCACCTTCGGCTACCTCGCCGGCCGCTCCGCCGCGCGCGGCTGAGCCGAGGCGCTACGATGCGACCAGCGCCTCGAGGTCCGCGGTCGTCACAGTGCCGGGCGTGGTGCCCTCGCGAGCGCAGCGGTTGGCGAGCAGGTTGAGCGCGCGGTTGTAGGGCGTCTCGATGCCGTACTGCGCGCCCAGCAGGGCGACCTCGCCGTTGATGTAGTCCGTCTCCGCCGTGCGCAGCCCACGCTGGATGCCCTGCCAGAGCGAGCTGGCGAACGGCGGGGCGCCCTCGATCTCCGCCCAGTCGTAGCGCGGCTGGCGGTTCAGGCGCAGCGCCTCCTCCGGCGTCGGCAGGTCGATCCCGGTCGCCTCGAGGACAGCGCGCGTCTCCGCGACCAGTCGCTCGCGGATGGCCGCCGTGTCCGCACCGGGCCCGAAGACGCCGGCGAGCGCGGAGCCGACGTTGATCAGCAGCTTCTCGTGCTTCCAGCGCATCACGTCGGCCTCGGCCTGGCCGTCGAAGCCGCAGGCTGTGAGGTCGGCGGCGAGCTGCTCGGTGACGTCGTCAAGGCCGTGCGGGTAGCGCCCGAGCTCGATCTCGCCGCCGCCCTGCGGCTCGTAGTTCGCGACGACGCCCGGTTCGAGCTGCATGCCGGGGAAGCGCACCACCATCCCGTAGACACGGCGGAAGCGGCGCAGCGCCTCGCGCTCCGTCGCGACGCCGTTCTGGGCGCAGACGACCGGGACGTTGTCGCCCGCCGCCGCGCGCAGGTCGTCGAGGGCGTCGAACGCGTCCTGCGTCTTCACCGTCAGCAGGACCGCGTCGTCCTCGCGGAACTCGATCTCCTTGGGGCGCTCGACCGTGGTCAGGTCCGTCTGCACCATCTCCAGCGGCGTGCGCAACGTCAGACCGTGAGCGCGGATCGCGTCGAGGTGCTGCCCGCGCGCGATCAGCACCACCTCGCGGCCGATCCGCGAGAGCGCCGCGCCCATCACCCCGCCGGTCGCGCCCGCTCCGTAGACGACGTAGCGCACGGCGCCCTACCCGACCTGCTCGGCGATGCTCGCCGCCGCGTCGAAGCCCGCGAGGATGTCGGCGTAGTGCTCCTCGAGGTCGGCGCGGGTGTGCGGGTGGCTGAAGATGTAGCGCTGGTCCTGCCGGATCGCCTCCAGTACGCGCGGCGCGATGTCCTCGGGGTAGACGGGGTTCGGCTGGCGCGGCACCGGCATCGGCCCGAGGGTGAACGGTCCGCCGAAGCGATCCTGGCGGTGCCGCCCGGCGTCCTCGATGTCCGTCAGCATCCCGCCGGGGCAGAAGACCGAACACGAGATCTCGCCGTCGTCCGCCTCCAGCTCGTGGCGCAGCGCGTTGGTGAGCGCGACGACGCCGTGCTTCACCGCCTGGTAGATGCCTCGCTGGTTGCGGCGCGCGATCAGCCCGCTCATCGAGGCGGTGTTCACGATGTGCGCCTCGCCTCCCTGCGCGCGCATGCGCGGCAGGAAGGCGTGGATGCCGTTGAGCGGGCCCCAGAGGTTGACCGCGAGCACCCACTCCCAGTCGTTGACCGCGGACTCCTCGATCGTCTTGTGCATCGAGACGCCGGCGTTGTTGAAGAGCAGGTGCGCAGCGCCGAATTCGGCGTACGTGCGCTCGGCGAGGGCCTCGACCTGCGCGCGCTCGGCGACATCCGTCTCGACGGCGATCGCCTGGCCGCCGCGATCGCGGATCGAGGCGGCGACGACCTCGGCGGGCTCGCCCTCGATGTCGGCGACGACGACGCGCATGCCCTCGTTCGCGCACTCGTTGGCCAGCGCCCGGCCGACGCCGTGCGCGGCCCCGGTCACGACGGCAACCTTGTCCCGAAATTCCCGCATTGCACCCTCCCGTCCGCGCCCGCGCAGCGCGGGCGTTGCACAGTCTATGCGGTGCCGGCTCTTGCGCAGGAGCCGGTCTGGTCTCCCGAGGCCAAGCGGTGCAAAGTGGTTCCATGGTGATGATTGACGTGTCCGAAGCCGCAGCCCAGCTGCCGAAGCTGCTCGACCGCGTGGCCAGCGGCGACGAGATCGTGCTGCTCAAGGCCGGCACGCCGCTGGCCCGGCTCGTACCCTACGGGCCGCCGCAGCGACCCCGACAGCCGGGTCGCCTGGCGGGAAAGATCTGGATCGCCCCGGACTTCGACGAGACACCCGAGGAGATCATCGCTTCCTTCGAGGGGAACCTCGAGGCCCGGGCGTAGCCGTCGCCTTGCGCGGCGGCGCGCCCTCGGACACCCTCGCCGCATGCCGGCGCCCGCCTTCGGCCTGAATCGCTTCGAGTTCGGCTCGGTCGCGGCCTTCGCCGCCGACGTCCGCCGCGCCGAGGATCTCGGCTGGGACCACGCCTTCATCCCCGACTCGCAGCTGCGCCGTCGCGACACCTACGTGATGCTCGCCGAGGCGGCCCGCGCGACCAGCCGCATCCGCATCGGCCCGCTGATCGCCAACCCGATCAACCGCCACATCAGCGTCACCGCCTCCTCGATCGCCACTGTCGACGAGCTCGCCGAGGGCCGCACGCTGCTCGGGCTCGGCATCGGCGACACGGCCGTGCGGCTGGCCGGGCTGCGCCCGGCGCGCGTGCGTGAGCTGGAGGAGGCGACGCGCCTCGCCCGCGCCCTGCTGCACGGCGAGGCGATCGAGGTCGGCGCGCGCGACCCGGCGCGGCTGCCCCACGCCCGCCCCGTGCCCGTCTGGATCGCCGCGGGCGGTCCTCGGATGCTGCGCGCGGCCGGGCGTGTCGCCGACGGCGTCTTCATCCGCGTCGGCACGTCGCCCGCGAATCTCGAGGCCGCGATCGAGGCGGTGCGCGCGGGCGCGGCGGAGGCGGGCCGCGACCCCGGAGAGGTCGCGCTCGGCGTGGTCTTCCACACCGTGCTCGTCGACGACCCCGACCGCGCACTGCGCATCGGCCGCTCGATGGCCGCCGGTTACTATGAGTACTCGCCGACGCTGTTCGAGGCGCCCGGCCTGCGCTGGGACGGCCCGCCCGTGGAGGAGCTGCAACAGCAGGTCAGCCCCGACTTCCACCACACGCCGGACCTCGAGGGCGCGGGCCGCCTGCTCGACTTCCTCCCGCCGGCCGCCGCCGAGGCGTTCTGCCTCCACGGCGACGCCGGGGCGGTCTCGCAACAGCTGACCGAGCTGCTGCGCGCGCTGCCGGTCTTCGAGATTGTCGTGCTGCACCCGGTGCCGGACCCGGTGCACGAGGCGCCGGGCGCGCCGCCGGACTACATGGGCCTCGTCGCGCGCGAGGTGCTGCCGCGCGTGCGCGCCTCCCTCGAGGGCCCCGGACGCTAGCCGACGACGCCCGCTTCGCGCAGCGCGGCGATCTCCTCGACGCTGTAGCCACCGAGGTCGGCGAGCACCTCGTCGCTGTGTGCGCCCGGGACCGGCGCGGCGCCGGGCACTGCGGTCGGCGTGCGCTCGAGGTCGAACATCGGGCCGACGAACCGCTGCGGGCCCGTGATCGCGTGCTCCAGCTCCACGAAGTGCCGCGCGCCCTCCTCGTGGTCCGCGACGTCCTCCGGGAACAGCACGGGAGCGACCGGCGCGCCGACCGCCTCGAAGCGCTCGATCCACTCGGCGACCGGCCGTTGGCGCACGATCTCCGCGACCCGCACTTGCAAGGCCTCGACGATGTCGGCGCTGTCCTCGGCGAACTGGTTGTAGTCGGGATCGTCGGTCGGATCGTCGTCGATGCCGAGGACGCCGCGCAGCGCGTCGCGGCCCTCCCTGGTGACCGCGCCCATGACCAGCCCGCCATCGGACGCCGAGTAGCCGCGCCAGTAGGTGACCAGCGGCCCGCCGGAGCGGGTCGAGCCCTCACGCGCCTCGATCAGTCCGCGGTAGTCGGCGCCGGCCGCGCGTGCGCTCTCCAGCTGTTCGCGGATCAGGTCGCGCGCGTAGGCGTCGTGCACGGGCTCGACGTTCACGTGATAGCAGAGCATCGCGAGGATCGAGCGCAGCATTGAGACGGAGACGCGCTGGCCCTCGCCCGTGCGTTCGCGGTGGTAGAGGGCCGAGGTCAGCGCGATCGCCGCCGCCAGCCCGGACGGGAAGTCCGCGATCACCATCGGCGGCCAGACGGGTGCGCCGTCGTCGGTCATTTTGCCGTCGAGGGCGATGCTGCCGGCGTAGGCCTGCGCGATCATGTCGGCCGCAGGCTTGCGCTCGTACGGCCCGCCGCGATCGAAGCCGCTGATCTCGGCGTAGATCAGGTCCGGCCGGATCTCACGCAGCGTCTCGTAGCCGAGACCGAGCCGCTCCGCAACGCCGGGGCGGTAGTTGATCAGCACCACGTCGAACTCGGGCAGCAGCCGGTAGACCACCTCGCGCGCCTCGGGCGCCCGCAGGTTCAGTTCGAGGCTGCGCTTACCGCGATTGACCGACTGGAAGATCTTCGAATTCGCGGGCACCGCGGCGAAGAGGCTACGGAACGGCTCGCCGCCCGGCGGCTCGACCTTGACCACGTCCGCCCCGAGGTCGGCGAGCTGCAGTCCGGCGAACGGCGCCGAGAAGATCAGCGAGAACTCAAGCACCCGCACCCCGTGCAGCGGGCCTCGCGGGCCCTCGGTGGTCTCGCTCATCGTCCCCTCCCATCGCGCGCATCGATCGAGGCAACCGGGCCGGCGGAGGTCCGGATTCCGCCGTCCTGTATACCACCGCGACGGCTTGTCTCGGCCTCGTGGCGGGGACCGGGAACCAAAGCGGGGCGTGCGTCGTCATAGGAGTGTCGCGCCCGTCCGTCCGAGGTGGACGAACCGCCGCGACGGACGGGACAGCGGCAAAGACGCGGTCCCTCCTCCCGCGACGCGGAAGCCGGCGGGGGCTCGGCCCCCCCGCCAACAGTGAGCGAGTCCTCGCCGGCCCACGCGTAGCCCCGCTGCCAGCACCCTCGCCGTCCCTCCGCCCTCCTCCTGCCGCGATCGCGGAGAGAGCGAGCCGACCGCACGACCGGGCGGGGCAGCCACCGCACGCTCCTTGATATTCGGCTGGCGCACAGGCACATTCGTTGCGCGAGGGCGACGGGAGCGGAACCGGGGGGACGACGCATGACAACCTGGCGTGTCGGACTGGCCGTGCTGTGCATCGCGGCGTCCGCCCTTCTACTGCTCAACATCTTCATCAACGCCGCCAGCGGCGACACGGCCGAGTTCATCTGGAACTACATCGCCGATCCGGCGGCGATCGCCGCCATCGCCCTCACCACCCTCGTGAACGTCCGCGACTCGCTGCGCGTACGAGGGGTCGGCGACGCCGTGACGGCGCGGCAGCTGCCCCGCGACGTCGTCACGGCGCTGACTGCCATCGTCGGGGTGCGCTACCTGCAGCAGTACGTGGCGCACTGGAACGACCAGGATGCCGGCTGGCTGTGGGACTACCTCGTTGCGATCGCGATCGTCTTGCTGGCCTTCGAGGCGATCACGCACTGGCGCGCCGCACGCCGCCAGATGTAGACGCGACGAGCGCAGCCCACGCCGGGAACCAGCTCGCGAGCGCGCCACGCCACTGACGTAGTCAGCCCCGCAAGCCGCTGCTAGCCTCGCCTCGCACGAGGACGCCCGGCACGGGCCGCCCTCGAGGGCCGCCCGGCCCCGCGACGCAAGGAGGCGCATCATCACCATCTCCACCGAGACCACCACCCCGGACGAATTGCAGGCGATCTTCGACGACGTCTCCAACTGGGGCCGCTGGGGCCCCGAGGACGAGCGCGGCGCGCTCAACCTGATCACCGCCGAGAAGCGCGCCGCCGCAGCCTCCCTCGTGCAGGAGGGCGTGACCGTCAGCTGCGCGCTCGAGCTCGCGAAGCACCCGCACGCCGACAACCCGACGCCCGTGCGGCACACGATGCTCGTCGCCGGTGACATCACCCGGCCTCAGAACCTGCAGGGGTCGAGCGACTACTTCTCGATCGCGCCGCACGGGGTCGCGAACACCCACCTCGACGCGCTCTGCCACATCTTCCGCGACGGCAGGATGTACAACGGCTTCGACCAGGCCGAGGTCACCAGCGTGGGCGCGCGGCGCAACAGCATTATGTCGGGCCAGGACGGCGTCGTGAGCCGCGGCGTGCTGCTCGACATCCCCGCCCTGCACGGCGTCCCCTACCTCGAACTCGGCACGCGCATCACCGTCGAGGACCTCGAGGCGGCCGAGGCGCGCCAGGGCGTCACGGTCTCCGAGGGCGACATCCTGCTGGTCTGCATCGGACGCGACGCGCGCCGCGAGGAGCACGGCTACTGGACCTCGGGCGTCGAGGGGATCGCCGGGCTGTCGGTGACGTGCGCGCCCTGGATCCGGGAGCGCGGCGTCGCCGTCGTCGGCTGCGACGGGATCACGGACGCGATGCCGCACCAGATCGAGGGCTGGGACACGCCGATGCACCAGGTGCTGATCGTCTCGATGGGCATCCACCTGATCGACAACATGCAACTCGGCCGCCTCGCCGCCGCCTGCGAGGAGCGGGGCCGCTGGGAGTTCCTGCTCACCCTCGCCCCGCTGCGCCTCGACCAGGGCACCGCCTCCCCCGTCAACCCGATCGCGATGTTCTAGGGTGAGGGGTGGCGTTGATATCTGATTTTGATATCATGTCGTGAGGCGTCGTCACCGTAGAACGTTGGCCGCCGTCTTCCGGCGGCCCACGCAAGCGGGGATCCGCTGGGCCGACATCGAATCGCTCTTGCTGGCCTGCGGAGCCGACATCGAGCAGCGGGCGGGGTCACGAGTGGCGATCGAGTTGCATGACGTGCTGGCGATCTTCCACCGGCCCCATCCGCGCAAGGAGGCGGACAAGGGGTCCGTCGCGAGCATGAGGAGATTCCTGACGGAAGCAGGGGTCACGCCTGAGGAGACCGTGGAGCAGCAAGCATGATTGGGTACCGCGGATACCGCGCAACCGTCACCTTCGATGACGAAGCCGACATCTTCCATGGCGAGGTGATAGGCACACGCGATGTGATCACCTTCCAATCGGAGTCGGTGTCGGGCCTTCGCGAAGAGTTTGCCGCGTCCGTCGACGAGTACTTGAAGGTTTGTGCGGAGCGGGGACGACAACCCGACAAGGCGTTCTCCGGCAAGATTCCGCTCAGGATTCCGCCCAATGTCCATCGCGCGGCGACGGAGACCGCAAGGGCCGAGGGCAAGAGCCTCAACGCCTGGCTGTCCGAGACGATCGCCAGCGCGGTCCGGTAGCCGCAGCCAGCGGTAGCGCGCCCTACCCCCGAGGCAGGCCGAGGCCGCGCGTGGCGATGATGTTGCGCTGGATCTCGGAGGTGCCCGCGCCGATCGTGTGCGGGATCGAGGTCAGGTAGCGCTGCGTGAAGTCGGCGCGGGCGGGCGATCGCTCGTCCTCCGGATCCCAGAGGTTCGAGTAGAGCCCGAAGGCGCGCACCCCCGTGCGCGAGATCGCCTGCAGCGTCTCGCTGATGCGCAGCTTGCCCATCGACGCCTCGTAGTTCGGGATTAGCCCCACGGCCTGCATCGAGATCACGCGCAGCGAGAAGTTTTCGCAGACCGCCGTGTCGATCGCGCGGTCGGCGATCTCGGCGCGGACTGTCGGCAGGCTGCGCACCGAGCCCGGCGCGCGCGGCTCGCGCACCTCGCCGAGGAGCTGGTTGAACTGGCGGCGCACGTTGGTCGCCTGGCGCACGCCGGAGCGCTCGAAGTCGAGCAGCGTCATCGACACGTACCAGCCGCGGTTCACGTCGCCGACCACGTTGGTGGCGGGGACGCGCACGTCCTCGAAGAACACCTCGTTGAAGCCGTGCTCCCAGGCCATGTTGACGAGCGGGCGGATGCTGACGCCCTCGATGGTCATGTCGTCGATTAGCAGGAAGCTGATGCCGCGGTGCTTGGGGGCGTCCGGGTCCGTGCGCACCATCGCGAAGATCGCGTCGGCGTGGTGGCCGTTCGTCGTCCAGATCTTCTGCCCGTTCACCACGTACTCGTCGCCGTCGAGGACGGCGCGCGTCTGCACCGAGGCGAGGTCCGAGCCCGCGCCCGGCTCGGAGTAGCCCTGGCACCACACCATCTCGCCGCCGAGGATGCGCGGCAGGTAGGCGTTCTTCTGCGCGTCGGTGCCGTGCACGACGAGCGTGGGCGTCAGCATCTCGACGGAGTGCGAGCTGCCGACGACGGGCGCGCTGACGCGGGCCATCTCCTGGTTGTAGATGAACTGCTCCCACTTGGAGAGTCCGCCCCCGCCGTACTCGGTGGGGATGTGCGGCGCGACCCAGCCGCGCTCGCCGAGGGCGACGGCCCACTCGCGCGCGGCCTCGCGGCGCTCCGGCTCCGGCGCCCCGCGGTCGGCGACCCACTCGTCGGGCGCGCCGGGAGGCCGGTCGCGGTAGTGCTCGGGGAGGCGCTGCTCGATGAAGCTGCGCACCTCGCTGCGGAACGCGGCCTGCTCGGGGCTGTCTTGCCAGTCCATGGGCGTCCTCCCGCCGCGCTAGGGTAAACGAAACCCGCGAGGGCCGACGCGGGCTCCTCTCAGGCGTACGGCTCGGGAGTCGCGACCGCCTCCCAGGCGTAGCCCGTCTCCACCCGGCGCAGCCGCCCGAGCGTGGGAATGCCGAAGTGCCCGCCCGTCACGAGGGCGTCCCGCGCGATCGCCAGCTCGGCGACCTTGCGGCGCGACCGCTCGGCCTCGGCGGCGTCGTGCTCGAGGAAGGTGCGCCACTCCGGCCGCACCAGGTGCGCGGGGTGGTAGGCGACGTCGCCGGTGATCAGCAGGCGCTCGCCGCCCGAGGAGAGCAACAGCGAGCAGTGGCCGGGCGTGTGCCCCGGCGTCGGCACCATCGTCAGCGATGGCGAGACCGCGCCCTCACCATCGACGGGCTCGATGCGGGAGGCCTCGTGTACGGGCAGGACGCAGCGGCGTACGAACTCAAGGCGCTGCGGGTCCGCCTCGGGGCCGAGCCAGTGGTCGAGCTCGGTCCGCGAGACGTAGATCGTCGCGTTGGGGAACGTGAGTGCGTTATCGCGGTCCTCGTCGATCAGCCAGCCGACGTGGTCGGGGTGGAGGTGCGTCTGCACGACGGCGTCGACATCCTCGAGGGCGACGCCCAGCTCGGCGATCCGCTCCAGCAGCTCGCCGCACCCCGGCGTGCCGAGCGTGCGCCCGAAGACGCCGTAGCCGGCGTCGACGAGCGTCGTGCGGCCGTCGCCGCGGATCAGGAAGCTGCCGAGGTTGAACGGGACCGGGTCGCTTGGGCTCGTGATCCCGACCTCGCGCATCCAGTCGGCGGCATCGACGCCCGGGAGATGGCGCTGGAAGTCGGTGACGTCGGGCGCGCTGTCGCTGATCGCGGCGACCTCGAGCGAGCCGACGCGAACGGTCTCGCTGAGCCTCGACACGGGAGCGCGCGCTACCCGAGCTCGGCGGCGATGCGCTCGCCCGCCTCGAAGTCGTCGAGGATCTGCTGGTAGTAGGCCTCGACGGTGGGGCGGGTGTGCGGGTGGCTGAAGATGTAGAGCCGGTTCTCGCGGACGGCGGCGAGTACGCGCTTCGCGACGTCATCCACCGTCATCGGGTTGGGCTCGCGGGCGACGGGCCGCGGCTGCTCCGGGTAGGCGCCGCCGAAGCGCTCCTGACGGTTGCGGCCGGAGTCGCGCATGTTGGTCAGCATCCCGCCCGGGCACCAGCAGGAGACGACGATGCCCTCGGGGGCGAGCTCATCGTGGAGCACGGCGCTGACGCCGACGAGGCCATGCTTGATCGAGGTGTAGATGCCGTTCACGTTTTGCCGCGCGACGAGGCCGGAAACCGAGGCGGTGTTGATGATGTGCCCCGGCCCGTCCTGCTCACGCATGCGCGGCACGAAGGCGTAGACGCCGTACATCGGCCCCATCAGGTCGACCGAGGTGAGCCAGTCCCAGTCCTCGTCGGGCGCCTCGGCGATCGGATTGCGCTTGCTGACGCCGGCGTTGTTGAAGAGCAGGTTGACCTCGCCGAACTCCTCGTAGGCGCGGGCCGCGAGGGCCTCGATGGCGGCGCGTTCGCTCACGTCGGTCTGCACGGCAATCGACGCCGCGCCGGCCTCCCGGACCTCGGCGGCCGCCTCCTCGGCGGGGCCGGCCTCGATGTCGGCGATCACGACGCCGCGCGCCCCCTGGCGCGCGCACTCAAGCGCGATCGCGCGCCCGACGCCACTGCCTCCGCCCGTGATCACGGCGACGCTGCCTGCGATGTCCGTCATCGTGCGATCCCTTCCGCCACCGTCCCGGCGATCTCCTGCTCGACATCGGCGACGAACTCGTCGACGCCGATCGAGCCGGGCTCGATGGCGTTGCGTACGCAATGGTTGGCTGCTTGCTGGAGCGCGCGGTTCCACGGGGTGGGGACGCCGTGCAGTGCGCCGATCAGTACGATCTCGCCGTTCACGTAGTCCGTCTCCACGCTGCGGTTGCCGCGCTGCACGCCCTGCCAGACGGAGCTGGTGAACGCGCCGTGGCCCGGGATCTCGCCCCACTCGAAGCCGGGCGCGCGGCCTGCGGCCGCGGACTCCTCCTTCGAGGCGTAGTCGATGCCGGCGGCGTCGAACACCGCCTCCGTCTCCGCCTCGAGGCGTGCTCGCAGCGCGACGGTGTCGGCGCCGGGGCCGAAGACGGCGGGGAAGGCCGCGCCGAGGTTGCGGATCAGCTTGTGGTACTTCCAGCGCATCACCTGATCCTCGACCTCGCCACGGAAGCCGGCGGCCGTCAGGTCGGCGGCCATGGAGCGCACGAGGTCGTCCGCGCCCTCGGGGTAGCAGCCCATCACCAGCGTGCCGCCGCCCTGCTTGTCGTAGCTCAGGACCAGGCCGGGCTCCACGAAAGAGGTGGCGACCAGCACCTCGACGGCGTAGACGCGCTCGAAGCGGCGCAGCGCCATGCGCTCGTTCTCGATACCGTTCTGCGTGCAGACCACGGGCAGGCCGGCCCCGCCGGCCAGGCGCAGCTCGTCGAGGGCGTCTGTGCAGTCCTGCGACCTCATCGTGAGGAAGACGACGTCGTCCTGGCGGAAGTCGACCTCGTGCGGGCTACCGACTGCCGGGATGCGAAGCTCCAGCGTGTCGGCCGGAGTCTTGAGGGTCAGGCCGTGCTCGCGGATGGCCTCGAGGTGTGGGCCGCGCGCGATCAGGACCACCTCGCGACCGCTGGCGAAGAGCCGCGCGCCGATGGCGCAGCCGATGCCGCCGGCGCCGTAGATCACGTAGCGGTTGGGCATGCGTCCCCCCTCGCGCATTGGTAGGCGACGGGGCCGCGCTTGTCCAGCCTGCAGCACGCGCGCCGGGGCGCGGATCGCGTCGCCACCATCGCGCTCGTGCTGTAGAGTGCGGCGCGGCAAGCACATAAGGGAAGGACGGCTCAGTTGGCTAAAGGTCATGGCCTGCTTCGAGGAAAATACGCAGTCGTTGGCGTTGGCGAGACCGAGTACTCGCGCAACTCCGGCCGCACCACGCGCCAGATGGGCGTCGAGGCGGTCAAGAAGGCGATCGACGACTCCGGCCTCGACTACGACAGCACCAGTTGGGGGACGACCTGCTACCAGGTCGGCGACGCGGCCGGCTCGGAGATCATCTTCTCCGACCTCGGCGTGCGGATGGACTACCAGGTGGACACCTGGGGCGGCGGATCGTCCTCGGAGACGCTGATCGGTCTCGCGATCGGGGCGCTCGAGGCCGGTCTCTGTGACGCGATGGTCGTCTACCGGACGATGAACGGCTTCACGGAGATGCGCATCGGCGGCACGCCGGTGGGCGCGCCGGCGGGGCCCCCGCCGTTCATGACGCGGCACGGCGACCACACGATGCACAGCCGCATCTACGGCATCGCCAGCGCGCTGCAGAACTTCGGGCTCACCTTCGTGCGCCACATGTACGAGTACGGCACCACGCCGGAGCAGCTCGCGCACGTCAAGGTGGCCCACAGCAAGGGCGCCTCGAACAACCCGAAGGCCTACTACAAGCAGCGCCTGACGGTCGACGACGTGCTCAACTCGCGCTACATCGTGGAGCCGTTCCACCTGCTGGACTGCTGCGTGGAGACGGACAACGCGACGGCGATCGTGATCACCAACACGGAGCGCGCGCGAGACCTGCCGAGGCCGAACGTCGCGATCCTCGGGACGGGCGGGCGCACCCACAAGTGGTCGCCCGACTACCACTGGAACCACGGGCCGATCAACCAGGTGGGCGGGATCTACACCAAGGACGTGGTGTTCCCGAACGCCGGCATCGGGCCGGAGGACGTGGACATCACCGGCTCCTACGACGCATTCACCTTCACCACGCTGCTGCAGCTGGAGGCCTACGGCTTCTGCCCGATCGGCGAGGGCGGCAACTACGTCTCCGACGGCACCATCGAGCTGGGCGGGAAGCGGCCGAACAACCCTTCCGGCGGCCACCTCTGCGAGGGCTACACGCACGGGATGAACATGGTCATCGAGAACGTGCGCCAGCTCCGCGGCGAGGTCGACGACTACTGCACCGGCGACCACACCTACGACTACAGCGAGGGCGCCTGCCGCCAGGTTCGGGATCCGGAGATCACGATGAACCTCGGCTGGGCCCAGCCGCCGACCGGTTCGTCGCTGGTCATGACGAACCAGGTCTAGGCGGGCGACCGGCGAAGAGGAGCAAGAGCAATGGCTGAATACCTCGGAGCGGGCGTCTTCGTCCCGGAGAACGACCCGCAGCATCGCGAGTACCTGACGGAGGCGGGCAAGGGCTACCTTCCCCTCCAGCAGTGCGACGACTGCAACGCCAAGATCTACCCCGCACGCACGATGTGCCCGGAGTGCCGCGGCAGCGACATGACCTGGGTCCCGGCGTCGGGCAAGGGCACGATCTACTCGTACTACATCGTCCCGCACCCGATTAACCCGGCGTTCAAGGACTTCGTCCCCTACCCCGTGATCCTCGTCGAGCTCGACGAGGAGCGCGGCGCGCTGGGCGAGCACCGCGCCCTGCGCATCGTCGGCAACCTGCTCGGCGACGACGGCAACCCCGCCCCTCGCGAGGATGTCGCCATCGGCAGGCGCGTCGAGGTCACGATCGTCGACCTCGGCGACGGCTGGGGGCTGCCGCAGTGGAAGCTCTCCGGCGAGCCGGACGAGCACGAGGCGTGGCAGATCCCGCACAGCTACCCGCCCTAGGGCAGCCAGGCGGCGCCGACGCGCCATGAAGCATCACAGAGGGGGCGGCGCGGGCCGCCCCCTCGCTGTATCCTCCGCGTAGCGCCTGACTCCCCCCGCAACGCCCGGCGCGATGAGGGATGGGATGATCCGGTGACGGCTACGGACGGCCACCTGCCGCGCCCCCTCGTCCACGGTCCACTACGCATCGCGCATCGCGGCGGCAACACGCTCCGGCGGCTGGCCGAGGCACAGCGCTGGGGCGTCGACGTCGTCGAACTCGATCTCTGGCTGCACCGTGGGCGGCTCGACGTCCGGCACGCGGGGGCGGCGGGCGTGCTGCCGCTGCTGCGCGAGGGCTGGACGCTGCGGCCCGGGCGGCCGGGCCGCCTGCAACTCGCCGGCGTGCTCAACGCGGTCGGGCCGCGCACGCGCCTGATGCTGGATCTCAAGGGCCAGAACCCCCGGCTGCCCGGCTCCGCGATCGAGGTCATGGCACAGCTCCGCCCCGGCGAGCCGTACATCGTGAGTGCGCGGCACTGGGATTCGCTCACTCCCTTCCGCGCGCTCCCGCACGTGCTCACCGTCTACTCCTGCGGATCCGCCGACGACCTGGCGAGGGCGCTCGACCTCGCACGCGGCGGCGGGCTGCCGGCGGTGGGAGCACATCGCCGCAACCTCGACTCGGAGCGGGTGGCCGGCCTGCGCGAGCGCGTACCGGAGCTCTTCGCCTGGGGCGTGGAGAGTGGCCAGCACGCCCGCGAGCTCGTCGAGTGGGGCGTCACGGGCATCATCAGCGACGACTTGCTCGTGTTGCACGGTCTCGCGCTCCCGGCGCGGCAGGAGGCGACCGAGGTCGGCTAGAGTACGCACGCGGGCGCAGCACGAATCGCGCCCGGAACACGGGAGACAAACCATGACGACCACGGCGGACCCGCAACTCCTCACCGCGCACTACGACGGCAAGACCGTCGCCTCGCTGCTGTTCGACTTCTTCGCCGTCGACGGCGACGCCGGCCTCGAAGGCTACCTCGAGGACCGCGCGCGCCCGCTGCTGGACGGCGGCACGGCGGCGGCGGCGAACATCTTCGAGCTGCGCGAGCAGGAGGTGCCCGCCACGCCGCTCGCGCGGGGCATCAACCAGGGCCTGAGCGAGGCCTATGAGGACCGGCTCTGGCATCAGCTGGACCGCGAGGCGCCGAGCGACGCCGTCCCCGACCGGCCCCGTCCGGCGGCCGTGTACGGCGCCGCCTATCAGTTGGCCGGCGACGACTTCGATCCGCTGGCCGCCATGCCGGAGGCCGCGGGACGCTCGGTGATCAGCACCGGCGCGTACCGCAAGCTGATCGACTTCGGACGCCCCGATCCGATCAGCGACGACGCCTTCGAGGGCGCGATGATCGTCTTCACACACCCGACAGACCTCGGCTATGTCGAGTCCTTCAACGACTGGTACACCACGAACCACATGATCGACGTCGCCAAGTCGCCGCCGTTCCGCAGCGCGACGCGCTACATCCTCGAGCGCCGCATCGAGGGCACCCCGCTGCCCTACCTCTGCATCTACGAGGTGGAGGCGCCCTGGAGCGAGCGGATGCACATCGACATGATGCAGCAGGTGGGCGTCGACCCGTGGCCGCAGCGCGAGTCGCAGCCCGTCACCGAGGGCGGTCAGGGCGTACTGATGATCGACTTCTGGGGCTACTTCCAGCGCGCCTGGCACGCCTCGTAGGTGATTGGTGGCGCCACGCCGTTGACGCGAGGCGACGAGGGCGGACAATGGGCGCGTGACCGCCTCCGAGACGACCATCCACACCGCCCCGGCGGAGATCGCGACACCGGAAACCGGGCAGCAACTCGCGCCCCGCTACCACCTGGTGCTGCTCGATGACGACTACCACAGCTACGCCTACGTCATCGAGATGCTGGGGCGCATCTTCGGTTACGCGAAGGAGAAGGCGTTTGCCCTCGCCCGCATCGTGGACACCGAGGGGCGGGTGATCGTGGAGACGGCGGGACACGAGCAGGTGACGCGCAACCAGGACAAGATCCACGGCTACGGCGCGGACCCGCGCATCCCCGCCTCGCAGGGCTCGATGTCGGCGCTGGTCGAGGAGGCACCATGACGCACGGGGAGCCCGGCGTGATTGCGCCCGGCACGGTCGTGCAGACGCCCGTCGAGGGGCCGCTCAACATCGCTCGCGCCTGCCTCGAGCAGCGCGCCCTCGACCCGGCCTTCGCCAACGAGCCCGCGTTCAGCTTCCTCTACGGCGACCGCACGGAGCGGTGGACCTACGCCGAGGCATGGGCGCGGGTCGAGCGGATCGGGCGCGGGCTGCTCGCGCGCGGCCTCGAGCCGGGCGACCGCGTGCTGGTGCGCACGCCGCATTCGCCGGACTACGCCTTTGCCTTCTTCGGCGCGAACGCCGCCGGGCTGGCGCCGATCCCCGCCTCGCCGCAGCTGACCCCCACCGAGGCCGCGTTCCTCTGCGCCGACGCCGAGCCGCGCGCCGCCGTCACGTCCGCCGACCTGCCGCTGCCGGGCTTCGAGGGCCTCCGGATCGACGCGGCCGACCTCGACAGCCTCGATGGCAACGCGGAGCTGCCACAGACCCAGGCCGAGGACCCGGCGTTCCTGATCTACACCTCGGGGACACAGGCGAGCCCGAAGGGCGTGCTGCACGCCCAGCGCACGCTCTACGGGCGCGCGCTGATGTGGGGCGCGTGGGAGGGCTTCGAGGCAGGCGATGTCGCGCTGCACGCCGGCACGCTGAACTGGTCCTACACGCTCGGCGTCGGGCTGATGGACGTCTGGGCGGTCGGCGGACACGCGATGCTCTACGGCGGCCCACCGGACCCCGCGATCTGGTCACGCCTGATCGCCGAGCACGGCGTCAACGTCTTCACCGCCGTCCCCACCGTCTACCGCCAACTGCTCAAGTACGGGGCGCCCGAGGAGACCGACCTCTCCTCGCTGCGTCACTGCCTCTGTGCAGCCGAGCCGCTGCTGCCCGCGCTCGCCGACGAGTGGGCAGCCAGGGTCGGGACGGAGATGTTCGAGGCGCTCGGCATGACCGAGGTCAGCACCTACATCTCCTCGGGCCCGGCCACCCCCGTGCGGCCCGGTTCGCCGGGGCAGCCCCAGCCCGGCCGCCGCGTCGTGATCCTGCCCGAGGACGGCGACGCGCCGGACGCGGAGCAGCCGCTGCCGCCCGGCGAGGTGGGGCTGCTCGCCGTGCACCGCACGGACCCCGGCCTGATGCTCGGCTACTGGCGGCGGCCGGACGAGGAGGCCACGGTCTACCGTGGCGAGTGGTTCACCGGCGGCGACCTCGCGGCGCTGGACGAGGACGGCTACATCTGGTTCCACGGCCGTGCCGACGACGTGATCAAGTCGTTCGGCTTCCGTCTCTCCCCGGTCGAGATCGAGGCCGCGATCGAGTCCTGCCCCGGCGTCTCCGAGGTCGCAGTCGTCGGCGTGCCGATCGACCCGACGAAGACGCTGGTGACCGCCTGCGTCGTGCCGCAGGACGGCGTGCGGATCGAGGAAGACACGCTGCGCGCCCACGCCGAGACGAAGCTGGCGGGCTACAAGCAGCCGCACGAGTACCGCCTGGTAGATGAGCTTCCCCGCACGCGCAACGGGAAGGTCCAGCGCAAGGTGCTGCTCGCCAGCCTGCGCGGGGACGCGTAGCCGCCTCGGAGCCTGCTCGGGGAACCGCTTCCAGAAGGAAGCGCTCAGCGCGTCGCGGTGGGCGACTCGGCAAAGACTGTGGGCGGGCGGCGCAGCTGCAGCGCAACCCGATCGAGGCGGCCGAACTCCTCGCCGGGCCCGACGCGGACGCGCAACTCCTCGCCGCCGGCCAGGCGCACATGCAGCATCTGGTCGTGGCCGTAGAACTCGTGGCCGCAGACCTCGGCGGGCGTTCCGGACTCGCGCAGGAGCACGTCCTCGGGGCGGATCACGACGGCGCAGCGGCTCGCCTCGGGCGGCGCGGGCAGGTCGCCGAACGGAGTGCGCACGAGGCCGCCGGCGGCGGGCAGTCGCAGCACCATCGCATCGCCGATGCTCTCCGCGACGCGCAGCGTGCCCGGCTCAAGGTAGATCTCCCGCGGCGTGCCGTACTGCTCGACGCGCCCCTCCCAGAGGAAGGCGACGCGGTCGGCTATCGAAAGCGCCTCCTCCTGGTCGTGCGTGACCAGGATCGTCGTCGTGCCCGCGCGGCGCAGGATCTCGCGCAGCTCGCCGCGCACCCGCGCGCGCAGCGAGGGGTCGAGGTTGGAGAAGGGCTCGTCGAGCAGCAGCAGCCGTGGCCGCGGCGCGAGCGCCCTCGCCAGTGCGGTGCGCTGCTGCTCGCCGCCGGACAGCTCGTGCACGGCGCGCCTGTCGAGGCCACCGAGGCCGGTCAGCTCCAGCACCTCGCGCACGCGCGCCGCGCGGTCCGCGCCGCGGGGGAGGCCGTAGGCGACGTTGTCCTCCACCGAGAGGTGGGGGAACAGCGCGTAGTCCTGGAACACCATGCCCACGCCGCGGCGCTCGGGAGCCACGAACGCGCCCTCGCCGACCACGCGCTCGCCGAACAGCTCGATCGCGCCCTCGTCGGGCCGCTCGAAGCCTGCGATCAGGCGCAGCGCGGTCGTCTTGCCGGAGCCGCTCGCGCCGAGGATGACGCAGAGCTCGCCGGCGGCGACGTCGAGGTCCAGCCCGTCGAGCGCCCGCACGCCGTCGAAGTCGCGTACGAGGCCGCGCGCGCGCAGTGCGGGCTTGGCAGGCGCCTCGTGCGCCTCGTGCGCGGCGGTGGGTGCGCGCTCAGGCATCGCGCCTCCAGAGGGTGAGCAGTGCGAGTGGGAGGGCGGAGAGCAGCACCAGCACCAGCGCCGGGAGCGCGGCGCGCGCGAAGAACGCCTCGCTGGCGGCGCCCCAGACCTGCGCCGCGAGCGGCTGGAAGCCGATCGGGCTCAGGATCAGCGTCGCGGGCAGCTCCTTCATCGTGGTCAGGAAGACGAGCGCCATACCGACGGCGATACCGCGGCTGGCGAGCGGCAGCGTGATCGAGCCCAGCACCTGCCAGGGGCGCCGTCCCAGCCCGCTCGCCGCTTCCTCCATCGAGGGGCTGATCTGCAGCAGCGAGGCCCGCGTGGCGCCGAGCGCCTGCGGCAGGAAGAGCAGCACGTAGGCCGCCACCAGCAGCCCCAGCGACTGATAGAGCCACCCGCCGAACAGCCCGCCGACGAACGACTCGCCGTGCAGCGCGGCGAAGACGAGCGCGAGCGCGACGACCAGCCCCGGCAGCGCGAAGCCGCTGTGGCTCAGCAGCTCGATCGGCTGCGTGAGCGCGAAGCGTCGATGGCGCGCGGAGAGCACGGCGACGGGGATCGCGGCCGCTGCCGCGACCAGCGCGGCGAGCCCGGACGCCGTCAGCGAGTCCAGCACCGCGGCGCCCACGCCGTGCAGCGCCTCCCCGGCCGCCAGCCCGCGCACGAGCCAGAAGCCGAGCAGCGCAAGCGGCAGGGCCAGCGCAACCGCCAGCAGCGCCAGCACCAGCCCGAACGCCGGCCAGCGCAAGCGGCCGAGCGGCGCGACGGAGGCCGGACGCGAGCCGCCCCGCGCGCTGTGGTAGCGGCGCTCGCCGCGCGCCCACAGCTCGATCGCGATGAGCGTGAAGGCGATGCCGATCAGCACGAGCGCGAGCGCCGAGGCGCCCGAGAAGTCGAAGCCGGACTCGTAGCGCACGAACAGCGCCCTCGTCAGCGTGTCGTAGCGCAGCAGCGCCACCGCCCCGAAGTCCGAGATCGCGTACAGCGCGACGAGCAGCCCACCCGCCGCGAGCGAGGGCCGCAATTGCGGCAGCACCACCCGGCGGAACGTGGTCCAGCGCCCGGAGCCGAGGCCGCGCGACGTCTCCTCGAGGCGCGGGTCGAGGCCGAGCAGCGCCGGGCGCAGCGTCAGCAGCAGGTAGGGGTAGGTGAACAGCGCGAGCACCAGTACCGCGCCCGGGTAGCCGTAGATCGAGGGCAGCCGCTCCACGCCGAGCGGTGCGAGCACGTCCTGGAGCAGCCCGGTCGGGCCAAAGGCCGAGACTGCCAGCATCGCGGCGATGTACGAGGGGACGGCGAGCGGCAGTGCGGCGAGGATCCCCAGCACACGGCTGCCGGGCAGGTCCGTGCGAGTCGTCAGCCAGGCGAGCGGCAGCGCAATCGCTGCCGCGATCGCGGTCGCGCCCGCGGCGAGTGCAGCAGTGCGCAGCGCGAGGCCCAGCGTCGAGCTGGCCGCGACGGCCTCCCAGGCGGCCTCGGGCGACTGTCCGGCGCGGACCAGCAGGTAGACCGGCGGGATGGCGCAGAGCGCCCCGACCAGCAAGCCGGGCAGCAGGATCACCGCCGGCGGCCAGCCGTGGCCGATCAGCGGCGCACGGCGAGCCGGCAGTGCGATCAGCCGCGCTGTCATCGTCACCCCCGCGTGTGCCTGCGGTTCGCCGGACGTGCTGTCGAGCCTGCCCGATGAACATCGTACGGGCAACGGCTCGATATTCGCCACACCTAACGTCGTGAAAGCGTACCAGCATGGCTGGCAACGCGCGCGCCCCGAACGCAGACAGCGCGTCCGGCCTGATGCACCGGCAACGCCGGGACTGTCCGCAGCGGCCAGCCCGTCGTGGCATTGCCCTCGTTGGGCGTGACGCCCGCTCGCGCAGGCCGTACGCTCGCCCCCACGCGGTCTGTCGGCGACCGCTGCCGGAGATGGAGACGCCTTCGATGAACCTGCTCGAGGATCCCGGCCGCTTCCACTGGAAGTGGATCGCCATCGCCGTGGGCCTGCTCGTCCTCTACGCGATCGAGCGCACGATCCGCACCGGCGGGCTCTTCTAGCGGCGGCGCCCGAGCCGATCGAGGCGGAGGGCCGCGCCGATGCCGTCTGCCGAATCCCACTCGCCGGTCGAGCGCTGGCTGCTGGCGAATGCGCCACCCGAGCCGCTCGATTCCGCCCGAGGGCTCTACGAGCGCATGCAGCGCCAGCGCGACGGCCAACTCCCCTTCGTCGACGTTCCCTACGACCCGCGCCGCGAGCAGCACTGGGCCGACGCAGCCCGGATCGCCGACTACATCGCGCATGCACCTGCCCCCGACCCGCGGCGCGCCCCGCGCGTGCTCGACATCGGGCCCGGCGACGGCTGGCCGTCGCTGCCGCTGGCCGCCGCCCGACCGGACGCCGCGGTGCTGGGCGTCGACCCGTCGGCACGGCGCACGCGGACCTGCCGCGCGAACGCCGCGCGGCTTGGGATTGCGAACGCGCGCTTCGCGACCGCCGACGCGGCGGCGCTGCCCCTCGACGATGGCTCGGTGGATCTCGTGACGGCGGCGGCATCGCTCGAGGAGGCAGCGGCTCCGGAGGCGGTCTTCGCCGAACTGCGGCGCGTGCTGCGGCGCGGCGGCGCGCTACGCGCCTCCTACCAGAACTGGCGGCTCCCCGCCCCGGAGATCGAGAGCGTACTGCTCTGGGAGGGCGTCGACGCCGCCTCGCGCCCGATCCGCCTCTACACGTACGTGCGGCGGCTGCAGGACCCACCGCTGGAGCGGCGCTACACCCTCGAGCTCCCCGCCGAAGGCGAGGCAGCCGGTTTGCACCAACGGGCCCTCGAGGCCGCCGCGCTCGGCCGCCGCGCCTACGGGGAGACGCTGCTGGCGGGCGCGCCCGCGCTGGGCGTCGAGCTGCTCGAGCGGCTCGCTCCGCACGCGCGGCGCAGCACGGTGGTGGAGTTGCGGCGCTGGACCACGGCGTGGCTGCGCGAGGCGCTGGAGCGAGCGGGCTTCGCCGAGGTGCGCGCGACGGCGCACCCGGGCGAGCTGGCGCGGCACCTCGGGCGCGCGCTGATCGCAGCCTCGCCGGACGCGCTGGCCGGGCGGCGCGATGCCCTCGAGGCGCTCACGCGCAGCTTCGGCTACTGGACGGCGCGGATCGGCGAGGCGGGCGGGACGCTGCCGGGCGACGGGATGATCGCGGCAGTCGCGTGAGCCGCGGTTAGCGCGAGCCTCGCAGGCGCGGGTCGAGAACGTCGCGGATGACGTCGCCGAGCAGGTTGAAGGCGAGCACCGCGAGGGCGATGGCGCTGCCGGCCGAGAAGGCCATCCAGGGCTGCTCCTCCATGAAGATCCGCCCGTCGCGCAGGATGATGCCCCATGAGACATCGGGCAGCTGCGTGGCGAGCCCGAGGAAGCTGAGCGCGCCCTCGATCAGGATCGCGGAGCCGAAGCCGGCGGAGATCAGGATCAGAATGACCGGCATCACATTCGGTAACACGTGGCGGACCATGCGCCGGACCGGTGAGGCGCCAACCACCTCGGCAGCCTCGATATAGACATTTTCCTTGACGGAGAAGACCGCGCCTCTCACCACGCGCGAGTTACTGGCGGAGATGAAGACGGCGATCGCCAGTACGGCGTTGGTGGTGCTGGGTCCAATCACCGCGATGATCGCGATCGTCATCATCAGCGCCGGGATCGCCTGGATGGCATCAACGAAGCGCTGCATCACCAGGTCGGTCGTGCCGCCGGCGAAGCCGCTCACGAGGCCGATGATCGAACCGAGGAGGGTGCCGAAGGTGACAGTCAGGAAGCCGGCGTAGATAGAAACGCGCGCGCCCTGGATGATTCGCGAGAGCGTATCGCGGCCAAGATTGTCGGTGCCCAGCCAGTGGGCGGCGCTGGGACCCTGGTATGTGTCGATCGATGATTTCGTAAAGCCGTACGGGGCAATCCAGGGGCCAAACGCCGCGACGAGTGCGAGCACGATGATGATCGTCAGCGAGATCGCGCCGACGGGCGTCCGCACAATGCTCCACAGCGTGTGGATGAAGGGGTTCCGCGCAGGCGTAGCAAACTGCTGAAGCTCGGTCCGGGTCGTGCTCGCGGCCACGGTAGCCTCCTGCCCTAGCTGTAGCGGATCCGCGGGTCGATCACCGCGTACGAGAGATCGACCAGCAGGTTCATCATGATGAAGGTGATCGAGGTGAGGACCACCACGCCCTGCACCACCGGGTAGTCACGCACCTCGACGGCGTTCAGCAGCAGCGAGCCGAGTCCGGGAAGTGAGAACACGACCTCGATGAGCACGATCCCACCGAGCAGGAAGCTGAGCTGCGTGCCCATGATCGTGACGACCGGGATGAGCGCGTTCCGCAGCGAGTGCTTGAGGATGACGGGGCGCTCGTTGAGGCCCTTCGCCCGGGCGGTGCGTACGTAGTCCTGGCGCAGCACCTCGAGCATGGCCGAGCGCGTCATGCGCGCACTGATCGCGGACAGCCGGTAGCCGACGATCAGCGCGGGGAAGGTGTACGCCTGCAGGTTGGTCCACGTGTCGGACCAGAAGGAGAAGTAGCCGAATGGGGGTGTCCACCCAACCCAGACCGAGAGGAAATAGAGGAGCACCGTCGCGGTGAAGAAGTCCGGAACCGAGAGGCCCAGCACCGAGAAGAAGCGCGATACGTAGTCGATCCAGCTGTCCTGCTTGACCGCGGCGATGATGCCGAGCGGCAGGGCGATCACGACGGCGGTGACGATCGCCATCAGGGCGAGCTGGATCGAAACCCTCGCACGTTTGCCAATCTGTTCGAGGATGTCCCGCCTGCTATCGAGGGATTCTCCGAAGTCGGCGCGGATCAGACCGCCGCCGTCGCATTCGCCAAGCAGGGGCTTCTCGCCAATGAACCCGATACTGATGATCGACCCGTCCCTGGGAACCGCACTGCCGGGAACTTGCGTGGCAGAAGACGAAGCCCAGTTCAGCAGGTCGCCCAGCACCCAGCACTGGTATTGGTGCGGCCACGTGCGGGTGATGCCGAGGTTGTAGGCCATCAGGTCGAGCTCTTCTTCGGTGTAGCTGCCGCCCTCCTCCAGGTTGGCCATGAGGACGTTGCCGGGCTGCAGGCGGATCAGCAGCGAGACGAGGACCGAGATGATGATGATCGTGGGAATGGCGGCGATCAGGCGGCGAATCACGTAGCGGTACATGCTGCCCCGTCTCACTCCACTCGCGGCGCCGGCTCGGCCGGCTGCGGACGCCCCGCTAGGCCTCGATAGGCCGGGCTTCCACCGCGGCAATCATAGTACGCCGCGAACCCGATCGGGGGATTGCGCCGGATGGGGGTGCGGCGGGCCTCCCCGTTCGCTGATTCCGTCCCCCGCGTTATGGACCCTCACGGAGCCCGCGCGGTCCCCAACAAGAGGGGAGCCGGCCAATGGCCGGCTCCCCGTGTGTACGGCTTCCTCGTGGCCGCTACTTGTCGAGCCAGATGTCCATGAAGGAGTCGCCGAAGCGGTAGAAGTAGTGGTAGCTGATGTACGGCCCGTTGAAGCGGGCGAACCGCAGCCAGGGCGGGTACGACGTGAGCGAGAACGTGTGAATCGTCTCGAGCCGGTACGCCTCGTTCACCAACTTGTCGAAGATCTTGCGCTGCGTGTCCGCACGGCTCTCCGGATCCAGGTCGATCCGCTGCGCGTCCGCCCACGCGTCGATCTCCGGGTCGTTGATGTACCAGCGGTTGTCCGCCGACTGCGAGTGCACCTGCTCATAGTAGAAGCCGTCCGCCGCACCCGTGCTCGACGGCGTTGCCCAGCCGTCCGCGGCCTCCGGGTACTCGCCCGGCACCCACTGGGTGTTGAACTCGGTGTAGTCCACCGAGTTGAAGTTCACCGTGATGCCCAGCTCGCTGAACTGCTCCTGCATCAGCTCCGCGTCGCCCGTGCTCAGGTAGCGGTCCGTGGTCAGCACCGTGAACTCGAGGTTCTCCTGGCCCGCCGCCTGCAGCAGCGACTGCGCCTCGTCCGGCTTGTACGTCCACCACGGGCCCAGCGTCCCGTTCTCGTACGACGGGGTCTCGTCGTAGACGAACGGCCACGCCGCCGTCGGCAGACAGGTGCCCGTGCCGTCGTAGATGATCTGGATCGCAAGGTCGCGGTTGAAGCCCAGGTGCAGCGCCTGCCGCACACGCGGGTCGGAGAACCGCGGGTCCGTCAGGTTAAAGCCCCACGAACCGCTGTTCAGCACCACCGGGTCGGCCAGGACGATGTAGTCCGGGTTCGTCTCCAGCAGCTCCGCCGCGTGCCGCGGCGTCGACGGCCAGCTGTAGCAGTAGTCCAGGTCGCCGGTGCGGTAGGCAGCGATGCGCGCCGCCGAGTCACGCATGATCCGGAACTCCAGGCCGTCCATCCACGCCTCGCGGCCGTGCATGTTCTTTTCCCAGTAGTCCGGGTTCTTCTCGAGGATGACGTGGCTGCCCTCCTCGATCTCCGTGATGATCAGCGATCCGGTGCCGATCGCCTGCGTCGCCAGCAGATCCTGATCCACCAGCTCGCGCGGGTAGATGCTCATGAAGTGCGTCCCGAACGGAATCAGGAAGTCCGGGCTCGGCGAGGACAGCGTGAACTGGAAGGTGTTCGCGTCCGGCGCCGCCATGTCCGTGACGAGCCCGAAGGCGCCCTGGTTCACACCCGTGGTCGACTGTCGCTCGGCCCACTGCAGCACGTCCGTGGACGTGAAGTCACGCCCGTTCAGCGGAACGACGTTCTGGAACTTGACGCCGCTCGCCAGGTTGAAGGTGACCGTCGTGCCGTCCGGCGACCACTCCCAGCTCTGCGCCAGCTCCGGCTCGAGTTCGACACTGAGCTTGCTGCCCGTGTCCGGCCCGTGCTTGAAGCCGAGCAGGCTGTTGTAGGTCGCGTCCGGCACCGTGGTGCTGCCGCCCGCCTTCTGCAGCGCGGTGTCCATCGCGCCGAGGTCCCAGGAGACGCCGATCCTGATGACGCCGCCTTCCTTCGGGTCCCCGGCCGGCTCCGGGTAGTTGTACGGGTAGAGCGAACCGTCGTTCGCCGCCCGCCCGACGTAGTCGTCCTCCGCCACCGGATCAGGCGCCGCGGCCGCCGCGGTTGGCGCCGTGGTCGGAGCCTGCGTCGGCGCAGGAGTCGGGGCCGGCGTGGCGGCCGGCTCTTCGTCGTCGTCGCCGCAGCCGATCAGCGCGGCTGCGGCAAGGCCCGCTCCGCCGATCACGCCGCCTCTCAGGACGGTGCGGCGACTCAGGCGTGTGTTGAGTCCCTCAAACCAGTTTCGGCTCTCGTCTGCCATGCTCACTCCCCTTCGCGTGCAGTTCCCCCGCTTGCGACGTTGCCACTCACGGGCGAGCGCGATAGCGGCTCGCCTTTGGACAACTATCGTGATGCTAGCACATCGCGACAGCGGTTTGCGCACAAACCGCCACCGGTGTCCTGCCCGCCCTGTACCTGTACGAGGCTCCTGTGGAGCCGGCCCGTGCCCACAAAGAGAGGAGCCGGCCAATTGGCCGGCTCCCCGTGTGTACGGCTTCCTCGTGGCCGCTACTTGTCGAGCCAGGTGTCCATGAAGGAGTCGCCCCAGCGGTAGAACCAGTGGTAGCTGATGTACGGCCCGCTGAAGCGGACGAACCGCAGCCATGGCGGGTACGACGACAGCGAGAACGTGTGAATCGTCTCGAGCCGGTACGCCTCGTTCACCAACTTGTCGAAGATCTTGCGCTGCGTGTCCGCGCGGCTCTCGGGATCCAGGTCGATCCGCTGCGCGTCCGCCCACGCGTCGATCTCCGGGTCGTTGATGTACCAGCGGTTGTCCGGCGACTGCGAGTGCACCTGCTCCCAGTAGAAGCCGTCCGCCGCACCCGTGCTCGACGGCGTTGCCCAGCCGTCGGCAGCCTCCGGGTACTCGCCCGGCACCCACTGGGTGTTGAACTCCGTGTAGTCCACCGAGTTGAAGTTCACCGTGATGCCCAGCTCGCTGAACTGCTCCTGCATCAGCTCCGCGTCGCCCGTGCTCAGGTAGCGGTCCGTGGTCAGCACCGTGAACTCGAGGTTCTCCTGGCCTGCCGCCTGCAGCAGCGACTGCGCCTCGTCCGGCTTGTACGTCCACCACGGGCCCAGCGTCCCGTTCTCGTACGACGGGGTCTCGTCGTAGACGAACGGCCACGCCGCCGTCGGCAGACAGGTGCCCGTGCCGTCGTAGATGATCTGGATCGCAAGGTCGCGGTTGAAGCCCAGGTGCAGCGCCTGCCGCACACGCGGGTCGGCGAACCGCGGGTCCGTCAGGTTCATGCCCCACGAACCACTGTTCAGCACCACCGGGTCGGCCAGGACCGTGTAGTCCGGGTTCGTCTCCAGCAGCTCCGCCGCGTGTCGCGGCGTCGACGGCCAGCTGTAGCAGTAGTCCAGGTCGCCGGTGCGGTAGGCAGCGATGCGCGCCGCCGAGTCACGCATGATCCGGAACTCCAGGCCGTCCAGCCACGGCTCGCGGCCGTGCATGTTCTTTTCCCAGTAGTCCGGGTTGGTCTCGAGGATGACGTGGCTGCCTTCCTCGATCTCCGTGATGATCAGTGGCCCGGTGCCAATCGCCTGCGTCGCCAGCAGCTCCTGATCCACCAGCTCGCGCGGGTAGATGCTCATGAAGTGCGTCCCGAACGGGATCAGGAAGTCCGGGCTCGGCGAGGACAGCGTGAACTGGAAGGTGTTCGCGTCCGGCGTCGCCATGTCCGTGACAAGCCCGAAGGCGCCCTTGTTCACACCGGTCGTCGACTGGCGCTCGGCCCACTGCAGCACGTCCGTGGACGTGAAGTCACGCCCGTTCAGCGGAACGACGTTCTGCCACTTCACGCCGCTCGCCAGGTTGAAGGTGACCGTCGTGCCGTCCGGCGACCACTCCCAGCTCTGCGCCAGCTCCGGCTCGAGCTCGACACCGAGCTTGCTGCCCGTGTCCGGCCCGTGCTTGAAGCCGATCAGGCTGTTGTACGTGCAGTCCGGCACCGTGGTGCTGCCGCCTGCCTTCTGCAGCGCGGTGTCCATCGCGCCGAGGTCCCAGGAGACGCCGATCCTGATGACGCCGCCTTCCTTCGGGTCCCCGGCCGGCTCCGGGTAGTTGTACGGGTAGAGCGAACCGTCGTTCGCCGCCCGCCCGACGTAGTCGTCCTCCGCCACCGGGTCAGGCGCCGCGGCCGCCGCGGTCGCCGCCGTGGTCGGAGCCGCCGTCGGCGCCGGGGTGGACGGGGCCGGCGTGGCGGCCGGCTCTTCGTCGTCGTCGCCGCAGCCGATCAGCGCGGCCGCGGCAAGGCCCGCTCCGCCGATCACGCCGCCTCTCAGGACGGTGCGGCGACTCAGGCGTGTGTTGAGTCCCTCAAACCAGTTTCGGCTCTCGTCTGCCATGCCCACTCCCCTTCGCGTGCAGCTCCCCCGCACGTAGCGTTAACAGTACGAGCGACCGGCTGAACCGGTTCACCCGCACTTCGAGAGCGCGGATGCTAGCACATCACGCCCGCCCGATGCGCGCCCCTTTTGCCTTATGTGCCATAGTGTTTGTTATGCCTGCGGCCCGGCATTTTCGAGGCCCAGCACGCGCTCCAACCACTGCGAGAGGTCGCGCGCGCTGTGCGCCCCCACCTCGTGCGCCATCGGGTATTCGCGGTAGTCCGGCTCCAGACCGAGGCCCGCGAGGCGGTCGCGGGAGGCGCGGCCCTTGTCGACGCTGACGCTCGCGTCGGACGCGCCGTGCTGGATCAGCAGCGGCAGCGCGCGCACGGCCTCGCCCGGCGCCTCGCCGTCCGCGAAGACGTCGTCGGGCAGGCTCGCGCTCAGCGCGGCGAGGCCCACGTAGCGCTCCGGCTCGCTGAAGCCGAGCCGATAGGCCATGCCGCCGCCCTGGCTGAACCCGAGCAGCGCGACGCGGTCGCGCCGCGCCGGGTAGGCCTCGAGGGCGAAGTCGACGAACTCGCTGACCATGGCGTTGGCGGCCGCGACGACCTCCGGAGAGCCGCGGCCGTCGGGGCCACTGAAGGCGTGCCAGTTGAAGCCGTAGAAGTTCGGGTCGATCGGCAGCGGCGCCTGGGGGCAGATCATGAGCAACTGCCCGCCCGCGAGGTAGGGGCTGAGTCCCAGCAGGTCCTGCGCATTCGCCCCGTAGCCGTGCAGCGCGATCAGCGTCGGGAAGAGCCCGTCGCCGCCCGCATCATCGATCGTTCCGGGATGTGCGACGGCGTGGATCAGTGTCATGCGGCCTCCCGCGGGCCCTCGAGGGCCTCGCGAGCGCAGTATAGGGACGGGGCGCGCCGCCGCCTCGACGGGCGCTCGTCGCCCGCTGCTATCATCGCGGCGCAGCGAGCGGGAGGAGCGCCGTGGCCTACCACGTGTACTTCGAGGACATCGAAGTCGGCGATAGCGTCCCCGAGTGGTCGCGCACGACGGACTTCATGCATTGGAACCGCTACGCGGCGGTGAACGACGAGTTCGTCTACATCCACATGGACGACGATGCCGGACGTCGCGGTGCCAACGAGCAGGGCGCCTTCGGCATGGGCAACCTGCGCTTCGCCTACCTGATCAACATGCTCCGCGACTGGGCCGGCGACGAGGTCGAGGTCCGCGAGCTGGCCGTGCAGTTCCGCGCCATCAACCAGAAGAACGACGAGCTGACGTGCAGCGGCACGATCACGGAGAAGAGCGTCGAGGACGGCGAGCACCTCGTGCGCCTCGAGATCAACGTGCTGAATCAGGACGGGCGCGGCACCACGCCCGGTCACGCCGTCGTCATGCTGCCCTCGCGCGAGGGATAGCGAGCCTCGCGGCGCGCACCATGATCGCAGCCGAGTTCATCGCGGAGTCCCCGGAGCAGATCGGCATCGATCCGGAGGGCTTGCAGCGCCTGCGCGACTACGTGCGCAGCGAGGTGGCCTCGGGCCTGCCCAGCGCGCAGGTGGCGGTCGGCCGCCACGGCAAGATCGCCGCGGTCGCCAGCTACGGCGAGGTGACGCGGGGCGGCCGTCTCGAACCGGCCGGGCCGGACACCCTCTACTGCATCTACTCCTCGACGAAGGGGATCGTCGGCGCCGCGGCCTGGGCGCTGATCGAGGACGGACTGCTGGACATCGACGAGCGCGTCTCGGCGATCGTCCCGCAGTTCCTGAGCAACGGCACCGAGCAGGTCACCGTCCGCCAGGTGCTCACGCACACCGCGGGCTTCCCTTACGCCCCGATGCATCCCGACCTCTGGGAGGACCGCGCCAGCCGACAGGAGCGCATGGACTACTGGCGCCTCACCTGGGAGCCGGACAGCCGCTTCGAGTACCACGCCACCTCGGCGCACTGGACGCTCGCCGAGATCATCAGCCAGCGCACCGGCGAGGACTTCCGGGACTACGTCCGCGAGCGCCTGCTGCTGCCGATGGGCCTGCCCGATCTGTGGGTCGGGCTGCCGGACGAGCAGCACCACCGCGCCGCCGACGTCGTCTACACCGAGCCGCCGGTGGAGCCGGAGGGCGGCTGGACCGAGACCAACCCCGACACAGTGCTGCACTTCAACCTGCCCTCGCAGCGGCGCTCGGGCTGCCCCGGCGCGGCCGGCTTCGGCGGCGCCGGCGAGCTCGCCCTCTTCTACCAGCGGCTGGTCAGCCCGGCCGAGTCCGGCGACCACGCGCCGCTCAAGCCCGAGACCATCGAGGACGCCACGCGCGTGCGGACGGACGATCGCCATCGCACGCCCGACGGGCTGCCGGTGAACCGCGCGCTGGCCGTGGTCGTGGCGGGGCGATCGCCCCGCCGAGCGCGGGTTCGCGCCGACGGCCTCGGTACGCGCCTTCGGGCACGGCGGCGCGGGTGGCCAGATCGCCTGGGGCGACCCGGAGAGCGGCTTCTCGCTGGGCTTCGTCACCAACGGCTTCGTCCCGCCAGAGGACCAGGAGGCGCGGAGCCGCGAGATCAACCGTCTCGCCGGTGAGTGCCTGTTGGACTGAGCCCCTCCCAGGTCCGAGCAACGTCCGAGCCAGCGAGGCGCCCCGCTCGCCTTCGCACGTACCCCTACCCCCTGGGTGGGGGTATACTCGTAGTGGAGGTGCGGCCATGGACACCGAAACCAAGGCTGACGTGCTCAAGCGGCTCGCGTACCTCGAGGGCCACCTCGCAGGCGTACGCCGCATGGTCGAGAGCGACACCTACTGCGTCGACGTGCTGAAGCAGACGTACGCGGTGCGGCGCGCCATCGAGAAGGCGGAGTCGCGCATGCTGTCCGGCCACCTGCACCACTGCGTCGTCGACGGCGTGCGGGGCGGCGAGCAGCACCGCGTCATCGACGAGCTCGTGCAGCTCTACGAGCTCGCGAACAAGTAGCAGGCGCGAGGTCCAGGGCGTGACGACCAAGCCACAGGCCGCAGCGGTGACGCGGCGCATCCTGATGTGCGAGCCGCTGCACTACCGGATTTCGTACGAGATCAATCCGTGGATGCATCGCTCCAACCGGATCGACGGGGCGCGGGCGCTCGAGCAGTGGCGGCTGCTGCGCGCACGCATCGAGGCGCTGGGCGTCACCGTCGAGCTGATCGCGCAGGCGCCCGAGACACCGGACATGACCTTCACGGCGAACGCGGGCGTGCTGGCCGGCGATCGCTTCATCCCCTCCAACTTCCGCTACGCCGAGCGGCAACCCGAGGAGGACCACTTCGTCCGCTGGTTCCGCGCCCGCGGCTACCGGATCGAGCCGGTGCATCGCCCTCACTACTGGGAGGGGGAAGGGGACGTGCTGCCGGGCGACGGTGCGATCTTCGCCGGTTACCGCTTTCGCACGGAGTTCCGCGCGCTCGACCACCTCGAGGAGGCGCTCGGTCAGGAGTTGGTGCGCCTCGAACTGTCGGACGAGCGTTTCTACCACCTCGACACCTGCTTCGCGCCACTGGGCGAGGGGCGCGCGCTGTACGAGCCGGCGGCCTTCACGGCGGCGGGCCGCGCGGAGCTGGCGGCTCGCTTCGACGACCTGATCGCGGTCGCGCCCGAGGAGTCGCTGCGCTTCGCCTGCAACGCGCTGGTGGTCGGCAAGCGGGTGGTGCTGAACAGCGGCTGCCCGAAGACGGTGCGCGCCCTCGCCGAGCGCGGCTACGAGGCGATCGAGACGCCCACCGATGAGTTCATCAAGGCGGGGGGCAGCGTGAAGTGCCTGACTCTCATGCTCGACGCCTTCCCTCCGGCGGCCGGCGCGGACGGGTTGGTTCCGGCACGCAGCACAGGCGCGAGGTCCGAGGTATGACGACCGACCAGCAGACGGCGGGCCCGGAGCCCACGACGGGGGAGCTGCAACTCCCGATCCGCGGCATGCACTGCGCCTCCTGCGTGCGCCGCGTCGAGAACGCGCTCGCCGCCGTGCCCGGCGTCGAGTCGGCAAGCGTGAACCTCGCGACGGAGTCGGCGACGGTCGCTGCGAGCGGCGCGCCGCTGGCCGCGCTGCGCGCGGCCGTCGACCGCGCCGGCTACGAGGTGCGCCTGCCCGGCGACCGCGACGACGGTGCGGACGGCGACCCCCTTGAGGCGGAGCGCCGCGCCGAGCAGGCGGCGCTGCGCAGGCGGGCGCTGCTCGCCGGGGCGGCCGCGATCGTGCTGGTCTCGGCGATGGGCTGGACGCGACTGCCCGGCCTCGAGGGCGTCACGGACCGCGTCTGGCATCCGCTCTTCTTCGCGCTCGCGACGCCCGTGCAGCTCTGGGCGGCGTGGCGCATCCACGCCGCGGCGCTGCGTGCGGCCCGCCACGGCCTCGCGACGATGGACACGCTGATCTCGCTTGGCACCTCGGCGGCCTACGGCTACTCGCTGCTGGCGACCTTCGCACCGGGCCTGTTCGAGGGCGCTGCCGGCCTGGAGCCGAACGTCTACTTCGACACGGCGGCGGCGATCGTCGCGCTCGTGCTCGTCGGGCGACTGCTGGAGGCGCGCGCGAAGGCGAAGTCGGCCGAGGCGCTGCGCAGCCTGATCGCGCTGCGCCCCCGGCTCGCGCGCGTCCTCGAGGGCGGCGAGGAGTACCAGATCCCGATCGCCGCCGTGCAGCCCGGCGACATCGTCATCGTGCGCCCCGGCGAGCAGCTGCCCGTCGACGGCGCGGTCGTTGCGGGCGCCTCGGCGGTCGACGAGTCGATGCTGACCGGCGAGTCGCTGCCGGTCGCGAAGCGCGAGGGCGACACGGTGTTCGGCGCGACTCAGAACACGACGGGCGCGCTGCGCGTGCGCGCGACGGCCGTCGGCGCGGACTCGGCGCTCGCGAGGATCATCGCGCTCGTCGAGCAGGCGCAGGGCTCGAAGGCGCCGATCCAGGCGCTGGTCGATCGCGTCGCCGCCGTCTTCGTGCCGGTGGTGATCGCCGTCGCGCTGCTCACGCTCGGGCTGTGGTGGGCGTTCGGCCCGGCGCCGGCGCTGACCTTCGCGCTGATCAACGCCGTCACGGTGCTGATCGTGGCCTGCCCCTGCGCGCTTGGCCTCGCCACGCCGACGGCGATCATGGTCGGCATCGGGCGCGGCGCGCGCGCCGGCCTGCTGATCCGCGACGCCTCCGCCCTCGAGCTCGCGAGGCGCGTCGACACCGTGCTGCTCGACAAGACCGGCACGCTGACCGAGGGCCAGCCCGAGGTCGCCTCGATCGCCGCCGCGCCCGGCGTCGAGGAGGACGAGCTGCTGCGCCTGCTCGCGACGGCCGAGCGCGGCTCGGAGCACCCGCTGGCCGGCGCGATCGAACGCGAGGCAGAGCGCCGCGGGATTGCCCTCGGCCAGCCGGACGCGCTGGAGGCCGAGCCGGGGCGCGGCATCCTCGCGACCGTCGAGAGCCGCGCGGTCGTCGCGGGCAGTCTTGAGCTCCTGGCCTCGCAGGGCGCGGCCACCGGCGGGCTGGCAAGCGACTTCGAGGCGGCCGCCGCGCGCGGCGAGACGCCGATTGCCGTCGCGATCGACGGCGAGGCGGCGGGCGTGCTCGGCGTCGCGGACCGGCTGCGCGCGGACGCCGCCGAGGCGGTCGCGCGGCTGCACGCGCTCGGCCTCGACGTCGCGCTGCTCACGGGCGACCGCATCGAGGCGGGCGAGGCAATCGCGGCGCAGGCCGGCATCGGGCGCGTCGTCGCGGGCGCGACGCCCGCGGACAAGGCGGAGGCCGTGCGCGCGCTGCAGGCCGAGGGCCGCGTCGTGGCGATGGTCGGCGACGGCATCAACGACGCGCCCGCGCTGGCGCAGGCGGACGTCGGCATCGCGATCGGCGGCGGGGCGGACGCAGCGCTCGGCGCGGCAAGCGTCGCGCTGCTGCGCGCCGACCCTCGAGGCGTCGCGGCAGCGATCGCGCTGAGCCGCTCGACGGTACGCACGCTGCGCCAGAACCTCGTCTGGGCGTTCGCCTACAACGTGCTGCTGATCCCGGTCGCCGCGGGCCTCGGCTACCTGCTCTTCGAGGGCGCCTCGGTGCCCGCGGCCCTGACGCCCATCTTCGGCGAGCACGGCTTCCTCAACCCGATCGTCGCCGCCGCGGCGATGGCCTTCAGCTCGCTCTCGGTGATGGCCAACTCGCTGCTGCCGCGCAGGGCTGCGTGAGCGGGGGCCGCGGCTAGATCTCGCGCAGCTCCTTCATCAGCCACTGCAGCCGCTCCTCGCTGGGCAGGGCCGCCTTGGCATCGCCGCTGTCGTCCCCGCCGTAGGTGCCGGCGCGCTCGCGCCTGCTCGGCATCGGGAGGCTGATGCGGTCGGCGTAGTCCAGGTGCTCGCGCGCGTAGCGCGGGAGGTTGTCGTAGGTGCTGGCGTTCGCCATCTCGAGGGCGACCTCGAAGTTGACCGCCTCGTACATCTTGTCCCACTCGCCCTTCAGCGAGAGCTCATGGAGCTGCATGCCGAGTGACTCGAGGCCGTGCGCGCGGAACACGCCGTGGTAGGAGCGGGTGGAGCCGTAGAAGGAGATCGGACGGCGCAGCGCCTCGATCGCCTGCTCCACCTCGGAGTCCGTCTCCCCGAAGGCATTGAAGCCGCCGACGGCGATGCTGATGTCATCTGGAGAGCGGCCGGCGCGGTCGGCGCCCTTCTTCACGGCCGGCAGCACGGTCTCGCGCAGGTACTTCTCGGTCATGAACCCGTGAGGCAGGAGACCGTCGGCGCAGTAACCGGCGGCTTCCGCCATCCTCGGACCGACGCAGGCGAGCGAGATCTTCGGGTAGGGATAGTCGATCGGGCCCGGGCTGAAGGCCGGCGGTAGCAGCGTGTAGTTGTAGTCGTCGCTGTGAAAGCGGGGCCGCTCGCCCTCCTGCCAGGAGCGCCAGACGGCGCGCATCATCCCGATGTAGCCCTCCATGCGCCGGGCGGGCGGCGTCCACTCCCCCGCGAAGCGCCGCACGTTGTGCCCCTTCACCTGGCTCCCGAGGCCGAGGTTGATGCGGCCCTTGCTGAACTCCTGGAGATCCCAGGCGGTCTGCGCCATGACGTAAGGGCTGCGCGGGAAGGCGATGGTGACGCTGGTCGCGAGCTCGATGCGCTCGGTGTACTCGGCGGCGAGCGTGAGCGCGAGGATCGAGTTGTGCTTCAGCTCGCCGGTGGCGACGCCGTCGAAGCCGGCCTCCTCGGCGCGCTGCACCTGCTCCTTGACGTCGCCCAGCCAGACCTCGCCGTAGCCGGTGAACACCTTCACGTTCGGATCCTCTCCCTTGCGGCGACACCGGGCCGCCGATCAGTCCCGCACACTTCGATATGGCCGCCGCATTGTCGAGCATGATCTCGCTCTCGACCTCGAAGTCCGGTAGCAGCAGGCGCGACCGGGCTCACCAGAGGCGGCGGACACCGTACCTGTCGAAGATCGAGTCGATGGACACGACCGTCAGGTTACGGGAGAGCGCCTGCGCGATCAGCATCCTGTCGAAGGGATCGCTGTGGGGACCGGGCAGCGCGCCAGCGCGGGCCCCGTCGTCCACCGTGACCGGCAACTCCTCGAAGTCCTGGCTGTCGATCGTTCCGACAATGTCGAGCGCCAGCGCTTCCGCGCTCGGGAGCTTGCCAATCCGATGCTTGGTGGCAATCTCCCACGCTGACGCCGCGCTGATCAGCACGTCGTTCGACTCATCCGCTATTGCACGATGCGCCGCCGCCGAGAGTCGTCGGCTCCCCGCGAACCACCACAGGAATGCGTGAGTGTCGAGGAGTAGTCGCAACCGCTACGCCTCTTCTTCGGGCCCCTCGTAGGCTCCCTCCCAGGCAGCAAGTTCTTCCTCCGGGAGCGGGTCGAAGAAGCTGTCGTCGATCTCGATGAGTCCCTTCATGGCGCCGAATCGCCGCCCTTTGCGTCGCTCGAGTGGGACGATTCGCGCCACTGGAGTCCCGTTGCGGGCGATGACCACCTCCTCGCCATCCTCCACCTGGGCGAGGAGCCGTGAGAGGTGAGTCTTCGCTTCGTGGACGTTGACCGTTACCATCGTTGAATCCCTGCATGCCGACACTTGACTAAGCGTATGACTAACCAGACGCCTCGTCAACGAACACGGCGAATCCGGAGGCCCCCGTGCTGATCCGCAACCTCCGCCTGCTCGACGGCACGGGCGCGCTGCTCGAGGGCGTCGACGTGCGCGTGCGCGAGGGGCGCTTCGCCGAGATCGGCGTCACCCTCGGCGGCGACGAGCCGGAGCTCGACGCGGGCGGTGCGACGGCGATCCCGGGCCTGATCGACGCACACACGCACCTCAGCCTCGACGCGACGCCGCAAGCCCTCGAACACGGCAGCGAGCGCCCGCACAGCTACCAGGCGATCGAATCAGCGCGGCGCGCCGGGCAGTTGCTCGCCGCCGGCGTCACGACGGCGCGCGACGTCGGCGGCGTGGCCCCGGTGATCCTCGGGCTGCGTGACGCGATCGCGGACGGGCTGACGCCCGGGCCGCGCATCCATTCAGCCGGCGCCTGGCTGACCGCGCCGGAGGGCCACGGCTGGCACGTCGGCGCGCTCGCCGAGGGCGAGGACGGCGTACGGCAGGCCGCCCGCGGTCAGCTCGATGCCGGGGCGGACCTGCTCAAGCTGATGGTCTCCGGCGGCGTGATCGGCACCGGCCACGGCCCCAACACCGAGCAGTTCAACGAGCGCGAGGTGCGCATCGTCACGTCGATGGCGCACGCCGAGGGCAAGACCGTCGCCGCGCACGCCCACGGCGCGCCGAGCATCCGCAACGCCGTCCTCGGCGGCGTCGACACCGTCGAGCACGCCTCGTTCCTCACGGGGGAGCTGATTGCGGAAATGCTGGAGCGCGGCACCTTCATCGTACCGACGCTGGCGGTGATCAAGATCGTGATCGAGGCGGCGGGCGATGCGCTCGGCGCGGAGACGGTGGAGCGCGCGCACGAGGTGGCCGCCGCGCATCGCGAGAACATCACCGCCGCCTGGCGAGCGGGCGTGGCGCTGGCCGCCGGTACGGACATGGGCAGCCCCTTCACCGGGCCGGATGCGTTGCACGAGGAGATCGCGCAGCTCGCCGGCCTCGGCATGACCGCGCATGAGGCGATCCAGGCCGCCACGCTGCAGGGCGCGCGCGTGCTCGGCCTCGAGGACGACCTCGGGACGGTGCGGCCCGGCCGCCGCGCCGACCTGCTGGTGCTCGACGGCGACCCGCTCGCCGACCTCGGCGCGACGCGGCGCATCCGCCACCTGCTGCAGGACGGCGAGCTGCGCATCCGCGACGGCGTCGCGGTCGCGGCGTAGGGCGTGGCCCCGATGGCTGCTGACGGACGACCCGACTGGGTCTCTGATGAGTTGTACCCGTTCGAGAGCCGCTTCTTCGAGACGCCGGACGGGCAGCGCATGCACTACGTCGACGAGGGGGCGGGCACGCCGATCGTCTTCGTGCACGGCAACCCCTCGTGGTCGTTCGAGTTCCGCCAGTTGATCGAGGGCCTGCGTTCCGACTTCCGCTGCATCGCCTCGGACCACATCGGCTTTGGCCTCTCCTCGCGCAGCGACCGCCGCGAGGACCATCACCCCGCGGCGCACGCGGAGCGCTTCGCCGCGCTGCTCGATCACCTCGAGGTTTCGGACGCAACGCTGTTCATGGGCGACTGGGGCGGCCCGATCGGGCTGGACTTCGCACGGCGGCATCCGCAGCGGGTGGCGCGGCTGGTGATCGCGAACACCTGGTGCTGGCCCGTCGACGACGATCGGCACTTCAGGATGTTCAGCTTCATGATGCGCAGCTGGCTCGGGCAGCTCCTCATCAAGCGCTTCAACTTCTTCGTGAACCAGGTGGTACCGAGGGCAGTCGGCGACAGGTCAATCCTGACGCCCGAGGTGATGAGCCACTACCGCAACGCCCAGCCGACGCCTCGGGAGCGCGCGGCGATGGCGGCGCTGCCGGGCCACATCATCGGCGCGAGCGACTGGCTGCGCTCGATCTGGGACGAGCGGCAGGCCTTCGCGGACAAGCCCGCGCTGCTCCTCTGGGGCTTCAAGGACATCGCGTTCCGCCGGCAGGAGCTCGAAAGCTGGCAGGCCGAGTTGTCCGACGCGCGCGTGCTGACGTTCGAGGACTGCGGGCATTTCCTCGCGGAGGAGGCGCCGGAGCGGATCCTGCCGGCCCTTCGGGAGTTCATGGGAACGCCGCGCTCGAGTTGATACGGACTCCCAATTACTCCCGATGTTCATTGACAGAAATGCCCGTGCGCCTATTTTGGCGTTGCGAGGTGGGACCACATTGGAGGTGTGCGATGAGTGGGGTGTCGGCGACCAAGCTTGCCGGGTGGGCGATGATCGTGGCGGCCGTGCTCGTGGTCGTGGGAGCCGCGATCACCCCCGGCTACACCACCGATAGTTTCGAGGGGCTGAGTCTGGCCCAGACGCTCGCTGATCGGTCCTCGGACGGCGCGCTGCATAACCTCGCGTCGCTGATGAACATGGCCGCGGGGCTGCTCCTCCTGTTCGGACTGCTCGCCATCAGCCGGACGGCCAGGGGCGAGAGCGCGAGCGACGCGATGGTGCGGTTCGGCGTAGTCGCCCTCGTGATCACGATCGCCCTCCTGCTTGCCGCCACCGGTGTGAACAAGATGATTGTCCACGTGCTTCAGCACGGGGGCCTCGAGGGGATCGACGCGGAGCGGGCAGATTCGCTCGCCTGGAGTCTGCAGGTCACCCGCTACGGAATCACCATCGGCGTCTGGGCGGCCGGCGCAGTCGGGACGTTGCTGCTCGGGCTCGGGCTCTACGACCGGTTTGCGGGCGGCTACCAGAAGTGGTTTGCGCTGCTCGTGGTCGTGGCTTCGATCCTCGGGATCCTGGCGGCCGCGATCGCGGAGTTCGCGCACGACATCGCCCAGGAACTGGTGCTCGTCTACGGCCTCTACCTGCTGGTCGTCACGATCTGGTACCTGCTGCTGGGCATCGCGTTCGTCAACGAGGACCCGGACCTGACGGGTTCCGGCTAGCCGCCAGAGCGCCGGGCGCCCTCGCCGGCGTCCGGCGCTGCTCGCTACTGCGCATCCTGTTACGCTCGCGCGCGTTCCGGGCGGCCACCTGTCGTGCCGGGCGAACGCCGCGAACGATGGATCGAGGGTGCGTGATGGCTGAGGACGGCAAGCCGCTGGCGGGCAAGGTCGCGATCGTCGCGGGGGCGACGCGCGGCATCGGCCACGACATCGCCCTCTACCTCGCGCGCGCCGGCGCGACCACAGTCATCGCCGCGCGCAGCGCCGAGGTCACCGACCCGCGCTGGCCCGTCACGATCCACGACGTCGTCAAGGAGATCGAGGACGAGGGCGGCACGGGGTTCGCGATCCGCCTCGACATGCGCGACCCGGAGAGCTGCCGCGCCTGCATCGAGGACACGGTCGCGCAGTTCGGCCGCCTCGACATCCTCGTCAACAACGCCGCCGTGCAGGCGCGCGGCATGATCGAGACGATGGCGGAGCGGCACATCGACCTCATGCTCAACGTAAACGTGCGCGGGCCGATCCTGCTGATGCGCCACGCGATCCCGCACCTGCGCGCGGCCGGCGGCGGGCACGTGATCAACATCTCCTCGCGCGGTGCGGTCAACTACCCGCCCGGCCCCTACCCGGTCGAGGACCGGCGGCCCACCTCGTACCTCTACGGCCCCACCAAGGCGGCGCTCGACCGCCTCAATCAGCAGCTCGCGCTGGAGCACCAGCGGGACAACATCTCCTTCAACTGCCTCTCGCCGGACCACCAGGTGACGACGCCCGGCGTCGCCCTGCTGCGCAACATCGACGACCCCGACGAACCGCTGCTCGACGTCGAGATCGCCCACGACCTCGGCAAGTCGGCCGTCTGGATCTGCTCGCAGCCGCCCGGCTCGTACACGGGCAACATCCTCTACGACACCGAGGTCGTCGCCGAGCAGGGGCTGTAGCGGGAGCTACGTCCGCTCGTAGATCGAGACGTGCGACCGGCTGGCGGCGTCGAACTGCCCGCCCTGCCAGTTGCTCCAGCGCTCGCGCAGCCGCAGCCCTGCCAGCAGCGCCATCAGGTCCAGCTCCGAGGGCCACACGTAGCGGATCTCGATCGGGTACTGCGTCGAGCGCTCACCCTCGATCGAGACCAGGCGCGTGCTGATCCGCTGCTCCGCGCGGTCGAGCGTCGACGCATCGAACATCACGCGCTCGCCGTCGACGCGGTGCATGCGCAGCGCGTGTCCGGTGTGGTCGTAGCGGCACATGTCCGGCACGAACGCCTCGACGGCGAACACGCCACCCGGGCTCAGGTGCGCCGCGACGTTGCCGACGCAGCGCACCTGCTCCTCCTGCGTGAGCAGCGCGAAGAAGGTGTTGAAGGCCACGAAGATCAGCTCGAACTCCCCCTCGACGACCACTTCCGCGAAGTCGCCCATTGTGACCGGGATCGCCTCGCCGCCGGGCTTCGCGCGGAGCTCGGCGACCATCGCCTCGGAGGCGTCGATGCCGTGCATCTCGACCCCGCGCGCCGCGAGGGGTAGCGCCAACCGTCCGGTGCCGATGCCCAGCTCCAGCGCGCGACCTCCACCGGCGAGCCGGGCGAGCGCCTCGACGGCGTCGGTCGGGTCCATATGGATGTGCAGGTCGTCATAGTCCGCGGCGATGCGGTCGCCGTAGGCGCCGGGAGCGTAGTCACGATCGTCAGCCATCCACACATCTTACGCGGCGCCTCACGGAGGAGTGATGACGCTCGCGGGCCTTGCCCTGAGCGGCGCGGTACGCCAGCATCGGGGGCGCCAGGCGCTCGAACGGGACCCCGCTCCCCAGGCCGCGGAGGAATGCATGACCTCGAGGCGTGATGTCACCGCGCCCGATCCTGCCGCGACGGGCAGGGGCGACGAGGCGATGTCCCGGGAGCTCTGGCGGCGCGCCAGTGCCTCCGGCATGACCCGCCGCCGCTTCCTGGAGTTGATGGCTGCGGGTGGCGTGGCCGCCGTGCTGGTGGCCTGCATCGACCTCGAAGGTGGCGCCGACCCCGACGAACCGGCCGAGCCCTCGCACTGGTTCAAGGACACCGAGCCGTTCATCGAGCACGCCGATACCAGCCTCGAGGCGCGCCTCGAACTGATGGACGAGGTGATCACCCCGGCCCGGCTGTTCTTCGTGCGGAACAACTCATCCGCGAGCCTCGACGTCGACGCAGGGGACTGGCGGCTCTCGATCGAGGGCGACGCCATCGACAGCCCGCTGGAGCTGGGCTACGAGGAGATCCGCCGCCTGCCCTCGCGCACGTTCGTCTCCTACCTCGAGTGCGCAGGCAACCAGCGCGCGATGTTCGAGCGGCTGGAGGGCTGGCTGACGACAGGCTCCCAGTGGAGCACCGGCGGCATCTCCAACGGCGAGTGGACCGGCGTCTCCCTGCGCGACGTGCTGACGCTGGCCGGGGTCCGCGACGATGCCGTCTGCGTAATGTTCGTCGGCCTCGATAGCGACGCTCCGGAGGGCGGCTTCCGGCGCGTGGTGCCGGTCGAGAAGGCGCTGCACCCGGACACGCTGCTCGCCTACGAGCTGAACGGCGAGACGCTCCCGAAGGACCACGGCTTCCCGCTGCGTGCGATCGCGCCCGGCTGGGTCGGCGCCACCAGCATCAAGTGGCTCGACCGCATCGTCGTCTCGCGCGAGCAACTCTGGACGCGCAACAACACCACGCACTACGTGCTGGTCGGCACGCGCTACCCGCCCGAGGGCGAGGCTTCCGGCGAGATCGCCGAGGAGCAGAACGTGAAGAGCGCCCTCGCGCTGCCCTGGCCCGCCGAGCTGCCGGCCGGCGTTCAGCGCCTCCACGGCTACGCGCATTCCGGCCACGGCTCGATCGAGCGCGTCGAGTGGAGCAGCGACGGCGGCGCGAACTGGAGCGAAGCGGACGTGCTGGGGCCGCAGGTCGACTACTCGTGGGTGAAGTTCGAGTTCGAGTGGGACGCAGCGCCGGGCGAGCACACGATCATGACCCGCGCCACGGACGCCTCGGGCGAGACGCAGCCGGAGGAGGTCCCCTTCAACGACAAGGGCTACCTCTTCAACCAGCCCCTCCCCCACCCGATCACGGTCACGTAGCGGACTCCTCCGAGGCGGCGATCAGCCGGTCCGGTTCCCCGGCGAGTTCTCGTCGCGTCCGGCGACGCCCACGGGACCACGCCTGCCGGGGATCAGTTCGACGGGCGTCGGAATGAGCCACTCACTGCCGTGTTTGGCCGCGTCCCGCACGCGGCCCTCGCGAGCCAGTTGCCGCACACGGCGGTCCGAGACGCCCAGGCGTGCGGCTGCCTCCCGCACGGTGACGTTGACGACATCGTCGGCCGGAGCCTCCGGCTCCAGTGCGAACTCGATGGGACTCGGCTGCTTGAGGGTGCTCACCTCGTGGATGAGGAAGCCGATGACCTCGCCGTCGTCGTCGAGGCGCTTGAGGATGCGGTCGTCGTCGGTGGGCGTGAAGTAGCCCTCGCGGAAGGCCCACAGGACTTCCAGCATGTCGCCCTCTTCGTCGTACCAAACGGATACCGTCCTGCTGGCCACGGTCAATCTCTTTCGATCGGTGCAGTCGGCTCGCCCTCGGCCAGCCCGGCGGCGTCGAGGCGTGCGTGCAGCCGCCTCAACTCCTCCAGCACCTCGTCGGACGCCGGGTCGGCGGATGGCTCCGCGGACTCGAAGAGGAACGCGGCCACGCTTGCGGTGAGCACCGCGAACACGCCGATGCCGACGATCATCAGCACCACGGCGATGCCTCGGCCCAGCGGCGTGACGGGGTAGGTGTCACCGTAGCCGACCGTCGTGGCGGTCGTGATCGCCCACCAGACCGCCGTGTCCAGACTGTCGATTGGGCCGCCGTTCGATCGCTCCGCGAAGTAGATCGCGATCACCGAGACCGCAAGTACGGCGGCCAGGAAGGCGAGTGACGACTGCACACCGTGGCGAATAAGGATCGTGCGCGTCACGTGCGATGCCCGAGCCAGGTACGCGAGCACCCGGGCCGCCGCGAGCACTCGCAGGGCGCGCGCCGACCACGCGAGGCGCAGCGGCCGCAGGAACGGGAGCACTACTATCAGTACGTCGAACCAGTGCTGCCGGAGGTAGCTCAACTTCCGAGGCGCGAGCCAGGTCCGGATCAGCAGGTCGGCCGCGAAGATCCCCCAGATCAACCAGTCGAGGGCAAAGACAACCCGCTCCTGCCCGGCGGACAGATGGAAGGCAAGAGGCGCCAACAACAGGGGAACCATGAGCAGCGCGAGTACGAGCAGTGGTACTTCGGTCGCGCGCTCGAAGCGATTGAGCGCCTCCATGCGCCTCTGCTGCTGCGCAGCCATGCTGCTCATGGGCAAGCCCGCGAAGAGTCCGGCACCTGCGATGCTCAGGCAGTCTCGAATTGCAGGACGGACAGGTTCAACTCAGGGGAGCGGCTCGAGAGGTGCAGGATCTCCACGCCAACCACCTCGTTCGACTCGTTGTAGTCGAGCACGATCCCGGGCGAGACCTCTTCGGACTCGACGATGGAGGACTCGTCGAGCCGCAGGTAGAGCGCATCGGCCGTCTTGTCCACGCTCAGTCTCATAGCCGTTCTCCTGCGTCCCGATCAAAGAATACGCTCACCACCCGCCATGGTGCAGGCGAGTGTTCACCGCCTCGAGGATTCCCCGCTCCGCCAGCGCGTGAATCGCATGCCGCGTGTACTCAAGCCTCACCTTGATGCGCCCGCAGCCGCCCTACAACACGGCCAGCGGGTTCACCGGTGAGCCGGTGCCGCCCCAGATGACCAACGGGGCGCAGACGAACTGGAACTCATGGCGGCCCAGCTCGGCGCAGGCCACGCCGACGGCCTCGAGGTTGGCGTTGTCGAGCAGCGGCAGGCCCATGTAGGGCAGCGCGATCTGGTGGATCGCGCCGCCGCTGCCCTCGAAGCCCTGCCCCGCCGCCTCCTGCAGGTCCCAGACCAGGATCGAGGCGTCGTACTCGTACAGGAACTCGATCGCCGAGGCGTGCACGCCCGGCCGGGGCGGCGCGCCGGGCACGGTGATGCTCGCGCCCTCGCTCGGCGCCTCCAGCGTGCCGCTTTGCAGTGCGCGCTGCACCGCGTCCGCGCCGGAGCGGATGAGCACCGCGTCGCCCGATCGCGGCTCGACGCCCTGCGCCCGCGCGCAGTCCTCCAGCTCCCAGCCGTGCACGGGCTCCTCGTAACTGACGTGGTCGGTCCCGCGGAAGCGGGGGATGTCGTAGAGCACGCCGCGCGTGACGATGCCGTCGCGCCAGTGCTCCACGGACCCGCTCTTCGCGCCCGTCACCGTCACCAGCGAGGCGGGCTTGCCGTTGTAGAGCAGCGGCTCCTCGTCGTCGGTGAAGATGTGGCAGTGCGCGTCGACATGCGTGTTGGTCAGGCCGTGGTAGTTGATCGCGAAGAAGTCCCAGGCGATGCCCTGGTGCCAGCGCAGGTAGTGCGAGACGGGGAACGGGTTGCGCGGGCCCGGCCGGGTGTCCAGCGAGTTTGCGAGCGAAACCGCCCGGCCCGCCTGTACCAGTCCGGCCGCCTGCGCGCGCACCTCGGGCGTGATGTGGTTGAGCGTGCCCAGCTGGTCGTCGTCGCCCCAGCGCCCCCAGTTGCTGTAGCGCTCGCGGTAGGCGAAGAAGTCGTCCTGCGTCGGCGGCGTGCGATCTGCGAGTCCCATGCGGCCCTCCCACTGCTTCGCCGGCTCGCCCGTGCGGCTCGCCGGCGCCTCGGCGCGGATCGTAGCAGGCGGCGGGCGGCTAGAATGACGCCCACCGCGAGGCGCTTTGACGCCGCCGCGAGGCGACGCGAAACTTGCGCCGCGCCACGTTGGCTGCGGCGGGGGGACAGGCCAGTGAGTGGGCCCGAGGGCGAGCGCCCCGAGGACCTCGACGACGCGACCCCCGAGGCCGTCGACGAGGACGAGGACGTCCGCTATTTCTTCGACGAGTCGCTGATGGGCCGGCCCTGCACCTGCGAGGGCGGCGCGCAGATCGAGGGCACGGACTACGCCGGCCGCGTCACTTACCGCGGCATGGCCACCGGCCGCCGCTTCGAGCAGGGCGACCCGCCCTGGCGCTGGCTGGAACTCGCCGGGCGCAGCATCGACGATCACAGCGGACAGGGCGCCCAGCTCGTCTGGTGCGAGGAGAGCTTCGTCTTCTTCGACGACGAGGATTAGGGACGCACCCCACACACACGGAACGCGACCGAAGGAGGCCGCATGCACATCGTGATCTGCGTCAAGCAGGTCGTCGACCCGGACGGCGTCAACAGCTACGCGCTGTGGGGCCAGTTGGAGGTCGACGAGAGCGGACGGGCGTTCAGCACCCGGCTGCCGCTGATCATCAACGCCTACGACGACCAGGCGATCGAGGCCGCCCTGCGCCTCCGCGACGACGGTGACGAGGTGAAGATCACCGCCATCTCCGTCGGCGGCGAGGACGTCGACCAGGTGCTCAAGCACTGCGTCGCGATGGGCTGCAACGAGATCATCCGCATCGACGACCCCGAAGCCGGGGCCGGCAACGCGCTGCGTACCGCGCGCCTGCTCAGCGCCCAGATCGCAGACCTGGGCGACGTCGACCTCGTGCTCTGCGGGCGGCAGTCCTCGGACTACGACCAGGGCACCGTGCCGGGCGCGCTCGCGGAGCTGCTCGGCTTCGCCTGCGTGACGCTCGGCTTCGGCGTCACGGCCGAGGACGGGCGGCTGCGGGTGCAGCGCGCCACGCCGCTCGGCGAGGAGCTCGTCTCCATCGCGACGCCTGCCGTCGTCACGATCAGCAACGAGCTGGGCGTCCCGCGCTACCCGACGAGCCGCGGCATGATCGCTGCCCGCCGCCGCCCGCCGACCGTGCGAGCCGCCGCCGACCTCGACGCCGGCGAGGGCGCGCACGGCGTCGAGCTGGTCGAGCTGTTCGTCCCCGATGTGCAGGGCCAGTGCGAGCAGATCGAGGGCGCGACGCCCGCCGAGCAGGCCGCGACCCTGTTCGCCAGACTGGAAGAGGAGGGCGTGCTGTGAGCGGCGTGCTGGTCGTCATCGCGCAACCCGGATCGGACGGACTCAACAAGGCCGAGGGCGAGGCGCTCGGCATCGGGCGCAGCCTCGCCGACGCGCTCGGCGAACCGCTCGCCTGCGCCCTGATCGGACAGGGCCTCGAGGCAGCCGCCGCCGAGGCCGCCGAGCGCGGCGCGGAGCAGGTACTCAGCGCCGACGCCGATCACCTCGCCACTTTCGCCGGCGACGCCGTCGTCGCCGCCGCGGCCGAGGCGGTGAGCGCCTCCGGCGCGAGCAGCGTGATCGTCGCGCGCGGCCCGAACGCCCTCGAGCTGGCGCCGCGCCTCGGCGCGCGGCTGGGCGGCGGCTGCGTGATGGGCGTGAGCAGCTTCCGCACCGACGGCGCGACCGTCGAGGCCGTCGCCTCGGTCTTCGGGGGAGCGGCGCGCGCGGTCTACCGCATGAACGCGATGCCTCGCGTCGTCTCGCTCGCGCCGGGCGTCGCCACGGCGCCGGAGCGCGAGGCCGGGCGGACGGCGGAGACGGTAGCCCTCGACGTCGCGCCTTCCGAGGAGCGCGTGACCGTCGAGGAGCCCGCCGCGCTTACGGGTCCGCGCCTGGAGGACGCGAAGATCGTCGTCTCCGGCGGGCGCGGCCTGCAGCTGGGCGACAACTTCGGACTGGTCCGCGACCTCGCGGAGGCCCTCGGCGGCCTGCCGGGCGCCTCGCGTGCGATCGTCGACGACGGTTGGGCGCCGGCCGAGGAGCAGGTCGGCCTGACGGGCAAGATCGTCAGCCCGGACCTCTACATCGCGGCGGGCATCTCCGGCGCGAGCCAGCACATGGTCGGGTGCTCGACGGCGCGCGTGCTGGTCGGCGTCAACACCGACGCGGACGCGCCGATCTTCCGCTACGCCCGCTACGGCATCACCGGCGACTGCCTGGAAGTGCTACCGGAGCTGATCCGCCTCGCCCGCGAGCGGGCGGCAGGCTAGCGAGCCGGGTGCACGCACCCGTGCGCGTCGCCTCGTGACCGGGGAGGGGGCGGAGACGCCGCCAGCCCGCGCGGCCGGCCGGCCGCGGCCGGCCGCACTCTCGATGGCGAGCGAGCCCGGCGCAGAGTTGGGCATCGTCGCCGACGCGCGGCTCCCCGGCGGCGCCGTGGTCGACATGCATTGCCACAGCTCCGAGCTCTCGCTCGACAGCGGGGTGCGCGCCGAGCGGCTGGTGGCGCAGGCAGCGGCGCGCGGCCTCGACGGCGTCTGCCTCACCGAGCACAACGCGATCTGGGACGCCAAGGCGGCGCGCGAGATCGGCGAGCGGCACGGCGTCGCCGTGCTGCCGGGTATGGAGATCGGCAGCACCCACGGCCACGTGCTCGTCTTCGGCCTCGATCGCTACCGGCCGGAGCTGACCAACATCGAGCGGCTGCGCGAGATCGTGATCGCCGAGGGCGGCGCGATGGTCTGGGCGCACCCGATGCGCGAGGGCGATCACCAGCGGCCGAGCTGGTCCGCCATCCCGGACCTCTTCGAGGCGGTCGAGGTCGTCAACGGCGACCACACAGACCACGTCGACGGCTACTGGGCGACGCTTGCCGAGGAGCTGGGCGTGGGCCGCACCGCCGGCTCGGACGTGCACAGCCTCCCGGCCGTCGGGCGCGTCGGGACGGGCTTCCCGGAGCCGGTGCCGGACATCGAGACGCTGGTGCGGCTGCTGCGGCTGCACCGCCACGCGCCGCTCGACTTCCGCCCCGGCGGCGCCCACGGCCTGCCGCACATGGCCGACCCGCCGCCCTACACGCCGCGACGGCCGCCGTCCTTGTAGGGGTATGGCTCGGCGCGAACCCGCCACCCTGACGCGGACGTGGAAGGGGGCGCCTCGCGGCGCCCCCAACGCATTCCTGCCCTGGTCGGCTGACTACTGGTTCGTCATCACCATCGAGGAGGCCGTGCCCGGGTTCGCCCAACCGAGGTTGGCGGTGATCTCCGGGTCCTTCACCTGGCGGCACGCCCCCTCGCTGTAGTCGAAGGTGTGGTCGCCGGTGCAGTAGTCGTCCACCTGCTTGCGCAGTTGGCGCACGTTCTCGATCACCATGTTCATGCCGTGCGTGTAGCCCTCGCAGAGGTGACCGCCCGAGGGGTTGTTCGGCCGTCTCCCGCCCAGCTTGATGGTGCCGTCGGAGACGTAGGTGCCTCCTTCTCCGATCGGGCAGAAGCCATAGGCCTCGAGCTGGATCAGCGAGGTGAACGTGAACGCGTCGTAGGAGCCGGTGATGTCGATGTCCTCGGGGCCGACGCCCGCGTTCGGCCAGAGGATTCGGGCGTTGTACTCGCCGGCGACCTGCGAGATCGGGTCGTTCTGCCAGGGGTAGCCCGCCTGCCACTTACAGACGCGCCCCGCCAGGCCGAGGATCTTGACCACCGGCTTCGCCAGGCTCGCCGCCCGCTCCGCCGTCGTCACGATGATCGCCGTCCCGTTGTCCGTCTCCACGCAGCAGTCGAGCAGGTGGAACGGCTTCACGATGTAGCGGGAGTTGACCACGTCCTCCACGGTCAGCCGTGTCTTGTAGTAGGCCTTCGGGTTGTTCGAGGCGCCCCAGCTGTGGGCGACCTTGACCTCGGCGAGCTGCTCGTTGGTCGTGCCGTAGTTGTGCATGTGGCGCACGAAGGCGAGAGAGAAGTTCTGCAGCGGCGTGCCGAAGCCGTAGATCGCCGTCTGCAGCGTGTCCGTGCCGTTCGCCGTGGTGAAGCGCGGCGCCTGCTGGCCCGTGCCGCCCGTCCGCGTCTCCGTGAAGCCGTTCATCGAGCGGTTGATGATCACCGCGTCGCACATCCCGGCCTCGATCACGCCGACCGCCATGCCCGTCAGCGCCTCGGTCGAGGAGCCGCCGCCCATGCAGTCGAAGAAGAAGTCGAGGCGGATGCCGACCTCGCCGGCGAGGTCCGGGGCGTTGGCGGAGCCGCGGCCCTGGTAGGAGAGCATGCCCCAGCTGGTCTCCTTGCGGTCCTCCCACATACCGGCGTCCTGAATCGCGTTGCGGATCGCCTCGGCGCCCATCGAGCGCGTGGTGCGGCCGGAGTTGCGGGAGTACTCAGTCTCCCCGACACCCACGATCGCGTACTTGCCCCTGATCTCCGGACCCGGCATGTGTGGCTCCCTTCGCGGCGCGCGCGGAACCTGCCCGCAGGCGCGCTCCGCTTCATAGCATGGCCTCGAAGTCGTCGCAAACCTCGGCCCGCACGAGGCCTTGAGGCGAGTCGCCGCGCGCCGCGCTCGCGCCCTCGCTGGCGACCCCGCAATGCCGGTGCTATGGTCCGGGCGCTCCTCGCCGGACGCTCCGGCGAGGGCTGGCGAAGGGGAAGATGCGTATGCCCCCAGAGGACTTCCGCGACAGCGTGGCGATCGTCGGGATCGGCTACAGCCGCAGCCCGTCGGCGCCCGGTGGATTCTCCAAGAACTCCGGCGAGAGCGTGACCACGCTCACCGTGCGCGCGGCCCGCGAGGCCGCCGCCGACGCCGGCATGGATCCGAAGGACATCGACGCCGGCGTCACCTACCAGACCAACGATTCAATCGATCCGCAGGCGGCGCTGCGCGCGCTCGGCGTGCGGCGCATCCATCAGGACACCAGCCTCACGGGCGGCGGGAACTACGCGTCCGCCTCGATCATGATGGGCGCGCAGATCATCTACCACGGGATGGCGGACTACTGCCTGGTCTACCGCTCGATGAACGGGCGCTCCGGCTACCGCATGGGCCAGTCCGGCGCGGGCGCCGGCGGAGGCAGCAACCGCGTCGGCGGCGCGGGCCAGTTCCAGAACATCTACGGCCTCGCCGGCCCGCCCTCGACGTACGCGCAGCAGGCGCGGCGTTACATGGGTCTCTACGACGTGAGCAGCGCTGACCTCGCCGAGTGGACCGTCAACTCGCGCAGCAACGCGGTCAAGAACCCGCGCGCCACCATGCGCGACCCGGTCACCGTCGAGGACCACCAGAACTCGCGCTACATCGTCAATCCGTACCACCTGCTGGACTGCTGCCTGGAGACGGACGTGGCCTGCGCGATGATCCTCACCAGCACCGAGCGGGCAAAGTCGATGCGCAAGACGCCGCTGCTGATCCGCGGCGCGATCGGCGGGCCCAGCCCCTTCGAGGATCTCGCCGACACCGGCTTCAAGTACATGCGCGACCAGCTCTTCGGAGCCGCCGACATCCAGCTCAGCGACATCGACATCGCGCTGCTCTACGACAACTTCACGGACTGCCCGATGCGCATGGTCGAGGACATCGGCTGGTGCGGGAAGGGCGAGTGCGCGGACTTCGTGCGAAGCGGCGCAATCTCGCTGGACGGCCAGATCCCGATGGAGACGCAGGGCGGCCTGATCAACGAGGGCTACTGCCACGGCCTCAACAACGCCCTCGAGGCCGCGCAGCAGCTCTGGGGCGAGGCCGAGGACCTCTGCCCCAACTGGGCGGACGGCGAGCACAGCTACGACCGCGATCTCTGTCGCCAGACGCGCGACCCGAAGATCGCCCTGCACACCGGCGTGGTCGGCAAGAGCGCGCTCGTGATGATGAAGGCGGACTGACGATGGCTGACGAGTACCCCTACCTGCTGCCCCAGCCGGACGTCCTGACCCAGGGCTACTGGGACGCGCTCCGGGAGCACCGCATGGTGCTGCAGCGCTGCGAGTCCTGCCAGACCTTCCAGCACCCGCCGGACCGCACCTGCCGCTTCTGCCTTGGCGAGGAGATGGAATGGCAAGAGGTGAGCGGCAAGGGCACGCTCTACACCTACGTGATCGTCACGCAAGGCATCCTCGGCCCGTGGCGCGGGCACGACCCCTACAACGTCATCCAGGTGCTGCCGGACGATGTGGATCCCGCCACCGTCAGCATCCACAACAACGCGACCTACAACGTCGTCTACGGCAACGCCGTCGAGGTGGACAACGAGGACCTCGAGGTCGGCATGGCTATGGAGGCCGTCTTCGACGACGTGGCGGACGACGTGACGATCCTGCGCTGGAAGCCGGCGAGCTAAGGCGGCGCAGCGGGGAGGCCGAGCCGTGGATCGCCGCTTCCGCAAGGCCCTGTTCGCCCTCGCCCGCGAGGCGGGTGACGCATCCGATCTGCGCGCGCGCTTCGACGACTTCATCACCGAGGTACGCACGCACCCGGCGCCGGTTCGCCCCTACGCGGACGAGGTCCGCGACACGCTGCTGGCGCTCAGCTTCCGCCCGGAGGTGGCCGCCGACCTGCACCGCCGCTACCGCGACGCCCGCGTCGGCGCATCCGTGGGGTAGCGGGGGGCTGGCACAGCCCGGCTGGAAGAGCGAGATCGCCGCACCCGAGGGCCGTGCGCTCGGTCATGATATGGCTCGACCACCATCGAATATATGGGTAATATGGGTCTATGAAGACCACGCTCGACATCCAGGACGAGTTGCTGCTCCGCGCCAAGCGCCATGCGCGCAGCACGGGACGGCCGTTGCGCGCCGTGGTCGAAGAGGGACTCCGCCAGGTGCTCTCCACGACGGTGCCGCATCCTCGCTACGAATTGCCAGACCTGAGCGTGGGCCAGGCAGGTGAGCCCGACCCGCTCGAGGCGTACTCATGGCAGGACCTCCGGGAGCTGATCTACGGGCGGACCGAGACCGAGTGATCGCGGTCGACACGAACCTGCTGGTGTACGCCCACCGCCGGGAGTCTCGACACCACGCAGCCGCGGCCTCGATCCTCCGCGGCCTGGCTGAGGGTGGCACTCCCTGGGCAATCCCATGGCCATGCTGCTACGAGTTCCTGAGCGTCGTGACCAACCCCCGGATCTGGCGAGACAATCCCACGAGCCCGGAGCACGCGTGGGGGCAACTTGCCGCCTGGATGGCCTCACCCTCGCTGCGGCTGATCGGCGAGACGGACGGCTTCGCGGAGATTCTCGAGCGCTTCGTCGTGCGGCCCCGCGTACTCGGCGGAGTCATCCACGACGCCAGGATCGCGGCCATCTGCGTGGCCCACGGAACCGAGGCGCTGCTCACGCGAGACCGCGACTTCTCGCTGTTCCCGGAACTACGCGCACGCGACCCGATCACGCGCCCATAGCGGGTGCGCGTCCCCCGTTGCCGCCGCCCGCGCCTCAGCGCTGGAAGAACGAGAGCGCCGCGCCCGAGGGGTCGCTCGCGAGGGCGGTGCGGCCGTGGTCTCCCCCAGGTGAGGCGAAACCGTCCGCACGTCGCCGGCGCTGCCGCCGCCCGCGCCTCAGCGCTGGAAGAACGAGATCGCCCCGCCCGAGGGGTCGCTCGCGAGGGCGGTGCGGCCGTGGTCTCCCCCAGGTGAGGCGAAACCGTCCGCACCTCGCCGGCGCTGCCGCCGCCCGCGCCTCAGCGCTGGAAGAAAGAGATCGAGGCGCCCGAAGGGTCCGTCGCGAGTGCCGTCCGGCCGTGGTCGCCCATATCCCGCACCTCGCCTGCGCTGCCACCGCCTGCGCTGACGGCGGCCAGGGCAGCCTCGAGGTCGTCGACCTCGAAGACGGGGACGGGCTGGCCGGCGGCCGCGCCCTGGCCCTCGGAGGCGCTGGCGATGGCGAGCGAGATGTCACCGGCGGAGAGCTGCACCCAGTTCGCGCCGTCCCGGAACTGCTCGGCGAGCCCCAGCGTCTCGGTGTAGAAGCGAGCAGCCGCCTCCACGTCCTCCGCGACGATATAGACCTGTCGCAGTCGCTTGACCTCCACGCCGCACCCCCTTCGCGCGTCCCCGCGTGCTCGTGCGTATCGTAGCCGCGCGGCGCAGCGCGTTCGAGCGGCAGCCAGGGCTCGCACTTACGCAGCAGGCCGCTGGTATGATGCGCCAGCCGACACGGACCGACGACGGGTGAGAGCATGACGACGAGCACCGAGACGCACACGACGGAGCAGATCGAGGTCGCGGGCCGCCGCGTCCAGTACCTCCAGGGTGGCAGCGGCGACCCGGTGCTGGTACTGCACCACTCGATCGGCAACCACGGCTGGCTGCCCGCCTACGAGCAGCTGGCCGCGTCGCGCCAGGTGCTGGTGCCGGACCTGCCCGGATATGGCCAGTCCGAGCGCCCCGAGTGGGCGCGCGAGACGCGCGACATCGCCATCCTGATCCTCCAGATACTGGACAAGCTCGGCCACAGCCCGATCCCCGTCGTCGGACTCGGCTTCGGCGGCTGGATCGCCGCCGAGATGGCGACGATGAACCAGCAGCGCATCTCCAGCCTCGTGCTCGTCGGCGCACCCGGCATCCAGCCGGACGAGGGCGAGATCCTCGACCAGATGCTGATCGACTACGACGAGTACGTGCGCGCCGGCTTCAGCAACGAGGAGAACTTCCACGCCGAGTTCGGCGAGGATCCGGCTCCCGAGGTCCGCGAGTTGTGGGACTTCAGCCGCGAGATGACCGCGCGCCTGACCTGGAAGCCGTACATGTTCAACCGCCGCCTCCCGCACCTCCTGCAGGAGGTGGAGACCCCGACCCTGCTGGTCTGGGGCGCCGACGACGGCGTCGTGCCTATGGCCGTCGCGCAGGCCTACGAGGCCGCCCTGCCCAACGCCAGCATCGAGGTCGTCGCGGACTGCGGCCACATGGTGGACATGGAGCAGCCGGACCGGCTCGCGGAGCTCGTCGCCGCGCACCTCGGCTGATCGCACACGGCGGGATCGGGGCGGCGCGGCGGCTGCCTTGATCCGCACCCCGGGAGCGCGGCACAGCGCCCGCGTGCCGGGCCCGAGCCGCCCGGTGTACGATGGCGACGAGGCGCGCCCCCTCGCGCGGCGCGCCAAGCAGGCAGGAGACGGCAATGTTCATCGGTCACTTCACGGAGCGCCCGTACCAGGACCAGAAGTCCGGAGTCTTCGGCACCACCGCGCGCCCGATTCCCGACCTCGGCATCACCAACGAGGTCTACGACCCCGAGGTCGGCGCGGAACTCTACAACCGTTACCTCGACGAGCGCGTCTACGCCGAGGAGATGGGCTTCGACGGCGTGATGCTCAACGAGCACCACTCGACGCCGTTCTGCATGGGCTCCGTGATGAACGTCGAGGCCGCGATCCTCGCCCGCATCACCAAGAAGGTGAAGATCGTGCTGCTCGGCAACATCCTGCCGATCTGGGACGACCCGCTCTTCCTCGCCGAGGAACTGGCCGAGATCGACATGATCTCGCGCGGCCGCCTCGTCACCGGCTGGGTGCGCGGCACCGGGCGCGAGAGCGTCTCGCACAACGCTCAGCCGCCGTTCAACTGGGAGCGCTTCCAGGAGGCCCACGACTTCGTCGTGAAGGCCTGGACCACGCCGGGCCCCTACCGCTGGGAAGGCGAGCACTACAACTTCCGCTACGTGAACCCCTGGGCGAAGCCCTACCAGGACCCGCACCCGCCGATCTGGATCCCCGGCGTGATGAGCAAGAACACCGTCGAGTGGTCCGCCCGCCACCGCTACCCCTACGTCATGCTCGCCACCGACCTCGAGCCCACGAAGCAGTCCTTCGAGTACTACGCCGAGGTCGCCGCCGAGGAGGGCTACGAGGCCGGCTCGCAGCACCGCGGCTACCTCTTCAAGGTGCACGTCGACGAGACCGAGGAGCTTGCCTACGAAACCGCGCAGAAGTACGTGGAGGGTCCGCCCAACCCGTTCCTGGAGGGCAACCAGGGCGTCGTCCGCACCTTCCTCCAGAACCTGCCCGGCCTGACCTCGCGCACGCACCTGCTGCCGACCTCGATGAACCGCGCCGCCGCCGTCGCGCGTGGCCGCCTCGAGAGCGCGGATGACGAGCCCCGGAAGGAGATCCTCTCGGCCGCGGGCTTCCAGGGCACCTACGACGAACAGCTCGAGCGCTACACGATCATCACCGGCACGCCGAAGACCGTGATCCCCAAGATCCGCCACGTCCTCGAGTACCTGCGCCCCGGCACGATCTTCTTCTGGGACGGCGACGGCGCGATGAGCCACGAGGACCAAATGCGCAGCCTCAAGCTCTTCGGCGACGAGGTCATCCCCGCCGTCCGCGAGATCGGCGAGGAACTCGAGCTGCGCGGCCCCTACGAGGTGGATCCGGCGACCAACGAGCCGGTCGCCGACGAGGCCGCGGCCCCCGCCTGATCGCGAGGCGCGCCGCACGGGCACGATGAGCGAACCGCCCGCCGCCCAGGCTGACGTCGCCGTCATCGGCGGCGGGCCCGGCGGCAGCAGCGCCGCGGCGCTGCTCGCGCGCGGCGGCCTCAGCGTCGTCCTGCTGGAGCGCGAACGCTTCCCGCGCGACCACGTCGGCGAGTCGCTGCTGCCGGCCAGCATCCCGATCCTCGAACGCCTCGGCGTGCTCCCCGCCATCGAGGCAGCCGGCTTCCTGCCCAAGCACGGCGCGACGATGGTCTGGGGCTCGGACCCGGAGCCGTGGAGCTGGTACTTCCGCGAGACCAACCGCAGCTACCCCAGCTCCTTCCAGGTCACCCGCCCCGAGTTCGACCAGATCCTGCTCGAACACGCCCGCTCCCTCGGCGCGGATGTGCGCGAGGGCTGCCAGGCCATCGAAGTCCCCTTCGAGGACGGCCGCGCCAGCGGCGTGCGCTACCGCACGGACGAGGGCGCCGAGGGTTTCGTCGCCGCTCGCTGGGTCGTCGACGCCAGCGGCCAGTCGGCGCTGCTCGGTCACGCCCTCGGCCTGCGCGAGTGGGACGACTTCTTCCGCAACCTCGCGATCTACGGCTACTTCGAGGACGCCGAACGCCTGCCGGAGCCGGACGCCACCAACATCTTCGTCGAGTCCTGCGAGCACGGCTGGTGCTGGACGATCCCGCTGCACACCGGCCAGGCCAGCGTCGGCGTCGTCCTCGACAGCGAGGAGGGGCAGCGCGCGATCGGCGAGCTGGGCGTCGCCGAGGCGTTCCGCAACCGCATCGCCTCCGCGCCGCGCACCGCGGCGCTGCTCGAGCGCGCCACGCTCGTCGACGGACCGCACGTCGTGCGCGACTGGTCCTACCGATCGCGCCGGTTGGCGGGGCCGGGCTACGTCCTCGTCGGCGACGCCGGTTGCTTCGTCGACCCACTCTTCTCCTCGGGCGTGCACCTGGCGCTCAGCAGCGGCGTGCTCGCGGCCGCCTACATCGCCTCGGCGCTGCGCGACCCGACGCTCGAGGGCCCCGCCGCCGAGGCCTACGCCGACCTCTACCTGGCGCAGTACAACAACTTCCACCGGCTGGCGATGCTCTTCTACTCGAGCAATCGCAGCGCCGGCTCCTACTTCTGGGAGGCGCGCCGGATCAGCGACGAGTCCGAGTTCAGCCCGCGCCACGCCTTCATCCGCATGGTCGCCGGGCAATCGCCGATCGGCTACGAGCGCGCCGTGATCAACCACGGCGACGCCCCGCCCGCCTTCGTCGCCGGCGTGCGCGCCGTCGAGGCGGAGCGCGAGGCGCGCCGCGCCGCCCTCGACCGTGCCGGTCCGGCGGCGGTCGCCGCCTCGGCCCCCCGCCTCGACGCGGGCGTGCGCATCGAGCGCAAGCCGGTGATCGAGGGCGACGAGTTCGCGTGGGGCCACGTGCTCAGCAGCGAGCAGCGCCCCGAGGGCACGCCGCTCAGCCTGCCCGTCGCGCGCATGCTCGCCTCCGCCGACGGCGTCGCCTCGATCGCCGAGCTGAGCGGCCGCATCGCCGCCGCCGCCGGCGTCACCGACGAGGCCACCCGCGCCCGCCTCACCGAGCAGCTCGCCGCCGCCGCCTCCATCCTCTACGTCGACGGCACGATCGAGGAGCTTGGGGGGCTGGGGGGGTGACGGCGGGAACCAAACGCCGGCTGCTCGCGTAGTGTCTTACAGCCGCCGCTATCGACCCGACGGGAACGGACCATGTGCCCACGGCTAACCGCCCTGGTTGCAGCAGCCTTGCTCACTCTCGCGGCCTGCACGGGCGGCGGGGACGAGGCTGCGCCGGTGCCGACCGCCGCAACGACGCCAGCCACCAAGCCGGTGCCCACCGCCACGCCAGCACCAACCGCCACACCGACGCCAACCGCCACGCCGGCACCAACCGCCACGCCGGTGCCCACCGCCACGCCGACGCCTACCGCCACGCGGATGCCGACCGCCACGCGGATGCCGACCGCCACGCCATCGGCGACCCCCACGCCATCGGCGACCCCCACGCCATCGGCGACCCCCACGCCATCGGCGACCCCCACGCCATCGGCGACCCCCACGCCGACGCCGACGGCAACCGCTACGCCTACGTCAACTGCCACGCAGACACCAACCGCCACGCAGACGCCAACCGCCACGCCCGCGGCGGGCTCGGTCGCCTCGGACCGGGCCGCCCTCGTTGCGTTGTACGAGGCGACGGAGGGCTGGCGCTGGCAGACCCGCACCAACTGGTTGAGCGACAGGCCGCTCGGCGAGTGGCATGGCGTCAGTACCGATGACGCGGGCCGCGTCACGGCGCTGGAGCTCGAAGAGAACGGGCTACGCGGGGAGTTGACGGCCGAGTTGGCGCGGCTTGCAGCCCTGCGTGTACTGGACCTCTCCGCCAACCAATTGGGAGGACCCCTCGCGGTCGAGTTGGCACAGCTCACGAATCTGCGCACGCTGGACCTTGGAGAGAACTGGCTCGGCGGCAACATCCCTGCCGAGCTGGGACAGCTCACGCACCTGCGCACCCTGGATCTCGGGAGCAACTGGTTCATCGGCAGCATCCCGGCAGCGCTGGGACGGCTCACGAACCTGCACACGCTGGACCTGGAAGGCCGCCCCATCTCCGCGGACGTCATTCCCTGGCCCGAGCAATTGGCGGGGCCAATCCCTGCCGAGTTGGGACGCCTCACGAACCTGGCTACGCTGGATCTCTCCAGCAACCAGCTGAGCGGCCCGATTCCACCGGAGCTGGGACAGATCACCAGCCTCCGAACGCTGGACCTCGCGACCAACCACTGGTTGAGCGGGCCGATCCCCGCTGAGCTGGGTGCCCTCACCAACCTGGTGACGCTACGACTCGGCGGAAACCCCCTGAGCGGTCGGATTCCGGCCGAACTGGGTGATCTCACCAGTCTCGAGTCGCTGGGTCTCTGGTCGACCCGGTTGAGCGGGCCGATCCCCGCCGAACTGGGGCGACTCGCGAACCTGCGGACATTGAGCCTCGGCAGAAGCAACCTCAACGGGCCGATCCCCGCGCAGCTGGGCGATCTCACGAACCTCGAGTCGCTGGGCCTCTGGGACAACCAGCTGAGCGGGCCGCTCCCGGCCGACCTTGGCAGACTGAAGAACCTGCGCGTCCTGGATCTCGGCGGAAACGGGCTGAGCGGTCCGATCCCGCCGGAGTGGGGCGGACTCACCCGACTGGAGCGATTGGGTCTTGCGGAGAACGAGCTGAGCGGCCCGCTGCCTGCGGAGTTTGGCCGCCTCGCCGAGCTGCGGACACTGGGCGTTTCGAGCAACCAGCTGAGCGGGCCGATTCCGGCCGAGTTGGGCGAACTCACCAACCTGGAGAGCCTGTCCATGTACGCGAATAGGTTCGACGGGCCAGTTCCGGCCGAGCTGGGTAACCTCACGAATCTGCGACAGCTGCAGCTCGGCTGGAACGAGTTGAGCGGCCCGATCCCGGCCGAGCTCGGCGGGCTCGCCAACCTGGACACCATGCGGATGTCCTCGAACCGGTTGAGCGGGCCGATCCCGGCGCAGTTGGGCAACCTCGCGCGCCTGAGAGAGTTGCACCTCGGCTGGAACGAGTTGAGCGGCGCGATTCCGGCCGAGCTGGGTGGCCTGACCGGCCTCAACACATTGCTCCTGCAGGACAACCAGCTGAGCGGGGCGATTCCTGCCGAGCTTGGTGGTCTGACACGGCTGGGTACGCTGTCCCTCTCGGACAATCGCTTGAGCGGACCGCTTCCCGCCGCTCTGAACGGGCTCACCAACCTGTGGTGGCTGCGCATCGGCGGCAACGAACTGAGCGGCTGCATCCCCGACGGCTTGCAGTGGGTGTCGAACCACGACTTCGATGCACTCGGTCTGCCGTTCTGCGTCACGGCCGACACGCATGCGGCCGCGGCCGACCGGGAAGCGCTCGTGGCGATCTACCACGCAATGAACGGCGAGAGTTGGGAACGCGACCACAACTGGCTGGACGCCGACGAACCCCTCCGCGACTGGTACGGCGTGACCACGGACGTCAACGGACGCGTCACCGGGCTCAACCTCTGGGAGAACGAGGTCAGCGGGGGGATACCGGCCGAACTCGGCAGGCTGACCGAACTACGGACGCTCGTTCTCGCCGGCAACGACCTGGGCGGACCGATCCCCGCCGAACTGGGGGAACTGGCCAGGCTGACCAGTCTGAGGATCGCCGGCAACGAATTGAGCGGGCCGATCCCGGACGAGTTTGGGCGGCTCACGAGCCTTGAGTCCCTGGACCTCTCGCGGAACGAGTTGAGCGGCAGACTCCCGGCCGAACTGGGCAACCTCGCCAGCCTGATCTTGCTTGACCTCGGGAACAACCAGTTGAGCGGGCCGACTCCGGCTGAGTGGGGCAACCTGGCGAGCCTCACCCGCCTGAACCTGCGAGACAACCAGCTGAGTGGGCCCATCCCCGCGGAGCTTGGCAACCTCGCCAACCTGACCAGCCTGTGGCTGGGAGACAACCAGCTGGGTGGGCCTATCCCCGCAGAGCTGGGCAACCTTGCCGGCCTGACATGGCTTGACCTCGGAGGCAACCAGTTGAGCGAGGCCCCTGCCGACCTCGGTAGCCTCACCAGGCTCCAGACCCTGGATCTGGCGGGCAACCAGCTGGGCGGGCCGGTGCCTGAGTGGCTGAAGGGCCTGACCAACCTCGAGTCGCTAGTCCTTGCGAGCAACCACTTCGAGGGTCCAGTCCCGGCGTGGCTGGGCGGCCTGGCCAACCTCACTTGGCTAGATCTCTGGAGCAACCAGTTGAGCGGGCCGATCCCGGCGGAGCTGGGCCGTCTCGTGAACCTGCAGGGACTGAGCCTCGGGTACAACCAGTTGAGCGGGCCGATCCCGGCCGAACTGGGCGAACTCACCCAGCTGACATCGCTTACCCTTCGCAACAATCAGTTGAGCGGGCCGATCCCCACCGAGCTGGGCAAGCTGACCAACCTGACGTTCTGGCTCGACCTCAGGGAGAACCAGCTCAGCGGGTCGATTCCAGCCGAACTCGGCAACCTCACGAACCTCCGGTGGCTACAACTCTCGGAAAACCGGTTGAGCGGGCCGATTCCTGACGAACTGGCAAGCATCAGGGGAATGAGCACTCTCGAACTCGGAGCCAACGAGCTGAGCGGACCGATTCCGGCCTGGCTCGGCGGCCTTCCGCTGCTGCAGTGGGTGATCCTGTCCGGCAACGAGTTGAGCGGGCCGATCCCGTCCGAACTCGGTCTGCTGACGGAGCTCAGAAGGTTGGACCTGGATGACAACCAACTCAGCGGGCCGATCCCGACGGAGCTGGGTGCCGACACCTACCTGCATCGGCTCTCGCTGGCCGGCAACCAGCTTAGCGGCTGCATTCCAGAACGCTTGCGAGGCGTCCGCGACAACGACCTCGACGAACTCGGCCTCCCCGACTGCAACTGACCCGCACCAACCCGCGCGCTACCGCCAGCAACGCTGGCGGCATATATTGACGCGCGCGGCGTGCGAGGGCCGGGGGCGACGCCGCAACACCACCACCCTGCTGCCCCGGAGCCCGCAATACGAGGGGCGGCCTCTACGTGAACCACGAATTCAACGAGATTCAGGAACTGCTCGGGCAGACCGCGCGCGAGTTCTTCTCCCGCGACTTCCCGCTCGACCGCATGCGCGACGGCTACCGCGCCGACGAGGGCTACGACACTGAGCTCTGGCCCAACATCGTCGACCTCGGCTGGAACTCCGCTCCCTTCCCCGAGGAGATGGGCGGCACCGGCGGCGGCATCTTCGACACCGTCCTGCTGCTCGAGGAGATGGGCAAGGGCTACGGCGTCAGCCCCTACGTGCACTCGACCATCGCCGCCGGCCTCGCGCTCGTCGAGGCGGACGCGGACCTCGCCCAGGCGATCGCCGACGGCGAGGCTGTCGTCATCCCGGCGCTCACCGCCGCCGACGGCAGCGAGCAGACGGCCGCGCGCGGCGACGGCGATGCGGTCACGCTGACCGACCGCCGCCTCGTGGTGCCGTGGGCAGAGCTGGCCACGCACCTGCTGGTCCCGCTCGCAAGCGGCGACGAGATGGCCGTTGTCGAGACGGGCGCGGACGGCGTCAGCGCCGAGCGCATGCCCGCCTCCGGCGGTGAGCCGCTCTACGACGTGCGCTTCGAGGGCGCCGCGGGCCGCGTGGTCTCCGCCTCGGGCCTGCAGGGCCACGTCACGCTGCTCGGCGCGATCGCCAACTCCGTGCTGATGCTCGGGCTCTGCCAGCGCTCGCTGGAGCTGGCCGCGGAGTACTCGAAGACGCGCGTCGCCTTCGGGAAGCCAATCGGCACCTTCCAGGCGATCTCGCACAAGTGCGCCAACATGTCCGTCGACATCGAGACCGGGCGTTACCTCTGCTACAAGGCCGCCTGGCTGCACTCCACCGGCCAGCCGTACGAGATGGGCGCGCACTACGCCAAGGCGTTCATGGGCGACGCCACCGCCCGCATCACCCGCGATGCGATCCAGGTGCACGGCGGCGTCGGCTTCATCGACGATCACTTCGTGCAGTTCCCCTACCGCATCGGCACGGCGGCGGCCTGTACCTACGGCACCGCGCACGAACACCGGCGCGCCGTGGCCAGCGCGATCCTCGACTAGCCGCAGCGACCGAACTCGCAGCGAGACGACGGAGGATCACCATGGACTTCGAATACACCGAGAGCGAAAAGCAGTTCCGCGCCGAGGTGCGCGAGTTCTTCGAGCGTGAGTGGCCGCCCGAGGCCCAGCGCGCCGGGCGCGCCGGCCCCGAGGAGGGAGAGCGCTTCCGCCGCGCCGCCGCGCAGCGCGGCCTCTTCTCGCTGGGACTCCCGGAGGAGTACGGGGGCCTGCCCGACTTCAGCCAGATGGAGCGTTACATCGTCAGTGACGAGGCGAGCCGCATCGGCGCGCCGCTCCCCGCCTACCTCGTCAGCATCATGGGGCCGCTGATCATGAAGTACGGCACGCCCTGGATGAAGGAAGAGGTGCTGCCCAGGATCCGCGCCGGCGACGTGGACTTCACGCTCGGCTTCACCGAGCCGGAGACCGGCTCGGACCTCGCCAACCTCACGACGCGCGCCTACCGCGACGGCGACGAGTACGTGATCAACGGCTCGAAGATGTACGGCAATCCCGGCCCCGACGAGATCATGTACCTCGCCGTGCGCACGGACCCCGACGCGCCGCTGCGCCGCGGCATCTCCGTGCTCTTCGTCGAGCACGGCCGCGAGGGCTTTACCTCCCTGGAGATGCCGACCCTGGCCGGCAACAACGTCGGCGCCACCTTCTACGACAACGTGCGCGTCCCCGCCGACCACCTGCTCGGCGAGGAGAACAAGGGCTGGGACTACATCCGCGAGGCGCTCGACCTCGACCGCACCAGCGGCATCACCTACGGCCAGATGCCTGAGCGCCTGGGCGAGCTGATCGAGTACGTCAAGGAATCCTCGCTCGACGGCCGCCCGCTGATCGAGGACCCATGGGTGCGCGACCGCATCGCCCAGTTTGTGATCGAGATCGAGGCGGGCGAGCTGCTGCAGGGCATCACCGCCTCGAAGATCGCGGCGGGCATGAAGCTGCGCATGGAGTCCTCGGTCGTGAAGATCTTCCTGACCGAGCTGGAGCGCCGCATCGGCGAGTTCGCGATGGAGGTCTCCGGGCCGCTCGCCTCGCTCACGCCCGACTCGCCCGAGGCGCCCTCGGGCGGCTGGTTCCACTACACGCATCGCAACAACCCCGGCATCACCATCGCCGGCGGCAGCAACGAGATTCAGCGCAACATCATCGCGCTGCAGGGCCTCGGGCTGCCCCGCGACTAGGCGCGACGGGGACGCGAAGGGACGCAGGCAGATGGATTTCGCCTGGAGCGACGAGCAAGACGGGTTCCGCGCGCAGATCCGTGAGTTCCTCGAGGACGCCTGGCCGGAGGAGGTGCGCTCGGCCGACCGCCTCAGCCGCCGCGCGCCCGAGCACGCGGACGCGGTCAAGCGCTTCAAGGACATGGTCGCCTCGCGCGGCTGGTACTCGATCGGCTGGCCCGAGGAGTACGGCGGCACCGGCGACCTGACCGCCGTCGAGCGTTTCATCCTCTCCGACGAGGCCTCGCGCGTCGGCGCGCCGCTCTCGCTCTACAACGTCAACATCATGGGGCCGCTGATCATCAAGTACGGCTCACCCTGGATGAAGTCCGAGCTGCTCCCGAAGATCCGCGACGGCGAGATCGACTTCGTGCTCGGCTTCACCGAGCCGGAGACCGGCTCGGACCTCGCCAACCTCTCGACCAGCGCCTACCGCGACGGCGACGAGTACGTGATCAACGGCTCGAAGATGTACGGCCACCCTTCCGAGGGCGACGTCATGTACCTCGCCGTCCGCACGGACCCGGACGCGCCGCTGCGCGACGGCATCTCGCTGCTCTTCGTCGAGCACGGCCGCGAGGGCTTCACCGTCGCGGGGATGCCGACGCTCGACGGCGGCGAGGTCGGCGCGACGTTCTACGACGACGTACGGGTGCCGGCCGACCACCTGCTGGGCGAGGAGAACCGCGGCTGGGACTACGTGCGCGAGGCGCTGGACCTGGACCGCACCTCGGGCATCCCGTACGGGCACATGCCGCTCATCCGCGACAACCTGATCGCCTTCATCAAGGAGACGAAGGTCGACGGCCGCCCGCTCTCCGAGGACCCGTGGGTGCGCGACCGGCTCGCGCAGCTGGTGATCGACCAGGAGGCGGGTGACGTGCTCCAGAGCATGACCGCCTCGAAGATCGCCACGGGCATGAGGCTGCGCACCGAGTCGTCCGTGCTGAAGATCTTCATGACCGAGCTGGAGCGCCGCATGGGAGAGTTCGGCACGGAGATCGCCGGTCCGCTCGGATCGCTGCCGCCGGCCTCCGGAGAGGCCCCGCTCGAGGGCCAGATCTGGGCGACGCACAAGTTCAACGTCGCGATCACGATTGCGGGCGGCAGCAGTGAGATTCAGCGCAACATCATCGCGCTGCAGGGCCTCGGCCTTCCCCGCGACTAGCCGCCCCGCGTAGCCGTCGGTGTAGCCGCCCTCGTCGCGGCCGGCGAGGCGCAGTAGCCGCGCGCGGTGGCGCGGTGGCAGACTCGCGCCCATGGACACTCCCGGGGGCATTCCCGACTACACAACGCTCGAGTTTCCCGAGGCGCCCGCCGATCGGCCCTACGTGATCGTCAACATGGTCGCGTCCGCCGACGGTACGACCGTCATCGAGGGCCGCGAGCAGGGGCTCGGCTCGGCAGCCGACCGCCAGCTGCTGCGCGAGCTGCGCGTCCACGCCGACGTCGTGCTCACGGGCGCGGGCACGCTGCGCGCCAGCGGCCACTCGCCGCGCCTCAACGACGAGGCCCTCGAGGCGCTGCGCCTCGCCCGCGGCAAGCCGCGCCTGCCGATCGCCGCCACGCTCTCGCACTCCGGCGACCTGCCGCTCGACAACCGCTTCTTCACAGGGGACGACTTCGAGGGCGTCGTGTACCTCTCGGACGGCGCGCCCACCGAGCGCGCAGCGGCGCTCGCGGCCGCCGGCCGCCCCGTCCAGCGCGTCCCCATGGGTGACGAGGCGCCCTCGATGCTCGCGCACATGCGCGAGGCGCTCGGCTGCCGGCTGCTACTGCTCGAGGGCGGCCCGTCGCTCAACGGCGAGTTCTTCCGCCGCGGCCTCGTCGATGAGCTGTTCCTGACGATCGGCGCGCTCGTCACCGGCGGCGAGGGCGGCCCGACCGCCGTCGAGACGCCCGGCCATCCCGCGACGCACGAGGGCGTGCGGCCCCTCGAGCTGCTCTCCGCGTACCGCAATGCCGAGACGAGCGAGCTGTACCTGCGCTACCGCGTGCGCCGAGCCGACGAGCAGGACTAGCGGAGGGCCGCCTCGCAGGCGTCGACGGCGGCTACGGCGTCCTCGACGCGCTCGATCGGGGCGTGCTGGCCGTCTCCGTCGCGCAGCTCCCAGGTGCCGAGGCCGATCACCGGCCGCTCGGAGATGAGCGCGAAAGCGATCTCGGAGAGCGTGCCGAACTTGCCGTCGATCGCGATCACGGCCTCGCCGGCGCGCGCGACGAGCACGTTGCGCGCGAAGCCGAGGCCGCTCGGCAGCGGGATATCGACGTACTCGTTCGCCTCGCCGAGGTCGTCGCCGGGCAGGATGCCGATCGTCAGCCCGCCGCTCTCCTTCGCACCCCGGCAGGCCTCGCGCATCACGCCGCCGCGACCGCCGCAGATCAGCACGTGCCCGCGCGCGCCCAGCTCGCGGCCGACCTCGAACGCCAGCCGCGCCGCCTCGCCCTCCGCCTGCTCGCCACCGATGACCGAGATGCGCATCGCCAGCCCCGCCTTCTCCTCGCGATCCTCGCCGGACGCAGGGTAGCCCGCGGCGCGGCGCGGGCGCTTGTGAGCGGCCGAACTTGCTGCCGGCCGCGGCGAACTACACTCGAAGGGAGAGGAGGTGCGTGATGATCATGCGAATCACGTGGGGCAAGGTGCAGCCCGGCAGGTGGCCCGAGTACGCCGAGGCCTATCGCCAGACGATGGAGCCAATCAGCAGCGGCATCCAGGGGCTGCGCGGCCGCTGGCTCGCCCACGACCTCGACGAGAAGGACGCGGGCTTCGCGGTCAGCATCTGGGACTCGCAGGACGACCTCGACGCCTACCGCAGCTCCGAGCTCTTCGAGCAGGAGGTGCAGGCCCCGCTCGCCGACTACTTCGTCGACGAGTTCCGCACGTACCACTGCGAGGTCGACGTCGTCGAGGACGTCGGCTAGGGCACGCCGCCCGAGTCCACACATCCGAGGCGCCCCGGGTGGGGCGCCTCGTCAGTTCCGGACCTTGCACCCGACACAGCCGTCGGCGCGCAGGCCGCAGGTGTGCCGTAGAATCGAGTGCAGGGCCGGGACGGCAATAGGGTCGAGGAAGCAGCAATGGTGAGCATCACCGAAATCCAGGATGCGATTCGGGTTCTTCCCGAGACCGAGTACGCCCAGTTGCGGAAGTGGATCAGCAAACTGGACTGGGAGCGCTGGGACCAGCAACTCGAGGCCGACGCGGAGGCCGGCAGGCTGGACTTCCTGATCGCGGAGTCTGGGTTGGAGCCCACGACGAGTACAACCGCCTGATCGGCGGCTGAGCCACCCCACCCACTCGCCCAACCCTCGCCGCTACCAACCCGCACGGCGATACTGGCTACGGGACGGTCGCCGACCCGGCGAGAGCCGGTGGAACGCGCGGCCGTGGCGGGAGGAGCGGGGATGAGCGCCGACTCGAGCGCGGCGATCGTCGCCGAGGGCCTCGTCCGCACCTTCCCCGGCGTCCGCGCCGTCGACGGTATCGACCTCTCCATCGAGCGCGGCCAGGTCTTCGGCTTCCTCGGCGCGAACGGCTCCGGCAAGACCACCACCATCCGCATGCTGACGACACTGCTGCGCCCCACCGAGGGCCGCGCCTTCGTCGACGGTCTCGACGTGCAGCGCGAGGCCACCGAGGTGCGGCGGCGGATCGGCGTCGCGCTGCAGGAGGCCGGCCTCGACGACCTCCAGACGGGGCGCGAGCTGCTGACGCTGCAGGGCCGCCTGCAGGGCATGTCCCGCTCCGCCGTCGCGCCGCGCGTTGACGAGCTGCTGGCGATCGTCGAGCTCGAGGACTCCGCCGACCGCAAGATCGGGACCTACTCCGGCGGGATGCAGCGGCGGCTCGACCTCGCCTCGGCGCTGGTGCATACGCCGAGCATCGTCTTCCTCGACGAGCCGACGAGTGGGCTCGACCCGATCAGCCGCGAGGCGCTCTGGCGTTATGTCGAACAACTCAACCGCGAGGACGGCGTCACCTTCTTCCTCACCACCCAGTACCTCGAGGAGGCCGACCGCCTCGCCGACGAGATCGCGATCATCGACGCCGGGCGCATCGTCGCCTCCGGCTCGCCCGCGGCGCTCAAGGCGACGATCGGCGCGGACGTGGTCTCGTTGCGCATCGAGGACGGTGACGGCGCCGGGCAGGCGGTGGAGCGCGCGAGCGAGCGGTTCCGCGCGCTGCCCGGCCTCGAGGAGCTGCGGAGGACCGAGGACGCGCTGGTGGTCTACATTCGCGAGGGCAGCCAGGCGATCGCGCCGATCGTGACAATCGCCAACGAGACGGGCCTCTCCGTGCTCGAGGTCACGCTCGCGCACCCGACGCTCGACGACGTCTTCCTGCGCGCGACGGGGCGGCGCCTGGAGGTGGACGCGGACGTGCCGGACGCCTCGGAGGCGGTGGCGTGACGGCGCTCGCGTTGGCCTCGTACCAGCTTTGCTGGCGCGCCGTGCGGGAGACGCTGCGCCAGCCGGGCGTGGAGGTCAGCAACCTCTTCATCCCGCTGTTCTTCTTCTTCGTGACGGTCGGCGCGATCAGCAACGTCGCCGGGCCGGCCTTCGGCGTCGAGAACTACGAGGGCTTCCAGCTGCCGGTGGCGGTGCTGCAGTGCGTGGCGGGCGCCGCCTCGGTCTCCGGCATCGCGATCGTCAAGGACATCGAGAGCGGCTACTTCGACAAGCTGCTGCTCACACCGAGCCCGCGGCTGGCGATCGTGCTGGGGCGGCTCTTCGCCGACGCGATCCGGGCCGTCGCGTTCACCTCGGTGATCCTCGTCGTGGTCACGCTGGTGGGCGCGGGGATGGAGGCGGGGCCGCTCGGCTACGTGGTGATTCTCGCGCTGGCGGGGCTGTTCGGGGCGGCCTACTCCGGCATCGGCGCGACGATCGCGCTGCGCACGGGGAACGCGCAGGCGGCGCAGGCGGGGTTCCTGGTGTTCTTCCCGCTGCTCTTCCTCTCGCCCGCCTTCGCTCCGAAGGAGGTCTTCGACCCCTGGATGGAGTTCCTCGCCTCGATGAACCCCGTCACGTATCTGCTCGAGGGCATGAGAATGCTGGTGCTCGAGGGCTGGGAGTGGGACAACCTGGCCGGCGCGCTCGCCTCCGTGCTCGCCCTCGGCGTGGTCACGATCGCGGCGTCGCTCTGGTCGCTGCGGGCGCGGACGCGCTAGCTGGAGTGTCCGGCGCGGAGCCGCGGCGCAGCGTATAGAATCAGCGACGAGGTCAGGAGGACCACATGGACTGGGACGACTCTGCCGAACTCGCGGCATTCCGCGAACGCATCCGCACCTTCTTCGAAGAGAAGCTGCCGGAGCGCTACAAGCGCGCCGCCGCCGGCGAGTGGCTGCGCCAGATGATTCCCGCTCCCGACGGCGAGCCGATGTACTTCGACGAGCCCAGCTGGGACCACGACCGGCTCTCCACCGATCCCGAGATCGTCGCCGCCTCGCGCGAGTGGGCCGATGCGCTCGCCGCCGAGGGCCTCGTCGCCCCCGCCTGGGCGAAGGAGCACGGGGGCGCGGGACTGACCACGCTTGAGCAGTTCGTCTTCAACGAGGAGCGCGAGCGCGCCGGTGCGCCGCGCGTCGGCGGAACCGGCGCGATGTTCCTCGGCTCGCTGCTGATGGTCTACGGCAGCCCGGAGCAGCAGGCGAAGTACATGCCCCCGATCGCGCGCGGCGACATCCAGTGGGCGCAGGGCTACTCCGAGCCCGGCGCCGGCTCCGACCTCGGCTCGCTGCAGTTGCGCGCCCAGCGCGACGGCGACGAGTACGTGCTGAACGGGCAGAAGATCTGGTCCACCCCGCAGGTGGCCGACTCGATGTACGCCCTCGTGCGCACGGACCCGGACGCACCGAAGCACAAGGGCATCTCCTTCCTCATGATTGAGGACTTCTTCATCGACGGCATCACGAAGCGGCCGATCGAGAACGCCGTCTTCGACCACAGCTCGTTCGGCGAGACCTTCTTCGACGACGCGCGCGTGCCCGCCGAGAACCGCATCGGCGAGGAGAACAGCGGCTGGTACGTGGCGATGACGCTGATGGACTTCGACCGCGCGTCGATCTCCAACACCGCAGAGGACCGCGCGCTGCTCGGGGATCTCCAGGAGTACCTCGACACTCCCGAGGGCGCGGCGAAGTCGCGGCTCGCGGAGTCGGCGACGATCCGCGCGCAGCTCACGGACCGGGCGATCGAGATCGAGGTGGGTTACAACCTCTCGCTGCGGCTCGCTTCGCTGCAGGCGAAGGGGCTGATCCCGAACTACGAGGCCTCGATCGGGCAGGTCTTCTCGAAGGCGCTGAACCAGCGCATGGCGCGCACGGGCACGATCATCTTCGGGCTCTACTCGAACCTCTGGCCGGGGGAGGAGCTTGCACCGATGACGGGTGAGTTCACGCGCTCCTACGTGCGCACGATCCCCTCGACGATCGCGGGCGGCAGCGCGGAGATTCAGCGCAATGTGATCGCCACGCGCGGCCTGGGCCTGCCTCGGGGCTAGCGAGCGGGCGGCGCCGCTCCGAGGGCGCACCGCACCTCCGAGGCCAACCGCGCGTCTGCCGTGGGGGGCTGCGCCCCCCACACCCCAATCCCGGACGAGCACGCGCTGGGTGCTTCAGTTGACGCGGGGATACCCACCCACCCGCCCTCGGATTTTCTTTCTGTGGGGGCTGCGCCCCCCACGCCCCCGATGGGTTCGCCGCACGCGGCGCAGCCCTTGAGGGCGCACCCGACTCCCGGTCCGGTCCCCTCTCCGCGAAAGACCTTTGCAAAACCGTCATTCCGGCGAAAGCCGGAATCCAGGGGCGGTGGGTAGCTGGATTGCGTCGATTCGGATGCCTGCGTTGCTCTACTTCAGGGAGTTGCGCACAGGTCTCCCCGAGAGAGAGGGAGAGGGACGACGCTGGACCGCGCGGGCTGCGTGCGGCATGAGGGGCGCGGGGCCAGGAGCGGGCGGCTTGGGAACGCCGCGAGTCGCCCCGGAATCCCCCTCACCCTGACCCTCTCCCGCCAGGGGAGAGGGGATCGGGGAGCGGCTCCGTGGCCCGGACGGCGCTAGGACTCGCCGTTCGCGGACCCGCCGTCCTGGGGCTCGCTGCGCGCTCCGCCGGAGATCCCGGCGAGCGTGCTGCTGATGTTCCCGGCGACGCTCGCGAGGTCCATCGGGATGATCCACTTCGTGGACTGGCCGTCGCCGAGCTGCTTCATCATGTCCAGGTACTGCAGCCCCATCGTGTTGGAGTCCACGCCCTGCGCCACGTCGTAGATCCGTTCGAGGCCGATCGAGAAGCCCTCGGCCTGCAGGATCTGGGCCTGCCGCGACCCCTCGGCGCGCAGGATCGAGGACTCGCGCACGCCCTCCGCCTCGAGGATGGCGGCCTGCTTGTTGCCCTCGGCGACGTTGATCGCGGACTGGCGCTGGCCCTCGGACTCGGTGATCTGGGCACGCTTGGTGCGGTCCGCCGTGAGCAGCTGGGTCATTGCATCCTGGATGTCGTGCTGCGGCGTGATCTCGCGGATCTCGATCGAGGTGACCTTCACGCCCCAGCGGATCGTCTCGATGGCGATCTTGGTTTGCAGGCGGGTGTTGATCTCCTCGCGCCGCGCCAGCACGTCCTCCACCGTCATGTCGCCGATCACGGCGCGCAACGAGGTCGTCGCCAGGTTGCGGACGGCGATGATGAAGTTGCTGATGTTGATCACCGCCGCCTCGGGGTCGACGACCTGCAGGAAGACCACGAAGTCGACGTCGACGAGCGCGTTGTCCTTGGTGATCGAGGTCTGCTTTGGCTCCTCGATGACGAACTCGCGCAGATCGACACGCACGCCGCGGTCGATAAACGGGATCAGGACCACAAGGCCGGCTCCGCGCGTGCCGACATAGCGGCCCAGACGGAAGATCACGGCTTGCTCGTACTGCCTCACCACGCTGATAAAGAACACCCGCCACCTCCTCGGGACTGTCGGCTTGCCCGGTTCATTCGAGTATAGCCGCGCGCCGGGAGGCTCATGGGGCCGCCGGTCCGGCGGCCTCAACTGCGGTCTCAGTTATGATGCGCCGGGCACGCCGCGCACACGGGCCGCTCGGAGTGTGCGCCGCGCGCGGTGGAGGATCCTCAATGGCCGAAACGAACGGCAACATGGAGCGGCGCAGCGCGCCACGGATGCTCGAGGATCTCAAGGTGATCGACCTCACGACGATGATCGCGGGGCCGGTCACGGCGCGCATGTTCTCCGAGCTGGGCGCAAACGTGATCCACATCGAGCCGCCCTGGGGCGACGACGGGCGCAACTCGACCACGCCGTTCCTCGGGAGCGAGGGCGTGCTCTACACGGTCTCCAACCGCAGCAAGCGCGGCATCGTGCTGGATATCCGCAACCCGAAGGGCCACGACCTCCTGCTCCGCATGGTCGAGGACGCCGACATCTTCATCGAGAACATGCGGATCGGCGTGCTCGACAAGCGCGGGCTCGGCTACGAGGACCTGGCGAAGCTCAACCCCGGCCTGGTCTACGTCTCGATCAGCGGCTGGGGCCGCGAGGGGCCGCTCAAGTACGAGCCCACCTACGACGTGATCATCCAGGCCTTCAGCACCGCGATGCGCCGCTACGACGATGCCGGTCCGCCGCGCCTCAACGGCTCGATGGTGGGCGACACCTCGACGCCGCTGCTCGCCGCCTTCGCGGCGATGGCGGCGCTGCGCGAGCGCGATCGCACCGGGCGCGGCTCGCACGTGACGAGCTCGCTGCTGCAGGGCGCGTTCCACATGATGGCGCCACGCAAGGTGGTGCCGGAGAACGAGACGGGGCCGCCGCACGAGCGCCAGTTGCCGGCCGGGGCAGGCGTGTTTCAGACCTCGGACGGGGAGTGGACCTTCATCTGCGCCTGGACCAACGGGCAGTTCGAGCGCTTCTCCCACCTCGCCGGCTACCCGCACCTCGCCGGCGACCCCGCCTACGCGACGCGCCAGCTGCGCGAGGCCGCCCAGGTGGAGCTCAACGAGCTGTTCACCGCCTGGGTGCAGCCACACACGCGCGGCGAACTGATCGCCGCCCTGCGCAACGCCGACATCCCCTGCTCCCCCGTCTACGGCGGCGTCGACGAGTTGATGGACGACGAGCACGTCCAGGCCAACGACTTCGTCGTCGGCATCGACCACCCGACGAAGGGGCGCATCTGGCAGATGGGCGCGGGCTTCGAGATCAACGGCGAGCGGCCCGAGCTGCGCTACTCGCCGCTCTTCGGCGAACACACCGACGAGGTGCTGCGCGAGCATGGCTGCTCCGACGCGGAGATCGCCGCGCTGCGCGAGGAAGGGGTCGTCGCATGAGGATCGCGATCTTCGGGCAGGCCGCGTTCGGCGTGGACACCTTCAACGCACTGCGCGAGGCCGGCGAGCAGATCGTCGGCGTCTCCACCCCTCGCACGCCCGAGGGCGGCCGCCCGGACCCGCTGCGCGCCGCCGCCGAGGAGGCCGGGCTGCCCTGGCTGGAGACGCGCGCGCTGCGCCGCGAGGAGGCTTTCGAGGCCTACCGCGCGTGGGAGCCGGAGCTGATCGTCTTCGCCTTCGTGACCGACATCGTGCGCAAGAACGTGCTCGACGCCGCCACGCACGGCGCGATCCAGTACCACCCCTCGCTGCTGCCGAAGTACCGCGGGCGCTCGGCGATGAACTGGCCCGTCGTCAACGGCGACGCGGAGACCGGCCTGACCATCTTCTGGGTCGACGAGGGCATCGACACCGGCCCGATCCTGCTCCAGCGCACGGTCGAGGTCCGGCCCGACGACACGATGGGCTCGCTCTACTTCGAGCGGCTCTACCCGCAGGGCATCGAGGCGCTGGCCGAGGCCACGGCGCTGGTGCGCGAAGGCGGAGCGCCGCGCATCGAGCAGGACCACGCAGCGGCCACCTACGAGCCGCCCTTCGAGGACGAGCACGCGCTGGTCGACTGGTCCCGCCCCGCGCGCGCCGTGTTCAACCACGTGCGCGGCTGTGATCCCGCGCCGGGTGCGATCGCCGCGCTCGGCGAGACGCGGGTTCGGCTCTTCGACCCCTCGCTGGCGCCCGCCGCGCCCGCGGAGCCGATCGGCACCGTGCTGGAGCCGGACGCCGGTAACCCGGGGGCGGCGCGCATCGCCGTGATCGGCGGTGTGCTGACCGTCGGCCGTGTGCGCGCGGACGGCGGCAAGGTCGCGGCTTCCGAGGTGCTGAGTCCGGGCGACCGCCTGACGGCCGCGACGCTCGACGCCTGAGCCACGCCGAACCTCGTTACGTCGAGTCCGCCGAGTCGGCCTCCGGGGGCCGGTTGGGCGCCCAGTAGCGCGCGGCGAAGTAGGCGAGGAAGGCGGCGAGCAGCAGCGCGATCACGCCGACAACCGCGAGCACGATCACCAGCAGCCGCGCGATCGTGAGGTCCGTCGAGCCCTGCCCGATCCCGATGCCGATCGCGAAAGCGAGCGCGAACGCCGCCCCGGCGCCCAGCACGCCTCCGGTGGGCAGGACCAGTTCCAGCAGGATCAGCAGCACTGCCAGCACCACGAAGGCGAGCGCGGCCTCGGCGGGCAGCAACGTACCCACGCCCAGGAAGAACAGCAGCAGCGCGAGCGCCCCGGCAACGCCGGGAACGAACGAGCCCGGCGCGAAGAACAGCTCCGTCGCGATCCCGGCTATGCCGATCACCAGCAGCAGCGTGACCACCAACGGATCGCCGAGGAAGGCGACGATCCGCTCGTAGGCGTTGAGGTCGTTCTCGATGCGCGGCGCGATCGCGAGCTGCAATACGACCGTACGCCCGTCGATCAGCTCCACCTCGCGGCCCTCGACGGCGGCGAGCAGTTCCGACTCGCTCGCGGCGATGAGGTCGACCACGTTCAGCTCGAGCGCCTCGTTCGGGGTGGCGGAGCTGGCCTCACGCACGGCGGCCTCGGCCCAGTCGGCGTTGCGCCCGCGCAACTCGGCGACGCCGCGCGCGAAGGCGACGGTGTCGTTGGTGACCTTGCGGCCGAGGGCGCCCTCGACGTCCTCGCCCGTGGCGGTGACCGGCGTCGCCGCGCCGATCGTCGTGCTCGGCGCCATCGCGGCGACGTGGCCGGCCATGGCGATGAAGGTGCCGGCGGAGACGGCTTCGGCCCCCGGTGGCCCGACCCAGGTGATAACGGGCACCTCGGAGCGCTCGATGCGCCCAACGATCTCCTTCATCGCGCCGATCTCTCCGCCGGGCGTGTCGACGCGCAGCAGTACGGCGCGGCCGCGGCTGTCCTCGGCGTGGTCGATCGCGCGATCGATGTAGCCCGCGAGCACGCCGTCGACCTGCCGCTCGATCGTGACGACGTGCAGCGCGCGCTCGGTGTCCTCGGCGCCACAGGCCGCCCCCAGCGCCGCGAGGGCGAGGGCGAAGGCGGGCAGGAAGGCGCGCGCGCTACGGATCATTCGAAGGCCTCCCCCGACACGATAGCCGTACGGGCGGACCGCCGGGTCATAGCTCGCGGGCGAGGTCCTCGTCACGGCCGGCGAAGACAAGCATGTCGCCGGGCCCGATCGTGCGATCGCGGACCGGGTTGAGCTCGACCTCGCCACTCCGCACCGCGATCAGCAGCCGGCGTGTGCCATCGCCGCGATCGATCTCGCCGAGGGTGCGGCCGTGCAGGTGCTCGGGCGCGTCCTGGATAGCGATCCCGTAGTCGTGGCTGATTGAGAGGTAGTCACGGGCGCCCTGCACGCGCAGCAGGTGCGCGAAGCGCTCGCCTCCATCGCGCTCCGGCTGCACGATGCGGGTGACGCCGATGCGCTCGAGGATCGAGGCGTGGAGCTCGTTGGAGGCCTTCGCGTAGACCGCGGTCACGCCGAGCGCCTGCACGTTCATCGCCGCCAGCACGCTGGCCTCGATCACGCCGGTGGAGACGACGGCGGCGTCAACGCCGCCGACGCCGAGGTCGCGCAGCGCCAGCTCGTTAGTGATGTCGGCGACGGCTGCCTTCGCGGAGTGGGGCGCCGCGCGCTCCACGCTCGCCTCGTTGAGATCTACCGCGAGCACCTCGTGGCCGAGTTGCCCGAGTGCACGGACGATCTGCGATCCGAAGCGCCCAAGTCCGAGTACGGCGATCTGCATCGTTCGTTCCTCTCGCTGCGCGCACTGCGCTATCCGATGCGCACCCGCCCGCGCGGGTAACGGTAACGCTCCTGGGGACGGTCCGGGATCGAGATCGCAACGATCAGCGGCCCGAGCCGTCCGATGAACATCAAAGCGGTCAGCAGGATGACGCCCGGCGTGGTGAGGTTCCCCGTGGCGCCCATCGACCAGCCGACGTTGGCGAGGCCGGACATGACCTCGAAGAGCAGCGGCAGGAACGGCCCGTCCTCGAACAGCAACGCCAACGACAGTCCGCCGGCGAGCAAGAACACGCCGAGCAGCGTGACGGCCGTGGCGCGCAGCACGATCGCCTGCGGAATCTCGCGCCCGAAGACCTGGGCGCTGTGCCTGCCGCGCAGGGCGGAGAGGATGACGACGAGCGACACCATGAACGTTCCGATCTTGATCCCGCTGGCCGTGGAGGTGGACGCGCCGCCGATGAACATCAGCGGGAGCAGGATCGCGACGCTCGCATCCTCCAGCGCGGCGATCTCGACGGTGGACATGCCGGTCGTGCGATTGACGGCGAGGAAGTAGATGTTGGCGAGCGCCTCGAAGGGGTTGAGCCCGCTCAGCGGATTGCCCGGGCGCAGCTCGAGGCTGGCGAAGACCAGCATGGCGGCCAGCTGCACCGCCACCATCCCGATCACGACCAGCCTCGTGTCGAGCGACCAGCGCCGCGGACGCGTTCGCAGGTTGAAGACGGTGATGAAGGAGAGGCTGCCGAAGAGGGCGGCAGTCCCCATCACGAGAAGCGGGTAGGGCTCGTCGACCTGCCCGCTGAACCCGCGGCCCCCGCCCATCAGATCGAAGCCCGCGCAGTTGGAGGCGGACAGTGCATGGAAGAAGGCCCGCCAGACCGCCGGGGCCGGGTCCCACTTCGTCAGCGACCAGGGCAGCAGCAGCAGGAACGTGGCGGCCTCGAGCGTGAAGATGAAGAGCGCGGCGCGGCGCAGCAGGCGGCGCACATCGCGCTCGCTGTCGCCGATCAGCTCGATGCCGAAGAAGTCGCGCCCGCGCAGGCCGAACTGCCCGCCCACGAACAGGATGAGCATCCCCGCGTACATCGTGACGCCGAGCCCGCCGAGCTGGATCAACACGACGACCACGAGCTCGCCGAAGAAGCTGAAGTGGTCGGCCGTATCGAAGCGTACGAGGCCGGTGACGCAGATCGCCGAGGTGGCGGTGAAGAGGGCGTCCCAGCCGTTGGTCCACTCGCCGGACTCGGAGGAGATCGGCAGCGAGAGCAGCAGTGCGCCGAGCAGGATCAGGACGGCGAAGGCGGCCGGCACCATCCAGGGCCGGGGCCGGAAGCTGCGTCGACGCATGGCGCTGACGCGCACCGTCTCAGAGCGACGCCGCGAGCGACGCACCACCCTGTCGCCGGGGAGCCTGCGTCCGAGACGCCTCATGCGCGCCTGGCCTTGTCTGCCGGCCCCCGCCGGCCTGCTCGAAACAGCCTACGCCTGCGGCGCGCTGGGCGCAGCCGGATCGTTGACAGATCAGCGCCGCGCGGCGACGGTGCGGCGGGCGGAGGAACAGGCACATGGGCAAGCTCGACGGACAGGTCGCGCTGGTCACCGGGGCCAGCCGCGGCATCGGCGAATCGATCGCCGCGCGCTTCGCGGCCGAAGGCGCGCGCGTCGTCTGCGTCGCGCGCACGCTGAGCGAGGGCGATCACCAGCTCGAGGGCTCGCTCGAGCGCACGGTCGCCGCGATCCGCGAGGCTGGCGGCGAGGCCGAGGCGATCGCGGCCAACATCTCCGAGGTCGACGAGTGCCTCCGCCTGGTGACGGAGGCGGAGCAGGCCTTCGGCCCGGTCGACGTCCTCGTGAACAACGCCGCGGCGAACTACTTCGCGCCGGTCGCGGAAATCCCGGAGCGGCGCTGGCTGCGCGTCTTCGCGGTCAACGTGCACGCCCCGTTCCTGCTCGCGCAGGGCGTGCTGCCGGGGATGATCGAGCGCGGCCACGGCGCGATCGTGAACATCGGCTCCGGCGGCGCGATCGGGCCCGGCCGCGGCCCCTACCCCACCGTCGCCGAGGGCCGCGCCGTCCTCTACGGCTCGACCAAGGCGGCGCTGGAACGCTTCACGCAGGGGCTGGCCGAGGAGGTCGAGCGCCACGGCATCGCCGTCTCCTGCGTCTCGCCCTCGGAGCCGGTACGGACGCCGGGCGCACTCTTCCACCTCGAGGTGTCCGGGATGGGCGACAAAGGCGCCCCGGTCGACTACATGGTCGAGTCCGCGCTGCTGCTCGCGACCGAGCCGCTCGAGCGGGTGAGCGGCCTGGTGACCTACGACCAGCGGATGCTGAAGGAGTACGGCCTGCTCGAGGACGCGAAGGGCACGGGCGTCACGAGTCCGGGCTCGGGTTACTCGGACAGCTAGCCGGTCCACGGGCTCAGCCGCACGAGCGGAATCTCGCGCGGGTAGGCTTCCGTGATCATTTCGTCGTAGCGCGGGTAGGCGCGCGCCGCCGTCGGCCACAGCCGCTCGCGATCCGCGCCCTCGATCAGCGAAGCCAGCACGGGGATGCGGCGGCGGCGCACGTAGACCCAGGCGTGCGGATCGGCGAGCAGGTTGTGGAACCACTCCGGGTGGCGCGGGCTCCCCCCGATCGAGCCGACGACGAAGTAGTCGTCGCCGTCCTCGAAGTAGAACAGCGGCGACTCGCGCAGCTCGCCGCTGCGCTGCCCGATGCTCACGAGCAGCAGCGTCGGCACGTAGGACACGCCGATGCGCCTCGTGACGTGCCGGCTGAGCAGCGAGTAGCCCGTGTAGCGGACCAGCACCCGCTCGACGCGGGCGCGGATGCGAAGCAGGTCGAGCAACGCGATCAGCATGCGGGGCTCCTCGTTGGGATCGTTGGCTGCGCTGCGGCGCGCGGTCAACTGGCCTGCGATGCGACTCGCGGCGACGCCGCAGGGAACCTGCGCGGGGGCCGCAGCGTATTAGATGTAGAGTGCCGACACGATCGCGGGATTGGTGCGTCATGCCATGAGGCACAGCGTTTGGTTGCTGAGCGCCTGGTTGCTGAGCGGAGTCGCCGGCGCACTGCTGCTGCTTGCCGCCGCGGCCGCGCCGGGCAACGCTCACGCGCAAAGCCGGCCCATTGCCGAGGACACCGTTCGCATCGAGCTGCGCGTGTGGCAGAACATCGAGGACGACCGCGACATCCGCGTCAGCGCCCGGCCTGCAGACGGCTCGTGGCAAACGCTGGGGGTGATTCCGCTACCCCTCGATGACGGCCACAGTCCCAGCGGGCGCTACCGCTACGGCAACATCACGGTGCAGCTTCCGCTGCGCAACGAAGTGACCCCCTTGAGCCTCGACCTCCGCGTCTGGCAACACGTGCAGGACGGCGGACGCATCTACCTCAGCGCTCGTGCGCGCGGCGATTCGTGGCGGACGCTCGGAACGGTCCGGCTTCCGCTCGACGACGGCGTGAGCTCCGTATTCGGTCTTCGCTACGGCGACATCAGCTACGACGCGCCGCTGCCTGAGGGCGAGGTTTCAACGCTTGCCGGGCGGCCCGGGGTACGTGGATATCGCGATGGTCCCCCGGACCAGGCGCTCTTCGGAAGGTTCGCCGAGGACATCGGCGGCCTCGGAGTGGCGTTCGATCGCGACGGGAGCGTCATCGTCGCGGATCGGGAGAGCGAGGCGATCCGGCGTATCGCGCCCGATGGGACGGTGACGACCATTGCCGGCGGGAACGGCCAGGGTGTGCGCGACGGCCCTGCCGAGACCGCGCAGTTCGCGGGACCGACCGACGTGGCTATCGCCGATGACGGCACCATCTACGTGGCTGACCGCTATGGCCACCGGATCCGCAAGATCGCACCCGACGGCACGGTGACAACCGTGGCTGGCGGCGGCGCCACTTACGGACCGCCTTACGGGGAGGGCGCCTGGGGCGGTTTCCGCGATGGCGCCGCCGCTGAGGCGAGGTTCGATTTCCCCCTCGCAATCGCGCTCGGCCCCTACGGGGACCTCTTCATCGCCGAGGACCACAGGCGCATCCGGCGCCTCTCGCCCTCGGGCAATGTCTCCACGTACGCAGGGGGCGACAGCCTCGGCTACCGCGACGGGCCGGGGCACGAAGCGAGGTTCTGGAATCTGCTGGGGCTTGACGCTGACGCCGCCGGGAACATCTACGTCATCGACAACCACTCCCGAAGCGGCAGCTTCATCCGCAAGGTCGACACAGCCGGCGTCGTGTCCACGCTTCGTCACGATCCCGCCCCGTCTCGCGGGGGAACGCTTGCCTCTCCGCAAGGCCTCGCGGTGTCGAGCGAAGGCGTGATTTACGTAGCGAACACTGGACGGCACCAGATTGTGGAGTTGACGCCTCAGGGCGTACTGCGCGCCGTGGCGGGCACTGGCGAGGAAGGCTACGCCGACGGGCCTCGTGCTGAGGCAATGTTCAACCTCCCGGCTGCGATCGCCGTCGCCGGCGATGGCTCGCTGGTTGTGGCCGACGAGGGGAACAACGTGATCCGCACGATCGATCCCGGCGCGGGCGCACTGCCCTCCCGCGCTCTCGCGCTGGCCGGCGCCGAGGAGATCCCACGCCTGCAAGGTGTCGAGGTCACGCTCTTCGCGGGGCGGCCCGGGTACAAGTTCGCCGGTGTGCCCAGGTTCACGGATGGCGACTCCGGGAGTGCGCTGTTCCACCGGCCGTGGGGAATGGCGCTCGATGCGGAGGGGAACGTGATCGTCGCGGACTCCGGAAACGATGCGATCCGCCGCATCACGCCCGCTGGGCAGGTCACCACCATTTCCGGCCATGCCGGGGAGGGCCTGCGGGACGGGCCTCGCGCGCAGGCGCAGTTCTCGGAGCCGCAAGGCGTCGCCGTCGGCCCGGACGGCTCGATCTATGTCGCTGACACGCGAAACAACCGCATTCGCAGGATCGCGCCGGACGGGGATGTCACGACGGTCGCAGGCGGCGGCCCTCCCTCGGCCGAGGGAAACTGGGGTGCCTTCCGCGACGGCCCCGGCGGCGAAGCGAGATTCCGTGAACCCAGCTCACTGGCCTTCGACAGTGCAGGAAACCTGCTCATCACTGATCGCGGGAACAACCGGATCCGGCTGCTCTCCCCTGCCGGCAACGTCTCGACCATCGCGGGAGCATCAACCATCCCCGCACCCGACAGGCATGCTGGAAACTCTGGAAGCTTCGACGGTCCGGGGAATCAGGCCCGCTTCTTCTCTCCGGATGGAATCGTGGTCGATAACGAGGGCGTTGTCTTCTTCACTGAGAGCAATCACGCCGTGCGGACAATCGACAGCGGCGGGTACGTCGCCGCGGTGCTGCGAACCGCACACGCTCGCTACGGAGGACCGATCTCGCCGTTTATTGACGGCATCGCCATCGGCAGGGATGGTGCGCTGTACGTGGCGGATCCGCACTACAGCCGGGTAGTCAGGATCACCCGCGAGGGAGAACTCTCGATCGTCGCGGACAGCGGGTTCAGCAGCCCAACCGGGATCATCGCCACCCCTGATGGCGATCTCCTCGTGTCCGACACCGGGACAAACGTGATCTGGAAGATCACGATCGAGGACGTCGGGGATTCGGCGGAGTGAAGTGACCACAGCACCACACTTCCGTGAACGCGCCATCAGCCGCCTGCGGGCATCGCTGATCTACTGGATCGCGACGACGCGGCCGGACGGGCGGCCGCACTCGATGCCGGTCTGGGGCGTCTGGGTGGACGGCGCGCTCTGGTTCGGCACCTACGGGCAGAAGGTCCGCAACCTCGCGCACGAACCCTACGCCGTCGCCCACGTCGAGAGCGGCGAGGACGTCGCGATCGTCGAGGGCCCGGTCGAGCGGCTGGCGTTTCCCGATGCGCCCGCCGCCGTCGCCGCCGCCTTCCGGGAGAAGTACGTCGACCCCACGACGGGCGAGCCGTTCGAGCTCCAGGCCGCGGTGGAGTCCGGGCAGGACGCCGCACTCTACGTGCTCCGCCCTCGCGTCGGCCACGCCTGGGTGGAGGGCGCCTACCTGGAGACGCAGACGCGCTGGACCTCCGGAGCCGGCTCGTAGCTCCTCGGCCTCGCGACTGCATCGACGCCCCGCGCGCCGGGGCGTAGCCTGACCGGCGCGCGGAGGGAGCGCGAGGCGCGATGAAGGTCTACGCAGGCACCGGGACGCACCTGCCGTTCGCGGACATCGCGGCGCATGCACGCCGCGTCGAGGCGCTCGGCTACGACGGCATCAAGGTGCCGGAGACGGTCAACGACGGGATGATCACGGCCGCGCTCGTCGCCGAGCACAGCGAGCGGCTGCGCATCGTGACCGCCATCATCCTCGCCTTCCCGCGCAGTCCGATGCAGCTCGCCTACAGCGCCTGGGGCGTGCAGCAGCTCGCCGAAGGCCGCCTCAACCTCGGCCTCGGCACGCAGGTGAAGGGCAACATCGAGGGCCGCTACGGCGTGCCGTGGACGCCGCCGATCGGGCGGATGCGCGAGTACCTGCAGGCGATGCAGGCGATCTTCGGCGCCTTCCAGTCCGGCGAGGGCGTGCGCTTCGAGGGCGAGCAGTACCGCATCACGCGCCTGCAACCGCGCTTCAACCCCGGCCCGATCGACCATCCGGCCCCGTCGCTCTGGCTGGGCGCGGTGAACCCGGCGATCTGCCGCCTCGCCGGCGAGCTGGCGAACGGCGTGCTGACGCACCCGACGAACTCCAGCCCTCGCTACCTGCGCGAGGTCACCCTCGCCAACATCGCCGAGGGCGCAAAGCGCACGGGCCGCGACCCCTCGGAGGTCGAGCTGATCCCGAGCCTGCAAGTGCTCACGGGCGCGACGCAGGCGGAGATCGACAGGCAGCGCGAGGTGGTGCGCGAATCGATGGGCTTCTGGTACTCCACCCCGCCCTACTGGCCGACGCTTCAGCTGCACGGCTTCACGGAACTCGGCCCGCAGCTGCGCGAGCTGACGCGGGCGGGCAAGTGGGACGAGCTGTCCTCGCTGATCAGCGACGAGCTGATCGACGCACTGATGCCGCAGGGCACGTACGACTCCATCGCCGACGTGATCCTCGAGTGGTACGGCGACGTCGCCGACGGCGTCACGTTCCCGCTGCCGGCGGACCCGGCGCGGGACGAGCAGGTCGCGCGCGTGGTCGAGCAGCTTCAGCAGGGGTAGGGATCGGCGCGCTACCATCGACCCGAGTGGAACGAGGTGACGTGATGCCGATGCAGAATCCTCCCCATCCGGGCGAGATCGTGCGCTGGGAATGCCTCGAACCGCTTGGCTTGACCGTGACGAGGGCGGCGGAAGGGCTGGGCGTCACCCGGCAGGCCCTCTCCGACCTCGTCAACAAGCGAGCGTGCATATCGGTGGAGATGTCCCTGCGCCTGTCCCAGGCGCTCGGCTCTTCGCCCGAGACCTGGCTCGGCATGCAGACGGCTTACGACCTCTGGCAGGCGCGCGATCGCGCGAAAGAGCTTGATGTCGAGCGATTCGTTGAGCCGCGTCCCGCTTGAGCGGCGGACGCGAGCGAGGAGGCAACGTGATGCAGCTCTCAGGGGACGACCGGACGGCGATCCAGGACCTGGTCTCGCGTTACAACATGGCGCACGACACCGACGACGTGGACGGCTGGCTCGACACCTTCACCGAGGACGCCACGTTCATCACCGGCCGCAGCCGCCGCGAGGGCCACGGCGAGCTGCGCGACTTCTTCCTGCACGGCGGCGAGCGGCTGCCGAACGTCCGCCACATCACCTACAACTCCGTGTTCGAGCCGATCGAGGGCGAGAGCGAGCGCGTGCTGATGCACTCGGACCTGCTGGTCTTCCGCGCCGACGACCCGCCGGTGCTGGTGCTGACGCGCCGCTACCACGACACGCTGCGCCGCGACGGCAGCGAGTGGCGCTTCGAGCGCCGCGAGATCACCGCGGACTGACCAGCGCCTCAGGGCAGTGATCGATCCTCCCCGCACGAACGCAGCGGGCGCCCTCGTATACTCGCGGAGCGCGCGAGGAGGGCCGGAATGTTCGCGACGATCGGGCACACCTTCGAGTTGATGAAGATGAGCTGGCGCGTCCTGATGCTGGACCGCGAGCTCATTCTCTTCCCGATCATGTCGGGTATCGCCGTGCTGGTGCTGGTTGCCGTGATGGGCGGCATTGGCCTCTCGGTCGGCACCTTCGACCGCGCCGCGCAGGGCGGCGAGCAGTCGCTGGGCGCTGTGGACGCCGTGCTCGGGCTGGTCTTCGTCTTCGTGTCCTCGGCGATCGTGATCTTCTTCAACGCGGCGCTGGTGGCCGCGGCGCTCGAGCGGCTGCGAGGCGGCGACCCGAACATCGGGTCCGGGCTGCGCGCTGCCTCCGCGCGGCTGCCGCAGATCCTCGCCTGGGCGCTGATCTCGGTGATCGTCTCGATCATCCTGCAGGCGCTGCGCGAGCGCGGCGGCATCGCCGGCCAAGTCGCATCGTGGATCGGCGGTGTGGCCTGGAGCCTCGCCACCTTCTTCGTCATTCCGGTGCTGGTCGCCGAGGGCGTGGGGCCGATCGAGGCGATCAAGCGCTCGTCGGGGTTGCTGCGCCAGACCTGGGGGCGCCAGTTCGCCGCCAGCTTCGGGTTCGGACTCGTCAGCATCCTCGCGGTGATCCTCGCCCTGATCCCCGCCGCGATCCTCTTCTTCATCCACCCGATCCTGGGCATCGCCGTCGGCGTGCCGCTCGTCGCGCTGGCGATCGGCACGGTCACCGCCCTCGAGGGCATCTTCAAGGCCGCGCTCTACGACTTCGCGAAGGGCGAAACCCCGCACGGCTTCGACCGCTCGACGCTGGCGAACGCCTACCGGGCGATGTAGCTGCCCGGAGCGACTGCCCGGCAGCCCCTCCGCCGCCGGGCGGCTATGATCGCCGCGGCTCCGCGCCGCTCGTGCAGGCGCATCGCGAGCCGGCGCGGCGAGAGGCCCCGAGGTGGCGATGCAGCCCTCCACGGACAGCGACGCCCCCGCCACGCCAACCGAGACCCCCGAGGCCGCCGAGGCGGTTGAGTCCGCCACGGCGAGCACGTCCCTGTGGGGGCCGCTGCGCAGCCGCGACTACCGCTGGTTCCTCCTCAGCGGACTCACCTTCTCCGGCTCGCTCTGGGTCGGCATCACGGCCGTCGGCTGGGTCGCCCTCGAGCTGACCGGATCGCCATCCGGGGTGACGCTCGCCAGCGCCGTCTGGTTCGCGCCGTTCGTCGTGCTGGCGCTGCCGGCCGGCGTGCTCGCCGACTCGATGGACCGCCGCCAGCTGATGATCATCTTGCGAGGGCTCTCGGCCGTGCTGATGATCGCCGGGGCCCTGATCGCCTTCAGCGGACAGCTGACGTACCCGCTGCTGCTGGTGCTCGCCGCCTGCAACGGCGCGCTGATCATCATCGAGATGCCCGCCCGCCAGGCCTACATCGCGATGCTGGTGCCGCGCGGCCAGCTGGTGAACGCGATGGCGATGCTCTCCAGCGAGGGCAGCGTCTCGCGCGTCGTGGGCCCGCTGCTCGCCGGCATCCTGCTCGACGAGACCGGCGCGGGCGGCGCCTTCCTCGCCTTCGCGGTGCTTTGTCTGATGATCATCGTCTTCACGTTGCGGATCCGCACTCCGGGGCGCGTCGTGCGGGAGCGCGCGCCCGGGGCTGCCGCCGGCCGCATGCACCGCGAGCTGATGGAGGGCCTGCGCCACCTCGCCGGGCACCGCGACGCGAGGGCGGTCGTGACGCTCGCCATCCTCGCCGGCACGGTCTCCTGGGTGTACGTCACGCTGCTGCCGGTGATGACGAAGGACGTCTTCGATGGCGACGCGAGGCTGCTCGGCATTCTCAGCGCGGCGATCGGCATCGGGCAGGTGCCGTCGGCGGTACTGCTCGCGTTCTACCGCAACTTCCGCCACACCGGCGTGGCCTACATCGCCTCGATGCTCACGCTCGGCCTCGCGATCGTCGGCTACGCCGCCTCCACCTCGGTGCCGTTGACGATGGGGCTGCTTGCGGTGACGGGGCTCACCTTCTCCAGCCAGCACATCATGCTCAACGCGATCCTGCTGAGGATCGTGGAGCCGCGTTTCCACGGCCGCGTGCTCGGCGCGATGTTCCTCCCCTGGGGCTTCAACGTGCTCGGCCTGCTCTCGGCGGGCGCGATCGCCGAGGCGCTCGGTGTGGAGCTCGCCGTCGGGATCTCCGGCGCGCTGCTGGTCGTCTTCGCGAGCGGCGCGGTCCTGCTGCGCCCGCAACTGCTCCGCATCTGACCCCGGCCCGAGGGCGCCCCAGGCCGCCGCGAACGCCCTCGATGCGCTAAGGTCGCTCGCGGAGCGAATGGCGCGGGCGGACCGCCTCGCGGGACTCGGACGGAGGAGACGCGATGGACGACTTCGCGGGCAAGGTCGCCGTCATCACCGGCGCCGCGAGCGGCATGGGCCGCGCCTACGCACGCCGCTTCTCCGCCGAGGGCATGAGCGTCGTGCTTGCCGACATCGACGCCGACGGCCTCGATCGCCTCGTGGCGGAGCTGCGCGAGGCGGGCCGCGACGCCAGCGGCGTGGTCGCCGACGTGACGGACGCGGACTCCGTCGAGGCCCTCGCGGAGACGGCCTTCGAGCGTCACGGCGGCGTCCATGTGCTGAGCAGCAACGCCGGGGGCAGCGGCGACAGCCGCGGCCCGATCTGGGAGAACACACAGGAGCAGTGGGAGTTCGTGTTCGGCCTCAACATGTACGGCGTGGTCAACGGGATCCGCTCGTTCGTACCGCGCATGATCGCGATGGATGAGGAGGCGCACGTCGTCAACACCTCGTCGATGTCCGGGATCGTCCCCGGCGGCCTGCTCTACGGGGCGGCCAAGCACGCCGTGGTCAGCATCAGCGAGACGCTCTACCTGCAGCTGCGCCGCCGTAACCTGAAGGTCCACGCGCACGCGCTCTGCCCGTGGTTCGTGAAGACCTCGCTCACCTCGCGCAGCGACGACCCTCGCGCCGTCGCCGCCTATCGAGGGGCGATCCAGCCGGAGGACGTGGCCGAGGCCGTGGTGCAGGCGCTGCGCGACAACCGCTTCTACATCCTCCCGCAGCACGACCTCGACGAGTTGATCCTCGCCCGTGCCCGGAACATCGTGGCCGAGAGCGAGCCCGCCTCGGTCACGCCCTGGGAGGCGAGCGCGAGCGTACGCAGCGGCAGTGGCGTGAGCGACGCGATCAGGAGGTAACGATGAGCGAGTACATCCCCAGCCCGCGCGACTGGGTCGCGGAGCAGGTCGAAGCGTACGAGGGCAGCGACGGCCGCGAGGGCACGACGCTACGCGAGACCGGGATGCCCTGCATCATCGTGACCTGCCGTGGGCACAAGACGGGCGCGATCCGCAAGGTGCCGCTGATGACGGTCGCCGACGGCGACGGCTACGTCCTCGTCGCCTCGGTCGGCGGCGGGCCGAAGCACCCGCTCTGGTATTACAACCTGCTCGCCGACCCGGATGTCGAGATTCGCGACCGCGAGCGCGTGCAGCGGATGCGCGCGCGCCTCGTCGAGGACGCCGATGAGCGTGCGCGCCTCTGGGAGATCGCCGTCGCGGCCTACCCGCCCTACGAGGAGTACCAGGGGCGCACGGAGCGCGTCATCCCCGTCTTCCGCGCGGAGCCCGTCGGGTAACCCAGGACGCCGAGCCCCCGCCCCGGGCAATCCCTGTTGAGCCGCCCGTATCCGCGATCGCGGATACTGGATCCGGGAAGCCGCGAAGACGCTCGCGGCGCGCACGACGGGCACGTGTGAGATGAGCGACGCGATGAGCCTCCTCGACACGGTCTACCGCCAGTTCGATCAGGCGGCGAGCTTCACGGGCTACGAGCCCGGCCTGCTTCAGCAGATGCGGGACTGCAACGCCGTCTACCACCTGCGCTTCCCCGTCGAGATGGACAACGGCAACGTCGAGGTGATCGAGGCCTACCGCGCGGAGCACAGCTACCACCGCCTGCCGACCAAGGGCGGGATCCGCATCAGCCCGCACGTCAGCGCCGACGAGGTGGTCGCCCTCGCGACGCTGATGAGCTTCAAGTGCGCCCTCGTCGAGGTGCCGTTCGGCGGGGCGAAGGGCGCGATCGTGCTCGACCCGCGCAGCCCCGAGGACGTTCGCAGACGCGTGATTCGCCGCTACACGGCGGAGCTGTCGCGCAAGAACTTCATCGGCCCCAGCGTCGATGTGCCCGCCCCCGACTACGGCAGCGGCGAGCAGGAGATGGCCTGGATCGCCGACACCTACCGCCACCTCAACCCCGATGAACTCGACCACTGGGCCTGCGTCACCGGCAAACCGGTCTCCCTGCACGGCATCCCCGGCCGCCGGGAGGCGACCGGCCTCGGCGTCTGCGACGGCATTATGGAGGCGCTCGACCATCCCGAGGACGTGCAGGCGCTCGGCCTCTCCCGCGGCCTCGCGGGCAAGCGCGTGATCGTGCAGGGCCTCGGCAACGTCGGCTCCAACGCAGCCAGCCACCTGCAGGAGTGCGGCGCGCGCATCGTCGGCGTCGCCGAGTACGAGGGCGGGCTCTACTCGGAGGACGAACTCGACATCGAGGCGGTTCTCAGCTACCGCGCCGAGACCGGCTCGCTGCACGGCTTCCCCGGCGCGACCTGGATCCCCAGCTCCGCCGAGACGATCGAGCAGGACTGCGACATCCTGGTCCCCGCCGCGATCGAGGGCGTGATCACGGCGGAGAATGCCGGGCGCATCCAGGCGAAGATCATCGCCGAGGCCTCGAACGGCCCGGTCTACCCGGACGCCGAGCCGATCCTTGCCGAGCGGGGCACGCTGCTGATCCCGGACATCTACCTCAACGCCGGCGGCGTCACCGTCTCCTACTTCGAGTGGCTGAAGAACCTCTCGCACGTCAGCTTCGACCGCATGCACAAGCGCTACGAGGAGATCTCGACGCGCCGGCTGTTGACCGCGACGGAGGGGCTCACCGGCAACCGCTTCAAGCCGGACGAGCTGGCCTCGCTCACGCGCGGCCCGTCCGAGATCGACTTCGTGCGCACAGCGCTGGCAGAGACGATGTCCGAGGCCTACCGCGAGATGCACGAGACGTGGCGAGAGCGCGACCTGCCGGACCTGCGCACCGCCGCCTTCCTGATCGCCATCGAGCGCATCGCCACCAACTACCTCGCCCTCGGCATCTTCCCGTAGGCGGGCGCTGCGTAGCTCCCTGAATCGGGCAACGTAGGAGCCCGATTCGACGCAATCCCCGCTACCCCACCGCCCCTGGATTCCGGCTTTCGCCGGAATGACGGTACTGAAGAGTCTCGCCGGGAGGGAGTGGCTGGCTCGCCGACGCCTACAGCGCCATCTCGCGCAGGTCCGGGGCGCGCGTGAGGGGGGCCGCCGTCGCCGCCTCGACCTGCTCCGGCGTGACGTCCGGCGCGACCTCGCGCAGCAGCAGGCCGTCCGCGGCGACCTCGATCACCGCCAGGTTTGTGACCACGAGGTCGACGCAGGCGCTCGCGGTCAGCGGGTAGCTGCAGCGCTCGAGGATGCGCGGGCGGCCGTCGTGCGTGGTGTGCTCCATCGCCACGATCAGCCGCCGCACGCCGACGGCCAGGTCCATCCCGCCGCCGATGCTGCCGCCGCCCCGCTCCGGGATCGACCAGTTCGCCAGGTCGCCGCGCGCGGAGACCTCGAGCGCTCCGAGGATGGCGGCGTCGACGTGCCCGCCGCGAATCATCGCGAACGAGTCGCCGCTGTGGAAGAAGCTCGCGCCGGGGCGCAGCTCGATCGGCTGGCCGCCCGCGTTGATCAAGGCCGGGTCGAAGCCGCCGTCCTCGCGGATCGCGCCGTAGCCGAGGATGCCGTTCTCCGCCTGCAGCAGCACGCCGTGGTCGGGCGGGAGGTAGTTCGAGACCAGCGTCGGGATGCCGATGCCGAGGTTGACGACCATCCCGTCGCGCAGCTCGCGGGCGACGCGCAGTGCAATCAGCTCACGAGTCAGCCCGGCCACGCTACATGCCCTCCAGGCGAACCTCGACCGGGTCGCAGCGCACGATGCGGTCGACGTAGACGGCCGGCGTGCCGATCGTCTCGGGGTCGAGCTCGCCCGTCTCGACGATCTCCGAGACCTCGGCGATCACGAGGTCGGCGGCGGTCGCCATCAGCGGGTTGAAGTTGCGCCCGGACGCCCGGTAGACGAGGTTGCCGAGCCGGTCCGCGCGGTGCGCCTGGATCAGCGCGACGTCGGCGCGCAGTGGCGTCTCCAGCAGGTAGTCGACGCCCTGCACCTCGATGCGCCGTTTGCCCTCCTCGACGATCGTGTCGAGGCCGGTGCGGGTGAGCACGCCGCCGAGGCCGGAGCCGCCGGCGCGGATGCGCTCGACGAGCGTGCCCTGCGGCACCAGCTCGAGCGTCACCTCGCCGCGGTGGTACTGCGCCTCGAATAGGCTCCCCTTCGAGGCGGAGGCGCGGACCGCGAAGGACGCGATCATGTGGGCGATCTGGCCGTGCTCGCACAGCTCGTCGAGCCGGTCGCCGAAGCCGATGTTGTTGGCGATCGCCGTCAGCCCGCGTGTCCCGCGCCGCTTCAGCGCGTAGATCAGATTCGTCGGCGTTCCCGCCGAGACGAAGCCGCCGACCATCACGGTCGCGCCGTCCTCGATGCCTTCGAGGGCGGCGTCCGGCGTCTCGAAGATCTCGGCGACCAGCGTGCGCCTCCGTTCAGCGGCGCCCGGGCGAGGAGCGCGCGGCGATCATAGCCGGGCGGCGGGCGGCGCTGCGCTATCATCGCCGCGCGGCCTCTGATCGAGGCGGAGGTATCGAAGATGACTGCCAATCCCGGTCAGGCGAACCCGCTGCACACCCGGCTCTGCGAGGAGTACGGCTGCGAGTACCCGATCGTCGCCTTCTCGCACACGCGCGACGTGGTTGTCGCGGCCTCGAACGCGGGCGCGATCGGGATGCTCGGCTGCAGCACGCACACGATGGACGAGCTGCGCGCGGACCTCGCCTGGATCAAGGAGCGCGTCGGCGACCGGCCCTTCGGCTGCGACATCACGCTGCCGTCTTCCTACGTCCAGGGGAACCGCGAGGAGCTGGAGGAGCAGATCCCCGAGGCGCACCGCGAGTTCGTCGAGGATCTGATCCGCGAGCACGGGATCCCGGAGCCGAAGACGCCCGGGCCGTGGGGCACGACGCGGCTGCGCAGCCTGGCCGACACGCGCGCCAAGCTCGAGCTGTTCATGAACGAGCAGATCCCGATCTTCGCCTCGGGGATGGGTAGCCCGGCCTTCGTGCTCGACGAGATGCACGACGCCGGGGTGAAGGTCTGGGGCCTCATCGGCCTCGGCCGCCAGGCGGCGCGCGAGCTGGAGTCCGGGATCGACCTGATCATCGCCCAGGGCCAGGACTCCGGCGGACACACCGGCCGCATCGGCACCTTCTCGATCGTCCCCGAGGTGGCCGAGCTGGCGAGGGCGTACGACACGCCGATCGTGGCCGCCGGGGGTGTGACGACGGGCCGGCACCTCGTGGCCGCGCTCTCGCTCGGGGCGGTCGGCGTCTGGACCGGCACGCTCTGGCTGGCCACGCACGAGAACGGGCACCTCGATCCCTGGCAGAAGCAGAAGGTCGTCGACGCGCGCACGCAGGACGCCTGGGTGACGACCGCGCTGGACGGCAAGCGCGCCCGAGGGCTGCGCGACTCCTTCGTCGAGGCGTGGGAGCAGCCGGAAGCGCCGCAGCCGCTGGCGATGCCGCTGCAGGGCCTCCTCGTCGGCAAGCTGCTCCAGGCGGCCGAAGACTGGGACCGCCGCGACTGGATTCGCACCCCCGGCGGGCAGGGGGTCGGCTTCGTGCGCGAGATCAAGCCGACCCGGCAGGTGGTCTTCGACGTCATGGAAGAGGCCTGGGACGCCCTCGACGCCGTCCAGCTCGCCGAGTAGCCGGGAAGCGATCGAGGCGATGGCGCAACCCGGCGAGGGCGGCGCACTGTCCGGCCTGCGCGTGCTCAACCTCGGGCACTCGCTCGCGGCCGCCTGGTGCGCGCGCACGCTCGCTGACTACGGCGCCGACGCGACGATCGTCGAGCCGCCCGGCGGGGCGGCGCTGCGCAGCCTCGGCCCGCGCGGCCCCGAGGACGAGAGCATCCCCGCCGCCTATGCGCTCGCCAACCAGCGATCGGTCGTGCTCGACCTCGCGATCGAGGCCGACCGCAACGCGCTGCGCCGCCTCGCCGCGGACAGCGACGTGATCCTCGAGAGCCGCGCGCCCGGAGTCCTTGAGGACATGGGCGCAGGCTTCGAGGAGCTGCGCGCCGAGCAGCCGGGTCTGATCCTCGCGGCGCTGACGCCGCACGGGCTCACGGGACCGCGCGCCGGGCAGCCGGGCAACGACCTCACGGCGTTCGCGCGATCGGGCTGGGCGGCGATCAACGGCCGCGCCGAGCCGCCGCTCAAAGGCGCGCGTTATGTCGCCTCGCTCTACGCCGGGCTGACCGGCGCGGCCGCGGTGCTGGCGGCGCTGCGCGAGCGCGCGGCAAGCGGACGCGGGCAGCTCGTCGACCTCGCGGAGACGGACACCCTCGCGACGACGTTCGCCTCGGTGGCCTCGCATGCGCAGTACCAGGGCGAGCTGGAGCAGCGCAACGTGGTCTGGTTCCGCGACCCGCTTCAGGGGCCGCTGCCCGCAGCCGATGGCTACTTCCACCTGATGCTCGGACGCAGCGACTTCTTCCGGCTGGCGCTGCACATCCTCGAGCTCCCCGAACTGGCCGAGGACGCGCGCTTCGAGGGCCGGGCGGCTCGCCTCGAACTCGCGGACGAGTGGGTGCCCGCCGTGTGGGCGCGCGTCGCCGCGCGCGAGAAGATCGAGCTGTTCGACGCGCTGACGACGGCACGCGTCGTCGCCGGCCCGGTGCTCGACGCCGCCGAGCTCGCCACGAACGAGCATCTCGAAGCGCGCCGCTTCTTCGTCCAGCCCGAGGGCGGCGGACCCCGCATGCCGGGCCCCGCCGCCCGGCTCTCGGCGACGCCGCCCCGGCTGCGCCGGGCCGCGCCCGAGCCCGGCGCGGACAACGCCTCGGTACTTCGCGAGGAGGGCGGACGCGGGGCGTCCACACCGCCGTCGGCCGAGCGCGCGCGATCGAGGCCGCTCGAGGGTCTGCGGGCGCTGGCGCTGACGCAGGTCTGGGCGGGCGCGCACTGCGCGCAGCAGCTCGCGCTGCTCGGGGCGGAGGTGATCAAGATCGAGGCGCGCCGCCGCCCCGACACCTGGCGCGGCGGCTACGAGATGCGGGTCCTCAGCGCCCTGCAGGATCGCCCGACGGCGCGCCGCGGCTGGAACTGCCACCCCTCCTTCAACTCCGGCAACCTCAACCAGCTCGGCGTCACGCTCGACCTGCAACGACCCGCGGGCATCCAGCACCTCCGCCGGCTGCTGCGCTCGACCGACATCGTCGTCGAGAACTTCACGCCACGCGTCCTCGGCAGCCTCGGGATCGGCTACGAGGCGCTGCGCGAGGAGCGCCCGGACGTGATCCTCTGCTCGATCAGCGGCTTCGGCGCGAGCGGGCCGTACCGCGACCGCCCCTCGAACGGCGGGACGATCGAGCCGGCCTCCGGCATGTCCTCGCTGCTCGGCTTCCCCGGCGGGCCGCCACGCAACTCCGGCGCGACCTTCCCCGACCCGCTCGCCGCGATGACCGCGACGACCGCGATCCTCGCCGCGCTCGAACACCGCGGACGAACGGGCGAGGGCCAGCACATCGACATCTCGATGCAGGAAGCGACGCTCGCGCTGGTCGGCGATGCGGCTCTCGAGCACGAGCTGACCGGGCGCACGCCGGGGCCGCAGGGCAACCGCCACCCGGACCTCGCGCCGCACGGCGTCTACCCCGCGAGCGGCGAGGACCGCTGGATCGCCCTCGCCGCCGAGGACGACGCGCAGTGGCGGCGGCTCTGCGAGGTCGCCAGGCGCCCCGACTGGGCGGCCGACCCGCGCTACGCGAGCAACGCCGCACGCAAGGCCAACGAGGACGCCCTCGACGCCGCCATCGCCGGGTGGACCCGCACGCAGCCACGCGACGAGCTGGCCGCGCGCCTCGCCGCCGCCGGGCTGCCCGCCGCGCCGGTGCTGAACCCCGGCGAGCTGCCCTCGGACGCCTCGTTCCGCGAGCGCGGCGTCGTCGCCGAGGTCGAGCATCCAGAGGCGGGCGTCTGGCCCTACGTCGTCGTCCCCTACCGCCTCACCGAGACGCCGCTGCGCGTGACCGCGCCCGCGCCCTGCCTCGGCGAGCACTCCGCCGAGGTGCTCGCCCGCCTCGCCGGCGTCGACGCCGCCGGCTACGAGGAGCTCGTGCGACTCGGCATCAGCGGCGAAGAGCCTCCGGAGTAGCGGCTACTACGCGCATGTCACGTCTCCCGCCGAGTCAGCCCGCGGCCTGCGAGGCAAGCGCGTAGGCGGAGGACTGGAAGGCGCGGATCGCGTCGACGTGCACCACCCGCACGCGCTCCCCGGCGACCTCGACGGTGCCGGTGTAGTCGACGAGCGTGCGCACGCCGGCGGCGGCCAGGCGGTCGGCCACGCCCTGCGCGTAGCGCGGCGGCACAGCGACGATCGCCGCCGCGATGCCGGAGGCGGCGAGGGCGTCCTCGAGGCCATCGACGGGCTCGACTGTGAGGCCGCGGATCGTATGGCCGACCTGGCGCGGGTCGGCGTCGAAGGCGGCGGTGATCTCGTAGCCGGCCTGCGCGAGCTGCTCGCTCGCCAGCGTCGGGCGGCCGAGGCGGCCGCAGCCGACCAGCGCGATCGGGCTGAGCGGCTCGCCGGGGAAGGCCGCCCGGAAGGCCTCGGTGATGGCCTGCGGGCCCCGTTGCTCCTCGACCAGCCGGCCCTCGCGCACGAGGTAGTGGAGGTGGGCGTTGGTTTCCCAGATCGCCATGTTGCGCGTGTCGGCGTTCATCTCGTCCCACGTGCCCACGTTCCACGTGATGCGCGCCGCGATGCCGGCGGCGCTGCGCGGGCCGTCGGCGGCAGCCCCGAGGATCTCCTCGTTGCGCTCGTGGTGGTGCTCGATGATCTCGTCCACGCGCGCGCCGAGGTCGGCGAACGAGTACTCGTGGGCGGGATGCACCATCGCCACGTCGAGGCCGGCGAGCGCGCGGTGGCCTTCGATGAAGTCTTGCAGCGGGTTCCCCGTATCGGTGGGGTAGCGGCTGACGTTGGGGGTCGTGACCGGCAGGACATGGTCGCCGGAGAAGAGCAGCCGCCGCCCGCGGTCGTGGATGCAGGTGTGACCGGGCGTGTGCCCGGGCGTCCAGATCGTCCACAGCCCGGAGCCGGGCGCCAGCTCCTCGCCACCCTCGAGGAGCACGTCCACCTCGGGCGGGCCGGCCTCGGCATCGAAGGTGAGCACATAGGGGTTGGTCGCGTCGGCGCGATGGATGGCGACGGGGGCGCCGGTGAACTCGCGCGCCTTCGCCGCGAGCCCGAAGTGGTCGTTGTGGCCGTGCGTGACGACGATGAGCGAGAAGTCGCCCGGAGCCAGGCCCGCCTCGGGGATCTGGCGGCGCAGCGCCTCGAGGCCTTCCTCGCTCTCCATGCCCGCGTCGACCATGACCCAGCCCTCGGAGGTTTCGATGGCGTAGACGAGCGTGTAGCGCTCGCGGCTGCTCGGCCGGATCTGGTTCGGCGGCATGGGGATGCGGAACTGGTAGACGCCCTCGGCCGCTGGTTCCACGCGGTCCCTCCCACCCGGCTCCGTCCGTGCCTCGCAAGCCTAGAGGCGGCTGCCGGGTCAGTCACGGGCGGGGCGGAGACGATGGCGGCAGCGAATCCCGGGCCGAAGGCCGAATGGCGTTCTTTCGCAATGTGCGACGGGACCGGGACCACCGCGACGCGCGGCGGCAGGGGGCCTCGCATCGGTGCTATCATCCGCCCGCGCGAGGGGGTGACGCGTGCGCGTAGACGGTGAACACCGCTTCGAGCTTCCCCGCTCCGTGATGTGGGAGCACCTGCTGGATCCGGCCTCGCTGCAAGCGGCGATCCCGGGCTGCGAGGCCTTCGACGAAGTCGCCCCCGACACCTGGGAACTGACCGCGAACGTAGGCGTGGGCCCCGTGCGCGGGACCTTCACGGGCCGCGTCGAGCTGCGCGACCGGGAGCCGGAGACGAGCTACACGCTGATCGCCTCGGGCCAGGGGCGGCCCGGCGGCGGCACGGGCGAGGCCGCGATCAATCTGATGGACGACGGAGACGGGACGCGCCTGCGCTACGAGGCCGAGGTGTCGGTCCGCGGCGCGATCGCGCGCGTCGGGGGCCGGCTGTTGACGGGCTCGGCGCGCACGATGGCGCGGCAGTTCTTCGATGCGATCGAACAAGTGGCGAAGGCGGCAACAGAGAGGAGTGCGGCGACATGACCGTACCTATTTCAGTGACCGTGAACGGACGGCTCCATGAACTGGAAGCGGAGCCCCGCATGCTGCTGGTGCATCTCCTGCGCGAGGAGTTGAACCTGACCGGCACGCATGTGGGCTGCGACACCAGCCAGTGCGGCGCCTGCACCGTGATCCTCGACGGTTCGTCCGCCAAGTCCTGCACCGTCCTCGCGGTGCAGGCCGACGGCGCGTCCGTCACCACCATCGAGGGCCTCAGCGCGGACGGCGAGATGCACCCGCTGCAGCAGGCCTTCTGGGACGAGCACGGGCTGCAGTGCGGCTACTGCACGCCGGGCATGATCATGTCCGGCGTCGACCTGCTGGAGCGCTCCCCCGACCCCTCGGACGATGAGATTCGCCGAGGGCTGGACGGGAACCTCTGCCGCTGCACGGGCTACGAGCACATCATCAACGCCGTGAAGACGGCGGCAGGAGGTGCGGAATGACCATGCAGGCAACTCCGGGCCAGCTCGTCGGGCAGCGCGTACGGCGTCGCGAGGACCCGCGCCTGGTCAAAGGCCGCGGCAACTACGTCGACGACATGAAGCTGCCGGGCATGCTGCACCTGGCCTTCAAGCGCAGCGACGTGGCGCACGGCATCATCCGCTCGATCGACACCAGCGCCGCCGAGGCGATGCCAGGCGTCGAGCTGGTGCTGACCGGCGCGCAGCTCGCCGAGATGATCCCGCCGATGCCCGTCGCCACGCCGTTCCCGGCGCCGGATCACCACTCCGTCCCGCCGGAGCGCGTGTGCTACGTCGGCGAGCCGATCGCCGTCGTCGTGGCAACCGATCGCTTCCTGGCCGCCGACGCGGCCGACGCGATCGAGGTCGACATCGAGGAACTGCCCGCGGTCGTCGACCCGGAGCGGGCGATGAACGGCGACCCGGCCACCATCCACGAGGCGTTCGAGAACAACCTCGCCGTCCCGTTCGCCCCGTCCGGCACCGGGGTGAACCCGGAGACGCTCGAGGTCGAGGACGAGTCGGCGCTCAACGAGGCCTTTGAAAAGGCTGACGTCGTCGTCTCGCAGCGCATGGTCAGCCAGCGGCTGGTGCCGAACGCGATGGAGCCGCGAGGCGTGATCGCGCGCTTCGAGCCGGGCAACGACGAGCTGACGGTCTGGTCGACGACCCAGAACCCGCACATCGCGCGCACATTGCTGGCGGCGATCCTGGGGATGGGCCAGCACCAGGTGCGCGTCATCGCCCCGGACGTCGGCGGCGGCTTCGGCAGCAAGATCAACGTCTACGGCGAGGACTTCGTCGCGGCGGCGATTTCGCGCCGCCTCGGCCTGCCGATCAAGTGGATCGAGGACCGCACCGAGGCGTTCATGACCACGATCCACGGCCGTGACGTGATCTGCTACCTCGACCTCGCGGCGACCAGCGAGGGCAAGGTGCTGGCCGTCAAGATGCGGCTGGTGGCCGACATCGGCGCCTACGAGATGGTGCTGACCGCCGCGATCCCCACGCTGGTCGCGTTCATGATCAGCGGCGTCTACGACATCCCGGTCGTGCGCTGCGATCTGACCGAGGTCTTCACCAACAAGATGCCGACCGACGCCTACCGCGGCGCGGGACGGCCCGAGGGCATCTACTTCCTCGAGCGCGGCATGGAGATGCTGGGCGCGAAGCTGGGCATGGACCCGGGCGAGGTGCGGCGGGTCAACTTCATCCAGCCGGACCAGTTCCCGTACACCACCGCCGGCGGCATGGTCTACGACTCCGGCGAGTACGAGACCGCGCTCGACAAGGCGCTCGGGAACGCCGGCTGGGAGCAAATGAAGGCGGACCGCGACGCCGCCCGGGCGGAAGGCCGCCTGGTCGGCCTCGGGATGTCCTTCTACACCGAGATCTGCGGCTTCGGGCCCTCGGCGGCGATGCCGAGCGTGGGCCTCTGGGAGCACGGCAGCGTGAGCGTGGAACGCGACGGCAAGGTGCGAGCCACCACCGGCGTCTCCACGCACGGCCAGGGTCACGAGACGACCTTCGCCCAGATGCTCGCCGACGAGTTCAGCATCCCGATGGACGACATCACCATCGTCCACGGCGACACCGGCCAGGTGCGAGGCGGCACCGGAACCTTCGGCAGCCGCTCGCAGGTGGTCGGCGGCACGGCGCTGCTCCTCGCCACCGCCAAGGTGCAGGACAAGATGCGCCGCTTCGCCGCTCCGATGCTGGAGCTGCAACCCGGCGACCTCGCCTTCAAGGATGGGATGATCGGGCCCGCGGGCCAGGAGGACACCGGCGTCCCCTTCACGGACGTGGCGGCCTTCGCCTACGCCCCGGTCCCGCTGCCTCCGGACACCGAGCCGGGACTAAGCGACGAGGCCTTCTGGGAGCCCGAGGGCTTCACCTGGCCCTTCGGCTGCTACATCTCGCAGGTGGAGATCGACCGCGACACCGGAGAGCTGGAGCTGCAGCGCTTCGTGGGCGTGGACGACTGCGGCAACGTCGTCAACCCGCTCATCGTCGCCGGGCAGATCCACGGCGGCATCGCCCAGGGCGTCGGCCAGGCGATGACCGAGGAGGCGGTGTACGACGAGGCGAGCGGGCAGCTGGTGACCGCCTCGTTCATGGACTACGCGATCCCGCGGGCGCGGGACTTCCCGCGCTTCGAGCTGGACAACACGGTGACGCCTTCGCCGCTCAACCCGTTGGGCGTGAAGGGCATCGGCGAGGCCGGCACGATCGGGTCCACGCCCAGCATCGTCAGCGCCACCGTCGACGCGCTCAGCGATTTCGGGGTGGAACACATCGACATGATGCTGCGGCCGGAGAAGCTGTGGCGTCTGATCCATGGAGGCGACGCATGATCCCCTCGGCGTTCGAATACCAGCGCGCCGGCTCCATCGAGGAGGCGATCGCGCTCAAGCAGCAGGCGGAAGGCGATGCGCGCTTCATCGCCGGGGGTCACAGCCTGATCCCGCTGATGAAGCTTCGCCTCGCCGAGCCCGAGCTGCTGATCGACATCAGCGGCATCCCGGGCCTCTCCGGCGTCAGCGAGGACGGCGGACGCATCTCGATCGGCGCGCTCACCACGCACGCCGAGCTCGAGGACGACGCGGTGCTGGCCGCGTCGGCGCCCGTCGTCGCCGAGGCGGCGGGCGAGATCGGCGACCAGCAGGTGCGCAACCGCGGCACCATCGGCGGCAGCCTCGCGCACGCCGACCCGGCCTCCGACCTGCCGGCCGTGGTCGTGGCGCTCGACGCCTCGATCCACATCGCTGGTTCGGGCGGCGAGCGGACGGTCGCCGCGGGCGACTTCTTCAGCGGATTGTTCGAGGTCGACCTGGCGGAGGACGAGCTGATCACCTCGGTCAGCTTCGACGCCCCTTCGCAGGCGGCCTACGCGAAGCTCCGCCACCCGGCCTCGCACTTCGCGATCGTCGGCGTGGCGGCCTCGCTGACCGTCGAGGGCGGCGTCTGCACCGGCGCCCGCGTCGCCGTGACGGGCGCCTCGACGCACGCGCAGCGGCTCGGGGCGGTCGAGGAGGCGCTGACCGGCTCGGCGCTGGACGACGGCGCCATCGAGGCGGCCGCGGCAGCCGCCGACGTGGACGACGTCAACGCGGACCTGGCGGGTTCGGAGGACTACCGGCGAGCGATGACGCGGGTCTTCACCGGCCGCGCGATCGCCGCCGCCGCCGGCCGCTAGCCAGCAGGCGCGGGGCGCGCGCCTGGGGCGAACCTGTGCGCGGGGCCCGCGCCCGCGGCGAACCTGTACGCGAACCTCGCGCCGGGACCGAATCCCGGCGCGAGTGTTCTCGCCGCCAACTACGTGAGGAGGCAGCCATGCGAGGAGTAGGTGTCATCGAGTTCGGGGGCCCGGAGGCCCTGGAGGTCGTCGCCCTGCCCGAGGTCCACGCCGGGCCCGGCGAGGTGCGGATCCGCAACCACGCCGCCGCCGTCAATCCGACCGACACGATGCTGCGCAACGGCTCACGCGCCGACGCGCTGCGCGACGTGCGGCCGCCCCACATCCCCGGCATGGACGCGGCCGGCGTCATCGACGAGATCGGCCCGGCCACGGACACCGACCTCGCCATCGGCGACGCGGTGATGGCGATGGTGCTGCCCGGCGGCAACCACGGCGCCTACCGCCAGAGCATCGTCCTCTCCGCCGACTCCGTCGTGCGCGCCCCGGCGGGCGCGAGCCACGCCGAGGCATGCACGCTGCCGATGAACGCGCTGACCGCGCGCATGTCGCTCGACCAGCTCGCGCTGGAGCCGGGGCAGACCCTCGGCGTCACGGGGGCCGCCGGCTGCTACGGCGGCTACGTCGTGCAGCTCGCGAAGGCCGAGGGGCTGCGCGTCGTCGCCGACTCCTCGGAGGCCGACTGGGCGCTGGTCCGCGACCTCGGGGCCGACATCATCGTGCCGCGTGGCGACGACGTCGCCGCGCGGATGCGCATGGCCGTGCCCGGGGGCGTCGACGGGCTGGCCGACGGGGCGGTGCAGAACGAGCTGGCGGTGGGCGCCGTCCGCGACGGCGGCTCGTTCGCAGCGGTGCGCGGCTTCGGCGGCACCGGCGAGCGCGGGATCACCTTCCACGTGACGATGGTGCGCAGCTACGACCACCGCGCGGACCTGCTCGACACGCTCCGCCAGCAGACCGAGGACGGCGTGCTCAGCCTGCGCGTCTACGACACGTACACGATGGAGCAGGCAGCGGACGCCCACGCCCGCCTCGAGGCGGGAGGCGCGCGCGGCCGCTGCGTGATCCTGTTCTAGCGCCCGCCGCCGCATACGTGAGCGCTCGATGACCACGACCTCCGGCGCGCTCGCCTTCCTCGGCGAGACCGCGGTCGAAGGCCGCGTCGCGGAGCGCCGCTTCGAGCTGCTGCGCGACGGCGAGGCGATTCCCGGCATCCTCTGGACGCCCGCCGCCGCGACCCGGGCGCTGCCGCTCGTGCTGCTGGGCCACGGCGGCAGTGGGCACAAGCGCAGCGATCGCATGCTGGAGCTCGGGATTCGCTTCGCCCGCGATCGCGGCTTCGCCGCCGCGGCGATCGACGGCCCCGGCCACGGCGACCGCGGCGGCCTCACCTCCACCGACGACCCCGCCTACCGTGCGATCTGGCAGCGGCCCGACAACGTGCCCGGCATGGTGGCCGACTGGCAGGCGACGCTCGATGCGCTGAGTGAGCTGGACGTGATCGACGGCGCGCGCGTCGGCTACTGGGGCATGTCGATGGGCACGATGTTCGGGCTGCCGCTCGTCGCCGCCGAGCCCCGGGTCCGCGTCGCAGTCCTCGGCAAGGCCGGGCTCACCGGCAGCAGCGTCGACCGCAGCAAGATCGCGCCGCACCTGCGAGCGGCGGCTCCCCTTGTCACCTGCCCCACGTACTTCCACGTGCAGTGGGACGACGAGCGGTTCGACCGCTACGGCTCGCTCTTCCTCTTCGACCAGATCGGCGCCGCCGAGAAGGAACTGCACACCTTCCCCGGCCTGCACGCGGTCATGACGCCGCAAGCCCTCGAGGGCTCAGTCGCCTTCCTTGCCCGCCACCTCGTCGCCTGAGCGGGCCGGCGGAGCGTCGTAGTCGGGCGAACCCTCGGCAACCACCAGGTTCCCGCTGCCGATCCGCAGCGGGATCGCCGTCTCAATCCCGCCGTCGTCGACGAGGGCGACGATCTGCAGGCGGGCGCCCAGGCCCTCGAGGTACCTCCGCAGCGAGGACAGGCGGATGTCCTCGCCGCGTTCGAGCTGCGAGACGGCTGGCTGGCTGTTGCCGAGGCTCACGGCCAGCTCCGCCTGGGAGCGATTGAGCGCGCGACGCAGCTCGTGCAGGCCGACCTCGGCCACGGTGGCCTCGCGCAACGCGGCAAGCCGCTCGGGCGCGCCCGGACGGGCCACGACCTTCTCGTGGAGCTCGCGATAGTTCCTGGCCATGATCCCGACTCCCTACCGGACCCACGGCATGAGTATAAGTCCTATCCAATATAAGTCCAGTCTAATGCATCGCGTCTGCTACGCGTCGACCCGCACGAACTTCTGCAACGCTCGCGAGCCGCGGTCGACGCCACGGTAGGTCTCCGCGAGGTCCCCGACGTAGATGCTGCCCTGCGAGTCCACGGCGAGGCCGTGCGGGCCGATCACCTGCCCCGCAGCCTGCTGCTCGGCGGGGCAGGGCGGGATCGGCGGCTGCTCCGGGCAGGTGCAGCCCTCGTCGCCCCACCCGGCGAGGCGCTCGCCCTCGGGGCTCCAGATGCTGATGCGGTGCAGCAGCTCGGCGACGTAGGCGTTGCCGTCCGGACCCCAGGCGAGGTCGTCCGGCAGGTTTACGCCGGACCACTCCTCCTGGTACTCCCCGTCCGGGCTGAAGACCTGGATGCGGCGGTTGGAGCGGTCGCAGACGTAGACGCGGCCGTCGGGTCCGATGCTGACCGCGTGCGGGTTGGAGAACTGGCCGGGCCCGGAGCCGGGGCTGCCCCAGCCGAAGCGGTACTCGCCGTCCGGGCTGAAGACGTGGATACGGGCGTTGCCGTAGCCATCGCTGACGTAGAGGTTGCCGTTGGCCGCCACAGCCACGCGCGTCGGCTCGTTGAACGGATCGCCGCCCATCCGCGGCGCGCTCTGGTGCGGCGTGCCGAGGCTGAGCAGCGGCTTCCCCTCGGGCGTGAACTTGCGCACCGTGTGGTCGCCCGTGTCGGCGAGCCAGACGTTGCCCTCCGCGTCGACGCTGATGCCGTGCGCCGTGGTGGTCACGTCGTCGCCCCACCAGTCGAGGAAGAAGCCGTCACGGTCGTAGACCTGCACCGGGCGCCGCGATCGCGAGAAGACGAAGACGCGGTCCTCGGCGTCAACGGCCACCCCGGCGACGTCGATCAGCGCCCAGCCGCGAGGCCGCCGCGCCCAGTTGTCGATGACGTAGTACGTGTGCTCGCCGGAGCCGAGCGGCTCCTCGACGATCCCGCGGGAGCGGGTCGCCGGGGCACCCCAGCGTCCGTCGCTGTTCGCCCAGCCGTGGTGTTCGAGCCGCGTCACGTTGACCATCGAGCGCCCCGCCTTCCGGCCGCTACCTCCCGGGCCACGGCACCCGGCGGTGATCGAGGTCCGGGCCCAGCTCCGCCGGGACGCGCTCAATCAGCGCATCCAGCGTCCACGGTCCGTCGCTATGGATGTGCTCGACCCACTCGCGGTGGTTGAGCAGGTAGACCCCCCGCCCGACCGCGCCGAAGACCTGCCCGTTGATCGAGGCGGCCTCGTCCGTCAGCAGGTACGCGACGATCGGCGCGACGTTCGCCGGGTCCATGACTCCGCCGATCGCCTGCTCGCTCGGCAGCGGGTCGCCCTCGCCGACGTGTCCGGTCTGCTGCGCGACGATGTCGTGCATACGCGTGGCGCCGACCGGGACGATGCAGTTCGAGGTGATCCCGAGCGGCTCCAGCTCCTCGGCGAGGCTCAGCGCGAAGCCGATCACGCCCGCCTTCGCCGTCGCGTAGGCGACGCGGACGCCCGCGCCGGCCAGTGCGGTGCTCGACGAGAAGGAGATGATCGTGCCGCTGCCCTGCTCGCGCATGACCTCGGCGGCCGCGCGCGCGCAGGAGTAGTGACCGCGCAAGTGCACGCCCATCGCCCGGTCCCAGGCGTCCGGGCTGACTTCCAGCACGCCGCCATCGACGAGAATGCCGGCGCAGCAGATCATCGCGTCGAGGCGGCCGAAGCTCTCGAGAGCCGTCGCGACGATCTGCTCGCCGCCCTCCATCGTCGAGACGTCGGAGCGGCTCGCGGCGGCCTCGCCGCCCGCGGCGATGATCTCGTTGGCGACGACCTGGGCGACGTCCTGCTCGGGGCCGCCCGCGCCGTCGACGGGACCGCCGTAGTCGGCGACGACGACCTTCGCGCCCTCCTCGGCGAGCCGCAGCGCGATGCCTCGGCCGATGCCGCGCCCCGCGCCGGTGACGGCGGCGACCTTGCCCTCGAGGTGTTGTGTCATGGGCGACATACTAGAGGAGCGCGGCAAGGCAAGTATTCACCCTTGGATTGACGCGCTTCGACCCTGGCCGTTACGCTGTCCCTGTGGAGCTTCGCTTTCGTAACCGGCGGTTGCAGCGGGCCTTCGAGCAGAGCAATCGCGCGATTCGGGAGTGGGGGTACGTCGGCGGAGAGCGCTACGTTGACCGAGTGCGGACATTGCGGCGCACGCAGCGCGTTGAATACCTCTACAAGATCCGGTCGCTGAACCTCCATCCGTTGACCGGCGACCGAAGAGGCCAGCATGCGCTGAGGTTGACGGGACAGGTGCGGATGATCGTAACGATCCAGGACGAGCAGACGATCATCATCGAGGAAGTGGTGGACTACCATGAGTGAGACGTATCCCTACGTGGAATCGGATTACGCCTCCCACCCCGGTTCCTTGCTGGGGGAGGAGCTTGACGTCCGGGGGATGTCGCAGCGTGAACTGGCGCGGCGAATGGGACGGCCCTACCAAGTGGTGAACGAGATTGTCCGGGGGCGGAAGGCGATCACCGCCGAAACCGCCTTGCAGCTTGAGGCCGCACTGGAGATCAAGGCCCACATCTGGCTTGGTCTGCAGACGGACTACGAACTTGTGAGGGCGCGCAAAAAGCTCGATTCGTCCGTGCTCGCGTCGTAGCGGCCACGGAATGAGACGAGGGCGCCGATGAGCCTGAAACTGGGCATCCACACCGGACCGCAGGACCTCTCGATGGAGGAGCTGCTGCGGGTCTGGCGGCGGGCGGACGAGGCCGGCTTCCACTGGGCCTCGGTCTGGGACCACTTCTACGCCAACCCGCTGAACCTGCGCGAGGATCCTTGCTTCGAGGGCGTCGCCTCGATGGCGGCGCTGGCCGGGGCGACGACGAACATGCGCGTCGGTTGCCTCGTCTTCTGCGCGCTGTTCCGCAACCCCAGCCTGCTCGCCAAGGCGGCCGTCACGATCGACCACCTCTCCGGCGGGCGCGCCGAGATTGGCATCGGCGCCGGCTGGTTCGAGGAGGAGTTCCGCGAGTTCGGCTACGACTTCCCACCGCTCGGCCAACGCTTTGAGCAGCTCGAGGAGACGTTGCAGATCGTGCGCTCACTGTGGCGCGATCCGGTGACGGATTTCGAGGGCAAGCATTACCAGCTCTCCGGCGCGGTCTGCAGTCCCAAGCCGCTCAACCCGAACATGCGCATCTGGGTCGGCGGCAACGGCCCGCGGCGGACGCCGCGCCTCGCCGCCCAGTACGCCGATGGCTACAACGTCCCCTACCAGCCCCCCGAGGTCATCCGCGAACGGCTGGACGCGATCGAGCAGGCGTGCGAACGCTTCGGACGCGACCCCGCCGAGATCGAGACGAGCGTCAACCTCCGCTTCCACATGCGCGCCCACGCCGGCGACAGCGCCGCCGATCCGCCCGACAACAACGTCCCCGGCTCGATCACGGGCACGGCGCAGCAGGCGATCGACCGCATCGGCGAGTACGTCGAGACGGGCGTCGGTGGCCTCAATATCGCCTTCCGGCCCCCGATCAACTGGGACGCCTACGAGGCCTACATCGAGGACGTGCTGCCCGTCTTCGACACGCAGGGCGCCTGACGCTCGATCGGTCCGCCTCGACCGAGTTCGGCGCGCTCGAACCCGGCGCGCCGTGCTGCTCAGGCGGTCGGTCGGGCGGGTGATAGCATCCACTGCCTGAGCGAACGAGGGGAGAACCAGTGTCTGCATACATCGTGACGATCGATTCCGAGGTCATCGACGCGGACGGGCTCGCCGGCATCGCCGGGCGCCTCGGCGCGGAAGTCGAGGCCCACGGCGGAAAGTACCTGGTCCGCAGTGGGGACATCGAGGCGGTGAGCGGGGAGCTGCCCGTAGCACGCATCACGATCCAGGAGTACGAGAGCATGGAGCAGGTCAGGGCGCTGTTCGCGTCGGAGACGTTCACCGAGCTCCGTGAACTCCGCGGTACCTTCGTGAAGGCCAACGTGTTCATCGTCGAAGGCGCGTAGCTGCCGCAAGGCGGGGCCTTCAGTCCGGTAAGGCTGGACCGATGCTGGAACGCTTCCACGTCCCCTCGGAGATCGAGGTGCGCGTAGATCCGGGCGTGATGCGCGCGACCGTCGAGGATCTGTTCGTCGCCCTCGGCATGCCGCGCGACCACGCCGAGCAGTCGGCGGACGTGCTGCTATACGCCGACATCCGCGGGATCGACTCGCACGGCGTCTCGAACATGCTGCGCCGCTACGTCGACGCGATCCGCGACGGCGCCACCAACCTGCAGCCGCAGTGGCGCATCACCCACGACAGCCCCGCCGCCTGCACGATCGACTCCGACGGCGCGCACGGCGGCGTGATCGGGCCCGAGGCGATGCGCATCGCGATCGAGCGGGCGCGCGAGTACGGCATCGGGTCGGTCGCCGTCTACAACGGCGGCCACTACGGCGCCGCCGCCTACACCGCCGCGATGGCCCTCGATGAGGACATGATCGGTGTCTCCATGACCGCCGGCGGCGTCAACGTGACGCCGACCTTCGCCGCCGAGCCGCTGGTCGGCCTCAACCCGATCGCGATCGCCGTACCCACCCGCGAGGAGCCGCCGTTCATCTTCGATGGCTCGATGAGCTCGATCGCGGGCAACAAGGTGCGGCTCGTGCAGCGGCTCGGGCGCGACACAATGCCGGGCTGGATCGCCGGCGAGGACGGCGCGCCGATCATGGACGAGCAGCCGATTCCCGACCCGCACCTGATGCTGCCGCTCGGGGGCACGCGGGAGATCGGCTCGCACAAGGGTTACGGCCTCGCCGTGATGGTCGAGGTGCTGACGAGCCTGCTCTCGGGCGGCGCGGCCGGGCCCGACCGCCGCGCCCGGCAGGCGCACCACCTGCTCGCCTACCGCATCGACGCGTTCACGGACCTCGAGGGGTTCAAGGACGACATGGACGCCTACCTGCGCCGCCTGCGCGAGGCGAAGACCGCGCCCGGCGAGGACCGCGTCTACTACGCCGGCCTCCCCGAGCACGAGGAAGAGGCGATCCGGCGCGAGCGCGGCATCCCCTACCACCCCGAGGTGATCGAGTGGTTCCGCGGCATCCTCGCGGAGCTGGGCATCGAGGACCGACTGCCGGCGCCGTGACGCCTGCCAGGCGGCGGCGAGGCTAGCGCGAGCCCTCCACCTGCACGGACACAACGTCGATCCCGTGGTACTTGCGGTGCTGCACGGACGAGGCGTAGTGGCGCAGCAGGCGGAGCGAGATCTCGCCGCCCTCGGGCGTTCCGGCCTGATCGCTCAGGTAGGCGAGCCGGTCCTCGAGGTTCTCCTCATCGAACACCGCCATGAACTCCAGTTCGACAACGTTGTCACCAGGGCTGGCGACGATGATCAGGCGCGACGTGCTCTCGCCCTCGGAGTCCTCGCCGGAGATCAGGAGGCTGGACAGCGTCTCCTCGCCGGCGGAGCGTAGCCTCTCCGTCGACGACTCGTTCCAGCCGATGCTCGTTGCGAGTTCACGCAGGAGGGCGTCGATCTCCGGCAGCGAGGCGAAGTCGAGGTCGACCTGGAGGCGTCTGCGGCGAGCGCTGGTGAGCTCGATCAGCAGGGTCAGCGCGATCGCGACGATCGTGCCCGACATCACGCCGTTGCCGAGCATCGTGCCCCACGCGCCGCCGAGGGCTTCCGTGACGAGTTCATTCTGATGGAGGCCCACGCCGATCGCGAACGCCAGACCCACCACCATCGCCTTCTGCTGGTCGAGGCCGTCCTGGACGACCGACCGCACACCGCTCACGAAGAACATCCCCATCGCCATCAGCAGGTAGGCGCCCATGACCGGGCCGGGGATCGTGAGCAGAACGGCCGCGAACTTCGGAAACAGCGCCATCAGCAGGAAGATCACCGCGACCGCGTAGCCCACCCTGCGTGCGGCCACGCCGGTCAACGTGATCAGCGACTGGCTGAACGTCGAGTACGCCGAGGTGGGCGGCGTCCCGGCAATCCCGGCGAGCACCATGCCGACACTGTTCGCGTTGACGGTGCCCTGGACCTGGCGGAAGTCGATTGCCCGCGGCTCGCGGCGCGAGGCCTGCTGCACAATCACGCCGTCGCTGATCACCTTGATCCCGAGCACCAGGGTCAGGATCACGAATGTCGGCAGGAGCGCCCAGAACTCCACGCCCGGCGTGAGATCGAATCCGGGGAAGCGGGCTTCCGGGAAGCCGACCCAGGGCGCATCGAACACTCGCTGGACCTCGTAGTGCCCGAGCGCCGCGGTCAGCGCGGAGCCGGCTGCGACGGCGATGAGCGGCGTCCACAGCCGCCAGGCCCCCGAGGCGCGCAGCGCCAGCACCACGGTCAGCGTCAGCGTGAACAGGGCGACCGACGGCCCCGCGAGCGGAGGCGCGCCCTCCGGCAACTCCTCGATCCTGTCGAAGGCAACAGGCAGCACCGTCGCCGCGATCAGCATGAACACAGTGCCCGAGACCAGTGGCGTGATGATGCGGCGCAGCAACGGGAGCCACGCCGCCAGCGCGAACTGGGCGATCGCCGACACCACCATGAGGCTCGCCAGCAGCGCCGGTCCGCCCTCGGACAGCGCGGCGACCATGACGACGACAAACTGGACGGTCGGCGCCGTGATGATCATGTGGCCTGCGCCGACCCGCCCGATCTGGATCGCCTGCAGCGCGGTAATGGCTGCATTGAGGACCAGCGCCGCGAAGACCGCCCACGCCAGGTAGCTGTCGTCCTGCCCGGCCGCCCGGGCGGTGATCGCCACGATCAACACCGTCGGCGCCAGGACGAGCATTACGCCCTGCAGCCCGACGCCGAAGGCGATGGGGATCGGGCAGCGCTCACCTGCCTCGTAGCGAATGTGATCGTTGACCGGTGCTCTGGCCAAGTCGCGCCTCAATCAATCGCTGCGAAGCAGGCTACCTAGCGGCCGGTGTACTCCGGCGGGCGGTTCTCCTCGTAGGCGCGGATCGCTTCCTTGTGGTCCTCCATTTGCAGTGAGAGCCACTCCAACGAGGAGGCCGGCAGCTGGCCGAGCAGCACCTCTTCCTCCAGCCGGCGGTTGAGCGACATCTTCGTCCAGCGCACGGCCAGCCGCGGGTTCGCCGCGATGCGCCGCGCGAGGTCGAGCACGTGCTCCAGCAGCTCGTCGCCAGGCACCACTTCGCTGATCAGGCCGATGCGCTCGGCCTCGGCGGCGTCGATCAGGTCGCCGGTGAGCAGCAGCTGCTTTGCCTTCTGCAGGCCCAGCAGGTGCGAGAAGATCACGGTGCCGCCGTCGCCGGGCACCATCCCCAGCTTGATGTGCGAGTCGCCGATGCGTGCCGCGTCGCTCGCGATCACGATGTCGCAGAACAGCGCGAGGGTCGCGCCGACGCCGACCGCGACGCCGTTGACCGCGGCGATGATCGGCGGCTCGAGGGCGAGCAGGCCGCGGATGATGTCGTGCCGGCCCGGCTTGGGGATCGCCCAGGCGTGGTCCTCGTCGCCGGTGTTGCGGTCGGACATCGCCTTGATGTCGCCGCCGGCGCAGAAGGCGCGCCCGGCCCCCGTGAGCACGACGACGTGCACGGCGGGGTCGCGGTTGATGTCGCGGAAGATCCGCTCGAGTTCATCGAGCATCGGCGGGTGCGCCGCGTTGAGCCGATCGGGGCGGTTGAGCGTGACCGTGAGGATGCCCTCGTCGTCGAGCGCGATCTTGAGGAACTCGTAGCCCTCGTAGTCCATGTTCGCGGTCCCCGCCTGCCGGGCGCTCAGTCCACCCGCACGAACTTCTGGACAGCGCGCGAGCCGCGGTCGATGCCGCGGTAGGTGTCGGGGAGGTCGCCCACGTAGATGCTGCCCTCGGAGTCGAGCGTGATGCCGTGCGGGCCGATCACCATCCCGGCGTCGAGGCTCTCCGCCGGGCACTGCGTGCTCGGCAGCGCATTCTGCGGGCACTCGCACCCCTCGTCGCCCCAGCCCGCGATGCGCCGCCCGTCCGGGCTCCAGATCGTGATCCGGTGCAGCAGCTCCGCGATGTAGACCGTGCCGTCCGGGCCGACCACCAGATCGTCCGGCAGGTGCACGCCGTGCCACTCCTCGAGGTACTCGCCGTCGAGGTCGAAGAGCTGGATGCGGCTGTTCATGCGGTCGCAGACGTACACGCGCTGGTTGTGGTCGATGAAGATCGCGTGGGGCGTGCTGAACTGGCCGGGCCCGTCGCCGGGGCTGCCGAAGGTGAACTTGTGGTCGCCGCCGGCGTCGAAGACGTGGACGTGGCTATTGCCGTAGCCGTCGCTGACGTAGAGGTCGCCGTTCGCGGCGACCGCCACGCGCGTCGGCCGGTTGAACGGTACTCCGCCCATGTCCGGCATGTTGATGTGGCGGCGTCCGATGGCGAGCAGCAGCTTGCCATCCGGCGTGCACTTCTTTACGAGGTGGTCGCCCGTATCGGCGAGCCAGACGTCGCCGGCCTCGTCGATCGTGATCCCGTGCGGCGTGGTGTGCTCGTCGTCGCCCCACCAGTCGAGGAAGTTGCCGTCCTTGTCGTAGATCTGGATCGGGCGGCTCGAGCGGTTGTAGACGAAGAGATTGTCGGCGGCGTCGACGGCCACGCCCGCGACGTCGCCGAGCGTCCAGCCGCGGGGGCGACGCGCCCAGTTGTCGATCACGCGGTAGCGGTACGCCCCCTCGCCGAACACCGTGTCGGGCGTGCGGACCCAGCGCGTGAACGGCTCGGTGAGCTGGCCGGGCACGGGGGCCGAGCGCTCCCACGAGGCCTTCTGCACGTCAAGACTCACGGCGCGCGATCCTCCTCAAGATCAGCGCGGCGCACGCCGGCGAGTGCCGGACGTGCGCCGCGTGATGTCCGTCCGCGCTGCTCGCGCGACGGCTACTTCCCCTAGTCCTCGACCCAGATCTCCTCGAAGAGGTGAGACTTGACGTTGCCGCCTCCGGCGAGACCGAAGCGGTACCCCTTGACCCGGTTCTTCCAGAACATGAAGCCCTGACCACGCAGGCCCGGTGCAATGTAGACGTTCTGGAGGATGTGGCCCTCGATGGCGTGGTACAGATCGCGCCGCGCCTCGGGATCGAGGATCCCGCGCTGCTGATCGATCATCTCGGTCAGCACCGGGTCGTCGATGCCGTACGGGTTCTGCGACCCGCCGGGGTGGAAGGTCTGCAGGAACGAGTGGTCCACCGTGTCGCCGCCGCCACGCGTCGTCGACTGGAAGACGAAGTCGTCGTTTGCATCGGCGTGCTCGGTGGAGATGATTCCACCACCGGGGAGGATCTTGAGCTCGGTCTTGATGCCGATCGTGGCGAGCTCCGCCTGCAGCACTTCGTTCTGCACCACGTAGTTCTCGCCCGTGTGCTGGGGCACCGAGAGCTCGCCGCCGGTGGCAGCCTGCACCAGCTGGGCGGCCGCCGCGATGTCCTCTTCCTTCGCGGGGCGGAAGCCCGGCTGCCCGATAATCGCCTCGTCCGGGAGGGTGAAGTACGGGTCGCGGCCACCGGGAGTGGTCAGCGAGGCGAAACCCTCGTACTGGAACTCGGCGAGCGCCTGGCGGTTGAAGACGAGGTGCACGGCCCCGCGCAACCGCACGTCGTTGAACGGCTCCTTCTGGACAGCGAAGACGACGCCGCTGTAGCCGCGGAAATCGCCGTTGGAGTGCCAGACGGTGAGGTCTTCCTCCTCCTGCAACTGGATGCCGAAGCTGTTCGGCCAGACTCGCGCCGGGCCATCGATCTCGCCCGCCTTGAAGAGGCCGAACTGCACCGAGTCGTCCGGGATGATCCGGTACTCGACCGCGTCGAGGTAAGGCCGGCCGGCGCGCCAGTAGTCCGGATTCCTGACGTAGCGTCCGCCGACGCCGTCCTCGTGCGACTCGGAGAGGAACGGCCCGGTGCCGATCAAGGCTCGCGGATCGTTCAGGTCGTCACCGGACAGCTCCGCCACCTCGGGCGAGACCATCGCGTTGAAGAGCGAGGCCAGCGCATCGAGGAAGTTGGCGTCGGGTCCGCTCAGGTTGAACTGCACCGTGTTGTCGTCGACGGCATCGATGCTCTCGAGCGTCGAGAACAGGAACGCACGCGGCGACCACTCGCTGAAGGCGATGCGCTCGACGTTGAACTTGGCGTCCGCGGCCGTGAACGGGCGACCGTTGACGGGCGGGATGTTCTGCCACTTCGCAGCCGGGTCCAGCCTCGCGACCAGCGTGGTGTCCCCGGTCCACTCCCAGTCCGTGACGAGGTCGCCGACGGCGAGCAGCGTCTCCGGGTCCGGCACGAAGAGCTGGTTGCCGACCAGGCCCCAGTGGTCCTGCGTCTGGATCGGGGACGTCGCGCGGTGCGGGTCCCACGAGGTGCGGAGGCGGAAGAAGACCGTGACGATCTCGCCGCCTCGCTTTGCCGCCTCGGGGTCCGGCGTGGGCGTGGCCGTGGGAGTTGGTGTTGGCGGCGGCGTCGCGCGCGTGGGTGGGGGCCGCGGTGTGGCCGTTGGTGTGGCGGCCGCCTCCGTGGGCGCCGGTGTCGCCGTGGGCGCGGGCGTGGCGGGAGCCGCCGTAGCCGTGGCAGGCGTCGGCGCCGGCTCGTCGTCGTCACCGTCACAGCCGATGAGCGCGGCGGCGGCGAGCCCCGCAGCGCCTACCGCACTGCCGCGTAGCAGCGCGCGACGGCTGAAGATGCCGCGTCCCTCGAACAAACTCTCTGGCATGTACTCCCCCTCAGGGTCACTCGCTGTGCCCGGTGAACCGCACATCTCGCGCGTACAGACACGGTCGTTATTGGCGGCATCCTAGCAGGTTGGGTTAGAGGTTGCCGCTACGCTCCGTCACGCGCCGCGCAGCCGCGGATCGAGGACATCGCGCAGCGCGTCGCCGAACATGTTGAAGGCGAACACCACCAGCCACAGCGCCAATCCGGGGAAGAGCACCAGCGAAGCGTTCGTCGCGAAGTAGAAGCGCGACTCCTCGCCACCGATCATCCGCCCCCAGGAGGGCGTGGGCGGGGGAACCCCGAGGCCGAGGAAGCTGAGCGCGCCCTCGGCGAGGATCACGGTGCCGAGGCTGACCGTCGCGATCACGATCAAGGGCGAGACCACGTTCGGCAGGATGTGTCGGATGATCACGCGCGGCGTGCTGGCGCCCACCACCCTCGCCGCCTCGACGTAGGTCGACTCCTTGACCGCGAGGGTGGAGCCGCGCACCACGCGGGAGTTGGCCGCGATCATCAGCACGCCGAGGACGAGCGTGACGTTGAGTGCGCTCGGTCCCAGCACGCCGACCGCCACCAGCGCCAGCACCAGCGGCGGGTAGGCCATCACGCCGTCCACCAAGCGCTGGATCACCATGTCGCCCTTGCCGCCGACGTAGCCCACCCAGAGTCCGAGGACGGTGGCCGCCCCCGTCCCGATCGCCACGGCGCCGAAGCCGACGAATACCGACAGCCGCGCGCCGACGATGATGCGGCTGAACTGATCGCGTCCGAACGCGTCCGTCCCGAACGGATGGTCCAGCGACGGGCTCGAGAGGCGGGGCCCCACGGCAAGGGCCGACGTATCGTACGGCACGATGTAGGGACCGATCGCGCCGAGGACGATGAACACCACCACGATCAGTGCGCCCACGGTGCCCAGAGGCTGTTTGCGCAGGAAGCGCCACAACGCGCGCCGCACCGTGAGCGTGCGGCTGCTTGGCCGGTAGAGGCTCACTGCCGCCGTCACTGCTGCATCCCGATCATGGTTGCCTCTGCTGCCTTCCGCCTCGTACGCCGTCTACCCGTAACGGATCTGCGGGTTGAGGAACCCGTACACGAGATCGACTCCCAGGTTGACGAGCATCACGAACACGCCAACCAGCAGCACCACGCTCTGGATCATCTCGAACTCCCGCTCACGGATCGCCTCCAGCATCAGGCGCCCCAGTCCGGGCAGGCCGAAGATCGACTCCATGATCACGCTGCCGCCGAGCAGGGTGGCGACGGAGAGCCCGATCACCGTGACCACGGGGATGGCCGCGTTCCTGAAGGCGTGCCTCGTGACCACGCGGTACTCCGTCAGGCCCTTCGCGCGGGCGGTCCGCACGTAGTCCGCGCGGATCACCTCCAGCATCTCCGAGCGGACCATGCGCATCACCGTGGCGCCGAGCCGCAGCGAGAGCACCAGCGCGGGGAGCAGGAACAGTGTCACGTTGCCCCACGGATCTTCGCGGAACGAGACGTACTTGAGCGGCGGCACCCACTCCCACCAGATCGCCGGCAGCACGATCAGCAGCGTGGCCAACCAGAAGTTGGGGATCGACAGTGCGCCGATCGCCAGCGTGCGCACAATCAGATCGATGAACGAGCCGGGTTTCAGCGCCGAGAGCAGGCCCGAGGGAACGCCCAGGATGATCGCGAAGAAGATCGAGAGCACGCCGAGTTCGACGGTGATCGGCAGGGCGCGCCAGGCGCGCGTCCGCACACTGTCCTTGCTGAAGATGGAGTCGCCGAGGTCACCGCGCAGCAGTCCGCCCATCCAGTCGAAGTATTGCTCCAGCACGGGACGGTCGAGGCCCAGGTCGGCCCGGATCTTCAGGCGATCGTCGGCCGGCACGCCGGCCTCGGCCAGCCGGTCGTCGAGGGCGTCGCCAGGCAGCAGCCGGATCGAGCCGAAGACGATCAGCGAGACGATGAAGATCGTGGGCGGGACCAGGAGGACCCGGCGCATCACGTACTCGTTCATGGACACACTCCGGGCGTGTACGCCGCCCGACTATACACGCGCGTCGGCAGCGCCATCCGGCCCCGTCAGCGCCGCGCGCTGCCCGCCGTCTCTGCTATGAATGGCCGCAGCGACGGCGAACACCGGCGAGATCGAGGAGCCGCGCCATGCCCATGCCCAGCGACATCGGCGTCGTCGATACGCTGCTCGGCATCCCCACGCCCGGCCGCAAGGCCTACACGTCGTTTCGGCCGATGCTGCGCGACCACGAGTCGCTCGAGGTCTTCGACTACCCGGTGGAGTACCAGTACCGCAACCGGCCGGACATCCCGCAGACCGGCAGCCTCGAGGAGATGGTCGCCTTCACGCTGGCGGAAATGGACAAGCACGGCATCTGGCGCGCGCTCGTCGACGTGACCGCCGAGGACAGCGCCGGCCGTCGCGCCCTCGAGCTGCACCCCGACCGCTTCAGCGGCACCTTCACCGTTGATCCCAACGAGGGCGTCCCGGCGCTGCGCAGGCTGGAGCAGGCCGTCGAGGAGCTGGGCGTGAAGGCGGCGAACGTCACGCCCGCCTTCGTCGTCCCCCAGGTGCCGATCAACGACAAGCGCGCGTACCCGGTCTACGCCAAGTGCGTCGAACTCGACATCGCGGTCACGGTCACTTCGGGCGTGCCGGGCCCGCGCGTGCCGATGCAGGCGCAGGACGTGGCGCTGATCGACGAGGTCTGCTGGTTCTTCCCGGAGCTGCGCTTCGTGATGCGCCACGGCGGCGAGCCGTGGACGGCGCTGGCGGTGAAGCTGCTGCTCAAGTGGCCGAACCTCTACTACTCGACCAGCGCGTTCGCGCCTCGCCACTACCCTCGGGACATCATCGACTTCGCGAACACGCGAGGCGCGGACAAGGTGATCTACGCCGGCTACTTCCCGACCGGCCTCTCGCTCGACCGCATCTTCGAGGAGCTGGCGGAGGTCCCCTTCCGCGACCGCGTCTGGCCGAAGTTCCTGCGCGAGAACGCGGTCCGCGTCTTCAAGCTCGAGGAGTAGCCGCGCCCCCGAGGCGTCCTCGCCGCTCACGCCCCCGCATCACGCCCAGGACTTGCCGGACGGCATCGGCAGCGCGCCCGCCGGCACGATCTCGTCGAGGGCGTCGGCGATGAGGGTGCGCTGCTCGCCGGCGCGCTCGTCGAGCACGCCGCGCGTGCGCACGAAGGCGGCCGTGCGCACCACGTCGCGCCGCTCCTCGGCCAGCTCGCGGCGCACGAGGATGTTCATCAGGCCGTACTCGTCCTCCAGCAACAGGAAGATGATCCCGCGCGCGGTGAGGGGCCGCTGGCGGCAGACGACCAGCCCCGCCACCTCCACCGTGCGCCCCGCCGGCAGCGAGTGCAGGTGGCGGCTGGAGGCGACGCCCTCGCCGAGCGCGTGGCGCAGGAAGCGCATCGGGTGGCGGTCCGGCGAGAGGCCGATCAGCGCGTAGTCGGCGGCCATCCGCTCGTAGGGGCCAAAGTCGGGCAGCGTCACCATGTCCTGCGCGGTCGGCAGTTCGAGCCGCAGCTGACGCCCTGCCGCCTCGGCCGAGGGCTTGCCCGTCGCGCCGGCGACCGCCCCGCCCGTGAACAGCCCGAGCTGCCAGAGCAACTCGCGGCGCTGCAACCCGAAGCCGTCGAAGGCGCCGACCTGGATCAGGCGCGCCGCCGGCTGCCGGCCCAGCCCCGTGCGCTGCACGAAGCCGAACAGCGAGCGGTACTCCCCGGCACGCTCGCGCTCCTCCTCGATGCGCTCGGCCCAGGCCTCGCCGAGGCCTCGCACGTAGCCGAGGCCGACGCGGATCGCGGCGGGCAGCTCGACCGTGCAGCGGGCGGCGCTGACGTTGATGTCGGGCCGCTCGACGGCGACGCCGTGGCGCTTCGCGTCGTTGGTCAGCACGTGCGGCGGGTAGAAGCCCATCGGCTGGTTGTTGAAGAGTGCGCACAGGAACTCGGGGGCGTAGCGCTGCTTGAGCCAGCTCGACTGGTAGGCGAGCAGGGCGAAGGCGGCGCCGTGGCTCTTCGGGAAGCCGAACTCGGCGAACCCCGCGAGGTTGCCGAAGACCTTTTCCGCCACCGCCGAGGGCACCCCGCGCTCCGCCGCCCCGGCGAAAAAGCGATCGCGCCAGGCCTCGAGCTCCTCGTGCGCGCGGCGGCGGCCCAGCGAGCGGCGGAAGCGGTCCGCCTCGCCGGGCGTGAAGCCACCCATGTGACGGGCGACCTGCAACACCTGCTCCTGGAAGATCACGACGCCGAGCGTCTCGTCCAGCACCTCGCGCACGCACTCGTGCGGCGGGGCGGGGCGGTAGCGCGGGTTGCGGCGTTGCAGCTCGCGCCGCCGCACGTAGGGGTTCACCGCGCCGCCGACGATCGGCCCCGGCCGCACGATCGAGACCTGCACGGTCAGGTCCTCGAGGTTGCGCGGCTGCGTCCGCGGCAGCATCGCGATCTGCGCGCGCGACTCGATCTGGAAGACACCGACCGTGTCGCCGCGGCAGATCGCGTCGTAGACCGCCTCGTCCTCGAAGTCGATGCGCGAGAGGTCGACGATGCGTCCGCGGGCGTCGGCGATCAGGTCGATCGTCTCCTCGACGACGGAGAGCATGCCGAGCGCGAGGAAGTCGATCTTCACCATCCGCGCGTCGTCGACCGAGTCCTTGTCCCAGTGGCAGAGGTAGCGGCCCGCCATCGCCGCCGGCTGGCAGGGCACGCAGTCGATCAGCGGCCCCGAGGCGATCACCATCCCCCCGGGATGCTGCGAGAGGTGGCGCGGCACGCCGGCCAGTTGCGGCACGAGCGCGGCCAGCTCCCGCCAGCCGCGCGCCTCGGCGCGGTCGCGGAACTGCGGCGAGCGCGCGAGCTCCTCGGGCAGCTGTCCGGGCCCGGCGTAGGGGCCGGACAGCCCGGCGAGGCGGTCCAGCTCCGCCGAGGGCAGACCCAGCGCCTTGCCCACGTCGCGGACGGCGCTGCGCAGCCGGTAGGTGGCGAAGGCGGCGACGAGCGCGCTGCGCTCGCGGCCCCAGCGCGCGTGAACGCGCTCGATCAGCTCCGCCCGGATGTCGCGGGGGAAGTCGAGGTCGATGTCGGGTAGCGACTCCAGCTCCTCGTTGAGGAAGCGCCCGACGAAGAGACGATGGCGGATCGGGTCGATGTGCGAGAGCCCGATCAGGTAGCAGACCAGCGAGGAGACCGAGGAGCCGCGGCCACGGCCCGGCGGCAGGTTGGTGACGCTGCGAGCGGCGCCGGCTCCGCGCACCTCGCGGGCCACCTCCTGCGCCAGCAGGAAGATCTCGTGGTAGATGAGGAAGAACCCGGCGAGGTCGTGCAGCCCGATCAGGCGCAGCTCCTCGGTCAGCTGCGCCTCCGCCCTCGCGCGCTCGTCCGGCGCGCGGTAGCGCTCCCCCAGCCGCTCGCGGCAGATCCGTTCCAGCTCCTGCAGCGGCGTGAGGCCGTCGGGCAGCGGCGGCGAGGGCAGCCGATAGCCGAGGTCGGCGGTGAGGTCGAAGCGGCAGCGGCGCGCGATCCGCACCGTGTTCGCCGCCGCCTGCGGGTGGTAGCGGGCGAAGCGTTCGGCCTGCTCCCGCGGGCTGCGCAGCCAGAACTCGGCGTTCGGCCGCCGCTCGGCGTGACACTCGTCGAGGCTGGCGCGATGGCGGATCGCGACCAGCACGTCCTGCAGCCGGTGCCGCTCACGTACGTGGTAGTGGACGTTGCCGGTGCCGGCCACGCCCACGCCCGCCTGCTCCGCGAGGGCGACGAGCGCCTCGTTGCGCGGGCGGTCGCCGTGCACGTCGTTGTCCTGCAGCTCAACAAAGATCCGGTCCGCCCCGAACCCGCCGACGAGGCGATCGAGGGCCGCGCCCGCCTCGCTGCGCCGCCCCGCCTGCACGAGGCGGGGGATGCGCCCCTCACGGCAGCCGGTCAGCACGATCAGCCCGTCCGCGTGCCGCTCGAGGTCGGCGAGCGGCAGCACGGGGTCGAGCCGCCGTGCCTCCTGCGCGCGCCGCTCCGTCTCGCGCAGCCCGAAGGCGTAGCTGGAGAGCCGGCAGAGGTTGGCGTAGCCCTGCCGCGTCTCCGCCAGCAGCGTGAGGTGCGAACGCACCTCGCCGCCCTCGGCGTCCTCGTCGCCTGCCGCGGCCGGCTCGGAGACGGTCAGCTCGAGGCCGCTGATCGGCCGCAGTCCGGCCTCGCGGGCGGCGCGCGCGAACTCCATCGCGCCGAACAGGCCGTCGTGGTCGGTCAGCGCCAGCGCGGCGTGACCCTGCTCGACGGCCGTCCGCACCAGTTCGTGCGGGCTCGATGCGCCCTCCAGCAGCGAGTAGTGACTGTGCGCGTGCAGCTCGACGTAGGGCACGCCGTCGAGCGCGTCACCAGCGAGGGGCGCGGCGGGGTCGCGCGGCGCGCGGGAGCGCGGCGTGTCCTTCTCGGCCCGCGCCTGGCGGGCCTCGAACTCGTCCCAGCGCTCCATGTAGCCGGGCTGTTGGTCGCGGCGTGTGCGCGCCACGGCCCACCCCCTTACCGTGTCGGGGCATAGTAACAGAACGTGCGTTCTGCTACTATGCGACAGCCTCTTGGCGGGGGTGAAACATGAGGACTCGACATCCGCGGATCGCGTGCCTGCTCGTGCCGTCCCCGGCGCTCGCCGCCGAGCTGGCGGCGCGACCGGAGCTGCTCGGCCGGCCCGTCGCCGTCAGCGACGATTCCGCGCGCCGCGTGGCCGAGACCAGCGAGGCCGCCGCCGCGCGCGGCGTGCGGCCGGGCCAGCGGCTCAGCGAGGCGCTCGCCTGCTGCCCCACGCTCGCGGTCCTCGAGCCGCGCCCGGCGCGCGTGCGCCGCGCCGCCGCGCAGCTCGTCGAGGCCGCCGCCGCGGTCAGCCCGCTGGTGGAGGAGGCGACGCCGGGCGAGGTCTACGCCGACCTGCGCGGCCTCGAGGGCCTCTACCCGGACGAGGACGCGCTCGCGCGGGCGCTGCTGGAGGGGGTCCCACCCGGCCTGGGCGCGCGGCTCGGCGTGGCAGACGGCCGCTTCACGGCGCGCGCGGCCGCCTTCGCGGCGCGGCCCGACGCGTGGCTGTGCGTCGGCCGGGACGAGGCGCGCGCCTTCCTCGCGCCGCGGCCGACGGCGCTGCTGCCGCTGGAGGAGGCCGCGCGGGAGTGGCTCGCGCTGCTCGGCATCGCCACGCTCGGCGACCTCGCGGCGCTGCCGCGGCACGCCGTCGAGGCGCAGCTCGGGGAGGCGGGCGGGCAGGCCTGGCTGGCCGCGCGAGGCGAGGATCCGACGCCGCTCGCACCCATCGCGCATCGCGAGCGCGTGCTGGAGCGCGCGCAGGCCGAGCCACCGCTGATCGGCCGCGAGGCGCTGCTGCACAGCTACGGGCAGCTGCTCGGTCGCGCACTCGCGCGGCCCGTGGCGCGCGGCCGCCTCGTGCGCGCCGTCCGCCTCAGCGCCGTCACCGAGGACGAGCGCGTCTGGGAGCGCCGGCGCGTGCTGACCGAACCGACCGGCGACCGCTCGCGGCTGTGGACGGCGCTCGAGCCCTCGATCGAGGCGGCGGAGTTCGGCGGACCGGTGGCCGAGTTGGCGTTGGAGCTCGGCGGCCTGACCGCCGAACGCGGGCGCCAGGCCCGGCTGCTGCGCGAGGGCGGGGCGCGACGCCGCGAGCAGCTCGACGAGATGGCCCGCCACCTGCGGCTGCGCTACGGGCGGGCGGCGCTGCGTCGCGTCGTCGCGCTCGCGCCGCTGAGCCGCATCCCCGAGCGCCGCTACGCCCTCGCCGACTACGATCCATGAGCGCGCAACCACGGCCGGCGGACGGCGCGCTCACCCCGTTGGGCCTGCCGCGGCCGGTCGGGGTGCGCCCCGGCCCCGGCGGCGAGCCGAGCGAGCTGCGGCGAACGCAGCGCGGCGCACGGGGCGCCTCGCTCGCGGTCGAACGCATCGAGGAGGCGTGGCGCATCGCGGACGAGTGGTGGCGCGAGCCGCCGCTCAGCCGCAGCTACTACCGCGTCGTCCTCGAGGGCGGCGGCACGCTCACGCTGTTCCACGACGACACGCAGCCGCCCGCCCGCGGCTGGTACGAGCAGCGTTACTGAGCCGGCCCCACGCCCTCTGGCCCGTCATCTGTATTACGTAATCTGTATTATCAGGAACCCAGTCTCATATACGCATGCCACACCTGTTCGGCGTCGGTGCTGTATACATAGGTATGCACAGTCAGGCGGATTGCGTCTGACACACGCCGCCGGACGGCGTCCGAGCCACGAGAGGCCGCCGCGAAGGCGGAATATGACCGAACGGTGAGCCAGGTGGAGAACGACAGGCAAGAACTCGGCAAGCGGCTCATCGCGGTGGCCGAGGACCTGAATAGCCGCTTGCACACCGGGCGCCTCGACGTCTGGGAAGGGCTGGACCTGACCACGGCCCAGATCAAGACGCTGGTGCTGCTGGAGCGTTCCGGCCCCCTGCGGATGGGCGCCATCGCGCTCCACCTCGACAGGGCGCTCTCCGGCACGACCACCGTCGTGGACCGCCTCGTCGACCGCGGTCTGGTCGAGCGGATCTCGGATGCCAACGATCGGAGAGTCGTGCTCTGCCAGTTGACCGCCGGCGGACAAGAGGCGATCGCGCAGTTCTGGGGTATCGGCCGGGAGCGCCTCCAGATAGCGGCGGATCAGCTCTCCCTGGAGGACCTGCAGAACGTGGTCCGGGGGCTGGAGACCATCCAGCGGGTGCTCGCGGACATTCAGATCACCATCGAGTCAACGGAGATAGCGGCGCTTCCCGTCGAGAACGGCTGACGCCCAACTGCGGGATCCTGCCCCGAGACCTGCGGCAGCGTGGCGCTGAGCGCCCGGTCCACCAATGACACGCCCGACTCGCCGGCCCCGATGGCCCTTCCCCGGCTCGGCTTCCGCCCTCCCGGCGGCCGTGGTCCGCGCCGTCGGCGCCGTCTGCCTCGCGCTCGCGCTCGCGGGCTGCGGCGGCGGCGAGGTGGACCCGACGCCCACGCCCGGATCGGTCGCGGCCCCTACCCCAGCGGCGACGCCTGCGGCGACCGCGACGCAATCCCCGCCGTCCACGGCCACCCCGGCCGGCACGCCGGTCCCGGAGCCGACACCCGAGCGCGAGTTCGCCGGCCTCACCAACTGGCTCAACAGCGAGCCGCTGACGATCGCCGAGCTGGTCGCCCGGAACCGCGTCGTGCTCGTCGACTTCTGGACCTACACCTGCGTCAACTGCATCCGCACCCTGCCCCGGCTACGGCAGTGGCATGAGCGCTACGCCGCTCACGGACTCACGATCGTCGGCGTCCACACCCCGGAATTCGACTTCGAGCGTGACGCGGACAACGTCGCCGAGGCGGTCGGGCGGCTGGGGATCGCCTACCCCGTCGCGCAGGACAACGACTACCTGACGTGGCAGGCCTTCTATAACTGTTGTTGGCCCGGCAAGTACCTGATCGGCGTCGACGGCGCGCTCGTCTACCGGCACGTCGGCGAAGGCGCGTACCAGTCGACCGAGGGCGCGATCCGCGAGGCCCTCGAGGCGGCCGGGTACGACCTCAGCGGCGTCCCGCCGGGCAAGGAGCCCGACCCGGACTTCGACCCGGTGGCGACGGCGCAGACGCGCGAGCTGTACGGGGGCTACGCGAGGAACTTCGCGCCGCTCGGCGTCTACGCGGGCCAGGAGGCGTACTACGGCGCGCCCGACGAGGTCCGCGACTACGTCGACACGGGCGAGCGGCTCGACGGCATGTGGTACCTGCAGGGCCTGTGGCGCAACGAGCGCGAGGCGATCGTGCACGCCCGCACCACCGAGGACCTGTCGGACTACTTCGCGTTCACGTTCCTCGCGCGGACGGTGCACATCGTGCTGCGGCCTCAGCGGGCCGAGCCGTTCGACATGATCGTCGAGCTCGACGGGCGGCCGCTGCGGCCGGACGAGGCGGGTCCGGACGTGACGTTCGACGAGGCTGGACGCAGCGTCGTCCGCGTCGAGGAGCCTCGGCTGTACCGGGTGGTCGACCTGCCGCAGTGGGGCGAGCACGAGCTGCGGGTGCGCTCGGACTCGGACGACTTCGCGATCTTCGCGGTCACGTTCGGCTCCTACGCGGAGGAGCCGTAGGCGGCGCGCACAATGTCTATGATGGCCCCACGGGGAGGCGTTCCAGGGGGGTCCCGATGTCAGAGCATCCGAACGTAGCGCTCGTGCGGCGTGGCTACGAGGCGTTCGCCAATGGCGACGCGGAGACGCTCACCGAGCTGATCGCGGAGGACGCCGTGTGGCACGTCGGCGGGCGCAACCTGTTCACCGACACCTACCGCGGGCGCGAGGCGATCTTCACCTACTTCCGCAAGCTGCGGGACTTCACGAACGAGACGATCGCGGTGGAAGTGCATGACGTGCTCGCGAACGACGAGCATGCCGTCGCACTCGTCCACATGACCGCGCAGCGCGCCCGCAACGAGCTCGATGCGCTCGCGACCACCAGCTACCACCTGCGGGGCGGGCAAGTGGCGGAGGCGTGGACCTTCCACGAGAACCAGTACGAGGCGGACGAGTTCTTCTCCTACCGCAAGCACAGCCAGGGCCGCATGCCCTGACTCGCATCGCGGTCGCCGGGCGCGCGCGCTCAGTAGCCCATGTCGCGCAGCTGGCTGACGGTCCGGCCCATCTGCCGCTCTTCCGGATCGATCGCCACGTCGATCAGCGCCGCGCGGCCGGCGGCGAGGGCGCGCTGGAGGGCGGGTCCGATCTCCTCGGGCCGCTCGACGTGCTCGGCGTGGCCGCCGAAGGCCTCCATCACCTTGTCGTAGCGCGCCTCCGGCACGTACATCCCGACCCGCTCGGGGTAGTCGTCGCCGAACAGGCCCTGCTCGAGCGTGCTGCCGAGGATTCCCTGGTTGTTGTCGACGATGAAGATGACGGGCAGGTTGTGGCGCAGCGCCGTCTCGATCTCCATCCCGTTGAACCCGAACGCGCTGTCGCCGTTGACGCTGATCACCGTCGCCTCGGGCCGGGCGAGCTGCGCGCCGATCGCGAAGGGCACGCCCGTGCCGATGCAGGCGTTGGTCCCGGAGTTGAGGCGGGTGGCGGGGCCGAAGCTCTGCAGCACCTGGCGCGCGGTCGCCATCGTGATCTCGCCGTCGACGGTGATGATCGCGTCGCGCGGCGCGGCGTTGCGGATCTCGTTCATCAGGCGGTAGTGCGAGATCGGGTGCTTATCCGAGGCGAGCAGCGGCGCGAGGCGCTCCGCGTTCCTCGCCAGCGTCTCCCGCAGCTCGTGCCGCCACGGCGACTCGGCGCGCTGCTCGGCCAGGCCTTCCGTGCGGCCCTCGAGCGCCTCGCCGAGCTGGCGCAGCACGTGGCCGGCGTCGCCGGCGATCCCGACGTCGACGTCCTTCTGGAGGCCGATCTCCTCGGCGTCGATGTCGACCTGGATCAGCTTGGCGTCCGGGGCGAAGCCCTGGCCCATCTGGAACATCCAGTTGAGCCGCGCGGCCAGCACCACCACCACGTCCGCCCCGCGTATCGCCTGGCTGCGCGCGGCGGCGACGTTGAGCGGGTGATCGTCGGGGATGAAGCCGCGACCCATCGGCGAGGTGAGGAACGGCACGCCGAGGTCGTCGACGAGCTGTTGCAGATCGCCGAACGCCTCGTCGCCGCCCCAGCGCACGCCCTTGCCGACGATCAGCAGTGGGCGCTCGGCGTTGAGCAGCAGCTCGGCCGCCTGCTCGATGAGCAGCGGGTCGCCATGCGGCCTGGCGGGCGGGGTGCTGCTGATCGCGCGGCGGATCTCGATGTCCTCGACCTCCTCGCGCAAGACATCGAGAGGGAGGTCGATGTAGACGGGGCCGGGGCGGCCACTCAGCGCCTTGTGGTAGCCCATCGCGATCAGCTCGGGGATGCGCTCGGCGCTGTCGGCCTGGATCGCCCACTTGGTGATCGGCTGCATCATCGCGACGGAGTCGGCTTCCTGGAAGGTCATCCGCCCGCGCTGGTGCAGCGCCGCCGACCCGCCGAGGACCAGCAGCGGGTAGCCGCTGTCCCAGGCGACGTGCACGCCGGTGATCGCGTTCGTGACGCCGGGGCCGGAGCCGGTCATCGCGACGCCGACCTTGCCGGCGACGTAGCCGTGCGCGATCGCCATGAACGAGGCGCCCTGCTCGTGGCGGACGCCGATCGGGCGCACGCCGATCTCGCCGCAGGCGCCGATCACGTTGGTGACGGGACCGGCGACGATCGTGAAGATCGCGTCCGCTCCCTGGTCCTGGAGCGCCCTCGCAACCAGCATGCTCCCGGCGGTTCCCGACATTGGATCGTCCCTTCCCGCGTGCCTAACCGGCGGCGGTCACGCGCTCGTCGTGCAGCCGCTCGATCTCGTTCCAGTCGTAGCCGAGAGCCAGCAGCACCTCCTCGGTGTGCTGGCCCAGCTCCGGGGCCGGGCCCTGCACGGCGCCCGGAGTCTCGCTGAAGCGGACCGGCACGCCCACCGAGAGGTACTCGTCGAAGTGGGGGTGCTCGACCTCGACGATGTAGCCGTTGTCCCAGAACTGCGGCTCGTCGAGGACCTCGGCGTACTCGAGCACCGGGCCGCAGGGCACGCCCTCGGCCAGCATACGGTCCAGCCAGTACTGCCGCGGTCCGGTCAGCAGCGTCCCCTTGACCTCCTGGAGCAGCCAATCGGCGTGCTCGCGGCGGGCGAAGGCGTCGGCGCTGCGCTCGTCCGAGATCAGGTCGTCCCGCTCGATCGCGCGGCAGAGGCCGGGCCAGTCCTTCGGATCGAGGACGCCGACGGTCAGCCACTTGCCGTCGCCCGTCTCGTGCCAGCCGAAGGCAGCCTGGTTGTAGCCGCCCGCGCCCTCGCGCACCTCCTGGTGCTTGGTGTGCAGGAAGTTCGCGAGCGTCAGGTTCTGCACGGTCATCATGCTGCCCAGCAGCGAGGCGTCGACACGCTGGCCCGTGCCGAAGCGCTCCCGCGCGACGAGCGCGGCCATGATGCCGTAGGCGAAGACGATGCTCCCCGACTGGTCGGCCAGACCCCACTGCACGGCCTGCGGCTCCTTGCCCGGTCCCCCGCCCTGGGCGATCAGCGCGCCGCTCATCCCCTGCGCGATGTGATCGAACGAGGCGCGCTGCGACCACTCGCCGATCGGCCCGAAGCCGGTCGTCGAGCCGTAGATCAGCCGCTCGTTGTGCGTACGCAGCTCCTCATAGCCAAGTCCGAGGCCGTCCATCACGCCGCTCCGGAAGTTCTCCATGACCACGTCGACCTGCGACACGAGCTTGTAGATCACCTCGAGCGCCTGCGGCTTGCGGAGGTCGAGCGTGATGCTGCGCTTGCCGCGGTTGTTGCCCTCGAAGTAGGAGCAGAAGCCGTCCGGCAGGCGGCCGAGCGAGCGGCCCGGGTCGCCGTTGCCCGGCAACTCCACCTTCAGGACGTCGGCGCCCATGTCGGACAGCATCGCGGTGGCGTGCGGGCCGTTCTGGTAGCGCGTGAAATCGAGGATGCGGATCCCATCGAGCGGTCCCGGCATGGCTCAGTCTCCTTTCGGGCCGTCCCGGCGCCGGCGAGGTCTAGGCCGCACCGCGGAGCCGGGGATCGAGGACGTCGCGGAGCGCGTCGCCGAACATGTTGAGCGAGTAGACGGTGAGCGCGATCGCCACCCCGGGGAAGAGCGCCAGGTAGGGATGCTGCTGCATCCCGGCCTGCGCCTCCTGGAGCATCCGGCCCCAGGAGGGGAACGGTGGCTGCACGCCGAATCCGAGGAACGAGAGCGTCGATTCGATCAGGATCACGAACCCAATCTGGATCGAGATGTTGACGATGATCACCGTCACCACGTTGGGGAAGATGTGCCTCGCCAGGATCCGCAGGTCGGACGCGCCCAGCGCCTGAGCGGCCTCGACGAAGTCGTTCTGCTTCGTCGAGATCGTCTGGCTGCGGACCACCCTCGAGGCGCCCGCCGTGAAGAGGATGCCGATCGTCACGATCAGGCTGATCTGACTGGCGGTGGAGTCGCGCGGCACCGTCGAGGTGATCACGGAGATGATGAAGATCACGAAGATCAGGCCGGGGAACGCCTGCCAGGCGTCGATCAGGCGCTGCGCGAACAGATCGAACGTGCCTCCGTAGTAGCCGGAGACGATGCCGATGATGCTGGAGCCGATGGTGGCGATGATGACCGCGCCGAGGCCGATGATCACGGAGGCGCGGGCCCCGAAGATCACGCGGCTCATGACGTCGCGGCCCTGGTCGTCCGTGCCGAAGGGGTGCTCCGGGGTCGGTCCGATGAAGCGATTGAAGACGTCGATGTCGGCGTAGTGGAACGGGGCCACCCAGTGGCCGAACAGCGCCAGCAGCAGCAGCACCAGCATGATCAGGCCGCCGAAGGCGCCAAGTGGCTTGCGGCGAGCGAAGCGCAGCACGCTCAGCAGCACCCGAAGCGAGCGCGCACGTTCCTCGCGAAGCCCCGCACCCGGGCGGGCAGTGCGGCGCTTGCGTCGGTCATCAGCCGTACCTGATGCGCGGATCGATGATCGCGTAGGAGAGATCAACGATCAGGTTGCTGAAGACGACGACGACCGCGGAGAGCAACACCACCGCCTGCACGGCCGGGTAGTCGCGCTGCTCGAGCGAGGTGAGCAGGAAGTTGCCCATCCCCGGGATCGAGAAGATGCGCTCCAGCACGACGGTGCCGCCGACCAGCAGGCCGACCTGAAGGCCGATCACCGTCACCACGGGAAGCGCCGCGTTTCGCAGCGCGTGGCGGACGATGACGTGGCGCTCCTGTAACCCCTTCGCGCGCGCCGTCCGCACGTAGTCCTGGCGCAGCACCTCGAGCATCGTCGAGCGTGTAAGCCGCATCACGGAGCCGGCGAGGGCGCCGCCGAGGATGATCGCCGGCACCCAGAGGATCTGGAGGTTGGTGATCGGCTCGTCCCAGATGTTGCGGTACTGGATCGGCGGCACCCAGCCGAAGAACTGGAACCCGTAGACGATCGCCATCAGCCCCAGCCAGAAGCTGGGCACCGCGAGCAAGAGGATCGCGAGACTCCTCGTGACGTAGTCCACCCAGGTGTCCTGCCAGACGGCCGAGGTCACGCCGACAGGGATCGCCATGGTGATCGAGAAGGCCATCGCCATGATGCCCAGCTGCATGCTGATCGGCAGCTTGCGCCTCACGTCCTCGAAGACCGGCCGGTCCGTCAGGAAGGACTGGCCGAAGTCGGCACGCAAGATGCCCGCGATCCACTCGACGTACTGCTGGGGGATCGCGGTATTGAGGTTGTACTTGTACGCGACCTTCGCCCGGAACTCCGGATCGATCGCGCCGTCCTCAAGCTCCGATGCCATCAGATCGATCACGTCTCCCGGCAGGAAGCGCACGGCCATGAAGACGAAGAGCGTGACGAAGAACAGCGTGGGCACCAGCAGCAACACGCGGCGGATGATGTACGTCTGGATGGCCCGTGCCTCCGGCCTACCGAGGCGTTGTCCTCAACGGCGGGCGAGCCGGGGAGGCCGGGCGTTCCCGCCCGGCTCCCCGACGCCCCCTGCTGTTGCGTCGCGCGGCCTCGGACCGCGCGACCGTTCGGACGGTTCTTGCTCGCCCTCCGCCGCTACTTCTCGATCCAGACGTCCGTGTAGCGCGTCTGGTAGCCGCTGTCGCCGCGGGCGGTGAAGTGCGCCTCGGCGACGTTCATCCGCGGGCTGTAGGCGCCCCAGCCGAGCTGCCAGCCGACGCTCGGCACGTACCACATCGGATCGACGAGGAAGCGCTGGATGTCGCGGATCTTCTCGTTCCGCACCTCCAGGTCCAGCTCGCTGAGGATGTCGTTCACCTTGTCCACGATCACCGGATCGTGGATCTGGCTCTGGTTGCGGTTCGAGGGCAGCCGGTAGTTGAGCGAGAGCAGCAGCCCCATGTCCGGCGCGACGTTGAGGATCATCGCGAGGCCGCTGAAGTCGCCCTGCGTGGTCATGGGCGTGTAGACCGAGGAGTGGTCGTCGACGTTGATCTTGAGGTCGATCCCCGTCTCGCGCACGATCTGGGCGATCAACTCACCCTCGAGCGTCCACTCAGCGCCATAGGCGCCGGTGTAGTGGAACTCCGCCGAGAAGCCGTCCGGGTAGCCGGCGGCGGCGAGCAGCTTCTTCGACTCCGCCACGTCGTGGCGGATCCACTTGCCCGTCACCTCGTCCGTGCGCGGATCGATCGACTGGCCCGGGATGCCCGCCGGCATCATGTTGTGCCAGGAGACGGCGTCGCTGACGTTGAAGCCCTCCGCGTCCAGCTTGGAGACGTTGTAGACCGCCTCGAGCAGTGCGTTGCGGTCCAGCGCGAGCGAGACGGCGTGGCGCACGCGGTCGTCGCTCCAGGGCGCATCCCCGTTGCCCAGCCAGGAGCGCGGCTCGCCGAAGGCGAGGTAGCTCCAGCCGAGGCGCTTGGAGGCGAAGATGAACGCCTCGGGCATGTCGTCCCTCAGTTGCAGCAACTCGTTCGCGCTGAACCTCGGGAGCTCGTCCAGGTTGCCGGCCTTGAACTGCACCAGCTGGTTGGCGCTGCCGGAGATGACGGAGACCTCGATCCCGTCGACGTAGGGCCGCTCCGTGCCGCCCCACCACTCCGGGTTGCGCTTCAGCTTGTAGTTGACGCCGGGGTCCTGGCCGTCCCAGAGGAAGGCTCCGGCTCCGACCATCTCGACCCCGGGATCGAAGGCGGTGCCGGCCTCGCGAGGCATGATCACCATGCTCCAGAGGTCGCCGAGGTCGAAGAGCGCGCGCGGGTTGGGGCGCGACATCTTGAGCACCGGCGTGTCCGGGTCCGGTGTCTCCACCGTTTCCACGAAGTCGAGCGAGCTCGCGTTCGGCGCACCCGAGGGCAGCGTGGAGTGCGGCTCCGGCCGGCCGGTGAAGCGCTGCACGGAGAACTTCACGTCCTCGGAGTCCAGCTTGCGGCTGATCGGCGCCGTGAACCTCGCGTTCGGTTGCAGCGTGCCCGTCAGCTGGAGGCCGTCGGGCGTGAGCTCCCAGTCCGCCATGAGGCCGGGCTGCATCTCCGCGATCGGGTGGTCCGGGAGGGTGGCGGGCTGCTGGCGGAAGAGCGTGCCGTAGACGGCCTCGCCCATCGGCTTGCCGCGTGTGTCCATCGAGGCGTGCGGGTCCAGCTGCTGCGGGCCGGTCGAGTTGGACTGGTGGAAGGTGCCACCGCTGACCGGCTCGCCGCGGTTGCCTCCGCCGAGGCGCGCCACCTCGGCGGGCGGGGCGGGCGTGGCCGTGGGCACGGGAGTGCGCTGCACGGCGGCCTGCGTCGCCGTCGCCGTGGGAACCGGGGTAGCCGCCGCAGCCGTGGGCGTGGCGGCGGGCACCTGCGTGGCGGCCGCCGGGGCCTGCGTCGCCGCGGGAGCCGGTGCGTCGTCGTCATCGTCGTCACCGCAGCCGATCAGCGCGGCTGCGGCCAGCCCGGCGCTGCCCATTGCGGCGCCGCGCAGCAGGGATCGCCGGGTGGTGAGCACCCTCATGAGCCGTGCAAGCTCGTGTTCATTATTCATGTGATGCCCCCTTTGCGGCTTGGTCCCTGGCGTTGCTCCGTTCGCCGTTCGGCTTGCCGCGAGCCGGGGAGCGCCTCGATGGCGCGCCCCGCTCGCGATCACCGGCTACCTAGTCGAGGTGGTACACGCGCGCCGCGTTGTCGTGCAGGATCTTCTGCAGCGTCTCCCTCGGCAGCGCGCTGAGGTTGCGCTCGATGAAGTCCTTCGGCTTGTCCGCGACCGAGGCCGGACCCGGCGACATGCTCGTCGGATGCGGGAAGTCCGTCTCGTAGAGGATGTTGTCGGGCAGCATCTCGATCGTGTGCAGCGCCACCTCCCGCTCGAACCAGAAGCAGGCGTACACCTGGCGCTTGAAGTACTCGCTCGGCAGCAGGTCCATCTCCGGGTGCTCGTCACGCCCGCCGGCGTTCAGCCACTGCCAGTCGACGGCCTCGAGGACGTACGGCACCCAGCCGATGCCGCTCTCCACCGAGACGAAGTTGAGGTTCGGGTGGCGGTGGCAGATGCCGGAGATCAGGATCTCCATGATCCCGTTCATGTTGTCCATGAAGAAGCGCACGGTGCCGGCCGAGTAGTTCGCCTGCTGGCCGTTGCCGGCGTAGCCGCCGTGGACATCGACCGGGTTCCCCGAGCCGATGTGGAAGTTGATGCTCAGGCCCAGGTCCTCGGCCGTGTGCCAGACCGGGTTCCAGTGCGGGTCCGCCAGCATCGGCGCGTCACCGAAGAGGTGGGGCTGCTGCGGGAAGAGCACGCCCTTGTGGCCCAGCTTGGCGCAGCGCTCGATCTCCTTGACCGTCTCGTCCACGTCCCAGAAGGGCACAGCCATGATCGGCAGCAGGCGGTCCGGGTCGAGCCCGCACCACTCGTGCAGGAAGTCGTTGTAGGCGCGCACGCAGGCGAGCATCAGCTCGGGATCCTCGAGCTTGAGGAAGTTCTGGTTCCCGAAGCCCGCCACGTTCGGGTAGATGACGTGGGCGTACATCCCGTACTCGTCCATCCGCTCGAGGCGCTTCTCCGCGTCGTAGGCGCCGGGGTCGAAGTCCTCGATCGTCGAGGGGTGCGCCGGGGGCCACTCGCGCCAGCCGGCCATCGTCGTGATGCCGATTGGCGAGGAGGGCTGGCCGTTGAGGATCCAGATGTCGCGCGGCATGTCGGGGTCCGCGCTCGGATCCCAGTGCCTCGCCGTATTCCAGGGGATGGTGCGCACGTGGGGCACCATGTCGCCCCACTTCTTCGTCGAGACGCGCGAGGTGAAGAGGTCGTAGGGCTCCGTCACGTGCGTGTCGACGTCGATGACCTTGATTTCGTCGGTGATCATGCTGCCTCCAACGCGAAACCGTCACCGGGGGAGGGGTCGGCCTCGCGAACGCGCCGGACCGGGGAGCAGGTCCGCTGGGTGGGATGGTGGCGGGCCACGTCGAGAGCGCCCCGTTCCCCCTTCGCCATTACTCATGGCATATCACTAATGTGACTATAGATTGGGGCCCACGGTTGTCAAGGAAGCCGTCACGCTCCCGGTCGGCCGTATCAGCAGGGGCGCGAAGAAGGCCCGTCCGAGGTAGTCGGGCGGCTAGCCGGGGGTGTTGTCGTACCCCGCCGTGATCGGTTGGTCCGTGCGCTGGGCGCTGCTGCCCGTCGGGCTGAAGCGTTCGACGACCTCGCCAAGCTCATCTCGCCCCGCCGCGACGGGAACCTCGGCCGGCTGTCCGGGCAGCGAGGCGACGTGCAGCGTCTGCGTCGGGAAGGCGAACTCCACGCCGAGTTCCTCGGCCAGTCGCATGATGTCGAGGTTCAGCACGTGCCGCGTGCGCAGCTCGGCGTTCCAGTCCGGCGCGGTGATGAAGCAGTAGACGAGGAGTTCGAGCGACACGGCGCCGAAGTCGACGAACTCGACGATGTAGTAGTCCTTGCGCATGTTCGGGTTGGCGCGGATCAGCGCGCGGATGCCCTCGGTGAAGGCCTGCAGCTGGTCGGGCGTGGTGTGGTAGGCGACGCCGAGGGTGGTCTTGTAGCGCCGCCACTGCCGCAGGCCCATGTTGTCTACCGAGGTATCGACGATGCGCGCGTTCGGGACGGTCACGACCGAGTTGTAGAAGGTCCGCACCCGCGACGAGCGGAACCCCACGTGCTCGACGGTGCCCTCGAGGTCACCCACGACCACCCAGTCACCGACCTGGAACGGGCGATCCGCAAAGATCGTGAGCCCTCCGAGCAGGTTGCGAAACGTGTCCTGCGCCGCAAGCGCCACCGCGAGTCCGCCGAGGCCGAGCCCGGCCACCAGCGAGGTCACGTTCACGCCGAGGTTTCCGAGGATGAAGAGCACGCCGATGACGAGCGTGGCCACCTTGAGTGCGGTGTTCGTGATCGGCACCAGTTGATCGTCCAGGCGGCTCTCGGTGAGCTCCGCCCGGCGCTCCAGCACGTCCGTGAAGATGTCGACGCCACGGAAGCCGAGCAGCACGAGCGCGCCCGCACCGAGCAGGCTCGCGATCTGGCTGACGATGTTCTCGACGGCGACGGGGAAGTCGAGGGCGGGGAAGCCGAGCAGGAAGGTGACCGCCACTGCCAGCGACCAGAGGGCACGCCCCAGCCGTCCGCGCTCCTCTTCCCAGAAGCGGTGGTCGTCCTCGTCGAAGCGCGTCCGCACGTAGAGCTTGAGCGCCTGGTTGACGACCACGTAGGTGAGGGCCGATACGGCGACCAGGATGACGAGCCCGAGGTACTGCTCGACCTCGATGCCGAGGTAGGTGTCCTGGAACCAGGTTGGTGCGAGGAAGGGGGGCACGGCCACCTCCGGTGTCCTCAGCCTATCATTCGATGAGGCGCCTGCGCACCTTCGCAGATTCGCCCCGCCCGGACAGGCGGCGCGGACACGCTATGATCGCGCTCGCCATGCGAGTCGAAACGAGTCCGCTCCGTGCGAGGAAGGCCTGATCGCGTGAGCGCTCCCCTGCGCGTACTGACCTGGATGCCGCCCGAGATGACAGAGCGCGTCACGCGCGAGGTCGAGGGCGTCGAGCTGGTCCACATCCCGGCGCGTGGACCGTTCCCCGAGGACGCGAACGGCGACGTGCTGCTGGTCGGCGCGCGCAGCGTGCCGGTCATGGAGGAGGCGCTGCGTAGCGGCGTCCGCTGGGTCCACATCTACGGCACCGGCGTCGACGGCTTCCCGATCGAGCAGCTCGAGGACGGCCAGATCCTCAGTTGCTCGCGCGGGGCGAGCGGCATACCGATCGCCGAGTGGGTGATGGCGACGATGCTCGCCTTCGAGAAGCGGCTCGAGGAGACGGCGATCCATGAGCCCTGGGATCGCCGCCGCGACCCCGGGCTGGGCACGCTGTCCGGGAAGACGCTTGGCCTCGTCGGGCTGGGCGGCATCGGCGCCGCTCTCGCGGTGCGGGCGCTGCCGTTCGGGATGCGCGTGCTCGCGCTGCGCCGCCACCCGCGGCCGAGCGAGGTGCCGGGCGTCGAGGTCGCAAGCGACTTCGGCGAACTGCTCGCCGAGGCGGACCACCTGGTGCTCGCCGCTCCGGCGACCGCCGCCACCCACCATCTGATCGACCGGGACGCCCTCGCGCAGGTGAAGCCGGGCGTCCACCTGGTCAACGTCGCCCGCGGCTCGCTGGTCGACAACGACGCGCTGCGCGAGGCGCTGGACGACGGGCGCATCGCGATGGCCTCGCTCGACACGATCGAGCCCGAGCCGCTGCCGGCCGGCCACTGGCTCTACTCGCACCCGAGCGTGCGGGTGACCCCTCACCTCTCGTGGAGCATGCCGATGGGCCGCGATCGGATCGTCGACATCTTCGTCGCGAACCTGCGCCACTACATGGCCGGCGAACCCCTCGAGGGCGTCGTGGACGTCTCCGAGGGCTACTAGCCTCGGATGTAGCGGGCCGCCGCGCTCGCGGCGGACACGGCCTCGCCGACCGCTTCGGCCAGATGGCCACCGTAGCCGCGGCGCACCGCGCCGGCGGCGAAGACGCCCGGCAGTGATGTCGCGAACCCCTCGTCGGTGACGACGTAGCCGTCCTCGCGCGCCACCGCCGAGGGCAGGAACTCGCTGTTCGGGATCGAGCCGATGAAGGGGAAGACGGCCGAGCATGCCAGCTCGCTCAGGCCGCCGTCGCGGACGCTGCGCAGCCGCACGCCCTCGACTGCGTCGCTGCCGAGCACTTCGTCGACCACGCTGCTCCAGACGAACTCAACGCTCTCGAGGCGGGAGAGCCGGGTCACGTAGTCCGGCTTCGCCCGCAGCGGGCTGCGCGCCACGACGTAGACCCTGCGGCAGAGGCCGGCGAGGACCAGCGCCTCCTGCGCCGCGGCATCGCCCCCGCCGATGACGGCGACGTCCTGGCCTCGGAAGAGCTGGCCGTCGCACCAGGCGCACTGCGAGACGCCCTTGCCCAGCAGCTCGCTCGCCCCGGGCGCCTCGAGCTGCCGGAGGCGCGCGCCGGAGGCGACGACCATCGCTCTCGCGCGCTGCCGCTCGCCGCCCGCGGTCGCGACCAGGCCGCCGTCCCCAGCGGTGAGCGACTCGATGGCAGCCTGGTGGAACACGACGCCGAGCGAGCGGCAGCGCTCGACGAGATCGACGGCGAGGTCGACGCCGGAGAGCGCACCGACGGCCGGGTAGCCGTCGATCTGCTCAACGGTGGCAATCTGCCCGCCGAACAGCGGAGCGCCCTCGATCAGCGCCGTGCTGAGGCCGGAGCGGGCGGCGTGCTGCGCGGCGGTGAGACCCGTGACGCCGCCGCCGATGACGAGGACGTCGTACCTGCCGTGGCGGCGGCTCACCATCGTCGGGCGCTCCCGCCGGTCAGCGCGGCCGCGCCTCGGCGAGCCGCGCCTCCCAGCCGGCGGGGAGCTCGATCTGCTTCGCCACCGGATAGCCGAGCCTGCCGTTGTGCGCGAAGGTGCTCGCGTTGTTGCGCAGCGGGTCGCCCGCGACCGCAATCATGAAGTCGTCGGGCTCGAACACGATCGGCACGAGCCGGTTCGGGTCGTCCGATTCGAGGAAGACGCGCGGGATCTTGCCGAGGTTGACCTCCGACTCCAGCGAACGGATCACGTGGTCCGTCCAGTCGCCGAGGTAGCGCTCGAACTCCCAGGCGGGCAGCCGGGCGTGGTCGAAGAGGTACTGCTTCACGTCCTGCTTGCTCCAGCCGGCCTTCGCGATCGTCTGCGCGAGGATCGGGCTGAGCACGAGCAGCGGGCGCAGCGAGCCCATCGACTTGCCGACGGTGAAGATCAGCTGCCAGGTGTTCTGCTTGAGCACCGCGTCCGCGATGTAGGGCAACACCCGCTCCGGCGTGTCGCCGTAGACCGAGGCCATCATGTCGCTGCCGGTGTAGCGCGCGATGGTGACGGTGTTGTCGCCGGCCTCGAAGCCGAACTCTGCGCTGGTGGGCGGCCAGCCGATCCCGGCGAGTACGTCCTCGTTCTCCGCGAGCACGACGCGCCAGGTGTTGCCGAAGGTGGCCTTGTCGTTCTTGTGCAGCACGAAGCCGGCGACGTTGCGCAGGTAGAGGCGCCAGAAGCGCCCGACCGAGCTGTTCGGCATGAAGCCGTCGCGCAGCACGCCCTGCTCGTAGTTGAAGCCGAGCTCCTTGATGATCGGCCCGTTGAGCGTGATCAGCGTCTCCGCGCCGGGCGTGTTGCCGCTGTGCTCCACGCCGTACTCCGGGTCGGCCATCGCCTCGGCGAGGGCGACCAGCACCGGCATGTACTCCGGCCGGCAACCCGCCATCACGCCGTTGACCGCGATGCTCCAGATCGTGACCGCGCGGTTGTCCGCGAGGATCACGCCGATCACCTCGTCCGGGTCGCGGTCGGTGAAGGCGAGGAACTGCTCGACCTTCTCGATGGTCGGCGGGACGATCGGCAGGCCGTCGGTCCACTCGCACTCGTAGAAGTGGCGGTTGACATCCTCGAAGCTGCCCTCGAAGACGATCTCGCGCGGCGACGGCTCGTCGAACGCCGGCGCGTCCTCGGGGGACTCGAGGAGGTTCGCGACGACGGCATCGAGGGTCACGCCGAGGACGTTCTCTTTCATCTCCTCCTCGCTCTGGTTGCCGACGTGGCCGGGGACCAGCGCGAGCGGCAGGTTCGGCAGCCCGAGGCCGGCCGAGGTCGTGCCGGCCTGGCCGATGAAGCCCTCGCAGACGAGCGAGGAGGTCGGCACGCCGGCCAGCTCGCACGCCGCACTTGCCCGCATCACGGCGGGCGTGCAGCTGCCTCAGCAGCCCATCCCGGAGATGGCGGCATCGACCCCCAGCTCCTTGAAGCGCTGCGGGAGCGAGGCGAGAATCTCGCGCTCCTCCGCGCCGTGCGTGGAGCCGAACTCGCGCCATCCGACGAAGCGCACGCCCGGGTAGCGGGCCTCGAGTTGCGGCTCGAGCAGGTCGAAGATCTCGTCGCCGCGGTACACGTAGTCCCAGAGCTGGGCGATCGTCTTGCCTTCCAGCGTGTCCAGCCGCGCCGCAAGCGGCATCGGCTGGAGTTGCCGCTTGCTGCGCGGCCAGACGACCCGATAGTGGCCGCCGTCGTTGCTGTTCGTCATGGCTTCGGCTCCCTCGATGCTGGCGCCGGCGCGCGGGCCGTGCGCGCCTACTCGCTCAGTTGATCGCGCACGACGCCCTGACCCGGGTGCATCCACTCGCTCTCGTAGCGCCGGTGCGCGAACTTCCAATCGCCGTCCACCTTGCGCAGGCGGTCGAAGTAGCGGCCGGCCAGGCGTAACACGCCGTCCGACATCCCCCACGCGGCGATGTAGCACTCGACGCGCGCCTCGTCCGGCGCGCCCTCGATCGCCTCGATGGCGAGGCTGTTCGTCCAGTGGCGGTAGTCGTCGCCGGTCACCTCGAAGAGGCGGCGCATGTACGTCTCGAGTCCCTCGCGCCCCTCGTGGCGGAACGCCCAGTCCGGGCCGATCAACTCGAGGACGCCGTCGTCGGTGAACATCGCGGCTGTGCGCTCGGCCTCGCGGCGGTCGTAGGCGAGGTTCTGGCGCGCGAACAGGTCGCGGATCGCCTCGCGGTCCTCGAGCGTCAGCGCCATCGCCGCCTCCTCGCCTGCCGGCGGCCAAGCCGAGTCTTCGCCAGCATACTGCCCGGCGCGTGGGCGGTGAGCGCCATCACGGTTGTAGCGCGGCCCGTCACGAGGCCGCTAGCATGCGTTCCCCCGCACGTCGGCCGCGCACGCGGCAGAAGGGCCGTCCCCATGCCAGACGAGAGCCAGTACTCGATCCGCTACACGAACCCGATCTACGGCGAGGAGGAGATCGCCGCCGTCGTCGAGACGCTTCGCACCGAGCCCGAGCTGCAGGTGGGCCCCCGCGTGCGCGAGATGGAGCAACGCGTCGCGGCGATGTTCGACAAGAAGTACGGCGTGATGACGAACTCCGGCACCTCGGCGCTCTACCTCGCCGTCGAGCTGCTCGACCTGCCGCCGGGGAGCGAGATCATCACCTCGATCATCAGCTTCTCCGCCACGTTCGCACCGATCGTGCGCGGCGGGCACGTCGCCTCCTACGTCGACGTCGAGTTCGACACCTACAACATCGACGTCGACAAGATCGAGGAGATGATCACGCCCAACACGCGGGCGATGCTGATCCCGAACCTGATCGGCAACGCGCCGGACTGGGAGCGGATCCGCGAGATCGCGGACCGCCACGACCTCAAGGTGGTCGAGGACTCGGCCGACACGCTCGGCGCGGAGCTGCGCGGCAAGACGACCGGCACCTGGACCGACATCAGCATGACGAGCTTCGCGCGCTCGCACATCATCACCAGCGGCGGAAGCGGCGGCCTCGTCGCCGTCAACAGCGAGGAGGAGTGGGACCGCGCGCTACTGCTGCGCCGCTGGGGCCGCACCTCCGAGGTGCAGATGTTCGGCTCCAAGCAGGGCTCCGGCGACCGCTTCGAGGCCGTGATCGACGGCATCCCCTACGACACCTACTTCATCTTCGACGAGGTCGGCTGGAACTTCGAGCCGTCGGAGATGCACGCCGCGTTCGGGCTCGTGCAGCTCGGCAGGCTCGAGGAGTTCTACCAGGCGCGGAAGCGGCGCTTCGACATGCACACGGACTTCTTCAACCTCGAGCGCATCCGGGAGCGCTTCGTCCCGGCGCGTCAGTTGGAGGACCTGAAGACCAGCTGGATCTCCTACCCGCTGATGATCCGCGAGGACGCCGGCTTCAGCCGCGCCGACTTCCAGCAGTACATGGAGGCGAACGGCGTCCAGACGCGCATGGTCTGGTCCGGGAACATCCTCCGCCAGCCGGCCTTCAAGGACACTCCGCACAAGGCCGCGCCCGAGGGCTACCCGAACGCCGACCGCGTGATGGAGTACGGCCTCATCCTGCCGATGAGCCACGCCGTCCCGACCGACGACATCGAGCAGATCCACGGGCTCATCGACGAGTTCGTCAAGACGCGTTGAGCCCGACGGGAGGGGCGCCGATGGCGTACGGGGACACCGAGCACGACGAGGCGCTGAGGACCGCCTGGCACGCCTTCTGCGACCGCCTCAAGGACGTCGGCGAGCTCGTCTTCGCCGACCCGTCACCCGCGACGCCCCTCGAGCGTGCGGTCGGGCTCCAGTACGTCGCGCGCAACATCGCGGCGGGGCTCGACATCGGGCTCGATCACGCCGATCCGCTGCACCCGCAACTGCTCCGGATGATGGGACCCAACCGCAAGCGCGGCGGCGACAACCCGGACTGCGTCTACTTCCTCGGGATCATCGACGGCAGCGAGACCTACCGGCTGGTCGGCAACCGCGGCAGCGCGCACTTCGTCGCCTTCTCGACCGCGCGCCCCGCGGAGTCGGTGCCGGAGGGCGAGTCGGCCGAGGTCGGGCGGCTGCTCGGCGACGAGCTGGAGACGGCGTGGGACGGGAGCTTCACCGTCACGGTCGGCCCGGAACCGCAGCCCGGCAACTGGGTCCGCAGCACGCCCGACGTCGACAAGGTCTGGGTCCGGCAGTTCTTCGGCGACTGGAATCGCGAGCAGCCAATGGACGTGCGGATCGAGCGCGTCGGCGCCGACGGCGCCCCGTCGCGACTCACGCCGGAGCGCCTTGCCGCGGGCCTGGAGGCGGCCGTCGAGGAGGTGCACGAGACCGTCGACTACTGGCGCGGCTGGCAGGAGCACTACCGCGCCCAGCCCAACCGCTTCCTCGAATCCCCCACCGCGCGGAAGCTCGGGGCGGCCCCCGGCGGGCTGCCGCAGCACGTCTACTTCATGGTGCAGCCGGACGAGGCGCTGCTGATCGAGTTCACGCCGCCGGACTGCTCCTACTGGAACTTCGAGCTGAACACCTACTGGATGACCTCGATCGACTACCGCTACCACCTCTCGAGCATCAACGGCACGCAGGCCGTGCTGGAGGAGGACGGCTCGGTGATCCTCGTCGTCGCGCACGACGATCCGGGCGTCCCCAACTGGCTGGCGACGGACGGGCACTGCGAGGGGCACATCGGCCTGCGCTGGATGCAGGCCGACTCGCAGCCCACCCCCGCCACGAGGCTCGTCAAGCTCGCCGACCTGCCCTCGATCCTCCCGCCCGGCGCGAGGCGCATCGACGAGGCGGGGCGGCGGGAGCAGCTGCGGTTGCGGCGCATCGGCGTGGATCGGCGCTTCCGGATCTAGCGGCCCTCTCCATCCCGGCCGCGAATGCGCCTCGTGGCAGCGTGGTACGGTCGCCCCACTCGATCGGGGAGGACCGGGCCATGGACGATCTACGCGGGAAGGTCGCCGTCGTTACGGGCGGCGGAAGCGGAATCGGCCGCGGGATCGCGGAGGCGCTCGCCGAGGCAGGCGCGCGCATCGTCATCGCGGATATCGAGGGGTTGGCAGCCGAGGCCGTCGCAGCCGTGATCAGGGACGCGGGCCACCCGGCGATCGCGCGGCGCACCGACGTGACCGACGCCGGAGACCTCGAGAGTCTCGCCGAGACCACCATCGAGGCGTTCGGCTCCGTCCACGTGCTGGTCAACAACGCCGGCGTGATGACGCTGGGGACGCTCGCGGAGGCGACCGACGAGGACTGGTCCTGGCTCTTCGCTGTGAACGTGCATGGCATGGTGCGGGGCGTGCGCGCGTTCCTGCCGCACCTGCGCGCGAACGCGCCCGCGCACATCGTGAACACCGTCTCGATGGCGCCCGTCGCGCCGCGGCTCGACGGGGAAATGGGCATCTACACCGCCTCGAAGGGGGCCGCGATCGGGTTCACGGAGGTGTTGCGCGCGGAGCTGGCGGACGACGAGATCGGCGTCACGGCGGTCTGCCCCGGCCCGGTGCAGACCCGCCTCTACGAGGCCGAGCGCAACCGCCCCGAGCGCTTCGGCCCGCACAAGACGATGGACACGCCCGCGCGCGACCACCGGCAGCAGCCGGACGAAGTCGGCCCCATGGTCGTCGACGCGATCCTGCGCAACGCCGGCTACCTGTTCACGGACCTCGACTCGCGCGGCCGGATCGAGGCGCGCGAAGCGCGGATCCGCGAGGGACTGGACTACCTCGAGCAGAGCAGCGCGTAGCGCCCCGCGCTGCGCGGGGCACTGAACGGGGGCCGGCCATCGACGCGCGCGAGCGAGGCCGGTTGCGGACGTTCCGTTCCCTGGACGACCGCAACTTTCGCTGGTTCCTGACCTCGATCTTCACGGGGTTCACCTCGAATGACATGCAGCAGTTCATGCGGGGCTGGCTGGTCTTCGAGCTGACGGACTCGTTCGCGGCGCTCGGCCTGATGTCGCTGATCAACGGCATGACGGGGCTGCTGCTGGCGCTGGTCGGCGGGGTGGTCGCGGACCTCGTGCGGCAGCGCAAGCACGTCGTGCAGATCGGCCAGGCGCTGAGCGGGGTGAACGCGCTCGTACTCGCGCTGCTGGTGTTCGGCGACCTGCTGCGCGTGGAGCACGTGCTGATCGCGGCAGCGCTCCACGGCGGGTCCAACAACCTCACGATGCCCTCGAGGCAGGCGCTGACGCCGGACGTCGTGGGGCCCGCGCGGCTGATGAACGCGATGGGCCTCTACAGCACGAGCCAGAACGCGGCGAAGCTGCTGATGCCCGGCCTCGCCGGCGGGATGGTCGGTTTCCTCAGCGACCCAGGCACGATCGGCGGCGCGGCCTACGTCTACGTGCTGATCTTCACCATCTACGCGGTCTCCGTTGTGACGATGTTCCCGGTGCGCGTCCCGGACCGCACGCCGGGAGCGCGCTCCTTCGTCTCGCTGCGCGGCGACCTGGCCGACGGCTTCCGCTTCGTGGCCGGGCACCGGCCGCTCGCGGTGCTGCTGATCTGCAATCCGATCTTCGCGCTGCTGGGCCTCGGCCACTTCGTGCTGCTGCCCGGCTTCGCCAAGGAGGTGCTCGATGCCGGTCCGGGGCAGCTGGGGCTGCTCACCAGCGTCTCAGGAGTCGGGGCGGTGGTGGGATCGCTGACGGTGGCGTCGCTCCCCAACCGCAACCGGGGCAAGCTGATGCTGGCGAGCGCGGTCCTGCTCGGCGTCTCGCTGGTCGTCTTCGCCGCCTCGACCACGTTCTGGCTGTCGCTGGTGATCATCCTCTTCGTGGGCGTCGGGCAGGCGGGCTACCTGGGGCTGATGAACGTGCTCGTGCAGACCCTCGCCGGGAACACCCATCGAGGGCGCGTGATGAGCATCTACATGATGGAGTTCAACATCACGCAGCTGCTGCTGTTCGGGATGGGCATCGCGACGAGCATCTACGGCCCCCGGGCCACGTTCGCGGCCGCCGGCGTCGCCCTCGTGCTGCTCTCGCTGGCGCTGCTGGCGCGCTCGCCGACGCTGCGCAAGATCGAGTAGCGGTCGCCGCCCTACTCGCCGTTGCGCCGGGGCACCTCGAGCTGCTCCATCACCTGCTCGAAGACCGCGTACTCCTGGGCGCCGACCACGGCGTCGCGCTCGTTGAAGATGAAGGTCGGCACGCCGCGCACGCCGATCTCGCGCGCGATCACGATGCGCTCGTCCACCTGCGAGCGGTAGCGCCCCTCGGTCAGCACCGTCCGCAGCTCGTCGCGCTCGAGGCCCTGCTCGCCGCCGATCTCGAGCAGCGTCTCGAGATCCCCGATGTCCGCCTCGCCCTCGAAGTGCGCGGCGAAGAGCGCGCGGTGCAGCCCGTCGCCGTCGTGGCCGATCTCCTGCGCGTACTCGGCGGTCTCGAGGGCGAGGTGCGAGTTCGGCGTGAACCTGCGCCCGCGGCGGAACGCGATGCCGACGCGCTCGCCACGCAGCTCCAGCTGCGTCGGTGGGTCGTCCGGCTTCGTGCGCGGCTCGCGCTCACGGCCCTCGGGAGGGATCGAGTCATCGAGCAGGAACGGCCACCAGTGGACCTCCAGCTCGTACTCGCGCCGCAGCCTCTCGACCTCCACGAGGCCGACGTAGCACCACGGTCAGATGAAGTCGCTGACGATGATCAGAGAGGTCATGGCGGCCTGCCCTCGCCTTCCGGGCTCGCGCCCTTGCCTCGCAGTATGCCGCCTGCGCGCCCGCGGTACTCGGCACGCTCACCCCGACCGGGGATACTGTTCCCCCGCCGCGTGCATCGGGGTGGGTGGAGACTTACTCGCCGCGCGCTGCAAGTGCGCCGGCGACTTGCAGCCGCAACCCCAGGGCGCGCAGCACCTTGAGCACGGTACCGAACTCCGGATTCCCATTGTCGGACAACGCCCTGTAGAGGCTCTCTCTGGCCAAACCCGCTTCCCGCGCCACGCTCGTCATTCGCCGGGCGCGCGCGATGTCGCCGAGCGCCGCCACAATGAGGTGCAGGTCACCATCTTCGAGGGCGGCGTTGAGGTACGCGACCACGGCCTCTTCCGTCTCGAAATGCTCGGCCGGGTCCCACGGTCTGGTCCGCGTCTGAGCCATCGTCGTGCCTCCTACAGCCCCCTCGCCAACTCCAGCGCTCTTCGTATGTCCCGGCCCTGGCTACCCTTGTCGCCGCCGGCCAGAAGCACGATGACAGCCTCGCCCTGCCGGGCGAAGTACACCCGGTAGCCCGGCCCATAGTCGATGCGAAGCTCGGACACGCCGCGACCTACGGGTCTCGCGTCCCCCGGGTTGCCCATGGAGAGCGACGAATCCGGATGTCGATCCGCGCCCTGGCCTCCCGGTCTCGAAGCCGCCTGAACCAACGGGCGTAGACCTCCGTCTGGCGAATCTCGACCACGGACCTAGTGTAGCGCACAGGCTACACGCGCCGCGAGGTGGCTTGGCACCCACCCGGCCGCCCCGGCGCTGCTACCATCCCCGCCCCGCCGTCACGGCACGAAGGGAGCGAGGGCGCATGAAGTTCGGGCTGTTCCTTATCGAGTCGCCGCACCGCGCGCACGTCGGGCCCAGCGGACGCAACGCCGAGCCCGGCCAGGGCGCCGCACTCACCTCGCCCGACTACCTCGGCGGCCTCGCGCGCTTCGCCGAGGAGGTCGGGTTCGACTTCGTCTCGTTCCCGGAGCACGTCGTGCTGCCCGTCGACTACGAGTCGCGCTACCCCTACCAGCAGTACGAGGGCGGCGGCTTCAAGCGCTATCCCTACGACGAGACGGCGTTCCCCGAGCCGGTCACCGCGCTCACCTTCGTCGCCGCCGTCACCGAGCGGCTGGAGCTGAGCACCTCGGTGCTGATCCTGCCGCAGCGCAACCCGGTGATCCTCGCCAAGCAGCTCGCCACCCTCGACGCGCTCTCGCGCGGGCGCGTCAGCCTCACGGCCGGCATTGGCTGGCTGCGCGAGGAGTTCGCGGCGATCGGCGTGCCGTGGGAGCGCCGGGGGCGGCGCGCCGACGAGTACATCCAGGCGCTGCGCACGCTCTGGCGCGACGAGGTGTCGACGTTCCACGGCGAGACGGTCTCCTTCGAGCGCATCCGCTGCCTCCCGAAGCCGGCGCAGCCGGACGGTCCGCCGATCATCGTCGGTGGGCACAGCCTGGCCGCGGCACGGCGCGCGGGACGCCTCGGAGACGGCTTCATGCCGCTCGGCCTCGGCGGCTTCGGCGGCGAGGACGTCACGCCGCTGCTCGACGCGTGGCGCGAGGCGGCAGCAGCCGCCGGACGCGAGGAGGCGGCGACGGAGCTGCGCATGGGCGCCGCGCCCGACCTCGAATCGGTCCGGCGCGTCGCCGAGCGCGGCGCGACCCGGATCCACTTCTCGTTCGCCGAGCCCGACCTCGACGAGGCGAAGCGCGAGCTGGAGCGCATCGCCAACGAGGTGATCGAGCGGTTCTAGCGGCGAGCCGCCATCGCAGCCCCGAGGCACGCGCCCACGCGGGTCGGCGGCGCGGTACAGTCTCGGCATTGGATTTGTTTCGCGCGCAACGGAGTGAGGTGAGGCATGACGACTGCGCAGCGCTCGCATCGAGTGGTGGGGACCCGGCCGGTGCGCCCGGACGGCGTCGAGAAGGTGACGGGGCGCGCCGGCTACAGCGCCGACACGCGGCTGCCGGGGATGCTCTACGGCCGCCTCAAGCGCAGCCCCCACGGGCACGCCCGGATCCTCTCAATCGACACCTCGAAGGCCGCGGCGCTGCCCGGGGTCCAGTCGGTAATCACCGCGGCGGACTTCCCGGGCGATCGCGAGGAGATGATCCGCACGATGCGCGGACACACGACGCGCAAGTGGTTCCAGGACATGATCATGGCCTCGGACAAGGTGCTGCACTACGGCCACGCCGTCGCCGCCGTCTGCGCGACCGACCCGCACATCGCCGAGGACGCGCTCGACCTGATCGAGGTCGAGTACGAGCCGCTGCCGCCCGTCCTCGACGTGCTCGAGGCGATGGCCGACGGCGCGCCGATCCTCCACGAGGAAATGCGCACGGTGACGATGCTCGGGCGCGGCATGCCCGGCGCTCCTGTCAACGACAACCCCTCGAACGTCGTCAGCCACATGCCGCTCGAGAAGGGCGACCCCGACGCCGGCTTCGAGGACTCCGACATCGTGATCGAGCGCGAGTTCCGCACCGGGATGGCGCACCAGGGCTACATCGAGCCTCAGAGCGCGGTCGCGGACTGGAGCCCCGACGGGAAGCTCACGGTCTGGGCGAGCAGCCAGGGCGCGTTCAACTTCCGCGACCAGCTCGCGGTAATCCTGCAGATCCCGACCGCGCACATCACCGTCGTGCCGACCGAGATCGGCGGCGGCTTCGGCGGGAAGCTCTACATGTACGTGGAGCCGATCGCGGCGCTGTTCTCGCAGCGCACGGGCAGGCCGGTGAAGGTCACGCTCTCCCGCGAGGAGGTGCTGACGGCGACCGGGCCGACGTCGGGCACCTACGTGCGCGTCAAGATCGGCGCGAAGCGCGACGGCACCCTGCTGGCCGGGGAGGCGGAACTCGCCTACGAGGCGGGCTCGCACCCGCCCTCGCCCGTGGCCGGCGGCTGCATGACAGTGTTCGGCCCCTACGACATCCCCAACGAGCGCGTCGATGGCTATGACGTGGTGCTCAACAAGCCGAAGGTCTCCTCCTACCGCGCGCCCGGCGCCTGCCAGCCGACCCTCGCCGTCGAGTCCGTGCTCGACGAGATCGCCGAGGAACTGGGCATCGAGCCGATGGAGCTGCGGCTGCGCAATGCCGCGCGCGAGGGCACGCGCGTCCTCGACGGCCGCGCCTTCCCGAAGATCGGCGCCGTCGACGTGATGGAGGCGGTGCGCAACTCCGAGCACTACCGCTCCGAGCTCGGCGGCGAGTACCAGGGCCGCGGCGTGGCGATCGGCTACTGGTACAACGGCGGCGGCGAGGGAACCGCCACGGCCAGCATCAACGCCGACGGCACCGTGAGCCTGATCGTCGGATCGGTCGACATCGGCGGACAGCGCGCCTCGCTGGCGATGCACATGGCCGAGGCGATGGGCATCCCCTACGAGGACGTGCGCCCGCACGTCGTCGACACCGAGTCGATCGGCTACACGGGCCTCACGGCGGGATCGGCGACGACGTTCAAGACCGGCTGGGCCGTCTACAAGCTGGCGCAGGAGCTGCAGAGCAAGCTCCAGGGGCGCGCGGCCCGGATCTGGGAGGTGCCCTCGGAGCACGTCGAGTACCGCGCGGACGCAACGATCCACGGACCGCCGGACGAGGACGGCAACGCGCGCTCCTTCACGTTCAGGGAGCTCGCCGGCCAGCTGCCGGGCACCGGCGGCAACATCGCCGCCCAGGCCGACTCGAACGAGACGACCTGGGGCCCGAGCTTCGCCGGCCACATCGTCGACGTCGAGGTCGACCCGGCGACCGGCAAGGTGGACATCCTGCGCTACACGACGGTGCAGGACGTGGGCACGGCGGTTCATCCGTCTTATGTCGAGGGCCAGATGCAGGGCGGCGCCTCGCAGGGCGCGGGCATGGCGCTGAGCGAGGAGTACATCTACGACGAGGACGGCCGGCTGCGAAACGCGAGCCTGCTCGACTACCGCATGCCGACCACCGTCGATCTGCCGATGGTCGAAACGGTGCTCATCGAGGTGCCGAACCCCGGACACCCCTACGGCGTGCGCGGCGTGGGCGAGGTGCCAATCGTGCCGCCGCTGGGCGCGATCGCGAACGCGCTGCACGACGCCACGGGCGTGCGGATGCGGCACCTCCCGCTCAGCCCCGAGCGCGTGCTTGAGGCGCTCGGCGAGATTTGAGCCGCGGCGGCGGCGCGGCGCTCGGCGCTCGCCCGCTGCTAGACTCGTACGCGCACGAGCGGGCGCCGCCTGCGCTCGCCTCCTGCAGTTGGGCGGGCTGCCGGCGATGACCGCTGCCGATCCGCGGCCGCCCCCGCCCTCTCCACCCATCGGGCCGGCCGCCACGGCGGCGCCCGCCCCGGGCGCCCCGGCGCGCCGCGGCCGACGGCTTTCGCTCCGCACCTTCGACTCGCTGAAGCAGGTCGAGTTCCGCTGGCTGTTTGCGTCCACGCTCGGGCAGATGGCCGCGATCCAGATGCAGATCCTGATGCGCAGCTACGTGGCGTACGACCTCACGGGCTCCTTCGCGGCGATCGGCGTCGTCGGCCTCGCAAGCGCCGTGCCGATGCTGCTGCTCTCGGTCTTCGGGGGCGTGCTGGCCGACCGCGTACCGAGGAAATGGATCCTGCAGGTTGGGCACGTGTTGAACGGTGGCTTAGCGTTCCTGATTGCGACCCTCCTGCTGCTCAACCTGCTCACCGTGCAGCAACTCTTCATCATCGCGCTGGTGCAGGGCACCGTGCTTGCGCTGACGATCTCGGCGGGCCAGGCGATCGTCCCCGAGGTGGCGGGCAGGGAGCGGCTGATGAACGCCGTCTCGCTGAACGCCGCGGGCATGAGCTTCATGCGCCTCGTGGCCCCCGCGGTGGCCGCCGGGGTGATCGCGCTGGTCGGGCCCGGCTCCGCCTACCTCACGATCGCGGGCTGCTACGCCGCGGCGCTGCTCATGCTGGTTCCGGTCCGCGCTCGCCAGCCCGGAGCGATGCAAGCGGGACCCGCCGGCGCCGCGGGAGGTCCCGCAGCGCCCGCCGGCAGGGCCTCGGGCAGTCTCAACGATCTGATCGAGGGGCTCCGCTACTCCTTCCGGCAGCGGGTGATCTTCTGGATCCTCATCCTCAACTTCGTGACCGCGATCCTCGCGATGCCATACATGGTCCAGCTCCCCGGCTACGTCGCCGACGTCTTCGACGGCGGCGCGGGCCAGCTGGCGTGGTTCGCCGCCGTGAGCGGGGCCGGCTCGCTGCTCGCCACGCTCGTTATCGCATCGCTCCCGGCGCGGCGGCGCGGCGTGCTGCTGCTCGGCAGCTCGGCCCTGCTCGGCCTCTCGCTGGCCGTGTTCGCCTCGACCTCGGTCGTCTGGCTCGGCCTGCTGTTCATGTTCGTCGTCGGCGTCTGGACGGCGGGCCGGCAGGCGATGGCGATGGTGATCATCCAGACCTACGTGGACGACTCCCATCGAGGCCGCGTGATGTCGATCTTCATGACGCAGATCTCGATGGTCCTGTTCGGCGGGTTCATCGTCGGACTGATCGCCGAGGCGACGGGGATCCAGACCGCGATCGGCGGGCTCGGGCTCGGCCTCGCGGTCTTCACGCTCGGCGTCGCCGTCTTCGTCCCGAGGCTGCGCCGCGTGGCGTAGCCCGGGCGCCTGCCCGGCAGGGCCTATTGCGAGGCGATCGCACCTCGCTCATGCAGACCGTCGATCTCCTCGGCCGAGAGGCCCGCCTCCTCCAGCACCTCGCTGGTGTGACGGCCGTGCAGCGGCGAGGGACGGGGCGAGCCGGTCGGCGAGGCGGACATCTCGACGAGGGCCCCGACGAACTGCTCCGGGCCCGTCAACTCGTGCTCGACGTCGAGCATGATCCCGGACTCCTGGACGCCGGGGTCATCGGCCAGCTCCTCGGGGAGATAGACCTTGGAGGCGGGCACGCCGAGGCTGTCGAGCTCGGCGATCCACTCGTCCGCGCTGCGCGTGCGAAACGCCTCGGCGATCTTGCGGCGCGTGCGATTGATGGCCGGCAGGTTCGCGGGGTCGAGGACGTCGAACTCCAGGTCCTCGGTCGGGTCGTCCTCGATGCCGAGCAGAGCGCGGATCTGGGCGCGGTTCCGGTCGCTGAGGGCGCCGATGATGATCGCGCCGTCGCGCACGGCGTAGCCGCCGTAGTAGAGGCGCAGCTGCGGGCCGAGCAGGTCGTAGACGCCGCCCCGCTCGTTGACCACCTCGCAGTAGTCGCCGCCGCGCTCCCGCACGGCGTTGACGCGTTCCATCATCGGGTCGCGCGTCACGGTATCGAAGATCGGCGAGCGGGCGATCTCGCGGCCCATCATCGTCATGCCGGTCGCGAGCAGGGAGCTGCGGACGTGCTGCCCCTCGCCGGTGCGCGCGCGGTGGACCAGCGCCGCGCAGACGCCCATCGCGAGGACCATGCCGGCCGGGTAGTCGACGATGCCCGTGCACTGCACCAGCTCGGGGCCGCCCAGCTCGTCGCACTTGACCTCGGCGGCCATGAGCCCGCTGTAGGCCTGCGCCACGATGTCGGAGCCGGCCCGGCTGGCGTTGCGGCCGTGGCCGCCGAAGCCGGTGTTCTCGGCGTAGATCAGATCCTCCCGGTAGCGGCGCAGCGTCTCGTAGTCCACGCGGAGGCGAGCCGCCGCGCCGTAACCCAGGTTCGTGACGACCACGTCGAAGGTCGGCACGAGGCGCTGCATGAGGTCCTGCGCAGCCTCGTGCTTGAGGTCGATCGCGATACTGCGCTTCCCTCGATTGAGGGAGTGGAACGTCTTGTTCTCACCCGGGATCGGGCTGCGCCGGATCCGCGACGGTCCGCCGTCGATCGGCTCGAGCTTCACCACGTCCGCGCCGAAGTCGGCGAGCGCGACGCCGCAGAACGGTCCGGCGATGATCTGCGTGAACTCGAGCACGCGAATGCCTTCGAGTGGTCCGCCCATGGTCGCCTCCTGCCACCGCGTGCCCCGTGCCGGGGCCGGATGGTAGCAGCCGCGGAATCGCGGGCCGCGGGGCGCGAGGCTGCGAGAAGCGCGGCCGGCCGGGATCAGCCGCCGTTGAGCGGGCGGATGACCTCCTCCGCGAAGCGCTCGACGGCCTCGATCTTCGCCTCGACCGGCGAGTCCTCGCCGGCCGGCTCCCAGGCGGGGATGCGGATACCGTCGAGGCCGGCGCGGCCGAGCTCGTCGAGCACCTCGGCGGTCGGCCATTCGTGGGGCTGGACCGTGATCTCGAAGTCCGCAGGGTCTCGCCCCGCTTCCTCGAGGTACCCGTGCAGCCGGGCAATGACCTCGGGTATCGCGGTCGAGGAGGCTCCGCCGCCGACCCAGCCGTCGGCGATGCGGGCGGCGCGCCGCAGCGCGATCTCGCTGCGGCCTCCGAGGGTAATCGGGATTGGCGCGGGGGGGACGGGCGCCATCGAGAGGGCGTCGAAGTCGAACCAGTCGCCATGGTGCTCCACCCAGCCGCCGGCCCAGAGGCGCCTCAGCACCTCGATCATCTCGGCGAGGCGGCGGCCGCGGCCCGCGAACGCCTGCCCGGTCTGCTCGAATTCCTCGCGGCACCAGCCCGCGCCGAGGCCGGCGACGATGCGACCCTCGGTGAGGACGGCGGCGGTGGAGATCGACTTGGCGACGGTGAAGAGGTCACGCGCGGGCGCGATGTAGACGGCGGTCATGCAGCGCAGTGTCGTCGTTGCCGCACCGACCGCCGAGGCAAGCGCCCAGGGATCGGGCCAGTGCGTGTCGGGGCGCCAGAACGGGACGCCGTCGGCGGTGCCGGGGTAGGCGGGGGTGATCTCGCGCGGGTAGAAGAGGTGATCGGGGATCGCCATGCCCTCGAAGCCGAGCCGCTCCGAGGCCCGCGCCAGCGGGAGCACCTGCTCCGCCGGCATGAACCCGGTGAACTGCCAGAACTGCATCAGCACCCGCCCTCCTCGACTGAACCGCGTTGCCCGCTACGATAGCCGCGCGGGGAAGGCGCCGCGATGCAATTCGGCTTCTGCTACATCCCGGACTACTACCCGGACGTGCACGGCGAGTACCGCGACTGGTACGAGCGGATGCTCTCCGAATGGGCGTGGGCCGACGAACTCGGCTACGACTCGGTCTGGATCGCCGAGCACCGCTACCCGGGTTACGCCTTCCCCTCGACACCCGTCGTGTTGCAGGCGATGGCCGATCGCACGGAACAGATCCGCATCGGCACGGCCGTCGCGCTGATCACGCAGCGCCACCCCGTGCTGAGCGCCGAGCACTGGGCGACGGTCGACATGCTCTCCGGCGGGCGGCTCAACTTCGGCATCGGCCGCGGCATCTACGAGTACGACTTCGAGACCGTCGGCGTGCCCTCGGAAGAGTCGCGCGAGCGCTTCGAGGAGGCGTGGGAGGTGATCCGCCGGCTCTGGACCGAGGACGGCGTGGTGCATAACGGCAAGTACTGGTCGTTCGATGTGCACACGCTCCGGCCGCGTCCGCTGCAGCAGCCGACGCCGCCGATCTACGTCTCCGCGCTGGCGACGCCGGAGACCTACCGCTGGGCCGGGCGCAACGGCTACCACCTGCTGCTCGCGCCGTTCCTGCTCGAGTCGTCCGAGCGGCAGCGTGGCTACGTGGAGATCTACAAAGAGGAGCTGGCCAACGCCGGACACGACCCGGACGCGGCCGAGATCCTCGGCACGTACCACCTGAGCATCGTCGAGCACGAGCGCCAGCTCGAGGGCGCGGACCAGTACTTCTACAACTACCTCAACTTCATCCGGAGCACCGGGAAGGAACGGACCGGGGAGCGGAAGTCCCTGGAGGGCGACGCGAACCGCTACTACCAGTCCGGCGAAGGCCTGTGGAAGGACATCGAGGAGATGCGCCTGCAGCGCACCGTGATCGGGACGCCGCAGCAGTGCATCGAGCGCATGTCGGAACTCGGCGAGGCGTGCGGCCTCAGCGGGTGGTCGTTCGAGATCAGCTACGGCGGCATGCCGCACGAGGTCGTGAGGGATCAGATGCAGCTCTTCGCCGAGGAGGTCATCCCCGTCCTGCGCCCGTAGCGCGCACCCTCAGGTCCGGACGCAGCGCGGTCAGGGCACGAGCATCCCGCGCGAGACGGCGGTCTGCCGCTCGTTCCACTCCGCCTCGGCGAAGGCGTCGTTGACCTGGTCGAGCGGGTAGACGTTCGAGACGATGCGCTCGTAGGGCACCTTGCCCTGGTTCTTGACCAGCGTCTCCATCATCAGCGGCAGCAGGTGCGGCCGGTACATCAGCGAGCCCATGATCTTCTTGCCACGCAGGATCGTCGAGGGGTCGAACTCGACCGTGCGGCCGCGCACGATGTCGCCGATCTCGATGAACGTGCCGCCATTGGTGAGGTAGCCGACGCCCTCGACCAGCAGCTCCGCCCTGCCGACCAGCTCCATCGCGATGTTCGCGCCGCGGCCATCGGTGAGATCGAGGACGCGCTCGAGCCGCGCTTCCGGCGTGTCGTACTCCGTGATGTTGATCGTGTGGTCGGCGCCGAACGCCTCGGCCAGTTCGAGCCGGTCGGCGAGGCGGTCGAGGACGATCACGCGGTGCGCGCCCATGTCCTTCGCCATCGCCGTCGCGTTGAGGCCGAGGCCGCCCGCACCCTGGATGACCACGTAGTCGCCCTCGGCGGCGCCGGCGCGCATCAGGCCCTCGGTGACCGTGCCCATCGCGCAGTTGACCCAGCCGAGGACGGAGTCGGGCAGATCGTCCGGCACCTTGAAGACGGGGTGGTTGGCGCGGATCCAGTAGTAGTCGGCGTAGGTGCCGGTGAAGTAGGGCCAGTCGCCGGCGTCCGCGTAGGGACTGGAGGGGCACCAGTTGGGCTCGCCGCGCATGCACTGGTAGCAGTTGCCGCAGGGCTTGATCGCCGAGTACATGACGCGATCGCCCTCGTGCAGCGGCACGCCGTTGGAATCCGTCGTCGTGCCCTTGCCGAGCTGGTAGACGACGCCCGTGCCCTCGTGGCCCATCACGCGGCCGCTCTCCGGGAGGGGGATGTTCACCTGGTCGCCACGCCAGGTGTGCAGGTCCGACCCGCAGATCCCGGCCTGCGTGATCTTCAGCACCAGTCCGCCCGGCTCAGGGTCGGGGCAGTCGTACTCCTCGATCACGAACGGCTTGCGGTATTCCTTGACGACGACGACGCGGCCGGTGGTCACGATTCGCTCTCCTTCAGCGCGCGCAGCCTCGAGGCTGCCGCCGCATCATAGCGAGGCCGCCCGCGGCCGGTGGCGAAGGAAGCCGAAGCGCTATCGCTCCTCGGGGACGACGCCGGCGCGAGTGATCAGGTCCTTGCTGAGCGCCTGGAAGGAGTCCGGCTCCAGCTGGTTCACCTCGGCCTGCCCGGCCTGGACGACTGCCCGCTCGAACGGCTCGAAGCTCGGGATCTCGTCGTCGGCGAGCGGTTGCATCCACTCCTTGCGTTCGAGGGCGGCCTCGATGTACGGGGCCAGTTCCTCCTGCTTGCGCGCGACGCGCTCATCCTCCGCCTCAGACTTGAACTCCGGCATCACCTCCTCGGCGAAGAGGCGCAGCGAGTCGCAGATCTCCTCGTGCGTGGAGCGCCCGGCCTGCGCGCCGAGCATCACCTGGTCGGCCCCGGCCTTGATCAGCAGGCGGATCGCCTCGCTCGCCTCCTCGGGCGTGCCGATGCAGCTCGGGCGGCGCCGCGTGTGCTCGGCCTCGAGGCGCTCGCGCGAGTCCTCGAAGATGTTCCAGAGGCTGGTGCGGCCGGGCGTGTGGCGGCCGGCGACGTAGAAGTGCGCGACGCCGGTGCTGAAGAAGAGGCGGTTGGGCAGCGCGCGCTCGAAGGCGGCGTCGCCGTCGTGACCGAGGCAGAGCGGCTCCGCGATCGCGAAGTTGGCGTTGACGAAATGGCCGATCGGCACGCACTCCGTCTTGATTGCGTCGTAGTAGTCGTCGATCCACGCGCCGACCTCGCCGGGCGGGAGGAAGGAGAAGCAGAGCACACCGAGGCCGAGCCGGCCGGCGAGCTTGACCGCCTCGCGGTTGGAGCAGGCCATCCACATCGGCGGGTGCGGCCGCTGCACTGCCTTCGGCACCACGTTGCGGCAGGGCATCGAGAAGTGTTCGCCCTCGTAGCCCGGGTAGGGGTCGAGCGCGAGCATGTTCGCCGCCTGCTCGGTGGCCTCGAGCCACATCGACCGCTTGTCCTCGAGCGGCACGCCGTAGCCCTCGAGCTCGCTGCGCGAGGCGGTCTCGCCGGTGCCGAACTCGACGCGGCCGCCGGAGACGAGGTCGAGCGTGGCGATACGCTCGGCGACGCGGGCGGGGTGGTTGTAGTTCGGCGGCATCGCCACGATGCCGTGGCCGAGCCGGATCCGCTTCGTGTTGCGCGCCGCCGCGGCGAGCACGATCTCCGGCGCCGAGGAGTGCGAGTACTCCTCGAGGAAGTGGTGCTCGACCTCCCAGACGTAGTCGATACCAAGCTCGTCGGCGAGCTCGATCTGCTCGATCGTGTTCTGGAAGAGCTGCTGCTCGCTGCCCGGGGTCCACGGTCTGGGGTGCTGGATCTCCAGGAAGATGCCGAAGTTCATCGCTCGCTCCGTTCCGGTTCGCGCGCAGTGGCGAGTTCAGGTCGCGAGTATAGAGAGGCCCTCAGTTAGGTTCCCCGAGGAAGTCTTCGGCGGCGTCCTGCGGGACGTGGCCAAGCACCTCCGTGCTGTGGCTGAAATCGCGGAACCGCCAGCGGTTGTTGGAGATGCCGAAGAAGATGTCGTAGCGCACGTCCTCGGGCGCCTCGATGCTGCGCACGATCAGGTCCGTGACGTCGCGATGGCTCACGAAGATCGCCTGGTTCCACGGGTCGCCCTCGCGCGGCCGGCCGTCCCGCGAACAGGCGCCGATCCGCAGGCAGATGATCGAGAGGTCGGTCGTCGCCACGTAGAGGCGCGCCAGATCCTCGCCGAACAGCTTGGAGACCGCGTAGAGGTTCAGGGGCCTCGGCTCGTCGCTGGGGCGCAGCATCCGCCACTCCGAGGGCACGCTGTCGTACTCCCCGCGCGTGATCTCCGCGTAGGGCGACGAGCTCTGGTAGCCACTCATGGTCGCGCCGCTCGAGGCGAAGACGACACGCCGCACGCCCGCCGCGACGGCGGCCTCGAAGACGTTGCGGGTACCTTCGATGTTGTTGCGGAGGATGTCCTCCCAGGCCGCCTCCCACATCCCGCGCGGCGAGTTCACCCCGCCGTAGGCCGCGAGGTGGACGACCGTGTCGACGCCCTCGAAGGCGGGCGCCAGCTCCTCCAGCACGGCGATGTCGGCGCGGACGTTCCGCTCCGGGGGCACGCCCTCGACGCCGCCACGCGAGAGCGCGACGACCTCGTAGCGCTCCTCGAGGGCGGGGCGGATCGCGCCGCCGACCGCACCACCGAGCCCCGTGACCAGCACGCGCCGTTGGTCCGTCATGCTTGCTCCGTTCCTCGCGCGCCCGGGGCGCACTCCTGCGATCCGCGGGGCCAGTCTAGCGACGGGCCGCCGCAGCCGCGTCAGCGCGAGTGGAGCTGCGCCCAGGTCGGGCGGCGGATCAGCAGCAGCAGGACGGCCCCGATCAGGGTGACCAGCGCGTACACGGTGAAGACCAGCCGGTAGCTGCCCAGCTCGTCGAACGCCCAGCCGGCGATGACCGGCGTGGCAAAGCCGAGCGGCATCATCATCGTCGAGGTGAGCCCGCGGATCGTGGCGAAGTAGCGGGCGCCGAAGTAGTCGGCGACCAGCGTCATGAACATCGCCACCCAGGCCGCGTGCGCGAACGGGAAGGTGAGGAAGTAGGCCGGCAGCAGCCACATCCGATCCGGCGAGAGCCAGGCGAAGATCAGCATCCCGATGCTCTGCAGGACGTAGGCGATCACGTACAGCCGACGCCGTCCGATGATGTCGCCGAACCACCCGCAGATGAAGCGCAGCGGCACCTGGAACAGGCCGTACGCGCCGGTGATCAGGGCCGCGCCCTGCAGGGTGAACCCGACGTTCTGGAGGTGCGGCACCTGATGCACGATCCAGCTGATCTGCGTCGCCCCGCCGATCGCCGTGGCCCCGCCGAGCAGGTAGAACGCCGGCGTGCGCAGCGCCTCGGCGACCGTCATGCCGTCGCCCAGCGAGTCGACGCCCGAGGCTGCCGAGGCGTCCGCAGTCGCCGGCGCGGCCGCCCCGTCCGGCCGGTAGCCGTACGGCTCGGGCCGGTTGCGCAACACGAAGGAGAGCGGCAGCGCGACGCCGACGATGACGAACGCGGCGATCACCAGCGTCGAGCGCCAGCCAAAGGCGCCGATCAGCACCGCCAGCGCCGGCACCATGAAGTAGCCCGCGCCGCGCGCCGAGGCGAGCAGCCCGAGCGCCTGCCCTCGCTTGCGGTCGAACCAGCGCATCAGCGCCGCCGAGTACGCCGTGGACGAGCCGAGACTCTCGCCCGAGCCAACCACGAGGCTCGCGATGTAGTAGACCCAGAGCACACGCGCCTGCGAGAAGAGCAGCAGCCCGATGCCGACGATCAGGACGCCGGTGATCGCCATCCTGCGCGCTCCGAGGCGGTCGACGAGCGCGCCCGTGATCGGCGCGAGCAGCCCGTGCTCGAAGCTGCGCAGCGAGAAGCCGACCGAGATCGCGGCCAGACTCCACCCGGTCTCCTCGCGGATCGGCTCGATGAAGACGCCGAAGCCGAAGCCGGCGACGCCGAAGGTGAAGAAGCTGGTGAAGGCGCCGGCGAGCGCGATGTACCAGCCGTAGAACAGCCTCCCCCGCACGAGGTCGCCTGCGGGGCCCAGGGCGAGTCGCATCGCGTCTCCGTTCGGGCGCCGGCGGCTCGTCAGCCTCGCGCCGCCCGCAGCGTAGCGCCTGGCGGGCTCGTCGCGGCGCCGATCGCGTAGCATCGGCGCGCGCCGAGGAGCACACGATGAGCGGAGAACGACCGAGCGCGCTGCGCGTCCGCGACCCGGGCATCCGCGCGCTATACGCGCAGGAGGCGCGCTGGCAGGCGTGGCTCGACGTCGAGGTGGCGCTGGCCCGCGCGCAGGCGGAGATCGGGATGATCCCCGAGGCGGCCGCAACGGAGATCGGGCGCAAGGCGCGGCTTGAGGTGTTCGACCTCGAGCGCGTCACCGAGGGACTGCGCGTCACCGGGCACGGCCTCGTGCCGCTGGTCTGGGAGCTCGACCGGCTCTGCGAGGGCGACGCCGGCGGCTACGTCCACTGGGGCGCGACCACGCAGAACATCACCCAGACGGGCAGCATCCTGCAGACGCGGAAGGCGCACCGCATCGTCCTCACGGAGCTTGCGGACCTGCTCGAGGCGTTCGCCGGCCTCGCGGAGCGCACGAAGGACGCCGCGATCGCGGGGCGCACGCACGGGCAGCACGCGGTGCCCTCGACGTTCGGGGCGAAGGTCGCCGTGTGGATCGACGAGCTGTGCCGCCACGCGGAGCGCCTGCGGCAGCTGGAGCCGCGCACCTTCGTTGCGATGCTCGGCGGCGGCGCGGGCACGGCCGCCTCCTTCGAGGGCCACGCCGCCGCGCTGCAGCAGCGGATGGGCGAGCTGCTCGGGCTCGGCTCGATGCCGCTGCCCGGCCGCACGATCTACGACCACCTGACGGAGTACGTCCTCGCGCTCGCGCTGCTCGGTACGAGCTGCGGGAAGGCCGCGCGCGAGGTGCGCAAGCTGATGGCGGAGGAGTTCGCCGAGGTCGAGGAGCCGGTCCCGCCCGGCACGGTGGGCAGCAGCACGATGCCGCAGAAGCGCAACCCGAAGCTCTGCCAGGACATCATCGCGGACGAGACCCACCTGCGATCGCTGGTCCCGCTCGCCCTCGAGGCGATGCTCGGGGACCACGAAGCCGACGGCAGCCGCTCGATGATGATCGACCGCGCGCTGCGGCAGGCGGTCGAGCTGAGCGGCGACATCCTCGTGCGGCTGCTCGACGTGGCCGAGGGGCTGCGCGTCTTCCCGGAGCGGATGCGGGAGAACCTCGAGCTCTCGGGCGGGCTGATCATGGCGGAGAGCCTGATGCTCGAGCTGGGGCGCGAGATCGGGCGGCAGCGCGCGCACGACGCGATCTACGAGGCGGCGCAGGAGGCCGCCGTCAGCGGCGAGTCGTTTGCCTCGCTGCTCGCGAAGGACGATGAGGTCGCGGCGCGCCTCGGCGCGGAGCGACTGGCGGAGCTGCTGGACCCCGTGCGCTACACCGGCGACAGCGCGAGTCAGGCCTCGGAGCAGGCGGCGCGCGCGCTGCGCGTGGTCGCGGAGCTGCGCGAGGAGATTGCCGCGGACTGAGCGCCGCCGGCCGCGCGCTGCTCCGCCACTGGCCCACGGGGGGGCCTACGTCACTGGCTGTAACCCGAGGCGGGCGCCAGCCCCGCGGCGACGGCCGTGAGTTGCTCTAGCAGGAAGCGGAAGTCCACGTAGGCCTGGAGCGTGGCAAGGCGCTCCTCGAGAATGCCGAACTCGTCGAGCAGCGCGGCGAGGTCCGCGTGGATGCCGGCGATGTCGACCTCGGCGCCCTCGACCTGCGGCGAGAGCGCGCTGTAGCGGTCGGCGGCAAGGCCCACGATCGCCCCCAGCCGGAAGTAGCGGTCGGCGGCGTCGAACGGCGCGTCGGGGCGTCCTGCCAGCTGAGCCTCCTGACCCAGCGTGACGCCCGAGCCCGGCTCGACCCAGCGCACCTCGACGTCACCCAGCACGGTCGAGCGGTAGCGCGCCGAGCCGCTCAGTACCAGTTCGTAGAAGACCGTCGTCGCGGCCCCCGAGGGCAGCTCGGCGAACTCGCGGCGGTTCTGCTCGAAGGTGTGGTCCGGCGTGATGCGGTTCTCGTAGCCGATGATCCGCCAGGCCTCGACCTGGCTCGGGTCCCACGTCACCTGCGCGCGCGCCTGGTCGGCGAACGGCGTGGAGAGCGCCAGCCAGTTCTCGCGGCTGAAGGTCGCCCTCGCCTGCGCCGTGTCGTCGAGGTAGCGGTACCAGCCGTTGCCGTGCTGCGCGAGCTGCTCCAGCAGGTAGTCGTTGTAGTTCTCGATCCCGACGCCGATCGTGATCAGGCGCAGCGGGTTCCTGCTGTCGTAGTCCGGGGCAGATTCGAGGATCACGAAGGGGTTCGTCGCGTCCACGTTCGCAACCCCGTCCGACATCAAGATGATGTAGTTGAAGGCATCGGGCCGCTCGCGACGCGCGGCGTCGGCGAGTTGTACGCCGAGGTTGAGGCCCGCCTGCACGTTGGTGCTGCCCTGCGGCTCGAGGCGATCGATCGAGCGCGAAACCGCGTCGTCGTCGGGGCTGCGATGCTCGACGGTCAGCGAGCTGATGACGTCGGTAGTGAAGTGCACCACAGCGATGCGGTCGCGCGAGCCGAGACTGCGGCGGATCGTCTCAGCCGCCTCGCGCGCGATCGCGACGCGGTTGCCCTCGCGCATCGAGCCGGACGCGTCGAGCACCAGCGTCACGTTGAGCGGTGTGTTGTCGGGCACCCGCGGCGCCTGCAGGCCGATGCGCGCGATGTGTCGACCGCCCCCGAGCGGGTGCTCGAAGACGTCGGTCGTGATCGCGAAGCTGCGCTCGTCTCGGGGTGCGCCGTAGTTGTAGGCGAAGGCGTTGATCCACTCCTCCGCGCGCACCGAGTCGGGCTCCACCTCGAAGCCGTTCCGCGCCCAGTTGAGCGCGAGGAAGTAGGACGTGCGGTCCGTGTCGAGGCTGAACGTGGAGACGGCGTCCGTCGCTGCAGCGACGAACGGCGTGCGCCCGTAGTTCCGGAAGGTCGTGTCCGGGGGCGCCGGTTGCTGCGCGTCCGGCGCCGCGGGGGCGTCCGTGGCAGCAGCCGTCGGCCTGGGGGTCGCGACCGGGCGTGCGGGCGCTGCCGTGGGGGCAGCGGTCGGAGCGGCGACCGGCCGGGCGGTGGGGACAGGTGTCGCAGTGGCAAGAGCGGCGGTGGGGGCCGCCGTCGGGGCTGCGATTGGGCGTGCGCGGCTGGGAGCAGCGGTCGGCGCGGGTGCTTCATCGTCGTCGGCGCCGGCACAGGCGACGATCGCCGAGGCGAGCAGCACGGTCACGGCGATCAGGGCGGGAATCCGGCAGATCCGCATTGCGTGACGCATGTGAAGCTCCATGGACTACGGCGTCGCGCCGTTCCCCCCTTTCAGAGGATACGCGCCCGACCGCCAAGCGGTTTCCCCGATCCGCCGTCCTCGCAGGTCTGTGCAGCCCCCGATCGGAGGCCGGCGCCTCGAAGCCGCGGTCTTCGCGACTGCCGGCGGGGAGGCAACTCCCCGCCGGCAATCGCCCTCAGGCGCCTCCGCAGCGCCGGCGGATCAATCGCTGTAGCCCGAGGAAGGCGCCAGCTCCGCGGCGGCGGCCGTCAGCCTCTCCAGCAGGAAGCGGAAGTCCACGTAGGCCTGGGCCGAGCCGAGGCGTTCCTCCAGCGAGCCGTACTCGTCGAGCAGCGCCAGGAGATCGGAGTGGATGCCACGGGCGTCGACCTCGGCGTTCTCGACCTGCGGCGTGAGCGCGCTGTAGCGATCGGCGGCGAGGCCCACGATGGCGCCCAGCCGGAAGTAGCGGTCGGCGGCGGCGAACGGCGCATCCGTGCGACCTGCCACCTGAGCCTCCTGACCCAGCGTGACGCCCGAGCTCGGCTCGACCCAGCGCACCTCGACGTCACCCAGCACGGCCGAGCCGAAGCGCGCCTCGCTACTCAGGAAGAGTTCGTAGAAGACCGTCGTCGCGGCCCCCGAGGGCAGCTCGGCGAACTCGCGGCGGTTCTGCTCGAAGGTGTGGTCCGGCGTGATGCGGTTCTCGTAGCCGATGATGCGCCACGCCTCGACCATCGAGGGGTCCCACGTCACCTGCGCGCGCGCCTGGTCGGCGAACGGCGTGGAGAGCGCCAGCCAGTTCTCGCGGCTGAAGGTCGCGCGCGCCTGGGCGGTGTCATCGAGGTAGCGGTACCAGCCGTTGCCGTGCTGCGCGAGCTGCTCCAGCAGGTAGTCGTTGTAGTTCTCGATCCCGACGCCGATCGTGATCAGCCGCAGCGGGTTCCGGCTGTCGTAGTCCGGAGCCGACTCGAGGATGACGAACGGGTTCGTCGCGTCCACGTTCGCAACCCCGTCCGACATCAGGATGATGTAGTTGAAGGCCTCGGGCCGCTCGCGACGCGCGGCGTCGGCGAGCCGCACGCCGAGGTTCAGCCCCGCCTGCACGTTCGTGCTGTCGTGCGGATTGAGCCGGGCGATCGAGCGCGCGACAGAGTCGTCATCGGGGCTGCGGTGCTCGACGGTGAGGGAATCGATGACATCGCTGGTGAAGTGCACGACGGCGATGCGGTCGCGCGAGCCGAGGCTGCTGCGGATCGTCTCAGCCGCCTCGCGCGCGATGGCGACGCGGTTGCCCTCGCGCATCGAGCCGGAGGCGTCGAGCACCAGCGTGACGTTCAGTGGCGTGTTGTCGGGCACCCGCGGCGCCTGCAGGCCGATGCGGGCTATGTGCCGGCCGTCGCCGAGCGGGTGATCGAAGACATCGGTCGTGATCGCGAAGCTGCGATCGTCGGGCGGCGCGCCGTAGTTGTAGGCGAAGGCGTTGATCCACTCCTCCGCCCGCACCGAGTCCGGCTCCACGGCGTAGCCGTTCTGCGCCCAGTTCAGCGCGAGGAAGTACGACGTGCGGTCCGTATCGAGGCTGAACGTGGAGACGGCGTCCGTCGCTGCATCGACGAACGGCGTGCGCCCGTAGTTCCGGAAGGTCGTGTCGCGCGGAGGCTGCTGCTGCGCCGCCGTGGCGGCGGGGGCCGCCTGCGGGGCGGCGGTCGGCGCACCGACCGGCCGTGCGAGCGCTGGCGTGGGTGTGGCCGCAGCCGCAGCAGTCGCCCGGATGACCGGAGCCGACGTGGCGGCGGCGGTCGGCGCCGCGGTGGGCGCGGCGGTTGGGGCGGGCGCAGGCGCGTCGTCGTCGTCACCGCAGCCAACGACCGCGAGGCCGAGGACCGCAATGGCCGCGATCGGAGCGAGGATCCGGAGCAATCTCAGTGGTAGTCGCATCTGTACCTCCCTGGGCTACTACCAGAGGTACGCTCGCGATCGCCGGATGGTTTCCTGCTGACACTCGCGAATTCGCACGAACCGCCGGGGCAGGCAGCAACCCGGACCCCCTCGCCGCGCCCGGCGGGTGCGCAGCGAGGGGGTTCCCGGGTCGGAGGGGGGCGGGGTCAGCGGCTGTAGCCGGAGGACGGCGTCAGCTCCGCCGCGGCGGCCACGAGCCGCTCGAGCAGGAAGCGGAAGTCCACGAACGCCTCGAGCGAGCCGAGCCCACCCTCAAGGGCGCCAAGCTCCGTCCGCAGGGCGGCGAGGTCGGCGTGGATACCGTCGTAGTCGACCTCGGCGTTCTCGACCTGCGCGGAGAGCGCGCTGTAACGGTCGGCCGCGAGGCCCACGATGGCGCCCAGCCGCAGGTAGCGGTCGCCGCCCGCGAACGAGGCGCCCGTGTGGCCGGAGACGCTGGCGCTCTGGCTGCGCGAGGCCCCGGAGGCCGGGTCGACCCAGCGCAGCTCCACGCTGCCCAGCGCCGCGGAGCGGTCGCGGGAGCCCTCGTGGAGGACCAGCTCGTAGAACACCGTCGTCGAGGAGCCGGAGGGGAGCTCGGCGAACTCCTTGCGGTCCTGCTCGAAGGTGTGGTCCGGCGTGATGCGGTTCTCGTAGCCGACGATGCGCCACGCCTGGACGAGGGCGGGGTCCCAGGTCACCTGGGCGCGCGTCTGGTCGGCGAACGGCGTGGAGAGCGCCAGCCACTGCTCCCGGCTGAACGTCTCCCGCGCCTGGGTGGTGTTGTCGAGGTAGCGGTACCAGCCGTTGCCGTGCTGCGCGAGCTGCTCCAGCAGGTAGTCGTTGTAGTTCTCGATCCCGACGCCGACCGTGATCAGGCGCAGCGGGTTCGTGCTGTCCGTGTCCGCGGCGGACTCGAGGATGGCGAACGGGTTCGTGGCGTCCACGTTCGCGACGCCGTCCGACATCAGGATGATGTAGTTGAACGCCTCCGGCCGCTCGCGCCTCGCCGCATCGGCGAGCCGCACGCCGAGGTTGAGCCCGGCCTGCACGTTCGTGCTGCTGTGGGGCTGCAGGTTGGAGATCGATTGCGCCACGCCCGGGTTGTCGGGTGCGCTGTGCTCGACCGTGTAGGCGTCGATGACGCTGTTGGTGAAGTGGACGACGGCGATGCGGTCGCGCGAGCCGAGGCTCTGGCGGATCGTCTCCGCCGCCTCGCGCGCGATGGCGACGCGGTTGCCGTAGGACATGGAGCCCGACGCATCGAGAACCAGCGTGACGTTCAGCGGCGTGCTGTCGCTCAGCGCCGGCGCCTGGAAGGCGACGCGAGCGAGGTGCCGGTCGCCCTCGAGCGGATGCGCCACCACGTCGCTGGTGATGGCGAAGCTGCGGTCGTCGCCGGGCGCCGCGTAGCCGTAGTCGAAGGCGTTGATCCACTCCTCGGCACGCACCGAGTCCGGCTCGACGGTGTAGCCGTTCTGCGCCCAGGTCAGCGCGAGGAAGTAGGACGTGCGGTCCGTGTCCAGGCTGAACGTGGAGACGGCGTCGGTGGAGGTCTCCGTGAACAGCGTGCGGCCGTAGTCCTGGAAGGTCGTCGCCGGAGGCTGCTGCGGCTGCTGCTGAGGGGCCGCCGCCGCCTCGGGCTCACTCGGGGCGCCGCCGCTCGCGGGAGGCGCAGCAGCCGAGTCGCTCGCGTCGGCCGCCTCTGCCTCCTCGGGCATGGCTGCGTCGGCTTCGGCCGGCTCCTCGGGCATGGCGGCCTCGTCGGCCGTGCCGCCGGCGTCGGCCTCGCGGGGGCCGTTGGCGGCAGCGTCGACAGGCGTTTCGGCCTTCGGCTCGGCGGTGGGAGCTGCTGTGGCGGCGGGGGCCGGCGTTGCCGCAGCCGCCGCCGTAGGGGTGGCGGCCGCCTCTGCCTTCCGCTCGCTAGGGCCGCCGCTACTGCTGGAGGAGGAACCGAACGCCGCGTCGAGCTCGGCAATGTTGTTCTCAGTCGTCGAGGACTGGCTGTCCACCGGAAACGCCTGGGGATCGATCAGGGTGTCAATCGTGGCGGTGGGGGTCGAATGAGTCGGGGTGGCAATCGTGGCAGGGGGGGCGGGCGCTGCCGGCGTGGCGACCGGGGCCGCGATCGGCGGCGTCGAGCCATCGCCGTCACCGCCGAGGTTGCCGGTGAAGGCCCAGACCCCGATCGCGACTGCCACAACCGCCACGCCTGCCGCCGCTGCCGCGGGGACCCAGTCCCGCGTGGCCGTGAACGCCTTTGCGCGACGCCAGAACGCGAAGCGTGGCTCCTGCTGTGGTCCCAGGCTCCCCTCCAGGCGATCCCAGAGGTCTTCGGGGGCGCGCAGGTCTCGAGCCTCTTCCGAGAAGTGCTCGCGGAGCCGGCGCTCCAACTCGTGATCGGGGGAGTCGTTACGCGCCATTGCCTGCGACCTCCATCCCGCCGGATTGCTCCAGCAACTCACGCATGTGGCGGAGCGCCCTGTGGAGCCGGGATTTGACCGTTCCCTCGCGCACCCCGGCGGACTGCGCAACCTGCGCCACCGTGAGGTCGGCGAAGTAGCGCAGCACCACCACCTGGCGGTGCTCGGGACTGAGCTGGGCGAGCGCTTGCCGCACGGCCTGGCGGTCTTCGCTCGCCTCGATTGCTTCGTGTTGGCCGGCTGGCGTGCCGAGCGGGATCGACTCCTCGAGGGGGACCGTTGCGAGCGAGCGTTTGCGCTGCTGGGAGCGCACGGCGTTCACGAGGATGCGCATCAGCCAGGGTTTCAGCGCGCTGCCGCGCCGGAAGGTGCGGATGCCGCGCCAGGCCAGCAGGAACGCATCCTGGACGTACTCCTCGGCCTGGGCCGCGTTGCCCGTCAGCAGGTAGGCGGTGCCGAAGAGCGGGCCCTTGTACTGCTCGACCAGGTGGCGGAAGGCCTCGCGATCCCCCTCCTGGCAGCGCAGGACGGCCTCGTCGTCGGTCATACGCCCCTCGCCCTCCGCCGGCCGGCCGGGGTGGTGTCCGCGCCTCGCATCAACCCGCGCCAATACCATCGTGACAGGAGATACGCGCCGTGAGGCCGGATCGTTCCCTCGACCCGCCAGAGAGCCCTCATCGGAGTGCGCGCAACCGGCAGTGCGCCGGCTCCGTCGTGGCTGCGAGGCCAGGAGCAGCTCCAGCTCGTTCCGCCCGGGAGCCGGGCGCCACCGCGGATCGCGGCGGCGCCCCCAACTGCGCGAACGCTGTGCTACTCCGCCCGCTCCACCACCTCGACGGACAGGGTGTAGGTGCCTGGGCTCCCGCCGACTCGGGGCGTCCCGGTCACGAAGACCACGTACACGCCGCCTTCCTCGACCGGGCCGGCGCTGACCAGCCTGGCGTTGCGGTTCACAAGGGACACGTCCTCGTTTCCAGCGATGAAGATCCCCGACGACTCATCAAGCAGCGCCACGGACGGGTTCGGAAGCGTCCCGGCGTTGTCGTTGTCACCGGACAGATCGCCCGCGCCCCTGACTTCGATGATGTAGCGCTTCCCGGCCTCGAGCCGCAGCTCCCAGGCGTCCTCATCGAGGCTGCCGTCCTCGGCCCGTCCGATCATCCCGCGCTTCGATTCGCCGACGCCTACCACACAGTGGGTCGGGCGAGTCGCCGGGCAGTCCGCGGTCTCGTCAAGGGGTGGTGGGTCCACTTCCTCGACCAGGACGGTGTAGGTGGCAAGCCTCGGTGTGCCCCCGGCTCCCCGGTTCACCAGGACGGTGTACACCCCGCCCGCGTCGGTCGGCACGATGTACGTGAGGCGCGAGTTCCGGTTGTCGGCAGCGGCATCGTCGTTAGCGGCGACCGTGGATTCCGACGGATTCCGGAGGGCGAGGAACGGGTCGCCGAGCGTGCCGCCGTTGTCGTCGCCTCCCGAGCGGTCGCCGGCGCCCTTCGCGTGCACGACGTAGGTCTTGCCGCCCTCGAGGCGCACCGACCAGGCGTCAACATCGAGGAGGCCGTCGATCAGCCCGGTCGTGTCGCGCCCGATCCGCAGCATGCAGTCCTCCGAATCGCCGGTGGGGCAATCCGGGATCTCGTCGGTCAGCGGGATCGCGTCCAGGAACACCGTGTAATCGACAGTGTTGCCGCTGCTCTCGTACGCCGTGCCCACCTCGACGTAGTACGTGCCGGGTGCGTACCAATAGACGGACGACAGTGCGGGCCCGTTCTCCGGGTAGGCGTACAGGTTGCCCATGTATTCCTTGATCTCCCAGATCCCGGCGGGCCCGTCGCGCTCGGATTGCGCCTCGATCGGTTCGCTCTCCACCTTGAGCCGGTAGATGCCCTCGACGGCGATCTCGAAGCGGAACAGGTCGCGGTCGTCGAGCATCTCGATACCCTGGCGCGGCCGCTGCTGTATGGGAATGTCCGACCAGGTGACGGGCTTCCAGTCCCAGGAGTTCAAGCGCTCGTCGTCCGGGGCGACGTCGGAGTCGATGACTGCGTCGATGGACTCGCCGGGCCGGAGCACGACGCCCGGCTGGGTACGGTAGTCGTCCGCGTGGTCGTCGCGCCGCACGGAGAGCGTGAAGTGCCCCAGCCCCCGCCGGTCCTGGGCTCCGGCCCCCACGTCGATGTAGTAGATCCCGTCAGCGGGCGGGACGAAGAACGCGCGGGCGGCGTTGAGCGTGAACCCGCCCTGATCCTGCTCGCCCAGCACCCGCACGCCCTCGGCGTCGAAGATCCCGAGAATGCTGACGTCGAGCATGTACCCGGGCACCATCAGCAGGTAGCCGCCATCGCCGGACTCGTCCACCTCGGTGAACGTGTACGCCGGTTTCGCCTCGATGATGTACGGCGCCCCGGCGGTCGCCTCGAATGCGTAGCGGACGCTGCCGCCGTCCTCCGCGGTCAACTCGCCCGACACGACCCACTCGAGGCCGACACCGATGGTCTCTGCGTCGCCCCCGCCCGACTGGGCGTCGGCGCGTGGTGGGAGCACCGCGAGGATCGCCAGCAGGACGATCAGTGCTGCGAAGCTGCCTGTCCGGAGATGCATCGCGCACCTCTCTTTCCTCAATCCAGGATGGCCCCCTGGCCGCGTTTGTGAATGGAATTACAGGGCTCTAGCGCTGTGATTTCATTCACGAATCAGTCCGCCCATCCGTCCCCCAATTAAGCGTACATCCAAACTTCCTGTAACAAGCACTTATTCGGTCAAACAAGCACCCTATATTTTGCTTACACAAGCAACTGTAGCGACGCACTTCTAGACACAATAACGCCTCGCGCTTATGCGCTCGTTACGCGTCGTACAAACTTGCGCCTGGAGATTCAATAGCCTATAGGAGACACTCGCTATTGCTCACGTCTATTCGGATGGCGGGCGCGGCGGGCGAGGACCGAGGGCGTCCGGCCGGCGCACGCGTCAATGCTGCGAGGCCAGCAACAACTCCACCTCGCTGCGCGCGGGCATCGCGTCCTGCGCTCCACGCCTCGTGACGGCGAGTGCGGCGGCGGCGGCGGCGAAGCGGACCGCACGTTCCAGCGGCCTGCCTTCGGCGAGCGCGACCGCGAGCGCGCCTGCGAACCCGTCCCCCGCCGCCACGGTGTCGACTGCGTCGACCGCGAAGGCGGGCACGTGCCCCTCGCCAGTGCTCGACGCATAGACGACGCCCTGCTCGCCCAGCTTCACGATGGCGGTTCGCGCGCCTCGCGTCCGGAGGACTCGCGCCGCCTCGAGCGCGGAGTCGATGCCCTCGACGGCGATCCCGGTCAGCACCTCGGCCTCGGACTGGTTGGGAGCGATCACGTCGAGCGCGGCGTAGGCGGAGTCGGGGAGCGGCGAGGGCGGCGCGGGGTCATGGATCACCGGCACGCCCCGCCGCCGGGCGATCGCGGCGGCCTCGAGGGACACGTCGAGCGGGATCTCCATTTGCAGCAGGAGCGCGTCCGCGCCCTCGAGCGCGCGGTCCGCGGCCCGCACCTCCAACTCGTCGCACGCCATGTTCGCGCCGTAGATCCCGACGATGTAGTTCTGCCGCTGGTCGTCGAGCAGGATCACGGCGATGCCGGACGACGTACCGGGCGTGGTCGTCACGTCCTCCACGTTCACTCCGCTTGCCTCGAGGCTTGCGAGCAGCAGCGGGCCGAACGCATCGTCGCCCACCCTGCCGATCATGCGGACGTCCGCGCCGAGGCGGGCGGCGGCGACGGCCTGGTTCGCACCCTTGCCGCCCGGCAGGGTGGCGAAGCTCTCTCCCAGCACGGTCTGCCCGGGCTGGGGCAGCGCGGGGGCGATGGCGACCAGGTCCATGTTGATGCTCCCGAGCACCACGATCGCGGGCCGCTGCGCCATCGCCGTACCTCCCGGAGCGATGGTTGCGCGGCGGGCGCCTGATCCGCAACGGGCCGCCGCCCGCCCCGAATCGATAGATCGCTCCGCTCGCGCTACATTGGCGCAAGGCGAGGGAAGGTTGGTGCGGGATGCGCGTTGCGGTACTTGGCGGAAGCGGCTTCATCGGGACGCGGGTGATGCGCAAGCTGGTCGAGCACGGGCACGAGGTCCACTGCATGGACATCGCGCCGAACGCGCCGGCGCTCGACCCGCTTCGCGACCGGGTCCAGATCACGCACGGCGACATCACCCTCATGGACGACGTCATCGAGGCACTCGTGGCGAGCAAGCCCGACCGCGTCCTCAACCTCGCCTACACCCTGGGCCAGACCGAGGACGACCCGCACCCGCAGGTGCGGCTCAACATCCTCGGGATGGACAACTGCTTCGAGGCGGCTCGCATCCTCGGGATTCGCCGGGTGGTCTACGCGAGCTCGCTCGCCGTCTACGGTCCGCAGCGGCTGCACGGCGAGCACCTGGTGACGGAGGAGGAGGCCCGGCTGGGCACGAGCCTCTACGCGGTCTCCAAGATCTTCAACGAGCACCAGGCGGACTGGTACAACCGCGCCTACGACATGGCGATCACCGGCGTGCGCCCCGCGAACATCACCGGCCCGGACAAGATCCGGGGCTCGCTGAACCACGTTCAGTGCCAGGTGCTCCCCGCGCGTAACGAGCCCATCCACTTCCCGTACCGCGACATGATGACGCTGCCCCTCCACGTCGAGGACATCGCCGAGGTGCTCCTGCGCGTCACGCTCGCCGAGGAGACGGCCCACTCGATCTACAACTCGGGCGGGAACTCGATGAACCTCGGCGAGCTCGCCGACCTCGTGCGCGAGTTCCTGCCCGCTGCCGAGATCACGTTCGGGGAGGACGAGGGCGGATACGAGCTCTCGAGTCTCTTCCTGATGGACAACTCGCGCCTCGTCGAGGAGTTCGAGGTCCAGTACGCGCCGTTCCGGCAGCGCGTCATGGAGACCCTCAACGACGTGCGACGCCTCGAAGGGCTACCCCCGGTCGGCTAGCTGTCGTGTCGGGGACGCTGTCGACTGCCGGTGACCGGCGGCTCGCTGCCGGCCGCGATGTGGCAAGTGTCTCTGTCCGGAGGCGCAGCGAAGTCTATGAGCGCCTGATGACGCCGCAGGCTACGCGCGCGCCGGTGTCCGACTCGTACTGTCCATAGGAGTCCGGCCGTTCGTGCACGATGATGGCGGAGCCGTCAGCGTCGAATACGGAATGTTGCGGCCCCGCGTCCAGCGTGATCCCAACGGTGAAGAAGTCGGCGCGGGCGGATCCGTCAGCGGCTGCGTAGATATTGGGCAGATCGCCGCTGTGCGCTTCACCCGCTCCGTCGCGCTTCCAGGCCGAGTGGATGAAGCCGTGTTCCGCGTCGGTCGGGTCGAAGTGGTCGCCGGCGGCGGCGAAGTCGGGCGTGCACGCCCCGACCTCGTGGATGATGAAGGCGTGGCCGCCCGGGGCCAACCCATCGACTTCCGCGATGACCAGGACACCACTGGCAGTCTGCTGGAACCTGACCGTGCCCACGGCAGCGCCGTGCGGCGCTGCCAGCGTGGCTTCAGCCGTCAGGCCGGCCGTGCGTCCATCCGCGGCGCCGGACCGGATGATCAGCAGGACCACGCCGGCCACCACCACGACCACGACGGGTAGGAGGGCAAGGGCAGGCGTCAGTCGTCCAGTCACGAGAGTCTCCTGCGATTAAACGATACTATATATCATAAAGCTCTTCGTCCGTCCGCTACCCGAAAGGCGGCGCCTGCGGCAGCTGCATCGCGACAGCACAGGCCGGGCGCGGTACCCACCCGCGCCAGGCAACGTCTGTGCCGTCGGGTCTAGTTCTCCTCGGGGAACAGGGAGACGCGCACGTAGCGGTCCTCGGGCAGGGAGCGGCCGGCCACGGCCGCGATGTCCTCCAGCGTCAGCGCGTCCAGCTGTGCATCGAAGCGGTTGATGTCATCGAGCGGCCGGCCTTGCTGCGCCGCGCTTCGGATCTGGCCCAGCCAGAAGCCGTTCTCGCGCAGGCTCTCCTCGCGAGAGCTGCGGAGCTGCTCCTTGACCGAGTCCAGGTACTCCTGCTCGCCGCCCGCGCGCAGCCAGTCGAGTTCGACCGCGACCTCGCCGAGGAGTTCGTCGACGCGGGCCGGGTCGCTGCCGAAGATGATCGCGACCTGGTACTCGGAGTCCGGGATCAGGCTGGCGCCGGCGCTGACGAAGATGGCGTAGGTGCCGCCGAGCTGTTCCCGCACCCGTTCGCGCAGGCGGGTCCCGAGCATCTCGCCGGCCACATCGAGCGCCAGCGTCTCGCCTTCGGCCCACTCCGCCTCGCCGGCGAAGACCCAGATCGTGTTGCTCCGCGGCTCGATGCCGCTGCGGACGACTTCGTCCACCACGCCCTGCGGCGGGTCGATGCCCACGTCACGCCAGTCCTCGCTGCGCCCGCCGGACGGGAGACTGGCGAGGTAGGTGGCCGTCAGCGAGCGCAGTTCGTCCCAGTCGAAGGCGCCCACGAACACGAACGTCGCGTCGCCGAGGTCGGCGAAGCGCTCGGCGTAGACCGCCTCCGCGCGCTCGAGGCTGAGTTCGTCGACCAGCTCGAGGCTGAGCGGCCGGCGCCGGAGGTGCTCCTGGGCCAGCAAAGTGTTCACCCGGTCGTACAGCACCGCGTCGGGCTGGGTGGGGCGGGTCTCCGCGGAGGTGCGCAGGCCCGCCTCGTACGTAGAGAAGTAGGTCGGATCGAGCCGCGGCGCGGTCGCATAGAGCCAGACCAACTGGAACATCGTCTCGAGGTCTTCGGGGGAGGCGTTGCCGCTCAGGCCCTCGAACAGCCCGTTGATGAAGGGCGACACCGAGACGCGTTTGCCGGCGAGCAGCTTGTCGAGGGCGACGCTGTCGTGCTCGCCAACGCCGCTGCCGGACGCGATCGCGGCGGCGTGGAGGGCCGAGACGTGGTCGGCGTCGGCGACGAGCGAGTGTCCTCCCGGACTGAACGAGGTGAAGAGCACCTCGTCGTCGCGGAAGTCGGTCTGCTTCGCGATCACCGTGACGCCGTTGGACAGCGTCCAGCGCACGGCGTCGAGCGCCTCGATCTCCTCTTCCTCGACGATGCCGCCCGGAGTCGGGATGGTCGCGAGCAGTGGGGCATCGCCGACGGTGTCCGCGTACGCCTCCACCGCCAGTTCGCCGGCGCCCTCGAGCTGAGCCTGCAAGACCGCGGCCAGTGCGTCGCCGCCGGTCGGGTCGATCGCCTCGGGACCGAGGACGAGGAGCACGGTGTTTCCGGACGCCGTCCACGACGCCGCCACGGCATCGACTTCGGTCAGCGAGATCTGCGGGAGCACGGACTGGAACAGCGCCCACTCGACCTCGATGCCGGGAACCGGCGAGCCCGAGAGGAAGTGATCCCTGTACTCGGCGGCCAGTCGCGCCGAGGGCTGCTGATCGCGCTGCTTGTAGGCGCTCTCCACGGAGCTGCGCAGGTTGGCCTTCTCGCGATCCAGCTCGCTGGCGGTGAAGCCGTGCCGGGCAGCGCGCTGCAGCTCTTCGAGCAGCGCCTCGAACCCACGCTCGGTCCCGGTCGGCTCGACGACGATCGTGAAGGTCAGGATGTCGAGAGGCTGGACGAATGAGGAGCGCCCCGTCCCGGACCAGAGGTACGGGGGATCGGGGGTCTGGCCCCGTTCGAAGAGCCGCGCGTTGAGCATCATGAAGGCGAGTTCCTGCACGGCGAAGCGCTGGAAGGCCTCGACATCCTGCCCGGTGTCGGGAGCAACCTTGCGGACCAGGGTCACCTGCGTGCCGGGCGCCTCGGGGTCCGTGAAGACGTCGACGATCGGCTCGGCGTTGTCGGGGACGCCGTAGCTCGGCAGCATGGTGGGCGCCGCGACGGCGGCGCGAGGCTGGGCCGCCTCGCCCTCGGGAGGTGACGCGAAGTACTGCCGGATCTTGGCCTCGATCAGATCGGGATCGACGTCACCGACGGCCACCACGGCCATCAGGTCGGGGCGGTACCAGCGCTCGTAGTAGGCGCGCAGTTGCTCCACAGACGCCGCCTCGATGACCTCGGTCAGGCCGATCGGGGCCCGCTCCGCGTAGCGCGAGGAGCCGAAGAGCAGCGGAATCAGGTTGTTCTGGAAGCGGGAGGAGAACCCCTGGGAGACGCGCCACTCCTCCAGCACCACGCCGCGCTCCAGCTCGACCTCCTCGGGCTCGAACGAGATGGCGTAGGCCCAGTCACTGAGGATCCGGAACGCGTTCTCGAGAATCTCGGGATCGTCGGTCGGGACCTCAAGGAAGTAGATCGTGGAATCGAAGCCGGTCGAGGCGTTCAGGTCGGGGCCGAAGGAGCCGCCGATCGACTCGAGGTAGTCGACGATCTCCTGCTTCGCGAAGCGCTCCGTGCCGTTGAAGGCCATGTGCTCCACGAAGTGGGCCAGTCCGCGCTGCTCCTCGTCTTCGAGGACGGAGCCGGCTTTGACGGCGAGGGACAGTTGCAGCCGCTCGCGCGGCTCCTCGTTGTGCCTGACGTAGTAGGTCAGACCGTTGCCGAGCGTGCCGCTGACCACCGCCGGATCGAGCGGCAGCGGCTCGCCGGGCTCGAACGCCACCGGCGCAGGCGTCGCGGTGGGCGTGGGCGTCGCGGTGGGGGTGGCCGTCGGCGTCGGGCTTGGCGTGGGCGTCGGCGTCGCGGTGGGAGTGGCCGTGGCCTCCGGAGTTGGCGCTGGGGTCGCCGGCGAGGGCGCGGCCGTGGGTTCCGGAGTCGGCTCGGGCGAGGGCTCGGACGTGCAGCCCAGCAGCGCGACCGACAGCAGCGCGGCTGCGAGGATGGCGATCGCTGACTTGAGGCTTGCGTTCATCCGTCTCGTCCTCGTCGTCCGTCAGTGCGGCGAGCCGCGGAGCTGGGACGGTCGCCTTCCGACCGTCGCCCCGCGCATCTTCCCCGGCCGGACATCTACGCGCAGCCCCGCCGAAAGCCGATGCGCGTCGGGACGCGGTCCGGCACACTGGCGGCGCGGCAACAGCAAGGAGCCACCGTGCGAGCAGGCCTGATCTCGGACACGCATACCCCGGCCATGGGCAAGCACCCGCCGGTCGAAGTCGAGCGCGCCTTCGAGGGCGTCGACCTGATCCTGCACGCCGGTGACGTCTACACCTCGGAGTGCCTCGACTGGCTGGAGCAGATCGCGCCGGTGATCGCGGTGGAGGTGCCGCCGGCGCCCTGCGTCGGCGACCCGCGCGTGGGCTACAAGCGCGTGCTCGACATCGGCGGGCGCCCGCTCGGGCTCGTGCACGAGCTGATCATCATCGGCCACGGCTTCGAGGTGGTGCCGGGCATCATCGAGCGCCAGGTCGGCGCGGACGAGCCGATCGGCGACTACCTCGAGAAGTTCTTCGGCGAGCGCGTCGAGGCGGTGGTCTTCGGCGACACGCACGTCCCGATGGTAGAGCGGCACCAGGGCATCCTGTTCGTGAACCCCGGCAGCACGATGCTGCCGTGGCAGCGTCGCCAGCTCGGCACCGTCGCCATCCTCGAGGCGGACGGCGACGGTCACGAGGCGCGGATCGTCCACCTGAGCGAGTACCGCGAGTAGCCAACGTGTAGCGCCGGGTTGCGGTGCTGCGTTACTCTCGCCGCGGAATACGCGATGCGGATACGCGGTACGCGATAACGCGATGCGGATACGCGGTACGAGATCAAGGAGGCCCCGCATGCCGAGACCGATTCCGGTCCCCGACGCCCTGAGTAAGCCGTTCTGGGACGCCTGTAACGAGGAGCGGCTGATCATCCAGGTCTGCACGATGTGCGACCGCAAGCAGTTCCCGCCGGAGGCGGAATGCCGCGAGTGCGGCTGGCACCTCCACCTCGACTGGATGGAGACCAGCGGCCGCGGCGTCATCAACGGCTACTCCGTCACCTACGACTCGCGGATCATGGCCTGGCACGAGGAGCAGCCGTTCAACAACGCCGTGATCTCGCTCGAGGAAGACCCCCAGATCAACTTCTTCTCCAACCTCCCCGGCGTGCCCGTGAACGAGGTGCCCGTCGGAGCGGAGGTGGAGGTCTACTTCATCGCGGTGTCCGACGACCAGATGATCCCGGAGTGGCGAGTCGTCGAGCAGAGCTGACGCTCTCGCGGCGACGACCGATTCGACTTGAGACCTAGAAGCTAGGGAAGGCACGACTCATGGCAAACGAGATTCACTGGGAACGCAACGAGGATCCGGTCGGCATCTGGGAGCACCGCGGCAAGGTCGCGCTCGTCGGCCGGGGTCACTCGAAGAATACCGACCGCCGCTGGGACGGCGTCAGCATGGACAAGACGCTGGGCGCCTACGTCGTCGAGGCCGCCCGCGCCGCGATCGACGACGCGGGCATCAGCCCCGACGAGGTCGACGGCATCGTCTCCTCGGGGGGCGGTCAGGCTGGGCACATCAGCCTTGGCTCGCAGTGGGGGCCGTTGCGGGACGTCTTCGACCCGCCGTACGACTCCGAGGACGGACTCACCTACGTGACGGCCGAGTGGCTGCGGAGGCAGATGGGCCTCCAGAACGCCACGTACGTGAACTCTCACGGCGAGACGCTCTGGAACATGATCGGCCTCGCCGCCCAGGTCGTCGGCGACGGGCGCTGCGAGGTCTGCCTCGTCACCTACCCGAACGGGAACATCGAGGGCCGCTACCACCAGAACCCGAGCCTCGACGCGCCGGGACGGAACCAGTGGACCTATCCATACGGCTGGGGGCTCTCCGGCCAGGGCTACGTCTTCGAGCAGTACGCGCGGAAGTACGGGACCAACCACGACCGCATGGCGCCATTCGTCGTGCAGGAGCACGCCAACGGCCTGCTCTGGCCGTACAGCTACTACGCACAGCACGAGCCCGAGCCGTTCACCGAGGAGGACTACTTCAACGGCCGCTGGATCGCCCAGAACCTCAGCATCTTCGACTGCGACCGGCCGGTGCAGGCCGGGGCCGCCTACATCGTCACCACCGCCGAGCGCGCGAAGGACATGAAGCAGAAGCCTGTCTACGTCCTCGACCACACGGAGAGCAGCTTTAACCCGCGCAGCCTGGTCCAGACCCTCGACGACACAGAGGAGTGGACGGACACGCAGGCGCGGCGCTCGTACGCCGGGTCCGGACTGCGGCCGGAGGACATCGACGTCTTCGCGCCGTACGACGGCTTCGCGGTGTTCACGCAGTACTTCCTCGAGGCCTTCGGCTGGCGAGGCGTCAAGCGAGGCGAGGCGCACGACTTCTACGCGGACGACATCTCGCTCAAGGGACCGAACCCGCTCAACTCGGGCGGCGGCAACATGGGCACCGGCCGCATGCGCACGGTCTTCATCACCGACCCGATGGAGCAGTTGCAGGGCCGCGCGGGTGAACGCCAGGTGGCGATCAAGGCCGAGACCGCGGTCACGATCGGCGTACTGCCGATCAACGCCGGCGCGCTGGCCTTCAGCACGGTCCCCGACTAGCAGTCGGGGGCTCGCCGGCTGCGATCCGGGCCGCACCCGTTGCGGCCCGGCGGATCGTGGCAGAATGCGGCGTGCATGAGCACCAGCCCTCCGGCAGCGCCGCCGGGGTTTCGCCGGATCGGCTGATCCCGGAGCGGGTGGCCGTCGAGGCGAGTTGACGCCCTCGTGGCGGATCACACCACCGGGGGCGCGGGGCAGGGAGGCGCACGCCATGGCACGCGCGATTCACTGGGAGCGCAACGAGGATCCCGTCGGCATCTGGGAGCACCGCGGCAAGGTCGCGCTCGCCGGCCGCGGCCACTCGAAGAACACCGACCGCCGCTGGGACGGCGTAAGCCTCGACAAGTCGCTCGGCGCCTACGTCATCGAGGCCGCCCGCGCGGCGATGGACGACGCCGGCATCTCGCCCGACGAGGTCGACGGCATCGTCACCTCGGCGGGCGGGCAGCCCAACCACGCGAGCCTCGGCGGCCAGTGGGGCCCGACCCGGCCCTACTTCGACCCGCCGTACGACTCGGAGGACGGGCTCACCTACGTGACGGCCGAGTGGCTGCGCAAGACGATGAACCTCGAGAACGTCCACTACACAAACTCGCACGGCGCGACCCTCTGGAACCTGATCGGCCTCGCCGCCCAGGTCGTCGGCGACGGGCGCTGCGAGGTCTGCCTCGTGCCCTACCCGAACGGGAACATCGAGGGCCGCTACCACCAGAACCCAACCCTCGTGGCGCCCGGACCGGCGCAGTGGAACTTCCCGTACGGCTGGGGGCAGTCCGTGCACGGCTACGTCTTCGAGCAGTACGCCCGCAAGTACGGGACGAACCACGACCGCATGGCGCCGTTCATCGTCCAGGAGCACGCCAACGGCCTGCTCTGGCCGCACAGCTACTACGCGCAGCACGAGCCCGGGCCGTACACCGAGGAGGACTACCTCAACGGCCGCTGGATCGCCCAGAACCTCAGCATCTTCGACTGTGACCGGCCGGTGCAGGCCGGGGCCTGCTACGTGATCACCACCGCCGAGCGCGCGAAGGACATGAAGCAGAAGCCGGTCTACATCCTCGACCACACGGAGACCGCGTTCACCCCGCGCAGCCTCACGCAAACCCTCGACGACACCGAGGAGTGGACGGACACCCAGGCGCGCCGCTCCTACGCCGGCTCCGGCCTGCGGCCCGACGACATCGACGTCTTCGCGCCGTACGACGGCTTCGCGGTGTTCACGCAGTACTTCCTCGAGGCCTTCGGCTGGCGCGGGGTGAAGCGAGGCGAGGCGCACGACTTCTACGCCGGGGACATCTCGCTCAAGGGGCCGAACCCGATCAACTCGGGCGGCGGCAACATGGGCACCGGCCGCATGCGGACCGTCTTCATCACCGACCCGATGGAGCAACTGCAGGGCCGCGCCGGCGATCGGCAGATCGCCACCAAGGCCGAGATCGCGGTCACGATCGGGGTGCTCCCGATTTCGGCCGCGGCGCTGGCGTTCAGCACGGTCCCCGACTAGCAGCCGGGACTGCGCAGGGAGGCACAACTCATGGCAAACGAGCTTCACTGGGAGCGCAACGAGGATCCCGTCGGCATCTGGGAGCATCGCGGCAAGGTCGCGCTCGCCGGCCGCGGCCACTCGAAGAACACCGACCGCCGCTGGGACGGCGTCAGCATGGACAAGACGCTGGGCGCCTACGTCATCGAGGCTGCCCGCGCCGCCATGGACGACGCCGGCATCAGCCCCGAGGACGTCGACGGCATCGTCACCTCGGCGGGCGGGCAGACCAACCACGCGAGCCTCGGCTCGCAGTGGGGCCCGGAGCGGCCCTTCTTCGACCCGCCGTACGACTCGGAGGACGGGCTCACCTACGTGACGGCCGAGTGGCTGCGCAAGACGATGAACCTCCCGAACGTGAAGTACCTGAACTCGCACGGCGCGACCCTCTGGAACCTGATCGGCCTCGCCGCCCAGGTCGTCGGCGACGGGCGCTGCGAGGTCTGCCTCGTGCCCTACCCGAACGGGAACATCGAGGGCCGCTACCACCAGAACCCGAGCCTCGCGGCGCCGGGAGCGACCCAGTGGACCTACCCCTACGGCTGGGGGCTGTCCGGCCAGGGCTACGTCTTCGAGCAGTACGCCCGGAAGTACGGGACGAACCACGACCGGCTGGCCCCCTTCATCGTCCAGGAGCACAACAACGGGCTGCTCTGGCCGTACAGCTACTACGCCCAGCACGAGCCCGAGCCGTTCACCGAGGAGGACTACCTCAACGGCCGCTGGATCGCGCAGAACCTCAGCATCTTCGACTGCGACCGGCCCGTGCAGGCCGGCGCCTGCTACGTGGTCACCACCGCCGAGCGCGCGAAGGACATGAAGCAGAAGCCTGTCTACGTCCTCGACCACACGGAGAGCGAGTTCGCCCCGCGCAGCCTTGTCGAGACCCTCAACGACACCGAGGAGTGGACCTCCACCCAGGCGCGGCGCTCGTATGCCGGCTCCGGCCTGCGGCCGGAGGACATCGATGTCTTCGCGCCGTACGACGGCTTCGCGGTATTCACGCAGTACTTCCTCGAGGCCTTCGGCTGGCGCGGCGTCAAGCGAGGCGACGCGCACGACTTCTACGCAGGCGACATCTCGCTCAAGGGGCCGAACCCGATCAACTCGGGCGGCGGCAACATGGGCACCGGACGGATGCGCACGGTCTTCATCACCGACCCGATGGAGCAGTTGCAGGGCCGCGCGGGCGAACGCCAGGTGGCGATCAAGGCCGAGGTCGCGGTCACGATCGGGGTGCTCCCGTTCCGGGCCGCCGCGCTGGCGTTCAGCTCGGTCCCCGACTAGCACCCGGAGCTCGCCGACCTCGCTCCGGGCCGCACCCGTTGCGGCCTAGCGGTTTGCTGGCGATACTCCCCGGCGTACACGGAGCCAGGAGGTTACTGCGTGGCGATCCTATTGAGCTTTGACATCGACGGAACGCTCGAGCTGGGAGACCCGCCGGGCGGCGTCACCGTCGAGATGGTGCGGAGGGCGATCGACGAGGGCTTTATCGTCGGCAGTTGCTCGGACCGCCCGCTGAGCAGCCAACGCCGCATGTGGGCGGCACTCGAAATCGAGCCCGCCTTCGTCGCCTCCAAGCACCAGCTCGGCCAGGTCAAGGAGAAGTTCGAGGACGCCGACGCCTACTACCACATGGGCGACCGCAACACGGACGAGGAAGCAGCCCGCGATCACGACTTCGGCTTCTGGTGGCACCACGAGGCCGAACTCGAGCCGTGGCTGGAGCTGGCCAACTCCGGCTAGCCCCGAGGACGCAACCACACCGCGCAAGGCCCGCCTCCGGCGGGCCTTCGTCATCCGGCGCCCCGGGGCGCCGTCGGCGGAGCTACGCGAGCGCGAGGATCTCGGCGGGGTTGTCCACGGTGATCGCCTGAATCGTCTCTTCCGGGAAGCCCTTGCGCCGCATCGTCGGGACGACGTTCTCGAAGATGTGGCCGTAGCCATGGCCCCCGTAGCGGATCAGGCGGTGCTTCGTGAAGATGTCCTGGGCGATCACGATCCTGTCGGAGTAACCCGCATCGGCGATGCGCCTGATGAAGTCCAGTCTCCGGGCGTCGCTCGGCATGTCGACCTCGGGCGCCCGCGGGTAGTACGACCCCTCGTTGCCGAACAGGTCCCATTCGAGGTAGCAGCCCGTCGCGGCGATGCGCTGAAGCACGTCGAACTCGAACACGGTGCGATCGAGGTGTCCCATGATCACCCGGGACAGCTCCGCGCCCCCGCTCGCAAGCACGTCCAGAATCTCCAGCGGTGCATCCTGGTGTCGCCCGGGATGAATCAGGATTGCCGCGCCCGTCTCCTGCTGGGCGATCGCCGACGCGAGCAATGACTTGCGCTCGTTCGCGGCCAGCGGCGATGTGCAGCCGACCTCACCGATGATGCCCGCCTGCACGCCGCTGCCATCGACGCCCTCGACGATGTCGCCGACGATCCCGCGCGCGAGGTCCTCGACGCTTCGCTGATCCATGTCGGGCGGATGGGCCGCTTCCACGTAGAAGCCGGAGCCCATGACGACGTGAACGCCCGTTTCGCGGGAGATTCGAACCAGCCCATCCGGATTGCGGCTGATTCCCGTGCTCGTCGCGTCCACGATCGCCCCGCCGCCGACCTCGCGGAACTTCCCGACCTCCTCGATGGCCGTATCGAGGTCCAGCAACTGCAGGTTGAAGCGGTTGCTGTAGTAGTGACGCCGGATCCAGCCGAGGTTCTCGAGGCTGATCGGCTCGTCCGCCAGCTCCTCGGACGGCGAGTCCGGGGCCGGGCGATACGCGAATGCGAAGTCGATGTAGAGGTGCTCGTGGGTCGTGGTGGCGCCGAGCTCCGAGGGAGCGACGGGGCCCAGGACGGTCTGGACCAGACCTCGATTGCGGCCTGACGGCATGGCGCGACTCCTCGGAGTATCGTGGCAGGCAAGGCTAGCACGACCGGCCGGGAGCGCCGAAGGGCCAACGGGGCGAGAGGTTTCGAGGAATGAAGTTCGCGGCGTTCACGACCGTGGCCGGCTCCGCCGGCGAGGCCACCACCTCCGAGCAGCTGATCGCCAACCTCAGAGAGCAGACCGTCCTCGCCGAGGAGCTCGGCTTCGAGGCGATGTGGCTCGGCGAGCACCACTTCGGGCCGTACGCCGTGGGCGACCTGCCGAACCCGATCCTGCTCGGCGCGGACCTCGCGGCGCGGACCTCGCGGATCCGCATCGGGCAGATGGCGAACATCGCGCCGTGGTGGCACCCGATCCGGCTCGCCGAGGACCTCGCGATCCTCGACAACCTGACCCGTGGACGCGTCGAGGTCGGCTTCGGCCGGGGAGTCTGGCCGTACGAAGGCCCGCAGTTCCATCCCAACGCGGACCCTCGCAAGGATGCGGAGAACCGGGAGCTCTTTCGGGAGACGGTCGAGATCGTTCGGGAGATCTGGACCAACGAGTTCTTCTCGTACCAGGGAACCAACTACAGCTTCCCCGCCGACGACACCGTCTTCTCCCATCCGCTGTATCCGCCGAACCCCGAATGGCAGGACGGAGACCGCGTCACGAAGCTGCGAGTGACGCCGCGGCCCTACCAGCAGCCCCATCCGCCGCTGTGGATGACCGTCTCGACGGACCGATCGGTGGCGACCGCGGCCGAGCTCGGACTGAAGGCGTGCTACTGGCAGCCGCCGGCGCTGAGGATCAGGGAACGCATGGAGCTCTACGCGCGGGTCAGGACGGAGCGGGAGGGCAGACCCTTCGCCGTGGGCGAAGACCAGGCGGTCATGCGCTCGATGTATGTCGCCCCCTCGATGGAGCAGGCGCGCCGCGATGCCGAAGAGGGCATCATGTCCGCCTTCATCTTCAACGATCCGTTCCGCGGCAGGCAGGTCTTTACCAACCCCGGCGAGGTCCTCGACGACGACGTGAAGCTCGACTGGGACTTCCTGGAGCCGCGCAGCCTGCTCGTCGGCTCCCCCGACGACGTGGTGGCGAAGATCGAGGAGCTACGCGACATCTGCCACCTCGACTACCTGCTCGTCGAGTTCTCGCACATGGGTCTTCCGCTCGGGAAGTCGCTGCAGAACCTCGAGACCTTCGCGACGAAGGTGATGCCGCGGTTCCCCAACGACGGCTGACCCGCGCTCAGGCGGCGCGCATCGCCTCGAGGACGCGGCCCGTGGCCGTCACGGCCGCATCGATGGCGGCGTCATCGACATCGAGGTGCGTGACCATCCGCACCCGCTGCGGGCCGGTCCCGCTGCACAGCACGCCCTCGGCGGCGAGGCGCTCGCGGAACTCGATCCCGTCCAGCGCGCCGGCGATCTCGAAGAAGACGATGTTGGTCTCGGGCGCGGCGACCTCGAGGGCGGCGCCCGGCAGCGCGGCCAGCCCCCCGGCGAGGCGCGCCGCGCGCTCGTGGTCCTCGGCGAGCCGCTCGACGTGGTGTTCGAGGGTGTACAGCGCGGCGGCGGCGATCAGGCCGGCCTGCCGCATCGCGCCACCCAGCTGGCGGCGCAGCACCCGCGCGCGATCGATCACCTCGCGCGGTCCCGTCAGCACGGAGCCGACCGGCGCGCCGAGGCCCTTCGAGAAGCAGAACGCGACGGTGTCGGCGAGCGCGGCGATCGTAGCGGCGTCGGTCTCCAGCGTCAGCGCGGCGTTGAAGATGCGCGCGCCGTCGAGGTGCAGCGCCGCGCCGGCGGCGCGCGCGACCTCGACCGCGCCGCGCATGCTGTCGAGGGGGACCGCCGCGCCATTGCAGCGGTTGTGCGTGTTCTCGAGGCAGACCAGCGTGGTCCGTGGCGGCGTAGCGGGGTCGCGGATAACCTCTCCCAGCTCCGCGGGGTCGATGCGGCCTCGCTCGTCGTTGGCGACGCTGCGCAGGCTGATGCCGCCGAGCGCCGAGGCACCCACCGCCTCGTGGTGGAGGATGTGCGACTGCGAGCCGACCACGGCCTCGTCGCCGCGGCCGCAGTAGACGAGCAGCGCGAGCAGGTTCGCCATCGTGCCGCTCGGCACGTAGAGCGCGGCCTCCTTGCCGACGCGCTCGGCCGAGGCCTCCTCGAGGCGCTGCACGGTGGGGTCGTCGCCGCGGCCGTCGTCGCCGACCTCGGCGCGCGCCATCGCCCGGCGCAGCTCCTCGCCCGGCCGCGTGACGGTGTCGGATCGCAGGTCGATCGCCATGCTCAGTCTCCTCCGGCGACTTGCGGGATCACGAGGCGGCCCATCGCCTCCATCACCCGCGGATCGTCGACGCCCTGCAGGGAGCCGAGGATGGCCTGCGCGCCCGCCTCCGCGAGTTCCCCGATCTTCTCGACGACCTCGGCGGCGCGCTCGCCCTCGGGACCGGGATCGAAACGCATCGTGACGGTTCGCTCGATCGCCTCGTAGTCCGTGCCCTCCGCTTCGCAGTGCGCTTCGAGGATGGCGAAGAGGCGCTTCGCGTCTGCGGGGCTATTGCCGATCACGTTGCACTGATCCGCGTAGCGCGCGACGAGGCGCAGCGTCTTCCGCTCGCCACTGCCGGCGACCATGAGCGGCGGCCGCGGCTGCTGGATCGGCCGGGGCGAGCACAGCGTCTCGGCGAGCTGGTAGTGCGTTCCCTGGAACGGGCCGTCGTCGTCGCTCCACATCTGCAGGCAGATCCGGATTGCCTCCTCGAGACGCTCGTAGCGCTCCCGCAGCGGCGGGAACGCCCACCCCAGGCCGTGGTGCTCGCGCTCGTACCAGGCCGCACCGATCCCGAGCCAGGCGCGACCCTGCGAGAGGACATCGAGGCCGGTGACCTGCTTCGCGAGGAAGCCGGGGTTGCGGTAGGTCACCCCGGTCGCGAGCACCCCGAGCTTCACGCGCGAGGTCCGCGCGGCGATGTAGCCGAGGATGCCGTACGCCTCGAACATCTCGTGTTCGGCCGGGCCGACTCCCGGAATCTGGAAGTAGTGGTCCATCACCGAGATGCGGTCGAAGCCGGCCGCCTCGGCGCCGCTCACGATCTCGTCGAGCTTCGGCGCGAACTCCGGCGTAGCGACGTCGTAGGTGAAGTTCGCGAGGTGCAGTCCCAGTTTCACGAGGCGTCTCCGCTCAGCGGCGCGTAGCGCGAGAGGAAGAAGCGCGCCACCTCGACGGAGTGGAGCGCGAATTCGCGCTTGAGGTCAAAGCCGTGCGGCTGGTCGGCGAAGACGGTGAGGTCCGTGGGGACGCCGGCGCGGGTCAGCTTCTCGTAGAGGCGCAGGCTCTGGTCGAGGGCGACCATCGCATCGGCGGAGCCGTGGAGGAGCAGCGTCGGCGGGAACCCCGCCCCGACGTGCGTGAGCGGGCTCATCGCGGCCCAGTCCGCCGTCGCGGGATCCTCCGGCAGTCGCTGGGCGTGCTCCCAGGCCGTGCCGAGCGCCGGCTCGAGGCTGGTGATCGGGTAGTAGTTGATGCTGGCGGCGATCGGGCTCGCCTCGCCGGCGAGCTGCGCGGCGGCCATGAGCGTCATGTGCGAGCCCGCGGAGAGCCCCCACAGCACGAGGCGCTCCGGGTCGACTCCGAGGTCGCCCGCCTCATCCCGCATCCAGCGGACCGCCGCGAGCACATCGTCGAGCTGCGCGGGCCACTTCGCCTCGTCGCTGAGGCGGTACTCGGAAGCGACGCAGGGGTAGCCGTTGCGGGCCATGAGGATGCCGTAGCCGCGCATCATCGACGGCCCGCCGCTGTGCCAGCTCCCGCCGTGCACGAAGAGGACCCCCGGCTGCGGTCCCGTCTGGCCCGCCGGACGGAAAACGTCGCAGCGCAGCTCCCGCCCGCCCGCGGAGGCGAAGGCGACGCCCTCCTCGATCTGGACGCGCGCGCTCGGCTCGGCCATGTGTACCCCTCGGCCTGGGCGCGTGGTCGCGGCTGCTAGCGTCCCTGGAACTGCGGCTCGCGGCGTTCGACGAAGGACTGGACGCCCTCCTTGAAGTCCTCGGTGAGAAAGAACCGTTCGATGACAAGGCCGGTGAACTCCTGCGAGCGCTGCCACGGCTCCTCGCTGCGCTGGTAGACGACGCGCTTGGAGGCCGCGAGCCCCATCGGGCCGCTGGCCGCGATCTGCCCGGCGAGCTCGAGCGCGGCGTCCATGAGCTCCTCGCGCGGGACGACCTTCAGTACGATCCCCAGCTCCAGCGCCTCCTCGGCCTCCACCATCCGCGCCGTATACATCAGCTCGAGGGCGCGCTGGTCGCCGACGGCCTGCGGCAGCAGGTGGCCGAGGCCCCCGTCCGCGAAGAGGCCACGCTTCATCTGCGTGACCTGGAAGCGCGCGTCATCCGCGGCGATGCGGATATCGGTCGCGAGCGCGATCCCGAAGCCCATGCCGATCGCATAGCCGTTGATCGCACCGACGATCGGCACGTCGCAACGCCGCAACAGATCAGCGGGGTGGTAGTCGGTGTGCGGTGGCCGCCAGGCCGGGCGGCCGCCCTGGGCGCTGTTGGCGAGCCCGCCGACATCGGCGCCCGAGCAGAAGGCGCGCCCTTCACCCGTGAGCACGATGCAGCGCGTCCCATACTCGCCCTCGTTGAGGCCGGCGAGGTACTCGCCGAGCTGCGCCGTCACGTCGCGGCTCCAGGCATTGAGCCGCTCGGGCCGGTTGATCTTGACGACCGTGACCGGTCCGCGCTCGTCGATCAGAACCTCGTTCGGCATCGCTCATCCGCCTCTCGTCGTGCCACATTCGTCGCTGAGAGAAGCGAGCGCGGCATGCAACTGGAGTATAGGGTCTCCACTCGCCATCGCCTGCCGTCGCTGGTTCGCGCGTCCGGTCGCCCAGCGGCGGCCGGAGGACCGCGACCGCGCTTCCGCTAGCCTTCCGGCTCGGGGGTGCGGCCGCGCGGGCGCAGCGCGTCCGGCACCTCGATGCCGGCGTCGACGAAGGCCTGGCGCTGTGCGGCGCGCACCGGGCGGAACAGCGTGCGATGCCCCTCGCGCGCCCACTCGAGGCTCTCCTCGAACGGCTGCGCCTGGCCCTGGAAGCGCGGCATCACGTGGCGGGCGAACAGCTCGTAGCTGCGCCGCATCCGCCCCGTCGTGCGCGCCCACTCCCGATGGTTGATGAGGATGCCGCCGACCCCGCCGGAGGCCTCGAGGACCTCCTCGATCGCGGCCACCGCGTCGTCGGGCGTGCCGATCGCCACGCCGGACTGCTGCGCGAGCCAGTCGACGCTGTCGTGACCGTCCTCGAAGCGGATCCCGAGCGTGCCGAAGTAGCCGTGGTTGAGGGCGAGCACGCCCTCGCGGATGTCCTCGAGCGCCTCTTCGCGCGAGTCGGCGAGGTGCATGGTCATCGTGACGCGCCAGTTGCGGCGGTCGATCTCCTTGCCGTGCCGCTCGGCCTCCTCGCTGGCCCAGTCCCAGGCCTGGGACATCGTGCCGAGGCCGCCCGCCAGCTCGGAGGAGGCGACGGAGAGCATCCCCACGCCCTGCCGCCCGGCCGCCTGCGCGCCGGCGGGCGAGGTGGCGTGCGCGACGAAGACCGGGACGTGGGGCTGCTGGTAGGAGGCCATCTGCAGGCGCGCGTCGTGCAGCTCGTACCACTCGGTCTGCTCCGTCACGACCTCGCCGCGCAACAGGCGCATGATCGCGTCGAGCGCCTCGCCCATCCGCCGCCGTTGTGTCGTCGGCTCGATGCCGAGCTGGTAGGCGTCGGAGTAGAGCGCGCCGGGGCCGACGCCGAAGTTGATGCGGCCTCGGGTCAGGTGGTCGAGCTGGACCATGCGATGGGCGAGCGTGAAGGGGTGGTGGTAGGGCAGGCTGACCACGCCCGTGCCGAGCCGGATGCGCCTCGTGCGCTGCGCGGCCGCGGCGATGAACAGCGCCGGGTCGCCGACGGTTTCCCAGCCGGCGCTGTGATGCTCGCCGATCCAGGCCTCGTCGAAGTTGAGGCGGTCGAGGAGTTCGATCACCTCCATGTCACGCTCGTAGGCGACGGTCGGATGCTCGCCGGGCTCGTGGAAGGGTTGCGCGAAGATCCCGAACTTCAGGGGCTCGCTGCGATCGGCCATCGGCCGGCCCTCGCTTTCCTCAAACGGGCGTAGCGCCGCCCGCCCGTCACGCGGAGCGCGGGAAGCATACTGCAAGCCGGCGAGGGGTTTGTTCGCTACTGCTGGTCCTGCTCGGCGCGCGCCGATTTCGCCCGCGCGCGCCCGTTCGGGTCGAGGATGACCTTGCGGGGGCGGATCGAGAGCGGGGTGACCTCGAGGCACTCGTCCTCGCGCAGCAGTTCGAGGGCGAGCTGGAGCGACAGCGGCTGCGGCGGCACGAGCTTCTCGGTCCGGTCCGCGGCGGCCGCGCGCATGTTCGTGAGCTTCTTCTCGCGGGTCGGGTTGACGTCCATGTCGCCGGCGCGCGAGTTCTCGCCGACGATCATCCCCTGGTAGACCTCGATGCCCGGGCCTACGAAGAGCGCGCCCCGCTCCTGGAGGCTCATGAGCGCGTAGGCCCGCGTCTCGCCGCGCCGATCGGCGACCAGGCTGCCGGTCGCACGGCCCGCCAGCTCGCCGTACCACGGTTCGTAGCCCTGGAAGACGTGGTGCGCGATGCCGGTCCCGCGAGTCTCCGTCAGGAACTCCGTGTGGAAGCCGATCAGCCCGCGCGAGGGCGCAACGTACTCGAGCCGGATCCGTCCGCTGCCGTGATTGACGGTCCGCGTCGCTCGCGCCTTGCGCAGCGCCAGCAGCTGCGTGACCACCCCGAGGTACTCCTCCGGCACGTCGACGGTCAGCGCCTCCACGGGCTCGTGCCGCCGGCCGTCGATCTCGCGGGTCACGACCTCGGGCCGGCCGACGGTCAGCTCGAAGCCCTCGCGCCGCAGCGTCTCGACGAGGATCGCGAGCTGCAGCTCGCCGCGCACCTGGACGATCCACGCGTCGGGACGTCCGGAGTCCAGGATCCGCAGCGAGACGTTGCCGATCAGCTCGGCGTCGAGCCGGTTCTTCAGCATGCGTGCGGTGAGCAGATCGCCCTCGCGCCCGGCCAGCGGCGAGGTGTTGATGCCGATCAGCGCCGAGAGGCTGGGCTCGTCGACGGAGATCAGCCCCAGCGGCTGCGGATCGTCGGGGTCGGCCAACGTCTCCCCGATCGTGATCTCGGGGATACCGGCGATCGCGACGATCTCCCCCGGCCCGGCCTCGTCCGCCTCGACGCGTTCAAGCACCTCGGTGACATAGAGCTGCCGCAGCGTCGCGCGCTCGACCGTCCCGTCCCGGCGGCACCAGGCGATCTGCTCGCCCTGGCGCAACACGCCGTTGACGACCCGGCAGAGGGCGAGGCGACCGACGTATGGCGAGGCATCGAGGTTCGTCACCAGCGCCTGGAGCCCGTGGCCGGGCTCGTAGGTCGGCGCCGGGATGTGCGCCAGCAGCACCTCGACCAGCGGCTGCAAGTCGGAGCCGCGGCGCCCCGGATCGAGCGAGGCCGTGCCGTCGCGCGCAGCGCAATAGACGATCGGGAAGTCGATCTGCTCGTCGGTGGCGTCGAGGTCCAGGAACAGCTCGTACACCTCGTCGACGACCTCGGCGACGCGGGCGTCGGGGCGGTCGACCTTGTTGACGACGAGGATGATCGGCAGCTTGCGCTCGAGCGCCTTGCGGAGCACGAAGCGGGTTTGCGGCAGCGGCCCCTCGCTCGCGTCGACCAGCAGCAGCGCCCCGTCGACCATGGTCAGTCCGCGCTCGACCTCGCCGCCGAAGTCGGCGTGGCCCGGCGTGTCGATGATGTTCACCTTCACGCCGCCCACGCGGATGGCCATGTTCTTCGCGAGGATGGTGATGCCCTTCTCGCGTTCGAGGTCGTTCGAGTCCAGCACCCGCTCCGGCAGCTCCACGTGCGCGTCGAGCTGCCCCGACTGGTGCAGCAGGGCATCGACGAGCGTCGTCTTGCCGTGGTCGACGTGGGCGATGATCGCGACGTTGCGGATGTCCTCGCGAACGGCGCGCGCACCGGCCCGGGGCGTTGCGAGGGTGGGAGATGTGGTGATGGCGGGCTCCGGGTGAAGTAAGACCTGGGAGCGCCGTGTCAGCGGCGCCCCACCAGTTGAGCACGCGGGCGGCGCAGGCGATAGCGGAGGGCGGCTGCGTCGTGCCCGCGAGCGCCGGCGACGGGCGCGGCCTGCGCGCTAACCGAGGACGCGGCCGGCGGCGAGCTGCGCGATCTCCTCGTCGCTGAGGCCTGCCTCCCGCAGCACCCCGTGAGTGTGCGCGCCGATGTCCGGCGCGGCCCCGCGAACCGCGATGTCCGCGCCGTCGATCCTGAACGGAGCGTTGAGGATCTCGAACGGGCCCTCGCGCGGGTGATCGACTGTGGCGAAGGCGCCCATCGCGCGAGGCTGCGGGTCATCGATCACCTCGGGGAGAGCCGCGACCGGCGCCCAGAGACAGCCGGCCTCGTCGAGGCGGGCTCTCCAGGTAGCGAGGTCTTCGCCCAGGAAGCGCTGCTCCAACGCCTCGGCCAGCTCCGGCCCGCGAGCCAGCAGCTTCGCGATCGAGTCGTAGCGCTCGTCGCTGGCCCAGCCGGGCTCGCGGATCGCCTCGCAGAGGCGCGGCCAGTAGCGTTCGGCCTGCGGCATCATCAGCAGCAGCCAGCGGCCATCGCGTGTCGGGTAGCTGTTGGCGAGCGCGTTCCAGGGCGAGCGCCGGTCGACCTTCGCCGGCTGCTCGGCCGACCGCAGCGCGTTCTGCACGTCCGTGCCGATGGTCCACATGCCGGTCAGCTGGAGCGTCACCTCGACGCGTTGCGCCTCGCCGGTCTGGTCCCGGAGGCGTAACGCGGCGAGCGTGGCGGCGAGGATGTTGAGCGAGGTCGTGTGGTCGCCCTGCCCACCGCGCGCCATCACCGGGGCTTCCCCGGATTCGCCGAGCGCGCCCATGATCCCGGAGCGCGCCCAGAACGCGAGGTAGTCGAAGCCCCCGCGGTCGGCGTCGGGGCCACTCGACCCATAGCCGCTGAACGCGACGTAGACCACGCGGGGGTTGATGGCGCGAACCTCCTCGAAGCCGAGGCCGTAGCGCTCGACGCGATGGCGAGTCAGGTTGGTGATGAAGATGTCGGCGCCGACGGCGAGTCGCCGAACGAGATCGGGGCCGCCGGAACGCTCCAGGTCGACCGCGACGGAGCGCTTGCCCCGGTTGTCGAGCTCGAAGCCCGGCAGGAGCTGTGCGTCCGGCGAGTTCGCCTGCAGCACCCCACGGAAGGCGTCGCCTCCGGGAGGCTCGACCTTCACGACATCGGCACCGAGGTCGGCCATGAGGGCGGCGGCGGCCGGCGCGGCCAGCCAGTTCGCGACCTCGAGCACACGAATCTCATCGAGGGGCGCGGCCATCGGACGTGCTCCTGACTTGCGGCGGGCCCGCCTCGCGGCGCGCTGCGCAGCGCGAGCCAATCGTACGACGACGGCGGCCGGGTGCTACCCCTCCTGCAGTCGCTGGATCACCGCTGCGACCTCGTCGTCGTGCGCCGGGTCCTCCGGCGGCGCAAGCCCGAGGCCGTCCGCCAGGCCTCGGTAGCGCTCGAGCAGCACGTCCGCGATCTCGCCGTACGTCCCCTGCGGCACGAGCGCGTCGAGCACCTCGTCACCGAGGAGGGCGGGGAGGTCGTCCCAGCGACCCTCGCGCGTGAGCTCGCGCAAGCGCTGCCCGAGGTCTCCCCAGCCGTGCGTCTCGAGCGTGGGCCAGTACATCGGCGTCGAGTAGAGGAAGGCGAGCATGCGCCGCGCCGAGTCGCGCGCCGCCGCCAGCTCCGCCGCATCGCGCCCGGTGATGATCGAGGTTCCAGCGACAAGCTCGATCTCCTCGAGGCTGCGCCCGCCGCGCTCGGCGCCCGCGGCCAGCGCCGGTCGCGTGACCTCGCGCAGGAAGCGCGGGCTGGAGTTCGTCGGGTGGGTGACAAGGCCGGCGCAGAGCTCGCCCGCCAGCTCGCTCAGGTGGCGGTTCACGGCTCCGAGGAGCAGCGGAGGCGGGGGCGCCTCGATCGGGCCGGGGTTGAAGTAGGGCTGGAGGCGCGTGAAGCGGTAGTGCTCCCCCTCGAAGTCGAGGTCGGCGCCGTCCTGGAAGGCGGCGAAGATGGCTTGCAGCGCCTGCAGGTACTCGCGCATGCGCGCCACCGGCGCGCGCCACGGCACGGAGAACCGCCCCTCGATGTTGGCGCGGATCTGCGTGCCGAGCCCCAGCCCGAAGCGCCCGCCCGACATGCGCTGGAGGTCCCAGGCCGCATACGCCACCACCATCGGGCTGCGCGGGAAGGCGAGGATCACCGAGCTCCGCACCTGCAGCTGCGTCGTGTGCTCAAGCGCGAGCAGCGAGACCATGAGCCCGTCGTGGACGGTCTCCGGCACCCGCAGACCGTCGAAGCCCATGCGCTCGACGCGCCGTGCGTAGGCGCCGACTTCCTCGAGCGGCATGTTCGGGTCGGTCGAGGCGTAGACCCGCATCGTGTCCCTCCCGCCTGCCGATCCGGCCCGGCAGCCGCGAAGCTGCGCCGCCGCGGAGCGGCTAGAGCAGGTCGCCGAGCTGCTTCGGGTGCGGGTACGGGTGCCGGAAGTAGACGCGCTCGGAGAAGACATCAGGCGCGCTCGCCAGCAACTCGTCCCAGGCCGCGAGCAGCCGGTCCTCGCCCTCGTAGTCGAAGTCGCTCGCCTTCATGTTGTTGCCCTCGCCGTCCACCGCCGGCGGATGCTCCAGCCACCACTCGACGGTCGTCCGCACCCAGTCCTGCGGCCGGACGGCGTCCCGATAGCCGAGGTCGCCGCGCAGCTTGGCGTTGCTCATCAGGCGGTGGAAGGGCTGCCCGCTGAGCGGCACGAACGTCCGCCCCGGCGGCGCGATGCTCCACGGAATCTCGACGAACTCGAACTCGTAGCCGAGGATTCCGGCGATCAGCTCGACCCACTGCTGAGCGGTGAACTGCACGTCGTCGGCGAGGTGGTAGATCTGCCCGGCCGAGTGTTCGGGCTGATCGATCGCCAGCGCGATGGCGTGGCCGACGTTCTCCGAGGCGCAACGCGTGCTGAGCGTCAGCCCGCCGCCCTGGATGATGAAGCGCTTCCGGTCATCGAGGACTCGCTTGATGATCCGCCACTCGCTCGAAACGATGCTGTGCGGGCCGTAGACGTACGGATAGCGGAAGTGCGTTGCCTCGTAGTGCCCGGCGGCGTGGCGGTCCATGACCGCGCGCTCCGTCTCGATCATGCGGTCGACGAAGGCGTCGACGCCGGCGTCCTCCAGCTCGTTCTCCTCGAAGCCGGGAGTCAGCACCGGGCCGTCGTGCTCGGCGTTGTGGGGATCGCGGACGTGCATCCAGCCCTTCATCACGGGGAACCCGCCGATGGTGATCAGACGCGGCGTCTTGCCCTCGAGGGCCTCGGCCAGGTGGCGGATGCGGCCGTACGTCGCGACCACCAGGTCGAAGCTGCGGCCGGCGAGGTCGCGCGCGATCGTCTCCTCGAAGTGCGGCTCGCCGTGGATGTGCTCGAGGTCGTCCGGCAGGGACTCGGCCTCGTGCAGCCCGCGGTGGTAGAGCGCCACGTCGTAGCCGCGATCGAGCAGCCGCCGCACGACCGGCGGGCCGGTGGCCGCGGTGCCGCCGATGACGAGTGCGCGCATCGATCCTCCCAGCGTGTTCCGGACGGCGCCCCTGCCGCGGCGCCGGATCCCGATTCATTCCCGTGCGGCGAGACGATCTTCACCGGCTCCGAAGCAGCCAGCGCTCACATACTACCCTCCGAGCGCTGGCCCGGCGGCGGATGCGGCGTGGCATCATGCGCGGGACCGCCAAGGCGAGAGAGGAGCCCGACATGGCCGACTGGGAGTTCATCGAGGTAGAACGCGAAGGGCGCGTCGGGATCGTGCGCTTCAACCGGCCGGAGCGGATGAACGCCTTCGGCGCCGAACTCGCGAGCGAGATCCGCGAGGCGCTCGAGGAGTTCAACGCAGACCCCGGCATCGGCGCGATCGTGACGACCGGCAACGGCCGCGCGTACAGCTCCGGCGCCGACCTGAGCGCGCGCATGGCCGGCGACTTCGACCGCCCGCAGCAGCGGCCGCCCGGCGCGCACCCCTGGACGCCCGAGTTCCTCGCGGTCGAATGCAAGCCACTGATCGCGGCGGTCAACGGGATCGCGCTCGGCATTGGGCTGACCTCGATCCTCTGGTACGACGCGATCGTGGCGTCGACGGAGGCGCGCTTCTCGATGCGCTTCGCGGCGATCGGCCTCACGCCGGAGGTCAGCTCCTCGTGGATGCTGCCGCGGGTGATCGGCCTCCACAACGCCAAGGAGATGATGCTGACGGGGCGGATCTACAGCGCGCAGGACGCCCTCGAGCTGGGCCTTGTGCACCGGCTGGTCGAGCCCGACCAGCTGCTGCCCGAGGCAATCGCGCTCGGCCAGGAGATCGCCGCGAACCCCGCCTCGACGCTGCGCACGGTCAAGAAGATGACGTTCGACGACCTGTTCGCGCCCACCCTCGAGGCGACCGAGCAGAACTCCCGCGTGGAGTTCGACGCCGCGCTACAGACTCCCGAGCACCGCGAGGCGGTGCGCGCCTTCTCGGAGCGGCGCACCCCCCGCTTCCACGATGCCGAGTACATGCGCGGCGTGGTCGAGGAGATGCAGCAGGGCTAGCCGCGAGCAGCCCGGGAGGCCCCCGGTGAAGATCGACCTGTTCTACGAGTTCTGCCAGGGGACGGGGCGGCCCTGGCCGGCGGGCGCCGACCATCGCCTCTACCAGCAGGTGCTCGAGCAGGTCGATGTCGGCGAGGCCGCCGGCTTCAACTGCTTCTGGTCCGTCGAGCATCACGGCTCAGTCGAGTTCGCGCACATGCCGGCGCCCGAGATCTTCCTCACCGCGGTGGCGGCGCGCACGAAGCAGATGCGGGTCGGGCACGCGGTCGTGCTCACGCACCCCCTGTTCAACCACCCGGTCCGGGTGGCCGAGCGGGCGGCGGTGCTGGACAACCTGAGCGACGGCAGGCTCGAGATCGGCTTCGGGCGCTCCACCGTCCGCGAGTGGGATGTCTTCCACATCGACGGCGAGACGACGCGCCCGATCCTCCGCGAGGCCCTCGAGATCATCCCGCGGATGTGGACGGAGGACGAGTTCTCCCACTCCAGCGAGCACGTGGAGATCGCGCCGATCACTGTCGTGCCGCGTGTGCTGCAGGACCCCCACCCCCCGATGTGGATCGCCGGGGGCAGCCCGGAGTCGATCGAGCTGGCCGGGCGCGGCGGCATCGGCTACCTCGGGCTGACGCTGTTCCAGCCGCTGGCGGCGCTGGCCGAGAGCGTGAGCGCCTACCGCGAGGCGCAGCGCGACCAGCAGCCGTTCGGCAAGGCGGTCAACAACCGCTGCGGCGCGTTCACCTATGTCTATTGCGCGGAGACGGAGGACGAGGCGATCCACGATGGCGGACCCCAGGCGGCCGCCTGGTACCTGACCAAGGTGGCCGCGTTGCGGCTCGGCTGGAAGGCCCAGCGGGAGGGCGAGGAGTCGGCGGCCTTCGACCGGGCGGCGCAGATCGAGCGCATCGCCGAGTCCGGCGACAGCCCCGGCCGCAGCGTCCTGATCAAGGTGCTGGAGGGAGCCGAGGTCTCCAACGAGGAGTTCTTCGAGGCGATGGACGCGGAGGACCAGTTCATCGTCGGCACGCCGGACCAGATCATCGAGAAGATGGAGCGCTATCGCGACGTCGGGCTGGACCACATGATGTGCCTCGTGCAGGCGGGACCGAGTCTCCCGCACGAGAAGATCATGAAGTCGCTCCGGCTCATGGGCGGGACGGTCATCCCACACTTCCACGACTGAGGTTGCAACGCCGCCGAGGGAGGAGAGCAGCGATGCCTACCCCACCAAGCCAGGAGGAGGTCCTCGGCTACTTCGAGACCCTCAGCAACTGGGGGCGCTGGGGCGAGGACGACACGCTCGGCACGCTGAACCTGATCACGCCGGAGAAGCGCAGGCAGGCGGCCTCGCTGATCCGGGAGGGCGTCAGCATCTCCTGCTCACGCGTCATCCCCTGGTCCGGTCCGCGCGCGATGGCCGGCGCAAACCCGGTCACCAACATGGTGCAGAGCGGCGAGCTGTACGCCCTCGGCGACGACCGGGAGCACCCGAGGTTCCCGGGCCGCAAGATGCTGCAGGGATCGAGCGAGCACATCTCGTTCGTCTTCCACGGCTCGATCTTCACGCACATCGACGGCCTCGCCCACGTCTTCTGGGAGGGTCAGATGTACAACGGCCGCTCGTCCGCGCTGGTCAAGAGCGGCGAGGGCGCCACGGTCCAGACCTCGGACGTCATGCAGGACGGCATCCTCACGCGCGGCGTGCTGCTCGATGTCGCCCGGCTCAAGGGCAAGACCACGCTCGACCCCGAGGACTACGTCTTCCCCGAGGATCTCGAAGCCGCCGAGGAGGCGCAGGGCGTGCGCGTCGAGGAGGGCGACGTGCTGCTCCTGCGCGTGGGCTACGGGGCGCAGATCGAGGCGGCGGCGGCGTCCGGCGAGCCGCCGCCCGAGGAGTTCTCCGGCTACAACGCCGCCTGCTTACCGTGGCTGCACGAACGCGGGGTCGCGCTCATCGGCTCCGACGTCTTCACCGACCACGCGCCGATCGGGCAGTACGTGGAGACGATGATGCCCATGCACCAGGTCGCCATTCCCATGATGGGCCTGCGGCTGATCGACAACGCCCACCTCGAGCGACTCGGCGAGGCGTGCGCCGAGCGCAATCGCTGGGAGTTCAGCTTCTCCCTCAATCCGCTGCGCCTCGCGCACGGGACCGGCTCCCCGGCGAACCCGATCGCGACGTTCTAGCCGTGTTGCTCGCGCTCGCGCCGCGACCTCAGAGGCGGCGGGAGCGGCTGTCGCTGCTCGCGACGGGCGTCATGGCGCTGGCGCTGGCGCTGCTGGCACCCGTACCGCACCCGAGGCAGCTCGGCAACCTGCTCTGACGGACCGATCGCCCGCCGGGTCCGGCACTCGACGCGGACTCGACGCCGGACAGGGGCTCGACTACTCCGTCGGGGCTGGACACCCGATCTCGGGGTCGCACCCCGCCTCAGGCTCGGGGCGAGGCTCGTCAATGAGGCGGGCGAGGATGGCGCCCAGTGGGAGATCGTCGACCTGCCCGAACGCGTTGAGGCGGAGCTGGCCGGCCCGGTCGATGAGGAGCAGGCTCGGTGTGCCACGCAGCTGGTAGCGCCCCATCGTGATCGGGAGGGTGGACCCGGGCTGATGGGCGTCGACACCGACCGGGAAGGTGATGTGGTACTCGTGCAGGAACGCCTCGAGCGAGACAGGGGTCATGGCCTCGTGATGCTCGAAGACGGTGTGCAGCCCGAGTACGGTGACCTCGTCGCCGAAGGCCTGCTGGATGCGCCGGGCCTGCGGCAGCCCGTGGGAGACGCAGCCGGGGCAGAGCATCTGAAACGCCTCGATGACCACGACTTCGCCCCTGAGGGCGGCGAGCGTTGGGCTCCCGGCGGTGTTGAACCAGCGCGTGACGGCCAGCTCGGGAGCCTCGGGATACCTCGATTGCACGGTCAACGGCGGTCGCCTTCCCCTGGATCCCCGGCGCGCAGGTGACTGTGCCGGCGGGCGGTGTGATGACGGTCACGACTTCGCTGGGGACGCAGTGTACGAGAAGCGCGGGCCAGCGTAGCGGCGACGAGGCCGCGCTCCGGGGATGAGCATGAGGCAGGTCATCCCGGCGGGACCGGTGTACGCGGTGTCGCCGACCGCGGCAGTCATCATGGTATTGGGCAGGTACTCGACCTGGCTGGTCCTGGGGGCGGCGCTGGGCCCGTTCGCGGGATTCCTGATCGCCGCTAGAATCGGCTTCGAGGGAGGGCTCCTCGTCGCAGCCGCGCTCCTCGCGGGCGCCTGGGTGCTCTACGTGGCTGCCACGGGCAACCCGTTGCAGCGAGGAGCAGGCTGGTGAGCAGTATCCCCGGGCGAACGCCCAGACGGCGCAGCCGCTCGTATGGGTGCCCGTCGTGGCGGTCGATGGTCGCGGCGGGCCTCGTGGCGCTCGCGATGCTCGCCGCCGGGTGCAGTTCGGGCGACGCACCACCCTCCCCCGAAGCGAGCCCGACACCCGCCGCGCCGGCGCCTGCAGCGGCCACGCCACAGCCCACCGCGACGCGCCCGCCGACGGCGGACGCGCCCCAGCCCGCCGACCCGACCGATGCCTACTTCGACCTCGAGCGCGTGCTGAGCATCGCCATCGAGATCGCGCCCGAGGACTGGGACACGCTGCGCCACCAGACCCGGACGTTCGAGGATCTGCTGGCCGAGATCGCGGAATACCGCCTCTCGCGGCCGTTCGCCGACATCTACACCTGGTTCCCGGCCACGGTGACGGTGGACGGCGAGACGCAGATCGGGATCGGCGTCCGCAAGAAGGGGTTCATCGGCTCGCAGAGCGACACCCGGCCCTCGCTCAAGCTCCGCTTCGACAAGTACGTGGACGGCCAGGCCCTGGGCGGGGTCATGGAGCGCATGACCCTGAACAACAGCCTCCAGGATCCCTCGCTGATCAACACCTGCCTGGCCCACCAGGTCTTCGCCCTCGCGGGGGTGCCGACCCCCCGCTGCAGCTTCGCCACGGTCTCGGTGAATGGGAAGAATCTCGGCCTCTACATCCACGTCGAGGAGATCAAGCCGCCCTTCCTCGCGCGCCACTTCGCGAGCACCGAGGGCAACCTCTACGAGGGCACGGTCAGCGACTTCACGCCCGAGTACCGCGGCACCTTCGAGAAGAAGTCCAACGAGGACGCGGCCGACTGGTCGGACGTGGAGGCCGTGGTCGCCGCGCTGCAAGACCCCTCGGAGGCCGGTCTGGCGGCGCTGGCGGAGGTCGTCGATCTGGACCGCTTCCTCACGTTCTGGGCGCTGGAGGTGCTGCTCGGCCACTGGGACGGCTACAGCGGCAACCGCAACAACTACCGCTTCTACCGGGAACCGGACGGCCGCTTCGTGTTCATGCCCTGGGGCGTGGACGAGGCGTTCCACCTGAAGGACGATCCCAACCCCTTCGACAACATCAGCAACCCCCCGCCCTCGGTGCTGGCGCTCACGGCCATCCCCAGCCGGCTCTACGGTGACGAGGAGTGGCGCGCGAGGTACGTCGCCCGCCTCAAGGAGCTGCTTGACAGCGTCTGGAACGAGGACGAGCTGCTGGCGAGCGTCGACGAGCTGGCCGCGATCGTCCAGCAGCACGCCCTGCCGGCACAGCGGCCGGCTGCGGCGGCGGACACCGAACGGGTGCGCCAGTTCATCCTCAAACGGCGCGCCGAGATCCTGGACGACCTGACGCCGCAACCTCCCGAGTGGCCCGCTCCCGATCAGGCCGCCGCGGCCTCGGACGGACTCGAGGCCGGCACGGTCGAGGTGCGCTTCGAGACGGAGTGGGGAAGCAACACGAACCCGGACCCGCTCTCGGAGGGCGAGATCTCCTACCTCGCGGTGGACGAAACCGAGCTGCCTGCCGGCGACCTGGGAGTGGTCGTCGGCCACGCCAGCGCCGAGGAGACCGCGGGCTTCGGCATCAGGGATGCGGCCTCGCTCGCCGTCATCAGCGTGCAGCCCGACGGGTCGGTGGAGGGACTGACCGTCGTGCTGCCCATCGCCCGGCTGAAGGACGGCGCGACGCTGACCATCGGCGACGACCGGATCGCGGGAGGCGTGTGGTCCATCCCCGCCGGAGGCTCGACGCTCGACAGCTTCACCCCCTTCAGCGAGGGCGTCCTGAGGCTCTCGGAGGCAAGCGCCGAACAGGGCGCGACGGTCTCCGGCAGCTTCTCCGGCGTCTTCGGCGGGATCCCTCCTCCCCTGCCGCGAGAGGACGAGGCGAGCAGCGGCGCCGCTCCGGCGGACGTCGGACTGGTGATCAACGAGATCGCCGCCCAGGGGGATCCGCTCGACTGGTTCGAGCTCTACAACTCGTCCGGCTCCCACCTCGCCCTCGCCAACTTCGTCGTGGCCGACGACCTGGCGGACGCCGGCAAGCGGGTCGCCTTCCCCCCGGATCTGGTGATTCCGCCGGGCGGGTACCTCCAGGTGCAGCTCGACAAGGACGGCTGGCCGGGCTTCGCCCTCGGCAGGGACGAGGAGCTGGGCATCTGGACGTCGGAGGGCCTGCTGGTCGCCGAGGTCGACTGGGAGGAGGGTCAGGCCGACGAGGGCACGAGCTACGCCCGCGTACCGGACGGCCGCGGCGAGTTCCAGACGGTGGGGAATCCCACCCCGGGCGCCGCGAATCAGCCCGGGGACTGAACGCCCGACGCGCGCTAGCCGCCGCCCGTCACATCGATGGTCACGCCGGTGACGAAGTCCGCGTGCGACGAGGCGAGGAAGCAGGCAACGTTGGCCTGGTCGATCGGCTCGGCGACGCGGCCCAGCGGGATCGCGGCGACCTGGCGCTCGCGCGACCCCGCCGGCCGTTGCTCGTACTCGCGGACGATGCGCTCGGTCATCGTCGTCGCGGGTGCGATCGCGTTGACGTTGATGCCGGCGGGGCCGACCTCCGTCGCAAGCTTCGCGGTGAACGAGATGATGCCGCCCTTGGCTGTGGCGTAGGCCGCAGAACTCGTCGGGCTCCTCCCGCGGCTCGATCGGGAGGAGAAGTTCACGATCTTACCGCCGCCCTGCCGGGTCATGTGAGGAATCACGGCGTGGCAGAACAGGAAGGTCCCGGTGAGGTTGAAGTCCAGCACCGTCTGCCACTCCTCCAGCGTCAACTGATCGGTCGTGGCGCCCCGCCTCGCGATGATCGTGGAACCGCCGACACCGTTGATGAGGATGTCGATCCTGCCGAAGCGCTCGACCGCGCCGGCGACGACGGCGTCCACCTCCGCCTGATCGAGCGCGTTGGCGTGATAGGCGTGGTGCTCGCCTCCGCCCGCCGCCGCGAACGCCTCCAGCGCGCCGTCGAGCAGCTCCTTGTTGTTGTCGACGGCGGCGATCGTGCCGCCCTCGGCGGCGATGATCTCAGCGGCGGAGCGGCAGATGCCGCTGGCGGCCCCGGTGATCAGCGCCACCTTGCCTTCGAAGCGAGCGAACGAGGTGTTGACCATGGTGATGCCCCCTACCCGGCCGCCGGGACGCCGGCCCGCTCGAGGGCCGCCCCGGCGCCGGCCTGCTCGAACGCGCCGGCGTGCGGCAGCACCTCCCGCGCGAACAGCTCGAGCATTTTCGTCGTCTTCGCGGGGCCGTAGTACGGCGGGTAGTGGATCATCACCGACGAGGCGCCCGCCTGGGCCAACTCCTCGAGCCGGCGCAGCACCGTGTCCGGCGACCCGTGCAGCACGGTGTCCCTGGTGATCTTCTCGTAGGCGAACGCATCCTCGTCGCTCTTCTCGGTGACGTCGCCGAGGTAGCTGCCGGTCCTGCCGCTCAGCAGGAAGCTCGTCATGTGGCGCACGATGCCCGCTTCGGATTCCTCGCGGGCCTTCGCGTCCGACTCGGCGACGTAGACCATGCGGGCGACGTCGACATCGCCGAAGGCCGGGTTCCGGCTGTACGGGGCCTGCGCTTCCGCCATGTGCTCGCGGTAGAACGCCACGTGTTCGCCGATCGTCTCGATCGAGGGCAGGGCGGACTGCATCAGGCCGAAGCCGTTGCGGGCCGCGAACGCCATCGAGCCTTCCGTGCCCGCCGCCATGTAGATCGGCGGATGGGGCTGCTGGATCGGCTGCGGGAAGACCTCGCTCTGCTCGTCCATCCTGATCTTGAAGAACTGGCCGTCCACGTTGACGCGCTTGTCGAAGAAGCCCTGCAGGATTAGCGGCACCGCCTCCTCCTGCATCATCACGCGCCGCTCGTCGTAGTCGACGCCGAGGCCCTCGAACTCGTACGGCCGGTAGCCGGAGCCGAGGCCGAGCTGGAAGCGGCCGTCGCTCAGGATGTCGACGAACGCCGCGTTCTCGACGATCCGCAGGGGATGGTGCAGCGGCACGACCATGACGGCCGCGCCGAGCTTGATGCGGCTGGTCTTCGCGGCGAGGTAGGACAGGTAGCTGAACGGGTCGGGCAGGATGCCGTACGCGTTCGAGAAGTGGTGCTCCGCGATCCAGACGCTGTCGTACCCGTTCTCCTCAGCGGTCAGCACCTCGTTGGTGACGCGTGCGTGGACCGACTGATGCGGATACGGCGACGTCTCCGGGTCCGGGTGCGAGGTGAGCAGCAGTCCGATCTTCACGTCAGTCTCCCAGCGAATTCCGCCCGACAACGATAGCCGCATCGCAGCCCGGGCCGCCATCGCCGTAGCGCTGCTATAGGCTTGGCGACGAGCTACCGAGCTGCAACAAGGCGAGCCGGCGAGAGCGCTTCCGTGCGAGGAGGAGAACAGTGACCGCATTCGTGCTCATCCACGGCGCATACCAGGGCGGCTGGATCTGGGCCCCCGTCGCCGCGCGGCTGCACGCCGAGGGCCACGTGGCGCACGCGCCATCGCTGGACGGTTGCGGCGAGCGGGCGACGCAGATGCGGCCCGGCATCACCACGGAGTCGCAGGCGGAGGAGATCGCGCAGCTGCTCTTCCACGAGGATCTGAGCGACGTGGTCCTCGTCGGCACCTCGTCGGGCGGGATGGTCGCGGCGAGGACGGCCGAGCTCGCGCGCGAGCGGGTGGCTCGCCTCGTCTTCGTCGACGCGCTCGTCCTCAAGCCCGGCGAGACCATCGGCGACATCGTCAACCGGCCGAGGGCGATCAACACCGACGTGGCAACCGGCCGGCCCTCCGAGGAACGGCTCGCGGACCTGCTCCGCGACCTCCCGCGCGAGAGCGCCGAGTGGGCGGCGGAGCGCTTCGGCCTGCACCCCGCCGCGGCATTCAGCCGGCCGGTCGAACTCGATTCGTTCTGGGACCAGGACTGGGACGCCTCGGTGATCTGGTGCCGGCGCGCCGCGAACCCCGGTGAGCCGCACCAGTGCCGCTGCGCGGAGGCGCTCGGCGCGCGATGGCACGAGCTCGACACCGGCCACTACCCGATGCTCAGCGAGCCGGACGCGCTGACGCGGCTCATCCTCGAGGGCTAACGAGCGAGGCGATTCCGTACGAGGAGGTAACCGATGACCGCATTCGTGCTCATCCACGGCGCATACCAGGGCGGCTGGATCTGGGGCCCCGTCGCGAGGCGGCTCCGCGCGGAGGGCCACGACGCGTACGCGCCGTCGCTCGACGGCTGCGGCGAGCGGTCGGAGCAGGACCGGCCGGGCATCACCGTCGAGTCACAGGCGGACGAGATCGTGGAGCTGCTCTTCTACGAAGACCTCAGCGACGTGGTGCTGGTCGGCACCTCGTCGGGCGGGATGGTGGCGACGAGGACGGCCGAGCTCGCACGCGAGCGGATCGCCCGCCTCGTCTTCGTCGACGCGCTCGTGCTGAAGCACGGCGAGACCAGCGCGGACGTCCTCCAGCGGCCGCGGACCCCCGCCACCGCAATCGGCCGACCGACCGAGGAGCACCTGGCGCGCCTGCTCCACGGCCTGCCGCCCGAGACCGCGGCGTGGGCGGGCGAGCGCTTCCGGGGGCGTCCCGGCGGAACCGTCACGCAGCCCGTCGTGCTGGAGTCGTTCTGGGACCAGGACTGGGACGTCTCGGTGATCTGGTGCAGGCAGGCGCAGAACCCCGGCGAGGCGCACCAGCGCCGCACCGCGGAGGCGTTCGGCGCGCGCTGGCTCGAACTCGACACCGGCCACTACCCCATGCTCAGCGAGCCGGACGCGCTGGCGCGGCTCATCCTCGAGGGCTGACGCACGATGGGCTTGAGTCGACCGCTCAGCGACCCTTGAACACGGGGTCACGCCGCTCGCCGAGAGCCGATCGCGCCTCGGCGGCATCCTCCGACGTGCCGGGAATGGGCGAAGCGTTCGAGGTCAGCACGGCCGTGTGCTCGAGCGTGGTGTCCACGGCCGCCCGGATCACCCGCTTGTTGATCCAGGAGACCAGCGGCGGGTTGCGCATGATGCGATCGCACAGCGCGCGCACCTCAGCCTCGAGGTCCTCGGACGCCACGATCTTGTTGAGGACGCCCCACTCCGCGGCAGTCTTGCCATCGAGGTCGCCCGTGAACGAAAACTCAAGCGCGCGGCCAAGGCCGGCGAGCCTCGTCAGGACGTAGGCGCCGCCGTGCTCGATGATCTGGCCGACCAGCTGGTAGGAGATGAAGCGCGTCCGCTCGCTGCCGTAGCGGATGTCGCACTGCAGCGCCATGTCCATCCCCAGTCCGGCGGCCACGCCGTTGACCATCGCGATCGTCGGCTTGCGGATGAACGAGATGTCCTTCATCAGCTTCGTCATGCCGTAGTAGAAGTGCTGCCGTGTCACATCCAGCCCGCCGGCCTCGTAGGGTGCGTTGCCGAGGAAGTTGTCGTTGGGCTTGAACTGGCCGAGGTCGCTGCCGCGGATGTCGACACCGGCGCAGAAGCCGCGACCGCTGCCGGTCAGCACGATCACCTTCACGTCCGGGTCGTCATCGCCGGCGCGCATGTACTCGCCGACCTTCGCCAGCGTGCCGGTCCGCTCGGGGCCGCCGACCGCGGCGTTGAGCTTCTCGGGCCGGTTGAACTTGATCCAGAGGATCCCGTTGTCCTCCTTCTCGTAGAGGAGGTACGGGACGAGCTCCAGTTGCTGCATGGAAGACCCTCCGGACGCGTCGGATGCCCGGACGCGCAAGAGCGGAGCGCCTCCACCGGGACGCGGGCCCTGCCCGAGGGGTAGCGCGGCTACCTAGTCGAGGTGGTAAACGCGCGCCGCGTTGTCGTGCAAGACCTTCTGCAGCGTCTCCCTCGGCAGCGAGCTGAGGTTGCGCTCGATGAAGTCCTTCGGCTTGTCCGCGACCGAGGCCGGACCCGGCGACATGCTCGTCGGATGCGGAAAGTCCGTCTCGTAGAGGATGTTGTCGGGCAGCATCTCGATCGTGTGCAGCGCCACCTCCCGCTCGAACCAGAAGCAGGCGTACACCTGGCGCTTGAAGTACTCGCTCGGCAGCAGGTCCATCTCCGGATGCTCGTCGCGGCCTCCGGCGTTCAACCACTGCCAGTCGACGGCCTCGAGGACGTACGGCACCCAGCCGATGCCGCTCTCCACCGAGACGAAGTTGAGGTTCGGGTGGCGGTGGCAGATGCCGGAGATCAGGATCTCCATGATCCCGTTCATGTTGTCCATGAAGAAGCGCACCGTGCCGGCCGAGTAGTTCGCCTGCTGGCCGTTGCCCTCGTAGCCGCCGCGTGTGTCGACGGGGTTCCCGGAGCCGATGTGGAAGTTGATGCTCAGGCCCAAGTCCTCGGCCGTGTGCCAGACCGGGTTCCAGTGCGGGTCGGCGAGCATCGGTGCGTCACCGAAGTAGTGCGGCTGCTGCGGGAAGAGCACGCCCTTGTGGCCCAGCCTGGCGCAGCGGTTGATCTCCGCGACCGTCTCGTCCACATCCCAGAACGGGACTGCCATGATCGGCAGCAAGCGGTCCGGGTCGAGGCTGCACCACTCGTGCAGGAAGTCGTTGTAGGCGCGGACGCAGGCGAGCATCAGCTCCGGATCCTCGAGCTTGAGGAAGTTCTGGTTCCCGAAGCCGGCCACGTTCGGGTAGATGACGTGGGCGTACATCCCGTACTCGTCCATCCGCTCGAGGCGCTTCTCCGCGTCGTAGGCGCCAGGATCGAAGTCCTCGATCGTCGAGGGGTGCGCGGGCGGCCACTCGCGCCACCCCGCCATCGTCGTGATCCCGATCGGCGAGGACGGCTGGCCGTTGAGGATCCAGATGTCGCGCGGGGTGTCCGGATCCGCGCTCGGATCCCACTGCCTCGCCGTATTCCAGGGAATGGTGCGCACGTGGGGGACCCGGTCTCCCCACCTTTTCGTCGAGACACGGGAGGTGAAGAGGTCGTAGGGCTCCGTCACGTGCGTGTCGACGTCGATGACCTTGATCTCGTCGGTGATCATGCTGCCTCCAGGGCGAGGCCGTCACCGGGGGAGGGGTAGGCCTCGCAAGCGCGCCGGACCGGTCGCGGTCCGCCGAGGTGGTGGCGGGCGGCCACGCGGAGCGCGCCGCGTTCCCCTCGCCATATTACGCATGCATTCTAGCGGGCGTGGCTCCACATTTGGGGACGGCAGCCCCGTCGGACGCCGGCTGAGTGCGCGGGAGCTACCGCCGGCCGTTCAACTACTCGCCGGTGCTAACCGAGGGAACCGGCGCCACTGCTCCGAGCAGCCAGCGCGCGATCGCCGTCATCGCGGCGTCCTGGTGCGGCTGGCCGAAGACCTGCACGCCGACGGGCATCCCGGCGACGCTCATGAGCGGCATGCTCACGGCGGGCGCGAACAGCATCGAACTCGGGAAGTTGAACACCGGATCGCCGGTGGGGCGCGCGGCCAGCGGCGCGCCCGGCTCGTCGCCGAGCCAGACGTGCGCGGGGCCCGGGCAGGAGAGCGTGATGATTGCATCGGCGGATGCGGCGAGGGCGGCGTGCGCCGCCTGGGCGGCTTCACGGGCGAGCAGCGCCGCCCGGTAGTCGTCGACCGACATCGCCTCTGCCCGCGCGAGCACGGCCTTCGCCCGCTCGCTGACGCCGTCGGGGTGCTGGTCGACGAGGTTGCGCGTCGCCCAGCGGTTCTCCCAGCCGGTGATCGCGTTGCACACCTCGCTTGCATCGCCGACGGCGCGCTCGAGCGATTCGACCAGGGGGTTGTCCGTTCGCCGCAGGAGCCGGACACCCAGCTCGCGCAACTGCGCGAGGATCGCCGCGAAGCCCTCCTTGCTGGCGTCGTCCAGATCGGCCCAGCCCTGGGTCTCGAGGACGATCAGCCGCTCGGGCTTGCGCGGCTCGGGGGTCGTCGAAGGCCCGTCCAGTCCGGGCCAGCCACGATCGCCTCCGGCGCGCCGCACGATCTCGATGGCGACCTGCCACATGTCCTCGATGCAGCCGGCGTGGACGCCGTGCGTGCTCATGCTTGTCGCCTGCCGCTCGCCGCGGTTGATGCCGCCCTGCGTGGGTTTGAGGGCAACGTTCCCGCAGTAGCCGGAGGGCCGGATGATCGAACCACCGACCTGCGAGCCAATAGCCGCCGGGAGCATGCGCGCCGCGACCGCGGCAGCCGAGCCCGAAGAGGAGCCGCCGGGCGAGCGCCGCTCGTCGAAGGGATTGGTCGTCGGCCCCGGGTGCGCGCCGCCGAGCTCGGCGGTGACGGTCTTGCCGAGGATCACCGCTCCCGCCTGCCGTAGCGCCCAGACGGCCGCGTTGTCGCGCCTCGGGAAGTTCCCGCGGAACGCCTCGCAGCCGTACTCGGTCGGCATGTCCTTCGTCTCGAGGAGGTCCTTGATCCCCACCGGCATGCCGTCGATCGGGGAGCGCGGCTCGCCCGCGGCCCAGCGCTCCGTGCTCGCGTCCGCCGCTGCGCGCGCCAGGTCCGGGCGAAGGTGCGCGAAGGCCTGCACCACCGGCTCGCGCTCCTCGATCGTCGCCAGACAGCGCTCGAGGTAGTCGCGGGGCGTGTCAGCGCCCGTCCGGAAGCGCCGGGCGGCGTCGTGGAACGTCCGGGGCTCGTAGTTCCGCGGGTCGTAGCCCGTCGCGCTGGCCTGCGCCATCACTCAGCCTCGCTCAGCGACCCTTGAACACAGGCTCGCGCCGCTCGCCGAGCGCCGCACGGGCCTCGGCGGCGTCCTCGGAGGTGCCGGGAATCGGCGAGGCGTTCGAGGTCAGCACGGCGGTGTGCTCGAGCGTGGTGTCCATGGCCGCCCGGATCACCCGCTTGTTGATCCACGAGACCATCGGCGGGTTGCGCATGATGCGGTCGCACAGCGCGCGCACCTCCGTCTCGAGGTCCTCGGCCGGGACGAGCTTGTTCAGGACGCCCCACTCCGCGGCCGTCGCGCCGTCGAGGTGGCCGGTGAAGGAGAACTCGAGCGCGCGGCCGAGGCCGGCGAGCCTCGTCAGGTAGTAGGCGCCGCCGTTCTCGATGATCTGGCCGACCTGGTGGTAGGAGATGAAGCGCGTGTACTCGCTGCCATAGCGGATGTCGCACTGCAGGGCCATGTCCATCCCGAATCCGGCGGCCACGCCATTGACCATCGCGATCGTCGGCTTGCGAATGAACGAGATGTCCTTCATCAGCTTGGTGATGCCGTAGTAGAAGCGCTGGCGCGTCGCATCCAGCCCGCCGGCCTCGTACGGCGCGTTGCCGAGGAAGTTGTCGCCGCGCTCGAAGTCGCCGAGGTCGGTGCCCCGGACGTTCACGCCCGCGCAGAACCCGCGGCCCACGCCGGTCAGCACGATCACCTTGACGTCCGGGTCATCGTCGCCGGCGCGCATATACTCGCCGACCTTGGCGAGCGTGCCGGTCCGCTCGGGACCGCCGACGGCGGCGTTGAGCATCTCGGGTCGATTGAACTTGATCCAGAGGATCCCGTTGTCCTCCTTCTCGTAGAGGAGGTACGGGACGAGTTCGAGTTGCTGCATGGGAAACCCCTTCGGACGCCTCGGATTCTCAGACGCGCCAGAGCGTAGCGCCTTGTCGGGGAAGCGGACACTCGCCGGGCCGGACGGGCAGGTCGACGCCGAGCGGCCTCCGCAACAACGATCAGCCGCTGAACAGTACCGGCTGGCCGCCCGAGGCGATCGCCTCGGTGCGACGCCGTACCTGTTCGATGGCCTTTTCCGGCTGCGTGAGCACGTAGAAGCGCTCCTCGCGGATCGCTGCGCAGACCAGCTCCGCGATCTCCTCGGGTGTCCGGTACTCGTCCCCGGGCTCCGCCCGCCGGTCGCGCATCCGCGCCTCATAGCGTTCGCGCTCGAGCTCCACCCGCTCCTCGTCGCCGGGCTCGCGGTACTCCGCCGGGCGCTCGCTCTTGGCGATTCCACCGGAGATGCGGCCGGGGATGAGGAGCGAAGCCCGCACCTTCGAGCCGGTCTCCGCCAGCTCGTGGTGCAGCACCTCGGTCAGCGTCACGATCGCGCCCTTGGTCACCACGTACGGACTGTTGCCCCGACGCCCGCCGAAGGCGGGGACGGTCGTGGTGTTCACGATGTGCCCCTCGCCCTGCGCCAGCATGATCGGCACGAAGACGCGCACGGCGTGCACGGTGCCCCAGAGGTTGCCGTCGAGCGTCCAACGCCAGTCCGCGTCGCTCGCCTCCCAGAGGTTCGCGCTGCGCGGGTTCACGCCGACGTTGTTGCAGAGCACGTGTACCGCGCCGAACTCCTCGAGCGTGCGCTCCGCGAGGGCCTGCACCGCGGCGAGCTTCCCGACATCCGTCGGCACCGCGAGGCAGCTCGCGCCCGCCGCGCGCAGCTCGGCCTCCGCGCTCGCCAGTCCCGCGGCGTCGATGTCCGCCAGCACGACCCGCATCCGCTCCTCCGCGAAGCGTCGCGCCAGCGCGAGCCCGAGGTTCCCGACTCCCGCGACGATCGCCACCCGGCCGCTGAGTTCTTGCACCCTCGTTCCCCCTCGCCGCCGTGCCAGCCGGAGACTCGCGCCGGAGATTCGCGCCCCGGACTCAAACTGGATGCTAGTCTCCGCGCCGGCGGCCTGCGAGCGCGCCTGCGCGGCCGCGAGGGGAGCGAACGCGTGACAGCCGACCGCGATCTCGAGGGCAAGACCGCGCTCGTCACCGGTTCCGGCCGCAACCTCGGCCGCGCCATCCTGCTCGAGTTCGCGGCCCGTGGCGCGAACGTCGTCGTCAACGCGCGGGCCAACCGCGCCGAGGCCGAGGCGGTCGCGGAGGAGGCCCGCGCGCTCGGTGCGGACGCCCTCGTGGCGCTCGGGGACGTGGGCGACGCGGACGCGGTGCAGGCGATCGTCGGCGAGGCGCTGCGGCGCTTCTCCGCGATCGACATCTCCGTCAGCAACGCCGCCACCCGCCCGCACCAGAGCGTCCTCGACGTCAGCCCCGAGGAGTGGCGGCGCTCACTCGCGACCAACCTCGACGCCTCGTTCCACCTCGCGCAGGCGGTCGCGCCCTCGATGATCGAGCGGGGCCGGGGCCGCATCATCCATATCGGCGGCGGCTTCGGCGTCGAACCCGACCGGATCCACACGCTCGCGGGGAAGGCCGGGCTGCTCGGTCTTACGAGGGCGCTCGCGGCCGATCTCGGGCGCTACGGCATCACCGTCAACATGGTCGCCCCCGCGGCCATCGACGTGAGCGGCGAGCGCGACGGGCCGCCGCCCGCGAGCGGGCCGGACGCCGTTCCGCTGGGCCACTGGGGCACGCCCGGGGACGTCGCCTGGGCCTGCGCCTTCCTCGCCTCGGAGCGCTCGGGCTTCATCACCGGCCAGACGCTTTACGTCAACGGCGGGCGGATGATGCGCTGAGGGCCGGGCGCCGCCGAGCGCTCGCTACTGGCTCACTCCCCGGAGGGTTCCCCGGCAACGACGCAGACCAGATCCTCCTGAGCGAACGCCGAGAACTCCTGGCACACGTACCCGTCCCCGTCGTCGTCGAACTCCAGCGGCACCCGGAAGTCCGGGAACCCTCCTCCGTCCGTGCCCACGCGCGGAACGAGGTAGCGCGCCGCCTCCCGGCACGACCCGTACGCCAGCGCCAGCATGTAGGCCTTCTCGCGCTCCGCCCACTCCTCGAATTCGGCGTAGAAGCGCACCAGTTCGACCCCGAACGCCGCCTCGAACGCCGTATGCAGCTCTGCGCCGTCGCGGAGGTCTTCGTAGAACCCCAGCCAGTCCTCGAACGTGCCGTACGAATCGATCGCGTACAGCGCCGCCGCCGCCATCAGATCCTCGTGCGCCCGGCCTGCCCGGAAATCCGTGGCGGGCTCGTGGAAGACGGCCGAGCGGTAGCGATCGTCCCGCAAGGTGGGGGCCCGCCCGTGCTGGTACTGGAACCAGTAGTACTCGAAGGTGGCGATCCCGACCCAGCGCGCGCTCACGTAGGACGCCTGCACCGCGCGCCTGAACCACTCCCTCGCGATCACCGCCTCGTCCGACCGGCAATCGGGCCCGAAGAACATGTGCTCCTCGCGCTGGAACGAGCATGTGCTCGGAAGCTCATCGAGCGCCTCGCCGAACGCATCCTCGTAGCGCACGTTCAAACCGCCGATGGTATGCGCGATGTCGATCGTGATCGGCCCCTCATGGGTGAGGCCGAAGTTCGTACGGGCGTACGAGATCACGTTGCGCATCTCCGTCGCGATCGCCCGTTGCGCCGCACGCGCGTCCCACATGCCCCGCACCGTGCAGCACGTCGCTCGCCCCGACGGCGCCTCGCCAAGCGAAAGGTGGGGCGTCGCCACCGGCATCGGCTCGAATACTGGTTGCAGCGTCTCCTCCACCTCCAGCGTGACGGGCACGGAAACGCTCACCGGCTCGCTGACCAGCAGCAAGGTCTCGAAGCCGGGGTACCCCCGCAGCGGCACGCGGTAGTCATGGGTGATCCACTCCTCCCCCTCCTGGCGCGTGCTCACGAACGCCGAGCGGTTGGCGAGACTCACCCAGAATTCCAGCTCCACGGTGGCGCTCGTCTCGACCGTGCGGGTGGCGGCGAACGCGGTGACCAGGCCGCCAACCGCGATGATGGCGAAGAGGCCCACGACGATGGCGACGAGGCCCACGCTGGCGGCGCGCCTGATGACCGCGCGGAGGGGCAGAGCGAATTGCCGGGGTTGAGGTTGCGTCATGGTGCGGCTCCGTGCTGTGTGTTTCGCGTGTTGCTTGCGTGGGCAACTTCTGAACGAACCTACAGGAGTGGCGGATTTCAGGGGTGTGAGCCCGTCCGCCGCACAACATGCCCGGCGTCCTCTCTCACGAGGGGGAGGAACGGTAGCCCCTCGGCGAAGACCCTCGAGATCGCGGACGTCCCGACGGACAGCTGCCGGTCAGCGTGAACGCGGGGCACACGGGAATCCCGCCGCGAGCCCCGACCTACCCGTCCTCGATCGAGATCGCGCAGGTGGGGCAGCCCTTGACGGCTTCCTCCGCCGATCTGCGCAGATCCTCGGGGAGTGGATCGACGAGGACCTCGGGGGAGCCGTCTCTGGTCTCCCGGAAGAGCCGGCGGTGGTAGATGAAGCAGTCGCCGACGCGACTGCACCGCTCGAGGTCGATCTTGACCCGCATGGCTCTCCTCGCACGGCCACAGGCGCCCGGGCGGCGAGGTTGCCGGCCTCCGCTGCGCGGGATCGACATGATACCCGAGACTCCGACAGTCCGTGCGGTCCGAAGGATTCTGCGGGAGGCGCGCACGGGACGGGCGCCCCGGCCCGGGAGCGCAGGGTGTCGCGCGACTCGATCTGTAGACTCGATGTGCGGCCCAGCCCCGCGGGAGACGCCTCCGCAGCTGGGCCGCCGAGCTCGCCGCTGCGGCGAGCCGCACGGTGCAGCGAACGGCGCACGTCAGGTCGGCGCAGGACCCGGAGGTTGCGATGGCGGGACCGCTGAGCGGGATTACGGTGCTCGACTTCACCTGGGCGATGGCCGGCCCCTACGGGGTGATGATTCTCGCGGACCTCGGAGCGGAGGTGTGGAAGATCGAGACGCCGTTCCAGACGGAGCGGCGGCGCGGGAACGGGCCCTACGTGCACGGGGTCAGCACCTACTTCTTCTCGATCAACCGGGGCAAGAAGAGCATCATGCTCGACCTCAAGGCGCCCGAGGCGACCGAGATCGTGCACCGGCTGGTGCGGCGCGCCGACGTGGTCACCGAGAACTTCTCGCCGGGGACGATGGAGCGTCTCGGCTTCGGGTACGAGGCGCTATCGGCGCTGAATCCGGCGCTGGTCTACGCCTCGACGTCCGGGTTCGGGCAGACGGGGCCCTACCGCGAGCGGGGGGCCGTCGACATCATCGCCCAGGCAACGGGTGGGGTGATGAGCACGACCGGGCACGAGAGCGATCCGTCGCCCTCGCGCGCGGGGTACTCGATCGGCGACATGGCCGGGGGGATCTTCACCGCGATCGGGGTGCTCTCGGCGCTGGTCGAGCGCAACTCGAGCGGCCTCGGGCAGCACGTCGACGTCGCGATGGTCGATGCCCAGGTGGCGCTGATGGAGAACGCGATCGTGCGCCACTTCGCGACCGGCGAGGTGCAGCCGCGGGCAGGGCTGCGGCACCCGCTCAGCACGCCTCACCAGGCATTCCCGGCGAGCGACGGCTGGTTCGTGGTGGCGGGGGTCCGGGACCACAGCTGGCAGCTCTTCTGCGGCATGATCGAGGCGGACGAGCTTGCGGTGGATCCGCGCTTCTCGGAGAACGCGCTGCGGACGCAGAACTACGCAGAGCTGGAGCCGCTGATGTTCGCGGCGACGCGGCGGAAACCGCGGGAGCACTGGCTGGAGACGCTCAAGGACGAGTTCCTGGTGGCGCCGCTGAACAACGTCGCGGACGTGGCCCGGGACCCGCACCTCCAGGCGCGCGACATGTTCCGCGAGCTGCCGACGTGGACCGGCGGGACGCTGACGGTCTCGAACACCCCGGTGAAGCACTCACGCACGCCCGGCGGTGCGGAGCGCGGGGCGTCGAAGCCGGGCGAGCACAGCCGCGAGCTGCTGGACAGCGTCGGGTTCCTCGAGGCCGAGATCGACGAACTCGTGGCGCGCGGCGTGATCGCGGAGGAGCCGGCGGAGGAGGAGTAGCGCGGCCTCCGGCCACATCGCGAGGGCGCCAGGATTCCGGAACCGATCCGTGCTGTGACGTGCTGGTGGCCCGCGCGGCGCTACGACCGCGGCAACCCCAGCCCTCGTGTCGCGATGATGTTGCGCTGCACCTCGGACGTGCCGGCCGCGATCGTGCGCGGCACGTCGAGGACGTAGCGCTGGGTGAAGAGCGCAAACAGGGGCGCGCGCTCGTCGTGCTCGTCCCAGAGGTTGGAGTAGAGGCCGAAGAGGCGCGTGCCCGTGCGTGTTGCCGCCTGCGTGATCTCGGAGATGAACAGCTTGGACATCGAGGCCTCGTAGTTCGGGATCAGCCCGCGGTTCTGCATAGAGATGATGCGGAACGAGAAGTTCTGGCCGACCTCGGTCTCCACGTAGCGATCGGCGAGTTCGGCGCGGAGGGTGGGCGAAAGCCGCGCCTGCTTCCGGCCGTCCTCGGTCCTGAGGTACTCGCGCAGGAGGTCGAGCCGGCGACGCACGCCGATCGCGCCGGAGATGTTCGAGCGCTCGTAGTCGAGCAGCGTCATGCCGACGTACCAGCCGCGATCGACATCGCCGACCACGTTATCGGCGCGGGTGCGGACATCCTCGAAGAAGGTTTCGTTGAAGCCGTGCTCCCAGCCCATGTTGATCAGCGGGCGCACGGAGAGGCCCGGCGTCCCGATCTCGGGCAGGAGCATGAAGGAGATGCCGCGGTGCTTCGGGGCGTTGGGGTCGGTGCGGACGAGGAGGAAGAGGGCGTCGGCGTGATGGGCGTTGGAGGTCCAGATCTTCTGCCCGTTGATTACCCACTCGTCGCCGTCGCGGACGGCACGCGTTTGCAGCGAGGCGAGGTCCGAGCCGGCGCCCGGCTCGGAATAGCCCTGGGCCCACATGATCTCGCCCGAGAGAATGCCCGGGAGGACCCGCGACTTCTGCTCGTCGGTGCCGTGCACAATCAGCGTCGGCCCAAGCATCGCAAGCCCGTTACCGCCGACCTGCGGCGCTCCGGCTGCCGTCCGCTCGTACGCGAGGATGAACTGCTCCATCGGGGTCATGCCGGCGCCGCCGTACTCCTGCGGCCACTGCGGCGCGAACCAGCCGCGCTCGGACAGTGCGTCGCCCCAGGCGATGGCCGCTTCGCGGCGCTCGTCGTCGTCTGACTTGCGGTCCGCACTCCAGTCGTTGTCGAGGCCCCGAGCCTGGCGCGCGCGGTAATACTCCGGCGTGTGCTGCTCGAGCATCGCCCGGACCTCGCTCCGGAACGCTGCCTGCTGCTCGTCGTCAGTCCAGTCCATGGTCGTCCCCTCGTCCCGCGGAGACTGCGTGCGCCGATGCTAGCAGCACGAAACGACCTCGTGGCGCGCGGCGTGACGGCGGAGGAGCCGGCGGAGGACGACCAGGCCGCTCCGGCCACATTGCCTACGGCAGCGTCGTGGGCAGCACCCACATCGGCGTCTCGCCGACCTCGTACGTCTCGAGCGGCGTGAGCGTCCCGTTCTCGTCGTCCACCCGGTACGAGGTGAGACGGCCGGACTCGAGCCCGGAGGCGAACACGAAGCGCCCGCTCGGATCGAGGCCGAACGCGCGCGGGACGGGGTCGGCTGCGACGCGTCCCGTGGCCGTCAGCAGCCCCGTCGTCTCATCGATCGCGAAGCTCGCGACGCTGTTGTGCCCCCGGTTCGGTGCGAAGAGGAACCTCCCCGACGGGGTGATCTGGATCTGCGAGCAGGAGTTGCCACCGTCGAAGTCGGCGGGGAGCGTCGAGACGCTCTGCACGGGGGCGAGCGTTCCGCTCTCCCGGTCGAACGCCCAGGCAGTCACGCTGCAGCCCTGCTCGTTCGAGGTGTAGACGAGATCCTTGTCCGGATGGAAGCAGAGGTGACGCGGCCCGTCGTCGCCCTCGGGCTTGGCCATGGCCGGATCGTTGGGCGTCAGCTCGCCGCTGCGTTCGTCGAACCTGAACTGGAAGACCGCGTTGGGGCCCCGGTTCTCGATGTGCGGAACGAAGACGAAGCGGTTCGAGGGGTCCGACTGGATCGAGTGCGCCCCGGTCGCGGTGTCGAGCCAGTGCACGGCCGGCCCGCCGAGCGCCCCGCCGCCGTCCAGCGGGTGCACCGCCACCTTGCCGATGAAGTAGTAGGACGAGAACAGGAAGTTGCCGTTGCGGTCGGTGGCGACGAAGTTCGGCTCGCCCTCGAGGGGGACCGTGCCGGTCATCGAGAGATCGCCCGTGTCAGGGTCGACATCGAAGCTCGACATCAGGCGTTCGCCGCGGCGCCCGACGTACATTCGCCTCCGCGCGGGGTCGAGGGCGAGCGGCGCCGGTCCCCCCGACACCTCGATCTCGTGCCGCTGATCGAGCCGGCCATCGGCCGGGTCCATGACGAAGCGCAGGATCTTGTCGTCGCCCTGCAGTGAGACGTAGACGTAGGTGGTCATTCGTTGCCTTCCCCTCGAAACCTGTTGACTAGGTCACCCCGTCCGCGCGTAGCGACTCGATCTCCCCGGCGTCGAGGCCGATCTCCGCCAGCACCTCGGCGGTGTGCTCGCCGACGAGCGGGGCACGGCGCGTGATCGCGAGCGGGGAGTCAGAGTACAGACCCCAGTTCCCGGGGTAACGGAAGCTGTCGTCGAGCTCGGGGTGCTCGACGTCGACCCAGTAGCCGCGGTCCTCCCAGTGCGGGTCGGCGAGGATCTCGTCGACGCTGCGCACGGCGCCCCAGGGCAGCCCGCGTTCCTGCGCCCCCCGGCAGGCCTCCTCGGCGGTGACCCGCGGGAAGAAGGCGTGCAGTACGTCCGCGATGTGCTCCTGGCTCTCCTCGACGACCTGCGCGTCCCGGTAGCGCTCGTCGAGGAGGTCGTCGGCCGCGCCGTACTCGTCCATCCACTCGGCGAAGATGCGAACCCGCTCGGGCGAGATCCGCTGGTTGAACATCGCGTTGATGTAGGCGCCGTCCTTGCACAGGTACTGCGTCCGGGGGCGCGGCATCGACCAGGCCGAGTGCCGGCCCGTCTGGCGGCGCACCACGCGGCCGGTCGAGAAGTAGGTAGGGATCGCCGACTCCGTCGTGAGCGAGCAGGCCTCGTGGATCGAGACGTCGAGGTGCTGGCCCTCGCCGCTCATGTCGCGGCAGACGATCGCGGCGCTGATCGCGACGAGGGCGAAGTGGCTGCCGATGTGCCAGGCGTTCCCGCCGCCCGGCGCGATCGGCGGCGCGTCCGGGTTGTCCTCCTCGTCGTAGCCGCACTGCGCCATCTGGCCGCCGGCCGCGAGCTGCACGAGGTCGGTCGTCTGGAAGTCACGCCAGGGGCCGTCCTGACCGAAGGGCGTCAGCGAGCAGTAGATCAGCCGCGGGTCGGCGCTGCGCAAATCGTCCGGGCCGAGGCCGAGCGCCGCCAGCCGGCCGGGCGGCTGCGTCTCGAGGAAGACGTCGGCTCCGGCAACCAGGCGGCGCAGCACCGCGACGCCCTCGGCGCTCTCGATGTCGAGCGTGATCCCGCGCTTGCCGCTGTTGTAGTGCCAGAACGAGAGGCTGCGGTCCGGGTGCGGCTCGTCGTGGTGATAGGGACCGACCCGGCGCTCGGGCGCGCCTCCCGGCGGCTCGACCTTGACCACGTCCGCGCCGAGGTCGGCGAGCAGCCGCCCGCACCACTGGCCCTGCTCACCGGCGAGCTCGACCACGCGGAGATCCGCGAGCGGGCCCCCGGCCGTCACGAGGCGGCTCCGGATCCGGCTGCCGCCTCCGCCTCGAGGTAGGGCTCGATCGGCAGGTCCTCGGGCCAGATCGAGTCGTCCCGGTAGCCCTCGCCGAGCTCCTCCGCGCTGAGACCGAGCAGGCCGCACAGCACCTCGCGATTGTGCTCCCCGATCAGTGGAGCGGCCCTCCGCGAGGTGGTCTCGGTCGCCGATGCGCGGAACGGGAGGTTCTGATAGCCCATCGGACCGAGCCCGGCGTGCGGCAGCTCCGTGAACATCTCGCGATGGCGGAGCTGCGGATCGCGTGTGACCCGGTCCTCGTTGCTCTGGACGGGCATGGCGGGCACGCCGGCAGCCTGGCAACGCTCGGCCAGCTCGTACTTCTCGAGGGTTTGCGTCCACGCCTCGATCTCCCGGTCCAGCTCCTCCTGGTGCTCGATCCGGCCGTCGTTGGCGGCGAAGCGGGGCGCGCGCGCCCACGCGGGGTCGCCCATCACCCCGACGAGGGCGCGCCACTGCTCGTCGTCGCGGCAGACGATCGCGCACCAGTCGTTGTAGCCGCCGGGGGCCGTGCGGTAGGCGTTGTGCGGGGCGACCATCGGGCCGCGGTAGTTGTCGAGCAGCGGCGTGCCCGGCCAGTGCGTGCGGTTGCCGGGCGGGAAGCCCTCGCGGCGCATCGGTCGGCCGTTGACGGTCGCGTCGAGGATCGCCGCTCCGGAGAGCGCGATCCCGGAGCCGACCTGCGAGAGGTCGACATGCTGGCCGCGGCCGGTCACGTGGCGGTGGTGGAGCGCAGTCATCACGGCGATCGCACCGTAGATGCCGCCAGTGTCATCGAGGTACGACCAGCCCCAGCCGGCCGACGGCTCACCGGGCAGCCCGGAGAGGAACGTCATGCCGGAGAGCGCCTGCGCGCTCGGCCCGTAGGTGCGGTAGGGGTGGTCGCGGCCGGTGTGTCCGAGGGCGGAGAGCGAGACGTAGATGATGTCCGGCTTGATCTCGCGCAGCTGCTCGTAGCCGAGTTCCCAGCGCTGCATCACTCTCGAGGTGAAGTTCTCGATCACCACGTCCGAGACGGCGATCAGGCGCTTCAGCAGCTCGCGGCCGCGCGGATTGCGGAGGTTGAGGGTGACGCTGCGCTTGTTGACGTTCTTCTCGCTGAACCAGTGGCTGTTGTTGAGGTTCGGCGCGATGTGCTCGGGCCGGCCGGTGTTCGTGTAGCGGTCGTTGTGGTGGACGGAGCCGGGCGCGGGCCACTCGACCTTGATCACCTCGGCGCCGAGCGTGCCGAGGATGCGCGTGCCCCAGGGCCCGGCGCGCACCCAGCTGAGATCGAGGACGCGCACGCCCTCGAGGGCACGCGCACCGCCGCGGGCCGGGTCGTCGCTCATCGCCGCCTCAGTTCTCGAAGCGCCAGCCGTCCGCCGCCTCGCCGCTGACGCGCCAGCGCGGCACGACGAAGGCGTCGTCGGGCGCGTGATCGTAGACCACCTCGACGGGGGCGCCGATCGCCGCGGCGTCCTCGTCGTCGATAAGCACGCCGCCGATGCGCACCGGCTCGCCGTTCGCGTTCGCGCAGTCGGGCAGCTCGACAAGCGCGACGACGTAGGGGACGGCCTCGCGGAAGGCGGCGAGCACCGGGTGGCAGACCACGACGTAGCCCGCGATCACGCCGCGGCCCTCGGCCTCGTGCCAGCCGAGGTTCATCGAGCGGCACGAGGGGCAGAGCGGGCCGGGCGGGAACCAGCGGTACGCGCAGTCCTCGCAGCTGGGGACGAGCAGGCGGTGCGCGGCCGTGCCCTCCCACCAGCGCTCGCTGTCGAGGTCGGGCTGGTGGTTGATCAGCGAGTAGTCGATTGGCCCCGGCATCGTGCCTCCCCGGCGCTGCTAGCGGCGCAGCGCGACGGACCAGCCCTGGGCGGTGCCACCGCCGCCGACACTGAACGAGATCGTCGGGGGGCTCGGGTCGTCCCAGTTGTCGCTCCGCCGGTCCTCGCGGCTGCGGACCTGGCGGCAGCCGCCCGCACGGTCGTAGTGGTGCTCCCCGTCCGCCCAGCCGGGGCAGTAGTCGTCGGCCTTGCCGCGCAGTTGGCGCGCCATCTCGATCAGGTAGCCGACGCCGTGGGCGTAGCCCTCGGAGAGCTGGCCGCCGTTGGTGTTCTGCGGCAGCTCGCCGTCGAGACCGATCCGTCCGTCGCCGATGAAGGCTCCGCCCTCGCCCTCGCCGCAGAAGCCGAACGCCTCGAGGTACTTCATCGGCGTGGTCGTGAAGTTGTCGTACATCGTGACGATGTCGACGTCGTCGCGATCGATGCCGGCGTTGGCGAAGGCGCGCTCGCCGATGTATTTGCTCCAACCGGCGTTGACGTCCTCCAGCGCCCAGACCCAGTACGGCTGATAGGAGGAGGCGCGGGCGTTCCCGCCGAGGACATAGACCGGCGGCTGCGCGAGGTCACGCGCCCGCTCGGCGGAGGTGAGGATCAGGCAGCCGGCGACGTCGTTCTCCTGGCAGCAGTCGAGCAGCCGGAAGGGTTTGGTGATCCAGCGCGAGTTCTGGTGGTCGTCGATGGTGATGACCTCGCGGCGCGTGGCCTTCGGGTTGTTGGTCGCGGCCTTGCGCTGGGTGACGGCAAGCTCGGCCATGTTGAGCGTGCTGTAGCCGTAGCGGTGGAGGTAGGCCATCGCTTCCATGGCGAAGCGGGTGGGCGCGCCGCGGATCCCCCACGGGATCTCGTACTGGTTCATGCCGCTCGCCAGTTGCGGCTGCGCGGCCCCGGGCGCCGAGCCTCGAGCGGTGGGGGCGCCGCCGCCCATGCGCACGCCGGAGCGGCCGTTCATCGATCGGAAGATCGCGATTACCTCGCAGTGGCCGCCCTCGAGCAGGCCGACGGACTGGTGCACGAGCTGGCCGATGCTGTTGCCGCCGCCGAGGATGTCGACGCCCACGTTGGTGCGGATGCCGAGCGCGGTCGCGACCTGGTCGTTGGTGCAGGAGTCGCCGGCTGAGGTCTGATGGCTGGTGATGCCGTCGATCTCGTCGATGGAGAGGCCCGCGTCGCGGGCGGCCTTGAGGATCGCCTCGCAGGCCATGGAGAGCGTGGTGCGGCCCGACCAGCGCGAGTAGTCGGTCTCCCCGACGCCGACGATGCAGTAACGGCCGCTGACCCGGCTCATCGCGTGCTCCCGCCCTCGGGACGCACTATAGCGGCGTTGCGGGCTCGTGCCCGCGGTCTCCGTGCCTCTATCATCGCTCCGGCGGGGCGTGAGGCCCGGCCCAGCGGGGGAGCATCCGATGTCGCTCATCGAGTACGAGCAGCAGGACCACGTGGTGACGATCGCGCTCAACCGGCCCGAGCGCCTCAACGCGATGGGGGGCACGCTTCGCGACGACCTCTGTGAGGCGTGGGTGCGCTTCAACGAGGATCCCGAGGCGCGCGTCGCGATCTTCACCGGACGCGGTCGTGCATTCTGCGCTGGCCGCGACCTCAAGGAGTCGCTCGAGGAGGGGCACGGCGGGCGCAGGGGCTACACCGAGATCCTCAGCCAGGACCTGGTCCCGCAAACCTCGAAGCCGACCATCGCGGCGGTGCACGGCTACGCGATCGCGGCCGGGTTCGTGATGGCGCTGGGCTGCGACATGATCGTGGCCGCCGAGGGCACGAAGTTCCAGATGCAGCAGATCCGCCATGGCGGCACGATCGGCCACTACAGCCTCGCGATCCTCGAGCAGTTGCCGTGGCAGTCGGCGATGGAGATGCTGCTCGGCGGCGTCGAACTGGATGCAGCCCGCGCCTACGAGTTGGGGTTCGTGAATCACGTGGTCCCGCCGGATCAGCTGCTGCAGAAGGCCGGGGAGATGGCGGCGAATCTCGCCGCCCTGCCGCCGGTGCACCTCCAGCGGACGAAGCAGCTGCTGACCGAGGTCCGCCCGCGGCCGACGCAGCAGGTTCGCGACCTCGAGCGCGAGACCCGCGATCTTGTCGCGGGGCTCGAGGATACGACCGAGTCGATGAGAGCCTGGGTCGAGCGTCGGCCGCCCGTCTATCGCGGACGCTGACCCGGAGAGGAGCACGCTCGTGAAACTCGACATCTTTACGGAGATCCAGAAGGCCCGCGCGAGCTGGGGGGACGACCACGAGCAGGACGTCATCGAGGAGTCCCTGGAGCAGGCACGCCTCGCCGACGAGCTCGGCTACGAGTGCTGGTGGCAGGTCGAGCACCATGGGGCGACGGAGTTCAGTTACAGCTCGGCTCCCGAGCTGCTGCTCACCGCGATCTCGCAGCAGACGAGCCGGCTGCGGCTCGGACACTCGGGCGTGCTGGCGCCGTTTGTGGTGAATCACCCGATCCGCGTCGCGGAGCGCGCGGCGACACTCGATCGGCTCAGTCACGGCCGCGCCGAGATCGGATTCGCGCGCTCGGGCGGCCTCGAGTGGGAGACGTTCGGCGTCGACCCGGAGAGCTCGCTGGAGCAGGTCCGGCAATGCATGCAGATGGTGAAGGGGATGTGGACGGAGAGCCCCTTCTCCTTCCAGAGCGAGCTGTTCGAGATCCCCGAGCGCAACGTCATCCCGAAGCCGTTGCAGCGGCCCCACCCCCCGATGTGGCAGACCACCTCGAGCCCGGACTCGTTCCGCATGGCCGGGAACCTCGGTGTCGGCGTGCTCGCCACCACGCTGATGCAGCCGCTCGACGTGATGGCGATGTTGCTTGGCGAGTACCGCGACGGCCTGAAGGACTGCGAGCCGGTCGGTGACTTCATCAACGACCAGACCGCCGTGTTCACCTTCGTGCATTGCGCCGAGACGACGCAGGCGGCGATCGAGAGCGGGGCTGCCGCCGCCGCGATGTGGTACGTGAACTCGGCGCCCGCCGTCTTCAAGGTGGACCCCGAGATCTTCTACGACTCGATCCGCGGCGAGGTCCTCGAGGGCGCCGCCTCGCGGATCACGGTCAGCGAGGGCGAGGCTGCGGCCCCGGCGAGCGACGAGGACCTCGACGATCCGAACCCTGTGGTGCGGCTGCTTCGTCACGCCGCGGCCGGGCGCGATGTCTCGCCCGAGGAGGCCTACGAGACGCTCGATCCGCTGGACTCGATCATCATCGGCGACGTCGAGACGTGCCGGCGAAAGATGCAGCGCTACAAGGACATCGGCGTGGACCGCCTGATGTGCTTCATGCAGATCGGCGATCTCCCGCACGAGTCGATCATGCGGAGCCTGCGAATCACCGCCGAGGAGCTGATGCCCGCGCTGGCCGACTAGCCCCGCTGGCCCGCCGGCAGCGTCGTTGGCCTCGGAGCTGCCGCGACTTCGGGGTGCCAGCCCGTTCGTCGGCGGTCCACAGATCGAGGTGCGGGATGAGACCAATACGGGTTGCGCAGTTGGCGATCGCGCTCGCGGCGGCCACGCTGCTCGCTTGTGCGGACGGCGAGGACGCGAGCCCGCGCGATGCGGGCCCGGACCCGACCGCGTCCGCTTCGCCCACCTCGGGTCCGAGTGTCGAGCGGGATCTGAGCTTCCTCGCGGACTCCACCCCCAACTTCGAGATTGCGCGGATCAGGAGAGTCGGGGAATCCGGCGACATCCGGCTCGCGTGGATGATCGTGGACATGTTGCGGTTCGTCCCGCCCGGACCCTCGGGCGTCCACGGAGCGCTGGTGACCGCCTTCGCAACGCTGACGGGACAGCCCGAGGACGCCGTCGACTTCTGGGTCAAGGCCAGCAACCACCTGATCGCGAGCGACGTCCCCGCACCGGATGGCTACCGGCAGTGGAAGGGCAGGGTCTACACCACGCTCGTCGAGGAGTGGGCCCCGTTCTTCGACGACGCCGACGCCGCGGTCGACTGGCGCCTGATCTCCTGGGGCGGCGTCGGGATCGACGATCGACCGGTCTACAGCGAGGACCGGCCGATCGAGGAGCTCGACCCGTTCTGCGGCTGCATCCCCGCGCTCAACGACCCAGCCGTCACCGCCGCCGCCGGAGGTGACTGGTACCCCGACGATCGGCTGGTCTTCGGCGTCGAGCTGAACGGCGAGGCGCGCGCCTACCCGCAGAACCAGCTGCAGGTGCACGAGATGGTTAACGACACCCTCGGCGGCAGGCGGATCGCCCTCGTCTACTGCACGCTCTGCGGCACGGCCCAGGCGTTCTTCACCGACGCACTCCCCGAGGGCGTCCCGACGCCCCGCGGTACCCTCGAACTCCGCACGTCCGGCCTGCTGTCCCGATCCAACAAGGTGATGTTCGACCTGCACACGTTCTCGTTCTTCGACACGTTCCGGGGGCGCGCCGTCAGCGGGCCGCTGCAGGATGCCGGCATCGAACTGGAGCCGCTGACGGTCGCGGTAGCCACCTGGGGCGAGTGGAAGGCCGGCCACCCGGGGACGACGATCGTGGCCGAGGACGGCGGCATCGGGCGGAGCTACCCCGCTGACCCCCTCGGTGGGCGCGACGACGACGGGCCGATCTTCCCGATTGGGGACGTGGACCCGCGCCTGACGGTGCAGGACCAGGTGCTTGGAGTGCGCACGGACCGCGTGACGGTCGCGTTTCCCGAGGTGACCGTCCGCGCGGCGCTGGCGCAGGGCCTGCCGGTCGAGCACGACGGCGTCACGGTGCGGATCGTCGCAGGCGCGCTCGCCGCCTTCGATCGCGACGGCGAGCCGATCGCGACGCACCAGTCGTTCTGGTTCGCGTGGAGCCAGTTCTTCCCCGAGACCGACGTGTGGTCCGGGAGCTAGCAGGAGGATTGGCGAGCGTGGCTGAAGTCCGACGGCGTATCGACACCCGGCCCTTCCGCGATCGCCTCGCCGGTTCGATGACGATCGAGGGCAACGCCGGGGGCGAGGGGACGTTCGGCGGTGGGCAGGCGCTCGTGCTGATTCCGCCGGAGAGCGTCGCGTTCCTCGATTCGCATGGCTGGGACCGGCGCCGGTTGCAGCGCGAGATCTTCGCCCGCGCCAGCGTGAGCTACGAGGCCTTGACCCCTGCCATCGCGGAGCGCACGACCGAGCGTCGCCGGGAGCTCGGGCTGGCGGACGATGGCGTCCGGCGGGTGGCCCGGACCCCGGAGGACGTGCTGATCGTCGTCACTGGTGGCGTGGGGACCAAGGCGACGTTCGTCCCGACCTGGCCCGGCGGGACACGCGCGATCACCGTCGTGCTGCCGTCAGCGCCACGAACGCGAAGCGCCAATGCCTGGGGCAACGTCGCGCCCGCGCCCGCAAGCCGCCCGGCTGCTTCAGTACGCCGGACGGCCCAGGGGCTACATGTGAGGCCGTGGCGGTGCTTCGCTCAACCCTCCAATGAGGCCAGTACCTCGTCATCGACGCTGAAGTCGAGCACTTGCTGATCGGCATAGCCGGACTCGTGGTACCAGCGATAAGAGTCCGCGAGCCCCGCCTCGATGTCGAAGCGTGGTCGCCAGTCAAGCTCTCGCTTGGCACGCTCGATGGTGAACAGCAGCACCGGGCGCACGAGGTAGAAGAAGATGCGGCGCGCCTCGGCGTTGGTGGCGTTGGGCATCCGCACGATGCGCGGCTCGCGGCCCGCGGCTTCGCCCGCGGCACGCACCAACCGGTTCGCCGTCTGCGCGTACTCGCCGAAGATGTTGTACGCCCGGCCAACCGCCTCGTCACGCTGCAGCGAGGCGAGCACCGCCTCGGCGAGATCCCGTGCGTGGGTGTGGTGCGAGGGAAACCGGCCGTCACGCGGGACCAGGACCGGACGGTCGCGGTCGATTCGCGCGAAGAGCGCGGGCTCCGAGACCGGGACGTTGTTGTACGGCCCGTAGATGTAGCCCGGGCGCAGGCTCACCCACGGGAACTCCTCGTTCCGACCGATCGCTTCGAGGCGGCGCTCGATGTCGGCCTTCTGCTGTGCGTATGCGAAGCTCGAGCCATCGAGGAGCGGCAGCGTCTCGTCGATCGGAAGTAGCTCGCTTGGGGCGTACACCGCCTGCGTGCTGATGAAGACGTAGCGGTCGATCCGCCCTCGAAACAGCTCGTACGCCGCCTCGATGTCATCGACGGTGTAGGCGATGCAGTCGACGACGGCGTCGAAGTCGAGGTTGGCGATGGCGCTGCGCAACTCGTCAACCTTCGTTCGGTCGGCGCGGAGCCGGCGGACCTCCGCTGGCAGGGGATCGGGCGTCACGCCACGGTTCAGCACCGCGACCTCATGGCCCCGCTCCAGCAGCAACTCAACGGTATGCCGCCCAACGAACTGCGTGCCGCCTATCACGAGGACTCGCATATGCATGCTCCAGTTATTCGGGGCTGCAGGACGTGGAATCTCCCCCACAGTCTAGGTGCGAGGAGCGCTCGGCGCTGCGTGAGTGCCCCGCACGATGAGGAACCCGACCACGCGAGTCCCGGAAGCCGCGGATGAGGGCTGGGTTGGCTGGAACCGGACACATCCTCGTGGTGACCGTCAGCAATCCCCCAGCCCACCGCCGCGTGCTAGCATCGCCTCCCGTGGCCACCGTAGCCGTCATCGGTGCCGGGGCGGTCGGCTCCTACTACGGCGCGCGCCTCGCGCAGGCCGGTCACGACGTGCGCTTCCTCCTCCGCCGTGACTACGACGCCGTCGCCGAGCGTGGCCTGCGCATCGAGTCGCACCACGGCAACTTCGCCCTCGAACGCCCCGCGATCGCCCGCGAGCCCGCCGCCATCGGGCCCGTCGACTGGGTGCTCTGCGGCCTCAAGACCACCGCCCTCGAGGAAGCAGCCGCCCTGATCCGTCCCTGCCTTGCACCGGGGACGCGGGTGCTTGCCATCATGAACGGCCTCGGCATCGAGGAGCGTCTCGCCGCCGCGCTCGGCAGCGAACGTGTCTTCGGCGGGCTCGCCTTCACCTGCATCAACCGCGGCGAGCCGGGCGTCATCCACCACATCGAGTACGGCCAGGTCGGCATCGCGCACCTCGGGGACGACCCCGCCGAGCTGGACCGCGCCCTCGCGCTCTGGCAGGACGCGACCGTCGAGGTCGTCCGCCAGCCCTCGCTGCTGCGCGCGCGCTGGGAGAAGCTCTGCTGGAACGTGCCGTTCAACGGCCTCACCGTCGCCGCCGGCGGCGTCGACACCGAGGCGATCGTCACCGATTCCGCCCTGCGCGCCGAGGCGCGCGCACTCATGGAGGAGGTCGTCGCCGCCGGCAACGCCGAACTTGCCGCCGCCGGCGGCTCCGAGCGCATCGACGGCGAGGCCGTCATCTCGCGCATGTTCACGCTGACCGACGCGATGGGCCCCTACCGCCCCAGCACCCTCATCGACTACCTCGAGGGCCGCGCGATCGAGGTGGAGGCGATCTTCGCCGAGCCCGCCCGCCGCGCACGCGCCCTCGGCGTCCCAACCCCGCGGATGGAGCTGCTGACCGCGCTCCTCGCGCGGCTCGACCCGGGCGGGGGCGAGGCCTGACGGCCGGTGGTCGCGGTGGCGCATCGGCGCATCGGTGCTGCGGCCCGGGCAAGGGATGGCTGTAGCGAGTACCGTTCCTCGGGACGGTCGTGCTCGTAGCGGTCTGAAGGCGTGACGAACGTGGCTCAAGCGCGACGGCGCATCGACACCCGGCCCTTCCGCGATCGCCTGGCCGGCATCTCGCTCGACGGCGGCTACGACGCGGTACACACCCGCCTCTACGAGGCCGGCCTCGGCGACGGTCTTCCCCTCGTCCCTCCGACGGAGGAGCGCATCGAGGCGCTGCTGGCCGGCGGCGACGTCCCGGCCAACTCGCAGCTCCCGGCGCTGGCGCCCGCCCGCGTCCCACCGACACTCCGCGACGTCGCGGCGAACGCGGTGCTGGCGGGCTGCGCGCCCGGGCACCTCCCTGTCGTCGTCGCCGCCGTCGAGGCGGTCGCCGATCCCGACTTCAACCTGACCGGCATCCAGGCAACGACGGGCGCGGCGACTCCCCTGGTGATCGTCGGCGGGCCGGTCGTCTCGCGGATCGGGATGAACGCCGGGGCGAACAGCCTTGGGCAGGGATCACGCGCGAACGCGACGATCGGGCGGGCGCTCCGGCTCGTGCTCCAGAACGTGGGGCTCGCTCTGCCCGGCGTCTCGGACATGGCGACGCAGGGTCAGCCCGGCAAGTACACCTGGTGCGTCGCCGAACAGGAGGGCGACAGCCCCTGGCCGCCACTGCGAGTGGCGCTCGGCCTCCCCGCCGGCGCGAGCACGGTCACCGTCGTCGGAGCCGTCGGCAACGTCGAGGTGGTGCTGCCGGCGACGAGCCCGGAGGACCTCGCCCACGCCCTGGCTGGCTCGATGACGATCGAGGGCAACGCCGGGGGCGAGGGAACGTTCGGCGGTGGGCAGGCGCTCGTGCTGCTTCCCCCGGAGAGCGCCTGGTTCCTCGATTCGCACGGTTGGGACCGGCGGCGGCTCCAGCGCGAGCTGTTCGTGCGCGCCAGCGTGAGCTACGAGGCGCTGACGCCCGCCATCGTCGAGCGCACGATCGTGCGTCGCCGGGAACTCGGGCTACCGGACGAGGGCGTCCTGCGGGTGGCCCGGACGCCGGAGGACGTGCTGATCGTCGTCAGTGGCGGCGTGGGGACGAAGGCGACGTTCGTCCCGACCTGGCCCGGCGGGACTCGAGCGATCACCATCCCGTTGCCGCCAGCCTAGTCCGTTCTCGTCAGGGGCGCGTCATGCACGGATGACGCTCGCCGCGCCGCGGGCCAGCGGAGCCGCGGGCCGTCCTCGTGGCAGATCCGGATCGCAGGTGCTCCATGCGCCGGGCCCCGAAGGTTTACCCTCGCGCGGTAAGCCAACGAACTGAAGGAGCAGACGATGCCCCGCCTGCAAGCCGACCGGATCGAGAAGATCGCCGCCGACCTGCTGCACGGCGCGGGCGCACCCGCCGAGGAAGCAGCGATCGTCGCGAGGCACAGCGTCGCGGCGAACCTCGCCGGTCACGACAGCCACGGCATCATCCAGATCCCGACCTACATCGCCCGGATCGAGCAGGGCCACATCGTGCCGGGCGCCCCGATCGAGATCGTCTCCGAGACCCCGACGACGACCGTGATCGACGGCAACTGGGGCTTCGGCTACGTCGTCAGCGAGGACGCGATGAAGCGCACGATCGCGAAGGCCGATGCGCACAACGTCGCCGCGGCCACCGTCTACAAGCAGGGGCACGTCGGACGGGTGGCGGACTATCCGCTGATGGCGGCGGCGGAGGGGATGATCGGCCTGATGACCGCGGACTCCGGCCGCGGACCGAAGGCGGTCGCGCCCTTCGGCGGACGGGTCGCCCGCCTCGGCACGAATCCGATCTCGATCGCGGTGCCCTCGGACCTCGAGGGACCGCTCTACTTCGACATGGCCACCTCGGCGGCGGCCGGCGGGAAGATCAGGCTCGCCCGGGCGCGCGAGCAGCAGCTGCCGCCCGGCTGGCTGATCGACGCCGAGGGGCGCGCGACCACGGACCCGGCCGCGCTCGATCAGGGCGGCGCGCTGCTGCCGCTCGGCGCCGACGTCGGCTTCAAGGGCACCGCCCTCTCGGTCATGGTCGAGATCCTCTCGGCCCTGCTGACCGGCCTCGGCTTCGGCGTCGAGCCGACGGGCAGGCACAACGACGGCTGCTTCATCGCCGTCTTCAAGGTCGCCGCGTTCCGCGATCTGGCCACCTTCAAGCGCGAGGTGGCCGAGTTCGCGGCCTACCTCAAGGAGACGCCCACGGCGGAGGGGTTCAGCGAGGTGTTCTATCCGGGCGAGCTGGAGCACCTGCGCCGCGTCGAGCGCTCGCGCGACGGCGTCGACGTGGAGGACGCCACGTGGTCCAGCCTGCTCGCGCTGGGCGAGAAGTACGGCGTGCACGTCGCCGCCTGACCGGGGCGCACGGCAGCGGCGAAAGGACGGCCTTCGCAATGTCCGATCAGGCCAGAGCCGAACTCGCGCCCGGCGGCGTGCTGCGCGCGGGGATCAACATGGCGAACGCGCTCCTCGTCACGGGCCGCAGCGCGGACGGCGACCCGGACGGCGTCGCGCCCGACGTGGCCCGCGCCATTGCCGAACGTCTCGGCGTGCCGCTGCGGCTCGTCCCGTTCGACTCGCCCGGTGAGCTCGCCGACGCCGCCGGCGCCGACGTCTGGGACATCGGCCTGATCGGCGCGGAGCCGCAGCGCGCGGAGAGGATCGAGTTCACGGCGGCGTACGCGGAGATCGAGGCGACGTACCTGGTCCCCGCCGGCTCGTCGATCACGACGATCGAGGAGGTCGATCATCCGGGCGTGCGCATCGCCGCTCCCGGACGGAGCGCCTACGGCCTGTGGCTGGATCGCAACATCGAGCACGCCACGCTGGTCCGCTCGGGCAGCGGACCGGACGCGTTTGCGCAGTTCGTCGCCGAGCAGCTGGACGTGCTGGCCGGGCTTCGCTCCGGCCTCGTCGAGCTCGCGGAGGAGCTCCCCGGCGCCCGCATCCTCGCTGGCCGCTTCGCCACGGTGCAGCAGGCCGTCGGCACGGCGAAGGCCAATCGCGCCGGCGCGGCCTTCCTGCGGAGCTTCGTCGAGGAAGCCAGGGCGTCCGGCCTCGTCACGGCGCTGATTGCCAAACACAACGTCGAGGGCAGACTGAGCGCGGCATGACCGCGCGCCTCTTCCCGGAGGCGGCGCGGGCGAGGAGAGCCGGATCGCCCCGTCGGGAGTCTACTGCGCCCTCGAAGGTGCTTGCCCGGCGGACGTCGGACGAGCACGCTGCGCGGCTCGGGCCCACCCACCCGCCCTCGGATTTCTTCTCTGTGGGGGGCACCGTTTCGATCTGATGCGAGGATACCTCGCAGGCCCCCACGCCCCCCGCCGCTGCCCGCCTCGGAAGGTCCGTGCGCCGATCCGGCCCCCTCTCCTGGGGGAGAGGGCGGGGGTGAGGGGGCGCGCCGGCCTGACTGCCAGCCCGATTGGTTGGTGCGCCCTCGGAGCCGGGCGGGTCCCGCGGTGTGAGACTCTGCGGCCCGTTCGGCGCAGAGGCCGAAGCCGCGCGCGGCCGCGCGCTAGAATCCAGACGGAGTCCCGAGTCGTAGCCGGAGGTCGTGATGGAGATCAAGGCGGCAGTGCTGTACGAGGCGAACACCCCGCTGGTCGTCGAGCCGGTGCAACTCGACGACCCGAAGGACGGCGAGGTGCTGGTGCGCATCGGCGCGGCCGGCGTCTGCCACTCCGACTACCACGTGATGAAGGGCGAGTGGACGCCGCCGCTGCCGATGGTGCTCGGCCACGAGGCCGCCGGCACCGTCGAGCGGGTGGGCGCGGGAGTCGGACGGGTGCGGCCGGGCGACCGCGTGATCCTCAACTTCCGGCCGAACTGCGGCTGGTGCGCCCACTGCAGCCGCGGCGAGCCCGTGCTCTGCAACGGATCGGACAGCGAGCGCTGGCTGCTGTTCGACGGCACCGCGCGGCTGCACACGACGGCGGGGCGGGACCTCAACCACTTCGCGCGTACCGCCTCGTTCGCCGAGTACGCCGTCGTCCCCGAGTCGGGCGCGGTGCCCGTCCGCGACGACGTGCCGCTCGACAAGGCCGCGCTGATCGGCTGCTCGGTGATGACCGGGGTCGGCGCGGTGATCAACACCGCGCGGGTCGAGGCCGGCAGCTCCGTGCTGGTGATCGGCTGCGGCGGCGTTGGCCTCAACTGCATCCAGGGCGCCGTGCTGGCCGGGGCGGAGCGGATCATCGCCGTCGACCTGAAGGCCAACAAGCTCGAGTACGCCCGGCAGTTCGGCGCGACCGACGTCCTCGACGCGAGCGAGGGCGACACCGCGGCCCGGGTGCTGGAGCTGACCGGTGGCGGCGTGGACTACGCGTTCGAGGCGATCGGCTTCTCGAAGACGATCGTCGACTGCTACGAGTCGACGCGGCTCGGCGGCACGACGGTCGTCGTGGGGATGGCGCCCGAGGACGACATGATGACCATCCCCGCGCTCTCGCTTCCGCGCACGGAGAAGGTGCTGCGCGGCTCGTGGTACGGCTCCGCCCGCCCCTGGCTCGACCTCCCGAAGATGGTCGAGCTCTACATGGGCGGCCGCCTGCAGGTCGACCCGCTGGTCAGCCGCACCTACCCGCTCGACGAGATCAACGAGGCCTACGCGGCCCTCGATCGCGGCGACGTCGCACGCAGCGTGCTGCTGATGGACTGAGTCGCACACACAGCCGGTTCGTTCACGCGACGGAGGTAGCGCATGTCGATGGTGCAGACAATCAGCGGTCCCATCCCCAGCTCCGAGCTCGGACGCACGCTCTCGCATGAGCATCTGACCAACGGCACCTCCGGGATGGAGCGCGTCCCCGGGTTGCTCGACCGGGCGGAGATGATCGACCGCTGCCTCGAGGCGCTGCAGGTGGCCCACGACGCCGGGATCGACTCGCTCATCGACCTGACGCCCTTCGACCTCGGCCGCCAGGTCTGGCTGTTCGAGGCCGTCGCGGAGCGCTCGGCGCTCAACATCGTGTGCGCCACCGGCGTCTACCGCTGGGTGCCCGTGATCTACAACGGCTGGGACGAGGACGAGATCGCAGCGCACTTCGTGCGCGAGATCGACGAAGGGATCGAGGGCACCCAGATCCGCGCCGGCGCGATCAAGCTCGCCTGGGACCTCGAGTACCGGATCGAGGAGCCGGCAGGACGGAACTCGCCGCGTGACATGCTGGAGCGGACGGCTCGCGCGGCGGCGCGCGCCTCGAAGGCGGCGGGCGTGCCCATCTCCTGCCACACGCGAGCGGTCGACGAGCTCGGCACACCGCTGCTCGACCTCTTCGAGGACGAGGGCCTCGACCTGCGCGCCGTGACCATCGGCCACTCCAACGACACGCAGGACCTCGACTACCTGCGCGGCCTCGCGGCCCGCGGGGCGACAGTCGGCCTCGACCGGTTCTTCTCCACCGAGGACGACTACGTGGCCGAGCGGTCCGCGATCGCGCTGGCGCTGGCCCAGGCGGGGTACGCCGAGCAGGTCTGCCTCGGCCACGACGGCTCACCGGCGGGCGTCTGGGGCGGCTGGCAAGAAGCGCGCAACAGCGACTGCTGGACTCGCGTGCCCCGGCACGAGGTGCCGTGGCTGCTCGCCAACGGCGCGACCGAGGATGACGTGGACGCGATGCTGCGGCGCTCGATCGCCGCGACCTTCGAGGCTGCCGCGGCGCAGTAGCCGGAGCCACGCCGCGCGCCGTTCGCGCGCTGCTCTGGTGGATCAGGACGTGAGGGGCGCGGGCTAGCGCTCGACCTGCTGGATCAGCTCGATCCTGACATCGTCCGGGGCGCGCATCCAGCAGACGCGAATGGCGCCGAAGTCGAGCGGCCCCTCCAGCACCTCAGGCGCTGGGCGAGGAGAGCGCGTCGTCGATGATCTCCAGCACCGCGGCCAGGGCCGGTTCAGCCAGCATGCTGTCCCGCTTCTCGCGGGTGTCGGCCAGGGGGACGTAACCAGCCACGCCGGCGCTCTGCTCGTCCACGATCGCGGCCGCCTTCCTGACCGCGCCTTCGATGTCGGCCTGGCTGATGCGGGAGTTCCGAGATCTAGCGCAACGTCATCGCCACGCGCGGTCTCGGTCTACCGCGCGGGTAGCAAGCAGAGCCCGTCCGCGATCGCCCGAAATTGGGCTGGATCACCGCAAGGCGGAGCACGGGCGGGGGTCGTGCAGCCCTACCGCCGGGTGTTGAACCGAGGCGGGTCATTGGGACCGGCTCGCAGGGACGAGCATACGGCGATTCCTACACGTCAGACGTTGCATCACACGCCTGTCATATGGAAGAGCACCCGCCGCGCTGGCACACTCCTTACGGCGGCTTCGCAACGCTCGCCGATGGCCGAGACAGAGCCGTCGCTCTGTGCGCAAATCGTCGTCGCACGCAATCGTTCACGTAGCAAGAGAGGCCGCAGTTGGCGGACGGGGGACCGCGCATGAGCGTACGACTGACGGCCCTGCTGGCGTTGCTCCTGCTCGTCCTGCCCGGCGCCGCCACGGTGGACGCCCAGGGCGTGGACGCAGAGGGCGTGGACGCAGAGGCGGACACGATCGAGGTTCGCGTTGCCGCGCGGCGGCTGCTCAACGGGAACACGGAGTTCGCGGCGCAGCAGCGCCTCGCGGACGGTTCGTGGGGCGAGCGCGTGCTGCCGCGTGCCCGCTTCTTCCCCGCACGTACCGAGGTCGGGCGCTGGCTGGACAGCTCGCCACTCAGTGTGACCGCACCGACCGGCGACGAGGCGGAGATCCGCGTCGCCGCGCGGCTGCTCGCCGACGGCCGCATGGAGTTCGCGCTCCAGGAGCGCGGTGCAGATGGGGCGTGGGGCGAGCGCCGCCTGCCGCGGGCGCGCTTCTTCCCTGCGGACGCGCGCGTCGGGCGTTGGCTGGCCAGCTCGCCACTCGCCGTGGCGGTAGCGCCGTCCAGACTCGAAGACTCGGAAGGGGTCGCCCTTCCGGCACCCGGGTCGGTCGCCCCGGATCGGTCCGCACTCGTCCTGCTGTACGAGGTCACGGACGGGTCGAACTGGCTGACCAGCACGAACTGGCTGACGGGAACGCCGATCGGCGAGTGGCACGGCGTCACGACCGATGGCGACGGCCGCGTCGTGGCGCTGGACCTGTGGCGCAACCGGTTGACCGGGGCAATCCCGGAGGAACTGGGTAGCCTTACCAGACTTGAATCGCTGAACCTCGCCAGCAACGACTTGAGCGGCCCGTTCCCGGCCCTGCTGGGCAACCTTACCAACCTGCGCGAGCTGAATCTCGGGGAAAACGACTTCAGCGGGCCGATCCCGGCCTGGCTCGGCCGCCTCACGAAGTTGGAGACGCTGAGTCTCCAGGACAACCGGCTCACGGGGCCGATCCCGGTCGAACTGAGCCGCCTCACCAGGCTGCGAAAGCTAGACCTCGGGCGCAGCCACCTCAACCAGCAGATTCCCGCCTGGATCGGGCACCTGACCAACCTTGAGATACTGGGACTCTGGAGCTGCCATCTGACAGGACCGATCCCGGCGGCGCTGGGCGATCTCACCAACTTGCGTGAGCTGCGCCTCTACGATAATGGCTTCAGCGGGCCGATCCCGCCGCCGCTGGGCAACCTCACCAACCTGCACTCACTGAGTCTCGGAAAGAACGACTTCAGCGGACCGCTCCCAGCCTGGCTGGCCAACCTCACCAACCTGCGCGAGTTGGAGCTCGCGGAAAACAACCTCAGCGGGCCTATCCCGTCCTGGCTCAGCAGCTTCACACACCTGGAGCGCCTGACTCTCGCTCACAACTCGGTTAGCGGGCCTATCCCGGAGGAACTCCGCCGCCTCACGAACCTGAGCTCCCTGAATCTGAGCGAAAACGATCTGAGCGGACCCGTACCGGACTGGCTGGGCAGCCTCTCGGATCTCCGGTGGCTGCACCTCTCGGGCAACCGTCTGAGCGGACCGATTCCGAGCGAGCTGGGTAGCCTCCCGAGGCTCCGGGGGCTGCACCTCGGCGGCAACGAGTTAAGCGGGCCGATCCCTGCGGAACTCGGCAGCGCCAGCGGGTTGAGCAATCTCCAACTCCAGGAGAACGAGCTGAGCGGACCGATCCCGGCTTCGCTGGGCAACCTCACCGCCCTACATGCCCTCTTGGTTCAGGGCAATCGCCTGACCGGACCGATACCGGTCGAACTCGGGAACCTCACGCGGTTGGTCAGGCTGAGGCTTGAAGACAATCGGCTAAGCGGTCCGATTCCGCCGGAATTGGGCAGCCTCACGCAGCTGCAGCGCCTGTACCTGGGCGGCAACGAGCTGAGCGGGTCAATCCCACCCGAGTTGGGGCAACTCACCCGGCTGTTCACACTCACTCTCGCACGCAACCAGCTGAGCGGGCCGATCCCTGCTGAGCTGGGCCGTCTCAACCTGGGCGGGTATTCGTCGTTCACACTCGCGAACAACCCATTGAGCGGATGCATACCCGAAGCGCTGCAGCGTTGGTTGTATTCGGACCGCACCGATCTGGCCGACCTCGGCCTCCTGCCTTGCGGCATACCCGCTCCCACCTCCGACCGCGCAGTGCTGGTCACCCTCTACCAGGCGACAAACGGCCCGAGGTGGGTGGAGAGCGCAAACTGGCTGACCAGCAGGCCTCTGGGAGAGTGGTACGGAGTCAGCACGGACGAGGATGGCCGCGTGACGGAGTTGCACCTCAACGGGAACGGCCTGCGAGGGCCGCTCCCCGCAGCGCTCGGCAAACTCGTCCACTTGCGGGTGCTGGCACTCGCCGGCAACTCGCGGTTGGCAGGGCCCATATCCGCATCGCTGGGCGACCTGACCGAACTGGAAGTGTTGGCCCTCGCCTCGAACGACTTGAGCGGGACACTGCCGCCCGAGCTGGGTGGCTTTGCGAACCTGCGGCGGCTATCCCTCTCCGGGAACCGCTTCGAGGGCTGCGTGCCAGCGGGGCTATACGGCAGGGAGTACGACGATCTTGCCGAGCTGGCCCTACCACCTTGCGACGTAGCCGCCACGCCGGCGTCCACCGCTGGCCTGGTCGCCTCGGACCGCGCCGCGCTCGTTGCGTTCTTCGAGGCGACGGACGGTCCGAACTGGAAGAACAGCACGAACTGGCTGAGCGCCAGACCGCTCAGCGAGTGGCACGGGGTCACCACCGACGCCGATGGCCGCGTGACGAGGCTGCTGTTCAGCGCCAACCACATGGGCGGAGCACTGCCACCCGAGTTGGCCCGACTCACGAAGCTGGAGGTGCTGGGCATCTTTGGCAATGGCGGCACCAACAGGATGTCCGGACCGGTGCCGGTTGAGTTGGCGGCGCTGGCGAATCTGCACACGCTGGGTCTCCACGGCGTCGGCCTGCGCGGACCGATCCCGCCTGGGCTGGGCAGGCTCACGAACCTGACCGCACTTCAACTCACGGGCGGCAATCTGAGCGGGCCGATCCCGGTCGAGCTGGCCAATCTTGCCAACCTGGAGTGGCTCTCTTTTGACACCAACGACCTGAGCGGTCCGATCCCGGCCGAGCTGGGGAGCCTCGGGAACCTGCGCGTGTTGGACCTCAGCTACAACGGGCTGCACGGTCCGATCCCGCCTGAGTTCGGCAGGCTGGCCAATCTCGAGACGCTTGCACTCGTGGGCAACGCGCTCAGTGGTCCGATCCCGGCCGAGTTGGGAGAGCTGTCCAACCTTGAGGCGCTTGCACTCGCGAGCAACGAGCTCAGTGGCCCGATCCCTCCCGTGCTGGCCACCTTGACCGATCTGCGAGTGATGAGCCTTGAGTGGAACAGGTTGAGCGGTCCCATCCCGGAGGGATTGGGCGACCTCACCGCCCTGGAAGTGCTACACCTCGAGCGGAACGAGTTGAGTGGTCCGATCCCGGCTGGGCTCGGCCGCCTCACCAAGCTCGAGAAACTGACCCTCTCCGGGAACGATCTGAACGGTCCAATCCCGGAGGAGTTGGGTGACCTGCAACGCTTGCTCAGGCTGGAACTTGGATCAAATCGGTTAAGTGGCCCGATACCCGCTACGCTGGGCGACCTCACCAACCTGACGTCTCTGGGTCTGAACTATAACGAGCTCAGCGGGCCGATCCCGGCTGAGCTCCGCGGCTTGACCAGCGTGAGTCATCTGGCCCTCGGCCGGAACAATCTGACTGGGATGATCCCGGCCGAACTTGGTTCGCTCCCCCGCGTGAGTCATCTGGACCTCAGCAACAACAGTCTGACTGGCATGATCCCGGCCGAACTTGGCTCGCTGGGCAGCTTGATCTGGCTCTACCTCGACGGCAACGAGTTGAGCGGGCAGATTCCCGCCGAACTTGGCTTGCTCGCCGACCTGCAGGTCCTGCGACTCAGGGGTAACCGGCTCAGTGGTTGTATCCCCTCGGCGTTGCACGACCTCTCGAGCAACGACCTCGAGCAGCTCGGCCTCCTCTACTGCGAGTAGTCAGCGGGCTGAGATAGCAGCACGCGTGCGGCAGACAGGGGTACCCATGGACGCACGGCCGCTGGTCCCGCTGCCAGCCATCCTGCCTGGCGTCCGCCCGGTGGGTCTTCGCCGTTCACACTCGCGGACAACCCGTTGAGCGGATGCATACCCGAAGCGCGCTGACCGGCAGGCCGCTCGGCCCGTCGTACGGAGCCCCTGGCCGTAACGCCTGCTACAGCTAGCGCTCGACCTGCTGGATCAGCTCGATCCTGACATCGTCCGGGGCTCGCATCCAGCAGACGCGAATGGCGCCGAAGTCGAGCGGCCCCTCCAGCACCTCCGCTCCGAGCGCTTCGAGTCGCTCGATGTCCGCTTCGAGGTCCGCTGAATCGAGCCCGAAGTGCTCCAACCCCTCGTGCACGCCGGCGTCGCCGGGGCCGAGCGTCTCGCCGCTGCGCGGGCCGGAGATATTGACCGTGACGCCGTTCTCGCTGCGCGTGGCCACGAAGCGGTCACCGACCTCGCGGACGTAGTCATTCACGATCTCGAAGTTGAACGCCTCGACCCACCACTCCGCGCTCTTCCGCGGGTCGTGGGACTTGAGGTGGATGTGGTTGATCGCGAAGGTCATCAGCACTCCCCTGACTCGTTACCGTCCGTGCGCGCTGCGCTGGTCGCTCATCATTGCATGACCGGCGCGGGGCGTCCGTCACCAGCTCAGCCGGCCTTCACGCTGCGGCGGTTTCGGAAGAGGGCCGGTTCCACGTAGGCGCTGGGCGAGGAGAGCGCGTCGTCGATGATCTCCAGCACCGCGGCGAGAGCCGGTTCAGCCAGCATGCTGTCCCGCTTCTCGCGGGTGTCGGCCAGGGGGACGTAACCAGCCACGCCGGCGCTCTGCTCGTCCACGATCGCGGCCGCCTTCCTGACCGCGTCTTCGATGTCAGCCTGGCTGATCACGCCGTGGAGCCTCCAGTTGGCCAGGATCGCGCCGTCGATGCGCTCGGTGGCGCGGTCCTTCATCTCCTCGATCTGGTCGAAGTCGGGCACCCCGCTGCAGCCCACGCCTCGCCGCACCCACGGCTCCACGTACGCCACCATGCTGTGGGCGTAGCGGAGGACGGCGTGCTCCCTGACCCCGGAGGCGTCCAGCTTGCCTTCCCTCAGCAGGGGGAACGCGAGAAGGGAGGCGCGGGAGACCGGGTCGGCGGCCGAGTCGAGGATGACCCGCTGCACCTCGTCGACATCCACCATGTGGTAGTGCATCGCGTGCAGGTCGCTGGGGTAGGGGGCGGGCACCCAGGCTGTGTTGCCGCCGCTGCGGGGATGGTCGATCTTGCGCTGCATCATCTCGGCCATCGCGCGGTTCCTGACCTGCATCCCCTTGCCCACCTTGCCGTGGCGGTGAAGCCCGGCCCGCAGGCTCACGTCCACGTTGTCGAGCTCATAGCTCGTGTTGAACGTTGCCTGGGTCAGGTCGTCCCGCAGGTCGACAGGCCCCGCGTACAGCTGAGCGCGAAGCTGAGAGCCGGTGCGGTCGAGGAATCCGGTGTTGGTGAAGAAGACCCGGTTGCGGGCGGCCCGCAGCGCCTCGGGCAGCTGCAGGGTCATGCCGAGTTCCTCGTTCATGATCCCGATCAGCATGGTCCCGGCGGGCAGCCCCAGGCCGCGCTCCACCGCCTCGAAGAACCGCATCTGCTCGGCGACCTCCTCGGCCGTGTGGAGCTTGGGCGTGACCTGGTAGACGAAGCCGCGGCCGCTGTTCGGACCGCGGACGGGCATGACGCCCTCGCCGTCGTCCCGGGGCTCGCCGTTGGAGCCCCGGTCATGGGCGCTGGCGATGAGGGTGGTCAGCAGCACGCCGACGATCCGCTCCGGGACTTCCTCGCCGCCCAGGGTGACGGCGTCGGTGTACATGTGGATCGAGACGTTTCGCACCGACATCAGGCTGGTCGCCTTGAGCGTCCGCTCGTCGCCGTTGACGTCGCGGTAGGTCTTGTCGGAGTTCAGTTGCTTCAGGTTGCCACGGGAGCCGTAGCCCTCGAGGCTGCCCCGGATCAGGCCGAGGTAGTTGCGCAACCCCTCCACCAGATCGTCGGCGTCGACCACGGACACGGCGTCCTCGAAGTCGATGATGTTGGTCAGGGCGGACTCGACCACCAGGTCCCTGAACTGGCCGTTGACCGGGTCGACCGTTCCGCCCTCGTAGAGCTGGACCTGGATCCGCAGGCCGTTGTCCGCGAGGAGGAAGTCCGCCAGCTCCCCTTCGCCGTCCAGGTTGAAGCCGATGAACTTGTCCGGGTGTTCCAGCCTGACGTCCGCGCCGTCCGCGGTCCGACCCACCAACTCGTATGCGCCGTCGTCCCTGCGGCCGACCGAGTAGGCCTCGATTGAGTCGAAGCCGACTCCGCCCTGCCAGGCGCTGACGTGCTCATCGAGGAAGGCGTTGGTCTCCTCCACGACCATCCCGAGCCGGGCGGAACGCTGCTCCTCGGCGTCGATCCCGGAGTGAATGTCGCTCAGGAAGTACGCGTCGTAGAGGCTGCCCCAGCGAGCGTTGGCCCCTCCGACAGCCATGCTGGCGTTGGTCACGGGGGTGACCAGTTCGGGGCCGTTCTGGTCCATCTCGGGATCGAGCTGCGGGGTGGCCACCTCGAAGTCCACCGCCCGCTCGGCAGCGAGGTAGCCGATCTCCACAAGGAAGCTCTCGAGGTCCTCCGCGTCCCGGGCGGCCGACTGCTCGGTGGGCGACCAACCGCTACGGCGCTTCTCCCGGTAGTAGTCGTCGATCTGCTGCTGGACAGCGGCCCGCCTGGCCAGGAACTCCCGGTTGGGAGGGCCGAACTCCTCGACCAGCTCGGCGAGGACCTCGAACACTCCAGCGGCGGTCCAGGCGGTGCCTGCGACGGCCTCGTCCCTCACGAAGTTGTAGAGGGCGTCCTGCACTTCCAGGATGTTGCCCGAGGGCAGCCGGACCGTTGCCATGAGTCGTCAACTCCGAGTTGCGCAGCCTTGTCCCTCGTGAGGCGGAGCCTCCGCCAGCGAGCGGGCTGAGCGGCTTCCACGCTGCCACATCGTAGTACGCCCCGGCGTGCGCACTGCGCAACGGGTGTCCCAGACATGCGCCGTGGGCTTGCGGCGCCGTCCTCGCTAATCGCCGCGGCCGCTCGCCTCGTCCGCCGTCCAGTGCACGGGCGGCAGGTCGCGCATCGTGTAGTAGCCGGGCGCGGCCGCCCGGCCTGCCCGCACGGCGTTGACCGCGATGCCGGCGGTCGAGCGGTCGCCGTGGAACCCGCCGATCGCGTGGACGTGCACGGGGGGATCGCCGGCGATCTCGACCTCGTCTCGCGAGTCACCGACGCCGGCGGCCATCGTCAGCTTCATCGTCACGAGCGGGGCGCCGCCATGCCTCAGCGTGAGCTCTTCGTAGATGCCGGCGACGTCGCCCGGCTGCAGCGCCTCGTGGCCGGTCTCCGGTCCCGCGATCACCGGCTCGAGCGAGTGCTCGAACTCGAACGGTTCCCAGCCGAAGGCGTGGGCAATCGCCGCAGCCGACTCGCGCAGCCCGATGTGCCCGAAGCCGCCGGCGGCGACCCGCTCGTTGAACTCGTCGAGGGTCATGCCGATGCCCACCTTCTGCTGGAAGGGGAGCCGCCGTTGCGCCGCATCGAGGACGCGCGTGACGGTGATCGACTCGACATGGTTCGAAACCGCGGAGAGCACGATGGGCAGCGTGTCCATCGCGAAGCCGGGGTTCACCCCGGTCGCGAGCAGCGTCGCGCCGTGCTCGCGAGCGAGCGCGTCGAGCCGGGCCGCCAGCTCGGGCCGCTCGTAGGCGAAGGAGAGCTCCTCGCAGATCGAAACCACGTCGAGGCCGCGCGAGAGCGCCTGCGTGAGCTGCGGCAGGACGGCGTCGAGGCTGGAGACGGTGGCGTGCAAGACCACGTCCGCCTCCGGCCAGTCCCCGACCGCAGGGTCCGTGATGGCAACGCCGATCGCTGCCTCGCCGACGACGCTGCCGAGGTCCTGCCCGAGCTTCGCCGGATCGCTGTCGAAGGCGGCGACGACCTCGATGTCGCGCCGGGCGAGCGCGGTCGTTGCGATCAGCGCACCCATCGCGCCGACCCCGTAGTGAATGGTTCGCATCTGCTGCTGCGTCCTCCCTGGCGAGCAGGCCGGCCTCGGGGCGGCGCCGGGTGAGCGCGATGCTCGTCGTGCCGGCGGTTGCTAGCTACCGGGCGTCCACGAGTAGATTTGCGCGAGGCTGCCCCCCATGAGGGCCGCTCGCTCTGACTCCGTGAGCTGGTCGGTGACGCGGAACGCCTCGACACCCTGCTCGTAGGTCAGCAACTCGACCGCGCGGGTCCAGTCGGTGCCCCACATGCAGCGCTCGAAGCCGAAGGCCTGGAAGACCTGACCCAGCGGCTCCCAGATATCGTCGTACGGAAACGGCTCCCGCGACAGCGTGCACGCCCCCGACACCTTGATGGCGACATTGTCGAGTTCCGCCAGATCGAGGACGGCGGGCAAATCGGCGAACGGTCGCTCGGGTGGAGGCGGCTGGAAGGGCTGGGGTATCCCCAGGTGGTCGATCACGATCCGGGTGCTGGGATGGCGCCGGGCGAGCTCCGTGACCAGATCGAGCTTCTGCCAGCACAACACGTTGATCGGAATGTCGTTCGCCGCTCCCGCGGCCAGGATCTGATTGAGCCCGGGGTGATCGGCCGTCGCGTCCGGATCCAGCTCGGTCAGGATCACGCGTGCCCCGACGACCCCGGGCGTTGCCGCCCAGCGGGCAACCTCGTCGCCGGCGTCGGAGGCTCCGGCGTCGATGGGCTTGATCAGGCCGAAGCGCCCGGGATGCCGGGCGTGCACCTCGAGCGCATAGCTCGCGTCGTAGCGGTACATCCTGAACGGGGAGACCAGGAGCGCCCCGTCGACGCCGAGGGCGTCCATCGCCGAGACCATGTCGTCACCGGTCACCGCGGAGGGGCCGGCGAGCGTGCCGGCCCAGGGTCGCTCGGGACGGTCGCGGTCGTAGGCGTGAACCTGACAGTCGATCGTGAGCACTGCTGGAGTCCTTTGCGCGCCTGCCACGGCGCCGCCACTGATACTCATCGGGCGGCACGTTATCACGGCGTCCGCTGGCCGCTACCACCAGCGCCCGCGGATCAGCGGGTGCGGAGGGCCTCCCCTGCCGTGAGCACGAACCCCTCGTAGCCGGCCTCGGCGATCTCGTCGCACTTCTCGCGGTAGATCCCCACGCCGCCGGCGTACGGCATGAACACGCGCGGCTTGCCGGGGATGTTGGCGCCCAGATACCACGAGTCCGCGAGCGGGTAGAGCGTCCTGCTCGCCACGTCGCTGACGTGCTCGACCCAGTCCGCCTCGGCGGCGGCGTCCGCCTCGGCGATCTCGATGCCGGACTCGACCATGTGCTCGACGAGTCCCGAGATCCATTCGACGTGCTGCTCGATCGAGACCGGCATGTTGCTCAGCACGGACGGGCTGCCGGGACCGGTGATCATGAACATGTTGGGGAACCCCGCCGAGGCCAGCCCGAGGTAGGTCTCCGGCCCCTCCGCCCACTTGTCCCGGAGCGCGGCGTCGCCCCGGCCGCGGATGTCGATGCGGTTGAAGGGCCCGGTCATTGCGTCGAAGCCCGTTGCGAGGACGATGATGTCGAGGTCCCACTCGCCATCGCGGGTGCGGATGCCGGTCGCGGTGATCGTCTCAATCGGGTCGTGGCGGATGTCGACCAGTTCGACGTTGTCGCGGTTGTAGGTCTCGTAGTAGTCGGTGTCGATCAGCGTACGCTTCGCCGCGAACGGGTAGTCGCGCGGGACCAGCTTCTCGGCGGTATCGGAGTCGCGCACGATCTCACGGATCTTCGAACGGATGAACTCCGAGGCGGTGTCGTTGGCCTGCCGGTCGAGCAGGATGTCGTTGAACGTCACGCTCAGGAAGCGGAACCCGCCCTGCTCCCACGCGTCCTCGTAGACCGCGCGCCGCTCCTCGTCGTCGACCTCGAGCGCCGAGCGCTCGGCCGGAGGGTAGGGATAGCCGCTCCTCGACCAGCGCGTCTTCTCGAAGATCTCGTCGTATTGGCTCTTGATGCCGTCGAGGAACTCGGGCGTGACCGTGCCGTGGCGGGCCGGGATCGTGTACTGCGGCGTGCGCTGGAAGACGGTCACCTGCCGTGCCTGGTTCGCGATCACCGGGATCGACTGCACGCCGCTCGAACCGGTGCCGATCACGCCGACGCGCTTGCCGGCGAGGTCGACGCCCTCGTGGGGCCACGCGCCGGTGTGGTACCAGTCGCCCGCGAAGCTATCGAGTCCCTCGATGTCGGGAACCTGCGCCGTTGAGAGGCAGCCGATCGCGGTGATGAAGTAGCGGGCGAGTACGCGGTCGCCCTGGTCGGTCTCGATCTCCCAGCGGTTCAGGTCCTCGCGGAAGTGCGCGGTGGTGACGCGCGTCCCGAACTGGATGTCGGGGCGCAGCTCAAACCGGTCGGCGACATGGTTGAGGTAGCGCAGGATCTCCGGCTGCTCCGGGTACTTCCCGCTCCAGTTCCACTCCTGGGAGAGCTCCTTGTCGAACGAGAAGCAGTAGACGTACGACTCGGAGTCGCAGCGCGCGCCGGGATAGCGGTTCCAGTACCAGGTGCCGCCGACATCGTCCGCCGCCTCGAAGACGCGCGCCGACAGGCCGAGCAGGTCGCGCAGCCGGTGGAGCATGTACATGCCGGAGAATCCGGCGCCGACCACGACGGCGTCGAGTTCGACGCGGCTGGTTTCGGTCGTCATGCCCTCCCCCTCGTCGAGCAGTTCCCCTCGGAGCCGAGGTGCGCGCTCGTCCTCCGCATGGTGCGTCGCGCGCAGCCTACGGTACCGCGTTGGCGCCTTCCTCCGCGCGCGCGGCGCTGCGATCAGGCCATGGCGGGCGCGGGCGCGGTACAGTCCCGAGGCAGAGCCGGGCGCGTCGCGGGATCGTGCAGCCGCGGCGACCTAGCATGTGCGCGAGATGCCGCGGACCGGCAGCGAGGCTGGTAATGGACATCTTCGGCGTTGACCAGAAGATCGTGCTCACGGCGTTCTATTCTGGCCTCGGTGTCGGGAGCGTCTACGTACTGGTCGCGCTCGGGTACAACCTCGTCTATCGCGCGACTCGTGTCTTCAATCTCGCCCAGGGCGACATCGTCAGCTGGGGCGGGCTCGTCGCCTTCAGCCTGCTTGTGACGCACGGGTTCTCCCCGCTTGCGGCGCTGCCCGTGATCATCGGCGCGACGGCCGTCCTCGGATTCGGCGTGGAGCGCATCGCGATCGCGCCGCTTACGAGGGCGTTGAGCTTCGGCTGGGTGCTCACCACGCTCGGCATGTCGGTCGTACTCCGCAACGTCGCCGAGCTGCAGTGGGGCCCGGACCCGTTGCGCGTTCCCGCGTTCGTCGACCGGGCGCCCATCAGCCTGCTGGGCTCGCCGTTCCGCGTCGACTTCATGGTGACGATCATCGGCGCGGCGGCGCTGGTCGCGCTGCTCGAGCTTGCCGACCGCAAGACGATCATCGGCAAGGCAATGGTGGCAACCGCGCTCAACCGCGAGCTGGCGCAGCTACGAGGCATCAACGTCGGGCTACTCGGCATCGGCTCCTTCGTCGTCGCGGGGGCGCTCGGGGGCATCGCCGGCTGGCTGATCGCGCCGATCACGTTCGCGTCCTTCAACTCCGGGGTGCTGATCGCGCTCAAGGGGTTCCTGGCGATCGCCATCGGCGGTTGGGGCCGGCACGTCGGCGCGCTGGCCGGCGGCCTGCTGATCGGTGTGGCCGAGGCGCTGGCGATCCTCTGGATAGACGTCGACTTCCGTAATCTCGTCCCGCTTCCGTTGCTGGCGGCGATCCTGCTGATCCGCCCGCAGGGCCTGTTCGGGCGACAGGTCGAGCGCCATGTCTAGCGCGAGCATGAAGAGCAACGATGCGGGCGCCCTGCGCACCGTTGCCAGGCGAGTCGCGTACTCGCCGGGCACGGGGACGGTGCTGCTGCTCGCGGTCCTCGCGGTCTTCGCGCTGTGGCCGCTCGTGATCGACGACCAGCTGTTGCTGCGGCGTCTCTATGTGATCGGCCTGTTCGCGCTGATCGCGATGGGCCTGAACGTCTCGCTGGGGCGCGCCGGCGAGCTCTTCCTCGGCGTCGCGGGCCTGTTCGCGGCGGCGGCCTACATCTCCGGCGCCCTCACCACGCACGAGGACTTCGGGTTGTCGCCGCTCCAGGCGGCGCCGATCACGATCGTCGCCACCGTGGTGCTCGGCGTGGCGATGGGCCTCGTGGGCCTTCGGGTGAGCGCCTGGTACTTCGCCATCGTCACCTTCTACTTCGCGGTCGTGATCCCGGACATCGCGACCAGCCTGGACGTGCTCGAGCAGTACACCGGCGGCGGCCTCGGCCTCTTCGGCGTGCCGCGGATCGAGGCGCTCGGCCACGTCTTCGGCCGGCGCGAGACCTACTGGCTGATCGTCGCGAGCATCGCCGGCGTCTACCTGCTCACGCGGAACCTCTTCTCGTCGCCCTGGGGGCTCGCCCTCGCGACGATGCGCCACAGCGACGTGGCCGTGCAGGCGCTTGGCGCCTCGACGGTCCGGGCGAAGATGCTGGCCTACGTGTTCTCCTCCGTGCCGGCGGCGCTGGCGGGGATCATCTGGGTGCACACGGAGACGGGCATCGCGCAGGGGAATTTCCCGGCGGACCTCTCGTTCCTCATTGCCGCCAGCATCATGTTCGGGGGGATGGGGACGCTCGCCGGGCCAATCGTCGGCACGGGAATCCTGCAGTACGTCCCGCAGTTCTTCGATGCCTTCGAGCGCTACGAGCTGATCATCTACGGCAGCTTCCTGATCGTGGGGATGGTGCTGATCCCGCGCGGGGTCGTGCATGAGACGAGGAAGTGGGTCGGCCTGCTGCGCCTCCGCCTCGTCCCGCTCGCACCCGGCGCTCCAGCGCCCCCGTCCGCGCAGGCAGAACCCGGCGCCGCGAGCGGCGAGGCCAGCGGTGCGCTGCTGACGGAGGACGTCGCCGCGCGGCTCCGCGTCGCGCCGGACCGCGCCGGGCTGTCCGCGACCGGGGTCTCCAAGTCGTTCGGCGGTGTCGCCGCCCTGCGCGATCTCGACTTCGAGGCTGCGCCCGCCCGGATCTCGGCGCTGATCGGGCCGAACGGATCCGGCAAGACCACCTTCCTCAATCTCGTGCTCGGGTACTACACCATCGATGGCGGCGCGATCCGGGTCGACAAGGGCGACATCGGCGGCCTCGCGCCTCACGGTCGCGTTCGGGCCGGCATCGCCCGGACGTTCCAGGCGCCGAACGTCGTGCCGGAGCTCACGGCGCTTGAGAACGTGCTCGCGGGGATGTTCATGGACCGGCGCGCCACGCTCGTGGAGTACCTGCTCCAGCTGCCGCGCGCGCGTGCGGCGGGACGCGCGTCGCGCGCGCAAGCGCGCGCGCTACTCGCGGCGGTCGGCCTCGAGGGCGTCGCCGACATTCCCGCCGCGGCGCTCCCGTCCGGCCAGCAGCGACTGCTCGACGTTGCCCGGGCGCTCGCGACCGGTCCGCGCGTCCTCCTGCTCGACGAGCCGGCGTCCGGCCTCTCCGGCGCCGAGACGGAGGCGCTCGGCCGGCTGTTGCTGCAGCTTCGCGAGTTGGGGCTGGCGATCGTGCTCGTCGAGCACAACGTGCCGTTCGTCATGTCCGTCGCCGACAGCGTGACCGTCCTCGATCGCGGCGAGCGAATCGCGCTCGGCCCGCCGGCCGAGGTGCAGAGCGACCCGGCCGTGATCGCCTCCTACCTGGGCGAGCAGTTCGAGGTGGACACGGGGGAGCCAGATGCTTGAGATCCGCGACTTGCGAGTCGCCTACGGCGGCCTCCCGGTGTTACATGACCTCTCGCTCGAGGTCGGCGAAGGCGAGTTCGTCGCCTTGCTCGGTCGGAACGGCGCGGGGAAGACGACGACGATGCGCGCGATCGCCGGGCTGGTCCCGTTCAGCGGCTCGATCGCGTTCGAGGGCCAGGGGCTCGGCGGGGTGCCCGCCCACAAGATCGTCCGCCTCGGCGTCGCGTTCGCGCAGGAGGGCAAGCAACTCTTCACGGAGCTGTCCGTGCAGGACAACCTCACGCTCGGCGCGTTCGCGCAGCGCGGGAAGCGGCAGCAGGTGCGCGCCGACCTCGAGCGTGTCTTCGGCCTCTTCCCGGTGCTGGAGCGGAAGCTTCGCGATCCCGCCGAGACCCTCTCGGGCGGAGAGCAGCAGATGCTCGTGCTGGCGCAGGCGATGATGGCGCACCCGCGGCTGCTGATGGTCGACGAGCCCTCGCAGGGCCTCGCGCCCGCGCTCGTGAACGAGGTCCTCGGCGCGCTCACCGTCCTCCGTGACGAGGGAACGGCGATCCTCCTCGCGGAGCAGGTCGTCGACAAGACGCTGCCGATCTGCGACCGGCTCTACGTCCTCGATCTCGGGCGGGTCGTGCTGGAGGGCAGCCCCGCGGAGGTCGCGGAGCACCGCGCCCTGCGCGAGGTCTACATCGGCCACGAGGCCTGAGCTCAGGCCGAGGGCTCGACCATCGCGAGGATGCGCGCCGGATTGCGCACGAGGATCGCCTCGATCTCGTCCTCGCTCACGCCCTTGCGGCGCATCAGCGGCACGACGTTCTCCAGGATGTGCGCGTAGCCGTCGCCGCCGTAACGCACGAGGCTGGTCCTGCGGCAGATGTCCTGCGAGACGAGCAACTGGTCCGTCAGCCCCTCGGCGATCAAGCGCTGGAGGTGGTTGATGCGCATCACATCGTTGGGCATCTCGAGCGGCGCCAGGTCGTAGATCTCCAGCCCGAACAGGTCGAACTCCAGGTAGCAGCCGCTCGCCGCGAGGGCAATCGACTGCTCCGGGTCGAAGAAGGTGCGATCCAGGTGGCAGATGATCGTGCGCTCCGGGTCGCCCCCGGCCTCAATCACCGTATCTATTATGTCCTGTGGCGCCTGGGGATCGCGGCCCGGATGCACCTGCAACGCAACGCCCGTGCGGCGGGAGGCGTGCGCCGCGGCCCGCAGCGCCTTCCGCTCGTTCGGGTGCATCGGGTAGTCGCAGGCGACCTCGCCGATGATGCCCGCGCAGCTCTCGGTCCCGTCGCAGCCTTCCGTCACCTCGCGCACGATCTCAGCGCTGAGCTGCTGCTCGCTGCGACTGTCCATGTCGGGCGGGTGGTGGCGCCACCAGTAGTTGCCGGAGCCCATGACTACGTGCACGCCCGTGGCCTCCGAGATGCGGCGCAGCGCCGAGGCGTCGCGCGTCATGTCGGCGTTCGTCGAGTCGACGATCGTCCCGCCGCCGGCGGCGGCGTAGCGGGCCGTCTCCTCGATCGCCAGATCGACGTCGTCGAGGAGGAAGTTGTCGGGGTGGCCGCGGCGGCGGACGAAGGCGCTGGTCTCCCAGCTGATCGGGGCCGTGGCGCGCGGGTCGTCGCGATCCCAGCCGAACGCCTCGAACCAGTCGAACTCCTCGCCCTGCTCGATCAGCCAGCGGCCGAAGGTGATGAGCAGGTGCTCGTGCATCATCGTCGGGCCGAGCGCGTCCGGCTCGACGTCGCCGAGGACCGTACGCACCTTACCGACGCTCACATCGAGGCTCCCGCTGCCGGGGGCCGCCGCGGGTGTTCGCCCGCGACGGCCCGCTCGTCCTGCCCGGCTAGTTCGTGCAGGGGGCCTCCCAGTCGATGCCACCCCAGTCGAGGAAGCCGTCCACCGCGATGCCCGGGTTCACCGTGCTGAGCGGCACCGAGGCGAGCCCGTGGAAGGTCGGGCTGAAGTCGTAGCGCGGCGCCAGGGTGAAGCCGAGGGCGGACTGGTCCTCGACCCCGCCGAGGCCCTCGAGCGCCGCCAGCATCGCTGCCTGGTCGTCCGAGCCGGCGGTGTCGGCCGCGTAGCGGATCAGCATCGCGGTGTCGAAGCCGAAGGCGTACTGGTAGAGCACGCCGTTGATCTGGTCGGTCTTGGCGCTGACCGCGTCGAGCAGCCGCTGCTGGTTGGGCGACAGACCCTCGGGCCGTCGCACGTTGATGTCCCAGGCGGTGAGGATCGTGCCGGCCGGCGTCTCCGCCTCGATGTCCGTGAAGACGAAGCTCCAGTCTGTCGTGGAGGCGCTGTTCCCGCCGACCACGGGGACATCGAAGCCGATGTTCTCCATCGCCTGGAACGCGAACAGGATGTCCGGGCCGAAGAGATCGAAGAGCAGCGCGTCGGGCCCGGAGGCCTGCAGCTTCTGCATCTGCGCGGTCATGTCCGGAGTGCCGAACGGCACGACCTCGACCGCCGTGATCTCAAGGCCGAGCTGCGGGAAGGCATCCTCCCAGGCCGCGCGGTTGTCGTCCCAGTACGGGCCGGGGCCGGTCAGCACCGCGTACTTCGTGTGCCCCAGCTGCGGCAGCAGGCAGGCGATGCTCTCGCCCTGCACGCGGGCGAGTGCCGGGAGCTCGAAGGTCCACGGGCTCTGGGATGGGTCGGTGAGCGCGGCGTCACCCGAGTTGGAGAAGGAGATGATCCCCGCGTCGTTGATGAACGGGGCGACCGCCTGCATGCCGATCGACTGCGGGTAGACCGCGTGGAACTGCGTGTCGCCAAGCAGCACCTCGTTGATGATCTCCACGCCCTTCGGGATGTCCGACTGGGCGTCGAAGACCTCGTACTCGACCTTGCGGCCGAGGATGCCGCCACTCTCGTTGATCAGGTCGACCGCGGCCTCGAAGCCGACGAGGTTCGAGGTGGCGAAGGTGCCGAAGATTCCCGTGATGTTCTTGATCACGGCGATCCGGAACGGGTTGTCCTCGTCGAGCGCCGCAGGTGCCGCGGTTGCTGCCGCCGTGGGCGTGGGTGTCGCCGTCGCCGGAGCGGCCGTCGGCGTGGGAGTAGCCGTTGGCGCAGCCGTTGGTGCGGTCGTGGGCGCCGCCGTTGCTGCCGGTGTCGCCTCGCCATCGTCGTCATCGCCGTCGTCGCAGGCGACCAGCGCCATTGCGAGCAACGCGAACAGCAGCACCGCGAGCCCGAAGAACTTCTTCACCGCACTCTCCCTCCAGATGTACGTCGTCCTGATGTCATAGGAGCCGCACGCCGGGCATGTCAATCGTTTGGCGTACCTGCCGGCCGGACCGCAAGCCGCTGCTACGTCGCGCTCTCGAGGTACGCGTCGCCGATGACCTGGCGCTCGATCAGCTCCTCGTAGCGGGCGTCGCTCACGCCGAGCAGCCCCTTCAGTACCTCCTCGTTGTGCTGGCCGAGCAGCGGGGCGGGACCGCGGATGCGGAGCGGGTGGCGCTCCAGCTTCCCGACCGGCGCCGGGTAGTGGTGCCTGCCCGCGGCGGGATGCTCCACCTCCACCCAGAAGCCGCGCGCGAGGAGCTGCGGATCGTCGCGGAGCGCCTCGGGAGGCAGCACCTCGGCGGCCGGTACCCCCGCCGCCTGCAGCCGTTCCCGCAACTCGCGTGCGGAGTAGTGGCGTGTCCACTCCACGACCAGCGCCTCAAGCTCGTCCTGGTGACGGTGCCGCGAGACGGCCTCCTCGAACCGCGGGTCGGCGGCCAGCTCCGGCTGGCCCATCGCCTCGGCGAGCGCGGCGAACACCTCGTCCGAGGGCACCGCGATGCCGATCCACTCGTCGTCGCCGCTGCACGGGAAGAACCCGTTGGGCGCGTTGGAGGGGTGGCGGTTGCCCCACGTCCCCTGCACCCGGCGGTTCATCGAGTAGTCCATGAAGGCGTAGGCGAGGTGGTGCAGCACGGCCTCGACGTGCGAGAGGTCGATCAGCTGCCCCCTGCCCGTGCGCTCCCGGGCGAACAGGGCGGCCTGGATCGCGAAGGCCATGTGGACACCGGCGTTCGGGTCGCCGTGTCCGCTGCCCGGCGTCCACGAGGGATCGCTGTCGCGGTAGCCTCGCAGGTAAGTGTGGCCCGCCGCGGCCTCCATCGTGGGCGCGTAGCCCTTGAAGTTGCGGTACGGGCCACTGATCCCGAAGCCGGGGAAGCGCCCCATCACCAGGCGCGGGTTCAGCTCGGACAGCGTCTCGTAGCCGATCCCCAGGCGATCCACGACATCCGCGGCGTTGTTCTCGAGGAAGACGTCCGAGCTGCGCACGAGCTCATGGAACAGCTCAAGGCCCTCCGGGTCTGTCAGGTTGAGCGTCACGCTCCTGTGGCCGCGCTTGCCGTAGTTGAAGTTGGCGTTGCGGTTCCAGAAGCCCTCGCTCGCGTCGCGGTCGACGAACAGCGCCCCGGTCGGGCCCTCCATCAGCTCGGGCGCGATGTGGCGGGCGGGCATGCGGGTGCGATTCATGTGCTGGATCGACTCGATCTCGATCACGTCCGCCCCGAGGTCGGCGAGGTGCAGCGTCGCCGAGGGGCCCGCCCAGACCGTCGCGTTCGAGAGCACGCGCACGCCCTCGAGCGGCAGGCCGGCGGCGGGGGTGGGTCCGGTCACGGCTACACCACTCCTCGCTGCCGCAGGACCACGACCTCCTGCGGCGAGTAGCCGAGCTTGCCGGTCAGCACCTCGCTGGTGTGCTCGCCGAGCAGCGGCGCACGCCGCATGCTCGCGGGCGTCTCCGAGAGCTTGAAGGGCGGTTCGGGGTACTCGAGGCGTCCCGCCTCCGGATGGTCGAGCAGCGTGAAGTACGCGCGCTCGCGCAGCTGCGGGTCGCCGAAGATGTCGGCCATGGTGTGCAGCGCGGCGACCGGGACGCCGTGCGACTGCGCCTGCTGCATTACCTCCGCCTTGGTGCGCTCCAGCACCCAGGGGAGGAACAGCGCATCGATCTCCGGACCGAACTCGGGATCCTGGAGGCGCTCCACGTACGAGGCGTCGTCAATCAGGTCGGGCCGGCCGATCATCCGGCAGAAGCGGCCCCACCAGTGCGGGTAGCACATGATGGTGATGTAGCCGTCCTTGCACGGCAGCTGCCCGCCGTAGACGCCTCCCGGGAACGCGCTCGCGCGGTGGTGCGCCTCGATCGTGCGGTGCGCCGCCCCGCTGTACTGGATTGACATCAGGTTCTGCGCGGCACGGTCCATGCTGGTGGCGAGCACCTCGTGGATCGAGAGGTCCACCCGCTCGCCGAGTCCCGAGCGCCGCGCGGCCATGAAGGCCCCGAACGCGATCGTTGCGGCCGTGGCGCCTGCGTAGAACAGGGGGGCGTAGAGCCCCAGCTTGTTCGGCTCGCGCCCCGGCACGCCGGTCACCGCCTGCCCGCCGCTCAGCGCGTAGACGAGCATGTCGTCGGCCTCGAGGTCCCGGTACGGGCCGGACTGCCCGAAGCTGCTGATCGAGAGCAGGGTCGCCGCCGGGTTGGCGTCGTCCAGCGCCGCGGAGTCCAGCCCGAGGCGCGCGAGCGTCCCCGGCCGGAAGCTCTCGACGACGAGATCGGCCTCGCCGGCCAGGCGTCTCAGGATGCGCTGGCCCGTCTCCGCCTTGAGGTTCAGCGTGAGGCTCCGCTTCCCGGTGTTGAGATCGAGGAAGAGCCCGGACCGCTCCGGGTGCGGCAGGTCGTCCGGGAATGGCCCCGCGCGCCGCGAGGGGTCGCCGCTCCCCGGGCGCTCGACCTTCAGCACGTCGGCCCCGTAGTCGGAGAACAGCTTCGTGCAGTAGGGACCGGCGATCCCCTGCGTCAGGTCGAGGACCGCGATTCCCGTCAGCGCGCCGCCCAGGTCCGCCATCGGTCGTGCAGGCGCCGGCTAGGCGGGATAGACGAGGCTGCGCGCGACCTCGCCACGCTCGAGCGCGCCGATCGCCTCGTTGACCTCGTCGAGGGCGAACGTGCGCGAGACGAGCTCGTCCAGCTTCAGCTTGCCGGCCATGTAGAGGTTGATGACGCGGGGGATGTCGGCCCGCGGCTGCGCGCCCTCGAAGCCGGCCATCTGCAGGTGCTGACGCCGCCCCATGACCTCGTACCAGGGCAGGCGCAGCTCCGTGTCGATCGGCAGCACGCCGATCACGTAGGTATGTCCGCCGGGAGCGACGCTGCGCATTGCCTGCAGCACCACCGGGGGCGAGCCGATCACCTCGAAGGCGTGGTCGACGCCGCCCCTCGTGATCTCGCGGATCTGCTCGACCGGATCGCCGTCCGAGGCGTTCACGAGGTGCGTGGCCCCGAACTCCTCGGCGAGCCGCAGCTTCGAGTCGAGGAGGTCGACGGCGACGATCAGCTCGGCGCCGGCGAGTGCCGAGGCCTGGACCACGTTGAGCCCGACGCCGCCGCAGCCGAAGACCGCGACGCGTTCGCCCGTACGAACCTGCGCGTCATTGGTCACCGCCGCCACGCCGGTGGTCACCCCGCAGCCAACGAGCGCGGCCATGTCGAGCGGCGCGTCCTTGCGGATCGGGATCGCGCCGCTCGCCGGCGCCACGGCGTACTCGGCGAACGAGGAGACGAAAGAGTGGTGGCTGCGCGGCTCGCCCCCCTTCGAGAGACGCATCGTGCCGTCGAGCAGCGTCCCGAGCGGGCGAGCCTGAGCGGAGATCTCGCAAAGGCTGGTCTTGCCGCGGGCGCAGACCTCGCAGTGCCCGCAGTACGGCCCGATGCTGAGGACGACGTGGTCGCCGACCTCGAGACCGGCGACACCGGGCCCGAGGGCCTCGACGACGCCCGCGCCCTCGTGCCCCATCACCATCGGAAGCGGCGACGGGAAGTCGCCGTGGATACGGTGCAGGTCGCTGTGGCAGACGCCGCTCGCGGCGATCTTGACCAGCACCTCGTTCTCGCCCGGTTCGGCGACGTCCACGTCCTCGATTACGAGTGGCTCTCTGACCTGGTGCAGGACTGCTGCCCTCATCGTCATGCCTCCATGCCGACCGAGGCGGGTTCGGCGACTCGCGCTACTCCAGTGCCTCGCGGAAGGCCCGGATCGCCTCGATGTGCTGTGCCGGACTAAGCCCGGCCTCGCCCGAGTCGTACGACGCGTCGCCCTGCGTATCGATCGAGCAGTGCGTCGCTCCGGCCTCACGGTAACGCCTCGCTTGCACGAGTTGCTCGTCGAGCGTCTCGGCGCGCACGCGCAGCAGCAGTGCGATCGCGGCCGGATCGCGCCCGGCGGCGCGCGCAGCGACGCCGATGCGCTCGCGCCGGCGCTCCATGTCCGGCAGGGCCTGGTCGAGGTCGTCCGCGAGGAGGCGCGGCGACCACCCGTCGGCGAGGCGTCCGATGCGCTCGAGGACCCGCCCGGCCATCCCGCCCATCCAGATCGGGATCGCCCGCGCCGGACGGGGGTTGATTCCCGCGTCACGCACCTGGTCGAAGCGCCCCTCGAACGTGAGCAGCGGCTGCTCCCAGAGCTCGCGCAGCAGCGCGACCTGCTCGTCGAGGCGGCGTCCTCGCGTGCGGAAGTCCTCGCCCAGCGCCTCGTACTCGACGTGGTTCCAGCCGTTCCCGATGCCGAGGACCAGCCGGCCGCCCGAGAGCAGGTCGATCTCCGCCGCCTGCTTCGCCACCAGCGCCGTCTGCCGCTGGGGCAGGATGAGCACGTTCGTGATCAGCCGCAGCCGCGTGGTCACCGCCGCGAGGAAGCCGAACAGCACCAGCGGCTCGTGGATCGCCGCCTGGTGGCCGTAGGGCCCGAGCAGATCCGGGTAGTGGCGGCGATCGGCGCCGAGCACATGGTCCGCGGTCACGAGGAAGTCGTAGCCGAGCTCCTCGGCGGCCTGCGCGTAGTCGCGGACCGCGATCGGGTCGGTGCCGATCTCACGCTCGGGAAGCACGACGCCGAGTTGCATGCGCTGTCCTGACTCCCCGGGGGGTGGCCTTCCGGGTCCGCAGCCCTCGCTCACGGGCGCCCGGCGGTCGCGTATCATACGCGCGGTTCGGGGAGGGACGCATGGCCAAGTACGTCTTCGTGGTCCTGTCGAATTCGGTGAGTGACGACGTGGATGACGAGTTCAACGAGTGGTACTCGGACATCCACGTCCCGGACTTCCTGCAGTTCGACTCAGTACTGTCCGCGCGGCGCTTCACACGCTCGGAGCGCCAGTTCCTGCCCAGCGACGACGCCCTCGGCCGCCGCTACCTCGCGATTTACGAGGTGGAGACGGACGACCCGGCCGCGCTCTTCGAGGAGGTGCACGCTGCCCGGGTCGACGGGCGAATCAGGCCTACGGAGACGATCCAGCGCGATCCCCCGCCGATCACCATGCTGTTCGAGCAGACCGAAGGCCCGGTCTCCTGACGGCGGCCGATCCCGTTCGGCAGGCCCTGTAGCCCGGGGAGTACCCGCGTGCGAGTCGGCGTCTCACTCTTCACGCAAAACCACGGCGACTGGGATCGCTTCGAGGGCCGCGACGGCAGCCGGCAGCCGCCGTCCTCGGACCAGGCGACCTACGACGACGAGCTGGCGCTCGCCGAGCAGATCGAGCCGCTCGGCTACGACTCCATCTGGGCGGTCGAGCACCACTTCTCGCCACTCAACCTGACGCCGAGCCCGCTCCTCTTCCTCGCCAACCTCGCGGGCCGCACGCGCCGCGTCGACATCGGGACGATGGTGATCGTACTGCCCTGGCACGATCCCCTGCGCGTCGCCGAGGAGATCGCGATGGTCGACAACCTGCTGCAGGGGCGCCGCCTCTTCGTCGGCATCGGGCGGGGCGCGGCGCGACGCGAGTTCGATCCGCGCCGGATCCCGATGGGCGAGTCCCGCGCGCGCTTCCTCGAGGGCCTCGAGATCCTGCGCCGGGCGCTCACCCGGGAGCGCTTCTCCTACGAGGGCGAGCACTACTCGGTCGCCGAGACGTCGCTGCGGCCGCGGCCACGCAGCACGGACCTGACCGAGCGCTTCATGGTTGCCGGGAATAGCGCGGAGACACTCGAGATCGCCGGGCGCGAGGGGCTCGGGTTGCTGCTGCTCAACCACAAGCCGTGGGAGGACTACGGCGACGAGATCGGCCGCTACGACGCGGTCCGGGCGGACCACGGCTATCCCCCCGGGCAGCCCACCGTCGTGATCAACGCCGTCTGCGCGGAGACCGAGGAGGAGGCGTGGGCCGGCCTGCTGCGCTACTTCGGCGAGATGAAGGACGGGACCAACCGCCACTACGAGTGGGACGAGCCGACCCATTTCCTCGAGGCGACCGGGTACGAGCACTACGCGCAGGCGGCGGAGCGGCGCCTCAACTCGACGCCCGAGCAGCTCGCCCGCGAGAGCGCCCTCACGCAGGTCTGGGGCACGCCCGAACAGTGCCTCGAGCGGTTGCGCTACATCCAGCACATGACCGGCGCGCGCGAGTTCGTGATCGTCTTCAAGTACGGCACGATGCCCTACGCGGTCGCCGAGCGCAGCATGCGGCTCTTCGCGGAGGGCGCGCTGCCCGCGCTGCACGCCCTCGACCCCTCGCCCGCGGCCACCGCGGGAAGCGCGCCGTAGCTCCCGCTTCGCCAGTCGGCGCAGGCCACGGCGTCCTCCGAACATTCCGTAGCTATCCCTTGACAGCACGTACGGTATCTGCCATACTCAGGCCATGGAACGGTACACGATTCGCCACTTCAACGAAGAGTTCCCCGACGACGACGCGTGCCTTGAGCACGTCGCCGCGCTGGTCTACCCGTCGTTCCCCGAGCTGCCCTGCCGCGAGTGCGAGCGCCCCGTCAAGCATCACCGCCTGAGCGGGCGCAAGGCGTTCTCCTGTCAGGAGTGCGGTACGCACGTCTACCCCCTCGCCGGCACGATCTTCGAGAAGTCCCGCACCCCGCTCAAGTCGTGGTTCTACGCGATGTACCTCATGAGCACCACGCGGATGGGGATCAGCGCCAAGCAGCTAGAGCGCGAGCTGGGCGTCACCTACAAGACGGCGTGGCGGATGTTCAAGCAGATCCGCGCGCTGTTCGCCGAGGATGCGGGGCCGCTGTCCGGCATCGTCGAGGTTGACGAGACGTACGAGGGCGGACGCCCCCGGCACCGCCAGGCTCGCAAGGGTCCGCGCCTCGCTTCCGACCCCACGGCGAAGCGCCCGATCGTCGGCATGGTGGAGCGCGGCGGCAACGTCCACGCGAAGGTCACGCCGGACACCAAGACGCGGACGATCCTGCCGCTGGTCAAGGCGCACGTGCTCCCCGACACGATGGTCTACACAGACGAGGCCGCGCAGTACCGCACGCTCAAGCGCGACGGCTACGCACACCGCCGCGTGCATCACTCGGCGCGCGTCTACGTGGACGGCCCGGTGCACACGAACACGATCGAGGGCTTCTGGTCGCTGCTCAAGAACGGCATCCGGGGCGCGCATCGCGCGGTCGGCGCGGACTATCTCCAGGACTACGTCAACGAGTACACGTTCCGCTACAACCATCGAGACGATGCGCAGCCGATGTTCCGCACCATCGCCGAGCGCGTCACCGCCGTGCGCGACGGCCAGCACGGCGAGTACGCCCCGATCGGCTAGGGCGCGTGACGCCCGACGAACGCCGCGCCGAGTTGAGCAAGCTCCTACTCGAGCAGCACGACGCGCAGAACGACCTGCGGCTACTGCGCCGCCGGATTCACGGCCTCGGCGAGACGCTGCGCTCGGTAGGTGACGGCCTCGTGCGCGCGGCCGAAGCGCGCGACGTGGTCATGCTCTCGCCGCAGGTAGTCGGCGTGGACTGGGGCGCGATCGCGGGAACCATCGATGAGTACAACGCGACGATGCAGCGGCTCGAACGGCTGAGAGCCGACATCACCGGGGCAGACGACTAGAGCCGATCCTCGATCGGCTCGTACATCGCCACGATCGCGCGAGCCCAGGCGAGCGCATCGCTCGCACGCGATCCGCTCGGATGCGTCTTGGTCCACAGCTCCAGGTTCTCGATCCGGTTGTCGGCGCGGTCGCCGTTGACGTGGTGCACGTGTTCGCTCGCGTCCAGCGGACGCCCGATGTGGGCCGCCATCGCGAGCCGGTGCTCCGTCTCCCAGCCGTCCGGCGTCTTGACGCGGATGTAGCCGTCGGACTTCGGCGTGCGCGTGCCGACAGGCACCGTGGGCGGCCCCCCCTTTCCGATCGGCTTCAGGTCGCGACCTTGCCGGGCGGCATCGTAGTGCGTTCCGCACAGGCCGCGAGCTATCCGGGGGCGGCCACAGTCGGGGAACATGCACACGCCTGCTGTCGGCATCTTGTGCACGATAGGAGCGTCCATGGCGGCGCCGGAGCGCTCACGGTCGCTGTGCGTCTTGCAGAGCGAGGGCACGGATCGGGTGGCGCGCCCAGCACAGCCGGGATACGTGCACGGGGGGAACGCGGCGCGCCGCTGACGCTCCGCGCCGCGCGCGCACTCCGGGGAGCAGTACTTCGCATGGCCCCAGCGCTCGGCTCCCAGCGCGGCCCCGCACACGTCACACACGCGAGCGCCCCGCTCGGAGCGCGTCCGCTCGCGGTCGCGCCGACGGTGCGCCCGATCCTTGCACCGCCGGTCGCAGTACTTTGTGACCCGGAACTGCGCGATCGTGCGCTCGCCCTGTCGCAGCGGCTCGCCGCATTCCCTACACCCGCGCGCGCCGTTCGTTGCCAAACCCGCCGTCCTCTCGTACGGTCTTACTACTGTGGCAACGTTGGCATAGCGGCATGAGATTAGCAAGTGCGCTAGTACCGCCAGCACGCCGAGGGATGATGTGATCCACGTTCGTAGCGGGCGCACCGCATCGGCGGCAGTCCGGCTCGGCGGCAAGCACGCTCGCGCGAATCTTCCGCCAGCGCGGCCCGTACCCCCGCCGCGCCGCCGAGGGTCGCTCCGGGCGCGGGGTGCACGGGCACCGCCCGGTCACAATGTCCGCGCAGCGGGAACAGACGCGAGGGAGTTTCGGGCTCAACCGTCCGGGGATGCAGCCTTGCGGATCAGCGCGTCGAGCCGGGCGCGGGCGTCCTCTTCGGGCTGCACGATCTGCATCTCGGCGATCTTGGGATCGCGGAAACGCCCATCCTCGTACGAGGGACGCGGCTGCCTAGACTCTGATCCACCCATTGCGCGGCGTAGCCTACCCTGTCACGGCCCATCTGAGTATACGTGCTTCGAGGGGATAGCTACGGAATCTGCAGGCGCGCACGCGGTTCGTGGCGAACTTGACCACGCCCGGCAGCTCCAGCACCTGCGGGGCGTGCTCCTCGTGCCAGTAGCGCTCGAACTCCTCGGGGCTAACGTCCGGGCGGCGGTGCAGGATCGACATGCTGCGCACGGTCGGCGGCGGGTCGGATGCGCCAGCGGGCAGGAACTCCCTCAGCCTGTCGAGGACGATGCCGGTGTTGCGCGGCTGGTCGATGATGTTGTGCCCGCTCTGCAGCGCGCGCTGCCCCTCGGGGATGCTGAAGCCGATCTCGGAGTCCTCGGGCGTCCGCCACCACAGCTCGCCCATCGCGTCGGGCTGCAGGCCCTCGATGCGCGACTCGATCACGAGGTTCGTGCCGAAGCGGTAGACCGAGGGCACTTTGACGACGAATCCGGAGTGCGTTTCGAGCCAGTAGCGCTGGAACTCCTCGGGGCTCACGTCCGGGCGGCGATGCAGGATCGCCAGGTTGCGCGTGTTCATGATTCGTCCTCTCCCGTCGCTTCGCCGGGCAGGCCGGGCAGCGCACCGAACAGTACGCGGATCGGGGCGAATGCGCCCACCCCGTCGCGCGCTTATGTCCCGCGGTGCTACGGTGGATCGAGGGGGGAATCAGGTGTCCCGAGAAAGGCGCGAGCCATGAACGAACCGACCCTGTTGACCCCGGAACGAGCCCGATCGCTGCGAGGCCTGCTCCTCGTCCTCGCGATCCTCGCAGGGCTCCTGGCGAGCGCGATCGTGCTTGCCTCGCAACCCGTTACGGACTTCCTGCGCGAGGGCCCGGCGCGCCTGCTTCCATTCGAGGGTGGCGCGGCGCGCGTCGTGCTCGGCCTCGGCGCGGCGCTCGCCACGATCGTCGCCGGCGCGGCGCTCTGGCGTGGCGTCTCGATCGGCTCGGTCGTCGTCGCGGCGATCGCCGTCGGCGTCGGCTTCCTGCTCATCCACGTGCTGCTGACACCGGCGATCGGGCTGTTCGTGCTCAGCGTCCTTGCCTACGTCGGAGGGCGCACATCGCGGCTGCTGCTGGTCGAGGCTGGCCCGGGTCGCTACCCGCTGCGCTGGGCGGCCGGCGGCGTCTTCGTCGCCGCCGCTCTGGTGGTCGGTGGCGTCGTGAGCTACTGGCTCGCCTCGCCACTCTGGGACGAGGGCACGACGCTCGACGAGGGCCTCGGCTTCGAGGTCGCCGGCATGCCGACGGCGAGCCCCACGGTTGCGGGAGGCACGGCCGCAACGGAGACCGCGACCGCCACCGAGGCGCCCACCGAGGCTGCCGCGTCGCCGACGGCCGCGAGCGGTGTGGCCTCGCCGACCGCTGAGGCAGCCACGCCTGCCGCGACGGCAACCGCGGCGCCCTCGGGACAGGGCTCGCTGATCTCGATGGGCGAGCTGATGGGCTCGGACTCGTTCCACACGGGGAGCGGGCAGGTGCTGCTGGTGCGCGCCCCGGACGGCTCGGTGATCCTGCGCTTCCAGGACTACGCCGTGCGCAACGGGCCCGACCTGTTCATCTACCTCACGCCCGACCCCGACGGCGACGTGTTCGCCGATGGCGCGATCGAGCTGAGCGAGATCCGGGCTACGCAGGGCAACGTGAACTACGAGGTGCCCGACGATGTCGACCCCTCGACGTTCCGTGCCGCGGTGATCTGGTGCAAGGCGTTCGCGGTGCTCTTCGCGCACGCGGAGCTGGAATAGCCCTTCCGGCCCGCTCTCCCTGCCCGCCTGCGGCCTCCCGCAGGCGGGCAACTAGGAGATGCCTCCGCCGCCGTCGATCGCGAGCGTGTGCCCGGTGATGTGGTTCGCCAGGTCCGAGGCGAGGAAGACGGCGCCCGCGCCGAACTCCTCGGGCGGGGCGAGCCGCTTCAGCAGCCCGTAGTCCGACTCGCGCTCGCTCTCGCGGTCCGGATCCATGTTCTTCGTCCGGCCCGCGCTGTCGACGCCCCCGGGAGCGATCGCGTTGACCCGAATCCCATAGGGCGCCCACTCCGCCGCCAGCTCCCGTGTCAGGCCAAGAATGCCCGCCTTCGCCGCCGTGTAGGAGGCGATGCCGATACCGGTCGACTTGAAGGCGGCGTTCGACGAGGTGTTGACGATGCTGCCGCCGTGGCCCTCCTCGATCATCGCCCGCGCGGCCGCCTGGCTGCCGATGAAGGCCGCCTTGAGGTTCATGCGCAGGACCGCCTCGAAGCCGTTCTCGGAGACGTCGAGGGCGGGAAGCTGGAAGTTGCCGCCCGCGTTGTTGAACATCGCGTCGATGCGACCGAAGTGCTCGCGCGCGCCCGCGACGAGCGCGCGGATCGAGTCCGGCTGGCGCACGTCGGTTGGGATGAAGAGCGCCTGCCCGCCGGCCTCGCTGATCTCGGCGGCGGTGCGCGCCCCGGTCTCCTCGTTGATCTCGCCGATCACGACGCTCGCGCCGGCGTCGGCGGCGCCGATCGCAATCGCGCGGCCGATGCCCTCGCCGGCGCCGGTCACGACGGCGACCCGGCCGTCCATGCGGATGCCGTCCATCAGGTAGCCCATGCCTCGCCCCTCTCGCAGCGCACGCCACCATAGCGCGGCGCGGCGCACGGCTATACTGCCGCTCGCGGCCAGGGGGCGCTGATGACTGCTCGCTTCGAGGACAAGGTGGCGCTGGTAACCGGAGGCGGCTCCGGCATCGCGCAGGCCGTCAGCCTGCGCTTCGCCGCCGACGGCGCCCGCGTCGCCGTCGCCGACATCGACCCCGACGCCGCCTCGGAGACCGTCGCGACGATCGCGGAGCAGGGCGGCGTCGCGACCGCCATCGAGGGCGACGTGACGGTCGCCGCCGACGCGGAGCGGATCGTCGCCGAGACCGTCGCGACCTTCGGGCGGCTCGACATCCTCGCCAACGTGGTCGGCGGCAGCCTGCCTCAGTTCAGCGTCGTCGACCTGCCGGAGGCGGAGTGGCGCGACCTGCTGGAGATGAACCTGACGAGCGTCTTCCTGATGTCGAAGTACGCCATCCCGCACATCGCCGAGGCGGGGGGCGGGGCGATCGTCAACGTCTCGTCGGGTTCGGGCGTCTCCGGGCAGGCGCTCAACCCCGGCTACGTTGCCGCCAAGGGCGGGGTGATCGCGCTGACCAAGGGCATGGCGCTGGACCACGCCGCGCAGAACATCCGCGTGAACTGCGTCGCACCTGGTCCGGTGCTGACGCCGCTGATGCGCCGCAACCGCACACCCGAGGAGATCGAGGGCTTCGGGCGGCTCAACCCGCTCGGGCGGGTCGGCCTGCCCGAGGAGCTGGCGGACGCCATCACTTACCTCGCCTCCGACCAGGCCTCGTTCATCACGGGGCAGACCGTGAACGTCGATGGCGGCGTGAACCGCTGAGCGGGGGAGCAGGGCAGCGATGACGAGCGAGACCGACATCCTCCGCGACGACGTGATCCGCATGGTCGAACGCGAGCCCGCCAGCCTCGAGGAGCGGGTCGCACGCCTCGAGGCGAAAGAGGCGATCCACGACCTGATGATGCGCTACGGCCACTTCTCCGACGCCCGCGACACCGAGGGCGTGCTCGCGCTCTACAGCGACGACGTGGAGCGCGTGCTCACGGGCACCCTCGACGAGCGCGTGCGGGGCAAGGACACGCTGCGCGAGCTGTACCGCAACCCGGTGCTGCCGACGCGGGACGGGAAGTCCCTCGGCGAGGCCTCGCGCTACCGGCGCGGACGCCGGACGACCGTCCGCCACATGTTCGCCGCGCCGCTGATCCGGCTCTCCGACGACGGCGACACGGGCTGGCTGGCTTCCTACTTCACGCTCGTGCGCAGCGTCGCGAGCGACGAGGGCTTCGAGCGCCACGTGCACGAGGGCACCTACACCTTCACGTTCGTGCGCCTCGAGGAGGGCTGGCGGATCAGCAAGATGATCGTCGACACGGAGATTGGGCATGACCGCGGGTACAACCCCGCGGCGACGAAGGAGGCGAGCGCGTGATGGCAGAGATCCCGACCACCTGCAAGGCAGCCGCGATGGTTGGCCCGGGCAAGCCGATGGAGCTCATCGACGTGCGCGTGCCGCAAGAGTTGGAGCCCGGCGGCATCCTCGTCAAGATGTCGATGGCCTCGATCTGCGCCACCGATGTGCACGCCTGGGAGGGCTCCTCCTCCTTCGCGGAGGACGAGTTCCCGAGCATCCTCGGCCACGAGATGACGGGCCGCATCGCGCGCAGCGAGGGCCGCACCCACGACTCGATCGGCACGCCGCTGCGCGAGGGCGACCGCATCGTCTGGACGCATGGCTTCTGCGGAAGCTGCCTCAACTGCACGGTGGAGCACGAGCGCACGCTCTGCCTCAACCGCCGCCGCTGGCACGGCTCCACCGAGGAGTTCCCCTACCTCACCGGCGGTTTCGCCGAGTACGGCTACGTCTTCCCCACCTCGGGCTGCGTGCGCGTGCCGGACGACGTGCCGGACGAGGTGGCCGCCGCCGTCTCCTGCGCGCTGCGTACGGTGATCCACGGCCTCGACCGCGTCGGCGAGCTGGACGACCGCCATCGCGTGGTCATCCAGGGCTCGGGCCCGCTCGGCCTCTTCACGCTCGCGCGCGTGGTGACCGGCGGGCCGCCGGACCCGATCGTGATCGGCGGGCCGACGCGCCGCCTCGAGCTCGCCCGCAAGTGGGGCGCCGGGCACACGCTCGACATCGACGAGGTCCCGGACCCCGCCGAGCGCCACGCGCGGGTGATGGAGTGGACGGACGGCCTCGGCGCGGACGTGGTGATCGAGGTCTCCGGCGCGAAGAGCGCCTTCCCCGAGGGCTTCGCGATGCTGCGGCGCGGCGGGCGCTACCTGGTGATCGGCCAGCTGCACGGCGAGACGTTCCCGTTCGCACCCTCGGACATCGTGCGCAAGCACGCGCGGATCGTCGGCACGTCGTCGGCGGCGGTGCAGCACTACCACCGCGCGCTGGAGTTCGTGCGCCGCCACCGCGACCGCTTCGACTGGATGGAGATGATCTCCAACCACTACCCGCTGGAGCGCATCAACGAGGCGATGGTGGGGATGCAGCGCTGGGAAGAGATCAAGCCGGCGATCACCTTCCCGGACTAGGCAGCTCGCCCGACACTCGCCTGCCCTCGAACCACCCGCATGGCGATCCGGTCCGGCCCCCGCTCCCCGAGGGAGAGGGCGGGGGTGAGGGAGAGTCCGGCCCCCTCTCCCCTGGCGGGAGAGGGCGGGGGTGAGGGGGACGGCGCGCAGCGCCGCTCCGAGGCGCAACGGCCCCACGAAAACGCCCGCGTCTGCTGTGGGTGGCTGCGCCCCCCACACCCCCATCCCGGACGAGCACGCTGCGCGGCTCTGGCCCACCCACCCGCCCTCGGATTTCCTTGTTGTGGGGGCTACGCCCCCACGCCCCCCTTGGGCCGTCGCCTGCGGCGCGGCCCTCAATGGCGCATCCGACTCCCGAGGCCGGTCCGGCCCCCTCTCCCCTCGCGGGAGAGGCGGGGGTGAGGGAGAGTCCGGCCCCCTCTCCCCTCGCGGGAGAGGGCGGGGGTGAGGGGGCGCCGCGCGCCAGCGCGGCCAGCGGGCGCACGGAGTTGCGAGGGCGCGACGACAGTCTCGAGGGCGCACGCTCCGGCTGCGCCGGAGTCCCCTCTTCCGGCGAGGGGAGAGGGGATCAGAGGGAGGGCGCACCGAAGCACCGAGGGCCCCTCCGGTCAGTAGCCCGCGACCAGCGCGGGCAGGTGGTATAACCAACCGTGGCGCGCGGGGCGCGCGCTCGCCGAAAGGGGATCCCAGCAGCAATGACAACTACCGAGGAACGACAGTTCCCCAAGATCAGCGACGAAGGACTGGCCGGGCTGCGCGCGCGACGCGGCATCCCCGCGATGCGCGGCGACCGCCAGAAGTACACGCAGATCAACGCCGACGCCGTGCGCGGCTTCTCGCTCGGCGCGGGTGACACCAACCCCCTCTACACGAACGAGGACTACGCCCGGAACTCGAGCTGGGGCACGATCGTCGCGCCGCCCTGCATCCTGCTCGGGGCCGGCATCCAGGAAGGCCGCGATCTGACCGCCGCCGAGCGCGAGTCCGGCCGCGGCGGCGGCCTGCCCGGCGTCCACGGCATGTACTCCGGCCACGACTGGGAGTGGTACCAGCCGATGGTCGAGGGCGACCGCATCTACCGCGTGCAGTACGAGGCCGGCTTCTCCCTGAAGCAGGGCCAGTTCGCGGGCCGTCAGGTGCTCCAGCACATGGAGACGCTCTACCGCAACCAGAACCACGACGTCGTCTGCAAGGCCGTGCACTGGCGCTTCCGCACCGAGCGCAACACCGCCGCCCAGCGCAAGAGCGTCTTCCGCGAGCCGACCGTCTGGTCCGACGAGGAGCTCGCCCGCATCGACGAGGCCTACGCCAACGAGATCCCGCGCGGCGCCGAGCCTCGCTACTGGGAGGACGTGAACGTCGGCGACGAGATGGGCGAGATGGTGCGCGGGCCCTTCCGTATCACCGACGCCGTCTCCTGGGAGACCGGCGCGGGCGGCCCCTACGCGCGCACCGGCCGCTCCGACTACGAGTTCCGCCAGCGCCACTTCGGCGCCTACGCCCGGGACAAGCAGCGCGTCTGGGACATCGTCGAGCGCGTGCACTGGGAGGACGACTTCGCGCGCGAGGTCGGCGTCCCGGCGGCCTACGACTACGGCGCGCAGCGCATCGCCTGGAGCGCCAGCTTCATGACCAACTGGATGGGCGACGACGCCTGGCTGAAGCGGCTCTGGGTCCAGATCCGCAGGTTCGGCATCATCGGCGACCTCCAGACCTACCAGGGCCGCGTCATCGACAAGCGCGTCGTGGACGGCGAGCACCAGGTCGTGTGCGACTTCTGGGCGACCAACCAGATCGGCGAGACCACCGCGCCCGGCCAGGCGATCGTCGTGCTGCCCTCGCGTGCGGGCGGGATGCCGAAGCTGCCCGCGAGCGGCCAGCCGGCGTACCCGACGTGGGGTCCGGAGACCGTGCTCGAGCCGCTCGGCCTGCCTCCGGTCGAGCCGGGCCCGCAGGCGCACGACTACAAGCACGTAGGCGTCCCGGACCAGTAGCCGGAGGCAGCCGGTGACCCAAGCGCACGCGGCGTTGCAGCCGGCGGTCGCGGGACCGCTCTCGCACCTGCGCATCCTCGAGATCGCCGAGGACGTGCCGGGCCCCTTCGCGGGACGCCTGCTGCACGACCTCGGCGCGGCGGTCACCAAGGTGGAGCGGCCCGGCAGCGGAGATTCCTCGAGGCAGGCCGGCCCCTTCCGCGACGACGAGCCGGACCCCGAGGCAAGTGGGCTCTTCAGCTACTTCAACCGCGGCAAGCGCTCGGTCACCCTCGACTGGACGCAGCCGCAGGGGCGCGAGCTGCTGGGGCGCCTGCTCGAGCAGACGGACGTGCTGATCGTCGACGAGCGCTTCGGCGCGAGCCACGACGAGCTGCTCGCGCTCTGCGAGCAGCACGCCGAGGGCGACCGGCCGCTCAGCGTGGTCTCGATCACGCCGTTCGGCCTCACCGGGCCGCGCGCGCACTGGCGCGGCAGCCCGGCCACGATCAGCGCCTACGGCGGGCTGACCCTCTACTTCGGCGAGGAGGACCGCGCGCCGATCCCGCCGCCGCAGGACCTCGCGCTGACGCAGGGCGGCCTCGCGGTCGCGATCGCGACGCTGTTTACGGTGCTCGGGAGGGGCGGACAGCCGGGCCGCGGCCAGGTCGCCGACATCTCGATCGTGGACGTGCTGTCCTCGGTGCATACGGGGCTGGCGGCGACGCACTGGGTCTTCGACAGCCGCCAGTTCCAGCGCCACGGGCGGCGCAGCCAGGGCGGCCTCTACCCGAACGCGATGCTGCGCTGCAAGGACGGCTTCTTCCGCATCCACGCGATGTCGCAGAAGGAGTGGCGCGGCCTGCTCGAGATGATGGGCAGCCCCGCGTGGGGCGACGACCCCGAGTACCAGGACCGCATCGTCAACGGCGACAGGTACGCCGACCTGCTCGACACGTACATCGAGAGCTACCTGCTGCAGCACACCAAGAACGAGCTGTTCGAGCAGACGCGCGAGCGGCAACTGCCGTTCTCGCCGGTGCGCCAGATGCACGAGGTGCTGGAGGAGGAGCAACTGCTGCACCTCGGCCTGTTCCGCGAGCTCGCGCACCCCAACGGCGAGCAGTTCACCGCCGCCGGCTCCCCCTTCCGCTGGCGCAACGCCGAGGACGACGCACCGCCCGAGACCGACCCGACCGGAGCCGCGCTGCTGCGCGCCCCGCGCCTCGGCGAGCACAACGCCGAGGTCTACGGCGCCCTGCTCGGGCTCGACGCTGCCGAGATCGAAAGGCTGCGCGGCGATGACGTCATCTGACGGCGAACGCCCCGCCACGCCCGACATCCTCGAGGGCGTCCGCGTGCTCGACCTCGGCATGGTCTGGGCCGGCTCGATCTGCGGGCAGGTGCTGTCCGACTTCGGCGCCGACGTGGTCAAGGTCGAGTCGCGCTCGAACCTCGACATCGCCCGCCGCGGGCGGCCGATCATCGGGACGGAGTACGACCCGAACCAGAACCCGCTCTTCCACAACACCTCGCGCAACAAGCGCAGCCTCGCGCTCAACCTCAAGACCGAGGAGGGCCGCGACGTGCTGCGCCGGATCGTGCCGCACGCCGACATCCTGATCGAGAACTGGCGGCCCGGGGCGCTGCCCCGGCTCGGCTTCGGCTACGAGGAGCTGCGCAAGCTCCGGCCGGACATCATCATGATCTCGCAAACGCTCGCCGGGCAGGACGGCATCGACGCCCGGCTGCGCGCCTACGGCCCCACCGTCGGCGGCATCACCGGCCTCGACAGCCTCGTCGGCTACGAGGGCGAGGCGCCACTCGGCATGGGCCACGCCTACGCCGACCCCAACGTCGGGCTGCACTCCGCGCTGCTCGCGCTGAGCGCCCTCGAACGGCGGCGGCTCACCGGCGAGGGCGCCTACATCGACGTCTCGATGTGGGAGGCGATGGTCGCGGCGCTCGCGACGCCGCTGCTCGATTGCGAGCTGAACGGCCGCGTCGCCGGCCCGCTCGGCGACGACGCGGTGCCGGGCGCCCCCGCGGGCGTCTTCGGCTGCGCCGGCGACGACCACTGGCTCGTCCTCGAGGTCCACGACGATGCCGACTGGGCCGGCATCGTCGCGGCGATGGAGCACCCGGAGTGGGCGAGCGACGAGCGCTTCGCCAGCGCCGAGGGCCGCCTCGCCGCCCGCGAGGAGCTGAACGAGCATGTGCGCGCCTGGACCGCGACGCGAGACCGCGACGAGTTGGCGGAGCTCTTGCAGGGCCACGGCGTGATCGCCGCGCCTTGCCTCGCCGTCAGCGAGCGCCTCTTCGACGACCACCTGCTCGCGCGCGAGGGCTTCACCTGGGTCGAGAACCCGGTGCTCGGACGCGAGCCCGTCTACGGGCAGGCGATCCGCCTCAGCGAGACCCCCGGCTACGTGCGCGAGCCTGCCCCGATGCTCGGCCAGCACAGCGCCGAGGTGCTGCGCGAGCTGCTCGAGATGAGCGACGAGGAGATCGAGGCGCTCGACGAGGCAGGGGTGCTGCGGTGAGCGCGCAGCGCAACGGTCACACCGGCGAACCGCTCGTCCCCGCTCCCGCGCTGCTCGACGGGCTGCGCGTCCTCGAGTACGGCGAGAGCGCGGCCTCCGCCTTCGCCGCCCGCATGCTCGGCGACCTCGGCGCGACCGTGACGAAGCTCGAACCGCCCGGCGGCAGCGCGCAGCGCCGCGAGGGCTACACGCCGCCCGGCGGAGACAGCTCGGCGCTGTTCGCCTACACCAGCGCCGGCAAGCGCAGCGTCACCCTCGACGACGCGACCGCCGAGGGCCGGGAGACGCTGCTGCGGCTGATCGCCGACTGCGACGTGCTGGTCGACTCGCACCGCGGCTCGCACTGGCAGGAGCTCGGCATCGACTTCGAGGCGCTGCCGGGCAGCGGGCGCTGCGCGCTCGCCGTCTCGATCACACCCTTCGGCCGCTTCGGCCCGCACGCCGAGTGGGCGGCGAACCACTTGACCGCGCACCACGCCGGCGGCGAGGCCTACTTCTTCCACGGCGGCATCGGCTACGACCGCTACCCGGACGGCCCGCCGCTGCGCGTGCCCGCGAGCATCGCGGAGCTCGACGCGGGATCGGCGGCCGTCGTCGGGATGCTCGGCTGGCTGGCGGGCTGGCCGGACGCCGAGCGCGAGCCGACCTTCCTCGATCTCTCGTGGCAGGAGGCGGCGATGTCGCTCTGCCGCCAGGACATCGTGAAGTGGCCCAACGACCGCTACCTCGACACGCGCGCGCTGCGCGAGGTCGCCGTCCTCGGCCTGGTCGAGTGCAAGGACGGCTGGGCCGAGGTGCTCCCGGCGCAGCAGCACATGTGGGAGCGCTTCGTCGAGGCCTCGGGGAACCCGGAGTGGGCGACCGAGCTCGGCGAGACCGCCGACCACCGGATCGCGCACACCGAGGAGCTCAACCAGCTCTTCGAGCCCTGGCTGCGCGAGCGCACGCGCACCGAGATCTTCGACGCACTGCGCGAGTTCGACGTGCCCGGCGGCCCGGTGCGCCTGATGGGCGACCTGCTGACCTGCGAGCAGCTGCGGCTCCGCGAGTTCCTCCAGACCGTCTCCCTGCCGGACGGCACGACCGCCGAGGTCCCCGCGCAGCCCTACATCGTGCGCGAGGCGCGCGGCCCCGCCTGGCGGCCCGGCCCCGCGAACGGCGCCGCGGCGGCCGCGACGCCCTCGGCCGGCGCGCACAACGAGGAGGCCCTTCGCAACCTGCCCGCCGCGCCCGCGGTGAGCGCCGCGCCCTCGATTCGCGCGACCGCCGATCCGCAGCGCCCGCTCGATTGGCTGCGCGGCACGCGCGTGCTGGACCTGACGTGGTACCAGGCGGGGCCCTACGCCAACATGATCCTCTGCGCCTTCGGGGCGGAGATCCTCAAGGTTGAGAGCCACCGCCGGATCGACCCGTTCCGGCACTCCCGGCGTCACCAGTCCGTCTCGCTCGCCGATCGCAAGACGGACGACTGGATCGACAAGGGCTACCGCTTCAACGAAGACAACATGGGCAAGCGCAGCGTCGCCATGGACATCTCCCAGGAGCGCGGGCGCGACTTCCTGCGCCGCCTCGTCGCCGACGCCGACGTGCTGATCGAGGGCTTCCGGCCCGGCACCATCGACCGTCTCGGCCTCGGCTTCGACCGCCTGATCGAGGTCAACCCGCGGCTCGTCATGGTCTCGCTCTCGGCCAACGGCGCGACGCCGCCGGACGGGCACATGAGCGGCTACGCCGCCGTCTTCGGCGCGACCTCCGGGCTGTCCGGCCTCAGCGGCTACGACCGCAGCGTCCCCGCCGAGTACCGGGGACCGCTCGACCAGCGCGTCGGCACCGCCGTCGCGATGGCCACGCTCGCCGGGCTGCACGCCCGCGATCGCAGCGACAGCGCGATCCACGTCGACGTCGCTGCCCAGGAGGCCGGCGCCGCGCTGGTCGGCGACCAACTGGTCGAATGGCAGCTGCGCGGCTGCGTCGCCGAGCCGCTCGGCAACCGCCACGAACAGCTCGCCCCGCACAACGTCTACCAGTGCCTCCCGATCGAGGGCGAGCAGGCCTACCTCGTGATCGCGGTCGAGACGGACGAGCAGTGGCTGCGGCTCGCCGAACACCTCGGCGACTGGCGGCTCGACCCGCGCTGGGACGCCCGCGCGCGCAAGGCGCAGGAGCAGACCATCGACGAGGCGATCGCCGACTGGACCCGCGGGCGCGAGCGCGACGAGTTGATCGAGGAGCTGCAGGGCCTCGGCGTGGCAGCCGCGCCGAGCGCGACCGCGCGCGACCTCTACCTGGACGAGCACGTCCGCGCGCGCGGCCTCTGGAGCGGCGTCGAGCACCCGCGCATGGGCCAGCTCGAGGTGATCGCCCTGCCCTGGCTCATCAACGGCTCGCGCATCACCACCGAGGCCGCCCCGACGCTCGGCCAGCACAACGAGTACGTCTACGGCGACCTGCTCGGCGTGAGCGCCGAGCAGCTGTCCCAGCTCGTCGCCGAGGGCATCGCCCACTGAGCTGATGCTCGCGCGCCTCGACGTTTCGTTGCTCGCCGTCGCAGCGGCCCTGCTTGCCCTCGCCGCCGGAAACGCGATGGCGCACGCGGAGTCGCCGGGCGAGGCGGCGGCCGCCGCACCGGCCACGATCACCACGCAGCTCCACCCCGGCTGGAACCTCGTCGGCTGGATCGGACCGGAGACGCCCGTCGCGGAGATCTTCGAGGCGATCCCGGCGCTCCGGCAGGTGTCCGCCCTCGACGAGCAGGCCGAGGGTTACGTGCGGGCCCGGCGCGGCGACGGCTCACCGCCGGGCAGCCTGCGGCTGCTGACCCCCGGCATGGGTCTGTGGCTGCGGGTCGCGGGCGACCAGGTGGTCACGTGGACTCGGCCGGCCGAGGCGGCGGGCGTGCTGCTCCAGCTGCACGCGGGCCTCAACCTCGCAGCCTGGTCCGGCGGCCCTGGTGACATCGAGGACGCCCTCGCGGGCTTCGGTGGCGCGCTCAGGGCCGTGCATCGCTGGGACGCCGAGGCGCAGCGCTACGAGAGCCACCGGCCCGGCAAGCCGGGTGCCAACGCCGTGCTGGACCACATCGCCCCCGGGGACGGGCTCTGGGTCTCGCTCTCCTCGCCGGTTCGCTGGTGGCAGCAGGGCGGGGGCACCCCGTTACTGGTGTTCGTCGGTGACGTGGATCCCGCCGAGGCAGCAGCCATCGGCGCGGAGTTCCGCGATACGACAAGCCGCCTGGCCGCACGCTTCGAGGACATCGCAGGCACGGAGATCACTGCCTACATCCACGCCGAGTTGGAGACGCTGCACGCCGCATACGCGGCGCGCTACGGGAGCGCCCCCGACAAGGATCTGTGCAGCTTCTGGACCCGGTCCGCAGTCGCCTACGCCGCCTCCTGCGGTGAACCGCTCGGCGCGATCGTCGGGCGTGCGTACTTCGAGCTTCTGCGGGACACCGTCGCGCCGCTTAACGACCTCCCGCCCGCAGACGAGGGCTACAGCCGGCGCGGCGCGCAGTGGCTCCTCTACGGCGCTCGCGAGTACGTCAACGCGGTCTACCGCGTGGAGACCGGCGGCGAGGACTACGAGGGACTGCGCGCGGCGCTCGTTGCCCCGGCGCGGAGAACTGCGCTGCCGCTCCTTAGCCTCGAGACCCGCGACGAGCGGGACGCGGCAGGCCTGGAGGTGACGATCGCGCTCGGAGTCCTCGCCGTCGAGTCCCTTGTGGAGCGCGCCGGGGAGCAGGCGATCCTCGACTACTTCCGGCTGCTGCCGTCGAGCGACGGCTGGCGCGAGGCCTTCGAGGGCGCGTTCGGCCTCAGCGTCGCCGACTTCCGCGCGGCCTTCGAGGCCACTCGCGCCGAGCGGGCCCCGCTGCTGCCGCACCTCGCCGACGACCGCGACGAGCCGGTGTTCGTGTTCCTCGGGGACGTCGCCCCGGAGGTAGGCGACGAACTGCGCGCCTCCCTCGAGGCGTCGCGGGAGCTCCTCGCAAGGCGGTTCGGCAGCGAGGCGTCCGACTTCACCGTCTACGCCGGGCCGGACCGCGAAGCGGTCGGAGCCGAGTACCTCGCGGTCCGCGGTCGCGAGAACCCCGACCTCTGCGCGGACCAGGACCACGGCGTCATCTTCCAGGTCCTGAGCTGCAACAGCCCCGCGCTCGTCCTCGCTCACGAGTATGTCCACGTCCTCCAGTACCAGCTCGCCGCCGGAGCGCCCTGGGGCCCGGCGTGGCTCAGCGAGGGCGTCGCCGTCTACGGCGAGGCGCTGCACCGCGCGCTCATCGAGCAGGGCCTCGCGGCGAGCGAGGGGCTGGACGAGCGACGCCGCGAGGAAGCGGCGTACCTGACCGCCGCAGGCGAGGTCCCTGCGCTCAGCAGCTTCGAGACGGTCGATGACCCCGCTGAGCGCCTCCACTACCGGCTCGGTTTCCTCGCCGCCGATTGGCTCGCGCGGCGCGCCGGCGCCGAGGCGCTCGCCGGCTACTACCGGCGTCTGCCCTCGGCGGCCAACTGGCGGGACGCGTTCGAGGACGCGTTCGGCATCGGTCTTGACGCGTTCTACGGGGCCTTCGAGGCCCACCTCGCCGAGCTGCTCCGGTCGGAGCGGCCGGCGTCCTGAGCTGCGCCGGTTACTCCAGCACCGAGTCGACGAAGGCGCGGATCGCGGCGAAGTACTCCTGGCGGCCGATCCAGAGGATGTCGTTGTGGCCGGCGCCCTCGATCGGGACGAACTCGCGGCGCTCGTTTTCGAGCTGATCGTACAGCTCCGCCGCCAGCTCGATCGGGGCGAGGTCGTCCGCCGCACCATGGATCTGCAGCGAGGGGATGCGGATCGAGCGGACCTTCGTCTCGTGCGCCTCGATGAACTCGGCGGCGCCCGGCTCGTCCTCGAGGCCGAAGCGCGCGATCGAGCGGCGCGCGCTCGCCGCGCCACTCTCGATGATCAGCCCGCGCACCCGGTCTCCGGCTCGCGCCGCTACCTCGAGCGCGGGCTGGGTGCCCATGCTGCGGCCCATCACGAACAGTGGCCCGCCGCCGCGCTCCTCCTGCAGCGCCGCCGCATACTCCAGCGCGGGCATTGCGTCGCCGACGAGCGCGGCCATCGAGGCCCGGCCGCCGCTCTTGCCGTAGCCGCGGAACTCCGCGACGAAGAGGTCGACGCCGATCTCGCGGTAGAGGCGGTCGATCCCGTCGTGGTCACTCACCACCTCGCCGTTGCCGTGGAAGTAGAGGACCAGTGGCCGCGGCGGAGCGTCCTCGGTCCCGGTGTAGAGGCGGGCGGAGATGCTGATGCCCGGTTCGACCTCGATCTGGTGGTCGCTCGCGCCGGGCGGCGGGGGGCCGGGGTCGGGACGCGGGAAGAACATCCACTGCGAGGCGCCCGCACGGTCGAGCAGCGCGTAGTCGGGGAAGGGAATGCCGCCGTCGTCGCTCGTCTCGCTCACCGGCTCACTCCTCACCGTCCTCGAGGGCCTGCACATGCTGGAAGCCGAAGCGACCCTTGATGCAGAGATGGCCGCCGGTCACGGAGTGGTCGGAGGGCGAGGTGACCTTCACGATCTCGTTGTCCTGCACGTGCAGCTCGAGGTTACAGCCGACGCCACAGTAGGGGCAGACGGTCGTCGTGATGGTCTGACGCTCCTCGTCCCACTCGCCCGCGGCGCGCAGCTCGTGCTCGCTCTTGAACATCAAGGCCCCGGTGGGGCAAACGGCGATGCAGTTGCCGCAGAAGACGCAGGCCGAGTCCGGCAGCGACGTGTCGTACTCCGTCGCGATCGTGGCGTCGAAGCCACGCCCGGCGACGGCGATGGCGAACGTGTGCTGGGCGTCGACGCCGCAGGCCTCGACGCAGCGGTAACAGAGGATGCACTTCGAGAAGTCACGCACGTAGAGGTCGTTGTCGAGCTTCGCCGGTTGCGCCTGCGTCGCCGCGTGCTCGGCGTCCGGCGGCGCGTGGTGCCCGGGTCGAGGCCTCGAGGCCTCGCCGTCGCCCGCCGGAGCGGGCGGCCCGTAGCGCTCCGGCGCGACGCTGTACTCCTCCAGCCAGCGCCGCAGCTGCGGCTCCGCCGTCGAGAGATCGACGGCCGAGGCGAGCAGCTCGAGCACGAGCCTGCGGCTGTGCTCGACACGCTCCGAGGTCGCCGTCACCGCCATGCCGTCCTCGGCCTGCCGCGAGCAGGAGGCGACCAGCGCGCGCGAGCCATCGAGCTCGACGACGCAGGCGCGGCAGGCGTTGGCGGGCGTGAGGCCATCGAGGTAGCAGAGCGTGGGCGGGCCGACGCCGGCCGCGCGGCAGGCATCGAGAAGGCTCGCGCCCTCTCGCACCCAGACGGGCGTGCCGTCCACGGTCAGCTCGACCAGCGGTTGAAGCTCGCTCGTCACGGCGTGCTCCCCTCGCGTTCGAGCAGCCCGAGGTCGATCGCGGACTGCACCGCGATGCCCGCCGTCTGGCCGAGCCCGCAGATCGAGGCGTCCGTCATCGCCCTCGCGACATCGCCCAGGAGGGCGATCTCGTCGCCGGCGTTGCCGTTCGCGTTGGCGAGGCGGTGCAGTGCCTCCTCCTGGCGGACGGTGCCGATGCGGCAGGGCACGCACTGGCCGCAGGACTCGTCGCGGAAGAACGCCGCGATGCGCCTCGTCGCGTCCGCGAGGTCGACGGACTCGCCGAAGACCGTCACCGCGCCCGAGCCGAGCGAGACGCCGGCGTTGCGGGCGTCCTCGAAGGTGAGCGGCAGATCGAGCTGCGAGGCGGTCACGAACGAGCCGGCCGCGCCTCCCAGCAGGACCGCCTTCGGATCGCCGCCGCCCGCGACGCCGCCTGCGAGCGCGATCAGATCGCGCAGCGTCGCGCCGAACGGCACCTCGTAGACGCCGGGCCGCGCGACGCTGCCTGCGAGGCAGAACAGCTTCGTGCCCGTCGAGCCCTCGGTCCCCGTCCCGGCGAAGGCCGAGCCGCCCTCGAGGACGATCGCGGGGACGTTGGCGAACGTCTCGACGTTGTTGACGAGCGTCGGCTTGCCGAAGAGGCCGGCCTGCGTCGGGTAGGGCGGCTTGTTGCGCGGCTCGCCGCGGTAGCCCTCGATCGAGTTGAAGAGCGCCGTCTCCTCGCCGCAGATGTAAGCGCCCGCGCCGCGCCGGATCTCGATCGTGAAGCGCAGGCCGCTGCCGAGCACGTCGCCGCCGAGCAGGCCCGCCGCCTCGGCCTGCGTGATTGCGGCCTCGAGGCGTGCGGTCGCCAGCGGGTACTCGCGGCGGATGTAGAGGTAGCCGTGCTCCGCGCCCGTGGTGACGCCTGCGATCGTCAGCGCCTCGATCAGCGCGAACGGATCGTGCTCCATCAGCACGCGGTCCTTGAAGGTGCCCGGCTCGGACTCGTCGGCGTTGCAGACGATGTAGCGAGGGCGCGCCTCGGCGTTCGCCACGTCGGCCCACTTGCGGCCCGCCGGGAACGCCGCGCCGCCGCGCCCCAGCAGCCGCGAGGCGATCAGCTCGCCGATCACCCACTGCGGCCCGCGCTCCAGCGCGACACGCAGCGCCTCGTAGCCGCCGTGCGCGCGGTAGTCCTCGAGGCTTCCCGGGTCGGCGAGGCCGACGCGGCGCAGCAGCCGCAGCCCGTCCGCGCGCGGCTCGGCGGCCTGCGGGGCCGAGGCGGCCGCCTCCGGGGCCTCGTCCGCGCCTCCGTCGCCACGCAGCCCGGCGAGCACCGCGGGCGCGTCTGCCGCCGGGAGCACCCGGTCCTCGCCGCCGGCGATCTGCAGCAGCGCCGCGGGCGCTCGCTCGCAGACGCCGAGGCAGGGGCTCGGCTCCCACGTCGCGCCCTCGTCGGCTTCGAGGCCGCGCGCGACCTCGCCGGCGAGCGCGTCGGCGCCGGCGTTGCGGCAGACGATGTCGTCACAGAGGTGGGCGACGCGCGGCGGGCGCTCGCGGGTGGAGAGCAGCGCGTAGGACTCGGCGACGCCGTAGGCCTCGGCAGGCGGCACGCGCAGGCGCTCGCACACATAGCCGAGGGCGGCCGCGCTGATCCAGCCGATCGCGTCCTGCACGGCGTGCAGCGCGGGCAGCAGCAACTGCCGCTCCTCGCGGGCCTGCTGCGGGCGCCCTCGCGCGCTGCGGCCGGGGCCGTCGTCGTCCGGCACGGGCGGCGGACCGAGCAGCGCATCGACAGCGGCGCGCTCCTCCGGCGAGGCGGCAGCGGGGAGGCGGTGGACTTCCACGGTCCTCAGCCGATCTTCTCGATGCGGATCGCCGAGGCCTTGAACTCGGATGTGCCGGACTTCGGATCCCAGGCCTCGATCGTGAGGCGGTTGGTGTCGACGTCGTCCGGGAAGTGCAGCGTCATGAAGGCGAGCCCCGGCCGCAGCTCCGAGGCGTAGCGCACCGGCGCCTCCAGCTCGCCGCGCCGCGAGCAGACGCGCACCCGCTCGCCGTCCGCCACGCCGAGGCGCGCGCCGTCCTCGGGCGCGATGTCGAGCGTCTCCGGCCGGCGCAGCGGCGACCCGTAGTCGGCGGTCTGCACGCCCGTGTTGTAGGAGTCGAGGCGGCGGCCGGTCGTGAGCCGGATCGGGTACTCCTCCGTCAGTTCGTCGACCGGCGGGACGTGCTCGACAGGGTGGAAGGGGACGCGCGGGCCCTCGAGGGGTTCACTCCAGAGCCGCCCGTGGAGGAACAGCGCTCCGGGATCCTGCTCATCGGTGCAGGGCCACTGGATGCCGCCCAGCTCGTCGAGGCGCGCGTAGCTCATCCCGCCGTGGAGCGGCGAGAGGCCGCGCAGCTCGTCCCAGACCCGCTCCGCGTCCGGCGCGCCCCAGTCCGCGCCGAGGCGTTCCGCGAGCGCGAAGACAGCGTCGAGGTCGTCGCGAGCCTCGCCGGGCGGGTCGAGCGCCTTGCGCACGCGCTGCACGCGGCGCTCGCTATTGGTCACGGTGCCCTCGGTCTCCGCCCAGGCGGCTGCGGCCGGGAGCACCACGTCGGCCATCTCGGCCGTCTTCGTGAGCACGATGTCCTGCACCACCAGGTGGTCGAGGCCCTCGAGCAGCCGCCGCGCGCGCTGCACGTCGGCCTCGGACTGCGCGGGGTTCTCTCCGATCACGTAGAGCGTACGCAACTCGCCGCGCTCCATCGCCTCGAACATCTCGGTGAGGTGCCAGCCGTCGCGAGGCGGCACCGTGGCGCCCCACGCCTCGTCGAAGCGGGCGCGCGCCGCGTCGTCCGCGACGTCCTGGAAGCCCGGCAGCCGGGTCGGCACCGCGCCCATGTCCCCGCCGCCCTGCACGTTGTTCTGGCCGCGCAGCGGGTTGACGCCGGATCCGAGGCGGCCGACGTGCCCGGTTAGCAGCGCCAGGTTGATCAGCGCCAGCACGTGGTCCGTGGCGTTGTGGTGCTCGGTGATGCCGAGCGTCCAGCAGAGCTGCGCCGTCCCGGCGCTGCCGTAGGCGTGCGCCAGCTCGCGGATCGCCCCGGCCGGCACGCCCGAGATCGCCTCGGCGCGCTCAAGCGTGTACGGCTCGACGGACTCGCGGTACGCCTCGAAGTGCTCGGTCGCCCGCTCGACGAACTCCCGGTGCGCGAGGCCGGCATGGATGATCTCGCGTCCGACGGCGTTCGCGAGCGCGATGTCGGAGCCGACGTCGGGGCCGAGCCAGAGGTCCGCCCACTCCGAGGTGGTCGTACGGCGGGGGTCGACGACAATCAGCCGCGCGCCGTTGCGGATGCCCGCGAGGACGTGGTGGAAGTAGATCGGGTGCGTCTCGCGGGCGTTCGAGCCCCAGAGGACGATCAGCTCGGTGTCCTCGGTCTCCTGGTAGGAGCTGGTCCCGCCTCCCAGACCAAACACCATCGCCAGACCGGCGACGCTGGGCGCGTGTCAGGTGCGATTGCAGCTGTCGATGTTGTTGCTGCCGATCACGGCGCGGGCGAGCTTCTGCGCGGCGTAGTTCAGCTCGTTCGTGCCCTTCGAGCAGCTGAACAGGCCGAACGAGGTGGGGCCGTGCGCCTCCGCCGCGCGCAGGATGCCCTCGGCCGCACGGTCGAGCGCCTCGTCCCACGAGGAGCGACGCAACTCGCCGCCTTCGCGGACGAGCGGATGCGTGAGACGGGTATAGCGACGGCCCACCGCAATCCTCCGGTCACTCGGACGGCTCAGGATACGACTCCGGGGGAGGCCGTGCCGCCCCTCGGCGGTATCATGCAAGCGGCGCCCGCGCTGGCGAGCGCGGGCGAAAGGTGCGCCGAGTCGATGACGAACCCCGGCGCACGACGTACGGAAGCAGGCGTCACCCCGGACCCGCGAGCGGGCGGGGCGGCGCCCGGACCCCCGCTCTGGACGCTCGACTTCATCCTCAACGCCCTCGGCACGGTGGGCTTCTTCGGCAGCTTCTTCTACCTCGTCTCGGTGCTCCCCGAGTACATCGACTCGATCGGTGGGGAGAAGTGGCAGATCGGCGTGATTGTGGGCGGCTTCGGGTTCGTGCCCCTCGTGCTGCGGCCCTTCGTGGGGCGCTGGAGCGACCGAGGGCACCGCAAGCGCCTGCAGCGCATCGGCATCCTGACAATGGCTCTCTCCACGGTGTTGATGGTCCTGTCCGAGGACGTGATCTCACTCTTCGCCCTGCGCGTCGGGCAGGGCATCGGCATGGCGCTGTTCCCCACCGCGGCGGCCTCGCTGGCCGCCGAGCTGGCTCCGCCCCTCCGGCGCGGCGAGGGCCTGGGCTACTTCGGGATGGCAACGAGCTCCGCACAGATGATCACGCCCGCCCTCGGCGTCGCGATCGCGGCGCTGTGGGGCTACGACGCGGTCTTCATCGTCGCCGCTTCCACCTCGCTGGTGACGCTGCTGGTGGTCCAGCCAATCGACGAGCCGGCAAGCGAGGCGCAGCCCGGGGACAGCTCCGCGCTCATCGCGCGGCGCGCGATCTTCCCGATGCTGATCTTCCTCTCGGTCACGTTCTCGATCGTCGCCGCCTCGGCCTTCCTGCCGCTGCACGGCAGCGACCGAGGGCTCGGCAATGTCGGGCTGTTCTTCCTCGTCTCCGGCGCGGGCGCGATGCTGATCCGGCCCTTCGCCGGGCGCATCTCGGACCGGCTGGGGCGCGTGTCAGTCACGGTGCCCGCGCTGCTTCTGGCCTGCATCGGGATGTGGATCGTCGCCCTGGCGCACTCGCCGCCGATGCTCTGGTTCGCCGCGGCGCTGGTCGGGCTGGGCCTCGGCGCATCGCACACCGGCCTGCTCTCGCTCGCCGTCGATCGCGTGCCGGTCAGCGAGAAGGGGCGCGCCGCGGCGGTGCTGCAGCTCGCGTGGGATATCGGCGGATTGAGCGGCGCGGTGGTGCTCGGCGTCGTCGCGACGCTGCTCGGCGTCGTCTCCGTGTTCTGGACGGCGGGCCTGCTCGTACTGGCCGCGACCGTCACGCTGCTCGCCGCCTCGATTCGCGGCACGCTGGCGCTGACCGCCGCGGACTGAGCCTGGAGGGCTCGGCCCGCGGCGCTACGCCACGCGCCTACTCCATCGGCTCGAGGCCGTAGACCTCCATCGCGGTCCCGCGGAACAGGCGGTCCTTCTCGGACTCGGAGAAGTCCGCCACCAGCTTCTTGAAGGCGTTCCAGACCACGTGGAACGAGACCGACGGCTTGTCCGCCGGGAAGTTGCTCTCGAACATCGCGCGCTCCGGACCGAACGCCTCGATCGCGTGCAGGTAGTAGCGGCTCTGTAGCGCGACCAGCTCGTCCGAGGTGCCCGGCCGCTCGCGCGCCTCCCAGCCGAAGCCGTTCCACGGCATCAGCATCCCGCCGAGCTTGATGTAGGTGTTCGGCAGCGCCGCGAGGTCCGAGATCCCCTGCTTCCAGACCTCGAAGATCTCGTCCGCCTGGCTCGCGTAGGGGCCGGTGTTGAGCGGCGTCCCCAGGTGGTCGAGGACGATCGTCGTGTCCGGGAAGTCGCGCGCCAGCTCTGTCAGGTAGGGCGTCTGCGGGTGGTAGTGCCAGCCGTCGAACATCAGCCCCAGCGAAGCCAGTTCCGCGAAGCCCGCGCGGAAGTTCGGGTCGCGGTAAGCCTCGCCGCTGGTCAGGGCCGGCATGCTCGGCACGGTGTCGCTCTCGTCCCAGGCGACGATGTAGCGGATGCCCTTGAACAGCGGCGTGACCTCCATTTGCGTCTCCAGGCAGCGGCGCACGTCCGAGCCGAGCATCAGGTCGGCGGTGCCGACGATCGCGCGCACCCGCGCCTTGCCCGCCGGGGCCTGCTCCGCCTCGGCGGCGAGGCCCGCCACCCACTCCGTCTGGCCGACGGGCTTGAGGTCTTCCGGGCCGTCCTCGCGGAACATCGCCCCGCACTCGATGAACACGGTCTGCTCCACGTTGTGGGTGTCCATGTCCGCCCAGTAGTGCTCGAGCAGATAGTCCTCGAAGCCGTGCTCGCTCTTGTAGAAGAAGTGGTGATGCGGGTCGACGATCGGCCGTTCCGGCTCGACGATCTCTTCCTGCACCAGCGCGAGCCAGTCCTCGCGGATCTCCATCGTTCGTCCCCCTTCGCGCAAAGTCTCGTCAGGCCGCCCGCGGGCGGCGCGCCGAATGGTAGCCGATTGGCGCGCTGACGCCACTGCCCGGCGCCTGAGCGAGGCATCCGAGGCCAGCGGGTCGCTGCGGGGCGGCGGTCTGTGCCATGCTCGGCGCGCTCGCGGCGCCCTCGACCGGGCGCGCGGCGGAAAGAGGCGCCCGGATGTCTGAAGCTCCCGGCCCGCTGGCGGGCCTGCGCGTCGTCGAGATCGCGGCCGGCACGGCCGTGGCCTACTGCGGGCAACTGCTCGCCCAGGCGGGCGCGGACATCGTGCGCGTCGAGCCTCCCGAGGGCGACGAGATCCGCCTGCAGGGCCCCTTTCCCGGCGACCGCTTCAGCCTCGACGAGGGTGGCATGCACCGCGTGCTCAACGGCGGCAAGCGCAGCGTCGCCGCCGACGCTACGAGCGCCGAGGGCGCGGCAGCCGTCGAGGCGCTCGTCGCGGACTGCGACCTGCTGCTCAGCTCGCACCAGGCGGACTCGCCGCTGCCGCTCGACGACCCCGCGGAGTTCGCGCGGCGCTTCCCGGGCGTGACGTACGCCTCGATCAGCCCCTTCGGCGCGACCGGCCCGTACGCCTCCTACCGCGCGGACAGCCAGGTGATCGAGGCGCTGTCCGGGTTCTCCTACGTCACCGGCAACCCGGACCGCGAACCGCTCGCCATGGGTGTCGACATCGCCGACTACTTCGCGGGGGTCAACGGCTACATCGCCGCGCTGGCGGCGCTGTTCGACGGCGGACGAGGCTTCGTCGACGTCTCGTCCCTCGAATCGCTCGCACTGGCGGACGATCACACGCTGGCGGTCTACGCGGGCACGGGCGCGATTCGCCGCCGCTACTACTCGCGCGTGCTGATCGCGTATCCGATGGACGTGCTGCCCTGCAAGGACGGGGCGGTCGCGTTCATCATGCAGGCCAACTCCGCCCCGCCGCTCGCCGAGCTGATCGGCAGGCCCGAGCTCGCGGAGGCGCCGATCCTCGCCGAGATGCGCGAGCGCGTGCTGAACTGGCAGGACTTCGACGCCCTGATCCTCCCCTGGCTCGCCGAGCACAGCGCAGACGAGGTGGTGGAGCGGGCCCGCGAGTTGCGGCTGCCCTTCGGGTACGTGCTGCGCGCCACCGAGCTGCTCGAGGACGAACACCTGAACGTGCGCGGCTTCTTCGACCCGCCACCCGGCGGAGAGCGCACGCTCGGCCCGCCCTTCCGCCTGACCGAGACGCCGCTGCGCTCCGGCGCCCCGCCGGCCCTCGGCGAGCACGACGCGCAGCCCTGGCCAGCGCCGCGCGAGGCGGGCGAGGGCGTGCGGGGGCGTCGCGGCGCCCTCGATGGCCTGAAGGTGATCGACCTCTCCCGCGTCTGGGCGGGGCCGCACATCGGCCGCTCGCTCGCCGACCTCGGCGCGGACGTGGTGAAGGTCGAGCGCCCGCACCTGCCCGGGACGCTGCGGAGCGGCTTCATCGCCGGAAACGACTCGAACGGCGCGTACTGGAACCGCTCGACCTACTTCCTCGCGCGCAACGCGGGCAAGCGCGCGCTCACGCTCGACTACGCCACCGAGGAAGGGCAGGAGGTGCTGCACCGCCTGCTCGCCGAGGCGGACGTGTTGATCGAGAATTTCACGCCGCCGGTGCTGCGCCGCTACGCGCTGGACTACGCCTCGCTGAAGGAGCGGCACCCGCACCTCGTCATGGTCTCGGTCTGCGGCTACGGGCAGACCGGGCCGAACAGCGACAACCCCGCGCTCGGCCAGACGATCGAGCCGGCCGCCGGCATCTCGGCGGTTACGGGCTACGAGGGCGAGCCGCCGATCCTCGCGGGCAACACGCTCGGCGACGCGTTCTCCGGGATGCACGCCGTGGCCGGGGTGCTGACGGCGCTGCTGGCGCGCGAGCGGAGCGGCCGCGGCCAGCACGTCGACGTCGCGATGCAGGAGGCGATGATCCAGCTCAGCGGGGCGCACGTCATGGACGCACTGCTCAACGGCCGCGTGCACGCCCCGGCCGGCAACCACCGCCCCGGCATGGTGCGCGGCGCCTACCGCTGCGAGGGCGACGACGCCTTCGTGGCGATCAGCGCGCGCGGCGACGGCGAGTGGGCCGCGCTCTGCGAGGCGATCGGCCGCCCCGAACTCACCCACGACGACCGCTTCCGCGATGACGCCGCCCGCGCTGCCTCGCACGACGAGATCGACGCGATCCTCGGCGAGTGGGCGATCGGCCGGACCAACGTCGAGGCGATGGAGACGCTGCAGGCGGCGGGCGTGCCCGCGGGCGCGGCGCTGCGACCCGATGAGGTCTTCACGAACGAGCAGCTGCTCGCGCGGCGCTTCTTCGAGCCGGTCGAGTTGCCGGAATTCGGAGAGATCCCGCTCCAGCGCTACATCCCCGCACTCTTCGACGGCGAGCCGTACCCGCCGCCCGGCCGCGCTCCCATCGTCGACGAGCACACCGAGGCCGTGCTCAGCGAGGCGGGCCTGTCAGCCGAGGAGCGGCAGCGGCTGTTCGACGCCGGGATCACGGCTCCGGACCTGAGCGTGCTGCAATCCGACGTCATGCGCTCGACGCGCGTCATGGACCTCGAGGCCTACGTCGAGCAGGGCTCGGTGCTGCGGATCGACGAGGACTACCGCGAGCGGCTGGCGGCGGCGCTGCGCGCCTCCTCCTGAGCCTCGCCCGCCGAGGCGCGCGGCGGCCCGTCCGACTGCGCGATCACGCCGCCCTCGAGCAGCGGCGCGAGTTCGCCGTCACCGAGGCCGAGCTCCTCGCCCAGCACTTCGACGGTGTGCTCGCCGAGCAGCGGCGCCGAGACGATCGGCACCTCGCTCTCCGACATCCGGGGCGGCCAGCCCATGAAGCGCAACGTGCCCGCCTGCGGATGCTCCGCCTCCTGCACGAAGCCGCGCGAGACGAGGTGCGGATCGTGATGCAGATCGTAGGTGTCGAGGGTGGCGCCGGCCGGCACGTTGCCATCGCCGAGGATCTGCATCGCCTCGTGCTTGGTGTACTGGCTGGTCCACTTCGTGATCTCCTCGCGCAGCTCATCGGCATGGTCGAGCCGCGCCTGCTCGGTGGCGAAGCGCGGGTCGGTGAGCATGTCGGTGCGGTCGATCGCGGTGCAGAGCGTGTCCCACTGCCGCGTGGTGACGACCATCAGGTAGACGTAGTCGTTGGGGCCGAACGGCTTGCAGGGGTAGAGGTCCGTGCCGGGACCGCTGCTGTTGCCGCGCCGCGGCGCGGCCGAGGCGCCCCACTCCGACCCGTTCGCGATGACCGTGCGCATGTAGTAGGTCATCGCCTCCTGCATCGAGAGCTCGATGAACTGGCCCTCGCCGGTGCGCTGCCGCTGGACGAAGGCGGCCGTGATCGCGAGCGCCATCTGCATGCCGGTCCCCGCGTCGCCGATGGTGAGGCCGGGCCGGGTCGGTGGTCCGCCCGGGAACCCGGTGACGGAGAAGGCGCCGCCCATTGCCTGGGCGACCATGTCGTAGGACTTGAAGTGCGCGTAGGGGCCCTCGAGGCCGAAGCCCTTGATGCGCCCGTAGATCAGCGGGGGGTGCAGCTCGCGCAGCACGGGGTAGTCGATGTCCAGCTTCTCGATCACGCCCGGCCCGTAGTTCTCGACGAAGATGTCGAAGCGCGGCACCAGCTGCAGGAACAGATCCCGACCCTCGGGCTTACTCAGGTCCATCGCGACGCTGCGCTTGTTCGAGTTCCAGTTGAGGAAGTAGGGGCGGGGATCGATGCCGCGCGCGACCCCGCGTCCGGGATCGCCCATGCCCGGCCGTTCGAGCTTGACGATGTCGGCTCCAAGCCAGGCGAGGGCCTGCGTGCAGGACGTGCCTGCCTCGTACTGGGTCATGTCCAGCACTCTCATGCCTTCGAGCGCAGGCATGGTTGCCCCCTCTCCGCGCGGATTCGCGCGTGCGTGTAGCTTAGCGCCTCCTAGTCGGAGTCCCGCTCGTCGAACGCCTCCTGCGCGATGCGGACTGCGTTGGCGACAGTCGGCCAGCCGGCGTAGAAGGCGACGTGCGTCAGCAGCTCGCCGATCTCCTCCTTGCTCAGCCCGTTGTCGAGGGCGCGCCGGAAGTGCCCGGGCAGCTGCCCCGTGCGGTACAGCGCCACCAGCACCGAGACCGTGATCAGGCTCCGGTCGCGTTTCGAGAGTTCCGGGCGCTCCCAGATCTCCCCGAACACCAGCTCGTCCGTAATCTTGCGCAGGTGTGGCGTTACCTCAGCCATCGCGTCGCGCGACGTGGTCATTGGCGGTCTCCCCTCGTGCTCCGGTTGCGGCGAGGATACTCCCCGCGTCGAGGCGCGGGGGCGCAACCGGCCTCGGATGCCCGCTCAGGTCGAGGGAGCAACGCCGCACTCGCGCGCCACCGCCTCCCGGTACGCCTCGATCAGGGCGCGCGTCGCGGGACCCGGCGCCTCGAACTCATGGCTGCGATCGCCGTCGCGCAGCTCGGCGAGCGGCTGAACGCCGACGATGCTGTTGGTCAGCAGCGCCTCGCGCGCCGCGAGCAGCTCCGCGAGCGGCAACCGCCGCTCAGCCGCCTCGATGCCGAGCCCGCGCGCGCACTCGAGCACGGCCTCGCGCGTGACGCCGGGCAGCGCCCCGGCCTCGAGCGGCGGCGTCACCAGTACCCCCTCGCCGTCCTCCCCCGCGAGCACGGCGAAGACGTTGGCGGTCGAGGCCTCGACGACGTCGCCGTGCTCGTTCAGCAGCAGCGCCTGGTCCAGCCCCGCGCTCCGCGCCTCCTCGAGGGCGAGCAGTGGTCCGAGGTAGTTGACGGTCTTCGCGAACGGCAGCGGCCGGTCCGCCGTCACGCGCGCGACGAGGGCACGCGCCGGGGCGACGCTGTCCGGGACTGGCTGCGCCGTCACGAGCACGAACGGAGCCCCGGCGGGCTCGAGGCCGGGCCGCGCACCGCCCGTGCCGGCGCTGACCGTGAGGCGCACGCGCGCCTCGGGCAGCGCGTTCGCCTCCAGCGTCTCGGCGATCGCGGCCTGCAGCACGTCGCGCGGCGGCGGCTCCACGCCCAGCGCCCGCAGGCCCGCCTCGAGGCGATCGAGGTGGCGGCCCAGCCGGAACACGGCGCCGCCGAAGGCGCGCAGCGTCTCGAAGCAGGCCGCGCCGTAGAGGAAGCCGCGATCGTCGATCGGCACGCTCGCCTCGGAGCGAGGCAGCAGCTCGCCGTTCAGCCAGACGTAGCCGGACACGCTCAGCGCACGCCCGCGACGGCGCCCGCCGGAGTACGCCGCTGCGGCGCCGGCTCCTCGGGTGGCGCCTCGTCGGGCAGCAGCACGCCCAGCGCACGCGCCATGCCGCGCGCCTTGTCCAGCGTCTCGAGGTACTCGGCCTCGACGGCGGAGTCGTGCACGATCGCACCGCCGGCGTGCGCGTAGGCGCGTCCGCCGGCGACGGTGATGGTGCGGATCGCCACGTTGAGGTCGCTGCGGCCGTGCGCGGAGAAGTAGCCGATCGCGCCCGTGTAGACCCCGCGCACGGTCGGCTCCAGCTCGTCGATGATCTCGAGCGCGCGGATCTTCGGCGCGCCGCTGATCGACCCGCCCGGCAGCATCGCCCGCAGCGTCGCATCGAGGCCCACGCCACGCCGCCTGCGCGCCGTCACCGACGAGGTCAGGTGATGTACGTGCGAGTAGGACTCCAGCCGCGCGAGCTGCGGCACGGCGACGCTCCCGACCTCGGCGATCCGTCCGAGGTCGTTGCGTTCGAGGTCGACGATCATCACGTGCTCGGCGGCGTCCTTGGCGCTCGCGCGCAGCTCGGCGGCGAGGCGGGCGTCCTCGGCGGCGTCGCGGCCGCGCGGGCGCGTGCCCTTGATCGGCCGCGTCTCCAGCCGCTCGCCGTCGACCAGCAGCAGCCGCTCCGGCGACGAGGAGAGCACCTCGATGCCTCCGTCGGCCCCGCCGGTCGCATCGAGGTAGGCGGCGAAGGGCGCGGGACTGGCGCGCCGCAGCCGCCGGTAGGCCTCGAAGCCGGGGACCGCCAGCGGCGCGCAGAAGCGCTGCGAGAGGTTGACCTGGTAGATGTCGCCGGCGGCGATGTAGCGCCGCGCCGCCTCGGCGCGCTCGAGGTACTCACCGCGCTCCATGTTCGGCTCGAAGCGGGCGGGCCGGCCCGAAGCGTTGGCGAGCGGCGCGCACGCGTCCGCGCTTGCGACATCCGCAGGCCACCCCGCGTCCTCGATGCACGCGAGCTGCTGGCGCAGCGCCGCGACGGCCTGTGGCGCGCCGCTGAGCCAGCCGCGCTGCTCGATCCCGTCCCAGAGGAGTGCGGCGTCGTACCAGCCGAGCGCGAGGTCGGGCGCGCCAACGTCGTCGAAGGTGGTCGCCGGGAGCCGTTCGATGTGCCGCGCCAGCTCGAATCCGAGGTAGCCAATCGCGCCCCCGGCGAAAGGCAGCGCCGCGCGCGCGGCCGAGGCGCCCGCGGCGGCCTCCCAGGCGCGCTGCTCGGCCTCGATCGCCCGGGCGGCGACGGCGATCGGATCGCCCTCGAACTCCTCGACGCGGTCCGAGGAGGCGCGGCGGATCAGGCGGCCACGGGCACTCAGCGTCCAGCGCGGCCGCGCCGCGAGGATCGACCAGCGCCCGCGCTGCGGGTGCGGGAGCGCCGAGTCGAGCCAGGCGAGACCCGGCTGGCGGCGCAGCGCCAACGCTGCGCGCTCCGGCGCGTCCGTGCCCGGCGGCGGCGTCCACGCCTCGATCGTCCAGCCTCGCTGCCGCACGGCGCTGCCCTGCCCTATCCTCGGGGATGCGGCGATTGTACGACCGCGCGGCGGCAGGAACGCGCGCCCGCGCAGCGGCACCACGAGGGACGGCCATGCTGACGCGCGAAGTCCTGAGCGCCTGGGCCACGCTCGGCGTGCTGATCGCCGGGGCGCTGATCCTCGCCGCCACGCTGCTGCCGACCGGCGGCGCGCTGTCCGGCTGCCCGCTGGGCATGCCCTGCGCGGTCTGGCACGCGCTGCTCTTCGCGCTGCTCGGGGTGCCGGTGGCGCTGCGCTACGCGACGAGCCGGGCGGCGACGCGATCGCCGGTGCGCGTACTTGGGATGGTGCTGCTCGCGATCTGGATCTTCGCCGCCGTCACTGAGCTGGCGCAGGGCCCGATCGCAGGGCGCGAGCCGTCGCTCGGCGACTGGATCGCGGACATGGTGGGTGCGTTGATCGGTCTCGCGGTGGGCAGCCTGCTGCTGCGGCTCGCCCTCGGGCGCTCGCGCTAGGCCGAGGCGCGCGCGGCGGCCGATTCCGGCTCGCCGGGGGCGTCCGACTCGAGGCTCAGGTGGTAGGTCATGCTCTGCAGCGAGAGCAGCGGGTCGATGCGCCGGATGCGCACGCCGCGCGGCACCTGCACCGTGATCGGCGCGTAGTTGAGGATCGAGCGCACGCCAGCACGCACGAGGGCGTCGATCACCTCCTGCGCGGCCTCCGCGGGCACGGCGACGATGCCGATGTCCGCCGGCTCCGCGCACAGCGAGGACTCCATTTCGCGCACGTCGCGCACGGTGATTCCGCCGACCTCGCCGCCGATCTCCTCCTCGCTGGCGTCGTAGACGCCGACGAGGTCGAAGCCGTCCGGCCCGAAGCCCTGGTACGAGGCGATCGCGCGCCCGAGGCGGCCCACGCCGACCAGCACCATGCGCCAGCGGCGGTTCAACCCCAGGATCAGCCGCAGCTCCTCGACCAGCCGCACGACCGAGTACCCGCTGCCCTGCTTCCCGAAGCGCCCGAAGTAGGCGAGGTCCTTGCGGATCTGAGCGGGCGTCACGCCGAGCGCGTCTCCCAGCTCCTGCGAGGAGACCGTCGAGCGCCCTTCCGCGTCCATGCGGGCAAGCCAGCGGTAGTAGATGGGAAGGCGGTCGATGACCACCTCGGGGATGTCAGCCGGTAGCGGCAATGCAACCCTCCGCCGAGTATTCGAGTATTACGAGCGTATCGGTTCCGAACCCGATCCGTATTGGGAAGGCTTGCACAAGCGCGCACTAGCGTCCAGCGAAAGCGGTTCCCGGACGGCGCTGCTAGCATCTCCGCGTGACCAGCCCCAGCGTCCCCGCGAACGACCGCGATTCCAGCCGCCCGGCGGGCGCGGACCCCGTCTCGACGGCCTTCGTCGAGCTTCCCGGCGGCGCGTTCCGCATGGGCTCGCCGCTGCGCCCCGACGAGCAGCCGCTCCGCGTGGTGCGCCTCGACCCCTTCGCCGTCGCCGTCGCGCCCGTGACGAACGCCGGGTACGCCGCCTTCCTCGAGGCCACGGGCCACGAGGCCCCGAGCTTCTGGGACGACTCCCGCTTCAACGCGCCCGACTGCCCGGTGGTCGGCGTCTCCTGGTTCGACGCCGTCGCCTACTGCGAGTGGCTCGGCGGCGCCCTCGGACGTCGCTGCCGCCTGCCGACCGAGGCGGAGCGCGAGTACGCCGCGCGCGGCGGCGTCGAGGGTGTGCGCTTCCCCTGGGGCGACGAGCCCTGGGAGGAGGGGCCATTCGCCCTCGGCGCGGCGGGGATGGATCGGCCGCAGCCGGTCGGCTCCTCGCCGCCGAACGGCTTCGGCCTGTACCACATGGCGGAGAACGTGCACGAGTGGTGCAGCGACTGGTACGCCGCCGGCTACGACTCCGACGACCTCGACAACCCGCGCGGGCCCGCCGAGGGCCAACGCCGCTCCTCGCGAGGCGGATCGTGGCGACACCGGGTCAAGGTCACGCGCAGCGCCGCGCGTTCCTCGCTGGCCCCGGAGCGGCGCTACAACGACTACGGCTTCCGCGTCTACGCCGACATCGAGGACTGACCGGCAGCGCGACGGCGGCGCGCTACGGCGTATCGGCGATCAGGGACTCTTCCTCGGTGGGGATGCTGCGCGCGATCACGTCGAGGTAGTCAAGCGCCACGCCCGCGCCGCGCGCGACGCAGCGGTCCGGCTCGTCGGCGACGTGCACCGGCACGCCGACCTCGTGCATCAACAGCGAATCGAGGTGGCGGAGGCGCGCGCCGCCGCCGGTCAGCACGACGCCGTGATCGATCACGTCCGCGGCCAGCTCCGGCGGGGTGCGCTCCAGCACGGAGCGCACCGTCTGCACGATGCTGTCGAGGTGCTCCTGGATCGCCTGCGTCACCTCGGAGGAGCGCACCGTCACGGTGCGCGGCAGGCCCGTGATCTGATCGCGGCCGCGCACGGCGGCGGTCTCGTCGTCCTCCAGCGGGATCGCCGAGCCGATGGCGATTTTCAGCTCCTCGGCAGAGCGCTCGCCAATCGCCAGGTTATGTCGTCTCCGAACGTAGAGCGCGACCGCCTCGTTCAGCCGGTCGCCCGCCACGCGGATCGAATCCGCGGCGACGATCCCGAACATCGAGATCACCGCGGCCTCCGCCCTGCCGCCGCCGATGTTGAGGAGCATGTGGCCGCGAGGCGACCCGACGGGAATCTCGGCGCCGATCGCCGCGGCCAGCGGCTCCGGGATGAGGTGGGCCGGACGGCGGCTGCCCGCCGCCTCCGCGGCGTCGCGCACGGCGCGTTGCTCGACGCGGGTCACGCCGTACGGCGTGGAGACCATGACCTCCGGACGGACGATCCGGAGGCGGCCCATCACCTCGCCGATGAGGTAGCGCAGCAGCGCCTCGGTAATCAGGTAGTCGGCGATGGCGCCATCGCGCATCGGCCGGATCACGCGGATCGTGCCGGGATGGCGGCCGATCATCTCGTAGGCCTCCCGGCCGACGGCGGCTACCGCGTTCTCGCGCTCGGTCAGCGCGACGACGGCGGGTTCTTCCAGCACGATGCCGCGCCCCCGCTCGGAGACGAGTACGCGTGCCGTACCGAGATCGATACCGAGTCGTCTTGTGAACATTCGCCCGGAAGCCTGCGCCCCTGACTGCTGAGGCGCCGCCGCCTCCGGCTTTCGACCTTAGCGCCTGAACACCGTCGCGCCTAGCGCGGTCAGCCGCTCCTCGATGCGCGGATAGCCGCGATCGAGGTGCGCGAGGTCGCGCACGATCGTCTCGTCGCTGGCGCAGAGCCCGCCGATCACGACCGCCGCGGCCGCCCGCACGTCGAGCGCCCGCACCGCGCCGCCGACAAGCGGCGTGGGCCCCTCAATGATCACGGACTGACCCCCGGCCGTCATCCGCGCGCCCATTGCCCGCAGCTCGCCGAGGTAGAGCAGGCGGTTCTCGAAGACGCGCTCGTGGATCGTCGAGACGCCCTCGGCCTGGGTCAGGGCGGCAGCCATCGGAGCGTGCAGGTCCGTGGGGAACCCGGGGTACGGCACGGCCTGGAGCTGCACCGCGCGCAACGGCGCGCCGTCCGGAGGCGCACACGCGCGCACATACTGCGGCGCGACCTCGACGCCGACGCCGGCCTCGCTGAGCTTCGTCAGCAGCGAGTCCAGGTGGTCGGCGCGCGCGCCCTCGATGGCTACGTCGCCGCCGGTGGCGACGCCGGCGAGGAGGTAGGTGCCGCTCTCGATGCGGTCGGGGATGATCGTGAAGTCGACGCCGTGCAGGCGCTCGACGCCCTCGACGGTGATCGTGTTCGAGCCGTGCCCGCTGATGCGCGCGCCCATCGCGACGAGCATCTCGGCGGCCATCGCCACCTCGGGCTCGGCCGCGGCGTTGACGATCACGGTCTCGCCCTCGGCGAGCGCGGCGGCGAAGAGCACGTTCACGGTGCCGAGCACGCTCGGGTAATCGAGGAAGATGCGTGCCCCGCGCAGGCGGCCTCGCGCGACGAAGTTCTGCCCCTCGCGGCGCACGTCGGCGCCCAGCGCGCGGAAGCCGGCGAGGTGCACATCGAGCGGGCGGACGCCGATCACGTCGCCACCCGGCGACGGGGAGGCGGCCTCGCCGAAGCGGGCGAGCAGCGGCCCCATCACAAGGAAGGAGGCGCGCAGCGCGATCGCGAGGTCCTGCGGCGCTACGGTCTCCGTCACGCCCGACGCGTCGATCGAGACGTCGCCGCCGTCGACCTCGAAAGTTGCGCCGAGGGCGCGCAGGACGCGGCCCATGCCCTCGATGTCGGCGATCTCGGGGACGTTGTGCAGGGTGACGGGATCGGAGGTGAGCAGCGGCGCGGCGAGCGCGTAGAGCGCGGCGTTCTTGGAGCCGGACGCGGGCAGGCGTCCGCTCAGCGCCTTCCCACCGTGAATGACGAGTTGCTCACCCATTGGGGCCTCCGGCCCCCGCCATCATCAAGGATACGACGCATCCCGCCCGGCCCGCGAGGCGCGAGGGTGTGGGTCACGACGCGCCCCTGGGCGTAGCGACGCTCGAAGGCTCTCGCCTATCGCCCTGACAGCTCCCGCAGCAACCAACCGATCGGGACACGAGTGGCCGCGGGCGAGCCCCCTCACCCCAACCCTCTCCCCCAGGAGAGGGGGCCGGAGGCCGATCCGGTCCCCTCTCCCCTCGCGGGAGAGGGCGGAGAGTGAGGGGGAACGGGCGCAGCCCGCCTCGCACGCCGGGGACGCACGAACCGGCGGCGCAACAACCCATTGAGGACGGCGCCGGCCGGGTACACGGACGGGAACCTCGTCACCTTCCTGGTAGGGCGGCGAGGCGGGCATGAACGTCGCGGTCCGGAGGGACTAGCGAGGAGCGGGCGGGGCTCCCCCGCCGCGCCGGCGGCGGCGGATGCGGATGCGCGCCTCCGCGCGCAGCAGGGAGATGCGCGCTCGCGCGAGGTCGACCACCTCGTCCGCGGCGACGTGGCCCTCGAGGCGCTCGCGAGCGCGATCACGCGCCGCCTCGGCTCGCGCCTCGTCGATCTCGTCGACCCGCTCGGCGGCGTCGGCGAGCACGGTGACCTCGTCGTGCAAGACCTGGATGAAGCCGCCGTGCACGACGATGTCCTCTTCGCCGTCGCTGCCGACGGCGATCAGTTCGCCGACATCGAGGCTGGCCATCAGCGCGGCGTGGCTCGGCAGCACGGTGATCTGGCCCTCTGTCGTGGGCACGATCACGCGCTGCACGTCGTCCCGATCAAGGACGGGCTGTTCCGCGGTGACGATTGAGAGTCTGAGCGGGGCCAAGCGTTAGTCCTCCTCGGCCATCTCGCGGGCGTTCTCGACCGCCTCGTCGATGGTGCCGACCATGTAGAAAGCATTTTCCGGCAGCTCGTCGTGCTTGCCCTCGAGGATCTCGGTGAAGCCGCGCACGGTCTCGGCGACGGGCACGTAGCGGCCCCCGCGGCCGGTGAACTGCTCGGCGACGAAGAACGGCTGCGTGAGGAAGCGCTGGATGCGACGCGCGCGCGCGACCGCCTGCTTGTCGTCCTCGGTCAGCTCCTCGATGCCGAGGATGGCGATGATGTCCTGCAGGTCCTTGTAGCGCTGCAGTGTGCGCAGCACGCCGGAGGCCGCGTCGTAGTGCTCCTGGCCCACGACGTTCGGGTCGAGGATGCGGCTGTTCGAAGTCAGCGGGTCCATCGCCGGGTAGAGCCCCTGCTCCGCGAGCGCGCGCTCCAGCGCCACGACCGCGTCGAGGTGGCCGAACGTCGTCGAGACGCCGGGGTCGGTGTAGTCGTCGGCGGGCACGTAGATCGCCTGGAACGAGGTGATCGAGCCCTGCTTCGTCGAGGTGATGCGCTCCTCGAGCTCGCCGATCTCGGTCGCCAGCGTCGGCTGATAGCCGACCGCCGAGGGCATCCGCCCAAGCAGCGCCGAGACCTCCATGCCGGCCAGCGTGTAGCGGTAGATGTTGTCGATGAAGAGCAGCACGTCGCGGCCCTCGTCGTCGCGGAAATACTCCGCCATCGTCAGGCCGGTGAGGCCGATGCGCAGCCGCACGCCGGGCGGCTCGTTCATCTGGCCGAAGACCAGCGCCGTCTTGTCGAGGACGCCGGACTCCTCCATCTCGTGCCAGAGGTCGTTGCCCTCGCGCGAGCGCTCGCCGACGCCGGCGAAGACGGAGAGGCCGCCGTGCTCGGTCGCCAGGTTGCGAATCAGCTCCGTGTTGACCACGGTCTTGCCGACGCCCGCGCCGCCGAAGAGGCCGACCTTCCCGCCGCGGGCGAGCGGAGCGATCAGGTCAATGACCTTGATGCCGGTCTCCAGCATCTGCGCCTCGGTCTCCTGCTCCGCGTAGGCGGGCGGGGGGCGGTGGATCGGGCGGCGCACGGTGTCCGCCGGGATCGCCTCGCCCGGGTCGAGCGGCTCGCCGAGCACGTTGAAGATGCGCCCGAGGGTGGCCGGGCCGACCGGCACGGCGATCGGCGCGCCGGTGTCCTCGGCGCTCGCGCCGCGCTGCAGGCCGTCCGTGGAGTCGAGCGCGAGGCAGCGCACCCAGTTGTTGCCGAGGTGCTGCTGCACCTCGGTGACGAGCGTGCGCGTCTCGCCGTTCTCACCCATCGCGATGTTGACGGCGTTGTAGATCTCGGGCAGGTCGCCGTCGGGGAACTCCACGTCGACGACCGTGCCGATGACCTGCCGTACAAGTCCGCTGCTCATACTGTCCGCCTTGCTCCCGGGCCGGCGCGCTCGCGCGCGGCTCGCTCTGCCTCGCTTGCTTCGTTACGCCTCGATCGCCGCCGTACCGCCGACGATGTCGAGCAGCTCGCTGGTGATCAGTTCCTGTCGTGCCTTGTTGTAGGTCAGCGTGAGGTCCGCGACCATGTCGTTCGCCGCGTCGGTGGCCGCGCGCATCGCGACCATCCGCGCCGACTGCTCGGAGGCGGCGGCCTCGAGGATCGCCTCGAAGACCTGCATCTCCACGTAGCGCGGCAACAGCGTCTCCAGCAGCGCCTGCGGCGAGGGCTCGAAGATGAAGTCCGCGCCACCGCCCATCGCCTCACCCATGTCCTCGGGCGGCTCGATCGGCAGCAGCTGGCGCACGGTCGGCCGCTGCACGGCGGTGTTGATGAACTGCTGGAAGCCGACGTAGACCTGATCGATCTCGCCGTTGATGTAGTCCTCGGTCACGATCCGCGAGATCGGGAGCGTGTCGCCCATCGTCGGGTAGTCGCCGAGGTCGGTGAACTCGGCGATCTGCGGGAAGCCGGCGCGGCGGAAGAAGTCGCGCCCCTTGCGCCCGACCGAGATCACCGAGACGCGCTCGACGTGCGGCTGGCGCTCGAGCGCGAGATTGGCGCCGGCGCGGTTCATGTTCGCGTTGAGGCCACCGGCGAGCCCACGGTTGGCGGTGATGTGGATGAACGCGAAGTGCTTGACGTCGCGCTCGTCCAGCAGCGGGTGCAGCGAGTCCGCGTCGCCGCCGCCGCGCGCCTCGGGCGAGCCGGCGAGGCGGGCGAGCACGGCGCGCATGCGCTCCGAGTAGGGCCGCGCGGCGAGCGCGCGATCCTGGGCGCGGCGCATCTTGGAGGCCGCGACGAGCTCCATCGCCTTGGTGACCTTGGCGGTGTTCTCGACGGACTTGATCCGCCCGCGGATTGCCCGGACCTGGCCGGCGCCTGGCATCTACCGCTGCTCCCCGTTCCGCGACCCTCGAGGGGCCACTGCGTCTCGCCTAGTAGGCAACCGAGCCCTTGAACTGCTCGATCGCTGCCTTCAACTGCTCCTCGGTGTCACCCTCGACCTCGCCGGTGCGCTCGATCGCCTCGATCACGCCGGCCGCGGTCGCCTGCAGCTGCTCGTGCAGCGCGCGCTCGAAGTCGGCGACCTTCTCGACCGGCACGTCGTCGAGGTAGCCCTCCGCGCCGGCGTAGAGGATCGCGACCTGCTGGCCGAGCGAGAGCGGCTCGTACTGCGGCTGCTTCAGCACCTCGGTGAGGCGCTGGCCGCGCTCCAGCTGGCGGCGCGTCGCCGGGTCCAGGTCCTCCGTGCCGAACTGGGCGAACGCCTGCAGCTCACGGAACTGCGAGAGGTCCAGCCGCAGCGTGCCGGCCACGGAGCGCATCGCGCGGCGCTGCGCGGCGCCGCCGACCCGCGAGACGGAGATACCGGGGTTCACGGCGGGCCGCTGCCCGGCGTTGAACAGGTCGTTCTCGAGGAAGATCTGGCCGTCGGTGATCGAGATCACGTTGGTCGGGATGTAGGCGGAGACGTCGCCCGCCTGTGTCTCGATGATCGGCAGCGCGGTCAGCGAGCCGCCGCCGTGCGCCTCGTCGAGGCGCGCCGCACGCTCCAGCAGCCGCGAGTGCAGGTAGAAGACGTCACCCGGGTAGGCCTCGCGGCCGGGCGGGCGCTTCAGCAGCAGCGAGATCTGGCGGTAGGCCCAGGCGTGCTTGGTGAGATCGTCGTAGACGATCAGCACGTCCTTGCCCTGCTCCATGAAGTACTCGCCCATCGCGCAGCCCGAGTACGGCGCCAGATACTGCAACGCCGCGGACTCCGCCGCCGAGGCGGAGACGACGATCGTGTGCTCCATCGCGCCGTGCTGATCGAGCGTCGCGACCGTCTGCGCGACCTTCGAGTCCTTCTGGCCGACCGCGACGTAGATGCAGATCAGGTCGCCGCCGCGCTGGTTGATGATCGCGTCGATCGCGATCGCGCTCTTGCCGATCGAGCGGTCGCCGATGATCAGTTCGCGCTGGCCGCGGCCGATCGGGATCATCGCGTCGATCGCCTTGATGCCCGTCTGCACCGGCTCGCTGACCGACTCGCGCGCGACCACGTCCGGCGCGACCCGCTCGACGGGGAGGCGCTGACCCGCGGTCACGGGGCCGCGCTCGTCGATCGGATCGCCGAGCGGGTTCACGACGCGCCCGATCAGCTCGTCGCCGACCGGCACGGAGGCGACCAGCCCGGTCGTGCGGACCTCGTCGCCCTCCTTGATGTCGGTGTAGTCGCCGAGAATGATCGCGCCGACGGTCTCTTCCTCGAGGTTCAGCGCAAGGCCGCGAGTGCCGTTGCTGAACTCGACGAGTTCCGAGGCCAGGCACTGGCCAAGGCCGTGGATGCGCGCGATACCATCGCTCGCCTCGACGACCGTGCCAACGTTGGCCTCGGTGACGTCCGCGTCGAAGTTCTCGATCTGCTCCTTGAGGATCGAAGCGATCTCTTCTGCCCGAACCATCGCGTCTCCCTCGTGGTCGTGGGCGGGCCGGACCCGCCGCTCGACCGTGTTCCTACGCCAGTTGCGAGCGCAGCGCGCGCAAGCGCGAGCGCGCCGAACCATCGATCAGGCGGTCGCCGATGCGTACCACGGCGCCGCCGATCAGGTCCGGATCGACCTCTGCACTGATCTCGATCTGCTGGCCCGTGAGCTCGGCGAGTTGCGTGGCGAACCACTGCTGCCGCTCCTCGTCGATCTCGACGGCGGTGCGGACCTCGGCGCGGGCGACGCCGCGCCGCTCGTCCAGCAGCTCCCGCACGTACGAGGCGATCGAGGGGCCGAGCGCGAGCCGGCCCTTGCGCCGCAGCAGCCGCAGCAGGTTGAGCTGCAACTGCCCGATTCCCGGGACGGCACGGCGCACGACCGACTGGAAGCCCTCGTCCGTCATGCCGTCACCCTGCAGCGCGGCCACGTAGGCCGGGCGCTCGGTCAGCGCATCGAGGCCGTCGACCGCGTCTTCCCAGGCAGCGGTGCGGTCCGGGTCCGCGGCGACGAACTCCATGATCGCAAGGGCGTAGCGACGGCCCGCGACGTCTCGTGCGCCTGCTGCCTGGGCCATGCCTCGCCCCTCGTTCGCTAGTTCTGGTCGCCGAGCTCGCTGTTAACGAGCACCTCGTCGATCAGCCGCTGGTGCGCCGCGCGGTCAAGCGACTGGCGCATGACCCGCTCGGCGGCGGTGATCGTGAGGTCGGCGAACTCGCGCCTCAGTTGTTCGATCGCCTGATCACGTTCGACGCGCACTTCCTCGCGCGCTCGCTCGACGATCTGTTCGGCGTCGGCGCGGGCGCGTTCCTCGAGCTGGGTGCGCAGTTGCGCGGCGCTCTGCTGCGCCTGCGCAACCAGCTCACGCGCCTCGCTCTGCGCCTGCTCGATCGCCGCCCTCGATTCCTGCTCGCTGGCCGATGCCTGCGAGGCCGCCTGGGCGGCCTGGTCGAGGCCTTCCTGGATGCGCCGCTTGCGCTCGTCCAGCAGCCGTAGCACCGGCTTGTAGAGGAAGAGCCGGAGCACGATCAGCAGGATCGTGAAGTTGATCAGGTTGGAGACGAGCGCGGGCAGGCTGAAGCCCAGGGCGGCGATGCCCGCGGGCCCCTCCTCGGCGGCGAAGGCCGTGGCGGGCGCCGCCGCGAGCAGCACGCCCGCGGCCACGGCGCCCAGCCGCAGGCCGCGCCGTCGCGCGCTCCCCATCCGGCTGCGTACTCGGTGGATCATGCTCGCCTCGCTCGCTGCGGCTCGCCTAGAAGACGAAGCCGATCAGGATGGCGACGACGAGGGCGTAGATGCCGATCGCCTCGGCGAACGCGATCGCGAGGATCATGTTCGTCTGGATCGGGCCTGCCGCCTCGGGGTTGCGCCCGAGCGCCTCCATCGCCTTGCCGCCCAGGTACCCGATGCCGATCGCCGGCCCGAAGGCCCCGAGGCCCATCGCGATGCCGGCGGCCAGGAACTTGCTGGCGTCGGCGGTGTACACGTTGTCCACCTCCTGCGCCCCGGCCACGCCGGACATCGCCAGCCAGGCCAGCACCCCGAGGCCGAGGGCCAGCGCGGCCCGACCGAGGTACGGCATCAGCGTCGATCCCACCTTCGCTCCCACTGTCATTGCGGCGTACTCCCTTACCAGGACTCCGCGTCCTACCTGCTCCGGCCGTGCGGGCCCGAGCTGCTGCTCCGATCTTCACTCATGCGCGCCCTCGTGCTCCTCGTGCTCGTCGCCGTGATGGCTGACGGCAGTCTGGGCGAAGACGAGCGTGAGCATTGCGAACACAAATGCCTGGATCAGTCCGACGAACAGCTCCAGGCCGTAGAAGACGTTAATCAGTACCAGCGGCACCAGGAAGCTCATCATCAGCAACAGCACCTCGCCGGCGAAGATGTTGCCGAAGAGACGGAAGGTGAACGAGACGATCCGGATCAGCTCCGAGATCAACTCGAGCAAGCCGACGAAGACGTCAATGATCCCCATCGGTTTGCCTCGCAGCAGGGGGCCGAAGGCGAAGAACTTCTTGAGGTACCCGAGTCCGAGCGCGGAGAGCCCCCAGTACTCGACGAAGATGAACGACATCAGCGCCAGCGCGAGCGGCGCGTTGACGTCCGTCATCACCGAGCGGAACAGCGGCGCGAGCAGGCCCGAGAAGGCGCCTCCCTCGTGCTCCAGCTCCAGCGCGGGCTCCACGGAGGTGTCCACGGTGTCCGCCTGCAGCGGGATGTAGGCGAGGTCGACGCCGGCGATGCTGGTCTGCTCGAACACAGCCTGGATCTCGCCGTGGTCGGGTTCGGTGACGCCGACGGCGAAGTTGATGGGCAGCAGGCCGACGTAGTTGGAGACCAGCACGTAGAAGAAGATCGTCGCGATCACCGGGAAGAAGCGCCGCGCATTGGCCTCGCCGACGACGTTCTCGATGAAGCCGTAGAAGCCGCCGACGAAGGCCTCGATCGCCCCGCTCAGCCCGGAAGGCACGAGCGTCATCGAGCGGCTGGCGTAGACGGCGGTGACGATCAGCAGGGCGACGACCACCCAGGAGGTGAACATCGTGTTGGTGACCTCGAGCGAGCCGATGTCGAAGACGTGCTCGGGGGCAAGGATGATCGCCGGCGTGGGCGGCTTAATCAGGATGAAGCCGCCGACGATCAGGACCACGACGACGATGGCTACCAGCCAACCGCGCATCTAGCGACCCTTCCGCCCGTCCGCCTCGGCGGCGCTGTCCAGCAGCCGCCGCAACTGGCGATAGGCACCGAGAAATCCCGCCAACAGGCCAAGCACCAGGAACACGAGCGTCAGCAGCGGATCCGTTCCGAAGTGACGATCGAGCAGATGCCCGATGATGGCCATTCCGGTAATCGACACCGCCAGATATGAGCCGATGCCGACCAGCCCCAGGGCGGGCGACCTCCAGACGGATGCACCCCGTCCGGGCCGTGGCCGTCGGGAGCCTAGCACGGGCCGATCACGTGATCAAACCGATTGTGAGAAGTGGCACGAATGAACTTCGGACGCCGTCACGGCCTCACTCGTCCTTGGTCTCGCCTTCGCCAAGATCGTCGAGATCGAGCTCCCCGATGAACTCGCTGAAGGCGGAGAGCTTCTCCAGCTCCTCCTCCGTGACGGAGGAGGCCCGGCTGTCGCCGACCACCACCTCGCCCTCGGCGCTGAGCAGCACCCCGGCGCGGTCCAGCACGGACTCCTCGGCGTAGATCGGCGCCTCGGCGCGCACGGCCAGCGCGATCGCGTCCGACGGGCGCGAGTCGATCTCCACCGTGCCTCCCGGATGCTCGACGGTGATGCGGGCGTAGAAGGTGTCGTTCTCGAGGTCGTTGACGACGACGTGCTTCACGGCGCCGCCGAATTCGCCGATCACGTTGCTGAGCAGATCGTGGGTCAGGGGGCGCGCGACGGAGTGGTTTTGCAGCCGCACCGCGATCGCGTCCGCCTCGGCGGCGCCGATCCAGATCGGCAGGTAGCGGTCCGATCCCTTCTCGCGCAGGATCACGACCCGCTGGTAGTTGCGGAGACTGACGCGAATGCTCTCGATGGTCATCTCGATCATGACGCGATGCCCCACGTCCCCGCGATCGAATCGAGTCTAGGTACGGCCTCCGCGAGGCGTCAACGAAACGCCCCGCGAGGCGGTCAGTCTACTCCGGCAGCGCCCGGAGGGGGTGATCCGCCGCCCTCGAGCGCCGCCTCGATCGCCGCCTCGATCGCCGGATCGAGCGCCGGACCGCGCTCCAGCAGCTCCTTCGCGCGGCGGCGCAGCGTCGGGCGGTCCATCAGCACACGCCGCCCGCACTCGCGGCAGCACAGCCCGATGTCCGCGCCGACGCGCACGACATCCCAGTCGAAGCTGCCGCAGGGATGCTTGCGCCGTAGCCGCAGCACGTCGCCGACACGCAGGTCGAGGGCCATCGCCGCTCAGTCCGCTTGCCCTGCGTGGCCGGCAGTGCGCCCCGACGTCCGGACAGCCTCGCGGATCGCGTCGCGCAGGTGCTGCGCCGCGGCGCGCGAGGCCGCGGCGCCGCCCGCCGCGGGGTAGAGCACGCTGCGCGAGGCGTTGACGATGATCCCGCCGCCACGGGCGTCGAGCGCGGCGTGCACGGCCGCCTCCAGCTCCCCGGCCTGCGCCCCGACGCCGGGCATCAGGAACAGCAGCTCCGGGCACAGCTCGCGGATCGCGCGCGCCTCCTCCGGGTACGTCGCGCCGACGACGAGGCCGACGTTGCCGCGCGTGTTCCACTCGTTCGCGCGCGCCGCCACCTCCAGGTAGAGCGGCCGGCCTCCGCCGACCGCGCGGTCCTGCAGCTCGCCAGCCCCGGCGTTCGAGGTGCGGCAGAGCACGAACGCGTGGCGATCCTCGTACGCGAGGAACGGCTCGACCGCGTCCCCACCGAGGTAGGAGTTGACCGTCACCGCATCCGCGCCCAGCACCTCGAAGACGGCGCGAGCGTAGAACTCCGCCGAGTGGCCGACATCGCCGCGCTTCGCGTCGAGCAGCACGGGGATCTCATTCGGAATGCCGTCGATCAGCTGCAGCAGGGCCTCCATGCCGACCGAGCCGCGCGCCTCGAAGAAGGCGGCGTTGGGCTTGTAGCAGCACACCAGGTCCGAGGTCGCCTCGATCACCTCGCGCAGCCAGGCGTCGATGTCGGCGCCCGGGGCGAGGCGCGAGGGGTCGGGATCAAGGCCGACGCAGAGCAGCGAATCGTTCGCTGCGGCGGCGGCCTCGTACTTCCCGCGGAAGCTCGCCCGCGCGCTCATGCCGCCACCCCCCGGGAGACTCGCAGCGGCGGCAGCGTGACGCCCGAGGCGCGCAGCCGCTCGACGGCCGCCTCGAAGGCGTCCGGGTCGCCGCTGACGGCGCACGGCACGGTCCCGTCGCCGTCCTCGGGGATCGCGATCGCGTGCTCCTCGAGCTGCTGGAGCACGCGCCGCGCGACCGGCTCCGCCGTGTCGATCAGCTCGACGCCCTCGCCGAGCAGCGCGCGCAGCGCAGGCCGCACGAACCCGTAGTGCGTGCAGCCGAGCGCGACCTCGTCGACGCCCTCCGAGGGGAGCCCGGCGAGCGCGCTGCCAAGCAGCGCCTCGACGCGCGGTCCGGTGACCTCGCCGCGCTCGACGAGGTCGGCGAGGCCGGGCAGCGGGATCGTGAGCACGCGGCTGTCCCCAGCGTAGCTGTCGTGCAGGCGCGCCAGGCGCGCGCCCTCGGCCGTCGCGGCTGTGACGAGCAGCGCGACGCGGCCGCTGCGGCTGCGCTCGACGGCGGGTTTGAGCGGCGGCTCCATGCCCACCACCGGCACGCCGAGGCGCTCCCGCAGCGCCTCGAGCGCCGCCGAGGAGGCGGTGTTGCAGGCGACCACCAGCAGCCGCGCCCCGGCCGCCATCAGCTCACCACCGATCGCGAGCGAACGCTCGGCGATCTCCTCGGGGGCGCGTTCGCCGTAGGGGAAGCGCGCCGTGTCGGCGACGTAGCGCAGCGAGAGGCCGGGACGGAGCTGGTGGATGGCGGCGACGACGGAGAGCCCGCCGACGCCCGAGTCGAAGATTCCGACCGATGCGGGGGCGCTCACGGGAGCGCTGGAGGGATGATCGGCAAGGCGGCCTACCACCCATCGAGAGTAGGCGGCGGCGGCGTGCGCAGGCAAGCGCGGCGGCCCGGCCAGGCGGCTCCGCTACTCCTCGCCGTCCTCGCTGTCCTCGGCGTCCTCGGCGTCTTCGGGCAGCGGGTTCGCCAGCTCCCAGGCCGCGAACTGGCGCTCGAGATCGTCGAGGCGGCCGGGAAGCGGCTCGTGGCGGCCGTAGCGGAGACCGTCGAAGGCGTCGGCGATGCGGGCGAAGAGCGGCGTGTCGAGGGTCCGGCCGGCGACGACGCCGAACTCGAGCGCCGTCTGCCCGGGCCGGCGCTCGACGCCGCGCAGCCGCGAGGCGACGAGCATCCTGCCGAAGAGCCGGTAGGCGCGGTTCAGGGCCAGCCAGCGCGAGTCCACCGCCTCCCTGCGGCGTGTCCCCGGGATCAGCGAGCGCAACATCGAGGCGAGGCCGCTGCCGCCCTGTTCCTCCTCGCGAAGCTCGGCGTACTGCTCGCTCGTCTCTCGCTGGGAGCGCGAGAACAGCCAGCGCGACACGCGGTAGGCGACCCAGAGCGCGCCGGCGACGGCGAAGGCGCGCGCGACATCACCGATCCAGCCGGGAATCCTGACGCGCCCCTCACGCTCCTCCTCCGGTTCCAATGGCCCGTCCGCGATCTCGATGCGCACCTCCTGGAACTCGAAGTCGCTGGCGAACTGCCCGATCAACCACTCGATCACCCAGAAGATGGGGGTGACGATGATGATCAGCACCCACGCGAGCACCGCGACCAGCCCCCGGCCGATCGGCTCCAGCAGGCGCTGCGCGTCGAACAGTGCGAGCAGGATGAAGAGCGCCATCACCGCGCTGAGCGCGGCGACGGTGCCGAGCACCGAGAACACCCATGGCGCGTCCCGCCTGGCCATCGTGGCGTCCTCGGGGGCGCGCGCGGCGTGCGCGGTCGCGAGCGAGAGCGCGCCGAGCAGGAAGTAGGGCAGCACCAGCCAGCCCGCCACGTCCGCGTCGGAGACGGCCGCGATGAAGGCGACCGCGACCGCGACCGCGAATCCCACCCCGAAGCTGCGCAGGCTGCGCTCGAAGTTGACGGGACTGCGTCCCGCAAAGAGAAAGCGCAGCCAGATCAGGACGAGGCCGCCGACCGTCACCGCCCTCGAGGCGCCGAGCACGCGATCGGGGTCCGGGTCGGCCACGAACGCCTGGGGGTCGATCGCGCCGCTGAACGTGCTCCCGCCCTGGCCTCGCAAGTCGGCGAGGATCCCGTCGTTCCAGGGGGCCGCGCCCCACAGCGGCGCATCGGCGAGCGCGAGTTGCAGCACGGCACTGAGCGCCACGATCGAGACGAGCAGCCCGGCTGCGGCGCGCGAGGAGACCGGCAGCCTGCTCCGCGCGAGCACGCGCATCAGCGTGTAGCCCCCGGCCGCGACCAGCACGATCAGCAGCAGCGGGGGCCCGCCGATCGCGGTCTCGCCGGCCTGCTCGGCGATCTGGCGCGCGGCCTCCGCGCGGTCGGGCTCCAGGAAGTCGCCTTTGCCGATCCCGGACCAAATCTCGGTCGTCAGGTCGCGGAAGGCGTCGCGCTCCAGCCCCGTTGCGAAGGAACGCAGCACCACGAACCAGAGCAGCGCCTCCGCCGCCAGGAAGAAGAACGCCGCGAGTGGCGCGCGCCAGCTCATCGAGCGGGGCCCTCTCGCCGCGGCGCCGTGCGCGACAGCACCTCGCGCGCCCGCGGCGGCCCCAGGGAAGCCTCGGCCTCCGCCAGCGCTTCCTCCTCGAGCCGCTCCATGTAGAAGGCGACCTCCGTCACGCGGATCGAGCCGGTGTCCACCGTCCACGGCGCGGACGAGGTCTTCACAACGTGCACCTCGTGGCGTTCGCGGCGCAGCCGCTCCAGCGAGGCGACCAGGTCGTCCGTCATCAGCGCCGCCACGACGACGACGCTCGCGCCGATCGGCAGCGCCTCGCCGCGGCGTTCCAGCTCCAGCGCCAGCGGCGCCATCGCGAACGGGTTCGCGCCCGCCAACGCCTCGAGGACCCGCGCGAGCTGGTCGGGGCGGCGGCCGGCGCCCAGCCGGATCGGGCGATCCGCCTCCGGCAGCGCCCCGTTCGTCAGCAGGCCGAGCGCGGCGTGCGACTCGAAGGCGGCGCGAGCGAGCGAGGCGGCGACCGTCACACCGCGCTCCAGCAGCACCGGGTCCGTGCCCTCCCAGGTGTGCGGCAGCGTCATCACGTCCAGCGCGACGACGACCGCGAGCGCCCTCGAGGGCTCGTAGAGCCGGGATTGCAGCCGCTGCGCGCGCGCCGTCGCCTTCCAGTCGACCTGCTTCAGCGGATCGCCGGGGACGTAGTCGCGCACGCCGATCACCTTGACCGGGTCGGGGAAGATGCGCCGGCCGCCGCGCAGCTCGCCGAACGGGCGGTCGCTGCCGATTCCCAGGTCCGGCAGCGGGTAGGTGCGGGGGTAGACGATCAGCGTGTCCACGCCTCCCGCATCCAGCTCACGGTCGAACAGCCCGAACAGGTCGCCAGAGGACAGCCGCGCCGGGCCGAAGCGGTGATAGCCGCGCTGCGCGGCGTGCAGCGTGAGCGGCCACTCGAGGCGGTCCCCGGAACGCAGCGAGGTCGTGCGCGTGAGGTAGACCGCGCCATGCTGCCCGGTGGGCGTGGTGTGGCCGTCGGTGAGCGGGGCGGCCTCGGGCAGGCGCTCGCGCAGCTCGATCCAGGGCACGGGCAGCAGCTTGCGGTTGGCGAGGTGGAGCCGCAGGCCCACCTGCTCGCCGGTGAAGGCGCGCCGCTCGGACAGCTCCCGGCGGTACTCGACGTCCTCGAGCGCGAGGCGCGCCCAGAGCCGCGCCGCCCCGCCCGCGCCGAGCACCAGCGCGCCGAGGCCGACAAGCGGCGCGGAGCCAGCCAGCACGCCGGCGAAGACGAGCGCCAGACAGGAACCGATCCAGGCCTCGGTCAGCAGCGACCGCACGGGGGGCTGCCCTTCGGGCCTAGCCGGCCGCTGCGGGGCGGCTGTCGACGACGGGCACGGGCAACTCGCGCAGGATCTCGTCGATCAGGTCGTCCGCCGTACGCCCTCGCAGCTGCGTCTGCGAGCTGAGCACGAGGCGATGCGAGAGCACGGCCGGGGCGAGCCGTTTCACGTCGTCCGGGCGCACGTAGTCGCGGCCCTCGATCGCGGCGAGGGCGCGCAGCGCCCGAAACAGCGCCAGCGAGGCGCGCGGACTGCCGCCCAGGTCGAACGCCGCATGCTCGCGCGTCGCGCGCACCACCTGCACCAGGTAGCGCGCCACGTCGTCCTCGACATGCACCTGTGGCAGCGAGGCGGAGAGCGCCGTCAGCTCGCTCGCCGAGACCACGGGCTCGAGGCGGTCGAGCGGCGACTCGCCCTCGAAGCGGCGCAGCACGGCGACCTCGTCGGACTCGCCGGGGTAACCCATGCGCAGCCGCAGCAGGAAGCGGTCGAGCTGCGCCTCGGGCAGGGGGAAGGTGCCTTCGAGTTCGATCGGGTTCTGGGTCGCGAGCACGAGGAAGGGGTCCGGCAGCACGCGCGTCTCGCCCTCGACGGTGACCGTGCGCTCCTCCATGGCTTCGAGCAGCGCGGACTGCGTGCGTGGGGTGGCGCGGTTGACCTCGTCGACGAGCACGACCGGGGCCATGATCGGCCCCTCACGGAACTCGAACTCGCCGCTCTTCTGGGAGTAGTAGTGGACTCCGACGATGTCCGAGGGCATCAGGTCCGGCGTGCACTGAATGCGGTGGAAGTCCGTGCCGATCGAGCGCGCGAAGGCGCGCGCCGCCATCGTCTTGCCGGTGCCGGGCACGTCCTCGAGCAGCACGTGACCACGAGCAAGCAGCGCGACCAGCAGCAGCTGGAGCGGCTCCTCGGCGCCGACGATGACCTGCGCGACGTTCTCGCGGATCGCCGCCGCCGCGTCGGCGAGGGCGCGCACCGCCTCCGCCTGCGTCGCGGCCGTGGCGCCCTCGACTGCTGCGTCTCCGACCACGTGGCCCCCTCGCCGCGCGGCGCCGCCCGTGGCGGACGCCAGAGGAGGAGGATACCAGCCGCCCGCCGTTCGACGGGGCGGCGCCGTACGCGGCGGCTGCGGGCTCCGCCCGCGGAGCGAAGGCTCCGACCTACGCGACCGGGCGGAACCTGGGGATCGCGATCTCCTCCGAAACGTCGTCGAACACCACCTCCACGGGCATCCCGATCTGGACGTCCGCCGGATCGATGCCGACGACGTTGGTGGTGAGGAACAGGCCCTCATCGAGGCGGACCACCCCGAACACGTAGGGGACGTCCTCGGCGAACTCAACGCTCGGCGCCTGGTGGTGCACGCTGAAGGTGTAGACCTCGCCCGTGCCGCTCAGCGGCACCCAGTCGTAGTTGTCCAGCGCGTTACAGTCGGGGCTATGGCAGACGCGGCTCGGGTACATCCAGACGTGGCCGCAGGCGCGGCACTGCTGCGCCTGCAACACGTGCCGGCGGCATCCTTCCCAGTAGGGCCGGGAGACCGGCGAGGGTACTGGAATCGGCTTGAGGTATTCGGCCATCTGAGTCCCCCTAGTCCCGCGCCAGGATCGTGCAGCCGTAGTTGCTCATCGGGCCCGACACGCTTCCGACCACGGCCAGCTTCGCGTCCCGCACCTGGCGTGGCCCGGCCTCGTGGCGCAACTGCTCGACCGCCTCGGTCTGGAACATGACCGTCGAGCCAACGCCCGTCTGGCCGAGGTTGAGCATCCCGCCGTTGGTGTTGACGGGAAGATCGCCGCCCAGCTCCAGGCGGCCGCCCTCGACGAACGGCCCGGCCTCGCCCTTCTCGCAGAAGCCGAACTCCTCGAGCTGCATCAGGACGGTCATCGTGAAGCTGTCGTAGAGCTCCGCGAAGTCGATGTCGCTGCGCTCCACGCCAGCCTCGCCGAAGGCGCGGTCGGCTGCCTCCCTGCCGTTGGTCCGGATCAGGTCGTGGCCGTCCTCCCAGCCCGTGCAGAGCGCTCCGACGTGGTAGCCGGCGTGGTACTGACCGACCCCGAGCATCCAGACCGGCGGATGCTTCAGATCGCGCGCCCGCTCGGCGGTCGTGAGGATGTAGGCATCGGATCCGCCGCCGGTCGGGTAGCAGCAGTCGAGGATGTGGAACGGCGCGGCGACATAGCGTGAGTTCAGCACGTCGTCGACCGTCACGACCTGCGGCAGCAAGGTCTTCGGGTACAGCGCTCCGTGCTTGCTGGATGCGACCTTCACGGCCGCCAGGTGCTCCGGCTTCGTCCCGTACTCGTACATGTGGCGCTGAGCGTGCAGTGCGTAGAAGCCCGGCGCGCCCAGCGGGCCGTGGATCACGTCGAACTCCCAGCTGAAGTGGTGCTGGCCCTGCATGTAGGTGCCGGGCCGTGCGGCTCGCTCCGAGGCCCGGCCACGGGCGCCGCCACCACCGCCGACGACGAGCACGTAGTTGGCCTCGCCCGACAGCAGGGCCCACGTCGCCACCTTGTTCGCCACCGCAGCCGCGATCCCGCCGTTGGTGATGGCCAGGATCAGCGGCTTGGCCCTGCCGCTCATGCCGAGGTGTTCCGCAACGCGATAGGCGATCTTCACGTCCTCGCTGTGCTCGCAGACGAGGATGCCGTCGATGTCGCGCTTGTTCAGGCCGGCATCCTCGATCGCCAGCGCGGCGGCCTCGGCGTGGTAGCTGACGGCCTCGTGGCCGACGATCCCGCGGGGGTGGTAGGTGGTGCCGCCGACCCCCACGACCGCAATCTCTCGCTGACCTTGCGCCATGGCAACCTCCAATGCGAAGCTCCCGCGCTCCCCGGGGCCCTGCGCGGAGCCGCCCTCCGCGCCAGGCGAGCCGGGGTTGCGGCCCGAGTGTCCCGCCGGGGTGTGAGCGAGCGCTCACCAATATCGATCGTTTTAGGCGCTGCGCCGCCAGGGCGTCAAGGGAGGCGCCGAAGCCGTGCGGCGACGCACGGGCACCACGCACGTTGTAGGCTCCTCCCGAAGCCAGCCGCGGGCGACCTCGGCCGCCGCAGACAGGAACGGGAGCGACCCACCATGCCCGAGCATGACTACAGCGACATCCTCACCTTGCAGAGCGGCCGGCACGCGATCGTGCAGCTCAACCGCCCGGAGAAGATGAACGCGCTCAGCCACAACATGCGCGCCGAGCTGTTCGACGCGCTCAAGGACTTCGAGGCCGACCCTGACGTGCGCGTGATCATCATCCGCGGCTCCGGGCGGGCCTTCAGCGCGGGCTACGACCTCGCGGGCATCTCGGAGACCGACTCGGACCGCGACTACATCGACACGCGTAGCGGACTGCCGACGGTGGGGCCGATCCACCCGGGGCAGGGCCAGTGGCCGCAGCACCTGCTCAGCGGCTACTGGCAGATCTGGGAGCTCACCAAGCCGGTGATCGCGCAGGTCCACGGCTACTGCCTCGCCGGCGCAACCGAGCTCGCGACGATGTGCGATCTCATGTTCGTGGCCGAGGACGCACAGATCGGCTACCCGCCCGTCCGCGCGATGACCAGCGTCGACATCGCCTACCAGCCGTGGCATATGTCCATGCGCAAGGCTCGCGAGTTGCTCTACAGCGGCGACCCGGTCTCCGGGAAGGAAGCGGTCGAGATCGGCTGGGCGAATCGCGCCTACCCCGTCGATCAACTCGCCTTCGAGACGGAGGCCTTCGCCGAGCGCATCGCGCTGATCGACAGCCCCATGTTGCAAATGACGAAGCGCCAACTGAACCGCGCCTACGAGATCATGGGCATCCGCAGCGCGCTCGCGGTCGGCGCCGACATCCAGACGCTCAGCGCGGTGCGCCCGGGGGGCGGGGAGTTCGGCCGCATCTCGCGCGAGCAAGGACTCGGCGCGGCGCTTGCCTGGCGCGACGGCCCGTTCGGCGACTACGGCTCCGCGCCGCGGGACGAGCCTCGCCCCGGCGCCGCGGACTGGTAGCCGAGTACCGCGTCGCGCCGCCCCGGCACTACCAGCCGGGCAGCCCCGAGGGCAGGCCGAGGAAGACGCGGCCCGCGCCCTCGTAGTTGGCGGGCGCCGCCGCGGCGTGCTGCACCGCGACGTGCGCGTCGCGGAAGTAGCGTTCGAGGCGGTTGGCGGTGTGGGCGGCGTTCGTGCCCGCAGCCGAGAAGGCGAGGTCGACGGCGCGCGCCGACTCGTGACCCGCGTGCGTGATCGCCAGCCGGACGTTCGCGATCTCGCGCGTCGGGTCGGCGACGCGCTGCTCCGAGGCCTCCCAGGCCTCGGCGACCGCGTCCAGGAGGTAGGCGCGCGCCGAGCGGACGATCGCCTCGGCCTCGCCCACCATTCGCTGGACGCGCTCGCGGTCGCGGAGCAGCGTGCGCGATCCGGTGGACCCGCGCCCCGAGGCGAGGTCGCGCAGCTCGTCGATCGCGCCGCGCGCGATGCCGAGCGCGCAGCCGGCGTGCACGGTGTGGCTCCAGATGCCGTAGAAGCGCGCACGGTAGAGCGGGCTCTCGATCATCGGCGACTCCAGGCGCGAGACCGTGTGCTCGGCGGGCACGTAGAGATTGTCGATCTCGAAGTCGAAGCTGCCCGTGCCACGCAGCCCGACGACGTGCCAGGTGTCGATGATCTCGCCGTCGCGCACGGGTACGGCGGCGGCGCGGGTGCGTGGCACGCCGTTCTCGTCGCGCAGCGGCTCGTCGCCGTCCATCAGCACACAGTTGCCGAACATCCAGCTGGAGTGCTCGACGCCGCTCTGGAAGTCCCAGCGCCCGTTGACCCGGTAGCCGTCGCCCTCGCGGCGCGCGCGGCCGAGGGCGCGGTTGGAGCCGGCCGCCCGCAGCGAGCCGGTCATGGCCTTCATCGCGTGCACGGTCTCCGGGTCCATCCAGGCGAAGCGGCGGCTTAGCACCGAGCCGATCATGCAGACCCAGCCGGTGGAGCCGTCGGCGCTCGAGATCTCCTCGATGGCGCTCGCGGCGGAGCGAGGGTCGGCCTGGGGGCCGCCGTAGGCCTCCGGCAGGTAGAGCTGGTAGAGGCCGGCCGCCTCGAGCGTGGCGTCGAGCTCCTCGGGGACGCGGCGGGTCTTCTCGATTTCGTCGGAGGCGGCGCGCACGAGCGGCGAGAGTTCGCGCGCGCGCTCGACGATCGGGTGCAGCTCGGGCAGGGGCATGCGGCGTCCCTCCGCCGCGATCATAGCGGCGCGGGGCCCTAGTCGCGGGCGCGCTATCATCGCCGCGTCACGCCGGGTCCGTGCCGAAGGGAGCGTCGCGATGTCCGAAGCCGGAGGATCGAGGCTGTGGGAGGACGTGAACGAGGGCGATCGCCTGCCCGATCTCGAGCTGCCGATCACGTTCCGCACCGGCATCCTCGCCGTGGTCGGGATGCGCGACTTCAACCCCGTGCACCACTACACGGACTACGCGCAGCGCACCAGCGGCAACCGCGACAGCTGGATGAACACGATGTGGCATCAGGGCCTGTTCGCGCGCTTCGCGACGGACTGGCTCGGCCCCGACAGCGACTTCCGCAGCACCTGGCTGCACATGACCGGCTTCATCCACCCCGGCGACACCGTCACCGTCGAGGGCGAGGTCACCCGCCGCTTCGAGGAAGGCGGCGAGCCCCGCGTCGAGCTCGCGCTCGCCGCGCGCACGGAGAGCGGCGGCTACGTCGCGCGGGCCGGCGCAAGCCTCGCGCTGCCCTCACGCGAGGGGGGCGCGGTGCGCCTCCGCGAGGGCTTCACGAAGCCCTCGGTGGAGCTCGACCCGGAGCTGCCGGACTTCGCGAAGCCCTGGATCGGCCAGCAGGCGGACCCGCTCTGGGGCGGCTACCCGGTCAGCGAGGCGCAGATCATGTACTGGGCGGACATGGTCGAGGACGCCAACCCGCTCTACTACGACAGCGAGTACGCCCGCGGCAGCCGCCACGGCGGCGTGATCGCGCCGCTCCCCTCGCTCTTCACCTGGATGATGGGCCGCCCCAGCCACTTCGGCGAGCCGTTCGAGCTGGCGGACCCGGACGCGCCGAGCGTGAAGCCGTGGCCGCCCTCGCGCGAGCTGGAGGGCGGACGGGTTCTCGCCAACCGCCTGATCACGACGCTGCTCTCGGGCGACTGGCGGCCGCCGGGCACGACGCGCTACGCGGCGCAGCGCGTGCGGCAGGACTACGGCGCACCGCTGCGCCCCGGCGACTGGCTCTACACCCGATCCGAGGTCGCGAACTGCACGGCGCGCAAGCGCACGCGCCTCGGCGAGGGCCACTTCCTGACGCTGCTGACCTCGTTCTACCGCCACCCGCCGGAGGGCGAGGACGAGCTGATCGGCGCCAGCCAGTACGCCTTCTTCTTCTACGAGGCGGAGCAGGGCATCGGCACGCCGGCGGCGCGCTCTTAGGGCTGAACGCCTACTGCGCACCGATCGCCGCGACGAGGGCGGCGCGGACCTCCTCGAGCGAGGCGACGCCCTCGAACTTCGCGGTGATGATGCCGCCGCGACCGGCTATGAAGACCCACGGCTCGGTCTGGAGCTTCCAGTCGTCCAGCAGCGGCACGGGGACGAGCCGGCCGCTGCTGCGCACCTCGCCCAGCGCGTACGGCTCGACGTGCACGAACTGCACCTCGCCTGCGAACTCCTCCCAGAGCGGGACGACGACCTCGTCCATGAGCGGGCCGCAGAAGCGGCTCTGGCAGTAGGCGGGCGTCGCGATCGCCACCAGCACTGGCTTCCCGGTGGCGACGGCCTCGCGGACGGTCAGCTCGTTCATCTCCGGGACGGGCTCCGTCATGCTGCTGACGGCGCTGATCTCCGCGCCGTCGCGCAGCGTCAGGTGCGGGCTCTCGGGCAGCGGGTCACCAACCTGCGGCTCGGGCGTGCGATCGAGGACGATGAACGGCTGGACGCGCAGGCGGCGGCGCTTGCCCTCGACCTCCACATCCAGCTCGGCGCCCCAGTCGCCGGTCGAGTCGAAGTCGACGTTGGCGTAGAAGACAGCGACCAACTCGTCGTCGTGGACGTGCGTCGAGCCGTCGTCGTGCGTGTGATCGAGCTGCTGGCTGAACGCGGCGCGCTGCAGCTCGTGGCCGGCGACAAAGGCGCCCTGCCGGGCGTCGTCGAGGCGGTAGATCCAGACCCCGCCGCTCACCTCGAGAATCAGCGAGGTGTCCGAGCGGAAGAGGCCGAACGCCAGCCGGTTCGGCCCGACAGCCAGCGCCGTGTTGAGCACCACCGGCTGCGCGTCCGCGTCGAACGCCTCGCCGACGGCGCGGCCGGAGAAGTCGAGCGATCGAGGCGGGTCGGCCTCGCCGGACCCGCAGGCAGCCGCGAGAACGGAGAGGAGCGCGAGGGCGACGGCGGCCAGGACCGCCCTCGCGGCGGCGCTGCCCGCCGAACGTGCGGGGCCGAGTCTCATTGCTGCACCCGTGGTCGCGATCGCCACATCGGGCGTCCCTTCACCCACCTCGAATCATGGTCCCGCACCGCCGGCGCTACGGCGAGGGGTTCCGCGGCCGGGGTGCCCTCCCTTGCGGAGTGCCGCGCCGCGCTCGCAGAATCAGCGCGGGAGTGGATGGTGTCCGGTGGCGCCCGCGGTCTTCAAAACCGTTGTGGGGCTACGTGGTAGTCCCGGGTGGGTTCGACTCCCACGCACTCCCGCCACCCAGCGCCACCCTCGGACACGCCCCCGCTACGGCACCGTGACCCTCGTCATCGCCTCGATCGCCGCGCCGCCGCGGGCGTAGGCGGCGTGCGTGTTGGCGTTGAGCGTCACCCGTAGCTCGTGCTCGCCGGAGGCGAGCCCGCCGAGGTAGAAGTACGGCCCGTAGACACGCCCGATCTTCTCGCCGTCCACGTAGACGTGGGCGTGGCCCTCGCCGGGGACGTGCTCGCCGTTGACCCTCCCCGGCGTGAACATGAAGCCAGCGGCGTCGATGCGGATGTTGACGGCCCCGCCCGGCGCGTCGGCCTCCGCGTGCAGCGCGACCGCCATGCCCTCCGGCGCTTCCAGCGCCCCGTCGTGCATCGCGCCGCCGTGGGCCTGCCCGCCCTCGGCGATCGTCACGGTCTGCACCACGTCGACCGTGCGGGCGCCGTGCGCGTACTCGGCGTGGGTGTTGGCGTTGAGCGTGACGCGCACCTCGTACTCGCCGTGCGCGAGGCCCGCGAGGTGGTAGTGCGGCCCGTAGAGCCTCGTCACCTTCACGCCGTCGACGTAGATGTGCGCATGCCCCTCGCCGGGCACGTGATCGCCGTTGACGTTCTCCGGCGCGAACGTGAAGCCCTCGGGGAGGACGGTGATGTTCACGCCGTCCACGGCGTCCGGCTCGATCCGCAGGGCGACGCTCATCCCCTGCGCCGCCTGGATCGCGGCCGTGGCCGCGTGGCCCTCGGCATGGCCGCCGCCTTCCGGCATCGCCATGCCGGCGCCGCCGCTGCTGGCCTCCTCGTCGTGGCTGTGCGTCGAGTGGTCGTGTTCCTCCTCGCCGCCGGCGCAGCCCCCGATCAGCAGGGCCGCGGCCAGCAACGCGAGGCCGAGGAACGCCGACCGGCGCGTTCTCCATATTCGTTGCATGTGCTGCGTCTCCCGTCACGGCGTTCGGCGCGGGGTCACGAAGACCACGCGCAAACTCCGGACACGCGGCGGGACGGCCGCGAGGCATCATCGAGTCCCGGAAACGCTCAGACTCGCGGCGGGGGGACGGGAACGAGCGGGACGGGCGAGGAGTGCCGGCCCGCCTCGCCGGGCACGGCCTGCAAGGCCCACCCTTCGATAGCGGCGGCCACGGCCACGACCCCCGGCAGCGCTGGCGCCGAGGTCGATCCCGGCGATCCGTCGCCGCCGTGGGTGAACACGATCTCAGCGCCCTCGGTCGCCGCGGCCCGCGGACTGCCGAGGTCGGCAGCCAGGTCGTGCGCCGCCTGCGCGGCGCGCAGCCGGGCCGCGACGCCGAGGTCCATCGCGCCGAAGTAGGTCAGCGTCGCCGACCCTTCGGGGCGGCCCTGCGCGGCGTCGTGGTCTCCGTAGGGGTGCTCGTGCGGCGGGACGACGCTGCCGGCCACGAGGTGACCATGGTCCGGGCGGTAGGCGGCGAGCTCGTCGCCGATCAGCGGCGCGAGCGCGGGCGCGAGCATCGCCAGCGTGGCAAGCGCGGCCAGCGCACCGAGGCTGAGCCTCCGCGCGGCGCGGACGATGCGGCCTCGAACCTTCTTGCGCATCACCGCTCAGGTTGGAGCAACCGCGGCGGCGCCGTCCAGCACCGCGCGAGCGCGCCCTCGCGAGCCGCGAGGGCTAGACTCCGCCGAGCGGCGAGGCCCGCCCGGCCACTCGCTCGGCTCTCGAAGGTGACGGACCGGCCTTGCGCGTTCCCCGCGGCCCCGGCAGCTCCTTGAGGCCGCGCGCGCCCGGCTCCGGCGACAACTACAAGTGGTGGGCCTTCAGCGCGATCGGGATCTCCTTCTTCACCCAGGTGATGAGCATCTCGATGGTCTTCGTCGCGCTCGCCGCGATCGCCGACGACTTCGGGGTCACGCTGCGCGAGGTCTCCTGGGTCGTGATCGCGCAGGCGCTGACGATCAGCGCGCTGATGATGCCGCTGGGGCGGCTCGCCGACATCGTCGGCCGGAGGCGCGTCCACCTGCTGGGCTTGCTGGTGTATGGCGGCGGCGCGATCGCCACCGTGCTCGCGCCCACGTTCGGCGCGCTGATCGCCGCGCGCGTGCTGATGGCCGCCGGCAACTCGATGGGGCAGTCCGTCGGCACGGCGATGGTGGTCTCGGTGTTCCCGCCGGAAGAGCGGGGCAAGGCGATCGGCGCGCAGACGACCGCGGTCGCGATCGGCGGCGCCTCCGGGCCGATCGTCGGCGGCCTCGTGCTGCAGTGGCTGCCCTGGGAGGCGCTGTTCGTGCTGGTGCTGATCCCGACGAGCATCGCGCTCGTCTGGGGCTACCTGATCCTGGACGACGCGCGCATGAACCAGCCGCGCGGCGACCGCGCGCCGTTCGACTACGCCGGCGCGCTGCTCTCCGCGGCGGCGATTGCGCTGCTGGTGCTGACGATCAACAACCCGCTCAATCTTGGCTGGACGTCACTGCCGATGCTCGCCAGCCTCGCCGCCGTGGTGCTGCTGTTCGTGGCGTTCGCGCGCCACGAGCTGCGCACCAAGGCGCCGATGCTGGAGCTGCGGCTGTTCGAGAACCCCGTGTTCAGCATGGCCGTGCTCGCGCGCCTCGGCGGTTTCATGTCGATGACCATCTCGCGCTTCCTGATCCCGATCTACCTGATCAGCGTGCGGGAGCTGGAGGAGGCCGCCGCCGGAGGGTTGATCTTCCTCACCTCGCTCGGGATGGGCATCGCCGCCCAGGGCTCGGGGCGGCTCTCGGACCGCTTCGGCACGCGCCCCTTCGCGATCCTGGGCTTCGGGGTCCTGCTGCTCGTCACCCTGCCGATGGCGCTCTTCGACGGCGGCACGCCGATCCTCATCGTGGCGCTGCTGCTGCTCGGGACCGGTCTCGGGATGGGAACCTGGAACGTGCCCAACAACAGCGCGATCATGGGTTCCGTCGCCGCCTCGCGCCTCGGCGTCGTCGGCGCGCTGACCAACCTCACGAGGAACGCCGGCAACGTCCTCGGACAGGCGATCGCCGCCGGCGTCGTCGCCGCCGTCATGGCCGCCGGCGGCTTCGACATCCCGCTCAGCGAGATCGCGGGCACCCCGGGCGCCGCCGCCTCCTTCATCGACGGCTGGCGGGCCGCCTACGCCCTCGCCGTGGCGTTCGCGATCGTGAGCCTGGTGCTCGCCGTACGCACGAGGCCTGCGTTCGACCGCGCCCTGCGCTAGCCGCGGCCGGGGCCGCCGCGGCCCAGCGCGAGCGCGGCGTTTGGCAGAATGCGGGCAGGCCACGCCCCGAGCTGGCCGGATTGTAGGGAGGATGCCGATGGACGCAGGAGCACTCACGGGAATCCGCGTGCTGGAGTTCTCGCAGATCGTGGCCGGACCGTACCTCGGCTGCATCCTCTCCGACCTCGGCGCCGAGGTGGTGAAGGTGGAGCGGCCCGGCGGCGACTTCCACCGCAACTGGGGCGCCGTCGTCCCTCACGAGGGCAAGCGCTTCCAGTCGCTCAACCGCGGCAAGCGCAGCATCGTCATCGACATCGGCGAGCCGCGGGGCCGCGAGCTGATCCGCGAGCTCGTGAGCGGCTTCGACGTGGTGACCAACAACTTCCGCGCCAACATCGCCGAGCGCCTCGGGATCGACTTCGAGACGCTGCGCGAGGCGCGGCCGGACCTGATCTACTGCCAGATCAGCGGCTGGGGCACGACCGGACCGATGCGCGACCTCGGAGCGAACGACCCGGTGATCTGCGCCTACTCCGGCCTCACCGTCGGCGACGGCAAGGTCTCCGCGGAGGGCGTGCCGCAGACCGTCTCCTGCTCGGTGATCGCGGACCACGGGGCCGGACTCGCCGCCGCCGTCGGCATCGTCTCCGCCCTCTACCACCGCGAGCGCACGGGCGAGGGCCAGCGCATCGACACGGCGCTGCTGCAGGCGGCGCTCTCGATCCAGCCGACGCAGGTGATGCGCGAGCCCGTCGAGGACGCGACGTTCCGCGACCCGATGGTGGAGCGCATCCGCGAGGCGCGCGCCGCCGGCAAGCCGTACCCCGCCGTGCTGGAGGCGCGGCGCAACTCGCGCCGTTCGGAGGCGGCCTGGCGTGGCTTCTCGCGCGCCTTCGCCACCAGCGACGGCGTCATCCAGCTCGGCGCGATCACCCCGCGCATCCGCGACACCGTGCGGCGCATCGCCGGCATCGAGGGCGACCGCAGCGACGACCCCGACTTCGACGTCGACGACCCCGCCAGCGCGGCGTTCAACGACTACCGCGAGCAGACGATCGCCGCCTACCTCGCCGCCCGCACCACGGCGGAGCTGATCGAGGAGTTCAGCGCGGCCGGCGTGCCGATCGCGCCCGTCCAGGCGCCGGAGGAGCTCTCGGACGACCCGCAGGTGCAGGCGGCGGGATTCATGGCGCACCTCGAGCACCCGCTGACCGGACCGCAGCAAGTGATGGGACCGGTGCTGGACATGAGCGGCACGCCGACCCGCGTGCAGGGCCCCGCGCCGATCCTCGGCGCGGACAGCGACGAGGTGCTGGCGGAGGCCGGCCTAACGCCCGCCGCGATCGAGTCGCTGCGCGCCGCCGGCGTGATCGAGTAGCGGGAGCGGATCGATGAGCGAGCAGGACATCGAGTACGCGCTACGCGACCGCATCGCCTGGATCACGATCAACCGCCCGGAGCGGCGCAATGCGCTGACCCGGCACAACATGAGCGTCGACCTGCCCGACACCTGGCTGCGCTTCGAGGCGGACGAGGAGGCGCGCATCGCGATCATCAGCGGCGCGGGCGAGTTCGCCTTCTGCGCCGGGATGGACGTGAAGGAGCGCGCCGGGGCCTTCGCGCGCAGCGCCGACGGCGGGGCTTCCGAGCAGACCCGCGAGACGCGCGTCTCGCCTCGTGCGAACGGCGTCACGAAGCCGGTGATCGGCGCGGTCAACGGCGTCTGCACCGGCGTCGGTATGCAGATCGTCGCCGACTGCGACCTGCTGATCGCCTCGGAGAACGCCTGGTTCAGCGACGCGCGCACAAGCGTGGGGCTGGTGCCCGCGCTCGGCGCGGCGGAGCTGGCACGGGCGATGCCGCTGCACGAGGCGCTGCGCCTCATCTTCCTCGGCCGCCACGGGCGGATGACGGCGGAGCGCGCCTACCAGATCGGCTTCGTCGGCGAGCTGGTCCCGCCCGGCGAGCTGGGCGAGGCGGCCGAGCGGCTTGCGCGCACGGTGATGCGCAATGCGCCGCACGCCGTGCGGCTGGCCAAGCAGGCGGTCTGGGAAAGTCTCGACCACGGCCTCGCCGAGGGCATGGCGAACGCCCGCGCCCTCTCCGCCGCCAACCCGACCATCGAGGACGTACGCGAGGGCGCGCGCTCCTTCGTCGAGCGCCGCGATCCGGACTGGAAGCTGCGCTAACCGCTACGCCTCGCCGAGGTGGTCGAGCAGCGCGTCCTCCCAGCGGAAGTCGAACTCGCGGGTCTCGTGCAGGCCCTCGCGGCGGTACCACTCGTAGGTGTGCTCCACGGCGCGCGGGAAGGTGTACTCCGGCTCGAAGCCGACGTCGCGGCGCAGCCGGTCGATGCTGAAGACGGCGCCCTGGTTCCAGCGATGGATGTACGGCGCGAGGCGCTGGATCAGCTGCTGCAGGAAGCGCAGGTTCTGGTGCGCGTCGGGGGTGCTCGAGCTGGCCGTGCGGATACTGCGATAGCTCGCCACGTCCTGCACGTCGAGGATCAACTCGTCGTCGTAGAGCTGGTCCATCACGGGGGGCGGGACGAAGACCTTGCGCACCTCGACGCCGGTCACCTCGGCGAAGGTGTCGACGTAGCCCTCGTCGGTCCAGGAGTCGCGGCCGGTGAGGTTGTAGCGCTTGCCGTAGGTGATCGGGCGCTGCATGAGCATGCGCAGCGCGCGCGCCTCGTCGTCGACGTGGCCGATCTGGCTGACGGTCGAGCCGTCGCCGGGGATCAGCACCGGTCGCCCGGCAAGCAAGCGGCTGAACATGCGCTGCTCGCGCTCCGGGATGATGTTGTTCGGCCCGAACACCATCGAGAACGGCACGATCGTCGCCGGGAAGCCGTTACGCCGGTGCTCGTCCAGCAGCATCGCCTCGCACTCCAGCTTGTCGAGGCCGTACTGGCCCTGCTTCGAGGAGCGGTCGACGGGGAAGTCCTCGGTGATCGGGAGCACGCTGCTGGTCGCGTAGATCACGGTCGAGCTGGCGAAGACGTAGTGGCCGGTGCGGCCCCGGAAGATCTCGATCATTCCGCGCACGTCGTCCGGCGTGTAGGCGGAGATGTCGTAGATGCAGTCGAAGTCCTCGCCGGCGAAGACCTCGGCCATGCCGGCGTGGTCCGTGCGGTCGCCGAGCAGGCGGCGCACGCCGAGGGGGATCTCCGCCTCGGTGCGGCCGCGGTTGAAGATCGTCACCTCGTGGCCGTGCCGCGCCAGCTCGCGGACGAGCGCGAGCCCGTTGAAGCGCGTGCCGCCCATGACCAGAACCCTCATCGCCCGCCCCTTCCGGCGCCCCGTTCGCGCAGCGCGCCGCACGCTACCACGGACGGCGGGCGGAGGCGCGGCGGGTGTACGCTCGCGCCGAGGCGAGGGGAGGCCCCCGGTGAGTTCGCGCGCGGTGAACCTCACGATCCTCGCCCTGCTGCTGCTCGAACTGGCGTCCGGGCTCGGCAGCTTCCTCGTCGGCAGGCCCGAGGGGGCCTGGGTGTTCTGGCTGCACGGCATCGGCGGGCTCTCGCTGGTCGTGCTGCTGATCTGGAAGTGGCGCATCGTGATGCGCTCCTTCGCGCGGCGCGGCGCGGGGCCGTGGTCGCTCGCGCCGGGCGCGCTCGGCGTGCTCTTCCTCGGCACGCTCGCGACAGGCATCTGGTGGGCCGTGGTCGGACGGGGCAGCCTGCCCGTGCCGTTCTACGGCGACATGCGACCGCTGGTGCTGCACGCGATCCTCGCCTTCCTGCTCGTGCCGCCATTCGCCCTCCACGCCGCGCTGCGCTGGCCGCGCGTCAGGCACACCGACTTCACCAGCCGCCGCGCCGTGCTGCGCCTGCTCGCCGTCGGCGCGGGCGGCTTCGTGCTCTGGCGCGGCCTCGCCGTCGCCTCGACGGTTTCGGCCGGCCCCGATCGGCGCTTCACCGGCTCCCGCGAGGAGGCGAGCTTCGAGGGCAACGCATACCCGGTGACCAACTGGCTCAGCGACTCTCGACAGCGCATCGCCGCCGACGCCTGGCGGCTCGAGGTGCGCGGCGCGGTCTCCGAGCCGTACGTGCTCGGCTATCGTGAGCTGGGCGAGCTGCCGCAGCAGTCGCTGCGCGCCACGCTGGACTGCACCGGCGGCTGGTACACCCGGCAGGACTGGAGCGGCGTCCCGCTGTCCTCGCTGCTCACGAGGGCGGGCGTCTCCGGGGAGGCGCAGAGCGTCCGGGCGATCTCGGCCACCGGCTACAGCCGGCGCTTTGGCCTCGGCGAGGCGAACGGGCTGCTGCTGGCGACGCACGTGGGCGGCGAGCGGCTGAGCACGGGGCATGGCTTCCCCGTGCGGCTGGTCGCCCCGGGACGGCGCGGCTATCACTGGGTGAAATGGGTCGAGCGCATCGAGGTGAGCGAGCGACCCGCCTGGTGGCAGCCGCCGCTGCCGCTGCAGTAGCGAGGGGAGGGCGCGCATGCACGCAGCACGCAGCCGCACCGCCCTCAGCCGCATCGCCCTCAGCCGCGTCGCCCTCAGCCGCGTCGCCCTCAGCCGCGTCGCCCTCACCCGGGCCGCACTGACCCTCGCCTGTCTCGCGCTGCTGTTCGCCGCCTGCGGGGACGGCGGCGAGCAGGCGGCGCGGGACGGCAACGGCGGCTCGGCGGCGAGCAGCTCGGAGCTCGCGGAGCTGGAGCTGGCGCTCGCCACGCTCAATGCCCGCCTCACGCGCCTCGAGGACGCCGTCGAGGAGCTGACGCTCCTCCTCGGGGGCGACACCACGCTGCTCGGCGATCTGCCGGAGCTGCTGGAGGAGCTGCGATTGAGCAGCGCCCTCTTCGAGGTGGCCTTCCGGCGCCTCGACGCCCTCGAGTCCACCGAGTCGGACGAGGATCCGTGCGAGGCGATCGGGTATGCCTTCTGCCCCGAGGATCCCCAGCGACTCCCCTACGCGCAGTAGCCGAACCGGCCTCGCCGGTCCGTAGCGCAGGCCGCGGCTAGACTCGACCCATGACAAGCGACGCGGCGATCACGGTGCGCGATCTACGCAAGTCCTACGGCGCGATCGATGCCGTGCGCGGGGTCGATCTCGAGATCGCGCGGGGCGAGGTCTACGCGCTGCTCGGACCAAACGGCGCAGGCAAGACGACCGCCGTCGAGATCCTCGAGGGCCACCGCGAGCGCGACGGCGGCGACGTCAGCGTACTGGGCCACGACCCGGCGCGGCGCGAGCACGCGTTCCGGGAGCGAATCGGCATCGTGCTGCAGACCACGGGCGTCGAGCCGTACCTCAAGGTGGCCGAGGCGATCGAGCAGTACCGCGGCTACTACGCGCACCCCCGCCCGCTCGACGAGATCATCGAGACCGTCGGGCTCGACGAGCAGCGCGATCAGCGCGTGCGCTGGCTCTCCGGTGGCCAGCAGCGCCGCCTCGATGTCGCGATCGCCCTCGCCGGCGATCCGGAGCTGCTGTTCCTGGACGAGCCGACGACGGGCTTCGACCCGGCGGCGCGCCGCCAGGCCTGGGACATGGTGCGCAACCTGCGCTCCTCCGGCGCGACCGTGCTGCTGACCACGCACTACATGGACGAGGCCGAGCACCTGGCCGATCGCGTCGGCGTGATCGTCAACGGCGCGATCGTCGCGGAGGGCGCGCCCGCCGAGCTGATGGCGCGGGGAGCCGCCACCGCCATCTCCTTCCGCCTGCCCGAAGGCCACGCCGCCATCCTCGACGGCATCGAGGGCGTGCGCGACGACGGCAGCGGCCGCTACGAGCTGCGTGCCGACTCACCGACCGAGCTGCTGCACGAGCTGAGCGGGCGGGCGATCGCCGCCGGCATCGAGCTCGCGGATCTGCGCGTGGAGCGCGCGACGCTGGAGGACGTCTACCTTGGTCTGACCGCGGGCGTTGACCCGGACGACGAGACGGGAGAGCCGGCGTGACCGGCGCGCGGCTGCTGATCCGCCAGCTCCGCTACGAGCGGCTGGCGTTCATGCGGAACCCGGCCGCGGCGTTCTTCACGTTCTTCTTCCCGCTCATTTTCCTGGTGATCTTCAACCTGATCTTCGGTAACGAGCCGATCCAGCTGGAGGGCGGCGAGACGAACACTTCGACCTTCTACATCCCGGCGATCGCCGCGTTCAGCGTGATCAACGCCTGCTATACCGGCCTGGCGATGTCGATCTCCTTCGCGCGCGACCAGGGGCAGCTGCAGCGCGTCGCCGGGACGCCGCTGCCGAAGGGCTCGTACCTGGGCGCCAAGATCCTGTTCATGACAGTCATCGCGATGCTGCTCGTCATCGTCGTGACCGCGTTCGGCCTCGTCTTCTACAGCGTCGATGTGCCGAGCGGGACGCTGCCCGCGTTCCTGCTCTCGCTCGTCGTCGGCGCGGCCGCCTTCGCGGCGCTCGGGCTCGCGACGACGGCGTTCATCCCCAACAGCGAGGCTGCCCCGGCCATCGTCAACGCGATCATCCTGCCGCTGCTCTTCATCTCGGACGTCTTCATCCCGCTGCGCGACAACGCGCCGGTCTGGCTCGGCCTGGCCGGGGACATCTTCCCGGTGAAGCACCTCTCGATCGCGCTCCAGGCGGCGTTCGACCCGTTCGAGCAGGGCTCGGGCCTGCGCCTCGGTAACCTCGCGGTGATCGCCGCCTGGGGCGTCGTGGGGGCGATCGTGGCCGTGCGGCGCTTCCGCTGGGAGCCTTCCCGCTAGCCGCTACACTGTGCCCGCGCGGCGGGAGTCGCCGCACACGAGGGGGTGAGCGATGGCGACACCGGACGAGCTGCGGGAACAGATCGCGGAGGGGCGCACCGCCTTCCGGGCCGCCCTCGAGGGCGCCGCCGACGGCTGGGAGGACCGGCCCGAGGGCGACGAATGGACGCGGCGCGAGACCGCCGAGCACACCATCGAGATCGACTACGTCTTCGCCTCCTGGGGCGAGACTCTCCGGGGAGTGGAGCAAACCCACACCGAGCGCCCGGAGCTGTCGTTCGCCAGCCCGAGCGAGGCGCTTGAGGCGTTCGCCGCCTCGAGCGCGTACTCGGACGCAGCCTGGGCGGACGTGACCGCGGAGCAACTGGAGGGCGAGATCCGTGAGGGCATCGGCGGCGAGCGCGGCATGAGCCTCGTCGGCATGCACCTGCAAGACCATGCCCAGCAGATCTCCGTGAGCTGAGAGCAACCAGGCGCCGCGGGCGCTCGTTCGCCGCTCTCCCGCTACCATGGCGGCGGCGACGCGGCGAGGGAGCCCGCGCGCGCGACTGGTACGTACGGATTGGTAGAGGAGCAGGCGCATGCGCGAGGCCGTGATCTGTAACCCGCTGCGAACCCCCGTGGGGCGCTACGGCGGCGTCTTCCGGGACATCAACGTGACAACGCTGGCGGCGACCGTCATCGAGGCGCTGCTCGAGCGCACCGCGCTCGACCCCGCGGCGATCGACGACGTGGTGTTCGGGCAGTGCTACCCGAGCGGCGAGGCGCCCGCGGTGGGCCGTGTCGCGGCGCTGCACGCCGGGCTGCCCGTCGAGACGCCGGGCCTGCAGCTCGATCGCCGCTGCGGCTCCGGCCTGCAGGCGATCTGCTACGCCGCGATGCAGGTCCAGACCGGCGTCTCCGACGTCGTCCTCGCGGGCGGCGCGGAGAGCATGAGCACCGTCGAGTTCTACTCGAGCGCCCCGCGCTGGGGCCCGAACAACGGCAGCATCGAGCTGCACGACCGCCTCGCGCGGGCACGCGTGACCGCGGGCAGCTACCGCCACCCGGTGCCCGGCGGCATGATCGAGACCGCCGAGAACGTGCGCCGCGAGTACGGCATCCCGCGCGAGGAGCAGGACGCCCTCGCGCTGCGCTCGCACCAGCGCGCCGTCGCCGCGCAGGACGAGGGCCGCTTCGAGGCCGAGATCGTCCCGGTCGCCGTCCCGCAGCGCCGCGGCGACCCGGTGATGGTCGACACGGACGAGCACCCGAGGCGCGACACCTCGCTGGAGTCGCTCGCGCGGCTGCGCGCCGTCTACTCCGCCGACGACCCCGAGTCGACGGTGACGGCCGGCAACGCGAGCGGCCAGAACGACGCGGCCGCGGTCTGCATCGTGACCACGCCGGAGCGGGCCGCCGACCTCGGCCTGACGGCGATGGGCAAGCTGCGCGGCTGGTCCGTCGCCGGCGTGCCGCCGAAGCTGATGGGCATGGGCCCCGTCCCGGCCGCGAAGAAGGCCTTCGACCAGGTCGGCATGGACTTCGGCGACATGGACCTGATCGAGCTCAACGAGGCGTTCGCCGCCCAGGTGCTCGGCGTCACGCGCGAGTGGGGGCTGAGCGACTCCGACTGGGACCGCGTCAACGTGAACGGCTCCGGCATCTCGATCGGCCACCCCGTCGGCGCGACCGGCGTGCGGATCATGGCGACGCTGCTCCACGAGATGGAGCGCAACGACGCCGAGATCGGCCTCGAGACGATGTGTATCGGCGGCGGCCAGGGCATGGCGGCCGTAGTCGAGCGCTGCTAGCACGATGGCCGTCGAACAGGTCGCAATCTTCGGCGCGGGCACGATGGGCGCCGGCATCGCCCAGGTAGCGGTAACGCACGGCTGCACCGTGCGGCTGATCGACACGCAGCCCGGCGCCGTCGAACGCGCCCGCGAGTCCGTCGGCGCGCGCCTCCAGCGCCAGGTCGACCGCGGCGCGATGTCCGCGGAGGAGCACGCCGCCGTCCTCGGACGCCTCGTCGAGGGCTCCATCGACGACCTCGAAGGCGTCGAACTCGTCGTCGAGGCCGTGATCGAGGAGCTCGACGCCAAGCAGGCGTTGTTCGCGCGGCTCGACGCGGCCGCGCCCGCGGACGCGGTGCTGGCGACCAACACCTCGTCGCTCGCCGTCGGCGACATCGCGAGTCCGCTGCGCAACCCCTCGCGCGTAGTCGGGATGCACTTCTTCAACCCCGCGCCGGTGATGGCGCTCGTGGAGGTCGTGGCCGCCGAGGCGACGAGCGACGACGCCGCCAGCCTGGTGGCGGAGACGGCAAGCGCCTGGGGCAAGGTGCCCGCCCGCACGGCGGACGCGCCCGGCTTCATCGTCAACCGCGTCGCCCGCAGTTCCTACGTCGAAGCCTTCCGCATGCTCGACGAGGGCGTCGGCGGGCCCGACGTGATCGACGGCGCGATGCGCAAGCTGGGGCAGTTCCGCATGGGCCCGATGCAGGTCGCCGACCTCGTCGGGCTGGAGGTCAACTACGCGGTGACGGTCTCCGTCTTCGAGCGCTCCGGCCAGCCCGCGCGCTTCGAGCCGCCGGCCGCGCAGGCGCGGCTCGTCGAGGGTGGCCAGCTCGGCCGCAAGACCGGCAGCGGCGTCTACGACTACGGCAGCGACCCGCCCGGCGAGAACGCCGGCGGCGAGGGCTCGCCGCTGGATCTCTCAGCGGAGCTCACGGCCGCCGTCGACGCCTTCGTCGAGGCAGCCGCGCTGTGCGACCCCGAGGAGCTCGCACAAGCGAGCGCGGCGGAGCGCTACGCCTTCGCACGCATCCTCGGCTCCGTGCTGAACGAGGCGGCGCGCGCCCTCGGCGACGGTGCGGCCAGCGCCGAGGACATCGACGCGGCGATGCAGCACGCGACGAACTACCCGCGCGGCCCGGTGACGTGGGGGCAAGCGGTCGGCTACGCGACGCTGGCGCAGCTGCTCTCCGCCCTCGACGCCACCCGCGACGACGACAGCTACGCGCCCGCGCCACTGATCGCTGAGGCGGGCGCGTAGGAGCGCGCGTGACGGCTGGACCCAGCCCGCAGGGTCGCAGGGAAGGAACGGCGATGGACCGCCGGCAGCGGAGCACCCGCCGGTTTCTGGGTGGGGGAGTGCGCTTCCTGGTCTATAACGCCGTCGCCATCCTTGGCGGCATCGCCTTGATCCGGCTCACGCCCGGTCCCGCGGCAGTCGCGATTGCGGCCGGGGTTGCCTGCGTAGTCACGGTCTGGATCGCGGCACACCTCATAGACAAGCGCTGGCCGCCTCACGGCTGATGCGCCACTTGCCTTGCAGCGCCATGGTGACATTCGGTGCCACCAGCCCCACGATCACGCCGGCAGATCGATCACCTCGTGGCTGACGGCCGCACCCGCTGCGAGTGGGCGGCGGGCGGCGACGCGCTGATGCGCGACTACCACGACCGCGAGTGGGGCGTGCCCGTCCACGACGACCGCACCCACTTCGAGTTCCTGATCCTCGAGGGCGCGCAGGCCGGGCTGAGCTGGCGCACCGTGCTCGCACGCCGCGAGGGCTACCGCGCCGCCTTCGCCGGCTTCGACCCGGCCGCCGTCGCCCGCTTCGGCGACGAGGATCGCGAGCGCCTGCTCGGGGACGCCGGGATCATCCGCAACCGCGCGAAGATCGCCTCGGCGGTGCGCAACGCCGCCGCGTTCCTCGAGGTGCAATCCGAGCACGGCTCGTTCGACGCCTACGTCTGGGCGTTCGTCGGCGGGGCGCCCCGACGAAGCGCCTTCGCGTCGCTCGAGGAGCTCCCGGCGGAGACGGAGCAGTCGCGGGCGCTGAGCCGCGACCTGCGGGCGCGCGGGTTCAACTTCGTGGGCCCAACGATCTGCTACGCCTACCTGCAGGCGGCCGGCCTCGTGAACGACCACGTGACCGGCTGCTTCCGCTACTCCGAGGTCTGAGCGGGCGCGATCCCCCTCGCGACAGTCAATCGATCGCGCTCACGAACAGCGCGGCGAGGCTGAGGAAGACGGCGAAGCCGAGCACGTCGGTCGCCGTCGTAAGCCAGATGCCCGCCGAGAGCGCGGGGTCGGAACGGAAGCGCTGCAGGCCCATCGGGATCAGCACGCCGGCGACGACCCCAACGAGCATGTTCGCGGCGAGGGCGAAGCCGACGATCAGGCCGAGCGCGGCGCTCCCCTGCCAGAGCCACGCCACCAGGCCAACCGCCACGCCGATCACGATGCCATTGATCAGCCCCGTCGCCGCCTCGTGCAGCACCACCTGCCAGACGTTGCGGCCCTGGAGGCGCCCGACGGCGAGCGAGCGGATCACGACGGTCAGCGTCTGGATGCCGGCGTTCCCGCCCTGCCCCGCGACCACCGGGAGGAAGGCCGCGAGCACGGCGACGCGGGCGACCGTGCTCTCGAACAGCGCGACGACGAACCCCGCGAGCAGCACCGTCAGCAGGTTCACCAGCAGCCACGGCAGCCGGAAGCGCACCGAGCGCGCGATCGATCGCAGGTCCTCGTCCTCGTGGACGCCGACCTGCCGGAACATGTCCTCGGTCGCCTCGTCCTCGAGCACGTCGATCAGGTCGTCGGCGGTGATCGCGCCGAGCAGGCGCCCGTCATCATCGACGACGGGCAGCGAGAGCAGCTTGTACTGCTTGAGCACGCGCGCCGCCTCCTCCTGGTCGGTGGCGGCGGTCACGGAGACCACGTCGCGCACGGCGAGTTCGGCGATCGGCGTTTCGGGAGGGGCGATCAGCAGCGAGCGCAGGTTCACGACGCCCTCGAGGCGGCCGGCCGCGTCGGTGACGTAGATGTAGAAGGGCTGCGTCGCGTCGGGGCGGAGGGCGCGCAGTTCGTCGATCGCCTCGCCGGCGAGCCGCTCGGGCGGCATCGCGATGCGCTGCCCGGTCATGAGACCGCCGGCGCTCTCCTCCTCGTGCGCCATGAGGTGATCGATCGCGTGCTGCTGCCGCTCGGAGAGGGCGGCCAGCACCTGCTTGCCTATCTCCTCCGGAAGGTCCTGGACGATGTCCGTCGCCACGTCGTCGGCGACGCCGTCCAGCACCTGCGCGATGCGCTCCGGCGCGAGGCCGACGAGCAGATCCTCGCGGTAGTGCGGCTCCAGGTAGGCGATCGCGGCGCCCAGCTCGCGCGGGGCCAGGCGCTGCACCAGCAGCGCGCTGACCTCGATATCGATGCCGGCGAAGGCATCCGCCAGCTGCGCGGGGTGCAGTTCGCGGGCGAGCGTGAGCGCGGCGAGCTGGTCCCCGGCCTCGATGTGTCGCGCCATCGCCCCGGCAGCGTCGAATGCAGAAGCACGGCCGACGGTCTCGGTGGTCATGCGAGCGCCCTCATGTGGCGATTGTATGCAGCGGGCTGCAGCGGGGCGGGCGCGTCAGCGGCGTCCACCGAAGAAGCGGCGCACGGAACCCCAGGCCCCGCCTCCGCCCCGCCCCCCGAGGCCGTCGAGGAAGTCGCCCCACGCCGCCTCGGCGGACGCGGAGCGCTTCAGGCCGCGCACGCGCTCGTCGATGATGTCGCGCACGCGGCCTTCCTCGCCGGCGTCGAGCCAGAAGCCGTGCTCGTCGCGGCAGGTGTCGAGTTCCAGGTCGTAGGCGCGGTAGTTGAAGGCCGCCATCCGCTCGCCGCAGACGGGACAGTCCAGGTCCGAGTCGCGTTCCGCGAAACGGATCGTGCCGCGGCGCTCGTCCTCGTCCGCCTTCGTCGCCTCGAGGTCGTCGAGTTCGTGATGGTCCAGCCAGCGCCCGTTGCAGGCGCCACAGTGGTCGACCTCGATGCCGTGCATGTGCTCGACGATCAGGTCGGCGCCGTCGCGCGGGCATTGCAGGGCGGGGTTCGGCGACATGCTTGGCCTCGATTCGGAGAGCGTCCCGAGGGGCTCCGGCCGCCCCCGCCGGGGTGGCGCTCGGCGGCGCGGTCCGGTATCTCTCAGTCTAGCAGTGCGGCCGGCCAGCCTCCGCCGCGGCACCTCTGAGAGGATGCGACCATGACGACCAGTTCCTCCGGCATCGATACCCGCATGTTCCGCGATGTCTGCGGCAACTTCGCGACCGGCGTCTCGGTGGTCACGATGATCGGCGACGATGGCCCTCGAGGCCTGACGGCGAACGCGATCTCCGCGCTCTCGCTGGAGCCGACGCTGTTCCTCGTCTGCGTAGACCTGAAGGCCACCTCGTACCCGGTGATCGACCAGGCGGGCAAGTTCGCGATCAACATCCTCGCCGACGACCAGGAGGGCGTCTCCAACTTCTTCGCCGGCACCACCTCGCCCGACAACCCGATGGGCGACACGGCGTACCACATGAGCGACCTCGGCTCGCCGCTGATCGAGGGCTCCATCGCCTGGCTGGACTGCCGCACGCACAGCATCCTCGACGGCGGCGACCACAAGATCTTCGTTGGCGAGGTCGCCAGTTGCGAGATCGTCCGCCCGGACGCGGACCCGCTGCTCTTCTTCCGCGGCAAGTACCGCGCCATCGCCGCGCAGTAGGCTCCACTGCGCGGCCCCGGCCGGGCCTCGCGTCCCTCGCCGGTGAGTGCGGGGCGCTGCTACACTCGATCTGCGCGGCCCCGGGCCGCGGCTCTGCGTGGTGGGTGTCGCCTAGCGGTCAAAGGCGCCAGGTTGTGGCCCTGGAGATCGGGGGTTCAAATCCCCTCACCCACCCCATCCATCGCACTGCTCGGGCTTGCGGCGACTGGCGCTCCGCTCGCATGGACAGGACTCCTGATGCGACGAGCGCGCACCGCCGGCGCGGCCATACTTGCCCTGCTGTTCGCCGTGCTGATCGCCGCCTGCCAGGACGGCGAGGAGCCGGCGGCCGAGCCGTCCGCGACCGACGCCGAGGCGGGCGCCGCCGTTGCCGCCCGGCTGATGACCGTCGGCGAACCGCTCGGCACCATCGTCGAGTCCCGGTCCGCGGCCATCGTCCCCGGCCTCCAGGTGGCGCTGAACCCGTCCACCGTCGCGGCGATCTCGAACGCCATCGGGGCCGCCGACGAGCGGCTCGCGTCCATCGCCGAGCTCGCGGGCGTGACCACCGAGGAGTTTGCCGGGCTCTGGGAGGCGGACCGCAACGACGCCTTCGCGCGCTTCGCCGCAGGCATCGCAGCCACCGAAGATCCGTCCGCCACCGCCGACGATCTGTTCATCGACCTGCCGGTCGCGCTGCCGGTGCACCCCGAGGGTGAACTCCTCGGATCAGTCGTGACGCGGCGGACGAACGGCGAGCTCGCGTTCTTCATCGTCTACGACACGCCCGGTGCGCAAATCGATGCCGAGCGGCTCGTCGGCGAGCAGGTGGACCAGTCGCCGTGGCAGGTGACGGGCGCCCGTTCGAACGAGGACCTCGGCTTCGTCCAGTTCCAGAACACGATCAGCGCCGACGTCAGCGGCTTCGCCTGGATCCTGCCGCGCACGCCGGATCTGGACGCGGCGGACGACGCAACCGAGGCGGATGAGAGCGGCGACGGCGACGCTGCCGGGGATGGCGATACGACCGCGGCGGAGTCCGGCCCCGGCTCGACGGTCATCTACCTGATCCAGACCCAGCCCGCGATCCCGCCGGAGGAGCCCGCGTACGAACTGCCGGAGGACGGACGGCCGCTGCCCGAACAATTCCCCGCCGCCTCCCTGCTCGAGGGCGACCAGACGGTGACGGAGCTGTTCTGGAGCAGCCAGCCCGGCGTCTCCGGGTACCAGTTGACGGTGCTCGCGGCCGGATCATCGTTCGACATCGCCGACCTCTACCGCGAACGCATCGAGGCCGAAGGCTGGGAGATCATCGAAGACCAGGCCGTGGGCTTCTCGACGATCCTCGAATTCGCCTCGGAAGACCGCGCCCTGCAAGGCTCGGCCTCGTTCGACACGTTCGAGGAGAACGAGGGCTACACGCAGATCATGCTGCAGATCCAGAGCGCCGGCACCTCCCCGAACTGATTCCCGACAGGCGCGCGGGGGACCGCGCGCCTGTGCAAGAATGCCGATCGGTCCCGCCCTCGCCGTCCCGAAGCGACCCCGAGGCGCGGCGCCGGGAAACGGCGGCGTCGCCGTGAACGCACAGACCTGCGGATACGGATCGGGTTTCCTGCGTCGCGGCTGCACCCGCGACGCCATCACCGACTGCGTCTATTGCGGCCGCCCCTTCTGCGAGGAGCACGGCGAGCGCGCCGAGGACTACATGGACGTCTGCGCCGGCAAGCGCTGCAGCGAGAAGCTGCGCGATCTGCGGGCGCACGCGGAGTGGCGCAACCGCGTGTCCGCGGCAAATCGCGTGAGCGTGTGTGCGGTGGAGGACTGCGCGGAGCGGATGCGTCACCAGTGCTCGCGCTGCCGGATGCTGTTCTGCGCCGAGCACATCCAGGAACGAGAGATCGCCGACCACTCGGTGCAGCCTGCCGCGAAGGTGCTGGCCGTCGTCTGCACCCACTGCCAGGAGCGCCGCAAGCTCTGGGACTGACGGGTCCGCGGAGGTGGCGCGAGGGCGCACGGCCGCCTCACGCGTGCCACAATGCCCGTAATGGACCCTCGGCGTCCGGCTCCAAGTCCAGAGCCTCGAGCGCCGGGATCGGCGGTACGCCGTGAGCTCAGGGGCCTGCAAGTTCGGATCGAGCTTCCTGCGCCGCGGCTGCGGCCGCCGCGCCGTGAGCGAGTGCGTCTACTGCACCCGCCCCTTCTGCAGGCAACACGGCGAGCGCGGCGAGGACTACACGCACGTCTGCGCCGGCAGGAGCTGTCGCGCGAAGCTCGAGGACCTGCGCGAGCAACAGGAGTGGCGCGCACGCGTCGCGGGGTCGAACAGGCGAAACGAATGCGCCCTCGAGGGCTGTCGGGAGCGGATGGGCGCCGGTTGCTCGCGGTGCCGGTTGCAGTTCTGCCAGGACCACCTGCGCCCGCCCGACATCCGCGATCGCTCGCTCAAGAGCACGATCGACAAGATCATCCACGGCCGCGCGCTGCTCACGGTCGCCAGCTTGCCGGCCGGGCGGCCGGAACGGCTCCTGCCATCCGACCCGGGACCCAGCCTCATCTGCACCCACTGCGCCGAGCGGCCTCGGAGCTGGAGCTGAGCGAGGAGTACCGCCCGGTGCGAGGGCGCGGCTCTTCGCTCAGGACTCGCCGCTTGTGAGGTAGCCCGCCGGGCGGTGCTCCGCGATCGGGTCGGTGTCCGGGGCGACGCGACTCGAGCGCGCCAGCCCGCGCTGCACGTCCGCCGCGACCGCGATCGGCCTTCCGGCCAGCGCCTCGGCGGCGACGGCGCCCGAGGGGTCGACGACGTATGCGCCGCCTGCCTCCTCGGAGCCGGCGGACGCCGCGAGCCAGACGCGGTTCTCCGCCGCCCGTGATCGCGCGAGGGCGCGCAGCGCCTCGGGCGCGAGGCCGGGCAGCGGCTGCGCGCACCAGACCAGCAGCTCCGCACCCTGGAGCCGCAGCCCGCGCGCCGGCTCCGGCGCGAGCGCGTCGCCGGCGAGCAGCAGCCCGATCCGCCCGAGGCGCGTCTCCACCAGCGGCGGCGGGTCGGAGCCGGGGCTGTAGCCGGCGGCGCGCTCGGCCTCGTCGAGGTGCGCCTGCCGGCAGGACGCGATCACCTCGCCGCCGGCGAGCAGTGAGAGCCGTTTGTAGGTGGCCGCACCGTCGCGCTCGGCGAGACCGACGGCGAGCATCACGCCGGAGTCCGCGCTGAGCGTCCGCAGCAACGGCAGCAGCTCGACCTCGTCCAGCGCGTGCGCGTCCGTCCTCGCAAGGTCCGGCAGCACGACGAGCTCCGCTCCCTGCGTGGCGAGCGTGCTGACGAGGGCGCGCAGCCGCTCCATCAGCGCCACGGCCGACGGCGAGACCTCGATGGCCGCGGCGGCCACCCGCACGATCTCCGCGGCACCGGGTGGGTCCGGCTCGGTCAGCGCGTCGCCGGAGACCGCCGCCGCACCGTACAGCTCGATGCGCGGGGCGACCGGCGGGCCGCTCGCCTCGTCGAGGTCGATGACGGTATGCACGATGCCCGGGCTGTCGCTCGGCGCCTGCGCGCGCCAGCGCCCGCTCGGGTCGACGACGCCGCTGCGTCCGGCGTAGACGATGCTGTCGGCCTCGACGCCGACCTTGTCAGCGGCGGCGATCCAGGCGCCGTTCTCGATTGCCCGCGCCGCCAGCATGTAGTCGACCTGCGGGTTGGAGAGCGCCGCCGGATCGCGGCCCGAGGAAACCCAGGCCGTGCAGTCGACGAGCAGGTCCGCGCCGCCGAGCGCGAGCTCGCGCGTGATCTCCGGCAGGCGGCCGTCCGAGCAGATGAACAGCCCGGCCTGGCCCACCGCTTCGGCAGTGCCTGCCCCGCTCGCCTCGAGGGCGATCGGCGCGCCCGCCTCGCCGGGCGCGAACCAGCGGCGGTCGAAGTGCCAGAGGAAGCGCTTGGGCTGCCTGGCGGCGACACGCCCATCGCGCCCGAACAGCACCGCCACGTTGCGCAGCAGGCCATCGCTCGCCGCGTCATCGCCACCGCGCTGCACGAGGCCGACCGCGATCGCGCAGCCGTGCCGCGCCGCGTGCTCCCCGAGGACGTCCTCGACCTCCTCGTCGGCGTAGACGTTGGCGGCCTCGTAGGCCTCGCGCGAGTGCAGGTAGTAGGCCGGGTAGCTCGCCTCGGGAAGCACGATCAGGTCCGGCGCTCCAGCCGACGAGCCGGCCGCGGCCTCGTCGATGCGGCGCAGCAGCTCCTGCCAGGCCGCCTCGTGGTCGGCCAGCTCGAAGGCGGGGAGCTGTAACAGGGCGAGGCGCAGCGTGCGGCCGCCGTCGGTCATCGCGCCCTCTCCTCCAATCGACCAGGCCGGCCGATCAGACCGCGCGGGCGCTCAACCCTCGACCACCGGGTTGCGCAGCACCCCGACATCACCGACCTCGACCGCGACGATGTCGCCGTCGGCGAGTTGATGCGTCTCGCCAGGCGTGCCGGTGAAGATCAGGTCGCCGCGCTCCAGCGTCATCGCGCTTGAGATGTGGGCGATGCAGCGCCGGATCGAGTGGATCAGGTCGGCCGTCGTCGCCTGCTGGATCACCTCGCCATTGAGTCGCACCGCAATCGGGATCGTCTCCGGGTCAAGGTCGGTCGCGATCCAGGGACCGACGGCGGTGAAGGTGTCGGCGGACTTGGCGCGCCACCACTGGAGGTCGCCGCGCTGCCAGGGGCGCGCGGAGACGTCGTTGCCGCAGGTGTAGCCGAGGACATGGTCGTCCACGCGCTCCTCGGGGATGTTGCGTCCGCGGCGGCCGATCACCGCGACGACCTCGCCCTCCTCGTCGACGCGGCCCGCGCCGGGCGGCAGCACGATCGCCTCGCCGGGGCCGATCACGGAGCTCGGCGTCTTGATGAACGGCTCCGGCTGCGCGGGCGCCGGGCGCGCGCCCGCCGATTGCGCCCCGCCGGAGTCGAGGTGGCTGCGGTAGTTAAGGCCGATCGCCAGCACCTTCGAAGGGCGCGTCGGCGCGAGCAGGCGCGCCTCCTCGAGCGGCACGACCTCGCCGCTGCGCTCGCGCCGGCCGAAGAGGCCGCCGCGGATCAGGTGCAGCGCGCCGTCCTCGACGATCGCATGCACCACCCTGCCCCGAACCCGTGCCCGTGCAAGCAGCACCGCGCCCTCCTCCGGCTACGCCGCGCGCGGCTTCGCGCGGCCTCGATCACGCCGGTGCTCATGCTACGATGCGCGGCGCCGCTCGCGGGTCACCGGCGGCGAGATCGCAGGGGATCGCGCGGCGACGCAAGCCCGGGCGACCCGGTCCGCACGACGAGGAGCCGCTGCTGCTCGGGATCCACCACACGCTCTCGCGCCGCACGGAGCCGTTCCGACCCATCGAGGATCGCCGCGTCCTCATGTACGTCTGCGGCATCACGCCCTACGACGCCGGACACCTCGGGCACGCCCTCACCTACGTCGTCTTCGACGTGGTGAGGCGCTACCTGGAGTTCCAGTCCTTCGAGGTCCGCCACATCCAGAACATCACCGACATCGACGACGACATGGTGCGCGTCTCCGCCGAGCGCGGCCTCTCGATCGCGGAGCTGACCGAGGAGACACACACGCAGTTCCTGGAGGACATGGACGCGCTCAACGTCCTGCGCCCGGACGCCTTCCCGCGCGTCTCCGGGAGCATCCCCGAGATCGTCGAGCTGATCTCGCTGCTGCTGGAGCGCGGCCACGCCTACGAGGCCGAGGGCCACGTCTTCTTCGACGCGCGCAGCGCGCCCGCCTTCGGCGCGCTCAGCGGCATGACGCCGGACCAGCTGCGCAACGCTCCCCGCACCGACACAATGCCCGAGGAGCCCGAGCACCTGAAGCGCGACTCGCTCGACTTCCTGCTCTGGCAGCCCTCGGACTACCCCGGCGCAGTCTTCGATGCGCCCTGGGGCAGCGGCCGACCCGGCTGGCACATCGAGTGCTCCGCGATGGCGCGCGCGAACCTCGGCGACCGGATCGACATCCACGGCGGCGGGAGCGATCTGGTCTACCCGCACCACGAGTCCGAGATCGTGCAGTCGGAGCATGCGACGGGGGCAGCGCCGTTCGTCGGCTGCTGGATGCACATCGGCACGCTCACGCTGGACGGCGTGAAGATGTCGAAGTCGCTCGGCAACCTCGTGAAGGTCGGCGAGCTGCTGGCGGCGGGCCACGCGCCGGACGCGATCCGCCTCGCGCTGCTGGGCACGCACTACCGCGAAGAGCACCCCTGGACCGACGCCGTCCTCGCACGCGCCGAGGAGCAGGCAGCGCTCCTCCGCCGCGCGCCGGCGAGCCCGGGCGGCCCGCCCGACCAGCTCCGCGTGCAGCCGCTGCGCAACGAGTTCATGGACGCCATGGACGACGACTTCGACACCCCTCGCGCTATCGAAACCCTGCTGGCGATCGCCCGCAGCATCGAGTCCGGCGCCCTCTACGGCGCGACGGCCATCCCCGCGCTTGTCGAGCTCGCCGACGTGCTGGGGCTGACGCTGGGGCGCGAGTAGTGCACGAACATGCTACGGTGCTGTCCCGAATCGTTCGCGTGCACAGGTGCTTGAACCCCTCGGAACGGGCGAGCCATCGCATCGTGAAGCTAGCTCACAAGCGAGCCCTTGTATAATCCACAGCAGGAGTAATCAGGCGATGCGTTTTCCCGACGCCCCACGAGTCATTTATGGAAAGAACCCTCTCGCGGAGGTGGTCTGCCAGTTGCGATTCGACCCGATCCTCAGAATCCAGACGGAGCCGCCAGCGGAGTTCCAAGATCGGATCCGCGCGGACTACCCGCGCTATGCTGAAAACCGCAGCGTAGGGCTTGATATGCCGACGGACCTTCCCGATCCAATTCGAAGCGCTCTCGACAACCTTGTTGGACCCACCGGAGAGTCAGTGAGCTACGAGTTTCGGTCAAAGGATGACTCATCGCGCGTCACCCTCGCACGCGACTTCGTTGCCCTCACGACAACTCAATACGAGCGGTGGGAGATCTTTCGCGAGCAACTCAAGCTCATCATTAGTGAAGTTCAAGAGCTATATCGCCCGTCGGGCTTCAGGAGGATCGGGCTTAGGTACAAGGACGTGATTCTCCGCTCTGCCCTCGGACTCTCGGAGTCGCCATGGTCAACGCTGTTTCGCCCAGAGCTTGCTGGGGAATTGCTCAGCGAGGATCTGGAGGGGCAGATAGTGGGCCTCCTAAAGCAGCTCCAGTTCTCTCCGGACGAGGACGGCATCAGGCTAACCCTTAACCATGGACTCGTTAATCTTCGCAGTGATGAGTCCGATCCTAAAGAGTTGGCATACTTGATCGACGGCGACTTCTTCAAGGAGGGCGACACCGATGGCACCGATGCAATCGCAGTTCTTGACCACGCGAATCGAGACGCAGGCAGACTATTTCAGTGGTGCATCTCACCGCGACTTCACCAAGCACTTGAGCCCTCTGATCCAGATTGAACCACTGCTGGATCCTGGATGGCACACTGGCTCGGGTATCGACTCTGAAGTCGCGTGGTTGCCGAACGGCGGGATGGCGTTCTTCCTGAGCGGCGACGAAGCGTGGGATACGGACCACTACACTCGTGCGGTCGCCCACACCTTGGTCAATTTGTGCCCGCGTGAGGGGCTTCAAGAACTCGTGGACTCCCTGCGCGACATCATTGCGTTCTACGTGACGGCCCCCGCAATCGAACAGGAGCCGCTGACCAGGCTCGGTAGTCCGGTGGCCGTGCGAGACGGGGGTATATCCGTGAGACCAACCGTGCCCCTGGATGACAACGCTGACTAGGCAATGATTTGATCGCGCTTGTCCGGCCAGCCTTCCCAGCCACGCGTCTATGCGCCATCGCCCACTAAAGGGCGCCTATGGCAAGGTGAAGTGATCACGCACGTGCTTGAGATCCGGCGTGTGCAGGAGGAATTCGATTCTGCAACACCGGGTACAGTGCGTACCATCGTGCATCCGTATGCAATGGTCATGACACCTGACTGCGATTTGGAGCAGGACTTCGAGGCCCGTCGAGCAGCCGAAGTGCTAGAGCAACGACTTGTACCTCGCATACTCCTTTGTGAAGTCCAAGAGGCCGGAGAATTGAGAAGAGCCAAGTCGCTCAATGCCCGGCTTTGGAAGGAAGTCCGGCAGAACCAAAACGACCGATATCAGTTCCTGCGAAACGTGCTTGCGGAGGAGGAAGCACAAGGCGACGGGCTGCCAGAGCTGGCTGCCGATTTCAAGCGTCTGCTCGCGGTGCCCACCGACGAGTTGTACGCCCAACTCACCAACGGGATCGTGCACCGCCGGACGGTGCTAGTCGAACGCTACGTCTTCAACGTGATGCAGCGCTTCTACTCGTTTCAGGGTCGCGTCGGCGTTCCCGTGCCTCACCACGAGCTCGTGGCGGCCGACCAGACGTCGCGTGCAACTGTAGCAAGCGAATAGTCCGTTCCGCCCAGGACACAGCACCCAAGCTACCGGACGCCTCTCTCAATCGCTGCACCACGGTGGTGAGTGGGTACAGCACCCGTCCATAGACTGTAGTACGCTCGATAGCCTGCTAGGGCCTGGGAGGGCACTGTGCTCGAAATCGGCGGCGGTCTGCTCGCCGTCCTCTTCCTTGTGTTGCTCAACGGCTTCTTCGTCTCGGCCGAGTTCGCGCTCGTCACCGTGCGAAGCACGCGCGTGCAGCAGCTCCTCGCCGAGGGGGCGCCCGGCTCACGCAACGTCGACGACGGCATCCGCAACCTCGATAGCTACATCGCCGCCTGCCAGTTCGGGATCACCCTCGCCAGCCTCGCCCTCGGCTGGATCGGCGAGCCCGCGCTGGCCGGGCTGCTCGAGCCCGTCGTCGGCCCGATTGGCGGGCACGCCGTCGCCGTGGCGTTCGCCTTCACCATCATCACCGCGCTGCACGTCATCGCCGGCGAGCTGGCGCCGAAGGGCGTCGCGCTGCAGTACCCGGAGCGCGTCGCGCTGCTCATCGCCGGCCCGTTGCGGCTCTTTCGCGCCGCCTTCCGCCCCGCGATCTGGGTCCTGAACGAGAGCGGCTGGGCCGTCTCGAAGCTGCTCGGCGTCAGCCGCGACGTCGAATCGAACAAGCACCTCGGCTCCGAGGAGCTGCGCCTCGTGGTGCGTGCGAGCCGCGACGCGGGCGAGCTCAACGCGCAGCAGGAGTTCATGCTGCAGCGCGTGATCCGCTTCTCCAGCCTCAACGTGGAGAGCGTCATGACCCCCCGCCCCGAGGTGATCGCGATCCCCGCCGAGACGCCCGTCGACGAGGCCACCGCCTTCGCCAAGGAGCACCGCCACTCGCGCTATCCCGTCTACCGCGACGACCTCGACAACGTGATCGGCGTGCTGCACGCGCGTGACCTGCTGCTGGTCGAAGGCGACGCCTCGCTCGACGAGCTGGTCCGCGAGCCACTGATGGTGCCGGCGCAGATGAGCGTGCAGGAGCTGCTGCGCCTGATGCGCGTGCGCCGCACACAGACCGCCATCGCCGTCGACGAGTACGGCGGCACCGACGGTATCGTCACACTCGAGAACGTGCTCGAGGAGATCGTGGGCGAGTTGCAGGACGAGTTCGAGGTGCCCGAGGAGACGTCCGTGCGCCGCCCCGGCGGCATCGTGCGCATCGACGCTGCGGAGAGCGCCGACACCCTCGGCGAGCTGCTCGGCATCGAGGTCGAACCGGGCCCCTACAAGACGGTGGCGGGCCTGCTGCTGGAGCACCTGCGCGAGATCCCGCAGGTCGGCGACACGGTCGACCTCGGCGGCTACGAGTTCGCGATCGCCGAGATGGACGACCTGCGCATCGCCGCCGTCGAGGCGCGACGGCTTGACGATGACGAGGCGCCGGAGGGCGCGGACGGTTCGGCAGAGGCCGCCCCAACGACTCGCGAGACCGTCCCCTGAGACGCGCCATTGCCCTGCGCAGTCCGGTCTACTACGGGTGGGTGATCCTCGTCCTCGGGATCCTCTGCTCGAGCATCGCGGCCGCCACGATGTTCTGGACGATCACGATCTACATCCCGGCGCTTGCCGAGGAGTTCACCGTGGACGGCGAGGCCCGGCGCTTCCCGGTGGTCGTCGCGTTCATGCTGGGCTCGCTGGTTTCCGCGGTCTCGGGCCCGCTGGCCGGCCGCTGGATGGACACGCGCGGCGCGCGCGAGACGATCCTCGTCGGGTCCGCGATGTCCGCCGTGGCGCTGCTGGCGACCTCCCAGGCGAATGAACTGTGGCAGGTCGGCGTGGGCTGGGCCGTCGTCAGCGTCGGGCGCTCGATGGTCTTCCCGGTGGGCTACAGCTGGCTGGTGACGCGCTGGTTCCAGCGGCGTCGCCAGATGGCGCTCGGCGTCCTCACCGTCGGCTTCGGCATCGCCGGCATCGGTGTGCTCCCGCTCTCGATGATCGAGGAGCGTTGGGACTGGTCGGCGGTGATGATCACCAGCGCGCTGCTGCTCCTGCTCATCAACGGTTTGATCGCGCTGCTGCTGGTCCACGACCGTCCCTCCAGCATCGGCCTGCAGGTCGAGGGGATGACGGAGAGCGAGGCGCGGGCGAGCTCCTCCGAGACCGCCGGCTTCTCGATCGGAGAAGCGCTGCGATCGCCGGCCTTCTGGCTGCTCGCCGGCGCGTTCATGACCTTCTTCATCGCGCCCGCGACGTTCTCCACGTTGCAACTGGACTTCTTCGAGACGAGCGGAGTCGAGCAGGCGGCGCTCGTCGTCGCCATCGGCGCCGCCGTGCGCGGCTTTTCGAGGTTGCCGTTCGGGTTGCTGGTGTTGGGGCGGATCCGCCGCGTCTTCCTGCTCGCGATCGTGGTCGCGCTGACACAGGTCGCGGCGCTCATGACGGTGGTGATCTCCACGTCCACGCCAAGCCTCGCCGTCTTCGTCGTGATGTGGGGCCTCGGCGGCGCCTTCGTGCCGATGCTGGAGCCGACGCTGATCAATCGTACGTTCGGCGTGCGCCACTTCGGGACGATCACCGGCGCGATGATGATGCTCGCGTTCCCGGGTACGGCGCTCGGCCCGATCGCCGCCGGCGCGCTGTTCGACGCGACGGGCTCGTACCGCCTCGCGCTCACGATCATGGTGGGCGTGGTCGCGCTCTCGGTCCTCTTCTTCGCGCTCGCTTCGCTGGTGGTGAACGGGGCGCGCCACCGCCAGGCCGCCGCCGCACGCGGGATGAGCAACTGGCCGCCCGGCGCGGCGGACGCGCGCTACGATGGCGCACGCGACCCCGAGCCCACGCCTGAAACGGAGCCCCGATGAGCGCAAGCCTGGAAGACCTCTTCGGCGGCCAGCCGCCCGGCGAGCCGGACCCGGACGAGGGCGAGTTGCGCCGCGCCCTCGTCGTGGCGGCGCACCCGGACGACGCCGACTTCGGCGCGGGCGGGACGGCCGCGCTGCTCGCCACGGCCGGCTGGGAGGTCCGCTACCTCGTCGTCACCGACGGCTCGAAGGGGTCCGACGACCCCGCCTTCACTCCGGAAACGCTCGTCGCCGCGCGCGAGCGCGAGCAGCGCGAGGCGGCGCGCATCCTCGGCGTCGGCTCGGTCGTCTTCCTCGGCTATACGGACGGGGAGCTGGTCTACTCACGCGAGCTGCTGGGCGCCGTCACGCGCGAGATCCGCGCCTTCCAGCCGTTCGCCGTCTACACCCACGACCCGGAGCCGGTGATCATCAACAACTCGTTCGTGAACCACAACGACCACCGCACCAGCGGCCTCGCCGCCGTCGACGCCGTCTACCCCACCGCCCGCGACCGCCTCAACTTCCCCGAGCAGATCGAGGGCGGCCTGCCCACCCACAAGGTGCGCGAGCTCTACCTCTGGGGCGCGAACGAGCCGACCGTCGAGGTCGACATCTCGAGCGTGGCCGATACGAAGATCGAGGGGCTGATGGCGCACGTCAGCCAGTTCGGCGGGCGCGAGGACTTCGTCGAGATGGTGCGCGAGCGCTGGCGCGAAGAGGACGGCCGCTACCTCGAGCGCTTCCGCCGCGTCGGCCTCTTCCGCTAACGGCGCGCTGACGGTGCCCGGTGACGGACCTGTAATGACGGAGGACCACGGCCACGGCCACGAGACGGTGGAGGGCCCCGGCTACTGCCCGAACTGCGGGACCGCCCTCGAGGCTGCCTCGGAGACCGCGGCCGCCGCGGCCTCCGGCCGGCGCCCGCCGGCCTGCCCGAGCTGCGACTTCGTGCGCTGGGAGAACCCCAAGCTCGCCACCGGCGTCGTGATCGAGCAGGACGGCGCGATCCTGCTCGTGCGCCGCAACCACGACCCGATGTACGGCTTCTGGTCGTTCCCCTCCGGCTTCGTCGACCGCGGCGAGTCGGTCGAGGAGGCCGCGCGGCGCGAAACCCTCGAGGAGGCCTCGGTCGAGGTCGAGATCGAGCGCCTGCTCGGCGTCTACAGTAGCTCGGGCGACCCGGTCGTATTCATCGCCTGGGCCGGCCGGATCAGCGCCGGGACGCCGCGGCCCGGCCCCGAGGCGCTGGAGGTGGGCTTCTTCCCGCCCGACGCGCTCCCCGACCTCGCCTTCCCCCACGACCCGGAGATCATCGAGGCGTGGCGGCGTGCGCGGGGGGAGCGCGAGCCGTAGGCTATCCGTAGCCTCTGGCGCGCAGGGAGTAAGCATGAAGATCGATCTCTATATCGCCCGCGGCGACGCGATCGCCGAGGAGGCGCTGACCGTGATCGCCGAGGGCAGCGCCGCCGCCGGGCTCGAGGACGCCGCCATCGAGACGATCGAGGTCGCCTCGGACGACGAGGCGCGCGCGCTGCGCTGCCTCGGCTCGCCGACGATCCGCATCGAGGGCCTGGACATCGAGTACGGCGAGCGCGAGCCGCCGGAAACGACCTCCGGCGAGCGCTACTACAGCACGCCCGAGGGCTGGCACCGCCTGCCCACCGCGGGCATGGTCGCCTTCGCGATCCGCGAGGCGCGGGCGCGCCTCGGAGGCGGCTCGTGAGCGGCGAGCAGGACAGCGCCAAGGCCCCGAAGAGCGGGAAGAAGCGCCGGCTGCGCGGACGCGGCTCCGCGCTCGGCGCGGGCGGCCTCGCCGCGCAGATTAAGCGACGCGCCGAGGCGGCGGCGGCCGACGCCGCGCCGCACGTGCGGGCGCTGGCCGAGCAGGCGCAGCGCCTCGCCACCGAAGGGGCCGCCAACGTGCGCGAGGAGGCGGAGCGACACCGCCCGGCGGCCGAGCAGGCCGCGAAGGACGCCCTCGGAACGGTGCGCGAGGCTGCCGAACGCGCGAAGCCGGAGGCGGAGCGCCTCGCTCGCGAGGCAGTGCAAAAGGGCGAGGTCCTCGGCAAGGCGCTGAAGCCGCAGGTCTCGCGCGTCGCGCAGGACACCGCGGAGTTCGCGCGCGAGCACGAGGACGAGCTACGCGGCGCTGCCGGCAGCGCCGCGCGCGCTGCCGCGCGGACGGCCGCGCGCGGCGCCACCCCGGCCCCGCTGCGCCCCGCCGTCGACGCCTTCGAGCGCGAGCTGCAGCGCAAGGAAGGCCAGACCGCCCGCGAGGAAGCTGCCACCGAGGCAGACGCCGGCCCCGACGACGCCGAGGCTCCGCCCGCGTAGCGCCAACCGCCCACCCTCCCCGGCCCGATCGCGTGAACGCCCGCGGAGGCGTGACGGGCGGCGCTTGACGCAGGGCGAGGCTGGGGATACGTTTGTTGCGAACATATGTACCCGGCACGCGCATGGGGGGCTAACTGCCGGGCGGGAGCGAGGTGACAGCAATGGCCGAGATGCAAGAGGACCGGGAAGCGGCGCGCGACCGCAGCTCCGGACTGTCGGACAAGCAGCAGCGCATCCTCGACTTCCTGCGCTCCTTCCTGCTCGAGAAGGACTACCCGCCCTCGATCCGCGACATCCAGCAGGGTTGCGAGATCTCCTCCACCTCGGTCGTGGACTACAACCTCAAGCGCCTCGAGGAGCGCGGCTACATCCGGCGCGACCGCGAGGTCTCGCGCGCGATCGAGCTGCTCGACGGCACCGGCCGGCGGCGCGGCAGCATGACCGTCCCGCTCGTCGGCGCGATCGCCGCCGGCTCACCGATCCCGATGCCGCCGGACACGCTGCCGCCCGGCTACGAGGAGGTCGCCGTCACCGAGGCGCAAACCCGCGGACGGTCCAACGCCTTCGCGCTGAAGGTCCAGGGCACCTCGATGATCGACGCGCTGATCGACGACGGGGACATCGTGATCCTCGAGGCGACGCAGAGCTGCGACGACGGCGACATGGTCGCCGTCTGGCTGCGCGACGAGAACGAGACGACGCTCAAGAAGTTCTTCCACGAGGGCAGCCGCATCCGGCTGCAACCGATGAACTCGGCGATGGACCCGATCTACACCGCGCCGGAGAACGTCGAGGTGCAGGGCCGCGTCCTCTCCTCGATCCGCCTCTCGTAGGACGCCGCACGGCGCCTCCGGCGAGTGGCCTGGGCAAGCAGTCCGGAGCACCCCGGCTCTCCGACGCAACCCGCGTGTCGCCTGTGGGGGGCTGCGCCCCCACGCCCCCCCTCGGAACCATCGAGGGCGCTCGCGCGGCGTGCGAGGGCGAATCCGGCCCCCTCTCCCCCGGCGGAAGAGGGTGGGGGTGAGGGGGAGCGGGCGCAGCCCGCCCGCCGACCCCCGGCTGGCCGCCAGCCTGCGGCTATCGAGGACACTCGCACGCCTCGCCTCCGGCCCCCTCTCCCCCGGCGGGAAAGGGTGGGGGTGAGGGCGCTCGCCGGACGTCCGCGGGGAACGAACTCCTGGAGCCTCGCGCCAGTCTCTTGTGGAGGGCGGGCTTGCGCCCGCGCCCCGCTGCCGTGATCCCTAGCGCGCCCGCGCGGCGCCGGGCCGCGCCCGGCCGCGCGTTCCTCGCGCCGACCGCGGGAGGCTCGTGAGCAGCAGCTCGAGGGCGAGCACGTCCGCATAGCGGCCCGTCTTGACCGCGTGGTCCGCCGCCTCCACCGCCCGCAGAGCGCGCTCCGCCGCGGGGCGGCCGATCGTCTCCGCCTGCGTGACGAGGCGGCCGAGCGGGTAAGGGTGCGTCACGCCGGTGGCGCGGCCGATCTCCTCGCGGCTCGCGCCCTGCTCGATCAGCTCGGCGGCGCGGATCAGGTTGCGCAGCTGGCGCGCGATCAGCGCCTGGAGGCGGCCGGGGTGCTCGGCGCCGCCCTCGATCAGCCCGCGCAGCCGCAGCAGCGCGCTCGCGGTGCGCCCCTCGACGGCGTCATCGACGAGCGCGAACACGTCCTCGTCGCGCGCGGCGGTGGTGAGCAGCTCGACGTCGGCGACGCTGACGGGGCGCTCCCCGGCGTGGCGCGCGAGCTTGTCGAGCTCGTTGCTGAGCGCCCAGAGGTCCGCGCCGAGCAGCTGGCTGAGGCGTTCGGCGGCGGCATGCTCGATCTCCGCGCCGATCCGCCGCGCGCGCTCGAGCAGCCAGGCGGCCACCTCGTTGCCGCCGCGGCCGTAGAGGCGCATCGCCTCGAACTGCTGCACGTCGGCGCCGTCGAGGGCGCGCAGCGCACGCAGCAGCGGCGAGCGGCCGAGCGTCGTCCGCGCCTCGCGGGTGGGGGCGGGCTCCAGCAGCACGAGGTGGTTGCTGTCCGGCAGCTCCGGCAGTGCGTCGAGCAGCGGCTGCCAGTCGTCGGCGACGCCGCGGCCCGCGCCGAGCGAGACGATCAAACCCTCGACGACGATCACGCGCGCGTTGGCGAGGAACGGCACCGTCGAGGCCTGCCCGGCGAGCGCCTCGGCCGTGAGCCCGCGGACGGGCAGCTCCGCGGTGTTGAGATCGAGCATCCCGTCCGTATCGAGCCGCGCGCGCAGGGCGCGGTAGGCCTCGCGCAGGCGGAAGTCGTCCGAGTCGCGGTTGGCCTGCGTCGATCCGAGGTAGAGATGCAGCATCGCGTCGCGCCCCCGCCTAGTCGAGATCCAGCCGCCAGCCGAGCCAGGCGGCGATCGTGGTGACCACGAGGATCACGGGGCCCGGCCAGAGCAGCTGCGCGACGAACTCGCCGGTTCCGCCCTCGTCCGCCGTGACCCCGCGATAGAGCGCCCAGAGCAGCGCGACCGCGAGGCCGGGCAGCAGCAGCCACCAGTGGAAGGCGGGCTGGCCGTCCTCGAGCAGCGGCGATCGCAGCCGTCCGGGCTGCTCCTGCTGCTCGTCCTCCTCGTCCGGGAGGTCGGCCTGCTGCTCGTCGGCCATCGTTCGAGGCGTCCTTGCCGGGGAGCGGCGTGCGCGCGCCCGATGCTACGTGCGTCGCGGCCGGCTTGCCACTGCGGAGCGGCGCAGAGCGGCGCAGAGTGCGGGCTCGCAAGGGGTTGGGAGGCGCAGCCGCACGGCAGGCGCGGGCTACGCCCGCTCCCCCTCACCCCCACCCTCTCCCGCCGGGGGAGAGGGGGGCCGGATCCGCCCTCGCAAGTCGCGTGCGCCCTCGATGGTTCCGAGGGCGCGTGGGGGCTCCGCCCCCGCGCGGGGCTCCAGAAGTTCCTTGACCGTCGGATGTTCGGCGAGCGCCCTCACCCCCGCCCTCTCCCTCGGGGAGAGGGGGCCGGATCCGCCCTCGCACGTCGCGTGCGCCCCCGATGGTTCCGAGGGGGGCGTGGGGGCGCAGCCCCCACAGCAGGCGAGCGGCGCTACGGGAAGAGGTCATCCTCGACGCCGCGCACGATCTCGCGGGCCGATCCCTCGCCGCGCTCGTAGGGGTAGCCGCGCACGATCACGACCGGGACGCCCTCGCTCTTCGGCATCGAGAGGCCGGCGGCGCCGGCGATCTCGTCGGCGGGGCAGGGCGTGCTGACGCGCATGATGCGGCCGTCGAGGTCCGGCAGACCCTCCAGCGGGCGCAGCGGGCGCAGGCCAGCGAGGCCAATCGCGATGTTTGTCTGGCCCGTCCGCCAGGCCCGCCCGAAGGTATCGCTGACGATCACCGCCAGCTCGACGCCGAGCCGCTCGCGGACGCTGTCGCGGAAGGCGCGGGCCGAGGCGTCCGGATCGACCGGCAGCAGTGAGATCAGGTCCGTGCCGCCGACGTTCGAGGCGTCGACGCCGCTGTTGGCGCAGACGAAGCCGTGGCGCGTCTCCGTAATCAGCACGCCCTTCATCTGGCGCACGACGCGCACGGACTCGCGCAGCACCGCCTCCGTCTGGCGCGGGTCTTTGTCCCAGGCCTCGGACCACTCGAGCGCGAAGGGCGACGGCTCGAACTTGTCGAGCGGCAGCACGCGGCCTTCGGCCTTGGAGACGATGCGCTGCGCGACCACGATCGCGTCGCCATCGAGGAACGGCGTGCCCTGGGCCGCGGCGGCCTCGATCGCGAGGTCGGCGATGTCGTCGCCCTCCTCGACGAGCGGCATCCCGGCAACGCCGATCACGCGCACGTCCGGATAGGAGGGGGTGCTCACTCGGGCAGTCCGGAGATCTCCACGTGGGTCTGGGCGCGGTGACGGATGTTGATGCCGATCAGCAGGATCGTCAGGCCCTCGACGAAGCGCGAGTAGCGCAGCGGGCCGGCGTCGACGGCGCGCACGCCCTCGATCTCCTCGGCGAGGGCGAAGACCGTGCGCTTCGCCTCCTCGTTGCCGCCGGTGACCAGCACGTCGGCGTGCACCGCCTGGTCGGGGTCGAGCAGGATCTCGGCGGAGAGGTTGTGGAAGGCTCCGACCACGCGCGAGTCGGGCAGCAGCGCGGCCGCCTCCTCGGTGGCGGACCCTGCCTCGACCTCGACCGGGCGCGGGCCGCGCTCGAAGCGCACCGGCACCACCGCGTCGACGACGATCTTGCCCGCGAGCGCACCCGCGAGGTCGGCGAGCGTCGCGGCGTGGCCCTCGTAGGGGACGGTCACGACGACAAGCTCGGCCTGCGCGACGGCGTCCGCGTTCGCCGCGCCGCGCACGTCGCCGACGCCCTCGCGGCCCTCGATGCTCGAGCGCAGCTCGGCGGCGATGCTCTCGCCACGAGCGGCGTCGCGGCTGCCGATCACGACGTCGCGGCCGGCGAGGGCGAAGCGCACGGCAAGGCCGCGGCCTTCCGGCCCGGTGCCGCCGATCAGGGCGATGGTGCGAGACATCCGCAGTCCTCGATTCCTTCGTGGTCAGCCGTTGGCGTCGCCGCCGGGAGCGCGGCGCACCCGCGCCGCTCGTCGCTACAATGAACCGCGCGAAGCCTACCGGCGCGCGGCGGCGGGCAGCAACCGGCCGCGCCTGCCGCCGGCGCAACGCGGGGAGCAGCGGCGATGAGCGAGCACGCAACGGCAGTGGCTTCGCCCGCCCTCGAGCTGCGCGCGATCTCGCATCGCTACCCCGGGCGGCGCGGCGCCGCTCCGCTGCGCTCGCTGGACAACGTGACGATCGAGGCCGGAACAGGCGAGTTCGTCTCGCTGGTCGGGCCGAGCGGTTGCGGCAAGACGACGCTGCTGCGCATCGCGGCGGGGCTGTTGACGCCCTCGAGTGGCTCGGTGCAGGTGCTCGGCGAGGATCCGGGGCGGCGCCGGGGCGCGCCCGCGGTCGGGCTCGTCACGCAGGAGCCGGGCCTGCTGCCGTGGCGCACGGCGGCGGGCAACGTCGCGCTGACGCACGAGCTGGCCGGCGGGCGCGCCTCGCGCGCCGACGTGCTCGCGCAGCTCGGGCGGGTCGGCATCCGCGCCTTCGCCGACTTCCACCCGCGCGAGCTCTCCGGCGGCATGCGCCAGCGCGTCGCGCTCGCGCGGGCGCTGGCGCACGAGCCGCGGCTGCTGCTGATGGACGAGCCGTTCGGTGCGCTCGACGAGCTGTCCCGCGAGGAGCTGCGGCGCGAGCTGCTGCGCATCTGGGAGCGCGAGCGCAGCTCCGTGCTGTTCGTGACGCACTCGATCCGCGAGGCGGTGCTGCTCTCCGACCGCGTGGTCGTGATGAGCCCCGGGCCCGGGCGCATCGTCGCCAACCTGCCGATCGAGCTGCCGCGGCCGCGCGCCGAGGGCATCGAGGAGACGCCGCCGTTCGCGGCGCACGTCGCGCGCATCCGCGCCGCGCTCGAGGGCCACGCCTGATGCGCCCCGCGACCACCTCGGACGTCGCGGACCTGCTCGACGGCATCCCCGGCGAGGCGGCCGCCGGACAGGCCGGCGCGGGCGTCTCGCTGCGGCGGCTCCCACCGTCGCGCGAGGCCTCGCGCGACGAGGCCGACCTGCTGGACGCGACGCTCTACGTCGCGCAGCCGCCGCCCGCCCGAGGCTGGGCGCTGCCCTCGCGCCGCGAGCTGCTGCTGACCGCCGCGCCGCCGCTGGCCGCCGCGCTGCTGCTGGTGCTGGTCTGGGAGCTCTGGATCCGCGTCCGCGAGGTGCCGATCTACCTCGCGCCCGCGCCGTCGCGGGTGATCGAGACGCTGAGCGAGGACCCCGCGCGCTTCATCGAGGCAGGGAGCGTCTCCGCACAGCACGCGCTCGGCGGGCTGCTGCTCGGCGCCGGCAGCGCCTTCCTGCTCGGCGTGCTGATGGCGCACTCGCGGGTGATCGAGCGCTCGATCTACCCGTTCGCGATCCTCGTCAAGGTGACCCCGATCGTCGCGGTCGCGCCGCTGATCGTGATCTGGTTCGGCTTTGGCGTCTGGCCGAAGTTCATCGTCGCCGCGCTGATCACCTTCTTCCCGATGCTCGTGAACACGATCACCGGCCTACGAACGATCGACGCGGCGACGCACGACTTCTTCCTCGCGCTCGGCGCCTCGCGCTGGCAGGTGTTGTGGCGGCTGCGGCTACCCTCCTCGCTGCCCTACCTCTTCGCCGGGCTGAGGATCTCGATTCCGCTGGCGCTGATCGGCGCCGTGATCGCCGAGTGGATCCGCGCCGACTCCGGCGTCGGCCAGATGATCGTGATCGCGCACGGGGACTTCGACACGCCGACCCTGTTCGGCGCGATCATCGTGCTCGCGGTGATCGGCGTGGCGTTCACCGCCGCGCTCGCCCTGCTCGAGCGGCGCCTGCTCTTCTGGCACGACTCCTCGGCGGGACCGTAAGGTTGCCAGCGCCGATGCTGGCGAGCGCGAGAGCGGCCGAGGGAAGGCGCAACCGATGAGCCGAGCGACCGCGACGGGATTGCCCACACGCAACATCGCGGCGGCGGCGCTGGTCACGCTGCTGCTGCTCGGCGGGCTCCTCGCCGCGGCCTGCGGCGATGACGAGGGCGAGACCGAGCTGCGCGAGGTCACGTTCATGGCCGGCTTCCGGCCGCAGGCGACGCTGCCCTTCACCGCCGTCTACGTCGCCGACGCGCAGGGCTACTTCGCCGAGGAGGGCCTCGCCGTCACGATCCGGCACTCCACCCAGGGCGAGCACCTGCAACTGCTCCTCGCCGGGGACGTCCACTTCACCACGGGCACGGCGGCGCAGCTCATGCGGCGTCGCGCGGCCGAGACCCCCGTGCGCGCGGTAGCGCTGTTCGGGCAGCGCGGCGACCAGGGCTTCGTCGCGCACGCCGGTTCCGGCATCGACACGCCCGCCGACTTCGCCGGCCGCAGCGTCGGCTTCAAGGCCGGCGTCGTGCCGGCCGAGCTGCTCGCCCTGCTCGCCACGGCGGGCCTCGATGCGGACGATGTCGACCTGATCGGCGTGCCCTTCGATGAGCGCGTCTTCATCGAGGGCGGCGTCGACGTCTTCCCCGTCTTCCTCAGCAACGAGCCCAACCGCATCCGCAACGCCGGCTTCGAGATCAACGTCTTCGACCCCACCGACCACGGCGTCGCCACGCTCGGCCTGACGCTCCTCGCGCACGCGGACACGATCGCCGACGACCGCGAGCTCGTGCAGGCGTTCGTGCGCGCCGCGATGCGCGGCGCCAACTACGCCGCGGCCAACGTCGAGCACGCAATCGAGATCGTGCTCACCCACGCCGAGGGCGCGGACGCTTCGCACCAGCGCTATCTGCTGGAGACCGACCTGCGCAACGCGCAGCGCGCCAACGGCATGGGCCGCGCCACGCTCGACCAGTGGGAGGCGCTGCAGGCCGTCCTGCTCGGGTTCGACCCGGCCTTCGAGGGCCCGGTCGATGTCTCCACGGTCTTCGACGGCTCGTTCGTGGATGCGATCTACAACGAAGACGGCACCCTCAAGTGACGCAGCGCGAGCCCGAGGCGCCGCCGGGCATCGAGGAGATCCGGCGCGCCGCCGAGGCGCTCGCCGGCCTGCTGCCGCTGCCCACACCTCTGGTCTATTCGCCCGCGCTCTCGGAACGCCTCGAAGCGCACGTCTCGCTCAAGCTCGAGTTCGCCAACCCGATCGGCGCGTTCAAGATCCGCGGAGGCGTCTTCCTGGCGGGTGAACTCTCCGAAGAGCTGCGCTCAACCGGCCTCGTGACGGCCTCGACGGGCAACCACGGACAGTCGATCGCCTACGCCGCCGAACTGCACGGCCTGCGGGCCGTGGTCTTTGTCCCGCAGGGCGCGAACCCCGACAAGATCGCCTCGATGCGCCGGCTCGGCGCGGAGGTGCGCGAGCAGGGCGCGCGCTTCGACGAAGCCAACGCCGCCGCGCTCGAGTTCGCCGCCGAGCGCGGGATGCGTTACGTCGCGGTCGACGAGCCGCTGCTGCTGGCCGGTGTCGCGACCGCGGCGCTCGAGGTGCTCGACCCGCACGGCGGACAGCAGCCGGACACGGATCTGGTGATCGTCCCGCTTGGCGCGGGCTCCGGCGCCTGCGGCTGGGTGCTGACGCGCGAAGGCCTCGGCGCGGCCTGCGAGGTCTGGGCCGTCCAGTCGGCTCAGGCGCCCGCCGGACACGACTCCTGGCGCGAGGGTCGCATCGTCGAGCGCCCGGACGCGACGATGGCCGAGGGCGTGGCGACAGGCACCGGGTTCGAGGTCACGCAGGCAATCCTGCGCGACCGCCTGGACGACTTCCTGCTGGTGGAGGACGAGGCGATCGCCGCGGCCGTCGTCGCGCTGCTGGAGCACGCGCACCTGCTCGTCGAACCGGCGGGCGCCACGCCGCTGGCCGCGGCGCTCCAGGCGCGCGAGCGGCTGGCGGGCCGCCGCGTGGTGCTGGTGCTGAGCGGCGCCAATATCACCCTGCCGCAGCTGCGCGCGTTCCTCGGCGGTAGCTGACGGGCCGGGACGGAAACAAGCGAGGACGCCGCCGGACGGCTAGCGCCAGATCGAGATGCGGCCGCTGGCGCGCTCGACATCGTCGAACATGATCTCGAACGTCCAGCGCCCGGCCTGGAGGCCGTCCTCGAACGGCAGGCCGACCCACCAGGTCCCGCTCTCGCCGCCACGCCACGGAACCTGCGGCGACTCGTAGGCGAGTTCGCCGTCGCGGAAGACGCGCCAGCGCAGGTGCTCCGCCGTCGAGGCGCCCTGGTACTCGAAGAACGCGAGCAGCTGGGGTGAGCCTACCTCGGGCGGCTCGGCCTTGCCGGGCTCGATCCGGCTCATCGTCGAGCCGAAGCGCAACTGGCCAACCCACGGCGTGGGCGTCCACACCCCGACGTAGGCGCGGCCCGAGGCGCGCAGCTGGCCGTCGACCCACACCTCGAGGGTCCACCTGCCGTCGGGAATGCCGGAGCGGTTGGGCGAGGAGAGCCGGTCCGACACCACGGCGAAGGGACCCCCCGTCCAGCGGTAGGTCGAGGAGAGGTGGTCCTGGAAGGAGTCGTAGTAGTACCAGAACTCCTGCACGATCGCGCCGTTCGGGATGCCCTGCGCGACGAACTCGTACTGCAGCTCCGTCGTCCGCCAGGAGAAGGCCCGGCCGTAGTCGAAGAGGTTCCGCTCGCCGTCCTCCTCGATCACCTCGGCCGCGAACTGCGGCGCGCCGATCACAATGCCGTCCTCGGGAGCGGCGAGCGAGGTGCCCGGCACGCCGCCGGGGTGGGAGAGCGGCGGCACGTAGGACGCGACCCTGCTTGCCTCGCGCGCCTGCTCGAGCACCGCTGCCGCCAGCTCAAGCGGGCGGACGTGGACGATCGGCACGGTAGCGTCGTAGCTGGATTGCGCGGCGATGCCGATCAGCTCGCCGGAGCTGTTGTAGACGGCGGCGCCGCCGTAGCCATGCGGCAGCAACGCGTCCGTCTTCAGCCAGGCGCGATCGCCGAGCGCCGAATCACCGCGCCCGCCCGACAGCGTGGCCTCGGTCACCGTGACCGCCTGCGGCGTCTCGGCGCCCGAGGGGTGCAGCCCCGGGTGCCCGAGGATCAGCAGCGAATCGCCGTTCGTGAGCGTGGTCGAGTCGCCGATGCCGGCCGCCGGCAGCACGAGCAGCGCCCCGCCCGTATCGCCGGAGCCGTCCGCCACGTCCTCGCTCGCGACGACCTCGGTCGCGTCGGCAGCAGGCGCGCCGCCAATCTCGTCAAGCAGCGCCACGACGCGCAGCACCGCGAGCTCCGAGACGGGATCGAGCGCCGCGAGGACGGCGCGGTAGGCGACCACCGGCTCCTCGCCGGGGATGGGACTGACGGCGATGGCGATCTCCGAGTAGCGCCTCGTACCGTCCGCCTCGAACGGATCGACGACGTGAGAGCTCGTCAGGATCAGCCCGTGAGCGACATCAATCACGACGCCGCTGCCATCGCGCACGATCGGCGGGCTCCGTTCCGGATCGGTGACCAGCACCTGCACGACGCTGCGCGCGAGCTTCGAGCGGAACTCATCCGGATCCGGCTCGGCGTCCTGCGCGGCATCCACCGCGGCCTCGTCGTTCCGAGCGTCCGTGGTGGCGACGGCGGCGTCTTCCGCAGCGCCGACGGGCCGCAAGTCCATCGGGAGCAGCAGGAGCGCCGGCGTCGAGTCGGGTGTCGGAGCGGAGGCGGGCGCCTGCGCGTCGGCGGGAGCGACGGGAGTGATGACGGCTCCGGCAGCGGCCGTGGCGGCAGGCGCCGACGGAGCGGGGGTGGGTTCCGCGCCCGGGATCAGATCGGCCGCCTGCTCGCAGCCGACGGCCGCGACGGCAAGCGCCAACAGTGTGAAAAACAGCACCGTCCGACGAAGCACCAAAGCCCCCCAGGCGCTCGTCTCCGCCGCCCCGCTCGGCGGGCGGTCGCTCCAAACCTAACGCGCTGCCCGGTACATGTCATCTGTACACCGCTCACAGCGCGGTTGGAAGAGCCGGTTGTCGTACACTCCCCGGGCAGCGGGGAGGTCCCTTTCGTGCAGTGGCTGGACCGGATGCGGCCCCCGGCGGTGGCCGTCGTAGACCTGCAGGGCGTGATCGGACCGGCAGTCCGTCCGATGGACTTCACGCGCCTGCTCGCGCGGCTGCGCGAGGACCAGTCGGTCCGCGCCGTGGTCCTCAACATCGACTCGCCCGGCGGCACCGCGGTCGGCTCGGAGATGATCGCGCGCGCCGTGCGGCGGCTGCGCGAGGAGAAGCCGACCGCCGCCTTCATCGGCGGGATCGGCGCCTCCGGCGGCTACATGATCGCCGCCTCCTGCGAGCGGATCGTCGCCCTGCCCTCGGCGATCGTCGGCGCGATCGGCGTCATCTCCTACCGCCCGATCGTGCACGAGGCGCTCGACCGCATCGGCGTGCAGATGCACGTCGGCAAGTCCGGCCGCCTCAAGGACATGCTCTCCCCCTTCCGCGAGCCCACCGAGGAAGAGCGCGAGAAGGAGCAACGCCTGCTCGACTCGCTCTACGAGCTGTTCGTCGAGGGCGTCGCCGACGGGCGCGGCCTCGACAGCGACCATGTGCGCGAGTTCGCCACCGGCGAGGTCTTCGCCGCCGCCGACGCAATCGAGCGCCAACTGATCGACGACACCGGCGACCTCGACGACGTGATCGACTGGGCGGCGGAGCAGGCACAGACGCCGCGGCGCGTGCGGCTGGTCCGCCCTCGCAAGGGCCTGCGCGGACTGCTGCTCGGCCGCGCCTCGGCGGCGCTGGTCGCCGGCCTGCTCACGGAGCTGGACGCCTCGGCGCCCACGGGAGGCGGCTACGCGCTTTACACGGGCGGCCGGACGTGATCATCCCGTTCGACGGCAAGACCCCGCAGATCGCCGATAGCGCCTGGATCGCGCCGGGCGCGACGATCATCGGCGACGTGGTGATCGGCGAGCGCAGTTCCGTCTGGCCGGGCGCGGTGATCCGCGGCGACTACGCGTCGATCCGCATCGGCGCGGACGTGAGCGTGCAGGACAACGTCGTGATCCACAACGACGAGCCGCTGACGATCGGCGACGACGTCACGATCGGCCACGCCGTCGTGATCCACTGCAAGGAGATCGGCGACGGGGTGCTGGTCGGCAACAACTCCACCGTGATGCCCGGCGCGGTGGTCGGCCCGAACTCGATCGTCGGCGCGGGCGCGCTGGTGCCACCGAGGATGGAGACGCCGCCGTACTCGCTCGTGCTCGGCGTGCCGGGCAAGGTGCGGGAGGCCGCGCCGGACCGCATCGAGCGCCTCAAGCGCGAGGCCGAGGGTCCGATGCCCTACTCCGAGAACGCGGCGCGCTACCGCGCCGAGGGCATCGAGGATCGCACGGTCTGGACCCCTCCCGCGGACACTGCGGGGAACGAAGCCACTTAACGCTCCGGTTACGGTGCGCCGCCGTACGGTGGATCTGCGGCGCGAACCACTCGCAGCCGCTGTCCTCCCGGCACACCACGGAGGTGCACAGTGCGGCGAAGCACCTGGATCAACACCATCGGGATGGCCGTCATCATCGTCGCCTCGATGACGCTCGGCGGCCTGCTGGCCGTCAACGTCGCGGGCGACGGCGAGAGCGGAGCGCCGGCGACTACAGTCGCCGTCGCGACCGCCACTCCCGCGGAGCGGCCCGCCCCCGCGGCAACCGCGCCACCCGCGCCGACACCCAGCCCCGCGGCCACCTCGACCCCGACCGCCGTGCCGCCAACCGCCACGCCCACGGCGACCGCGCGGCCCAGCGCGACCCCCGAGGCCGCCCCGACGCCGACTCTGGTCGGGGATCCGGCGGTGGCGCTCCCCGACCTGCCGGACCTGGTCGACCGGGTGATGCCGTCGATCGTGCAGATCCGCGTGGGCGCATCAGGTACGGGGAGCGGGATGGTGATCGACCGCGACGGGCACATCCTCACGAACCGCCACGTGATCGTGAACGCCACGAGCATCGTCGTCGAATTGCCCGACGGCACGACGGCGACGGCGGAAGTGATGGGGTCCGACGCCGGGAACGACCTGGCGGTGATCCGCGCCGAGCTGCCCGCCGAAGCGCTCACTCCCGCCACGTTCGGGGATTCCGGCGCGGTCCGCGTCGGCGAGCCGGTCTTCGCCATCGGGAACCCGTTCGGGCTCGGCTTCACCGTGACGTCCGGCATCATCAGCGGCCTCGGGCGGGAGTCCGACGGCGAACCGGGCGGGCACCGCATCCGCGGCGTGCTGCAGACCGACGCCGCCGTGAACCCCGGCAACTCGGGCGGTCCGCTCTTCAACGCCGACGGCGAGGTGATCGGCATCAACACGGCGCTCGAGAACCCCTACGGCCAGCGTGTGTTCGTCGGCGTCGGCTACGCGGTGCCCTCGAACACGGCGTTGCGCTTCATCCCCGCGCTGATCGCGGGCGAGGAGATCGAGCACCCGCAGCTCGGCATCGCCGGCGTCGGGCTGGACGTGATCAGCGCCGAGGACGCCGGTGTCGACAATGAGCGAGGCGTCTACGTCACCCACGTCGTGCCGGACAGCGCCGCCGACGCCGCCGGCCTGGTCGCCGCCTCGACGCCCGACGGCTCCGGCCTCGAGCGCGGCGGCGACGTGATCACCGCGATCGACGGCATCGAGGTGAACGACGTCCAGGAGCTCGCCCGGATCATCGACAGCCACGACGTGGGCGACACGGTCACGCTGACCGTGGTCCGCGACGGACAATCGATCACCGTGGAGGCGACCCTGCGCGCCTGGATCACCAGCTGAGCCGACGCCCTCGAGGGCCTCAGGACGCGGGCGGCAGCGGCAGCGGGCGTCCGGCGACCAGCAGCCAGGCGCGATCGGCGACGCCAGCGACGCGCTGGTTCACGCGGCCCAGCAGATCGCGGTAGTGGCGGCCAAGCGGGTACTCGGGCACCAGGCCCGCGCCGACCTCGTTCGTCACCACGATCGTCTCGCCCTCGCGCGCGCGTGCGGTGGCGACCAGCCGCTCGGCCTCGCCGTCCAGTTCGGCGTCGAGGGCGGCGACCGCCTCGAGGGTCGGCGCCTCGCCGAGCTCGAGGAGGCGGTTGCTCACCCACAGCGAGAGGCAGTCGAGCAGCACGCACGCGGCGCCGTCCGCCTCCGCGAGGGCGCTCACAGGGTCACGAGGCGCCTCGAGCGTGCGCGCATCGGCCGGCCGATCGCGGCGGTGGGCCTCGATCCGGGCGGCCAGCTCCTCGTCGCTCGCGACCATCGTCACGAGGTAGACGAGCGGGCGGCCGGTGTCGCGTGCCAGCCGTTCGGCGAAGCGGCTCTTGCCGGAGCGTGCGCCCCCGGTGACGAAGCTGATCTCACCCATGTGCGAACGTTGGGCCGCGCACCGCGGCTAGGTGAACAGCATCGCTTCGAGCCAGCCCTCGGAGGAGGCGGCCACGAGCGCGATCAGCGTTGTCGCCTGGGCGATCTCGATCGCCGCGCCGTGCGTGTCGCCCGTGACGCCGTGGAGCATCCTCGCCGCGGCGGCCGAGAGGATCAGCGCGCCCGCGAATGCGACGAGCGGCAGGACCAGCCCGCCCGCGCCGAACAGCGCGAACGCGGCAGCGAAGGCGATTGCGGCGGAGAGCGGCGCGGCCAGCGGCCAGGCGCCCTGCCGCAACGCGTAGCCCAGTCCTCGAGGCCGCGCCGGCGGGAACAGCACGACGATCGGCGCCACCGACCAGCGCGAGAGCGCCGGCGCGAGCACCAGCCCGGCGGTGCGAATCTCGCCATCGAGGGCGGCGAGCGCGGACCACTGCACCAGCAGCACGATCACCAGCGCCATCACACCCGCCGGGCCGACGTTGCCGGCGCTCATCACGCCGAGGCGCTGTGCGCGATCGCCCTGCAGCGCCATGCCGTCGGCGGTGTCGGCGACGCCGTCGAGGTGCAAACCGGCGCTGATCACCGCGAGGACGGCGATCAGTACCGCCGAAACGACACCCCTCGGCAGCAACTCGCCGAGCAGGGAATCGACCAGTGCCAGTAGCAACCCGATCAGCAACCCGATCGCCGGGTACCAGCCGAGCGCCCGTCCGAAGCTGCGGTCGCCCCAGGTCCGCACGGCGCGCAGCCGCAGCGGCGTGATGAACTCGAGGGCGATCAGCAGCGCAGCGAGTTGCGCGCGCAGTTCCGCGAAGGCGCCCATCAATCCCTCCTGACCTACCCGGCTCCTGACCTACCCGGCTCCTCAGCCGCGCGGCGGGGCGTCCGAGACCCCAGCCTCGCCGAAGGTCGCCATCTCGTCGAGCACGCGGCAGGCGGCGACGCAGAGCGAGATACCAAGCGCGGCGCCGCTACCCTCACCAAGCCGCATCCCGAGGTCGAGCAGCGGCTCGGCCTCGAGCGCCTCGAGCACCACCGCGTGTCCGGGCTCGGGCGAGCGGTGCGAGGCGACGATGTAGTCTCGCACGCCGGGCGCGATCGCGGCAGCGACCAGCGCGGCGGCGCCCGAAATCAGGCCGTCCATCAGCGCGGGGATCCGCGCCGCCGCCGCGCCGACGTAGACCCCGGCCAGCACGCCGATCTCGTGCCCGCCGAGCGCCGCGAGCAGCGCCACGCCGTCCGTGCGGTCCGGGCGATTCGCGGCGAGCGCGGCCTCGACGGCGGCGATCTTCGCCCGCAGCGCCGCGCCCTCGACGCCGCTGCCACGTCCGGTCACGGAGTCGGGAGGCCGTCCGGTCGCCGCCGCGATCAGCGCGGCGGCGGCGGTGCTGTTGCCGATGCCCATCTCGCCGCAGCCGACGATGTCGAGCCCCGGTCCCGTACACTCCTCCTCGACCAGCGCGATGCCGGCGGCGATTGCGCGCTCGGCTGTCTCCCGGCTCATCGCCGGGCCCGCCGTGATGTCGCCGCTGCCACGCGGCAGATCGAGGCTCGCGAGCGCCGGACTGCCGGACCGCTCGCGGTCTCCCGTCTCCGTGTCGCCCTCGACGGCGCGCAGCACGCCGGCGTCGACGACGCGCACGCGCGCCCCCGCGTGATCGGCGAGCACGTTGATCGCCGCGCCCCCCGCGAGGAAGTTCGCGACCATTTGCGCCGTCACCTCGGGCGGATACGCGGAGACGCCGCGGGCGGCAACGCCGTGGTCGGCGGCCGCCACCACTACGAGCCGCTGATCGAGCCGCGGGCGTGCGCAGCCGCGCATCCCGGCGATGTGCACTGCGAGCTCCTCGAGGCGTCCGAGTGCGCCCGGCGGCTTCGTGAGGCGGTCCTGGCGGGCGCGCGCCTCGGCCACGGCCCGGGCGTCGGGAGGCGCGATCGCGGCCGCGGCGGCGGCGATTGCGGCGGCGGGGTCGGCTCGAGACGGCATTGGCGCTCCAGCGCGCACGCCAGCGGGGGGCGTCCGCAGTCGGGCGCAGTATGCCGTCCGGGCCTCGTGGAGGGCTATCGCGTTCGATTATGGCGACCAACTTGTGCGAAATCGCACGATTTCGGCGGATCATCCCGGAATTCGATTGTGAAATACTTGACAAACGAAGATCGGGCCGTATGATCCGCCCGTCACAAGCCAAGACAAATGGTTTGTGACGGGGCGCATTGGCACTCAGCCGCCACGTGCCCTGCCGAATTCCCGCAGCTGCGGGGACCGGGGGAACCACCTACTGGGGTGAACCCTCAGCACGGAGCCTACTCCTTGCGAGGGCGGGTCAGCTGGATCGACCCGAACCCGTCAGCTAACCCCGGAGGCAAGGCGATCCAGTCTCGGCCGGAGGGATTCCGGCGAGCGCCCGCCGCTGCAAGGCACGCAGCGCCGGGTCGAGGCAGGGGCTGGACCATGATCACGACTGCGCCTCCCAAGCAGTGCCCTCGCTGCAGCGGCCTGATGATCACCGAGGACGACTGGTACGGGAAGTTCGCAAGCTGCATCGCTTGCGGCCACGTCCACGAGACCGAGGTGGCAGATCCTCAGGAGCTGCTCGAGGAAGAGCGGCTGGCCGCGGGCAAGCAGCGCCGCCGGCAGCCGTCCCACGGCAAGCTGCGCCTGTAGGCACTCCGAGGACCCAGAGCCTCACGCACTCTCACCGGCTCCACGCGGGCCGGTGAGTGGTCGCGTCGTTCGCGGCTAGCCGGCCGCCACCTGGCTGTGGTGCAGCAGCCAGTACTCGTACGAGTCCTGCAGCGCCAGCCATGACGCCTCGACCACGTCCGTGGAGGCGCCGACGGTGCGCCAGAGGCGCACGCCGTCCGTCGACTCGATGAGCACGCGCACGGCGGCGTCCGCGCCGCCGTCGGGGTTGATGATCCGCACCTTGTAGTCCACCAGGTGGACGCGCTCCAGGTCCGGGAACGACTCGAGCAGCGCGCGCCGCACCGCCCCATCGAGGGCCGAGACGGGCCCGTTGCCGGTCGCGGCGGTCTGGCTCTGCGTCGTCCCGACCTGCACCTTCACCATCGCCTCGGCCAGCATCTCGTTCTCGCCCTCGCCGCGCTCGTGGTGGCGGCGCTCGACGACGAGGAAGTCCTCGAGGCTGAACGGCGCGCGGTAGCCGCCGATCGCGCGGCGCACCAGCAGCTCGAAGGAGGCCTCGGCGGACTCGTACTGAAAGCCCCTCGCCTCCTGCTCCTTCACCTGCTCCGCGAGGTCGCGCGCCTGCGCGTCGCTGAGCTCGATGTCCACGCTGTCCTCGGCCAGCTTGGCGACGATGTTGCGCCGTCCCGACAGCTCGGAGACAAGCACGCGCTCGATGTTGCCGACCGCGCCGGGATCGACGTGCGTGTAGGACCCGGCGGATTTCGTGATCGCGGCGACGTGCAGCCCCGCCTTGTGCGCGAACGCGCTGGTCCCCACGTAGGGCTGCTGCGGGTTCGGCGCCAGGTTCGCCAGCTCCGAGGCGAAGTGCGCGAGGTCCGTCAGCCGCTCGAGCTGCTCGTCGCTCACCACGTCGAGACCGAGCTTGAGCTTGAGGTTGGCGATCACGGAGATGATGTTTGCGTTGCCGCAGCGCTCGCCCCAGCCGTTGAGACAGGCCTGTACCTGCGTCACGCCCGCCTGCACGGCCAGCAGCGTGTTCGCCACCGCGAGGTCCGCGTCGTTGTGCACGTGGATGCCGATCGCGCAGTCGACCGCGCGCAACGCCTCCCCGACGCCCTCGACGATCGCGCCGGGCATCGAGCCGCCGTTGGTGTCGCAGAGTGTGACGGTGCCGGCGCCCGCGCCGGCGGCCGCGCGCAGCGTGGCGATCGCGTAGCGCGGATCGTCGGCGTAGCCATCGAAGAAGTGCTCGGCGTCGAAGACCACCTCGCGGCCCTGCTCGACGAGCAGGCGCACGGAGTCGGCGATCATCGCCAGGTTCTCCTCCTCGGTGGTCTCGAGGACCTCGCGGACCTGCACGGCGGACGACTTGCCGACGAGCGTGACGGCGGGCGTCTCGCTCTCCAGCACGGCGAGCAGCGCCGGGTCGCTCGCGGCCTCGCCGCCCGCCCGTCGGGTCGAGCCGAAGGCGACGAGCTTCGCGTTCCGCAGCGGGGTCTCGCGCATGCGAGCAAAGAACTCGGCGTCCTTGGGGTTGGAGCCGGGATAGCCGCCCTCGACGTAGTCGACGCCGATCTCGTCGAGCCGCCGGGCGATCGCGATCTTGTCCTCGACGGAGAGGGAGAGGCCCTCCATGCCGAGGCCGTCGCGGAGGGTGGTGTCGTAGAGGCGTACGCCCTGTGGGGCGGCCGGGGAGCTGCTCATGGTCTATCGCCGTTCTGTGCTGGCGCGCTCATCGATCGTCGGGCGTGCGGAAGCTGTCTCGCAGGCCATGAGCGCCGTGGAGTGGGTTGGGATGCGCTAGCCGCGCGCGATGATCGACGCCGCCGGCCTCGATGGCCGGACGGCGCGCCTCGCCTTCCTGCGTGCAGTCGCAGCGTGCGTCATGGCGATCATTGTATGCGGCGGCGGCGGGTTGGGGCCAGACGCGGAGGGCCGGCTGGACTTGAGCGCCGGGGCCACGACAATGAGACGCCCCCACTCAGCGCGGGGGCGTTTGCGCGGGGGCCTATCCCCGAGGGGAATGCCTCGCCATCCGGCAGCCACCTCAGCTCCCCGCGTCTTCCACACTCGATCCTGTAGCGGACCGGACGTCAAGTGGATGACTGCGCCTACCCAGCCAGCCGCTCCAGCACCGCCTCCGCCATCTCGCGCGTGCTCAGCGCGTCCTCGCCCGCAGCGGCGATGTCGGCGGTGCGCAGGCCGTCGCCGATCGCGGCGGCGACCGCGGCCTCCAGCGCCTGCGCCTCCGCCTCGAGGCCGCACGAGTGGCGCAGCAGCATCGCCGTGCAGAGGAACATCGCCAGCGGGTTCGCGACGCCCTGGCCGGCGATGTCCGGCGCGCTGCCGTGGATCGGCTCGTAGAGTCCGCGCCCGCGCCCGTCCTCGCGCACCTCGCCGAGCGAGGCCGAGGGCAGCATGCCCAGCGATCCCGCGAGCATCGAGGCCTCGTCCGTGAGGATGTCGCCGAAGAGGTTGCTGGTGATCACCACGTCGAAGTCCGCCGGCCGGCGGATCAGGTGCATCGCCGCCGCGTCGACGAGCACGTGCTCCAGCTCGACGTCGGGGTACTCGGGCCGCACCTCCTCGACCACCTCGCGCCAGAGCCGCGAGGTCTCGAGGATGTTCGCCTTGTCCACGCTCGTCACGCGGCCGCGCCGCCCCCGGGCCAGCTGGAAGCCGAGGTGCGCGACGCGGGCGATCTCGTCCTCGTTGTAGGTCATCGAGTCGACCGCCGCGCGGCGGCCGTCGATCGTGCGGCGCTCCTGCGGCCTCCCGAAGTAGATGCCGCTCGTCAGCTCGCGGATCACGAGGATGTCGACGCCGCGCAGCACCTCCGGCTTGAGCGTCGAGCTGTCGATCAGCGCCGGGTCGACCGTGACCGGGCGCAGGTTTGCCCAGAGGCCGAGCGAGGAGCGCAGCGCGAGCAGGCCCTGCTCCGGACGCACGCTGGCGCGGGGATCGTCCCACTTCGGGCCGCCGACGGCGCCCCAGAGCACCGCATCGGCGCGCTCGGCCGCCTCGATCGTCCCGGGCAGGATGGCGCTGCCGTGCGCGTCGATGCAGGCGCCGCCGACCAGCTCCTCGCTGGTGCGGAAGTCGTGGCCGAAGCGCGAGCCGATCGCTTCGAGGGCGCGCACGCCCTCGGCGGTCACTTCCGGCCCGATGCCGTCGCCCGGCAGAACGAGGATGTCGAATGCGGCCACGCTGGCCTCCTTGCGCGCGGGCGGAGTGTAGCGCGGGGTGGGCTAGCGTCTATCGCCCGGCTCGACTCGCGGCCCGTGCCGCCGCGGCCGCCCGCGCGGCGATGCGCCGCAAGCCCACCCGGCGCGCCTCGCCGCCGCCGATGTCGCCGCCGAAGCGCACCAGCCACATCGGCAGGACGTCGACGTAGAACGAGGTGCGGCGGCGCATGTCCGGGTCGCGACTTGCAGGCCCCTCGTACGCATCGATCACGCGCTCGGCGAAGCCGCGCGGGCACTCCGCGAGCAGCGCCGCGAGGTCGTACGCCGGGTCCGCAATCAGCGCGTCGCCCCAGTCGATGATGCCGGCGAGGTGACCCGCGTCGCCGGCGAGGATGTGCGCGCAGCCGAGGTCGGCATGAACGAGCACGCGCGGGGCACCGCGCGACCCGCCGCCCTCGATGAACGCGGCGAAGCGCTGCTCGATCCACGCCCGCCCGCGCGGGCCGAGGTACGGCAGGCACGCCTCGACCATCGGGCGGTACAACTCCTCGCCGAGGTCGAGCTCGGGCACGCCGAGCCCGCGCGCTTCCTCGACGCCGGTCGCGTGTAGCGCGGTGAGTGCGGCGCCGACCTCGCGGGCGAGCGCCACCTGCGCGGCGCGGCCGAGGTCTCCGACAGGGACGCCCTCGATGTAGTCGTACGCGATGGCTGCGAGCCGGCCGTCGGCGCCGCGGACGGCCTCGGCATTCGCGGGCGCGGGGATGCCGCGGGCGGAGAGCAAAGCGAGCAGCGCGGGCTCGCGCGCGTAGCCCGCCTCCAGCTCCCAGTCGTAGGCGAACGGCTTGAGTACGCGGACCGTACGGTCGCCGAGGCGGTAGGCGGTCGCGCCCCAGCCCTCGCCGAGGACGCGCGCGCTCGCGGGGTCGGCGCCGGGAACGGCGCGGGCGAGGACGGCGGCGAGGTCCGGAGCGGTCAGTCCGCCGTCACCGTGGGCAGCAGCGGCGATCGCGTCTGCTCGAACGCCGCGACATCGGCCTCGTACTCGAGCGTCATCCCGATGTCGTCGAGGCCGCGCAGCAGCCGGTACTTGCGGAACGCGTCGATCTCGAAGCTGCGCTCCCAGCCGGGGCCGGCGCGCACCGTCTGCGTCTCGAGGTCCACCTCGATCTCCGCGTCGGGCGTCTCCTCAGCGCGCGCCATCAGCCAGTCGACATCCTCCTGCGCGAGCTCGACGGTGAGGACGCCGCCCTGGAAGCAGTTGTTCTTGAAGATGTCGGCGAAGGTGGGCGCGATCAGCGCACTGACGCCGAGGCCCTGGATCGCCCACACCGCGTGTTCGCGGCTGGAGCCGGAGCCGAGGTTCTGCTGCGCGATCAGGATCGGCGCGCCCTCGTAGGCCGGGTTGTTGAGCACGAAGTCCGGGTCGGCCCGCCAGGCCTCGAAGGCGAACGGACCGTACCCGGTCCGCTCGATCCGCTTGAGGTACTTCGCGGGGATGATCTGGTCGGTGTCGACGTTCGCGCGGTTGAGCGGGATCGCCTTCCCGACGACGCGGCTGATCGGGTCCATCAGGCCAGCTCCCTCACATCGACGAAGCGCCCGGCGATCGCCGCCGCCGCCGCCATCGGCGGGCTCACCAGGTGCGTGCGGCCGCCCGGCCCCTGCCGGCCCTCGAAGTTGCGGTTGGAGGTGGAGGCGCAGCGCTCGCCCGGCAGCAGGATGTCCGGGTTCATGCCGAGGCACATCGAGCAGCCGGCGTCGCGCCACTCGAAGCCCGCCGCCGTGAAGATCGCATCGAGGCCTTCCTGCTCCGCCTGCGCCTTCACGAGGCCGGAGCCGGGCACGACCATCGCGTGCACGCTCGAGGCGACCTGCTTGCCCTCGACGATGCTCGCCGCGGCGCGCAGGTCGTCGATACGCGCGTTCGTGCAGGAGCCGAGGAAGACGCGGTCGATCGCGATCTCGCGGATCGGCGTGCCGGCCGCGAGGTCCATGTACTCCAGCGCGCGCGTCGCCGCCTCGCGGCGGGCCGGCTCCTCGAAGCTCGAGGGGTCCGGCACGACGTCGCCGATCTGCACGCTCTGACCGGGGTTCGTGCCCCAGGTGACGAAGGGCTCGATTGCCGCGCCATCGAGGACGACCTCGCGGTCGAAGCGCGCGCCCTCGTCGGTCGGCAGCGTCCGCCAGTACTCGACGGCCTGCTCCCAGGCCTCGCCCTGCGGGGCGCGGGGGCGGCCCTTCACGTAGTCGAAGGTGGTCTCATCCGGGGCGATCAGGCCGGCGCGCGCGCCGCCCTCAATCGACATGTTGCAGACGGTCATGCGGCCTTCCATCGAGAGGTTGCGAATCACCTCGCCGCGGTACTCGATGACGTAGCCGACGCCGCCGTCGACGCCGATCTCGTTGATGATCGCGAGGATCACGTCCTTCGCCATGACGCCGGGGCCGAGCTCGCCCGTGACCTCGACCGACATCGTCAACGGGCGCGACTGGCGCAGCGTCTGTGTCGCCAGCACGTGCTCGACCTCGGAAGTGCCGATGCCGAAGGCGAGCGCACCGAAGGCGCCGTGCGTCGAGGTGTGGCTGTCGCCGCAGACGATGGTCAGGCCTGGCTGGGTCACGCCCTGCTCCGGCCCGATCACGTGCACGATGCCCTGGCGGGTGTCGAAGATGCCGTAGAGGGGCAGCCCGAACTCGCGGCAGTTGTCCGACATCACCTGGATCTGCGTCGCCGAGAGCGGGTCCGGGTTCGGCTGGTCCCGCCCGACCGTCGGCACGTTGTGGTCGACGGTGGCGAGCGTGAGGTCCGGCCGGCGCACCGTGCGGCCGCTCAGGCGCAGCCCCTCGAACGCCTGCGGCGAGGTCACCTCGTGCACGAGGTGCAGGTCGATGTAGAGCAGTTCGGCCTGCGGACCCGCGTCCGCCTCGGCGCCGAGCGCCTCGCGGCGAGCGGCGTCGGCGAGCGGGCTCTCGACGACGTGCGCGTCCCAGATCTTCTCGGACAGCGTGCGCGGTGTCGTCATCGGTGCTCCCATCTCGTGCAGCGCCGCCTATTGTACGATGCCGGCGCTTGACTGCCGCAGCGGGCGGGCGAGAATGGGATCGGACGAGTACGCTTCTTGAAGCGCTGACGGGCCGACCAGGCTTGGCCCGCTCGACCCGGACCACTGGCAGCGCTCAGCGCGCCTGCCGAAGGAGCCGCGCATGGACGCGATGATCTCCCCTGTCGCCGTCGAGCCCCGGGCGGGCTGGCGCATCTGGCTGCGCTTCGAGGACGGCGCGGAGGGCGAGATCGATCTCTCGGACGTAGCCCTCCAGGGCGTATTCGCCGCGTGGAGTGATCGCGCGTTCTTCGAGTCGGTCCACCTCACCCCGCACGGCTCGGTCGCCTGGAGCGAGGAGCTCGATCTGTGCGCGGACGCGCTCTACCTCGAGCTCACCGGCAAGTCCGCCGAGGAAGTGATGCCGGGCCTGCGAGCGCTGGAGGCTGGTGCCTGAGCTCTGCCGCTTCAACGGCATCGTGATCGCCATGTACGCGCGCGAGCACGGGCCTCCCCACTTCCACGCACGCCACGGCGGCGACTACGCGTCGGTCGCGATCGACCGTCCGGCGGTGCTGCGCGGACGGCTGCCGCCGCGCGCCGCGGCGCTAGTCATCGAGTGGGCCATGCTGCGTCAGGCCGAACTCCACGAGGCCTGGGAGCGCGTGCAGCGCGGCGAGTCGCCCGGCCGCATCCCGCCGCTCGACTGACCGCTCGCGTCCCCGTCCTTAAGCGCGTGCTCGGGTACTCGGAGACGGCAAGGGTGTGGTCGGGACTCCTGACACACCGTGGTGGCGCAACCAACTAGCGGGCCGAGATGCTGCAGGCCGCCCACGCGGCAGCCATCGCGTTGTTCGCGTTGATCAGCTCCGCACCGGCTTCTTGCGCGTCCTCACGGAGCCAATCGGCGCTCGTGAACCCGGCCCGATAGATGAGGCTGTCCGCCCCGCTGGCAGCGACGATCACGGTCCACGTCGTTTCGCCTTCGCACTCCGGCGGCCAGACAGCTGTTGCTGGCCAACAGGGGAACTCGTCCGTGATGCCCCACGCCGCCACGGGCTCCAGCGCATCCGCCGCCGCTTGCAGCGTCGACGGTGAAGGATCGCGGCCAGCAGCGATCGACTCCAGCACCGGGATCATCCGCTGCACGGCCAGGCGCCACGTGCGGTCGAGAGCTTCGAGATAGCACAATGCGTCGTCGCGCGTCCACGGGTACGGCGTCGGCTCCCGCGTGGGCGGCAGCGGCGTGAGCGTCGGGCTCGGCGTGAGCCGCGGCGAGGCGTTCGGCGTCTCTGACGGCTCAGTGGTGAGCCCGGGCGCTTGTTGCGGAGCAGGGGGAGTGCCATCGAGTACCGGATCGGCAGCGCCTGATCCCATGAACATGACCACAAGAAAGGCAATCAAGCACACCCAGAGCACGGCAAGAGAAGGCAGCACGAGCCACCCATACTTCTCGTCGAAGCCGCGACCCCAGTAGTTCGGATTCCTGGCAGCCTGAGCAGCCAGTCTCCGTGTGTACCAAGCTCGGTAGCGCCTGATCCCTCCCACCAAGAGCCCTAGATGCACACCGGCACGGCGGCTCCTAACCCGAGGCGACGGCCGCGGTCTGCGGCGTGGTCGTGTTGAGGTAGCGGTTGAGCGCGTGCATGTAGGCGCGCGCCGAGGCGACGAGGATGTCCGTGTCGGCGGCGCGGCCCGAGTAGGTGCGGCCCGAGGCCTCGATGCGGATCGTGACCTCGCCGACGGCGTCGATGCCCTCGGTCACGGACTTCACGCTGAACTCGGTCAGCTCGTTCTCGACGCCCATCACGCGGTTGATCGCCTGGTAGATCGCGTCGACCGGGCCGGTGCCGATGGCGGCGTCCTGTTGCAGCTCGCCCTCCGGGTCCACGAGCCGCACCGTCGCCGTCGGGGAGGAGTGGTCGCCGGCCGAGACCTGCACGAGGTCGAGCTGCCACTGCTCGTGGACCTGCACCTGCGCCTGCTCGCTGAGGATCGCCTGCAGGTCGCGGTCGTCCACCTCATCCTTGCGGTCCGCGACGTCCTTGAACGCCTCGTAGACGCGGTCGAGCGCCGCGTCGTCGAGGTCGACGCCAAGGTCGGCGATGCGGGAGCGCAGGCCGTGGCGGCCGGAGACCTTGGTCAGCACGATCGAGTCGCCCGAGGGGACGCCGATATCGGCCGGGTCCATGATCTCGTAGGTCTCGCGCAGCTTGAGCACGCCGTCCTGGTGGATGCCCGAGGAGTGGCGGAACGCGTTCTTCCCCACCACCGCCTTGTTCGACTGGACCGCCATACCGGAAACACGCTCGACAATGCGGCTCGCCTGGTGCAGCTCCGGCGTGCGCACGTCCGTGTGCAGGCCCGAGTAGTCGGCGCGGGTCTTGATCGCCATGATCACTTCCTCGAGGGAGGTGTTGCCCGCGCGCTCGCCGATGCCGTTGATCGCGCCCTCCACCTGGCGCGCGCCGTTGAGCACGCCCGCCAGCGAGTTCGCCGTCGCGAGTCCGAGGTCGTTGTGGCAGTGCACGGAGATGCGCGCCTTGTCGATGTTCGGCACGTTCTCGGCCACCGAGGCGATCAGCGCGCCGAACTCCTGCGGCAGCGCGTAGCCGACCGTGTCCGGGATGTTGACCGTCGTCGCGCCCTCCTCGATCGCCGCCTCGAGCAGCTGGTAGACGAAGTCTGAGTCGGAGCGCGTGGCGTCCATCGGCGAGAACTCGACGTCCGGGCAGTAGCCGGCGGCGCGGGCGACGGCGGCGCGCGCCATCTCCATCACGTCCTCGCGGTTCTTGCGCAGCTGGTGCGCCATGTGAATCTCGCTGGCCGAAATGAAGACGTGGATCCGCGGCGTCTCCGCCGCCGAGATCGCGTTCCAGCACGAGTCCACGTCGTCCGGGTGCGCCCGCGCGAGGCCCGCGATCATCGGGCCGCGCACCTCGCGCGCGATCAGCGAGACGGCTTCGAAGTCACCCGGCGAGGAGAACGGGAAGCCCGCCTCGATGATGTCCACGTTGAGGCGGGCGAGCTGCCGCGCCACCTCGAGCTTGTCTTCCATCGTGAAGCCCACGCCGGCGGATTGCTCGCCGTCGCGGAGCGTGGTGTCGAAGATATAGACCTTGTCGCTCATCGTTCCGTCACTGTCCTCACCCGTGCCGCTGCTGCTGTGAGCGCTCGCGTGCTCGCGCCCTCGCTGTCCGGGCCCTCCCGACCGCTCACGCGGCGGAGGGCCGGAGAAGCATGAGGCCGCCGCCCGCTAGGGCGAGGGCGGCGCGGACGCTGCCGACGGAAACGCGCGACAGGGAGGACATCGCTACTTCTGCTCTCCCAGCCACTTCATCATCGCCCGCACTTCCTTGCCGACCTCCTCGATCGGGTGCTCCGCGTTGAGGCGGCGCAGCGCGAGGAAGCGCGCGCGGCCCGCCTGGTTCTCGGCGATCCACTCGCTCGCGAACTGGCCGCTGCGAATCTCGTCGAGGATTGCGCGCATGCGGTCCTTGACGCTGGGGTCGATCACGCGCGGGCCGCGGGTGTAGTCGCCGTACTCGGCGGTGTCGCTGATCGAGTAGCGCATGTACTCCATGCCGCCCTCGTAGAGCAGGTCGACGATCAGCTTCACCTCGTGGAAGGTCTCGAAGTAGGCGGACTCGGGCTGGTAGCCGGCCTCGACGAGCGTCTCGTAGGCGGCCTTGATCAGCGAGGTCAGCCCGCCGCAGAGGATCACCTGCTCGCCGAAGAGGTCCGTCTCCGTCTCCTCCAGGAACGTCGTCTGGAGGATGCCGGCGCGCGCGCTGCCGATGCCCTTGCCGTAGGCGAGCGCGAGCTGCAGCGCGGACTCGCTGGCGTCCTGGTGGATGGCGACCAGCGCCGGCACCCCGAGCCCGCTCAGGTACTCGCGGCGCACGAGGTGACCCGGCCCCTTCGGCGCGATCATCGTGACGTCGACATCGGCCGGGGCGTCGATCTGGTTGAAGTGCACGTTGAAGCCGTGGGCGAACATCAGCGTCTTGCCCTCGGCCATGTGCGGGGCGATGTGATCCTCGTAGACCTGGCGCTGCACCTGGTCCGGGACGAGCATCATCAGCACGTCCGAGTCGCGCGCCACGTCGGCGACGCTGCCGACCGTGAGGCCGTCCCCCTGCGCCTTCTCCCACGAGGGTGAGCCGGGGTAGAGGCCGACGGCGACCGTGAGGCCGGAATCCTGCAGGTTCAGCGCGTGCGCGTGCCCCTGCGAGCCGTAGCCGATCACGCCGATGCGGCGGTCCTGCAGCAACCCGAGGTCTGCGTCCTCGTCGTAGAAGATCCTGGCCACGTCTCGTCCTCTCCGCACCGCACCCCCGGTTGGCCCAGGTGCGCGGCGTCGCCCGCTCCGCGGGCCGCTAGTCGCTCACGTACGGCAGTTCGCCCTCCGGACGGCGCCCGGAGCTGCCGCGGAAGCGCTGCAGCTCCTCGGACTCCGGATCGTGCATCGCGGTGGTCTCGTCGCCCCGCAGCATCGCGATCCGGCCCGTGCGGGTCATCTCGAGAATCCCGTACGGCTCGAGGTTCTCGATCAGCGAGTTGAACTGCCGCTCTTCCGCGACGATCTGGATGATCAGGCTGCCCGGCGCGACGTCCACCGCGCGCGCCCGGAAGATGTCGACCAGATCGAGCACCTCGCGACGCTGCTCCGTGGTGCACGCCACCTTGATCAGCGCCAGCTCGCGGATCACCGCGTCCTCGCCGGTCAGGTCCGCCACCTCGATCACGTCGATCAGCTTCCGGAGCTGCTTTTCGACCTGGTCGACGATGCCGTTGTCGCTCGCGACGACGATGGTCATGCGCGAGATGCCCGGCTCCTCGGTGGTGCCGACGGCGAGCGAGTCGATGTTGAAGCCGCGCCGCCGGAACAGCGAGGCGACGCGGTTGAGGACGCCGGGGCGGTCCTCGACCAGCGCGACGACGGTGTGCTTGCGCAGCTCGCCGCTCATCGGGCCACCTCGCTCGGGGTTTCGGGCCGGGGCGCCTCGACGGTCTCGGAGAGCGCCGAGCCGGCGGGAACCATCGGCCAGACGTTGCCCTCGGCCTCGACCTGGAAGTCGACGAGGACCGGGCCGTCGTGGTCGTTGGCCTCCTCGATGGCGCCGTCGATCTTGTCGGCGTCGGTGACGCGCAGCGCCTTGATGCCGTACGCCTCGGCGAGCTTCACGAAGTCCGGCTGGCTGATCGCGACGGAGACGTAGTTGTCCGCGTAGAACAGCTCCTGCCACTGGCGGACCATGCCGAGGTAGCCGTTGTTGATGATCGCCATCTTCACCGGCAGGTTCTCGTCCACCATCGTGGCGAGTTCCTGCAGCGTCATCTGGAAACCGCCGTCGCCGCAGATCGACCAGACCAGCGAGTCCGGCTTCGCCACCTGCGCGCCCATCGCGGCGGGGACCTCGAAGCCCATCGTGCCGAGGCCGCCCGAGGTGATCAGCTGGTTCGGGTAGCTGAAGCGCATGTGCTGGGCGGCCCACATCTGGTGCTGCCCGACGCCGGTGACGATCACCGTCTCGTCGTCGCACTGCTCGGAGATGCGCTTGATCACGCCCTGCGAGGTCATCTGCGGCCCGCTCGGGATCGCCATCGAGTGCGAGTGGTCATCGCGCACCTCGTCGATCCAGCGGATCCAGTCGAGGTGCGAGCGCTGCCGCGTCGCGTCGCGGAGCTGCGGCAGCACGTCCTTGACGTGCCCGAGGATCGGCACCGCGGTCGGCAGGTTCTTGCCGTGCTCGCCCGCATCGATGTCGACGTGGATCAGCTTGGCGTGGTGGTTGAAGTCGTTGAAGCGCCCGATCGCGCGGTCGTCCATGCGGTTGCCGATGCCGATCACGAGGTCGGCGTTGGAGGCCGCCATGTTCGCCTCGTAGGAGCCGTGCATGCCCATCATCCCGTAGGACAGGACGTGCGTGCGCGGGATGCTGCCGAGACCGAGCAGCGTGTTGAGCACGGGGACGCCGGTGTGCTCGGCGAACTGCCGCAGCTCCTCGCAGGCCTCGCCGAGGATCACGCCGTGCCCGGCGATGATCAGCGGCCGCTCGGCCTGGTCGATCAGCTCGGCCGCGCGGGCGATGTCGGCCTCCTCGGCCGCGCCCGGGAGGTCGTAGCCGCGGACGGAGACCTCCTCCGGCCAGACGAACTCGGCCTCGTCGATGAAGACGTCCTTGGGGATGTCGATGTGGACGGGGCCGGGCCGGCCGGTGGTCGCGAGGTAGGCCGCCTCGGCGAAGGTGTGCGCGAGGTTCTCGGCGTGCATGACGAGGTAGTTGTGCTTCACGCACGGCGTCAGGATTCCCGTGGCGTCGGCCTCCTGGAAGCCGTCCCGCCCGATCAGGTTGCGCGCGACGTTGCCGGTCACGAACAGCGTCGGCACCGAATCCATCATCGCGTTCTGGACCGCCGTGACGAGGTTCGTCGCGCCCGGCCCGGAGGTGGCGAGGGCGCAGCCGAGGCGGCCCGCGGCGCGGGCGTAGCCATCGGCGGCGTGGCCGCCGCCCTGCTCATGGCGCACCAGGATGTGGCGCACCTCGGGGTGGGAGGGCCAGCGGTCGTAGAGCGGGAGGACGACCCCGCCGGGGTAGCCGAATACGGTGTCGATGCCCACGCGCTTCAGGCTCTCGAGGACGATATCGGCGCCGCTCATTCTCATCGTGGGTTCCGTCTCTTCCGCTTCGTGCGTATCGCTGTGTGGAGTGTGGTTGTTGTCACAGTGCGGCAGCCCGGCACGCGGGCTGATTGGCGGCGCGACCTCTGTGGCGGCGCCGCCTAGCGCAGTACGAGCGGGAGGACGAGGAGGCGCGCTGGCACAGCAGCGGCCGCGCGCCATCGGGGCAAGTGTGGACTGGGGAGTGTTGCCCTCATCAGGCGGACAGTATCCGCGCGTCCCGCGCGCACCGTCAACAGTGCATGACGCGAGGCAGCATACTTCGTCTCGTGCAACACTCCGCATCCAAGAACCTGCAAGCGAACGCAGAGAGTCAGCGATGAACGCAGAAGCCCTGCTGGAGCGCCCCTACCACATCCGCCTCCAGCAGCGCGATGACGGCGACGGCGCCTACTGGTTCGCGACGGTCGAGGAGCTGCCCGGCTGCATGTCGGACGGCGACACCGAGGCCGAGGCGCTCGCCTCCGTGCGCGACGCGATGCACGGCTGGATCAGCGCCGCCCTCGAAGCGGGCCGGCCGATCCCCGAGCCCCGCGACGACGAGACAACCCGGTACAGCGGCCCGGCAACGACCCGAACAATCGGCGGACGGACCACCTGAGATGAGTGGCGCGCGGCTGCACTGGGCCACGCTCGCTCTGGTGTCGGCCGTGCTGCTCACTCTGTTGCCCATCGCTGCCCCGACCGCCCACGGCCAGCAGGGCGAGGTCGAGGTGCGGGTCGCCGCACAACGCCTGGCCGACGGACGGACGGAGTTCGCACTCCAGGAGCGCCAGGCCAACGGGTCGTGGGGCGAGCGACGGCTGCCCCGCGGGCGCTTCTTCCCGGCAGACACCCGGGTCGGACGGTGGCTCGGCAGCACGCCGCTCACGATCGAAGTGGCCTCGGACAGCATGTCGACGGCGGCAGGGGACTCCGGCATCGAGGTGAGAGTCGCCGCGCAACTCCTCGCCGACGGGCGCATGGAGTTCGCGCTACAGGAGCGCCAGTCCGACGGGTCGTGGGGCGAGCGACGGCTGCCCCGCGGGCGCTTCTTCCCTGCGAACACCAGGGTCGGACGGTGGCTCGGCAGCACGCCGCTGACAGTGAGCGTTCCACTGGACGGCATGGCAGAAGCGACGCCTACTGGCGCCTGCGTTCTTGCGGACAACGTCGATCGCGTGACGACTGCGACCTTCCAGGTGCAAACCACGACCGGCACAGGCACTGCCTTCTACATTGGCAACGGCGAGTGGATCACAAACCACCACGTGGTGGACACGGTGTCTCGCGCCGCGCTCGTGCATGGCAGTACGCGGCTAACTGCCACCATCGCGGGCAGCCTGCCGAATTACGACCTCGCGCTGCTCAGCGCGCGGCCACCAACACGGGTGAATTCGCTAAGGCTCGTTGACGCGAGACCGACAGTGGCTTCAAGCCTGTCGGTGGTTGGTTTCCCGGTCTATGTCTCCGACACCCCGTCGGTGACTGGCGGCGTCGTCTCGAAGTACGCCCCGTTCTCTACATACGGAGGGCCAGCCGACGGCATCGTCGTCCAGTCGGACGCCGCAATGAACCCAGGGAACAGCGGCGGTCCGATAGTCGATGACTGCGGGTCGGTGATCGGCGTCGTTACGTTCGGGTTCTCCACCACTCCGTCCGGCCGCCGGGTCGAGGGTATCGGCTTCGGTATCGCCGCCGAGACGGTTGTCGCTCAACTTGTCGGCTTGCGCTCTTCGACACACCATGCTCGGGGGTCGGTCACGGTGACCGCGCCAACGTCCACGACACTCGAGATCACTGCGGTCTGCAATCGCGAACACAGCGCGAACTCCGACGTGTGCCGCGCCGGCGGCGCGAGGGGCGTACACAGCGGAGAACCGTCGGTCTTCATACGTGGTGTCGAGAACTGGGACAACGTGCACTACAGCTTTGACGGCGGCGAAGCACGCGACTACGCGTGGTTGCGTGACCTCGGGCGCGGGCGGCACACCGTGCGTGTCAATGAACTGCGGTCCGGTGGCTGGACAGGCTGGTCCGCGCCCTATTCATTCACAATCACCCGCGCCGCTCCGCTGGAGATCACGGCGGTGTGCAACGGCGACTGGGCCGACTACGCCACGAGCGCCGACTGCTTCGCGACCGGATCGGGCGGCATCCTCGCCGAGGACTCCCCGGTCGTCTGGACGCTCGGCGTAGCGGAATGGGGCAACGTCCGCTACAGCATCGACGGGGGCGCGGCGGTCGCTTGGGAGGACTTCACGCTCCGGAACCTCGCGCCCGGCTTCCACACGATCCACGTCAGCGAGCAGCAGGCCGCCGGTTGGACGGGCTGGTCCGAGGCTTACGCCGTGAACGTCACCGGCTCCGCCCCGTTGGAGATCCTCGCGTACTGTGACGGTCCCGCAGATGGACATGCCACAGCGGAGGAGTGCCACGCGACGGAGGTGACGCGAAGCGGTCGCCACTGGCTCTGGTGGCGCGGCGTCGTCAACTCCGAGAACTTGCAGGTCAGCGTAGACGGCGGGAGCGCCATCTGGTGGGAAGACCTGGACTTGTGGCGCGTCGGGCTTGGACGGCACAACATCCGCATCGGCGAGCAGCAGGCGGCAGGCTGGACGGGCTGGTCCGAGCCCTACTGGTTCATCATCAGCCGCTAGGAGCGCCGCGCCCTGCCCCTACGGCCGCCCGTAACGCCGCCGCGTAATCGACCTCGCGAGAGCGCCGAGGGGGTGCACGATGTGCGCGAAGGGGCCGCCGGTGCGCACCACGTCGGCGTACGTCTCGTCGCCGCGGATCAGCTTCGCGCAGTGGTTCCAGACCCGACCGGAGCGCTGCAGCGCCCAGATGAACGGCGGCGGGTAGAGGTAGAAGACCTCCATCAGCCCCTTCGAGATTGCGATCTCGGGTAGCAGGTCGCGCTCCATGAGCTGCTGGTAGTCGCGCAGCGAGTCGCGCTCGCCTCGCAGGTAGTCGTGCGCCACCGGCGCGACGGCCGCCCCCGAGGAGATCGCGGCGAGAATGCCCTCGCCCGAGAGCGGGTCGATCAGGCCGGCCGCGTCACCGATCAGCGCCGATCCGTCCGCGGCCAGCGCGCTGCCGTGGCGGCGCATCGGCAGGTGGTGGCCGCGCAGCGCTTCGAGGCGGTCCGGGTCGATGCCGTAGTCGCGGCACAGCGCGTGGAGCTGCGGGCGCAGGTCACCGGCCGTGGCCTTCCAGCAGCCGACGCCGACGTTGACGTGGTCCTCCTTCGGGAACAGCCAGCCGTACCCGCCGGTCATCGCGCCGAGCTGCAGCACCACGTTGCCGCGCAGCCACTCCGGCGGCCCGTCCGGGCAGGGGAAGTTGCCCTCGAGGCCCACGCCGCTCTCCTCGGCGTGCTCGTAGCCGAGCGAGGAGCCGACGACGCCGTTCGCGCCGTCCGCGCCGATCACGACGCGCGCGTGGTGCAGCTCCGGCGCGGCGCCGTTGCCGACGGCCACCTCGTAGCCACCGCTCCCGAGGCGCGTGACCTGGCGCACGCGCTGGCCGTCGCGGAACTCCACCCCCGACTCCTGCGCGCGCTCGACGAGGAAGTGGTCGAGGCGGCTGCGTTGCGTGATGTAGGTCAGCGGCTCGTCGTGGCGGAGGGTGACGCGGCGGCCGTGGCGCATCTGGATCACGGCACCGTACGTGACGTCCTCGACGACGGGTTCGAGCGAGAAGGGCAGGAGTGCGTCGCAGCGCACGGTGACGCCGCCGCCGCAGGGCTTGTCGCGAGGGAAGCGCGCGCGGTCGAGCAGCAGCGTCTCGACGCCGCGCGCCGCCAGCTCGCGCGCTGCGGTGCTGCCGGCCGGGCCGGCTCCGACTACGATCGCCTCGACATCCACGCGCGGATGCTACTCCCGGTCGTCGTTGCGGTCAGGCTCGCGACGGCTCAGCCGATGCCGATCGCGGTCGCGGCGAGGAAGATCGCCTGCACCACGGCCGCCGCCGCGAAGACGAGCCGCCCGGCGATGCGCTCGCGAGCATGCACGAGCAGCCCGATCGCCAGCCCGGCGATCAGGATGACGGTCGCGGCGCTCCCCAGCTCGATCAGCGCGGGCTGCGCGACGAACTCGGCGGCCTCGGCGGCCGTGAGGTGCAGCGGAACGGTCGCGGGCACCTCGCTATGGCGGAGGGCGATCTGCAGCCAGACGCCGGCTCCGCCGAGCGCGGCGAGCCCGGCGATCAGCAGCGCAACGCGGTCGTTCGTGCGCAGCGGCCGCGGCCCGTTGCGGCGTGCCTCATGCTCCAGCCGCGCGGTCGGGCCGAGTTGCTGCCGGATCAGCACCTGCCTCGCGAAGTCCTGCGGATCGGCGATGGTGAGGGCGTAGGTGTGCTCCGGCGTGACCACGTAGACCATCTGCTCCGGGACGCGATCGGTGGCGTAGCACAGCACCGGGCCGATTGGCTCGACCGTCGCCCGCCCGATCTGGCTGCCCCACCAGGAGGCGCCTCGTGCCCGCGCGATGCCGACGGAGTCGGCCGGCACCAGCCGCTCGATCGAGCCGAGCGGGATCACCTGCTGCGTCCAGCCCCAGCGGATCAGCAGCGCGTTGCGGTCCAGGTCGTAGGACAGCGTCCACAGCGCCCAGGTCCAGTAGCCGAGCAGTACCGCGACCGCCGCCGCCAGCAGCGAGGCGCTGTAAGCGAGCCAGCCCTCGAACCCGAGCTCCCGGCTCAGCCCGATTGCGAACAGCAACAGCGCGACGGCGAGCGCCCAGCCGGTAAGCGCGCCGCCCACGACCAGGCCGGAGGTGCGGGCGGGTCGGTACTGCATCGAAGCGGTCGCGCCGTTTCGCCGCGTGGCTCAGCGCGGGCGCGGCGCCGTCATGCGCCCACGGCGGCGCCGGAGTAGACGGGCGTGAGCCACTCGGCGTACTGGGGGAGGCGGCCCGTGATTGCCTGGAAGTAGCGGTCCTGCAGCTGCATCGTGACCGGCCCGGGCCGCCCGTCGCCGACCGGCACGCGGTCCACCTCGACGACGGGCGTGACGTGCGCGGCGGTGCCGGTCATGAACACCTCGTCGGCGATGTAGAGCTCGGAGCGGTCGATCGTGCGCTGCTCGATCTCGAGGCCAAACTCCTCCCGCGCGATCTCCAGCGCGGTCTCGAGCGTGATGCCCTCGAGGATGTTGTCCTGCGGCGGCGGGGTGATGATCCGCCCGCGGCGCAGGATCGCGATGTTCTCGCCGGAGCCCTCGGAGACGTGGCCGTCCTGGTTGAGCAGGATCGCCTCGTCGAACCCGGCGAGTTCCGCCTCCGTCTTCGCCATCGCGTTGTTGACGTAGAGCCCGTTCACCTTCGCCCGCGCCGGAATCGAGGTGTCGTCGACGCGCCGCCACGAGGAGGTCATGCAGCGCGCCCCCGCCTCCGGGTCGAGGTAGGCGCCGAAAGGCGCGAGGAAGAGCAGATAGTCGTCCTGCAGGTCGTGCATGCGCACGCCGAGGATCTCGGAGGACTTGTAGACGATGGGGCGGACGTAGACATCCTCGCGGAACTCGCTGCGCACGGCCAGCTCCTGGATCTGGTCGACCAGTTCGTCGTCGCTTGCCCTCAGCTCCATGCGCATGATCTTCGCGCTCTGGCGAAGGCGCTCGACGTGCTCGCGGACCTTGAAGAGGTAGAGCTCGCCCTGGTCGCCGTTCCAGTTGCCGCGAATGCCCTCGAAGACGGCCGTGCCGTAGTTGAAGGCGTGGGTCATGACGCCGATCTTCGCGTCCGCGAGCGGCATGAACTCGCCGCGCAGGTACGCCATCGGTATCGCCATCGTGTGCTCCAGCCGCCGCCTCCGGGCTGCTGCCGGGCGCGGGCGTGATCGATCGTGATGCTTGGCACGATGATATGGGCCGCGCGGATCGGGCGGCAACCGCCGCACGAGGCCGGGCGCTCCCGGGCGCGCTATGCTCCCCTCCCGACGAGCGCGCGACGAGGCGCGCGGGAAGCACAGGAGGCAAGGGCGATGCCCAAGCTCAGCGAGACCTTCACCATCGGCGGACTCGAGATCGCGGCGCTCAGTGACGGCGCGCCGGATCGCGCCCTCGGGGGTTTCTTCCGCGATGTCGATCCGGACGCCTGGACGGGCGCGATCGGCATCACCGACCCCGAGGACCCCGTGCCCTTCAACTTCGGCTCGTTCCTGATCCGCGGCGACGGCCACATCACGCTGATCGACACCGGCTACGGCGTGCCCGCCCTTGCGATGGGGATCCCCGGCGGCGGCGAGCTGCCCGAGCGCATAGCCGACCTCGGCCTGCGGCTCGAGGAGATCGACCGCGTGATCCACACCCATCTGCACGGCGACCACGTCGGCTGGAACATCCACGACAACGAGGACGACCGGCTGATGTTCCCCAACGCCACCTTCTACGTGCACGAGAACGAGCTGAACTACTGGACCGGCAGCGCCTCCGACGACAACCCGATGGCGGAGAACGTGCGGCGCCGCATCAACCCCGTCATCGCGGCCGGCCGCGTCGAGGCCACCGCGGGCGAGTTCGCGGTCAGTGAGGCGCTCACGATGGTCCCCGCGCCGGGCCACACGCCGGGCCACTGCACGGTCCTCGCCGCCTCGCAGGGCACCAACCTGCTGCTGCTCGGCGACGCCGCGCACCACCCGGTCCACCTCGAGCACCACGACTGGATCCCGCAGGTCGACCTCGATCCCGCCGAGTCCACGCGATCGCGCGGCAAGGTCGCGCGGCTGGCGGTCGAGAAGGACGCGATCGTGACCAGCGGCCACTTCCCGATCCTCTCGCTCGGCCGCATCCGCGAGGTCGAGGGCGGCTACAAGTGGGAGCTGATCGAGGAGCTCGGCTAGCGACTACTCTGCCCGCGGCTCGCGCCACATCGGCCACATCGAGGGGCCGCCGTCGGGCAGCTCAACGCGGGCGCTGACAACGAAGCCGTGCCGCTCGTAGAGCGGGAGATTGCGCTCCCTCGTGCTGATCAGGGACGCCGGAATCCCCTCGCGATCGCAGCGATCGAGGACGGCGCGGATCAGCAGCGAGCCGAGGCCGCCTCGCTGCACCGCAGGTAGCACGCCGATCGCGCCGAGGTAGAAGTTGGGCGGTTCGGCGGGGTGGTGCTCCGCCATCAGCTCCACGAACTGCGCGAAGCGCCGGCGACCCTCCGGCGTGTTGCAGATCCCGGCGACGAGGCGTTCGCGCTGCTCGGGCGTGGCCGGAGGCCGCTCGTAGCCGGGAGGCTGCCACACCGCCGCGCCTCGCTCGTCCTCGAGGAGGTAGCACTCACCGTGCTCGCGCACCGCAAGCTCCACGCCGCCCCGCAGCAGCTTCTCGACCGCCTCACCGTGCCGCTCGTCCTGGCGGATGAACCAGTTGAACACCGGGTCGTCGTCGAAGGCGGCGGCGAGAATCCACGAGACCGTCTCGATGTCGGCCTCGCCTGCCCGGCGCACCGCCTGCGCAGCGGCGGGCGAGCTCACGCGAGCGCCGGCTCGCGCACCACCGGCGCCGCCTGCTGTCCGTAAGGCAGCACCCCGATGCTCGCCGGACGCCCCTCGCGCGCCTCGATCTCCGAGGCGAGCGCCGCAACCGTCTCGCCAACGTCGGCGCAGTAGCGCAGGTGCGTCGCGCGCGTCCCGTCCTCGTCGAGGGAGGAGTGGAGCCAGACCGTCCCGCGCTCCTGCGCGAGCGCCTGCAGCTGCGCCTGCCACTGCTCCTCGACGGTCGTCCAGGCGCCGCCGCGCATCGCCTCGAGCAGCTCGAGGTGGCTGCCGTGCCTCGCGAGCAGCGCGCCGTACTCGCCGTGGCCGACGCCCTCGACGCACTCGGCGGCGAGGATCAGGTGGCCGCCCGGGCGCAGCGCCCGCGCCGCGACGGCGATGCCCTTGACCGACTGGTAGAGGTCGAGGTCGGCGGGGTACCCGCCATTGCTCGTCACCACGATGTCGTACGGCTCGTCGATCTCGACAATCGCCTGGCGGCGGCAGTGCTCGATGCCGGCGTCGTGCGCGGCGACCAGCTCGCCGGCGAAGACGCCCGTCACGCGCTGCTCGGCGTCCATCGTCACGTTGAGCAGGAAGCACGGCCCGGCGAGGAGCGCGAAGCGCCGCATCTCCTCGAAGATCGGGTTGCCCTCGCTGATCCCGAAGGTCGCGTTGGGGTGGCCGACCATCGAGGCGGAGTGGTTGGACATCACCGTCTCGCGTCCGGCGATGCCCGGCATGACGCCCTTGCCGCCGCCCGAGTAGCCCGCGAACAGGTGCGGCTCGATGAAGCCGGTGACGATGCGCAGATCGGCGTCGAGGTAATCGCGCCGGATCAGCACCGGCTCGCCCCGCGGGTCTGTCGCGATCTGGCGCAGCGCCGCGGTCTCGCGCGAGTCGTGGTTGACGATGCGGTAGCGGCGCACGATCTCCTCGCCGTACATCTCCGCCAGCTCCTCGTCCGTGTTGCCGCGGTGCATCCCCGTGCCGTTGATGATCAGCACGTCCTCGACGGCGACGCCGGCCGCGTGGAGCGTCTCCAGCAGCGCGTCCAGCAGCAGCTCGTTCGGTACCGGCCTCGTCAGGTCCGAGGTCGCGATCGCGACCCGCTGGCCGGGCGCGGCGAGGCCCGCGAGCGGCGGCCCGGCGATCGGATCGCGCAGCGCCACGCGGGCGGCGGCAGGCGGGTCGGCGAGCGGCGGCTGCTCGTGCGGCGCGATCACCTCGGCCGCGTCCGGAAACGCGACATCGAGGCCGGTGCGGCCGTAAGCAAGGCGGATGTTGCGCGGCATGGCTCCATCCTAGGGGGTGCTTACGAAACTGCGTTGACGACGCAGTTCCCTTCAACATATGTTATCGGCCAACGCTGGTGGCTAGTTGGGTGCTCGACAGGGTGTTCCCGGCTCGACAGGGTGTTCCCGTGATGTGGGGGACGGATGCACCTGAGTAGCTACTGGCGCGGGGCCGCCTACATCTTCCTGACCACCGTTCTTGCCGTGGTTGCCGTCGGCATCGTGGCCTTCTTCGTGATGCAGGCGACTGGCCACATACACACCCACGAGGAGTTGGTTCTGCCATCGGAAGAACCGGGGTGGCCGGAGCCACTCAAGGCTCAGATGCTGGCGAGCTGCGAGCCGTACGCCGATGCTGACGAACGGGAGGCTTGTGCCTGCATCTTCGATTGGTACTCGCAGAACATGACGATCGAGGACTTCCTCACGTGGAGCGCCATCCTGGGTACGGGTAAGGCGCTCCGGCCCGAGATTCAGAACCTGTTCAGCAAGGCGTCCCACCACTGCGGGACGACCGAGTACTTCCACCAAACGACACCCTGAAACGAATGTAAGCACCCCCTGGTACGCGGAGTCGGGGCGGGTAGGCGGCGCCTTCGCCCGTCTGCAACGGTGGGTGAGAGGCGGATCGCCCTCGGAACCTGCCCGTGGCCGGCTGCGCCCTCGGTGGGCTCTCGTGCGGCTCGGTCGTGGTGGCACGCCTCCCTCACCCTCCGCCCTCTCCCTCAGGGAGAGGGGGCTGGACGGCTGCCTCCGTCATTCCGGCGAAAGCCAGAATCCAGCCGGGGCGGCGGCGGGGCGCGCGGCGGGCGACTGGTTCCGAGGGGTAAGAGCAGCCTCGGCGAGCCCCCTCACCCCCGCCCTCTCCCCCAGGAGAGGGGCCGGACCGTCGCCTCCGTCATTCCGGCGAAAGCCGGAATCCAGCCGGGGCGGCGGCGGGGCGCGCGGCGGGCAAGTGGTTCTGAGGGGTAAGAGCAGCCTCGGCGAGCCCCCTCACCCCCGCCCTCTCCCTCAGGGAGAGGGGGCCGGACCGGCGCCTCCGTCATTCCGGCGAAAGCCGGAATCCAGCCGGGGCGGCGCCGGGGCGCGCGGCGGGCAAGTGGTTCCGAGGGGTAAGAGCAGCATCGGCGAGCCCCCTCACCCCCGCCCTCTCCCCCGGGGAGAGGGGGCCGGACCGGCGCCTCCGTCATTCCGGCGAAAGCCGGAATCCAGCCGGGGCGGCGGCGGGGCGCGCGGCGGGCAACTGGTTCCGAGGGGTAAGAGCAGCATCGGCGAGCCCCCTCACCCCCGCCCTCTCCCCCGGGAGAGGGGGCCGGACCGGCGCCTCCGTCATTCCGGCGAAAGCCGGAATCCAGCCGGGGCGGCGGCGGGGCGCGTGGCGGGCAAGTGGTTCCGAGAGGTAAGAGCAGCATCGGCGAGCCCCCTCACCCCCGCCCTCTCCCCCAGGAGAGGGGGCCGGAGGGGAGAGCCCTCGATACTCCGGGTGAGCAGCAGCGGGGGCGTGGGGGGCACAGCCCCCCACAGGGCGGCGCTCGCCGCCCCTTGCTCGCCGGGCTGCTAGCCTCGATCGGTGGACGAATACCTGAGAGCCGCGCTGCTCGGCCTCGTGCAGGCACTGACCGAGTTCCTGCCGATCTCCTCCTCGGGCCACCTCGTGGTGGCCTCCGAGCTGTTCGGCGACGAACTGAACGACCTGACCTTCGATGTCGGCCTGCACCTCGGCACGACGCTCGCCGTGCTGCTCTACTTCCGCCGCGACTGGGTGCTGTTCGGCGCGAGCCTCTGGCGCGACCTCGGCGCGCACGGAGGCAGCGTCGGGCGCTGGCGTCCGCGCTCGCGGCTCGCGCTGCTGATCGCCCTCGGCTCCGTGCCGGCGTTCGCCGTCGGCGCCGCCTTCGCCCTCGCCCTCGATGACGGACTGCGCGAGCCGCTGCTGGTCGGCGTCATGCTGATCGCCGTCGGGCTGGTGATCTGGGTGCTCGACCGCGCGGCACAGTCGCGAGGGCTGCGCGGCCTCGGCGCGCCGGGGGCGCTGCTGATCGGCGTGGCGCAGGCGACGGCGCTCGTGCCGGGCGTCTCGCGATCAGGCGCGACGATCGCGGCCGGGCGAGCGCTCGGACTGCGCCGCGAGGCGGCGACGCGCTTCTCGTTCCTGCTCTCCGCGCCGGTGGTGGTCGGCGCGGCCGTCGCGCTGCTGGGCGAGGCGATCCTCGGCGGCGAGGACATCGCCTGGGGCCCGCTGCTGTTCGGGGCGCTGGTGGCCGCGCTCGTCGGGATGGTGGTGATCCGCTGGCTACTGCGCTTCGTGCGCCGTCACAGCCTCGCCATCTTCGTCTGGTATCGCCTCGCGGCCGGCGTCGCGGTGCTCGCCGCCGTCGCCGCGGGCGTGCTGTAGCGCCGCGGGCTACCATCGGCGCGCGACCGCACGACGGCGAGGAACCGATGAGCGACCTCGACAGCCTTGCGATGCCGGACGCCGACGGCCTGCTCGGCCGCCGCGCGCTGGTGATCGGCGCCGAAACCACTACCGGCCGGGCGATCGCGCGCGCCCTCGGCGAGGCGGGCGCGGACGTGGCGCTGGCGGTGCTGCGCCCGGACGAGGGCGTCCTGGTCGCGCGCAGGCTGCAGCGTCAACTGCGCGATCGCGGGCGCCAGGCGCTGACCTACGCGATGGACGTGACGCTGGGCCGCAACGTGCAGGTCACCACGCGCCAGGTCGCGAAGGAGCTGGGCGGCCTCGACCTCGTCGTGAGCGCGCCGGACGAGGCCTTCCTCGCCTCGCTCGCTGAGACCTCGGACGCGCAGCTCGCGCAGACGATGACGCTGAACGGCTACGCGCACGCGTTCGCCGCGCGGTCCGCCTTCGGCGAGTTCCAGCGACAGAGCGAGGGCCCCCGCGCCTTCATCCTCGTCACACACGCGCTCGGCGAGCGCGCCGCCGAGGGCGCCGTCGCCTCGTCGATGGCGGCTGCCGCAGCGCTGGGGCTGCTGCGCTCGCTGGCGCTCGATCACGCGGGGGGCGACGTCGCCGCCGCCGGCCTGCTGCGCGGCGCGACCCTGCCCGACATCGCCGGCGCCACGGCGGCTGACCTGGGCGAGGCGCTGGCGGCTACCGACGCCGCCGAGGCCGAGGCGCTCGGCCGACTCGCCTGCGCACTCGCCACGGCTCCAGCGGCCGCGATCCACGGGCGAGTCTTCTCCGCCCTCGACGCCACCGCGCTCGCCGCAGCGGCGGCCGCCGGCGGGAGCGCAACGCAGTGAGCGGCGACCTCGCCGGGCGGCACGCCCTCGTCGCCGGGGCCGCCGAGGGGCTGGGCCGCGCCCTCGCAACCGGGCTCGCGGAGGCGGGCGCCGATGTCTCCGTGACCACGCGGCATGACGACCTCGCCGAGGAGGTGACGGCGAACTCGATCCTCAACGAGTGTTGGAGCTACGGGCGCCAGGGGCGCGCGCTGCGAGTGGACCTCACGGACCTCGAGGCGGTCGTCGAGGCGTTCGTGCAACTCGAGGAGGAGCTCGCGCCGATCGACCTGCTCGTCAGCCTCGCCTTCGACGCCCCGCCTCCCTCGGCCGCGGACGGCGCGCCCGGCGACTGGAGCGCGGCAATCGAGGCTGGCGCGACGCCCGCGTTCGTGCTGGCGCGCGCGGTCGGCCCCTCGATGGTCTCGCGCCGCACGGGGCTGATCGCGGCCGTGCTGCCACCCGAGCCGGAGGCGCGCGCCGAGGCGCCGCTGCGCGCGGCTCGCGCCGCCGTCGTGGGGCTGTGCGAGGGGCTGGCGGCCGAGTGGGCGGAGAGCGGCGTCGCCGTCGCGTGGCTCGACGAGGCGGAGCCGCAGCAGCTGCTCGCGCGGCTGCAGTCCGGCACGGACGGTGCGGCCTCGTGAGCAGCGAGGCAACGGGCGCCGACCGTCTGGGCTTGGCCGACCCGATCGGACGGCCGGGCCCGAGCTGGCGAGGCGACTCCGCCGAGCGCCCGGCCGCCGATGCAGCGAGCGTCCTCGCCGCGCAGACGGGGCTGCTCGCCCCCTGCTCGCTACGGCGGCGGCTGATCTGCTTCGCGATCGACCAGGCGCTGGTCTGGGGCATCGTGCTCGTGCTGACGAGTATCGCCCTCGCGGTGGCCGGCGTCGGCGAGGAGCCCGTGCCCGGCACCCGCGAGGAGCGGATTTTCCAGGCAACCGGCCTGATCTCGCTGGTCGCACCGTTCTTCTACTTCTGGATCTGGAACAGCGCGGGGTTCTCGCCCGGCAAGCAGATGCTGCGCGTGCGGATCGTCAACGCCGAGGGCGCCCCGCCGGGCGCGATGCGCGGCTTCTCGCGCACCGTCGCGTCGCTGCTGGTCCCACTCACCTTCGGGCTCAGCTACGCCTGGGCGGCCTGGGATTCGGACGCCGAGCGCCCGTTCGCCGAGGGCTACGCCCAGGCCTGGCACGACAAGCTCTCCGGGACGTTCGTCGTTCGCGCGTAGCGCTCAGCGCCCCGGCGGCGTCGGGGCCCAGGGCAGCGAGCGCGGCTGCAGCACCTGCCGCACCTGGCCGTCGGCAACCAGCGCCACGAGGTCGACCCCGCCGTAGGTGGCCGGGCTCATCCCGCGCAGCGCCGCCGTCGCCATCTCCTCGCCGATGTGCGCCAACGACGCGCCGAGGGCAAGCACGCTCAGCTCGATCGCCTCGCCCGCGGCCTCGGCGGCCTCGCGCTGCGCGCCGGCGCGGCGCAGCTGCGCGCGCAGGCTGCGGCGAATCCAGGCGCCGTCGCCCGCATCGAACGCCGGCGGTGCGCCGAACACCGTGACGCCTCGAGGCTCGTCCGCTGGGATGCGTGAGACGAGCCAGTAGTCGTGCGCGTCCACCGCCGTCACTTCGCCCTGCTCCAGCAACGCCGCGCGGTCGCGGATCTGCGCCAGCACGATCTCCAGCTCGGCGCGCTCCTCGGGCAGCCGCCGCAGTGAGCGGCCGTCGAGGTGGAACGCGCCGCCGATGCCCTCGGAGAGCGTCGTCCACTCGCTGGCGAGCGGTCCGCTGACCGACATGTAGGCGCCCTCGGCGTCCACCTTCGCCAGCGGCAGCGTCACGGGGAGCCGCACCTCGCGGCGCTCGCCCGGCTCAAGGCCGCCGAGCGCCCGTGCGAGCGCGAGCCGCAGCGCGGACTGCCGAGGCTCGGCGGGCGGCAGCTCGCCGCCGGGCGGGATCCAGATCACGTAGCCGCCCTCGTCGCCCTCGAGATCATCCTCGATCAGCGCCGCGAGCTCGGGCGCCCCGGGGGGTCCGCCGCCGTCCCAGAGCAGGCCGCAGGTGACGCCGATACGGCGATCGCGCTGCTGGAACAGCGCGTCGAACGCGCTCTCGCCGGGGTCCAGCGGCCGAAACGTGCGGTAGTAGCGCTCGCCCATCCAGGCCGCGACGAGCGAGCTGGTAACGGCGCGGGCGCGCGCCTCCGGGGCTTCGGCGTCGGAAGTTGGGTCGTCGCTCACGGGAGTCGCGGGCGGGCGATGGGCGTCAGCGCTCGGCGGCTCGCCGCGCGCGCCACTCGTCGAAGCGGTCGAGCAGCGGGACCAGGCCGTTGGTCACGAGTTGCCAGAGCACGGCGACGTTGAGCACGACGAAGGCGATCACGCCGGCCCACTTCACGCCCGTGGCCAGCCTCGTGCCGTCGTTGCCGCTGACCTGCAGCCACTTCACCGCCCCGACGACGGCGAGGATCGCGAGGATCGCGCTGAGCGGCACGTCCCACTTGAGGATGAAGCGCGAGAACAGCGCCGCGAGGCCGGCGGCGAGGCCGAGGTTGCCCGCCATGAAGCCGAGCAGCGGCGTGCCCTTGTGCCCCCAGGTCTCGCTCGCCGCGAGGAAGAGCAGCATCAGCGCCGGCCCGGCGACCAGGGCGATCGCGATGCCGGGCAAGTCAGATCGTGAGAATCGCATCGAGCGCCCTCCTGCGCCGTCCGCCTAGATGTTAGAGCGTGATTGGCCGCCGTCGACGTTCAGCGTCGCCCCGACCACCCACGAGGCTCGCGGCGAGGCGAGGAACACCACGAGCGCCGCGACCTCCTCGGGACGCCCGAAGCGGCCGCCAGGAATCTCCTGCTCCACGAAGACGCGCATGCCCTCGGGGTCGTCGCGCAGCCGGTTGCCCCACGAGCCGCCCTCGAAGGCGATCGAGCCGGGCGCGACGCTGTTGACGCGGATGCCCTCGCCGATCCACTCGCGGGCGAGCGCCTTGGACATCGCGATCTGCGCGGCCTTCGAGGCGTTGTACTCGACGGCTCCGCCGCTCTCGCGCCCGAAGATCGAGGAGATGTTGACGATCGCGCCCCCGCCTGCGGCGAGGTGTGGGCGCGCCTGCTCCGACATCAGCCGCGCGGAAAGCAGGTTCGCGTCCAGCGAGGCGCGCATCCGGCCCTCGACGTCGCCCTCGCGGATGGAGCCGCCGGCGTTGTTCACGAGCGCATCGACCCCCCCGTAGGCGGCCACGGCCGCCTCCACGACGCGCGCGCAGTCCTCGTCGCGGCTCACGTCGGCGGCAACGCCCTGCGCCTCGGCGCCGCTGGCGCGCAAGCGCTCGGCGGCGGCCTCGACGCCCTCGGCGCCGCGGGCGCAGATCGTGACACGCGCGCCCTCGGCGGCGAACGCCTCGGCGATCGAGAGGCCGATGCCGCGGCTCGCGCCGCTGACGATCACGGAGCGCCCCGTCAGTTCGAGGTCCATCGCACCTTCCCCTCGCCGCCGAGGATCGCAGCCGCGGGGTGCGCCGTCCAGCGGCCCGGCAGGGCGAGGCGCGGTACACTGCCCCAATGAGGCCCTTGCAGCGATCTTCGGGCATCCACGAGCCCACCCACCCGCTGCCCGCCCCCGAGGTGGCATGCCACTAACCGCCCTCTCCTTCGAAGGCTCCGTCGCCACGCTGACCATCGACCCGCCCGAGGGCGGCTACGACCGCGCGCTGCTCGACGGAATCGCGCACGCGGCCGCGGTGCTGGAGGCGCGCCACCCCGAGATCAGCGCCGTGGTCGTGGCGAGCGCGGGGCCGGACTTCGGCGCGGGCTGGAGTGCGGACGCGCTCGCCGCCTCCGAGGGCGTCGCGGCGCTGATCGCCCCGGCGGGCGCTGCGTTCGACGCGCTGGCGGCGCTGCCGCAGCCGCTCGTCGCCGCGATCGGCGGGCGCGCGCACTCGGCCGGCCTCGAACTGGCGCTCGCCTGCGATATTCGCGTGGCCGCCGAGGGCGCCGGCTTCGCGCTGCCGGAAACCGGCGCCGGACGCATCCCGCACGGCGGCGGCACACAGCGCCTCCCTCGCGCCATCGGCCGCGCGCAGGCGCTGCGCCTGCTGCTCACCGGCGAGGAGATCGACGCCGCCGAGGCGAAGCGCATCGGCCTCGTCTCCTCGGTGGTGGCGGACGGCGGGGAGATCGAGGCGGCGAGCGAGATCGCGCGCACGATCGCGGCGCGCGGCCCGCTCGCCACGCGCTTCGCCAAGGAGGCGATCCGGCGCGGCATGGATCTCTCGCTGGATCAGGGGCTGAACCTCGAACTCGAACTGACGGTGCTGCTGCAGACGACGGACGATCGCGCCGAGGGCGTACGCGCCTTCGTGGAGCGGCGCGATCCGCAGTTCGAGGGGCGCTGAACCGGCGCAGGCGGAGCGGTGCGCGACCGAGCGCCCTTCTCGCGGTAAAGTGTACCGCTGCGCCCGCGGCTCTCCGCGGCGACCAATCAATCAGAGGGCGCATCGAGACAGGGTCCGATGCGCGGCGAACACGACGGAGACGGGGGGAAGATGAACATCATCCTCAATCCGAACGAGGTGGCGACGGTGGTCTCGCTCTTCACCGCGCAGATCCTCGACGGGGTCGAGCTGAGCGACGAGGGCAAGGACGCCATTCGCACGTGGCGCACGGAGCGGGTGCCCGGCCGTGAGGGCCTGGAGGACTTCGCGGACGACTTCAACGAGGCGCTGATGACTTTCATCGAGGAGTCAACCACACGGCGTTACGTCAAGAGAGGCCGCGTGACCCGCGGCACGGCGGAGGAGCGGGCGCGAGCATGAAGGTAGAACTCTCGATCGACGAAGTGCTCGTGATGGCGGACGCGATCCTCGACGGGATCGACGAGGCCGGGCTGAGCCGCAAGGACGCGGCGACACTCCGGCGCTGGCGCAACGACCGGGTGACGGCCACCTCCCCGGAGATGAAGCTGCTGACCGAGAAGGTCAACAACGAGTTGCAGCACGCGCACGACAGCAGCCTCAGGACCGGCATCGTCAAGCCAGACTGGGCCTGATCGGCGGCGAAGCCGACATGGGCAAGCCCGCGAACGGACCCCGCGAGGCCGCCCCGTGAGCGGCCCCTTCGTCCTTGCCGAGCGCGAGGGCGACATCGTCTGGCTCACGCTCAACCGCCCGGAGCGGCTCAACGCGATCCACCTCGAGCTGCGCGACGAGCTGTGGATGCAGCTCGAGTTGCTGCGTGACGACCCCTCGGTCCGCGCCGCGGTCTTCCGCGGCGCCGGCGATCGCGCCTTCAGCGCCGGCGCCGACATCACCGAGTTCGGCACCGCGCCCTCCTACCTCGAGGCGCGCGACGCGCGCGTGCGGCGCGATCTCTGGGGCCTGATGGCGAGCCTCGACCTGCCGCTGATCGCGGCGATCCAGGGCTTCGCCTACGGCGCGGGCCTCGAGCTCTCGCTCTACTGCGACCTGCGCGTCGCCTCCGAGGACGCCCGCTTCGCGATCCCGGAGGTCACGCTCGGCTACATCCCCTCGGCCGGGGGCACGCAGACCGTGCCCCGCCACATCGCCTCCAGCGAGGCGCTGCGCATGGCCACCAGCGGCGAAGCGATCAGCGCCCGCGAGGCCTACGACCTCGGCATCGTCCAGCGCGTCGTGCCTCGCGAGGAGCTCGACGCAGCGGCGCGCGAGTGGGCGCGGGCGCTCGCCGATCGCGATCCGGCGGCGCTGCGCGCGGCCAAGCGCGCGGTCCGCGACGGCCTCGACCAGCCGCTCGAGGCCGGGCTCGCCCTCGAGCGGCGGCTCGCGGCGGCGGTCGCGGGCTCATGAGCGAGGAGCAAGCGGCGCAGGAGCCGCGACCGCCCGGCCGGCCGTTCGGGATGATCGCGCTGCTCGTGATCGTCGCCGTCGGCGCTGCCGCGATCCTCTGGGGCCGCTTCGTCGTCAACCCGCAGCCGCAGGTGTTCCTCTTCGACGCCGGAGCGGCCGAGCATTTCGAGGTCGGCGAGCCGGTCTGGTTCCCGGAGGTGCGCATCTTCGTGATCGCGGTCGACGACGACGGCGAGCGGAGGATGATCCGCGCCCTCGACGCGATCGCGCGCGGCACCGGCTGCACGATCGAGCTCCGCCCGGACGACCCGCGGGGCGCCGCGCGCAACCCGCTCGGGCGCAACGGGGTCTACACCGACCCCTGCTCGGCCGGCGTGTGGGCGCTGGGCGGCGAGGCGATCGACGGCACCGCCTCGCCGCTGCGCACCTTCCGCATCACGCGCCCGCAGCCCGTCGACGCCCAGGACCGCCCGCTGATCGAGGTCGAGGTGATCGGCCGCCCCGACCCGAACGCCACCGAGGCGCCCTGAGCAGCGAGAGCGAACCAGTCATGGACGCCACGGACGACGGGCCCCGGAATCCGCCGCGGACCTGGGGTCAGCACGGTACCGAGCCGACCGGCGTCCGGCCCGGCTGCCTCGTCGGCCTCATCCTGATCGTCGTAGGGCTCGTCGTCGGGATCGCCTACGGCGCGTCGGGCCTGCGGGGTGGGGGGATCGATCTCGGCTACGTGGAGGATTATGCTCTCGCGTCGGTTGTGTATCGCAGCACGGACGGGCTGTTCGTGGTGCGGCTGCCGGACGGCGAGGTGATCGCGCTTTCCGATGTTGATCCGCATAATCCGCCGGGTGGCGAGTGCCGGGTGTCGTTTCGCCCGGACCTCGCTGGAACGGACGGGTACGGACGGTTCTTCGACATCTGCAGCGGGGCGCTGTATGACATCAGCGGCCGGGGACTGGGCGACGATGGCCTCGATCTCCGGCGCCTCCCGCTGGAGCGAGGCGAGGACGGGAAGCTCGATCTCGCAGGCGAGCCGGCGGACGTAGACTAGGGCGCGGCCAGGACCGCGGCGCGCGGAACGCGCCGCACGCGCCCACAGCGCAGAGGGGGATTCCGAGCGATGAATACCGCAGACATCCTGATGATTGCCGGCAGCATGGTGCCGGACCGCGTGGCCGTATCCGACCTGGATTCGAGCGTGACGTACATGGAGCTGCAGTCGCGGGTCAATCGCCTCGCGCACGCGCTCAGCGCGATCGGCGTGGGCAAGGGCCAGAACGTCGGCATCATGTCGGTCAACGCCAACGAGTTCGTCGAGCTCTACTACGCGACGGCCAGCGTCGGCGCCACCTTCGTCCCGCTCAACTTCCGGGCCAAGACGGAAGAGCTCCAGTACATGGCCGACGTCTCCGATGTGAACGTCTTCTTCTGCTCCGAGCGCTACTGGCCGATCCTCCAGGAGATTCGCAGCCAGTTGCCCAAGGTCGAGCACGTCTACAGCCTCGGCTTCGAGGCGAGCGGCCACGAGACGTACGACCAGCTGCTGGCCAGCGGCGTCGATGAGCCGTTCTTCGCCGCCGTCGACGACGACGACCCGGCGATGGTGATCTACACCTCCGGCACCACCGCCCTGCCGAAGGGCGTGGTGCTCACTCACAAGACCCTCACCGCGTACGTGGTGAACACGCAGAACCCGGTGGACCCGACGGCCGATCAGGACGTCACGCTCGTCTCCGTGCCGTTCTTCCACGTAGCGGGCGCGACCACGCTGCTTGGCTCGCTCTGGGCCGGCCGCAAGCTCGCGATCCTGCCGCAGTTCGACCCCGCCGCCTGGCTCGACACGATCGAGCGCGAGCGCGTCACGCACGCCTTCGTCGTCCCGACGATGCTCAAGCGCGTGATGGAGGTCGACGACTTCGACAAGTACGACATCTCCTCGCTGCAGCTCATCACCTACGGCGCCGCCCCGATGCCGTACGAGGTGGTGCGCCAGGCCGTCGAGGTCTTCGACTGCGGGCTGATGAACGCCTACGGCCAGACCGAGTCCACTTCGACGATGAGCTACCTGGGGCCGGACGACCACCGCCTGGACGGGACGCCCGAGGAGAACGAGCTGAAGCTCAAGCGCCTGCGCTCCGTGGGCCGGCCGATGCCGGACATCGAGGTCGGCATCCTCAAGCCGAACGGCGAGCCGCAGCCGCAGGGCGAAGAGGGCGAGATCTGCATCAGCGGCGACCGCATCATGCGCGAGTACCAGAAGCGCGAGGAGGAGACCGCCTCCGCGATCAGCGGCGGCTGGCTGCACACCGGCGACGTCGGCTACCTGGACCCGGACAACTACCTGTTCATCACCGGGCGGCTGAAGGACCTGATCATCCGCGGCGGCGAGAACATCTCGCCCGGCGAGGTCGAAGGCGTGCTCGAGGAGCACCCGGAGATCGCCGAGGCCGCCGTGATCGGCGTCCCCGATGTCGAGTGGAGCGAGATCGTGAAGGCCGTGGTCGTCTGCACCGAGGGCGGCGACCGCCCCTCCGACGAGGACCTGACGGGCTACGTGAAGTCGCGGCTCGCCTCCTACAAGGCGCCCGCGCTCTACGAGTGGGTGGAAGAGCCGCTGCCGCGCAACCACATGGGCAAGCTGCTCAAGAACGACATCCGCGATCGCTGGGGGGCCGCCACCGCGGCGACGTCCTGATCACAGGCGGCCGGACGGCCGCGTGAGGGCGGCGCTGTCCGGGGGAGCCCACAGCGCGAAGCGGTGATAGGCTCGCGCCGGACTCCGGAAGGACTGGCATGAGCGTCTCAGAGCGGGATTCGGCGGCGCCTGCCCACCCTGCCGGGCGCCGGGGCAAGCCCCGCCCGGTCCGGCTCACCGGCGCCTGGTGGGCGCCGGCCGTGGGCCTCAGCGGCCTCGGCCTGATCTCGGCGATCGAGCTGGAGCGCACCAACGCCGGCCGCGAGGTCTTCTTCAACGTCCAGCAGCCCTGGATCGTCTACATCCTGCTCGCCGCGCTGACCGGCCTGCTGGTCTACGGCTTCGCCCGCCACGCAACCCTCTGGACCGTCGGCAAGCCCACGCCGGGCCTGCTGCGCGAGATCCCGATGCGCGCGCGCAACGCGCTGCGGCTTGGGCTCGGCCAGGAGAAGGTGCGGCGTGACCGCTACGCCGGGATCATGCACCTCTGCATCTTCTCCTCGATCATCGTGCTCACGGCGGTGACGGCGCAGGTCGCGATCGAGGACGACACGCCGCTCAGCTTCCTGCACGGCGACTACTACCTGTTCTTCTCCTTCTACGGCGACCTGTTCGGCCTGATCGGCCTGATCGGCGTCGGCATGGCGCTCTACCGGCGCTACTTCGACGACTTCCACCGCATCCGCTGGGACGAGCGCATCGAGGACCACGCGATCATCTGGGGCCTCGGCCTGATCCTCATCACCGGCTTCGGCGTGGAGGCGGCGCGGATCAGCGTCACCGAGCTGAACGGCTTCATCCTCGAGGACGGGACGGTGCTCGACGCGCACCCGGACTGGGCGCGCTGGTCTTTCGTCTCCTACGTCATCGCCGAGGGACTCGGCATCCTCGACTTCACGCAGGACCAGGTGCTGGCCGGCCACACCTGGATGTGGTGGATCCACGTGATCCTCGCCTTCGGCTGGCTCGGGCTGCTGGTCTTCACGCGCCTCGACCACATGATCTTCGCCCCGGTCAACGCCTTCCTGCTCCGCACCGACGCCCCCGGCCGCCTCTCCAAGATCGAGGACATCGAGGAGCAGGAAGTCTTCGGCGTCGGCCAGATCCAGGACTTCACCTGGAAGCAGCTCTTCGAACTCGACGCCTGCGTGCGCTGCGGGCGCTGTACCGAGGTCTGCCCGGCAGACCTCTCCGGCCAGCCGCTCTCGCCGATGCACCTCATCCAGGACCTGAAGGCGCACCTCGCCTCGGTCGGGCCGGAGGTCCAAAGGCGCGGTCACCTCGGCGGCGACGTGCGCGAGGTGGCGCAGCAAGAGATGGTCGGCGAGGTGATCAGGGACGAGACGCTCTGGGCCTGCCGCACCTGTGGCGCCTGCGTGCAGGAGTGCCCGGTGATGATCGAGCACGTCCCGACCATCGTGGACATGCGCCGCTACCTGGTGATGGACGAGGCGCGCGTGCCCGCCTCGGCCCAGACCGCCCTCGAGAACATGGAGATGCGCGGCCACCCCTGGCGCGGCACGAACCTCACGCGCGAGTCCTGGATGGAGGGCTTCGAGGACGTCCCGATCTTCGACGGCTCGCAGGACTACCTCTACTGGGTCGGCTGCTCGGGCTCGCTCGTCGAGCGCAACCTGCCGGTGACGCAGTCCGTCTTCCGGCTGCTGCGCGAGTCCGGCGCCAGCTTCGGCGTGCTGGGGCAGGAAGAGACCTGCAACGGCGACCCGGCGCGGCGCCTCGGCAACGAGTACCTCTACCAGATCCTCGCCGAGCAACTGATCGAGACGTTCAAGGCGAAGAACGTGCAGCGCGTGATCACCAACTGCCCGCACTGCTTCAACACGTTCAAGAACGAGTACCCGCAGTTCGAGGGCCGCTTCGAGGTACTCCACCACACGGAGTTCCTCGAGCAGGCGCTCGCCGACGGCTCGCTCACGCCGAAGCACTCGCTCGACTCCAGCGTCACCTACCACGACTCCTGCTACCTCGGGCGGATGAACGGCGTCTACGACGCGCCGCGCCAGATCATCGAGCTGCTTCCGGGCGTCGACCTGACCGAGATGCGGCGCAGCCGCAGCAAGGGCCTGTGCTGCGGCGCGGGCGGCGGCAACATGTGGCAGGAAGAGGTCGGCGAGCGGCGCGTCAACCACGTACGCACCGAGGAAGCCGTGGGCACGGGCGCCTCGGAGGTGGTTTCGAACTGTCCGTTCTGCATCCAGATGTTCGAGGACGGCGTGCCCGCCATCCAGCCGGAGGAAGAGGGGCGGATCCGCCCCTTCGATATCGCCGAACTGATCGAGCGCTCCGTGCTCGGTGAGAACGGGGCCGGCAGCAACGGCACACCCGCCGCGACCTCGTAGTCGGGGCGTAGTAGTCTGAAGATCGGCGCGGGCTCGGCCGACCGTTGGCCAGCTCGCTGTTGAGGGGGTAACCATGCATTTCGTCGTCTGCGCCAAGCAGATTCCGGACCCGGAGACGCCGCCGTCGGCGTTCCGCATCGACGAAGCGAACAACGAGGTAATCCCGGCGCCGGGCATCTCGCCGGTGCTCAGCCAGTTCGACGGCATGGCCGCCGAGGCGGCCCTGCGCATCGTCGAGGCGGCCGGCGAGGGCAAGATCACCGTGATCTCGCTCGGCCAGGAGAGCGCGCAGGCCGCCATCAAGCAGGTGCTCGCGATGGGCGCCGACGAGGGCATCCTGCTCGAGGACGACGCCCTCCAGGGCGGCGACTCCTACACCACCGCGCGCACCCTCGCCGCGGCGATCGAGAAGCTCGGCGACGTGGACGCGGTGTTCTGCGGCCGCCAGGCCGCCGACTGGGACATGGGCCAGGTCGGTCTCGGCCTGGCCGAGCTGCTCGGCTGGCCCTCGGCGATCATCGCCAAGGACGTGCAGATCGAGGACGGCAAGATGCACGTCCAGCGCGTGCTCGCCGACGGCTTCGAGACGGTCGCGCTGCCGCTGCCGGCAGTGGTCACCATCTCCAACGAGATCGGCGACCCGCGCTACCCGAAGCTGCAGCAGATCATGCGCGCGGCACGCAAGACCGTGAACCGCTGGAGCGCCGAGGAGCTGGGTCTCGACCCCGCGACCGTGGGCGACGCCGGCGCGCGGCTCAAGCTGGAGCGGCTGTTCATCCCCGAGCTCGGCGGCGACGTCGAGATCATGGAAGGCGAGAGCGCGGAAGAGCAGGCGCAGAACCTCGCCGCGACGCTCCGCGACGCGAAGGTCCTGTAGGCCGCCGCGGGCGGTCCCTGAACGCTGCATAGCCGGTCCCGCGGCCCCCTCGAGGGCCTGCGCGGGCCGGGCGGGAGGCAAGCAACGATGGCCAGAAACATCCTCGTGATCGGCGAACTCGACGGCGGCGCGCTGTCCAGCACCACTGCCGAGCTGGTAGGCGGCGCCAGCCGCCTCGCGGACGGCGGGCAGGTCTCCGTGACCCTCACCGGCGCCGGCGCGAGCGGGCAGGCGGACGCGGCCTTCGCCGCCGGCGCCGACCGCGCCTTCGTCAACGACGACGCGACCTACGACGACTTCCGCTCCGACCAGTGGGTCGGCGCGGCCGAGCAGGCGATCGACCAGTCCGCCCCGGACGTGATCCTGATCGCCCAGTCGATCGTTGGTCGCGACCTCGGACCGCGGCTCGCGTTCCGCCGCGACACCGCCGTCGCGATGGACTGCGTGAGCATCGAGGACAGCGGCGGGGCCTTCAAGGCGACGCGGCCCTGCTACGGCGGCAACGCCCAGGCGACCTACGCCTTCGCGACCTCGCCGGCGATCGCGACCGTGCGCGCGAAGTCGCAGGAGCCGCTGGACCCGCCGCGCGACGGTGCGGGCGGCGAGGTGGTCGAGCTGTCCGGCGCAGGCGAGAGCCGCGCCGAGATCGTCGGCCGCGAGGCAGCGGTCGCCGAGGGCCTGCAGCTGCAGGACGCCCCCGTCGTCGTCTCCGGCGGACGCGGGCTCGGCGCTCCCGAGGGCTTCGAGATGGTCGAGCAACTGGCCGAGGCGATCGGCACGGACAAGGCGGCCGTCGGCTCCTCGCGAGCCGCATGCGACCTCGGCTGGTACCCGCCGAGCCAGCAGGTGGGGCTGACGGGCAAGGTGGTGACGCCCGACCTCTACATCGCGATTGCGATCTCGGGGGCCAGCCAGCACATGGCCGGCTGCAGTGGGTCGAAGACGATCATCGCCATCAACAAGGACCCGGAGGCCAACATCTTCAAGGCCGCCCGTTACGGCATCGTGGGCGACTACAAGGAAGTGCTGCCGCCGCTGATCGAGGCCGTCAAGAACCTGGACTAGCGGGCGAGAGGCGTCCGGGGGGCGTTTCTTGCGCCCCCTCTGGACGGTACCTACAATCGCTCGACAACCAGCTTCCAGCGCCACGGCCAGACGGCGATACGCGTTTTTGGAGGATCCATGCGCGTTCTCGGACTGACCGGAGGGATCGCCTCCGGCAAATCAACTGCGGCTGCCCAACTCAAGGAGTTGGGCGTAATCGTGCTGGACGCCGATCGCTACGGGCACCGCGTCTACGAGCCGGACTCGCCGGGCTTCCACGCCGTGGTCAACGAGTTCGGCCACGACATCGTCGGCGAGGACGGTGAGATCGACCGCCGCATCCTCGGCGGCAAGGTCTTCGGCGATCCGGAGAAGATGGACCGCCTCACGGACATCGTCTGGCCCGAGATCCGGCGCATCGCCGCCGAAGAGATCGCCGAGCTGCGCGACCGCGAGCCGGAGACGGTCATCTGCCTCGAGGCAGCCGTGATGATCGAGGCCGAGTGGCAGGATCTCTGCGACGAGGTCTGGGTCATCGCAACGGAGCCGGAGACCGCGATCAAGCGCCTCAAGGATCGTAACGGCCTCAATGCGGAGCAGGCCCAGGCGCGCCTCGACTCGCAGCTCACCAACCGGGAGCGGCGCAGGCACGCCAAGATCTACATCGACAACTCCGGAACGCAGAAGAAGTTCCGCGACCAGATCGACCACGAGTGGATGCGCCTCCACCGCCGCATCAAGCAGGCGGATGGGCGCGCGCGCGCCCAGGCGCGCCGCGAGGCCGAAGCGGCAGCCGCCGCCGCGGCCGAGGGCGGATAGCCCGGTGACCACAACCGAGGCTCGCCCCGACCAGGACTACAAGCAGATCGAGGTTCAGGAGTTCCGGCTCACCGAGGAACCGTTCTACCTGCCCGTCGCCGACGAGGTCGACCTCTTCGAGATCGCCTACGAGGAGCAGATCCCGGTCCTGCTCAAGGGCCCGACCGGCTGCGGCAAGACGCGCTTCGTCGAGTACATGTCATGGCGGCTGCACCAGCACCTCGGCGACGAGACGCAGGGCGTGCCGCTGATCACCGTCGCCTGTCATGAGGACCTGAGCGCCTCCGACCTCGTCGGGCGCTACCTCCTCGAAGGTGACGAGACGGTCTGGATCGACGGGCCGATCACGCGCGCCGTGAAGGCCGGAGCGATCTGCTACCTCGACGAGATCGTCGAGGCGCGCAAGGACACGACCGTCCTCATCCACCCGCTCACCGACTACCGGCGGCTGCTGCCGCTCGACAAGCGCGGCGAGCTGCTGGAGGCGGCCGAGGGCTTCCTGCTGGTGCTCTCCTACAACCCCGGCTACCAGTCCGCCCTCAAGGACCTCAAGCACTCCACGCGGCAGCGCTTCGTCGCGATCGAGTTCAACTACCCGCCGCGCGACCAGGAGGCGGAGATCATCCGCCGGGAGTCGAACTGCAGCGCCGAGGACGCCATGGAACTCGCCAAGCTCGGCGAGAAGGTCCGCAACCTCAAGGAACACGGCCTCGCCGAGGGCGTCTCGACCCGCCTGCTCGTCTACGCCGGCCGCCTGATCAGCCGCGGCATCGCGCCCCGGCGCGCCTGCCAGACGGCGGTCGTCTGGGGGCTCACCGACGAGTTCGAGGTCCAGCGTTCCATTGAAGAGGTCGTGACCTCGATCTTCCCGGAATAGGGAACCCGCCCGTGCGCCTCGGGATCGTCTCGGACATCCACTGCAACGCAGAGGCGCTGGACATCGCGATCGAGCGCATGGGCAACGTCGACGAGCTGCTCTGCGCGGGTGACGCGATCTTCCAGTTCCGCTTCTCCAACGACGTGATCAGCCGCCTCCGCGAGGTCGGCGCGCGCATGGTCCTCGGCAACCACGAGGACGTAGTGCTCGGCCCGCTCGGCGACCGCGTGCGCGCGCACCACACCACCGACCCGGAGCTGCTGAAGTGGCTCTCCGAGCAGCCGCGCCGCATCGACACCGTGATCGGCGGCAAGAAGTTCGCGATGTTCCACGGCTGCCCGGACGAGCCGCCCTACGAGTACATCTACGCCGACAGCCCGCGCATCAAGGAGTTCGGCGAACTGGGCGCGGACTTCGTCGTCTACGGCCACACCCACTACGAGTTGCTGCACCGCGTGAACAGCACGCTGGTGATCAACCCCGGCTCCACGGGGCAGCCGCGCAACCCCTCCAACGGCTTCCGCGCCTCCTACGCGATCCTCGACACGCAGAGCGGCGAGGTCACCTTCGACATCTTCGACGACCCGCTGCGGCCGGGCATCAGGTCCACATGAGCGCCGCCGCGGACGTCTCCGCTCGCTACGACGCCGAGCTGCGCGGCTACGGCCCCACCCTGGCCGACGACCTCGCGAACGGCGCGCGTGCCCTCGAGGGGCGGCTCAGCGAGGAGCAACTCGGCGAGTGGGCCAACGCCGGCGTCGCGCTCTCGCGCCACTCGCTGCGCTCCTGGGAGGCGGCCGCCGAGTACTTCCGCGCCAGCCCCCGGCTGCTGCCCGCCTTCTCCTTCGAAGAGCTGCTCGACTGGGCCGCCGTCGCGCGTGAGCTCTCCGAACAGTCCTCGATGATCGCCGCCGCCTTCTTGCGCGCGACGCCGGAGGTGCTGCAACCGCTGCAGGGCGCCGACGACAAGGACCTCGGCATTATGGGCGAGTGGATCGGCCGCCCCGGCGAGCAGATCCGGCCCTGGTCCGCCCTCGGGCGGCGGCTCGCCCGAGGCAACTGGAAGTCCGTCGCGCTCGCCGCCTCCTTCTTCGAGCAGAGCCCGGCGCTGCTGCACGCGCTGCCGCTCGACGCCGTGCGCGACCTGGTCGAGATCGTCGACCGCCTCTCCGAGCGCTCGTACCAGCTCGCGGCCTCCTGCCTGGAGCGCTCGGGCGAGCTGTTCGCGGGACTGGCGCCGCCGGACCGGCGGCCCTTCCTGGAGTTCGCCGGCGCCGTGGCGAAGGCCTCGTGGGCGGACACGCGGCTCTACTTCGAGCGCGGCCCCGGGCTGCTGGCCCCGATCGCGCAGGACGAGCGCGGCGCCTTCCTGCGCCTCGCCGCCGACGTGGCCGGCGAGACCGGGCGCCAGGGCTACCCGCTCTTCGTCGAGGCCGCCGAGGCGCTCGCCGAGGTCCAGCCCACCTACCACGGCACCCTGCTCGAGCTGTCCTCGCGGCTCGCGACGGGCAGCCCCGCCGCCGCGATGGCGTTCCTCCGCTCCTCGCCGCACGTGCTCACCCGGCTCACCGGCGACCAGCTCGAGCGCTGGCTGCAGACCGGCTGGGAGCTGCTCTTCGAGCAGGGCAACGTCGAGGGCGCCGAGGCCTACTTCCGCCTCGAGTCGTCGCGCGCCGAGGAGATGCTCGGCAACCTCTCCGCCCGTGTCGAGTTGCGCGACGTGAGCAACACGCTCCGCCTCTACTCGAAGGCGCTCACCGGCGAGCAGATCGCCATCCGCTCCACCGAGGAGCTGGTCGACGCCGGCATCGGCTGGGTCCAGGAATCGGTCGCGACCACCGAGGGCAACGCGATCTACCTGCCGCCCTACGTCGGCACCTTCGCCGAGCAGCCGGAGAACTTCGCGAGCTACAAGGTCTTCACCACGCACCAGACCGGCCGCATCGAGTTCGGCTCGTTCCGCTTCATCTTCGGCGCACCCGGCGCCTACCTCGCTTCGACCATGGACGAGCGCGAGGCCGCGCACGTCAACGGCGCGGGTGAGGATGGGCCGGCCGGCGGGAACGGCGCGACGGAGGCCGCCCCGACCACGCCGATGGAGCGCTACTTCGACCTCTTCGCGGACCGCACCCTGATCTCCGGCCTGTTCACGATCGTCGAGGACGCGCGCGTCGACGCCTGCATCGCCCGCGAGTACGGCGGCATCCGCCCCGCCCTGCAGCGCATGCAGGCCCACGAGGCGGAAAGCCGGCGCAGCCCGGCCGAGATGGGCCTGCGCGCCGCCTACCTCGAGAACTTGCTGCGCGCCTCGCTCGGCCAGCCGCAGACGATCCGCTACCCCGCCGACCTGATGCCGCTGCTGCGCGAGGGCCTCGACCACCTCGAAGCCGTCGGCGAGCGCGACGCGACCGTGCAGGACTCGGCCGAGGCGGCGGCGGCGATCTACGCGATCGCCGAGCGCATCCCCAACGTCCAGGGCGCCTACGAGGCCGTGGACTGGGAAGCGCTCGGCGACGAGATGATCGAGGTCAACCCGGACGTCTCCGGCGGGCCCGGCGCGGAGCTGCCCTCCGGCGACGAGATCGACTTCGAGACGCCGCCGCAGCCGGAGTTCCGCGGCGACTTCAAGCCGGAGCTGGTGCAGCTGATGATGCGCCTCCAGGAGCAGCGCGACGGCGCCGACCCGGCCGGAGCGCCGCTCACCCAGGAGCAGCTGCAGGCGCTGCTCGAGAAGTCCGTCGAGATCACGATCTCCGACATCGCCGAGGGCGATCTCGCCTCCTCGATGGGCATGTTCCTCACCAACCTCGAGCGCGAGGCGCTGGACGCCAAGCAGGGCCCGCCCGGCCAGGTGCCGGACGGCGCCGACGCGGGCGACTCCTCCGGCGAAGGCGAGGCGATGGAGGATCTCCCGATCGAGATCTCGTGGACCTACTACGACGAGTGGGACTTCCGCGCCGGCGACTACCGCCCGCGCTGGTGCCGCGTCGGCGAGCGCCGCGGCGATGAGGGCGAGCTCGACTACTACGAGGACACGCTGCGCCGCCACCATGGCCTCGTCACCGAGACGCGGCGCCAGTTCGAGCTGCTGCGCCCCGAGCACTTCCGCCGTATCAAGCGCCTCGAGGACGGCGAGGACGTCGACCTCGACGAGGCAATCTCCTTCATCATCGACAAGCGCGCCGGCGTCGGGCCCCTCGGGCGCGTCTACTGGCGGCGCAACAAGGTGGAGCGCGACGTCGCAGTCGCCTTCCTGCTCGACATGTCGGCCTCCACCGACGAGGAGATCGACAAGCCGCAGACCAGCTACCAGCCCAGCGACGACGACTTCGACGACGACCCGCGCAAGTACTTCCAGTGGCTCGCCGAGCGCCGCGCGCGCTTCACCGCCGAGCCGCCGAAGCGAATCATCGACCTCGAGCGCGAGTCGCTGGTGCTGATCGTCGAGGCCCTCGAGGCGATCGGCGACGCGTACGGCATCTACGGCTTCTCCGGCTACGGCCGCGACAATGTCGAGTTCCACGTGATCAAGGACCTGCAGGACACCTTCGGCGACCGCACGCGGCGGCGCATCGACAAGATCCAGCCGATCCGGTCGACGCGCATGGGCCCGGCGATCCGCCACACGATCAGCAAGCTCGATGCCTACGACGCGAAGGTGAAGCTCCTGATCCTCGTCTCCGACGGCCGCCCGCAGGACCACGGTTACGGGCGCGACCGCACGGAGAAGGAGTACGCGGTGCACGACACGCACCAGTCGCTGGTCGAGGCGAAGCAGCTGGGCATCACGCCCTTCCTGATCACCGTCGACAAGGAAGGCCACGACTACCTGAAGGAGATGTGCGACGACGTCGGCTACGAGGTCGTCGCCGACATCGAATCCCTCCCCCGCCGCCTCACCTCCCTCTACCGCGTCCTCGCCACCGAGTAGCCTCGCCGCGTCCGACACCCTCGCTCCGGTCCCCTCTCCTGGGGGAGAGGGCGGGGGTGAGGGGGCTCGCCGAACCTCGTCCCTCCCCCGAATGGGTTGTTGCGCCCTCGGAGGCTCTTGCCCGGCGCCCTGGATTCCGGCTTTCGCCGGAATGACGGGAAGGGGCGTTCCGGCCCCCTCTCCCGGGGGGGAAGGCGGGGGTGAGGGCGCTCGCCGGACCCGCTCCGCGCACCCAAAGTCACATCGCAGCACCCCGGCCGCCTCTCTCCCGTCCGGCCCCCTCTCCTGGGGGAGAGGGCGGGGGTGAGGGGGCTCGCCAGACCCACGACTGGCGCCTGAGGGACGCACCCTGCCGCTCGCTGGAACCACCACCCCAAAGCTGTCGTCTAACCTCAAGGAGCCGAAGGGGGGACCGCGATGCTCGTACGCCGCGTGCGCCGTGCGCTGCCGCCCCTGCTCGCGGCCTGCCTCGCGCTCTCGCTCGCGGCCTGCACGGGCGACGCGGAGGACACGCCGACGCCGGAGGCCGCGACAGCCTCGCCCGTCGCGACACCCACGCCCGAGCCGACTCCATCGCCGACGCCAACTGCGACACCTACGTCGACGCCAACCGCCACGCCGACGGCGACAGCGACCGCGACGCCCTCACCAACGGCGACCGTGACGCCCTCGCCAACTCCGACACCTTCGCCAACACCGACGGCGACGCCCTCACCAACGCCCTCGCCGACGCCGACCGCAACCCCGGCGCCGCTGATCACCGCCGAGGACCTCGGCATCCGCGAGGTCGACACCGCCGCGGCGCTGGCGGCGGCCCGCCTCACGCACGTCCGCTACGCGGCGGGCGAGGAGGTGCCGTGGGACCCCGGCCTGTTCCTGCTCGACGTGGAGTCGGGCGAGGTCGACAGCTGGGTGCGCTCGCTCGCCGGCCTGCCCGAGGTGGAACGCGATACAGCGCGCCGCGCCGGTGACGGCATCGAGGTCTCACCGAGCAATCGCTTCGTGAGTTGGGCGGGCGTACTGCATGACCGGCAAACCGGGCGCACGTACGCGTGGGATCGGAGCAGGATTGAGTTCGATCTATGGTGGGGAACCGGACCCGACGAGCGGCTGCTCTTCCGCCTCGCGAGCTCCGGCGCTTTCGTGGCGATGGATGCCGGGATACGGCCCGTGGCGCGGGTCACGCTTCCGCCGGGAGAGCGCTTCACCAGCCCCACCGGTGGCTACATCCTCATCCGCGAGTGCGTCGAGTGTGAGCCGGGCGACCGCTTCCACCTCGTAAATCTCGAGGACGAGGCCAACCCCGAGGTCCACTCGTGGGTGCTTCCGTGGAAGACGGTGCGGTATCGGGACCCCGGGGACATCCCCTACAGGATCGAACTCCTGGACGGCCTCGTCGCGTTCATCGCGGATACCGGCGATGCGACATGTCGCGTGTTGCGCTACGACCTCAGGGGCACGCTCCTGTCCGATCGCACCTTCCAGACTTGGTGCGGCTCACCAGGTAGAAACGCTGCACTGTTCTGGAGCCACCTCAGGACCCTGCACCGCATCTCCCCGGACGGGCGCCTCCTGGCTTCCGCGAGGGACCTCGGGTTGCCCAGCGCGTCCGTCTTCGATGCGGCGACGGGGGAGGAGATCGTGCGCATTAAGGGGGTGTATCTGCCGTGGCCCGAACGGGAACCCTCCAACCTGTGGCTGGCGGACAGCTCCGGGATCGTCGTGGACACGCATCGCCGCCAGCACGTCGCGACGACCGACGGAACGTGGATACCAGCTCCAGGGCGACCGGCTCCGGGCGACTCCGATCGCTTCTTCACCTACGACCCCCTGCAGGTCACGAACAGCACGGGCGACCCGCGCGCATCCCTCTCCTTCGCGGAACCCAGCGCACCCATCCCCAAGCTGGGCGACGCGTCCATCCTCATCCGGGATGACGTCGCCCGCTGGGATGCTAACGGCGACACCCTTCGTGTCCGGACCGCGTTCTTCCACGTACAGCACGGATGGTTCCGCTCCGAGCCACCTTCGTTCAGCCCCGTGATCGAGCGGCCGCCGTTCGAGGACCGGCTCCTCGTCGAGGTCGTCGTGGACACGTGCCTGAACATCCGCGAGGACCAATCGCTCGACGCGCCGGTCCTCGCCTGCCTCCCCAACGGCACGATCGCCGAGACGGACGACTACGAATCGGGCGAGTGGTCCCTCGGCGCCTGGTTCCACATCCGCACCGCCGACGGCCTTGAGGGCTGGGCGAGCGCGGAGTACCTGCGCTGGCACTCCGACGGCGTGCGGCTCGAGGAGTAGCGAGCGCGGGGGCGTCCGGCGCTAGCCGCCCTTCGACTCGATCGCGGCGAGGACGGCTCCGGGGGTGATCGGCAGGCGGTTGATGCGTACGCCGATGGCGTTCGATACCGCGTTCGCGACGGCGGCGAGCGGCGGGATGATCGAGGCTTCGCCGACGCCGCGCAGACCGAACGGGTGCTGGGGGTTGGGCACCTCGATCATGACCGCATCGATCATCGGGATATCCAGCGTCGTGGGCATCCGGTAGTCGAGGAAGCTGCTGTTCAGCATCGCCCCCTCGGCGTCGTAGTAGTACTCCTCGTTCAGCGCCCAGCCGATGCCCTGCACGGTGCCGCCCTGGATCTGGCCCTCGACGTAGCTGGGATGCACCGCCGTGCCCACGTCCATGAAGGCGCTGTAGCGCAGGATCTGCACCTTGCCGGTCTCGGGGTCGACCTCGACATCCACGATGTTGCCCGCGATGACCGGGCCGACGCCCGTGGTCGGGACGGAGACCGAGCAGGTCACCGGACCGCCGCTGCCCGGCAACTCGGCCGCCAGCTCCCTGAACGTGAACGCCAGTGCCGGATCGCTCGTGCAGCTGAATGTGCCGTCCTCGAAGGTCACGTCCTGCTCCTCGACCTCCCAGATCGCCGCCGCCCGCGCGCTCAGCTGCCGGATCACTTCCTGCGCGGCCTCGATCGCCGCGAGGCCCGTGTCGAAGGCCGTGTGGCTGCCGCTGGTGGCGCCGGTGAGCGCGATCGTGTCGGTGTCGACCACCGTGGGCGTCACATCCCCGGCGCTCAGGCCCAGCACCTCGGCGGCCTGCATCGCCACGGCGGTGCGCGAGCCCCCGATGTCCACCGAGCCGGTGACGAGGTTGATGGTGCCGTCGCTGTTGACGTGGATCGTCGCTGCCGAGGTCTGGCCTCCCTGCCAGCGGAAGCCGACGGCCACGCCTCGCCCGCGGTTGGGGCCGCCGAGCGGCGCGTTGTAGTGGTCGTGCGCCTTCATCGCCGCTTCCAACTCCTCGATGCCCAGTCGCAGATGCGCGACGCCGTTGGGCATCCGGTCGCCCTGCCGGGCGGTGTTCAGGAGGCGAAACTCGAGGGGGTCGATGCCCAGCAGCTCCGCAAGCTCGTCGATGACGGGTTCGACGGCGAACGCGCCCTGCGGCTGTCCCGGCGCGCGGTAGGCCTGGGTCTTGTTCTTGTTGACCACCACGTCGTAGCCGTCGACGAGGAGATTCTCGATGTTGTAGGGACCGGTGGCGCAGAGCGTGCCCCCGCCGACGGCCGAGCCGGGGAAGGCGCCGGCCTCGAAGGTCAGCGTGAGCTGGGCGGCGGTGATCCTGCCGTCCCGGGTGGCGCCGATCTTCGTGCGCGCCTGGGTCGCCGAGGCGGGGCCGGTGCCCTCGAAGACGTCCTTGCGGGTCATCACGACCTGCACGGGCCGCCCGCTCTTGCGCGAGAGGATCGCGGCGACGGGCTCCACGTAGGCCACGAGCTTGGCCCCGAACCCACCGCCGATCTCGGTCGGCGTCACCTTCACCATCGACTCGGGCAGGTCCAGCATCGCGGCGGTGGCCGCGCGGATCGGGAAGGCCCCCTGGGTGCAGGTATAGACGGTGAGGCGGCCGTCGCGTGCCCAGCTGGCCGTGGCCGCGTGAGGCTCGATGTAGCCCTGGTGGACGGTCTCCGTGAAGAACTCACGCTCCACGACCACATCGGCCTGCCGGAAGCCCTCCTCGACATCGCCGAGCTTGTGCTGGATGTGGGAGGCGACGTTGCCGTGCACCCCGGTGTCGTCCCCTCGGGCGAAGCGCGCGAGCCTGAAGAAGGTTGTCAGGTCCTCGTGGATGATCGGCGCGTCGTCGGCCATGGCCTCGGCCAGCGACAGCACCGCCGGGAGCACCTCGTAGTCCACGTCGATCAGCGCCAGGGCGTCCTCGGCGACGTGGGGACTACTCGCGGCGACCGCCGCTACCGCGTGGCCCTTGTACAGCGCTGTCCTGTGGGCCATGACGTGCTCGGCCATCAGCCGCATGTTTCCTCGGACGAGCGCCAGGTCGAGGTCCTGATCGCCGATGATCGGAACGTCTGCCGAGGTCATCACGGCGAACACGCCCGGCAGCGCCTCCGCCCGGCTCGTATCGATGGACCTGATGCGGGCGTGGGCGTGCGGGCTCCTCAGGATCCTCCCGTGGAGCATGCCGGGCAGCCGGATGTCGGCCCCGTAGCGGGCCTCGCCGGTGACCTTCTCCGAGCCATCGTGGCGAATCGGCCTCGTGCCGACGACGGCATAGCCGCTGCTCACCCGGGGTCGTTCGGTTGTCGTCATCTCGCCGTTCCTCGCCACGTCCGTCGTGCGCCGCCAGCCAGCGCCCCGATACTACGCGCTGCGCGCGCCGTTCGAGGAGTGCGGCGAGCGCCGCGCAGCCCCGTCCGCCGCCTCCCTCCCTCCGGCCCCCTCTCCTGGGGGAGAGGGCGGGGGTGAGGGGGCTCGCCGAACCTCGTTCCTGCTCCTGAGGTCCGCACGCCAAGTTGTTGCCGCCCGGAACCATCACGCCCGAACTGTCGTTAACCTCAAGGAGCCGGGGAGGGGACCGCGATGCTCGTAGGCCGCGCGCGCCGATCGCTGCCGCCCCTGCTCGCAGCCGCCCTCGCGCTCTCGCTGTCGGCCGGCCTAACGGCCTGCGACGGCGAGCCCGAGGAGCCCCCACCGCCCGCAGCAGCCTCGCCCGCCGCGACGCCGACACCCACGCCCGAAGCAACCCCAGCCCCGACTCCCACCTCGACGCCATCGCCCACGCCGGCGACCGTCGCTACGCCGACAGCCACGCCAACGCCAACCGCAACGCCCTCACCCACGCCTACCGCAACACCCACGCCCACTCCCACCGCGACACCCTCGCCAACGCCAACTCCGACGGCGACCGTCACGCCCTCGCCCACGCCGACGGCGACCGCGACGCCCTCACCTACGCCGACCGTAACCCCGGCGTCGCTGATCACCACCGAGGACCTCGGCATCCGCGAGGTCGACACCGCCGAGGCGCTCGCGGCGGCCGGCCTCACGCACGTCCGCTACGCCGTGGGCGAGGAGGTGCCGTGGGACCCCGGCCTGTTCCTGCTCGACGTGGACTCGGGCGAAGTCGAGAGCTGGGTCCGCTCGCTCGCCGCGCTGTCCGAGGACGAGCGCTCAGAAGCCCGCCGTGCCAGCGACGACCTCGCTGTCTCGCCGAGCAATCGCTTCGTGAGCTGGGGAGGTGTCTTGCACGACCGGCAAACCGGACGCACCTACGAGTTGGATTCGAGCGCGGTCGAGTTCGATCGCTGGTGGGGAACCGGCCCCGACGAACGGCTCCTCTTCCGCCTCGTGAGTTCCGGCGCCTACATCCTGCTCGACGGCGATCTCCAGCCTGTCGTGCAGTTCCAGACCCCGCATGGAGAGCACTTCAGCAACCCCACGGGCGGCTACATCCTCGTGCGTGAGTACGGGTCGAGTATGACGTTCCATGTCGTGAACGTCGCCGACGAAACGAAGCCCGGGCTGCATACATGGGTGTTGCCGTGGAAGCCGGTCACCCCCAGAGAAGGGGGCTCGTGGTACAAGATCGAACTCCTGGACAACGTGGTCGCGTTTGTCGGCGGGAGCGATTCCGTTTGCCACGTAACGCGCTACGATTTGGGAGGGGTCTTGCTCTCCGATCAGACGGTCCCGTGCAGTCTGGGTCTCCCCCACATCTCGCCAGACGGCCGCCTGATCGCCGCCCCAACCTTCATTGGCTCCGTGGCATCCGGCTACGGCCCGCAGCCGGCGGGCATGGTCTTGTCCATCTTCGATGCCGCAACAGGGGCCGAGGTGATGCGCCTTCTGGGCGTACATCCGTCCTGGATCAGGAGCGAATTCGACACTCGCGGGGAGGTGTGGCTCGCGGATAGCTCCGGGATCATCGTCGATACAACCTATGGCAGATGGGTTGCGGGGCTCGACGGGGCGTGGAGGCCCGCTCCCGGCTGGGCCTCGCCGGACGATCCTGACCTCTTCTTCGATCACCGCCGGTGGACGCCACGGAGCAGATTTGTAGCCATCAACTCGGAAGGGGGAGAGCAAGCTTCTCTCTCGTTCGGTCCTCCCAGCGCGGCCATCCCCGATAATCCGCACGGCGGTGCGTTGGTCCTCCGGGAGAGGCCCGGGTGGGGCACCCGCAGCGACACGCTGCGGGTCTGGACTTCGTACTTCCACGTGTTCCATGGCGACGACTACTATCCGCTGCCGCCGCCGCTCAGACCTGTGATCGAGCGACCGCCGTTCGAGGACCGGCTGCTTGTTGAAGTGGTTGTCGACACCTGCCTGAATCTTCGCCAAGACGCATCGCCCGATGCTCCGATACTGACATGTCTCGCTCATGGCGCTATCGCTGAGACAGACGATTTTCGGCGGGACTGGAGTTCCAACTGGATGCACCTCCGCACAGACGACGGCCTCGAGGGCTGGGCGAGCGCGGAGTACCTGCGCTGGTACTCCGACGGCGTGCGGCTCGATGAGTAGCGGGCGGGAGCGCTACCGCACGAGGCGGTGCAGCAGCACGCCGTCGCGAGGCTCGGCGATCGCCTCGCCGCGGGCGACGAGGACGTCGAGCTGGCCGATCAGCTCCGTCAGCGCCTGGGCGATGCGCGAGTCGGGGAGGTGCGGGAAGAGCCGCCGCACGAGGCCGAAGGCGCTGTCCGGCCGCTCCTCGAGCAGCCCGCGCACCAGCGTCTGGCGGCGCGCGTGGTGGCGCTCGAAGCGCACGAACAGCCGCTCCGCTGCCTCGCCCTCGACCGGCGCGCCGTGGCCCGGCAGCACGCGCCGCACGCCGAGCCCGCGCAGCCGCTCGACCGACTCGACGAACGGCGGCAGCGAGGGCCAGCGCTCGCCCGGCGCGCCATCGGCCGCGGAGGGGCCACTGGCTGCGGGGAAGTGCAGCCCCGGCGTCGGCGTGGTGTGCGGCAGCAGCGTGTCGCCGGAGTAGAGGTCGCCTGTCGCCTCGACGAAGGCGACGAGGTTGCCGGGCGTGTGCCCCGGCGCGGCGACCACCCGCAGGCTCGCGCCGCCCTCGAGGACGAACTCCGCACCGTCGGCGACCGCCTCGACCGCCTCGCGCGGGCAGGCCCGCCAGCGGTAGGCGGGGGGCCTGCGGCGCGTCGGCTGGCCGAAGCGCTCCGCCAGCTCCGGCGGGCAGCCGTGCTCGACGAGCGTGCGCAGGCGCGTCTCGACGCGGGCGTCGTTCCAGGGCTGCCCGGTCGTGATCGCCTCGAGGTCATCCGCGCCGGCGAGGATGCGCGCGCCCTCGGCGGCCCAGCGCCAGGCAAGCCCGCAGTGGTCGAGGTGCCAGTGCGTGACGAGCACGGCGCGCACGTCGCCGGGCGCGAACCCGCCCGCCGCGAGCAGCGCGACGGCCTCCCCCCACGTCCCGCCCTCGAGGTTCGTGTCGCCCTCGGCGCTCTCGTCGCCCGGTATGTCCGGCCCGGCGTCGACGAGCAGCACGCCGCCCTCGGCGAGCGGCAGCGCGTAGGCCGCGTTGTCGCCGAGGGGGAGGGGGAGCGGGTCAGTCATAGAGCGGATGTGCCGATGTCGGCGATAGTACTGAGTTCTCGACGAACGGATCGAGGAAGACTTCTGCGTACCGAGCCCCCCGACTGATCGTCGCAGCCGATCGCGACTATCTCATCGCCCCTATCTCGAAGCGCCTTCAAGGTGCTCTCAATCTCAAACAGAACTTGGAGACGCTCGCCCTCTTCGAGTCTATTTGGAAGCTTCGACGACCCCTGGAGGACTCGCGGACCGCTGAGGATTGACTCGCCAGACCGAAGCGCAGGTTCGACTGAGTCGACCGTGATCGGCCGCCTACCCACGTTCCTTACTGTCACATAGAGCGTCGGAGCGTCTCCTTCCAATAGGAGCCTTCTCCGCCGTTCTCGGGCCCTCCGCTGGAGTGAACGGGTACGGCGTGGGTTCCGGACAAGGTCAGCGAAACTGACCCGCGGTTCTACGTAGACTTCGACACCAGGCTTCGCGGCAGCAACTCCTGCTTCGATCTTGAGACGCGGTCGATCACGACGGAATGCCTGCAGTCGAAGCATGCCTACGGAGGTCGAGACGATGGCTCCATAGGCAGCGAGAAGGAAGGTAAGGACATCCACGTGTCGAGCCCTCCAAGTCGGCAGCCAGCTGTCCGCTCAACCCCCCAGCAGCCAGCGCCGCACGAGGTCCAGCGCGACCGTGGTGGCGCGGCGCTTGGCGGCGTCGCGGCCCTGGTAGTAGGAGTACGTCTGGTACTCGGTACGCTCGCCGTCCGTGAGCGCGATGTGCATCGTGCCCGGCGGCTGGCCCTCCACCTCGTCGCCGCCGGCGATACCCGTGAGGCCGAGGCCGAGGTCGGCGCCGAGCTGCTCGCGCGCCGCCGCCGCCATCGCCTCCGCCGTCTCACGCGAGATCACGCCGTGCATGAGCGGCACCTCGGCGGGTACGCCGTGCGCGATCTTCGCCTCGGTGGCGTACGTAACCAGGCTGCCGCGGAAGTAGTCCGAGGACCCCGCAACGTCCGTGATCGCGCTCGCGATCGCGCCGCCCGTCGCCGACTCCATCACCGCGAGCGTCATGCCGCGGTCGCGCAGCAGGCGGCCGACGCCCGCCTGCAGCGTGTCCTCATCCTCGCCCCAGACGGTGGAGCCGAGGATGCCGCGCACCTGCTCAGCGAGCGGGTGGATCAGCCGCCATGCTTCCTCGCGCGTCGGCGCCTTCGCGCTGAGGCGCACGTGGATGCCGTCGCGGCGCGCGTAGATGCCAACCGAGGGGTTCGTGGTGTCCAGCAGGTCGGCCAGCATCTGGTCGACCTGCGACTCGCCGAGGCTGGCGGTCTTGATCGTGTGCGAGACGAGGATCGCGCTCGCCCGCTCCTCGAGGCGGGGCGCGACCTGCTGCTCCCACATGAAGGTCATCTCCTGCGGGGGGCCGGGCATCAGCACGATCACGTGGCCGTCGCGCTCCACCCACCAGCCGGGCGCGGTGCCGCGCGGGTTGGGGATCGCGATCGACGAGGGGATCAGCCAGGCCTGCTTCATGTTGCGCTCGACGAGCGCGGCCCCGCGGTGGCCGAAGCGCTGCTCCAGCAGCGCGCGCTGCTCGTCGTCGACGTGGACCTCCTCGCCGAGGACGGCGGAGACGGCCTCGCGCGTCACGTCGTCCTCGGTGGGACCGAGGCCGCCGCTGGCGATCGTCAGCTCGGAGCGCTCCCAGGCGCGCGCGAAGACCTCGCGCAGCCGCGCGGGGTTGTCGCCCACCTGCGAAACGTGCAGCAGGTCGATGCCGAACTCCGGCAGTTGCGAGGCGATGAAGGCTGCGTTGGTGTCGACGATCTCGCCGAGCATGATCTCGGTCCCGATGGAAACGATCTCAGCGCGCATCAAGCCTCCTCGCCCGCACTGCCCTTACGGGCGCGTGGAGGATAGCAAGCGGGGCTGCTGCGGGCGGCACGGCGCCCCCTACACCCGCAGCGGCGGCGCGCCCGCCGGCCGCCACGCCATCGCCTCGACCGGCTCGCCGGCCAGCGAGGCCTCGAGGAGGCCGTCGCGCCCGATGGCGACGGAGGCGGCGGTGCAGGGGTTGGGCGCGCCCTCGGTCTCGCCGATCGGGACGATCGAGGCGCGCAGCAGGTCCGGCTCCAGCTCGATCAGCGCGATCGCGCCGAGGCGCGTCGTGCGGTGGTGCGGGAAGCTCGGGCTCGCCGGGTCGAGCAGCAGCACGCCGTCGCGGTACTCGAGCCGCTCGTAGTGCGAGTCGCCGGCGATCAACACCTCGAGGTCGGCGTCGCCGTAGATCGCGCGCGCCAGCTCGCGAGGCGTCTCGATGCCGCGCGGGATCGCCTCCACGTCGTGGACCATGCCGATCCGCCAGCCGGCGTGCTCGACGTGTTGCACCGGGGCGCAGCGCGGGTCCTCGAAGTGGTCGTGCGCGCCGAGCGAGCAGCGCACAGGCGCGAACTGCTCGCACCAGTCGAGCACCGAGGGCTCCGTCACGTCGCCGCCGTGCAGGATCAGGTCCGCCGAGGCGAGGTGCTCCTCGAGCGTGCCGCCCAGCAGGCCGGGGTGGCGGATCGTGCTCGGCATGTGGGTGTCGGAGAGGACGGCGATACGCATCGCGCGATGGTACGCGCGATGCCGCTCAGCCGCCGCCGCGATCGCGCACGGCGGGCCGTCGTGCGCGACAATGGATCGCGGGGGCCAGGCGAGCAGGAGAGGACCAACGGCGATGGCGCAGCGCAGTCACGAGGTCGACTACCGGATCCACGGCGACGACTTGCAGTTCGTCGAGGTGGAGTTGGACCCCGGCGAGACGGTGATCGGCGAGGCGGGGGCGATGATGTTCCTCGAATCCGGGATCACCTTCGAGACGAAGATGGGCGACGGCGCGGAGCCGGAGAAGGGGCTGTTCGGCAAGCTCAAGGACGCCGGCAAGCGCGCGCTGGCGGGCGAGTCGCTGTTCATCACGCACTTCACGAACACGGGCCAAGGCAAGCAGGTGGTGTCCTTCTCCGCCGAGTTCCCCGGAAAGATCGTGCCGATGGATCTCGCCGACATGGGCGGTGACATCGTCGCCCAGAAAGACGCCTTCCTCTGCGCCGCGCTCGGCACGAAGATCGACATCGCCTTCCGGCGCAATCTCGGCGTCGGCCTGTTCGGCGGCGAGGGCTTCATCCTGCAGCGCCTGCAGGGCGACGGCATGGCGTTCCTCTCCGTCGGCGGCACGGTGGTCGAGAGGCGCCTCGAGGGCGACAAGCTGCTCGTCGACACCGGCTGCCTCGTGGCGATGGAGCGAGGGGTCGACTACCAGATCGAGCGGGCGGGCAACCTCAAGTCGCAGTTGTTCGGAGGTGAGGGTCTGTTCCTCGCGAGCCTCTCCGGGCACGGGCGGGTCTGGCTGCAGTCGCTGCCCTTCTCGCGGCTGGCCAACCGCATCCTGGAGAACGCGCCGAGCGCCGGTGGCAGCTCCAAGGGCGAAGGTTCCGTCCTCGGGGGCTTCGGGCTCGGGCAGCGCTAGGTTCGGCCCTCGCCGCGCGGGAGTGCGGCGGAACCCTCGCCCCTGCCCTCTCCCGCAAGGGGCGAGGGGGCCGGAGCGGCGCGCAGCGCTCGCCGTCCGACGCCGCCCAGCGCGAGCCCACGAGGGCGCAACTACCGATCGAGGCGAGCGTAGCGACGGCGAGCGCCCTCACCCCCACCCTCTCCCTGGGGAGAGGGGGCCGGACCGCCCTCGGGAGTTGGGTACGTCCTCGGAAGTTCGTGCCAGCCGCCGCTTCTCCCCCTCACCCCCGCCCTCTCCCGCAAAGGGAGCGGGGGCCGGATCCGCCTCGGGAGTTGGGTACGTCCTCGGAAGTTCGTGCCAGCCGCCGCTTCCCCTCACCCCCCGCCCTCTCCCGCCAGGCGAGGGGGCCGGACCCGCCTCGGGAGTTGGGTGCGCCCTCGGAAGTTCGTGCCAGCCGCCGCTTCTCCCCCTCACCCCCGCCCTCTCCCGCAAGGGGAGCGGGGGCCGGCTCCGCCTCGGGAGTTGGGTGCGCCCTCGAAGCCTCCGGCGGGGGCGTGGGGGCCAGCCCCCACATAAAGAAACTCCGAGGGCGGGTGGGTGGGCCGGAGCCGCGCAGCGTGCTCGTCCGGGATGGGGGCGTGGGGGGCTGCGCCCCCCACAGCACACGCGCGCTCGTCAGGCCTTGAGGCGGCTCGCCCAGTCGATGATGCGCTCGGCAACGGGGCCGGGCTGCTCGCGCGGCAGGAAGTGGCCCGCCGGGTAGAACCAGTGCAGCTCCGACTCGGGGAGCACGCGATCGAGCTCGAAGCCGTGCTCCGGCACGCCGAGGCGGTCGTGCGTCCCGTAGAGCAGCAGCGTGGGCTGTGTCCACTTCGCCCAGTAGCGCATGCGATCCACGTCCCGCATCGCGTAGCCGTGCCAGCTCGGGCCGCTGCGGGCGCGACCGGCGGCGAAGTACTCGCGCAGGAAGGCGTCGCCCTCGGGCGTGTCGGCGTAGCCCATGCCCGTGTAGAGCGGGCCGAGCTGCGCCTTGTACTCCTCGTACTCGACCCGCTTCGGGTTGATCCGCAGGCCCTGCTGCGGCAGGCCCAACGGCGGGGCGAAGATGCCGACAACGCTGCAGAGCACCAGCGCGCGCGCCGACTCCGAGTGGTTGATCGCGTGGACGGCGGCGACCCAGCCGCCCGAGGCGTGGCCGAGCGAGATCACCGGCTCGTCGCCAAAGGCCGCGCCGATCACCGCCTGCAGATCGTCGGCCGCGTCTTCCATCGTGCAGCTCTCGGACCGCGCCTCGCTCTCGCCGATGCCGCGCTGGTCGTAGGTCACGAGGCGGAAGCGCGGCGCAAGCAGCGAAACAAGCTCGCCCCAGAGCGACGCGGGCACCGCTTGGCCCGTCGAGAGCACGAGCGCCGGCCCGTCCTCGCCATGCCGCTCCCAGTGGAGGCGCGCGCCCGCTGATTCCGCGAAGGGCATCGTCGCTACGACCCTTCCTCGGGCCAGCGCAGGGGGCCGACACGCTCGCCGAAGCGCTCGCTGAGCACTTCGAGGTAGTCGGGCGCGGGCAGCGCGCCGCCGTCGTGGATCATCGCCTCGGTGTCGAGCGGCGTCGCCCAGGCGCGGCCGAAGCGGGTGCTCGGTCCGTCCGCCGCGACGCCCGCCTCGTAGAGCGCGTCAATCCGCTCGTCGGAGTAGCCGAGGACCTCGCGGAAGACCTCGCGGTTGTCGCGCCCGAGGTCGCGCGGCGGGTCACGCAGCTCCGTGCCGCGCGCGCCGAGCACGCGCACGGGGAAAGCGCGCCCGAACGGCCGCGCGCCGATCTCCGGGTCGGTGTGGCGGCAGAGGGCGTAGACGTCGCGCTCCTCGAAATGCGGGTCGAGCAGGATGTCGCGCCCGGTCTGCACCGGCGCGGCGGCGACGCCCGCGGCCTGAAGCGCCGAGGCGACCGCGTGGCGGTCGGCGGCGGCGGCGGCGCGCACAACCTCCTCGGGCGGGTCGTCCGGGTCTGCGGGCGGGTCGGGCGGATCCTCGATGCCGAGCACGCCGCAGAGCTGCGCCCACTCCTCGGCGTCGCGATAGCAGACGACGAGCCACTCCTCATCGCCGGCGCAGCCGAGGATCACGGTCGAGTAGACGCGCTCGCCCGGCTGGTCCGGCGGGAGCTGCGAGCCGAGCACGAAGCCGGAGCCCATCGCCATCCCGCCCTCGCGGCCGGCCATGTCGATGCGCTCGCCCTCGCCGGTCAGGCGCACGCGGCGCAGGGCCACGAGGATCGAGGTGGCCGCGCTGATGCCGGCGTACATGTCTGCCAGCGAGGTCGTGGGCAGGTAGGGCGCGGGGCCCGGCTCACCCATCGCGTAGGCAAGTCCGGCGGCGGCGAGCATGCCGAAGGCGTTGGCCGGGGCGTTCGCGAGCGGGCCCTCCTGGCCGTAGCCGGAGAGCGAGATGTGGATCAGCCCCGGCTTGCGCGCCTTCAGCGTTTCGTACTCGAAGCCGAAGTGGCGCATCACGCGCGGCGTGTAGTTCTCCGCGATGATGTCGGAGACATCGAGCAGGTCGTAGAAGACCTCCTTGCCCTCGTCCGTCGTCAGGTCGACGGTGATGCCGCGCTTGTTGATGTTGCGCTCCGCCCAGTAGGCGGTGCGCGTCCACCAGTGGTTCGTCGGCCGGTTGTCGGTCGGCACGAGGCCGCGCGAGACCATGTCCATGTGGCGGGCGGCCTCGACCTTGTTCACCTCGGCGCCGAGGTCGGCGAGGATGCGAGTGATCTGCGAGCCCGCGTACTGCCCGGTCAAGTCGAGCACGCGCACACCCGCGAGCGGCTGGTAGATCGGCTCGCTCATCGACTCGTCCGTCACCGTTTCGTCCGTCATTGGGGCGTCTCCAGCGGATCGAGGGCGACACCCTCGGCGTCGAACTCGCGGTAGCGGTAGGGCAGCCCGGGCATGCGCACGGGCTCCTCGAGGCCGGGCACGGCCACCTCGACGAGGCTCTGGCGGTGTGCGAGTTGCGCGTCGGTCAGCAGCTCCGAGGGCCGCAGCACGTAGCCGAACGGCATGCGCAGCTCGTGCGCCTTCGTGACGATCTCCTCGGCCTCGTGCTCCAGGAACCAGGGCAGGATCAGCTCGTCGAACTCGTCGGGGCGGCGATGCCGCTCGAGGCGGTCCTGGAACAGCGGGTGCTCCTCGAGCTCCGGCTGCTCGACGAGCAGCGCCATCATCTGGATCGGCGACCCGGCCATTGCGACCATCACGTAGCCGTCCTTGCAGGGGTAAAGCCCGCCCGGGTGGCCGGCGAAGTGGCGATGCATGCCGTGCCCGCGCAGGTGAATCAGCCCGAGGTGCGAGTAGAACATCGTCACTCGCTCGAGGTTGGCCGCGAGGCAGTCGGCGACCGAGACATCGAAGCAGCGCCCCGCCGCCGGGTTGAGCAGTCCGAGCAGCGCGGACTGGAAGCCGAAGACCCCGCCGACGAAGTCGGCCATCGGCACGCGCACGTGGCGCGGCGGCCCCTTCGACTGGCCGAGCGTGCTCATCGAGCCGCCGTAGGCGAGCAGCACCTCATCCGTCGCCTGGTAGTCCGCGTACGGCCCGTCGAGGCCGAACGGCGTGCAGGAGACAGCGACGCGATCGCCGGGCAGGTCGAAGAGCACCTCGCTGAGCCCGCGCTCCAGCAGCTCGTCGCGCGTGAAGCTGGAGATGACGACGTTCGCGCGGAATAGCTGGTCATGCAGCTCGGACTGGCCCTCGTCGCTGCCGTAGTCGAGCGAGACGCTCTCCTTGCCGGCGTGCAGCGCGGCGAACATCGAGCGGCGTTCCGAGCGGCGCCAGCCGTCGGGGGTCAGGTCCTCGCGCCGCAGCCGATCGCCGCCCGTCGTCGCGTCCTCGACCTTGATCACGGTCGCGCCGTGGAGGCGCAGCCAGCGCCCGCAGTAGGCGGCGGCGAGGCCTTCGCCAAGCTCGACCGCGACGACGTCCGAGAGCCGGGTGTTCTGTCCGCGCGCCTCGCCGGCCACGTGATCGGTCACCTCGCTGCCCCGGCTAGATGATCGGGCCGCGCGGGTTGAAGCGCTCGATGGCGTCGCGGAAGCGCTGGTCGCGCCGCCGGTAGGCCTCCTTCGCGCCGTGGTCGCGCCGCTCGGTGAAGAGGTTCCAGTCGTGCTCGCCGAGGCGCTGCTGCACCTGCAGCGTGTGCGACATGTTGGAGGCGGCCAGCGTCGACTCGAAGCCGAGCGTGTTGTAGGCGAGCCGCGACTGCAGCTTGTGGATCGCGATGCCGTCCGTCGGGATCAGGCTGGCGAGGTCGGCCGCCGCCTGCGTCGTCTCCTCGAGGTCCTCGAGCGGGACGACGCGGTTGATGAGGCCGCGCTCGTAGCCCTCCTCGGCGCTGATGAAGCGGCCGAGCAGCATCATCTCCGAGTAGAGCGCGGGGCCGAGGCGGAGGATGCTGAAGCTGCTGCTCATCCCCGCCGCCGCGACCATGCGCGCCGGCGGACTGCCGATGATCGTGCCTTCCGCCGCGATCAGGATGTCGCAGCCGAGCACGAACTCGAAGGCGCCGCCGAGGACGTAGCCCTTCAGTTCGCCGATCACCGCCTTCCGCGACTGGAAGACGGCGCGCAGCACGTTGCGGCCCTCGGCATCCACGTGGAGGCGGCGGCGTTGCGTGGGGCGGCTCTTCGTGTCCTCGCCGGGCTCCCAGTACTGCGTGCCCAGCTCGGTGACGTCGTAGCCGCTGGAGAAGCTGCGGCCCTCGCCGCGGAAGATGACGGCCTTGACGTCCTCGTGCTCCTTGCCGTTGAGCTGCTCGAACGCCCTCGCGATCTCCAGCTCCTGACCGGTCAGCCAGCAGTTGAGCCGCTCCGGCCGGTTGAGGACGACCTGCGCGACCGGCGCCTCCTTGATCACCTTCACGTACTGGCTCTCGTCGTCGATGTACCAGGTCTCGCTCATCGCCCCGCCTGTCGTCTGTTCGGTCCTCGGGTTATCGGTCTCCGGGCGCGCGTCCGGCCGTGCGGCCGCGCGCTCCGGGCATTCTGGCGCAGCACGGGTGACGCGGCAACGCGCGCAGCCCCGAACTGAGGGCGGCCGGGCGTCCGAGCGTGACAACGGCGCGCCCCGGACAGCACGCCCGGGACCGGCGCCGGGGCCGCGGGCGTACACTGGGGCGGCCCCGCGCGACGGCCGACGGCCGCGCATCGCCGCCGGGAAGTGACGCCATGTCGCCGACCCTGATCCCTGGCACGACGTTGCGCGGACCGCCGCCTCGCGCCGCGCTCGCCTGTCGCAGCAACCGGGGCAGGCTGCGCGGGCCGCGCCTGGTCGCCGCCGCGCTCGCGGCGTTGCTCGCGCTCGCTGCCGCCTGCGCCCCGCCGCCCACGACCAACCTGCCCTACAACCTGCACACGACCGGCGCGGTGACGGCGCCGGGCAGCTATACCTTCCTCTCCGACGTGAACGACCTCGGGAGCACGGTCAGCCGGTACATCGAGGGAGCACCCTTCGGCCTCTTGATCCACCAATCCGATGCGGGCGGCGCCTCGCGGGCGGCGCTCTACGACACGGTCGTGGCTGGCGACACCGTCGACTGGTGGCGAGCGGAGGGGTGTTCCATCCGCTTCTCGGTGCGGGAAGTGAAGCCGGACCCGGCGGGAGCGCCCGCGCGCAAGCTCCTGATCATGGAATACGTGCACTCAATCGGTGCGGACTGCGTCGGGCCGAGGTTGGTGGACACGCCCCAGGCGGTCGAGTTCCGCTGGCGGCCACCACCCTGGGAAGTAGGTCCCGACGGCATCCGCCAGCTACTGGACGAGCCGGTCACGGGCCCAGGGCGCTACCGCTTGGGCAGCGGTTCAGCGGTCGTGGTCCTTGTTCCGCAATTGACACAACATCCCCATCGCCCGGGATGGCGAGCGTCAGGGTGACGTTATTCTCGCCGTCGATTGTCGCCTCGTCGAGGAGCAGGTTGAGGAGTTCGCGCCGTTCCTCGTCCGGCAGGTCGTCGAGACCGTCGCCGACGCGCTGTGTCCACTCCACGACGCGCTCCAGCACGAGGCGCTGGTCAACGTGCGCCGACGCCCTCGTCCGATACTCGTCCAGCCTTGCCCGCAGGCGCTCCAGCCGCTCGCCGATGAAGCGGCGCTGGTGGTCGAGTTGTTCCTCGCTGATCTTCCCCGTCACGTAGAGGCGGATGGCGCGGTCCTCCTCCAGCTGCACGCCCGCCAGCTCCCGCTCCGTGCGTGCGACCTCGCCGGCCACGTCGTCATCCACATCACCCTCCAGCGCCGCCAAACCGGCCACGATCAGGTCTGGATGCTCCAGCACGCGCTTGACCTCGCTCCAGACCAGATCCTCGAGCCGCTCGGCGCGGATCATGGGACGCTCGCGACAGCGCAGCGAGTGCGGCGCCTTCATCCCGTAGCACTGGTAGTAGCGCCGTGGCCTCTCGAACTCGTAGCGGTAGGTCTTCCCCCCGCGCCTGACCGTCTGGCGCCGCTTCGCGAGGGGACCCATGAGCAGGCCGCACTCGCTGCAGCGGACGAGGTGCTGGAGCAGGTGGAACACCTTCGTGTTGCGAGAGGAGCGGATCCGCCGCCGCTCCCGCATCGCCTGCGCCTGCTCCCAGATCTCCTCCTCCACGAGCGGGGGGAAGGGCACGCCGATCCAGCTGTCGCGGGGCTGCTCGTGGATGCGGGTGCCGTCGTCGGTGGCGATGTGCCGGGCCTTGCCGTACCACCAGGTGCCCAGGTAGGTCTCGTTGCGGAGGATGCGGTTGACCTGCGGCGCGTGCCAGCGCGAGGCGCGCCCGCCCGTGGGAACCTCCTCGCTCGTGAGTTGCTGGGCGATCGCGAGCCCGCCCATGCCCTCGTGGACGTACTGCCGGAAGATGCGCCGCACCACCTCGGCGTGCTCCTCGTCGACGGCGGGCGCACCGTCCTCGGTGATGCGGTAGCCGAAGGGAACGGAGTTGACGGGGATGCGGCCCTGCCTGGCGGCGCCGCGCTTGCCCATGGAGGCGCGCTCCCGGAAGTTGTCGAGCTCGATCTTGCCAATCGCGGCCATGAGGCCGAAGGTCTTCATGTCGATCGCGTCCATCACCGCCTCGATGCCGATGCGCTGCGCCTCCACGACCTCCATGAGGGCGGCGGCGGGGTACATCCCGCGGCTGAGGCGGTCGGACTTCCAGCAGACGATGGTGTCGAAGCGCCCGTCCCTGGCGTCGGCGAGCATGCGCTGGAACTCGGGGCGCTGCTTGGACCAGCCGCGCCCGACCTCCTGGTAGCGCGCGGTGATGGTGTAGTCGCGCTCCGCGCAGTAGGCCTCCATGTCGCCGATCTGTTCGGCGAGGGAGGTCTTGTCATCCTCGGCCTGGCTCCTGTCGGAGACGCGCGCGTAGATGGCGGCGCGGCGGTTCTCGGACGGTCGTGGTGTTCTGGTTCCCGGCATGGCTGCCTCCTCTGAATACAAGACCCGCCTCCCTGCGGGGGCGGGTCCGCGAGCGGTAGCATGCGGCTCGCGTCACCTAGCCACCGGTGGCGCCACGGCCCGGGGTGTTGTCAGCACCGCCGGGCCACCTTGTACCCGCCAGCGTAGCGAAGCCGGGCCGAGGCGGTCAAAGCCTCCGGCCCGGCCGGGCGATGTTGCTCTACCGGCCCTCCTGCCCGTCCCCGTCGCCGGTCTTCGGGGCGGCGCGCGTCGCGTGGTCGAGCAGGATCGCGGCGATGCGGCGCAGCCGCGCCTCGGCGTCGGGCGCAGGCCGGTACTCGACGGCGACCACGCGCGGCTGCGGGCCACTGGCGCGGCCACGCCCGGTGCGCCCCGGCTGCTTCTCCGCTTCCATCTCGTCCGTCCCGCTCTGCAGGCGCGCCACTCGCGCAGAGCGCCCGTTCCACGGTCAAGAGTGGTGGATGAACGCGGGGGCGGTAATCCCGCGGGCGGGACTTCATCGCTGAAGTCTTCGGTACGGGCCGGCGCAGGCCGTTCCCGGCCCACGCTCGCTCGACGTGGCCGAGGACGGCGACTGTGTGGGGGTGCGGGTCAGTACCCACGACGGGGACGATCGCCGGGTTGCGCGGCCGGGTCGTCCGTTACGAGCCGCGCCTGCACGCGCACGGCCTCGCCGGGCACCCCGAAGTGTTCGGCAATCTCCCAGGAGTGGACCAACCCCTCGGCGAGCGCCTCCTCGGCGTCAATCAGCAGCTCGTGGGCGAAGTCGTCGGCCTCCCGCTCGTGGCGCCGCCGCAGGTGCTTCGGTTGCTCGAGGTGGTTGCCTCGATGGAGCAGGCGGTGGCCGATGGCGTGCGCCGTCTCCCAGCGCCGCTCCTCCGGGCTCAACCGCTCGGCGATCAGGATCTCGCCGTCCACCGTCATCTCCGTCTGCACAGCGAAGTGCCACGGCCGCACCCCAAGGCCGAGCCCCGCCGCCACCGCCTCGACGTCCACCCGCCCGCGCAGTCCCAGTGCTCGCCGCAGCGCCGCACCCCGCTGCTGCGCCCGGTTCACGTCTCCAGGCGTCTCCGCTTGCGCCGCTCCGCCCTCACGAAACGGATGTAGTTCTGGATCGACTGGACATCCTCCATGGGGAGACCGTCCACCGCGTCGCGGAAGTAGACTTCCGTCTCCTTCAGCAACTCCGCCTCGACGACATCGCGTCCCTCCAGCTCGGCAACGCTCGTCTCCAGGTGGAAGGCCAGCTCGACAAGGTGCTCATGGGTGGGCTTCGCCCGTCCCGCCTCCCAGCACCAGACGGTGTGGGTGGAGACGCCGGCGAGGACGCCGAGGCGCTTCTGGGTGAGTCCGGCCTGCGCGCGCGCCTCGCGGATGCGGGACCCGAGGGCGGTCCACCGGGAGCTGTGCTGGGCGGTCATGGGCGGGACTCCCTGCGCGTGCGGTGAGGAGAGCAGTATACGAACGTCCGTTCTTGACGACTACCTTGACTACACTTACTCTACCAACCTAATCGCGATACTGCGAGGGTGGAGCGCCGCATCTCCCTGCCGCGCATCCCCCCGACCGGAGGACTTCCATGCGTCGCGCCCGTTCGAACAGGAGAAGCGCACCCGTCCGCAGGGCCTCGCCCCGCCTGCCCCGCTACCGCGGCGCGCCGGTTGTCGCCGGCCGCCCCGTGCGCTGCGGAACCCCGAAGTTGCCGCGCGACTTCCCCGCTCGCATCGAGCGCCTGTGGCGCCTCGCCGGCTGCACCTCGGAGGAGTTCGCAGAGGCCATGGGCGTGGAGCCCAAGCGCGTGCTCGGCTGGCGCCAGGGCGCCGAACCGCACGCCGGCGCCTATCACGCCCTGATCGTGCTCGCCTCCCAGATACCGGGGGGCCTGCAGATCCTGCTGGGCGAGGACTTCCTCGCCGCCGTGCGGGAGGGCTGACGCGATGGCGCGACGGCGTGGCCCCCTGCTCGACGACGACTTCGGACCAGCGATCGCGGCGCTCAAGGAGGCGTCCGGGCTGACCTGGTCGCAGCTCGCGCGCCTGCTCGGCACGAGCACGGTCAACCTCTGGCGCTGGCGTAACGGGGTACGCCCCAACGCCGACCACCTGCTCGACCTCCAGGCGCTCGCGCGCCGCCTCGGCCTCGAACACGTCCTGCCCGCGGCGTGCTTCCATGAGCACCCTGGGTTCTAGGCCCTGGGTGGCGACGTGGACGCCCCGGGCCGCGAAGGAGCGAGCGATGCCTGACGTTGGGAGCGGCCGCGACCGGCGGCGCTTCTCGCTCGAGGCGCGTTGCCACACCGTCCGCTTCCCTTGCGGCCCGATGTTTAGCAGTCCCTGCCGGGAGGCCCTGACGTCGGCCTGCGGGAAGGGGGCTCGGGGTGCACGGCCTCTTCCCCGCCGGCGTGCGGCTCGTTCAGTGGCGCAGGTGGGATCGCTAGGGCCGCGACGAGGGCGGCTCCTCGCGGCTGCGCCCGTGGATCGCTGTGCTCTCATGGGAAAGAGCCGAATCTAATGCCGACCCCAACGACGGGAGACGGCTACTGCGGCGATCTCGTTGATCTGGGTGGGAGGGGGGACAGATAGGGCAAAGCCACCAGTACGCGCCCTTTTCGGCGAATACACGAACGCCATCCAGCGCTCCGCTGATGGCCGCGGCGAGACGGTCCATCTGTGAGTTGCCCTCGGTGCTTATGGAATTCTCCAATGAGCGGCACTCTACAGCACCGTTGCGCGCGAGGAGGAGTCATCGGGCGGGGAGCGAGAGGAGGATGAGTCGCTTGAGTTCCTGCGAATCGCCCCACGGGGCGTAGGGCCCGAGGCCAGATCGTGTAGGTGGGGCCAGTGCCTTCGAGCGTCGCCCTGGGGTACGCCTCCAGCACGGCACCGTCCGCGGCGAACGACACCTCTACGCCCAGCTCTGAGCCACCCTTCATCCCGTTCTGAGAGATGCTCCCTCACGCGGAGCGGAAAGCTGGTTGCAGCGCGAATCCTAAGCTACGGGCGCACGGCCGCTTCCCCCGTGTCGCGCGGCGCCCGTCAGCTCCGCGTGCGCTGGCCGCTCGTGGGGCAGGTGTGCGCGGCTGCCAGCCGTTCGGCCTCGGAGCGCAGGGTTGTGGGGAGACGATGGCGGCGCTTGCAGCCGGTGCAGGAGTAGACGAAGCCGGCGGCGTCGCTGCGCAGGCCCCACCATTGGAGCAACGATGCGCACGACGGTGTTACGGATGAGGAAAGAGTAGGCGAGGCTCGCGGCGACGACACAACAGCCGGCGATGGGCCAAACCATCAGATCACCATCGCCGGACCGCCCCCAGAAGTGTTCCGCCGTCCAGGCCGCGATGTAGCCTGCGAAGCTCAGGATCGCGAGCGGCGCCGCCGACGATGCGCGTCCCGAGCGGGCGGCGTAGGGGTAACGCGGCGAGGCGACGGGGCCGTCAGCGGCTCCCCCCCGCCTATGAACCTTCCGGTTCGGCTGACCGCTCGCTCTGCCAGTGCTGCAGGCGCCGTTCGAGATCCTCGTCCCTGGGGTCGAGGAACGCATCGAGCGCCTCAGCCGCCTGGCGCCACCGGCCGAGCGCGACGTGCGCCGCGATCTGCTGGTAGTGCGTCTCGAGATCCCACACGTCGAGTTCTGCGGCCTGATCGAAGTCCCGGGCGGCGGCCTCCGTCTGCCCCGCCTGCAGCAAGGTGATGCCACGCGCGCAGCGCACGGTGGGATCGAGCGGGTAGGCGGCGACGGCGCGGTCATGGTCGCTGATCGCCTCCTCGAACTCGCCCAGCACGCGGTGGATGATGGCCCGCCTGACGAGCGCGTCGGCGCCGGCCGGGCCGGGGGTGATCTCCTCGGAGAGGCCTGCGATCGCCTCCCGCACATGTTCGCGGAACTCCCGTGGCGGGGGAGTGCTGGTGGTGGTCGTCGTGTCACTCATGTGCTTGCTCCTCGCAGCCGTGCGGCAGGGTGGGATGGTGAACGGAGACAGTAGAACTCACGTTCGCATCGAGGTCAAGAGCGGAACGGGAGGGTATCCTTGTCCCAGGCTGCGGGGCGCCCGCGGCCATCGGTCGGGAGGTACGGCGTGACGACCACAGAGGAACTCCTGCGGCGCATCACCGCCCGCCCGAACGTGTTCGGCGGGAAGCCAATCATCCACGACCTGCGGTTGTCCGTGGAGTCGGTGCTGGCGTTCCTGTCGCAAGGGGTCGCACCAGAGCCTGGGACGCGACCGCGGGTGACGGCCTAGAGGAGTGAGCGCAGCGGAGGCGGCGCCAGGGCCGCCGGTGGGCGGTGTAGATGCGGAGCTCGTGGATCATGGCGGGCCTCCTTCTTGGGGAGGGGGATCGTGAGGGTGGGGAGGCTAGTAAGGAGCACCCTGCTCAACTCGGCAGGAAAGGTCGGATAGTTTGTTCACGAGACTTTGAAGTCGATTCTGTACCTTTAGCCAGGAGCCTGCAGACCGCATTCTCTCTTGCCCAACCGCCTCAAGTGCAGCCCTCTTGGAAATGCTGCTTTCGTGGGCAGCATAGTTTCGCAGAGCGCAGAGTTGATCCAGGGGCAGCTTGTAGGCCGAGTCCTTGACCGCCTCCAGCAGGTAGTGGTTTGGGCGTACATACTTCTTGATCTCCCCGATCAGCCAGGAGCGCCCACGGAAGTCAAGGTACCGACCTCCAGTGATGATGTACTCACTTGACGCTTTCTTCTTGGGCATCCATCCACCTCCGGCGCGCCACCTTAACGTCATCACTCTCCAACTGGGCAGGTTGGCCTCTCCGCTGGCCCGAGTACGCGCGCCCGCTTCAGGAGCCACCCAAACATCCTGGGGGCTGTGATTCATGTGAATCAAGTGGACAGGTGCCGGCCCGGCCGGGGTTCAGGAGCCGCCCGTGTCCGGCTCGGATCCTCTGTCCCGTCCGTCAGGTCCGGAAAGCCGGTATCGCTGCGTTCTGCTGCGCGGCCGCTCTGGGACCGTCATCTCAATCAAGCGGGCGCGGAGAGCAGGCTGCAGGTAGTTCCTGGTGAAGTGTCCGCGGTCGGCCAGCCCGAGCGCGGACATGAGCTCGGCCCGGCTCATCTCCCCGCGGAGGACACCGAGCAGCCGCTCGACATGGGGGGTCACATGGTGGGCTTCATGTGGGGCTCCATGCGTCCCCCGGCGCGGGAAGGTCAGCGTGACCCAGTCCGGCGAGACCTCGATGATCGGCTCCGCGGCGCCGTGTTCACGGCAGGCGTCGTGAATCCGCCGGATGCCGCTACCGATCTGCTCCACCAGCTTCATGCGGTAGAGCATGCTGAAGAGCAGGGGGTTTCGCGGAACGCTCTTGCTGCCGAGCTGCTCCTCGCGCATCCCGGGCGGGAGTCCGCCCGGCGTGACGATCTCCACCCGGTCCTGGAAGATGTACACCTGCACGTTGGCGGTGCTGCGGTAGTCGCGGTGCGCGATCGCGTTGACAACCGCCTCGCGGAGCGCGCTCTCGGGCAGCTCCAGCCGCTCCTCCCGTCCCCGGGCGTTGGGAATGAGCGCCGAGTTGAGCTTCGCCTGGAAGTACGCCATGACCTCCTGGTAGATGCCGTAGAGGTTCCCCGTGAACTCCTTGCGGTCGAGGATGTGCGTCTTGCCCTCGCCGCGGAAGACCGCGCACATCACGCCGGCCTGGACGGTGAAGCGGGTGATGTCGTCGGCCAGCAGCCACGCCCCGGCGTGGGTCATGCGGCCATCCCGGAGAAGATGCAGGTTTTCCAGCACCGTCACCGGATCGAGGGCGGCGTCGATGCCGGTGCGGGCTGCGAACTCGGTCCAGCGCGCGGCCGTGACCTCGGTGGCGGGCTCGAAGGCGTTGCAGGGCGACTCATCGAGCCGGACCAGTCCCTCGCGGAAGAAGAAGTCGCGGATCTCGTCGCGCGACAACTGCTGGCAGGTCGCGCCTTCCCGCACGTAGAACCGGCCCCCGAAGGCGTACGGCTTGCCGTGCTGCTCCGGAACGGCCACGCGCAGCACGCCGCCGTCGCTCGCGACCTCGACGGCGATGGGCGGGTCGGCCGAACGGGCGACGCTCTGCACCTGCGACTTCAGCCGATTGTGGTGCTCGACGCCGACCACGGCGCCGCCGTCATCGACCCCAATCAGGATCAGGCCGCCGGTGGCGTTGGCGAAGGCGCAGAGCTCCCGTCCGAGATCGGAGGGCATCGACCGCTTGAACTCAGTGGTGAAGCCCTCCCCCAGGGCGATGAGACCAGCCAGCGGTGCGTCGTTCATGGCGACTCGTCCTGCATCTCCGGTCCATCCGTTAGCTTCACGATCATCCTGTGGGACCCGTGCGCTACGCGGGGCGCTCGACTGATTGTAGACGGGGATTCGCCCGGAGCGACGTGGTGAGCGACGCGAGACCAGGAAGCCCCGAGCCTGCTACTGCCGCGCGGCGGGAGGTCCCGCGAAGGGCGAGGGGCCGCCTGCCGCGCCTGCGAGGATGTCTGGCGAGGGGGTAGCAATCGTGGTCCATTCTCGTCCGAGCGGGCCCTCGCGCTCCAGCGCCGCGCGGTGGGAAACGAACAGCGGCACCTCCACGCGGGCGCGGGCGATCTCCCCGCGGGCCACGCCCAGGAAGTGGTGCGCGGCGAGTTCGTCCTCGAAGACGACGAGCACGGCGGGCCGGACCCCGTGGTCGTCGGTGGGACGCTGCGAGGCGTAGTAGCGCAGATAGGGCGCGAGCCGCGCCGCCATCGTGGAGGGCCTGACGGCGCGGCGCTCCCACTCGAGGAAGAACGGCCACGGCTTCCCCTCCCGGCGCAGGACGCCGAAGGCGTCGGGGTGAACGGAGTGCAGGCGGTCGTTATGGCGAAAGAACCGCGACGCCCGGTGGGGCGGGTCGAGCTGCGCCACCTCCCAGCCCTCGCAGCGCGCCTGCGTCGCCAGCGCCGCCGCGAAGCCGTGCACGGCGGCGGTGTGATCGAGGTTGCGCAGCAGCTGGCGGCTGCGCCTGCCGGAGACGTCGCGCCAGGTGAGCGGCGCCCCCGGGTCGGGGGGCGCCGCGCTCCAGCGTGCGAGCGCGAGGTGGACGGCGGAGCGGTCGCGGCGCGCGAGCAGCGCCAGCCCGCGATCGGAGAGGACGAGGAGGCCCGCCTCGCGCGTGACGAGGCCGGCCTCGGCGGCGGGGGCCAGCAGTTGCGAGACCCGCTGGCTGGAGACGCCCGCGAGGCCGGCCAGGTCGCGGCGGCCGATCCAGGGCCAGTCGGCGATGAGGTCGAGGACGCGCTTCGCGCCCGCGCCGAGCGCGGCCGGGAGCATCCAGTCCGGGGTCTCGCGCAGGTTGCGCGCGCGCAGGTCGCGGGGGACGGTGGCGCGGGCGAGCGGCTCCTCCCGCGGCCACGCGCCGCGCCCGGGGACGTGCGCGAGCACCTCCCGCAGCGAGAGGAGGGGCGAGCCGGAGGCCGTGCGCCAGATGCGCGCGCTGGTCCCGGACGAGGCGGCGTCGCGCTCCAGGGCGAGGAAGGCGGGTACGGACGCCTGCGCCATCAGCCGCGCCGCGTGGCGCAGCCGCACCGCGTCGGGGACGAGCAGCAGGTAGGCGCCCGGGCGCGGTCCCTCGCGCAGCCGCCAGAGGCGCTTGGCGAAGGCCGTGCGGTCGGCGCTCCGGCCCTCCCGCACGACGAAGAGGCTGCGCCCGCCGGGGAGCGCGACCGCCGCGTCCATGGGCATCGCCCGGTACCAGCGGAAGCGCAGCGGCCAGGCGGCGTCCGCGATCGCCGCGGCCAGCCGGTAGATGGAGGCGACGCCGTCGAGGCGCGCCAGCAGGAGCCGGCGCCAGTGCGCCGTGAGGGGTCGCGATCGCAGCAGTGCGTGCAGGTCCATGCCTTCTTCGGCGGCGAGCCGGCGAAGCCCGGCAAGCGTGAGGTGGTAGCGCCGCGCCGGGGCGGCGAGTTCGGAGGCGTGGGCGTGGGGGAGGGGGGCGACGAGCCCCGCCTCCCCCAGCGCCGCGCAGGCCGCGTAGACCGCCCCCCGCGACCAGCCCGAGAGGGCGGCCGCCTCCAGCCGGTCGAGGCAGGGCATCTCCGCGAGCAGGCGCAGCAGGTCGCGTTCCACCGTCACGCGGCGTCCTCCCCGGAGGAATCGCCGGGCGGCGGCTCACGCTTGCTGCGCTGCCGCTTCCCGCGCGGCTCGTCCCCGGAGGCGCCGTCTCGCGGCTGGTCGGCTCGCTCCGGTCCGGCTTCGGGCTTGTCTTCCTCCGCCATCTGCTCGATCCACAGGTCGACGCGCCTGCGGCCCTCGGCGCGCTGGGCGGCGATCTCCTCCTCGGTGAGCAGGTAGGCGGAGGCCTCCTCGCGGATGCGCGCGGCCGTCTCCCCGTTCCCCTCGTCCGGCTTGAGCACCTCCATCGAGAAGGCGGGCGTGCGCTCGCTCCCGACGGTGGCGCGCACGTAGGCGTGGTGCACGGGCAGGGAGACCACGTCCTCGACGGAGACGCGCTCGCGGTCCAGCTCCCACACGAGTTGCTGCGCGTCCGAGCCCGCCACCTGGAAGACGGCGAGGCAGCCGACGTTGGCGAGCAGCGTGCTGCGCAGCGTGGGGGAGAGGTCGTCGAGCTTGTCGAGGCTCTGCGTGGCGAGCACGAAGCTCGCTCCGTACTTGCCCAGCTCACTCAGCATCGACTCGTAGTCGACGCCGGGCATCGACTGCATCTCGTCCACGACGACGAGCGCCCCGCGGCGCTGCTCCGGCGGGAGTTCGCCCTGCTCGCGCACGACGGCGTCGACGAGGTTGAGGATGGAGGAGCCGACCAGCGCCGCCACGTCCTTGCCCGCCGCGCCCTGCGCCGTGGAGACGAGCAGCACGCCCCCGTCGAGGATCGTCTGGCGCAGGTCGATGGTGGAGCGGGGCTGGCCGAGGATGGCGCGCGCCCGCTTCGAGGAGGCGTAGTAGGAGAGCCGCGTCTGCACGGGCGCGAGGGCGTCGGCGCTGTACTCCCGGCGCCAGCCCTTGAAGTCGCGGTTCCACCAGTCCAGCAGGTACTCGTCGCTCACGCGCTTGAGCACGAGCGTGCGGAACTTGTCGTCGGAGAGCAGGCGCAGCCCGTCGAGGATCGTGTACTGCTCCTCGGCGGCGGTGGCGGGATGGGCGTTGTGCTCGTGCAGGGTCTTCACGACCTGCTCGAGGATCGACTGCATGCGCGGCCCCCACTGCTCCCAGAGCCCCTTCGCCACGCGCACGACCGAGTCGGCCGTGCGGTCGCGGTCGGCGAAGACGCGCGTGTCGAGCAGGTTGATGCCTGGGTAGCCGCGATCGCCCGCGAGGTCCACGAGCCGCACCTGGTCGATCAACGACTCGGGGACATGCTCGAGGATGGACGCGACGAGGTCGGCGTGGGGGTCGATGACGACGATCGCGTCGCCGTCGCGTCCCGCCGCCTTCTCCCGCAGCTTGTGCACGACGAGGTGCTGCATGAGCGTCGACTTGCCCATGCGCGTGCGCGCCACGTAGAGGTGATGGCGGTGCGTCAGGTCGTGGGGAAAGTGGATGTCGCGGGGACTGCCCGCCGTGGTCTTCCCCACGAGCGCACCGCCGCTCACGTCCCGCGCCTGGGGGACGAGCACGCGCGCGCCCGAGCGCGCCACGAGCGGCGTCTCGTCCTTCGCTCCGGGCGGGTGCCAGAGGCAGGCGGCCTCGCGCACGCCGAGCACGCTGCGGCTCCCGAAGAGTCCGGGGCCGGGCGGCGCCAGGGCGTGGGGTTCGGGCAGGCCGGGCTGCACCTTGCCGGCCCTGAAGCGCGCCCCCGCCGGGTGGTCGTAGTGGCGGTAGGCGGCGGCCAGCTGGCCGAGCAGCTCGTCGACCCGGCGGCGGCGGTCGCCCTCGGGGAGGATGGCGGTCACCTGCAGCTCCGCCTCGAAGGCGATGCGCGAGACCTTCTCCTTGATCAGGAGCGGGTCATAGACGCGGTTGCGCGAGCGCTGCCAGCGCGCCCAGGCCCAGCCGGCGACGCCGAGCGCGAGGGCGATGCCCGCGCCGAGCGCGACCGCCTTCCACTGCTCGCCCGCCTGCCACCACTGGTAGCCCTTGAAGAAGGCGCCGCCGCCCAGGGCGAGCGCGGCCGCGCCCGTGAGCTCGACGCGGTGGCGGCGCGACTCGCTGATCTGGTAGGAGTCGGTCCGCTCCGGCAGGGGCCGCTCGTGCGCCCTCGCCTGGTGCTGCTGCGACCAGTCGGGACCGAGCGAGCGCAGCAGCAGGCGGGCGACGACACGCTCCCCCGGGCGCAGCGCCGAGAGCGCCCCGAGCAGGGCGATCAGCGGGTCGGAGCCGGCATCGAGCAGGTCGTCGTCGCGGAAGACGCGCAGGGGCACGTACTCGGGGCCGCTCACGCGCAGGCGCATGTGCCAGGCCTGCTCCCCTCCGTCGAGCCGGAGGGGGTCCTCCTCCGGCGTCAGCTGGTGGATGAGGGCCTGGGGGTAGTGGGCGGAGAGCTGCTGGCGCACGACCTGCTCGTCGGTGCAGCGCGCCATCAGGGCGACGCCGTCGGCGTCACCGGTGAGCTCCAGCGAGAAGGGTTCGGGCACGGCGATCGAGGACAGGAGGTTCTCGACGCCGAGCACGGTGCGCTCGGCGTTGCGCGGCGGCGTGATCGCCAGCAGCACGGGGGTTCTGGGGGTGGCCTGGAAGGGGTTGAGTCGCATGGGTCGGGTTCCTCTCTTCGTGGTGTGGTTGGGGTCGGAGCGGTGTTCGTCGTTGGTGGCCGTGCTCTTCACGGGGTCCTCCTGTTTGGTGAGGTGGGTGACGGGTGTGGCCGGGTCCGCTACGGGCGTGCTGCCGTGGTCATTGGCTTTCTCCCTGCGGCGCTCGCTGGCGGTCGTCCGGTTCGTCCCCGGCCTGCGCATCCGGCGCCGCTTTTCCGCCACTCTCGCGGTGCATACCCGGCCGCCACTCGATCACCTCCGCCTCCTCGGGCGTGGCCTCGATGCGGATGGGGAAGCGATTGCCCCTGGCGAGCAGGAGCCCGTCGCCCCGCGGGCACGACAGCAGCCAGCGCTGCAGGTCCTCGGGCAGGTCGAAGGCGTCGCCCACGGTCGAAATGGCGGCGGCGTCCTGCTGAAGGAGGAGCTTGAAGGCGGCGTTCTGGAGAAGGGCGCGCCCCGAGTGTCCGGTGATGGCGCGGGTGGGGTCCTCGGAGAGGAGGTCCTGCACGTCCTGGGTGATGAACTGCAACCCCAGGCGGTGCTTCCGCGCGCGCTTGGCCATGCTCACCATGAAGGCGGCGCCCTCGGGGTGCTGCATGATCGACCAGACCTCGTCCACGACCAGCAGGCGCGGCCTCGGGTCGCGGGCGGCCGCGGCCCAGACGGTCTCGGTGCAGACCATCGTGGCGGCGGGGCGCAGCTCCGGCTCCAGCAGGTGCAGGTCGAAGACCGTCACCAGCGCCTCGTTCGTGAGGAGGTCGTCGCCCTCGTCGGTGAGCAGATGGCGCAGGCTGCCCGTGGCGAAGGGCCGCAAGAGCCGCGCGAGCGACGGATCGCCGTCCGCCTCGTCGCCCTTGAGGAACGTGAAAAAATCGCCGAAGCCGGTGCGCTCGCGCCCCTGCGCGTAGTAGGCGGCGAGGGCGTGGTCGAGCGAGGCGCGGCGCTCCGCTCCCAGCGGCTCCCCCACCATCACCTCGATCAGCCGCCTGAGGCTGCCGATGCGCTGCAGCAGCTCCTCGGCGTCGCCCGCGTCGATCACGAAGGGGTTCATGCCCTGCCCGGAGACGCCCGGCGAGAGCACGCGCCCGCCCGCCGCGCGCGCCATGTCGGCGTACTCGCCCTCGGGGTCGATCACGTAGGCGACGACGCCGCGGCAGATGCCGCGCAGCACGCCCAGCTTCGTCGCGAACGACTTTCCCGAGCCCGAGCGCGCGAGCACGGCCGTGTTGGCGTTGAGATGGGTGCCGTCCCAGGGGTCGTAGACGACGGGCGAGGAGGCGCGCAGGTCGATGCCGCGCAGGTCGCCGCCGCGCGTGTCGAGGTCGGGAGGGGAGAAGGGGTAGAGCATCGCCAGCGAGGTGGTGTCGAGCGTGCGCCAGGCGGCGACGGCGTTGAGGCCGAGGGGGAGGGTGGAGAGCAGTCCCTCGCGCTGGCGGAAGGGAAGGGCGTCGAGCTTGCCCAGCGCCGACGCGAAGTGCGCCTTCGCCGTCTGCGTGATGTCGGCGAGGGACTCCTCGTCGGGTGCGTGCAGGGTGAGCGAGAGCGAGGCGTGGAAGAGGCGTTCGCGTCCGCGCTGCACTTCGTCGCGCAGGCGCATCACGTCCTCGAGCGCGATCTCGGCCTCCGAGGAGAGGCTCTTGCCCTTGCGCATGGAGAGCGAGCGCGCCGACTCGAAGCGCACCTTCTGCCACTCCAGCGTGCGCGCCGCAACGGCGGTGGGGATCGGCCCGAGGTGGAGGGAGAGGTCCATGGGCGCGCCCGCCGCCAGCAGGCCCTGCAGGAAGCCGGGGGAGAGCGAGCGCGGCCACTTGCCCAGGTGGAGCGAGCGTACGAGGTGCTCGCCGACCCGGATCTCGTGCCGGTTGAACTCGACCTCGGTGGGCGTTTCCTCGTCGAACTCGCGCGGGGAGCCGCCGAGGGCGGAGGCGAGCACGAGCATGCGCAGCTGGCGGCCCGCGAGGGGGTGGATGGAGAGGCCCGCGCGCACGAGCAGGGAGCGCAGCTCGTCCATGCGCTCGTGCTCGCAGACCGCGTAGAAGCGGCGGTCGAGGATGCCCTCGCGCTGCTCCAGCTCGCCGAGCAGCCGGCGCAGCGACTCGGCCGCCTCCTTCGTGCGGGGCGGAAGGTCGGGCGGCTGCGCCCGTTCAAGATCGTCGCGCAGCTTGCCGAGGCCGGGCGGGTGCTGGCGCACGAGCAGTTGCAGGGGGAAGTCGCAGGCGTTGAGGGCGCCCGCGAAGGCCCCCAGCTTCGGCTCGTCCAGCTCCAGGCCGAGCACCTCGCAGACGCCGAGCTTCTGGCCGTCGAGGCGCACCGGCCCGTCGTCCTCGAGGTGCGAGAGCATGAAGGCGAGCGGGAGGCCGGGCGGAGCCTTGGGCTCCGCCGCCTCCGCCTCGGGTGCGGGGTCCGCGCCTTCGGCCTCCGCTGCAGCGGCGGTCCCGCCGGGCAGGATCGCCGCCGCGCGTTTCGTCAGTTCGAGTAGCTGTCTCATCGTGATCGTCCTTTGCTTGAAGGTCAGGAGATGGGGATGACGCCTGCGCGCAGCAGGGCGGTCACGCCCTTGGCGGAGAGCACGAGCGCGAGGCCCGCGACGGAGAGGAAGACGGCGCTCCTGGCGCGTCCGCCGCCGCGCTCCTCGGCGCCGTCGGCCATGAGCAGGAAGCCCGCCCAGACCAGCGAGAAGACGCACAGCCCGGAGGCGGCGTAGGCCATCGCCGTGAGCGCCTCGTCGAAGGCGTCGAGCATGGCCTGCTCCTCCTCCGGGGCCGCGCCGGCCGTGACCAGCGCGACCCCGCAGCAGAGCAGGACGGTCGTGAGCCGCCTCACCAGGGCCACTCCCAGCCGAGCTCCTCGAAGAGCGCGCGCAGCTCGCTGTCCCCGGCCGGGGTCTGCACGGGCCGCTCCGGCTCGGGCTCCGGCTCCGGCACGGCGAGCGCCCGGTAGGCGCCGGCGGCCCGGATGCTCGTGGCGAGCGCGAGCGTCTCCGTGCGCGTCCGCGTCAGCGACGCGCGCTCGACGACCGCGGCCTCGATGCGCTCGGCGTGGACGACGGTGAAGACGACGTCCTGGCTGACGGTCGAGGCGGGGACGAAACAGCTGGCCGTGACGGTGTGCGTGGTGAAGGTCCCGTCCTCGCCGGGGACCGTCACCGTGTCGGTGACGGTGTCGCCGTAGGCGGGAATGCTCACCACGGCCGTCTCGGTCAGCCGCTCGATGCGCTCCGGGTGATGGGTGAGCTGCACGAGCGGCGGCAGCGGGATGCGCAGCGACGCCTCCAGCTCCGCCTCGACGGCGAGGGCGTGGACGCCCTCGCCCGCCGCGACCGGCAGCCGGAAGTGGGTCTCGCCGCCGGCCACGAAGGAGGCGGTGGTCTCCGAGCCGCCGGACGAGACCGTGAGCGTCCCCGTCACGGCCGTGACCTCCGCCTCGAGCAGCGCCGTGGCGTTGACCTCGGCGTGCCCGGCGACCATCGCGAGATCGACCGTTTCCTCGATCGCGCTCACGCACGACGAGGCGACGGCGCCCTCGACAGCCCCCGCGCTCCACCTGATGGAGATGGCGCGCAGGGAACAGAGCTCGCCCTCGGCGGCGGGTAGCGGCCAGGGCAGCCGCTCCCCGTCGAGGCTGAGCGCGCCCGCCTGCCCGAGTTCGTCCCGCCAGGAGAAGACGAGCGACGGCGCGGGGCCGTCCAGCGGCAGGTCGTAGCTGACGCGCTCACCGGCGTCCAGCGAGGCGGTCACGTAGGAGCGGAGCGAGCGCCCCCCGGCTCCGCCGTAGGCCCGCACCCGCAGGTCCAGGTCCGTGGCGGCGCGCAGCGTAACCTCCGCCCCTTCCGCGATGACGGTCAGCGACTCGACGTAGAGCCGACGCCCAGGGACCTCCGGCGGCGGCTGGAACTCGATCTCGTCGGAGGTCCAGCCCTCGCCTTCGGGCTCCTGCGCGAACGCCGCCGCGAGGGGCAGTGCGGTGAGCACGACCAGCGCGAGTCCGGCCCCGGCCAGGAACGCCCGCCAGAAGCCGCGACGCCCACGCCGGTGCTGCCGGGTCGCCGTGCGCTCGTCGCCGCTGCCGCGCCTGCCGAAGAGGCGTTGGGGTCGGAGGGGCAGGCGCCCGTTGCGGCGCTCGCCCTCCTTCCGCCTGTGGCTGGCGTGGCGGGTCCTGCGCAGGGCACGCCTCGCCAGCAGCCGCAGCGGGTTGGCCTCCCCACCCCGAGGGGGCGGGGGCGGCCCGCTCCGCGCCAGCCCGGCGGGCGGTCCGGCGTAACGCCGCGCCCCCAGCGCGTACCTGAGCAGGTCGGCTGCCACCACTGGCAGCCGCCTGCCCCCGATGCGCCCCGCGATCACGGCCAGCCCGGCCAGCGCGAAGAGCGCCGCCGCGGCGATGCGCACGCCCCCGGGACCGGCGGGGGCGTAGTGGTAGAGACCGTAGGCGAGGGCGCAGACGGCCGTCATCGCCACGATCTGGGGAAAGGTGAACCACAGCAGGACGCGGTCCTCGGCCTGCACGTGGGTGGGGACTTCGTGCGCTCGCATCGCTAGCTCCCGTCCCCGCCGGACGACGAGCTGTTGGGGTCGGGCACGTCGCCGATGTCGACGGCGGGGTTGACGACGGCGTCCATCACGAGCTCGACGATGCCGAAGGCGACCATCGCGAGCACGATGCCGGCCAAAGCCGTCATCATCGCGCTCTTGCCCCGCTCCATCTGGTGGGGCGCGCCACTGGCGGTGAGGTAGAGGTAGGACCCGTAGATGAAGAAGCCGACGCCGATCGCGCCGACGACCCCGAGCAGGATGCCCACCAGGTTGGAGATGGTCTGAACCAGGTCTTGCACTTCTGTTACTCCTTCAGTTGTGCGTTCGTTCGTCTCTCGGTGCTGCTCTTCCTTCGCCTACCGGCACATCTCTCACCTCCGTCGTGTTTCCGGCGGCGCGCCGGGCGCGCCTCGTTTGTTCTCGTTTGGTCGGGTTACTCGCCGCTGCTGCGCGGCATGCCCGAGCCGGGCGCGGCGTTGCCGCCGCCGGCTGAGGGGGTCGAGGACTCGGCCGCCGAGCGCACGCCCGAGGCAGCCGCCGAGGCGGCGCCGCCCACCGCCGACGCCCCGGCCGCGACGCCGCTGCCGACGCCGCCCATGAGCAGCCCCACGGAGCGCGCCGAGCGCACCATCGAGCCGGGCAGGGACATGCCGAAGTAAAGGGTGTGCAGCCAGGCGTCGAAGGTCCCGGCCTGGCCCAGCATCGCGGGCACCCGCGTCGCCAGGTAGATGAACGCCAGCGACATCAAGAGCTTCCAGGCGAGGTCCTGCATCGCGTCGCCGCCGCCGATCGCGGCGTACTCGTTGAGGAAGCCGATGCCGAGCGCCAGCGCGACAAGCTGGATCGCCTGCTGGAAGACGGTCGTCATGAAGAGCCGCAGCCACTGCCGGCCCCAGCCCGCCGTGTGCGGCAGGATCCAGAGCCCCAGCGCGATCGGCGCCAGCGCCAGCAGGATGTCGATGAGGGCGAGGCGCAGCACCATCTGCACCACGAGGTAGAGCACGAAGAAGCCGTAGACGAGGTAGATCAGCGCCAGCAGCAGGGCCATGCCCACGCTGCCCACCTGCACCGCCCGCAGCAGCGTCTCGAGCGTCGAGCGCAGCATGTCGCCGGCGGTCACGCCCAGCTCGGCGGCGATGAAGCCCGAGACGGCGTCGGCGATGTCGATCACGAGCGCGCACCACCAGAGCGAGGCGGCGGCTGCCACCAGCCCCAGGGCGAGGCGCGGCACCAGCTCGCGCCAGCCCGCCTGCGCCCGCCCGAGGTGGTCGCCGATGATGAGGCTCAGCCCCATCCAGCCGACGATCACGACGAGCGCCCCGGAGGTGATGACCCAGACCGCCATCCACGCCTGGCGCACGACCTCGTGGTCGTAGGTGATGCCGGGCGGGGTGCCCGTGAAGATGTCGCTCACGGGGTCGCCTCGCAGGCCTCGGCGTCACCGCCCGAGGCGCGCTCGACGACGCCGCAGAGCATCCCGTGCGCACCCTCGATCACCCAGCCCGCGATCGCCCGCCCCCAGCGCGGGGGATCCAGCGCGCGCAGGATCTTGTTCCAGATGCCGCCGGGCTGGTGGATGGGGATGACCGCGTAGAAGGCCTGGGGCGTGTCCACCGCCCAGCTGCGCGCGAGCATCACGAGCAGGTAGGGGCGCTCCGGGTCGAGTTCGGTCTGGCCGTCCTCGAAGGGGTACTCGAAGCTGTACTCCCAGCCGTCGCTGCGCTCCTTGGCGTCGCCGCGCACGCGGTACATGGGGGCGATCCACTCGCCCGTGTCGCCGTCGCGCACGCCGTAGTAGAGGGCGGCCAGTTCGCGGTCGAAGACGGGACGGGCGATGAAGCGCCCATCCTTCTTGCGCTCGACGATGTCCTCGTCGTCCTCGTTGACGAGCACGATGGGCGAGTAGGGGTCGGGCGGCTGCTGGGCGAGAGCGGTCCCGCTCGAGGGGACGGCCGCGAGCGCCGCCAGCAGCAGCGCCGCCGCGAGGGTCTTCAGCCGCCTCCACCTACCGGTCGTGGTCTTCGTCTGCCACATGGATGCCTCCGTACGAACGGTCGTTCGATTCGGAGGCCGAGTGTCGGGCGTGTCGTGCCGGAACACAGTCCCGCGCGCGGGACTACACGAACGTAGGCCGGTGCATGGGACTGCGCCCGCGCGCCGGGGCCGCTTTCATGTCAGCGGGCTGTACAGGAGATCAAGGTTTTTCGAAGTGTGGCACTCGTCCCCGGAACCCCAGTGATTGCAGCGGAAAACGCGCCACTACAGGTGTGGCACGGCCACCACCTGGTCGAAAGGCCCCGTTCCACCGGCGATTGGGGCATTTGGGGCAAATGGGGCAGCCGCGACAGACAGCCAGGGAGCGAGGAAAGACCCGGTGAACGAGCATCAGAACCCGGATGAGACGCACGAGGACCCGGTGAGCGAGCACCAGAACCCGCAGGAGGCGCACGAGCCGAGGCTGCTCGACCTGCTCCACGACCTCGTCGACGAGCTGGGTCCCGGCAGGGTGGCGGCGCAACTGCGGGTTGACCGCAAGACGCTCTGGCGCGTCCTCAACACGGGCCGTCTCACCCCCCGGCTCATGAGAACGCTGGAGCGGAGGGAGAGGGCCGCTGGCCAGGACGCTGCGCGACACCGCGAACGCGGGACTGCGCTGGAAAGGCGGGTGGCGGCACTGGAACGGGAGCTGTCCGCCCGCATCGACGCCCTGCGCACGGAGTTCGAGGCGCTGACGAGCGCGCAGACCGAGGCCCTGCAGGCGTGGGAGCGGCGGCTCCCGGCGGCGGAATCGCAACAGGCGGAGCGGCTCCCGGCGGAGGGGGACCAGGCGGAGGGGGACCAGGCGGAGGGGGACCAGGCGTTACCGTCGTCGGAGCCCGAACCGGACACGGTGGACGTCCCGGCTCAAGCGCGCGCAGTGGCGCCGCCCCCGGTGAAGGGCGTCCCCCAGCCGGTGATCGGCGCGAAGCCGCGGGTGCGACCGCCCTGGCGCGCCCACCCCGAAGTCATCACGCCGGAGGCCGCGGAGGGCGAAGAGCTCGTCTACGGCATGGCCACGCCGCTGATCGTCGAGTGGCGGCAGGCGCGCGGGGCGTTTCTCGACAGGAGCGGGAGCCGGGTGGAGCGCGCCAGCGGCTGTGTGCGGATGTGCGAGCTCGCGCTCGTCCTCATCGGCGAGCACGAGCTGACGCTGCCGCCGGAGACCTACCCCTGGGACGAGTTCCGCCGCGACAGGGAGCTGTGGGAGGGGGCGCAGTCGCTGCGCGACGCGCGCCGGGAGCGCCGGCGGGCGCTCTGCTGGCGCTTCCTGCGGCGCGTGCTCACGCTCGGGCTCTGGCGGCGATAGCGGCCTCGCCACACGGGGCTTGACATGAGAACACCCGTCCTACGACACTCGATCACAGTTTCCGGCTTTGCCAGTGTTTCCTGCCTGAGAAACCTGGAGGGTCCATCCCGGACCCGGCAGACCCGACGGATTTGAGCCTTGCTCTCCCGACGGCCGGCCAGTGAGGGAGAACCGCCTTTCCCGCAGCGGGAGGCGACCGAAGGGTTGAGCCTTGCTCCCCGGAGGCCGTCTCGAACGCCGGGAACCGCGTGGCGAGGCGCCTTTCGCGCCCCGACCCCGGAGTCCCTGGGTGGAGTGCGTCCCGCACCCGGCCCGTACCCCTCCTCCCGCCGCCCCTTGCATCGAGCCATTCCGCGAAGCAGTTCGCAGTCCGGCCCCTTCGCATGCGCGCGGCCCAGCCACCCCGTTCCCCGATTCGGCATCCGACCGTGGGCGGAGTGTGTCCAGCGATTAGCAACCACTCAGCCAGGACCTGCGCCCGGATGCCGGCGTCGGTCGCCAGTCGCAACGAGCACACAGTGACAAGGAGGTCACGAGCATGAGCGCAGAACTCACGGACGCCATGGAGCTACGCGCCAGGACGCAGCAGTACACCGGACCGGGCGCGGGCCGCATCGCGAGCCTCATCCCGCACGCGGTCGCCTTCGAGCGTGGCTGGTTCCGTACGACCACCGCCATCTGCCACGGCGGGGAGGAACCAGAGGGACTGGCGTTCCGTCAGCGGGCCGACGGCAACGGCATCGACGTGCGCTGCCACACGGGCGGCTGCACGCGCGGCCAAGTCGTCACGGCCCTCGAGGGCCTCATCGGGCTGCCCGTCTGGACGGCCTACGAGCCCATCCCCGAGACAGCCGCTCCAGCTCCGCGTAGGCGGTGGCCGGGCCGGCGGATCGCCCTCGTCGCGGGCGCGGCGCTGCTGCTGGCGGCGCCGCTGCTGCTCGGCCACGGCGTGGAGACGGCCGTCGCGAACGCGGGCGCATTCGGCGTCGCGGGCGTTCTGCTCGCGGGCCTCCCCGGCAGGACGAGGAGGGCGTTCAGGTCCTGACGACCCGGGGCTTCGCCCCACCATATCCACCCGGCCATGGGGCCGTCTCTCTGGAGGAGGCCCCTCTTCGTGCCCGCGAGGGCACACGACCCAGCGACCACGACAACACCGAAAGGAGAACCCCAATGACGATGGCAACGACGACGATGACCACGGCTGCGGAGGTGGCGGGAGACCGCCCCGGCCGCAGCCTCGAAGAGCTGGTGGACCGGCTCATCAACACCATCCTCGGCACCGCCCCAGAGGCGCCGGAACAGAGCCTCGCCCGCGGCGTCCACGAGGCGCGGCGGCTCAGACAGGCGGGCGACCTCGACGGGGCGCTCGCGCTCCTCGCCGGGGCGGACCTGGCACGGGCGACAGATCAGGAGACGCGCTGGGCGTACGCCGAGTGGCTCGACCTCGCGCGGCGGCGCTTCCGCGACAGCGGGGCGCTCGCCTACAGCCCCGGCATGGGGCGGGCAGCCGTCCTCGCCCCGCGCGGCGATGGCTCGACGCTGGAGGTGCTGGCCGTCCTGGGGATGCGCTGGCGTCCCGGCAAGACCGTCTCGCGGCGCAGCCTGCGGGGGCTCCAGCCCCTGGCGAAGGGCGGCTCGTGATGGTCGCCGCGCACGCACCCGTGGACATCGCGGCGCTGAAGCGCCGGCACCCGCTGGCCGAGGTCGTCGAGGAGGCAGGGGTACCCCTTCGGGGCAGGGGCCGCGTCCGCCAGGCGGTCTGCCCCTTCCACGAGGAGCGGGAAGGCAGCTTCACGGTGTACGGCGACACCGAGCGCTGGTACTGCTTCGGCTGCGGCGAGGGCGGCGACGTGCTGGACTTTCTCCAGCGCATCGAGGGCCTGAGTCTGCCGGAGGCGATCCGGCGGCTCGAAGCCTCACCGGTCACTTCCCGGCGTTCCGCGAATGTCTGCCGCCCGGCACCGCCACCAGCGGTCCCTCCCCGGGACCCCGCGCTGCTGACGGCGGCGGCTCGCCACTACGCCGGCGAGCTGCTGCGCAGCCGCGAGGCGAGGACGTACCTCGCCTCGCGGGGCATCCGCCCGGAGACCGCCATCCGCCTTGGCCTCGGATACGCGTCCGGGCAGGGGCTGCGGCGCTTCCTTGAGCGAGGCGGCTTCAGCCGTGAGCGGCTGCGAGACTCGGGGCTCTTCACCGGTGCCGGTGAGCGTTTCGCCGGGATGGTGGTGGTCCCCGAGATTGCAGGCGGGCGCGTGCGCTGGCTTGCCGGTCGCACCATCCACTCGCAGCGGTCGCCGCGGTTCCAGGCGTTGCCCGGCCCGAAGCCCGTCCTTGGCCGCGGACGGCTTGGGGCGGTGCCTCCCTGGGCGATCGTTACCGAGGGGGTCTTCGACTGGCTCGTCCTGAGCGAGTGGGGCCTGCCCGCCTGCGCCGCCCTCGGCACGCAGGGCATGGAGCGCGTGGCCGCCGCCCTCAGGGGCTGCCCCCACGTCTTCCTCGCCTTCGACAACGACACCGCCGGGCGCGCAGCGGCGGCGAAGCACGACGGCCTGCTCGGCCGCCGCGCGGCCGTCGTGCATCTCCCCCAGGGCATCGCCGACGTAGCCGAACTGGCAGTCCACTCACAGGGGCGGGAAGTCTTCCTGCGCCTGCTCGAACGGGCGGCCCACGCCACCCGCTAACCCACCCATCCCACCCGGCGGACACCGACCACCCGGCTCCCGAAGGGGGCGGGGCGGCTCCGCGTGCCCGCCGGACCAACCGCCCACCGGAAGGAGGCGCGATGACCACTGACCGCCGGGGCTCGCCCCGCCCACGGGTCTCTCCGCCGGGGAGGCCCGCACCCCAACCGCCCACACATCACGAAGGAGAACATCATGAACAACGGAACCACCGCCACCCTGAACGGCGCCAGCCCCAATGGCGTCCACCCCAACGGCTCCCACCCCGAGCCCGCCGGCGAGATCGACCTGCTCTGGGACGGGCTCCCGCCCTCGGTCACCCAGAAGCTGGGCGAGCCCCTCGACGAGGGCCTCGTCTCGCACCGCAAGGGGCGCAAGGGCCGCACCTTCGCCTACCTCGAGGGTCACGTGGCCATCGAGCAGGCGAACCGCATCTTCGGGTTCGGAGGGTGGGGCTACGAGCTCGCCGGGCCGGTCGAGCTGCGCGAGGTCGAGAGCGTCGACCCGAAGACGGGTGAGGCGCGCCGGGCGCACGCCTACGCCGCCACCGTGCGGGTCACCGTGCCCGGCTCCTCCCCGCGGACGGACGTGGGCTTCCACGCCGTGACGGAGGAGACGGTGGAGGGCCACGAGACCGCCTACAAGGGGTGCGTCACGGACGCCCTCAAGCGCGCCCTGCGGGGCTACGGCGAGCAGTTCGGGAACAGCCTCTACGGCGACGGCGCTCCCGGCGACGTGTCCCCCGCCCTGCGCCGCACGATCGTCTCGCTGGGACGCAAGCAGGGCTTCGACGAGGGCCAGGTGCGGGACGCCGTGCGCAGCCGCACGGGCCGGGAGATCGACGAGCTACCCGTCTCCGAGCTCACGAGCCTCATCGAGGCGATGGCCCAGAAGCTCCAGTCCTCCGAAGCGGAGGCCAAGCCGAAGGCCGCCTGACCACTACGCCCCGACGCTCCCCTCCGCGGGAGCGCCCACCACGGGACCGCCTTCGGGCGGCACCGCCGTCCATCCGCCCGGGTACGGGTCTCCCCGCTACCCCCACCAATGACGCCAACCACCACCACCAAGAGGAGATTTGAAAAATGTCACGGACGATCAATCGAGTCGAACTGCTGGGCCGCGTCGGGGCCGACCCCGAGATGCGCTACAGCCAGAGCGGCACCGCCGTCACGACCTTGCGGGTGGCCACCGACCGCCGCCGCCAGAACGGCGAGACGGAGGCCGACTGGCACTCCGTCGTCTGCTGGGGCAAGCAGGCCGAGGCCGTATCGCAGTACGTGAAGAAGGGGAACCGCCTCTTCGTCGCCGGCTCGGTCGCCCAGAACACGTACGAGACGGATGACGGTCAGCGCCGTCACCGCACCGAGATCCACGCCCAGGAGGTCGTCTTCCTCGACTCCAACGGGAACGGCAACGGCCGCTCCGGGGAGCAGGACGGCGCCGAGACTGTCGCCGCCGCGGAGGCGGAGTCGACGGTCTTCTAGCCACCCACCGCGGGCGAACTACTACAAGGGGCCGTCCCTCCGGGGGCGGCCCGTTCCTGATCCAGGGGAGGACCAGATGAAGGAAACAGCCGACGCGCCCGCCGCTCACGCGGGCACCTACGACCGTCCCAACGCCAGCTTCGACTGGGAAGGGCACCTGGAGGTGCGAGCCTCGGCGGCGATGAGTTGCCGGCGCGCCCTCTGGTACGCGGCCACGGGCCACGAGCCCGCGCCGCCGGACGACGAGGCGCTGACCGTCATGGAGACGGGCCGCGCCCTGGAGCCGGTCGTGCTCAACGCCATGCAGCGGGCGGGCTGGGAGGTCACTCCCGTGGACGCAGGCCGGCCGACGAAGGTCGTCCTGCAGCTCACCCCCACGGTGAAGGTGACGGGCCATCCCGACGCCACGGGCACGGCTCCCCTCTTCGGGGAAGAGGCCGTCATCGAGGTGAAGACCCGCGGGCCGTCGGCCTTCAAGCGCTGGCAGGCGCTGGGGGCGGAACGCAGCCATCCCGACTCGGTCGCCCAGGCCGCCCTCTACACCTACGGGCTCTTCGGGGAGGCGCGCGACGCCGTCCTCGCCGTGATGGACACGGCGGAGCGTACCTGGGACACCGAGGTGATCCCGGCGGAGCGGGTCGAGCGCGCCCTCGAACGGACGCGCGAGTGGCTCGCCCCGCTGGGCGCTCATTTCGCGACCCACGGGGCCGACCCCGACGCCTTCCCCGAGCGCGACTTCGAGGCGGGCAGCTGGCGCTGCCGCTCCTGCCCCTTCCTCGCTACCTGCCTGCCGGGTGACGCGGAGGAGGACACGGAAGCTGCGGAGGGCGATGAGCCTGAGGTGAGCGACGAGGAGGCCCGCACTGCGGTCGCCGCCTACGTGGCCGCCCGGGAGGCCCTGCGCGAGCCCGAGGGGGCGAAGCGGCAGGCCCTCGACACCCTGAAGGCGTGGATGCGCCGTCAGGGCTCCGCCAAGGCGGAGCTCGGCAACCACAAGGTCAGCCTCGTGCGCAGCACGCGCTACGCGGTCGACCACAAGCGACTGAACGCCCTCCTCGACGCGGAGACGCGCACGGAGATCGTCACTGAGCAGGTCTCCGAGTCAGTCCGCATCAGCTAAGCCCGGACGCTTCCTCGCAGAAGCGCCAACACGGGGCCGTCCCTCCACGGGGGCGGCCCCGCCGTCGTTTCGCCCCCGGTACGGGGTCTCCCCGTTACCACCACCAATGACGCCAAACACCACCACAAAGAGGAGATTTGAAATGTCACGGACGATCAACCGAATCGAACTGCTGGGGCGCGTCGGGGCCGACCCCGAGATGCGCTACAGCCAGAGCGGCACCGCCGTCACGACCTTGCGGGTGGCCACCGACCGCCGCCGCCAGAACGGCGAGACGGAGGCCGACTGGCACTCCGTCGTCTGCTGGGGCAAGCAGGCCGAGGCCGTATCGCAGTACGTGAAGAAGGGGAACCGCCTCTTCGTGGCCGGCTCGGTCGCCCAGAACACGTACGAGACGGATGACGGCCAGCGCCGTCACCGCACCGAGATCCACGCCCAGGAGGTCGTCTTCCTCGACTCCAACGGGAACGGCAACGGCCGCTCCGCGGAGTCTGGGGAGCATGAACAGGAAGCGGAGCCCACCACACAGCCGGCGGCTACCGGCCCCACGCCCTTCTAGCCCAGGCCAGCCACCGCCGCCCGCCCTGCGGGCGCACCACGGGGCCGCTTCCTTCCGGGGAGGCGGCCCCGCCTTCGTATCCGACCAACCCACACCGGAAGGAGAAACCCCAATGACCACCGAACACGACCGGCTGCCCTGCGTAAGCAGGCACACCCTGGTGATGACCCTGCTCGAGGGGCCCGACCACTACAACGGCCACTGCACCTGCGACCGCTGGTCCTACCGGACCGCCGACTGGAGCGACCTCGGCACGAAGTGGGCCTGGCACTACATCGCCGCGTCCGAGCTCGACGACGACCACCCCCTCATCCACGAGACGGTGAGGGCGGAGCTGGAGGCGATCGACAACTACGGCGGTGACTGCCGCGGCTGCGGCACGCCCGTCGTCAAGGGGCGGAGCTACTGCCGCGACTGCGAGGCAGCCGCAGACGAGGAGTGCGGCGAGGACTGCGAGCGGAACTGCTGCTGGGAGGACACCGTCGCCCGGCGCCACGCCCGCGACGCCGCCCATCAGACCGACACCTGCCCGCAGTGCGGCAACTGCCGCGCCTGCGAGGAACCCGACTCCCCCGACCACGAGGACTGCATCTGCGGGGAGACGGGAACGTGACGGCCGCGGCCCACACCGAAGCCCTGCTGGAGGCGCTGCGCCGCAACCTCCACGTCCTCAACGAACTGGCTGTGCGCTACGAGGTCGAGACCGACCCCGGGCGCGCGGAGGGCGGCCCCTCCATCACCTGCCCGGAGGACGTACAGCGCCTCCTCGGGGAGGAGATGGGCGCCCTCTGCCAGGAGCAGGTGCGCGTGCTCCTGCTCGACCGCCGCAACCGCGTCGTCGGGCAGCGCGTCATCTACCAGGGGAACGCCTTCAGCAGCGTCGTCAGGCCGGCCGAGGTGCTGCGCCCGGCGGTGCTGGAGGGCGTCCCCCACCTCATCGTCGCCCACAACCACCCTTCTGGAGATCCCTCTCCCAGCCCCCAGGACATCAACGTTACGAAGGAGCTCCGGCAGGCGGCGAAGCTGCTCGGCCTCGAACTCCTCGACCACGTCGTCATCGGGAACGGGGAGGCCGTCAGCCTCAAGGACCGAGGCCTTCTCGACTGACCGAACGCACGCACCGAGCGCCGCCGGAACTGGCGTCGCCATACGGGGCCATCCCTACCGGGGACGGTCCCGCCGTCGTTTTCGCCCAACCACACAAAGGAGAACGAGTCATGACCACCATCCGAGCGGTCCTGGAAGACCGGCGGCACACGTTCACCACCCAGCCCGCGGTCGAGGGGACGCTCTGCGACGACTGTCAGCAGCCGCGCCCCGCGACCACCGAGATCCTCGACGACCCCGGTGACGACAGCTGGGGTCACTACTGCGACCGGCACCTGGCCACGGAGCTGGCGGATTTCGGGAAGCTGCCCTCATGGACGCTTCCACACGACCTGACCGTGACGCTCGCCGCAGCGCCCCTGTACTACGACGGGCGCTGCGGCTGCGGGGGCTGGTCCCTGCAGGAGGATGACTGGTGCGACCTGGGCGCCGCCTTCGGCGCCCACTACCTGGAGGTCGCCTCGTGACAGCCGACGACCTGCACACCGTCAGCGCCGGCGGCTTCTCCGCCACGGCCGACGCCTTCGCCAGGGACGCCGACAGCGGCGGCCTCTGGTTCCTCTCGATGGTGGGCTCCCAGACGGCTGTGAAAGCGATCTGGGGCTCGCTCCTCAAGCAACCGCCCGATCCCGCCCACCTCATTCGCGGGGTGGACGGCATGGCCCTCAGCGGGGGCTACGAGCGTTGCCACGTCCCTCCCGAGACGGTCGGGACGTGGACGACGAAGATCGCGCGCCTGCCCGTCTCCGGCGGCTGGCACGCCCTCGTCTACACAAAGCTCGCGGAATACGCATTCGAGCGGGATGGCTTCCTCCTCCTGGCGAAGTCCGAGGAGGAGGCGCCTTCCCTCCATCACCGCTTCCTCGACCGTCGCAGCCCCCTGCCGTTGCACGCCTCCTGGGCGGACTGGCTCTGGCGGCGGGCGCTGGCGCGGGAGGAGGCCGTCCCCCTGCAGTCCGAGGGCGTCGTCGCCTACCGCTGCGACCCGGACGCGGAAGCGCTCCGGGACGACCTCTCCGTGGCGGTCGCGTCGGGGCTCCTGACGCTGCCGCGCGACGGGGACGCATCCACACCGACCACCCACAAGGAAGGAGAGAACCAATGAGGCTTGCGGCGCAAGCTAAAGGTGGCTTCTACCCGACGCCGCCACGAGTGACCGACCTGATCGCGGAGCTGATCCAGCCGCCGGCTGGCTACACCCGCGACGACGAGACCCTCAGGATCCTCGACCCCTGCTGCGGCGAGGGGAAAGCTCTCGACCGGCTGGCGGACTCCATCCGGAAGCCGCACGCCGCCGAGGTGGAGACCTACGGTGTGGAGCTCCACGCTGAGCGCGCGGAGGAGGCGAAGTCCCGCCTCGACCACGTGCTCGGGACGGACCTCTTCGCCACCTCGATCGCCAACGGCGCCTTCGGGCTCCTCTACCTCAACCCTCCCTACGACTGGGACTCGGGGGAGGAGAAGCGCGTCGAGCACGCCTTCCTCACCCATTGCACGCGCTACCTGGCGGAGGACGGCCTGCTCGTCCTCGTCGTGCCCCGGCAGCGGCTCGCGGTGTCGGCGAGGTACCTCGCCTCCCACTTCTCGCGCCTCGACTGCTGGGCTTTCCCCGAGCCGGAGCGCGAGGCCTACGACCAGGTCGTGCTCCTCGGCTACCGCAAGGCGGAGGTCTTCCTCGACAACTACGCCGAGGAGCGCCTCCACCAGTGGGCCGCGGGGGACCTCCAGGAGCTAGCGCCGCGCCGCTACCCCCTCTACCTGGCCTCGGCCACGCCCGCGGGGGACGTGCTCTTCGCCACCCGCACCATCGACCCGGTGGCGGCGGCGGACGAGGCGCGGCGCTCGGGGCTCTGGGCCAGCACCGCCGTCACCGACCTGCTCTGGCCCGCTAAGGACCAGCGCACCAGACCGCTCATGCCGCTGCGGCGGGGCCACCTGGCCATGCTCGTGGCGGCGGGCTTCCTCGACAATCTTCAACTCGAAGCCGGGGATAGCCGCATCCTCGTCAAGGGCCGCACCTCGAAGGAGATGGTCCTGGCCGAGCGCACGCCCACGAAGGAGACCTTCCGCGAGCGTCTCTCCACCACCGTCGTCGCCCTCGACCTGGACACCGGCCAGGTCACCAACATCGCCGCTTGATTTTCAAGCCGCCTCAAGGTGGCGGCTCCCGACGGGTCAACGCCGATCCGCAAGACGAGGCCCCGCCCCTGCACCTATTGGGAATCGGGACGGGGCCTCGCAAAGGGGGTGACGGCCGCAGGACGGCCGTCGCCACAACCCTACACGAGAAAGGAACGGAACCATGGACCTGGCTGAATTCATCGACACCTACCGTGACGCTATCGCCCAGCGGGTGGTGGAGTCCTACCCGCCCCGCTACCGGCCTGCCGACTGCGGGAAGCCCCTGCCTCACCTGCTGCGCACGCCCCTGGGAGCGCAGGCGGACGCCATCCGCGGCGCCGCTCTCTCCCTCGAGTCACAGCGCGGCACGACCGTGGTCGGGGAGATGGGGACGGGCAAGACCTTCATCGCGGCTTCCGCCGCCCACCTGGCCGGCTTCCGCCGCATCCTCGTCCTCTGCCCACCCCACCTCACCCGCAAGTGGAAGCGCGAGGTCGAGGAGACAGTGCCGGACGCCCGCGCCATCATCGTCGCCTCCATCACCGACCTCAAACGCCTGAAGCTCTCCCACGGGCCAGGGCCGCTCTTCGCGGTCATGTCGCGGGAGCGCGCAAAGCTCTCCTACCGCTGGCTGCCTGCCGTGGTCGAGCGCTGGGCGACCGTCGAAGGCAAACTCGTCCGCGACGAGGAAACGCTCGAACCCTTCCGGGTGCCCTGCTGCCCGGACTGCTTCGAGCCGATCGTCGACAAGGACGGGCTGCCCCTCACGCTGAAGGATCTCGCCCGCAGGAAGCGCACCTGCGACGAGTGCAGCTCCGCCCTCTGGCGGGCCGACCCTTCGGGGCCGAAGCGCTACCCGCTCGCCGACTACGTGAAGCACCACCTGCGGGGCTTCTTCGACCTCCTCATCGGCGACGAGTGCCACGAGTACAAGGGGCGCGGCTCCGCCCAGGGCATCGCCGCCGGCATCCTCGCCGACGCCTGCGGCAAGTCGCTCTCGCTGAGCGGCACGCTCATGGGCGGGTACTCGTCCACGCTCTTCCACCTGTTGTACCGGTTCTCGCCAGAGATCAGGGGGGAGTTCGGGCGCGGGGAGGAGAGCCGCTGGATCGAGCGCTACGGCTTCGTCGAGCACACCGTCGGGCGCGACGATGGCGAGTCCCTCGAGGACGGCCGCACGAGCCGCCGCCGGAAGTACCGCAAGGTCATCCGGGAGCGGCCGGGGCTCGCGCCGGCGGCACTCTTCCACCTCATCGGCAACTCCGTGTTCCTGCGGCTCTCGGATGTCGCTGCAGGGCTCCCGCCCTACGAGGAGCGCGTGCTCCTCTCGGACATGGAGACAGAAGAGGACGGCAGCGGGTTCTCCCAGCGGAGCGCCTACGACGAGCTCTTCCGGACCCTCAGGGCGGCGTTGACGGACCTTCTCGCAAAGGGCTCGAAGCGCCTCCTCGCCACCTACCTGCAGACCCTCCTCGCCTACCCGGACGGCTGCACGCGCGGCGAGACGGTCTTCGACCCGGAGACCGCAGATGTGCTCGTGCAGGTGCCGCCCCTCTCCGAGGAGCGGCTCTACCCGAAGGAGCGGGCGCTCGTCGACCTCGTGGCCGCGGAGCGGCTGGCGGGGCGCCGGGTGTTGGTCTACGCCACCCACACGGGCACGCGCGACATCACCGGGCGGATGGAGGATTTCCTGAGTCGCCACGGCTTCCGCGTCGCGGTGATGAAGGCGGACGCCGTGCCGCCCGAGCGCCGCGAGGCGTGGGTGGCGAAGCGCGTCGAGGAGGGCGTCGACGTGCTCGTCTGCCACCCCCGGCTCGTGCAGACGGGTCTCGACCTCGTCGACTTCCAGACGCTGGTCTGGTACGAGACGGATTACAGCGTGTACGTGATGCGGCAGGCTTCTCGCAGGTCCTGGCGCATCGGGCAGACGCAGCCCGTGCAGGTCGTCTTCATGGCCTACCGGAACACCCTCCAGGCGGACGCCCTCAAGCTCGTGGCGCAGAAGCTCCAGTCGTCGCTCGCCGTGGAAGGCGAGCTGCCCGAGGACGGCCTCTCCGCCTACGGGGACGACGGCGACGACCTGATGCTCGCCCTGGCGAGGAAGATCGTCGCGGGTGAGGAAGACGCGGGCTCGGTCGAGTCGGTGTTCGAGCAGGCCCGGCAGGTCGCGGCGGAGGCCGAGGCGCTGCTCGTCGATGCGGAGTGGCATGCGCCGGAGCCGGTCGCGGTCGCGGTCCCCGTGGGTTCACCGGTCCCACACGGCGAGACCAGTGAGCGGCAGCGCGTGCTGTTCTCGTGGGCGGAGTTCATGGCCGGGGAAGACGACGAGCCGCCGAAGCGCCCGCGGCGGGACGAGGCTCCGACGCTCTCCCTCTTCGAGTGGGCACTCGAGCGGGAGCAGGAGGGCGTGCTCGCGGGAGCGGCCCGCTAGGCCATAGGAGAGGAGGGGCGCCACAAATGGCGCCCCTCCTCTCTTCGCCCCTGTGTGTGGCTTCTCTTGCGTTAACGGGCAGCCGCGGCAGTGGCCGATGGGATCGCAGCCCGAGCCACTGAGGTCACCCGATAGGCAGGCCCAGTTCGGCGAGTGCGCGAGTGGCGTCGGGGTCGTCGGGCCTGACCGGTTCGGTGCTGAACAAACGCAAAGGCGCGGGCGTGTCCGCCGCCGGTTCGAAGATGGCCCAGTTGGATGTCCCGTCGTCAAGGCGCGACCGGTAGCGGATGCCGGCGAGCGGCTCGACTCCTTCGGTGCGGCACTCGTAGACGAGCCGGGTGGACCCGTCGGCACATCACCGGCGTGGGCGCGCCGAGCGCGCTGCGGGACGGTGGATCGCTCTCCTTACTGGCAGGTCTCCAGGGCAAGCTCGTCCAGATCGTGACCCGCCACATCGAGCGGTGATTGCACACTTGACACAGGGACGGGAGGGCTCTAGAGTGGCTGGATGCGCAGGCACATCTTCACTCTCGCTCTGTGGTCTGGTGAGACCGTGCTAGGCGCTGCGCTCCCGCTACCCATTGAGTTGTGGGTCGTCACGTTCGTCGCCGCGAGCGCGCTGACTGCGTGGCTGTACCGCGAACAGATCGGGGGGCGGCGTAGCACGCCCCGCGAGTCTGCGTCACGTGACGCAGACTCCGCGCGCCGGTGGGAACCGACGCACGAGGAGTACCTGCGCCTGACGTGGGAGGACGTTGCGAGCTGGCCCGAGGGCGTGAACGACCGCAGGGCCGAACAGGTCACGGTCGAGGAGTTCTCCTCGATGTCTCCCGAGGAGGCGTACAAACTCCCGGACCACGTGTACGACAGACTGGACGCCATCTCCTACGCAGCAGCGGTCGAGGAGTACCGCGATGCTACTCGATAACCGCGCTCGCCGCGCAGGTGGTCACGTCTATCGTGCCCACGACGTAGAAGGCGATCGGGAGCAACAGACCGTCGGGGCTGTTGGTCTCCAACAGATACTCGCCCCAGTGGACGTAGAGGTTCTGCGGTCCCTGGTAGTGGGAGACCGTGCGGACATCCAGCGAGAGCGTGGAGTCGCCCTGCGCGTCCGTCTCCCGCGCCCAGTCGAGCACGTCCCGCTCGATCTCAAGGCTGCGCCCGTCAGCGGTGAGGCAGCGCGCGATGTCCGGCTCGTCCGGCGTGGCGGCCACCGCCGAGGAACACGCAGCCAGGAGAAGAGCGAGCGGTACGAGTCCGAGCAAGCGCACGTGATGCCTCCCTGCGGTAGAACGGCTGACCGCTCAGCACAAGCAGGTCCGACACTTCGCCCGCAGGGAGACACGAGGGCCGTTCCTGGTGCGAGGTATCAGACGAGGCTTGTGCTGAGCCGGGAGGGACCGTACCACAGCGAGCGAAGAACAGGGGTGCTACGCCACCAGATCGCGGTAGGTGAGGGTGTCCGTGCGGACGATGCGGCGCATCGTGTCAAGGAAGATGTGCTCGTTGCCCCGGTTGTTGAAGCGCCACTCCAGCTCGGAGAGGTAGCGGTCGATGTGCTTGACGCTGACCTTGTGGAAGCTCCCCATGATCGAGCGCTTGAACAGCGACCACACGCCCTCGATGGAGTTGGTGTGCACGTCGCCCACGACCCACTCGTCCGCGCCGTGGTTGACCGTCTCGTGGCGCGTGTCCGCGTCGGCGATGCCGAGGTAGGACTTCAACTCGTCGGTGTAGATCGCTTCGGCGTCGTCGCGCACGGTCTGCTCGATGAAGCCGTGCAGGGTGTTGCGCCGCACGTTCGGAATCTGTGCGAGGCGCACCTGCCCGTCGCGCTGGATGGCGCCCGCGACCCAGAACTTGTTGCCGCGGTGGCCGCGGCCCTGCCCGCGCTTCCTGCCGCCCACCAGCGTCTCGTCAACCTCGACGACGCCGAGCAGCGTAGGGCCTTCGAGCGGGTCGTTGGCCATGGCGGAGCGGATGCGGTGAGAGAGGTACCAGGCGGTGCGGCGCGCCACGCCGAGCGTGCGGTGAAGCTGGAGGGCGCTGATGCCCTTCTTCGACTCGCACATCAGGTACACGGCGACGAACCACTTGCGCAGCGGCAGGTGGGAGTCGTGCATGATCGTGCCGGCGGTGACGGTGAACTGGTAGCGGCAGTCGTTGCAGTCGTAGACGCGGCGCTTCTTGATGGTGCTGATCCCGAGCGAGCCGCAGCGAGGGCAAACCACGCCGTTCGGCCAGCGCAGGTTTTCGAGCAGGTCGCGGCAAGCGTCGTCGCTGCTGAAGCGGTCCATCAGGTCTAGGAGGTTCGTTGCCATGGTTCAGCCCCCAAAGCTGCCGAAGAAGGTTGACGAGAACACGACCGACCATGACGTGATCGAGATGCTGTTCGGCAAGAAGGCCGCAGCAGAACTCGAACGGCTGGCAGGGGTGCGTGACTCGACCATGAAACAAGCATAGAGAAAGGCAAACCCTGTGTCAAGTGTGCAATCACCCCGGTTTCTACAGCCTCGATCCGGTCGGCGGCAGTGGACACCGTGACCACGTCGTGCCGTGGTCCGTTCTGTGCCTCCTTGTGGACACGGAAGCCGAGGCGCGCACCGCCTACAACGACACAGGGAACCTCGTGCCGTCCCTCGCCAGCTTCAACCTCTCCAAGAGCGATGACCTCGCCCATGAGTGGCTCCCCCGCTGGCAGGCCCGCGATGCCCAGGGCCACAGCGCCAACGCCTGCCTGTACGCCGAGCGCTATGAAACCGTCGCAGACCGCTACGGCCACGCCCTCAGTGCCGACGAGAGGAGCGCCCTGATCGCTGCCTGCTCCGCCGCCTCGACCTCAAGCACCTCCACGCCGGCTGCGACTCAGACCACGCAGGCAGCAGAACGTACCTACGCCTCGTGTTCGGCGGCAGCGGCGGCGGGAGAGCCGCGCCAGCAGGGCTGTAGCGCTGGCCGCTGCCCTGCTGGGGGGAGGGGGTTCCCCGCTTCGATGGTCCCCAGCGCCCGCGATGGTGACGGGGACGGCGTGGTCTGCGAGCGCTCGTGAGACTCGGGTGGTTCGGGCCGCTCGCCATCGTGGCCGCGCTCGCCCTGGGTGCCTGCGGAGACCACAGCGACGTCCCGCTCACGATCGGCGTCATCCTCCCCCAGAGCGGCGCGCTGGGCTCCTCCGGCGAGCCCACGATCAGCGCCGTCAGGCTGGCGGAGGAGGACATCCGCGTGGCGGGCGGCGAGGTCGAATTCAGCTACGCCGATAGCGGCTCCGACCCCGCCACCGCCACCCGCGCGGTGGGCGGCCTCCTGGAGGAGGGCGCGGACGCGATCCTGGGCGCGGCCGCCTCGGGCGTCTCGCAGGCCTTCATCCAGACCCTGTATGAGCGGCGCGTGCCGCAGTGCTCGCCCTCCAACACCTCGCCCAGCTTCAGCGCCCAGCCCAACGCCGCCTACTACTTCCGCACCGTCGCCTCGGACACGGCCGTCGTGCACCTCATGGACGACGTGATCCTCGAGCGCGGCGCGACCCGCGTCTCCATCCTCGCCCGCGACGACGACTACGGGCGCTCGCTCGCTGGCCTGCTGTCCGCGACGCTCGAGGGGCACGGCGCCGCGGCGGAGGTGCTCATCTACGACCCGCTCAAGGCCGGCTTCGAGCAGGAGGTGGACGCCGTCGCCCGCTCCGGCGCGGACGCGGTCGTGCTGATCGCCTTCGAGGAGGGGGTGCAGCTGCTGCAGGGCCTGCTCGCGGCGGGCATCGGCCCCGACGCGCTTTACGGCTCCGATGGGGTCTACCTCCCGGACCTGCCGGGCGCGGTCGACGGGACGGACCCCGGGGTCCTCGACGGGCTGACGCTCTTCAGCACGGGCGCGCCGCAGAGCGAGGCCTACGCCGCCTTCAGCGAGCGGCTGCGCGAGGCGAGCGGCGAGACGGGCGGCCTCGCCTGGGGCGCGCGCGCCTACGACTGCGCCGTCATCCTCGCGCTCGCGGCGCGGGCGGCCGGGAGCACAGACGGCGACGCCGTCATCGCCGCCGTGCTCGAGGTCACCAACGGCGGGATCGAGTGCGAGACCTACGCCGGCTGCGCCGATCTCATCGACGCAGGCGAGGACGTCGCCTACGTGGGTAAGTCCGGCCCGCTGCGCCTCGACGCCTCCGGCGACCCCACGGTCGCGATTTACACCATCAGCCGCTACGAGGCAGGCGCACTCGTGGAGCAGTCGACCGAGACCTTCGAGCTCGCCCGGTGAGGGACCGATCCGGGTGAGCATGGGGAGCCTGCGGGGGTGGGCCGTCGCGGCGCTCCTCGCGCTGGTCGCTGTCGCGGCGCTGGGCGTGGAACCTCGGTCGGTTGCGGCGCAGGAGGGCGCGGCCTCCGCCAGCGAGGCGCGCGTGGCCGCGCGGCTGCTCCCCGACGGGCGCGTCGAGGTCGCGCTCCAGGTGCGGACGCCCCCGGACGGAGACTGGAGTGAACGCATCGCACCCGGCGCGCGCTTCCTGCCCGCCGCCGCCGCGCCCGGCCGCTGGCTCTGGACGGCGCCGGAGCCGCTGGAGGACCTCGAGTGGCGCGTCCACGCCCGCAGGCATGCAGACGGGCGCTTCGAGGTCGCGCTGCAGGCGCGCAGCGCCCCCGACGGCGCCTGGAGCGGGCGCCTGCTGCCGGAGCGCCGCTTCCTCCCCGCAGGCCTCGCACCCGGGCGCTGGCTCTTCTCCTCGCCCGTCGAGCCCGTTCTCGCGCAGCCCCAGATCGTCTCCTTCTACGGGCACCCGGACGTGCGCGCGATGGGCGTGCTCGGCCACGGCACGCCCGCGGAGGTGGCCGCGGAGGTCGCCGCCTGGGCGCTGCGCTATGACGAACTCAACGGACCCCGCGGCGCCGTGGGGGCCTACCACCTGATCGTGGGCGTCGCCCAGACCTGGCCCACCCCGGAGGGCGACTGGCTCGGCCACCTCGAGCACGAGCGCATCGCGGAGTACGTGGAGGCCGCGCGCGAGCACGGGTTGCTGCTCTTCCTCGACACCCAGATCGGCTGGAGCGACCCGCTGTCCGAGGTGCGGCTGCTGGAGCCCTTCCTCAGGGAACCCTTCGTGCACGTCGCGCTCGACCCGGAGTTCGCAACGGAGCACCTGGGCGTGGGACCGGGCCTCGCCATCGGCTCGGTCACCGCCGCGCAGGTGAACGCGGTGCAGGGCTACCTCGCCGGGCTCGTGCGCGAGCAGGGCCTGCCGCCCAAGATCCTGATGGTGCACCAGTTCACGGACTGGATGCTGCTGGACCGCGAGCAGGTCGAGGATTACCCCGAGGTCGAGCTCTCCATCGACATGGACGGCTTCGGGCTCTCGCACATCAAGCGCTGGGGCTACGAGCGCTGGGCGCTGACCGCGCCCTCGGAACGGCCCGCCTTCAAGCTCTTCTTCATCCAGGACACGCCCGTCATGACCCCCGAGGAGGTGCAGGCCCTCGACCACCCGCCCGACATCGTCATCTACCAGTAGGCCCGGACTCGCCGCTCAGTAGAGCCGTTCGCGGTTGGCCTCGTCCTCGGAGGCGTCGATTTCGGCCGCGTCCGCACCCCGGATCTGGTCGGCCAGCACCTGCCCGTAGCTGGGATAGCAGGAGCGGTCGATCTGCGCCTCCGGCTCCCACAGCCGTGAGCGGATCAGCGAGCGCCCGCAGTGCAGGAAGGCCTCCTCCACGGTGATGCGCAGGCCCGAGAGCGGCGCCTTGCGGCCGATGGAGAGGGGAGCGAGCAGCGCCTCGTCCGTGACGATCTCGGCGGTGCCGCTGACGCGCAGCGTCTCGTTCATGCCCGGCACCAGGAAGAGCAGCCCCACCTCCGGGTGGGCGAGGACGTTCCGGAGCGAGTCGACCTGGTTGTTGCCCGGGCGGTCGGGGATGAGCAGGGTGCGCTCGTCGAGCACCGCCACGAAGCCGGGCGGGTCGCCCCGGGGCGAGGTGTCCTGGCGTCCGTCGGCGCCGAGCGAGCTGACCACGCAGAAGGGCGAGAGCGCGATGAAGTCGCGGGCGTGCCGATCGATGTGGTCGAGCACCTTCTGCTGCGCCCGCGGGGCCGGCTCCCGGTAGGCCTGGCGCAGCTCGTCCTGGCTCGCGATGCTCATGCCTGCACCTCCTCGGCGGGACTCACGGTGGGAGTATGGCATACGCCGCGCACGCCATTGCACCGCGCGCGAGACGGCCGGCCCGGCCCCGGCCGTCTCCACGGGCCGCTGGCGGGACCCCGGCAGGCGGGTCAGCTACCAGAAGGTGTTCCGATTGTCGACGTTCAGCGACTCTTGTCCCGTTAACGGTTCAGCGAAAATGTCCTCTCGCGCTTGCTCGCTACTCGTAGATGATGCCGCACCCTGGCGCCCGGGTGGACCGCCGGCGCGGATGTAAGCGCTGACGGTGTCGCGGGCGATGCGTCTGTAGTGTGCGGAGGCCACCTCAACACCAACGCCCAGTGCCACCACGACGGCTATACCCCGACTACGACCGCCACGCCCCATGACCGGCATTCACGACCGGTCCTCCGTGCCGAACACCAGTGTGTCCCAGTCTGACGGCGCATCCCTCACATAAGCCAACAGACCCCGTCGGCACAAGTCAGAGGTCTGTTCCAGCAAGCGCCTGTCATCGTCGGCGTCACCATTATCGCTCCCGTGGACGACCTTCGATGCTCGCGCGTAGAACGTACCGACTGTCTCGTACAACTGCTTGCGCTCATCCGGCGACGTTCCCAAGTGCCCCGCTAATCGAGTAGACAGTCGGAATCTCAACCTTCCACTGGCGTCACCGAGGTACAGCGCCTCCAGTGCAACTCTGAGGTCGATGAAGTGGTCAGCAGGCGACAAGTCCGGCCTCCGCGACCGTAGCCAACGGTCGATTGCCGTCTTGAATCTTGGGTGATTCGCCTTCCGCTCCTCCAGCGAGGCGTGTATCGCCCAGGCAGCGTGGACGTCAGACTCCGATAGCAATGGTGGTTCCGGTGCCCGACGACGTAGCGTGACAACGCCGGTCGAGGCGTCGGTATGGACGACGGTCTCCCTCCAGGGCTCGCTGAAAGGCTCTCCGGCTCCCCAGACCAGGCTGCGGTCTCGCGGACCAAACACAGCAATCTCTCCATAGTCGACCCAGAACCGTTTCGGTCTGACGAATTGTCCGCTGATGACCGCCAGCGCATCGCAAAACGCCCGCACGGACCGAAATTGGTCGGCTGCCCGGAATTCCACCTCGGACGCTCGGTCAGTGCCGCTGCCAGGTCGGAACAAGGGCGGATCGATGGTTGAGTCGATTGTCAGCACGGTTGCGCCCAGAAGGTCCATCACTGGCAGGTTTGTCGTGCGAGGAACCGATAGAGGAAGCAATTCTGAGACGCGGGGCAACATACGTACTGCCAGACCCTGTGGCAGCGTGATCTCTTCTGCAACGGCAACACCCGATAGTATTGCCGATGTATGCATGCGGAGCGGTCCGCCGTCCATCCAGGCCCCTATGAGCTGGGCAACTCGCTCGGGACCGATTGCGATCGATGCCCGAACGAGGGACTCGGCGAACCTGGATAGAGGCGTCTCGTACGATCGTGTCGCGAGTCCGCTACGCAACGCTCGCGTATACCCGTGGCTGCCGCCAACTATAGGGAAGCCGTGTCCAATCCTGTCCGCTGCCTTGTCGATGTAGTTCCTCAGGAGTTGCCGCAAGCAAGCGACCAGGGCCGATAGGGCGTCAGGCGACACATTGATCCGAAGACTCTCTGCCAAGAGCCGTTGCTCCGAATCCCAGGTCGCGTCTCGATTCGTTTGCTTGAGCGTTGTGAACGGGTATTGCTCAGCGCGAGCCTCGCTGAAGTCGACGAACGCTTGGCCGGCCGCGTAGCGGACTCGGCCCTGTGTGACCATGGAAGTTCGAAGGGCTGTCTCCAACTGTGTGCCCAGCTGGGACAGCGTTGCCCGTTGGCTCATGGGGGCTGGATAGGCGTGAAGATGCGCCGCACCAGGGCGAGGTTTGCGGCGACCTGGAAGTGGACGAGCGAGGAGACGACGATGAGGCTCGCTATGAGCTGCGGCCCGCCCTCCTCGAGCGCCGCCACGCAGACGACGATGAAGGCCCCGGAGGTGCCCATGATGAGCACGTGCCCCGAGCCGAAGTACCCCACGCGCACGGCCTGGAGCACGGTCGTCGCGCCGCTCACGAGCAGCGCGGCGAAGGCCGCGAAGGCGATGTAGGCGTCGGGCTGCCCGGCGATGCGGGCTACGATCGCGACCGTGATCACGACGGGGGCGACGACCACCAGCGTGGCCTGCAGGCCGGCGCCCAGCGTGAGCGCCATCGGCGGGTGCTCGTCGGGCTCGTAGCGCACGGCAGCGTGGGCGGACGGCTCAGCCATGCCCGACCTTGGGGGTGGCAAGCGGGCGGGCGGTGTACTCCGCGAACTGGAGCCACGGGAGGCGATTCCGGTCACCCGGGTGCTCCTCCGTGTGCCCGCGCACCGGGGCGAACACCGGCCGGACGCATGGCCTCTGTGTCACAGCGTGGTCACACCCGCATTGGGCAACGCGAGGAAGCGACCATCGCGCACCCCGACCGCACCGGCCATGCAAACGCGTCCTGGCGAATCCTCGCCACCGGGGAAGTGGTGTGCAGCACGGGACGCTAGTGTCAGTGCTCATGACCGCGGACGGGCCAAACGGCCCGGGTGAGCCTATTCCTCGGTCCGCTCCTCCATGGCGCGCGGGCCGAAGACGGTGCTCACGTCGCAGGTGAAGCCGGGCAGCACGTCGAGCCCGTCGAGGGCGTCCTGCTCGCCCAGCGTCGCCACCGCGTGGTCAGGTCGGTACGCGTCGATGGTGCGTGTCCCCGGTTGCACGACCCAGACTAGGCGCACGCCGTGGCCGAGCCACATGTGGGCCTTATCGTGCACTTCCCGGCGGCTGTCGCTTGGGGAGGCGACCTCGACCACCAAGTCAGGAACCACTTCGGCGTACCCGGTGATGCGTGCATCCACGGGAATCTTCTCCGCCGACGTAAACGCGATGTCGGGTTCGCGCACCGTGTCAGGGTCGCGCTCCAGCCATACGCCGGAATCCGAGGCGACCAGCGTTCCCAGCCCTCGGGGGGTAACGAAGCTGTGCAGCGCACTACCCAGATTCAAAACGATCTTGCCGTGCTCATGTCCCGCTGGCATGGTCTCGCAGAGTACCCCCCGGATCAGTTCGCCGCGCACGCCCTCGCCGTCGAGCCTGAGCAGATCGTCGGCGCTCAGCAGCTTCGCCTCGGTCGTCGTCGTCATTGCACTCGCTCCCGCGCGCCTCACATTCTACAGGCTCGGGCTTGCGAATGACCGCTGCCGGTTTGCTCGTGCTCTCTCTCCGTCGCGGGCCCGCCGACCAGGCCGATCAGCCGCCCCTGGCCCGGTGCAGGAGGCCGTGAAAACGGCTCAGCTCGTCCTGCACCCTCTGTCCCGGTCCGGGCTGACAGAGTCAGTAGAAGGAAGAATGTAGGTAGGACTGCCCCACCGGGACAGTGAATGTGAAGGATTGGAAACGCTGATTGCCACGTACCCGTGTCACGGCGTCTCGCCTCTACTTCCGCAGATTGCTACAGCCACTCCTCCAAGGCGCGTCCTGTGTGCTTGCATGCGTACAGAACTACTTCGGCGGCTGCTCGGGCATCCTCAACGGCGACATGGTGTCCGAACTCAATGTCGAGGTAGGCTGCAATCGCCGCCAACGACCACCCACGCACGCCATGTCGGCGGGGCCATGCGCGCGCGGCTATCGCCGCGCTGTCGAGCCACACCGCGCGGATAGGCGAGAGGCCGTACCGACGCATCGCGCCATCCAAGGCTGCGCGGTCGAACGCCGTGTGACTAACGAGTATCGTGTTCGAAAGTCGCCGCGACAGCTCAGTATGGAGTTCCGGAATGGTCGGGCTTCGGCGCACGGCGGAGGCGCTGATACCGTGAATGGCGACGTTCTCGGGGTTGAACGGCACGCCGGGGTTGACCAGCGCGGACCACTCACCGCAGATGACCCCGCCGCGAACCTGCACGATCCCGATCGCGCAGATACTCGATGGATCCGCATTGGCCGTCTCAACGTCTACGGCGGTGAACGTCGCCATCACCATGGTCTGGGCCTCTCGCTGACGATGGCGTTATTCTGCCCCCAGACAGCCAGCGGTCACAGTATCTTGGGGGACTGGTAGTAATGACGGAGGGAGCCCCGGCGTCTACCGCCAATCCCGTCTACCGGGAGCGTTTCTGGGCAAAGGCGCAGCCCTACCGGCAACGCGGCCCGGAACGTATCCACCTGCTGGAGCACCATCTCGCGGACGTAGGTGCTTGCCTCGAGGCGTTGCTCGCGCAGCCCACCATCCGGCACCGTCTGGCCCGGACGGCGGGGCGGGATAGCCTCGACGCCGCCACGCTGGCGCGGCTGTGTGTGTTTGCGGCGCTACATGACATCGGGAAGGTGAACCGGGGGTTCCAGACACAGGTCTGGGAGCGTTCTGAGCTGATCGGGGCAGACTATCGCCAACGTGCGGGACACACGCTCGACATCGCGCCGGTGTTGACCAGCGCCGATCGCGAGACCGCAGGGTGGTTCTTCGACGCGCTGGGCTGGACCGACTTCACGGCGTGGGACGATCGCGGCGGCGAAGTCGTCAGTGATCTCTTGGTGGCGACCTTGTCGCATCACGGGCTGCCGCTTCAACTCGACGGTCCTCGACAGGCCAATCCCGCGATCTGGCGTTCCTTTGAGGCCCTCGACCCCGCACGCTGCGTCCGCCGCATCGCACAGTTGGCCCGCACCTGGTTCCCGGCTGCCTGGAGCCGGGATGTTCCTCCCCTCCCCGCAGCGCCAGAGTTCCAGCACATGTTCCTCGGCCTATGCACGCTGGCGGACTGGCTCGGGTCGAATGAGCGTTGGTTCCCGTTCCGCGATGATCCAGAAGACGGCTACATCGCCACTGCCCGCGACCAGGCGCGGCGGGCCGTCCGCAAGAGCGGTCTCGACATCGCCGAGCAGAGATTGGCCTTCGCCGCCGCAGGGGCGCTGCCCCCCTTTGCCGAGTTGTTCGGCATAGAAGGGGCCACCGCCAACGCCATCCAGAGACAGGCGGTGACGGACACGGCGCTCGACGAGCGATTGGTGGTGATCGAGTCCGAGACAGGATCCGGCAAGACCGAGGCTGCGTTGTGGCGCTTTGCACGGATGTACGAGGCCAGCTTAGTGGACGGCATGTACTTCGCCCTGCCTACCCGGGCGGCGGCCACCCAGATCCACGGCAGAATCGAGCGCTTTGCCGACTTGGCGTTCCCCGACGGGCACGTCACCCCGGTGGTTCTCGCCGTCCCCGGATACGTGGACACGGCGAACGGTCCCGCCCATCTCCTTCAGCCGTACGAAGTCTGGTGGGACGGCCATCTGGACAGTCAGGTGCCCTGGGCCGCAGAGCACTCCAAGCGCTACCTCGCCGCCCAGATCGCTGTGGGTACCATCGATCAGGCGATGATGGCGGCGCTCAAGGTCAGGCACTCCCACATGCGCGCTGCCTGCCTGTCCCGCAACCTGCTGGTCATTGATGAGGTGCATGCATCCGACCGCTACATGGGCGTGATCGTGCGCGCGCTACTCGACGCACACCTCGGCGCTGGCGGATACGCCATACTCATGTCGGCAACGCTTGGGTCGGCCGCCCGCCGCGAATGGCTCGCGTCTGGACGCACGAGCGAGATGGCGCACCTTCCCCTGGAGGACGCATTAGGGACGCCTTACCCGGCGGTCAGCACGCCGAGCGGCACCGGAGAACTCATCACCCCTACCGGCGAGAACGGTCCCGAGAAGCATGTCCGGGTCGACAGCCTTGCCTTGATGGATGACTTCGGAGGCGTGGCCGCCCGGGCCCTGGACGCCGCGCGGGCGGGCGCGAAGGTGCTGATCGTCCGCAACACTGTGGACTACGCCGTCCGCATCCAGCAAGCGATTGAGCGCACTGCCGGCCCGAACGAGCGTGGCCTGTTGTTTTCTTGCGGAGGAGTGCCCGCGCTGCATCACGGACGGTTCGTGCGTGACGACCGCAGGCTGTTGGACGACGCGGTGGAGACGCGCCTCGGCAAGCAGCGTGCTGCTGGCGGGCTGATCGTCGTGGGCACGCAGACGCTCGAGCAGTCACTCGACATCGACGCCGACTTGCTTATCACCGATCTCTGCCCGGTGGATGTGCTGCTCCAGCGGATCGGCAGACTGCACCGCCACACGCGTGGCCGCCCAGCCGGATTCGCGGAGCCGGTCTGCCTCGTACTCACGCCCGGCGACGACGACCTGACCCCACTGCTGGCTCGTGGCGCCAACGGCCTGAACCAGTTCGTCTACGGAGACCTGCGGGTGCTCGAGGCCACGCGCCGCCTGATCGGTGGCGACTCGTGGACCATCCCCCGCATGAACCGCGAATTGGTGGAGCGGGCCACCCACCGTGATGCCCTCGACGAGATCACAGAGGAATTGGGCGGACGATGGCGCGAGCATGCAAACCGCGTGATGGGCGTCGAGCTGGCCGAGGGGCTCACAGCCCGCCATGCGGTCGTGCGGCGGGACAAGTCGTTCTGCGCGGACAACGAGGACGTGCTCTTCGGGTCGGTGGAGGAACGTATCCGCACGCGACTTGGCGATGAGGGCATTGAGATTGAGCTGGAGGCGGCAGGCTGGAGCCCCTTCGAGGGGAGCCGCATCACCTCGATAACGTTGCCGCGGCGCTGGCTCCCGGGGCAAGAAGAGTGGGATGATGCGCCCGCTTCCGCAGCGCCCGATCGAGACGGGTTCACGTTCCGGTTCGCCGGGCGGACGTTTCGGTACGATCGCTTCGGACTGCGTCGCGAGGTTGAGCCTCGCAGGGCGTGAGTCAAGCTATACTCCCGGTGCTGCGTGGGGTTCACCGAGTGTTCAACGTCCTGACCGAGCCCATGATCCGCTTCGAAACCACCGCAGGCTCCGGCGTGGCAGGGTCGCTTGCGGGACTGTACGCCGCCCTGATGGACGACGAAGTCGTAGCGTTCCCGGGGCTGCGTCCGCACCAGCGTCACGCCTGGCACGCCTTCTTGGTCCAGCTTGGCGCCACGGCCATGTATCAGGCCGGAGCAAGCTCCCCGCCTTGCGATGAAGCGGAGTGGGCAGCCCTCATCCGCAGCCTCACGCCGGACTACGAAGCGGACGAGCCCTGGCGTCTGGTCGTCGACGACATCACCTGCCCGGCGCTCTTGCAGCCGCCCGCTCGGTGTGCGGAGTCCATCGAGGACTACAGGCACGCGCTAGAAACGCCTGACCAGTTGGACATGCTCGTTACGTCGAAGAACCACGACCTGAAGGCGGCCGTCGCGCGAGACGGTGGTCCCGATGACTGGTTGTTCGCCTTGGTGACCCTCCAGACGATGGCCGGGTTTGACGGTTCCAAGAACTACGGGATATCCCGAATGAATGGTGGACTGGGGAATCGCCCCGCCTTTTCATTGGCACCGGCAGGCGGCCCAGGAGCGCATGTGAGGCGCGACATGGTGGCACTGCTCGACCATCGGTCAGACTTGCTGAGTGACTTCCCACTGAGTGAATCGGGCGAGTCGTTGCTGTGGACCCTTCCTTGGGAGGGGACCCGAGGCGAACTCCTATTGCTCAACCGACTCGCCCCCTTCTACATCGAGGTGTGCCGGCGCGTCCGTCTCGTCGCTCCCCCCGGCGGAGGTCTGAGCGGCAGGAAGGCTACTTCGCAGGCGCCGCGCTTGGATGCCAGTGCCATGAAAGGTAGGACGGGCGACCCATGGACTCCTGTGAACCGCAAGGAGGGTAAGTCGCTCACGCTCTCAAGTGGCGGGTTCACTTACAAACGCATGACAGAGTACTTGACATCTCCAGATTGGCAGCGACCTCCCTTGCTCAAGCCCACGCGAGCTGAGCAGAGGTCAGTCCAAGGGATGAACCTAGTAGCGCGCGCCATGGTGCGAGGCCAAGGGAAGACGGAAGGCTTCCACGATCGGAGCATTCCCCTCCGTCCCCGGGCCTTGCGAGCCCTGGGTACCGCTGCGGAGTTGCAGAGCCTTGGCGAGATCGCAAGCGAGCGGATCAATGAGGTAGGGCTTGTTCAACGCATTCTCAGTCACGCGATCCAAGTCTTCCTCGCACGTGGCGAACGGGACGGTACCAATTCCGAGGGTCGCGAGCTTGCGCGTCCGTGGCTGAATCGCCTCGACGCAGCGGTGGACGCAGGATTCTTCGAAGGACTACAGGACGAAATGGAAGCCGATGACGGCGAGCGCTCAGATATCCGCAGAAGTTGGCTACGGGGCGAAGTTGTTGGGCCGGCTCGAGAGCTGCTCCGCGATGCTGCCGATACGCTTCCGTGTCCCGCGATTCATCGCTACCGGGCACTCGTCCGGGCCGAGCATGTGTTCGAGGGGCGAATCCGCGGTCCGAACGGATTGCCGTTCCTCTACGCGGAGGCAAGTTGACAGCGGCGGAGGGATACGGGGCTGAGGTGCCTGTGCGAGCGAGGCGTAGTTGGGGTGATACCGCGGCTGCGCTGTCTCGCAGCTTGGCACGTCTCGACTTCCCACGCGGCGATCTGGCCGCGCTACGGCGAATGGCACCCGGCGCAACCGTGCCCGCCGCGTTCTGGCGGCTTGCTGCCGAGCACGACCTGCTCGGCAACCGCGATGTCGAGCGCAAGTGGCGGCTCATCATCCACGGGATCGCCCTGATGACGCCTACTACTCGGGTTCAGGGCAGAGCGCGCACCGCTCACGATCCCTCGACCACGGTCGGCGAAGCCTTGTTTCGCGGCGGCCAGCTGGACGACCGTGTGACGGGGTTCTACAGCGAGGGCCGACTCAACCGGCTGTTGACGGCACGTGGGGCGGTGCTGCACACGCTCCTGGCGCGCATGTTCCGGATGGTCGCCGCCTCGGACCGGTCGTTCGACTGGCGGGAGATGGCGGCGTTCGTCCTCAGTGAGGGTTTCGACGAGCACCAAGCGGAGAACGCTCGCCGCCGGATTGCCAGGGCCTACTATCGAGTTGAGCGTCGGGTCGGAGCACCATCACAACCCGCTGCAAGCTAGCATTGGCATGTCGAGGAGGCACCTATGAGCGTCCCCAGGTTTCTGCAGATACACACCCTCCACTCCTATCCCGCCGCGCTGTTGAATCGCGACGACAGCGGGCTGGCCAAGCGGATGCCGTTCGGAGATGCGGTGAGAACCCGTGTGTCGTCGCAGTGCCTGAAGCGTCACTGGCGCGTGGCCGACGACGAGTACTCCATCCGCAGAATCGCTGGCGCTACGGAGGCCGTTCGCTCCCGGAACGTCATCGAGCGGAGTGTCATAGCCCCCTTGCGTGACGATCCGGACATGTCGGAAGACGTACTCGAGGCGGTCGAGACGGCGTTCAACCGCGGCGTGTATGGGGAGAGCGGTACGTCAGAAGGGGGACGCCAGCCCCTGCTCCTGGGTCTACCCGAGATTGAGTATCTGCGTTCCAAGGCAGCAGCTGTCTGCGGGGCACACCTTGACGATGCCGACGCGGCAGCAGTGGCAGCAAAGGAGATCTTTGAGTCGCGCAGCGGAGAACTCGACAACTTTAGGGCATTTCGGGAGCAGGCCAGCCTGCCCGGTGGGCTTGAAGCCGCACTGTTCGGTCGTATGGTCACCTCCGATCCGGCCGCAAACATCGACGCGGCCATCCATGTCGCGCACGCGTTCACCGTTCATCCAGAGGAGAGCGAGAGTGACTATTTCTCCGTGGTGGACGACCTTCAGATGGACGATGAAGACCCTGGCGCGGCACACATCGGTGACATGGAACTGACTGCTGGACTGTTCTACGGGTATGTCGTCGTTGACGTGGCGGGCCTCATATCCAACCTTGAGGGCTGCCCGGCCCCCGGGTGGAAGGACGCCGATCGTGCGATGGCCGGCGATGTGGTCGAGCACCTCGCGCATCTCATCGCCACCATCTCGCCGGGTGCCAAGCGCGGCTCGACTGCACCCTACAACTATGCTGATCTGATGCTGGCTGAGGCCGGATCGCGCCAACCTCGCAGCCTCGCGAACGCCTTTCGTTCACCTGTCAGCGCGCGGGTCGCCGCCGCCACGCAAGCGCTGTCCGATCACCTCCGCAGGCTCGACTTGGCCTATGGCGAGCACGAGGCGCGCCGCGTGGTGTCGGTCAATGACTGTGACCTTCCCAGTGCGGAGCGCGGGAGCCTCGACGACCTGGCCAGTTGGATGGCTGATGTAGTGCTCAGCGGTCAGGTGGCGTAGGCAGTGCGGCACATCGTTCTCCATCTCGAGAGCCCGCTCATGGCCTTCGGCGGGGAGGCCGTGGACAACATCGGCGTCATCCGCAGGTTCCCGTCAGCCTCCATGCTGACGGGCATCATGGCGAACGCGCTAGGGTGGTACAGAACCCAAGGGCCGTGGCACCAGCGTCTCCAGGATAGGTTCGTGTTCGCGGCGCGGATAGACCGAGAGCCGGCCACTGGTGTCCCGCTGCGCGACTTTCAGACGGCACAGTTGGGAGCTTCGGACCGTGGCTGGACCACACGGGGTGTACCGGAGGATCGCGCCGGGGGCCGACGCACTTACGATGCGCCGCACCTCCGTTTCCGCGACTACTTCGCCGACATGCTTGTGACCGTAGCTCTCAGGTTGGAACCTCCGAACGATGAGCCCGACCTGGACTTGGTCGCCCTCGCCCTACAGGAGCCGTCACGTCCCCTCTTCATTGGGCGCAAACCATGCCTGCCATCGGCTCCGCTGTTCGCGGGCTTCAGCGACGGAGAGACTGCACTGGATGCCCTTCGTAGCTGGCCTCTAGCTGATGCCATGCCCACCACTGGAGATGACAGCGACACTGTAGCCGCCACTTGGCCAGCAGATGACAGCCCGGCTTGGGCGAGCGCGACACGGACCTATACGCTGACCGACGAGCGCAACTGGAATTCGTCCGGCCTGCATGGCGGGGGAAGAGCGATCTGCGAGGGTGCGCTCGATCGTGACGGCTTCGCAGGCACGCCATCGCCAGGATCCGATGGCTGACAGCTCAGGAAGCGAGTACTCACCGGAGGGCGCCAAGGCGCAACCCCTACAGATGATGCGTGCGGAGGTACGCCTGGACGACTTTCAGCGGTGGATGGGAGCACGGCGGCTGAACGATGCAGACCACGCCGCACACTGTCTACTGGTGGAGAGCTTCGGGGAGTTCGCTCCGAAGCCATTCCGTCTGATTGTGCCCCGCGCTGGCAGTATCGGCGTCCTCTACGGGTACGGAACCGCCAGCGCGGATGTGTTGCGCGAGCAGGCAGCGGTGAGCGCGGATCCACTCCAGGCGCGCATCGTTCCCGCGGCCACGATCGACAGCAAGCCCATGCCCACCACATGGCCTATCGGCAGACGCCTCGCATTCGAAGCGCGCCTCCGCCCGATCGTACGGCGATCAACGCGTGGCGGCAGTGCCGGTGGGGAGCGTGACGCGTTCCAGGTAGAGGCGGACCTGCACCCGCCCGGTGGGATGCAGCGCACGCGCGAGGCGGTGTACGCCGAGTGGCTGTCGCGCGAGTTGGACCGGCGGCGCGGCGCGCGCCTGGACATAGAGGCCACAAAGCTCGTGTCGTTCCGCCGCACACGATCCTCTTACAGAGGGGGCCGGCAGCCCATCGAAGGGCCTGACGCGACCATGCGGGGCAGCTTCGTGGTCACAGACGGGGATGGGTTCAATGAACTGCTCGCTCGTGGCGTGGGGCGACATCGTGCCTACGGCTACGGGATGCTCTTGCTTCGACCAGCTTGAGTACCCGCCCCGCAACCACTCTCCAGTGACGCCTCAGCCACGGTAGTGCACCCTTTACGAGACTGAGGATCGTGCCGCGGGCTCGTCGCGCACATCCGCGGGCCGTGAAAGCGTAGTCAGAGGAGGGCGATCGATGATGAGAGGCCGGCTAGGGCTCGAGACTGCACGGGTGCCGCATGCGGACCGGCACGGACTACTCTGGCTCTCCCGCGGGGCGCTTACCGTCCGCGACGGCACACTCCGTTTCGAACGTCGGAGCGCAGCAGACGACAGCGACCCCCTTGAGGCGGGTGAGTACGGCATCCCCTTCCAGTCCCTCTCGATGATCCTGCTCGGTCCCGGGTCTACGGTCAGCCACGACGCGTTGCGGCTCATGGCCCGGCACGGGACGGCTCTCGTCGCCGTGGGTGAAGATGGCGTTCGCTGCTACACCGCCCCCCCGCTCATGCCGGACACCTCGGATGTTGCGCGTCGCCAGATGCGCGCATGGAGCGACCAAGATGGCCAACGGATTACTGTCGCTCGGAGAATGTACGCACTGCGTATGGGCGAGGTGCTCCCCCATCAAGGACTTGAAGCCCTTCGCGGCGTTGAGGGCGCACGGGCCCGGCAGACCTACCAGATCATCGCGAATCGTTACGGCGTCGCCTGGCGGGGGCGCCGCTATGATCGGGGCAATCCTCTTGCGGCGGACATCCCCAACCAGGCCATCAACCATGCCTCGGTTGCTGTCACATCCGCTGCCGCGATCGCGGTCACCGCGGTGGGGGCGATCCCGCAACTCGGCTTCATCCACGAGCACAGCGGAGAAGCGTTCGTTCTGGATGTCGCCGACCTGTTCCGCGACACGGTGCTGCTCCCGGCGGCCTTTCAGGCCGCGAAGAAAGTCATTGACAATCCCGCCCTCAACGTCGAACGCGTTACAAGGCGCGCGACGGGCGAGGTGCTCAGTTCTGAGCGCGTCATCCCCAAGATGATCGATCGCATTAAGGCCCTCTTCCCCGAGCAGTGAGCTGTCCGATCATCCCGAGCTAAGACAGGAGCCCGCACATGACGATCGTCGTCACCGTGAACGTGGAGGCGCGCTATCGGGGCTTCCTCGCTTCCGTCATGCTGGAGATCGCTCCCGGGGTATACACGGCCCCCGCCATGACGCAGGGCATCCGGGAGCGCGTGTGGGACGTGGTATCGCGCTGGTACTACGAACTGAAGAGCGGGGCTGTCGTCATGACGTGGCGAGACCCCGCCGCACCTGGGGGACAACGCATTCGCACGCTTGGCGAGCCGCCCAAGGACATCGTTGAGACAGACGGCGTGCATCTTGTGCGCTACCGTAATGGGAGCGTGGGTCCAACTGGATAGGGCCTAACGACACACGACCTTCATAGAAGAGTGACTTGAAGGAGGAGCGGAACTGGGGAAATGTTAACTTAGGGGTTCCCCCGCACGCGCGGGGATAGACGAGCCCCCTCAAGGGCTGCGGGTTCGGTTCCCCCGCACGCGCGGGGATAGACCCGACGATGCGACGATGGCCGGGCTGATCGTGCTGGTTCCCCCGCACGCGCGGGGATAGACCTCGACCAGCGTCTTCAGCTGGTTCATCGCCAGTGGTTCCCCCGCACGCGCGGGGATAGACCCAGCTCTGATCGAGCTCGGCGACCTGTCCATCCGGTTCCCCCGCACGCGCGGGGATAGACCGCGGGGGAATGCGCCACGACTCGCAGAGGTCGCGGTTCCCCCGCACGCGCGGGGATAGACCGCCTTCCGCGCCTTCGTCGACGAGAAGTTGCTCGGTTCCCCCGCACGCGCGGGGATAGACCCGCGGTCTCGATCGGGATCATCGCCAGGTCGACGGTTCCCCCGCACGCGCGGGGATAGACCGCGGCACGGGCCGATCCACTCGCAGATCGCGAGGGTTCCCCCGCACGCGCGGGGATAGACCCTCCGCCTGCGTCCCCACCCAGAACGCCGTCACGGTTCCCCCGCACGCGCGGGGATAGACCTGATCCAGTCGGACGGCGCCATGGATCACGTCGGGTTCCCCCGCACGCGCGGGGATAGACCCGTGCGCGCCGCCGAGTGGGAACGGGACCAGCCGGTTCCCCCGCACGCGCGGGGATAGACCGCTGCTCAACGCGATCATGGAGGCGCTCTCCGGGGTTCCCCCGCACGCGCGGGGATAGACCGCTGTGAAACGGGACGTAGCCGGTGAAGCCGACGGTTCCCCCGCACGCGCGGGGATAGACCCACAGCGGGGCGCGGGTGGGCTACGTGCTCGACGGTTCCCCCGCACGCGCGGGGATAGACCCTCGATGTCGTCGGCGGCAGTGTCGAGGTTCGCGGTTCCCCCGCACGCGCGGGGATAGACCGGTCACGGAGGTCATCGACGAGCGCACGGTCGAGGTTCCCCCGCACGCGCGGGGATAGACCCTAGCAAGCTTGTTGAGGGGGCGACTGGCAGGGGGTTCCCCCGCACGCGCGGGGATAGACCGGTGGCCGCGCGCTATGCCGAGCTCGCCAACGAGGTTCCCCCGCACGCGCGGGGATAGACCCCGGGCAGGCCCGTACGATCCATCTACCAGCGCGGTTCCCCCGCACGCGCGGGGATAGACCTGACACTGCGTAGTGACTTGCAGGCCGCCTTCGGGTTCCCCCGCACGCGCGGGGATAGACCCCGCGACGGTTCCCCCTCCCGGATGGACGGGAGGGTTCCCCCGCACGCGCGGGGATAGACCCTGCCCGGTCGACCTCGAGCTCACGCTGGCCACGGTTCCCCCGCACGCGCGGGGATAGACCTTCGGCGCAGTCAAGTCATGGAAGGAAGGAAGAGGTTCCCCCGCACGCGCGGGGATAGACCCGGGAACCGTTCGACCTTGTGGGCGCCGGCGCTGGTTCCCCCGCACGCGCGGGGATAGACCGCTGCATTGCTCTACGTCCGGGGGGACACGTACGGTTCCCCCGCACGCGCGGGGATAGACCTCAGCGACTTCGGCGTGGTCGGGATCCGTAGGTGGTTCCCCCGCACGCGCGGGGATAGACCCCGGTCGGCGGGATCAAGGGGGACCGTGGTGCCGGTTCCCCCGCACGCGCGGGGATAGACCGGCGACGTTGGACACCCACGGGCCGTACCAGACGGTTCCCCCGCACGCGCGGGGATAGACCTCGGCATCGAGATAGACCACGCCGACGAAGCCCGGTTCCCCCGCACGCGCGGGGATAGACCGTCCGAGAGGCCGATCAGCCCGTCCTCGATGAGGGTTCCCCCGCACGCGCGGGGATAGACCCGATAGCACCCAGAGGGTCCGCCCGGCATAGGCGGTTCCCCCGCACGCGCGGGGATAGACCCGGGCACGACATGATGCCCATCACCATCCTCGGGGTTCCCCCGCACGCGCGGGGATAGACCGTCGAAGGGGACGCGCGTGGCGATCGCGCCGTTGGTTCCCCCGCACGCGCGGGGATAGACCCCCCATCACGCCCCGGACCAGGTGCGCGACCTGGGTTCCCCCGCACGCGCGGGGATAGACCCCCTGATCGAGGACGCCGAGTCGACGGCAGAGCGGTTCCCCCGCACGCGCGGGGATAGACCCAGACTACGGAAAACGGACGCAGATTCGAGACTGGTTCCCCCGCACGCGCGGGGATAGACCCAGTACGAGGGACGTTTCCTCGTATTCGAATCGGGTTCCCCCGCACGCGCGGGGATAGACCCAATTCGGGTAGGCGCTCGTAGATTTCGAAAGTGGTTCCCCCGCACGCGCGGGGATAGACCTCGTAGTGGACGGCGACGACATGGAGGGGATTTGGTTCCCCCGCACGCGCGGGGATAGACCCGGAACAGATATCCAGCCCATTTTGGATGCCATGGTTCCCCCGCACGCGCGGGGATAGACCGTCGGCCATCGCCGAGAACGTCCGCGTGTTCAGGGTTCCCCCGCACGCGCGGGGATAGACCCGATGCTGAGCGCTCTCTCTGGAGGCACCCATGGGTTCCCCCGCACGCGCGGGGATAGACCCGATGGCGACATTGACGCGCTGGTGACGTTCGAGGTTCCCCCGCACGCGCGGGGATAGACCCAACGCACAGTTGCGGCCCGGCTCCGTGACCGGGGTTCCAGCGTCGGTGACGGACGACGGCAGGGCCATCCCCTGCATCGGACTTCATCGGCGACATGCTTCGGCCGAGTCGCACGGCGAGCGACCACGCCCATCCGGTTGTCGCGGCTTGGAACATGGCGGCGGGCAGTCGAGTGGAACGGTACGACCCCGGGCGGCTCGGGGTCGTACCGTTCGCCCAGGAATCGGGCGCCGGCTCTGAACGCGCTGCACAGCGCCTAGTTGGAGCCAATCAACGAGCTGCGCAGCCAGTTGCCACTGCTGGAAACGGGGAAATAACGCGCTCTCGGCAGGATTTGCTCATCGCCGGAGGGAGTGAACGCGAATTCGATCCGACCGTCGGCCAGCAGGCGAGCGTTGATCCGCCCGATCTCTTCGCCGTCAACGATGACGGCGCTGGAGTTGAGCCAGGCGCCAACCGTCGCATCGGCGGGGAAGTAGCGCGAAGTCGGCAGGATTCGCTGACCGCCCTGCGGGTGGTAGCCGAACTCCGTCCTCCCATCGTCCAGGCGCCGGGCGACGATCCGCCCGGCGGGGAAGTAGGCGGACAGCTCATCGCCGGTGACGGACACCGGAGCGGCGCCCGTCCCGCCGGGGGTCTGGACGCCGCTCGCCGCGATGGCGGCGGGCACGTTGAGCTGACCGTGGCTGTTGTCGCCCCAGCAGGCGACCTTGCCGTTCTCGTTGACGGCGCAGCTATGAGAACCTCCGGCCGTGACCAGCGCCCAGGTGTCGCCGGCGATCGCGTTGGCCTGGCCGCTGCCGTTCAGCCCCCAGCACTGCAGTTCGTTGGAATCGCGCACGCCGCAGGTGTGGCTGGTGCCGGCGGCGACAGCGAGGAACTTGACGCTGGTGGGGACGGCCGTCTGGCCGTGGCGGTTGCGGCCCCAGCACTGCACGGTGCCATTCTCATCGCGCACGCAATTGTGGTTGGCGCCGACCGTGAGCTCGCGATAGCCATTCCCCTCGGGGTAGTCCGTCTGGCCGTACACGTTGTCGCCCCGGCAAGACAGGAATCCACCGTTCAGCCAGCATGCATGCTTTGCCCCGACGCCAACCGCTTGAGGGGCGCCCGAGCCTCGCAGACCGAAGTAACTGCCTACCGGCAGGTGAGCATCGTCACCCCAGCACCAAGCCCGCCGGCCAAGGTAATTTATGCATGTATTACGGCTGCCGGCGGATACTTGGTTGATCTTCTCGGAGCGAGGTGGCTGGGGGTCTTGCACTTGCTGGCCGTAGCCGTCGCTGCCCCAGCAGACGACCTGGTTGCCGCTGGTCAGGGCGCAGGAGTGCTTCGCGCCCGCGGACACGAATGTCAGGGTCGATTCGGCCGCATCGGACTGACCATCGTCGTTGCGGCCCCAGCAGATCGCCGTCCGCGCCTCGGTGACCACGCAGGTGTGGTCTTCCCCGGCGTCGATCTGCGTGACGATCCCGGAGGCCTGCGCTGATGCCGTGTCCGGTACCGCCCAGGCGACGAGCATCAGTGCGACGATCGCCGCTAGGAGAAGGAGTCTACCCCCCCCCCCCGTAGCTCAGATGTTCTTGTCATGTCGATATCTCCCCTCAGGCGTCTCGCAGGACCCTGTCGCGACTGTACAGCACCGAAGATAGCGATCGGCGATTGAGATCGCAACGCATGTAGGCCTTGTCGACATCGGTCACGCTGATCGTGACCGCGATCTGGGTGGAGCCGTTGTCGTCCTGGGCCGTGACGGTCACCTGGTAGCTGTCGCGCGCCTCGTGGTCGAGCGGTCCGGTTGTGCGCAGCTGACCGCTCGCGGCCGCGATGCTGAACGTGGCGGCGTCGGCGCCTCCGAGCGTGTGGGTCACCGCGCCGGCGGGAGCGGCGAGCGTCACGGGAGCGCCGACGGCGGTTCCGGCGGGCTGGTTCTCGGCCACCTCGCGGCTCGCGGTCGCCGGGGACTGCGCCCCCGAGGGCGAGGCGGGGAGCAGGGCGGCCAGCGCCGCAGCCAGTGCCAGGACGGGGAGCGCGAACCTCAAGCGAACGGGCCTCGCCGCCGGCACGTTTCGGGCTGCTCGTCCCAGCGCGGCGCGCGGTGCCTGGTGCGGGGGGGGGGCGACATCAGCAGAAGCAGTCCTTGTGCCCTCCCATCCCGCCCAGCGCCTGTGGTGGGATGGGAGGGGAGCGCGGCCCCGGAGGACGGCGCACAGTCTGGACCGCCCGCGTCTTAGGAAACAGGTTGGCGGGTCGGTACGTGGCGCGTCTCGCCGTGAGCGGCCCGGCGGCAGCGCAGGCGGTGAACGCACCACCGGGCGTGGCGGAACCGATAGAATGTCATCGCGCGGGAGCGAGAGCGATGACGACCACGACGCCGACCGGGATTGACCGCGGTTGGCAGGTCGGGAATCACCGCGTCGCTGGCGTTGTTGTGATCGTTCTCATCGGACCCAGGGCCGGTTTCGCGTCACCACTGACCAGCAAGGCCGAACCGCTCAGTCGCCATCCGTGATGGTCATGATGCCCGTGGCGTCGGGCCGGAACTTCCAGTCCTCGCCGAGGAACAGCTCGACGGCGAAGTGCTCATCGCCCTCGACCTCGCCGTCGGGCTCAAGCCAGACCTCGCCGGTCAGCTCGGTGACGCCCGGCTCGAACACGAACTCGTCGTACACCCCGGTGTAGTCGTCGCTGTGTGCGCGGCCGTCGAGTACGCCCCACGCCGTCGCGGTGTTCCAGCGGACCAGGATCTCCCCGGTCACCGCGCGGGAGAGCCGCACCGTGAACTCGAGGTATCCGCCCTCGGTCGCCGAGGCCTCCTCGATGGAGACGCTGAGCTCGACATCCGGCCCCGGCGCCTCGTCGTCGTCCGCGACCACCACCGTGGCAGCGCCCTGCGCCGCCGACACCGTGTAGCCGCTGCCGTCCTGGAGCGTCGCCGTGACGGAGCCGTCGGCTTCGTCGAGCTGGTCGTCCGACGTGGAGACCGTGTAGGTCGTCGTTGCGCCGCTGAGCGTGATCGTGGCCGCGCCGCTCGCGCCGAAGGCGCCGCTCTGCGAGACCCCCACCCTGACCGTGAGCGGACTGGCCGGCGCCGGATTCGCGGTGATCGTGAAGCGGGCCGTGCCGCCCTCCGTGTAGCCGTTGCCGTCCTGGAGCGTCGCGGTGACGGAGCCGTCGGCCTCGTCCGCGCCGTCGTCTGTGGTGCCGACCGTCAGGGTGACGCTGCCCGTGGCCGGGATGGTCAGCGTGCGCTGGCCCGTGGCCGCGCCGTAGTCGCCGCTCTGCGAGACCGTCACGCTGACATCGAGGTCCGCCGCCGGGGCGGGGCTAGCCGTGATCGTGAAGCTGGCGTCGCCGCCCTCCGTGATCGCGCCGCCCGCGCTGATGCGCAGCTCCGGCACGTCGTCGTCCGCCACCGCCACCGTGGCCGCGCCATTGGTGGAGGACACCGTGTAGCCGCTGCCGCTGTTCACGGTGGCCGTGACGGATCCATCGGCCTCGTCGGCGCCGTCGTCTGTGGTGCGGACCGTCAGGGTGGCGCTGCCCGTGGCCGGGATGGTCACCGTGCGCTGGCCCGTGGTCGCGCCGTAGTCGCCGCTCTGCGAGACCGTGACGGTCACGTCCAGGTTGGCCGCCGGGGTTGGGCTGGCCGTGACGGTGAAAGTAGCGTCGCCGCCTTCCGTGACGTCGGCGCCGGCTGAGATGCTGACCACCGGGGTGGGCGGCGGCGGCGACTCCGGAATCAGCAGCGGATCGTCGTCATCCGCCACGCTGACCGTGGCCGCGCCCTGGGATGGGCACGCTGGCGGCAACGACGGCATCACCCAGCCTGCTGGAACGCTGCCCTTTCCGCACGGTCCGTGTCTTCGCACGGCCGCTCGCTAGCAGGGCACGGGTCTAGGACCGGGTCCACCGTGCAGAAGGCGCTGGAGTGCGGCGAACGGCCGCGGGCGGGAACCGGAAGGACGGACCGCGCCGCGCAGCCAGGAGGCGGGGCGGGTGGCTAGGGAGTGCACTGGTTGCGCGGCCAACAGGGAGCCTACCCAAGTGGCTACGACCACACTGGCCGGACTCACGTGCGCACTCTGCGTTCCCTGCCTGCGCCGCCTGCGGAAACTCCATCCAGCGGCAGCCAGCGTCGACGGACGCGTCGGAGCCCTGACTATGCATATGGCTATGTCAAGCCTCGCCACGGCGGCGGCCGCCGAGCTGGAGCGCCGTGATCTCAACAGGGATGTGGCGTGAGCGTCCGTCTGTGCGAGGCACCCGGCTGCGGGAACACGCTTGAGGGCCGTCGCCCCCTCGCGCCCACCTGTTCGCCGACCTGCTCCAACCGGGTGTCCGCCCGTCGCAGCCAGCATAAACTCCGCCACCCCATCTGCGATCGTGACCCCGTGCTAGAACCCCATCGGCACCTGGCCAGAGGCGGCGTCGAATAATGATCGGGCTGGGCATCGCCAAGTGGCTCCTACTCGCCCTGGGCGGTGTGATCGCGGCTGCCGTCACACTCGTCGTCGTGCTTGAAGTGTGGGCATAGGCCCCCTTCCTGTAGTCCGCGTCCTACCCTGCCTTCCTCCGACTGCAGCGTTGGCAGGAAGCGGAGGACGCCGGACAGATGCCCGAGGGCGGATGCAGCACGCGATCACACTCCGAGGACATCAGACCAAGCGTCGGTCTGGCGTGGGTTTCTATCACCAGCTTCAGGGCGCTGGCGCTGGGCGCAACCCAAGTCCTCCCGCAACGTTCGCAGTGACCGCGCACCGTCTGCCCGGGATTCTGCCTGCTCTCGCCTAGCCTCACTGCTGCACCTCAGTGGCTTGGAGCGGCACTCTACCCCACCTCCTCGAGACAGGTAACCCGCGCTTCGAGGTGAACTAGCGTAGGCCCGCAGGTACGCCCCCCGGCTCTCCCTGCACTCGATCTCCCCCGCTTGCCGGATCGCACATGTTTGCAGGCCACCGACACGCACGCTCCGGTACTGTCAGGGCGGAGCGCCCCGAAGAACCCCCTCGAAGGCGTCTCGGCAGGACCCCTACGACGCCAGTTGCCGGAAGTAGTCGAACGTCCGGTCCGCGCCCGCCAGCGTCACGAGCCAGTCGATGGCCAGGTGGCCGGCGCTGGTCAGCGGTCTGGTGCCGGATGAAGGGGGGCGGATGCTCGTTCCAGTTGGCGATCCAGCCCGGGAGAAGCTGCGATGGTTGAGCAGGAAGGTGGCACTACCTGCTATGACCTTCAGTCCTAAGCTCGCAGGTTGTGCGGTGGCGAATAGCTGTCGCAGTTGTGCGGGGACCACGTTCCATCGTCGAGGAAGAGGCATCCACTGAGCGGGAGCCTGAGTTCGCACCACTGCTCAATCTGCCAGAACTGGCGCTGGAGCTCCTTGGCTTCGACGCCGTTCCTTAGAACCGGGGCGGGATCACCGGGGCATTCAGCCAGCCGGACGGGGGCGATCTGCTGGAGGCGATCCGCTCGAAGGCGGGGAGTAGCCGTCAGCGCCTCATGGGGCGGCAGCGGTCGTCGTATTCACGCCATTCCTCCGGGCCACCGCGCCAACGCTCACGGAATTCCGGGGCGGGGCGGGCCGAGTCCGCGATCGCATCGAAGCGTGCATCCACGTCAGGGTCCGCCAGGTTGCCGACGATGAGGCGATCGCGCTCCCACCCGTCCATGGCGTCGAGCATGAGCACCGCACCGCTGGCAACGTCGATTAACGGAATCTCCGAGCCAATGCCGCCCCCACCACAGCGATACGTCGTGGTGAAGCGGTGCGGGTCTCTGTAAGTGCGAGCCTCCCCAATCCGCACGGACATCCCTTGGGGGATGGTGAGCAATGTCTGCCCGAGCAGCCAGGCCGTGCGGCCGTCCCCCTCAACGTTCGTCCCGACGGGCAGCTCGGGGCAGCAAGGCTCACCCTTGTAAAGGAGCCACAGCAGCCCGAAACCGACGGCGAGGGCGCTGGCCAGTGCGAGCCACTGCCACCTGAACGGCATAGGCGCAATATCCTACGGAAGACGGAATCCAGGTGCGGGGCGCGCGAAACCCCTTCCAGCGCCACGCAGCCGAAGGGCAGGGGGTCGGGGAAACGGCTGATACCGTCTCTTCTCGTCAATTAGACCTCCTCGAAGGCCACGCCCGTCGAGATCACCACGCGTGGCTTCCGCGTCGAGCCCTGCATCCGCCGCGCCTGGCCTGAGGGCTCGGGCTGGACCACCCCCCTTGCCGCCAGCGAGCGCCGGGCCGAGCGAGCGGAGGAGCGCCACGAGCACTACTGCCTGCGGGGCGCGCGACCCGGCGGGCAAGCGCCCCTCAGAGCTCAGCAACGGCGAGCGCCTGGGGCACGTGACGCGAGTGCGGCATCCCCACGCGGTCGCGGCGGCGAAACAGCCGCCGTCCCGCGGGCATGTGCTCCCTGTCCTAGCGATGGCGTTCCCGGAGCATGAAGCGGTGAGCGGCTACCGCGTGCTTGAGGGTGGCGCCGCCGCCTGCCTAGCCTGCGGGACACGCATTGAGGGCGGTGCGTGCACGGCCCTTGCGCACGCCCTCGCCACGCCCGTACGGGGGCGAGTCTGAACGCTCGATCATTGAACCTAGCCATTATGCTGTGAGGATGGCAGGGACCTACTGGTCGAGATTCTCGGGCCGGAGGGTAAGCAGGCGGCGGTTCCTTGTCGGAGGTGGGGTCGCGGCAGTAGGTTCGGCCGCACTGTTGGCGGGGTGCGGGGCCAACACCCCAAAGCCAGCGCCGGTCGTGACGCAGGCTCCCACGGCAACGGAGGAACCTTCGCTGGCAGCGACCGCGACTTCCAAAGCGACCGCAGCGCCATCGGCCACCCCCAGCCCCGCAGCCACCTTCACATTTGATCCATTTGCCTACCGTCGTGGCGGGACGCTGCGGCTGTGGAAGACCGGGGAAGACTGGGGCCTAGATCCCGGCATCTTCCACATCAGCAACAGGGACGTCACCTATTCGACGCTGACGCAGCCGCTCACGTACCAGCCGAGCAAGAACCTGTTCGCCATGGACGGGATGGTGGGATACGAGCAGGTCGACCCCGTCACGCTCGTGTGGAGCATCCGTCCGGGAATGAAGTTCCACACTGGAGACCCCGTCGACTCCGAAGCCGTGGCGTTCAGCTTCGGGCGGCTGGCGAAGCTGAACGAGGTACTCGAGGGCACACATGTGACGCCTGCAGGCTTCGACTTTGTCGACAGCTTCGAGTCGACGGACGAACTCACGATGACGGAGCACTGGAGCCGGCCCAATGCCGACGCGCTGGTCCATCGAGCACGGCACTACTACTCGTTCCTCAACCCGCGAGCCGTAGAGGAGCAAGGGGCGCTCGAGGGCACGTACACCGCGGCGGACGGCACGACGGAGGACGTGTACAGCATCCAGAACCTGCCGTTCGGGTCGGGGAGCGGGCCGTACGTCCTGTCAAAGCGGGACGAGACCGGCACGCGCGTGGAGCGCTGGCCGGGCTACCACAAGCACACCCCGGCTGACGACGGCTTCGTCGAGGACGGTCCCTACATCGACGCGTGGGAGACCCGTGTCATCCTCGACCAGCGGGAGGCCAAGGCTGCCTTCCTGGCGGGCGACCTCGATGTCTTCAGTTGGGTTGACCACCTTGACCTCCCAGAGTTCGAGGAGGCAGAGCACGTCGCCGTTGTCGAGACGCAGAATGGCGGCTATTCCCACCTTGGCTTGGACGGCCTCAAATTCCACGACAGACAGGCTCGTCAGACCCTGCAGAAAGCCATCGACTACGAAGGCTTCATTGAGGCCATCCACCCGCTCGGCGGCAGGTACGCGGCGCCAATCTCCAACCTGCTCCCGCACTTCCAGCAGTTGAGCCAGGAACAGCTACGGGAGTGGCTGCGTTACGACCCGGCGGAGGCGCGAGCGCTCTGGGAGGCTGCGGACTTTGAGGTGCCGATCGACAGCATGAAGATCTTGGTGGAGGGAGGTTCACCCCTGGACTGGCGGATAGGAGAATTTGTGGCGCACTCCCTCGGCGGGGCGCTTGGCCTGAGCACCGAACTCTGGAGCACGGACGCCTACTGCCGTAGCTGGAGCGGGTGCCCTCCTCTAAGCGGAGAACCCGACGACTTGGAGGCGATTGCCTACGGCACCGGGGTACGCGGAGGGACATCCGTATCCCCCATGACTCGCACCTCGTTCACTACGACCCGCAGGGCTACGGCTATTACGCATTCAACCACTACGCCGACTCACCGCGTCCCGAGATTGCCGCCAGCTCTGTCGAGTTAAGGGCCATGCTTGAGCAGCAGGGCCAGGAGACCGACTTCGACACGCGCGCCGAATTGCTGACGGAGATACAGCGCTGGATTCTCGAGCGCGCCTGGTCCGTCCTGCCGTTACCGGTCAGTCGGGTGCAGCACTACGGGTTCTCCTGGCTGGAGTTCGCCGCCGCCTTCAGACCTGGTGCGTACGGCGAGAGCTCGAACCCGCGCCGGTCACTGTCCCGCCGCTGGCGGATGCCAGCTACCGGTGCAGACCTTTGCCGAAAGGCAGCTCGAGCCCCTGTCGCCAACCCGATTGACCTTGACAGAAGACCCGGGTTCATGCGCCTCAACTCCAACCAAAGGCGACACACGACAGGGCTACCGTGGCGTGGTGGACTTTGAGGGTGGCCTTTCTGTCGCCCTCGCAGGCTCGCAATGCGACTCGCTCGATGACCACGTTGTGTCATTCGGGGGGGGGGGGGAACTGTCATGCGATTCTTGGGCACTCCCTGGCCCCGGCAAGGCTAACCGGGGCGTTGGCTGCGTGAAACCGGGACGACTTGGGCGTCCTTCGCAACGGCTGCTTGGAGTCGGTGCGGGCGTCATCGCAGTGTTGTTCATGGCCCTCGGTCTCGGCGTTTCCGAACCCGCGGAGGCGCAGAGCGGATGGCATGATCTCCGTGTCGCCGTCGTCGACGAGGATGGGAAGCCAGTGGGGAGCCTCTGGGTGGGCGCCTTTGTCCACCACGACAGCCCGGGGGTCTATCAGTCGAGCCTCACAGGCGCAGATGGAGTCGTTCGGTTCCGGCTCGTGGAGGGGACGTACCACCTCCACGTCTTGACCGACAGGTTCAGCGGGTGCACGGTCGCCGGGCAGCCGAACCCGGAGCGACGGCTGAACGCCGTGTTTCCCGCTGCGCCGGGCGGGTCCAGCGAGATTCGCATGACACTGGCCGAGACGTACCCAACCAGCGAGTCGACCTGGATTGCCTGCCGCTTCGATCTCCCGTTCTACTCCATTGAGGGCAGGGTGCTCGGTCCCGGCGGCGCTCCAATGAGCGGTCTCCGCGTACGCGCCTTTGGAGAGCACGGGGAGACGTTCGGGCCGTGGCCGGGGACTCCCACAAGCGAGTCGGGGCGCTTCGCCGTCGAGGTTCCGGCGGGTGCCTTTCTGGTCGAGTATCACGTGGTGATCGACGGGACAGAGTGCCAGCTCGGATACGCAGATCCCAACGACGAGCACACCTACGGCCTTCCGGGGAGGGTGACCGTCGGTGGGACAGGAGTTGGCGGGCTGGTCGTGCGCCTCCCCGGAACCGTGACGGAGCTCTGCCGGCCGATCGAGGGAATAGTGACCAACGGGGATGGCGAGCCGCTCGGAAACACTCCCGTGGCCGCCGACGGACGGAGCCCTCTGGCGGGCCTCCTCCGCGCAAACGGGGCGAGCCGTCCCGATGGAACATTCACGCTCTACGCCCCTGCGGGGCGATACCGGATCCTCGTCGGGACGACCGCGGGGCGGACATGCGAAGTCGCCGGCCATGGCCGGAGTAGTCCGGGGCAGGGGAACTCCATCACCGTGGGTGTTGGTGGAGTCTCGGGCATTGGCGTCGCCGTGTCCGGCGAGCCGAGCGCCCAGTGGCAGTCGCTGACCTGCTCCCTCCCGCCCGAGGTGGTCACGACGAGACTGAGGCCCGGCTGGAATCTCGCTGGCTGGGCCGGGACGGAGACGTCTCCTGCGGCGCTGTTCGAGGCCATCCCCGCACTCAACGTCGTCTACGCATGGGATGGCGAGACACAGAAGTTCCAGGGGGCCTTTCGCGAGGGACCGGCACTCTCAGGAGCGCTCGAAACCGTGGAGCCGGGGATGGGGCTGTGGCTTGCAAACGAGGGGACAGAGGAAGTGACGTGGACACGGCCACTGTCGCCGGACAGCGCCCTGGCGTCCCTCTCCGGAGGATGGAACCTTGTGTCCTGGGTCGGTGGTGAAGGGATGGCCATTGAAGAGGCGCTTGCACCGCTCGGCGCTGCGCTTCACGAGGCGGCCACTCGGGATGCGAAGATGGGCGCGTTCGTGTCGCACCCACCCAGGAATGCGGCTTCCTTCGACGCCCTGCCTGCCCTCGAGAGAGGCGATGCCGTCTGGCTCAACCTCGCGGAGGAACGGCGCTGGCTTCAGCCCGGGAGCGTCACGCCCATCATCGAATTCGTCGGCGAGATAGGGAACGAGGTACGGGCTTCGTTGCCGACCCGCATCGAGTCAATCCTGGCGTATTTCGCTGAGCGCTACGGCGTGCTGCTTCCCGAGGTGATCTGGCTTGTGGGGCAAACGCCTGCACTAATCGCCCTGGAACCGGACTTCTGCGGGGGATACGCAGCCGGGACGGTCTACCTCACCGAGCAGTGCGCCGAGGCGGAGGCTCATGAGTACTCCCATGCCATCCAGGAGCATGTCGCCGGCACCGACGCCCAGTCCCCTGCCTGGCTAATCGAGGGGGTCGCCAACCGGTGGGAGGCGGAGTACTACGACGCTACCGGCGAGCGAAGCTACGAGAGCCATCTGGCCGAGGTTGTCCTGCCACAGACCAGGCGCACGCCCATCGCACTGGAGGCGATGGAGCACACGCTCTTCATCGACGACTACGCTGGGGCCAACTACAGCGCCGCCCACCTGGCCATCGACTGGCTCGTGACGCTGGCGGGCGAGGACCGGACGTTCGACTACTTCCGGCAACTGGCATCGCGAGGTTCCTGGCGGGACGCCTTCGAGGAGGTCTTCGGGATCGGCGTGCAGGAGTTCTACGCCTCATTCGCCGCCCACCGTGCGGAGGTAGCGGCTCCACTGGCAGTCATTGACGGAGTAGTGCTCGACTCGGAGGGCGACCCGCTGCCGGGCGTGTGGCTACAGGTGGTCGCGGTCGACGGCCGGATAGAGGCGGTGATGGAGAGCAGGAGCGACGGCGCGTTCTCGCTGCCGGTCGGTGATGGCGAGTACCTCTTGGAGTTGCACACCTCCGGGGAAGAAGGCCGCCAGCGCGCAGGCTGGTACGCGGGCAAAGGGCGATTCACGTTGCAGTGGGACGAGGCGAGGACACTTCGCGTCCCGAGCGATGGCATCAGCGGGCTGGAAGTCCTCTTCCCCGAGCTCGCCTCACGCCGCGTTGCTGGTGTCGTGCGCGATGTCGCAGGCAAGCCCCTCGCAGGTGTGAGTGTCTCTGGGTGGAGGATTGGTGGGTACATGGGATCGTCTGACTGGACGGTGTCCACGGACGCGGAGGGACGATTCGACGCAACGGCGCTAGCCGTGCCCTACCGGGTCCGAATTGAGCACGACTATTGCTTCTCTGGTTGGTACGGAGAGGGTGGAATGCTCCAGGAGAACCGCGAAGGGGCTGTCGAGGTCCCGGCAGTGAACGGTGACGTTGTCGCTCTCGACATCAAAGCTCCACGTCTCTGCAGCCGGGTCCGGGGAGTCGTAGTGGGACCGGGAGGTGAGTCGGCAACTGGAGTTGTTCTTGTCGCACACTCGATTGGCGGGGAACACTGGTGGCAGGCGGCAGTCGGCGAGAGGGGGATGTTCGACGTCGCCGTTGCCCCAGGGCCGTACTTGCTCTCGCTACAGGCCGCTCGCTGCCTCCTCGACTGGACGGCCAGCGCAAGCGAACTGCGCCAGGTCTCGGGACGGGAGATGCGATTGTCTCTCACCCACTCGCACGTAGCGGGCCTCACCCTTCAATTGACGGCCAGTCCTTCCGAGACGTGCCGTCGGATCGCAGGCGTCGTCGTCGGTCCCAACGACGAGCCCGCCGTCGGTGAGTGGGTCGCGGCCAATCCCGTCCACGATTCCCGTTGGGGCGGAGGGTTGGGGTGGTCATCGGCGGATGGCTCCTTTTCCCTCAGCGTGCGCGACGGTTCCTACCTGATCGATCTCTTCAGCGAGTCCTTCAGCACCTGCATGCTTAGCCGCCATGAAGGAGCACCCTCGAACGGCAGGGCACGACTTGAGGTAGATGGCGACGACATTATCGGGGTGAGGATTACCGTAGGCGGAGACCCGTCCGAGGGTGGGGAGTGGCACTCGTGCTGGTTCGCACAGGAGTGAGCACCATGACCACGACGTCATCTCCCCTGCGGGCGCTGACAAGGTTGGTCTTCTGTACGCTCCTTGCGCTCGCGTTCACCACAGCGGCTTGCGGTGAGACAGCAGGTGAGCAAGGGGAATCCCACACATCTGTCCCAACGCCCGTACCTTCTCATTCCACTCCCGCTGCGGCTTCACCACCGGCAGCCACGCCGGCTACGACGCCGACCTTGCGGCCGACGCCACACAGCTCTCCAACCGGCTTCGTGACGCACCGACGGGTGTTTCCCCGCCCCTGGAGCGCGTTCTGGGCCTCAGGCTGCATCATCCTGGCGTACGGGACCTCCTCGCCCGCCATCCCGTACCCGAAGCGCTGGCCCAGGCCGGCCGCGGCCGCATCGCCCGCACAATCCGGAAGCGCTCCCCGCGCCTCGCCAGGGCCCTTGCCGCAGCTGTAGCCGAAGCGCTCGACGCGCAGACCGTCGTCGTGCGCGTCGAGGCCGTGGTGGGGCGCGTGATCGCCGAGGTAGTCGTCGAACTCGACCGCATGTTTGAGCGCCGCAAGCGGCTCGAGACCGAGATCGCGGAGCTCTTCAACGCGCACCCTTTCGGGCGCATCCTCGGCACGCTTCCGGGCATCGGTCCGCGGACCGGGTCGAGGATTCTCACTGAGATCAGCGACGGCTCCCGCTTCGCGAACGGGTCTAGGCTCGCCGGCTACGCCGGGCTCGCGCCCGTGACCCGTCAGTCCGGCTCCAGTCTCCGCGGCGAGGGCCGCAGCCGACGCGGCAACCACCGGCTCAAGAACGCGATGTTCCTCGCCGCTTCGCCTCGCTGCGCCACCCCGCCTCGAGGGCGTTCTACGACCGCAAGCGGGCCGAGGGGAAGCAGCACAATGCGGCCGTCATCTGCCTCGCGCACCGACGCTGCGACGTGACCCTCGCCATGCTTCGCTCGCGCCGCGCGCACCGGGCCGCGGTCCCGCACCACCAGCCGGTGGCCGTCTGATGGTGGTGCATCGCCCAGCTTCATCGGCCCGCGACCCTTGACGAAGAAGATTGGGATACCCCCCGCGCCGCTTCCAGCGTCCGCTACGAGCCGGACGAGTCTCCGCCGCTCGTGCCCGCGATGGGCGCCGCTGGCCTACAGTCCGCGCTGGTGGTCGTCGCCCCGTTGTGATCACGGTCGCGATCGTCGCCCGCATCGCCGGGCAGGGGTGGTGGACACACCGGGCGCTGACCACATCGGGCAGCCAGGAGTCTGCGCTACGTACCGGTATCCGCTCGGCCTTGCCAGAGGCGGCGCGCGGTGCTGAGTGCGAGGACGACGTAGAGGGCGTCCATGACCGGAAAGTAGACGAGGTGCGAGGTCACGGCGGCCCCAGTCTCGCTCTCGGGGTTCAGGGTCCAGAGCCAGCCCCAGAAGAAGAGCATTGCCAGCACGATCGCGCCATAGAAGCCGAGCCGCGAGCGGAGGTAGCCGATCGAGGCGCGTTCGCCATCGTCAAATGCGAGGTAGGAGCGGACGGCGGCGATCGCGATAAGCGCCACCCCCGCGGCCATGAACCAGTTCAGCACCTCCCAGGCGGGATACTCTGGCGAGCCGTCGTGGAAGACCGGCGTCAGCATGAGGAGGAGGGCCACGGCAAGCGCCGTGATGGCAAGGTAGAGCGCCACGGCGCGTCGTGCCAGTGCTGGCGTCATTGCTCCGCCCACCTCCGATCACGCATCATGCGGTATCAACATACGGGCTCTCGCATCACACGCCATCGGAGTGCTGCGCGCTCGCTGACTCCCGCGCTTCCGGCAGTTCCAGATCATGGACGCGGACCGACGGGCGGCAACCGAGAGCCCATCCATCGCAATCACAGCAAATGAACCAAGGGCGCGAGGGACGGCGGCCTGGTGCACGGGAGACCGAACGCACCAGAACGGCCGTACGAGGCCCCCTGGCGAGCGCCTTACTTTAGGATCCCGGCGGCCGGTACGTTACGGACTTGCGGGCCGCCTCGTCGATCTCCTCGGGGGTGAGCAGGACGGTGGTATTCCACGTAATCGCGCCGCCCGCGGCGACGGCGAGTCCGAGCGCGGCCGCCGAGACGTTGTCGGGCGCGTCCATCACGATGTAGAGGTCGTCGCCGCCGAACGCGTAGAACAACGACTCGACCGTCCCGCCAGCGGACGCAACCGCTTCGGTCAGGGCGTCACGGCGGGCCGAGCCGCCTTCCTTGAGCAGGCCCTTCACCCCCTCCGGGCTGTAGGAAGCCTTCACCAGATATCTGGGCATGTCGTGTCTCTCCTCGGGCTCGTGTCGGGGCCTGCGGTTCCGCTGACCGTACCATATCGGATGTCTGGTGCTCGCTCCCCGGGACTGCCCGCACCTGGCCGACTCCTCCCCCACGGTTTCACCGGGCCGAGGCGCCCACGATCACGGGGATCGCGCGCCCCATCCGGGTCACCGGGACCGCTACAGATGCCATGAAGGTCGGTCCCCTCCTCAGAGGGGAAAGGCTTCCCCCAGAACGGCCTCAGGTGGGCCAGAAAGACGGTTCGGATGAGCCTTTGCGAGGTAGGGAGGGGAGCGATCGGGCGTCAAGCCCCGGTCGGCCGGGAGAAGGGGGGCGAGCTACTCCAGCACGACCAGCTCACCGACCATCACGTCGGGGTGGTAGTCGCACCAGAACACGTAGCGGCCCGGCGGCGGCGATTCAAAGGTGAATGTCTGCCTGGCGACTCCCGTCACCGGCTCCGAGCGAAGCTGCGGCCCATCGCCCCCGCAACCGCAGAGACATCCGTCCGGGTGGTACGGCTCCGGCGAATAGGCGGCGTAGAAGATGACGCTATGGGTCACATCCTCGTCCCGATTGTCGAGCGTCAGCGCGACCTCAACGCGCGCAGGCAGGGCGAGCGTCGTGTAGTCGAAGGCCCTTCCCTCCGCCGTGAGCGTGAACGTGAACGGCGCGTCTGCGCCACAGGCGGGAACGTCACCCTGCGCAAGGCTCGCCGCCCCACCGACGACGGCAGCAAGTACACCGGCGACCAGCAACACCTTCACCGCCCGGCATCGTACTAGCGATCGTTGCGGCGCTCCAGATCGGGATCGGCTTCGGGCTGGGGCAGTCCTCCGGGGCAGAGCAACAGCGGCGGACCATGTAGTAGCGCACGTGCGGAAAGTGCTACTTGCGTAGTGGAAGACGTCGAAAGGGCAAGGCAGTCAGCAGAAGGGTGGCCAGCAGGAAACCAGACACCTCAGATTGTCAACCAGATCCAAGGTGCCCAGATCCACCATCTGAGAGTGGTGGGAGGCCCCCGTTGGCCCCGGTGTGAAACGGGATCATGATGGGTTTGTAACGAACGTAGCCATCACCAACGGGGTGCACCAGCATGACACAGGGAATCCTTCCTATCGACTACGCTGCGGTCCCGCGCTCCGGCGGCGTAACCGCGCTGGCGGGCATGCTCCCCTACCTCGACCTGGTGCAGGCCTCGGGGCTGCGGCGTTCGCTGGAGCGGCACGCCCCCGCGGCCCGCGCGCAGGGCTGGAGCGAGAGCCAGCTCTCGCTCGCGCTGGTGCTGCTCAACCTCGCTGGCGGGGAGTCGGTGGACGACGTCGCCGTGCTGGAGGGGGACGCGGGTCTGGGCGAGCTGGTGCGCGCGGCCGAGCGCCACGGCCTGCGCGGGCGCGCGCGGGGGGCGCAGGAGCGGCGCGAGCGCGGACGCGCCTTCGTCCCCGCGCCCACGGCGGCGCTGCGCGGCCTGGGGGGGTGAACGCCGACCTGCTGGTGTTCCTCCAGCGGCGGGCCCCGCAGGAGCAGGCCACGCTCGATATGGACGCCACGCTGGTGGAGACGCAGAAGCGCACGGCGCTCCACAGCTACGAGGGAACGCGCGCCTACCAGCCGCTCACGAGCTACTGGGCGGAGGCGGGGGTAGTCGTCCATTCCGAGTTCCGCGACGGCAATGTGCCCGCCGGCCACGAGCAGCGGCGCGTGCTCGAAGAGGCGATCGAGGCGCTGCCGCCGGGGGTGGAGCGGGCACTGCTGCGCTACTGCGCCGAGGGACGCAACGAGCGCTTCGGGGTGATCGGCTTCGCCGTGGGGGTGGACGTGACGGCCGCCTTCAAGGCCGCCGTGACGGAGGTGGAGGAGGGGGAGTGGCGCGAGCTCCGTGACGCCGGCGGCGAGGAGACCGGTCAGCAGTACGCCGAGGTGTGCTTCGTGCCGAACGCGCTCGGCTTCTCGCACAGGGGGCCGGACTACCGCTTCGTGGCGGTGCGCGAGCCGCTGCGCAACCCGCCCCTGCCGGGGCTGGAGGAGGGCCTGGGCCCCGTCGCGCTGGGGGGCGCGGGCTGGTACCGCATCCGCGGCGTGGTGAGCAACCGCCTCGACCTGCCCGGTGACGAGCTGGTCCGCTGGTACCGCGCGCGCTGCGGCAAGGGCGAGGAGGTCCACAGCGTGTTGAAGATGGACCTGGCGGGCGGGCGTCTGCCGTCGGGGCGCTTCGGGGCGAACGCGGCCTGGTGGACGCACGCGGTGCTGGCCTGCAACCTGCACGCGGCGCTCAGGACACTGGCGCTGGGGCCGGCCTGGGCGGGCAAGCGCATGAAGGCCGTGCGCTTCGCGCTGCTGGGGCTGCCGGGGCGCGTCGTGCGGCACGCGCGGCGGCTGATCATCCAGCTGGGCGCGGGCCATCCCTCCTGCGCGCTGCTGCGCTCGGCGCGCCGCCGCATCCTCGCCGTCGCCCACAGCCCGCCCTGACGCCGGCGCGGCCTCGCGCCCGGCCCTACGCGGGCGACCGGAAACCGGTCGGCCCGGCAGCGGCGTCTCCTCATCCGCCCCCGAAATCGCCACGAGCGCTCAGACGCCGCACATCGCCTCTCCCACGCTCCCGGACCCGCCCCGTACAGGACACCGCGCCGCACGAATCACGCCCTCACCGCCCCTCAACGGGCGCAGGTGGTGGATATGGGAGGTGTCCGCGAGGCTGTAACTGCTGCCGGTACCGAAGACTTGATTGTCGAGTGTGGACCCCATCGGTTAGTGCTGACTGCCGAGAGGCCATACTTCGTAGACCCACGTTGAACGACGTCATAGATGGCACATTCCGCATTCTGGGCAAGATCACACGGGTAGTGCCTGAGGGCGATGACGAGAGCATCAGCCTCCTTCGCGACACACCTCTCGGCAACCTTGGAGGTCTGGTTGGGGAACTTGAGACTGCTTTCGCCTCTCTGCCAGAGGTCGACTTCACTGGCCAGAAGGTGGAGACAGAGATACGAGCTCCCACCCTCCACGACCCGCTCCAGCACGAGGGGCTGGGCGGCGTGCGCCGACGCCCTCGTCCGGTACTCGTCCAGCCGTGCCCGGAGGCGCTCCACCCGCTCGCCGATGAAGCGGCGCAACCTCCTGAACACCGAACTCACCGCACACGGTTATCGGGTTCGGCGTCTCTCGCCCAAGGGCGAGCTGAAGGACGCGCTGGACAAGACCACCGTTCTCACCCCTGCGTTCGTGCTGGATGATGAGACGGACACCCTGTTCTTCGCGACTCTCCTGAATGACAGGACCTCCATCCGCAGAGTCGCCGAAGGTGGAGTCATCTCCGTCGTGTTCTGGGACATTCCGACCCGCTACGGCGGCGTGCTCTCCTGGGATGTGCCTGCCTTGGCCCTGGCTCCGGGTGGAACGCTTTACGCCGCTGACCCGAAATACGGTCGAGTGGTCCAGATCACGCCCGATGGGGAGGCCGCGATCGTTGTTGATCGGGACTCATTCAATTCCCAGCAGTTCCGGCCTGTGGCGACACTCATCACGCCTGATGGCGATCTTCTCGTCGCAGACTCGGGCATGAGCGTGATCTGGAAGATCACGCTTTCCGACGATGCGGGCGCCCCGGCCCGTGATGTGGAGGCGCTGTTCGACCAGGTCGTGGACTCGCTGAGAAGGGTGCCGACCCCAGAGACGGGCGGTGAGTGAGCGACGAGGGAACGCTGGGGTGTGCTTGGGGCTCCGGCCTAGGGCGTAGTCGCGCTGCTATCGGGCTACCTGCCGACTTCCCACGATCAACGTTGTGGGCGAGAGGGGACGCCTCCGTGCAAGCGTCGCTTCGGGTGAGGTGAAGGATCGCCGCAACCCCTTCCTCGGAAGCGCAGCGACAGCCGCTCCAGACAGCCGTCCGCCAGCGGGCTTGATGCGCCGTAGGTGATTGCCGGCGGGGACGCCTCCGGCGTCCCCGCCGCCGCGCATGGGAAACTTCCGCTCGCTTCCCATGACTTCCTGCTCGGGACTCTCACAACTGGCGCTTGCTGCCGTCCCACGACTCATGCCTTTCCAGCTATGGGCCGCGCCGTCACTTCTCAGCCAACGCTGGAGACGACTTCGCAGCGGTCTCCTCGAACGTGATCCTGATGATCACACTGCCGTGTCGGCTCGTGACGAACAGCTCGCCGGTCGGCGTCAAGAGCAGGCCACCTGGATCCGGACCGTGCCACCTCCCCGGGCGCGGCGGATAGTTCTCCCTGTCCGCAACGATCGCGAGAGTGCCATCGGGGCTGACCCTCACCACCCGATCAAATCCGTAGTCGGCGACAAAGAGATCCCCATCCGGGCCGATCGCGATGCCCTGGGTGAACGACGACAGCGCCCCGCCCCGGCTGTAGTCATCGGTCCGGAACACCGTCGAGACGAAGCCCGTGCTGTCGATCTTGCGGATGACGTTGTTGGACTCGGGAAAGACGATGCTGCCTTCGTCGTCTACCACGAGCTCCCCCCCGGAGAGGTTGAACCGCGCCAGACCGACCGGGCCATCACGGCTGCCCGGATTGTACCCAAGGAATGCGAAAGGGGAGCCTCTAGCGATCGTCTCGACGTAGCCCTCCGGTGAGAGTCGACGAATCAGGCCGTAGCCTGTATCGGCGATCAAGAGTCCCCCCTCGCCGTCGAAGGCAAGCCCCGCCGGCAAGGCGAATTGCGCGTCCGCGGCAGGTCCGTCGGCGAGACCTTGCTCGCCGCCGGCGACGGTCGTCACGACACAAGACGCACCCCCGTGATCGATCCTGCGAATCCGGTGGCTGCCCGAGTCGGACACATAGAGCGACCCGCGCTCCGGGTCCGAGACCACCCCGGAAGGCCCTGTGAACTGGGCCTCACGACAGGGACCATCGCGCGTACCAGCCCCGTTGCCTCCGGCAAGGGTCGTCACCGTCCCATCCGCGGCCACGCTGCGAATCGCATTGTTGCCCGCGTCTGCGACGATGATGTTCCCTGAGTCGTCGAGGGCCATGGCCGAAGGGAACAAGAACTGCGCGGTCTCCGCCGGTCCGTCCCGAAACCCCTGCTCGCCCGAGCCAGCGAAGACGCTCACACGCACACTGGGAACGCGGGGGAGCGCGCTCGCTCGCGCGAGAGGAACGGCTTCGGAGCCAGCGTCGCCTCCGCCGACGGCAACCCGGCGGATCACGGTCCCGCTCTGGTCGGCGATCACGAGCGCGCCGTCGGGAGCGAACGCCATCCTGCCCGGGGCGCTGAATCTCGCGGTGCCGCGAGAGCCGTCGAGGTGGCCTTCCTCGCCCGTACCGGCAACGGCCCGCAGTTCACCCTCCTCCGTCAGCATGACGATCTGGTCGCGCCCCGAGTTGGAGAGATAAACCGTGCCGCTCCCCGAGACTGCGATCCCGGCGGGATACGCCAGGGTGCCGCCGAACGTCGGCGCGGCGTCCTCCTGGTAGAGGGTTTCGACGATCCCGTCCACGCCAATCTTTCGGATCGCGAGCACGCGCCCGGGCTCCGCGCCACCGCCGCGCGCGTCGTCGATCACGTAAAGATTGCCCGCCTCGTCCAGGGCGATGTCGTACAAACCCGTGACTTGCGCCTCGTCCGCGGGGCCATCGCGCCAGCCCAGACCGTTGCCGCCGACGACGGTCGATACCCAACCCGACGGTGAGAGGCGCCTGACCGCGTTGCGGTCCACGATGTACAGGTCTCCATGCCCATCCAGGGCAAGCCCTTGGGGGCCCTCACTGTCGAAGAGTGCCTGTTCGGCCGGACCATCCCGCATCTCGTCCCACCGCGCTTCCCCGCGTTCGCCCCCCGCGACGGTGATCACCGTGCCGTCGGGTGTAATCTTGCGGACACGATGGTTGCCGAAATCGGCCACGTAGATCGTGCCGTCAGGCGCGACCGCAACGTCTTCGGGGTAGCGAAACCGGGCGGTCTCGTCCGGACCGTCCTGCAAGCCCGGCTGCCCCCAACTGCCGGCGATGGTCGTGACTGCTCCGTCGGGCGCAACACGGCGAATCACGTGGTTCTCCCGATCGGCGACGATCACGGAGCCGTCGCGGCCGACGGTGAGGCCGAATCCGTTCCAGCCAGTCGGGCTGGAGGCGTCGTTCCACCCGAACCCCTCGGCAAGCGTCGTGACCTCGGTCGAGGGCAGCGGTACCTCCAGGGTGATGTCCCCGAAACGAAGCCGCCCGTCGCCGCTCAGGCCGGACGGGACCAGGGGGATGGTCCCGAACGTTCGCCACGAACTACCCGCGGCACGCACGCTGACATGGAGTTCCTCGCCGTCGTCCACATGCTGCCAGATGCGCAGGTCGACCGGCGCGGCCGCCGTGTGCCCCGGGAGAGGAATGTCGAGACGGGCGTCCCCGTAGCGGAATCGGCCACTGGTGCTGATGCCGTCGTCGAGGATCAGGGGAAAGCTGCCCAGTGTTCGCCACGAACCATCCGCGGGGCGTGCGCTGAGACGTATCGCCGTGGAATCCTTCACGTTCTGCCAGACGCGGACTTCTACACGCACCGTACCTGCGCCGTGCTGGGCCGCATCAACGCGCTCGGCCACAGCGAGACAGAGGATAGCGCCGAGCAGCAAGGCAGCCGGCCGCCACAGGTCTCCCGCGAAACCGGGGCCGTCGCTTGTTATCTCTTGCGCCAAGCGCAGACGCCTACGCCCTCCTCAACTGGTTCATGGTTCCATACCATAACCAACACCATATACCACATCCCATAACCACATCCCGAGGTGGACCACCATCCGAGCCCTGACTCTAAGGGGTGCGCCGCTCGACCTCGGTGATCGCGACGGCCCTAAGGGGCCCTTGCGAGCAGGCGACCGCCTCCTCCACGCGCAGCTTGGCAGTGCCGCCCACTCGAATCTCCGCACATGCAACGGCTTCGAGGAGCGGAGCCTGAAGTGTAGGCGCGAGCAGCACGCTACAGCCCCACGACAAACTCGATAGTTGCAGTACCGTACCCGTAGGCTTGCCGCGTGCCATCACGGGTCAGTACTGTGATCGACTACCGCGTACGCCTTCCCCTCAAACTGGTGGCGGCCCGTGGGGCAAGAGCAGTAAGCCCAACCCAACGGGGTACCTTGTTCCTACGCTCGCGGGAGAGAGCCGTCACCTTGAGCGCCTCTGCGGACGGCTCGCCCCTACCCGTCTCGCGGAGGCAACATCGTTTTCCATGAATAGCAAAGTTTTTGGTGTCGATTAGGAAACCGGGAACGTCATCCGGATACCGGCGGGCGTCACCATTGGCATCGTGGACGGCTTCTATGCGGACGGCGTCTATCACCTCGTCATAGGAGATGTGGCGAGCGGCTCCGAGCTGTTTGTTGACAACGACACCGGCGCAGAGACGGGCCGAGAGATACCGGATGGCGTGGATGCAAGCAGGGTCAACGCCCTCTTCGACCAGATCATTGCGTCCGTGGAGACGCCGGGCTGGGGCGGGAGCGAGTGAAGAGGCTGCGGCGCAGCACGGGGGACGCGGCAACGCGCGGCGTCCGAGGGCGCCTCGCAGTCTCGCCGGGATTGCGGCGCCGCCGCCCGCGCTACGAGCCGTCGCCCGAGGAGTTGCCCCCGAAGTAGGCCTCGGTCGCGGTGCGCACGCCGAGCACGCGGCGCTCGTGGATCGGGTCGCGGTTCTCCTGCGCCCACTTGTTGGAGCGTTGGATCGACGCGACCGAGCCCTGGAAGTGCGGCATCACGTAGCGGGCCAGCAGCTCGTAGCTACGCAGGATCTTCTCGCGCGGCGCCCAGTCCTCGACGCGCACGAGCATCCCGCCGAAGCCGCCGCTGATCTCCTGCAGCCGCTCGAGCGCCTCGATCATGTCGTCGGGCGTGCCGACGATCACGCCGTGGCGCTCCATCACGTACTCGAGCAGGCAGTCGTCCGGCACGTTCGGCGAGGCGTGGCCGAGCGTCTTGTCGAAGTACTCGCGGGTCACGTTTCGGTGGCCGCGGCGCACGTCCGCCATCGCTTCCTCGCGGCTGTCGGCGAGGTGGATCGGAATCGAGAGCCGCCACTCCTCGCGGCGCATCTCGTTGCCGTGCTCGGCGGCGGTCTGCTCGGCGATCGACCACAGCTCCTTGAGCGAGGTCTCGCGCACCATGCCGCGCGGCGTGCTCAGCGAGAGCACCCCCGCGCCGTGCTTGCCCGCCGTCGTCACGCCCGCGGGCGTCTGCACGGAGGCGACCACGAGCGGGATCGAGGGGTACTGGTAGGGCCGGATCTGGAGCATCCCGTCGTTCAGCTCGAACCAGTCGCTCTTCACGCTGAACGGCTCGGTTTCCGTGAAGAGCCGTTTGATGACCCCCAGGCCCTCGTCCATCATCTCGCGCTGCCGCGCCGGGTCGATGCCCATCATGTAGGCATCCGTCGCCAGCGCCCCCGGCCCGACGCCGAGGATCACGCGGCCCCTCGTCAGGTGGTCGAGCAGCACCATGCGGTCGGCGACCATGAACGGGTGGTGGTACGGGATGCTGACCACGCCGGTGCCGAAGCGGATGTGGCGCGTGCGCTGGGCGGCGGCGGCGATGAACACCTCGGGGCTGGCGATCGTCTCCCAGCCGGCGCTGTGGTGCTCGCCGATGAACGCCTCGTCATAGCCGAGCGCGTCGAGCCACTCGAGCAGCTCGAGGTCGCGCTCGAAGGCCAGCGTCGGGTTCTCGTTGATCGGGTGGAACGGCGCCATGAAGACGCCAAAGGTCATGCGCTCGGGTCGGGACATTGCTCGCCTCCCTCGGATGCGCACCTTACCGCACCGGCGGCGCTACGTGACCGCCTCGGTGAGCTCGCACCCCGCGTAGATGCGGCGACGGCTATGCTCGCGGGGCTGCAGGAGGCGAGCGATGGTCGATTTCACGGACACCCCCGATCAGGCGGAATTCCGCGCCATGGTGCGCGACTTCATCGAGGAGACCGCGACGGTTGCCGAACGCCCGGGCGACGACCCGCTGATGGAGCGGGCCGGCTCCGACTCGGAGGGCGTGACCCTGCGCTGGCGCAAGGCGCTCGCCGAGCGCGGCTGGCTGGGGCCGCACTGGCCGAAGGAGTACGGCGGGCTCGGCCTCACCGTCACCGAGCAGTTCATCCTCAATCAGGAGCTGGCGGGGCGCGTCGGCGGGATCTCCGGGCTGCTCGGCATCGCCGTCATGATGTTCGGCCCGACGCTGATCCTGACCGGCAGCGAGGAGCAGAAGCAGCAGCACCTGCCGAAGATCCTCTCGGACGAGTTCGAGTGGTGCCAGGGCTGGTCCGAGCCGAGCGCCGGCTCCGACCTCGCCTCGCTGCAGACTCGCGCGAAGCGCGAGGGCGACGACATCGTGATCAGCGGGCAGAAGATCTGGACGAGCCGCGCCCACAAGGCGGACGGCATGTACTTCATCGCCCGCACGAACCCGGACGCGCCGAAGCACCGCGGCATCTCCTTCTTCTGGATGTACATGGACCTGCCCGGCATCAGCGTGCGCCCGCTGGTCAACATGGCCGACCGTCACAGCTTCAACGAGGTCTTCTTCGAGGACGTGCGCATCCCCGCCGCCAACATGATCGGCGAGGAGGACCGCGGCTGGTACGCCGCCGCCACCCTGCTCGACTTCGAGCGCTCGGGCATCGGCAACTCGATCGGCGCCAGCCAGCTCGTGAACCGCATCGTCGACCTCGCGAACGAGCTGCCCGACGAGGAGACGCATCTCAGCGAGCGTCCGATGCTGCGCGCTGAGTTCGCCGATCGCGCGATCGAGGCGGAGGTGGGGATGCTGTTCTCGTTCCGCATCATGACGATGCAGGTGCAGGGTCTGGTCCCGAACATGGAGGCCTCGGTCGCGAAGCTCTTCAACTCGGAGATGACGCAGCGCATCGCGCAGCTGCACATGTCGCTGATCGGGCTCTACGGCAACCTCTGGGACGAGCACCGCGAGGAGGGCCAGCACGGCGCGGCGTCGCAGCGCTACCTGCAGGCCGTCTCCTCGACGATCGGCGGCGGCACCAGCGAGATCCAGCGCAACATCATCGCCACGCGCGGCCTCGCGCTGCCCCGGGGGTAGCGCGCCGCCATCGAGGCCTCCCGCGCCGGCCGCCCCGCGTTCGGCGCAGCGTCCTGTAATGTTCGGGCCATGGGCACTATTGGCATGCCACTGCGGATCGCCGCGATCGCTGTCCTTGGGCTAGTCCTCGCGGGCTGCACGGGCGGCGGGAGCGCGAGGCCCGCGCCCACGCCCATCGCGGCGACGCCCGTCGCAACGCCGACCGCAACCACAACGCCCTTGCCGACACCAACGCCCTCACCGGCGCCCACCTCGACGGCCACGCCGACGCCGACACCCTCGCCGACACCAACGCCCACCTCGACGGCGGCGCCGACGCCGACACCCTCGCCGACAACGACACCTACGCCCTCGCCAACTCCGACACCCACGGCAACTCCCACGCCCACTCCGACTTCCACTCCCACTCCGGCACCGGAGCCGATCCCGCTCTATCCGGACATCGTGTTCGTTGGTGACGTTCCCGCCGACCGCCAGGCTGACTACCACGCCTCGATGGAGGAGGTGGTGGCCTTCTACTCCGAACGGTATGGCGTGGAGAACGAGTTCGCCGTCTATGTCGGCGCTGACATAGAAGCTATCCGGGGCGCGCTTCAGGATCTGGGGATACGAAACGCCAATCTACCCAACGTCCGGGCCACGATCTGGAACATCCGGGGTACATGGGCGCTGCTCGTCGCTGGTAGCTTCGGTGTCAAATCCAGCGACGCGAGACTCTTGGCTCACGAGTATTTTCACATCCTGCAAGTGGTGTTGTCCGAGACCGACCTGAGTACGACCCCACGCTGGCTCGTCGAGGGAGGTGCCGAGTACCAGTCCTGGCTCCACAGCGGACTCTGGGGGAGTTACCGCCCGCGGGCCACCATCTCTAGCTCGAATTGCGAGGGTCAGCTGCGCGACTTCGAGAGCTTCGAGATTTCCGCCATCGAAGTGGCATGCGGCTATCCTGCGGGCGCACTCGCGAGCGAATGGCTCGCCAACCACGCCGGAGCGAATTCGCATCTTCGCTACTGGGACCTGCTTCGCACGAGCAGGACCTGGGAGGACGCCTTTACGTCGGCCTTCGAGATTGCACCCGACGAGTTCTACGAGACGTTCGAAGAGTACGTCGAGGAGTCACTCGCGGAACTCCCCGCCGGCAGGGTGGAGGGCGTCGTACTCGGGCCAGACGGCGAGGCGCTTCGAGGTATTGGTCTCACATTGCTGGGAACCTCGGTTTGGATCGCTGAGGCAAGCGCGGGTGGCGCCTTCGGTCTCCACGTCTTCAATGGGATGTATACGATTAGGCTCTCCGCGGTTGGGGACATACCCCCGCGCCACGTCGGTTGGTACGGCGGCGCGAGCGGCTTCACGACCGACCGCGCCGAGGCGACAGCGATCGAGATCGCCGACGCGGACGTCACCGGCATCGAGATCCACCTGCCCGCCGACCCGGCCGACCTCCCAACCATCGAGTAGCCCGCCCGACGCCACACGCCCCCGACGCGCTACCCTCTCCCCGCCCCACCGAGGGCGTACGAGGGCGCGCGGACGCGGAGGAGCGGCGCGATGGTCTGGCAGGACAGGCTCGGCGAGGGCGCACCGCACCGAGCTGGCTCGCGCGCGTCGTGGAGGCTTCGCGGATGATGAGCACGTTGCGTCGGGCGGTCGCGCTCGCCGTCCTCGGGCTGGTCCTCGCGGGCTGCACCGGCGACGGCGATGTGGAGCCTGCGCCCTCGCCGAGCGCCGCCACGCCCGTCGCGACGGCGACCGCTACGCCAACGGCCACCGCCACACCAACCCCGACGGCCACGCCAACGCAGGCACCCTCGCCGACTCCGACGGCGACGCCCTCGCCAACCCCGACGGCCACACCAACGCAGGCACCCTCGCCGACTCCGACGGCCACGCCCTCGCCGAGCCCAACGGCCACGCCAACGCAGGCACCTTCGCCGACTCCGACGGCCACGCCCACTCCAAGGCCTACGCCCACTCCGGTACCAATCCCGCTGTACCCGGAAATCGTGTTCGTGGGCGATGTGCCTCCGGACCGCCAGGCTGCCTACCACGCTGCCATGGACAACGTCGTGGCCTACTACGCCGAACGGTACGGAGTCGAAGCGCCCGAGTTCGGTGTGTACATGGGGGCGGACCTGGAAGCCGTCCGCTCAGCGTACGGAGAGCTTGGTGGAAGCAGTCCCGAAACATTCAGTTCAGCGGGCAGAGTCACGACGCTCCAGGGCACGCGTGTCATGTTCATCTACGGACCTTATGTGAGAGAGGGAGCGGTAAACAGTCTCCTCCTTGCGCACGAGTACTTCCACGTGATCCAGCTTGAGTGGTCCGGCGGTGGCTACCGGGGCACCCCGGTCTGGATGGTCGAGGGCGGAGCCATCTACGAATCCTTCGTCCACGTGGGATCGTACGATCGGTACCAGGACCTGGCGGTCGTCCGGAGTGCAAACTACAGCGGTACGTTGCGTGAACTTGAAGGCATCGCAAACTGGGCAGCCCAACGGAGATCGGTCTACGGCCTGGGGGCCCTCGCAACCGAATGGCTGATCGACCAGACAGGAATGAGTACGTACGCCGACTACTGGCGGGGGCTCAGCGAACACACAACCTGGGAGGACGCCTTCGCGTCCACCTTCGGGATCACCGTTGACGGCTTCCACGTGGCATTCGAGGAACATCGCGCAGCGTTGCTCTCAGCCAGCACCGTTGGGCGCATCGCGGGTGTCGTGAGCGGGCCGGAGGGCTCGGGGGTCGAGGGTATTCGCGTGCGGGTGGGAGGCGAGGGAGTCGGCGAACCATGGTTCGTGGAGACGCCTCGGGACGGCACATTCGAACTGTATCTGCAAGGCGGCACGCACAAGATCGAGATCCACGTGAATGAAGGCGGCTCCTGGCGCCATGTGGGGTGGTACGGCGAGGGTGGCTTCGTGACCGACTTCGGCCGGGTCACAACGATCGAGGTCAACCGTACCGACACCAGCGGCATCGAGATCCGGCTCCCGGCGGACCCTGAAGACCTGCCTGAGGTTCGGATTCCTCGGGTCGGAGGCACCATACTCGGCCCCGGCGGGGAGCCGGTGGCGGGGATCGGCCTGTGGCTGTGGGGCGACTCGACCGGCAACAGCAAGTTCGGAGGAAGCGCCGCCGACGGCACGTTCGACCTCGAGCACCAGGACGGTACGTTCACCCTCCAGATCTACGCATTGGAGGGCGGGGCCTGGCGCCTCGTCGGCTGGTACGGCGGCCCGAGCGGCTTTACCACCGACAACGCCGAGGCGACCACGATCGAGGTGGACGGCGCCAGCGTGACTGGCATCGAGATCCGCCTGCCCGCCGACCCGGCCGACCTCCCAACCATCGAGTAGCCCGCCCCTCCCCACACGCCCCCGCCCCCGACGCGCTACCCTGCCACCGCCCCCACGAGGGCGCGCGGACGCGGAGGAGCGACGCGATGGTCTGGCAGGACAGGCTCGACGAGATCAAGCAGCGCACCGAGCTGGCGCGCGCCGGCGGCGAGCCGGACCGCATCGAGCGCCAGCACGCGCGCGGCCAGCACACGATCCGCGAACGCCTCGACATCCTGCTCGACGACAGCTCCTTCCACGAGGTCGGCGCACTCGCAGGCGCGGGGCTCTACGAGGACGGCGAGCTCAAGGAGTTCACGCCCGCGCCGTACGTGATGGGCCTCGGCAAGATCGACGGGCGCCACGTCGCCATCGGCGGCGAGGACTTCACGATCCGCGGCGGCTCCGCCAAGCACTTCTCCCAGCGCGTCAAGGGCGGCGACGTCGGCGGCTTCCCCGAGGAGCTCGCCCGCGAGTACCTCGTCCCGCTCGTGCTGCTGATCGAGGGCGGCGGCGGCAACGTGCAGCGCATCGCCTCGGAAGGCGCGCCCCCGCTCTTCGCCGGCAACCACCAGTTCATGCCCGCCGTCGAGGCGATGATGTACGTGCCCGTCGTCGGCGCGGTGCTCGGCTTCGCCGCCGGCGGCCCGGCCGGCCGCTCGCAGCTCGTGCACTGGAGCGTGATGACGAAGGAGACGTCCGCCGTCTTCGCCGCCGGGCCGCCCGTCGTGCGGCGGGCGATGGGCCAGGAGCTCACGCCTCGCGAGCTCGGCGGCCCGCAGATCCACGTCCGCCAGTCCGGCATCATCGACAACGAGGCGGCCGACGAGGAGGACGCCTTCCGGCAGATCAAGGCGTTCCTCTCCTACATGCCCTCCAACGTCTACGAGCTGCCACCCGTCGCCGAGTTCAACGACGCGCCGCCCGACCCCAGCGGCCTCGGCGACATCATCCCGCGCGACCGCCGCCGCCCCTACTCGATGCACAAGATCCTGCAATCGACGCTCGACGAGGGCTCGATCTTCGAGATCAAGCCGCACTACGGCCTCAGCCTGATCACCGCCCTCGCCCGCATCAACGGGCACCCGGTCGGCGTGATCGCGAACAACCCGCTCGCCTACGGGGGCGCCCTCGACGGCGACGGGGCGGAGAAGCAGGCGCACTTCATCGACATGTGCGACTACTTCCACATCCCGCTCGTCTTCTTCGTCGACGTGCCCGGCTTCGCCGTCGGCCCCGACGCCGAGCGCGCCGCGACCCTCAAGCGCGGCATCCGCGCCGCCTGGGCGGGGATGCAGGCGACCGTGCCGGCGCTGACGATCGTCGTGCGCAAGTGCTACGGCATGGGCGGCATGGTTCCGGGCGACTCGCGGCTGCGCTACAAGATCGCCTGGCCGAGCGCGGACTGGGGCATCCTCCCCATCGAGGGCGGCGTCGAGGCCGCCTACCGCCGCGAGATCGAGGCCTCCCCCGACCCGGAGGCGCGCCGTCGCGAGCTCGAGGACGAGTTCGCGCAGATGAGCAACATCTTCCGCACCGCCGAGGCCTTCGGCGTCGAGGAGATCATCGACCCTCGAGAGACCCGCTCCCACCTCGAGCGCTTCGTCGAGATGGCCTACCGCGTGCTCCCGCACGAGGTCGCCGCCGGCCCGAAGTCGCGCCCCGGCGTGCGGCCGTAGGGCTCGCGGACGTCGGGGAGCGGCGCATGGTCTGGCAGGACAGACTCGACGAGATCAAGCAACGCACCGAGCTGGCGCGCGCCGGCGGCGAGCCGGACCGGATCGCGCGGCAGCACTCGCGCGGCCAGTACACGATCCGCGAGCGCCTCGACCTGCTCCTCGACGCCGGCTCCTTCCACGAGGTCGGCGTGCTCGCCGGCGCGGGGGAGTACGAGGACGGGCGGCTGACCGACTTCACGCCGGCCCCGTACGTGATGGGGCTGGGCAAGATCGATGGGCGGCACGTCGCGATCGGCGGCGAGGACTTCACGATCCGCGGCGGCTCCGCCAAGCAGTTCAAGCAACGCGACAAGGGCGGCGACACCGGCGGCTTCCCAGAGGACGTCGCGCGCGAGTACCTCGTCCCGCTCGTCCTGCTCATCGAAGGCGGCGGCGGCAGCGTCCAGACCATGGCCACCGAGGGCGCCCCGCAGCTCGTCATCGGCAACTACCAGTTCCAGGAAGCCGTCGAGGCGATGCTCCATGTGCCCGTCGTCGGGGCCGTCCTCGGCTACGCGGCGGGCGGTCCGGCCGGCCGCTCGCAGCTCGTGCACTGGAGCGTAATGACGAAGGAGACCTCGGCGGTCTTCGCCGCAGGACCGCCCCTGGTCCGCCGCTCGATGGGCCAGGAGGTGACGCCTCGCGAGCTCGGCGGCCCGCAGATCCACGTCCGAGAGTCCGGCATCATCGACAACGAGGCGGCCGACGAGGAGGACGCCTTCCGCCAGATCCGCGCCTTCCTCTCCTACATGCCCTCCAACGTCTACGAGCTGCCCCCGGTCGCCGAGTTCAGCGGCGAGCCGCCCGACCCCGAGCCGCTCGCCGAGATCGTGCCGCGCGACCGGCGTCGCCCGTACTCGATGCACAAGATCCTGCAATCGACGCTCGACGAGGGCTCGATCTTCGAGATCAAGCCGCACTACGGCCTCAGCCTGATCACCGCCTTCGCGCGCATCAACGGCCACCCCGTCGGCGTCGTCGCCAACAACCCGCTTGCCTACGGAGGCGCCCTCGACGGCGACGGGGCGGAGAAGCAGGCGCACTTCGTCGACATGTGCGACTACTTCCACATCCCGCTCGTCTTCTTCGTCGACGCACCGGGCTTTGCGATCGGTCCCGAGGCCGAGCGCGCGGCCACGCTGCGCCGGGGCATCCGCGCCGCCTGGGCGGGCATGCAGGCCACGGTCCCGGCGATCACGATCATCGTGCGCAAGTGCTACGGCATGGGCGGCATGGTCCCCGGCGACTCGCGGCTGCGCTATCGCATCGCCTGGCCGAGCGGCGAGTGGGGCAGCCTGCCGATCGAGGGCGGCGTCGAGGCCGCGTACCGCCGCGAGATCGAGGCGTCCCCGGACCCGGACGCGCGCCGCCAGGAGCTGGAGGACGAGTTCGCGCGGATGAGCAACATCTTCCGCACCGCCGAGGCCTTCGGCGTCGAGGAGATCATCGACCCGCGCGAGACGCGCTCGCACCTCGAGCGTTTCGTGGAGCACGCCTACCGCGTGCTCCCGCACGAGCTGGGCGGCGGCCCGAAGCGCCGCCGCGGCGTGCGGCCGTAGAGAGAACCAGCTGGCGCGCCGGCGCTACGGCCCGGCGCCGCCTGCCATGAGCTGCGGCGGGATCGCGGGCTCGACGTCGTCGGGGATGCCCTCGAGGATGGCGCGCTCCACCGTCTCGGCGGTCCGGTCGATCTCGGCCTCGGTGTTGAATGCGTGCAGCGAGAGCCGGACGCTGTTGAACTGCGCGACCGAGCGGCAGACGACCCGTCCCTCCTGCTGGAGGAAGGCGTTCACGTCGGCCGCCTCGACGCCGTCGACGGTGAAGCAGAACAGCCCCGTGCGCGTCGCGTCGTGGTGCGGGCTCACCACCTCGACGCCCTCGATGCGGCTGAAGCGCTCGTCGGCGTAGCGGTTGAGCTCGCGCGTTCGCTCGAAGACCGCCTCCGGGCCCGAGTCGAGGTACCACTCGGCCGCCTCGATCGTGCCGGCGATCAGCGCCGTCGCCGTCGTCGTCAGCTCGTACTTGGTGATCTTCTCGCGCTCGGGCTCGAAGCCGCCCTCGAGGTCGTACTCCGCGGCGGCGCGGCCCGACACCTTGGTGGGGGCGACCAGCGGGATCAGATCCTCGCGCACGTAGAGCGCGCCGAGGCCGTCCGGGCCGCACAGCCACTTGTGCGACGGGATCGCGTAGAAGTCGACGCCGCTCGCGCGCACATCGATCGGGATGTGCCCGGCCGTCTGCGCGCCGTCGACGAGCACGAGGCCGCCTCGGCGGTGCGTCTCCTCGACGATGGCGTTGAGCGGCAACAGCTGCCCCGTCGAGTACGAGATCTCGGAGAGGATGACCAGCTTGATCGGGCACTCCGCACTGTCGAGCGCGCCGACGAAGGACTCCATTTGCTGCCCGAGCGAGTCCTGCGCGTCGATCGGTACGATCGCCAGCTCGCAGCCGTGGCGCGCGCGCTGGTAGTAGGCGGGCACGATGCCGGAGCCGTGCTCGACCCCGGTGGTGATGAGGCACTCACCGGCCTGCATGCCGAGGCCGTTGACGACGATGTTGATGCCCTCGGAGGTGTTGCCGGTGATCGCGATCTCGTCCGGCGATGCACCCCCGAGCAGTTGCCCCATGACGGTGCGGTAGCGGTCGGCGAGCTCGTAGCGGTCGTCGAGGGCGTGGCGCGTCGTCGAGCCGTGCAACAGCTCGAGGTCGAAGCGGCGGCGCATCGCGGCGTGGACCGCGATGCGCTCCGGCCCGGCGAAGCCGGAGTTCATGTAGGCGTACTCGCGCAGCGCGGGCGTCTGCTCGCGCCACTCGATCCAGCGCTGGTGGTGGTCCATGGCCTCGCCGTCCGTCACACGCACTCCCTCACACCGAGGCCGTTTGCCGATCCTCGCTAGCGAAACTTCGGGATGATGTCCTCGGCGATCCGTTGCAGGCCTTCCTTGGTCGCCTCGATCGTCGGCTGCCAGGCCTGCAGGAAGACGTGGTCGATGCCTGCCTCGGCGAGCTGTTCGAGGTAGTCCGGGTCCGGCGCGCCGCCGGCCGAGAGCTCGATCGCGTCGGGATCGCGGCCAGCCTGCTCGGCGGCCTCGCGCATCGCGTCCATGAACTCGAAGCCGTCGCTGGCCTGGTGATAGCCGAGCGGCAGGTAGCCGGCGCCGTAGCGCCCTGCGCGGACGGCCGCAGCCTTCGTGTGGCCGCCGACGATCAGCGGCACGCCGCCGGGCTGGACCGGCTTGGGGTCGCAGCGGATCTCCGAGAACGAGACAAACTCACCGTCGTAGCTGGCGACCTCGTTGTTCCAGATCTCCTGCATCGCCTCGATGTACTCGTCGCAGCGCCGGCCGCGGTTCGGCCAGGAGATGCCGAGCGCCTCGAACTCCTCGCGCAGCCAGCCGATGCCGATGCCGAGCTCGACGCGGCCGCCGGAGAGCGCGTCGAGGGTGCCGAGCTCCTTCGCGAAGAGCACGGGGTTGCGCTCCGGCAGGATCAGTACGCCGGTGCGCAGCTTGATGCGGTCGGTGGCGCCCGCGACGTAGGCGAGGGCAGTCATCGGCTCCGGGAACGCGGTCTCGTCGTAGGGGTAGCGGCGGTACTCGCCGCCCTCGTACTCCTGGTACGGGTAGCGCGAGCTGTAGGAGGCGGGGATGACGACGTGGTCCGGGAACCAGATCGAGTCGAAGCCCAACTCCTCAGCGTGACGGGCGCACTCACGCAGGTAGCCGGGCGAGGTCACACTGTCGGCCTCGCCGTAGTCGGAGGCGGAGGCGCCGCCGGCGGCATAGGGCAGGTTCGGCGGATTGATCAGGTACGCGCCGAACTTCATCGCTCACCTCCGCTCGCCGTGCTCGCCCTCAGAGGACGTTCGGTGCTCGTGCCGTGCGCGATGGTAGCCGATGGCAGCGGCTGCCGCGTTCCTCTCGCCTCGGGGGCCGCGTTGACGCGCGAGGGCGCGCGGCGCTTAATGGTGCCCTGCCGGAGCGGCGATGCGGGAGTAGCTCAGGGGTAGAGCATCTGCTTCCCAAGCAGAGGGTCGTGGGTTCGAATCCCATCTCCCGCTCCACTGCCCGTTGCAGCCGCGGTGCGTCACGACCTGTCTCACTGGCGCCCCTACGAACATTCGTATATACTGATATGCACTCGATGGTACCGAACTATCACGTCCAACTGAGCCGAGCCCCTATCGCATGACGAGAGGCACAGCGCGCGGCATAGGCCTCGCCTTGGTGGCTGCGGGCCTGCTCCTGCTGTTGTTTGCGCACTGGCCCGGGTCCGCACGCGCGGAGGGCGATCACGTCGCCCTCATCAAGCTTGACGGCGTGATCGACGCCGTCAGCGAACGCTACCTCTCGAGGACGATCGACAAGGCTGCCGACGACGGCGCCGCGCTCATCGTGATTGAGCTCGACACGCCCGGAGGGCGCGCCGACTCGATGCGCAACATGATCGAGGCGATCCTCGGGTCCCGGGCGCCCGTGGCCGTTTTCGTCTCGCCTGCCGGTGCGCAGGCGGCGTCGGCCGGCACGTTCATTACGGTCGCCGCCAACTTCGCCGTGATGGCCCCCGCCACCAACATCGGCGCTGCGTCGCCCGTGAGCTCGTCGGGCGGGGAACTGCCCCCAACGCTGAGGGACAAGGTCAACGAGGACATCCGCGCGCTCATCAGGGGAATCTCGGAACAGCGGAACCGCAACGCCGCCGCTCTTGAGGACACGGTCACGAGAGCACTCGCCTACTCGGCGGACGAGGCGATCGCCCTCGGGATCATCGATCTGATCGCCACCGACATGGCCGACCTGCTGAACCAGGTCGACGGGCGTACGGCCGAGACCGCCAGCGGGACCGTTGTGGTGAGCACGACCGACCTGCCCGTCCGCGAAGTCAGGAAGACGATGCTCGAGCGCTTCCTGGGACTGATCGCCGACCCGAACATCGCCTACCTCCTGCTCAGCCTTGGGAGCCTGGCGCTGCTGGCGGAGTTCTTCAGTCCGGGGGTGTTCGGCCCGGGCGTGGTCGGAGTGATCGCGCTGCTGCTCGCCTTCATCGCGTTCGGGCAACTCCCGGTCAGCTGGGTTGGCGTGGCTCTCATCCTGTTCGCGATGGGCCTGTTCTTCTTCGAACTGCAGGCGCCCGGCATCGGCGCCTTTGGGGCCGGCGGCGTGGTCTCGTTCCTGGTCGGCTCCTTCCTGATCTTCGGCGGGTTCTTCGAGTCGTCGGTGATCCCGGAGCCGGCGGTCGAGGTGGACCGCTGGCTGATCGGCGCCATGACGGTGGTGCTTGCCGGAGCGCTGTTCACACTGTTCAACCTCGCGAGAGAGGGAGGGTCGGCCGACGCCTTCGTCGGCACACCCGACGAAGCGCTGATCGGGGCGCGCGGGGTCGCGCTCTCCGATCTGGCGCCGTCGGGCATGGTCCGCATCGGCGACCGGGAGTGGTCCGCCACCACCGAGGAATGGACGAGCATCAGCGCCGGCCAGGACGTGCGCGTGATCAGCGTCTACAGCGGCGGGGTGATCAAGGTGTCGGACTCGTCCCCGGAATCGGGCTCGAGGACGCGAGTGTTAGTGTCGGCAGTGGCGGATCGGATCCGCCGGACAATCAAACGAGGAAACAAGTAACCGGCACTCGCTGGGTGACCGGCAACGTGAGGAGAAGTGCATATGGCTCCAATCATCAAGGTAGCAGGGCCCAACGAGGCCGTGATCAGGTCGGGGGGCGGCTCCCGGCCGAAGGTGACGGTCGGCGGCCGCGTCATCGTCGTCCCGTTCTTCTACAAGGCGCAGAGCATCTCACTCGAGGTCATGACGCTGCCCGTGGAGACGGCGAAGGTCTATACCAAGGAGGGCGTGGCCGTCACCGTGGACGGAGTGGCGCAGGTCAAGGTCGCGCGGGCCGAGGAAGCGATCCGCACGGCCGCACAGCAGTTCATCGGAAAGCGCGAGTCCGAGATCGCGCAGGTCGCCCTCCAGACGCTCGAGGGCGCGCAGCGCGCGATCCTCGGGACGATGACCGTCGAGGCGATCTACCAGGACCGCGAATCGTTCGCCGAAAGCGTGTCCGAGGTGGCCGGGCCGCACATGGCGAACATGGGCCTCGAGATCGTGAGCTTCACGATCCGCGACATCCGCGACGAACAGGGCTACCTCGACGCGCTCGGCCGCAAGCGCACGGCCGAGGTCACGCGCGACGCCGAGATCGGCGAGGCCGAGGCCGCCCGCGACGCGGCGATCCGGCGTGCCGAGGCGCAGCGCGACGCCACGATCGTCGAGGCGCAGGCGAACCGCGACCAGGAGCAGGCCCGCTACGACGCAGACACCAGGATCGCCGAGGCGGAACGCGACTTCGCCGTGCAGAAGGCCCGCTACGAGCAGGAGACGAACGCCCGCCGGGCCGAGGCGGAGCTTGCCTACGCCCTGCAGGAGGCAATGACGCAGCAGGAGATCCGCGAGCAGGAACTCCAGGTCGAGGTCGTCGAGCGCACCAAGCAGATCGAAGTCGAGCAGCAGGAGATCGCACGACGCGAGCGCGAGCTGGAGGCAGGCGTGAAGCGCCCGGCCGAGGCCGAGCGCTACCGCCTCGAAACGATCGCGGCCGGTGAGAAGACCCGGGTGGTCGCCGAGGCCGAAGCCGAAGCCGAAGCGATCACGCTCAACGGTAACGGCGAGGCCGATGCAATCCGCGCCCGCGGCGAGGCGGAAGCCGACGCGATTCGCGCCAAGGGTCTCGCGGAAGCGGAGGCGATGCGAACAAAGGCAGATGCCTGGAAGGAGTACGGTCAGGCGGCTGTCATCGACACGCTGCTCGAGTCGTTGCCGGAAGTTGCCGCGGCCGTCGCGCAGCCGCTCGGTCAGACGGACCGGATCGTCATGATCAGCGGGGACGGCTCCATGGGCGCCAGCAAGCTGACCGGCGATGTCACCAACGTCGTGTCCCAGCTTCCGGACCTCGTCGAGAGCCTGACCGGGATCGACATCCTCGGCACGCTCAAGAGCCTGCCCCGCGTCCAGACCACCAACGGCGCGCCGGACGGCAACGGGGCGCCGCCCGAGGCGGCCGGGACCGCCGAGCCGACCGAGGAGGGTCCTGCTTCCATCGCGTAAGCTGAGGGAGCGGACGGCTGCTGCTCACAGCGGTGCCGTCCGCTCCGCTACCCCCCATCACATGAGCGGGCCCGGCCTCCACAAGCTCCTCCGGGGCGATCGCCGGGCGCAACGCACGCGAGGGCGGAGGCCGGGCGAGTGACCGAGATTCCCGAGACCTGCCGGGCCGCGCTGCTGACGGGGCGCGGCCAGCCGCTCGAGATCGGCGAGGTGACGGTCCCCCGGCAGCTCGAGCCGAACGCGATCCTCGTCCGCCACCTCGTCGCGACGATCTGCGCCACGGACGGCCACGTGCAGCACGGCGACACGCAGGCCTCGCACGACCGCTTCCCGCGCATCCTCGGCCACGAGATGGTCGGGCGCGTGGTCCGGCTCGGCGAGGGCGTGACTCACGACTCGGTGGGCCGGCCGCTCGCCGTCGGCGACCGCATCGTCTACACGCACGGCTTCTGCGGGCAGTGCTACCAGTGCGTCGTCGCGCATGAGCCGACGCTGTGCGAGCACCGGCGCGGCTACACGCAGACCTTGAGCACCGAGTTCCCCCATCTCACCGGAGGTTTCGCCGAGTACGGCTACGTCTTCCCGACGGCCGGACGCGTGCGGGTGCCGGACGTCGTGCCCGACGAGCTCGCCTCGGCCGCCTCGTGCGCGCTGCGCACCGTGGTCCACGGGTTCGATCGCCTCGGCCGGATCCGGGACACCGACCGCGTGGCGATCCAGGGCTCCGGACCGCTGGGGCTCTTCGCGACGGCGCTCGCGGTCCGCTCGGGCGCACCGGCCGTGATCGTGATCGGCGGCCCCGCGGAGCGCCTCGCGGTCGCGCGCCGCTGGGGCGCCACGCACACGCTCGACATCGCCGACCTGCCCGACCCCTCCGAGCGTCGCGCCCGGATCCTCGACTGGACTGAGGGTCGCGGTCCGGAGGTGGTGATCGAGGTCTCGGGTGCTCGCAGCGCGTTCCCGGAGGGCATCGACCTGATCGCTCGCGGCGGGCGCTACCTCGTGCTTGGCCAGCGGCACAACGAGGCGGTGGAGGTGCGCCCATCGGACATCACGGGCAAGCACCTCCGAGTCGTCGGCTCGATCTCGGCCGGCGTCGATCACTACGCACGCGCGCTCGACTTCCTCGCGAACAACTGGCAGCGCTTCCCCTGGCTGGACCTGATCTCGAATCGCTACCGGCTCGAGGAGATCAACATCGCGCTGGAGCGGATGCGCGAGTGGCGCGAGATCAAGGCGGCGATCGTGCTGGACGAGCAGCGCGACTAGCCTGCCTCGCCGGGGACGTCACCCTCCGCAATCATCGCGCGCAGCGAGGCCGTGAGCGCCTCGGCGAGCCGTTCCAGCTCCGGGTCGCCCATCGGCGTCGAGATCGAGCAGAGCGCCTGGTGCTCCCAGATCGAGACGCCGCGGTTGAGCATGTGCCCCTGGAGGCGCCGAACGCGCGCGCGCTCCTCGGCGTTCCAGCGGGCGCTGCGGTAGCCGCGGATCGGCCGCGTGCTCAGGTGCGGCCGGAACAGCGAGCCGACGCCGAGCACCTGCCCGGGGTAGCCGCTGACCGCGAAGGCCTCGCGCACCAGCTCGCGAGCCCGGGCGCCGAGCGCGTTGATGCGCTCGACCTCGTCCGCCGTGAGCAGCTCGAGCGCCGCCGCCCCCGCGGCGGCCGACATCGGGTTCGCCGCGTAGGTCCCTCCGAACGTGAGCGCCGGCCCGGTCGCCGAATCGAAGATGTCCATGTAGTCGGCGGGGCCGGCGACGGCGCCGATCGGGAGGCCACCGCCGATGATCTTGCTGAGGCAGGTGAGGTCCGGCGTGACGCCGTAGAGGCCCTGGGCCCCGCCGTAGCTCAGCCGGAAGGCGATCACCTCGTCGAAGACCAGCAGACTGCCGTCGCCGCGCGTGTACTCGCGCAGCATGGCCAGGAACTCGGGCGCCGGGACGGTCGGGCCCGTGCGCGGGGCGAACGGGTCGATCACCACGCAGGCAAGCTCACCGGCGTGGCGCTCGAGGATCGCGCGTGCGCGCTCCGTCTCGTTGTACGGAAGCACGACCACCGCATCGGTCACGCTGCGCGGCGTGCCGATCTGGGCGACCGGGCTGGGGTCGCCCTCGCCCCAGTCCTCGGGGTCCGGCTCAACCGAGATGTCGACGAAGTCGGAACGGCCGTGGTAGGCGCCCTCGAACTTCGCGATCTTCACGCGGCCGGTAAGTGCGCGCGCGGCGCGCACGGCCATCAGCACCGCCTCGGTGCCGGTCACGCAGAAGCGGATGCGGTCGAACGCCGCCACGCGATCGCAGATCAGCTCGGCCAGGCGCTGCTCGTGCGCGTTGGAGAAGTTCGAGCCCGTGCCGCGCGCCGCCTGCTTCGTGATCGCCTCGACGATGCGCGGGTGCGCGTGTCCGTGGACGAGCGCGGTCGAGTGGTTGTTGAAGTCGATCACCTCGTTGCCGTCGACGTCGGTCAGGCGCGCCCCGCTGCCGCTCGCGGCGAAGAGGGGATGCTCCCACCCGCCTTGCGACGCCGGCGCGCGCGCGCCGACGCGGCTGGTTCCGCCCGAGATCAGGCGGGCGGCGCGCTCTGTCAGCTCCGCCGATCTGGTGTAGCGCCTGTCCTCGCCGCTCACGCAGGCCTCCCGGAAGGCGCGACGCGGCGGTGGCCCGCGAGTAGCACCTCGCGGTCCCGCAGTTCGCGGCTTGCTTCACGCGCCCCGTTCTACATGGAATCGCGACTGCGCGGCAGCCGCGGCCTGCGGTACGCTCGATCCATGAGCGACGCATCCGCAGCCGCTGCGACCGCGACGGTGGTCACCGTCTACCCGATGACCGGCCGCCAGCTCTTCTTCACCGTCCCGCACGCCGTCTGCGAGGAGTGCGACCTCACCGTCCGCCTCGTCCAGCGCGTGGCCGCCGACCTCCCCGACGTCGAGGTGCGCATCAAGCCCTGGTTCAACCACCTCTTCGACGCCCTGCGCCGCGGCGGCTGGCACCCGCCCGTCGTCACGATCAACGGCAAGATCAGCACGCAGGGCGTCGTCCCCGACGAGGCCGAGTTGCGTGACGCACTCGCGCGCGCGGGCCGGAGGTCGCCCGCCGGCGCCGATGGGGCCTGATCGCGCGAACCCTCCCGCGGACGCAACCGCCGAGGCGCCACACACCCTGCTCGGCGGCTACCTCGCCGTCGGGTCCACTCGCGAGTGGCTCCGCGCCTGGGTGGTCGCCCTCGTGCTCCTCGGTCCCGCGAGGCTCGTCCTTCGGCTCGCCGCGCTGCTGCCGGAGCGGGCGGCCTACCGGGCCGCCGAGCGCTGGTCGGCCCGCCTCGCCGCCCGCCTGATCGGTCTGCGCATCGAGATCAGCGGCCTCGAGCACATCGACCCGGACGAGCGCTACGTCGTCGCCTCGCTGCATGAGGGCTTCGCCGACGGCCTCGCGCTCCTCCGGCTCCCGCTCTCGCTCAGCGCCGTCGCGCGCGACGAGCTGGCGACGTTCCCACTGCTCGGCGGCCTGCTCGCGCGCGGACGCCACCTGCTGATCCGTCCCGAGCGCCCCATCGCGAGCGCCCGCACGCTCCGGCGCGACGCCCGCGCGGCGATCGAGGCCGGCGACAGCCTGCTGTTCTTCCCCCAGGGCTCGATCCTCGGCATCGAGCTCGCGTTCCAGCCGGGGGCCTTCCACCTCGCGCGCCGCCTCGGGCGTCCGCTGCTGCCGATCGTGGTCAGCGGAGGCCACCGCGTGTGGGAGCACCCGTTCAGCGCCACCCTGCGCTTCGGGCAGTCGATGAGCCTCGAGGTGCTGCCGCCCGTCCCGCCGCACGAAGCCGTCCCGCGACAGGCCGGGGTCGAGCAGCGCATGAAGGAGCTCGCCCTCGTGAGCGCCACCCCGCCCCGCCGCTTCGACCCGGACCGCGACGGCTACTGGGACGACTACCGCTACGAGATCGACCCCGCCTTCCCCGATCTCGCCGAGCGCATCGCCGGCCATCGTCGCGATGCCGAGGCCAGCGAGGTCCGCCAACCCTGAGCGCGCGCCCTCAAGTGCTTGCCGCCAAAACCACTCGGGCGTGCTGCTTCCCCTGCGTCAGTGGCGGTGGCAGACTCAGCGGCACAGGGAAGGCTGGCGCATGCTCCGCTTCGCACCACTGCTGCTCCTCGTGGCACTCGCCGCCGCCGCCTGCGGCGGCTCACTCAGCGTCGAGGAGTACGAGGAGTGGTGCGGTGAGAGCGCGGCGGAGTACGAGCCGTTCGCCGACGGCAACAGCTGGCGCGAGGCCTCCTCCCAGCTCGACCAGTTCCTCGAGGAAGCACAGGGGATCGAGCCGCCCGAGGAGCTGGTCGGCTACCACGAGGCGAGCATGTCGGCGCTCGCCGACCTCAAGGCAGCAGTCGAGGCGCTCGACGCCAACGCGACCGTGAACGTCTTCGAGATCATCGACGCGCTCGACGCGGCCGCCGAGCAGTTCGGCGCCGCCTCGGATGCGCTCCCCGGCGGGCTGCGTGCGGGCATCGAGGACGCCGAATGCTTCGGAGTCGCCGAGCCGGAGGCGCTGAGGCACGAGTAGAGCCGCCCGACCAGGCTCCCGGCCTGTAGCGCCAGACCAGTGACAGCCGGGTATACTCCCCGCCAGGGAGCTGTGCATGACGACCGCCTCCTTTGACCGGCCGGACGCCCGGACCGCGGCGATGTATGCCGCCCTCGAGGAGGGCATGATTGCGCGCGACCAGGAGGCCGCGTCCGATGTCCTCTACGACCTGATTCGCGCCGGCCGGCCGCTGGAAGAGATGCTGCTGGAGACGGTGCGCATCCACGGACCGTACACGCAGGCCCCGTTCCACCAGCGCCTTGACGACGGCTTCGTGCGCTTCGTCAACAACGACCACTGCCTGCTCAGCGGCCGCCTCGCGATGCGCATGCCGGACGTGCTGTCGAAGCAGCACCGCTTCCTGCCGCTCGCCCAGACGATGTGGTACGTGCCGACGGGCCTCGATGCCTGGAACCAGCTGCTCGGCAAGGCGCCCGGGCACTACGGCCGCAACCGCTACGACCCGGTCCGCTACCCCGTACCGCCGGCCCCTGAGATCTACAACCTGGACGTGCCCGCGCTGGAGCACCCCGAGGAGATCGGCAGCCTCGACGCGCAGCTCAACGAGTGGCTGACGCTGGTCATGCGCAACCAGGCCGGGCCCGCCTTCAGCCTGCTCAAGGGGATGCTGCGCAACCCGGCCAACCGCGAGCGCGTGGCTGGCCAGATGGTGTTTGCGGGCCTGATCGACATCCAGGACCGCATGCTCTACGTGACCAGCTACACGACGGGCCACAAGTCCTTCCGCGCCCGCGCCACGGTCGAGCTCGCCGACGCCGTCGGCTGGGACCACGCGGACCCGATCATCTACGCGGGTGCGCCCGACCTCGCCGTCGGGCCGCACTACTACGCGAACTACGAGATGGCCTGCCGCGTGCTGATGACCGAGCTGGACGACGACCCGCCGATCTCGACGCTGGCCGCCACCCCTCAGTCCACCCGCGACTCTGAGCTGTTCGCGCAGGAGGGCGACCTCTCGATCGCCGAGCGCGAGGGGCTGAAGCACACGATCTTGCGCGAACCGGACCCCGCGTACATCCACATGATCACCGGCCTGCTCCAGTCCGGCCGCTCGCCGAAGAAGATCCTGGACACGATCCAGATCGCCGCGGCGCAGGTGGTCCTCGAGGCCGGCGAGCCCGAGAACTTCGGGATGCCGCAGCACTGCTACGAGTACACGAATACGCTCGCCTGGTTCTACGGGCGCTTCATGCACCGCCACCGCACCAAGCTGCTCTACGTCGCCGGCTCCTTCGTCAACCAGGCCGCGATGAAGCTGCGCAACACACCGGGCAACGGCCGGCCGCTGCTGCGCGCCCCCGCCGGCTCCGACCGGCTCTCCCGCAACCAGGTCCTCCGCGAGCTGGAGGCCGCGACGGACCGGCTGGTACCGGACGAGGCCGCCAGCTGGGTGCAGGCCTACCTCGACGGCGGCTACGAGCGCGCCCCGCTGCTCGCCTCGCTGGCGATGAGCGCCGCCAAGCACGGCAACGACCCGCACAACCAGGAGCTGGGCTTCTGCTTCCTCGAGGACTACGCGCGCACCAGCTCGCCCGACCGCGACCGCCTGCTGCTCGCCTGCGCCAAGCACACCGCCGGACACCGCAAGTACGGCGACTCGCTGGAGCTCTACTACCGCTACAGCGAGGCCTTCGGCCTGGACGCCCACGGGACCAGCCAGGGCGACGGCGACCCGATCGAGGCGGCGCTCGACGACATCGAGGAGATCCCGATCGAGGAGCTGCCCGCCACCGACCGGAGCCCGGCCCCCGCGGACTAGCTCCGCCTCCGGCGTTACTACTCCTCCGCGATCAGGAACCGCTCCCGCACCCACGACTCGACGCCCTCGGACTCCACCAGCAGCCAGCCCGCGCAGCGCCCCTCGCCGACCTCGATCAGCTCGACGCTCGTCGTGTCCGGCCAGCTGACGCCTTGCCCGACGCGGGCGGTGTCGAGGCAGTCGTTGCGCAGCGCCACGCCGCCGCCGCCCGTATTGCCGACGGTCCAACCCTCCACGAGGGTCAGGTCGACGACCTCGGTCAGGTAGCGCTCGCGCACCCATGACTCGACGCCCCCGGACTCGACGCGCAACCAGCCCACGCAGCGATCCTCGCCGACCTCGAGCAGGCGCACCTCCGTGTCGTCCACCCAGCCCTCGCCGGGCGCGGAGCTGCGGGCCGAGTCGAGGCAGTCAGCGCGCCGCGCTACTCCCACGCCGCCGGTGTTGCCGACCGTCCACGTCGATGACAGGGCACGGCGGAGCAGGTACTCCCGCCGCACCCACGAGACCTCGTCCTCGGCCTGGACGTTGAGCCAGCCCTCGCAGCGGCCCTCGCCTTCCTCGATCAGCTCGACCCGCGTGGCGTCGGCCCAGCCCTCGCCGCGCGCGGAGTAGCGGGCCTCGTCGTCGCAGTCGTCGCGCAGCGCGACGCCGCTGCCGTCGGTGTTGCCGATGGTCCAGACGACGATCGGCTCGGGCGTCGGGACGGGCGTGGGGGGAGGGCTGGCGGCGGGCGACGGGGTCGCGGTCACGGTGCGCGCCGGGTCGGCGGTGGCCGTGGGCGTGGGCGTGGCGGTCGAGGTGGGTACGGTTGTCGCTGCTACCGGAGTGGCGGTGGCCGTCGGCACGGGGTCCGGCTCATCGCCGCCCAGCCGGTCGAGCAGGAACGCCGAGACAGCGGCAGCCACGACGACCACGACGACCAGGGCAACGAGGATCGGCTGGTAGCGGCGGCCCTGCCCGGCCCTCTCGCGCTCCCGGGCGCGCTCCTCCTGCTGGGCTTGCAACGGCAGTTCGGCCCGCGAGGTCAGGTGCCAGTAGCCGCAGGCGGGCTCGCGGTAGGGGCGCAGCAGGACGCGCTCGGCCCGGGCGGCGTCGGCCGCGGCCTGTGCTTCCTCCTCGCCCGCGTAGACGATCTTGTCGCAGCGCCGGCAGCGCGTTCGCCCCTGGCCGTCGCGGTAGGCAGCGCCTCCTCCGGTTAGGCTCACGCCGCCCTACCCTCTCGCCCGCCGGGCGCCCTGCCGGGGAGGCGCCCCGCCTTTCCGGGGCGGCGGCGCGATGCGCCCCTTCGGCCGCCGCTACCCCTCGCGCGAGGGGAGCACGACGACGGCCGTGCCCGGCGCGGTCGCCGCGCCTTCCTGGTTGATCACGTTGATGTCGAATCTGACGAGGTGCTCGCCATCCTCGACCGTCTTCTCGCTCACGACGCAGCGCGTCGTCAGCACGTCGTGCTTGTGATTGATCGCGCGGAACTGCATCGACAGCTCGCGGATGTCGGCCTCGTCGCCGGCCCAGTCCTGGAGGGCGTTGATCACGTAGGCCCAGCGCAGGTTGCCCATCCCGAAGGCGGCGCCCTGCCCGGCAGCCTTGCCGACATCGTCGTCCATGTGGACGAACACGAACTCGTCGTTCACGGCCGCGTAGCGGTTCCAGTTCATGAAGTCCGTCTTGCGCTCGAACGCAGGGATCTCCTGCCCGATCTCGACGTCCTCGTAGTAGACGTTGTTGGCCACGGTTTGGTTCCTCCGGTCCTCGGCTAGTAACGGATGCCGGTCGAGATGCGGCGCCGCACCAGCTCGCCGTCCTGGTTGTGCCACTCGATCTCGGTGTAGGTGAAGAGCGTGAGGCCGAGGCGGCCCGTGCGCTCTTCCCAGCGCGCGAGCCGGGTGCGCGTGGTCATCACGTCTCCCGGCCGGATCGGCGCGAACCAGGTATCGGCCTGCCCGCCGTTAAGGACGTTCTCGCCCTTCTTCGGCGTCTGCCCCGGCCGCGCACCCGCCGAAGGGGGCCCGGGCGGGCGGGCGACCGGCCAGGCGAAGGGGTTGAAGTCGCGAGGCGCGATGATCCCGCCCCACTTCGTGCCGCGCGCGTACTCCTCGTCCCAGTAGACGGGAGGTGGCTTGTCCGGCCAATAGGTCGCGATCGCCCACTTGCGGATGTCGGACTCGGTCACGGGATGCGAGGTGGTTTCGTCGCCCCACACGCCCCTGGCCTCGATCATCTCGTCGGTGACCAGCGTCTCCGGTTCTTCGCTCATTGTCGTCAGCGCCTCCCGTCCGTCCGGCACTACGTAGCATATCCCGCCCGGTGGCGCGCGGCTGCCGAGCGCGACCGCGTGCTATACATACGCGCGTCCGCCCGCGGAAGCATGAACGGAGCCCGGCCATGGCCGCACACAACGAGCGCTCGATTCGCGGCAAGGTCGCCGTCGCAGGCGTCGCCGAAACCACCTACTACAAGCAGAGCCAGGCCGAGGACTCCGAGTTCAAGATGTGCCTCGAGGCGATCATCGGCGCGGCCGAGGACGCCGGCATCGAGGTGTCCGAGATCGACGGCTTCGCCTCCTACGCCACCGAGCGCAGTACGCCGGACCGCATCGCCACCGCGCTGGGCCTGCCGGAGCACCGGCTCAGCAACCTCGTCTGGGGCGGCGGCGGCGGCGGCGGATCGGGCGCGGTCGCCAACGGCGCGGCGGCGATCGCCGCCGGCTACGCCGACGCGGTGGTCGTCTACCGCTCGCTCGCGCAGGGCCAGTTCGGGCGCTTCGGCCAGGCTCGAGGCGGTCCGCGCGCGGAGGGGCCGCTCGGCTACGCGCAGCCCTACGGCGTGCTCTCGCCCGCGCAGCAATACGCGATGCGCGTGCGGCGCTTCATGCACGAGCACGGCGTGCAGCAGGAGGCGCTGCGCGCCGTCTCCCTCGCCAGCTACCAGCACGCGCAGCACAACCCGCGCGCGGTGATGAACGGCCGGCCGCTGGACGCGGCGACCTACGACGCCTCGCGCTGGATCGTCGAGCCGTTCCACCTCTTCGACTGCTGCCAGGAGAACGACGGCGCCGCCGCGATGATCCTCGTGCCCGCCGAGCGGGCGCGCGATCTGCGGCAGAAGCCCGCCTACATCCTCGGCGCCGCGCAGGGCTCCGGGCACCGCCAGGCCGCCAGCTGGCACAACGCGCCCGACTACGCGACGGCGAACTTCAAGACCCTCGCCCCGCACCTCTACGCGCAGGCCGGCGTCGGCCCCGAGGACGTCGACGTCCTGCAGAGCTACGAGAACTTCACCGGCTGCGTGATGGTCAGCATCGTCGAGCACGGCTTCTGCCGGCCGGACGAGGTAAACGAGTTCTTCACGCTGGAGAACTTCACCGCTCCGGGCGGGCGGCTCCCGCTCAACACCAGCGGCGGCAACCTCGCCGAGTGCTACATGCACGGCCTCGAACTGAACATCGAGGCCGTCCGCCAGCTCCGCGGCCACTCCACCCGCCAGGTCCCCGACGTCGAGGTCTCGATGGTGACCTCGGGGCCGATGGTGCAGCCGGTCAGCAGCGTGATCTTCGGCAGCGAGCCGGGGTAGCGCCGCCCAGCGGCGCTAGATCGGCGGCAGGCCGTGGCTTGCGCGCAGCTTGCCGATCGTGCTCGCGAGACCCTCGCGTAGCGTCCAGGCCGGACGGAACCCGATCTCGCGCTCCGTCCCTTCGCGGTCGTAGCCGGCGCGGATGCGCGGCGGCGCGTCGCTGCGCACCTCGAGCCGAGCGTCCGGCAGCAGCTCCCGCACCACGTCCGCCACCTCGCCGACGCGGACGTCGTCGCCCGTCACCGTGAGCGCGAGCGAGGGCGTGTTGGGCGTATCGGCTGCGAGCACGATCGCGCGCGCGCAGTCCTCGACGTAGGAGAAGTCCTGCACATCGTCGGCGTTGGTGATGAGCCCGGGCTGGTCGAGCGCCGGCTTGTCGATCAGCTCGTGCAGGTGCGTGACGGCGCTGCCGCGTTGGACGGTGAAGGACTTGCCGTAGCCGTAGACGATGGTGAAGCGCAGCCCCACCACGTCCAGCCCTCGATCGCGGCGGTAGGTCGCGGTGCAACGCTCGAGGAAGGCCTTGCTCGCCCCGTAGAGGTTGACCGGCGCGTGGTAGTCGTCGTTGCGCACCGTGCCGCCCGGCTCGTCCGGGCCGCGCCCGAACGCGGCGATCGAGGAGGCCCACACCACCTTCTGCGCTCCGACGGCGAGCGCGGCCTCGAAGGCGTGGAGCGTGCCCTCCAGGTTGATGCGCACCGCGCGCAGCGGGTTCTCCTCGCTTGAGTCGGTGAGCAGCGAGGCGAGGTGCACGACGCGCTCCGCGCCGGCGTCCTTCATCGCGTGCAGCAGCGCGGGCATGTCCGTCACGTCGCCACGCACGATGCTCGCCTCGCCGGCGTCGCCGACGATCTCCTCGAGGAACGCGGGTTGGGGGGCCAGCTCGAAGATCGTGACCTCGTGCCCGGCCTGCAGCAGGTCGCGCACGAGGTAGGCGCCGATGAAGCCGGTGCCGCCGGTAATGAAGTAACGCATCAGACCTCCGGACGCAGTTCCGGGTGCTTCAGACCCGTACCCGTGTTGAACAGCACGATCCGCTCGCCGGGCTGGACCGAACCATCGGCCAGCAGCAGCTCGAGCCCAAGCAGCGTGGACGCGCCCTCGGGGCAGGCGTCGATGCCCTCGAGGCGGCCGAAGCGCCGCATCGCCGGCACGATCGCCCCGTCGGGGACCGCGATCGCCGTGCCGCCGCTCTCGCGCAGGGTTTGCAGGATCAGGTCGTCGGCGAAGGGGGCGGGCACGCGGATGCCGGGCGCGACAGTCGCCGCGTCCTGCCACGGCTCCGCGCGATCGGCGCCCTCGTTCCAGGCGCGCACGATTGGCGCGCAACCGTCGGACTGGATCACGTACATGCGAGGCCGCTCGCTCCCGATCAGCCCCATCTCCTCGAGTTCGGCGAACGCCTTCCACATCCCGATCAGCCCGGTGCCCCCGCCGGTCGGGTAGAGGACGACGTCCGGCAGCACGCCGTCGAGCTGCTCCCACAGCTCGTAGCCCATCGTCTTCTTGCCCTCGACACGGTACGGCTCCTTGAGCGTCGACATCTCGAACCAGCCGTGCTCGCGGCAGCCCTCGGCGATGAGCCGTCCGGCGTCGTTGATCAGGCCGTCGATGAGCTGGAGGTCGGCGCCGAGGTTGAGCACCTCCTGGATGATCGCCGCCGGGGTGTCGGCCGGCATCGCGACGTGGGCGGTGATGCCGCTGTGCGCGCAGTAGGCGGCGGCGGCGGAGCCGGCGTTGCCGGCGGTCGGCATGCCGACGTCCGTGACGCCGAGGCGCTTCGCCATCGCCATCGCGGCGGCGATGCCGCGCGCCTTGAACGAGCCGGTCGGATTGCCGCCCTCGTCCTTCACCAGCAGATCGCCGCAACCGAGCTCCGCGCCGAGCCGCGCCGCCTCCAGCAACGGCGTCATGCCCTCGCCGAGCGAGACCGAGCCGGCGAGGTCGCTCGCCGGCATGACCTCGGCGTAGCGCCACATCGAGGCCTCGCGTCCGCCAAGCCCGTCGCGCGTCAGCGTTTGCTTCGCGGCCTCGAGGTCGTAGCGCGCGAACAGCGCGCGCCCACACTCGCGGCAGATCGTCTGCAGCTCGTCGCACTCGTGGCGCGCGCCGCAGATCGAGCATTCCAGGTGCGTGAGCGTGGATGCGGGCAGCTTCGTCAACGTCTCAACCTCCAGGCGGCGACCGTGTCCGGGCGGTGCGCTAGGCTGCACCCCGGCAACATCCGATGCGAAGGGATATCCCACGTCGTGCGCGCGGCCGCCAGTGACATCCTAATCAGCGAGTTCATCGACGAGGAAGCCGTCGAGGCCCTGCGCGGCGACTTCGCCGTGCGCTACGAGCCCGGACTCGCCCGGGCGCGCGGCGATCTGCTGACCGCCGTCGCGGCGGTGCGTGGCCTGATCGTGCGCAACGTCACGCAGGTCGATCGCGAGCTGCTTGACGCCGCGACCGCCCTCGAGGTTGTCGGTCGGCTCGGCGTGGGCCTCGACAACATCGACCTCGACGCCTGCGCGGAGCGCGGCGTCGCCGTCTTCCCCGCCACGGGGGCGAATGCGGTCTCCGTCGCCGAGTACACGCTGGCAGCGATGCTGCAGCTGTGGCGGCCCGTCTACGGAGCGACCGCGCGCGTCGCGGCCGGCGAGTGGCCGCGGCAGGAGCTCGGCGGCCGCGAGCTGGCGGGATCGCGGCTCGGCCTGATCGGCCTCGGCTCCGTCGCGCGGACCGTCGCCGAGCGTGCGAGCGCCCTCGGCATGAGCACCGCCGCCTACGACCCGTACCTCCCGCCGCACGACCCGGTCTGGGAGCAGGCCGAACGCTTCGAGGCGCTGCCCGACCTGCTGCGGTCGAGCGACGCGGTGAGCATCCATGTCCCGCTCACCGACTCGACGCGCGGGCTGATCGATGCGGAGGCGCTGGCGCTGATGCCGCCGCATGCCCTGCTGATCAACACCTCGCGCGGCGGGATCGTCGACGAGCAGGCGCTCGTCGCCGCGTTGCGCGGCGGACGCCTCGGCGGGGCGGCGCTCGACGTCTTCGCGGACGAGCCGCTCGACGCGGCGGGCGGCGCGCGCTTCGAGGGCACGCCGAACCTGCTGCTGACGCCGCACATCGCGGGCATCACGGAGGAATCGAACCGCCGCGTCTCGCTGGTGACGGCGCAGAACGTGAGCCGCGCGTTGCGCGGCAAGGACTGAGTCTCGCCCTCGCGCCCTCGCCCGCATCAGGGCGCGCGTTGGCGCGGAGGTTGATACACTCCCGCCGCTGATCGGCAGCGAACCGGGCGAGGAACCTGTATGGCGGACGCGAGCGCAGAGCGACTCCTCGGAGAGGTGCCGCCCGAGCAGAAGCACGGCATCTTCGCGAGCCTGACGAAGTTCTTCGTGCACTATCCCCTCGGCGCGGGCGCGCTCTGCGTACTGCTCGTCATCATCGCCGCCGCGGCCCTTGCACCGTTCTACGTTCCCAGCGACCCGTTCGAGGCCGACTTCTCGGCACTCAAGGCCGCTCCGTCCAGCGAGCACTGGTTCGGCACGGACCGGATCGGCCGCGATGTCTTCTCGCGCGTGATCTACGGTGCGCGCTCCACGCTGGTCATCGCGTTCATCGCCGTGGCGATCGGCGACGGCTTCGGCTTCACGATCGGCATCATCAGCGCCTACGCTGGTGGGCGCTTCGACCTGATCAGCCAGCGCATCCTCGAGGTATTGCTCGCCCTTCCGGCGCTGATCCTCGCGCTGCTGCTCGGCGTCGCGATCGGCAAGGGCCTGGACAGCATCATCATCGCCATCGCGGTGACGAGGGTTCCCGACTCCGCCCGCGTCGTGCGCTCGCGCGTGCTCTCGATCAAGGAGGAACCGTACGTCGAGGCGGCGCGCGTCATCGGCAGCACGCCGCTGCGCGTCGCGGTGCGGCACGTCGCGCCGCAGACGCTGAGCCTCTTCCTCGTGATCTTCAGCATCAACCTCGGTTTCGCCGTCTTCGCCGAGGCCGCGCTCTCCTACCTCGGCGTGGGCGTGCGCCCGCCGACGCCGACCTGGGGCAACATGCTCGGCGCGGAGACCTCGCACGTCTTCCGGCCGCTGTGGTGGATGTTCTTCTTCCCCGGCCTGGCGATCGTCGTCACGGTCCTCTCGATGAACCTCCTCGGCGACGCGATTCGCGACTACGCAGACCCGCGCGCCGCCGAGCGCCGCGAGGAGAACCAGTAGTGACGACCGCCGCGGCCGCCAACACCGCGCTGATCCGCTGGGGCTCCTTCTACGGCGACAGCGACTTCGAACTGAGCTTCCCCGCCGGCTGGGACGTCAACGTGCACGAGCCCGCCGGCGGCGATGACATCGGCGAGGCCGGCATCGCGGCCGCCTTCGACAATCCGATCGGCAGCGCCCCGATCCGCGAGCTGGCGCGCGGCAAGCGCAGCGCCTGCATCGTCGTCGACGACCTCACCCGACCCACACCCGCCTCGCGCCTGGCGCCACGCGTCATCGAGGAGCTGCTCGAGGCAGGTATCGAGGCGAACTCGATCCTGATCCTCGCGGGCGTCGCCAATCACCGCCAGATGACGCGCGAGGACTTCGTGCTCAAGGTCGGCGAGGAGATCGCGAGCAACTACGAGCTGCGCTCGCACTTCTCCTGGGCCAACTGCGACTTCGTCGGCGAGACCAGCCGGGGCACGCCGATCAGCCTCAACAGCGAGTTCATGGCCGCCGAGGTGCGGATCCTCATCGGCAGCATCGTGCCGCACAACAAGACCGGCTTCTCCGGCGGCGCCAAGCTGGTGCTGCCGGGCGTGGCGCACATCGACACGGCAGCCGCCTGGCACGGCCCGGAGGGCCCGACGACCGGGCTGGTGCAGACCGCCAGCGAGTCGCGGCTCGACGCCGAGGAGGCCGCGCGGCTGGCAGGCGTCGACTGCATCGTCAACGTGATCCCCAACATCCAGCGCGGCATCGCCGCGCTCGTCGTCGGCGACCTCGTCGAGGCGCACCGCGCGGGTGTCGAGCTCGCGCGCCGCACCTACGCGACGAAGCTGCCCACGGGCGTCGACGTGTGCGTGCTCTCCTCCTACCCGAAGGACGCCGAGTACCAGCAGACCGGCCGCGGGTTCCACCCGATCCTGACCGCCGCGGAGCCGATCGTGCGCCCCGGCGGCACGATCATCCTCGCCGGCTCGACCGTCGAGGGCGCCGGCTTCCACTCGCTCTACGGGCGCGGCATGGCGTTCTACGGCGGCGGCGGCGGCGGGCGCAGCTTCGAGGGCGAGCCGGACCTCGTCTACTTCATGCCCGGCCTGCACCGCAACGGACTGCCGCCAGGCGCGCGCGATCGCATCGTGCTCCTGCACGAGTGGAGCGAGGTCGAACGCTGGCTGCACGACAAGCACGGCGACTCGGCGAGCGTCGCCGTCTTCCCCGCCGCCACCATCCAGCTCGCGGTAGAGGTCTGCGTGTGACGCCCTCGAAGATCGTCGACGTCCGCGCCTTTCAACTGACCGGCACCATGGAGCACCCCGGCGAGTTCTGGGAAGACCGCCTCGTCCGCCCCACCGACATCTACGAGCCGTACCGCCAGGGCGGCCCGCGCGTGCTGCCCCGCAAGGCCGAGGGCCAGTACGTGATCGAGAGCGCCTTCATCGAGATCGAGGCCGACGACGGCTCGGTCGGGCGCGCCGGCCCGCTCGGCAGCGGCATGGCACAGTCGATCCTCCAGACCTTCGGCGGGCTGCTGCGCGACGAGGATCCGCTGGCCACGCAGCGCATCTGGGATCTGATGCACCGCAGCGCCGTGCATGGCCGCAAGGGCAACACGATGATGGCGATCAGCGCCATCGACTGCGCGCTCTGGGACCTCAAGGGCACCGCGCTCGGGCAACCCGCCTACCGGCTGATGGGCGGCCCCACGCGCGAATCGATCCCCGCCTACGCGAGCACCCTCGGCTTCTCGGTCGAGCCGGACATGGTGGCGAAGCGCGCGCGCGAGTTCGCCGAAGCCGGGTACACGGCGCAAAAGTGGTTCTTCAAGCGCGGCCCGGCGGACGGGCGGCAGGGCATGGAGGAGAACGAGCTGCTGGTGCGCACCGTGCGCGAGGCCGCCGGCGAAGACTCCGAGATCATGTTCGACGCCTGGATGAGCTGGAACCCCGACTACGCCATCGCGATGGCGAGGCGCCTCGAGCAGTACCGGCCGCGCTGGATCGAGGAGCCCGTGCTGCCGGACCGCATCGCCAGCCACGCGAGGATCCGCCGCAACTCTCCCGTGCCGATCTCGACCGGCGAGCACGAGTACACGCGCTGGGGCATCCAGCTGCTGATCGACGCGGAGGCGTGCGACGTGCTGCAGCCGGACACCTACTGGGCCGGCGGGCTCTCCGAGTTGGAGAAGATCTGCACGCTCGCCTCGGTCGCCGACATCCCGGTGATCCCGCACGGGCACTCCGTCTCGGCCAACATCCAGTTGCAGGCCTCGCAGCCGCCGAACATCTGCCCACTGGCCGAGGATCTGATCAAGTGGAACCAGATCCACGAGTTCTTCCTCGCCGACCCGGTGCGCCGCGAGAACGGTCACCTGCTGGTCCCGGACACGCCCGGCGTCGGCATGGCGATCGACGAGTCGCGGGTCGAGGAGCGCGAGGAGATCACGGCCTGAGGGCATTTGCGCGGGTTCGGCGGACGCCTGAGCGGCGCGCGGAGAGGCGGCGGAGGGTAGACGGTTACCGGCTGGCGCAGGTAATCTGCTGCGCTACGGGAAACGTACACTCGCAGACGAAACCCGGATCTGGGTAATAGCCGTAGTGGCACAGCCACTCGGGAGGGGGCTTCACAGATGAGCGAAGAGCACAAGAACGGCCGCTGGTGGACGACCTCGGTCAACCGCCGCAACGTCCTGCGCGGCGGTCTGATCGGTGGCGCCGGCCTTGCGGCCGCCGCGCTGATCGGCTGCGGCGACGACGACGACGAGGCGCCCGCGCCTACGGCCACCCCGACGGCAGCGCCGACCACGGCGCCGACTGCGGCCGCGACGGCGGCCCCGGCCGAGGCGACGCCGACCGGGACTCCGCGCGGCGCCCCCACACGGATCACCCCTGCGCCGACCGAGGCGCCGACCCCGCCGCCGGAGCCGGACGCCGGCATGCTGGCAGCGCCGGGCGAGCCGAAGCGCGGTGGCTCGGTAGTCACCTCGTTCTGGGCGCGCCTGCCGAACTTCGACCTGTTCCACGGCGGGCACCGCGGCATCATGTCGCAGGCCTACGACACCGTGACTCGCCTGAGCCCGCTGGACGGCCTGAAGACGGTCATCCCGGCGCTCGCGACCACGTGGGAGAGCTCGCCGGACGGCCTGCTCTACACCTTCACCATCCGCGACGGCGTCCAGTTCCACGACAACACGCCGATGACGTCCGAGGACGTGGCGATGTCCATCCGCCGCCACATGGCGCTGGGCGAGTTCACCACGGTCGAGGAGGGCTTCCCGAGCCGCTACTCCGGCGGGTTCAACTACGTGGGCAGCGCGCTCGCCGCCGACGAGTCGACCGTGCGCGTCGGCATGAAGTCGCCGCGTGGCTACTTCCTGCAAATGCTTTCCGCACCGCAGGTGGGTGTCTACTCGGAGCAGCACATCAAGGTGAACCCGGTCGACATGGCCGCCACGCCGGCGCCTGGCACCGGCCCGTTCATCTTCCAGGAGCACCGGACCGAAGAACTGACGGTCTTCGCGAAGAACGAGAACTACTGGAACCCCGAGCTCCCGTACATCGACGAGCTCACGATGCTGCACACCACGCAGTGGGCGGACCGCGCGAACTTCATCCTCGGCGGTCAGGCGCACTACGCCAACATCGTGCCGAAGGACTTCTACACGGACCGTGAGTCCTTCTCGGACAAGGCCGGGGTCTTCCAGCACGACGGCACGGGCGCCTCGCTGACGTTCTTCCTGAACAACGACAAGCCCCCGTACAACGACGAGCGCGTGCGGCGCGCGATCTTCCTCGCGCCGAACCGCCCGGGCCTGATCGAGGCCTACTCCGAGTCGATGAGCCTCGCCGGCTCGCGCTGGGTCTCCGACTCGACGTACTCGGCGACGCCGTTCGACCAGCTGCAGCAGATCAAGGGCTACCGCGGCGAGGACGACGAGGCGATCACGGAGGCCAACCAGCTGCTGGCGGCCGCCGGCTTCCCGGACGGCTTCAACGGCGGTCTGCTCGTCACCAACACCAACCAGGCGCACTCGGAGATTCTCGCTCCGGCGATGCAGGCCGAGCTCAAGAAGAAGCTCAACATCGATGTCACCGTTGACCCGCGGGCCGGCTCCGGCCGCACCGACGAGCTCAACAACGGCGGCCCCGAGGGCTTCGACATGGTGCTCACCGTGCACTTCCGCGCACCGGTGATCAGCGAGTTCGTCACCGCCTGGAAGGACGCGATCCGCAGCGGCGGCTTCCGCAACTTCGGGAACTACAACAACCCGGAGATGGACGGCCTCATCGACGCCATCGACGAGGAGCAGGACATCGACGCGAAGCTGGAGATGTACAACAACGCGTTCAACATTCTCGACGAGAACCCGCCGTTCTACGTCGTGGCCTTCACGAAGCACAACGCGATGGCTGCGAACGAGCTGATGGGTCACATGGAGGAAGTCCGCGGGTTCACCGAGGAAGGCACCTGGGACCTCTTCTGGCTGGACAAGTAGTCTTCAGCCAAAACTAGGAGAGCTGAGAACCGACAGCAGCCTGCGGGGCAACGATGTGGAAGTACGTCGCCCGCAGGCTGCTGCTCGGGATCCCGACCCTGATCGGGATCTCGCTGATTATTTTCGCATCGATCCGGATCATCCCTGGCGACCCCACCGAGATCGAGGACGACCAGGGCGGCTCCGTCTTCACCGAGGATCAGCGCCAGCGGCTGCGTGAGATCCTCGGCATCGACCGCCCCCTGCACATTCAGTACCTCACCTGGGTAGGCGGCCTGGCGCGCGGAGACCTCGGCACCTCCTTCGTTGCCAGCACGCCCGTGATCGAGATCGTCCGCCACCGCGGCCCGGTCAGCTTCCAGATCGGCCTCATGGCGATCGCCACGGGCTGGCTCATGGGCGTCCCATTAGGGATCTACGGCGCGGTCAGACAGAACTCGGTAGGTGACTACATATCGAGGTTCTTCGCCGTGCTGCTGCTCGCGATGCCGGCCTTCCTGATGGGGCTGCTGATCATCATCATCGCGGTCATCTGGTTCGCATGGCGGCCACCACTCATCTACACGCACTTCTGGACGGACCCGTGGTCGAACTTCCAGATGACGATCGGCCCGGCCCTCGTCATGGGAGTCAACCTCGGGGCGGTGTTCGCTCGCGTGATGCGCTCTTCCGCGCTCGACGTGCTCTCCAGCGAGTTCGTGCGCACCGCGCGCGCGAAGGGGCTGACCGAGCAACGGGTGCTGATGGGTCACGTCATACGCAACTCCGTCATCCCCGTCGTGACCATCTCCGGGCTGGCGCTCGGCGGGCTGATGGGCGGCGCCGTCGCCGTCGAGCAGGCCTTCTCGGTGCCGGGCATCGGCCTCTCGCTGATCGTCGCCGTACAGTCGAGCGACTGGCCGCTGATCCAGAGCCTGGTCTTCCTCTACGGCGTCTCCTTCATCGTCATGAACATCCTGATCGACCTCTCCTACCTCGTCATCGACCCGCGCATCCGCGCCGGTTGACCCCGCGCGCGGGACGCGCGCAACCACACCAGCACACCGAGCCCGGGAAGGAGCCGCCGTGCGCGCACTGAGCATCGTCGGGGAACGAGCCATCGAGGTCGTCGACAAGCCGGATCCGGAGCCGGGGCCGGGCGAACTGCTGATCGCGATGCAGGCCTCGGCGATCTGCGGCAGCGACCTGCACATCTACCGCAGCCCCCGGCAGGCATTCATCGACAACGCCGTCACCCCCGGCCACGAGGGCTGTGGGGTCGTCGCCGCCGTCGGCGAGGGCGTCGAGGGTTGGTCGGTCGGCGACCGGGCCGTCGTCTACTTCCGCCGCACCTGCGGGACCTGCCGCTACTGCATCACCGGCAACAACCACGTCTGCGCCATCATCCGGCCCGGCTACGGCTTCGGCGCCGGCGGCTCCGACGCCGAGCTGATGACCGCCGACGCGAGCGCGACCATGCCGCTGCCGGACGATGTCAGCTACCGCGCGGGCAGCATCCTCGCCTGCCAGGGCGGCACCGCCTTCGCGCCGCTCGTGCGGCTCGGAGCGGGCGGCCTCGACCGCATCGCCGTCTCCGGCCTCGGCCCGGTCGGCCTGCTCGCCACGCAGTTCGCAATCGCGATGGGCGCCGAGGTGATCGGCATCGACCCCGTCGAGAGCCGCCGCAACCTCGCCTCGGACCTCGGCGCGGCCGCCACGCTCGACCCGACGGCCGGCGACATCGGCGCAGCAGTGAAGGCGCACTGGCCGGACGGCGCAGACAAGCTCGTCGAGACCTCGGGCGCGACGCCCGCGCACGAGGCGATCAGCAGCATCGTGCGGCCGATGGGCACGGCGGCGCTGGTCGGGCTCGGCAACCCCACGTTCCAGACATCGCTCAACGAGATCACCCGTTGGGAGATCACCGTCTTTGGCTCCACCATCTACCCGATGAGCCAGTGGGACACGCTCTGCGACTTCGTCCGCCGCAAGCAGATCGACCTCGACGCGATCGTCAGCGAGGACCTGAGCATCGAGGAAGGCGCGCGCGGCTTCCAGCTCGCCGACGACGCCGCGAGCGGCAAGATCTGCTTCCACTTCGACCGATGAGCGCGCGGTGAGACTGCTGATCACCGGCGGCAGCGGACGCCTCGGACGCTGGGTCGTCGAGGAGTTGCGCGGCGACCACGAGGTCGTCGTCGCCGGCCTCGAGGACTCGCCGCCCCCGGACGCCGTCCGCCCCGGTGTGCGCTACGAGCAGGCGGACCTCACCGACGTCGAGGCCGTCGCGCGCGTGGCCAAGGGCGCCGAGGCGATCGTGCACCTCGCGGCGATCCCCTCGCCGATCGGGCGCGAGCCGGAGGACGTCTTCGCCAACAACACGACGAGCACCTTCAACGTCGTCGAGGCGGCGATCCGCCAGGACGCGCGGAAGGTGATCTACAGCAGCAGCGGCTCCGCGCTCGGCTTCGCCTTCCGCTTCCGCGACATGGTCCCGGACTACATGCCGATGGACGAGGAGCACCCGCTGCGCCCGCAGGACGCCTACGGCCTCTCCAAGTGGCTCGGCGAGGAGATCCTCGAGGCGGCGACGCGCCGCACCGGCATCCGCAGCATCGTGCTGCGACCGACCAGCGTGGTCGGCCCCGAGGACTACGCCGAGCGCGTGCCGCGCATGCTCGAGAACGGCGGGGGCATCCTCGCCTACGTCGACGCTCGTGACTTCGCGCGCGCGGTGCGGGCCGCCCTCGAGGACACCGAGATCGAGCACGACCGTTTTTTCATCACCGCCGACGACGCGATGACCCGCGAGCCGCTCGCCACCGCCTTCCCTCGACGCTTCCCCGGTAGCGAGGCCGCCTGCGCGGGCCTGACCGGCACCGAGGGCCCGATCAGCTGCGCGAAGGCGAAGCGCATGCTCGGCTACCGCCCGCAGCACAGCTGGCGGACCGAGCTCGCGTAGCCGCACCCGCGACCGGCATGCCCGCCCCCTCCGTCGACACCGTCACCATCGAGGACCACGCGGTCGTGCGCCTGCACGAGCCTGCGACGGGCTCGATCGCGCACGTCGTGCCATCCCGCGGCAGCAACGTCACGCGCTTCGCCACGCGCCCCGCAGGCGACCCGGAGGGCGACACGATCGAGGTGATCGCCGGCCCGCCGACCCTCGAGACGCTCAGCCGGCTGCCGACGCGCTGGGGCGCGGGGATGCTCTTCCCCTACCCCGGCCGGGTCAGCGGCGACGCCTTCGAGTTCCGGGGACGCCGCATCGAGCTACCGGAGGACCCGCAGGCCGGCAACGCGATGCACGGCGCCGTACGCTGGCGCGCCTGGCGCGTCATCGACTCCGGCGCGGACGCGGAGGACGGCGCCTGGGTCACGACGCGCCTCGCAAGCCTCGAGGACGGCATTCCCGCGAGCGCCTGGCCATGGGCATTCGGCTGCGAGCTGCGCGTCGTGCTGCACGACGGACGGCTGCGCATCGAGGTGCGCATCGAGAACGCCTCGGACGAGCCGATGCCGTTTGGCCTCGGCTTCCACCCCTACTTCCCTACACCCCTCGGTCCCGCTGGGAGCGCCGAGGACTGCGAGGTCGCCCTCGCAGCCACGGAGCGCTGGGAGAGCACGTCGACGCCTCCGGCAGTGGTCTCGCCGGTGGCGGCGGACGAGTGGCCGCGCCGCGCGCTGCCGCTCTCGGCGCTCACGCCAAACGCGAACACGGCGGCGGGCCCGGCCCGCAACCACAAGTTCATACTCCGCGGCGAATCGGGAGGCGCGGCGAGTGGAATGCGTGGCCGCCTGACCGACCGCGCGAACGGCCTCGAGGCCACGCTCGACGCCAGCGAGGGGATGAGCACGGTCGTTTTCTACACGCCGCCTGACGCGCCGGTCGTCTCGTTCGAGCCGCACACCTGCATGCCGAACGCCTTCAACCTGATGACCGAGGGCGTCCCGGACCCGGGCCTGATCGTGCTGGAGCCTGGCGAAGCCTGGGACGGCTGGTACGAGTTGCGCCTGGACGCGCTGTCGTAACGCCCTCGCGCGCTACGCCCGGCAGCCGCGCTCAGACGAAGTAGTCGCCCGCGTACGGCTGGAAGCGCCGGAACGACTCGGCGTGCGTGCAGCCCGCCAGCCCGCCGATGCCCGAGGCCTCGACGCCGCGCGCCTCGGTGTGCGGCGGCCAGCGATCCAGCAGGCCGGGCTGCGACACCGCGAAGCAGCGCAGCGCCTCGTACTTCTGCTCCACCACCGGGCCGATGTCGATGTAGGTGTCCGGCACGTAGCCGAGGATCGGCTGGCTGAGGATGTCCGGCTCGAAGTGGAAGATCTTCGCCCGCGGCAGCGACTCGCCCGCCATCGTTGCCTGTGCCCGGGCCAGCCCGGTCGCGCGGATCACCGTCTCGGCGACGGTCTGGTGATCGCGGTTCGTCGGCTCGTAGGTCCAGTGCGTGAGGATGATGTCCGGCTTGTAGTCGCGGAGCTGGTCGATGTAGAGCTGCATCCGCTCCTCGTCGATCACCAGCGGGTTGTCGTCCAGGTCGAGGAACTCGATCTCCACGCCCAGCGTGCGCGCGGCCGCCTCGGCCTCGGAGCGGCGGATCGCCTTCACCGACTCGACGGTCGCGCCCGGCTCCTTCCAGCGAGGGGCGGACTCGCCGCGCTCGCCGAAGGTGGCGCTCACCACCTTCACGCGCGCGCCGGCCCGGAGGTAGCGGATCGCGGTGCCGCCGGCACGGAAGCAGTAGTCGGCGGCGTGCGCGCCGAAGATCATCACGCTCGCATCGGGACCAAGCATCTCGTGCCTCCTACCAGTCGCCGACGCTGCCGTCGGCGAGCACCGGGTGACCCGTATCGCGGCCCTGGAACGGATAGCGCTCCGCGATCGACTCGTCGAACTTGATGCCGATTCCCGGCGCCTGCGGCAGGTCGACGTAGCCGTCATTGACGACGAGCGGCTCGACCAGCATCTCGTCCCAGAGCTCGTCGCCGCCGATCGGGATCGAGCTCTCCTGGATGATGAAGTTGGGCGTGCAGGCGGCGATGTGCAGGCTCGCCAGCGTCACCCCCGGCCCTCGAGGGTTGTGCGGGGCGATGCCCATGAAGTACGTCTCCGCCGCCGCCGCGATGCGGCGCGTCTCGGAGATGCCGCCCGCGTGGCCAAGGTCCGGCTGCAGCACGGCGACGGCTTGCGACTCGATCGTCGTGCGGAAGTCCCAGCGGTTGTACATCCGCTCGCCCGTGGCGAGCGGCACGTTCGTCGCCGCCGAGACCAGCAGCATCGCGTCGACGTTGCGCGGCGGCACCGGCTCCTCGAAGAAGAGCAGGTCCAGCGGCTCGAGGGCGTTGGCGATCTCGATCGCCACGGTCGGCGACTGCTTGCCGTGCGCGTCGACCATGACCTTCATGTCGTCGCCGACGGCGTCGCGTACGGCGGCGATGTTCTCGTACGTCTCCTGCACCTTCTTGCGGTCGCTGATCCACTCCGCGGTGCCGGGAATCCCGGTCTTGAAGGCGCGGTAGCCCTCCTCGACACGCTGGAGCGTGCGATCGACGATCTCATCGCGGCTGTTGCCGCCGGGGTGGGTGTAGAGCAGGATGCGATCGCGCACCGCGCCGCCCATGAGCTGCCAGACCGGTACGCCGAAGCGCTTGCCGGTGATGTCCCAGAGCGCCTGGTCGATCGCGCTCTGCGCGGTCATCAGGACCACGCCACCGCGCTGGAAGCTGTTGCGGTAGAGCACCTGCCAGTGACGCTCGATCAGGCTGTCGTCCTGACCGACGAGGTACTCCGCGAAGTCCTCGACGGCGCCGGCCACGGCCCGCGTCTTGTGCGGGAGGGTGCCCTCGCCGAAGCCCTCGAGGCCGTCGTCCGTGCGGATCCGCACGATCATCATGTTGCCGCGGCCCCCGTAGCGGGCCTGGTCCCCGCCGGTGCCCTGCTGGAAGTTGACCATGAACGGACGCACTTCGACGATGCGCGACATCGCTCCTCCTTGATTCCCAAAGCTGATTCCTGATCAGCCCTGTTGATACGCGCGGCCTGCGGCACAGTCAAACCCGCGCTGGCGGGGTATCGGCCTGCCTTGAGCGTGAGGGTGAGAGAGCCGGGATTCGCGCCGGAGGGCGCTCGCTCGTGGGCACGATGGTCGCCGCGCGGTCGGCCGGCGTACCTGGATTCCGGCTTTCGCCGGAATGACGGGAGGGGGGAGGCAGAATGACGGGAAGGGGCGTGCGGAGCGACGGGGAGGGGCGTGCGGAACGACGGGAAGGGGAAGGTGGGAGCGACAAGCCCTCGCAGGCAGCGCTTCACTGATGCGCGCGGTGGGCCGGCGTACCTGGATTCCGGCTTTCGCCGGAATGACGGAGAGGGGCGAGCGGGACCGCGATCCCGGCGGCACGCCCCTCGGCGCGCCTCCTACCAGTCGCCGACGCCGCCGTCGGCAACCGTCGGGTGAGCCGTGTCGGCGCCCGTGTAGGGGAAGCGGTCGAGCAGCGCCTCGTCGAACGTGATGCCGAGGCCGGGCGCACGCGGCAGGTCGACGTAGCCGTCGCTGACCGACAGTGGCTCGACGAGCATTGCGTCCCAGAGTTCACTGCTCCCGCCGCGGGGGATCGCCGACTCCTGGATGATGAAGTTGGGCGTGCAGGCGGCGACCTGAAGACTCGCCAGCGTCACCCCCGGCCCTCGAGGGTTGTGCGGGGCGATGCCCATGAAGTAGGTCTCCGCCGCCGCGGCGATGCGGCGCGTCTCGGAGATGCCACCCGCGTGGCCGAGGTCCGGCTGCAACACGGCGACGGCCTGCGACTCGATCGTCGTGCGGAAGTCCCAGCGGTTGTACATGCGCTCGCCGGTCGCGAGGGGGACCGTGACCGCATTCCGAACCAGCAGCATCGCCTCGACGTTGCGCGGCGGCACCGGCTCCTCGAGGAAGAGCAGGTCGAGCGGCTCGAGCGCGTGCCCGAGCTCGATCGCAACGGTCGGCGAGAGCTTCCCGTGGCAGTCCAGCATCAGCTTGACGTCGGGGCCGACCGCCTCACGGACAGCGGCGACCAGCTCGTAGCTGGCGTCCACCAGTGGCGTGTCGCGGATCGGCTCCGGAGACGGGGCGATCGTCAGCTTGAGGGCGCGGTAGCCCTCCTCGACACGCTCCAGCGAGTGCTGGACGACCAGGTCGCGGTCCCAGCCTCCGGGGTGGGTGTAGAGCAGGATGCGATCGCGCACCGCGCCGCCCATGAGTTGCCAGACCGGCACGCCGAAGCGCTTCCCGGCGATGTCCCACAACGCCTGATCGATGGCGCTCTGGGCGGTCATCATGATCACGCCGCCGCGCTGGAAGACGTTGCGGTAGAGCACCTGCCAGTGGCGCTCGATCAGGCTGTCGTCCTGCCCGACGAGGTACTCCGCGAAGTCCTCGACCGCGCCGGCGACCGCGCGCGCCTTGTGCGGGAGGCTCCCCTCGCCGAAGCCCTCCATGCCGTCGTCAGTGCGGATCCGCACGATCACCATGCCACCGCGGCGAGGGCGCTCGCGGCCCGTGATGTTCTCGACTTCCAGGCCCACCTTGAACGGCGTCACCTCAACGATCTTCGCCATCGGATGTCCTCACCTTCCTGCACCCGAAGCCGCGCTCGCGTCGCGAGCGGGCCGCAGGTCTGTGTACAAGTGGTTGCTTGCGCCCGGGCGGCCGCCGTCAGGCGTCGAGGCGGGCGGCGTTGTCGAAGAAGCGCTGCAGGCTCGGGTTGTAGCGGAAGAACTTGTCCGCCCGGTAGCCGTCGCCCTGCTCGTTGCTGTGGATCGGGTCATCCATGCTCAGGTCCAGCGAGTTGAGCGTGTGATCGCCCGTCGCCCGCCCGTTCGCGCGGATGTCGTCGATCATCTCCTGCCACAGCTCCGCCGTCATGTTGATCACGAAGTCGGCCTCGCCGAGCTCCTCGTCGTTCGCCTCGCGCACGTCGGTGCAGGTCAGCACCTCGAAGCTGAGGCGGTAGCTCGCATCGCCGATGCGCAGCCCGACGACCGCGTCGAGGCGGCCGATCCTCTGGAAGTCCTCGTCCTCGTTCGCCAGGTCCGCAAGCGCCTGCAGCCACTCCACCGAGGGGAAGGTCAACACCGTCACCATGCCACTCCTGCCATTCCGTCGCCGTCTAGAACTCGATCGGATCGCCGGGGTCGTCGGCCTCGTCGAACGAGGTCAGTCGCTCGAGGTGCCGCATCGGCTCGGCGTCCGGTGTGGACGCGATCAGGTCGTCCACGATCTGCTTGTACTTTGGATCGAGGTCACGAATCTGGTCGACCTCGCGGCGCGTGATCGCGAACGGCGAGATCATCCGCTCGATCTGCGGCGAGCCGCACTCGCTGCAGGCCGAGGGCTCGCGCTCGCCGCGCACGAGCGCCTCGAAGCGGCACGCGCAGGCGTCGCACTCGTAGACGTGGATCGGCACGCTAGCCTGCCGCCTCGCCGGCTGCGTCCACCGTACCGTTCGTGCCCGGCTCCTCGAAGTTCTCGCGCATCCTCGGGGTGAGCCACGGATCGCGGTCGAGGCCGATCCAGTTCATGCGCGCGAGGTAGGCGCGGGTCCAGTCGCGCCGCATCCGGCGCACGAGCTGCATGCCCTGGTCCATGCCGCGCACGCCGCCACCGAAGACGATCGCGAGCGCCTCCTGCAACACGTGGTCGTCCTCGTCGCGGTTGACGGCCGCCTCGGCGCCGACCAGCGCGCGGTTCCAGGAGTCCCGGAACTCCGGCTCACTGCCGAGCGCGTAGCGGGAGTGCTCCATGCCGTAGGCGAGGTGCCGCGCCTTGTCCGCCACCATGCCGCCGGCCAGCGCGCGATCCGCCTCGCTGGGCCCGTAGGCCGCGAGGTAGCGGAAGAGCGTCAGCAGGTAGCTGCCGCGCAACACGTGCAGCGCCAGGCAGGTCTCCGTCCAGCCGACGCGGCTCTCGAGCAGCATGCGGTTCGCCCAGCCGGGGCTCTCGAGGCCGAGCTGGTCGACGTTGAGCAGGGCGCGCTTGCGCCAGCCCTCGAACTGGCGGGCGGACTCGAAGACCTGCCGCGAGAGGCAGAGCTTCACTTCGTGGAAGCCGTAGCTGAGCAGCTCCAGCCACGAGGACACGACCTCCGCCTCGATCGAGCCGATGTGGCTCAGCTCGGTCGCGACCTGGCACATTGCCAGCTCGACGTCGTGCGGGAGATCGCGGGCGGTCTCCCACGGCACGTTCGTGGCCGTGGACCAGCGGCGCGAGATCGACTCCTCATAGAGGTGGGGAGCGTGATCGGCCCACTGACGCGACTTCTGGGTGATGAAGGCGGGACCGAGCGGCACCGCGCCGGACACCGGGTAGGCGCCGCGCGGCATCCGGGATGGCTCATCCCAGTTGTCCGGGAGATCCCCGTAGACACCGATGTTGATGCCCTCGAGCGTGACGCCGCCGGGGCCGCGCGGGGCGCGCGTGCCCCACTGGCGGGAGCGCTTCATCCAGCTGAAGTCGGTGTAATACGAGGCCGCGAGCGGCGAGGTGAGGTCAGGCTCGCTCTGCTGCGACGCCTCGTCCTGGCTCGGCGCCTCGTCCTGGCGTGATTGTGTCGTCATGCGTACCGCTGGCGCCTAGGCGTTGGCGTAGGCGCGGAGCAACTCGCCCGCGGCCCGGCCTTCCTCGAAGCGCTCGCCGAAGCCGGCGACGGTCACGCGCTGGACGTATTCCTTGACCTGGCGCTGGCGCATCGCGAGCGCGAGCTGCTGGCCCTCCTCGATCTTGTCCTTGCCGCCGCCGAGGAGGACGGAGAGCGCGGCGTTCGAGGGGTTCGCGTTCGCGGCGGGGTTCTGGTTCGTCCCGGCGATCAGCCCCCGCTCCGCCTCGTCGAGATAGGAGTGAATCTCCTCGCGCCGCTCCGGCATCGCCTGGCCGAGGTACTGGAGGTGCATCACGCCGAAGGCGACGTGGCGCGCCTCATCGGAGGCGGCGAGACGGTAGATCATCTTCTCGGCGTCGTTGTAGGCCATGCGCTCGCCCATGCGGAAGATCGTCAGCACGGAGCCCTCGCCGGAGATGTGCAGCTTGGCCGACATCTCCGTGAAGTCGCGCGCGCTGTCGATGGTGCCGGCGAAGACGTCGCTGCCGGCGCGCGGGTTGCGCTCCAGCAGCCCGCCGCCGTTGGCGAGGGCGCGCTTGCGGAAGACATCGAGGTGGCGCGCCTCGTCCACGACCTGCGAGATCAGGAACATGCGCGGCTCGAAGTACTCCGGCGTGATCTCGGAGATCCAGCGGCCGGGCACGTCGCCGGCGACGAACTCGATCTCCGTGAGGAAGGTCGCCAGCTTGCACTCGGCGGCCTCGATGTCGTCGGGCAGCTCGGTGAGGGTGTGCCAGGGGATGTCGGTCGCCGAGGACCACTGGCGCTGCACGGCCTCCTCGTAGAGCTCGGCGGCGTTGCGCAGCCAGATGTCCGCCTTCGTGCGGACGCGGTAGTTGCCGACGCGCGGTGCGACCGCGCGAGGCTGCGTGCCGCGCGGGCGGCCGGTCAGGTTGTCGCTCTCGTCGGGCACCTCGGCGGGATCGCTGCCCGCCAGGTCCTGGAGCAGCAGGCCGCCGCGGCTGAGGTCGGAGTCCTCCCCGGAGCCCCAGATCTCGGCCTTGCGCAGCCAGTCGAGCTTGTAGCCGCGCTCCTGCGCGAAGCTCATCAGCTCATCGAACGGCCCCTCGGCCTGCGCCCCGTTCGAGGCCGCACCGTTGGTGGTGGGGTCGCTCGCCGTCGGCTCACTCGCGGTCGTCGTCATCGCTTCGTCCCTTGTCCGGGGGGTGGGCGTCACAAGCCTTTACGCGGAACCCCGCCCTGTACCGTCAAAGGTAGCAACTAAGCGCGATTCCCGCATCCCGCAGGGCGCCCATCGGGGCCTTCGAGGCGGCGCTACGCGATGACGCCCTCGGCGCTGAGCTGCTCCACCTCGTCCTCGTCCATGCCGAGCAACTCGCAGAAGACGTAGTGGTTCGCCTCGCCCATCTCCGGGGCCGGCTCAAGGATGTCCGTCGGCGTCTTGGAGAAGCGCCAGGGGGGCGAGAACCAGCGCGTCGTGCCGCCGTCCTGCGGCAGCGGCACCTCGCGCCAGGCGCCGCGCGCCTCGAGCTGCGGGCTGGACGCCACGTCCTCCGGGTAGCCGACCGGCGTGGCCGCCACGCCGACCGCCTGGAGGCGCTCCATCAGCTCGAAGCAGTCATGGTCCGCCGTCCACTCGCCGATCCGCCGGTCCAGCTGGTCCTGATCCGCGAGGCGGCCCTCGGCGCTGTCGTAGCGCGAATCGCTCGCCCACGCCGGGTCGCCCATCGCGCCGGCCAGCGCGCGCCACTCCTCGTCCGAGGTGACGGCGATCGTGATCCAGCGTCCGCCCTCGTGCTCGCCCGCGCTCGGGTAGACGCCGTGCGGCGCCCACCCCGGGTGGCGGTTGCCGCGCCGCGCCGGCACGCGGCCGTTGTAGGAGTAGTCGAGGAACGCGTCGCCGAGGTAGGAGGCGAGGGTCTCGCGGTTCGCGAGGTCGATGTGCTGCCCACGGCCGGTGCGCTTCGCCCGCACCAGCGCCGCGATCGAGACGAAGGCGCCCATCGCGCCGGCGCACATGTCGGAGGGCAGCCGGAACAGCACGGGCGGGCCGTCCTCGTAGCCCCACATCGAGCTGAAGCCGCTCATCGCCGCGAAGACCGAGGCGTATCCGGCGTCCTCGCGGTCCGGCCCGTAGCCGCCGCCCGCGGACATCGAGATGTAGACCAGCCCCGGATTGACCTCGCTCAGCACCTCCCAGCCGAGGCCCCGGCGCTCGAGCACGCCGGGCCGAAAGTTCTCGCCGACCATGTCGCTGACGGCGACGAGGCGCTTCGCAAGCTCGATGGCGCGCGGCTCCGTGAGGTTCAGCGTGATGCTGCGCTTGTTCAGCCCGAACTCATCGAGGCCGCCGCGCGCGCGGCGCACCGACATCTGCCCCTGGGTGCGATCCTGCGCGGCGCTTCGGCCGGAGCGCGTGCGCACCGGATCGCGACGCGCGCTGCTCTCGATCTTGATGCACTCCGCGCCCAGCGTGGACCACATCAGCGAGCAATAGCCGCCGACCAGCACGTGCGTGAAGTCGACGATGCGCACGCCCTCGAGGGGCCGCTTCGGGAGTCCGTCGTTCGTCATCGCCGCACCCCGCTCCCTCGCACCGCTACACCACGCCGGACTGCCGCAGCACGTCGAGCTGCCGCGCCGTGCGGCCGAGGCGTCCGCAGATCACCTCGCGGTTGTGCTCGCCGAGCAGCGGGGCGGCGCGCCGGAAGCTCGGCGAGTCCTCGGTCGCGCGGAAGAGCTGCAGCGGATACTCGGCCTCCCCGGCGATCGGGTGGTAGCCGTCGACGAAGAAGCCGCGCGCCCGCTCGTGCTCCGAGGTCGAGACGTCATCGAGGTTGAGGAAGCGCCCGATCGGCGCGCCGAGGCGCTGGGCGGCGCGGTAGATCTCCTCGCCGGGGATGTCCTTCGCCCACTCCTCCATGCCGCGCTGGATCTCGTCGCCGCGGGCGGCGCGTCCGGCCTGCGTCTCGAACTCCGGGTCGAGCGCCCACTCCGGCTCGCCCATCAGCTCGACAAGCATCTTCCAGTGGTGGTTCTGCGCGGCGTAGACAACGATGTAGCCGTCCTTGCAGGGCACGCAGTCGCCGTAGGCGTGCTTGTTCGTCGGCCGCGTCTCGTAGATCCCGCCCGTCAGGTAGCTGCGCATCTGGAAGCGATGCATCACCGAGACGTGCGCCTCCTGCCTCGAGAGATCGAGGAACTGGCCACCGACCAGCGGCTGCACGAAGAGCGCCGCCGCGATCGCGAGCGCGGCGCTCGTGCCGGAGATCGCCTCGCCCGCCGCGTAGGGCAGCTTCACCGGCTCGCGGTCGGGATGCGTGTCGTAGGCGAGCGCGCCGGGGTTGGTGAAGCCGTCGCCGCCGTACATGTAGAGGTTGAGGTCCTCGGCGCGGTAGTCGCGCTGCGGCCCGGTCGAGCCGAAGGGCGTGATCGCGGCGACGATCAGCTGCGGAAAGCGCTCCTCGAGGCTCGCGTAGTCCAGCCCCAGCCGCTCCGCGTCAGCCGGCGGCAGGTCCTCGATCAAGACGTCCGCATCGGCCAGCAACTCGAACAGCAGCTCGCGGCCCTGCTCCGACTCGATGTCGAGGCTGACGCCGAGCTTGTTGGTGTTGAAGTGCATGAACGCGAGGCTGCGCTCGCGGTCCGCGATGTCGCCCGCGTAGGGCGGGACCCCCCGCGCCGGGTCGCCCTCGGGGTGCTCGACCTTTATGACCTCGGCGCCGAGGTCGGCGAGCAGCTTGCCGGTATAGGGCGCGGCGAAGAGCCGGCCGTACTCGACGACCGTGACGCCTTCCAGCAGGCCCCCCGCGGGCGCGCCCTCGCCGTCTGTCGTGGTCAGGAGGAGGCCCCCTGCTGCTGCTCGCGCTCCAGCTTCGTGCTCTTGAAGACGCCGCGCTGGCGCGCGTCCTTGCCGACCAGCTGCCGCTGCGCCGTGAACATGTCGGGCAGCGGCACGCCGACCGCGCCTTCCTCGGACAGCGTCTCGATCTCGTCGTCGCCGTAGCCCAGCTCGGCCAGCACCTGCTCCGTGTGCTCGCCGAGGATCGGCGAGTGGGTGGCCGTCTGCGGCGGCGGGAAGTTGCTGAAGCGCACGGGGCTGGCGGGCATCACCAGCTCGCCGTCACGCGGGTCGTCCACGGTGACCGCCATCGAGTTCTCGATGAACTGGCCGTGCGTCGTGAACTCCTCGTAGTTCAGGCAGGGGTCGCAGCGCAGCTGGCGCGCGCGGAAGGCTTCCTGCCACTCCACGCGCGTCCGCTTCGAGAACGCCTCGTCCAGCACCGGGTAGAGCTCCAGGCGCGCGGCGTTCCGCTTCTCGACCGTGTCGTAGCGGGGGTCGTCCAGCACGTGCTCGATCTCGAGGATCTCGCAGACCATGCGCCACTCCGTGTCGTCCTGCCCGAAGATCGTCAGCACGTAGCCGTCGCTCGCCGGGTAGGCGGCGTAGGGGAAGCGCGACCGCACCCCGCCGCGGCCCTCCTTGCGGAACTCGATGCCCTCGGAGAGGTAGTGGGCGATCGCCGGCCACTGCATGAGCACGGCGGTGTTCACGAGGTTGTTCGTCACCTTCTGGCCCTGGCCGGTGCGCTCGCGGTGCCAGAGCGCGGCCATCAGCGAGTAGGCGTTGACGGCGCCGCCGCCGTAGTCGATGACGTTATGTCCATTCACCCACGGCGACTGATCGCCCTCCGGGTCCGTCTGGCTCGTCACGAAGCCGGCGAAGGCCTGCGCCCACATGTCGCCGCCGCGGCGGTGCGAGAGCGGGCCGCTCTCCCCGAACATCGAGAACGAGCCGTAGACCAGCCCCGGATTGATCTTCGAGAGCTCCTCGTAGCCGAGGCCCATGCGGTCCATCGTGCCCGGCCGGAAGTTTTCGACCAGCACGTCGGCGCGCTCGCAGAGCCGCTTCACGGCGTCGAGGCCGCGCTCGTCCTTGAGGTTCACGGAGAAGCTGCGCTTGTTCAGGTTGGTGCAGATGAAAGTGATGCTGTCGACGAACGGCTCCGCCGTCAGCCGCGAGAAGTCGCCCTCGAGCGGTTCGACCTTGATCACGTCGGCCCCGAGGTCGGCCAGCAGCCGCGTGGCCACGGGGCCAAACGCGAACTGGCTGAAGTCGAGCACCGTCAGGCCCGATAGCAGTCCTGGCGCCGCTCCGTTGCCTCCGCCTTCGCTCGTTCCGTTGTCCGCCATGCTCGCCCCCTCGCGCTCGCGGTCCGCGCGCTCGGTGCCTGTTGTACCACCTTGGGCGGGGCATCGGGGCGGCACCTACCCCATTGCCCTCGCAGCGCCCCACCCTAGAGCCGGACGCGGCTGCCCTTCGCGCAGTAGCGAGGGTCCACCGAGGCGCCGGTGGCGGCGAACTCGCGTGCCGCCTCGCAGGCGCGCAGCAGCTCTTCGTCGCGGTCGCGCGGGAAGAAGTCGCTCGGCGTGCCCGCCGTGTAGGCGGCGACCAGCGCGCCGCCGAAGACCGCGGGGATCTCCGGCGAGTCGTCGACGACGAAGTCCGGAGTGAGCGGGACGCCGAGCACCTCGAGCGCCGCCTCGTGGTCGGCGAGCGGCTTGTGGTAGCAGGCCTCCACCAGGTGCTCCAGCCCATGCTCGCGGATCACCGCCGATCGGTCGCCGGCGCCCGACCAGACGTGCACGCGGTGCCCATCCGCCCGCAGCCGCTCGAAGACCTCGCGCGTCCACGGGCGCAGCGAACCGTCGAGGCCGAGAATCGTGTAGTCGACGTCGAAGAAGATGTCGAGGGTGCGCATCGGTCCCGTGAGGCTAGTCGGCGGAGGGCAGCTCGCGGGGTGCGAGCAACTCCATCTGCTTCGCGCAGCAGTGGATCTCGCCCTCGCCGCGGCGGATGCAGAGCACGACGGTGCCGCACTCCTCGCAGCGGTAGCGGTGTCCCAGATCGTTGACCACGGGCTAGCGCCTCGTGACGGGCTGGTCGCAGCAGGTCAGTTCGCCGCTGCCGCCGGTGGTGACGATGAACTCGGAGCCGCAGCGCTCGCAGTAGTAGCGTTTGCCGGTCTGGTTCGCCATGCCCGCCCCTCGCACGCGCCCCGCGTTTCCGTGAACGGCATTATAGTGGCGCGTGCCGGTACGCCGGTATGCCGACAAGCGACGAAGGAGCGACCCCGTGACTACTGAGCGCCGAGAACGACCCAGCACCTGGGGCAAGATCACCGACGAGGAGATGGAGCGCATCTCCAAGCGCTTCGCCTCCTGGCGACCCGATGTGCCGTGGTGGCGCGACTGCACCCGCGACGCCTTCGAGCACTACGCGCTCGGCATCGGTAACGCCAACCCGCTCTTCCAGGACGACGAGTACGCCGCGAACACCCGCTGGGGCGGCCTGGTCGCGCACCCGCTGTTCCTCGACTCGTTCGGCCGTCGCGCCGGACAGGGCGGCGGAGGCTTCCCCGGCGTCCACGCCACGCACGCCTCGCTGTTCTGGACGTTCTACAAGCCCGTGACGCTGGGCCTGCGCATCCAGATGAAGAGCTGCATGTGGGAGCACTACCTCGCGCCCAGCCGCTTCGCCGGCCGCATGCTGGACGTCGTCCGCCGCCACGCCTGGGTGGACGAGGACGACGGCACGATGATCGCCAACAACTGGGGCCTCGTGAAGCGCTGGGAGCGCGACGCCGCACGCGGCCGCCGCGACACCGCCAGCCCGCACCGCGACTGGCGCCGCCACGTCTACACCGATGAGGAGCTGCAGGACCTCTGGGAGGCCTACGACAAGATCGAGGTGCGCGGCGCCGAGCCGCGCTACTACGAGGACGTCGAGGTCGGCGACAAGGTCGGCCCCTACATCACGATGCCCTACGTGGGACGCGAGATCATCTCGTACTACATGGGCACGGGCGCGCCGTTCATGATGTCCAACACCAACATGTACAACTACTTCAAGCGCCACCCCGGCGCGAACGTCCCGGACCCGGACACGCAGACGCCGGACGTGCCGGAGCGCACCCACTACGACCAGCAGTTCGCGCGCTTCGCCGGCTTCCCGGACATGTTCGACGTGCTCCAGCCGCGCAGCGGCTACGGCACCACGATGGTCACCAACTGGATGGGCGACGACGCCTTCCTGCGTGAGCTCTCGATGCTCGGCCGGCGCCCGGTCGCCTACGGCGATGTCTGCTGGATCCACGGCGAGGTCACCGAGAAGTTCCAGCGAGGCGACGAGAACCTCGTCAAGATCGTGATGGTCTACGACAGCCAGAAGTGGCGCGCCTCGTGGGGTCACGCCCTGGTCTCCCTGCCGTCGCGCGAGCGCGGCCCCGTTGTGCTGCCGGAGCCGGGCATCGACCCGGAGACGGAGCCGTACGACAAGGAGAACCCCACGCCCGAGTACGCCAAGGAGATCCTCTACCAGCCGGAGCCGGACCTCGCGGACGCCGCCTTCATCAAGGACGAGGTCGGCGTCAGGTAGCGCCGGACCCTCCGGCCGGCGCACGCGGGCCGCGTAAGCCGCAGTCGTGGAGGTCGCGCTCGGACTGCCGCAGCTCGGCGGCCACGCGCGGCGCGAGCACGTCATCGAGGTCGCACAGGCCGCGGAGGAGGGCGGGTACGACGCCCTCTCTGTGGCCGATCACGTGGTGATGCCTCGGGAGCATGTCTCGACGCACCCCGACCGGCCCGGCGGGCTGCCCGCCCGCTACCGGCCGGACCGCACCCTGCTCGAGCCGCTCACGCTGCTCGCCTTCGCCGCCTCGGTGACCTCGCGCATCCGGCTCGGCACGGCGGTGCTGGTGCTGCCGATGCGGCATCCGGTGCTGCACGCCAAGATCCTCGCCTCGCTCGCCCAGCTCGCCGGGCCGGGCCGCGTCTACCTCGCCGCCGGCGTCGGCTGGGCGCGCGAGGAGTTCGAGGTGCTGTCCGCGCCCTGGCCACGGCGCGGCCGGCGCATCGAGGAGCAGATCACGCTGATGCGCGCGCTCTGGAGCGGCGAGCCGGTGGACTACCACGGTGAGTTCTACGAGGTCGACGGCTGGATCTCGCGGCCCGCGCCCCCCGCTCCGATCCCGGTCTGGCTGGGCGGCGGGAGCGAGGCCTCCTTCCGCCGCGCCGGGCGCATGGCGGACGGCTGGTTCGCCGGCATCTACCGCCTGCCGACCTACGGCGAGGACTCCGCCGCAGTGCGCCGCGCCGCCGAGGAGGCCGGCCGCGACCCGGCCGAGCTGACGTTCGGCCTCGGCGGCATGCCGAACATCGCGCGGGGCGAGGAGGAAGCGTGCGCACGCGCGCTCCTCGAGGCCTCGAAGATCGGTGTGCAGCACGGGCGGGTCGGCGTGGCCGCGCGCCCCGGCGAAGCCGCCGAGCTGATCGCCGCCTTCGCCGCCCGCTACCTCGACGACATCCACGCTGCATGAGGGCACCGGAGCCGGGGCGCGGCGCTGGTACCATTGCCTCTCCCGCTGGCCGGGCCACGCCGGCGGCGTGAGGGAAGGGACGACGGTGGCGAACCCGAGCGAGACGTACCGCGACAAGCTGCGCACACCCGCCGAAGCCGTCGCGCTCATCCCCGACGGCAGCATGATCATCAAGGGCAACGCGGTTGGCGAGCCGCCCGCGCTCGTGCGGGCGGTGGCGGATCGCGCGCGAGCGGGCGGATTCTCGAGCCTGCGAATGTCCAGCCTGCTGCCGATGCAGGCCGCGTCCGAGTCGATCCTCGCGCCCGATCTGAGCGACGTCATCCACTGGGAGTCGCTGTTCGTCAACGGCTTCGATCGCGAACTGGTGGCGTCTGGCGCCGCGCACTACACCCCGAACTACTTCCACCAGCTCCCGCGGCTGATCACCGAGTTCATGGACGTCAGCGTTGCGATGATCTGCGTCTCGCGCGTGGACCGGCACGGCTACATGAGCCTCGGCACCAACGTCGACACCAACAAGGCCGCGATCGAGGCGGCCGACGTCGTGCTGGCCGAGGTCAACGAGCAGATGCCGCGCGTGCACGGCAACTCGTGGGTCCACGTCTCCGAGGTCGACGCGATCGTCGAGCACGACGCGCCGCTGCCCGAGTTGCCCCTGGTCCCCGAGCGGCCCGAGGACGAGGCGATCGGTCAGTTGATTGCCGAGATGACGCCGGACGGCGCGACCATCCAGCTCGGCATCGGCGGCGTGCCGAACGCCCTCGCCCGGGCGCTGCACGGGCATCGCAACCTCGGCATCCACACGGAGATGTTCGTCGACGCGATGGTGGACCTGATCGAGAGCGGTGTCGCGGACGGCTCGCAGAAGACCTTCCATCCCGGCAAGGCGCTGTACGCGTTCGCCGCGGGCTCGCGGCGTATGTACGAGTTCCTCGACGACAACCCGGGCATCGAGGCCCATCCGGTCTCCTACACCAACTTCCCGCCGAACATCGCGCGCAACGACAACATGATCTCCGTCAACTCCACGATCGAGGTGGACCTCACGGGCCAGTGCTGCTCGGAGTCGATGGGGGCGACGCAGTTCAGCGGGACGGGCGGTCAGCACGACTACGCTCGCGGCGCCTTCGACGCGCCCGGGGGCAAGTCGATCATCGCGTTCTACTCGACGGCGAAGGGCGGGGAGGTCTCGCGCATCGTGCCGACGCTCACGCCCGGCGCGGCGGTCACGACGCCGCGCAACGAGGTGCACTGGCTGGCTTCGGAGTACGGGCTGGCGCAACTCAAGGGCAAGACCACGCGTGAGCGCGCGAAGGCGATCATCGGCCTCGCCCACCCCCGCTTCCGCGACGAGCTGACCGCGGCCGCGAAGGAGCTCCGCTACATCTAGCCGCGCCGCCTCGCGGACGCCGAGCTGGCCGCCGCCCGTCGCCACCCGCTACCTCGGCGCCCTGCACACTGCGCGATGGCAAGAGTATCCAATCGGTGGTAGCCCGCTACGCGGCGCGGCGATACATTCGATGCATGGCGGAAACGGGTGGATCCGGAGGCGGAAGCGGGCTCACGGAGCTCGTACTGCGCGAGCGCCATGAGGCGCTCGGAGCGCGCTTCGCTCCCTTCGCCGGCTGGGAGATGCCGCTCCAGTACGGCGGCATCGTCGGAGAGCACGAGGCCGTCCGCGAGCGCGTCGGCGTCTTCGATGTCTCGCACCTCGCGCGCGCCTGGGTGGAGGGACCGCGGGCCGCCTCGCTGCTGCGCTCGGTGACCACCTTCGATGTGACCACGCTGCCCGTAGGCAAGGCGCACTACTCGCTCTACTGCAACGACGCCGGCGGCATCGAGGACGACGTCTTCATCTACCACCTGCCTGGTGATCGCTGGCTCGTCATCCACAACGCCGCCAACGCCGACAAGGACTTCGAGCGCGTGCAGGCCGTCGCCGGCGACGCCGCCTCCGAGGTCACACCCGAGACCGTGATGCTCGCCGTGCAGGGCCCCGACGCCGTCGCGCTGCTCTCGAACGTCCTCGGCGAGGGCTTCGCTGCCCTCGAGGCGCGCGACTGCGCGGAGCTCGACTGGAACGGGACGCCCGTGCTCGTCGCCCGCACCGGCTACACCGGCGAGGACGGCGGCGAGTGCATCGTCGGCGCGGACCGGGCGGCTGACCTCTGGGACGCCCTCACCGAGGGCGGCGCGGCGCCCGCCGGACTCGGCGCGCGCGACACGCTGCGCCTCGAGGCGGCGCTGCCGCTGCACGGCAACGACATCGACGAGACCACGCACCCCTTCGAGTCGGGCCTCGGCTTCGCCGTGAGCCTCGACGACGAGGCGCCGTTCACCGGCCGCGAGGCTCTCGCCGCGCTGAAGGCGGAGCCGCGCACGCGGCGGCTCGCGCACGTCGTGGCGCAGGAGCGCGGGGTGCTGAGGTCGGGCTACGCGGTGCACGCGGCGGACGGCGGGGAGCCTGTCGCGAGGCTCACGAGCGGGGCCTTCAGCCCCAGCTTGCGCGTCGGCATCGGCATGGCCTACCTTCCCGTCCAGCTTGCGAGTCCCGGCGTCAATCTCACCGTCGACGTGCGCGGCCGAGCTCTCCCCGTCGAGGTTGTGCGACGCCCGTTCTACCGGAAGCCGAGGCAGTCATGACGACGATTCCCGACGACCTGCGCTACACCAGCGACCACGAATGGCTGCGCCGCAACGAGGACAGCCCCGACGAGGCCGTGATCGGCATCACGGACTTCGCCCAGGACCAGCTCGGCGACGTCGTCTACCTCGATCTCCCGGCCGAGGGCGACGAGATCCGCGCGGGTGAGCGCTTCGGCGAGATCGAGTCCGTGAAGACCGTCTCCGACCTCTACGCCCCGATCAGCGGCGAGGTGCTCGCCGCCAACGGGGAGCTCGAAGAGCAGCCCGAGCTGGTCAACGACTCGCCCTACGACGAGGGCTGGTTGATCCGCGTGCGCATCTCGGACGAATCCGAACTCGACGACCTCCTCGACGCTGACGCCTACGGCGCGCAGCTTCCGGCGAGCTGACGTTGGCGTCCTCGTCGTTCGCGGGGTCGCCCCATCCGTACATCCCGGCCACCGCAGCCGATCGCGCGCGGATGCTCGAACGCGTCGGCGTCGAGGACCTCGACGCGCTGTTCGCCGACCTCCCCGCCGCGTACCGCGACCCCTCGATTGACCTGCCAGCGCAGCTGACGGAGCCGGAGCTGATCGCGCTGCTCGAGGAGCGAGCGGCCGCGAACGCCGACCCGGGGCGGCCAAACTTCCTCGGGGCGGGCGCGTACCGGCGCTCGATCCCCTCGATCGCCGCCCACCTGACCGCACGCTCCGAGTTCGTCACGGCGTACACGCCGTACCAGCCGGAGATCAGCCAGGGCACCCTGCAAACTGCCTTTGAGTACCAGTCCGTCGTCTGCGAGCTGACCGGCATGGACGTCTCCAACACCGGCCTCTACGACGTGGCGAGCGCGACGGCCGAGGCCTGCCTGCTCGCCGCGCGCGCAACACGCCGCGGCGCCGTCGCGCTGCTCGAACCGATCCACCCCGGCACCGCCGACGTGGTCCGCACCTACGCCCGCGGCGCGGGCATCCGCGTCGACCTCGTGACCTCGGGTACCGAGACGACCGAGGAGCACGCCTGCCTGGTCGCCCAGCAGCCGGACTTCCTCGGCACGATCGTGGACCTGCAGCCGCTCGCGGAGGCCGCGCACGCGGTCGGCGCGCTGTTCGTGACGGTCGCCGACCCGTTCGCGCTCGGGCTGCTGCGCGTGCCCGGCGACGCCGGCGCCGACATCGTGACCGGCGAGGGCCGCGACCTCGCGGGTGCGCCGGCATACGGCGGGCCCTCGGTCGGGCTCTTCGCCGCGCGGCAGCAGTACCTGCGGCAAATGCCCGGCCGCATCGTCGGCCGCACGAAGGAGCTGGAGGCCCCGCCCGACGGCGGCGAGCCGCGCACCGGCTACGTGCTGACCCTGCAGGCGCGCGAGCAGTTCATCCGCCGCGAGCGCGCCACCTCGAACGTCTCGACGGCGCAGGCGCTGATCGCGCTCGCCTTCACCGTCACCGTGCAGGCGCTCGGCCCGCGCGGCCTGCGCGAGGCCGCCGAGCTGTGCTACCAGCGCGCCCACGCGACCGCCGCGCGCGTCGCCGCGCTGCCCGGCTTCGAGGTACCCGAGCGCGGGCCGTGGTTCCAGGAATTCCTCGTGCGCGGCCCCATGCCTGCGGCGGACCTCGCCGCCGCGCTTGCCGAGCGCGGCGTCACCGCCGGCCTCGATGTCTCCGACCGCTCGGAGCCGGAGGCGCGCGACGCGCTGCTCTTCGCCGTCACCGAGGCGACGCCCGGCGCGCACGTCGCTGCGCTGATCGAGGCGCTCGCGAAGATCGGGGGCGAGGCATGAGCGCGCACCGGCCCCGCAGCGAGGACTTCGGCGAGCGGCTCAGCTTCGACCGCGGCACACCCGGCCGCCGCGCGGTCGACGTGCCCTCTTGGGACGGGGAGCGGACGCCGCTGCCGGACGCGCACCTGCTGCGCGACTCGGTGCGGCTGCCGGAGCTGAGCCAGGGCGGCCTCGTGCGCTACTACACGGCGCTCTCCGCGCTGAACTACGGCATCGACTCCGGCACCTACCCGCTGGGGTCCTGCACGATGAAATACAACCCGAAGGTCGACGACCTCGTGGCCTCGCTGCCCGGCTTCGCGACCGCGCATCCGCAGGCCGCCGAGGAGGACGCGCAGGGCACGCTGCGCACCCTGCTGGAGCTGCGCCGCGGCCTCGCCGAGATCACGGGCCTGCCCGCGGTCAGCCTCGCCCCCGCCGCCGGCGCCCACGGCGAGCTGGCGGGCGTGCTGATGATCACGCGCGCCCTCGAGGACCGCGGCGAGCTGGAGACACGACGCCGCATCCTCGTGCCGGACTCGGCGCACGGCACGAACCCTGCCACGGCCGCGATGGCGGGCTTCACGGTCACGCAGATTCCGACCGGCCCCGACGGCTCGCTGGACCGAGCGACGATCGAGCGCGAGCTGGACGAGACCGTGGCCGCGATGATGGTCACCGTCCCGAACACGCTTGGCCTCTGGGAGAACGGCATCGAGGAGGTGGCGGACCTGATCCACGAGGCCGGCGCCTACCTCTACGGCGACGGCGCCAACCTCAACGCGATCATGGGCCGCGTGCGCTACGGCGACCTCGGCTTCGACGTCGTGCACCTCAACCTGCACAAGAGCTTCAGCACGCCGCACGGCGGCGGCGGCCCCGGCGCCGGGCCCGTCTGCTGCAGCGAGGAGCTGGCCCCGTACCTGCCGACGCCCGTGCTCGAGGAGGACGGGGACGGCCTCGTGCGCCTCACGACGCCGGAGCGCAGCATCGGTCAACTCCAGCAGTTCCACGGCAACGTCGGCGTGCTGATCCGCGCCTACGCCTACATGCGCGCGCTCGGCCTCGAGGGCCTGCGCGCCGTCTCCGGCCAGGCCGTGCTCAATGCCAACTACCTGCGCGTGCTGATGCACGGCCATTACGACCTGCCCTACGACCGCCCCGTGCTGCACGAGGTGGTGTTCTCCGGCACGCGCCAGCGGCGCGAGCACGGCGTGCGCACCTACGACATTGCCAAGCGGCTGATCGACCACGGCTTCCACCCGCCGACGGTCTACTTCCCGCTGATCGTCGAAGAGGCGCTGATGATCGAGCCGACCGAGACCGAGCCACCCGAGGCAATCGAGGCGCTCGCCGAGGCGATGATCGCCATCGCCGAGGAGTCCGCCGAGGATCCCGAGACGCTGCACGGCGCACCATGGACCGCCCCCCTCGGCCGCCTCGACGAGGCGACGGCCGCCCGGCGGCCGGTGCTCCGCTGGCAGGATCGCGAGGACGGCGAGTAGCCTCTTCGGCAGGCACACAGAGGGGCGGCAGATCGTGGTCACATCGCGCAGCGAGGCAGTGGCGGGAGTCTGGGACGCCCTCGGCGGCAACCCGGGCGACCTCGAGCACATCCGCATCTACAACGAGCAGCCGATGTACGCCTCGCACTTCGGCGTCGACACGGCGGCGACGGCGACGGTCGGCGCAGCGGCGCTGGCGGCGGCGCGAGTCTGGCGCGAGCGCACGGGACGCTGGCAGCAGGCGGAGATCGACGCGCGCCACGCCTCCGTCACCTACCGCAGCGAGCGGCTGCTGCGCGCCGGCGGCAAGCCGGTCGGCGAGCAGTGGCACGACGTCTCCGGATACTACCCCACCGCCGACGGCCGCTACATCCACCTGCACTGCAACTTCCCGCACTTCCGCGCCCGCACGCTCGAGGTGCTGGGCGCCGAGGAGGACCGCGACGACATCGCGCGCGCCTGCGCGCAGTGGAACGCCTTCGACCTCGAGGAGACGGTGATCGCGGCGCGCTCCTGCGCCTTCATGCTGCGCAGCCGCGACGAGTGGCACGCGCACCCGCAGGGCCAGGCGCTGGCGACGCTCCCGCTGCTCACGATCGTTCGCCACGACGACGGCTCGCCGCCCGAGCCACTGCCGGAAGCGCCCGCCTCCGGGGACGAGCTGCCGCTGAGCGGCGTGCGCGTGCTGGACCTGACGCGGGTGATCGCGGGGCCGCTCTGCGGGCGCACCCTCGCCTCCTACGGCGCGGAGGTGCTGCGCGTCGGCGCGGAGCACCTGCCGCTCTCGCGGCGGCTCGCCGCCGACACGAGCTTCGGCAAGCGCTTCGCCTTCCTCGACCTGCGCGAGGAGGCAGGCCAGCAGCGGCTGCGCGAGCTCGCCGCCGGAGCCGGCGTCGTCGTGCAGGGCTACCGCCCGGGCACGCTCGCCGGACGCGGCTACGGTTTCGAGGCCATCCGCGAGCAGCGGCCGGGCATCGTCTACCTCTCGCTCTCGGCCTGGTCCGAGGCCGGTCCCTGGTCGCACCGCCGCGGCTACGACAGCCTCGTACAGACTGCCTCCGGCATCGCCCTCGAGGGCGGCCTGCGCGTCGGCGAGGAGGTGCGCCCGCTGCCCGCGCAGGCCCTCGACCACTCGGTCGGCTACCTCGCCGCGGCGGCGGTGATGACGGCGCTCGCGCGCCGCGCGCGCGAGGGCGGCAGCTACGAGATCCGCGTCTCGCTCGCCCAGACCGGCCGCTGGTTCGACGCCCTCGGCCGCGTCGACGAGCCCGCCGAGCGCGACCCGGGCGTCGAGGACATCGGCGACCTCACCGCCCCGATGGCGAGCGACTGGGGCGACCTCGCCTACGTGCGCCCCGCCGGCGTGCTCTCCGAGACGCCGCCGCGCTGGACGAGCCCGCCCCCGCTTCCCGGCGCCGACGAGGCGGCCTGGGCGGCGTAGGCGGCCGTGACCACGTCAGTCCTCGTCCTGGGCGCGAGCGGGTACGTCGGCACCCACCTGGTGCCGCGGCTGGTTGAGCGCGGCTATCGCGTGCGCGCCTCATCGCGGCGCCGCGACGCCCTCGAGGCGCGCGGCTGGGACGGCGTCGAGATCGCCGAGGCGAACGCGCTCGACCTGGTCGCGCTGGAGCGCATCCTCGAGGGCATCGAAATCGCCTACTACCTCGTGCACTCGATGGCGGCCGGGGGCGACTTCGCCCACCGCGATCGCGAGGCGGCGGACCGCTTCCGGATGACGGCCGAGCGCGCGGGCGTGCGACGCATCATCTACCTCGGCGGGCTGCAGCCGCCGCAGGCGGCGTCGCCGCACCTGCGCTCGCGCCGTGAGACCGGCGAGTACCTGCGCGCGGGCTCCGTGCCCGTCACCGAGCTGCGAGCCGGCATCGTGGTCGGTCCGGGCTCCGCCGCCTTCGAGGTGATCCGCGACCTTGTCTATCACCTGCCGGTGATGGTCACGCCTCGCTGGGTGCGCTCGCGCAGCCAGCCGATCGCGCTCGACGACCTGCTTGAGGTCCTCGTGCGCCTGCCTGAGCACGAGGAGGCGGCGGGGCGCATCTTCGACGCCGTCGGGCCGGAGACACTGACCTACGAGGAGCTGCTGCGACAGTTCGCGGCCGTGATCGGCAAGGAGTTGCGGATCATCCCCGTGCCCGTGCTCAGCCCCGGACTCTCCTCGTGGTGGCTGGACCTCGTGACCTCGGTCCCGGCGAGCGTGGCGCGGCCGCTGATCGACGGCCTCAAGCACGACCTCGTCTCCGAGCACCCTGACGAGTTACGTGAGCTGATCCCGCACGAGCCGCGCAGCTACGAGCAGGCGGTGCGCGCCGCCCTCGAGGCAGAGACGAACGCGGCGCTGCCGATCCGCTGGACGGAGGGCGCGTTCCGCTTCCGCCAGGAGCGGCACGACTTCTCCTACTACGGCAAGTCCGTCCACTACGCGGTGCAGAGCAGCGCGCCGCCCGAGGCGGCGTGGGCGCAGATCGCCGCGATCGGCGGCGACAGCGGCTGGTACTACGCGACCTCGCTGTGGCGGCTGCGCGGCCTGTTCGACCGGCTGCTGGGCGGCGTGGGGATGCGCCGAGGGCGTCGCCATCCTCGCGAGCTGCGCGCGGGCGACCCGCTCGACTTCTGGCGTGTGGAGGCGGTGGAGCCGGGGCGGCGGCTGACGCTGGTCGCGGAGATGAAGCTGCCGGGCTCGGCCGTCCTCGAGCTGGCCGTCGAGCCGCGCGAGGGCGGCGGGTCGACGGTGCTGTTGGAGGCGCACTTCCACCCGGCGGGCGTGCTGGGGCTGCTCTACTGGTACGCGCTCTGGCCGATCCACCGGAGCATCTTCTCCGGCCTCCCCTGCGCCATCGCGCGCCGCGCCGAGGCCATCCGGCCCCCTCTCCCTGGGGGAGAGGGCGGGGGGTGAGGGGCACGCCGGACTCCCGCGTGCCCCTCAGTCCATCGATCGCAGGCGCTTCTCTGTTGTGGGGGGCTGCGCCTCTGTTTGCGGGGGGCTGCGCCCCCCACACCCCCATCCCGGACGAGCACGCGCTGCGCGCGGCTCTGGCCCACCCACCCGCCCTCGGATTTTCTTTCTGTGGGGGCTTCGCCCCCACGCCCCACCCCGGAGGTTCGAGGGCGCACCCAACCGCCGGCGGCAGATCCGGCCCCCTCTCCCCTCGCGGGAGCGGGCGGGGGTGAGGGGGTCCGACGCTCACCGGGCGAAGCCCTCGAGGGCAGGCGCGTGTCGCCTGTGGGGGGCTGCGCGCCCCCCACACCCCCATCCCGGACGAGCACGCGCTGCGCGCGGCTCGGACCCACCCACCCACCCTCGGATTTTTCTTTCTGTGGGGGCTGCGCCCCCCCACGCCCCCCTCGGGACCGTCGGGTGCGCACGGGAACTTCCGAGGGCGGTCCGGCCCCCTCTCCCCTGGCGGGAGAGGGCGGGGGTGAGGGGGAGCGGGCGCAGCCCGCCGTTGGGGAACCGACGCGGGTCAGGGTCCTCCGACGACGCTAGCCCGAGAGCGCGTCCGCGAAGAACTCGCCGGCGGCCCGGGTGATGGCGCTCTCGTGGCCCCACCAGAAGTGGTCGGCGTCGGGGACGATCTCGACGCTCGCGGGGCCGCCGGTGCTCTCCGCCAGCTCGCGCAGGCCGTCCTCGCCGCTGCCGTTGTCGGCCGAGCCGGAGAGCAGCAGCAGCGGGTTGGCGTAGGCCGCGAGGGCGGCCCGGCCCTCGTCCGCCATCGAGATCGGCAGCGCGATCAGGGCGAGCGCGGGGATCGAGGACGCCGCGGCCGCGGCCGCGACCCCGCTGCCGAACGAGTAGCCGGCGAGGCCGACCCGCGACCCGTCGACCTCGTCGAGGCCCGCGGCGAAGGCGAGCACGGCGCGCGCGTCGACGAGCGCCTCGTCGCGGTCGCCCGGCGCACCATCGCTGCCGCCGACGCCGCGGAAGTTGAACATCAGCGCGCCGATGCCGTGCTGGCGCAGCCCGGACGCGACCGCGGCCACCACGTTGTTGTCCATCGACCCGCCGTAAAGCGGATGCGGGTGGCAGATGACAACTGCCGCGCAGGGACTCGCGGCGTCCGCGCCATCGGGCAGCTCGAGGACGCCCTCGAGGCTGACGCCGGAGCTGTCGATCGTGATCCGGGTGTGCGTCATCGGCCTGCTCCCAACACAGTTGCGGCCCGCCGTGATGGCGGGCCGCAACGTCTACGCTCGTAGCGAGGCCCGCAAGCGGGCCCGGCTTTGTGGCGAGGCTAGTCGTCCCAGTCGATGACCTCGCGCTCGATCTGCCAGGCGTCGTAGGAGTCGCCACCAGCGTTGTAGCGCTCCTGGATCGCCTTGCGCAGGACCATGTTCTCGTCCGCGTGCGGGTCGATCATGTCCCGATTGACCTGGTACTCGTTGGCGAACGCCTCCTTGTGCGAGGCGAGGTCGAGGCCCTTGCCGATCGAGCGCTTGATCGCCTGCAGCGTGTAGGCCGGGCGGGACGCGATCAGCGCCGCCCACTTGATCGTCTCCTCGCGGAGCTTGTCGTCCGGGAAGACGCGGTTCACAAAGCCCCAGTGCAGCGCCTTGCGCGCGGTGATCGGGCGGCCGTCGAGCAGCAGCTCCATCGCACGCGCCTCGCCGATCACGCGCGGAATGCGCGAGGTGCCGGCGCCGGCAGCCATCGAGCCCATGATCACCTCGGGCTGGCCGAACGTGGCCGACTCACCGGCGACACGCAGGTTGGCGGTCGAGAAGAGCTCGCAGCCGCCGCCCCAGCACTGGCCGTTGTTGACGGCGATCGAGACCATCGGGCCAAGCCGCAGCTCTGCGCCGCACTTGGCCATGCCCACGAAGTCGCCGGTCGGCTCGCGCCCCTCGGCAATGTCGATGCTGTCCTGCAGCGACATGTGAGCGAGGAAGTAGCCGGGCGTGTCGGAGGCGAGGATCAGCACCTTCGCCCCGGACTCGCGCACCTCGTCCATGCCGTCGGACATCTTCTTGGCGAGGCCGAGGTACCACATGTTCATCGGCGGGTTGTTGATCACCACCATGCCGACGCCTTCGGCCGGGTACTCGACGCTCACACTTCCTACGTCTGTCGTGTTGGCCATTGGTTTCCTTTCGCAGCGCAAATCGTGTGCCAGACGGCGGGAGCATAGCATCGGCTCGGGGATCTCGCTGGCACCGCAACGCATTTCGCCCCGGACGCGGGTGAACCGCGCGGTTGGCTACTCGCGCAGCCTCGATGAGGCGGCGCTGTGCGTGCCGAGGTTGAACTCCCGCTCGTAGCGGCGGTGCGCGAACAGCCACTCGCCGTCTACCTTGCGGAGGTGATCGAAGTAGCGCCCGGCCAGCCGCAGGCTGCCGTCGTTCATGCCGAAGGCGGCGATGTAGCACTCGACGCGCGCCTCGTCCGGCGCGCCCTCGACGGCCTCGATGGCGAGGCTGTTCGTCCAGTGCCGGTAGTCGTCGCCCGTCACTTCCAGCAGCCGCTCCATGTAGCTCTTGATCGAGTCGCGGCCCTCGAACCTGAGGTCGCTCCCCATCAGCTCCAGCACGCCGTCCTCGGTGAACATCGCGGCCGTGCGCTCCGCCTCGCGGCGGTCGTAGGCGAGGTTCTGCCGCGCGAACAGGTCGCGGATCGCCTCGCGGTCCTCGAGGGAGAGCGTCATCGCGACCCGCCTCCTCTAGCCGGCGTTCGCCAGCTCGTCGGCGATGCGGGCGCCGGCCTCGTAGTCCGCCCACATCCGGTCGTAGTAGTCCGTGACGTCGGAGATGCGGTGCGGGTGGGTGATGATGTAGCGACGGTTCTCGCGCGCGCCGGCGAGCACGCGCGGGGCGACATCCTCGGGCTGCATCGGGTTGGGCAGCTTGCCCAGGCTGGGAGCGGCGAACTCGTAGTAGCCGCCGAACTTCTCCGGGCGGTACTCGTTGGAGTTCGTCTGGTTCGTCGCCATCCCGCCCGGGCACCAGCAGGAGACGCCGATGCCCTCGGGCTCCAGCTCGTCACGCAGCACGTTGGTCATGCCGACCACCGCGTGCTTCGAGGCGGTGTAGACGCCGTGCTCGTTGGCTCGCGCCACCAGCCCGGACAGCGAGGCGGTGTTGACGATCTGCGCGGAGCCGTCCTGCCCGCGCATGCGCGGGACAAAGGCGCGGATGCCGTTCAGCACCCCGCGCAGGTTCACCGCGAACGTCCACTCCCAGTCGACCTCGCTGGCGTCGACGGTCGCCCCGCGCACGGACACGCCGGCGTGGTTCATCAGCAGGTTCGCCTCACCGTACGTGGCGTAGGCCCGCTCGGCGAGCGCCTCCACCTCGTCGCGCTCGGAGACGTCGACGCCCATCGCGAACGCCTCGGCGCCGAGTGCGCGCGCCTCCCCGGCGACCTGCTCCACGAGCTCGCCGTCGAGATCGGCGACGGCGATGCGCATGCCCTCGCGCGCGCACTCGAGCGCCAGCGCGCGGCCGACGCCGCGCCCCGCGCCGGTGATCACCGCAACCCGTCCCGCGAGCTGATCCATCGGCTCCTCCGCACTCTCCGGCGCACTACCCGGCGTACTGTCGGGCGCCTTGCGCGCCGATGATAGCCCGCCGCCGCGAGGCATGCGCGGCGGGGATCCCGCGAACGCTCGCCGCAGCAGGTACAATCCCGCGGCAACGCGACGACGGCGCAAGGGGGCGCGCGATGCCGGACCTGCTGTACGAGAAGTTCGATCACTACGCGGTGTTCACGATGAACCGGCCGGAGCGGCTCAACGCCCTCGGCGGCAGTCTGCGCGCCGAGCAGGCCGAGGCGCTGAACGACTTCACCGCCGACAACGAAATGCGCGTCGGCATCGTGACGGGCGCGGGACGCGCCTTCAGCGCGGGCATGGACCTGAAGGAGGCGGCGGAGCGCGTGGCCGGAGGCCAGAGCGCCGCAGGCACGGCCTTCACCGGCCAGATCATGCCGCACCCCTACGGCTCGAATCCCAAGCCGTTCATCGCCGCGATCAACGGCCTCGCCGTCGGCGGCGGCCTCGAGACGGCGCTCGGCTGCGACATCCGCATCATGTCCACCGATGCCTACGTGGGGCTCTACGAGGCGAAGCGCGGGATCATCCCCGGTCCGGGGCTGCACCTGCTGCCGCGGCTGATCGGCCTCTCCGGCGCCAGCCAGCTGCTGCTCACCGCCGATCGCGTGGACCCGGAGCAGGCGCTGCAGTGGGGCATCGTCACCGAGGTGGTGGAGCCGGACCGGCTGATGCCTCGGGCGATCGAGCTGGCGCAGATGATCGCGAGCAACGCGCCGCTCTCCGTCGCGGCGACGAAGGCGCAGATCCAGCACTGGTCCACGGCCGACCTCGCCAACAGCTTCCGGCTCTACCAGTGGATCTCCGACAAGGTCTTCAGTTCCGAGGACTCGAAGGAGGGCCCGACGGCCTTCGCCGAGAAGCGCACGCCGCACTGGGTGGGCCGCTAGCCGCCCTCGAGGAGCCGGCCTGATGGCGGACCCCGCTGCCGACCCGCTGCGCACCCGGCTCTGTGAGGAGTACGGCTGCGAGATCCCAATCGTCGCCTTCGCGCTGACGAAGGAGGTCGTCGCCGCCGCCAGCAACGCCGGCGCGATCGGAGTGCTCGGGATCAGCCCGCTCGAGCCCGAGGACGCGCGCGAGCAGATCCGCTGGATCCGCGACCAGGTCGGCGACCGCCCCTTCGGCATCGACACGCTGCTCCCCGCCTCGTTCGAGGAGGGCAACCCCGAAGACCTCGAGGCGATGATCCCCGAGGAGCATCGCGACTTCGTGGACCGGCTCCAGCGTGACAACGGCATCCCGGACCCGAAGAGCCCGGCAAAGGCCGTGCTCGGCGCGGACCTGCTGCAGCGCGTGCGCCGCCAGCTCGACGTGATCTTCGAGGAGCGCGTGCCGATCTTCGCCTCCGGCCTCGGCAGCCCCGCCGTCGTGCTCGAGCGCGGGCACGAGGTGGGGACGAAGGTCTGGGGGCTGATCGGCATGCCGCGCCAGGCACGCCGCGAGCTGGAGGCGGGCGTGGACCTGCTGATCGCGCAGGGCGGCGACTCCGGCGGCCACAGCGGGCGCATCGGCACCTTCTCGCTCGTCCCGACGGTGACGAGGATGGCGCGCGAGTACGACACGCCGATCATCGCCGCCGGCGGCGTGACCAGCGGCGAGCACATCGCGGCGGCGCTGGCGCTCGGCGCGGCGGGTGTCTGGTGCGGGACGATCTGGCAGAGCACGCACGAGTCCGACGTGCTGGCGCACGTCAAGGAGCGCCTGATCGAGGCGCAGACCGAGGACTCCGTGCAGAGCCGCGCCTCGACAGGCAAGCGCGCCTCGATGCTGCGCTCGAAGTGGACCGAGGCCTGGTCCGCGCCGGGCGCGCCGGACCCGCTGAAGATGCCGCTGCAGGGCATGCTGGTCGCGAAGATCCAACAGGCGATCGACGACTGGGAGGTGCGCGACTTCCAGACGGTCGCCGCCGGTCAGGGTGTCGGGCTCATCTCCCAGGAGCGCAGCGTCGAGCAGGTGCTCGCGGACCTCATGGACGAGGCCCGCGCCGCCCTCGAGCGCGCCCCGCTGCGCGGCTAGCCTGCTGCGTTCTCCCGCTCCTCCGTGCGAATGCGGCGCGCGACTCGCAGTGCGTCGTCGACCGGCATACGACCCATCGAGCTGACCGCGTACGAGGCCTGGGCGACCGTGCGATCCGGGCGCAGCACCAGCACCGCCGGCTCCGTGTGGCCGCCGTGCGCGCTCGCCGGCTCCGGCGTGCGCATCGCGCCGTAGCGTGCGCCCACCTCGCCGCCGGGGTCGTGGAGGAAGGTGACGCCCTCGAGGCCGTGGCGTTGCGACAGCTCGGCCAGGCGTTCCGGGGCGTCGTCGCCGATCACCACCCAGCGCGCGCCCTGCTCGGCGAAGTCATCGAGTCGTCCCTGCAGGCCCTGCAGGTAGCGGTTGCAGACGCCTCACCACTCGCCGCGGATCCAGCTGAGGACCAGGACATCGTCGGGCTGATCGGCCAGCCGCCACTCACCACCGTCGAGGTCGAGCAACGTGAACTCCGGCGCAGCCTCGTCTCTTCGCAGCATCCCGGACTCCCCTCGCGCCTCTTCTCTCAACCCTGCACAGTCCGCCGTAACGATACGCCCCGTTACCATCTGGCGGCACGCCGCGTCCGGAGACGCGCGATTCCTCGGGAGGCGCCATGCGCAGCGCGGTCACGCTGATCGGCATCATGGCGCTGTGCTGTCTGCCAGCGCTCGCGCTGCGCTTCAGCGGCACGCACCTCGGCACCGTCAGCGACACGCTGCTGTTCGGCCTGGGCATCGTGGCGGCGGCGTTCCTGCTGAGCTGGGGCGCCGAGGCCGCCGAGGTCGATATCTCGCAGGGTCTCGCCGTCGCTTTCATCGCGCTGATCGCCGTGCTGCCCGAGTACGCCGTCGACCTCGCCTTCGCCTGGAAGGCGGGTCAGGACCCCGAGTTCGCGCCTTTTGCGGTCGCGAACATGACCGGGGCGAACCGGCTGCTGATCGGCGTCGGCTGGTCGGCGGTGTTCCTCATCTTCTGGTTACGCACCCGAGGGCGGGTACTGCGGCTGAACTCCGCGAACTCCCTCGACGTGATCGCGCTCGGCGCCGCGACGCTCTATTCGTTCATCCTGCCCTTCAAGGGCTCGATCAGCCTCGTCGACACCGTCGTGATGTTCACGATCTTCGCCGTCTACGTGTACGGTGTCGCCCGCAACGAGGGCGAGGGGCACGATCTCGTCGGTCCCGCGTACTGGATCGGCCACCTCGCGAAACGGCAGCGGCGCGTGCTCAACGCCTGCATCTTCGTCTTCGCGGCGGCCGTCATCCTCTCGGCGGCGGAGCCCTTCGCCGAGGGCCTGATCCACACCGGCACGCAGCTCGGCATCGACGAGTTCCTGCTCGTGCAGTGGCTCGCGCCGTTCGCCTCCGAGGCGCCCGAGTTCCTCGTGGCCGGCATCCTCGCCTTCCGGGGCCGCGCCGTGATGGGCATGGCGGCGCTGCTTTCCTCGAAGGTGAACCAGTGGACGCTGCTGCTCGGGGGGCTGCCGGTCGCGTACTCGATCTCGGGCGAGACGCTGGGCGGGCTGCCGCTCGACGGGCGCCAGAGCGAGGAGGTCTTCCTCACGGCTGCGCAGTCGTTGTTCGCCGTCGCCATCCTCGTCAGTCTCAGCCTCAGCCGCTGGGAGGCGGGCGCCCTGATCGGCCTGTTCGCGGTCCAGTTCGTGATCCCGATCTCCGAGGTGCGGATCGTGATCGCGATCGTCTATCTCGTGCTCGCGTCCGTGCTGCTCGTGCAGCAGCGCCGCGACCTTCTCGCCGCGCTGCGCGAGACGCGCTCGATCCTCCGCCGGCCCACGGGAGCCTTGTGAATGCGCGCACGTTCACAATGTTGCAAGGGCGTACGCGGAGTTGCATGATGACTCTTGAGACGGGACCGAGGAAGGGAGACCCGATGACCGATTGGGTCGGAACTCTCCTCAGAAGCGCCAAGCGCGCGTAAGCCGTAAGGAGCAGACCCTTGGGCAGAGCAGCTTCGCACTAGGCCGGGAGGTCCCACACCAAGGCGGACGGCCCCAGCGCCCCGCCCCCGGCTAGAGCCGGCACAGGGACCAACCCCGGCGCATCCCGGGTAGACAGAACCATTCGGGCCTCCTCAGGAGGCCCGATGTGCGTCCGGCGCAAGGACCGATTCCGCTACGACTGGCGCGCCGGATGCGCCTCCGAGCTGGCCCCCGCCTCGCCCCCGGCCGACTCTCCACGGCCCAGCAGCGCCGCGAGGGGCGAGCGCCCCACCCCGATCTCGCGCCGCTCGAAGGCCGCGAGGGCAAGCAGGGCGCACACGACCGCAGCCACGAACAGCAGCGCCTGGTGCTGCCAGACCGGACCCTCGGTGAGCACTTGCTGCGCGTCCGTGTAGTAGTACGGGCTCAGGAAGCGCAGCCACGTCAGCGACTCCGCGAAGCCGGCGATGATGTTCAGCACGTAGCTCGCGACGGCGCCGAGGATCATCAGCCCCGCCGCCCGCCCGCGCGTCGGCGTCAGCGTGGCCACGAGCATCGTCACCGCGACCAAGAACGAAACGAAGGGCAACAGCACGAACGGCGCGATCGCCAGCTCCCCGGGCGTCACCTTGCCCTCGAAATCCACGAACTGCCCGCTGATCAGGAAGCCGAGCCCCGCGACCAGCAGGATCGCGACCACGGCGATTGCGGCCGCGGCCAGCTTGCCGAGGAACAGCCCGCGCCGCGCCAGCGGCTGCGAGAGCAGCAGCTCCAGCGTCCCCCGACCTTCCTCGCCGGCCAGCAGCGCGCCGCCGACGATGATCGAGAAGACCGTGAGCAACACCGGCGACCAGGTGAAGAACTCGAGCTGCAGGAACTGGCGCGGGTCGGAGAAGTCCTCGACCTCGCCGAAGCCCAGGTTCTCCAGCTCGACGCCCTCGAACTGCGCGGCGAACACGGGGAAGAGCAGCACCAGCAGCGCGGCGAGCGCGGCGAGGCCGAGCCCCCAGCCGACGATCTGCCAGCGCAGATCGCGCAGCGTCTTGCGCAGGATCGTCCGATCAGGCATGCGCCGGCTCCTCGTAGTAGGAGAGGAACAGCTCCTCGAGCGTGATCTCGTGGGTCTCGAGGGTCAGCGCGCGCTGCTCGGCCAGCGCCTGGATCAGCGCCTGCATCTCGTCGTGCGTCTCGAAGACGCCGTCGCGGCCCTCGAGCGAGACGACACGGACGCCCTCCAGCCCCTCGAAGGCCGAGGCCAGCGGTGGCTCGGCGAAGGTCACGGTCACGCGGCGGGGCGCGAGGCGGCGCTGCTCGGCGAGGTCGGTGACGGCGACGATGCGGCCCGCGCGCAGCATCGCCACGCGGCGCGCGAGCTGATCGACCTCGGCGAGCACGTGCGAGGAGAAGAAGACGCTGCGACCGTCGGCGACCACCTCGCCGAGGATCGCCTCGACCTCTTCCTGCATCAGCGGATCGAGGCCGTTCGTCGGCTCGTCGAGCACGACCAGCTCCGGCTTCGCCATGAGCGCGATCACGAGGCCCACCTTCTGGCGGTTCCCGCGCGAGAGCGCCCCAATCCGCCGATCTGGATCGAGGCGCAGCCGCTCGACCAACTCCTCGCGGTAGCGCGCGTCGACGCCGCCGCGCAGCGCGGCGACGAGGTCGAGGCAGGCGTTCACGCCGAGCGAGTCGTAGAGCTCGAGGTCGCCGGGGAGGTAGCCGCAGCGGCGGCGCACCTCGATGGTGTCGCGCTGGGCGTCGAAGCCGAGCACCTCGGCGCGCCCGGCCGTGGGGCGGATCAGGTCCATGAGGATGCGGATCGCGGTGGTCTTGCCCGCTCCGTTGGGGCCGAGGAAGCCAAACACCTCGCCGCGCGGCACGGTCAGGTCGATGCCATCCAGCGCCCGCACATCCCCGTACGTCTTGACGAGGCCCTCGAAGCGAATCGCCGCGCCGTCCATCATCAGCCGCCCCGCCTCGCCGTCGCCTCGCAGGATAGGACACGAGCTCCGGCGCTGCGTGTTCGTGCCATGCAGGCTCAGGTGCGAGGCGATGGGTCGGCGTGCCTGGATTCCGGCTTTCGCCGGAATGACGGGGGGGGGGCAGACGCGGATCGCCGCGCCGACGCCCATCGCCGTCAGTCGCCGCCGTCGCGCGATCCAGCGTAGCGGCCTCTCGTCATCCCGGCTTCCCCTCCCGTCGTTCCGGCGAAAGCCGGAATCCAGTCGGGTCGGCGGCGGACGCTGTCGGAGGAGCTGCGTCGCAGCCCTCCCGGCGGCCGTACTCGTCCCGCAACGCGCGGACCGCCGCGTGGCGGGTACAGCGACGGCTCACTCCGTGCGATGCTGCGCGAGCGACGAGGAGCGGCGATGACCCTGCGCGAGGCCGGCATCGAGGCGGTAATCTTCGACTGGGGCGGGACCCTCTCCACGTGGGCGACCTCGGTGAGCACGAAGTCGCTGTGGGGCCCCGCTGCCGAGGTGCTCGTGCCGCACGCCGAGCAGGACGCGGAGGAGATTACGCAGCTGCTCGGCACGGTCGAGAGCGAGTTCTGGCAGCGCACCGAGCACCCGCACCCGCACGCCGGGGCGCTCGCCGGCATCGTCGTCGAGGCGCACGGGCGGCTCGGCGCGAGCGCGCCCTCCTCAGCACTCGAAGCCGCCGCCGAGGCGTACCTGAACGCCTGGGCGCCGCACATCGAGCACGACACCGAGGCCGCGCCGACGCTGGAGACGCTGCGCGCGTGCGGCCTGCGCACGGCGATGCTCTCCAACACGCACTGGCCGCGGCGCTTCCACGAGCGCTTCCTGCGCCGGGACGGGTTGGACGGCCTGCTGGACGCGCGGCTCTACACCTGCGAGCTGGACTACATGAAGCCGCACCCGAGCGTCTTCAAGGCCGCGCTCGCCGCGATCGGCATGCGCGACCCCTCGAGGGCGCTCTTCGTCGGCGACCGGCCGTGGGACGACATCTTCGGTGCGCAGCGCGCGGGGCTGCGCACCGCCCAGCGCACGAACCCGCTGGTGCCGAGCCACGATGTGCGCCCGGACATCGAGATCGAGCGGCTACCCGAGATCCTGGAGCACCTCGGGATCGCGTGAGGCGGCTCGCCCTGGGCGCGGCCCGCGAGGGCGCCTAGGCTGCGTAGCCCTCGACGCCCTCGTGCGCGAGCAGCCAGCGCTTGCGGTCCAGCCCGGAGGCGAAGCCGCCGATCGAGCCGTCGGAGGCGACGACGCGGTGGCAGGGCACGATCAGCGAGATCGGGTTGCTGCCGACGGCCCCTCCGACGGCGCGCGCCGCGCCCGGCCGCCCGATCTCGAGCGCGATCTCGCCGTACGAGGTCGTCGAGCCGGACGGGATCTCGAGCAACTGCTCCCAGACCCGCTGCTGGAAGGGGGTGCCGCGCGGCGCGAGCGGCAGGTCGGGCTCACGGCGCGCGTCGGAGAACCAGGCGGCGAGCGCCTCGATGGCCGGGCGCGCGGCGTCCGGGTCGCACTCCGCGGGCTCTCCGCTGTCGGTCTCGAGGCAGTGCACCTCGTCCGGCAGCGCGCGCTGCCCGATGAGGAAGTTGACGCGGTGCACTCCCGCATCCGAGCCGCCGACGAAGAGCGTGCCGAGTTCGGTGTCGAGCGTGTCGTACCAGGCCATGAGGTCACCTCGGAACTGCCGCGGGGAGACTGCGGGGAAGTGCCGCCATCGTAGCGCCCGTCCGCGAGTTGAGCACGCCTCCGCAGCGCCGCCGATTGCTACGATGCGCGGGCATCCGGGAGGGGTCCCATGGCGCGCTGGGTGACGGTCATGCGAGCCGAGGAGTTGCGGCCGGATCAGCCGGTCACGGTGCGCGTCAACGAGCGCGATATCGCCCTCGCGCGCTGCGGCGACGGCGGCGAACCGCACGCCCTCGACAACCGCTGCCCGCACCGCGGCGGGCAGCTCGGGGACGGGACGATCAGCGGCGAGAACATCATCTGTCCGCTGCACGGCTACGACTTCGACCTGCACACCGGCATCTCGCGCTACGCGCCGATGGAGCGCGTGCCCGTCTACCCCGCCCGCATCCACGAGGGCGAGGTGCAGATCGACGCGGACGCCGTGCCCGCGCTGCCCGAGGACCACGACGCCGGCTACCTCGACCGCTGGGCGCGCCGCCACGATGAGCAGGAGCCGTACTACGAGTACCTGCAGGGGCTGAAGTGGGGCCCGCCGGTGAGCGCGATGCGCACCCGCAAGCAGCTCACGCCGCAGTGGGACGACATCCTGCTGCTGCCCGGCCAGCTCGCGCACCCGCCGCGCCTGCAGAGCGAGCCGCTCTCGCTGCGCACGGTCCTCGGGCGGCGCGCGGAGCGGCCGCTGGTCCTCGATGTGCCGTTCTTCGTCTCGCACATGTCCTTCGGTGCGCTCTCGGTGAGCGCGAAGGCGGCGCTCGCGCGTGTCTCCGCCGAGCTGGGCACGGCGATCGGCTCCGGCGAGGGCGGGATGCTCGACGAGGAGCGCGAGCACGCCTCGAAGGAGATCTTCGAGATGGCGAGCGGCTACTTCGGCTGGTCGCCACGGCAGGTCGCGCGCGCCGACGCCGTCGAGATCAAGATCGGCCAGTCGGCGAAGGCCGGATCGGGCGGCCTGCTGCCCGCCGACAAGGTCACGCGCCGCATCGCGATGGTGCGCGGACTCGAGGAGGGCGAGGCCGCGCACTCGCCCGCGCGCTTCACCGACATCCACTCGATCGCCGAGCTGCGCGCGCGCGTCGAGGAGATTCGCGAACACCTCGGCGGCGGCCCGGTCGGCATCAAGTTCGCGGCCGGGCGGGTCGAGGAGGACCTCGACGCGGCGCTGGAGGCGGGCGTCGACTTCGTGACGATCGACGGCCGGGGCGGCGGCACGGGCGCCGCGCCCGAGGTGCTGAAGGACCACCTCACGGTGCCGATCCAGTACGCGCTGCACCGCGCCCGCAGACACCTCGCCGCGAGGGGCGTCGACGACCTCGACATCGTGGCGACGGGCCACTTCCGGATCGCTGCGGACGTGACGAAGGCGATCGCGATGGGCGCGACGGCGGTGGCGCTGGCGACCACCTCGATGGTTGCGATCGGCTGCCAGCAGTACCTCGCCTGCCACACCGGCAACTGCCCCGTGGGCATCGCCACGCAGCGCGCCGACCTCGAGGCGCGCTTCGACATCGAGCAGTCGAGCGAGAAGGGCGCGCAGACCTTCCGCGCCTTCCGCGAGGAGATCGAGCTGCTCTGCCGCGCCGTCGGCGTCGCCGACATCCACGACCTGACGACGGACCACCTCGCGACGCTCGACTCGGAGATCGCCGCGCACACGGACATCCGGCACGCGTGAGAGTGTGCGGCCCCTCCGGGACTACTCGGCGCTCGACGGCTGGGACACCGCGTAACTGGTGACCGCGAGCTCGTCGATGGGACCGCGGCCGTTGCCTCGCGAGTTGATCGCGCGGCGGGCGGGCGTGTGGCCGACGTGGTAGCGGCTGCCCTCGTAGAGGCCGAGCACCCACGGGTCGGGCGAGTTGGAGAGCAGCACCGGCGCACCGCGCTCCCGCAGCCCGTCGATGCAGAACTTGAGCCGCAGCTGGTCGTCGCGGCTGAAGCCGCGCTCCGTGTAGGCGGTGAAGCTCGACGTGTCCGACAGCGGCTGGAACGGCGGGTCGAAGTAGACGAAGTCGCCGGGGCCCGCGCCCACGCACGCCTCCTTGAAGTCCATGCTGCGCAACTCCACCCCGGCGAGCGCGGCCGAGGCGGCCTCGAGGCCTGCGGCGTCGAGGATGCGCGGGCGCACGTAGCGCCCGTGCGGGACGTTGAACTCGCCGCGCCGGTTGACGCGATAGAGGCCGTTGAAGCAGGTCTTGTTGAGGAAGATCAGCCGCGAGGCGACCTCGATGTCACTCGCGCCGCCGTCCGCGACGACGTCGCGATACTCCTGGCGCACGGCGTAGTAGTAGTCACCACGCCCCTCGCCGTCGAGATCGAGGTACGCGCGTTCGCGCTCGCCGAGCCGCTCGATCAGCGTTCCGGCGTCGTCGCGGACCGCGCGGAAGGCGGCGATCAGCTCGTGGTTGAGGTCGTTGAGCACGGCGCGGCGAGGCCGCCGCTGCGGGTCCGCCGCGAGGCGGAAGAAGAGCGCGCCGCCGCCGAGGAAGGGCTCGTAGTAGGTGTCGATGCGCTCGGGGGCGCGCGCGACGAGTTCCTCGAGGATCTGGGTCTTGCCGCCGGCCCACTTGAGGAAGGGGCGCGCGGCGGCCTGAGTCTCCGGCGCCTCGGCGGCGCCGGTCGCCTCGTTGGCAGCCGTCCCGTCGCTGATGGTCGCTCTCCCGCCCGGGGACCGCGGCGCGCGCAGTGCTGAGGGCGATTGTAGTGGGCGCGGGCGCTGCCCGCACGGCGCGTCTTCGGGGCGCCCGCGCGCAACGCATTCGAAACATAGGCGTAAATCGGGCGAAACACAGGCGTAAATCAAGCGAAACACCTGAGACGCATCCTGCTCACATCCGCCACCGCGGCGGTGAGAGGAGGGGCGGAAGTATGGATACTGGCCATACAGCATGGCTGCTCACGAGCAGCGCGCTCGTGTTGTTCATGACGCCCGGGCTCGCGTTCTTCTACGGAGGCATGGTGCGTGGACGCAACGTCCTCGCGATGCTGATGAAGAATTACGTGGCCATGGGCGTCGTCACGGTCACCTGGATCGTGATCGGTTACTCGCTGGCGTTCAGCGGGGACTGGCAGGGCCTCGGGCTGACCGGGAACCTGGAGTTCTTCGCGCTTGGCGAGCTGGGCTTCGGGACGGAGATCGGTCTCGATGACGGGGGAGACTACCCGGACTCGGTGTTCCTGCTGTTCCAGCTGATGTTCGCGATCATCACCCCGGCACTGATCTCGGGCGCGGTCGCCGAGCGGATGAAGTTCACCTCCTGGGTCGTCTTCATCGCGATCTGGTCGATCATCGTCTACGCGCCCATGGCCCACTGGGTCTGGGGCGGCGGCTTCATCGGCTCCAGCAGCGGTACGGAGATCCCCGGCATCGGGGCGCTCGACTTCGCCGGTGGCCTGGTGGTGCACATCAACGCCGGTGTTGCAGCGCTGGCGCTGGTCATGGTGCTTGGTCCGCGACTCGGCTGGCGTCGTGAGGTGATGCGGCCGCACGCGCTGCCGTTCACGGTGCTGGGCGCCGGGATGCTGTGGTTCGGCTGGTTCGGCTTCAACGCCGGCTCGGCCCTCGCCGCAGACGGCGCTGCCGGCAACGCCTTCCTGACGACGCAGATCGCCGCGGGTGTGGCGGCCCTGACCTGGGCACTGGCCGAGCAGTTCAAGCACGGCCGCCCGACGACGCTCGGCTTCGCCTCGGGCGCGGTCGCCGGACTGGTCGCGATCACCCCGGCGGCGGGCTTCGTCAGTCCGCTCTGGGCGCTGGTCATCGGCGCGGCGGCGGGTCTGATCTGCTTCCTCGCGCTGCAGATCAAGTTCCGCTACGGCTTCGACGACTCGCTCGACGTGGTCGCGGTCCACATGGTCGGCGGCATCGTCGGCGCGCTGTTGCTCGGCCTCTTCGCCGAGGCAGCGATCGGCGGCACCGACGGCGCGTTCTTCGGCAACGTGGAGCAGCTGCTGCGGCAGGCGATCTCGATCGTCGTCGCGCTCGTGTTCTCGTTCGTCGTCACGTACCTGATCGCGGTTATCATCGATCGGACGATGGGCCTGCGCGTCTCCGAGGACGAGGAGCGCCGTGGCCTCGATGTAGCCCTGCACGAAGAGCAGGGCTACGTGCTGACGGAGTAGCCGAAGATGAAACTGATCATCGCGTACATCAACCCATTCAAGCTGGATGAGATCCGCGACGCCCTCAAGGCTGCGGGCGTCGGAGGACTCTCCGCCAGCAACATCCAAGGCTTCGGCCGCCAGGCCGGCCACACCGAGACCTACCGCGGGGCCGAGTACGAAGTCGACTTCGTCCCGAAGGTACGAATCGAGGTGCTGGTCGACGATGGACTGACCGCGACCGTAATCTCGACCATCGAGGAGACGGCGCGCACGGGCTCCATCGGCGACGGCAAGATCGCCGTCCTGTCGGTCGACAACGTGGTGCGCATCCGCACGGGTGAGCGGGGGGAGGACGCCCTCTAGGGGAACCCTCCCCCCGCGCATACGGGGAGACGCAGCGGAATGGTTCAGGTTCCGGCCATGCAGCCATTCCTGGAGGCGCGCTCGGCAATCGCCGGGCGCGCCTTTGCGCGTCCCCTCGGCAGCGCCGGCCTCGCGCTCTGCCACGAGCTGAGCGACGCGCTCGACGAGAGCCTGCACACTCTCGCCGCGGCCCTCCCTCCCGAGGGCATCGCCATCGTCGCGGTCGGAAGCAGCGGACGCCGCGAGCAGTGCCGGCACTCCGACATCGACCTCATGCTGCTCTTCGACCGCCAGCCCGAGCGCTGGGTCAGCGAGGCCATGCTCTACCCGCTGTGGGACAGCGGCCTGCAGGTGGGCCACTCCGTGCGCACCCTGCGCCAGGTCGGAACCGCGGCCCGCGAGAACGTGCAGACCTTCACCTCGCTGCTCGATGCCCGCCTCGTCGCCGGCGACGAGGCGCTGTTCGAGCGCTTCCGCCGCGGCTGGCGCAAGACCGTGCGCGGCGGGCGCGGCTGGATGCGGGAGGAGCTCGCCGCGGCGTACGAGGCGAGGCTGGGGCGCGAGCCGTGGCAGCAGCAGGAACCGGACCTCAAGACCAGCCGCGGCGGGCTGCGCTCGCTGCAGACCACGCTCTGGCTCGCCGCCACCGAGGCGATCGCCGAAGGCGACGACCCGCCCGAACTCGCCCCGGAGCTCGCCGACGCCCGCGAGCTGCTGCTCGCCACACGCAACGCGCTGCACTCGCTCGACGACCGCGCCAACGATCGGCTGCGCCGCGACCTCCTCGACGAGGTGAGCGAGCGCCTCGGCGTCGATCGCACCGACTGGAGCCGCCGCGTCAGCGCGGCGATGCGGGCCGTGGACGAGGCGGCCGCCGGCGCGCTGCGCGACGCCGCCTCCTCAGGCGGCCGGGGCTGGAGTGGCTGGCTCCCCTGGCGGCGCGCGCCAGCGGAGGACGGCAGGCGCCCGGCAAGCGCACCGGCGGAAGACGGCCGCGGCGATCTCGAGCGGCTCCTCGCGGCGCTGCGCGAGGCGGGGCCGGGCGGACCGCTCGATCCGCTGCCGCGCAGCGGGTGGCTGGAGCGCCTGCTCCCGGAGTGGGAGGTGCTACGCAACCAGCCGCACGTCGCGCCCTTCCACACCCACCCCGTCGACGTGCACAGCTGGCGCACCGTGACAGAGGCGCTGCGGCTCGCCGAGGGCGACGACGAGTCCGGCGCTCGGGAGCCCATCGCCGAGCTCGAGGACCGCGAGGAGTTGCTGGTCGCGGCGCTGCTACACGACATCGGCAAGGGCCACGAGGGCCCGCACAGCGAGGTCGGCGCGGTGATCGCCGAGCGCTTCGCGGACCGTGTCGGTCTCGGCGACGAGACCGCCGGCCGCCTCGCCGCGACCGTGCGTCACCACCTGCTGCTGCCGATGGTGGCGACGCGGCGCGACATCGCCGACGAGCGCGTGATCCGCGACGTCGCCGAGCAGGTCGGGGACGTGCGCACGCTCAACCTGCTCTATCTCGTCTCGGTCGCCGACGCCAAGGGCTGCGGATCCGACATCTGGAACGCCTGGACGGCGCAGCTGATGCGCTCGCTCTACACGCGCGTGCGCGAGGCGCTCTCCGACGTCTCGCTGCGGACCGCCGTCGCGAGGCGGCGGCGTGCGGCGATCCAGGGTCTCAGCGGCTGGGTCGCCCCGCAGTCCGTGGAGCGGCACCTCGAGCAGCTGCCGGTCAACTACCTGCTCTCGATGGAGCCGCTCGCGATCGGCCGGCACATCGAGCTGATCGCCGGGGGCGTGCTGGATTCGAGCCGCTCCGGTACGAGGGGCCCGCTCACGCCGACGCTGCACCACGACAGAATCGGCTCGATCGATCGGCTGACGATCGTCACGGCGGATCAGCCCGGCATCCTGCAGGCCGTCTCCGGCACGCTCACGGTGCACAACGTGAACGTGCTCGGCGGCACCGCCTTCACCCGCGACGACGGCGTCGCCGTCGACGTGATGCACCTCGCCGACGCGCGCGGACGCGAGATCGACGAACGGCGCTGGGAACGGATCATCGAGGCCGTGCCGAGCGCCCTCGCCGGCGAATTCCCGATCGAGCAGCGCCTCGCCGAGACCCGCGACGCCTACCGGGGGGAGCCGCCCGCCCCGATCCCCACCAGCGTCACCGTCGACAACACGGGCTCCGCCGACTACTCGATCCTCGAGATCCGCGCCGCCGACCGCCTCGGCCTGCTCTACGCGATCACGAGCGTCCTGCACGAGGTGGGGCTCGACATCCACATGGCGAAGGTCAACACGCTCGGCCACGAGATCGTCGACGCCTTCTACGTGCGCCGCGCCAACGGACGGCGCATCGAGGACGCGGACGAGATCGGGCGGCTCGCGGCGCACGTCACGGACGCGGTGCACGCCCTCGACGAGTAGGCGCGGCCAGGGTGAGCGAGGCTAGGGCGCGCCGAAGCTGGCGTTGAGCCAGCCTGCCAGGCGCTCCGGAACGCCCTCCGGGTAGACGCGCCAGCCGCCGGCCAGCACCTCGGCAAGGGGCAGCCACTTCGCGGTGAAGGGGTAGCCGCCCTCGTCGGCCGTCAGCGGCGCGAAGTCCCCGGGCGCCTCGCCCGGCGCGAACTCGACGAGGAACTCGAAGATCACCTCGTGCCCGGGCTTGCCGTGGAGGGTGAAGCGGTTCTCGACCACGCCAAGCGGCGCGCGGACCTCGACGGCGCGGCCCAGCTCCTCGCTGAACTCGCGCACGACGGCGGCGGCGGCCGCCTCGCCGAACTCGATCTCCCCGCCGAGGGCGCGATAGAAGGTCTCGCCCTTCACGGCGTCATGGCCCTCGGCGAAGAGCAGGTAGTCCCCGTGCAGCAGCAGGCCGATCGCCAGCGGCCGGATGCGCGGCGGGGGCGCTGCGGAGAACCCCTCCTCTGGTGGCTGTGTGTGATCGGGCAGCCTCGGCTCCCTCCGGCTCGCTCGCGGTGACCCGCGCTGCTCGGTAGGATACGCGGGCTCGCGGCCCGCGAGGACCGCGGCACCTCGAAGTGCCGGCGCGAATAGGAGCATGGACGATGGCGATCGAGATCACGAACGTCGGCGAGGCGCCGCCTGTCGGCGAAGTCCCGCAGAAGATGCACGCCAGCCTGATCCGCGAGTCGCGCTTCGGCCAGCCGCGCGACGCCTTCGCGATCGAGCAGATCGACGTGCCCGAGGTGGGCCCGCGCCAGGTGCTGGTCTACGTGATGGCGGCAGGCACCAACTACAACAACGTCTGGGCCGCCCTCGGCACCCCCGTCAACGTGATCGACGCGCGCCGCCGCCAGGGCGCCGAGGAAGACTTCCACATCGGCGGCTCCGATGCCTCGGGCATCGTCTGGGCCGTCGGCGACGAGGTCACCAACGTCAAGGTCGGCGACGAGGTCGTGCTCTCCTGCGGGATGTGGGACGAGGACGCCGCCGACATCGCCGCCGGCCGCGACCCGATGATGTCGAACACCAACAAGGTCTGGGGCTACGAGGAGAACTGGGGCTCCTTCGCCCAGTACTGCCTCGTCGACCGCTACCAGTGCTACCCCAAGCCCCCGCACCTCAGCTGGGAGGCCGCCGCCGCCTACATGCTCGTTGGCGCGACCGCCTGGCGGATGCTGCGCGGCTGGCCGCCCAACGTCGTCAACGAGGGCGACCCGGTGCTGGTCTGGGGCGGCGCGGGCGGCCTCGGCTGCATGGCCATCCAGATCGTGCGCGAGTTCGGCGGCATCCCGATCGCCGTCGTCTCCGACGAGTCCAAGTACGAGTTCTGCCACCAACTGGGCGCGAAGGGCGTGATCAACCGCCGCGACTTCGACCACTGGGGCCGCCTGCCCGACATCGACGACGCCGAGGCGTTCGGCGAGTGGGCCGGGGGGGCGCGCCAGTTCGGGCGCGCCTTCTGGGACGCCCTCGGCGAGCGGCGTAACCCGACGATCGTCTTCGACCACCCGGGCGAGGCGACGATCCCGACCTCCATCTTCCTCGTCGACAACGGCGGGATGGTGGTTATCTGCGCCGGCACCTCCGGCTACAACGCGGACGTGGACCTGCGCTACCTGTGGATGCGCCAGAAGCGCTTCCAGGGATCGCACTTCGCCAACGTCGAGGAGTGCGCCGAGTTCAACGACTACGTCGTGCAGGGCCGCATCGACCCTGCGCTCTCGCGCGTCTTCGCCTTCGAGGACGTCGGCGAGAGCCACCAGCTGATGTACGAGAACGAGCACCCGCCGGGCAACATGGCGATCCTCGTCGGCGCCCCCCGCGAGGGCCTGACGGAGTTCCCGGTCTAGCACGGATCCGGCTCCGCTTCCCCTCCGCCGGCCCCCTCTTCTGGGGGAGAGGGTGGGGGTGAGGGGGCTCGCCCGGAGCTACTCGTGCCTCGAGGGATTGTTGCGCCCGCCGCTCCGGCCACCCGCTGTGCGGCGACCATCGAGGGCAGACGCGCCTCCTTCGCGGGGGGCTGCGCCCCCCACACCCCCATCCCGGACGAGCACGCTGCGCGGCTCCGGCCCACCCACCCTCGGATTCTCCTTCTGCCGGGGGGCTGCGCCCCCACGCCCCCACCCGGAAGTATCGAGGACGGAACAACCCTTCGAGGCAAGCGCCAGGCCCGGCGAGCCCCTCACCCCCACCCTCTCCCCGAGGGAGAGGGGGCCGGAACGGCGCACCAGACCCCCGAGGCCGCCTCCGGTCCCCCTCAGGTCATTCCGGCGAAAGCCGGAATCCAGCGCGGGCGCAGCCCGCACGGACAAGCCGCCTGCGGGCGCCAGCCCGCAGCCCACCCGGCACAATCCCCCAACAACATGCCGCAGCCACAAGAATCCCCGACTGGTACCCCGTGGGGGGTGTGGGGGGAACCCCCCTGCATGCACGGCCCCCCCTCCCCTCGCGCGAGAGGGCGGGGGTGAGGGGCTCCGCGCGGCAGCGCGGCCAGCGAGGACAGGCGCGTGTCTGCCGTAGGATGAGGGCCCCGCTACGCCTCGGGCGCGTCGAACAGCGGCTCGATGTCGCTGACGTCGACCTCGCGGCGTGCGAGGTCGAGGTCATACATCCGCTGCAGGTTGAGCCAGAACTCGGGCGTCATCCTCAGGGCGCGGCCGAGCCTCAGAGCCGTGTCCGCCGTGATCGACCGGCGGCAGTGGACGATGTCGTTGATGCGCACGGCGGGCACCCCCACCGTCTTCGCGAGGCGATACTGGCTGATGCCGAGCTCGTCCAGCAGCTCCGCCAGGTGCTCGCCCGGGTGGATCGGTTCGGCTGCGGTAGTCATGGCTGCCTCCTCAGTGGTAGTCGACGATCTCGATCTCCATCGCGTTGCTCTCGACCCACGTGAAGCACAGGCGCCACTGGTCGTTGATGCGGATGCTGTACTGGCCACTCCGATCCCCGCGCAGGCGCTCGAGTCGGTGCGACGGCGGCACCCGAAGATCGGAGAGCGCGGTTGCCGCCACCACGCGCTGCAGCCTCATCCGCGCCCGCCTCCGGATGTCGGCGGGGAGGCGGCGGACCGGCCGGTCGAAGAAGAGCCTCTCGGCGTCTCGGTCCTTGAACCGCCTCACCGAACTAGATAGTAACGTATCGCGTTAATAACGACCACCATACCTACTCCCGCCGAACCCGCTCCTCACGGCCCTCGCCCGCACCCGCCGGCGCGCGCCCGAAGCGGCGCTCGAGGACGGCGCGGCGGTACTCGAAGATCGCGCGCACGCGATCGGCGACGAGCAGGCGGTTGAGCACGTCGCCGAGCGGGCCCAGCGGCACCGAGTAGTGGACGATGTCGCCGATCTCCACGCCGCCCTCGACGGGGCGGAAGTGGTGCTGGTGGTGCCAGAAGCGGTACGGCCCGAAGCGCTGCTCGTCGACGAACAGCTCGCCCTCCACCAGCTGCGTGATCTCCGTCACCCACGTCACCGGCAGCCCGAACAGCGGCCGCACGCGATGCACCACGATCAGCCCCGGATGCATCCGCTCCGGGAGCGGCGAGGCGACCTCGAACGCCATTTCCGGCGGCGTGATCACGGCCAGGTTGCGCGGGTCCGAGAAGAAGTGCCACGCCTCGTCGAGGCCGATCGGCACCACCTGCCGGGTCTCGAAACGATGCAGGCCCACGGCGCGCCCCCAATCCGCCCGCCCGGACCGCCCTCAGCCGGCGAGCACCGCCTCGAGGGCGCCGTCGATCCCCGGGTGGCTGAAATCGAAGCCCGAGTCGGCGAGCGCCCTCGGCACGATCCGCTGGCTGGCGAACAGCTCGGCGGGGTCCTGGCCGAAGGCGAGCCGGTAGGCGAAGCCGGGGATCGGGAACAGCGTCGGGCGGCGCAGCGCGCGGCCGAGCGCCTTCGTCAGCTCGGCGTTCGTCGTCGCGCCGGGCGCCGAGGCGTTGACCGCCCCGCTCACGTCCGACGTGATCGCGTGCTCCAGCGAGCGCAACTGGTCCTCGAGCGTGATCCAGGGCATCCACCAGCGCCCGTTGCCGAGCGTGCCGCCGAGGCCGAGCCGGAACGGCAGCAGCATCCGCGAGAGCGGCGGCCCCTGCTTCGAAAGCACGATCGCCGAGCGGTGGCGCACCGTGCGGATGCCGAGCTCCTCGGCGCGCACCGCCTCCGCCTCCCAGTCGGCCACCAGGTCGGCGAGGAAGCCCGCGCCGCGCGCGGCGGCCTCGTCCAGCTCCTCGTCACCGCGGTCGCCGTAGAAGCCGACGGCGGACTGGTTGACGAGCACGCCGGGCCGCTCCTCCGCGGCGAGCGAGCCGAGGTGCTCGACGAGCACGCGGGTGAGTTCGATGCGGCTGCTGCGCAGCTCGGCGCGTCGCCCAGCGGACCAGCGCGCGCCGCCGATGTTCGCGCCGCTGAGGTTCACGATCGCATCGTGCCCCGCGAAGGCCCCGCCACGGACCCAGCCGCCCGCCGGATCCCAGTCGGCGCCCGGGTCGTCCACGCCGCCGCGGCGGATGCGGAACACCTCGTGCCCCGCGCCCTCGAGCCGCGCCGCGAGCGCGCCCCCGATCAGCCCCGAGCCCCCCGTAATCGCCACCCGCATCGCACACCTCCTCGCCCCTTCCATCGTCGGGAGGGCGGGGGGCATGCGCAAGATTGTGCTAGCGGGTGCGAGCGGGGGGTGTCAGTTCGAGGGTCGCCAAGTGTGGCAGCCTATACCCCTTCCTCGCACAAGCGTTCTCCTGTAGCCTGCGGAGCCATGAGTGAGTCATTGCGCGTCTTCGTGAGTTCGGTAATGATCGGCGGCTATCTCGCTGCAGAGCGCGAGCAGGTCCGCCTTGCGATTGACTCGCTGCAGCTGACTGTCCCATGGACCTTCGAGAACGAGCCCGCCGAATCGGCTCCACCGATCGAAGTCGCACTCCAGGCGGTCAAACGGTCCGACATCTTCGTCCTGCTCGTGAAAGATGCTCACAGTGAGCCCGTTGAAGCCGAGATCGACGAAGCTGAGCGTGGCAACAAGCCGGTCCTCGCGTTCGTAGAGAGGCGATCTCGAGAGGACGAATCTGACGCACGCAGTGCGCTTCTGCAGCGCTTGGCCAACTACAAGTACCGGGAATATGACGGACTCGATCAGCTCGCGCGCGAAGTTCTAGTAGCGATCCGGAAGGAGATCGTCGAGGGCTACCGTGACCGATACCCGGTCATCACGGACAAGGACATTCGCACCCTTGTTAAGGGCGAGGCGGACCAGGCCGACACGCAACCACGGCTGGCCGTACGGCCTGCGAGCCCCGGGGATCGTGAGGCTGTGTTCGAGACGCTCATGGAACTCGAGCAGTGGTACCCGGACATCGGGCCCTGGGCGCGAAGGAGGGTGGACGAGCTCGGCGAAAACGATGATGTCAGGGTCGCCGACGTGGGCGGAGCGATCACCGGCGTCGTCGTGGCGCGTGACAAGGACGAGGGCATTCGGAAGCTCTCCACCCTCTACGTGCGACCGACCGGCCAAGGAGCCGCGCTTGGGCCTCATTTGGTGCGCGAAGAAGTTGTGCGCGCGGAGGATGACGGGATCCGCAAGGCTTATGTGACCTGCGCCGACGAAGTGGCCGAGCTGCTCATGCCCATCCTCCGGCAGAACGGGTTCATGGTTGAGGGCGTCTCGTCTGGGCGCTACCGGGAGGGGAGTGCCGAGTGGGTATTGGGCAAGACATTCGTGTACGAGCAGGTTGACGAGAGCGACTTTGTTGAGTTCGTGAGAGCGCGGTTGGTCGTTGAGGCTGGCGGATCCATTGGACGTGCGGGAGAAGACCCGGCCATCTTCGACACCCAGCTACCACGGTTCCCGATCGCCGGGTCAGCGGTCGGAGACACCATCCGCTTCGTCGTGTCCACCGCCCCGGAGCCAGAGGAGGAGTACGAGCGCTACAGCGAGGAACTCGCCGGGCGGCCCTGGATCTTCGTGAGCATGTGTGGTCGCCCTGCGACTACCAGTAGTCAGTTCCACAGGGCGTCCAACTGGACAGACGGCGCAGACATCGAGGCCCGCTTCTATCCCGTGCAGATTGATTCGCCCGGACAGCGCTCGCTGATCGTAACGATTCGGCCGGAGTTCGCGGACAACCTCATCCCCCGATCTGCACAGCCCCCCTTGTTCACACCTACACGCCTCCAACTCCGACCCGACAACGTGTTTTATCGCTCACCGGACCGATACCGGGACCTCCGCCGCGGGTCACGGATCTTCTTCTATGTAAGTGAGCCCGAGCGCGCAGTTCGTGGTTGGGGTGTGGTCACCAGCGCGCACGTTGGTTCTCCGGGTGACTGTTTTGCCAGGTATGGCACCAAGGGTGTGTTCGACTACGATGCGCTGGAACGGATCGCCGAAAACGCACGCGGTGAGGTGCTCGCCATCGCCTTCGACTGGTACCGAGAATTCTCAACGCCCGTCAGCTTCCGGGATCTCCAGCAGATCGTGTCCGGCTATAACCCGCAGGCGGCATCCGTCATTCGGCCAGAAGACGCCCGCCGCATCGTGGAGCGAGGGGCACGATGACCTCGCGTGACGCCGTCCGGCAGCTCTTGATCGCCATCCATAAGCGACACGCGGACGCGATCCTGAACGGGAAGAAGACCCATGAACTACGGCGCCGGCTGCGCTCAGTCTCCGAGGGCGACCGGGTCTATCTGTACGCCACCGCACCGGTCTCAGCCGTGGTGGGGTGGTTCGTCGTTCGGTCCGTGAGCCGGAACGCCCCGGACAGCATGTGGGCGGAGGTAGGAGCTGGCTTCGCGATCTCGGAGACAGAGTTCGACGAGTACACATCCGGGGCAGCCGAGGTCACGGCGCTTGAGGTCGCCGAGCCGTCGCGGCTCCGGCGGCCGGCAGCAGTGCCGGAGTTGATTGAGATTGCCCCTGACTTCACACCGCCGCAAAGCGTCACCATGCTGCGGAACCCAGGGCTGCGGGAGCACCTGGAGCAACTCGCAGTCTGACGGCGACTCCAAGGATGGAAGCGCCGTGCGAGGCCCGCCGGACCCCCTCACCCTCACCCTCTCCCGCGAAGGGGCGAGGGGACAGAGAGAGCAGAGCGCGGAAAACCCTAGAACTCGCCGGCTTGCCAGGCCTCGATGGTGGGGCGCAGGCCGTCCTCGCGGATGCGGCGGTTGACGTCGAGCACGGCCGGCGCGAGGTGGCCGACGACGTCGATCTCGAAGCCGACGGCGAGCGCTTCGCGGAAGCCCTGGATGTCCTGCGTCTTGTTGATCGCCAGCTTCTCCAGGCCGAGCAGGTCCTTCGGCACGCGCGCCAGCTTCAGCGCGTACTCGCGCACGTAGGCGTCGAGCTGGTCGGCCGGCAGGGCGGCGTTGAAGATGCCCAGCTCCGCCGCCTCCGCACCCGTGATCGTGTCGCCCACCGGGAGGAAGATCTCCTTCGCCTTCTTCGGGCCGAGGTGCCAGGCCCAGAACACCGAGTTCCAGCCCGCGCCGAGCGGCAGCTGCGGCGCGCCGATGATCGTGTCCTCGGCGACGTAGGTGATGTCGCAGATCACCGCCAGCTGCGTGCCGCGCCCGAGGCAGTAGCCATGCACCTTCGCGATCACCGGGATTTTGAGGTCCCAGATCTGCATCCAGCGCCGGTACTGTGCCTCCAGCCGGTTGCGGTCCTCGATCGGCGTGTAGTCGCGCGGCTGGCCCGAGGACTCGTCGCGCTTGGTGTCGGCCCCCGCGCAGAAGGCGCGGCCGGCGCCCTGCACGATCGCGCAGCGCACGTCCGGGTCCGCCTCGGCGCGCAGCAGCGCGGCGATCAGCGCCTCGTCCAGCTCCGGGTTGATCGCGTTGAGGCGCTCGGGCCGGTTGAGCGTGACCGTCGCGATGCGGTCCTCCACCTCGTACAGCACGACGTCCGTCATTTCTTTCTCCTTCCGCCCTCACCCCCACCCTCTCCCTCGGGGAGAGGGGGCCGGAGGGCAGCCTCGCCGCGCGCGGGCGGCTACTCGCCGCCGTTGACGCGCGGCAGCACTTTCGTCGCGAACAGCTCCAGCGATCGCATCAGCTTGTCGTGCGGGATCAGGCCGTTGAACTGCCAGGCGAACAGCCAGTCCACCGGATCGTGCGAGAGCATCGCCTCGAGCTGCCTCGTCACCGAATCGACGCTGCCGACGAGCAGCATGCCGAGGTCCATCATCTCCTGCGGCGACATCGCCTCGTCCGTGCCGGGCCTGTTGCGGCCGACGCCGAAGCCGAAGGGCGAGAACCACGCGTTGTGCGCGAAGCCGGCGCCGCGGCGCCACAGCTCGTACGCCTCCTCGTCCGTGTCGGCGATGAAGACGTCGCGCAGCAGCCCGATGCCCTCGCCGGGCCGGAGCTCGCGTCCGGCGGCCGTCGCCTCGTCCTGGTAGGCCTCGAGCAGCTTGCGCTGGTTGACCGGGTGCATGGCCGTGACGACGGCGGTGATGCCCTCGCGCGCGCACCAGCGGACGGTGCCCTCGCTGGAGGCGAAGGGCTGGAAGATCGGCGGGTGCGGCTTCTGCAATGGCTTGGGGACGACGCCGATCTGGCGCAGCATGCCGTCCTCGTCGACGCCCTTGCCGTAGAGGCGTGTGGCCTCGAGGGTCCACGGGGTGCCCGCGGTGGGAATCTGCCAGTAGCTGCTGTCGGCGTCGATCATCTCCTCGGTCCAGCAGCGGCGGACGAGGTTGAAGTGCTCCTCGAAGGCCTGGCGGTTGGCGGCGTCGATCTCGTCGTGCTGCTGGGGGATCGCGCCGTGGATGCCGTGCATCTGCTGCGCCATCACGTCCACCCAGCGCCGCTGGTAGCCTCGCGCGAAGCCGGCGATGGCGCGCCCGCCGCTCATGTGGTCGAGCATCGCGATGTCCTCGGCGACGCGGATCGGGTTCTGGGCGGGCAGCACGATGCCGAGCTGGCCGACGCGGATGCGTTCGGTCTGCATGGCGATGTAGAGGTCGAGCAGGACGGGGTTGGTGGAGAGCTCGAAGCCCTCGATGTGGAAGTGGTGCTCGGTGAAGGAGATCGAGTCGTAGCCGAGCCGGTCGGCGAGCCGGGCCTGCTCGGTGAGTTCGCCGAGCATGTTCTGGTAGAGGTCGTCGCGGACCCCGGCCATGCCCGCCTCGATCTCCTCGCGGGAGCCGACGGTGGGCAGGTAGAAGAGGCTGGTCTGCAGCACGGCGTTCCTCCGGCTACCGCGTTCGTGCGTGTGCGGGGGGATGATACGCGAGGGGGTGCCGGGCGCCAGCCGTGGGGTGGCACCGCCACAGCGACACGGCTGGCGGTTCACGGGCGGTTGCAATCAGCCGCGCCCGGGACTTGCAATCGTACGAGCGGGCGAGGGCCGCACGCCGTTCCCATCCGCCTGCTCTGGGAGACGCCCTGAGCAGCGTGACCGTATGCCCTTGCGATCAGCCGCTGTCTAACCTTGCGATCAGCCGCGGCTGAGCCTTGCAATCGTACGATCCCAAACCTTGCAATCAGCCGCCGTCGCAAGCCCGGCCGCGCGAGGGCCTCAGAAGATCGAGCCGGCGAGGGCGGGGGGCTCGAGGGCGGCGAGGGCCTCTGCGCGCTCCTGCACGCGCTGCGAGGTCGCCTCGGGGTGGGTGAAGATGTAGAAGCGGCCCTCGCGCACGCCCTCGAAGACGAGGTCTGCGACGTCGTCGGGCGGGATGTAGCCGGGCCCGCCCATCTCCGCCTGGCGGGCGAGGGCGCGCTCGTAGAGTTCGTGATCGCGCACTGCTTGCGCCTCGTCGCCCTCGGTGCGGAACTCGTCGGGGCGGCGGTTGCGCGTGCCCCCGCCGCGGATGCGGCCGGGGCAGAGCACCGAGCAGCCGACCTTCGCGTCGAGGCGGCGCAGCTCGTGGTACAGCACCTCGGTGAGCGCGACGATTCCCGTCTTGCTGACCACGTAGCTGCCCATGCCCGGCCGCGCGCCGAGGCCTGCCGCCGAGGCGGTGTTGACGAGGTGTCCCTCCTCGCCCTGGGCGAGCATCAGCGGGATGAAGATCCTCGTGCCATGGATCGCGCCCCAGAGGTTCACGCCCAGCGCCCAGCGCCAGTCCTCCTCGGTCGCCTCCCAGATTGAGAGGTCCTGCGGGTTCACGCCGGCGTTGTTACAGACCACGTGCACGCCGCCGAAGGCCTCGACCGCCGCGTCGGCCAGCCGCTGCACGCTCTCCGACTTCGTCACGTCCGTCTCGACGGTGATCAGCCGCTCGCCGGCGACGCCCTCCTCGATCAGCTGCGCCCGGGCGGCGGAGAGGTCCTCCTCATGCACGTCCGCCATCGCGACGCTCATGCCGGCGCCCGCGAAGCGCCGCGAGAGCGCGAGGCCGACCTTGCCGCCCGCGCCGGTGACCACCGCGACCCTGCCCTCGAACTGCTGCATCGTTCGCTCCTCGCCCTATCGCTCGCGCTTGCCGCGGGCACGGATCGATCCGCCCGCCCGTCCCGCCTATCATCGCCGGGCGCGCAAGCGAGGGGGAGCCGATGGCCGTCGAACTGGCGAGAGCCGCGATCGATCTGGGAATCGTCGTGGCCGACGAGGAGGCGATGCTGCGCTTCTACCGCGACACGCTCGGCCTCGAATACCTGAACAAGCAGACCACGGGGCCGGGCGGCTACATGCACCGCCTCGCCTGCGGGGAGAGCGTGATCAAGCTCGTCGTGCCGCCGGAGACCCCGGCCTCGCGCACGCCTCGCGGCGCACGCACGCAGACCGGGCTGCGCTACTTCACGATCCTCGTCTCCAACGTCGAGGAGATCGCCGCGCGCTGCGAGGCCGCCGGGTTGGAGTTCCACTCGCCGCTCAAGCCGGCGTCGCACGGCGGGACGTACGTGCAGGTCTACGACCCGGACGACAACGTCGTCGCCTTCGTGCGCGAGGACGACTAGGACGGCGCGCCGCGAGCGCGGCCGGCAGGACACGTAGCGAGGAGCAACACCATGCGCATCGGCTTCATCGGCCTCGGAAACATGGGCGGGCACATGGCGATGAACGTCATCGCCGGCGGCCACGACGTGGTGGTGCACGACATCCGCCGCGAGGCCGCCGAACGGCAGCTCGCCGCCGGCGCGCGCTGGGCCGCCACGCCGCGCGGGGCGAGCGAGGACCGCGAGATCGTCTTCACCTCGCTGCCCGGTCCGACCGAGGTCGAGCAGGTCGCGCTGGGCGAGGGCGGCGTGCTGGCCGGCGCCGCGCCGGGCACGATCTACGTCGACCTCTCGACAAACTCGCCGACGCTGATGCGACGCATTCACGAGGAGTTCGCCGGCGAGGGCGTTGCCGTCCTCGACGGGCCGGTGAGCGGCGGCTCGAAGGGTGCGGAGCAGGCGACGCTGGCCGTGATGGTCGGCGGTCCGGAGGATGCCTACGAGCGCGCCAGGCCGGTGCTCGACCTGATCGGCGACAAGGTCTCCTACATCGGGCCCTCGGGGGCGGGGGCGATCGCGAAACTGGTGCACAACCTGATCACGATCAGCGCGCGCGTGATCGTCGGCGAGGCGCTGACGCTCGGGGTGAAGGCCGGGGTCGACCCGGAGGCGCTGCTGGAGGCCGTGCAGAACGGCTCGTTCGGGCAGGGCAACCTGATCCACCGCACCGTGCCGAACATCGTCTACCAGGGCGCCTACGACAACGTCGGGTTCGCGCTGGACCTCTCGCTCAAGGACCTGCGGCTCGCCCTCGAGCTGGCCGAGGAGTTCGACGTGCCGATCGCGCTCGGCGCGGTCGCGGAGGCGGAGGTCGCCGAGGCGGTCGACGCCGGCCTCGGGCCGCTCGACTCGAGCGCATCGATCATCATGCAGGAGCGGCGCAGCGGCGTGGAGCTGCGCGCGGCGAACGCGATTCGCAGCTGGGAAGACGACGCCTAGCAGCCGATAACGCGTCGATCACGCGGACCGTCTACACTGTGTAGCGGTGGATTCTGGCCGCGAGCGCCGCGGGCCTCCGGGCCCGCTCCGCGCGCCGGGCGGCCATGCGATAGCTGGGGGTGAGAGATGACGACGCTTGAGGCGCCCGTAACTTCTGACGTAGCAACCCTGACCATCGACGGCAAGACCTGGGAGCTGCCGGTCATCGAGGGCAGCGAGGGCGAGCGCGCGATCGACGTGAGCACCCTGCGGAGCGACACCGGGCTGATCACGCTCGATCTCGGCTACGCAAACACCGGCAGCACGCTCAGCGACATCACCTTCATCGACGGCGAAGCGGGCATCCTGCGCTATCGCGGTTATCCGATCGAGGAGCTCGCGGAGCGCAGCAGCTTCCTCGAGACCGCCTACCTGCTGCTCTACGGCGACCTGCCGACGAAGGCTCAGCTCGACTACTTCGAGGGGCGGATCACCAACCACACGCTGCTGCACGAGGACATCCGGCACATGTACCGGGCGTTCCCGCTGGCGGCGCACCCGATGGCCGTGAGCGCGGCGGTGGTCGGCGCGCTCTCCACGTTCTATCCGGACTCGGTCGACCCGCTGGACCCGGAGCAGGTGGAGATCTCGACCTACCGGCTGATCGCCAAGCTGCCGACGATCTGCGCGGTCGCCTTCAAGTACGCGATGGGGCACCCCTTCAACTACCCGCGCAACGACCTCAGCTACGCCGAGAACATGCTCTACATGATGTTCGGCCTGCCGACCGAGGAGTACGAGGTCAACGACACCTTCACGCGCGCCGTGGAGACGCTGCTGATCCTGCACGCCGACCACGAGCAGAACTGCTCGACGAGCGCGATGCGGATGGTGGGCAGCTCGCGGGCGAACATCTACGCCTCGGCCTCGGCGGCGATCATGGCGCTCTGGGGGCCGCTCCACGGCGGCGCGAACCAGGCCGTGATCGAAATGCTGCACGACATCGCCGAGAACGAGGGCAGCGCCCGGGTCTTCATGGACAAGGCGAAGGACAGCAACGACACCACGCGCCTGATGGGCTTCGGACACCGCGTCTACAAGAACTTCGACCCGCGCGCGAGGATCCTCAAGGACCACGCGCACAAGGTGATGGACCAGCTCGGCGAGACGCGGCGCCTGCTCGAGATCGCGATGGAGCTCGAGGAGCTCGCGCTCAACGACGACTACTTCGTCTCGCGCCAGCTCTATCCGAACGTCGACTTCTACAGCGGCATCATCTACGAGTCGCTGGGGATTCCGACGAACGGCTTCACGCCGTTCTTCGCCCTCGGACGGATGCCCGGCTGGCTCGCCCACTGGCGCGAGCACCACGCCGACCCGCGAAACAAGCTCAACCGCCCGCGCCAGATCTACACGGGCGAGACGCTGCGCAGCTACGTCCCGATCGAGGAGCGCGCCGGCTAGGCGCGGGCTACCAGGGCACCCGCGCGCCCTCTTTGTGCGGGGCGATTCCGATCGGACGCGAGGACACCTCGCGGGGCCCCTCAGACCCCCATCCCGGACGAGCACGCGCTGCGCGCGGCTCGGACCCGCCCACCCACCCCGGATTGCTTTCTGTGTGGGGGCTGCGCCCCCACGCCCCCCTTGGTCCGCCGCACGCGCCGCGATCCTCGAGCGGAGTCGGACCCCCCTTGGCCCATGGCGGAAGGGCGGGAGCGAGGTCTGCCCGCCGCCAAGCCCTTGGCCTCGGAAGTTCGGTGCCGCCTAGGAAGTCCGGGCGAGCGCCCTCACCCCCGCCCTCTCCCTCGCGGAGAGGGGGCCGGATGGCACGCGCGGCTACGCCTCGAGGTGCTCGATCAGGTCGGCGTACTGGCCGAGGTGGCGCACGCTGAGGTAGCGCTCGCGCACCGTCTCGCGCGCCTGGCGACCTCTCGTGCACTCGCGACTCCGGTGTCCCGCTCACGCTGCCCCTCCCTCGACCGGTGGGGCCGGGTGCGCTCTCGGCGGTAGGCCCCGTGCCCAAATCCCGGCGGGGCGTGGGGGCGCAGCCCCCACAGAAAGAACATCCGAGGGCGGGTGGGCGGGCCGGAGCGGCGCGCAGCGCCTGCTCTTCCGGGACGGGGCGTGGGGGCGCAGCCCCCACAGGCAAGACCCGTCGCTACGCTTCGAGGCGCTCGATCAGGTCGGCGTACTGGCCGAGGTGACGCACGCTGAGGTAGCGCTCGCGCACCGTCTCGCGCGCCTGGCGGCCGAGCGCCTCCGCGCGCTCCGGCTGCGCCAACAGCTCGCGGAGCCGCGCACCGTAGGCGGCGAGGTCTGACGGGTCGGCGAGGAGCGCGCCGTCGTGGCCGTCCTCGATCTGGTCCTGGATGCCGCCGACGGCGCTCGCGAGCAGCGGGCGGCCCTTCCACATCGCCTCGGTGACCGTCAGGCCGAAGCCCTCCTGCAGGCTCTTCTGCACGATCACCGCGGCGTGACGCTGCAGCGCGTTGACCATCACCGCGTTCTCCTCGACATCGTCGGTCGGCAGCGAGACGAGGTGGATGCGGTCGCGCACCGCCTCCGGCAGGCCGCGCCAGACGGCGATTGTCTCCTCGAGGACGTGCGCGGCCTCCGGGTCGTCGGCGACGCCGCTGGTGTTCGGTCCGGCCAGCACGAGCTGGGCGTCGGTCTCCGCGGCGATCGAGGCGAAGCCCTGCATCACGCCGATCGGATCCTTGAGCGGATCCCAGCGCGAGACCTGCACCGCCAGCGGTACGTCGGCGGCAGGTGGCGGGCCGGAGCGCACTACCTCGGCGCGCCGCTCGACCCGCCGAGGCGTTCCGTCCTGCCCGGTGAAGCTGACGGCGCCCGATTCGCCGGCGATCATTCCCGTGTGCGCCAGCACGGCGCGCACGGTCTCGCCGTCCAGATCCTCGTTCTTCGCCGTCAGCGGGTCGAGCGAGGGCGGGATCAGCATCACCTGGCGGCCCGAGGCGAGCGCGGGGACGTAGGCCTGGCGCGTGAAGACGAAGGCGTCGACGGGCTCCAGGTACGGCGCGAGGAAGGCCCAGCCGCGCTCGGTCTCCTCGTTCGAGGCGTCGCTGCCGATGTGGCAGCGCCAGATCGAGGGGATCCCCGCACGCGCGAGGTGCGGCGCGAGGCCCGCGGTCTGCGGGTCGTGCAGGATCACGATGTCACGAGGGCCGACGGCCTCAAGCACCCCGGCGGCGTTCTCCTCGGCGACCTGCTCGTAGACCGCGCGTTCGGCGTCGCCGAGCGGGCTGCCGTCGCCCGTCGCGCCGTGCAGGGCGTGGTGCAGCCGCTTGGTCAGGGTGAAGAACGGCGCGACGCCCTCGATGACGAGCCAGCTCGTCTGCACTCCGAGGTCGCGCGTGTAGCCGATGAGCGAGGGCAGCATCTCCGCGACGCCGCCGCCCGTCGCCGTGGAGTTGATGTTCCAGACGACGCGCCCATCGAGGCGCTCTCGCATGGCTGCCGCTCGATCGCGGGCGGCCGCGACTGCCTCCGCGCCGATCACGGCCTCGATCATGCTGAACGAGCGATCGGGGACGGTTACCTCGTGCGGCTCGACCATGCTGGCGACGCCCCGCTTCCCGGGCGGGCCGTCCGGGCGGTCTCGCCGCCGCTGTGCCGTGCGCCCGTGCGCAGATCACCGGCGCGGCGACTTACGCGCAACAGCGCCACCTGCGACAGCCGTGCGATTGCCGCCCGCGCGCGCGGGCGCTACGGTCAGACGTGGTGGAGGCGCCTCGATACGATGACGACCACCTCATCTGATAGCGCGCTCCAACCCACGCTCAGCCCCTCGCTCCGCTCCGAACTGCGCGCCGTCGCGGCTGGCCCGAGCCTGCTCGCGCTCGACTACGACGGCACGCTCGCGCCGTTCCGCAGCGAGCGCTCCGAGGCGCGCATGCCGGACGAGTTGCGCGCACTCCTCGCCGCACTCGCGGGCTGCGAGGCGACACGCGTCGCGATCGTCTCCGGACGGCCGATCGCTGAGCTGGAGGCGCTGATCGACCTCGATCCGTTGCCGGAGCTGTTCGGCGTGCACGGCTGGGAGCGCCGCCTGCCGGACGGCCGCCGCGCCGACCACGCGCCGCCGCCGCGCGCCGCCGCCGCGCTCGCGGCCGAGTGGCAACGCCTCGCCGGCGAGCTGGCGGAGGAGCGCCGGGAGCGCAAGTCCGCGAGCATCGCCCTGCACGTGCGCGGCCTCGAGGCCGCCGGGGGCGCGGCGCTGATCGCGGGCGTCGAGCCGCGCTGGCGCGACCTGGCGGCAGAGCACGGGCTCGACCTGCGGCGCTTCGACGGCGGCATCGAGCTGCGCTGCGCCGGGCGCAGCAAGGGCGACGTACTGCGCGAGCTGCTGGCGGAGCTGCCCGAGGGCGCGCCCGCCGCCTACCTCGGCGACGACGAGACGGACGAGGACGCCTTCCGGGCGATCGCCCGCAGCGGCCTCGGCGTGCTCGTCGCGGAGCAGCCGCGCGAGACGGCCGCCGCGCACGTCATCGCACCCTCCGCGGTGGCGGCGCTGCTCCGCGAGTGGCTGAGGCGCGCGCGCGAGGCGGAAGGCCAACAGTGAACGGCCGGCGGCGCGTGGTCATCGCTTCCAACCGGGTGCCGCCCCCGCCCGCCGAGGGCGCGCCCTGGCCGGTGGGCGGCCTCGTCTCGGCGCTGCTGCCACCGCTCGCCGCCGTCGGCGGCCTCTGGTTCGGCTGGAGCGGCGAGGCGGGCGACCCGGACACGCCACCGCAGCGGACGGTCACCAGCGACATCGACTACGTCACTATCGATCTGCCCAAGCGGGAGATCGCCGACTTTTATGAGGGCTTCTGCAATCGCACGCTCTGGCCCCGCCTGCACGGCCTCGCCGAGCAGGCGACGAGCCTGCACCTCGAGTACTCGACGTACCGCACGGCGAACCGCCGCTTCGCGCTCGCGCTGGTGCCGCTGCTCGCTGCCGACGACCTGATCTGGGTGCACGACTACCAGTTGATCCCGCTCGGCCAGGAGTTGCAGCGGCTCGGCTGGCGCGGGCCGCTCGGCTACTTCCACCACGTCCCGGTCCCGCCTCGCGAGCACTGGGAGGCGATCCCCAACCACGCGGCGCTCGCCGCCTCGTTCACCGCCTACGAGCTGATCGGCACGCAGACGCCGCGCGACCGGGACCAACTGCGCACGCTGCTGCCCGCCGGGCACGGCGAGCACATCTCCGCGCACCCCGTCGGCATCGACCCCCAGCGCTTCCGGCAGTTCGCCGCCTCCTACGGTTCCGACCCCCTCGCGCGCGAGGGTGACGACCGCCAGATCCTCTTCGGCGTCGACCGGCTCGACTACACCAAGGGCATCCGCCAGCGCCTCGAGGCGTTCGAGCTGCTGCTGCTGCGCGACGCGCGCTGGCGCCACGAGGCGCGCTTCGTGCAGTGGGCCGCGCCCTCGCGCGGCAACGTGCCGGAGTACCAGGCAGAGCGCGCCGCGGTGATCGAGGTGGCCGAGCGCATCAACGCGCGCTTCGGCGAGCCGCACCCCGTCGAGCTGGACCTCACCTCGCACCCGCCCGACGAGGTCGCCGCCGGCCTCGAGACGGCCGACATCTGCGTGGTCACCTCGCTCGCCGACGGCATGAACCTCGTCGCCAAGGAGTTCGCCGCCGTCCACTCCGCCGAGCATCCGGGCGTGCTCGTGCTCTCCGACACCTGTGGGGCGGCCTCGCAGCTGACGGGCGCGCTGCCCGTGCGCGCGACCGATGTCGGCTCGATCGAGGAGGCGCTGGAGCGCGCGCTGCGCATGCCGCGGGACGAGCGCTCGCGGCGTGCGGCCGTGCTGCGCACGACCGTCGACCTCACGACGGCGGGCCGCTGGTTCCAGGAGTTCGTGCTGGAGCTCGAACGCCGCCGCCCCGGCGGCGCCCCAACCGTCTTCCGCTGGTAGCACTCTCCCCCTTGCGGGGGGCTGCGCCCCCCACACCCCCATCCCGGACGAGCACGCTGCGCGGCTCGGACCCACCCACCCGCCCCGGATTATCCTCATGTGGGGGGCTTCGCCCCCCACGCCCCCCTCGGCTTCGCGGCCTCCAACACTCCGGTTTCCCTTCCCGTCATCCCGGCTCCCTCCTCCCGTCCGCCCGGCTCCCTTTTCCCGTCATTCCGGCGAAAGCCGGAATCCAGTCGGGCACCGGCGAGGCCCCTTCCCCCGGCGACGCGAGGGCGGGGGAGGCGGAGTGGGTGCAGCCCGCCCCTCCGACATCCGCCGGCCAAGAACGCACGAGGGCGTAACAAACGCCCGAGGTGGCGAGCGAGCCCCCTCCGTCCCCTCTCCCCTCGCGGGAGAGGGGGGGTGAGGGGGAACGGGCGCAGCCCGCCGCTCCGGCACCCGTCGGCCAAGAACGCACCGGGGGCACGACAACCCTCCGAGGCGGCGAGCCGCGCGCCAGCGCCGCTCCGGCGCTATCGTGGAAGCGAACCGCAGCAGCGGCAGGAGCAGCGATGAGCGCCCAACCCCCACCGCTTCCCCCGAACATCCCCGGCAAGGTCGAGATCGACCCCGTCGAGCAGGTGATGCACGAGTTCCCCTACGGCATCTACATCGTCGGATCCGTCGAGGATGGCGAACCGAACGGCATGATCGCGGACTGGGTGATGCAGGTCTCGTTCGAGCCGCGGCTCGTCGCCGCCGCCTTCGAGGACGACTCGCGCAGCCTCGCGCGGATCCGCGCCAACGGCGTCTTCACCATCAACCTGCTGACCGAGGAGCCGGACAGCATGGAGCTGGCCCGCCAGTTCCTGCAGCCTTACGACGCCTCGAAGATCAAGGGCCGCAGCGACGAGGCGGCGGCGCAGCGCCACCACAAGCTCGCCGGCGTCGAGCACTGGCTGCGCGACTCCGGTTGCCCCGTGCTGGAGGACGCCCTCGCCTGGCTGGAGTGCGAGGCGGAGCAGTTCGTCGAGGCCGGCGACCACGTCCTCGTGATCGGCCGCGTCCTCGACGGCGAAGTCCTCGTCAGCGCCGAGCCGCTGACCTCGCTCTACACGGGCTGGACGTACAGCGGCTGAGGGGCGGGGCGCGCCCGCGCGTCCGCGACGCGGCTATGACCCGCTAACGCCCAACGGCCGCCTCGCGCGCCTACGATCCGCAGAACGCCAGGGGCAGCCACTCAAAGTCATTCCACTCCACATCCCGCAGTTCGGTGGGTATGCACCCGCTGAGTGCGTTGCGCGAGAGGAATAGCGCCCTCAGGTTCGCGAGGTTGCCCAATTCGGCCGGGACCCTTCCGCTCAACGCGTTGCCGGGGAGGCGTAGCGACCTTAGTTTCGCGAGGCTGCCCAGTTCGGCCGGGATCGGTCCGCTCAGCGCGTTTTCGCTGAGGTCCAGATCCTCGAGATTGGTGAGGCTCCCCAGCACCGCCGGGATCGGGCCATCGAGCTGATTGTAGGCGAGGAGCAACATCTTCAGGTTGCCAAGTGTTCCGAGCCAGGCCGGGATCGACCCGCTCAGCTCGTTCTCGGAGAGGATCAACTCCTCCAGGTTGGTGAGGCTGCCCAACTCCGCCGGGATCGATCCGCCGAGCGGGTTCGCGCCAAGGTACAGACTCTTCAGCTTGGTCAGGTTACCGAACTCGGCCGGGATCGGTCCGCTGAGCTGGTTCTGCCCGAGGTGCAACAGATCCAGATTGGTGAGATCGCCGAGCACAACGGGAATCGGGCCACTCAGCTCATTGTCGTAGAGGCCGAGTTCCTCCAGGTTCTCGAGGCGCCCCAGCTCGTCCGGCACGGACCCGCTCAACTGATTCCTGTCGAGCCAGAGCTTCTCCAGGTTCGTGAGGCAGCCGAGCTCGCCAGGGATCGGCCCGCTCAACTCGTTGTCGCCGAGGTGCATCCGCTCCAGCTTGGTGAGGCTGCCCAGCTCAATCGGGATCGACCCGCTCAACTCGTTCCCTTCGAGGATGAGGGTGTTCAGATCGGTGAGTGCGGCTAGCGCAGTTGGAATCGACCCACTCAACTCGTTCCGCCGGAGGTCAAGCGACCAGACACGTCCGGTCTGCTCCGTGATGACGCCGTGCCACTCGCCGATCGGCCTCTCGCTCAGCCAGTTCTCGCTGTTCGCCCAGTTGGCCCCGTCCGTGGCCTGGTAGAGCGCGACCAGAGCCGCCCTGTCCGATGTGGATGCGGATGCGGATGGACAGAGCCGGACACTCACCGTCAGCGGCGAACTCGCCAGCCAGTGGCCGACCCGTGTGCCCGCCGGGAAGAAGCGCGCCTGCGGCAGCCGCCGCTCCGCCCACGCTCCGTCCGCCTGACGCTCCTGGAGCGCGAACTCCATGCGACCGTCGGCGAGGCGCTGCGCGGCGACGCGTACCTCGATTCCGGGAGCGCCTTCGGAGGCGCCCCGCGCACGCACCGTCAGCGGTGAGCTCCCAAGCCAGCGCCCGACCTCGGTACTCGCGTGGAAGAAGCGCGCCCGCGGCAGCCGCCGCTCGGCCCATTCACCGTCCGCCTGACGTTCCTGGAGCGCGAACTCCGTGTTCCCATTGGCGAGGCGCTGCGCGGCGACGCGGACCTCGAGTTCATCGCCCGCACCGTCGACAGGGGCCGCGCTGACACCCAGCCCGATCAGCGCGACTATCATCGCCGCCAACACTGTCGTCCTGGCGCTCATACGCGGACCCCTTCCGGAACTCCGACCTCTCGTTCCAGTCGGCCCGCGCGGTCGCGCTCGCGTGATGGGCGGCATCGCCTCAGAACGTCGCGATCGGGTTCGCCGGCGATCCGGTGCCGCGCTCGAAGCGGAGCGGGTTCAGCGTGAAGCAGAACTCCCAGCGGCCGCGCTCCGCGCACGCCGCCGCGAGGCGCTCGAGGTGCGCGTTGTCGATCAGCCGCAGGCCCATCGCCACGAGGGCGACCTGGTGGACGGGCATGCGCGTGCGCTTGTAGTTCGGATCGAGGTAGCGCGTGTCCGTGGTCACGTCGGAGCCGATCACCGCCGCGCCGCGCTCGTGCAGCCAGGGCAGCGTCGCCGCGTGGTAGCCGGAGTGCTCGTGCGGCGGCTCGGTGCCCGCGAGGATCGCGGCCTCGTGCTGCGCGCCGTAGCCGGTGCGCAGCAGCACCACGTCGCCTTCCTCGACACGCACGCCCTGCGCCTGCTCCGCCGCCTCGAGGTCCTCGGGGTAGACGCCGGGGGCCATCGGCAGCGGGTCCTGGCCGAGCGCGCGCGCGACGTCCAGCAGCACGCCGCGCGTCATGATGCCGTCGCGCATCACCTCGGAGGTCTGCTCGAGCGCGCCGTCCGAGGTCTTGACGAGGCCGGCCGAGCGGCCGTTGTACATCTTGCCGTCGAAGAAGACGTGGGCGAGGCCGTCGATGTGCGTGAAGATGCTGCCGTGGAAGGCGAAGCTGAGGCGCTCGCCGGCCCACTGCAGCGGCTCGACGCCGGGCATGGCCGGGTCCTCAGGGTTGTCGCCGAGGGCGTAGCGCTCGCCGCTCTGCGCCATGTCGATCACCGGGTTGCCGCCACCGAGCTGGGGGCCGCCCCAGGGGATCAGCCGCGAGCAGGAGATGCTGACGCCGTCCGCGACGAGCGCGGCGGCCTGCCTGCGCTTCTCGTCCGTGATCAGGTTGAGCGTGCCGAGGGTGTCGTCGTCACCCCAGCGCCCCCAGTTGCTGAGCGTATCGAAGTACGAGAATACCTCTTCCTGCGACGGGGCCTCTGGCATGACTCACCTCCTGCGCGTCGACGGTTCGGATGCGGGCGCATCCTACGCGAAGGGGCGAAGCGCCGGGCCGGCCGGCGCGAGGAGCGGAGGCGCGCTACGCGCCGACGGCGTCGCCGAGCTGGAGACCGTCGACGGCGTCGTAGGCCTCTTCCATCATGTCCATCACGACCTGGCGTGCGGGCTTGAGCTCGCGGATGAAGCCGACGCCCTGCCCGGCAGGCGGGCTGATCCAGTCGTACAGCTTGTGGTCCTCGGCGGCCTGCTTGATCTTGCCGACCAGCAAGCCCTGCAGCGGCATCGGCAGGTAGGGCGGGGCGTCCGCCTGCTCCCAGGCCTCCTTGAAGCGGCTGCGGACCGCGCGGTTGCGCTTGCCGTCGTCCGCCTCGCTGACCCAGGCGTCCTGCGCCTTCGCGTCGAGCAGCTTCTGCTTCGCCCACATCTCCGTCGCCGACTCGTGCGTCGCCTGCCAGATCGTGCCGGTCCAGACGCCGACCGCCCCGAGGACGATCGCGGCGACGATGTGCTGCCCGGTGGTGATCCCGCCCGCGGCGAGGATCGGCGTGTCGTGCGCCCTCGCCAGCTCGGCGACCTCCGGGATGATCGAGAAGGTGCCGATGCGGCCCGTGTGGCCGGCGGAGTCCTGGCCCTGCGCGATCAGCAGGTCGAGTCCGGCGTCGAGCTCACGCTGCGCCTGACGCGCCATGCCGATCAGGCCCCAGACCTTCACGCCGGCGTCGTGCATCTCGTCGAGGATGAAGGCGGGGCTGCCGAGGCCGGAGGCGAAGATCGGGATCTGCTCCTCCATCATGATCTCGAGCTTGCGGCGGGTATCGGCCAGGCCCTGCAGGCGCTGCGCACCCCAGGGGCCGGGCGTGGTCGGCTCCGGGATGTTGTTGTCCCGCATCAGCCCGTCCATGAACTCGCGGTGCTGCTGCGGGATCTGCGCCTCGAGCTCCTCGAGGTTCCCGCGCACGTAGGAGGACGGGATGGTGATGTCGACGCCGAACGGCTTGCCGCCCACCTGCTCCTTGATCCAGCGGATATCGTTCTGCATCTCCTCGATCGTGTGCGTGCTGGCGCCGAGCATGCCGATGCCGCCGGCGTTGCTGACCGCGGCGGCCACGTCGCGGGTGTGCGCGAAGGAGACGATCGGGTACTCGCAGCCGTACTCCTGGCAGAGTCGGGTGAACAGGGGGTCGTCGCTCATCGTCTGGTCCTCTCGGTGCGGCCGGGGCGCGAGCCGCGCGCGCCGGGGCTGCATGTGTGCTGCGGGTTCGCGCCTTCGCGGCGCGCCGTCATGGTAACAAGGGTGCGCCTTGCGGGGCGGCTACGCCGGCGCGAGCTCGCTGATCGCGGCCACTTCCTCGGCGCTGAGCTGCACCTCGCCGGCGGCGGCGTTCGAGACGACCTGCTCCGGCTTCGTCGCGCCCGCGATCACGCTGCTGACCGATGGCTTGGCGAGCAGCCAGCCGAACGCGACCTCCAGCATGCTGCGCCCGTTTTCGTCGCACCAGGTGCGCAGCTTCTCGACGATCTCCCAGTTGCGATCGAAGACGAAGCGGCCGGCGAAGCGCTGGTCGGAGAGGCGAGCGCCCTCGGGCGCCTCCTCGCCGTGGCGGTACTTGCCGGTGAGCAGGCCGCTGGCGAGCGGGAAGTAGGGCAGCATGCCGAGCCCGAACTGCTCGCAGGCCGGGAGCACCTCGGCCTCGATGTCGCGCTTGAGCAGGCTGTACTCGTTCTGTGCGGAGACGAACGGGGTGAGGTGGTGGTGCCGCGCGATCCAGTGGCAGTCCGCGATCGCCCAGCCGGCGAAGTTCGAGTTGCCGATGTAACGCACCTTGCCGGAGCGCACGAGGTCGTCGAGCGCGCGCAGCGTCTCGTCGTGCGGCGTGTCCGGGTCCGGGAAGTGAATCTGGTAGAGGTCCAGGTAGTCCGTGTTGAGGCGGCGCAGGCTCGCCTCGACGGCCTGCATGATGTAGCGCCGCGAGGCGCCGCGCATCAGCGGGCCCTCGCCCATCGGCACACCGCACTTGCTGGCGACGATCACGTCCTGGCGGTCCGCGCCGAGCGCCTTGCCGAGGAACTCCTCGGACTTCGCGCCGCCGTAGATGTCGGCCGTGTCGAAGAAGTTGATGCCACTGTCGAGGCAGGCGCGCACGACGGCCTCGGTGGCCGCGTAGTCCGCGCGCATGCCGAAGTTGTTGCAGCCGAGCCCGACGACGGAGACCTGCAGGCCCGACCGTCCGAGGTTCCGGTACTCCATCGCGTCCCCCTCCGCCCCGAGTCACTACGGGCGTCACTCCCGAGTGCGCTCGAATGTCCGGGAGTATACGGGCCGTGGCGGGAGGCGCATCCTCCGCCGCCGAGGCCAGGGAGCAGGATCGCCCCTCGCAGGTTGGGTGCGCCCTCGACGGTGCTTGCCCGGCGGGCGTCGGACGAGCACGCTGCGCGGCTCGGGCCCACCCACCCGCCCTCGGATTTCTCTTCTGTGGGGGGCACCGTTTCGATCTGATGCGAGGATACCTCGCAGGCCCCACACCCCCCGCTGCTGCTCGCCTCGGAAGGTCCGAGCGCCGATCCGGCCCCCTCTCCTGGGGGAGAGGGTGGGGGTGAGGGGGCTCGCCCGCCGGTGCTCATGCCTCGATCGGGTGTTGCGCCCTCGGGGGTTCCGAGTGGGGTGTGGGGGCGCAGCCCCCGACAGCAAAGAGTCAGCGCTGCGGGTCGACGAACACCTCGCGGAGTGCGAAGCGCCAGCGACCGCCCACGCGGCGCAGCGTGTCGTGGTAGAGGCCGACCGGGCCGATGCCGCGCTCCCCGTCCTGCGAGCGGTCCTGGTAGAGCCGCAGCAGGTAGACGCGCATCGTCGCGTCGTCGCCGTCGCCCTCGATGATCGGGCTGTTGGTCATGTGGCGTGCGGCGCCCGATCGCGCGTGGTCGTCGCGCGCGAACTCGCTGAGGGCCTCGCGGCCCTGGACGTGCAGCCCCGTGCGGCGCAACTCGATCACACCGTCGTCGGTGAAGCAGTCGGCGTAGGCCTCCCCATCGCCCGAGTCGATCGCGTGGGCGTAACGCCCGAGCAGCTCGAGAATCTCGAGGCGGTCGGCGGTGGTCAGCGGCATCGCGGCGCCTCGGCGGGAGGCTGAAGCGGCTAGATGCCCAAGAACTCGTTCTGCGCGCTGAGCAGCATCACGTCGATCTTCGCCTGAAACTCATCGACGTCCAGGCTCATGAGCTGCAGGTCGTGGAGCGCGCCGTCGCGGTCCATGACCTGGTTGCGCAGGCGCGCCTCGCGCTGGAAGCCCATGCGGCTGAAGACCTTGACGGCGGCCTCCTGGTCCGTGGTCATCTGCGCCATCATCTTCTTCACGCCGCGCTGCTTGGCGAACGCGAAGGCCTGCTCCGTGAGCAGCCGCCCGAGGTTCTTGCCGCGCATTTCGTGCGAGATCAGCACGCGCAGCTCCGCGACGTGCCGCGTCCAGCCGAGGCGGTCCGTGGCCACCGACGTGTAGCCGACGATCGTGTCGTCCTTTACGGCGGCGATCGTCGTGTAGTAGCCCTCCTCGATGTCCTCGATCCACTGGTCGACGTTGGACGGGTCCGTGATGTCGCGGCGCAGGAAGAGCAGGTCGTGCGTGGGCAGCTTGCGCGCGAAGTCGAGCATCGCCTCGCGGTCCCCGCGCTCGAGGAAGCGCAGCGTCAGCGTCACGCCCTCAAGCGAGATCGCGGCGGGATACTCCAGGGGTTCCGCACTCTGCGCCGCCACCTGATCTGCGATCTGCCCACCGAACAGCCGTCCGAGCCCTTGCAGCAGTCCCATGTCGGTCCCCCAATGAGCCGTAACGCGCACCCCGGCCGCACGCCCGGGTCCGAGCGACGCGGTTCTCCCTCACAGTCTCACGCTTAAGGGATCCCCTTTCAACCCTGACGCTCTCCATAAGACGCAAAGAGACGGCGCTGCCCCTGAGCGAACCCCCGCGTACCATCGGCAAATGCCGCCAAACGCCTTCCACCTGCGGGCCACCGTGCTGCCCTACGGCGACGCGCCGAGCGACCTCTGGATCGCCGGCGGGCGCATCCACACCCGGCCGATCGACGGCGCCGGACCGCTCGCGCCCGAGGGCGGCTACGTCCTCCCCGGCCTCGTCGACGCCCACGTCCACCTCGTCACGAACCGCGACTACAAGGAGCTTCCCGCCGGGTCGCGCGAGGTGATCGACCGCAACCGCGGCGACTTCCTGCGGCGCGGCGTGCTGCTGCTGCGCGACATGGGCGCGTTCACGCGTCGGGACGCCGAGCGCCCGGCCACGCTCGGCCTGCCGCGAGACGACGGGCTGCCGCCGGTGATCGCCTCGGGCCAGCCGCTCGCACCGGAAGGCGTATTCACCGGCATCCAGGAGCCGACCGCGCCCGAGCAGCTGGAAGCGCACGCCACCCACCGCGCACGCGAACAGCACTCGCCCTGGGTGAAGGTGATCCTCGACAACTTCCCGCCGCACTTCGCACCCGCCGTCGACGGCGTGCCGGGCATGGTGAACTACCGCGAGCCGGAGCTGCGCGCCGCGGCCGAGGCCGTCCACGCGGCCGGCGCGCGCATCGCCGTGCACGCCTTCACACGCGAGGCCGCCGCCAGCGCCGTCGCCGCGGGCGTCGACTCGATCGAGCACGGCTGGGGCCTCGACGAGGGGCTGGTCGAGGAGCTGGCGCGGCGCGGCATCGCCTGGACACCCACGCTCGCACTCGACGAGATGATGCTGGACATGGCGGCGGGCGGGCGCGGGCAGCCGGCGAGCGCGGCCGTCGATCGCTGGCTGCGCGACGCCATCGATCGCATCGAGCCGCTGATCGTGCGCGCGCGGCGGCTTGGTGCTCCGCTGCTCGCCGGCACCGACGGCGTCGAGCCCGTCACGCGCGAGATCGCGCGCCTCCAGCAAGCGGGCCTCGAGCCTAGGGATGCCCTCGCGACCGCCTCGAGTGCCGCGCGCGAGCTGCTCGGCGAGCCCGGCCTCGGGGACGGCGCACCCGCCGACCTCGTCTGGTTCGCGAACGACCCGCGCGAGTCGCCGGAGCTGCTCGAGCGGCCGGACCTCGTGCTGCTGCGCGGCGAACGGGTCGACCTCGCGCGCGGGTAGCGGCGGCCCGCGCCACGGCGCAGACTCGGACGCGCACAAGGCAGCGCGGGCGGGAGCACGACGGTGAGCTGGTGGCCGAGCGCCGGAGGCGCAGCCTGGGACTGGGGCTGGACCCCCTACCCGGCCGTCTGGCTGCTGCTGATCGCGATCGGCTTCGCCTACGCCCTCTGGGTGCGCTCGCTCAGTCCCGGCCGCCGCCGCACGGGCGACCCCGAGGTCAGCGCGGACCAGATCCTGCTCTTCGCTGTCGGGCTGGTGGTGCTCTGGGCCGCCCTCGACTGGCCGCTCGGCGCGCTCGCCGCCGGCTACCTGGCGAGCGCGAACGCGCTGCAGGACCTGCTGATCACGCTCGGCGCGGCGCCGCTGTTACTGCTCGGCCTGCCGCGAGGCCGCCCGCGCCCGGAGCAGCCGCCGAGCGGTCTGCGCGACCACGCCAGGCAGCGGCTGCGGCGCGCCCTCGGCTCGCCCGTGGTGGGCGGTGCGACGTTCGGGATTGCGCTCGCGGCGACGCACCTGCCGGCCGTGGTGGACGTGCTGCGGCCCTCGCCCTGGGGCTCGTTCGCGATCACGGCCGCCTGGCTCGCCGCGGCCGTGGCGCTCTGGTCGCCGCTGGTCGGGCCGCTCGCCGGACGCCACCGCCCGCCGTACCTGGTGGGGATGCTCTACCTCGTCGCGCCGTTCATCTTCCCCAAGGTCGTGGGCGCCTTCTACCTCTTCCGCGACGACCCGCTCTACGAGGTCTACGCGGGCGCGCCGCGCGTCTGGACCGACGTCACCGCCCACGGCGACCAGCAGGCGGCCGGCTTCCTGCTCTGGATCATCGGCAGCTTCATGGTGATCGCCGCGCTCGCCGTGCTGTTCTTCCGCTGGTACCAGGAAGACCGGCGGATGAGCACGCCCGACAGTCTCGAGGTCCCCGCCGACCCGCGCGCGGTCGATGCGCTCTTCGACGTGCCGGGCGGCTGGGCCGCGCTGGAGCAGCTGATCGCCAGCGTGCAGACGGCGCTGCCGCCTCGCTGGTCGGGCGCGGAGCTGACGTTCGCCTACCGCGAGCTGGGCGGCGAGGCGAACGAGACGCAGGTGATCCTGGAGCTGCACGTCGCCCTCGACGGCCGCGCCGAGGCGCAGCTCGCCCACGCGATCGAGACGGACTACGAGGCGCACCTCGCATCGCTCCCGGCGCTGCGCCGCGAACAGATCGCCCGCCGCGTCGCCTTCCGCATCGTCGGCTACGGCAGCCGCGTCAGCTGACGCGGCGCACCGCGGCGAGGCCGCGACTGGTCCAGCGGCGCAGCCATTCGGGTAGACTGAAGCTGCGGGCTGGCGGGCTCAGGCAAGTGGACATCGGGAGCGAACGGCGATGCGCCTTCGCATGCTTGCGCTCGCGGCCTCCGGCCTGCTCCTTGCGGCCTGCCTCGGCGGCGACGACTCGCCGCCGGTTGCCACGCCGACCGCCACGCCCGCTGCCACACCGTCAGTCGCCGCAACACCATCACCGACAGTCGAGCCGGCGCGCACCGCGACTGCGACACCCACGGCCGCATCGACGGCTACGCCGACACGAACACCGTCGCCGACCCCGACGGCTGTCCCAACCTCGACGCCCACGCCTACCCCGACTGCGACCGCGACTCCGGCAGCCACACCGACAGCCACACCCACGCCAGCGCCAACCCCGACGCCGACGGCCACACCGACGCCGACACCGACGGCCCCGGCCGAGCCGCTGACCACCTTCGGCGACGGTGAGTTCCGGGTTGGCGTGGACATCGCGCCCGGTCGCTACCGCGCCCCCACGCCGTCGGACTCCTGCTTCTGGTTGCGACTGAGCGACTTCAGCATCTTCAGGGGCGAGTACGGGACACCCGACATCCGCACCACCGCCGGTGGCTGGGGATTGACTGTGCTTGGTGCTGACGCGAGCGCGATCGTCGATATCGAGTCCGGCGACACCGGGTTCTACAGCGAGGGCTGCGGAACCTGGACCAACGATCTCACACCGATCGTGACACCGGGCCAGCCCTTCCCCGATGGCACCTATACCGTCGGCGACGAGATCGCGCCCGGCCGCTACCGCGCACGCGAGCCTTCGGCCGAGTGCTACTGGGCGCGCCTGGGCGACTTCAGCGGCGAGTACGGTGAGAGCAGCGGCTTCTTCCGGAGGAGCGGACCGACCTCGATCGCGGACATCGCGCCAGGGGACGCCGGGTTCTACAGCCGCGGCTGCGGCACATGGTCGGACGACCTCTCGCCCGTAACAGCGCCGGGCGAGCCCTTCCCCGACGGCACGTACCTCGTCGGCGTCGACATCGCTCCCGGGCGCTACCGCGCGACCGGGTCGACCGACCGCTGCCTGTGGTATCGGCTGGACGAGTTCGGCGGCATCTACGGGGCCTACGAGGGCGCGTTCGCAATCTCCGTCGGGTGGCTGCCCGCGGTGGACGTGGCGCCTTCGGACGCGGGCCTTCTCAGCTCCGGCTGCGGAACCTGGTCCGATGCCGCGACGCCGATCGCCGAGCCGGGCAAGCCGTTCGGAGACGGCGGGTACCTGGTGGGAACCGACATCGCGCCGGGCCGCTATTTCGCGAGCGCGCCCTCCGACACCTGCTCCTGGGCGCGGCTCAACGGGTTCCAGGGGGATTCGAGCTTCGGTTACGCCCCATCGCCCGACATCATCGCGCACGGGAGCTCGGCCATTGTCGACATCTTCGAGACGGATGTGGGATTCAGTACGTCCGGCTGCGGCGCCTGGTCCGAGGTCAACCCGCGGGTGTCCGAGCCGAAGCGCTCGTTCGGGGACGGCACGTATCTGGTCGGGACGGAAATCGCTCCGGGTCGCTACTTCGCCAACGCACCGCCGGGACAGTGCGAGTGGCGCCGGCTGGGCGACTTCGGCGGCCACGACGACCACAACACCAACGGGATCGGCTGGGGCCGCGCACGAGACCTCCCGAGCAGGCTCGCGGTCGTGGACATCAGGGCATCGGACGCCGGGTTCGAGAGCTCGGGCTGCGGCGAGTGGACGCAAACCCTCGAGCCCCGCGTCACCTCCGGCGAGCCACCCGGCGACGGGTTCTACCTCGTCGGCATCGAGGTGGCGCCCGGCCGCTACCGCGCGACAACGCCCGAGTCGTGCTCGTTCGAGCGCCGGAGCGCATTCAGCGGGGTGTACTACGATGCGCGCTATCGCATCGACGAGGGCTTGGCAGGAGAAACCAACGGCAGCGTAATCCCGCACGGAAGCCTGGGGATCGTGGACATCGAGCCCACGGACGTGGGCTTCGAGAGCGCGGGCTGCGGGTGGACGGCGGACCTGACGCCGAGACTTGTACCTGGCTCGACGTTCTCCGACGGCACCTACCTCGTCGGCTCGGAGATCGCGCCCGGGCGCTATCGCGCCAGCGGGCTGACCGGCGGGTGTTGGTGGAAGCGCATGAGCAGGTTCGGCGGGCACTTCCGGTCCGACGCGGGGGTACTCGTCAGCACCATCGGACGAGGCTGGACCACCCTCGTCGACATCGCGCCTACCGATGCCGGATTCCATAGCTGGGGCTGTGGCACCTGGACACCGGACCTGTCTCCGGTGCTCGCTCCCGGCGACTCAGTTTCAAACGGCATGTTCATCGTCGGCGTCGATCTGGCCCCCGGTCGCTACCGGGCGCTGACGCCGGGTGACCTCCGTTGGTGTTACTGGTCCCGGTTGAGCGGGTTCGGCGGCACCAGCCAAGAAGTGCTCGGGCACCTCTACGGATACCCCACGTATCTCCGGGGAGCCTCCTTGATCGTGGAGATCGAGCCCTCCGACGCCGGCTTCTACACGAGCGAGGCGTGCGGAGAGTGGGTTCCTGATACCGGCCAACACGTGGACTGGCCCAACGACCAACTCCGTGACGGCGTGTACTACGTCGGCAGAGAGGTTGCTCCCGGTCTGTATCGCGCAGCCTCGCCCTCGCCACACGACTGGACGGGGTGTTCGTGGTGGCGATTGAGCGGTTTCGGTGGCTCGGAGGAGGAATTCCTCGGCAGCTTCACGGCGACCTGGGATACCGATAGCTCGATCGTCGAGATCGCGTCGACGGACGCCGGTTTCGCAAGCAGCGGGTGCGGGAGATGGACCACGGACCTCACACCGCTTATCGCTCCCGGTGATCCCTTCGCCGACGGCGCCTGGCTCGTTGGCACCGAGATCGCGCCCGGCCAGTACCGCAACGCGCCGGGCTACACAGACTCCGAAGGGCGCTACAGAGAGTACGAGTGCACGTGGCGGCGGGTGAGCGGCTTCGGCGGATCCGAGGCCGAGATCATCGAGGCCGACAGCGCCGAGCACGGGGCCGTCATGACCGTGGACGTCGCGGCTGCAGATGCCGGCTTCGTCAGCCGCGGCTGCGGTACCTGGACGCCCGCCGAGCCGCCCTAGCCCCGCTGCCCTCGCTAGTCCGTGCGGTAGAGGTAGCGGATGTCCCAGAGGCCGTAGAGCGTCGGGGTGGAGTTGCCGAAGACGTTGCGCACGGCGCTCAGGCGCTCGGACAGCGTCGTGTAGATCAGCGGCACCTGCTCGGCGGCGATCGCCTGGGCCTGGCGGTAGTGCTCCACTCGCCTCGCGCGGTCCAGCTCCTGGCTGCCGAGGACGTAGAGCTCGTCGATCTGCGCTTCCCAGTCCGTCGCCGGGGCCTCCTGCTTCGGGTTCCAGAGGTGCAGGTCGGCGCTGCTGTGCCAGACGCCGATCCCGCCGTGCGGCTCCGTGCCACCCGTCAGGCCGATCACCACCGCCTCCCATTCGTACGAGTTGACCAGCCGCCCGACCACGTCGCCGAAGTCGATCGCCTGGTAGTTCGCCTTGAGGCCGATCGCGGCCAGGTTCTCGGCGATCAGCGCCGCGACCTGCTCGCGGACGGTGTTGCCCTCGTTGGTGATCAGGGCGAACTCGATCGGGTTGCCCTCGCCGTCCTCGCGCACGCCGTCGCCGTCGCTGTCCGTCCAGCCGAGGCCGTCGAGGATGTCGTTCGCCGCCTCGACGTCGTACTCGTACTTGCGCACGTCGGGGTTGTGGAAGTCGCCGGCGGCCGGGCTGATCGCGGCCCACTGCGGGTAGCCGAGGTCGTGCATGACCTCGGCGACGATCCGGTCCTTGTCGATGGCGTGCGCGACGGCGTGGCGGAACGGCTGGTTGCTGAACCAGGCTAGCTTCTCCGGCGCCACGTAGGGCGCGCCGCTCTCCGCGTCCGAGCCGGGGTTCTGGTTGAACGCGAGGAAGGTGGTCCCGAAAGCGGGGCCACGCCGGTAGATGGTGAAGTTGCCCGCGCCCTCGAGCGGCTTGAGGCCCGCGTACTCCTCGCCTGTGACGCCGTGCACGTCCGTCTCGCCCGCCTCGAAGAGGGCGAGCTCGGCCTCGATGTCGTCGACGAGCAGGTGCACGATGGTGTCGATGTAGGGGAGGCTGTTGCCCTCGGCGTCCTTCAGCCAGTAGCTCGGGTTGCGCCGCAGCACGACGCGCTCGCCGGGGGTGTAGCTCTCGATGGTGAATGGCCCCGTGCCGATCACCGTCGCCGGGTCCGCGTCGATGCCCCAGACGGAGTTGAAGGTGCCGGCGTCGACGTGCGGCTCGAGGATGTGGCGCGGGTAGATCGCCGTGCCCATCGAGCGGATGAAGGGCGCGAACGACGTCGGCAGCACGAAGCGGACCGTGTAGTCGTCCACCGCCGTCACGGTCATCGTGTCCTCGACCCACTCGCCGTCCTCGAGGAAGCGGAAGATGAAGGCCGCGCGGGTATTCGTCGGGATGTCCTCGTTGTAGATGATGCGGTTGAAGGTGAAGTCCACGTCGTGCGCGGTGAACGGCTGGCCGTCGTGCCAGCTGACGTCGCGGCGCAGGGAGAAGGTCCAGGTCAGCCCGTCCTCCGAGTGCTCCCAGGACTCGGCCAGCGAGGGCTCGACCTCGTCCGTCAGCCACGAGACCTCGGTCAGCCCGTCGAAGAGCAGGCTGAGCAGGCCGGAGGAGTAGGCGTCGTTCGCCAGCGGGAGGTTGAAGGTCAGCGGCTCGCCGATGGTCGACGACGTAAACGTGCCGCCCGGCTCCCCGATCTCGTACTCGAACGCCGCGGCGTTCTCCATGAGCGAGCCGACGATCGCCTCGGGCGTGTCGGTGGCGTCCCCGTCGCCCTCGTCGTCACCGTCGCCGTCGCCGCAGGCGGCGAGGGCTAGCGCGGCGGTGAGCAAGAGCAGCACGAGGAACCTCGAGCGCGTCATGAGCCACGTCGACATCGGTTCCTCCTTCAGCGTGCCCGCAGGTGAGACAGCATATCGCGGGTCCGGGTCAGGATCGTTCCGGCAGCCCGAAGGGTTTCGGGTAGGCTGAGGATGAGAGTTGCGCACTGCACGCACGGACCCGGCGCAGCGAATGGGGGCGCGTGACCGCACGGCTGACGGCCCTGCTGGTGGCACTCGTGCTCGCCCTGCCGGGCGCCGCCACGGTCGACGCCCAAGGCGCGGGCGGCGAGACGGACGTCATCGAGGTGCGCGTCGCCGCGCGACGGCTGCTCAACGGCAACACGGAGTTCGCGACGCAGCAGCGCCAGGCGGACGGGTCGTGGGGCGAGCGCCTGCTGCCGCGGGCGCGCTTCTTCCCCGCGAGCACGAGGGTCGGACGCTGGCTTGCGAGCTCGCCGCTCACGGTGCGTCCCTCGGGCGGAAGCGGTGCGGCGGAGATCCGCGTTGCCGCGCGGCTGCTCGCCGATGGCCGCATGGAGTTCGCGGCGCAGCAGCGCCAGGCGGACGGGTCGTGGGGCGAGCGCCTGCTGCCGCGGGCGCGCTTCTTCCCCGCGAGCACGAGGGTCGGACGCTGGCTTGCGAGCACGCCGCTGACGGTGACGCTGCGGCTCCCGGGCTCGGTCGCCTCAGACCGCGCCGCCCTCGTGGCGTTCTATGAGGCGACGAACGGTTCGAACTGGGAGAGCAGCAGCAACTGGCTGAGCGACAGGCCGCTCGGCGAGTGGCACGGCGTCACCACCGATGACAGTGGGCGCGTGACGGAACTGAGACTACTCAATAGCAGGCTGGCTGGCTCGCTCCCGGCCGAGCTTGGAGGGCTCTCAAGCCTGGAGGTGCTGTGGATCTCCGACAGTCCCAGGGGCAGGCAGCTTGGCGGCCCCATCCCGGTTGAGTTGGGTCGGCTCACGAACCTCCGCGCGCTGATCATCAGCAACATCAGCTTGAGCGGGCCCATCCCGGCTGAGATTGGGCGCCTCACTAATCTGCGCACACTCGATCTTGGACATAACCAGTTGAGCGGGCCCATCCCGATTGCCGTTGGAAACCTCAGCAGTCTGGGCACGCTTGGCCTCGAGCAGAACAAATTGAGCGGGCCGCTCCCGGTTGAGCTCGGACGCCTCTCAGAGTTGCGTCAGCTTGAAGTGGGGTGGAACCAGTTGAGCGGTCCAATCCCGATCGAGCTGGGAACTCTCTCCAACCTGGAATGGCTCGACCTCGGCGGAACCAACCAGTTAAGCGGGCGAATCCCGGCTGAGTTCGGCAGCCTCACGAACCTGAAACACCTGGACCTCTCAGGGAACCGACTGACCGGGCCGATCCTGGCAGAGTTGGCGAATCTCACCAATCTGCGTGAGCTGAACCTCTGGGGAAACCAGCTGACGGGCCCGATCCCGACTGAGTTCGGCAGCCTCACGAACCTAGAGCGGCTGTACCTCGGGAGGAACCGCCTGACCGGGCCGATCTTGGCAGGGTTAGGGAATCTCACCAATCTGCGTGAGCTGAACCTGTCGTGGAACCAGCTGACGGGGCCGATCGCGCCTGAGTTAGGGGCCCTCAGGGGCCTGGAGTCGCTCTACCTCTCAGGGAACGCGCTGAGTGGATCGATCCCGCCTGAGTTGGGGGCCCTCAGGGGCCTGCGCTCGCTCAGCCTCACAGCGAACGCGCTGAGCGGACCGATCCCGCCTGAGTTGGGGGCCCTCAGGGGCTTGGAGTCGCTCTACCTCTCAGAGAACGTGCTGAGCGGGCCGATCCCGGCCGAGCTGGGCAGCCTCGGGAACTTGCGTAGGTTAGGCCTCGATGGCAACGAGCTTGGCGGGCCGATCCCGGCTGAATTGGGCAACCTCATCAAGTTGGACGGTTTGAACTTGCAGATGAACCGGTTGGGTGGGCCGATCCCGGCTGAGCTGGGCAACCTCACGGCCGTTGCGACGTTGGAGCTCTCTGACAACGACTTGAGCGGCTCGATCCCGTCCGCGCTCGGCAGTCTCATCTCCCTCGAACGACTGACCCTCGGGGGCAACGAGTTGAGCGGGTGCGTACCCAACGCACTGGAGGACGTGCCGGAGAACGACCTCACCGATCTCGGCCTGCCCTTCTGCTCACCCGTGACGGTCACGCAGCCGGCGAAGGGGTCGGTGGCATCGGACCGGGCCGCCCTTGTCGCGCTCTACGAAGCGACAGGCGGGCCGGGCTGGACGAACAGTGCGAAGTGGTTGAGCCATGCGCCGATTGGCACGTGGTTCGGCGTCACCACGAACGAAGACGGCCGTGTGACGGCGCTGGCCCTCGACGACAACCGGCTGGCCGGTCCGATACCGCCCGAATTGGGCAGCCTCACTCAACTGAGGACGCTCGGTCTCTCAAGCAACGAGCTGAGCGGACCGATACCGGCTGCGTTGGGTCGACTCGCGAACCTGCTGTTACTCGATCTCTCAATCAACGAGCTGAGCGGACCGCTCCCGGTTGAGTTAGGCGACCTCACCAACCTGAGTACGCTTCATCTCCGGGACAACCAACTGAGCGGGCCGATCCCAGCCGAACTGGGACGTCTCTCCAATCTGCAATGGTTCAACCTCGGAGGAGGCAACCAGTTGAACGGGCTAATCCCGGTTCAGTTGGGCAACCTCACCAAGCTGGGATGGCTGAACCTCGCGGAGAATGAGCTGAGCGGGCCAATTCCCCTTGAGCTGGGCAACCTGACCAACCTGGTCGAGCTGAGGCTCTCGGGGAACCAGCTCAGCGGAACAATCCCGGTTCAGCTGGGCGGACTTGCCTTCCTGCAGGAGCTGTGGCTCGGTGGCAACAAGTTGAGCGGGGCGATCCCGGCTGAGCTGGGCGGCCTCACCAACCTCTGGTCGCTGCATCTCGGTGGCAACAAGTTGAGCTGGCCGATCCCGGCTGAGCTGGGCAACCTCACCCGCCTGCGAAACCTGCATCTCTTCCACAACCAGTTGAGCGGGCCGATCCCTACGGAGCTGGGCGACCTTGCCAATCTTTGGACGCTAGATCTCGCAGACAATGCGCTGAGCGGGCCGATCCCGACCGAGTTGGGCCGACTCACCAACCTGCGGACGTTGCTGATCCAGCACAACGAGCTCAGTGGGCCGATCCCGCCGGAGTTGGGCAGCCTGCAAAAGCTGGGTCGGCTCGAACTCCATCACAATGAGCTGAGCGGCCCGATCCCGGTCGAGCTGGGGAGGCTTACGGATCTGATCATTCTGTACCTCAGAGACAACTTGCTTACCGGGTGCATCCCCGAGGAGCTGCGAGACATCTGGCGGAACGACCTCGGCGAGCTCGGCCTCTCCTTCTGCAACTAGCCGTCCCGACTACCCCCGAGGCAGGCCGAGGCCGCGGGTGGCGATGATGTTGCGCTGCACCTCGGAGGTGCCGCCGCGGATCGTCGCGGGGACGGCGCGCAGGTAGTTGTACGGCGGCGCGCCGCCCTGCGCGGCGTATGCGCTCTCCGGCCCGTCCTCCGTGCCCTGACCCCAGAGTTGCCCGTACAACCCGAACGTCTTGATGCTCGTCGCCGAGAGCCGCTGCAGCAGCTCCGAGTTGAACAGCTTCGAGGTCGAGGCCTCGTAGTTCGGCACCATTCCCGCCGCCTGGATCGAGATCACGCGCGCCGAGAACTGGAACATCACGTCCGTCTCGATGTAGCGGTCGGCGACCTCGGTGCGCAGCGTCCCGCCGCGCCCGAGCAGCGACTTCGCCGCGCCCTCCTCGCTCGCGCAGTAGGCGAGCAGCTTCTCGATGCCACGCTGCATCGAGACGGCTCCCTCGATGTTGGAGCGCTCGAAGTCGAGCAGGTTCATCGCGACGTACCAGCCGCGGTTCTCCTCGCCGACGATGTTGGAGACGGGCGTACGCACCTCCTCGTAGAAGGTCTCGTTGAAGTAGTGCACGTCGCTCATGTCGACCAGCGGCTGGACGCCGATACCCGGCGTCTTGCCGTCGACGAGCAGGAAGGAGATGCCGCGGTGCTTCGGCGCGGTCGGGTCGGTGCGGGTGAGCAGGAAGAACCAGTCGGCGGTGTGCGCCGCCGAGGTCCAGATCTTCTGCCCGTTGATCACGTAGTCGTCGCCGTCGCGGCGCGCGCTGGTGGAGAGCGAGGCGAGGTCCGAGCCGGCCCCCGGCTCCGAAAAGCCCTGCGCCCACGTCACCTCGCCGGAGAGGATGCGCGGCAGGTGCTCGCGCCGCTGCTCCTCGGTGCCGTTGATGATCAGCGTCGGCCCGAGCATGTTGGTGCCGGAGCCGCCGACCGCCGGGGCGCCGGAGCTCGCCAGCTCCTGCTTGAGGATGAACTGCTCCATCGAGCTGAGCCCGCCGCCGCCGTACTCTTCCGGCCAGTGCGGCGCGACCCAGTTGTGCTCGGCGAGGGCGTCCGACCAGGCGACGGCGGCCTCGCGGCGATCGGGGTCCTCGGACTTGCGGTCGAACTCCCAGGTGCGCTCGAGGCGATGCGCGTTGACGCCGCCGCTGCGGTAGCGCGCCGGGAGGCGCTCGGCGATCAGGCTGCGGACCTTCTCGCGAAAGTCCTGCTGCTCCTCGTTGTCGCTCCAGTCCATCGTTCGCCTCCGCCCTCCGGCGCTCTCCTGCGATTGCGTTCTATGCGATGACGTCCGCCTCGCGCAGCGAGGCGAGTTCGTCGGCGCTGAAGCCGTGCTCCAGCAGCACCTCGTCGGTGTCGGCGGCGTAGGCCGGAGCCGGGCCGTGCACGGCCGTCGGCGTCTCCGACATCTGCACCACCGGCCCGGCGACACGCTGCGGCCCGGTGATCGGGTGCTCGAGGTCCCACATCAGGCCGAGCGCCCGCACCTGCTCGTCCTCCGGCAGATCCTCGGGAAAGCGCACCGGCGAGGCGGGGACGCCGCCCTCCTCGAAGCGCTCCATCCACTCCGCCACCGTGTGCTCGCGCATCAGGCGCTCGATCTGCGACTTCCACGCCTCGAAGCGCGGCTCGTTCTCCGGGTCCGTCGAGTCGTAGTCCGGGCTGTCGCCGTCGTCGTCGACGCCGAGCACGGCGCGGGCGGCGGCGCGCAGCGGTGGCGTGAGGCAGCCGAGGGCGATCGCGCCGTCCTTCGCCTGGTAGGAGCGGTAGTAGAGGCGCGGCGGGCCGGCCTCGGTGATGCGATGGCGGTCGCGGATCGCCATCTGGTCGCGGTAGGGCTTGCCGGCGGCGCGCGCCTCCTCGATCTCGGCGAGCATCGGGTCGCGCGTCACGGAGTCGCTGACCGGCTCGTCCATTACGTGGTAGTCGAGCAGCGAGAGCGCGGTGCGCAGCATCGAGGCCTGGATCAGCTGCCCCTTGCCCGTGCGTTCGCGGTGGTAGAGCGCGCTCGCGATCGCCATCGCCGAGGTGAGCCCCGTCGCGTAGTCGACGATCGGCGGGCGCGTGTACTGCGGGGTGCCCTCGTGGTCGACGCGGCCGATTACGGACATCAGGCCGCTGTAGGCGGTCATCGCGCCGTCGGTGGCCGGATCGAAGGCGCGAGGGCCCTCGCTGCCGTAGGCGCTGATCTCGCAGTAGATGAGGCCGGGGTGGAGCGCGGCGAGCTGCTCGTAGCCGACGCCGAGGCGTTCCGGGACGCCGGGCCGCATGTTGTGCATCAGTACGTCGAAGCGCGGGACCAGGCGGTGCAGCACGGCCTGGCCGCGCGCGCTCTTGAGGTCGATCGCCACGGCGCGCTTGCCGCGGTTGAGGGACTGGAAGCGCTTGCCCTCCCGGGGGACGACAGCGCCGACGTTGCGGTAGTGCTCGCCCTCGCGCGGCTCGACCTTGACGACGTCGGCGCCGAGGTCGGAGAGATTGACGCCGCAGTAGGGACCCGCGGCGATCTGCGAGAACTCGAGCACGCGCACGCCATCGAGCGCACCGGGCGCCATCGTCGCTCCTCCGCTGCCGGTCCACCGGGTCCGGGGTCGTGTCGCCTCACTGGTCGCGAGACAGCCTACCGGAGGCGCGCCGCGCGAGGTAGGCGTGGAGCTACCGGAGGACGGCAAGGATCGCCCTGCTGGAGCAACGAACGAAGTAGCCCCGCGCCGAGGCTCGTCCGTCGACTCAGTTGCAGAACGGCAGCCCAAGCGCGGCAAGGTCATTGTTCGGCCTGCCCCGCAACTCGACAGGTATGCAGCCGCTCAGCTCATTGCCCCTGAGAAGCAGCACTTGCAGGTTGCGAAGGGCGCCCAGTTCGGGCGGGATCGGCCCGCTCAACTGGTTGTCGCGGAGATACAGCTCTCGCAGGTTGCTGAGGCCGCCTAACTCGGGCGGGATCGGCCCGCTCAACTGGTTGTCGCGGAGATCCAGGTCTAGCAGGTTGCTGAGGCCACCCAGCTCAGCCGGGATCGGCCCGCTCAACTCGTTGCCCCCGAGATCTAGGTCTTGCAGGTTGCTGAGGCCACCCAGCTCGGCCGGAATCGGCCCGCTCAACTGGTTGCCCCCGAGATCCAGGTCTTGCAGGTTGCTGAGTGCGCCCAACTTGGCCGGGATCGGCCCGCTCAACTCGTTGCCCCCGAGATCCAGGTCTTGCAGGTTGCTGAGGCCACCCAGCTCAGCCGGAATCGGCCCGCTCAGTTGGTTCTCGCCAAGATTCAGCAGGTCGAGGGTGGCGAGGCCGCCCAGCTCCGCCGGGATCGGCCCGCTCAGTTGGTTCTCGCCAAGATTCAGCAGGTCGAGGGTGGTGAGGCCGCCCAGCTCCGCCGGGATCGGCCCGCTCAGTTGGTTCTCGCCAAGATTCAGCAGGTCGAGGGTGGCGAGGCCGCCCAGCTCCGCCGGGATCGGCCCGCTCAGTTGGTTCTCGCCAAGATTCAGCAGGTCGAGGGTGGTGAGGCCGCCCAACTCGGCCGGAATCGGCCCGCTCAACTGGTTGGTCTCGAGCCGCAGCGTCACCAGCTTGGCAAGGTCGCCGAGCTCGGCCGGAATCGGCCCGCTCAACTGGTTGGTCTCGAGCCGCAGCGTCACCAGCTTGGCAAGGTTGCCGAGCTCGGGCGGGATCGGCCCGCTCAGCTGGTTGTTGTAGAGCTCCAACTCTGTCAGGTGGGGAAGGCCGCCGAGTTCAGGCGGGATCGGCCCACTCAACTGGTTGTTGTAGAGCTCCAACTCTGTCAGGTGGGGAAGGCCGCCGAGTTCAGGCGGGATCGGCCCACTCAACTGGTTGTCTTCGAGCCACAGGGCCACCAGATTGGCGAGGCCGCCCAGCTCGGCCGGGATCGGCCCGCTCAACTGGTTGCTCGCGAGATGCAGCTGTTCCAGATTGCCGAGGTCTCCCAGCTCGGCCGGGATCGGCCCACTCAACTGGTTCTTGTTGAGATACAGCAGTTCAAGGCGGATGAGGCCGCCCAGCTCACCCGGAATCCGTCCGCTCAACTGGTTGCTGTTGAGATCCAGTATTTCCAGATCGCTGAGGCCGCCCAGCTCGGCCGGGATCGGCCCACTCAGCTGGTTGTGGGAGAGGTCCAGCCATTCCAACTGGATGAGTCTAATCAACTCAGCAGGGATCGGCCCGCTCAGCTGGTTGTGGGAGAAGTCCAGCCATTCCAACTGGATGAGTCTAGTCAACTCAGCAGGGATCGGCCCGCTCAACTCGTTGAAGTGGAGAGCCAGCCATCGCAGGTTCGTGAGGCCGCCGAGTTCAGCCGGAATCGGTCCGCGCAAATGGTTCCCGATCAGAATCAGCTCTATGACCCGACCGCCGTCAGCGGTGACACCGTGCCACTCGCCGATCGGTCGGTCGGTCAGCCAGTTCGTGGTGTTCGCCCAGTCCGGTCCACCCGTCGCCTCGTAGAGCGCGACAAGGGCGGCTCGGTCCGAGGCGACCGAGCCCGGTGCAGGTGTCACGTCTGGGGTCGACGTCGACGTTGGTGTGGCCGTCGGCGTGGGCGTAGCTATCGAAGTCGGGGACGGCGTCGGGGTGGCCGTCGGAGTCGGAGTAGGCGCGGCTGTGGCTGTCGCCGGCGGCGCCTGCGCGAGCTGCTGCTCGCTGCCATCGAGGTCAGCGAGGACGATGAGCACGACCGCCACCGCGGCCACCGCCGCCGTGCCGGCCGCCGCCACGCCCGCCCACACGAGCACGCGCCCGAGGGGTTCGAGCGCCCCGGGCAGCGCGAGCAGCCCGAACAGCCGCCGCCGCGGCTCGGGACGCCAGGCGGCGAGCTGCCCGCGGTTCTCGAGTCCCAGCTTCCCGAGCATGTTCGAGATGTGGAACTTGACCGCGTCGAGGGTGACGCCGAGCCGCACCGCGATCTCGGCGTTCGTGCCGCCTCGGCGCAGCTCTTCGAGCACGCGCAGCTCGGCCGGGGTGAGGATGCCGGGATGTGGCGGGCGGCCCCGCCCTCGCTGCGTCATGCATCGAGTCTAGGAGCCGCTACCGCCGAATTTCACTACCCGACGACCTTTCGGCTCTTGCCCCACCACCGCCCCCGGCCCCAACCCGAGCCGGTGGTAGCATGGAGCGCGCGCCGCGAGGGCGCGCGAGACGGCTGGGGGCGAGATGCACGACGTGGTGGTCGTCGGCGCTGGAAACGCGGCGCTCTGCGCCGCGCTGGCGGCGCAGGAGGCGGGCGCGAGCGTGCTCGTCCTCGAGAAAGCCAGCGAGGACGAGCGCGGCGGCAATACCTTCTTCACCGGCGGCGGCTTCCGCTTCCCCTACAACGGCATCGACGACATCGTCACGCTCATCCCGGACCTCACCGAGAGCGAGCTCGACCGCATCGAGGTCGGCGAGTACACCGAGGCCGCGATGCGCGAGGACCTGATGCGCGTCAGCGAGGGTCTCGCCGACGAGCAACTGACCGACCACCTGGTGCGCAACTCCTTCGACACCATGCAGTGGATGCGCGAACGCCTCGACGTGCGCTGGGTGCTGATGTACGGCCGCCAGGCCTACGAGGTGGAGGGCAAGCTGCGCTTCTGGGGCGGCCTGATCGTCGAGGCCGTCGGCGCCGGCAAGGGCCTCTCCGACTCGCTCTTCGCCGCCGCCGACCACCACGGCGTCGACGTGCGCTACGGCACGAAGGCCGTCGGCCTCGTGATGGACGACGCCGGCAACGTGCACGGCGTGCAGGCACGCGGCCCCAACGGCCTCGAGACCATCGACGCGCGCGCCGTGGTGATGGCAGCAGGTGGCTTCGAGGCGAACACGGAGATGCGCACCCGCTACATGGGCCCCGGCTGGGAACTGGCGAAGGTGCGCGGCACCCGTCACAACACCGGCGAGGGCATCCGCATGGCTCTCGACGTCGGAGCGCAGTCGCACGGCCACTGGTCCTCGGGGCACGCGGTCGCCTGGGATCTGAACGCGCCGCCGACGGGCAACCGCATCGTCGGCGACCTCTACCAGAAGCACTCCTACCCGCTGGGCCTGATCGTCAACATCGAGGGCGAGCGCTTCGTCGACGAGGGCGCGGACATGCGCAACTACACCTACGCCAAGTACGGGCGCGAGATCCTGCGCCAGCCCTACGGCGTCGCCTTCCAGCTCTTCGACCAGAAGACCGTGCCGATCCTGCGCGACGAGTACCGCATCCGCGAGATCACGAAGGGCGAGGGTCAGACCATCGGCGAGCTGGCCGACGACCTCGGCATCGATCGCGAGGGGCTGGAGCGCACGGTCGCCGAGTTCAACGCCGCCTGTCAGCCGGGCGAGTTCAACCCGGCCGCCCTCGACGGCGTCAGCACCGAGGGCATCGAGCCGCCGAAGTCGAACTGGGCGATCCCGCTCGACGAGCCGCCCTACTTCGGCGTCGCCGTGACCTGCGGCATCACGTTCACCTTCGGCGGCCTGCGCATCGACCACCGCAGCGCGCAGGTGCTCGACACGGAGCTCGAGGCGATTCCCGGGCTCTACGCCGCCGGCGAGCTGGTCGGCGGGCTCTTCTACCACAACTACGCCGGCGGGACGGGGCTGATGTCCGGCGCGGTCTTCGGCCGCACGGCCGGGCGCGCCGCCGCCGAGGCGGTTCTCGGCGAGGGGTAGCCGATGCTCTACTTCCTCGCGATCATCGCGCCGCCGATCGCCGTGCTGGCAGTAGGGCGCCCCTGGCTGTCACTGCTGAACCTGATCCTGACGGTCGCCGGCTGGATTCCCGGCGTCATCCACGCGGTCCTCGTGATCAACGAGCACAAGGCGGACCAGCGGGCCGCCCGCTACGGCCCGCAAGAGTAGTCTCGGCGGCGATTCGCCGGGGCCCCGAGGAAGGACCACGGCGATGCCCAATGCCCCACGGCTCGGCGCGTTCGCGGCGCTCGCTCTGGCGGCGGCGCTCGCGACCTTCCCCGGCTGCTCCGGCGACGACGAGAGCGAGGCGCCAGCGACGCCCACCGCAACCGGCACCGCGACCCCGACCGCCTCACCTGTCGTGACGCCCTCGCCCTCGCCGACGCCAACGCTCGAGCCCGCAACCGCGACCCCGGTGGCGACCGCCGGGGCGGACCCGCCGTCCGGCGACGGCGAAGGCCTGCTGCCGCCGGAGCAACAGGCGCAGGTGGTGCGCCTGCTGCTCGACGCGATGAGCGATCCAGATTCCGAGCTGTTCTCGGGCTCGATCGACGCGCTGCCGCCGGCGCTGCGGGCGCTGTTCGACGCACTCGGCGCCGACCTGCTGCTGGGCGTGATCATCGCCGAGCTGGGAGGCTCGGGAACGGTCGTCGCCGTCCTCCCCGGCTCGCCCGCCGAGCGCGCGGGCCTTGTCGAGGGCGACCAGATCACCGCAGTCGACGACACGCCCGTCGCGAGCGACGCGGAGCTGCGCGCCGCCATCGAGGCCGTCGCCGAGGGCGCGGCCTATGTGCTGACGGTCAGGCGCGGCGGTGCGCCCGGGCTGGTGGACCTCGAGCGCGAGGCGGCGTCCGAAGGCGACGCCTGGCGCGCGGAGCTGCTGCGCGCCGTGGCGCTCGCGCTGGTGCTGCAGGGCGCTCCGGGCGGCCCGGAAGTGCCGCCGTCGCTGCTCGGCGAGCTGGTCGAGGAGACGCCAGACGGGCTGCGCGTCTTCGCGGTCTTCCCCGGCTCACCCGCGGACGCGGGCGGCATCCTCCCCGGCGACCAGCTGCTCTCGATCGATGGCCGCGCCCTCAGGACCATCGCCGACCTCGAGGAGTTGATGCGCTCGGGCGCGCCCCCGATCGGGCCGACCGAGGTCGTTGTGCTCCGCGACGGGGAGGAGCTGACGCTGGAGATCGACCTCGCCGCCGGCGGCATGCTCGGCGGCGGCGCGGCGACACAGTAGGCGACTGCGAGGCACGGCGAGCGCCTGTCGCTCTCAGGCGAGGGTTTCGTTCACGATCGAGAGGCCCTGCCGGAGCTGGGCGCGCCAGTCTTGCCGGGGATGGCGGATCGCGTTCGTGCAGACGCGGAAGAGGCACACGCCCTCGCGCAGGGCGAGATCGCGTTCGCTCCACTCGAATCGATCGAGCGCAGCCTGCCGGAAGTCCGCGTGGTACGCACCGGCCGCCGGTGCGTCACGCCTGCGCCCGAAGTGCGAGGCCCAGCGCAGGTGCCCGAGGAAGTTGCCCACGTCGAGCAGTGGATCGCCCGGTCCCGCCTCCTCGAAATCGACCAGCGCAATCCGGCCGTCGGGCAGGACCAGCATCTGGTCGTCGTAGAAGTCGTTGTGCGCGATGCCCGACGGCTCCCATGACTCGACGAACGGATCGAGCACCCCCATGGCCGCCTTGAGCTCGCGCAGCGCCGCGTCGTCGGTGGCGGCCTTGTGCCGGAAGCTCCGCTTCGCCCGGCGGTACGCGCCGGCGAGGTTGAACGGGCGCCCGCCCTCGGACTCGCGGGGCGCAGCCCAGAGGCTCTCAAGCGCGTCGAGGAGCACGCCGGGGTCCGGGCCCCTTCCCGCCCGAATGCGCTGTCGCAGGTTCCTGCCCGGAATCTCCGACATCCACAGCACGGCGCCGTCCCGCCAGTGCCCGGCCAGCCTCGGTACGACGAACCTCGAGCGCCCGGCGAGGTTCCTGGCCGCGAGCAGCGGCTCTACTGCGTCGGGGCGCATCGCTCGCGCGTAGAAGCGCGCCTTGCCCACGCGGTGGCGCAGCACGGCGCGGCTCGCCGGGCGGTAGCGAACCAGCTCCACGCGCACGCGCCGCGCCGGGATCGCCAGCACGTGCTGGTTGAGCAGCCGCAGCGCACCGTCGGGGTGAGCGGCCTCGGCCAGGCCGGGCAGGGTGCGGTCCTCGGGGTACTGGAACAGCTCGGCCGGCTGGCCGCGCTCGATCCTGATCGTGAAGACCTGCGAGGGCAGGTAGTCGTCCTCGTGCCACTGCGCCTCGTAGCTGACCTGGGCGGTTCGGCCGGGGCTGTGGCTCAGTTCGCGCACGCGAATCCGCTGAGGACTGACCTCCTGCCTGCCGTTCCGCTGCTCGTAGGCGCCCCAGATCCACTCGGGGTCGTAGAGCCCGGGCAGCTCCGGCAACGCGGGGTCGTTGGGGAACTCGACCGGCGGGTAGAGCGGAGCGACCGCTGGCGAGGCGGCCGACGCCCCCCGCTCAGCTGCTGACGTCGTCACTGTCGTCACTGTCCTCGTCGCTTCCGGTCTCCGGCGTGGGCGTGTCGATGCCGTCCGAGTCCGTGCCGTCGTTGTCCGTCGGCGTCGGCGTGTCGATGCCGTCTGAGTCGGTACCGTCGTTGTCTGTCGGCGTCGGCGTGTCGATGCCGTCCGAGTCCGTGCCGTCGTTGTCCGTCGGCGTTGGCGTATCGATGCCGTCCGAGTCCGTGCCGTCGTTGTCCGTCGGCGTCGGCGTGTCGATGCCGTCGTGGTCGGTGTTGGCCTCGGTGTCGAAGCCGTCGCCATCCGTCGTCGGCGTGTCGAACCCGTCGTTGTCCGTCGTCGTCGGCGTCGGCGTGTCGATGCCGTCGTGGTCGGTGTTGGCCTCGGTGTCGAAGCCGTCGCCATCCGTCGTCGGCGTGTCGAACCCGTCGTTGTCCGTCGTCGTCGGCGTCGGCGTGTCGATGCCGTCGTGGTCGCTGTTGGCCTCGGTGTCGAAGCCATCACCATCCGTCGTCGGCGTATCGAACCCGTCGTTGTCCGTCGTCGTCGGCGTCGGCGTGTCGATGCCGTCGTGGTCGGTGTTGGCCTCGGTGTCGAAGCCATCGCCATCCGTCGTCGGCGTGTCGAACCCGTCGTTGTCCGTCGTCGTCGGCGTCGGCGTGTCGATGCCGTCGTGGTCGGTGTTGGCCTCGGTGTCGAAGCCATCGCCATCCGTCGTCGGCGTGTCGAACCCGTCGTTGTCCGTCGTCGTCGGCGTTGGCGTGTCGATGCCGTCGTGGTCGGTGTTGGCCTCGGTGTCGAAGCCGTCGCCATCCGTCGTCGGCGTGTCGAACCCGTCGTTGTCCGTCGCGTCCTGGAGTCCCTGTTGCAGGCGCACGACCGGCTCGGGCGTGTCGATGCCGTCCGAGTCCGTGCCGTCGTTGTCCGTCGGCGTGGGTGTGTCGATGCCATCCGAGTCCGTGCCGTCGTTGTCCGTCGGGGTCGGGGTGTCGATGCCGTCGTAGTCGGTGTACGGGGTGTTGACGCCGTCGCCATCGGTCGAGGGGGTATCGACGCCGTCGTAGTCCGTGTAGGCGGTGGCGACGCCGTCGTCGTCGGTCAGCGGTGTATCGACGCCGTCGTAGTCCGTGTACGGCGTCGCGAACCCGTCGTTGTCGGTGTACGGCGTGTCGATCCCATCCTCGTCGGTGTAAGGGGTGTCGATGCCATCGCGGTCCGTGTCGGGCGTGTCGATGCCGTCGTCATCGGTTGGAGTCGGGGTGTCGACGCCCTCTGCGTCGGTCGGAGGAGTGCTGAAGCCGTCGTAGTCGGTGTACGGAGTATCGACGCCATCGTCGTCGGTGTCGGGCGTGTCGATCCCGTCGTAGTCGGTCTCGGGCGTGTCGTAGCCATCGTCGTCGGTGGGCGTCGGCGTGTCGTCATCATCGTCGTCGTCGTCACCACTGTCGTCATCGTCACCAGCAAGCATCACGGCGATACGCGATAGCAGGGCAGCGTAGTCCGTGGTGTCGTTCACGTCGCCCGGCACGCCGGCTCCCACGCCGCGCGACACCATGGCGAGCGCCAGCACGAGCGAGAGCGTGAGCGACAGCAGCTTGAGGGCACGAGACCGCATCGGAACGACCTCCCGCAGGACCGGTTCGCCGGGCCGTAGCGCCGACTGGGCTCTGATGGCCCGCCTCCGGAAGTTGGTCGGAGCACAATAGCACCGGGAACATAACAAATCTATTGGATACGGCAGATCTCGCCATCACGTTCTCGTGACAGAGGTGATTGCATGCCCCACCGCAGGGGCTCCCGGAGCAGCGCGTTGTTCGCGCCCCAATCGGAGGGGAGCCTGCGACAGCCGGAGGCAAAGAAGGGGGAGGGGGCGGCGAGGATGCCGCCCCCTCCCTTCGAGGTCCCGGGAGCGGGGAGCCCGGGGTTGAAGATTGCTTCGTGTCAGAAGCCGGTAGGGCCGCCTCCCGTCCCGTCACCCACGACGGCGCGGCGGCGGCGCCGGGGAGGAGGGGGAGCAGGCTGCTTCGTGGCTGGGTCGAAGCGACTCGCACTGGCGTTCCTCCCCTGGCGGCTGCGCGGGCCCCCGCCGCGTTCGAACAGGGAAGAGTGTGCGAGCGCTTCGTTAAGGCGATGTTCAGATTAGATTAGCAACGCGTTTAAGCATTTTCGGATTGGGATCGCAGCCTTCGAGGGCGCCCCACGCCCCCGGCCGCTTGACAGCCTCACGCCGCTTGCCGAGGCTCACGCGAGAGCGGAGCGCACGGGCGGCCCGGACGGAGAGCGCGGATGGCGAAGAGCGACGCGAACAGCGACCGCGCCTACGACGAGCGACCGCGGCCCCTGGCCGGGGTGCGCGTGGTGGACTTCACCTGGATCGTCGCCGGGCCGCAGGCGACGCGCATCATCGCCGACCTCGGGGCGGACGTGATCCGCGTCGAGAACGAGGGGCACATGGACTCGCTGCGCGGGGGGCTGCCGGCGGAGGGGGACCCCCACCCGGACCACTCGGGGATCTTCAACAACTTCAACCGCAACAAGCGCGGCATCACCGCCAACATCTACCACCCGCGCACCCGCGAGTTGATCGAGCAGCTGATCGCCGGGGCGGACGCGGTGACCGAGAACTTCAGCCCCGGCGCGTTCGCCCGCATGGGCTTCAGCTTCGAGCGCCTGCGCGAGCTCAACCCGAACATCATCTACCTCTCGCTCTCCGGCTACGGGCACTACGGCCGCGACAGCTCCTACGTGACGTGGGGCCCCACGGCGCAGGCCGTCTCCGGGCTGACCTACATCTCCGGCCTGCCCGACCAGGATCCGGCCGGCTGGGGCTACTCCTACCTCGATCACTCGGCCGGCTACTACGGCGCGATCGCGATGCTGCTCGCCCTGCGGCGGCGCGAGCGCATCGAGGGCGCGCAGCGCATCGACATCTCGCAGGTGGAGACCGGCATGGTGATGACCGGCGTGACCATGCTCGACTGGCAGATCAACGGCCGCCAGTCGGAGCGCCTCGGCAACCGCTCGCGGCACCCGGCGCTGGCGCCCCACGGTGCCTACCGCTGCGCCGGAGACGACCGCTGGATCACGGTAGCCGTCGAGACAGAGGAGCACTGGCGCGAACTCTGCGAGGAACTCGGCGCGCCCGGACTCGCCGGCGACGAGCGCTTCGCCAGCCTCGAGGCGCGCCTCGCCGCGCAGGACGAGCTGGACGCTGCGATCACGGAGTGCACGCTCCAGCGCGATGCTCGCAAGCTGATGTTCGCCCTGCAGGCGCGCGGCGTGCCCGCCGGCCTGGCGCAGAACATGCCGGACAAGATGCAGGACGAGCAGCTGGCCGCGCGCGGCTTCTACCGCGCCGCCCCCAGCCCGTTCGTCGGCGATCGCTTCTACGAGGGCCTGCCCTTCCTCTTCCGCCAGCTTGGCTGGGACGTGCAGCGCGGCGCGCCCGGCCTCGGCGAGCACATCGACGAGGTGCTGACGGAGCTGGGCTGCACACCCGAGGAGATCGCGCAGCTGCGAGCGGAGGCCGCCGTATGAGCGACGCACCTCCGCTGCCGGACTTCGCGGCGAGCCTGGACGGCGCGCCGATCCTCGATCGCGTGCGCATCGTCGAGGTCGGCGACCTCGGCGAGGTCGCCGGGCGGCTGCTGGCCGACGTGGGCGCGGACGTGATCCGCGTCGAGCCGCCCTCGGGCGCGACCTCCCGCCACATCGGGCCCTACCCCGGCGACGAGCCGGGCGTCGAGACGTCGCTGCGCTTCGCCGCGCACAACGCGAACAAGCGCGGCGTCACGCTGGACCTCGAGCACGCCGAGGGCCGCGAGCTGTGGCGGCGGCTCTGCGAGAGCGCCGACGTGGTGATCGACGGCTCCGGCCACGGGGTCCTCGACGGCCTCGGCGCGGGCTGGGAGGCGCGGTTGGCGGACGGCTGGGCGGGCCCGCGCGTGTGGTGCTCGATCACGCCGTTCGGCCGCGAGGGGCCGTGGGCCGGCTGGGCCTCGAGCGACCTCGTCCAGCTCGCGCTCGGCGGGCCGATGATGAGCACGGGCTACACGGACCACGAGTTGCCGCCGATCCGCGGGGGCTTCGACCACTCCTACTGGATGGGCGGCGAGTACGCGGTGGTCGGCATCCTCGGCGCGCTGTTCGGGCTGGACGCGGGAGCGGCCGAGGGGCCGGAGCTGGTCGACCTCGCGATCCACGACGCGGTGAGCGCGACGACCGAGGGCGCGTTCCCGAGCTGGGAGTACCGCCGCGAGATCAACCAGCGCGCCACGGGCCGCCACTCGGCGCCCGGCCCGACGCCGGAGATCCAGTTCCCGACCATCGACGGACGCCACATGAACGTGATCGGCGGTGGGCAGCCGCGCTCCGCGCGCTACCTCGACGACATGCTCGACTGGATGGACAAGTACGACGCCGCCGAGGACCTGCGCGAGCCGCGCTACCGCGCGGCGATCTTCGCGGCGCGCAACGAGGCCGAGGAGGAGCGCAAGCGCTTCTCCGAGGTGACCAAGCGCTTCGTCGCGATGCTGACGACGGAGGAGGCCTACCGCGGCGGGCAGGGGATGCACTTGCCATGGGGCATCGTGCGCCGGCCCGAGGAGAACCTCGACGACCCGCACTGGACGGACCGCGAGAGCTTCGCGCCGATCGAGCTGCCCGACGGGCAACAGGCACGCCTCCCCGTCGGGCCGTACCGCTTCGAGGGCGTCCCGCGCGGGCTGCCGTGCCGCGCGCCGCTGCTCGGCGAGCACAACCACGCCGTCTACCACGGCGAACTTGGCGTCCCCGCCGAGGACCTGCCGGGGCTCTCGGAGCGCGGCGCGATCTAGCCTCTTCGATTCTTCGGAGCCAGGCGCGCGTCCTTCGTGGGGGGCGCTGTCTCGATCGGGCGCGAGGATGCCTCGCAGGCCCCCACACCCCCATCCCGGACGAGCACGCGCTGCGCGCGGCTCGGACCCACCCACCCGCCCCGGATTTTCTTTCTCTGTGGGGGCTGCGCCCCCACGCCCCCTCGGCTCCGCCGCCAGCCCGCTTCGTGGCTGCGCCCCCACGCCCCCTCGGCTCCGCCGCCCCGCTTCGTGGCTGCGCCCCCACACCCCCTCGGCTCCGCCGCCGGCCCGCTTCGCGGCTGCGCCCCACACCCCCTCGGTCCGCCGCTCCGTGTTTCCGCCCTCCGTCCCTTCCGTCGCTCCGCCCCTACCCCCTTTCCGTCATTCCGGCGAAAGCCGGAATCCAGGCGGGACAGCGGCGGGGCGCGCGCCTTCCCCCGGCGAGGGTGAGGGCGCCCACGCCCCGCCGGGAACGTCCGACGGCGCAACAACCCTTCGAGTCAGCAGCCAGGCCGGCGAGCCCCCTCACCCCAACCCTCTCCCCCATGAGAGGGGGCCGGAATCGAGGGCGCACCGAACCCCCGGAAGCCCCCCTCACCCCCGCCCTCTCCCCTGGCGGGAGAGGGCGGGGGTGAGGGGGACCGGGCGCAGCCCGTCCGAGGAGGCAACGGACCGACGAGGGCGCGGCGGCGGCTGGATAACCAAACATTAACGCGCCATCAGCACCGGAAACGCCCCGCGCGCTTGCGGGGCCGGGAGGCGGCGGCGAGACTGGGGGTATGGCTCGCGTGCTGGTAGTCGAAGACGACGCCGCGATCCTCGAGACGGTCGCCTATAACCTCGGACGCGAGGGCTACGATGTGGTCACCGCCGCCGACGGCGTCTCGGGATTGCAACTCTCGCGCGAGACCGAGCCGGACCTGATCGTGCTCGACCTGATGCTGCCGCGCATGTCCGGCCTCGATGTTTGCCGCGTGGTGCGCGAGGAGCGGCCCGTGCCGATCCTGGTGCTGACCGCGCGCAGCGCCGAGGGCGACAAGATCGCCGGGCTGGACCTCGGCGCCGACGACTACGTCACCAAGCCGTTCTCGATGCAGGAGCTGATCGCGCGGGTGAGCGCGATGCTGCGTCGTGACCGCATCTCGCGCGAGGCTGCCGGCGGGGTCAACGGCGGGACGCTACGCGGCGGCGGAATCGAGCTCAGGCCCGACGCGCGCGAGGTACGGCGCAACGGCGAGGTCGTGCGGCTGCGTCCCAAGGAGTTCGACCTGCTGGAGTGCCTGATGCGCCACCCGCGCCAGGTGCTGGCGCGCGATCGCATCCTGGAGCAGGTCTGGGGCTACGAGTTCGGCGGCGGCACGCGCACCGTGGACGTGCACATGCGCTGGCTGCGCCAGAAGCTCGAAGCTGCGCCCTCGAAGCCGCAACACCTCGTGACGGTGCGGACCGTGGGCTACAAGTTCGAGCCCTGACCCGTGCCCATACAGCCCTCTCCGAGCCGCGAGCGATGACCCCCGGCTGGCACTGGATTGCGCTGGCCGGTCTGGCGGCCCTCGTCGCCGCCGCGGTGCTGCTGCTGCCGGGCCCCGCGGCCGCGCCGATCGCGCTCGCCGCCTTGCTCGCCACCGCGTTCCTCGTGCGGGCCGCCGATCCCGATGCAGCCGGACCGGCGCCCGAGCCATCACCGGCCCCGGACGCCTCGCCGGAGGCGGAGCCGCCGCCCGATGCCACGCCGCTACTCGCGCCGCTGCCCTGCGGCGTGCTGCTGCTGGACGACGAACTCAACGTGCTCGCCGCGAACGACACGCTCGCGCGCATCGTCGAGCACCCGCTCGAGACGATGGTCGGTGTCTCGCTGATCCGAGCGATCCGTGAGATCGAGCTGGTCGAGTTCGCGCGTGAACGTCTCCACGGTTCGCGCGAGGCGCACCTCACGAACGGCGTCGAGGCGCGGCTCAGCGCGGCGCCGATCGACCTGCCGCTGGCCGGCGGGCGGGCGACGCAGCTGATCGCCGTCGAGGACGTGACCGCGCTGCGCGCTGCGCAGCGGGCGCGCTCCGACCTCGTCGCGAACCTCGCGCACGAGCTGCGCACCCCGCTGGCGGGGGCGCGCGCGATCGCCGAGACATTCCAGGCCGCCGCCGGGGAGCCGGCCGAGCGCGACCGCTTCCTGCGACTGCTCGGCGACGAGATCGAGCGGATGAGCAGGCTCGTCGAGCGGATGCTGCTCCTCGCGCAGCTCGAGTCCGGCGACGAGCCGATCGAACTCGAGCCGCTGTCGCCTGAGGAGTTGCTGGGCGGAGCAGCCGCACGCGTCGCGCCCGTCGCCGCGCAGCGACGGATCCGCGTGGTCGTCGAGGAGGCCACCGGCACGCTCGTCGCGGGACACCGCGAGTACGTCGGCGAGGTGCTCGCGAACCTGCTGGACAACGCCTTGCGCCACAGCCCCGACGACAGCCGCATCGCCCTTGCCGCGCTGGCCGGCAGCGGCGAGGTGCGCTTCGAGGTTCGCGACGAGGGCTCGGGCATCCTGCCCAGCGAGCGCGAGCGCGTCTTCGAGCGCTTCTACACGGGAGACGACTCGCGCGGGACGGGCGGCGGGGCCGGCCTCGGCCTGGCGATCACGCGCCAGCTCGTGCATCGGCTGAGGGGGCGCATCTGGGTCGCCGACCGCACGCCCGGCGCGACTGTGTGCTTCACGCTCGCACAGGACGCCGAGGCGTCCTCGGACGGATCCGGCGAGGCGGCGGGCGAAGTGTAGCCGCGGACTACGGCTCGACGCCCACGGCCGCGGGCCGCGGGCGGAACGTTCCCCTGCGCACCAGCGATCGCACCTCGGGCAGCAGCAACGCCGCCGTGAGGAAGGACAGCGTCCAGATCATCGCGGGCGTGATCAGCAACACGCGCACGCCGAGCTCGTTGGAGAGCCAGCCATAGCCGAAGTTCGCGAAGGCCATGTGGCCCGCCGCGAGCATCAGGTAGATCGACATCACGCGCCCGCGATACTCGTCCGGCACGGTGCGCTGCACGAACGTCGCCGAGAGCGCCATGTAGCTGGCCTGCGTCAGGCCGGTCGCAACCCCGCCGAGGACCGCCATCCAGGCGGTGGCTGCGAACCCGATCACCAGCATCGCGGCCCCGCTCCCGAAGCCGACGATCAGCAGCGCGCGGCCTTGCGCCACGTCCGTCCGCAGCATCGAGATCACGAGCGTGCCGCAGATCGCACCCACGCCGACGCCGACGATGATCGCGCTGTACGTGCGGTCCGCCCCGCCGACCTGCGTCGCCAGGGTCGGCATCATCGAATCGAACGCCATCGTCAGGCCGCAGTGCAGCCCGACGAGCGCCATGACGAACGCCACGCGTGCGTCGCGCTCGAGGTAGGCGAAGCCCGCGCCGATGTCGCTCATGATGCGGCGTGCATCGAAGAGCGGGCCGTCGGTTTCCCCCGCCGCCGGCGGCGCGCGGTACTCCAGCTTGAAGATCTGATAGAGGGCGAGCATGACGAAACAGCCCGAGAGGATGAACACGGAGCCCGACCCCAGCCAGGAGAGCATCGCGCCGCCGATCGTCGGGCCCAGTACGCGCGAGCCGTGGCGCGTGATCCCGGCGAGCGCGATCGCGTTGAGCAGGTGCTCCTTGGGGACGACGTTCGCGACCAGGGCCTGCTCGGCCGGGGTCCCGAAGGCTCGCGCCGTGCCTCCCAGGGCCGCGAACGCGATCACGTGCCACGGCTCGACGAGGCCCGGCAGCGTGATTGCCGCGAGGCCCAACGCCGAGACGATGCTGACCATGTCGGCCGCGATCGCCATGCGCCGCCGGTCCGCGCGGTCGGCCAGCGCGCCACCGATCGGGCCGGCCAGCAGCAGCGGGATCATGCCCGCGAAGGTGGCCGCGCCGACCCACCCGGCGTGACCGGTCAGTTCGAAGATCAGCCAGCCGCGCGCCAGCAGCATCGTCCAGTGCGACGCGGAGGCGAAGAAGGCATTGGCGAAGATGCGGCGGAAGTCCCGCGACTGCAGCGCGGGGTGCCGCCGACCGATCGACTCGAGGGTGATCATCAGCCGAGTCTACAGGACGGCGGTCGCGGCCACCCTCGGGCGCTTCCGGCCGCTACGCCTCCGCGTCCTCGAGCGCGCGTGCGACGATTACGCGGCCGCGCTCGCTGAGCTCGAGGCCGAGCGCCGCCTCGCGGCCCCGATCGCTCATCTTGCGCCAGGTGCGGCGCACGATTCCCACTAGCCTGTCGTCGTCGCCGAGGCGTTCGCGGAACTCATCGAACTGCGTCTGCAGGAAGACGAGGTTGAGGCCGTCCTCCAGCGTCTGCACCTCGGGGTCGCTGAACAGCTCCTCCTTGCGCACGATCTGCTGGACACGCTCGATCAGCGGTTCGTCGTAGCCCTCGGCGCGGAGGATGCGCGCGGCCTCGTCGGCGTGGAAGCGGCGCAGCTCGCGGCGCCAGCGCAGGTAGGCGGCGCGGCCCGGCGGATAGCTGGAGCGCGGCACGGTCCAGCGCCGGATGTGGTGCGCCCGCGCCGCCAGCAGCAGCGCCTCGCCCGGCGCGGGGACGAGGCGCGCGACCCACTCGCAGAGCAGCGCGGCGTGCGTCAGTTCCTTCGGGCGCGGTTCGCCCTCGACCATGATCGTCGCCGGGTCGGCGGCGTTGGCGGCGTCGATCGCGGCGATGGCGCGCGCGAAACGCTCCGCGTCGACACAGTCGCGAGGGGTAGCGAGCGTCATCGCGAAGCCTCGGGGCCGGGCCGGGCGCGTTCGCGCCGGAGGTTTTGCGTTGACACTGCTCCCCCGGCTGTTACGATTGGCCCGACAGAATTGTCTGTGTTGTTTACCGGATTTGTCGACAATAGCAAATCCCTCCCCAGGAGCAGTTGATGACCACCACCGTCCGTGCCGACACCCCCGGCTTCGTGATTCCGATCCTCGAGGACGAACTCGCAGACTTCACCACCGAGGCGACGGAGTTCCTCGACGGTAACCGCGACATGCTGGACTTCACCAAGTTCCGGCTGCGCCAGGGTGTCTACGGTCAGCGTCAGGCCGACCGCCAGATGATCCGCGTCAAGCTGCCCTTCGGCGGGGTCACCTCGGACCAGCTCGACGCCTTCGGCGAGGTCGCCGAGCGCTTCACGCCGCTGCGCAAGGGCCACCTCACCACGCGCGAGAACGTGCAGTACCACCACGTCCCCCTCGACGAGACGCTCGAGCTGCTGCAGGTGCTCGGCCGCGCCGGCCTCTCCACGCGCGAGGCCTGCGGCAACACCGTGCGCAACGTCACCGGCGACCCCTGGGCCGGCATCCGCGACGACGAGCCGTTCGACGTCACCCCCTACGCGGGCGCCTTCGTGCGCTACTTCGTGCGCAGCGAGCTGACGCAGCTGCTGCCTCGCAAGTTCAAGGTCGCCTTCTCCGGCAGCGACGAGGATTCCGCGCTGACGCAGATCCACGACCTCGGCTTCATCCCCGAGATCCGCGAGGTCGACGGCGTGCCCACCAAGGGCTTCCGCATCGTCGCCGGCGGCGGGCTCTCGATCATGGCGAAGCACGCCGTGGTTCTGCGCGAGTGGGTCTCCGTCGACGAGTACCTCAGGCACTCGCACGCCGTGCTGCGCGTCTTCAACGACGCCGACGAGCTGCGCAAGAACCTCGCCAAGGCGCGCATCAAGTTCCTCGTCCACCGCGTGGGCGAGGAGGCGTTCCGCGCGATGGTCGACGCGGAGCTCGAGGGCGAGTGGGCGCAGGCCGACGCCCTGCCCGACCCGCTGCTCTTCCTCGACGACGAGGAGGCCGACGCCCCGGCCCCGCCCGGCGACGCGCCGCAGCCCACCGACGCCGACCGCGCCACCTTCGAGGAGTGGGCGCGCACCGCCGTGAAGGCGCAGCGGCAGGCGGGCTACGCCGCCATCGAGGTGCAGGTGCCGCAGGGCGACCTCTCGCCGGAGCAGTTCCACGGCCTGGCCACGATCATGCGCGAGTACGGCTCGGGCCGCGCCCGCACCACGCCCTGGCAGAACATCGTGCTGCGCTGGATCCCGAACGAGTCGATCTACGCCGTCTGGCTGGCGCTCGGCAAGCTCGGCCTGAACGGCGGCGGCATCCTCGAGATCGAGGACGTGGTGAGCTGCCCGGGCACGGACAGCTGCAAGCTGGGCATCACCAGCTCGATGGGCCTCAACCGCGCGGTCTCCGAGCACATCCGCTCGCTGCAGATCACGGACCCGCTGACGCGGCGGATCCTGATCAACGCCAGCGGTTGCCCCAACTCGTGCGGCCAGCACCACATCGCGAACATCGGCTTCCACGGCGCCGCCATCAAGTCCGGCGATCGCCAGGCCCCGGCCTACCACGTGTTCATCGCCGGCAACCGCCGCACCGGGCAAGACCTGCGCCTCGGCACGCTGATCAAGGCGCGCCTGCCCGCCAAGCGCGTGCCGGACGCCGTCGAGCGCTTCATCCGCCTCTACGAGGCGGAGCGCAGCGACGGCGAGGAGTTCAACGACTACTTCGACCGCGTCGGCAAGGCCCCGTTCGAGGAGGCCGTGAAGGACCTGACGCTGCCGCCGGAGTTCTCGGTCAAGACGATGGACGAGTTCATCGACTGGGAGCGCGAGGGCCTCTACGTCCTCGAGCGCGGCGAAGGCGAGTGCGCCGTCTAGACCCTCCGGCCCCCTCTCCCCTGGCGGGAGAGGGCGGGGGTGAGGGGGTCGGCGCGCCAGCGCCGCTCCGAACGCACAACCGACTGACCGAAGCCAGACGCGCGTCTGCTGCGGGGGCGCAGTTCCGATCTGACGCGAGGATACCTCGCAGGCCCCCACACCCCCATCCCGGACGAGCACGCTGCGCGGCTCCGGCCCACCCACCCGCCCTCGGAGTTTCCTTCTGTGGGGGCTTCGCCCCCACGCCCCCCTCGGAACTTTCGAGGGCGCACCGTCCGGCCCCCTCTCCCCTGGCGGGAGAGGGCGGGGGTGAGGGGGTCGGCGCGCCAGCGCCGCTCCGAGCGCACAACCGACTGACCGAAGCCAGGCGCGCGTCCTTTGTGGGGGGCTACGCCCCCACGCCCCCATCCCGGACGAGCACGCGCTGCGCGCCGCTCTGGCCCACCCACCCGCCCTCGGAGTTTCTTTCTGTGGGGGCTTCGCCCCCACGCCCCCCTCGGAACTTTCGAGGGTGCACCGATCCGGCCCCCTCTCCCCTGGCGGGAGAGGGCGGAGGGTGAGGGGGTCGGCGCGCGAGCGCCGCTCCGGGCGCACAACGGTCCTCCTAAGCCGGGATGAGGGCGCCCCGCCCCGTGTAGGCTTGAGGCGTGACCGCGCCGCTGCTCCTCGGGACCGCCTCGTGGACCGACAAGCCGCTGATCGACAGTGGGCGCTTCTACCCGCCGCAGGCGAAGAACGCCGAGGCGCGGCTGCGCCACTACACGACGCGCTACCCGCTGGTTGAGATCGACGCGCCCTACTACGGACTCCCGACGCCGGAGCAGGCGGCGCGCTGGATCGAGCGCACGCCGCAGGGCTTCTCCTTCGACGTGAAGGCATACTCGCTGTTCACCGAGCACCCGACGCCCGTCGCGCGGCTACCGAAGGCGATCCGCGCCGTGCTCCCTCCCGACCTCGAGGCGAAGGGCCGCTTCTACCGTCGCGACACGCCGGACGAGATCCTGGACCTCTGCTGGGCCAGCTACACGGACGCGCTGCTGCCGCTGCACGACGCGGGGCGCCTCGGCGCGGTCGTGCTGCAGTTCCCGAAATGGTTCGTGCCCGGCCCGCGCGCCTTCGCGACGCTCGAGGAGACCCGCGACCGGCTGGGGCCGTTCCGCGGCGCGGTCGAGTTCCGCCAGCGGCGCTGGCTTGAGCCCGAGCAGCGCGAGGAGACGCTGGCGCTGCTCGGCGACCTCGATCTCTCGCTGATCTGCGTCGACGCGCCGCAGGGCTTCGACTCCTCGCTGCCGCCGTTCGCCGCCGCGACGAACGCGCTGGCGTTCGTGCGCTTCCACGGCCGCAACACGGAGACCTGGGAGCGCCGCACGCGCACCTCGTCGGAGCGCTTCGACTACTGGTACGACGCCGCGGAGCTGGACGAGTGGGTCCCGCGCATCGAGGCGCTCGCGCGCGAGGCCGAGGCGGTGCACCTGATCGTCAACACCAACAACCACGACCAGGGCCCGGTCAACGCGGACCTGCTGCAGCAGCGCCTCCAGGAGCACGGCCTCCCCGTCGAACCCGGCTTCGAGGTGGCCGCGGCTGCTTCGTCCGGGACGCGGGGCACGGCGGAGCAGCAGGGCTCGTTGCTCTAGGTTGGAGCAGCGCGGATTTAGGCTGAGGTGACATACTCTCGGGCAGGATTGCCGCCATGAACCGGTCACCGGGCAGATCGCAGAGCCGCCGCCGCTTCCTCCAGCTCGCCGCGACGAGCGGCCTCGGCGGGCTGTTGCTCGCCTGCGGCGCGGGCGATGACACGGCCGAGCGGACCGCCGTCGCACCCACGCGGAGTCCGGCGCCGACGGCGACGCCCACCGCCGTCGCGACGCCGGCGCCCACGCCCACCGCCACTCCGACGCCCACGCCCTCCCCCACTCCCGCTGCGACCTCGACGCCAACGCCGACTGCGACTCCCACACCCGTGCCGACGCCGGAGCCGACTCCCGAGCCAACGCCGTGGCCGGCCGGCCGCGAGGAGATCGCGCTGCTGGAGGGCACGGAGTGGGAGAACCCGCTGGTCGCCCACCACAGCGGCGAGGAGGGGCCGGCCGTGCTCGTCCTCGGCGGGGTGCACGGCAACGAGCCGGGGAGCTGGCTCGCGACCGAGGAGATCGTGGAGTGGCAGCCCGTGCGCGGCAGCCTGATCGTGATCCCGCGCGCCAACATCGTCGCCACCCGCGTCGGCGAACGCACGCTGCCCGAGCTCGGCGACCTCAACCGGCTCTACCCCGGCTCCGACGACGCCGAGCTGCCGATGTCGCGCATGGCGGCGCAGATCGTCGAGGTCGCGCGCCGCTACCGCGTCTCGCTCGTCCTCGATCTGCACGAGTCGTGGGGGTTCTACGTCGAGCGCGGGTCGAACAGCGGCACGGCGTTCATCGGCCAGACGATCACGGGCGGACCCGGAACGGACAGCGAGGCCGCCACGCGCATCGCCGAGGACTTCAACGCGCAGGTGGAGATCGAACGCGATCAGCTGGTCGCGCGGGACCGGAGGAGCTGGGGCTCCTCGACTTCTCCGGACGGGCCATCATTCGATGACACCAGTGGCTGGAGCTGGCGGCCGGGGCGCGGCGGCAGCTCGCTCTCGCTGGGCAACTACGTGGAGGGCCTGACGCCGATCCTCGTGGAGATGGGGCAGCAGAACCAGGCCCTCGAGCGTCGCGCCGGGCTGCACCAGCTCGTGACGCGCGTCGCCCTCATGCAGCGCGGGATGCTGTAGGCGCCCGCGCGGGCCCGCCGCGCGTCAGCAGACGACGCGGCGCACGATCTCGTACATCAGCTCGCAGCCGCTGTTGAGGTTCTCCACCGTCAGGAACTCGTTGTGGGCGTGGAAGCCGGCGCGCTCCTCGGCGCTGAACATGCAGGGGATGAAGCCGTAGGACGGCATCCCGATCTCGCGCAGGAAGCGGTTGTCGGTCGCGAACGAGGCCACCGAGGGCGCGACCACGGCGCCCTCGAACGCCTCCTCGACCACCTCGCGGATCGCCGTGAACAGCTCCGTGTCGAAGTCCGACGAGGCCGTCGAGGTGAAGTCGTCGAGTTCCGGCCGGACCGAGACGAGCGGATCGTCGATGCGCGCGCGCACCTGCTCGATCCAGTCCTCGAGGGTCTGCCCGGGCAGCAGCCGGCAGTCGATCACCGCCTCGCTGCGCGGGGGGATGACGTTCGCCTTGAAGCCGCTGTCGATGACGGTGACGTTGAGCGTGTTGATGAACATCGCCAGCGCCGCGGGGTCGCTGCGCAGCGCCTGCTCGAACGCCTCGACGTCATCGGGGGACGGTAGCAGCCCGGCGCGCGAGAGCTGGTCGACGAGGCGCGCGGTCCCCGGCTCGAATTGCAGGCCGCGATCCCAGTCGGCGAGCCGCAGCAGCGCGCGGATCAGGCGCAGCGCCGAGTTGTCCTCGGTCGGCAGGCTGCCGTGCCCCGTCGTGCCCTCGACCCGCAGCCGCAACCAGCCGACCGACTTCTCGTTGACGCTGGCGAGGAAGATGCGTCGGTCCTCGCGGCCCGCGAAGTCGCTGAGGCCGCCGCCGCCCTCGTTGAGTGCGAACTCGGCATCGAACAGGTCGCGGCGGTGCTCGACGAGCCAGCGCATGCCGTAGGTGCTGCCGATCTCCTCGTCGGGCGTGGCGAGGAAGACCACGTCGCGGCGCAGTGGCTCGCGGCGGCGCTGGAGCAGCAGCATGGCCACGAGCTGCATCACGCCCGCGCCCTTCATGTCCATCGCGCCGCGTCCGTAGATGCGACCGTCGCGCACGCCGCCGCCGAAGGGCGGCACGTCCCAGAACTCCTCCTCGACCGGCACCACGTCGAGGTGGTTGCCGAGCAGCAGCGGGCGGCGGCTGCCGTCGCCGTGCAGCCGCGCGACCAGCGCCTCGCGGCCGGGGGCGGTCTCGATGTACTCGCAAGGGACGCCCTCCGCCTCCAGCAGCGAGCCGAGGAAGCGCGCGGCCGGGGCCTCGTTGCCCGGCGGGTTCGAGGTGTCGATGCGCAGGTAGCGCTGGAGGATGTCGAGCGCCTCGGCGTGGACGGCGGGCCAGTCGATCGCTTCTGCCATCCCCTCCGCCTCTGTGAGTGCCCCGTCGCCTCGCTAGAAGATCACGTTCGTGAGGCGCTGGCGGTAGCCGCGCGTCAGCTCGTGCGCGTCGCCGAGCAGCACGAAGGCGTCGAGCATGCGCAACCGTCCACCATCGTCGGCGACGCCCCGATCGAGCCGCACCGTCGCCAGCAGGTGTTCGAGGGCGTCCCGCCACTCGCCCGCCGCCGCCAGCAGGCAGCCGAGCCGGTAGTGCGCCTCGGCGTCGTCCGGGTCCGCCTCCAGCCGCGCCTCGAGGGCCTCGCGCGGCTCGTCCCCGGCCTCGTCGCGGAACGCGAGTTGCGCGAGGACGCGCGCGGCGGCGGGATCGCCGGGGAAGCGCTCGGCCAACTCGCGCGCGCGGGCGACCTCTCCGTCGGCGAGCAGGATCGCGGCGAGCGCCGCCGAGGCGCCTCGATGGTCGGGATCCTGCTCGAGCGCCTGCTCCAGGTGGAGCCGCGCGGCGCCCGGCTGGTCGATGCGCAGCGCATGCTCGGCGGCCGCGACGGCCTGATCGGCGGCGGTCGGCACGAGCGAGTCGAAGAAGCCGCGGACCTGCGGCTCGGGCAGCGCGCCGACGAACTCGCTGACCACCTCGCCGTTGCGGAAGGCCTTGACCGCGGGGATGCCCTGGACCTGGTAGCTCGTGGCGACGCCGGGGTTCTCGTCGACGTTGATCTTGACGAGCTGCACCTCGCCCGCGCGTTCGTAGGCGATCGTTTCGAGGGTGGGGCCGAGCACGCGGCAGGGGCCGCACCACGGCGCCCAGAAGTCGACCACCACAGGCAGTTGGTGTGAGCGCTCGATCACATCCGTCGCGAACGTCGCATCGCTCGCGTCCAGCACCGCCCCCGCCGTCATCGCCCTCGCTCCTTCCGCCGTGCGTTCCGTGCGCCAAGCCTACCGCGAGGCCGCGCGCCGGGCACGCCGTGAGCGCAAGCGAGCGCTCCGCTAGGATGCGGCGGAACGCGGGCATAGCCCGACACCGAGTGAGAGACGGAGGCCGAGATGCGCTTCGGAGTGACGGTCGACTTCAACGAGCAGCCGGTGACCTCGCCCGAGTTCCTCGCCGGCTTCGCCCAGGCCGCCGAGGACTACGGCTTCGACACCCTCTGGACCAGCGACCACGTCGTGATCCCGCAGGGACACGACTCGGACTACCCCTACGCCGAGCGCATGCCCTACGAGGACGCGCCGATCCCGGACCCGATCGTCACGCTCACCTTCGTCGCCGCGAAGACGAAGACGCTGCGCCTGGGCACCTCGGTGCTCGTCCTGCCGCAGCGCAACCCGGTGGTGCTCGCCAAGCAGCTCGCCTCGCTCGACGTCTACTCGGAGGGCCGCATCGACCTCGGCATCGGCGTCGGCTGGCTGCGCGAGGAGTTCGAGGCGATCGGCGTGCCCTGGGAGCGCCGCGGCAAGCGCACGGACGAGTGCATCGAGGCGATGCGCGCCCTCTGGACGCAGCCCGTGGCGAGCTACGAGGGCGAACTGGTGCGCTTCTCCAACCTCGTCTGCGACCCGAAGCCGGTCCAGCCGGGCGGCGTGCCGTTCATCATCGGCGGGCACTCGATCCCCGCGGCGCGGCGCGCCGGAAAGTACGGCGCCGGCTTCTTCCCGCACGTCTTCGGCCGCGCCTGGTACGAGCTGATCGCGGAGGCGCGACGCACCGCCGAGGCGCACGGCCGCGACCCCGATGACGTCGAGATCAGCGCCGGCGTGCCGCCCGAGCTGGAGCTCGCGCAGCGCCTCGAGGAGCTGGGCGTCTCGCGCCTGAACATCCTGATCACCGACCCGGACGTCCCGTCCTCGCGGCGCACGCTCGAGCGCATCTCGCGCGATCTGATCGCGCGTATGTAGCCGCCCAGGGGTCGCATTGACCGGGCTCGCTATCGCTGCGAGGAGCGTTCCGGGCTAGCACCCCCGCTGCGGGACGCCCTCGCCCCCACTCTCCCTGGGGGAGACCTGTGCGCAACTCCCTCAAGTAGCGCACGCAGGGATCCGAATCGACGCAATCCAGGCTACCCACCACCCCTGGATTCCGGCTTTCGCCGGAATGACGGTTTTGGCAAAGGTCGTTGGGGCAAAGGGGGTGCTGAACGCCATCGGGAGTTGGCGCCCCCAGCGAAGGCCACGCAGCATGCGCTGATCGGGCGGGGGCGTGGGGGCTCTGCCCCCACAGAAAGAAAGTCCGAGGGCGGGTGGGTGGGCCGAGCGGCGCGCAGCGCACGCTGCTCCGGGATGGGGGCGTGGGGGGCGCAGCCCCCCGCAGGCGAATGAGAGAGCGGCCCGCACGCGCGCCCTCGCACCGCCCCCCGCCGACGGCGGGGCTACGAGTGCTGTCAGGTCGGCTGGTGGCGGTGGTCCGCCGCGACCGTGAAGCGACGCCAGAAGAAGAGGAAGCGCTCCGCGTCGACGCGCACGGCGCTCGCCCACTGCAGCAGCGCCGGTGCGACGTGGACGGTCAGGTCGTGGTGCCGGACGCTCTCGTAGCGGGTGAGATTCTTGCCCTTGAGGTAGGTGTCGACCGGCACATCGAGGACGCCCCGTCAGCCGAGCGGGCGGATGAAGTCGAGCGCAAGCTCGCCGCCCCTGCGACGCGCCAACTCGGCCGCGGCGGCCGTGATCTCGATCTCCATGAGCCCTCGCCGAGGCCTGTCCGAGCTCAGTCCGCCTTCGCCTCGGCGAGGTAGTCCTCACCGAAGCGGCGCATCAGGTCGGGCGCGTCGAGCAACTCGGCGGGGTGCAGGCCGACGATCGCGTGATCGACGCCCGCCTCGCGCGCGCGCCCCAGGCGCTCCCGCACCTGCTCCAGGCGATCGCTCGCGAGGAGCGCGATGCCGGTCATCGCGATCTTGAGCGCGCTCGGGTCGCGACCGGCGCGCTCGGCCGCCTCGCGGGCGGGCTGCATCGCCTCCCCGGCATTGTCGAGGTAGTTGCCGTGCGTCAGCCAGCCGTCAGCGAGCTCGCCGATGCGGCGCATCTGCTGGGGGCTGTCGCCGCCAATCCAGATCGGCACGTGGCGCGGCGGGTGCGGCCGCGAGGTCCAGCCGTCGACCTCGTAGGTGTCGCCCTGGAAGCCGTCGACCCAGTCCTCGGTCCACAGTTTGCGCGTCAGCTCCAGGCTCTCCTCGAAACGTGCGCCGCGGCGGTCCGAGGGCATGCCCAGCACCTCGAACTCCTCCTTCGCCCAGCCCATGCCCGCGCCGAGGATGAAGCGCCCGCCGGCGAGGTGGTCGAGCGTGGCCATGATCTTCGCGTGCAGCACGGCCTGCCGCATGTTCAGCACCAGCACCGCCACGCCGAGCTGCACGCGGCTCGTCGCCCCGGCGACAAACGCCAGCTCGGTCAGCGGCTCCAGCAGCGAGGCGTCGATGTGCACGCGTCCCGGCAGGTTGCCGTCCGCGCTGTACGGGTAGCGCGATCGGTACTCGCGAGGGAAGACGACGTGGTCGTTGGTCCAGAGCGAATCGAAGCCGGCCTCCTCGGCGGCGCGGGCGTGCCGCAGCACCACCTCGCGGGTGGCGCGATCGCCGGCCTGGGGGAGCAGGATGCCTACATCCACGCGCTCAGCCTCCGTTCACATGCCGCCGTGCGACGCTAGCGAAGCAGCGCCGAGTCCGGTGGCACATGGTGTTCGATCTCGCCCTGATGGTCGAGCAGGATCACCCGCGAGCGGAAGCGCCAGACGCCGTCGACGCGCTCGAAGGCGTCGTGGTAGCGACCGACGGCGATGATCTGGAGCGGCAGATCGCGGGTCGCCTGCATGACGGTGAAGTAGGAGCGGGCGGTCGCCGTGCCCGCCTCCTCGTCCGGCTCGATCAGCACGTTGGTCGTGACGTGCTTCGTGCGCGGGCTGCCGTCGTGCATGCGGAAGCTGCTGCGCAGCGCCTCGGCCAGCGCCGCGCCGCCGAGCGGCGTCCCTTCCGGCCCGTGCTGCCGGCCGCCGTGCGCGAAGATCTCGCCGGCCCCCTCGAAGTCTCCGAGGTCGATCCGCTCCGCGTAGCTGAAGATCAGCGTCTCGACCGCCGCGTGCACCTCGTCGGGGACGGGCATCGGCGGAATCTCAGCGAGCGGCGGGCCAAGCACAGGCACGTCGTACGGCAACTCGCCCGCCTGGTACCCGAGGATGTGCTGCGAGAGGTCTCCGCGGGTGTCGAGCATGCTCAGCCGGTCGGTGAAGCACCACTCGCCCTCGATACGCTCGAAGCGGTCGTAGTAGCGGCCGCTACCGACCAGCCGCAGCGGCATGGTCGGCGTCGCCTGGAAGAGCGAGAAGTAGGAGCGGGCCCGGGCCGCCCCGGCAGCGTCGTCGATGTCGATCATGATGTTGGTCGTCATGTGGCGCGTGCCGGGCGAACCGTCGTGCGTGAGGATCCGCCGCTTGCGGTTCGCCGCCATCTCCGCGCCCGCGTGCGAGGATCCGAGGGACGAGCGAAACGGGCCGTGCGCGAAGATCTCGCCGACCGTGTCGTGCTCGGCAAGGTCCGTGAAGCGCGCGTAGCGCATCATCACATCGCGGATCGCGTCGCGGCTGTCCGTCATGGGCCCTCCACCCCGGCGGGACCGTATGAGTGCGCCGCGAGGGCCGTCAAGCGCGCGAGCCGCCGCCCGCGCGGAGGTGCGCGCTGAGGTCGCCCTCCATGTCCGTCTGCACGCGCCGCTCCGCGAAGCGCCAGACGCCATCGACACGCTCGAAGCGATCGCGGTAGCGACCGCTGATGATCGGCTGGAGCGGCAGCTCCGGCGTCTGCTGCAGCACGACGAAGTAGGAGCGTGCGAGGCCGCTCCCGGCCTCCTCGTCGACCTCGACGGCGACGTTGGTGGTGACGTGCTTGGTGCGCGGGTTGCCCTCGTAGAGCCGGACCGCGCCGCGCAGGCCCTTCGCGAGCCCCTCGCCGCGCAGCTCGTAGCTCCCGCCGTCGGCCGTCTCCCCGACGAACGGCCCGTGCGCGAACAGTGCCCCGACGCCCTCGAAGTCCGCGAGGTCGATCCGCTCGGCGTAGGTGTAGATCAGCGCCTCGATCGCGTCCGCCGCGTCCGGAGGCGGAGGCAGCGGCCGCAGCTCGGCCGCGGACGGGCCGCGCAGCGCCAGCGAGGGCTGCCGCCGCGGGGCGGCGCGCAGGAAGCCGCCCACGTCGCCCGAGAGGTCGAAAATGCTGACGCGCTCCTCGAAGCGCCACTCGCCGTCCTTGCGCACGAAGTCGTCGTAGTAGCGGCCCGCGCCGACGACGCTGAGCGGTTCGCCGGGGGGCTGCTTGAGCATCGCGTAGTAGGAGCGGGCGCGGGCCGTGCCGGCCGCGGCGTCGATGGCGATCAGCAGGTTGCTGGTGAGGATGCGCGTGCGCGGGGTGCCGTCGTCGTGCAGGCGGATGCCGCGCGCGCGGTCGGCCGCAAGCTCGGCGCCGCCCAGGGAGCGGCCCATCGTCGAGGAGAAGCGGCCCTTCGCGAACAGCTTCCCGATGCCCTCGAAGTCCGCGCCATCCTGCAGCCGCGGGTAGGCGTGGACGAGCGCGACGATGGCGGCGCGGTGTGCGGCAAGGCTCGCGGAGGACATCGGCGGCACGCTAGGCAGCGCCGCGCGCGCTCGTCAACCTCGAGCGGGCCGCCGTGCGGCGGCGGTTGCGGGATTCGCGCGGTAGGATGAGCCTCGCGCGGAGCGCCGCGCGCCGGAGGGTGATCGACGATGGCCGAGGCCAATCCCGCCCCGATCGTGCTGACGCGGGGCGCCGAGGCGCCGTGGTCCGGGCACCGCTCCGGCATGAGCATCCAGTTCGGCGTCTCCGGCGAGCTGAGCGGTTCGTGCAACGTCTTCATGACGCACCAGCGCATCCCGCCGGGCATGGAGAGCACCCCCCACGTTCACACCAACTGCGAGACGGCGATGTTCGTCCTCGCGGGCCCCGTGCTGATGCGCCACGGCACGGCGCTCGAGCTGGAGCACCGCGCCGAGAGTGGCGACTTCTTCTACGTGCCCGCCAACGCGCCGCACCAGATCGTCAACCCGAGCACAACGGAGGACGCCGCGGTGGTGCTCTGCCGCGACGCCGCCGAGGAGATCGTCAGGGAGCTGTAGCCCGCACGCCGGGCGCCAGGGATCGGAGAACGTCATGGAGCAACTCGAAGGCCGCGTCGCAGTGATCACCGGAGGAGGCTCCGGCATCGGCGAGGGGTTCGCCCGCATCTGCCACGAGGCCGGGATGCGCATCGTCGTCTCGGACATCGAGGAGGACCAGGCCGCCCGCGTCGCGAACGCGATTCGCGAGCTTGGCGGCGAGGCGATCGGCCTGCGCGCGGACGTCTCGGACGCCGCCTCGGTCCAGGAGCTGGCGGACCGCGCCTACGAGGAGTTCGGCGAGGTCAACCTGGTTTGCAGCAACGCCGGCGTGATGATGGTCGCCCCGCTGCTCGAGACGCCGATCGAGGACTGGCAGTGGACGCTCGGTGTGAACCTCTACGGCGCGATCCATTGCGCGAACGCGTTCGCGCCGCGGATGCGCGAGCAGGACGGCGAAGGGCACATCGTGTTCACCGCCTCGATCGCCGGGACGCGGCCGATCCACGAGACGCCGATCGGCGTCTACGTCTCCTCGAAGTACGCCGTCGTGGGCTTCGCGGAGACGCTGCGCAGCGAGCTGGAGCCGGACGGCATCGGCGTCTCGATCCTCTGCCCCGGCGGCGTCGACACGCAGATCTTCACCGCCACGCGCAACCGCCCAGAGGAGCTGGGCGGCCCGGCCGAGCTGCCCCCGGCAGCGGAGGCGCGCGTCGCCGAGCGCGAGGAGCTCGTCGAGGTCGATCCGGCGATGGACCCGGTCGAGGTCGCCCGCCGAACCATCGCCGGCGTGCGCGCGAACCGGCTGTTCATCTTCAGCCACCCGGACACACGCCCCGACTACGAGCAGCGCAACGCCCGCGTGATCGCGGACTACGACGCCGTCTCCTGAGCCGCCCGGCGGGCAGCCTCCCGTGAGCGGCAGCACCGAGGGCGAGGACCCTCGCGCGCTGCTGCGCCGCGCGATGCGCCTGCACAGCGACGACGAGATCGACGCCGCCCTCGCGGCTGCGGAGGGGGCTGTCGCGCTCGCCCCCGACTTCTGCGAGGCGCACGCCTACCTCGGCAACACGCTGGTCACCCGCAAGCGCCGCTTCGCCGACGGCCTGGCCGCGCTCGAGCGCGCCGTCGCGCTTTGCCCCGGCGACGCCGCGATCCTCTACACGCTCGGCTGGTGCCGCGAGTTCGTCGCGCACGCCCTCGAGCACCCGCGCCAGCGCCAACCGCACCAGCCCGTCGCGCAGGACGCCCCCACCCTCTACACCGCCACCACCGACATCCTCCGCCGCGCCCTCACCCTCGACCCCGACTCCCAGCTGCGCGGCGACATCGAGGACATCCTCGACGTCGTCGCCAACGCCACCGGCGTCCCCTGGGACGAGGAGTAGGCAGTCCGGCCCCCTCGCCCCTGGCGCGAGAGGGTGGGGGTCCCCCGGAGGCTGCTCCTCGAACCTCCGCGGCCAGATCCGGTCCCCTCTCCCCGAGGGAGAGGGCGGAGGGTGAGGGAGACGGCCAACGCCGCGAAGCGCATCGAACCCCGGGACTGGCCCCGCGGGCTGCGGCTCGAGCGCCGGACCGGAGGGGTGTGGGGGCTCTGCCCCCACAGGCAGGGGCGCGGGGCGAAGCCCCGCACCTTGAGGGCGGGTGGGTGGGTCCCCTCCCTTCCGAGCGCCGGACTCCCTCGACGAACCGATGCCTCGCGACAGCCCGTCGCCCCGAGCGCGGACAGCAACCCGCCTCGCCTGTACCGTGTGACCCGCACACGAGGACCAACCGTGCCGCACCTCGAACTCGACGACGGCTTCCGCCTCTACTACGAGCGCCACGGCGAGGGCCCGCCCGTCGTCTTCGCGCACGGCGCCGGCGGCAACGCCATGTCCTGGTGGCGGCAGGTCCCCGCCTTCAGCGAGCGCTACTCCGTCGTCACCTTCGACCACCGCGCCTTCGGCCGCTCCCCGGACATCGAGGGCGGCCCCGGCCGCGCCGCCTTCGGCGACGACATCCATGCGCTCGTCGAGTCGCTGGACCTCGGACCGGTGCACTTCGTTGCGCACTCGATGGGCGCGCGCACGGCGATCGGGCTGATGCGGCACAGGCCGGACGGCTTCCGCTCCCTCACTATCTCCGGCTCCAACGCCGGCTGCGTCAGCGACGAGCTGCGCGAGCGCAAGGCGGAGCTGCAGGCCTCGGGCGCGCTCTCCGGCAGCCTGCTGCAGCGCGCGCTCGCCGAGGACTTCCGGGAGCGCGAGCCGGCCCTCGAGTGGCTCTACCGCCGCATCCGCTCGATCAACCCGCCGCGTCCTCGGGACTTCCTGGCGCCGCCGCCGGCGATGCGCAACTACCGGGGCTCGACGCGCGAGCGGCTGCTCGACAGCGGGGCGCCGCTGCTCTGGATCGCCGGCGCGGAGGAACGCGTCGTGCCCGCCGAACTGGTCCGTATCTCGCATGAACTGACCCCCGGCTCCCGCTACGTCGAGGTCGAGGGCGCCGGCCACTCCGCCTACTTCGAGCGCCCGGAGGCCTGGAACGCCGCCGTGCTCGCGTTCATCGACGGGGTGGAGGCGTAACTACAGGGCCGGCGCCGGCCTGGCTCGATTGTGCCGTGTTACCATCGCCATACGGAACGAGGGCCGGGGGCAGCCCATGGTGTACGTGCGGAAGCAGCGGTCGCCACGCGCCGCGATCCCGGAAGGGAAAGAAGCAGAGGCGCTGCTCCAGAAGGTCATCGACGCGTTCGGCGGCGAGAAGGCGATGGCGTCTATCGATGCCGACCGCGATGCGGGCTGGGACTACCTCCAGGCGCACTACGAAGAACTGCTCGCCACATACCCCGGCGAGAGCATCGCGCTGCACTGCGATCGGGTCGTCGTGCACGCCACCAGCCAGGAGGACTTCAGCCGCCTGCTCGAGGATTACCTCGAACGGACGGGCACCCATCCCAGCGCGCTTGAGATGCACTACCTGGACACCGACCCGCCGCTGCTCGCGGTGTAACCAAACGCGTGCCGAGAGTTCGTGGTTTCCGCGCCAACGGCCGTCCCTACGTACATGCACGGGTGTTCTCCCCCGCCTGCAGGCTGAGGCTCGCATCCGCTTCCTCCTCGACACTGGCGCCGACCGCTCACTGATTCACCTGAATGACCGTCGCGCATTCGATGCGGAGTCCGTCCGCACCGGCACCGGGTTGACGTCGGGCCTCAGCATGTCCGGCATCGGCGGCGGATCGAAGGACTACGGCATCGAAGAGGCCGTCTACGCGTTCCAGGACCAGGACGGTGCGCTTTGGGCACTCCCGGGCGCGGCGCAGATCGCCCTCGATCCGGCGGCGCCAGGCCTTCCCTCGCTGCTGGGTCGCGATATCCTCGACCTGATGCTGTTTTGCATCTCGGATCGTGAGATCACGCTCGATTGGTAGCGGGACCGAGGACCAGCACAGTGACCATTCTCCAGACCTTCGAGGACACGCACCCCGGCTCGCGGGAGCTGGCGGAGCGCGCTGCCTCCGTCTTCCCTTCCGGCGTCACGCACGATGTGCGCGCCTTCGAGCCGTTCCCGATCTACGTCGAGCGTGCGCAGGGGCCGCGCAAGACGGACGTCGACGGGCACGAGTACGTCGACTACATCGGCGGGCACGGGGCGCTGCTGCTCGGGCACAACCACCCCGAGGTGCTGGCGGCGATCCGCGCGGCGCTCGAGGACGGTACGCACTTCGGCTCCTCGCAGGCGCGCGAGCTGGAGTGGGGCGAGCTGGTGCTGCGCATGGCGCCCTGCGCCGAACGCGTGCGCTTCACCTCGTCCGGCACCGAGGCGACGATGATGGCGCTGCGCCTCGCGCGTGCCTTCTCGGGCCGCAACCGCGTGATCAAGCTCGCCGACCACTTCCACGGCTGGCACGACCTCGCCGTCGGCCAGCTGCGCGAGAGCGAGACGCGGGCCAGCGCCGCCGGCGTGCCCCCCGGCTTCTACGACGACCTGACGATCGTGCCGTCCGGGGATGTCCCGGCGCTCGAGCAGGCGCTCGCGCCTCGCGACGTGGCGGCGGTGATCCTCGAGCCGACGGGCGCGCACTGGGGCCTCCACCCGCTCAGGCCGGACTACCTGCGGGCGGCGCGCGAGCTGACCGAGCAGGCCGGGACGCTGCTGATCATGGACGAGGTGATCACCGGCTTCCGCATGGCCCCCGGCGGCGCGCAGGAGCGCTTCGGCGTCACCGCCGACCTCGCGAGCTACGCGAAGATCCTCGCGGGCGGCCTGCCGGGCGGCTGCGTGGCCGGCCGCGAGGACGTGATCTCGATGCTCGAGTTCCGCGCGGGCGACGAGGTCTGGAACCGCCGCCTGCGCGTGCCGCACCAGGGCACCTACAACGCGCAGCCGCCCGCCGCCGCCGCCGGCATCGCCGCGCTGCGCATCATCGAGGCGGGCGGCCAGACGGAGCGGGCCGACGCAACCACGGCGGCGCTGGTGCGCGGCCTCAACGCGCTCTTCGCCGACCGCGCCGTGCCCGGCTCGGCCTTCGCGGTCTCCTCGATGTGGCATCTCAACCTCGGCTACGACGCGCCGCGGCCCTCCGATGTGGAGTGGGACGCCGCCGAGGAGGCTCGAGGCGTGGACGCGGCGCTAGCAGTCCCGCTGCGGCAGGCGCTGCTCAACCACGGCGTGGACCTGATGGGCACGGGCGGCATGGTTTCGGCGACGCACGGCGAGGCCGAGATCGAGGACACGCTCGCCGCCTTCGACGCCGCGATGTCCGACCTCCGCGCCGAGGATTTGCTCGGCTCCCGCGGCTGATTCTGGCTGTTCGCACGAGTGCGCCGCGGGCCCTTTGCTCCAAAGCCCATGGCTCGATAATCTCTATTGTGCAAGTTTGAACAATCGCCGGGTTCGCGGGGGTCGATGGGCCCCCGGCAACGCGGCGGCAAGGGGAGGAGCGGGACCCGAAATGCGAAAGTCAGGGAGCCTGGAACACCGGGCAAAGCTCGGCCATCAGCTGCGGACGCTGCGTCACCGGGCCGGCCGTTCCCAGACCGACGTCTCCAGAGGCGCCGGCATCACCCAGGCATCGCTCTCCAACTATGAGACCGGCAAGCGAGAGGTACCCCTCTCCACTGCCCTGAACATCGCCGCCGAGCTGGACGTGCCGTTCAGCGAGATCGTCGAGACCAACGACGTGATCGTCGTGCGCGACTCCCGCCTCGGGCGCGCCGTGGAGGCGCTGGTCGAGTCGCCGGACCTGATCGAGACCGTCGCGAACGGCAACGGCAAGACGAACGGCCACAGCGCCGCTTCCTGACGCTCCGCGAATCCCCTGACAGCGGGCCGTTCCCGGCCCGCTGTTTGGCGTGCCCGACAAGCCCGCAGCCACGCGGTCCGGCCACCTCGCCGCCGTGTATGACACTGCACGTATACTGAGCGCCGTACGAGGCGGGATACGGAGTTCCCATCCGGAGCGGCGAGACACGCACCGCACCGCGCGGTGCGGCCCTGCCCGGGAGCCTCGCGACGGATTCGGTCACGCCCGTCCCCGGGGGGCAGCGGCAAGGAGGACCAGGTGGCGAGCAAGCGAGCGACGACCCTCGGCGCCCTGCGCCGCTCCGGCTACCAGGTGCGCAGCGTCCGCGAGGAGCTGCGCGAGAACCTGATCGCCGCGATCGAGAGCGGCGACGACCTCTTCCCCGAGATCCAGGGCTACGACCAGACCGTCATCCCGCAGCTCCAGAACGCGCTCCTCTCCGGCCACGACGTGATCCTGCTCGGCGAGCGCGGGCAGGCGAAGTCCCGCCTGATTCGCAGCCTCACCGGGCTGCTCGACGAGTGGATCCCCACGCTCGCCGGCGCCGAGATCCCGGAGAACCCCTTCGACCCGATCAGCGAGCAGGGCCGCCAGATCATCGGGGAGCACGGCGACGACGCGCCGATCCACTGGATGCACCGCGACGAGCGCTACGGCGAGAAGCTCGCCACGCCAGACATCACCATCGCCGACCTGATCGGCGAGGTGGACCCGATCAAGGTCGCCGAGGGCCGCTACCTGAGCGACCAGCTGACCATCCACTACGGCCTGATCCCGCGCACCAACCGCGGCATCTTCGCGATCAACGAGCTGCCGGACCTGGCCGAACGCATCCAGGTCGGCCTGCTCAATGTGATGGAGGAGCGCGACATCCAGATCCGCGGCCACAAGGTGCGCCTGGACCTCGACGTCTTCATCGTGGCGACGGCCAACCCGGAGGACTACACCAACCGCGGCCGCATCATCACCCCGCTCAAGGACCGCTACGGCTCGCACATCCGCACGCACTACCCGCGCGACATCGACGAGGAACTGGACATCGTCGCCCAGGAGCGCGTCGAGGTCGGCTCGGCCGGGCGCGAGCTGCGGATCCCGCGCTACATGGAGGAGATCATCGCCGAGGTCACCCGCCTCGCGCGCCGCTCGCCGGACGTGAACCAGCGCTCCGGGGTTTCCGTGCGCGCCTCGATCTCCAACTACGAGTCGCTCGTCGCCAACGCGCTGCGGCGCGCCGTGCGGCTCGGCGAGCCGGAGGTCGCGCCGCGCATCTCCGACCTCGGCTTCATCCGCGCCTCGCTCGAAGGCAAGGTCGAGCTCGAGACCGTCGAGGAAGGCCGCGAGGATCAGATCATCGAGCGCCTGATCCAGGGCGCGGTCGTGGCCGTCTTCAACCGCCACTGCAGCATCAGCGACATGGAGCCGCTGATCGAGTCGTTCAAGACCGGCGTCACGGCCGAGGTCGGCGAGGGAATGCCCTCGGAGGGGTACCTGACGATGCTCGGCAGCGTGGACGGGCTCGCGGAGGCCGTCGCCGCCGTGGCCACGGGCGAGTCGGCGGCCGAGCAGGCCGCGGCGATCGAGTTCGTGCTCGAAGGGCTGCATCTCAACAAGCGGCTCAACAAGGACAGCATCGACGGCGAGGCCCATTACCGAGGCTGAGCGAACCCGGCCGGGCACGGACCCGGCGGAGCACGGAGGAGCGGGAGGCTCGAACGATGACGCAGCTCGCGCGCTACTCCGCCTGGGACGGCAGCCAGGAGATCCCGGAACTCGAAGCCGGCGACATCCTCGAGGCATTGTCCGACGACCTGATGAACTTCGGCGACCTGCAGCACGCGCTGCGCAATCTGATGCAGCGCGGGATGCGCAGGCCGGACGGGGCGCGCGCCCCCGGCCTGCGCGACCTGCTTCACCAGCTGCGGCAGCAGCGCCGCCAGCGCCTCGACCAGTTCGACCTCGGCGGCACGATGCAGCAGATCGAGGAGGCGCTGCGCGAGATCCTCGACCTCGAACAGAGCACGCTCGACCAGCGGCTCGCCGAGGCCGGCGGACCCTCGCAGCCGGAGCCGGACGCCGCCGATCAGGCGCCGGACGAGGACGGCGAGGCAGGCGCGGGCGCACAGGCCGACGGCCAGCAGGACGAGCAGGGCCCGCAGGGCGCCGAGGGCCAGCAGGGCGACGGCGGCGCCGCGCAGCAGCAGGCAGGCGCCCCCGGCGAGACGGCGGGCGGCGCGCCCGCGCAGGGGTCCGGCGGCGAGGGCGGCGCAGCCGAGGATGGCGACCTGTCCGACATGCTGCGCCGCATCGTCGAGCGCAAGCAGCAGTACCTCGAAGAGCTGCCGGACGAGCCCGCGGGCCAGGTCCAGTCGCTGCAGAACTACGAGTTCCTCAACCCGGACGCGCGCGACAAGTTCCAGGGACTGCTCGAGCAGCTCAAGCAGGCGATGACCGAGTCCTTCTTCAAGGACGTCTCGCAGATGGTCGACGAGATGTCCGAGGGCGACCTCGAGCGCATGAAGGAGATGCTGCGCGACCTCAACGACATGCTGATCCAGCGCATGCGCGGCGAGCAGCCGGACTTCGACTCCTTCATGGACAAGTACGGCGACATGTTCGGCGACAACCCGCCCGAGTCGCTCGACGAGCTGATCGCGCAAATGCAGGCGCAGACGCAGGCGATGCAGTCGCTGATGGAGTCGCTGCCCGGCGACCAGCGCCAGCAACTGCAGTCGCTGATGGCGGACAAGTTCGGCGACCCGGAGCTCGAGGGCGAGCTCTCACAGCTCGCGGCCAACCTCGAGTACCTCAACCCCGGCGCCGAGCGCGCGCCCGCCTACCCCTTCCGCGGCGACGAGGAGATCGGCCTCGATGCGGCGATGCAACTGATGTCGGAGATGCAGGACATCGACGGTCTCGAGCGCCAGCTGGAGCGCGCCCAGTACGACGGCGACATCGACGGCATCGACCTCGACCAGCTGCGCGAACTGCTCGGCGACGAGGCGTCCGAGGCAATCGACCAGCTCGGAGAGCTGCTCGAGATCCTGGAGCGCGAGGGCTACATCCGGCGCGAGGGCAACAACTGGGAGTTGACGCCTCGCGGCACGCGCATGATCGGCCAGCGCGCGCTCACCGAGATCTACGCGCAGCTCAAGCGCCAGGGCATCGGCAACCACCCAATCCCCGAGGCGGGACGCCACGGCGAACGCACCGAGGACACCAAGGAGTACGAGTTCGGCGACCCGTTCCACCTGCACATGGGCCGCACGATCATGAACGCCGTCGAGCGCGAGGGGCCGCAAACGCCCGTGCGCCTCATGCCCGACGACTTCGAGGTACACCGCTCCGAGCAGCTGACGGAGACGGCCACCGTGGTGATGGTCGACCTCTCCTGGTCGATGGCGCTGCGCGGCTCGTTCCAGTCCGCGAAGAAGGTCGCACTCGCCCTGCACAACCTGATCAGCACGCAGTACCCGCGCGACGAGCTCTACGTCCTCGGCTTCTCCGCCTACGCGCGGGAGCTGCGCATCGCCGATCTGCCGTACGTGCGCTGGGACGAGTCCGTGCTCGGCACCAACATGCACCACGCGCTGATGATGGCCCGCAACAAGCTCGCCCGGCACAGCGGCGGCACGCGGCAGATCATCATGATCTCGGACGGCGAACCGACCGCCCACCTGGAGCGCGGGCGCTCGCAGTTCTCCTACCCGCCGAGCCCGACGACGATCCGCGAGACGCTGAAGGAGGTCCGCCGCTGCACGCAGGCGGACATCACGATCAACACCTTCATGCTGGACCGCAACTACTATCTCAAGGAGTTCGTGAACCAGCTCGCGAAGATCAACGGCGGCCGCGTCTTCTACACGACGCCGGACAAGCTCGGCGAGTACATCCTGGTCGACTATGTGCAGCGCAAGCGAAAGCGGATCGGCCGGAGCGCCTGACGCGGGGTTCCGGCCGTGTCCCGCCGCAGCCACCCGCCGAAGTCCTGACAGGGATTGGCGTCGCCTCTCAGGGTCTCGCCACGGCGACCCCGTGAGGGATCCGCATCGCGTCCTGCCTGGTCATCGCTGTGTTGATCGCTGGGCGCCGTGACGCAGGGGCTCGACGGCTACTCCGGGGTCAGCCCCAGAACCAGGTCGCGCAGCGTCACCAGGCCTCGGGGAGTCCCGGCGTCGTCGACCACGAGCGCCCGCGAGACGTGAAACTGCACCAGCAGCCGCACCGCGTAGCGCGCCAGCATCCCCGAGCGCACCGTCAGCGCCGGTTTCGCCATGACCTCGTAGACATTGACCCGCTCGGGCGCGCGGTCGCGCGCGACAACCTCACGCGCCAGATCGCTCACCGTGATCAGCCCCGGTTCGTCGTCGTCGTGACGGCGGTTGACCACCAGCGAGCTGATCTGCAGCCGCTTCATCATCGCCAGGGCCTCGGCCACCGTCGCCAGTCCGTCGATGGCGTGCACCTGGGCCCCCATGATGTCGGACACGCGGATCGCCGGGTGGTCGCCCTGATCGGTCATACGGCGTCTTCCAACTCCTCCATGAGCGTGGGCAACTGCGTTGAGAGGCCGACGGCGTCCTCGATAGTGAGTTGAAAGGCGACGCCGGCGCCGTGCTCGCGGTCCATGCCCCCGGCCGCCGCGAGGCGCTCGAGGATGTCCCGGGCCCGCGGTTCCGCGACGAGAAAGAGCACGACGTCCCCGCTCGCCGCCAGGTCCAGCCCGAGAAAGGTCTTTGCCGGCTTCAGTCCCTCGCCACGCACGCCGCCGATGATGGTGGCGCCCGTCGCGCCGCCGGCCCGCGCCGCATCGATGATGTCGTTCGTCTTCTCGGTGTTCACCAGCGCGACGACCAGCGCCATCTTCATGACTCGACCCCCTGGCGTTCCCTCCGTGTGCGCCAGCGCCCTATCCGCTCCGCGACGATGGCGTAGCCTAGCACCGACATGATCGGAAAGACACTGGCGAAAGCGATGAGCCCGAAGCCGTCGAGGAGCGGGCTGCGCCCCGGGACGTTGGCGGCGAGGCCCAGCCCCAGCGCCGTCACCACCGGCACCGTGACGGTCGAGGTAGTGACGCCTCCGCTGTCGTAGGCCAGCGGCACGATGGTGCGCCTGCTCAGGAACGTCTGCACGATGACGACCACGTAGGCCACCACGATGTACCACGGCAGCGGCGTGCCCGTCACGATGCGGAAGCACCCCAGCGACACCCCGGCGGCCACACCCACCGCCACGGCGATCCGGAGCCCCCAGGCGTTCACCGTGCGGCCCGAAACCTCCTCGGCCTTCAGCGCTACCGCGATCAGGGCCGGCTCGGCCACAGTCGTCGCAAAGCCGATCGCCGCCGCGAAGAGATAGACGACCCAGTAGTCCTCCCAGCGCACAGCGCTCGCCAGCGACGACGGCCCGGCCGTCTCCGTGAGTTGCCGCGCCATCGTCTCGCCGATGGGGAACAGCGCCTGCTCCAGCCCGATCAGGAACAGCGCCAGGCCCAGCAGCACCATGACCGACCCGGTGACGATGCCCCGGATGTTGGGCAGGCTGCGGCGCAGCACCCCCACCTGGAACACCACCAGGATCACGACGATGGGCGTCACGTCCCTCAGCGTGTACAGCAGGGTGTCGCCGAAGCGCGCCGCAAACTCCAGCATCACGCCACCATCCCGTAGCCCAGCACGCAGATCATGGGCGTGAGGCTGGCGAAGGCGATCAGCCCGAAGCCGTCGAGCATCGGGCTGCGCCCCCGGATGGTGGAGGCGAGGCCCACCCCCAGCGCGGTGATCAGGGGCACCGTGATCGTGCTGGTCGTCACGCCCCCGGAGTCGTACGCCACCCCCACGATCTCCTCGGGCGCGAACAGGGTCATCACCATGACCAACACGTAGCCGCTGATGATGAAGCGGTGAATGGGCCACCCCTTCAGGATGCGCAGGACCCCCAGCACGATCGCGAGGCCGACGGCGACGGCCACCACCACGCGCACCTCGAGGGCGTACTGGTCCTGGGCGGCCTGGCTGCCGCCGATGAAGTCCGCATCCGCCGCCACCTCGGCCGCCTCGGCCGCGACGGCGATCAGCGCCGGCTCCGCCACGGTGGTGCCGAAGCCGAGACAGAACGCCATCGCCAGCAGTGCGGTCGTGCTGCCCTTGCGCGCCATCCCCTGCGCGAGCGCCTCGCCGAGCGGAAACAGCCCGCTCTCCAGCCCCTGGATGAACAGCGCCAGCCCCAGGACCACGCACACCAGACCGACAATCACGTCGGCGATGTCCGGAAAGGGCTGTTGCAGGACGACAATCTGAAAGAACGCGACAACGGCGAAGATGGGGGCCAGGTCTCGGAGCGCGCCCAGGGTCTGCTTCCCCACGGCCAACGCGAAACGCCGCAAGACCATGCTCCTCGCGCGCGTGCTGCAGGGGGTTCAAAGGCCAGCGCGGGGCGGCTACACCGTACGGAGCGGGGCGGTGCCGGTCAATGACAGTCCGGCGGCTCTGCGCTGACCGGGCACACATCCGCAGACGCCGCGGACGTGCCTCTGTCACGCCGAGCTATGGGTCCGGCACCGGCGCGTGGACCACGCAGCGGTCGAACCGCACGAGGTCAGAGCGGCGGCTGGCGGAGGTGCCAGTCGGTGGACTGCTGGTAGGCGTGGGCGACGCGGTAGAGCAGCCCCTCCTCCAGCGAGCGGCCGTGCAGCATCAGCCCCACCGGCCAGCGGTCGTCGTTGCCGAAGCCGCACGGCACCGAGATCGCGGGGTGCCCGGAGACGCTGGCCGCGCCGTTGCGGTAGACCCCGCGCGATCGGGCCTGCACCTCGCGGCCGCGGATCACGACCGTCTCAGCGTCCCAGGCGTCGCCGTAGGTGCTGCCCGTCGGCAGCGCGATCACGTCCACCTCGCGCAGCACGGCGTTCGCCTCCTGCGTGATCCGCGCGCGGAACTGCTGCGTGTGCAGGTACTGCTCGAAGCTCTGCGCCTCGCCAGCCTCGATCTGCGGGTGGATCTCCGTCCACGCCTCGATCTCTTCCTCGCTGAAGTGATCGCGGATGAAGACCGGACGCTCCGAGGCCAGCGAGAGGCCCAGCGCGCGGTTGCGCGCGTGCTCCGCGAGCGGCAGCCGCACCTCCGAGAGCGCGGCGCCCAGCTCGCCGAGCCGTTCGATCGCCGCGCGCGCGATCTCCTCTTCCTCCTCGCTCAGCCAGTCGCGCCAGATCCAGTCGTCGACCGGCACGCCGATCCGCACCCCGGCGATGCCGTCGCCGAGGCCGGCGCGGTAGTCCGAGGGCGGTTCGTTGATGCTGAGCGGGTCGAGCGGGTCGTAGGCGCCGATCGCCTCGAGGGCGGTGGCGTTGTCCTCAACGGTCTTGGTCAGCGGTCCGGCGGTGTCGTCACTCCACGAGGCGGCCCAGATGCCGTGGCGGGAGATGCGCCCGAACGTCGGCTTCATCGCCACGAGGTTGCTGTTGCTGCCAGGGTGGCGGACGGAGCCGCCCGTGTCCGTGCCGATCGAGAGCAGCCCCAGCGAGGCGGCAGTGGCGGAGCCGGAGCCGCTGCTCGAGGTGCCGGGGCTGCGCGAGGGGTCCCAGGCGTTGCGGCAGCCGACCGGCCCGCGCGTGTCGCGGCCGATCTCGGAGACCACCTTGCCGACGAGGATCGCGCCCGCCTCCTCCAGCAGCCGGTGCAGCGTCGCCTGCTCCGGCAGGCGGTAGTCCACGCCTCGAGGGTTGCCGAAGGTGGTGCGCACCCCGCGCGTGGCGATCACGTCCTTCAGCGTGTAGGGGATGCCGTGCAGCGGTCCGCGATAGCGGTTCGCCGCGATCTCGCGCTCCGCCTGGCGCGCGCGTTCCAGCGCGTAGTCGCCGCAGTGCGTGACGAACGAGTGCAGCACGGGCTGCAGCTGCTCGATGCGCTCGTTCGTCGCCTCGATCACGTCGACGGGCGACAGCTCGCGGCGCCGGATACGCTCGCCGAGGCCGGTGATCGTCGCCGCGCCGAGGTCGAGGTCCGGGGCCACGCCTAGATCCACACGCCCGGGTGCTCTTCCCAGAAGAGCTGCACCAGCATGCCGCCGGCCTGGCGGGGATGGAGGAAGGTCTCGGCCCAGCCCCAGCCGTCCCTGACGCCCTCCGAGCCGCCGAAGGTGGTCACGTCGTAGGCCTCGCAGGCCGCGATCGCGCGCTCCCAGTCACCGACCTGGAAGGTGACGTGGTGGATGCCGGGGCCGCGGCGCTCGATGAAGCGCTGGATGAACGAGCGCTCGCCGACGGGCTGGATCACCTCCCAGTGCATCTGCCCGGTCGGAATGTCGAGCACCGTCGTCGCGAACGGCCGCTCGTCCTCCTGTCCGCGCCGCTGCAGCCGCATCCCGAAGACCCGCTCGTACCAGCCCGCGAGGACGTCGCGCTCGCCGTGGGCGTGCGAGAGATGGTCCAGCGCGACAATGCCAAGCGCGCCCTCGTGGTCCTCGGGCGGCGGCGGCCGCTCGCCCCCGGCCTCGAGGCCGCGCAGGCGGAAGAGGAATCCCTGCCCGCCGCGCGAGGGGTGGATGTAGACCTCCTTGCCCGGCTCGCTGCCGTCGCCGGGGTCGCCACGCCACGGCTCGATCTCGTGGCTTCGCAGCTCCTCGACGGCGGCGTCGAGGTCGGGCACCCGCAGCACGAGGTTGTGGATGCCCGGCCCGAGTGGGCTGTCGATGAACGCCTGCAACGGCGAGGACTTGAGCGTGGGTGCGGCCACCTCCCAGTCGACGTCGGAGCCGCCCGGCATCGAGAGCCGGACGCGGACCGCGCTGCCGTCGGCGTCGATGGTCGGTTGGCCGGCGCGGAAGCCGAACAGCTCCTCGAACAGCGCGACCTGCGGCGGCAACGCCGGCACGACGACGCCGACGCGGTCGATGCGGGTGATGTCGAGCATGCGCCCTCCGTCCGTCGGCCATCATACGAAACCGCTGCCCTGCGACGAACGGGCGCGCCGCAGCGGCGACCCGGCGCGGCGAGGCGTCCTGCTAGCATCGAGGGGTGCTACCCGGCAGCTTGCTGATCGTCCGCAACCCGCGCGCCCGCCGCGCGCCCTCGGAGGCCGCGCTGCGCGAGGCTGTCGAGCCGTTGCGCGCACAAGGCGTGGCGATCGAGCTGCGCAGCACCTCGGCGCCCGGCCACGCACGCGAACTCGCCGCCGACGCCGCGCGCGAGCGCGTCGAGCTGCTCGTCGCGGCAGGCGGCGACGGGACCATCCACGAGGCGATGAACGGCCTCGCGGGCAGCGAGACCGCGCTCACCGCCATCCCGGCGGGCACCGGCAACGTCTGGGCGCGCGAGGCAGGCATCCCGCGCAGTGCCGGTCGCGCGCTTGCCTGGATCGAGGGCGCGCGCCGCGTCCGCATCGACCTCGGCCGCGCGGAGTTCGCGGATCCCGACGGCGTACGCTCGGAGCGCCTCTTCCTGCTGATGTGCAGCACCGGGCTGGACGCCGAGGTCGTGCGTCGCATCGGCGGGGGAGGACGGGCGAAGCGCTGGCTCGGCCCCGTCCCGTACGCCCTCCACGGTACGGAGCGCCTGCTGCGCGCGCCGGCGGCGCACACGCGCATCGCGATCGAGGGTTCCGAGGGGGCGGCGATCGAGCGCTCGCTGCTCTTCGCCATCGCCGGCAACACGCGGCTCTACGGCCTCGTCTCGCGGCTCACCGGCGACGCCCGCGCCGACGACGGCTTGCTCGACCTCGTGGCGTTCTGCGGCGGCAGTCTCGCCTCGCGCCTCTCGCTCGGTGCGCGGACCGTCCCGCGCGCCCTCGGCCGGGGCATCCGAGGCCCCCTCGCGCCGCTGCTCGGCGGCTCCGCCGACTACCTCCGAGGCTCCGCGATCCGCGTCGAGCCGGAGCTGCCGCTGGCGGTGCAGGCGGACGGTGAGTACCTCGGCAAAACGCCGCTCACGCTGACGGTCGAGCCGAGGGCGCTCGACGTGCTGGTCGCGCCGCGGCCCCACGGGTTCCTCGGCGAGTAGTCAGGACGCCCCTCGAAACCTCGCGCTCAGTCGCCCGCTTGCAGCTCGCCGTCCTCGATGCGGTAGCGGCGCGCGTCGGGCAGCTCGTCGGCGCCGGGGCGGTCCGGGTCGGGCGTGGTGATAACGACCTGGTCGACGCCGTAGGCGGCGGCCAGCACGCGCTCGCGGCGCGCCGCGTCCAGCTCCGAGAGGATGTCGTCGAGCAGCAGCAGCGGTGGGTCGCCCGTGCGTTCGTGCGAGAGCGCGACCTCGGCCAGCCGCAGCGCGAGGGCGAGCGTGCGCTGCTCGCCGCGCGAGGCGAAGGCGCCCGCCTCGCCCTCGCCGATCGCGAAGTGCACATCGTCGCGGTGCGGCCCGCTGCGCGTCATGCCCGCGGCGATGTCGTCGCCACGGCGCGCCAGCAGCGTCTCGAGCAGCGCGGCCTGCGCGGCCCCCGTGGCGTCCTCCGGGCCGCCGGGCCCGGCGGCCGAGAGCGCCGCGGCCTGGTCCGGCGGCAGCCGTGGCTGGTAGCGCACCTCGAGCGGCGGCGAGAAGGGCGCGAGCTGCTCCCAGCGCTCGGCAGCGCCCGCGGCGAGCGCGGCCAGCGCCGAGGCGCGGCCGGCGAGGATCACGCCGCCCGCCATCGCCAGTTCGCCGTCCCAGAACTCGAGCTCGTCGGCGCCCCGGCCGCGCCGCTCCTGTAGCCGCCGCAACAGCCCGTTGCGCTGCGTCAGCACGCGCTGGTAGCGCTGCAGCGCGCGCACGTAGCGCACGTCCAGCTGCGAGATCGTGATGTCCAGGTAGCGGCGGCGCTGACCCGGCGACCCAGCGATGATCTGCAGGTCGTCGGCGGAGAAGGGCACGACGCGCAGCTGGCCGATCAGGTCCGAGGCGCGCCTCGCGACCCCGTTGACGCGGAAGCGCCGTCCCGTCGCCGCCGGGCGTCCCTCCGCCGTCGATCCTTCGCGCACCGTCACCGCAAGCTCGACGGCGACCGAACCTCTCGCCGTCGAAACCTCGGCGACCAGGCGTGCGGCGGGCAGCGGGTCGTCGCGCAACGACTCCCGCGAGATCAGCTCGATGTCGGCGCGCGCCCGCGCGCTGCGCGCGGTCGCCAGCAGCGTGATCGCCTCCAGCAGGTTGCTCTTGCCGCTCGCATTCGGCCCGCTAACGACGTAGGCGCCGGGCTCCAGCGCCAGATCGAGGTCGCGGAAGGTGCGGACGTTGGCGAGCGTGAGGCGTTCGAGGTGCATCGGGCGCCCTGCGGGCGGGCTACCGCAGTTCGAAGCGCAGGCTGCGCTCGGCCTCGGAGACGTCCGCCGCCTCCACGCGCACGCCGAGCCGTTCGCCGAGGGCCGCCCCGAGCGCCTCGGCGCCGACCGCTGCGTCGAACGTGAGCCGCAGCTGCGCCTCGCCCTCCGCGTAGCCCTCGACGAAGGCCTGGCGAACCTCGGCGAGCTGCGCGAGCGCCCCCTGCACGCGCAGCAGGCCCTGGAACCCCTCGACCGGCGTCACGCGCAGCAGCACCGAGCCGCCCTCCGGCTGGAACACGCCGCCCGCCTCGGCCCCGTCCTCGCTCCACGCCACGGCCTCGACGCGCTCCGCGCCGGCATCCTCCACGGTCGCGGCTGGCGCCTCCGGCTCCTGCGAGGCGGCCGGCGGTACGTCCATCGCCGCCTCGGGTTCCGGCGCTTCGGGCTCGGGCGGGGCAGGCTCCTCGGACTGGGCCTGTTGCAGTGCGTCGATGTCGCCGAGCAGCTCCTGCAGGGAGCGGAGCTTCTCGCCCAGCGCTCCGGCCGGCTCCTCGGAGGGCGGCGGCTCCCCGGGCGTGGCGCCCGCAGCCGCGAGGGCCTCGATCTGCTCCCGCGCTTCGGCGAACGACTCGTCGATCAGCTGCTGCGCGCGGGCGCGGGCGTCGGCGAGGATCTGCTCGATCTCCTCCAGCGGGGGCGCCGTCCGCGCCGGTGGCTCCGCCGGCGCGGCGGGCTGCGCGGCCGGGGCGGCCTCGTCGCCGGAGATGGCGACCAGCAACTGACCGACGGCGCGAAGCAGCGCCGTGACCTCGGCCTGGGGCTGCTCGCCGCCGTGTTGCAGCGTCATGCCGGGCTCCACCCTCGATGGCGAGCGGCGTGCTGCGTCTGGCGCGCTGCCGCTCGCACGCAGAGGATACGCTGGCCGCCGCCGCCCTGCCGCACGCAAGCGGGCGGTGGCCCGAGGAGGCGAGCATGGCAACTGACACCGACCGCGAGACACTGCGCATCGGCTTCATCGGCGCGGGCGCGAACACCCGCTCCCGCCACATCCCCGGCTTCCAGGCGATCGCGGGCGTCGAGCTTGCGGCAGTCTGCAACCGCTCGCGCGAGAGCGGGCAGCGCGTCGCCGACGAGTTCGGCATCGCCCGCGTGGACGAGGAGCCGGCGGCAATCTTCGACGACCCGGAGATCGACGCGATCTGCATCGGCACCTGGCCGTACCGCCACCGCGAGTACAGCGTGCGCGCGCTGGAGGCCGGCAAGCACGTGCTCTGCGAGGCGCGCATGGCGATGGACGCCGCCGAGGCGCGCGAGATGCTTGCCGCCGCCCGGGCGCGTCCAGACCGCGTCGCCCAGATCGTGCCCGCGCCGTTTGACCTCGCGAGCTGGCGCACGATCCGCCGCCTGCTCGCGGAGGGGGCGCTCGGCGCGCTGCGCGAGGCGCACGTCACGGTCCTCGGCGGCGGCGCGCTCGACCCCGCCACGCCGCTGCACTGGCGTGAGCGCAGCGAGTACTCCGGCCGCAACACGATGATGCTCGGCATCTTCGCCGAGACCGTGCAACGCTGGCTCGGCCCCACCGAGCGCGTCGTCGCCGACGCCGCCACCTTCGTCACCTCGCGGCGCGACCCCGAGAGCGGCGAGGACTACGCGATCGGGATTCCCGACAGCCTCGGCATCTTCGCGCGCATGGCCAATGGCGCGCGCGTCAGCTACCAGCTGAGCGCGCACACGCACGCCCCCGCCGCCACCAACGGCATCTCGCTCTACGGCAGCGCCGCCACCCTGCACTGGACGCAGGCCGGCGACCACATGACGCTCGCCTCGCTCGGCGAGGAGCCGCAACCCCTCGATCCGGACCCCGGCACGGCAGGCGCCTGGAACGTCGAGGCCGACTTCGTCGCCTCGATCCGCGAGGGCGCGCCCGTCGAGCTGACCAGCTTCGAGGACGGCGTCCGCTACATGCAGTTCACCGAAGCCGTCTGGCGCAGCTGGTCCGAGGGCCGCGCGGTCGCCCTCGCCGAGCTGTAGCCGCAGGGCCGGGTGGGGCGTAGCGTGACCGCCTGATGGCAGCCCAACGCAACCGCGCCGCCCCGCGCCGATGAGCGCGCAGCCTTCGGACGCCCAATCCGGGAGCAGGTGGAGTCGCGGCGCCCTCTCGCCGCTCGCGAGCGGCGCCTACCGGCAGCTCTGGACGGCGACGCTGATCCAGTTCCTCGGGATGATGACGGCGGGTGTCGTGCGCGCCTTCCTCGCCTTCGACCTCACCGGATCCAACACCGCCGTCGCCGCCCAGCTCTTCGCCTTCGGGCTCGCGTTGTTCCCCACGATGATCGGGGCGGGCGTGATCACGGACCGCCTCTCGCGCAAGTCGGTGCTCTCGGCCGCCCAGGTGCTGCTGATGACGCAGGCGCTGCTGCTCGGGGTGATCACGCTGAGCGGGCTGCTGGAGTACTGGATGCTCTTCTCCCAATCCCTGATCGAGGGCTTCTCCGTCGCCTTCCTCGTGCCCTCGCGGCAGGCGATGACCGGGCAGTTGCTCGGCGCGCAGGGCGCGGGCCGCGGTGTGGTGCTGCAGCAGGGCGCGATGGGCGTGGGACGCATCCTCGGGCCGATCGGCGGCGGCTGGCTGGTCGGCACCCTGTTCGGCGCCGGCGGGGTCTTCCTGCTCGTCGCCCTCTGCTACGGCGTCGCCGCCTGGCTGACCTTCCGCGTGCCCGGCGAGTTCCGCAGCGAGGAGCAGTCGCGCGACTCCTTCTTCGGCACCCTCGCCGCGGGCCTGCGCTACGTGCGAGGGCGGCCCGCGCTGCTCGTCACCGTGATCACGGCGTACTGCGTGGCCCTGACCTCGATTCCCTACTTCGTCCTGCTGCCGGGGATGGTGATCGATGTCTTCGGGCGCGACGCCTTCGAACTGGGCGCCATCACCTCCGCCTCCTCCGTCGGTGCGATCGTCGTCACGGTCTGGGCGGCGTCGGTCGTGCATCGTCCCGTGGCCTGGCAACTCTTCCTCGGGATCTCGTTCCTGTTCGGGCTGGTCGTCATCGCTTTCGGCCTCGCTCCGAACTTCCCGATCGCGCTGGTGATCATCGTGCTGTTGGGCGCCGTCGAGATGGGCTATATCTCCTTCGTGCTGGGGCTCGGCATGGCCTACTCGCACCGCCGTTACGATGGGCGCGTGCAGGCGCTGATCGTCTCCAGCTTCAGCTTCCTCGGCTTCGTCTCGCTCCCCATCGGCGCGCTCGCCGACGCGATCGGCGTGCGCGGCGCGCTGATCGCCGAGGGCGCCGCGGAAGCCGTCCTGATCGCCATCGTCGTGCTCTACTCGCGCCGCATCGGGGCCGCCGAGGACGCGCGCGTCCCCGCCGACGAGGAGCGCATCCAGGCGCTGGCGACGGACCCCGGCACCGCCGACGAAGCGTGGAGGCAGACTCCGTGAGCCGAGCCAGATGAGACGGGACATCCGCGTCAGGGTCTTCGACTTCGGCGACTCGGTGCCGAAGTCGCCGCGCGAGATCCTCGTGCGCTTCGTCGTGCACGCGGCGGGCCTCTGGCTCGCCGCCGGGCTCGTGCCCGGCATCCAGGTTGACGACGTGCCCTCGCTGGCAGCGGCGACGGCGATCTTCGGGCTGCTCAACGCCTTCGTCCGGCCGCTCGCCTACCTCGCCTCGGCCTGCCTGATCGTGCTGACGCTCGGGCTCTTCATCTTCGTGATCCACGCGGGCCTGCTGGCGGCCACGGCCTGGATCTGCGGGCAACTCGGCCTGGCCTTCAGCATCGAGGGCTTCTGGTCGGCGCTCTTCGGCTCGCTAATCGTCTCGCTCGTCTCGCTGCTCGCCCACGTCCTGCAGCGCGGCCGCCGCGGGAGCAGCGCCGCCTAGACCGGCTGCTCGACCGCCTCGCGGGCTTCCCTCGCGCTGGACGCACGCGCATCGCGGATCGTGCTCACCGCGCCGCTGCGCACCACCTCGATGCGGTCGGAGAGCCGCTCGGCGACCTCGGGCACGTGCGAGATCACGCCGACCAGCCGCCGCCCGCCCGCGAGCGACTCGAGGCCGCCGATCGCGGTGTCGAGCGAGTCCTGGTCGAGCGAGCCGAAGCCCTCGTCGAGGAACAGCGACTCGAGCGACATCGCGCCGCCGTGCCCGGCGATCTCCGGCAGCCGCTCGGAGAGGGCCAGCGCCAGCGCGAGGCTGGCAAGGAAGGTCTCGCCTCCGGAGAGCGTCTTGACCGAGCGCCGCTCGTCGCCGTTCAGCTTGTCGATCACCGAGAAGGCGTCGCCCTCGGCGACCAGCCGGTAGCGGCCGCTGGAAAGCGTGAGCAGCCGCTCCGCGGCATCGGCCGCCAGCAGTTGCATCGCCTCGCGCTGCACGTAGGCGATGAAGCGGTTGCGCCGCAGCTCCTGCGCGAGGGCGTCCGAGAGTTGCGCGCGGCCGTCGTAGTTCTCGGCCTCGGCCTGCATCCCGAGCGCGCGCTCCGCATCCGCACGCGCCCGCTCCAGCCGCTGTGCGGCCAGGGCCTGGTCCCGTGCGCAATCGCCATGCGCGGCGCGGTGCGCGGCGAGCAGCGCGGGCACGCGCCCCCACGAGGGCTCCCCATCCGCCTGCGCCGCGGTCCACGCTTCCGCGAAGCGGACTCCTGCTTCGTCCGCCGCCGCGCGGGCTCCAGCGAGCTCACCCTCGAGGCGTGCGACGGCAGCCTCCGCTCGGGTGAGCGCCTCCCGAGCCGCGTCGCGCGTCGCACCGGCGCCGGCGAGGGCCTGTCCGGCCTCGCGCAGCGACGCCTCGAGCGCGCGATGGCGCGCGGCCTGCTGCTGCACAGCGGCGAGGGCGGCGCGGACGGCCTCCGGGTCCGCGTCCTCGCCGCCGAGCGCGGCGAGTTGTTCGCGCGCACGCTCCAGGGCCGCCTCGGCCCGCTCGCAGCGCTCCTGCGCGCGCGTCACGTTCGAGGCTCCCTCGCGGGCGCGGTCGGCCGCCTGGCGCGCGGCCTCGCGGGCGCCCTCGGCAGCGGCGGCTGCCGCGCGCTGCTGCTCGATCGCCGCGTCGAGGGCGGCCTGCACGGCCTCCGGCGCTCCCGCCTCTCCCGCCTCCTCGTCGCCGATCGCCTCGCCGATCGAGGCGCGCAGCAGCGCCAGCGCACGCGACGCCTCGGAGGCGCGGACGCGGGCGGCTGCTGCTGCGGATGCCCGAGCGCGCTCGGTTTCGGCGGCCGCCTCGGCCGCCGCGATCGCCTCGTCGAGGGCGTCTGGATCGGTGCCTGCCCGCGCGGCCTCCTCGCGCAGCTCGGCGAGCGCCGCCTGCGCGCGCTCCTGCACCTCGGCGGCCTGCGCGGCTCGCACCTCCACCGCCGCGAGGGTGGTCGAGGCTGTCGCGTGGTCCCCGCGCGCCTCCGCGAGCACCGCCTCCGCCGCATCGAGCGCCGCGCGCGCCCCGTCGAGCGCGGGGGCGGCGTGCAGCTCGATCCGTTCGATCGGCTCGCCGCAGACCGGACACGGGTCGCCCGGCTTCAGCGATCGCTGGAGCGTGAGCGCCGCGTCCTGCCGCTGGGCCTCCTCGAGCGCCTCGGCGCGACCGGCGTGCGCCTGCTCGGCGCCACTTAGCAGCGCCCCCGCAGCCTTCGAGGCGGCGGCGGCAGCCTCGTGCGACTCATGCGCCTCCTGTTGCTCGCGCTCGGCTGCAGCGACGGCCTCCCGTTGCTCCCTCAGGCGCTCCGAGAGCGCGGTCAGCTGTCGTGCCTCCTCCGCACGCGCGAGGGCGGCGTCCTCGGCGGCGGCGCGTTCCTCGTCCGACGCGTTCGCCTGCTCGCCGAGCGCCCGTTCCGTGGCCAGCGCCGCCGCGGCTGCGGCCGCGAGGGCGTCCCGCGCGGTCTGCCGGACCTCGTCCGCCGCCACGTGTGCGGCCTCCGCCTGCTCCGCCTCCGTCTGCAGCACATCGGCCTGCTCCGAGGCCTGCTCGCCGGCCTCGATCGCCGCGCGCTGCTCCGCCTCGGCCTCGCCGACGGCGCGGGTCGCGGCCTCGCGCTGCTCCAGCAGCGCGGCCTGGCGTTCGAGCTCGCGGTGCGCCTGCTCGCCGTAGCCGAGGGCGGCGCGTTCCGCCTCGAGGCGATCGTGCTCTGCCTGCGCGCGCTCGCAGTCCTGCTCCGCTTCGGCGAGGGCGTTTCGCGCCGCTTCGGATCCCCGGGCGGCCTCCGCACTCGCGGCCTCGGCGCGCGCGGCCGCAGCAGCGGCCTCGGTGCTCGCGCGCGCCTCCCGCTCCAGCGCCTCCAGCAGGCCACTGCGCGCCTCGAGCGCCGCGACCTGCGCCGTCAGCACGTCGCGCTCCCGTTCGAGGCCGGCGATCGCCTCCGGCGTGGCGGCGTCGAGCCGCTCCATCTGCTCGCGCAGCGTGCGCGCAGCCTCGCTCGCGCCTGCGGAGCGGTTGCGCGCCGCGCGGCCGGCCTCCTCGTAGCGTCCGAGGCCGAGCAGGCGGGAGAGGATGTCGCGGCGCTGCGGCTCGTCGCCGCGCAGGAACTCGTCGAACTCGCCCTGCGGCAACAGCACCGTTTTCGTGAACGTCGCGAAGTCGAGCCCGAGCAGCTCCGTCACCCGCGAGGTCACGTCGCGGGCGCGGTCGGCCAGTGGCTCCCACTCGCCGTCCACGCGCTGCCGCTCGAGGCGCGTGCCGATGCTGCCCGGCGCCTGCCGGCTCACGCGGTAGCGCTGCCCGCGCGCGCTGAACTCGAAGAGCACGGCCATCGAGCGCGCGCCGTGCGTGATCAGCTGGCGCGTCGCCCGCCCCACGCGCGGGGCCTCGCCGTAGAGCGCCCAGGTGATCGCGTCGAGCAGCGAGGACTTGCCGGCCCCCGTCGGTCCGGTGATCGCGAACAGCCGCCGATCCTCGAAGTCCACGACCGCCGTATCGCGGAACGAGGTGAAGCCCCGCAGTTCGAGGCGCAGTGGCCTCATGGCACGACCGCCGCCGCGGCCGGAGCCTCGCCGGCCGCCTCCGCCGCCTCCACGTCGTCGACCTCGGCGAGCAGCTCCTCGAACAGCGCGAGCAGTTCCGGCACGGGCTCCGCGCCGTGCGTGGCCTGGTAGTAGCGGGTGAAGAGTTCGGTCGCGCTGAGGTGGCCGAGCGCCTCGACGGCGCCCTCGTCCTCCGGCAGCTCGTAGTCCAATTGCACGTCGACGGCGTTGGGCAGCGCATCGCGCACACGCTCGGCGATGCCGGGCTCCGGCCGCTCGACATCGAGGCGCACGCGCAGGTGCGCCTCACGATGGTCGTCCGCTTGCGCCAGCACCTCGTTGAGGCTGCCGCGCAGCTCGGCGAGGGGGCGGCCCTTGCTGAGCGGCACGGCCGTGTGCGTCACCGGCTGCCCGGGCACGGCGTCGATGATGCGCACGAACTTCTGCTGCCCGCGCTCGCCGAAGTCGAGCTGCAGCAGCGAGCCGCTGTAGGCCGTCGGCACGGGCGCCGCGAGGATCTCCTGCGGCTCGTGCACGTGGCCGAGCGCGATGTACTGGGGCGTGATCGGCAACTGTGGCGCGTTGATCCCATAGGTCTGGCCGATGTGCAGCAGCCGCTCGGAGCCATCGACCCGTGCGACGCGTGAGCCGTCGACGAAGATGTGCGTCGCGAGGATGTTGACCGCGGGCTCGTCGCCGAAGCCGTCGCAGATCGCGCGCAGGATGCCGGCGACGCCGTCCGCGTAGGCGCCCCACCAGTCCTCCTGCAACCCCATCACCGCCGCGGCGTCCACGTAGCGGCCCTCGGTGATGAAGGGCACGGCGGCGATCCGGGCGACGTGCTCGCGGCCCTCGATCGTCAGCACGCCCCCGGCGTTGGGCCGCAGCACCTCGTGCTGCGTCTGCACGCCGAGCAGCTCGGAGAGCAAGCCCAGCGCCTCGAGCTTGCGCGGGTTGTCGTGGTTGCCCGCGAGCAGGACGGCCTGGATGCCGTGCCCCACGCACTCACGCAGCGCCTCGAAGACCAGCCGATCCGACTCCGGCGAGGGCGTCGCCTTGTCCCAGATGTCGCCGCAGACGAGCAGCGCCTCGACTTCCTGATCGCGCGCGATCTCAATCAGCTCGGCCAGCACGGCCTCGAACTCGGCCTTGCGGCTGCGGCCGCGCATCGTGCGGCCGACGTGCCAGTCGGCGGTGTGCAGCAGCCTCACTCGAACCTCGCGAACGGATCGGCGGTCGCCGCGGCCTCCGAGGGGCGCGTCGCCCAGGCGGGATAGGGGAACTGGAGCAGCAGCGGCACCGGGATCTCCGGCTGCTGGAGGATCATCGTGCCCGGCTTGAGCAGCGAGGCGCGCGCCCGCGCCGCCGGCGTGAGGAAGCCGTACTCGCCGCGCTGCGCCTCGGCGGCGTCGAGCCGGCCGACCACGCGCAGCGCGCAGTTCGCGACCACGCGCGGCTCCACCTCGCTGGCCGTCTGCTGCGCGCCGATCAGCACGACGCCGAGCGAGCGTCCGCGCTCGGCGATGTCGAGCAGCACGTCCTTGATCGGGCTCGACCCCTCGCGCGGCGCGTACTTGTTCAGCTCGTCCAGCACGACGAGCATCAACGGCCTCGGCGATCCGCTCGCCTCCTTGCGTTCGAACTCGCGCTTCAGCACCACACCGACGACGAAGCGCTGCGCGCGGTCGTGCAGGCGGTGGATGTCGACGACGGTAACCTGCGCCCGGCTCGTATCGATGCGGTGCCGGTCCGCGTCCTCCGAGGCGAGCCCGCGGATCAGCTGCCCGACGTGCGGCTTCGCGGCCTCCAGCCGCCGCATGAAGGCGTGGAGCGTGCCGGCGGCGGCGCGGCCGCCCCAGGCGCCCTCGTCCGGGTCGGTCATGCGCCCGATCGCGTCGACGAGCTCGTCGAAGTCGGTGACCAGCTCGCCGCCGATCTCGACCGTCGGCGCGTCGAGGGGCAGCGAGAGTTTGGCGGCCATCGCCAGCTCCGACTCGACGCGCTGCACGACGAAGCCGAGCTGCGAGCGCTCGTCGTCGGCGTCGGCGAAGAGGAAGCGCAGGTAGCGTTCGGCGCAGAACTCGCGCAGCGTCCAGTAGAAGCCGGTGACGCCGTCCATCCTCGAGCCGGTCAGCGGGGCGGGCTGATCGCCGGGGCGCGAGGGCGCGAAGAGCCGCAGCGAGGGGAACGGGGCGGCCTCGAGGTCGAGGTCCGTGTAGCGCGCGCGGTCGGCCTCGGTGAGCTCCGCGTTCGGCTTGTCGAGGAAGAGCAGGTCCTCGCCCTTCACGTTGAAGACGAGCGCGCGGGTGTTCGCCGTCTCGTGGCCGAGCACGCCGCTGCCGAACAGCGAGTAGAGCAGGAACATCGCGTACGAGGTCTTCGTCGCGACGCCGGAGACGCCGGAGATGTTGACGTGCGCGCCGCGCTGGCCGTCGAGGAAGTCGAGGTTCGCGAAGATCGGCTCGCCCGAGCGCGAAAGGCCGACCGGCAGGCGGCGCTCCATGGCGTCGAAGAACAGCGCGCGATCACGCGCGGCGCCGTGGGCGCGTCGCACCGCCTCGCCGGGGCGTGGGGGCACGAAGATCTCCGGCTCGACGCGCGTGACGGAGACGTGCGCGCTGACGGCCGCCTCGGCCGGCAGCACGCCGCTGCTCGCCAGCGCCACGTCCGAGGCGAAGCGCACGCCTTCCTGCACGGCGCGCAGCTCGTCGACGACGCCGTAGAAGTCGACGCTCTGGCCGTCGGGCAGCGGCGAGGTCACGTGCACCACGTCGTCGAGCTGGAGGTAGCGCTGCGGATCGACGTAGGTCCAGAAGCCGAGCGGCGTCGAGGCGCCCTGCTCCGTGCCGAGCACCAGCCCCTCGGGCCGCTGCGCATCCAGCTCCGGCTCCCGCCCTACCATCGCGCACCTCCGGCGCCGTTCGAGGAGAGCAGTGCGTCCCCGGGCGAGGCTGGCTCAAGCGGCTCGGGTGCGGCGCGCAGCGCGCTCGCGATCAGCCGCCGCACCCACTCGCGCTCGCCGAGCCGCCGCGTCAGCAGCGACTCGAGCGCTCCCACCGGCGTGAGGTTCTGCGGCGCGCGCGGGTCACGCACCGGCGAGGAGGCGAGTCGCGGCAGCGCCAACCCGCACTCGTCGGCCAGCCGCGCCGCATCGCCGGGCGGCAGCGCGCCGGGGGCCTCGAGGCGCACGATGCCGGAGAGGTGATGGTAGTGCGGTCCCATGTCGGCGATCCGCAGGTACCAGCCGTAGCGATCGGGCCGGCCGCGGCTGCCCGCCTCGCCGCCGCCGGGGATCCGGAACAGCGACGTGCGCTCGCCCACCGCAAGCTCGCCGAGGAGCGGGAACTCGTGCGCGGCGATGTACCAGGACTGGATCCGCTTGATGTAGCCCGCCACGCGCTGCTCGACGGAGCGCAGCCGCAGCGGCCCGTCCACGATCGTGAGTGCGCTCTCGTCCTCGGCGAGGGTCTCGGCAAGCCGCGCCTCCGCATCGAGCATCGAACGCTGGAGTACGTCGGCCAGTTGATTCGAGGTGCGCGCGCTGTTCTCGACGCGCGCGCGGAAGCGCAGCCGCAGCGAGCCCGCCGCGATCTCCTGGTCGCGCGGCTCGCCGCCGCCCTGCAGGTAGACGCGAGAGACGCGCAGCCGGTCGCCCTCCGGCGTGTCGCCGTCGAGCACCCAGGAGCGAGCGCCCTCGCAGCGCACCGCGCCGACGGCATAGGAGCCGAACAGCCCGAACGCCGTCTCTCCGTCCGGGAGGTCGTCGATGGCGTGTGCCTCCACGCGCCGTACGCCGTCGACGATCTGCACGGCAGCGGGTGGCTCGCCCGAGGGTCGCCGCGCGCGCCACTCGCCCTCGACAGACGTGTCGGCCCGCAGGCCTTCGTCCGTGCCGTCGAACGACTCGGGATCGGCCTGCATGGCGCTGCCGTACTCGGGAGACCAGGGAAGCAGGCGCAGCATCGCGGAACCTCGCGCGGGCGCGGCCAAGTTGCAATCGGAACGTTGGGGAGTGAGCGCAGTATAGCCACAGCGGGAACGGCGGGGTTCCTGCTCGCCGCGCCCGCGTCGTAGGCTCGCCTCATGCCGCCACAAGACAGCCGAGGCAAGACGACGCTGTTCGAGGACGACGCCGCGCGCGCCGGCTACGTCCGCTCCATGTTCGGCGAGATCTCCGGGCGCTACGACCTGATGAACACCGTCATCACCGGCGGCCGTCACAGCGCCTGGCGGCGCGCCACGGCGCGCGCCCTCGTCCGGCCCGGCGACACCGTCCTCGATGTCGGCTGCGGCACCGGCGATCTCGCGTTCGACTGCGCGGCGCGCGGTGCGGGAGCCGTGCTCGGCGTCGACTTCGCCAAACCGATGCTCGCGATCGCGCGCGGCAAGGCCGGCGCGCGGCAGGCGGCGACCGTCTCTTTCGCCGCCGCCGACGCGACGCGGCTGCCGCTGGCCGACGCGAGCGTCGACGTCTGGTGCGCCGCCTTCGTGCTGCGCAACATCCCGGACCTCGACGCCGCACTCGCCGAGGCGCGGCGCGTGCTGCGCCCCGGCGGGCGGATCGGCGTGCTGGAGATCACGAGGATCGAGCGCGGCTGGCTCCGCCCGCTCGCGCGCTTCCACTTCGAGCGCGTCGTGCCGCTGCTCGGGCGCATGATCACGCGCCACCCCTCGGCCTACCGCTACCTGCCGGACTCCGTCGACCACTTCCCGGCGGCCTCGGAGCTGGCCGAGCGGATCGAGGCGGCAGGCTTCGAGGCCGCCTCGATCCGCCGCTTCGGCCTCGGCACGGTCGCGCTACACGTTGCTACGCGCCGGGGCGAGTCCTGACCTCGGTGGTGTTGACCATGCGCAGCGCCAGCGGGCGCAGCGCGTCCATGATCTCGCGGGCGAGCGCTTCCTCAACCTCGTGCGCCTCGAGCGCCGCGGCGAAGTGTTCGAGCCAGCGCTCGGCGCCGCGCTCCGTGATCGTAAACGCGCGATGGCGGCGGCGCAGCGCCGCCTCGCCGTAGAGCTGCGCGTAGCGCGCCTCGCCGCCGAACAGTTCCTCGAGGAACACCGCCTGCTTGTCGCGGCCCGGCCGCAGGTCCGGCGGGAAGACCGGCCGCAGCTCCGGATCGCCGTCGATGCGCTTGTAGAACGTATCGACGATCGCCTCGAGGGCGGCGCGCCCGCCGAGGCGCTCGAAGCGAGTACGTTGCTGCGCGGTCATGGTCCAAGTATCGACGATCCGCGCGCTGCGGTCGGCGCTAGACCATCGCGGGGCTATCATCGCCCTCGTGAACGACACGCCGACCGAGGGGACCGCGCGCCTGTTGGTGCAGTGCCCGGATCGCCCCGGCATCATTGCGGGCGTCTCCCAGTTCCTCTTCCAGCACGGCGCGAACATCGTCCAGGCCGACGAGTACGCGAGCGGCGGCGAGGAGCCGCGCTTTTTCCTGCGCATGGAGTACGAGCTGGCCGGTCTCGACGCGAGCCCGCGCGAGATCGCCAGGCTGTTCGGCGAGGAAGTCGCGCCACGCTTCGGGATGCACTGGCGCGTCTCCTACAGCGAGGACCGGCCGCGCATCGCGATCCTCGTGTCCAACGTGGGCCACTGCCTGCTGGACCTGCTCTGGCGCTGGCGCTCGGGCGAGCTGCACGCCGAGATCGCGATGGTGATCTCCAACCACGACCGCTTCCGGTCCGATGTCGAGCCGCTGGGCGTCCCCTACCACCACCTGCCCGTGACGCGGGAGACGAAGGCCCAGCAGGAGCAGGAGCTGCTGGGGCTGCTGCGAGGAAACGTGGACCTCGTGGTGCTGGCCCGCTACATGCAGATCCTCACGCCCACGGTCCTCGACGAGTTCCCGGAGGCGATCATCAACATCCACCACTCGTTCCTGCCCGCCTTCATCGGCGCCGACCCCTACCGCCAGGCGCGCGAGCGAGGCGTCAAGATCATCGGCGCCACCGCCCACTACGCCACCGAGGATCTGGACGAGGGCCCGATCATCGAGCAGGACGTGGCGCGCGTCTCTCACCGCGACACGCGCGCCGAGCTGATCCGCAGCGGCCGCGAGATCGAGCGCGTCGTGCTCGCCCGCGCGGTGCGCTGGCACATCGAGAGCCGCATCCTCGTCCACGGCAACCAGACGGTCGTCTTCCCCTAACCCGCCCCCCTCCGGCCCCCTCTCCCGGGGGAGAGGGTGGGGGTGAGGGGGCTCGCCGTTCGCTGCTACGAGCATCGATCGGCAGTTGGGCCGCCGGAGGCTCTTGCCCGGCGGGCGTCGGACGAGCACGCGCTCCGCGCGGCTCTGGCCCACCCACCCGCCCTCGGACATTCCTTCTGTGGGGGCTGCGCCCCCACGCCCCCGGCCGGACCTTCGAGGGCGCAGCGTCGCTTCGCACCCGATCCGGCCCCCTCTCCCGGGAGAGGGTGGGGATGAGGGGCGCACCGTTCGCTGCTACGAGCATCGATCGGCAGTTGCGCTGCCAGAGGCTCTTGCCCGGCGGGCGTCGGACGAGCACGCGCTCCGCGCGGCTCTGGCCCGCCCACCCGCCCTCGGAGTTCTTTCCTGTGGGGGGCTTCGCCCCCCACGCCCCCATGGGCCGTCGCCAGCGGCGCGGCCGTCAAGCGACAGGAGAGCGAGCCGAGGCCCCCTTCCGTCATTCCGGCGAAAGCCGGAATCCAGCCCGGGGCAGCGGCGGGGGCTCGCCCCTCTCCCCCAGGAGCGGGAGCCGAGCGCACCAGACTCCTGAGGCCAGCCCGGCCCCCTCTCCTGGGGGAGAGGGTGGGGGTGAGGGGGCTCGCCGGACTGACTGCTGCCTCGATGGATTGTTGCGCCGATCCGGTCCCCCCTCCCCGAGGGAGAGAGGTAGGGTGAGGGCCGGCTGCGCGCCGGGCGACGACGTGCGGCGAGGCCGCAGGTGATCGAGGAGACTGCCGGCGATGTGGACGCGCCCGTTCGTCGTGCTCTGGCTCGCCATGTTCGTCGCGATGATCGGCATCGCGCTGATCTCGCCGCTGCTGCCCGTCTTCGTGCGCGAGGACCTGGGCGGTCCCGAGATCGCCGTCGCGATTTCCTTCGCCGGTGTGACCGTGCCGATGATGATCTTCTCGCCGATCGTCGGGCGCCTCGGTGACCGCTTCGGGCTCAAGCCGTTCGTTGCCGGGGGCTTCCTGCTCTACGGGCTGGCGGCGTCCGGCTACCTGATCGCGGGGAGGTGGGAGCACGTCGTCGCCTTCCGCGTGCTCTCCGGCGTCGGAGCGGCCGCGATCTTCCCGATGGCGCTCGCCTACGTGGGCCGGCTGGCGCCGCCCGGCCGCGAAGGCGCCTACGTCGGGGCCTTCGCGGTTTCGCAGGTGATCGGCTTCGGTACCGGTCCCCTGCTGGGCGGCCTGATCCGCGACGCCGCGGGCGTGGACGCGGCCTTCGTGACGCTCGTGGTGCTGCTCGTCGGAACCGGCATCGCGACCTTTCTGCTCCTGCCGCCCTCGGAGGCGGACCCGGACAGCGCCGTCGCAGCAAGCGAGGGCAACGAGGCCACCGACGCGCCCGCACCGACCGACCCCGCGGCCCGCGGACCGACGCGCTCCTGGGTCCAGATGCTGCGCTTCGCGCCGGTCCAGGCTGCCTTCACCGCGCAGACCGTCGTCGCCCTCGGCTGGGGCGCGGGCGCGACCTTCCTCGCGATCTACGTGATCAGCGAGGACGGACTGGGAACGGAGAGCGCGACTCTCGTCGGTCTGCTGCTTGCCTGCCGTGCGCTGATCGGCGGCATGCTGCAGCCCTGGTTCGGCCGCCTCGCCGATCGCATGAGCCGGCTCACGCTGGTCATGGTTGGGCTGCTGCTCTCGGCCGGCGGGCATTTCGCGATCCCGAACGTGCCGGTCGGGACATTCGAGGTCGGCACGCTCGTGATCGCGCCCTGGCTGCTCGCGATCTTCCTGCTGATCGGGCTCGCGGAGGCGATCGCCTTCCCGGCGCAGCAGGCGATCTTCGTCGATGTCGGCCGCAACGTCGGCATGGGCTCAGTGATGGGGTTGACGCAGATGGGCAGCTCGCTCGGGTTCCTCGCGGGCTCGCTCGTCGGTGCCGGCGTCGTCGAGCTGTTCGGCCTCGAGTCGGTCTTCCGCTACGCCGGTGTGGTGGTGTTCGCGGGCGCGCTGCTGTTCTTCGTGCTGATGCGGCGGGCGCGCGCGGACTTCGCCGCGATGCACGCCGCGGCGCGGGCGGGAGCACCGCCGTACGCGGGTCGGTCAGCGCCGCGCTGACGCCCCGGATGCGGCTCCGGCGGCTGCAGCCGGGCGCTTGACGCCTTGTCTCACCCTCGGTACGGTCGCTTGGTACACCCCCTGCGCGCCTCGGCGGCAGGGCGCAAGGCTGCCGCAAGGCAGCCTTAGCTTTTCTAGGGCGATCCACCTATCCGCACCAACATCTACGTCGACGGATTCAATCTCTACTACCGGGCGCTGCGAGGTACACCCCACCGCTGGCTCGACCTCGGAAGGTTGGCCGACCTCCTCCTGCCCGGCACACCATCGGCCGCATCCGGTACTTCACGGCGCTCGTCACCAGCCGACCGGGCGATCCTACGCAGGCGCAACGGCAGCAGGCCTACCTGCGGGCACTCGAGACGGTCCCCAACCTGACCATCCACCACGGGCACTTCCTCTCGAAGACCAAGCGACGACCACTGGCCCGCCGCCCGCGAACCGGCCCGCACATCGTCGAGATCCTCGACACCGAGGAGAAGGGGTCAGACGTCAACCTCGCGTCCTACCTGCTTCTCGACGGCTTCGAGGACGAGTACGAACTTGCGGTCGTGATCTCCAACGACTCGGACCTCCAACTACCGATCAGCATCGCGCGCACGAGGCTCGGCAAGGAGGTCGGCGTGCTCGACCCGAGTCGGCGACGAAGCTTCGAACTCCACGGCGCGGCTTCGTGGTACCGGCGGCTGCGCCGAGGACCACTGAGCGCCAGCCTCTTCCCCGACACCCTCTCTGACGAGCGCGGCCCGATCACGAAACCTGCCGGGTGGTAGGCCACCCCCGCGCCCCCTTGCGAGCACCCGGGCAGCGCCCCGGATGCGGCTCCGGCGGCTGCTTGGTATCATCATCCCGATGACGCAACACGCAGCGTCGCCCGTCGGCTTGCACCACGGGGACCACACCGGCACCGCACTCGAGGCGTTCACACCAGCGGCAGCCCTCACGCGGCCCGGCGTCGCCCTTCGCACGACGCTGCCCAGCGCAGGCGCTCGCCCGTGAGCCTGCTGCGCCGCATCCGCGGCCTCATCGGCGGAGGCGAACGCGACCCCGAAGCGTCATCCAGCAGCGCGCCCGCAGGCGAGGACGCGAGCGGCAAACGCTCACGCCGCAGGCGCGGACGGCGTGGCGGACGCGGCCGCAGACGCGGCGGCGGCTCCGACAACGCGCAGTCCCAACAGCAGACCCAACAACACGGAGGATCCATCACACCCACAGCAGAAGCACCCACACGCACGCGCAACGACGGCGCGCGCACACGCAACGACGGCGGACGCAGACGCGACGACGGCGGACGCAGACGCGACGACAGCGGCCGCAGCCGCAACGACGGCGGACGCAGACGCGACGACGGCGGACGCGGCCGGAGCGACGGCGCGCGCGGCCGCTACGACCGCCGCGGCAGGCGGCGCGCCGACCTCGATGCGCCGCTGCCCGAGGACGTGGCCTTCCGGCCCGCCGCCGAGGGCGGCGACAGCAGCATCCTGCCCGGCCGGCGACGCCCGCCGCCCGGCGCCCGCACCACGCCTCGAGTCCTCGTCACCGGCAAGCGCAACCTGCCGGTGTTCCATGACGTCGAGGACGACGGCGCCCCAACCGAACCTCAGGACGAGCTGGAAGCCGTCATCGACACCACCAGGGACGATGTGTCCGGCGACGACTCGGCCGGCGACGAGAAGGCCGCCTCGGGCGGTCGCCGCCGTCGCGGGCGGCGCGGAGGTCGTGGGCGCGGGCGCGGCGGCGAGGCGGCCACCGAGGACGCCGCGCCGTCGGCCAACGGCAACGCGGCGAGGACACCCGACGCCACACCGACCGACGCCGCGCAGGAGGCCGAGGACGACGCCGACCTCGAACTGCCGGAGGCGTTCGCCGCCCTCGGCATCTCGGAGCGTTCGCTGACGGCGGTCGCGCGCATGGGCTTCGACCAGCCGACGCCGGTGCAGGAGCGGTCTATTCCCGTGCTGCTCGAGGGCCGGGACGTGGTCGGCATCGCCCAGACGGGCACCGGCAAGACCCTCGCCTTCGGTATCCCGATGGCGGACTCGCTCGACCCCGAGCAGAGCGACGTGCAGGGGCTCGTGCTCGTGCCCACGCGCGAGCTGGCACAGCAGGTGCTCGGCGTGCTCATCGACCTCTCGCGCCCCTTCGGGATGCAGGCGATTGGGCTGCTCGGCGGTCATGCCCTCGAGGGCGACTTCCGTGCGCTGGAGCAAGGCCCGCAGATCGTGGTCGGCACGCCGGGGCGCATCAAGGACCACCTGCGCCGCGGCACGCTCTCGCTGCGCCGGGTGCGGCTCGCCGTGCTCGACGAGGCGGACCAGATGCTGGACATCGGCTTCCTGCCGGACATCACGCACATCCTCGGGCGCACCCCGCGCAGCCGGCAGACGGCGCTCTTCTCCGCCACGATGCCGCACACCGTCACTCGCCTGATCCGCCGCTACATGGAGAACCCCGAGCGCGTCGCCGTCGCCTCCGACCTCGAGACGGTCGAGTCGATCGAGCACATCTATTTCGAGGTCGCGCAGCGCGACAAGGTTAACGGCCTGAGCGAGCTGATCGAGCGCGAGCTGCGAGGGCGCACGCTCGTCTTCTCGCGCACCAAGCGCGGCGTCGACTTCCTCGCGCGCGAGCTGCAGGGCCGCGGCGTGAACGTCGGCGCGCTGCACGGCGACCTCGATCAGCGCCGCCGCGACCGCATGGTGCGGCGCTTCCGCAACGGCGAGCTGGACATCCTGATCGCCACCAACGTCGCCGCCCGCGGCATCGACATCCCGGAGATCACGCACGTCGTCAACTACGACGTACCCGACAACGCCGAGGAGTACGTGCACCGCACCGGCCGCACGGGCCGCGCCGGCCGCGAGGGCAAGGCGATCACCTTCGCCAGCGAGATGGACCTCGACCGCTTCGACGTGCTGCGCGAGACGTTCGGAGACCGGCTCCGCAAGGAGCGCCTCGATCTCTACGTGTAGGCGCGATCCATAGCCTGATGAGCGGCGACGCGGCGCTCCCGGAGTACGTCCAGGCCCTGCTCGACCCCGCCGCCTACCCGCACGCACCCGCCGGGGTCGAGCTGCTCCAGACCCACATCTCCTGGGTCTTCCTCGCCGGCGACCTCGTCTACAAGACGAAGAAGCCGGTCGACTTCGGCTTCATCAGCCAGCTCGACCGGGAGACGCGCGAGCGCTTCTGCCACGCCGAGCTGCGGCTCAACCGTCGCCTCGCGCCCGGCGTCTACCTCGACGTCGCCCCGGTCGTGCGGATGCCGGACGGCAGCCACGCCGTCGAGGGCGACCCGGCAGCGGGGGAGGTCGTCGAGCACGCGGTGAAGATGCGCCGCCTGCCCGACGAGCGCACGCTCGACCGGCTGCTCGCGGCCGGCGAGGCGCCCGCCGACCTCGCGGAGCGGCTCGCGCGGCGGCTGATCGCCTTCCACGAGTCCGCCGCCGTCGTGGCGAACGACCCGGACTTCGCCGACGCGTCCGCCGAGCGCGCCTGGTGGGCGCGCGAGTACGGCGAGGCGGCCGGGTTCATCGGCGACACGTGGCTGCCCGAGGACGCAACGGCGACCCGCGCCTTCATCGAGGACACGCTCGAACGCGACGCCGCGCTCTTCGACGAGCGCCTCGCCGCCGGGTGCGTGATCGAGGGCCACGGCGACCTGCGCGCCGCGCACGTCTACCTGCTCGGCGATGAGTCAGGGGGGGCGGACGAGGCGATCACGATCGTCGACTGCATCGAGTTCAACGAGTGGTTCCACTTCCGCTACCTCGACGCGGGCTACGACGTCGCCTTCCTGGCGATGGACCTCGAGGCGCTCGGCCACGCGGAGCTCGGCGACGAGTTGGCGGGGCGCTACCTCGCCGCCTCCGGCGACGAGACGCTGGGCCTGCTGCAGCCGCTGCATCGCGCCTACCGCGCCTTCGTGCGCGGCAAGGTGGAGTCGATCGGCGCGCACGCCCCCGAGACACCCGAGGAGCAGGCGCGCGCACTCGCCGCCTCCGCCGCGCGCTTCTTCCGCCTCGCGGCGAGCTACGCCGAGCGCCGCGCCACGCCACAGCTGATCGCGCTCAGCGGGCTGCCCGCGAGCGGCAAGTCGACGGTCGCCGCCACACTCGCCTGCCGCATCGGTGCCGCCTACCTGTCCTCGGACGTGGTGCGCAAGCAGCTCGCGGGCATCAACCCGCGCGAGCGGGTCCGCGAGGAGTGGCGCGCCGGTCTCTACTCGCCGGAGATGACCGAGCGCACCTATGACGAGCTACGTGCCCGCGCCGCGCGCCTGCTCGCCGACGGACGCGCGGTGGTCCTCGACGCGATGCACGGCCGCCGCTCCGAGCGGGACGCCGTCCGCGCACTCGCCGCCGAGCACGGCGTGCCGGCGACGATCGCCGAGCTGTGCAGCGACGACGCGACGGCGCACGCGCGCATCGCCGGACGCGACGACGACCCGCTGCGCACCTCGGACGCGACGTGGGCGGTCTACGAGGCGCAGCGCGACGGCTTCGAGCCGATCGCGCCCGACGAGGCGCCCCGCCTCGCCCTCGACGCCTCGCGCCCACCCGCCGCCCTCGCCCGCGAGATCGCGGACGCTGTCCGGCCCCCTCTCCCTCGGGGAGAGGGCGGGGGGTGAGGGGGCTCGCCCAAAGCTGCCGCCACCTCGACGGGTTGTTTCGCACGCCTCCGCTTCCGGCCCCCTCTCCTGGGGGAGAGGGCGGGGTGAGGGGACTCGCCCAAGAGCTGCTGCCACCTCGACGGGTTGTTGCGCACGCCTCCGCTTCCGGCCCCCTCTCCTGGGGGAGAGGGCGGGGGTGAGGGGGCTCGCCGGACTTCGAGGTAGCACGGAGGCCCGCAGGCGCTCCGGCACTCGACCACACCCGCCACGCCAAGGCCACACGCAGCCTCCTCCTTCCCCGCACCCAACCGCACCTCGCGATAGACTCAGCGCGGGAGGAGCAAGGCGTGGCGATCGCGAGGCTGCGGAGGCTGCTACGGCGCGACCCCGAGGCGCGGGCGCTGCGCGCGCTGGCGCGAGGCCTGAAGCTCCTGCCCGAACGCCACCGCCCCGAGGACTCCCTGCAGGTGGTCGTCGATCTCGCGCGCGAGGCGACAGGCGCTGACTACGCCGCCCTCGCGGTCACCGATGAGCACGACACGACGCAGGGCTTCGTCACCTCCGGCCTCACACCGATCGAACTGCGAGGCCTCAAGGCGCCGCCGCAGGGGCACGGCCCGCTCGGCTCACTGCGCGCCGACGGCCGGCCCGTGCGCTTCGAGGACGTGCAGGACCACCCGCGCGCCTTCGGTTTCCCGCCGCACCACCCGGAGATGCGCGCCCTGGCCGGCGTCCCGATCTGGTCGCAGGGCCACGTCCGCGGCTCGCTCTACGTCGCCGACCGCCGGGAGGGCCGCAGCTTCGGCGAGGACGACGAGCGCATCCTCGAAACCCTCGCTGTGCACGCCTCCCGCGTGATCGAGGAGGAGTGGTACTAGCAGCCCGCGCTCACTCGACCGGATAGTCCGCGAGCTCGAAGGCGAAACGCGCCGTGTCGCCGAGCTGCACCCCGTTCGCGGCGTACCAGCCGGCGGGCGCCTCGACGGCGTACTGGTAGAGGTCGTCGGGACGGCGAATCTCAAGCGACTCCGCCTCCATGCCGAAGAGCTCCCGGATCACGAAGTCCGCGCCGATGAAGGCGATGTCGAGGTCGACGTGCGTGTTCTTCATCCAGAACGAGCGCCTGCCCTCCTCCTCGTAGTGGAAGAGCATCCCCCGCTCGCCCAGCTCGTAGCGCCCCGACAACCCGATCGAGTACTCGCTCCGCGGCGGGATCTCGATCGGCAGTGACACCGCCGTCCCGTCGACGCGCACGAACTCGATACGGGGGAGCGCCTCGAGGGGTAACGCACCCGTGGTCGCGGTCGGCTCCGGCGACACGGTCGCCGTGGGTGTGGCGGTTGTCGTGGGCGTTGCAGTCTGCGTGGGGGCAGCCGTCGGGGTCGCAGTCGGCATCGCGGTCGGCGTGGCCGTTGCGGTCCCGGGAGGTCGTGTCGCCGTCGCCATGGGGCGCGGCGTCGAGGCGGCGGTGGCTGTCGCCGTGGGCGTTGCCGAGGGCGTGGATGTCTTGGTCGCCGAAGCGCTCTGCTGCGGCGTCGCGTTGGCGGTGGCAGCTCGCTCGGGAGACGCGGTGGCCGTAGCCGGCGTCGCGGTGGCGGTCGGTGATGGCGCCGCCGTCGGGCTCCCCGTCAGCACCACCGTGACCGGCGGGGCCGGCCGGTCCGGCGCGTCCGCCACAGAAGCGCCGTAGGCCGCCGCGACGGCCAGCACGCAGCAGACGATCACCACGCGGGTGCGGATATCGAGTCGCATCTCGCCGATCGTACGCGGCCTGCCCTCGGGCGGCCACGCGAGCCGCGAGGTTGACCGCGAGGGTGCGCGTTCGTAGCGTGCGAGGCGTGTCCGAGAGCCCAGTCCTCGACCTCGCCCTGCAGCTCTGGCCGGGAGTGCGCGACGGCGCGCCCGTCGGCGATCCGGGCGCCCTCGACACCCTGCTCGCCGCGCAGGGCCAGCCGGGCGCGCCCGGCCACGACTGCGGGCTGACCAGCACCTTCGCCTGCTTCGGGCCGGACGAGGACGCCGCGCTCACGCTGCCGAGCGGCGAGCGCAGCCGTTCCGACGACGAGGCGCGCTTCCTCGGCCACCTGCTGGTGACGCGCACGCTGATCGCGGCGGGCCTCGTGATCGACGAACGCGTCGCGCGGGCCTCTTCCGCCGCCCACGCGCTCTCCTGGACCACCGAGGGCGGCGCGCCCTACCACCAGACGCCGCTCGCCCTCGCCGTCTCGCTCTGGCTGATCGCGCTCGATCCGCAGGCGCGCTCGGACAACCCCCTGCCGATCGACTGGTCGCCGGCCTGCTTCGAGCGCGACTGGTGGGACCACGAGTACCGGCTGTTCTCGCACTACGACGTGCGCGAGCGCGCCCTCGACTGGTGCGCCTACGCGAGCATCGACCCCACGCGCCACGCGGGTTCTGCGGCCTGGACGATCTGCGAGCCGCTGCTGCGCATGGAGGGGGACAGCCGCGCGCGCATGGCGCTGCCGCAGCTCGCCGCCCACGCTGCCGTGTCCGCCTCGGGCGCCGGGGACGCCGAGGGCGAGCCGCTGCCCGCCGCCGCGGCGATCGAGCGCGGCCGTGTCGCGCTGCTGGTGCAGGGCTACCTCGAGTCATCGAGCCCGGCCGACGACGGCTCGATCCGCCCCGCCGACCACCACGCCCGCTAGCAGGCGCGTCTCCGGTGCGTGGGGGCGCAGCTTCGATCGGACGCGAGGATACCTCGCAGGCCCTCACGCCCCCTCGGAAGTATCGAGGGCGCACCAACTCCCGACGCCCGCCGGGCAAGCACCCGCGAGGGCGCAACAACCGATCGCTGCGGCAAGCAGCGTCGGGCGCGCCCCCTCACCCCCACCCTCTCCCCCAGGAGAGGGGGCCGGAATCCCTGTTCCGTCATTCCGGCGAAAGCCGGAATCCAGTCCGGGGCAGCGGCCCCACGCCCCCCTCGGAAGCCTCGAGGGCGCAACAACCGATCGATGCGGCGAGCAGCGTCGGGCGCGCCCCCTCACCCCCACCCTCTCCCCCAGGAGAGGGGGCCGGAATCCCTGTTCCGTCATTCCGGCGAAAGCCGGAATCCAGTCCGGGGCAGCGGCCCCACGCCCCCCTCGGAAGCCTCGAGGGCGCAACAACCGATCGATGCGGCGAGCAGCGTCGGGCGCGCCCCCTCACACCCACCCTCTCCCCAGGAGAGGGCGCCGGAATCCCTGTTCCGTCATTCCGGCGAAAGCCGGAATCCAGTCCGGGGCTCCGGCCCCACGCCCCCCTCGGAAGCCTCGAGGGCGCAACAACCGATCGATGCGGCGAGCGGCGTCAGGCGCGCCCCCTCACCCCCACCCTCTCCCCCAGGAGAGGGGGCCGGAAGCGCGGGCAGACCTCACCCGCGCAGCCGATCCGGCACCCTCACCGTTTGCGGGAGAGCGGCCGTGAAGGGGCCGGACCGAGGGGGATCTGCTAGAGCGAGTGGGGCGGCGGCTACGACTCCGCGTGGTAGTCGCCGGAGCGGCCGCCGGACTTGGCGACGAGGCGCACCGCCTCGATGCGCATGTCGCGCTGGGCGGATTTGCACATGTCGTAGATCGTGAGCGCGGCGACGGAGACGGCGGTCAGCGCCTCCATCTCCACGCCGGTCTGCGCGCTGGTGCGGACGGTCGCCTCGATCTCGACCGCGGGATCCTCGGGGTCGAGGCAGAGCTGCACCTCCACGCCGCTGATCGGCAGCGGGTGGCAGAGCGGGATCAGGTCGGGCGTGCGCTTGGCGGCCATGATGCCGGCGAGACGCGCCGCCGCCAGCACGTCACCCTTGGGCAGCGCCCCCTCGCCGATGAGGGACAGCGTCTCGGCGCTCATCGCGACGCGCCCGCGTGCCGTCGCCTCGCGCCTCGTGACATCCTTGTCCGAGACGTCGACCATCCGCGAGTGGCCACGCTCGTCGAGGTGGGACAGCGTCTGATCGCCCGCCGCGGACTCAGCCACCGTCAGCCACCGATGTACGACATCTCGACGCGCGGGAGCTCCTCGGTGTCCGCGGAGCGGATCTCGGAGTAGCGGTCCTCGCGCTCGCGCCAGACGCCGGTCAGCAGCGCCGCCAGCGCCGCGTCGTCAGCGCCCTCGCGCAGCGGCGCGCGCAGGTCCGTGCCGGCGACGGCGAAGAGGCAGGTGTAGAGGCTGCCGTCGGCGGAGATGCGCGCGCGCGTGCAGTCGCCGCAGAACGGGGCGGAGACCGAGGTGATGAAGCCGATCTCGCCCTCGCCGTCGCGGTAGCGCCAGCGCTTCGCGACCTCGCCGCGATACGACGCCTCGACGGGCTCGATCGGCAGCTCGGCGTCGATGCGCTCGACCAGCTCGCGCGCCGGCACGACGTCGTCGAGCCGCCAGCCGTTGGTGACGCCGACGTCCATGTACTCGATAAAACGCAGCACGGCGCCCGCGCCCCTGAGGTGCCGCGCGAGCTCCACGACGCCCTCGTCGTTGACGCCGCGCTTGACGACGGCGTTGACCTTGACCGGCGCAAGCCCGGCCGCGGCGGCGGCCTCGATGCCCTCGAGCACCAGCGCCACCGGGAAGTCGGCGTCGTTCATCGCGCGGAAGGTGGCGTCGTCGAGCGTATCGAGGGAGACCGTGACGCGGTCGAGGCCGGCCTCGGCGAGCGGGCCGGCGAGCGTGGTCAGGCGCGAGCCGTTGGTGGTCATCGCCAGCTCGACGGCGGGCGCGGCCTCCTTGAGCAGCCGCACGAGCTCCGGCAGGTCGGCGCGCAGCGTCGGCTCGCCGCCGGTCAGCCGGATCTTGCGCACGCCGAGCTGCGCCGCGATGCCCGCGAGGCGCGCGATCTCCTCGAACGTCAGGATCTCGTCACGCGGCAGGAACTCGAAGTCCGCGCCGAAGACCTCGCGCGGCATGCAGTAGCGGCAGCGGAAGTTGCAGCGGTCCGTGACGGAGATGCGCAGGTCGCGCAGCGGCCGCCCGAAGCGATCGGCGAGTGTTCCGCCGAGGTTCTCGGCGGAAGTCTGGGCGTCGGAGGGCAACGCGGCGCTCATGCGGACTCCTTCGGCCTGTCAGTATCGCACGCGGGCGGTCGCGGCGTGGCGGGGCCTACGCTCTCCCCGAGCGCTCGGCGCTCAGTCGTTGCAGCAGCGGGAACAGGGCGCGCACGGCGCGGGCGCGATGGCTGAAGTCGTGCTTCTCCTCGCCCAGCTCGGCCATCGTGCGGCCGTTCGGCAGCTCGAACAGCGGGTCGTAGCCGAACCCCTCGGCGCCGCGCGGCGCCTCGGCGATGCGGCCCTCGACGGCGCCTTCGCGCACCCAGCTGCGCCCGCCCGGCAGCGCGAGGGCGACGACGGCGCGGAAGCGCGCGCCGCGCCGGCCCGGCGGCACGCCACGCAGCTCCTCGAGCAGCAGCGCGTTGCGCTCGGCGGCCCCGGGCGCGCGCGACCCGCCGTAGCGCGCCGAGAGCACGCCCGGCCGCCCGTCGAGCGCATCGACCTCCAGTCCGGAGTCGTCGCCGAGCGACGGCAGCCCGGACGCCTCGGCGTGGCGCACCGCCTTGGTGACGGCGTTCTCGAGGTAGGAGCGCCCGGTCTCGACGATGGCGACGGTAGCGAGGCCGATCGCGGCCGGGGTGACGGCCTCCCAGCCGCTGCCCGCGAGCAGCAGCTCGAACTCGGCGGCCTTGCCGGGGTTCCCGGTGGCGATCAGGAGTTTGGGCAGGTCGGCCATGGACCCCCTCACCCCAACCCTCTCCCGCCGGGGGAGAGGGGGACACGAGCGCTGAGGATCAGGCGACGGCGTCGGCCTCGGCCTCGGGCGCCAGCAGGGCGCCCTCGAGTACGAGCTCGATGGTCATGGTGTGGGCGCAGGCCCGGCGATGGACAAAAAAGTCGCAGCTGCATTGCCAGTGGCCGTGGTCGAGGGTCACCTCGTGGGTGCTGTTATCCCCGGTCACGGAGACCGTGAGCTGCGTGACATGGAGGCGATCCCGCTCACGGGCGTAGCGGTGCGCCTTCGCGACCTTCCCGATCATCCCGGTTTCCATGTGCGTTCCTTCTTCGCGGGGCGTCTGACGCGCGAACGCCGCGGACCGGCCGCGGCGCGTTGAGGGGTTTCCGTCGGCGTGCTCACCCATCACTGCGAGCCTAGATTCACTCCCGCTTGCGAGTCAACCGCCCCGCCGCCAGACGCGCTCAGAACCTCGCCAGCGCGCGGTAGCGCGGGCCCTCCGGCCGCAGCCACGAGCGCACCAGCACCAGCTCCCGCGCGACGAACGGCGCGGCGTCCGGCTCGCCGAGCGCGCGCACCGAGGCGGCGATCGCGCGGCGCTCGGGCCCGCGCGCCTGCCTCCGCACGCGCGCGACCGTGAGATGCGGACGCAACTCGTGGCGCTCCTCCGGCAGCCCGGCGGCAACGACCGCGTCCTCCGCGCGCGCCGCCAGCGCGCGCAGGCCCTCGAGGTCTCCGCCCACGCCGAGCCACACCGCCCCGCCGCGCGACCCGCCGAACATCCCGGCAGCGTGCAGTTCGAGCGGAATCTCGACGGGCGGCACGGCCGCGCGCAGCGCCGCCTCCAGCGGCTCCAGCCGCTCCTCGGCGACCTCGCCGAGGAAGCGCAGCGTGAGGTGCAGCAGCTCCGGCCGCACCGGGCGCAGCAGCCCGGGGTGCTGGTCGTCGAGTACCGCGGACGCCGTGGCGGCGGCGCGCCGCCACGCCTCGGGCGGCTCGATCGCGAGGAACAGCCGCACGCTCAGCCGAGCCCCAGGAAGCGCGCGGCGTTGCCGCCGAGCAGCGCCTCGCGCAACGCGGGGTCGGCGACGGCCGCTCGCACCTCGGCGAGGTCGCGGTCCTGCGCGCGCAGCGGGTAGTCGGAGCCCCACAGCACCAGCTCCGGTCCGGCCAGCTCCGCCACCGTCTCGAAGACGCGCGGCTCGTAGAGCAGCGCGCTGGCGGCGGAGTCGAAGGCGAGGCGGCCCTCGGCGAGCAGCGCGCGCACCTCCGGCATCAGCGCGAAGAAGGGGAAGCCGCCGCCCCAGTGCCCCGCGATCACGCGCAGCCGCCCTCCCCCGGCCTGACCGCGCTCGAGCAGCCGCCACAGCCCGCCCGGCGTGAAGCCCCCGCCCTTGCCGCCGTAGCCATGCCCCACGGGCTCCGAGGCATGCACGAGCAGCGGCAGCTCCAGCCCCGCCGTGACCTCGGCCAGCCAGGCCGCCGCCTCGGCCTCGTCGCGCTCGCCGGGGCGCACCTCGCCGAGGCCGCGCGCGCCCGCCGCGGCGTAGTCGCGCGCCCGCTCCCGCGCCCCGCCATCGGCGAAGGCGATCGGCACGAAGGGCAGCAAACGGGCGTCCTCCTCAGCGGCGGCGAGCAGGTACTCCGCGTGCTCCTCGGCGTGTCCGGGATCACGCCACCAGAAGCCGGCGGCGACCGCGCGGTCGACGCCCGCGCCGTCCATCGAGGCCAGCAGCTCGGGAGCGCTGGCCATGCGCGCGCGGGCGTCGCCGTAGAGCTCGGCGAAGCCGGCGTCGGCGCGCGCGAGCTCCTCGCGGCGCGCGATCAGCGCCGGCGGGAAGACGTGGCTATGGACATCGACGATCATCCGGGGCATCGTACGCTGGAAGCGGTAGTCCGCTTGCCGCAGGCCTCTCCCCGCCGTCCGATCGGGACCGCGATGGCTGACGAACCGGCCGCCGAACCCACCACCCGGGCCCCCGCGCCCGATCCCGCGCAGTTGCGCGCGCTCGTCGAGGCGCTGCTCTTCGTCTCCGACGGCCCGGTCGCGCTCGGCGCGCTCGCGCGCACGCTGGACGTCACCCCGCGCCGCATCGAGCTCACCCTCGACGCCCTCGAGGGCGCGCTGGAGGGGCACGGCATGCAGCTGCAGCGCGGCCCGGAGGGCGTGCAGCTGGTCACCGCGCCGGAGGCCGCCGAGCTGGTCGAGCAGTTCCTCGGGCTGGAGTCGGCGCGGCGGCTCTCGACGGCGGCGCTGGAGACGCTCGCCGTGATCGCCTACCGCCAGCCGGTCACGCGCGCCGCGATCGAGGCGATCCGCGGGACCAGCAGCGACCACGTGCTGGCCACACTGCGGGCGCGCGGGCTGATCGAGCGCGTCGGACGCGCCGCCGGTCCCGGCCGCCCCTCGCTCTACGGCACCACGCAGCGCTTCCTGGAGCACTTCGGACTGTTGCGCGCCTCGGAGCTGCCCGGCCTCGACGAGTTCGCCGAGCGCCTCGGCGTCGCCCCGCCCGCGGAGCAGACGGCGCTGCTCGACGAGCAGACCGCCGCGGAGGACGGCGTACAGCCCGACGAGGACGGCGGGGACGCCGAGCGCCCCGCCGCGACGTCCGAGTCCGGCGAGCCGCCCGCCGGGGAGGCGACAGCCCCGCCGCCGGACGACGACGCCACCGCCCCCGCCGCGACCTCGGAGCTCGACGGGCCAGCAGACGACGACGCCACAGCCCCCGCCGCAACCTCGGCGTTCGACGGGCCAGCGGACGAGGACGCCACAGCCCCCGCCGCGACCTCGGAGTTCGACGGGCCGGCGGACGAGGACGTCGCGGCCGGCGCCGCGACCTCCGAGTTCGACGAGCCGGCGTCCCCTCGCCAGCCCTCGCTCGGGCTCTAGGCGCGAGCCGCGCGGCGGGCCCGGCGATGGTCACGATCAGCGTGCTGCTGACGCTGCACCTGCCCGGCGTGCGCAGCCTCAAGGAGAAGCGCGCGGTGGTGCGCTCGCTGACCGCGCGGCTGCGCGGACGGCTCGAGCTCAGCGCCGCCGAGGTGGGCGCGCAGGATCAGCGGCAGCGCGCGCTCATCGGCTTCGCCGTCGTCTCCGGCGACCTCGCGACCGCGCGGCGGCTGGCCGACGAGGCGCAGCGCTTCGCCGCCGGCGAACTGCTCGGCCGCGCCGAGATCGTCGACCGCACGATCGAGGAGGCCGTGCTGCACGCCGATTGAGCCGGCGTTGAGAGCGTGCCAGTTGAGAGCGTGCCAGTTGAGGACGTAATGGTGTTCGCGTGATCGATCATCCGCTGACGGGTACCCCGTACGGGACGGCGCTGGAGTTGTGCGTCGCCCTGGCTGCGCTGTGCTGGGTGCTGACACTGCTCACGCGCGACCACTCCTGGGTCGACCGCTTGTGGTCGATCCTGCCCACCGTCCTGTGCCTGATCGTGGCCGTCGATCCGGGGCTTGAGTCCCCCCGCGTCAACCTCATGTCGGCGCTGGTCGTCGCGTGGTCGATCCGCCTGACCTTCAACCTCGCCCTCAAGGGCGGCTACCGGGTGGGCAACGAGGACTACCGCTGGACCTACCTCAGGGAGCGGCTTGGAACTCTGAGGTTCCAGTTACTCAACCTGACGTTCATCGCCTTCGGTCAGATCGCCATCGTGTGGTTGTTCATCTCGCCCATTCACCAGGCGTGGGCGCACCCCGGGGAACCGCTGCGCTGGCTGGACTACGTCGCGGCCCTGCTCTTCCTGCTCTTGCTGCTCATTGAGAGCATTGCCGACTGGCAGATGTGGAGCTTCCAGCGAAACAAGCAGCGGCTGCTGAGCGAGGGGATTGAGGTCACAAGGCCCTTCATGACGGACGGGCTCTTTCGATTCTCCCGTCATCCCAGCTACGTCTGCGAAATGGGGATGTGGGTGGCCTTCTACCTCCTCGCCGTGTCCGGGGCCTCCCAGATCTGGCACTGGACGGGCCTGGGCTGCGTCGTCCTGATCGCGCTGTTTGTCGGCGCCACCCGGGTCGGCGAACGAGTGTCGGGCGAACGCTACCCCGGCTACGCCGCCTACCAGGCTGCCGTGCCGATGTTCATACCAAGCCCCTTCCGCTTGAGGCGCAGCAGAGCCGGACACGCCGGCCCGAAGTGATCCGACTCAACGCGCTCCCCGCGTTCACCCCGGCGTGTACGCGGAACGACCGCGCGACCGCGCGCCGAGATCACCTACCGCACGATCGAGGAGTCCGTACTGCACGCCGCTTGAGCCGCGTGCGGCGCGCCGTCTCAGTCCGCGCGCCCGGCCTCGCCGCCCGTTCCGTCCACGGAGAGCGGGCAGACGCCGCAGCCGCCGCGGCGGCACCACAGGTCCTGCATGTGCAGCAGCCCCTGCGCGTGGAGCGCGCCCGCCCCGCGCGCCGGCGGGCCGAGCAGGCGGCGCAGCGCGAGCGTGCGGCCGTAGGGGCGCGGCGCCGGCCAGGCCTCGATCAGCGCCGCGCTGCGGCGCGCCAGCGCGAGGTCCCCGAAGGCCGCCGCCTGCGCCGCCAGCAGCGGCAGCGCGGCGTTCCAGCCCAGCTCCGCCGCGCGCCCGCGACCGATCAGCCCCTCGCCGCGCAGCGCCTCGATCAGCGGCCCCGGCCGCCCGGCGCCGGCCAGCTCCGCGAGGCGGCGCAGCGGCTCGCCGCCGAGGGCGCGGCCGATCGCGGCGGCGAGCTCGAGACGCGCCTCCGGCGGCTCGCGGCGGCGGCCCGCCGAGGACTCCAGCGCGCGCAGCAGCAGCCGCACCCAGGCCCCGTGCCAGCCCTGCCCGGCGGCCAGCGCGTCGGCGCGCCAGACCAGCTCCGCCATGCGTCGCCGCCCCTCGGCGCGCAGCAGCGCCGTGGTCTCCGCCGCGCCGCGCCGCGCGGCCGCCGCGGCGCACGGCTCTTCTCCGCCGGGACCGAGCCCCAGCAGCCTGCGCAGCCGTGCGGGATCAGCGCCCAGCGCCGGGCCGACCGCGCTGGTGGGCGCGAGTCCGCCGCCCGGCAACGGCTGCGGTCCACCGGGCTGCGCGCGGTCGTCGATCCAGACGAGGTGCAGCACGAGCGCGCCGTACGCGGGATCGCGATCGTGGCCGTGGCGCAGGAAGTCGCTGGCGCGCAGGTGCACCTCCACGGGGCCGCTGCGCACGACGCCCTCGGGCAGCAGGAACGCCGCCTCGCGCACGTCCGGCCCGGGCCCGCGCCCGGCCCGGCCGGGCCGCAGCAGCGGCCAGGGCAGTACCTGCGGCGGCGTCCGGCCGAGCAGCCAGAGCGCGACCAGCTCGTGCTCCAGCAGCCTCCCGTCCGCCTCCCCCGCGGGCGGCGCCTCAGCAGGCGGCGTCCCGGTGCGCGGCCGCAGCCGGTAGGGCGGCGGGGCGGACTCGCGCACGGCGTGCGCCGCCGGCCGCGGCGTTGCTTCGGCAATCAGCGCTGCACTCATCGCTCCGCGCCGTCCGATGACCCCTCGGTGCCGCTCTCCGTTCCGTCGAGGCGGTAGAACCCGGCCTGCTCGTCGACGAGCTGGAGCAGCCGCCGCGCCATCCGGCGCGGCCGGCGCGCGCGGCGCTCCCACTCGGAGACGGTCTGCTGGTTGGTGCCGATGCGGTCCGCGAACTGACGCTGCGTCTCTCCGAGGTGGCCACGCAGCGCGCGCACGTCTTCCGCACGCCACTCGCCATCGCCGGGCGGCGGATAGCGGTACCGATCGCCGCGCCGATCGCCGTAGCGAGGCTCCTGTTCCGTCATCCTCGGGCCTGCTCCCGCCGGCACCACGCTGCCGTCCAGAGGGTACACGAATTCATGTAGCGCGTCACGCTAGCACTCTAACGGGGAGAGTGCTAAGATTCGGCGCGAACAGATCGCAGAACAACGAAACAGGCAATCGGGAGGACAGTGAATTGAGTACTTCAGTCGTTCCCTTGACGGACCACATCGTGCTGCAGTCCGTCAAGGAAGAGGAGATCACCGCGTCCGGGCTGGTGATTCCGGACTCCGCCAAGGAGAAGCCGCAGCACGGCAACGTCGTCGCCGTGGGCCCCGGCAAGACCAATGACGCCGGCGTGATGGAGACGATGGAGCTGGATGCAGGCGACCGCGTGCTCTACCAGAAGTACACGGGCCAGGACATCACCGTCGACAACGTCGAATACATCATCATCCGGTTCCAGGACGTGCTGGCCAAGCTCGTCGACGGAAAGTAGCGCGCGCATGCCCGCCAAGACGATCAAGTTCGACGAGGACGCTCGCCGCTCGCTGCGCGCCGGCGTAGACGTGCTCGCGGGAGCCGTCGGCGTCACGCTCGGCCCGCGCGGCCGCAACGTGGTGCTCGACAAGAACTTCGGCCCCGCCGTCATCACCAAGGACGGCGTGACCGTCGCCCGTGAGATCGAACTCACCAACCGCTTCGAGAACATGGGCGCGCAGCTCGTCAAGCAGGTCGCGATCCGCACCAACGACGTGGCCGGCGATGGCACCACCACCGCCACCATCCTCGCCCGCGCGATCCTGCACGACGGCATCCGCAACATCGCCGCGGGCGCCAACCCGATGGCGATCCGGCGCGGCCTCGAGGCCGCCCAGCGCGTCGCCGACGTGCGGCTGCGCGACGCCTCCTCGCCCGTCGACGGCAAGGACACCGTCGCCGCCGTCGCCGGCATCGCCGGCAACGACCGCCAGATCGGCGACCTGATCGCCGACGTCATGGAGAAGGTCGGCAAGGACGGCGTGATCACCGTCGAGGAAGGCAAGGGCATCGACGACGAGACCGAGTTCGTCGACGGCCTGCAGATCGAGCACGGCTGGATCTCGCCGCACTTCGTCACCAATCAGGACCGCCAGGAGACCGTGATCGAGGACCCCTACATCCTCATCACCGACCACAAGTTCACGGACATCAACGATCTGCTCCCGATCGTCGAGAAGACGCTGCAGATCTCCAAGAACCTGGTCGTGCTCTGCGACTCCTTCGAGGGCGATGCGCTGGCGACGATGGTCGTCAACAAGCTGCGCGGCACGCTCAACTTCCTGGCCGTGCGCGCACCCTCCTTCGGCGACCGCCGCAAGGCCTCGCTCGAGGACATCGCCGCGCTCACCGGCGGCACCTTCCTCACCGCCGACATGGGCCGCGAGATCCGCGACGCCCAGGTCGCCGACCTCGGCCGTGCGCACCGCATCGTCTCCGACAAGTCGCGCACGACGATCATCGACGGCTACGGCACCGACGAGGGCATCCAGGCGCGGATCCGCCAGATCCGCGCCCAGGTCGCCGACGTCCCGTCCACCTACGACCGCGAGAAGCTCCAGGAGCGGCTCGCCAAGCTGGCCGGCGGCGTCGCCGTGATCAAGGTTGGCGGGGCCACCGAGTCCTCGGTGCGGGAGAAGAAGTTCCGCGTCGAGGACGCGCTCTCCGCCACCCGCTCGGCGGTCGAGGAGGGCGTCGTGCCCGGCGGCGGGGTCGCCTTCATCCGCATCCAGGACGACATCGCCGACTTCGCCGACTCGCTGGACGACCCGGACGAGGGCACCGGCGCGCGCATCCTGCAGGGGGCGCTCGAGTCGCCGCTGCGCATGCTCGTCGAGAACGCGGGCCTCGAGGGCTCCGTGCTCGTCGAGGACGTGCGTCGCGCCGGAACGAACGAGGGGTACGACGTGGCGCTCGCCAAGATGGGCGACATGTTCGAGCTCGGCATCCTCGACCCGGTCAAGGTGTCGCGGGCCGCGCTCGAGAACGCCGTCTCGGTGGCGGCGCTGATGCTCACCACCGAGAGCGTCGTCGCCGATATCCCCGAGACGGGCCCGCGCAGCGCGATGGACCCGGAGATGGCGGCCGCGATGGCCGGTGGCGGCATGGGCGGCGGCATGCCCGCCGGAATGCCTCCCGGAATGGGCATGCCCGGCATGTAACCTCGCCCCCAGGGACGAGTACGCCAGCGGGCCGCCCAATTGGGCGGCCCGTTTGCTTACCCGTTTGCTCTATCCGTGCCCCGTGCCGCCGCTTGGGCAGCCCGTCTGCTTACCTGTGTCGCCCGATGGGCGGCCCGTTGCTTCCCCGTCTCGCAGGGTGGGCGGCGCGGCGGCGCTCAGTCCGCGATCCGCAGCGCCTCCTCGAGCGCCGCGGCGTCGGCGATCGGGCCGATCGCCGCGAGCTGCAGGCGATCGCCGCGCACGAGGCGGCGCGCCACGCGCTCGACGTCCTCGAGCGTGACGCGCTCGAAGCCGGCGATCGCCTCCTCCGGCTGGCGCAGCGGCAGGCCGAGGGCCAGCCGCGAGCCGTGCCAGGCGGAGACGGAGCGAGTGTCCTCCAGCTGCAGCTGGATGCGCGAGCGCACCACCTGCTTGGCGCGCGCCAGCTCGCCGGCCTCGATCGGCGAGTGCAGGCAGGCGAGCGCGCTCACGATCTCGCGCACCGTCTCCGCGGCGTTCGCCGGGTCGACGCCCGCGTGGACGGCGAACGCGCCGGTGTCGCGCAGATACGCGGCGGAACTGTGCACGTCGTAGCAGAGCCCCAGCTCCTCGCGCAGGCGCAGGAAGAGCCGCGAGGACATCCCCTCGCCGAGCACGATCGAGAGCAGGGCGAGGGCGTGGCGGTCCTCGTCGCGCGAGTCCAGGCCGCGCAGGCCAAGCGCGAGGTGTGCCTGCTCCGTCTCCTTCTGCAGCAGCCGCAGCCCCGGACCGGACGGATCGCCACCGGCAGGCACCCAGTCCACCGGTTCGCCCGCCGACCAGTCGCCGACGGCGCCCGCGGTCTGCTCGCGCGCCTCGCCGGCGGGCAGCGCTCCGGCGATCGAGATCACGACCGAGTTGGAGACGTACTGGTCGTGGTAGTAGCGGCGCAGCCGGTCGGCGGAGATCGCGCCGATCGATTGCGGCGCGCCGGCGATGTCGCGTCCCAGCGGCTCGCCGGGCCAGAGCAGCCCGTCCAGCAGCACGCTCACCTGCTCGTCCGGCGCATCCTCGACACCCGCGAGCTCCTCGAGGATCACGCCGCGCTCGCGCTCGATCTCCTCCTCGCGGCAGAGCGAGCCGCGCAGCATGTCGACGAGCAGATCGAGCGCCTCGGCGAAGCGATCGGGCGTGACCTTGCCGTAGTAGACCGTCAGCTCGCGGTCGGTGGCGGCGTTGATCGAGCCGCCGAGGCCGTCGATCTCCGCCGCGACGTGGCGCGGGCCGGGGCGGCGCTCCGTGCCCTTGAAGCAGAGGTGCTCGACGAAGTGCGAGATGCCGGCGTCTGCGGGCGCGGCCTCGTAGCGCTGCCCGGCGCGGATATAGATCGAGATCGAGACGGAGCGCGCGTGGGGTAGCTCGCTGAGCACCAGCTGCGCGCCGTTGTCGAGCGTCGAGACCTGCGGTCGCGAGTCAGCGCTCATGGCAGGGCTCCTCGCCCGCACCGCCGCCGCCGAGCGGAGGCGCGATGGCGAATCCTAGGGAGCCATTCGCCAGCGGTCCATCGCCCCGCGGCACGGCCGGCCGAGGCGGCCCGAGCGTCAGGATTCCAGCCAGAGCACGTCGCCGTGCAGATCCGGGTCATGCTCGCGGGAGGCGAACACCTCGTACTCGCTGCGGGACTCGCCGATCGTGGTGCGGGGGCCGTGCCCCGGCAGCACCAGCGTCTCGTCCGGCAGCGGGTAGAGCCGCGCGGTGATCGAGACGATCTCCTGCTGCAGCAGCTCGTTCGAGCGCGAGGCGCCGGGACCGCCCGGGAAGAGCGTGTCGCCGCTGAACAGCGCGCCGCCGAGCAGCAGGCAGATCGAGCCGGGCGTGTGCCCCGGCGTGTGGATCACCCGCAGCGTCGCGCTCCCGATCGCGATCTCCTCGCCGTCGGCGAGGCGCTCCACACCGCGCGCGGGATCGATGTCGGTCTCCTCGGCCCCGGCGTAGACGGGCGCGTCAATCGCCGCCCGCATCACATCGAAGCCGTCCCAGTGGTCGCGGTGCGAGTGCGTCACCACGAGGCGCTCGACCGGCTCGTCGCCGAGCGCCTCGAGCACCACCTCGTAGCCGCCGGGCACGTCGATCAGCGTGACCGCGCCGCCGCCGGCGGGCCGCACGATGTAGGCGTCGTTCCCGTACGGGCCGACGTCGCTGAGCATCTCGATTGTCACGTCGCCGTCGTCGTAGACCATGCGGTCGCCAGACTCAGCCATCGTCACCCCTCCCGTCGCTCGCGGCGAGCAGGCTAGCAGAGTCGGGGCCGTCCGCGCCCGTCGCGCCCTCCCCGGGCGCCGCGCCGAGCCCGCAGCACCCGTCGCGCCGCCACGCGAAGCCCTCCGCGCAGAGGCTATCGAGCAGCCTCCGCAGCCGCGCCGGCGAGGGTGTGCCCGGCCCCCCGCTCTCGTGCAGCGTCCCCAGCAGTCCCTCCACCGGCCGAGGCCGCGGAGCTGCACGCAGCGCGGCCAGGATGCGGCCTCGCCACTGCCGGTCGGAGCCCTCGAAGGGCGGCTGCGCGCGCAGCGGCTCGGCCCGCTCACCCGCGGCGAAGCGCGGGCGCGCCGCGCACCAGGTGGCGACCACGCATTCCTCGCAGCGCGGGCGGGGCAGGCAGACGCGCGCGCCGTAGTCCATCAGCGCGGGGTTCCAGCGCGCGGCCGTGCCCGGCCGCAGCAGCCGCCGCGCGCCCTCCCGCAGCGCCGCCGGGGGTGTTTCGCGCGCCGGCTGGAGATCGCCGTGCAGCAGCCGCCCCAGCACCCTCGCGACGTTCGTGTCGAGGGCGGGCGCGTCCTCGCCGAAGCCGAAGCTGCGCACGATCGCGGCGGTGAAGGGCCCGACGCCGGGCAAGGCGAGCAGCGCCGCCTCGTCGCGGGGCAACCGCCCGCCGTGCAGGTCGACGCAGCGGCGCGCGGCCTCTCGCAGGTGCAGCGCGCGCCGCGGGTAGCCGGCGTTGGCCCAGACGCGCAGCACCTCGGCGCGATCGGCCGTCGCGAGAACCTCGAGCGTTGGGAAGGCCTCGATCCAGCGCCGCCAGAGCGGGAGCACGCGCGGCATCTGCGTCTGCTGCGAGCAGACGCCGGCGACCAGCGCCCAGTAGGGGTTGCGCGCGTCCCGCCAGGGGAAATCCTCGCCGTGCGCGTCGTACCAGGCGAGCAGCCGCGAGCGGATCCGCCCCAGCCGCTGCGGGCTCAGCTCGCCGGCGCGGGCCCGGCGCGCGGGCGGCGCCGGCGAGGTCACGCCCCGCTCCACCTGCTACGGCGAGGGAACACCGCTGCCCTGCTCCAGGTCCGGCGGCACGACCAGCACGGCCTGCACGACGCCGTCGACGAAGCGCAGCACGGCGATGTCGCCGACCTCGACGGCGTCCAGCGGCGCGATCTCGAAGAGGCGCAGCGGCTGGCTGAAGCTGACCGTCGTCGTCGTGCCCTGCGAGTCGATCACGAGGCGGCCGGGCTCCGACTCGATCACGCGCGCCCGCCGCCAGACCTCGCCCGGCAGCGCGGGCAGCCCGCCGAAGCCGGTGAACCCGCCGTCCGAGATCCAGCCCTCGATCGCGGGCGCGGCGGACAGCGCCGGATCCTCGATCACCAGCTGCACGACCGTCGGCTCGCTCGCTCGCGCGCCGGCCCAGCGACCGAGCGAGAGGCCACCGAGGGCGGCGGCGGTGATGGCGGCGATGGTGATCGCGGCCACAAACGCCCAGGGCAGGCGCCGCGCCGACCGGCGCTCGCGCGCGCTCATGGCCACACGTCCTCGTTGGCCGGTTCGAGCGCCACCACGCCGGTGAGCACGAGGCCGAAGTCGCTCTGCTCCCCACCGAGGTTGACGGCGTCGCCGGGCGCGAAGCGCGGCTCCGTGGTGCGACGCAGCTCCTCTGTCGATGCGCCGGGCTGCAGCTCGAACTCGGCGATGCCCTCGGGCGTGCGGATCGCGATTCGGCCGCCGCCGACCTCGGTCACCTCGCCGCCGCTGAACTCGCGCGGGCCGGGCGGGGGCGCCTCGCGGTCGATGGAGATGCGGCGCTCGTCGGGCACGGGCTCGTGCTCCAGCAGGAAGCCGCCGGCGGCGCTCGCCGCGAACACGACGGCAAGCACGAAGGCCGTCGTCGCCACGGAGCGCCAGCGCCAGGCAGGGATCATGCTCGTCGTCCTCCCTCGCCGCCTGCTACTGAGTCAGTCGCAACGCGGCCGCGCCCGCGCGCCGCAACACCGCTCGCCAGGCCGTCCAGAGGGTCAGCGAAGCGGCGAGCACCAGCAGGGCCACGCCGATCGAGAGCAGCGGCCACTCCGTCTGCACGGAGAACTCCGGCACCACCCGCGTGCCGGTCTCCGTGACCTCCAGGAACTGCAACATCAACCGCGAGATCCAGCGGCCCAGCAGCACGCCGATCAGCGATCCGAAGAGCAGCACCACGCCCCACTCGAAGGCGAACGCGCGCAGCAGCTCCCGCCGCGAGGCGCCGAGCGAGCGCAGCACGGCCACCTCCACGGTGCGGCCGCGCAGCGTAATCGCCAGCGAGACGACGAAGCCGAGCAGCGCCGCCCCCATCGCCCCGGCGAAGGCCAGCAGCAGGATCCCGCCGCCCGACGCCTGCAGCGTGGGATCCGAAGCGATCTCGTCGAGGCGATCGGCCAGCAGCAGCGGCTCGCCGACCTCGAATCCGATCCACTCGTGGTCCTGCGTCAGGGCAGAGACGGCCAGCTGCTGCTCGAGCGAGACGCCCTCGGCGAAGTCGATCCACAGCTCGTTCGGCTCCCGCTGCCCCCCCGCAGCGATGGCGCCGGTGAGCACGCGCAGCTGCTCGTAGTCGACGACGACGAAGCCGGAGGGGTCGAGTGTGGGGAAGAGCCGCGCCGAGCCGCGGGCGATCAGCGGCGCCTCGAAACCGTCGCCGAGGAGCGCGGTTGTTCGTCCGCCCGGCTGCACGCCGAAGTACGCCAGCGCGTTCTCGCTGAAGATCGCGTTCAGCGGGACAGCGGGATTGATCGGCGCGAACACGCGCGAGCGCTCCCCGACCTCGCGCGTCCACGTCCAGCGCGCCGATTGCTGGCCGGACTGCGCGCGCTCGTCGGAGGGGCCGAACGTCTCGGACGACCCGCGCTGCGAGTACATCGTCCAGTCGAACTCGCCCTCGAAGTCCTCGACCAGCACGCGCTCCCCGCCGCTGCGCCGCGCGGTCAGATCATCGAGGAAGAGCGCGCCGTCGTTGTTGACGAGGATGCGGCGGTCCGTGGTCTGCAGGCTCACGAGCGCGAGCGGCGGCGTCGGCACCGTCCGGAACTGGGCCTCGAGCTCCGCCCATTCCCCGGCGACGGGTGCGCCGAAGACGGCCTCGTGGTACTTGCCGGCGGCGTCCACCACCCAGGCTCGCAACCGCCCCGTGCGCGGCGTGATCTCCGCGTACACGTCGAGCGCGAAGCCGATCGTGTCGTCGGGCAGCGCGATCCCGTTCTCGAGCGGCACGCCGAGGTCGAGGCGCGAGAGCAGGCGCGCTGGCGGCTCGTCCGTGAAGTCCTCGCGGAACCAGAGCATCGAGGTGGCGGCCTCGCGGTCATCGATCGCCAGTAGCCGCACCGCGCCCCCGCCGAGCACGCCGGCCGAGCTGCGATGGACGACCAGCGCCTGCTCGACGCCCTCCTGCGCGCGCAGCCGGGCCAGCCCCGCGTCTGCCTCGGGCCCCTCGAAGCCGGCTACGGTGGAGCGCAGGTCGACGCCGTAGCTATAGCGCGCGCGGTCCGCGAACGACTGGTCCACGGTCGGCGCGTAGGAGGCGGCGAAGGCCCCGACGGCGACCGCCGTCGAGACGAGCAGCAACAGGCGCGCGCTGGCCGCCGGGTCGCGCCCGGCGCGCCCGATGCCGAGCGTGACGGCGGTGCCTCGCAACGGTCGCAGCAGCCAGGCGATCAGCCGCAGCAGCGGCGAGTAGAGGCGCAGCACCAGCACGGCCGCTGCCGCGGTCATCACCAGTGGCGAGAGCAGCAGCAACGGGTCCGCCTGCCAGCCGCCGACCGATTGCGGGTCGAAGACCGCGCCGCGGCGTTCGAGCTGCCAGAACAGCAACCCGGCGAGCGCGACCAGCCCGAGGTCCAGGTGGTAGCGGCGGAACCAGTTGCGCCCGGGCGGGCGCGCCTGCTCGCGCTTCGCATCGACGATCGCGCGCCGCACCGCGCCGATCGCCGGCAGCAGCATCGCCACGAGGGCGAGCACCGCACCGGCGGCAGCGAGCAGCACGGCGTCCTCGCTGAACGAGGCCGAGAGGGCCTCGCCACCCGTGATCGCGGCGAAGGCCGGCGTGTAGCCGAGCGCGGAGACGGCGAACACGGCGAGCAGCGGTCCGAGCAGCGCCGCCGGCACGGCGATCAGCAGGCCCTCGGCCAGCGTCAGCCCGAGCAACTGCGCGGTGCTGGCGCCGCGGCTGCGATAGACCGCCACCTCCTGCGCCTGCCGCTCGCGGGCCAGCGCCGTCAGCACGACGATGTAGAAGGCGACGACGCCCGCGACCTGTAGCAGCAGCAGCAGCAGCGGCACCTGCGAGAAGGTGCTGGAGGTGCGGAACTGGGCGAGCGCGTCCTCGAATTCGATCCGCCCGCCGACGAACAGGCCGAGGCCGTCCCGCAGGTCGCTCGGCCAGATCGCGAGGTCGTCGAGCGCGCGCGGCACGTCGCGTACGGCGAGCCCCTGCAGGTCCGGTACGACGCCGCGCGGTAACGCGAGAGCAGCTCCGGCAGCTGCGCGGTGAGCGCCCCGGAGTAGTACTCGCCGGAGGTGAGCAGCGGCATGCCCCCGCTTGGGCCGAAGAACGAGCGGCCTCGCGGCGGCTCGGCGGGAACCGACCAGCCGTCCTCGAAGAACTGCCAGCGCAGGTCGTCGGGGTCGTTGGGCCGCACGAAGCCGACGACTTCCGCGTTGAGGCTTGCGGCCACGAACGTGGTCGGCCGGCAGATCACCTCGTCGGCCGCCACCTCCTCGTCCTCGGAGGGCGGCACGCGGCGGCAGTCGTCGTAGCGCCCCGCCGTGATCAGGATGCGGTCGCCCACGGCGGCCTCGCGCTGGAAGCCGTCCGGGAGCACCACCTCGGCAACCTGCGCGCGCGGCGAGGGCAGGCGGCCCTCGACGACCTCGACGTGGTTCTCATAGCCGCTGAGGTGCACCAGCCGGCCGGGCCAGGTGCGCCGCTCCGATCCGTCGGCGGCGGAGACGAAGTTGACCACCATCGGATTGGAGCGCTGCTCGACGAGGATCTCCGGGCCGAGCCAGCCGACGCGCGCCTCGGTGACCTCGCGGAAGGCTCGCGTCTGCGCGAGCTGCACCGGGTCGCCGAGGCGGAGCCGGTCGGCGTAGAGGCCGACCGCGCGCTCGCTCGGCTTGTCCAGCTCGCGGTCCAGGCGGAAACGCAGGCCGATGTCGGACATCGTGTCGGTGTAGATCGGGGCGGCGGCCAGCAGGGTGGTCGCCAGCAGCGCGCCGGCCCCGACCAGCAGCATCAGCGGCCAGTTCGCAGCGAAGCGCCGCAGCGCGAAGCGCCAGACGGAGAAGAGCTCGCCCACGGCCGCAGTTTAGCGGGCGCGGGCCTCTGACACCCGCCGGGAGGGCGCGAACCCGGGTGCCCGCGTAGAATCCGCGACGTGCGGCAATTCCGTTCCCTCCCGGTGCTCGCTGTCCGCCGCATGCTCGGCAACTGGCGGCTGCTCGTCAGCGTCGTCGTCGGCACCCTCGTTGCCGGCGCGATCCTCTCCGCGACCGTCATCTACGCCGACGCGATCCGCGACCTGGGGCTCGATCACGCCCTCGAGCAAGAGTCGCCCCACGACCTCGATCTGCGCATCACCCAGACCAACGTCGCGATCCGCGCCCACCTCTACGCCGAGTCGCAGCAGCGCGTCGACCAGGCCGTGCGCGACGCCCTCGGTCCGGCGGGCAGCGCGATCGTGCGGCAGGGTACGAGCGCGACCTTCTACCCGTCGGCTGCCGGCGGCGCGCCCGATCTCGAGGACCAGGGGCGACCGCGCGCGAACTTCCGCTTCCGCTCGAACCTGCTCGATCACACGACGCTAACCGCCGGACGCCTGCCCCAGCCGGGCCTGACGCCGGACGGGGCGATCGAGGTGCTGCTCGGCGCCGCGACCGCGCGGGCGCAGGGCTTCAGCGTCGGCGAGCGCTTTGACCTGCACCCCTTCTGGGACGAGGACGTCGCCCCGATCCGCGTCCAGGTCGTCGGCCTGCTCGAGCCGAACGACCTCACCGAGCGCTACTGGAACGGCAAGACCGACCTGCTCGATTCGGAGACGGCGCGCTGGGTCACCTACCTGCTGTTCGTGTCCGAGGAGGGCTTCTTCGGAGAACCGCCCCGGGCGCTGCCATCGATGACGGCGCGCTACCGCAACATCTACCAGGTCGAGCCCGAACGGCTCGACTCGCGCATCGCCTCCTCCGTGTCCACAGCCGTGGCGTACGTAGAGGGTCGCCTCGGGGCGACGGAGCGGCTGCTGCGCGTCGAGACGAAGCTCCCGCTGGTGCTGGACACCTTCGACGAGAAACTGTTCTTCGTGCGCATCCCGCTGTTCGTGCTGCTGCTGCAGATCGGCGGCGTCGTCGCCTACTACCTGCTCGTCGTCTCCACGATGCTGATCGAGCGGCAGGCCGAGGAGATCGCCACGCTGCGCAGCCGCGGCGCGACCACCCGGCAGCTGCTGGCGCAGTACGGCATTGAGGCCACGATCCTCGCGGCTCTCGCCGTCGGCGCCGGGCCGCCGATCGCGTCGGCGGTGATCGCCGCGCTGGGACCAACGCCAGCGTTCGCCGACCTCTCCGGCGGCGCACCGCTCGAGGTCCATCTCTCCGGGCTGTCGTTCGCGCTGGCCGGCGCGGGGGCGCTGCTCGCCTTCCTCGCCTTCATGGTCCCCGCCTGGCAGGCGACACGGCAGACGGTGATCGGCTTCAAGCACAACGCGGCGCGCCCGCGGCGGCAGCCGCTGTTCCTGCGCTACTACCTCGATGTCGCGCTGGTGCTGCTGCTCGCGATCGTGTTCTGGCGGCTGCGGCGCGAGGACGACCTGTTCGAGGAGCCGCTCTTCGGCGAGCCGCAGGCGGACCCGTTCCTGCTCACCACCCCCGCGGTGGCGATGCTGACCGCCGGGATCGTCTTCCTCCGGCTCTTCCCGCTGGTGCTGCGGCTCGCCGCCTGGCTGGTGGCGCAGGGCCGCGGCGTCGCCCTGCTGGTCGGCACGCGCGCCCTCGCGAGGAACCCCACGCACTACTCGCGGCTGATCCTGATGCTGATGCTCGCCACCGGCGTCGGGATGTTCGGGGCGACCTTCTCCGCCACGCTCGACCGCTCCTACGACGACCGCACCGCCTACACGGCCGGAGCCGACGCGCGCGCCACCGATCTGCGCGCCCTCTACCGCAAGGGTGACGCCGCGTTCCACGAGGCGATCGCGGCGATCCCGGCGGAGGCGGCCAGCCCGCTGATCCGGCGGGGCGGCTCGGTCAGCGCCAACGGCGACATCGCGCGCGTCGAGATCCTCGCGATCGAGCCGGAGTCCTTCGGCGAGGTCGCCTGGTTCCGCTCCGACTTCGCCGATCGCTCGCTCGACTCGATGATGGAGGAACTCGCGGGCAACGCGACGGCGGTCACCTACGCACCGCTGCCCGCGGACACGCGCCAGGTCGGGATGTGGGCGAAGCTGCCCGACATCCGGGCCGCGATGGACCTGATCGCGGTCTTCCGCGACGACCGCGGGCTGCTCTTCCAGGCCTGGCTCGGCACGGTGCGGCCGGAGGAGCCGGCCACCGAGGAGTGGCGTTTCTTCTCCGTCGACTTGCAGCAGCTGCGCGGATTCTCGCGCCGCAGTCAGCCCACCCTGCTGGAGGCGCCGGTCGTGCTACAGGCGGTCATGGTCCGCACGCGCAGCACCATCGGCGCTCAGCGCGGCGTCGTGCTGTTCGGTCCCGCGATGACCTCGCCACTGCCGCCGGCGCCGGGGTTCGACCCGATCGACGGTGAGCCCGCCAGCGAGCCGTTCGAGGGCGCACGACTCGCGCACGAGTTCACCGATCCCCGCTTCGAGCTGCTGCAGGGGCTGGTCCCCCGCCAGCTCAGCGATCCGATCCGCGCCGAGGCCGACGCGCCGCCCGGCTTCACAACCTCGCTGCGCTACGAGTGGCTGGACGAGCAGCGGCCGCCGCGCCAGCGCGGCGTGCGCCAGGCGATCCCCGAAGGCGACACGCTCATCTTCCTCTCCAGCGAGACCGCAGAGCGCCTGCTGCTGGCGCCCGGCGACGAGGCGAGAATCATCATCGGAGGCGTGTACCTGAATGCACGCTACGCGGGATCGTTCGACCTGTTCCCGACGTTCAAGGCCAACGGCAACATGGGGTTCGGGCTGATCCACGCCAACCGCCTGCAGGTGGACGCGAACGCCGCGCTCCCCGGCGAGGCGCTGGCCCTCGACAGCGCCTGGTTCAAGTCCGCCGATCCGCCGGCCACGAGCGCGGCGCTCGCGGCGCTGGAGCCGCGCTTCGTGATCGACATCGAGGGCGAGCGGCAGCGTCAGGAGGCGGACCCGCTGATCGCGGCGGGCTGGGAGGGCATCCTCGCGATCTCGTTCGCGGCGGTGTTGCTGCTCTCGGCGATCGGGTTCCTGATCTACTCGTACCTGACGGCGCAGCAGCGGAGACTGGAGTTCGCGATACTGCGCACGCTCGGCTTCTCGCGCGTGCAGGTGTTCGGCGTGGTGCTGCTGGAACATCTCTTCGTCGTGCTCGCCGGCATGGGCCTCGGCACGATCGTCGGACTGCAGGTGGGACGCCTGATGATGGACTTCTTCGAGCTGGACGAGCGCGGCGCCGAGGTACTCCCGCCGTTCGCGCTCGCGGTCTCGCGATTGGAAGTGACGCTGGTTTGGGGCATCCTCGGAGCCGTGTTCGTGCTGACCGTCTTCGCCGTCGTGCTCCTCTACGCACGCCTCGCGCTGCATCGCGTGCTGCGGGTCGGTGACGCATGAGCGCCGAACGCCCCGGCGGGCGCGACACACCCCTCGCTCCATCCGTCGAGCAGCCCTACATCCGCTGCGAGGATGTGTTCAAGATCTACAAGTCCGAGGAGCTCGAGGTCGTCGCGCTGCGCGGCCTGGACCTCGAGGTTTACCGCGGCGAGATGATGGCCCTCGTCGGGGCCTCCGGCTCCGGCAAGAGCACGCTGCTCAACATCCTCGCCGGCCTCGACCAGCCCTCGGCCGGCCGGGTGGAGGTGGGTGGGCGCGATCTGCTGACCACGCCTGCCGAGGAGCTCGTCGACTACCGCCGCGCGGAGGTCGGCTTCGTCTGGCAGCAGACGGGCCGCAACCTCATCCCCTACCTGGGCGCGCGCGCGAACATCGAGATGCCGCTGATGATCGAGGGCGCCTCGCGCGGCGCGGCCCGCGAGCGCGCCACGGACCTGCTGGAGCGCGTCGGGCTCGGCGACAAGGCGCGCAACCGCCCGGACCAGCTCTCCGGCGGCGAGCAGCAGCGCGTCGCGATCGCCGTCGCCCTCGCCAACAACCCGCCGCTGCTGCTCGCCGACGAGCCGACCGGCGAACTGGACAACGCGACCGCCGGCGAGGTCTTCGACGTCTTCGCCCAGCTGAACGAGCTGACCGGCGTGACGATCGTGATCGTCACCCACGACGCCTCGATCATCGAGCGCGTGCACCGCGTCGTCGCCTTCCGCGACGGCAAGACGAGCGCCGAGATCGTGCGCCGCACGCGCTTCTCCCGCGAGGAGCAGTCCGACGTCGACGAGTACGCCGTGGTCGACCGCAGCGGGCGGCTCCAGGTGCCGCGCGATATCGCCGACGCGCTCGGCCTCGGCCGGCGCGCGCGCGTCAGCCTTGTCGGCGACCACATCGAGGTGCGCGCGGACGAGGGCGCGGCCGCCGGGCCGCCGCCGCGCGCGCCCTCGAACGTGCCGCCGCCCACGCCGCCCAGCGCGCCCCCGCCGGAGGCGCCATGAGCACGCCGCTCGTCGACGTGCGTGAGGTGAATCGCAGCTTCCGCGGCGCGGGCGCCGTCGTGCATGCCGTGCGCGACGTCACGCTCCAGGTGCAGCGCGGTGAGTTCGTCGCCCTGCGCGGGCGCTCCGGCTCCGGCAAGACCACACTGCTCAACCTGATCGCCGGCCTCGATCGTCCCGAGGGCGGCAGCGTCCACCTCGACGGCGAGGAGATCTCGACGGCGAGCGAGGCGCGGCTGACCGAGCTGCGCCGCCACAGCATCGGGTTCATTTTCCAGTCCTTCGCCCTGCTGCCGCTCTTCTCCGCGCGCGAGAACGTGGAGCTGGCGCTGCGCATCGCCGGCATGCACGGCCGCGCCACCGCGCAGCGAGCGAACGAGGCGCTCGACCTCGTCGGCCTCGGGCCGCGCGCGGACCACCGCCCCTACGAGCTGTCGGGCGGCGAGCAGCAGCGCGTCGCCATCGCGCGCGCCATCGCCAACAGGCCGCCGCTGCTGATCGCCGACGAGCCGACCGGCGAGCTGGACTCGGCCACCGGCGCGCAGATCTTCGAGCTGCTGCAGGCGATCAGCGCCGAGGGCACGACCGTGATCACCGCCACCCACGACCCGCTGATGATCGAGCACGTCGGGCGCGTGCTGGAGATGGCCGACGGCGAACTGATCGCCGAGAGCGGGCCCGCCGACTGGGGACCACCCGCCTGACGCTCCGGCCGACGGCGCCCCGCCCTCCCGAACCCGCTAGGCTGCGCACGCGATGAGCGGCGACGCATCCACGGACGCACCTCGCTGGCTCGGCTGGCCGCGCCGCGGCTGGCTGCGGCTCGGCGGCTGGCTGCTGCTGCTGATCGCGCTGCGGCTCGTCCTCGTGCCCGCCGAGGCGCGCGACCCCGCGAGCAGCGAGGAGCTGCGCGCCGCCGTCTCGGCCGCGAGCGAGTGGATGCAGCGCGCGCAGTCCGCGCACGACGACGGGCGCTATCTCTACCTCTACGACCCGGTTCGGGACGCCGCCATCGATGACTACAACGACGTGCGCCACGCCGGCGTCACGATGGCGCTCTTCCAGGCCGCGGGGCGCGACGGCGACCTCGAGGCGCTCGCCGCCGCCGACCGCGCCGTCGAGTGGATGACCGCGCACCTCCATCGCCACGACGGCTGGGCGGCGCTGACGGATGTGCACGGCGCTCGCGCCAAGGTGGGCGGCACCGCGCTCATGGTCGTCGCGCTCGCCGAGCGGCGGCTGGCGACCGGAGACACGCGCCACGACGCGCTGATGCGCGAGCTGGGCGCGTTCCTGGCGGCGATGCAACGCCCGGACGGCGGCTTCCTCGTCGCCTGGGAGATCGCGGTCGGCGAGCCGGACCGCGTCGGCACCTCGCGCTACTACCCCGGCGAGGCGCTGTGGGCGCTGGCGCTGCTGCACGAGGCGTTCCCCGGCGAGAGCTGGGACGAGCCCGCGCGCGCCGCCTCGATCTTCATCACCACCCGCCGTGACGACGTCGAGGGCGTGCCCTTCCAGCCGCTCGCGGACCACTGGGCCGCCTACGGCCTGGCGGAGATGGCGGAGTGGGGGCTGAGCGAGCCGGAGATCGAGTACGCGCGACGCCTCGCGGGGCGCTTCGGCTTCCTGATCCGCGTCGAGATGCAGCGCACGCACGGCCTCTTCGGCGGTCCGGGGCGGCTGCTTCGCGAAGAGGTGCCGGCTTCCGCCTTCGGCACCTGGATCGAGGGCATGTCCGCGCTCTGGCGCCTCTCGACCGTCGACGAGCGGATGGCGGACCTGCGCCCGGCGATCGAGGAGCGCCTTGCGCTGGGCGCGGGCCTGCTCGCGCGGCGCCAGATCGACGACGTTGAAGCAGGAGGGTTCGCGAACCCCGATCTCGTGCGGGGGGCGTGGCTGAGCGGCGGCCTGACGCGCATGGACGACCAGCAGCACGCGCTGTCCGGCCTGCTCTACGCCTCGGACGCGATCGAGGGCCGCACCAACCGCTCGCCCGACGAGCTGCTACCGAGCCCGGGACGGTGAAGGGAAGTGCCGCATGAGTGAGCTGCCGCTGCTGCTGATCGTGTTCTGGGCGGCGCTGAACCCGCCGGCCTCGGCCGCCTCGCTCGCCTCGGTGGAGCCGCTGGCAGCAGGCCGTCGCGACGGGCTGCTCGCCGCGGCGGGCCCACTCGCAGCCGCCCTGCTGCTGCTCGCCGCCGTGCTGCACGGGCCGCTGCTGGATCTGCTGGACGTCTCCGCCGCCAGCTTCGACATCGCCGCCGGCATCGTGCTGGTCGCCGGCGCGGCCCGCCCGCTGCTGCGCGGACGGGCCATCGAGGAGGCCATCGCCGCCGCGGCAGGCGACGGGCGGCGGGCCGTCCTCGCGCCGCTCGCCGTCCCGTTGCTCGCCACGCCCGCCGCGCTCGTCGCCGCCGTCTCCTGGGGCGAGCGCGCCGGCGAGGCTCAGACCGCTGTGGTGGCGGTCGTACTCGTCGCGCTCACCGCGCTCTGGCTGGCGCGAGGGCCGCAGCCACACTCGCGAGCCGGTCGCGCCGCCCTCGACGCCCTCGCGCGGCTTACCGGCGCACTGCTCGCCGTCCTCGCGGTGGGCCTGGTGGTGCAGGGGATCATGGCGGTCTGAAGGCCGCTCCCCGCGGACGCCGGAGCGGCGGGCGCAACGACCCCTCGAGGCACGAGCACCTGCGGGCGAGCCCCCTCACCCCCACCCTCTCCCCCAGGAGAGGGGGCCGGACCGCCCTCGAGCGACGTTGCGCCCTCGAAGTTCCGAGGGGGACGTGGGGGCGTAGCCCCTCCTAGCAAGGACGCACGCTTCCCCTCGAAGGCCGCTCCCCGCGGACGCCGGAGCGGCGGGCGCAACGACCCCTCGAGGCACGAGTAGCTACGGGCGAGCCCCCTCACCCCCACCCTCTCCCCCAGGAGAGGGGGCCGGACCGCGCTCGAAGCGACGTTGCGCCCTCGAAGTTCCGAGGGGGGCGTGGGGGCGCAGCCCCCACAGAAAGAAACTCCGAGGGTGGGTGGGCGGGCCAGAGCCGCGCAGCGTGCTCGTCCGGGATGGGGGTGTGGGGGCCTGCGAGGTATCCTCGCGTCCGATCGAAACAGCGCCCCCCACGAGGAGAGGCCGGAGGCTGCCTCAGGTGCGCGCGGCTTGCTGTGCGACGGCGCCCAGCAGCCGCTCGGCGTCCTCGCTGAACGGGAGGCGGCGGTCGATCGAGGCCTCGGCGGAGCGGAGCTGCGCCTCGCTGCCCCAGCGCGCGCCGATCGAGAGCGGGAGCACCGTGTTCCACAGCTCGGCGGCGGTGATCAGGGGCGCGATCAGCGCACCCTCGGCCTCGCTGAGCGGCGGGTGCGCCAGGTTCACGTAGCCCGCCAGCCACGCGCCCGCGCGCTTCGCCGAGACACCGCAATCGACCGCCAGGCTGCGCGCGATGTCGGCGACACGCGCGTTGCGATGCGTGAGATCGAAGTCGAACAGCGCCGTCACGGTGTCGTCGCGGAAGCGCACGTTCTCGCCCAGGCATTCGTAGTAGACGAGCTGGTCGGGCAGCTCTGCGAAGCCGCCTTCGGCGAGCGCCTCGCGGTTGCGCGCGAGGGCGTCCGCGAGCACTCCAGCCCGCTCCTCGTCGCGCCCGGCGTACCAGCCGAGCAGCGCCTCGACGCCCTCGTGTCCGTCGGCGCGCACGTTGGCGTCGAGGTCGTCGGCGCGCCCGAAGCCGGGCCGCTGGCCGAAGTCCGGCGCCTCGGCGAGGTCGGTGTGGAGCAGCGCCAGCAGCGCACCCTTGCGTTGCAGGTAGAGCAGCGCGTCGGGTGGCGCGGGCTCGCCCGAGCGCCAGCGAAACAGCGCCCACAGCCCCGCGTCGGTCTCGGCCAGCGTGCGCCCTCGAGCGTCGGCGATCGGCGGAGCCACCGGCCAGTCACGGTCGCCGAGGAAGCCGAGCACGCGATGCTCGTAGGCGATGTCGCCCGCGTCGTGGCGCGGGTGGTAGCGGCGCAGCACGTAGGGGCGCTCCGCGCCCTCGACGGTGATGCGCCAGTGCTCGTTGGCCGCGCCGCCGCCCAGCGGCTCGGCCTCGCCTGCGAGGTCCCAGCGCGAGAGCGCCTCGACGATCGCCGCGCGCAGCGCGGGCGCAAGGCTCATTGCCGCGACGGCCCTGCCGCGTCGTCGCGGATCACGTTGGCAGCGAGCAGATCCGCGCGCTCCTCCTCGGCGACGCCCAACTCCTCGAGGATCTCGTGGGTGTGGCGGCCCAGCGGCGGAGCGGCGCGCGGGACGCGCGTCGGCGTGCCTTCCATCTCGACGATCGGGCCGACGACGCGCTGCGCGCCCGTGATCTCGTGCTCGATGTCCCAGACCATGCCCTCGGCCTGGACGTGCTCGTCCTCGGACATCTGCTCGGCGAACTGCACCTGCGAGACCGGCGCGCCGCCCGCCTCGTCGAGGATCGCGCGCCACTCCGCCGCGGTCTTTGTGCGGATCCGCTCCTGGATCGTGCGCTTCCACTCGCGCGCCTCGGCGATGTTGTCGGCGTCGTAGACGTCGTAGTCGGGGTCGTCGGAGCGCTCGGCCTCGGCGCCGACGGCGCGGCGGATCGTGTCGCGCCCGGCAGGGCTGAGCGCGCCGAAGAACATCCCGCCGTCCTTCGCCTGGTAGCCACCGTAGTAGAGGTTGAAGCCCGCGCCGAGGCCCCGCCGCTCGTTGTGCGCGGCGACCTGCTCGGCGTAGTCGCCGCCTCGCTCACGGATCGCCTCCAGCTCCCCCATCATCACGTCGCGGCTGGAGGCGTCGGTGACGGGCTCGCGCATGACCGCCGAGCCCTGCGCGAACAGCGTCGAGCGCAGCAGCGAGCCGCGCACGAGCTGCCCCTCGCCGGTCTGCGCGCGGTGGTAGAGCGCGGCCGCGATACCCATCGCCGAGGCGGTGCCCGTCATGTGATCGGCGAGGGCGATCGAGAGCGCCGAGCGGGGCGCGCCGTCCTCGTCGACCTGCCCGCCGCCGGCGATCAACCCGGCGTAGGCCTGCACGACCACGTCCGAGCCCGCCCGAGGCGCCTCGGGGCCGTGGAAGCCGAAGGCGTTCATCTCGAGGTAGACGAGGTCCGGGCGGTACTGCCGCAGCGTCTCGTAGTCGATGCCGAGGCGTTTGGTGACGCCGGGGCGGTAGTTGGTCAGCACCACGTCGAACTGCGGGATGATGCGATGGATCAGCGCGGGGCCGCGCTCCTCGCGGAGGTCCACGACGAGGCTGCGCTTGCCGTGGTTGTAGGCCTGGTAGTGCTTGCTCTCGCCGGGGACGACGCTGCCGTTGCGGCGCTGCGGATCGCCCATCGGCGGCTCGATCTTGACGACGTCGGCGCCCATCTGGGCGAGCAGCATCCCGCAGACCGGCCCGGCGAGCACGACCGTGAACTCCATGACGCGCACGCCGTTCAGCGCGCCCCACTGCTCCGTTCCGCTCATCGCCAGCCTCCGTCCGCACCGCCCGCCGCGCGCGCCTCGAGGCTGCCGCGGCGAGGGCTCCCCCGCCACTATGGCGGAACGCGCCCGCTGGCGTGAACCTCCGCCGCCGGCGCGAGGCGCGGGCGGCTAGACTCGGCGGACGATGGAGTTCACCACCCGTCCGACCGTGCGCGGCTACGGCGGCGCCGTCAGCGCCGGCCACTACCTCGCCGCGCAGGCGGGCGCGCAGCTGCTGGCCGAGGGCGGCAACGCCGCCGACGCCGCCTGCACGATGGGCTTCGCCCTGCAGGTGCTGGAGCCGCACATGAACGGCTTCGCCGGCGAGGCGCCGATCCTCTACCACGACGCCGCGAGCGGTGAGACCCACGCGATCTCCGGGCAAGGCACGGCCCCCGCCGCCGCCACGATCGAGCACTTCCGCTCGCTCGGCCTCGATCGCATCCCCGGCGACGGACTGACGGCGGCCGCCATCCCGGGGGCGCTCGACGCCTGGCGGCTGCTGCTGGAGCGTTTCGGCACGCGCACGCTCGCCGAGGTGGTCGCGCCGGCCCGCGCCCTCGCCGAGCGCGGCTTCCCGATGTACCCCTCGCTGCGCCGGCTGATCGAGATCGCCGGGGATCGCATCGCCGCCGAGTGGCCGACGACCGCCGCGATCTGGCTGCCCGCGAAGGCGATCGGCGAGCGGGTGCGCAACCCCGCGCTCGCCTCGCTGCTCGCGAGCATGGCCGAGGCCGAGCGCACCGCTGGAGGCAGTCGCGAGGCCGGCATCCGTGCCGCGCGCGACGCCTTCTACCGCGACGAGCCCGCCGAGTGGATCGAGGCGTTCCTGCGCGAGCCCGTGCGCGACGCCTCGGGCGAGGCGCACGCCGGCCTGCTGACCGCCGCCGACCTCGCGGCTTACGAGGGCGCAGTCGAGACGCCCGTCTCGGCCTCCTACCGCGGCGTCACGGTCTGGAAGTGCCCGCCCTGGTCGCAGGGCCCGGTGATGCTCCAGCAGCTGCGGCTGCTCGAGGGCTTCGACCTCGCGGCGATGGGCCACAACAGCGCCGAGGCGCTGCACACCTGGATCGAGTGCGCGAAGCTCGCCTTCGCCGACCGCGAGGCGAACTACGGCGACCCGGCTCACGTGGACGTGCCCCTCGACGAGCTGCTCTCCGACGGCTACAGCAAGCGCCGCCGCGCGCTCGTCGATCCGGCTCACGCCTCGCTGGAGCTGCGCCCCGGCCTCGGACGGCTGCCCGAGGGCTGGCCGCTGCTGGCCGAGGATGGCACGGGCGACGGCGAGCTGAGCCCCGCCGGGCTGCCGCGCGCCGAGCCGGAGGCGCTGCTTGGCGCGTCCGGCCGAGGCGACACCACGCACTGCGACGCCGTCGACCGCTGGGGCAACCTCGCGAGTTGCACGCCGAGCGGCGGCTGGCTCCAGTCCTCGCCGGCGATCCCGCAGCTCGGCTTCCCGGTCGGCACGAGGGGGCAGATGTTCGTCCTCGATCCCGCGCACCCGAACGCACTCGCGCCGGGCAAGCGCCCGCGCACCACGCTCACGCCCTCGCTGGCCGAGCTCCCGGACGGACGGCGCATCGCCTTCGGCACGCCGGGCGGCGACCAGCAGGACCAGTGGTCGCTGCACTTCCTGCTCAACGTCGTCGACTTCGGTTTCGAGGACCTGCAGGCGGCGATCGACGCGCCGACGGTGCACAGCGAGCACTGGCCCGAGTCGTTCTACCCGCGCCTCGCCAACCCCGGCCTCGTGGACGCGGAGACGCGCATCGAGGAGGGCGTGCTCGCCGAGCTGGAGCGGCGCGGCCACCGCGTGCGGCGCAGCGGCGCCTGGCGGCACGGGCGCGTGATGGCCGCCTCCTACCGCCCCGCCGACGGGCTCTGCGAGGCCGCCGCCTCGCCTCGCAGCGCCATCGCCTACGCGATCGCGCTACCCTGACGCCGGACTGCCGCACACAGCACTGCTCCATTGGGGGAAGCCATGACCGACTCGACCGCCGAAGCCACGCCGAGTGCGCTCGCCGCACCGCTCGCCACCCTGGTCGGCAACCTGCTCGGCGACCTCAACACGGCCATCGAGGACCTCAGCGCCGAGGAGCTGAACGCCCAGCCGCTGGAGGGCGCGCCGTCGATCGGCTTCCATGTCTGGCACGTGTTGCGCACGGTCGACAACATCGTCAACTTCGTCTTCCACCGCGACCGGCCGATCTGGGTCGCCGAGGGCCTGGACAAGGCCTGGGAGATGCCGCGCATCGACCAGGGCACGGGCATGACCTTCGACGAGTCGACGGCGCTGCAGTTCGCGAGCGCCGCCGACCTCGCGGCCTACGGCGACGGCGTGCGCGAGGCCGTGCAGCCGAAGATCGCGGCGATGGACGAGGCCTTCCTCGTCGGCACCACGCCCGCACGCATCGCCGGCGAGATGACGGAGCGCGCGCGCATCGAGACGCTGGGGCAGGTGGTGATCGCGCACGGGCGCGAGCACTACGGACAGGTGCAGGTGCTGCGCCAGCTGCTCGGCAAGGACGCGCTCGGCTTCTAGCCTCGCCGCCGCGGCTGCCTCGAGGGCGCTACCCGCCCGTCAGTTGCTCGAGCGGCACCCAGTGCTGCCAGCTGCCGAGGCGCAGCTCCGGCCCGTACTTGCCGTCGCCGAGCAGCGCCTGCCCGTTCACGTTCGAGGCCTCCTCGCGGCAGAGCCAGACGGCGGTGTCGGCGATCAGCTCGGGCGGGTTCACCCGGCCGCCCGAGAACGCCAGCGTGCGCTGCGCGTGCTCCGTGTCGTAGCTGACGTGGCGGCCGCGCATCGGCGTGTCGACCAGGCCGGGGCAGACGGCGTTGACGCGCACGCCGTGCTCGCCGTACTCGATCGCCGCGCTGCGCGTGAGGCCGATCACGCCGTGCTTGGCGGCGGCGTAGTGCGCGATGTTCGCCGAGGCGAAGACGCCCGCGCCCGACGCGGTGTTGACGATCGCCCCGCCGCCCGTCTCGACCATCAGCGGCAGCTCCTCGCGCAGGCAGTAGAAGACCGAGGTCAGGTTGACCGCGATCATGCGGTGCCAGCGCTCGTCGCTCAGCTCCGGGAGCTTCGAGGGCGCGTCGTTGATGCCGGCGTTGTTGTGCGCGAAGTCGAGCCGTCCGTGCGTGTCGGCGATGCCGCGCAGCAGCTCCGCGACGGCGGCCGGGTCGGTCAGCTCCACCGTGACGGCGTTCGCGCCGCCGCCCTCCGCCTCGACGAGGCTCACGGTCTCCTCGGCGCCTTCGCCGTTGATGTCGGCGACGACGACGTGCGCGCCCTCGCGCGCGAACGCCAGCGCCGAGGCGCGCCCGATGCCGGAGCCGCCGCCCGTGATGAGCGCCACCTTGCCGTCGAAGTCAGCCATCGCCGTCCACCTCCTCGTGAGCGCCGTCGCGCCGGGCAGCGTACCCTAGCCGCCGTTCCCGGTGAGAACCGGTCACGAGGAGAGATGCTGGCATGGAGATCGGGCTCGTGCTGCCGCAGACAGGCGCCGATGCCACTCGCGATCACCTCGCCACGTTCGCGACGACCGCCGAGCAGTCGGGCTACGCCTCGCTCTGGGTGAGCGACCACGTCGTCTATCCTCGCGAGTTCACGTCCCGCTACCCCTACGCCGCGAGCGGCCGCCTGCCCGACCGCTTCCAGAGCGACGCCGAGCTGCTCGAGCCGCTGACGCTGCTCGCCTACGTCGCCGCGATCACCGAGCGCGTCCAGATCGGCACGGCGGTGATGGTCCTGCCGATGCGCAATCCCGTCCTCCACGCGAAGGTCATCGCCTCGCTCGATGTGCTCGCCGGCGGGCGCTTCGTCTTCGGCGTCGGCGTCGGCTGGTGCCGCGAGGAGTTCGAGGTGCTCTCCGCCTCGTTCGAGCGGCGCGGCGCGCGCGTCGACGAGCAGCTCACGCTCATGCGCGCGCTCTGGAGCGGCGAGGAGGTCACTCACCACGGCGAGTTCTACGACGTCGACGGCTGGATCTGCCGCCCCACCCCGGCCCGGCCCATCCCGCTCTGGATCGGCGGCGCGAGACCGCCCGCGCTGCGCCGCGCGGGACGCCTCGGCGACGGCTGGATCGCGGGCGCGCACCGCCTGCCAACGTTCCCCGAGGACGTCGCCGCCGTCCGCCAGGCCGCCGAGGACGCCGGGCGCGACCCCGACGCGCTGGTCTTCGGCATGGTCAACCTGCCCTCGCTCGCCCCCGGCCGCGCGGAGGAGACGGCGACCATGCTGCGTGAGGCCGGCGAGCGCGGCGTGGAGCACGTCCGGCTCACCGTCGAGGCGTCCGCCGACCAGTCCGCCGAGCTGATCGGCGGCTTCGCGCGCGCCTACCTGGACGACCTCCGCGAGGTCTGACGCGCCCCGGCCAGCCACGGTTGCTATCTTGCCCCCGCCGCACCGAGACGCGGCACGCCTCGAGAGGAGTCCCCGATGCCGCTGAGCGCCGCCGACGTCACCGAGATCGAGCAACTGGTCGCCGCCCACTACCACCACTACGACCGCCGCGACCCCGAGCCCTTCGCCGACACCTTCACCGAGGACGGCGTGCTGGACCTGAACGGACGCCGCCACGAGGGCCGGGACGCCCTCGCGGCGTGGGCCGAGACGCTGAACGAGCGGCACGGCGCGGACCGCTTCCGCCACTGGGTCAACAACATCTGGATCGAGGGCGAGGGTGACGAGGCCGAGCTGCGCTGCTACCTCGTGATGTTCGACAACACGGGCGACGGCCGCGTGACGCTGATCGGCCAGTACGACGATCGCCTCCGCCGCGAGGACGGCAAGTGGAAGTTCAGCCTGCGCCGCTTCGTGCCGGAGTGGTGGGCCAGCTAGCCCGTCCCCGTTCCCTGAGGGGCAACGAGCGCTCGATGGCAGGCGCCCCGGTTACCTGCGGGGGCTGCGCCCCCCACACCCCCATCCCGGACGAGCACGCGCTGCGCGCCGCTCCGGCCCACCCACCCGCCCTCGGATTTTCTCTTCTGTGGGGGCTGCGCCCCCACGCCCCCCTCGGAAGCCTCGAGGGCGTACCCTCCGGCCCCCTCTCCTGGGGGAAAGGGTGGGGGTGAGGGGGCTCGCCCGTAGCTGCTCATGCCTCGAGGGGTTGTTACCCCCGCCGCTCCGGCCACCCGCCGTGCGGCGGCCAGTCGGGGACGCAACGCCGCATCGAGCGCGGTCCGCCCCCCTCTCATCGGGAGACCGTTGCACAACTCACCGTCATTCCGGCGAAAGCCGGAATCCAGGGGACAGTGGGGTAGATTGGATCGCGTCGACTCGGATCTCTACGTTGCTCAATTCAGGGAGTTCGCAAGGCTCCCCTTGCGGGAGCGACCGCAGGTGAGGGGCGCCCGCGCCGTGGCGCGGGGCCGGAAGGGCGTGACGGCATGACGCTCCCCGCCGCCGACCGGCTCGCGATCCTCGAGCTGCTCACGCGCGGTCTGCGAGGGCTCGACGACGGCGACGGCGAGGCGGTCGCCGCCTGTTTCGCCGCCGACGGCTGGTTCGAGGCCGCGCCGCACGGCCGCTTCGAGGGCCGCGCGGCGATCGCGGCCTTCGTCCGCGCGCACGAGGCCGCAAACGAGCACGGCAGCCAGCACTGGACGAACAACGTCATCCTCGAAGGTCACGAGGACGGCGTACGGCTCTCCTGCTACCTGCTCGGCTTCGACGTCGGAGCCGCGGAGGATGGCGGCCCCGCGATCGCCTGGCTCGCGCTCGCCGACGCGGAGCTGCGCCGCGAGGGCGGCGAGTGGCGCTTCGCGAGCCTCAGGCGCTCGCTGCTGGGCGCGCGGGCGGGCGAGGGGTAGCGGCTAGCGGACGCCGGCGCGTTTGCGGTAGGGGTCCGGCATGCGCTCGGCCTTCGGGCCGCAGTCGGCGCAGAGCACGGACTTTTCGCGGAACATCGTGCCGCCGCGGATCACGTAGGTGCCGCAGAGCGCGCACTTGCCCTCGATGTTGCCGCCGTCTCCGTACTTGTAGGCGCCGCGCGAGGGCTCCTCGATGACTTCTTCGGCGGCCTCCTCGGCCGCGGCGGCCGGAGCAGCTTCGGCGGCCGGGGCGGCAGCGGGAGCCTCCGCGGCTTCTTCGGCGGCCGGGGCGCTGGCGGCGGCCGCGGCGACGGCCTCCTCGAGCGCCGGGATGTCGACCACCTTCGCTCGCGCGGCGGCGGCGTCCTCGAACCAGAGCGCGTTGATCTCCAGGAAGTGCTCCTGGTCCTCGGGCACGTCGGCCTCGGCGAAGATGGCGCTCACCGGCAGGCCGGCTCGCAGGCGCCGCAGTCGATGCAGACTTCGGGCTCGATGTACAGCATCCGGTCCGAGTCTTCGTCGTAGTGGATGCAGTCGACCGGGCAAACCTCGACGCACGATTGGTCCTGCACGTCGATGCAAGGCTGCGTGATCACGAACGTCATCGGGCGAGACCTCCGTCACCGCGACGCATGCTTCCGCCGCTCCGAGGGCACACGTTACCACTCCCGCCGCTCAGGTTCGCGGCCCGGAGCCGGGATTTGTGCATCTATCGTTGGCAGATCGCCACACTGCTCACCCGCATACCCACTCGCACAAACTCGCGAGTGACGTTAGGCTAGCCGCAGCGGGTGAACCACCGCACATCGGTAGCCCGGTGGGGCAGGACAGGAGCGAGGCATGAACAAATCAGATCTGGCGCAGGAGGTCGCGGACCAGACCGGCCTGACGCAGGCGAACGCAGCGGCCGCCGTGGACGCGATCTTCGGCGGCGACGGCCTGATCGCGGGCGCGCTCGCGGGCGGCGAGGCCGTGACCATCGCCGGCTTCGGCAAGTTCGAGGCGCGTGAACGCGCCGCGCGCGAGGGCCGCAACCCGGCGACCGGCGAGTCCGTGATGATCGCCGCAAAGACCGTCCCCGCCTTCAAGGCGGCGCGCGCCCTCCGCGACCGCGTCGACGGCTAGCCCTCGAGACCGGCCGGCGGCCGCGAAGACGCGGCCGCCGGCATAGTCCTCCCGTTCGGCGCCAGGCCCGCCCGAGGGCAGGCGTTGGCCCCTGCGACGGGAGCGGCTCCCGACCAGTCGGCGGCGAACGTTGTAGCATCGCGCGCGCGGAGCGATCCGCACGCAGCGAGGGGTTCGCCGTGACCGCTACCGGCATCGGGGCGCTCGACCACCTCGGGATCGTCGTCGCCGACGCGCCCGATGCCGCCGGGGCGTTCTCCGCGCTGACCGGCCTGCCGGTCCCGCAGATCCGCGACAACCACGGCGAGGGCATGCGCGCGCGCGGCGTGCGCTACCGCGGCGAGCTGATCGGCGGTGGCACCTACGCCGCCTGGTTCAGCCTCGCCGCCGCGAGCGTCAACCTGATGGCGCCCAACGGCGGCCCCAGCCCCTGGAGCGACCACCTCGAGACACTCGGGCCCGGCCCGTGCTACCTGGCGTTCTCCGTCTCAGACTCCGCAGCGACCCTCGAGGCGCTTGACGCACTCGGCTACCCGACCGTGCAGACGGGGCGCACGGGCGGCGGCGCGTCCTACGGCTACGGCGACGCGCGCGAGGCGCTCGGCGTCTACCTCGAGATCTTGCCCGGGCGCGCGGCGCCCGGCGGCATCGCGACGCCGGATGCGGCAGCGGACGCGCCGCGGCTCGCCTCGATCGGCTTCGCCGTGACGGACGTCGCCGCCGCCGCCGAGGGCTGGGCGCGCGTGCTCGGCCTCGATCCGCCCGCGGTCCGCGAGGGCGAGGCGACGCTGACGATGGCGGGCGGCGTGCGGCTGGAGCTGCGTGGCGAGGCTCGCGAGGGCGCACCCGTGATCCGCGACTGCACGCTCGCCGCCTCGGGAGCTGCGGGGCTGTCCTCGGATGCGGCGGCCGGGGCGACGAGACTGCTCGGCATGCGCTTCCACGCCGGGTAGCAAGGAGGGCGCGAGCGATGCCGTTCCATGAGTCGCCGGACGGAACCCGGCTGCACTACCGCCTCGCGGGGTCGGGCGAGCAGGGGCTGGTCTTCATCCACGGCTGGTGCGGCAACACCGGGCACTGGGAGCCGCAGGCCCGCGCCTTCGCGCGCACGCACCGCGTGCTGCGCGTCGACCGGCGCGGCGACGGCCGCTCCGACGCCCCGCCGGGCGGCTACGACCCGCGCGACCAGGCCGACGAGATCGCGGGACTGATCGAGGCGCTCGGGCTGCGCGACCTCGTCGCGATCGGCCACGCCGGCGGGACACCCGCGACCCTGCAGCTCGCGGCGCGCCACCCGCAACTAATCAGCGCCAACGTCGTCATCGACTGGGGCCCGGACCTGCGCCCGCTGCGCGAGCGCCGCGGCCGCGTCGGCCAGCTCCCGACCGAGGAGGAGGGCTACGAGCAGGTACTGGCCCAGCGCTACGAGGCCTTCTTCGGGCCGCACGTCGACCAGGACAACGTGCGCGGCTGGGCCGCCGAGGCCGCCCGCACGCCTCGCCACGTGGCGATGGCCAACCGCGTCGGCTCGACGCAGTTCAGCCACGCCGCGCTGCTGCGCCGGATCGAGCAGCCGACGCTGTGGATCAACTCGACACGCCCGAGCCTGAGCTTCCTGCGCGACCTGCTGCCGCACGCAGAGCAGGCGTGGGTGATCGGTTGCGGGCACTTCCCGCAGCTCGAGGTGCCGGAGCAGGTGAACGTGCTGCTGCGCAACTTCCTCGGGCGGCTGGCGCAGGGGCAGTTGCGCAGCCGCAGCTGACACCGATAGCCCGCAAGCACTGAGGAACGAACGAAACGAAGGGATCCTCATGGCAACCGAGTTGAGACGCGTCGTGAGTTCCACCCTCGAGGATCGCGACAAGACGATCGGAATCGCCTTCCTCGTCGCCTTCGTAATCACGGTGGTCGGGGCCAACTGGGCGCTGCTGACCTACGGCATCGTCTCCATCGGCTTCGGGCTGGACGCCCCGGCGAGCGTCTACTTCGTGGGGCTCACCTTCACCTTCCGCGACGGGTTGCGGGAGCGGCTCGGCTTCAAGGGCGCGCTGATCGCGATCGCGATCGGCGGCATCCTCAGCTACATCCTCGAGGTCCGGCAGGACGGCGACCTGATCGCGAGGATCGCGATCGCCTCGGCCGCCGCGTTCGCCGTCTCCGAATTCTCCGACGCGGTCGTCTACGAGCGCATCCGGCAGCACTCGCGGTTGCTCGCGATCGTTGGCAGCAACACGGTCGGGCTGGTCGTCGACTCGGCGCTGTTCCTCTCGCTCGCGTTCGGCTCGCTCGAGTTCCTGACCGGGCAGGTGGTCGGCAAGTTCTACATGACGGTGATCGCCGTCGTGCTGATCGTCGCCTGGGAGCGCGGACGGCGTCTCCGCGCCGCCGCCACCGCCTGACGGCGGCGCGGCTCAGCCGATCGAGGCCGCGCCGAGGGCGTGCACGACGCCCTCGATGTACGAGGAGCGGAACTGCACGCCCCAGCGCCCATCGATCAGCGTGAAGATCCAGAGCGCGTCGAAGGCGTGGTAGGCGTTACCGTCGGCGCCGATGCGCGCGTTGCGCAGCGAGACGTGCACCTTGTCCTCCGAGGCGTGGACGACCTCGGCTGAGACGTTATCGGTCCGCACCCAGCCCTCCGCCTCGAGCTGCGCCGTCATCCGCTCCTGGCCCGCTGCGAACTCGGCGCCCGACTCCCAGGTGTGGAGGCTCGCGCCGGCGAGGCGCACGTGCGGGAAGTGCATGCGCGCGAGCATGCCCTCGACGTCGCGTGCGTTGAACGCGTCCTGCCAGGCGCGGTAGGCCTCGAGCGCGGCGCGTTCGGCCTCGTCCGTCGCCCCGCTCACCTACGGCTCCACCGTGATCGAGATCGCGGGCTCGCCGGTCTCGCCGGAGAGCGTGCGGATCCCGTGCTCGACCTCATCGAGGGGGAACTCGTGCGTGTGCATCCGCTCCAGCGGGTAGCGACCGGAGGCGATCAGCCGCAAGGCGCGCACGAACGCCTCGCGAGGAACGCCGCGGACGCCGCGCACGTTCGCCTCGTGGCGGATGATCGAGTCGGAGTCGAACTCGGCGACGCGGTGCGTACCCTTCAGCCCGGCCAGCACCATCGTCCCGCCCGGGCGCAGCATCTCAATGCCCTGCACCACCGGCTGCGTCGCGTACGGCGTGAGGTCGACGACGACGTCAACGCCCTCGCCGTCGGTGCGATCGAGGACGGCGTCGACGGGGTCCTCGGCGTCGACGTTGATCGTCGCGTGCGCGCCGAGCCGGCGCGCGAGCGCGAGCTTGTGCTCGTCGCGCGCGAGCCCGGTGACGGCGATGAAGTCCGCGCCCGAGAAGCTCGCCGCGACGGTGGAGGCGAGCCCTCGCTGCCCCGCGCCGAGGATCGCGATCCGGTCGCCGGCCTGCAGCCCGCCGGCGCGGACGGCCCAGCCGAAGCCGGCGGCGATCGGGTTCGTCAGCGCCGCGAGGTGGAGCGGCAGCCCGTCCGGCACCTTGTGCAGCTTCGAGCCGCGCGCGAGGTACATGTACTCCGCGAAGCCGCCCCACAGCGAGGGCTCGACTGCCACGGGCGTCGAGCCGTAGCCGCCATCGACGAGGTTGCAGCGCGCGCCGTCGTTGCAGCGCCGGCAGGCGCCGCAGCCGTGGTTCGGCTGCACGACCACGCGGTCGCCGGCCTCGACGCCCCAGCGCGCGGCGGCGCGATCGCCGATCTCCTCGATCACCCCGAGCGGCTCGTGGCCGAGGATCACCGGGTAGGCCCGCGAGTACTCGCCGCTCAGCGACTCGTAGTCCGTGCCGCAGATCCCGGACGCCTCGATGCGCAGCAGCGCGCTGTCCTCGTCGGTCTCGGGTCGCGGGAAGCGCTGCTCCTCGATCTGGTTCGGCCCGGTCAGCACCATCGCCCTGACATCGCTCATCGGCAGTTCCCTTCGCGCCTCGACAGTCCGGTCCCCTCTCCCTTGGGGAGAGGGCTAGGGTGAGGGACAATCCGGCCCTGACTCCTGCAACTCCAGCCACATTGCCTCAAGCACCGAGTCTACGTGCAGCAGCACGTCACGATTCCAGAACCTCAACACCTTGAACCCCAGGGACTCCAACTCCTGTGTTCTCCGATGGTCGTAGCCCCGCTGGTCGGAGTGCTGTCCTCCGTCCAGTTCGACTATCAGCTTCCGCTCGCGGGAGACGAAATCGACGATGTACGCGCCGAGCGGGACTTGCCGCCGGAACTTGACGCCGTGAAAGCGACGGCTCCGGAGTTTCGTCCAGAGAACCTGCTCCGCCTGTGTGGACTGCCGCCTGAGTCGTCGCGCGCTGGGGGTCAGGCTGTCTTCCGTCACTACTGCCTCACCCTGGACCTTCTGCCGAGCCCCTCACCCCCACCCTCTCCCCGAGGGAGAGGGGGCTGGCCTGCAGCGGCTTGACTGTACAGGCAGCCAACCGGACCGATGTGAGGTCCTGCCGCTGTCCGGCTTCCCCCGAGGGATGACCGCACCGGCCAGCCCTGTAGAGTTGCGGGCATGGTGATTGGTACGGATCGAGGCGTCGCGCGGGCCGGGCGGGCGCGGTGACGACGCTGGCCTCGCGCATCGAGGCGGCACGGGACCTCGCGACGGGGCGCAAGCGGATCTTCTACGGCTGGTGGATCGTCGCGGCCGGCTTCGGGACGCACACGATCAACGGCGCGCTGCTCTTCCACGCCTTCGGCACCTACGTCGTGCTGCTCGGGGACGAGTTCGGCTGGAGCCGGGCGGCCCTCGCCGGCGCCTTCGCGATGCAGCGCGTGGAGAGCGGGCTGCTCGGCCCGGCGCAGGGCTGGATGATCGACAACTGGGGGCCGCGGCGCGTGATGATCGTCGGGATGCTGATCTTCGGCGCCGGCTTCATGCTGCTCAGCCGCATCGACTCGATCGAGGGCTTCTACCTCGCCTACCTCGTGATCGCGGTGGGAGCGAGCCTGGGCACGCACCTCGGCGTGACGGTGGCGGTGGTGCACTGGTTCTATCGCCACCGCGCGTGGGCGCTGGCGCTGCTGATGACGGGCACCGCCGCGGGCGGGCTGCTGCAGCCCGTCGTCGTCCCGGCGCTCGAGGAGTACGGCTGGCGCACCGGCGCCTTCGTCTCCGGCCTGCTCGTCATCGCGATCGGCGTCCCGCTCGCCGCCGCCGTGCGCCACCGCCCCGAGGACCACGGCTACCGGATCGACGGCGGCCCGGGCGGCGGCGAAGCGGGGTACGAAGCGCTGCCCGAGGAGGTCAACTTCACCACCCAGCAGGCGCTGCGCACCCGCGCGTTCTGGTTCCTCGCCCTCGGGCACGGGATGGCGGCGCTCGTAATCGGCGTGATCTTTGTGCACTTCCAGTTCTACTCGAACGCCTCGCTGGGCTTCACGCTGAGCGAAGGCGCGTTCGTGATCCTCGTGATGACCGTGGCGACGGTGGTCGGGCAGCTCGGTGGCGGCTACCTCGCGGACCGGACCAACAAGCGGCTGATGATCGTCTGCGCCTTGCTCGCGCAGGCGGTCAGCCTGGTCGTGCTGGCGCTGGCCAGCGCCTACTGGATGTTGATCCTCTTCGGGATCCTCGCGGGCGTCGGTTGGGGCGCGCGCGTGCCGGCGATGCAGGCGCTGCGCGCCGACTACTTCGGAGGCAAGGCCTTCGGCAGGATCATGGGCTTCTCGTCGCTCGTGATCATGTTCGGAATGATCTTCGGGCCGATCTTCGCCGGCGTGGTCTTTGACGCGACGGGCAGCTACCGGGGCGCCTTCATGGTGCTGGCCTGCGCGGCCGTGGTCGGTGCGCTGTTCTTCTGGCTCGCCGTCAAGCCCTCACTGCCCGTCGCCCAGGGCGACGCCGCCGGCGCTTCGCCCTCGTAGCGACGCGCGGCAGGCGCTACACACGGACCGAGGCGACCCGAGGCACTGGCCGGAGTCAGTCGAGGCTCGCGAGGAACTCCCGGAACTTCGGCAGCGCGATGTCCTGGTGCGTGATGTGCAACTGCGTCGGTGCGCCCTCGATCTCCACCAGCTGCGCGCCGGGGATCGTTGCGGCGATGAAGCGCGAGTCGTCCGGCGGCGTGATCCCGCTCTCGAGGCCCGCGAAGACCAGCGTCGGCACGCGGATGTGCGGCAGGATGTCCGTCAGGTCCACCGTCGGCACGTAGTCGAAGAGCGCGATCAGTGTGCGCGCCGAGGTCTTCCCCATCTCGTGGTGGTACCAGCGCACCATCTCCGGGTCGGCCTTGTCGCCGAAGCGACGGTCCCCGTTGCCGGTCGCCCACGCCTCGACGCCCTGCTCATGGATGATCTCGGCGGAGTGCAGGAAGTGCTCCGGCAGCCTGTCGAGGCGATAGGGCGCGCCGCAGAGCGTGAGGCTGTGCGTGCGATCGGGGTACTCGTAGGCGAACTGCAGGCAGACCGGCCCGCCGACCGTCTCGCCGACGAGATGCGTCTTCTCGATGCCCAGCGAGTCGAGCAGCAGGCGCAGGTCGTTGGCGAGGCCGCTGAGGCTGTAGCGGTAGCCCTCGGGAATCGGCGAGGAGTGGCCGAAGCCCCGCGCGTCCGGGCGGATCACGCGGTAGTCGCTGGCCAGGCCGGGCACCCAGAAGTACCACAGCTTCCCGCTCTTGCCCGCTCCGTGGTGGAGCAGAATTGCCTCCGCGTCGTCCTCCCAGGGCGGCGTGAAGTCGTCGAGCTCGTAGTGCAGCTCCAGCGTGTCGTCGATACGGGCAGTCGGCATCTCGGTGGTCCTCTCCCGGTCTAGCTGATGCGCTTGAGGAAGCCGGCGTAGCGGTCGAGCGTGGGGTAGCCGAGGTCGCGCTTGGGGCTGCCGAGGTTGAAGAGCAGCCGGTCGACGCCCCCCTCGCGCAGTCGCTCGGCCTCGGCGACGGCGGCGTCGAGGACGGCGGAGTCGGCCTCGGTGGGGTCGTCGCCGGCGGGTGGAATGGCGGGGCCGTTCATGCTGACGTGCAGCGCGTCCGGGTCGCGTCCGGCCTCAGCCCACTCGCGGCGCAGCCGGGCGATGGAGGGCAGGATGTCGGGGTCGCCGACCGGGATGCGGTAGGGGATCCAGCCGTCGCAGTAGCGCACGATGCGCTCGAAGGTCCGTGGGCTATTCTGGCCCATCAGGATCGGCGGGCCGCCTTCCTGCACGGGCTTCGGGTAGCACCAGACGGGATCGAAGTCGACCGTCTCGCCGTGGTACTCGGCCTCCTCCTCGCTCCACAGCACCCTCATCGCCTCGACGCGCTCGCGGGTGACCTTGTGGCGGTCCTTCCAGGCGACGCCGTGGTTGGCCATCTCCTCGCGGTTCCAGCCGCTGCCGATGCCGATGATGACGCGGCCGCCCGAGATCTGGTCGAGGGTCGCGATCTCCTGGGCGAGCGTGATCGGGTCGCGCTCCGGGATGAGGCAGATCGCGGTGCCGAGCTTGATCTGCTCGGTCACGGCCGAGGCGGCGGCGAGGGCGATGAACGGGTCGTAGAGGTACCAGAAGTTGGCGCGCAGGTCCGGGCGGCGCTTGCGCAGCTCATCGGCGCCCTCGCCCGGCTGCGGCGGAGTGCGGTCGCCGAGGCCGATGTAGGCCGTCTCGCGCTGCACGGGGATGTGCGTGTGCTCGCCGAGGAAGAGCGAGTCGAAGCCGCGATCCTCGACGGCCTTGGCGACCTCGGCGGGCGAGAGCGTGAGGTGGTTGACGATGATGTGGATGCCGAACTGCACGCTGCGCCCCTCTCGTCTCGCGCCCGCCGCGCAGTCTGCCATATCGCGGGGGTGGGCGGCGGCGGCGGGCGCGGCTTGCCGACCCCTGGCGTAGTCTGGATGAGTCGACTGCGATCCAGTCCCTGGGGGGTCCGTGAGGATCGAGGGCGGTAACGAGCGTGAGCGCGACGATGTCGAGGCCCGCCTCAGGGCGTTGCGTGCAATCTCCAAGCGCGCCGCTGCGTTGCTCCGCAAAGGCGGGCCACCCATCGACCACGCCGAGTTGCTCTACGACGAGCGCGGCCTCCCGAAGGGGACATGGATCTACGACGATCCTGACGAGCCACCTCGGTAGGCTCGGCACAGCACCACCAAGTCTCCCGCACGCGGGGGTTCGCACCCCCACCGCTGCACCCCCCGCCCGCGCGCGGTAGGATGCCGACGACGACGCGGCGACGCCGCTCCCCGGCCCGCCGCCGCACGGAAGGAGGCGTCCCGATGCCCGCACTCGACGGGATGCGCGTCCTCGACATGACGCAGTACGAGGCCGGTACGTCCTGCACCCAGGCCCTCGCCTGGCAGGGCGCCGATGTGGTCAAGGTGGAGCCACCCGGCGTCGGCGACCCCGGCCGCGGCCTGACCACCGAGGGCCGCCCGCCCCAGTACTTCCTCAACTACAACAGCAACAAGCGCAGCATCGTGATCGACCTCGCGACCGAGCGCGGGCGCGAGCTGCTGCTCGACCTCGCGCCGCGCTTCGACGTGTTCGTCGAGAACTACGGGCCGGGCGTGATCGAGAAGCTCGGCATCGGCTACGAGGCGCTGCGCGAGCGGAACCCCTCGATCATCTACGCGCGCATCAAGGGCTTCGGGCTGAGCGGGCCGTACGCGGACTACAAGTGCTTCGACAGCGTCGCGCTGGCGGCGGGCGGAGCCTACTCGATCAACGGCGAGCCCGACGGACCGCCGATGCGGCCGGGGGCCTCGTACGGCGACACCGGCACGGGCCTGCAGCTGGCGCTCGCGATCGTCTCCGCCTACGTGCAGCAACAGCGCACCGGCGAGGGCCAGTTGATCGAACTCTCGATGCAGGAGGCCGTGACCTACTTCATGAAGACCATGGGCCGCGAGGCCTGGGGCACCGATCGGGAGGCGCAGCGCCTTGGCAACGGCCTGGGCGCACCGACGAACGTCTACCCCTCGAAGGGGGGCGGGCCGAACGACTACGTGCACATCTGCGTGGTGACGTCGCGGATGTGGGACACGTTCTGCGTCGCCCTCGACCGCCCCGACCTGGCGACCGACCCGCGCTTCGAGACGGCCGCCAGCCGCCGCGAGCACCAGGCCGAGCTCTACGCCGAGGTCGAGCAGTGGACGCTGCAGCGCACGAAGTACGAGGCGATGCACGTCCTCGCCTCCGCCGGCGTGCCCTGCACCGCCGTGCTCTCCACGCGCGACCTGCGGACGGACCCGCACCTCTGCGAGCGCGGCCTCTTCGAGCACCACGAGCACCCCGAGTACGGCACGATCGAGCTGATGCGCCTGCCGGCACGCATGTCGGCCTCGGAGGTCCCGATCGAGCTGGCCCCGGACTACGGCGAGCACACGGGCGAGGTGCTGGCCGCCGACCTGGGCCTCGCGAACGAGCAAATCGAGGAGCTGTGCGAGGCCGGCATCGTCTCCTGACGATGACCGCCTGCACCTGACGGGAAGGAACCCGCATGAAGCTGGCATTGGGGCTCGGGCACCTTGGATCGACGTCGATCGATATCCCCTGGGAGCGGATCAGGCTTGCGGAGGAGCTGGGCTTTGACATGGTCTGGTGCGCGGAGATCTGGGGGCACGACGCAGTCGTGCCGCTGACCTGGATCGCCGCGAATACAGAGCGCATCGGCCTCGGGACCAACATCCTGCAGCTGCACGGGCGCTCGCCGGCGCTGGCAGCGAACACGATGACGACCATCGACATGCTCTCCGGCGGCCGCGTGCGCGGCGTCGGCATCGGGCTCTCCGGCCCGCAGGTGATCGAGGGCTGGCACGGCGTGCCCTTCGGCAAGCCCGCGAAGCGCGTCGCCGAGTACATGCAGATCATGCGCATGGTCTGGGACCGCGAGCAGCCGCTCGCCTTCGACGGCGAGGAGTACCGGCTGCCCTACGACGGTCCCGACGCGACCGGCCTCGGCAAGCCGCTCAAGTCCGTGCTGCACCCCCGGCGGCTGCCGCTCTACGTCGGCGCGATGGGCCCGATCAACGTGCGCAACGCCGCCGAGTTCGGCGACGGCTGGGTTACCTCGCGCTGTCCTCCGAAGCGCCTGGGCGAGTACGAGAAGTACATCGACGAGGGCCTGCGCCGCGCCGGCAAGGGCCGCGACGACTTCGAGATCGCTTCCTCCACGCAGGTGATCGTCACCGACGACGTGCAGGAGGGCTTCAACATGATGAAGGAGAACCTCGCGCTCTACGTCGGCGGGATGGGCGCCCGCAACATGAACTTCCACAACGACCAGGTCCGCCGCTTCGGCTACGCCGAGGCCGCCGAGCGCATCCAGGAGCTGTTCCTCTCCGGCCGCAAGCAGGAGGCGGAGGAGGCCGTACCCGACGAGCTGTGCGACGAGATCGCCCTCGTCGGGCCGCCCGACCGTATCCGCGAGCGCTACCGCGACTGGGAAGACTCGCGCGTGACGATGATCAACATGGGGATCAACACGACGGCCGAGTCGATGCACCTGATGGCGGAGCTGACCGGATCGGCCAAGCGCGTCGAGGCGGCCGTCTAGCGGGCTCCTCCGCGGCCGGACGATGAGCAGCGCGAGCTGGGACGCGCGCGCCTACGACGAGAGCTTCCGCTTCGTCTCCGATCACGCCGGGGATCTCGTCGCGTTGCTCGATCCGCGGCCGGGCGAGCGCATCCTCGACCTCGGCTGCGGGACGGGCCTGCTCGCGGCCGCGATCGCCGAGCGCGGCGCCTCGGTCGTCGGCCTCGACAGCGACGCCGCGATGATCGAGGCGGCGCGGGCGCAGTTCCCGGCCTCGGAGCACCCGACAGTCGACTTCGCGCAGGGAGACGGCGAGGCGCTGGGGGAGACCGGTCCGGCCGGGCCCTTCGACGCCGTCTTCTCCAACGCCGCGCTGCACTGGATGACGCGCCCCGAGGCGGTGCTGCAGGGCCTGCGCGCCCTGCTCCGGCCCGGCGGGCGGCTCGTCGCCGAGCTGGGCGGACGCGGCAACGTCGCGATCGTCGAGGGCGCACTGCGGGACGCCCTCGAGGCCGAGGGCGTGCCGCGCGAGCGCCAGCCGCGGCCGTGGTACTTCCCCGGCCTCGCCGAGTACGCCGCGCTGCTGGAGCAGCACGGCTTCGAGCCTCAGGTCATGACGCTCTTCGACCGCCCGACCACGCTCGAGGACGGCGCGGCCGGCATGGCGGGCTGGCTGCGCATGTTCGGCCACCCCTGGCTCGCGGAGCTCGCCCCCGGCCACGCCGGCGCCGTGATCGCGCGCGTCGAGACGGCCGTGCGCCCTCGCTTGTGGCGCGAGGACGGCGAGGAGGGCGGGCGCTGGGTCGTCGACTATCGGCGGCTGCGCGTCGTCGCGGTGCGCGGAACTGCGTCATAGCTTAGACTAAGTCCAGCGGATCGGACTAAGTTCTGGAGGCTCCCATGCGCGTCGTCAATATGCATGAGGCCAAGTCACAGCTCTCGAAGCTCGTGCAGGCTGCGGTGGACGGAGAGCCCTTCATCATCGCGCGCGCTGGCAAGCCGCTGGTCAAGGTCATGTCGCTGGAGGCGCCGGCCTCCGGACCTCGCCGGACCGGTTTCCTCCCCGGCATCGCGGTGCCCGACGACTTCGACCGCATGGGCGCCGCTGAGATCGAGACGATGTTCGAGGGGTCGCAGTGAGGATCCTGCTCGATACGCACATCCTGCTCTGGGCCGCTGGCATGCCGGAGCGCCTGCGGCCCAGCGCTCGCGCCGTCATCGAGAATCCGGAGAACGAGCTGTACTTCAGCGCCGCCTCACTGTGGGAGGTCGCCATCAAGAGCGGGTTGGGGCGCGACGATTTTCGCGTTGATCCCCGCCTGTTGCGCCGGGCGCTGCTCGAGAACGGCCACCAGGAGCTCGCGATCAGCGGAGCCCACGCCGTGGCCGTGGATCTGCTGCCGACCATTCACGGCGATCCGTTCGACCGCATCCTCGTCGCACAGGCGCAGATCGAGGCGCTGACCCTGCTGACCGCTGACGAAACCGTCGGGCGCTATCCCGGCGCCATCCAGGTGGTTTGAGCGCTCGCGAGTCCGCGTGGCGCCGCGGTCACACGCCCCTCAGGACGCGGTGGCGGACGCCGCCTCGCCGAGGCGCGCGATCGCGTCGCGCAGCTCCTCGGGTGGCAGCGCGGGCCAGGCGACGCGGACGTTGCGTTCGCCGCCCTCGTTCGCGAAGTAGAGCGGGCCCGGCGTGACCGCTACGCCGCGTTCCGCCGCCTCCCGCGCGAACGAGACGGCGTCGAGCCCCGCGCCGAGCTGCAGCCAGAGGTAGAAGCCACCGGCCGGCGGCTCGAAACGCACGAGGTCGCCGAACACCTCGCGCGCGGTCTCGACGGCGGCGTCGCGGCGTTCGCGGTAGATCGCACGCAGGCGCTCGACGTGCGCCTCGTAGCCGCCGGCGTTCAGGTACTCGAGCACCGTGCGGTGCACGAAGGGCGAGGCGCCGTTGTCGAGCCGTGCGAAGACAAGGCGGCGGATCACCTCGGGAGCCGCCACCGTCCAGCCGAGCCGCAGGCCCGTCGCGATCGTCTTCGAGGACGTGCCGACGTACAGCACGCCCTGCCCTCGCGCGAGCGAGAACAGCGAGGGCGGCGGCGGCCCGTCGAGGTCGAGCCCCGCGTAGGCGTCGTCCTCGACGATCAGCAGGCCGTGCTCCCCGGCGATGCGCAGCAACTCCTCGCGACGTTCGAGCGGCATCGTGCTGCCGCTCGGGTTGTCGTAGGTGGGGATCAGGTAGAGCAACTTCGGAGCGGCCCCGTCCCGGCGGGCGAGCGCCTCGAGGAGCGCGTCGGGGCGCAGGCCGGCGGCGTCCTGGGGGACGTCGATCAGCGTGGCGCCGCGCGCGCGGAAGGCGCGGATCGCGCCGGGGTAGGTCGGCGCGCCGACCACGGCCGCATCGCCGGGTCCGAGGAAGGCGGCGGCGATGTTGTCGAGGGCGTGCGCGCTGCCGGAGCAGAGCGTGACGTGCTCCGGTCCGATGGTCAGCCCCTCGGCGCAGTGCCGCTCGGCAATCCAGGCGCGCAGCGGCTCGTAGCCCTGCGCCCCGCCGTAGGTCAGTGCCCCTGCGGGATCATCGCGCAGCGCGCGGGCTGCGGCCTCGGCGATCTCCGCCGCGGGCAGCGAGGCGCGGTCCGGCACGCCGGCGTTGAGGTCGTACTGCAGGACGGAGAGCGAGGTCGGCGGGGCGAGGCCGCGCAGGAACGGCGCGACCAGTCGCTCGATCGCAGCCTCATCCCACGGCGAAGTCTCGGACGTGCCCACGGCCGCCAGCCTACGGCCCGGCGCCTCGCTCCGACAACACGCGAGGGCCTCCCGTCCGGCCCCCTCTCCCCGAGGGAGAGGGCGGGGGTGAGGGCGCTCCCCGGCGCTACGCCTGCCTCGATCGGTGGTTGCACCCTCGTGGGCTCGTGCGCGGCGAGCGTCGGACGAGCTTGCGCACAGTGCTTCCCGTGATGCGGGGCACCCTGCAGGGCCGCTCCGGCCCACCCACCCACCCTCGGGTTTGTTTCTGTGGGGCTGCGCCCCCACGCCCCCGGCGGATCAGGCGCACGCGCGTGGGCTTCGAGGCCCCACACCCCGCCGGGCCGGGCGCAACAACCCATCGGCGCAGCGAGGAGCTGCGGGCGAGCCCCCTCACCCCAACCCTCTCCCCCAGGAGAGGGGGGCGGACGAGGGCGCCCCTCCGCCCGCTCGGCAGACAGAGGGGGGCGGACGAGGACGCCCCCCCTCCCGCTCGGCAGACGGAGGGGCCGAGGCGAGCGGGAAGGGCAGGCCGGACGGGAGGCGATCGAGCGAGGGCTATCGAGCGTGAGGCGGCCTCACGTTATGCTATCGCGCGTGCCCCGGCAGACGGGGCCGGGCCGGGCGCCGGATGGCGCCGCCGCTGCGGTGAACGAGGCGCCATGGCCGAGCATCGATGCCTGAACGTCTTCTTCGATGTCGACTACACGCTGATCATGGCCGACGGGCGGCTGCGCAATCACACCGAGGATGTGTTCAGCCGCCTCAAGCAGGCCGGTCACGCGATCTATATCTGGTCGGGCGTCGGCATCCGGCGCTTCGACATGCGCCTGCACGGCCTCGACGGCTACGTCGACGACTACTTCGTCAAGCCGCTCTACCGCTACCGCGAGCGGCTCGATGAGATGGACGTAACCGTGATGCCGGACTACGTCATCGACGACCACTCGCAGGTCGTCGCCGCCTTCGACCACGGCTACCACATCCCCGACATCGCCCGCCGGGACGACCGCGAGCTGCTCTACATCCTCGAGGAGATCGAGGCGCTCGCCCGCGGCGAGACGGTCGACTGGGACGCCCGCGAGGGCGACTAGCACGCGAGGAGGGCAAGACGGCATGGCGATCTCGACTGAAGACCGGATGGCAATCCTCGATCTGCTGTCTCGCTACAACCACGCAATCGACGGCGGCGACGGCGAGGCCTGGCTCGACTGCTTCACCGAGGACGCGGTCTACGAGTTCCCGCCCGATCGCCGCTGGGAGGGCATCGAGCAGCTGCGCGAGGTCGCTGCCTCGCGCGCGAACAACCCGGACCAGCCCGCCTCGCGCCACTGGCTGAACAACATCCTGATCGAGGGCGACGCCGAAGAGGCGCAGGTGAAGTGCTACCTGATGCTGCTGCGACCTCACGAGGGCCCGCGCATTGGCCACACCGGCATGTACCGCCACACCGTGCGCAAGGTGGACGGTGCCTGGAAGTTCGCGCACCGCCGCATGGACCAGGACCGCTAGCGCGCGAACCTCGTCACGAGGGCCGCGGCCACCCCCGAACCGACCGTACCAAGCGCAAGATCGCCGAGCGTGTCCGCGTACGCGGTGGCGAACTCCGGCGAGTCGCGGATGAACGTCCAGTACTCCATCAACTCCCAGCCGATCGCGCTCGTCGTGCCGAAGCCGACCACGAGACCGGCGAGCGCCCAGTCCTCGATGCGGTCACGGGGGATGAGCAGCCCGGCGCCGGCGGAGAGCAGCGCCCAGTTCACGAAGTGATTCGCGTCGTCCCACCACACGACCGTGTCGTAGAGGTCGCCCGCGTTGCCCGCGACGTCGATCAGGAACGGCATCGTGATCAGCACGTCGGCGAGGTAGGGGAATGGCCGTCCCGAGGCGAAGACCCGCCAGGCCACCGGCAGGACGAGGACGGCGAGCGGGTAGAAGACCAGCCGCCCGCCGAACGCCTTGCCCTCGAACTGCTGCAGGCCGCTGAACGCGCCGAATGCGAGCAACGCGACCATCACGAGTTTGATCGCCACGTCGAGCTGCCAGAGCAGGGGTCGGCCGCGCATCGGCGGATTCTCAGGCCCGGCGCCAACCGTGGCAACCTCGCGACTCCGGCGGCTCCTCGATCGGCGACCCCGCGCCGCGGTCCCCGTATCATCGCCCGATGCCCGACGAGAGCGACGAACAGCCCGGCGAGGACGCCGCGGGTGGCGGGCGGCGCCGCGCTCCGCGCCTGCCGTGGCTCGTACTGGGCCCCGTCGCCGGGTCCGTGCTGCTCAGCACGATGGACACCTCGATCGTCAACATCGCGCTGCCCACCCTCGCCTCCGAGTTCGACACGACGATCGACGCCGTGGTCTGGGTCATGCTGGTCTTCGTGCTGCTCGGCACGGGTCTCGCGCTCCCGTTCGGGCGGCTCGGCGACCTCTACGGGCGCAAGCGCTTCTTCGTCGGCGGCAACGCGATCGTCGCGCTGAGCCTGCTCGCGGCGGGCGCGGCGCCCTCGTTGCCGGCGCTCGTGGCCGCGCGCGGGCTGCAGGCGGTCGGCAACTCGATGGTCGTCTCCAACGGCAACGCGATCGTCACCTCCTTCGTGCCCCCGGAGCGCCGAGGGCAGGCGCTCGGCATCATGGGCGGCACGGTCGGCGTCGGCCTTGCCGCCGGTCCGGTACTGGGCGGCGTGCTCGTCGAGCTGCTGGACTGGCGCGCGATCTTCCTCACGCGGCTGCCGCTGAGCGTGACGCTGACCGCAGTGCTCCTGTTGGTGCTGCGCAGCACCTCCGCCGAGGGCCGCGAGCGGGGGCTGGACATCCCCGGCTCGCTCACGCTCTTCGGCGCCCTCGCGAGCCTCACGCTGGCCGTCAACCGCGGCAACGCCTGGGGCTGGGACAGCCCGTGGATCATCGGGCTGTTCGTCCTCGGGCTGTCGCTCACGCCGCTGTTCGTGCTGATCGAGCGGCGCGCGGCGAGCCCGGTGGTCTCGCTGGAGCTGCTGCGCATCCGCGCCTTTAGCGGCTCGGTCGGCACGGCGATTCTCTTCTACTGGGGCTTCGCCGCGGTGATGGTGCTGACGCCGTTCTACCTCGTCGGCGCGCGCGGCTTCAGCACGCTCGAGGCGGGCGCGATCATCGCCGCGCAGCCGCTCACGCTGTTCGTCTTCGCTCCGATCACCGGCCGCCTCTCCGACCGCCTTGGACCGAGGCTGCTCGTGCCGCTCGGCCTCGTCTCGACGAGCCTCGGCATTGCGCTGCTCGCGATCGCGGACAGCGGCACCGCGGTGCCGGACGTCGCCGCGAGGCTGTCGTTGATCGGGCTGGGGATGGCGCTGTTCCAGTCGCCCAACAACTCGACGATCATGGGCTCCGTGCCGGTGCAGCGGCTCGGGATGGCCTCGGCGGCGATCGTGACGGCGCGGCGCATCGGGCAGGCGGGCGGCATCGCGGTCTCCGGCGCGGTCTTCACCGTCTTCGCGGGCGCAAACCTCACAGCCGCCGCCGAGGGCAGCCCGCTGCGCTCGGCGGCGATCATCGACGGACTGCAGGCCGGCATGCTGCTCACCGCCGCCATCGTCGCCTCCGCGATCGCCGTCTACTGGCTCTGGGGGGCGGACTGAGGCGGCCGTCCCGACTACCATCCGGTCCCCTCTCCCCGAGGGAGAGGGCTAGGGTGAGGGAGCTCCGGCTCCGTACACTGGGGCGAACGCACACGAGGAGAACCCAGATGGTCAAGCAGATCGAGCGCGACGAGGTGCGGGCACTGCTCGCCGAGGGCGCGCAGCTCGTCGACGTGCTGCCCGAGCGCGAGTACGCGGACGAGCACCTCGAGGGCGCCGTGAGTGTCCCCGCCACGGCGCTCGGCCCGGACACCGTCGGCGCGCTGCGGCGCGACCGGCCGGTCATCGTCTACTGCTACGACCGCGAGTGAGACGCCTCGCCCCGAGCCGCGGCGCGGCTCGAACAACTCGGCTTCGAGGCCGTCTACGACTACGTGCCGGGCAAGTCCGACTGGGCGCTGGAGGGGCTGCCGCTCGCCGGGCGCAGCGCCGGGCAGCGGCGCGCGCTGGACGTCATGCGCCTCCCGGCCAGCTGCGGCCCGGACACGACCCTCGGTGAGGCGCGCGCACGCGCCGAGGCGAGCGGCGACCCGCTCTGCGCGGTCATCGACGCCTCCGGCGTGCTGCTCGGCCGCATCGACGGCGCCGCCCTCAAGGGCGACCCGGCCGCGAGAGCGGGCGACGTGATGGAGCCGCAGCCGCCGACCGAGAAGCCGGACACCTTCCTGCACAGCCTCGCCGAGCGGCTGAGCCGTAACCCGCACCCGAGCGCCCTCGTGACCTCCCGCGCGTTCGACGAGGGGGGCAAGCTGCTCGGCGCGCTCTACCGCGAGGACGTCGAGCGGGTGCTCGCGGAGAACGCCGCGCTGGCGGGCGAGGGGTAGGGCGTGCCGCCTCTCTCCTTGAGTACGAAGGCGTGTCTGCTGCGGGGGGCTGCGCCCCCCGCACCCCCATCCCGGACGAGCACGCGCTGCGCGCCGCTCCGGCCCACCCACCCACCCTCGGAGTTTCTTTCTGTGGGGGGCGTAGCCCCCCACACCCCCGCTGGCTCCGGCGCGCGCCACGTCACCCTCCGGAGGCGCACCAGCCTTCCGAGGGTGGTTCGGCTCCCTCTTCCGCCGGCCGGGGGAGAGCGACAGGCTGAGGGAGCAGGAAGGAGCATGCCGTGTTCGTCGCAATGAACCGCTTCATCGTCGTACCCGGCCAGGAAGAGGCGTTCGAGGCGCGCTGGCGCGATCGCGAGACCTACCTCGGCGACGTGCCGGGCTTCGTGCGCTTCGCGCTGCTGCGCGGCGACCGCGCCGGCGAGTACCTGAGCCACAGCACCTGGGAGTCGCGCGAGGCGTTCGATGCCTGGACGCGCAGCGAGGCGTTCACGCTCGGCCACCGCCAAGGCTCGCTCCAGGGCATCCTCGCCGATCACCCGGAGGTCTCGCTCTACGAGGGGCTGTTCACGCAGGAGCCGGGTGAGCGCCGGACAAGCAGCTGACGCCGTCGCCCGACCTCAGCCCTCCTCCGGCTCGAAGATCGCCTCGATCGGCCGCTCGAAGAGGGCCGCGATGCGGAAGGCGAGCGGGAGGCTGGGGTCGTACTTGCCGGTCTCGATGGAGTTGACGGTCTGGCGGCTGACCTCGAGCGCGCGGGAGAGGTCGGCCTGCGTCCAGCCCCGCTCCGCTCGCAGCTCGCGCAGGCTGTTCCTCACAGCCAGCGCTTCCTCGCGAGCCAGCCGCCGATGATCCAGAGGATCGCCATCAGCGGCCAGACCCACCACCAGCTGATGCGCGGCAACCCCGCCGCATCGAGGAAGGCGTAGCCAAAGGTGATCAGCGCCGTACCGCCGAAGGCGAAGGCGAGCGCCTCCAGCGCGATGCGCTGCTGCAGCTCGTCGACCGTCCGGTAGTAGCGCACCCAGGCGACGGCGACGAAGGCGGCCGGAACCATCGGCAGCACGGCGACGGCGTAGCGCCAGTCCGCGTCCCGATTGGCACCGACGATGTAGCCGGAGGCGGCGAGCAGGACCGCGTAGGCGAGGAGCGCGATCAGGACGTCGCGGTTGTAGCGTCGCTTGCCCGTGTCCTGGGAATTCATGGCGGCTCCCCGACTCCATCCGGTGAGTCAAGTGTGCTTGACATCCGCAGTCTCTGTCAAGCGTCCTTGACACGTCCGGCAAGCCGCACGCCACCCCGCCCTCGCAAGCGCCGCGAGTGCGTTAGCATGAGGCGCGAAGCCGCCGGGTGGACGCTCGAGGAGGATCGCAATGGACTTCGGCTGGTCGGACCGGGAGCAGCAGTTTCGCGCGGAGGTGCGCGCGTTCGTGAGCAGCCGCTGGAGCGGCTCCCAGACGGACGACGCCGAGGGCGACGATAGTGAGGCCGCCCAGCGCACCCGACGCTACGAGCAGGCCCTCAAGGAGCAGGGCTGGCTGACCATGGCCTGGCCCGAGGAGTACGGCGGCCTCGGCGCCCCGCACTTCGACCAGCTGATCTTCGCCGAGGAGAGCTCCGCCGTCGGCGCGCCGCTCGGCGGGCAGTCCGTGCAGATGGTCGGCCCGCTGCTGATGATCCACGGCACCGACGAGCAGAAGCTGGAGCACCTGCCGAGGATCGCCTCGGGCGAGGTGATGTGGTGCCAGGGCTTCTCCGAGCCCGGCTCCGGCTCGGACCTCGCCTCGTTGCGCACGCGCGCCGTGCGCGATGGCGACGAGTACGTGATCAACGGGCAGAAGATCTGGACCTCGGGCGCCCGGCACGCCGACTACATCCACATCCTCACGAGGACCGACCCGGACGCGCCCAAGCACCGCGGCATCACCTACTTCATGCTGGACATGAAGACGCCCGGCGTCTCCGTCCGCCCGCTGGTGCAGATGCACGGCGCGGCGAACTTCAACGAGACCTTCTTCGAGGACGTGCGCGTCCCCGCCGGCAACCTGATCGGCGAGGAGAACCGCGGCTGGTACGCGGCAACCACCACCCTCGACTTCGAGCGCTCCGGCGTGCAGCGCTTCGCCAACACGAAGCGCGAGCTGGACAAGTTGCTCGAGTTCGCGAAACAGCCTGACAGCCGCGGCACGGGCCAGCGCATCGCCGACTCGCCGATGGCGCGCGCGAAGCTGGCGGAGCAGCACGTGGAGACCGAGGTCGCACGCTTCCTCGCCTACCGCGTCGCCTGGATGCAGTCGCAGAGCCTGGTGCCCAACTACGAGGCCTCGATGTCGAAGGTGTACGGCAGCGAGTTCCAGCAGCGGACCGCGCGCGTGGGAATCAACCTGCTCGGCCTCGCCGGCACGCTGAAGCCGGCCTCGCCCCACGCGAAGCTCGACGGCGCGTTCTGCCAGCTCTACATGTCGAGCGTGGCGCGCACGATCGGCGCGGGCACCAGCGAGATCCAGCGCAACATCATCGCCACGCGCGGCCTCGGCCTGCCGAGGGGGTAGCGAGCTTCTCAGCCGCCGTCAGCGCGCCGCGTCGCGCTCCTTGAGGCGTGCGACCTGGGCGTCGAGTATCTCGCGGAAGTTCTCGTCGACGCGCAGGATCGAGCCCTGCTCGATATAGCGCTCGAAGGGAATCGGGATCCCCTCGCGCGCCTCGGGCGCCGTCCAGGCGACGGGCTCGCCGCTGGTGACGCCGCGCTCGGCGAGGCCGGCCAGTTCCTCGTCGTCCAACCCCAGCACCTCGCGCAGCACGTCGTCCGTGTGCTCGCCCAGCTTCGGCGCGCGTCCGGCTGCGGGCACCCCGCGGCCGTCGATGCGCGGGCTGAAGTAGCGCTCGATCGGCGTCTCGCCGAAATCGACGATCTCGATCGGGTCGAAGAACTCGCGCGCCTCGAGCTGCTCGTCGGCGAGCACCTCGTCGGCGGCGAGCACGGGCGCGGCCGGCACGCCGGCCTCCTGCAGCAGCCGCGCCGCCTCGAACTTCGTGCGCCCCGCGGCCCACTCGGCGAGCCCCTCGTCGAGGGCGTCGTGGTGCTCGTAGCGGTCGGCAGCCGTCGCGAAGCGCGGATCCTCCAGCCACTCCGGGTGGCCGACGGCGTGGCAGCAGGCCTGCCACTCGGCCTCGTCGCGGACGGAGACCGCGACCCAGGCGTCGACGCCCGCGCACTCGTAGTAGCCGCGCACCATGCCCTCGCGGCGCGGATTGTTGGGGCCGTGGAGGCGTCCGTGCTGCTGGTACTCGGCGACACGCGCGGCCAGCATCGGGATCGCCGCCTCCTGCATCGCGACCTCGACGAGCTGGCCCTCGCCCGTGCGGGCGCGATGGAGCAGCGCAGCGATCACGCCGCCCGTGCCCTGGAAGCCCCCGTAGTGGTCGATCCAGGTCTGCCCGGTCTTCATCGGCCCCACGCCGCGGTAGCCGGTCAGCGCCGAGACGCCCGAGGCCGGCTCCATGCTCATGCCGTAGGCGGCGCGGCGCGCGTGCGGGCCCGTCTGCCCGTAGCCGGAGAGCGAGCACATGATGATCGCGGGGTTGCGCTCGCGCAGCGCCTCGTAGTCGAGGCCGAGCCGCTCCATCACGCCGGGCGTGAAGTTCTCGACGACCATGTCCGCCTCGGCGACGAGGCGCATGAACAGCTCCTTGCCCTCGGGGTCGCGCAGGTTGATCTGCATCGCGCGCTTGCCGGCGTTGCGCTTGGTGAAGTACGGGCTGTGGTGCCAGTACTCGCCGCTGGTGTCGTTCTCGGTGACGAAGCCGACGCGCGTGTTGTCCGGGTGCGAGGCGTGCTCGACCTTGATGATGTCCGCCCCGAGGTCGGCGAGCACGCGCGTCACCAGCGGCCCGATCCAGACGTGGGTGAGGTCGAGCACGCGCAGGCCCTCGAAGAAGCGCATCTCAGGCCCCCGGCTCCGCACCGGCCGCGCCGAGCTCCTCAATGCTCGTCGATCCGAGGGCGGGCGCGGGCCGCCCGGCGAGCAGCGGCGTGGCGGAGAGGCGCAGCGGCGGGCCGATCACGGACTCGCCGTCCGGGCCCTCGATCCAGAAGCCGCGCGCGTGCAGGTGCTCGTCCGCCAGCAGATCGGCAACGCTGGGCACCGCACCGAAGGCGAGGTGCAGCTCGTCCGAGCGGCGCAGCAGCTCCGCCGGGGTGTGCTCCTGCAGGTAGGGATCGACGATCGCATTGAAGTCGCGCCAGCGCACCACGCGCTCGCGCCGGTCGTTGAAGAGTGGATCCTCGGCGACCTCGGGCCGGCCGACCATATCCGCGATCTTCGGGAACGAACCCTGCGGGGTGACAAAGGCGATGTGGCCGTCCTTGCAGGCCATGATGTCCGAGGGGTAGCTGACCAGCACCCGCGAGTAGTAGCGCTTCCGCAGCGCCCCCGTCCCCTGGTAGATCGAAACGCTGTGGTCGTCCGAGGAGGCGATCACCTCGTGCTTCGAGACGTCGATGAAGCCGGGGCGCTCGCCGACGCTCGCCTGCGCGAGCGCGGTCAGCGAGGCAATCCAGCCCACCAGCCCCGCGAAGTAGTCGGCGACATCGACGCCGAGCGCGAGCGGCTCGCGGTCCGGCTCGCCGCTGACGTAGGTGATGCCGGAGAGCGCCTCGTGGATCAGCGAGTCCGCCCGCCAGCCGGCGCGCGGCCCGGTCATCCCGAAGTCGCTGATCGAGACGCAGGTCGTGTCGGGGAAACGCTCGCGCATCGCGTCCGCGTCGTCGAAGGGCAGCAGGCCGCTCTCGCGCCAGTCGCCGACGAGCAGGTCGCTGCCGGCGATCAGCCCGGCGGCGAGGGCGGCGCCCTCCTCGGAGCCGAGGTCGAGCACGACGCTGCGCTTGCCGCCGTTGAGGTAGCGGTGCAGTCCGCCGCTGTCGAGGTCCGGTGAGCCGTCCGCCTCGCCCTCGGGCCTGGTTGCCGGGAAGGGCCCGGCGAGGCGTACCGCGTCGCCTCCGGGCGGCTCGATGCGGATCACCTCGGCGCCGAGCTGGCCGAGCAGTTGCGTGGAGTAGGCGACGGCCACGCCGGAGGCGAGCTCGACCACGCGGACATCGGGCAAGACGGAGGGCGCGGGTTGCGTAGCCGTCATCGGCGCTCCCGGCAGTCACTCCTCGCCGCGCGGGCGGGGCCGCGATGATGGTCACGCCGCGCCGGGCGCGTCAAACCGCGCGCCTCGAGGTTGACCGGTTCGCCGGTGGCCGCCGCATCAGGCAGGGGGGTGCTGCTCCGGCTGTCCTCGCCGCGTGCGGGTGATCGCGCCGCGCGCGCGGACCCCGCCCACGGCGACAAGCCCTGCTGCGTGGACGCCGCCGATCGCGACGAGACCGACCGCGCTCACTCCGCCAATCGCGACAAGGCCCACCGCGTTCGCCCCGCCGATCGCGATGAGGCCCATCGCGTTCACGCCCCCAACGGCGAGGACGCCTCGGGCGTTGATCCCGCCGAAGGCGATGGTGTTCGCCGCGTTGCCCGGGCGCGTTGTCAGCCAGGTCGGGCGTGCCATGCGGCTCTGGTACCACGGCCGGGTCGGCGGTCACAACTTCCGGCCGGTCTGGGAGGGTTCCAGGTCTGGACGAGGAGCGCCACTCCGGCGTGCCCCTCACCCCCGCCCTCTCCCCCAGGGAGAGGGGGTCGGAAGGGCGGTCCGGCCCGCCGTCGAGGCGCCCGTGGGGCAGCAGCGGCGGTGTGGGGGCCCAGTCCCCGCGAAGCGGGGCGCGGGGCTGCGCCCCGCAAAGGACGCACGCCTGCTCTCGGTGCTCAGTCTCCCAATCCGGGTGGGGGCGTGGGGGCTGCGCCCCCACAGAAAGAAACTCCGAGGGCGGGTGGGTGGGTCGAGTCGCGCGCAGCGCGCTCGTCCGGGGTGGGGGTGTGGGGGGCGCAGCCCCCCGCAGGAGGCGCGCTCCTGCCCTCGGGGCGCCGTCGCCCTCACCCTTTCCCTCGGCGGGGAGGGGGCCGGACCGGGAGGGGCGGACAAGCGAACGGGCCACCCAGCTCCAGCTGTGGTGGCCCGCTGCGTTGTTGCTTCCGCGCGTACGCGCGTTGCGGCTACTCCTCCGGCTGGAGCTGCTCCAACAGCGACCGCGGCGAAGCCGGGAGCGAGGTGATGCGCAGGTCGGTGGCGTCGTGGATCGCGTTCGCGATCGCGGCCAGCGGCGGCACGATCGGCACCTCGCCCACGCCGCGCACGCCGTAGGGGTGCCCGGGGTTCGGGACCTCGACGAGGATCGTCTCGATCTCCGGCAGGTCGAGCGCCGTCGGCATCCGGTAGTCGAGCAGGCTGGAGTTCGCCATGCTCCCGTCGTCGCGGTAGTAGTACTCCTCCGTCAGCGCCATGCCCGCGCCCTGCGCGGCCCCGCCCTGGATCTGCCCCTCGACGTACGAGGGGTGGATCGCGGTGCCCACGTCCTGCACGGCCGTGTAGCGCAGCACGTCCACCTTGCCCGTCTCCGGGTCCACCTCGACGTCCACGATGTGGCAGCCGAAGGCGGCCCCGACGGTGGTAGGCGCCACGTCGGCGCGGCCCTGGATCATCCCGCCGCTGCCGCCGAGCTTCCCGCAGATCTCGTTGAAGGTCATCGAGCGGGCCTCGCCGTCATCGCCGGCGGGGCCACGGATCACCGCGTCGTCGCCATAGCTGACCGAGTCGCGATCGACCTCCCAGATCTGGGCTGCGCGCTCCTCGAGCTGGCGGCGGATGTCCATCGCCGCCTCGTAGACGGCCCAGCCGGTGGCGAAGGTGGTGCGGCTGCCGCCGGTGACGCCGTTGAAGCCGACCGAGTCGGTGTCGACGACCAGCGGCTTCACCTGCTCGTAGCTGATGCCGAGCGCTTCGGCGAACTGCATCGCCTGCGCCGCGCGCTGCCCTCCGATGTCGACCGAGCCGAGCACGAGGCTGGCCGTGCCGTCGGCGTTGAGCGAGCCGTAGGCGCTCGACTCAAGGCCGGCGTTGTGCCAGAAGCCCATCGAGACGCCGCGGCCCTGGTTCTTGCCCTGCAGCTCGGAGCGGTAGTGCGGGCTCTCCATGGCCGCCCGCATCACCTCCTCGGAACCGATGCGGCCCTGCGCGACGCCGTCGACGCGGCGCGAGCCCTGGGTGGCGGCGTTCCTGAGCCGCAGCTCCATCCCGTCCACCTCGAGGCGCTCCGCCAGTTCGTCGATCAGCGACTCGACGGCGTAGGTGCCCTGCGGCGAGCCGGGGGCGCGATAGGCGGAGACCTTCGGCTTGTTCGTCACCACGTCGTAGGCGTCGGTGATCAGGTTCGGGATGTCGTACGAGGAGAACATGCACCCCGCGCCGGCGCCGACCGGCGAGCCGGGGAAGGCGCCCGCCTCGTAGGCGAGGTAGGCCTCGCCGGCGACGATCGTGCCGTCGCGCTTGGCGCCGATCTTGCAGCGCACGTAGGTGGCCGAGGTCGGCCCGGTGCCGATCAGCACCTCCTCGCGCGTCATGATCATCTTCACCGGGCGGCCGGTCTTCTTCGAGAGGATCGCCGCCATCGGCTCCATGTAGGTGTTGATCTTGCCGCCGAAGCCGCCGCCGATCTCCATCGGGACGACCTTGACCTTCGAGACCGGCACGTCGCAGAGCTTGGCGACCTGGATGCGCACGGCGAACGGGCCCTGCGTGCTGACCCAGACCGTGATCTCGCCGTCCTTGTTCCAGAACGCCGTGCCGTTGTGCGGCTCGATGTAGCCCTGGTGCGCCGTCGAGGTCTCGAACTCACGCTCGAGGATGATGTCCGCGTCGGCGAAGCCCTGCTCCACGTCGCCGAGCTCGAAGCGCAGGTGGCTGGCGGTGTTCGAGGTGTCGTCGGAGCGGTTGTCGCTGGGCACGAAGCGGGCGGCCATCTCCGTGGTGCGCATGTGCTCGTGCACCTGCGGCGCGCCGTCGGCCATCGCCTCGTGGACGCTCATCACCGGATCGAGCGGCTCGTACTCCACCTCGATCAGCGCGAGCGCGTCCTCGGCGATGTGCGGGTCCGTCGCGCAGACGGCGGCGACGGCGTGCCCGGCGTAGAGCGCCTTGTCCGAGGCAAGCACGTTGTCGCGGATGTACTTGAACGGCGCGAACGTCTCGCCGAGGTCGACCAGGTCGTCGCCGAGGCGCGGGAAGTCCGCATTGGTGACGACGGCCTGGACGCCCTCGAGGGCGAGCGCCTTCGAGGCGTCGATGCTGAGGATGCGGGCGTGCGCGTGCGGGCTGCGCAGCACGCGGCCGTAGAGCATGCGGGGCAGGCGGATGTCCGCGCCGTACTCGGCCCGTCCGGTGACCTTGTCCGCGCCGTCCGGGCGGATCGGCCGGGTGCCGATGACCTTGTTTCGCTCGGTCGCGACCACGCTGCACTCCTTCACATAGCGCGCCTCGGGAGGCGCGTCGGTTGCCTGTTGCCGCGCATGATACCGCGCCGCGCCGTTGCGCGACGCCTAGGCCCAGCGCATCGAGGCGCGGGCGGCGACCTGCTCGCGGCGGCTCTTCTCCGCCCAGCGCTCGATGAACTCCGCCCCAACGACCTGCTGCGCGTCCGGCCAGCGCAGCGCTGGCTCCCCGCTGAACGTCTCGCGCTCGCGCACGGCGCAGAGGAAGGCGCTCGCGTCGCCGAGGTCGTGGCGCTCGATCACCTCGCAGCCGAGGTAGCCGACGCAGCCCGGGAACCACGGGTCGCCCGCTGCGGTCAGCGCGACCTCGAGGCCCGCGAGCTTGTCGCCGTCGCGGCCGGAGCGCAGGCCGAGCGGCTCGAGCAGCGGGAGCTGCCCGGCCGCAAGCGCGGTGACGGAGAGCGTGCCCGAGGCGATCACCAGCTCGTGCGTGTAGTTGGTCTTCGAGAGCGAGACGAGCACGCGCGGCCGCTCCGGCACGATCGAGGCGCCGAAGACGGAGACGCAGATCTGTGCGTTCGGAGCTGCGTTCGGCGGCGCGCCCGCCTCGAGGCCGCGCGCGCCGATCGCGCAGAGCGGCGACCAGAACGAGGACAGCACGTCGCGCGGCGGTATTCCGCTTCCCCGCTGAGTCATCGCCGTCCTCCTCACCCGCCCGCACATCATGCCAGCCATGCCCCGCGCGCCCGCCATGCTGTAGCCTGACCGCCGGCGCGCGTGCCGCGCCGCCGGGTCCGATGGGAAGGCCGGTTCGTGAGCGAATCCAGCGAGGGCCAAGTCACGATCGAGGAGGCCGTGCCGGTCGGCCACGGCGGCGATCGCGAGCTGCTCGTCGACATCTACCGGCCGCCCAAGCACATCGAGACGCGGCCGGCGGTGCTGCTGATCCACGGCGGCGGCTTCCAGATGGGCGACCGCGAGCAGCTCAAGTGGTACGGGCTGATGCTCGGACGGCGCGGCTACCTCTGCGTCACCTGCGAGTACCGGCTCGTGCATGAAGCGCCCTGGCCCGCCCAGATCCACGACATCAAGACGGCGCTGCGCTGGATGCGCGCCAGCGCCGAGGAGCTCGACATCGACCGCGAGCGGATCGCCGTCTGGGGCCACTCGGCCGGCGCGCACCTCGCGCTCTTCGCCGCCGGCACGCAGAACGACCGGGCCTGGGAGGGCGAGGGCGGCAACGCCGGCGCGGGCACGGACGTGACCGTCGCCGTCGCCTACTACGCGCCGGTGAAGCTCTGGCGCTCGCAGGACAGCTTCAGCCCGATCGACATCCTGCTCGCCGGCGACGGCAGCGAAGACGCGGTTCGCGCGGCCAGCCCGCTCAGCTACGTCAGCGGGTCGTACCCGCCGACGGCGCTGCTCCACGGCTCGGACGACGTGACCGTGCCGGTGGAGCAGAGCACGCTGATGTACGAGGCGCTGCGCGAGGCGGGTGTGCCCGTCGAGTTGCTGATCCTCGCCGGGCAGCCGCATTCGTTCGACCTCGGGCGGATCGTGGGCCGCCAGGGCATGACCACGGGAGCGCTATTCCTCGACCGCTACCTGGCCGGCATCGTCCCGGCCGACGGGACCGAGGTGCTGCGCAGAATGAGGGAGATCGGCGACGCCGACCGCGCCGCGCGCGCGGCGGCGGAAGCTTGATGCTGTACGCCTACCCCTGTGATCTCACCCCCGACGGCGATGGGGGCCTCGTTGCCACCTTCCCCGACGTGCCCGAGGCCATCACGGGCGGCGCGGACCGCGCCGAGGCGCTGGCGATGGCCGGGGACGCCCTCGTCACGGCCCTCGCCGGGTACGTGCACGAGCAGCGCGAGATTCCCGCGCCCGGCGCGGCCACCGAGGACCGGGAACTGGTCGCCGTGCCGGCCGTGGCGGCGGCCAAGCTGGCCCTCTACTCCGCCATGCGGGCGCAGGGGATCACGAAGGTCGAGCTGGCGCGACGGCTCGGCGTCAGCGAGTCGGCCGTGCGCAAGCTCGCCAACCCGGACCACCGCTCCCACGTCAGCCAGGTCGAGAAGGCGCTCCGCGCCGTCGGCCGCAGCATCCGCGTCGAGGTCACCGCCGCCTGACGCCGCCGCCCGCCGCCCCGCGCGACAGCAGCGCGGCCGACGCGGTAGCCTGTCGCGGGCGAGAGGCGGGAACCATGAGGGTCGAACGCGAACGGCTGGACCGCACGATCAACCCGCGCACGGTCGCGGTGGTGGGCGACGCCAAGATCCGCAACTACCGCTGGCTGAAGAGCATGGAGACCTTCCAGGGACCGGTCTACTCGGTCCAGGTCGACCCCAACGAGATCCCCAACATCGAGGAGATGGGGATCCCCAACTACACGAGCCTCCTCGAGATCCCGGATGAGATCGACTTCGTGCTCGTGGCCGTGCCGCGCAACGTCGCGCCGTTCATCCTGCGGCAGTGCGTCGAGAAGGACGTGGCCGGCGCGGCGTTCTTCACCTCGGGCTTTGCCGAGACCGACAGCGAGGACGGCCGCGAGCTGCAGGCGACGATGACCGAGCTGGCGCGCGACTCCGGCCTCGCGCTGATCGGGCCGAACTGCATGGGCCTCTACAGCCCCGGCGTCGGCGTGCGCTTCGGCCCCAACCAGCCCGCGGGCTTCGAGGGGCGGATCAGCTTCGCCGCGCAGAGCGGCGCGCACACCGGCGACCTGATCGAGGCCGCCTACGACGCCGGCGTGCTGCTCGGCAGAGCCGTCAGCTTCGGCAACGGCATCGTGCTGGAGAACGCCGACTACCTCGAGTACTTCGCGGGCGACCCCAACACCGACATCCTCGCGATGTACGTCGAGGGACTGCAGGACGGACCGGCTTTCTTCCGCACGCTGCGCGAGACCACGCCGCACAAGCCGGTCGTGCTCTGGAAGGGCGGCCGCACCGAGGACGGCGGGCGCGCGACCCGCTCGCACACCGCCTCGCTGGCCGGGTCGTCCGAGGTCTGGGACGCCGCCTGCCGCCAGGCGGGTGCGATCCAGGCACGCAACCTCGTCGAGCTGGTCGACATCCTCAAGGCGCTGACGCTGGTCCCGCCGTTCACCGGCGATGGCGTCGGCATCGCGGGCGGCTCCGGTGGGCAATCGGTTGCCATGGCGGACAGCTTCGCCACGGCCGGCCTGCGCGTCCCCACGCTCACGGACGAGTCCTACGCGCAGCTCGAGGAGTGGTTCAGCCTCGTCGGCGCGAGCTTCCGCAACCCGATCGACATGGGCTCGAACCGCACGGAGCTCGAGCAGATCTTCGGCATCCTCGACAAGGACGAGAACATCGACATCGTCGTGATGCAGATCCGCCCGCGGCCGCAGGACGACCCCGATCGCGAGTTGCTCGAGGAACTGGTCGAGGCGCTGGCGAGGGCGAACGAGCGCTCCTCGAAGCCACACATCGCCTTGCTGCACTCGCCGAAGCCGCTCGCCCACGCCGAGGCGATGCGCGAGATCGCCGCGACGCTCGCCGAGCAGGGCATTGCCAGCTTCGAGACCTACGATCGCGGCGCGCGCGCCCTCGCCGCCGTCCGCGGCTGGTACGCCTCGCGCGCCAACGGGGCGTAAGCCCGGCCCGAGGCGTCAGTGCGCCTCGGCCACCAGCCCCGCCTCGGCGCGCTCGACGAGGGCGCGCAGCGCGGCGTGCGGCTCGGCCGCGAGCTCCGGGTCGGCCTCCAGCAGCGCCTCCGCCTCGACGCGGGTGGTGTCGATCAGGCGGGCGTCGAGCAGCGAGGCGACGCGCAGCGAGGGCGTCCCCGCCTGGCGCGTGCCGAACAGCTCGCCCGGTCCGCGCAGCTCCAGGTCCGCCTGCGCGAGCGCGAAACCGTCGCGGTTGCGCGCCACCAGCGAGAGCCGCTCCTGCGCCTCGGGTGAGGGATCGTCCGCCAGCAGGTAGCAGGTCGAGGGGTGCTCGCCGCGACCGACGCGCCCGCGGAACTGGTGCAGTTGCGAGAGCCCGAAGCGGTCCGCGCCCTCGATCAGCATCACCGTCGCGTTCGGCACGTCGATGCCCACCTCGACGACGGCGGTGGAGACGAGGATCGAGGCCTCGCCCCGCGCGAAGCGCTGCATCACGGCGTCCTTGTCGCGGCCGGACATGCGGCCGTGGAGCAGTGCGATGCGGTCCGCGAGGTCCGGGAATTGCTCGGCGCAGAGCCGCTCGTACTCCTCGGTTGCCGCGCGCGAGACGACGGCGTCCGAGCCCTCGACGAGCGGGCAGATTACGAAGCCCTGGCGGCCTGCCTCGACCTCGGCGCGCAGTGCGGCGAAGGCCTCGCCGCGGTCGGTCGGCGGCAGCCAACGCGTCTCGATCGGCGTGCGGCCGGGCGGCAGCTCGTCGATCACCGTGAGATCGAGGTCGCCGTAGATCGTGAGCGCGAGCGAGCGCGGGATCGGCGTGGCGGTCATCACCAGCAGGTGCGCGGTCGTTGCGGCCTCGACCGCGCCGTCCTCGTCGCCCGTCCGCTCGGGCTGGCGCAGCGCGGAGCGCTGCATCACGCCGAAGCGGTGCTGCTCATCGACGACGGCGAGGCCGAGCCGCTGGAAGTCGACGCCCTGCTGGATCAGCGCGTGCGTCCCGACGATCAGGTTCGCTCCGCCGTGGCGGATCGCCTCGAGGGCGTCGCGGCGCTCCTTTGCGCGCGTCGAGCCGGTGAGCAGCACGACCTTCATTGAGTGCGGAGGGAACGGCACACCGACCATGCCGTTGAGCGGGGGCTCCGGCTCGCCCGAGAGCACGCCGCAGATCGTGCGGAAGTGCTGTTCGGCCAGCACCTCGGTGGGCGCCATCAGCACGGCCTGGTGGCCCTCGGCGACCGCGCCGATCATCGCGGCGAGGGCGACGACGGTCTTCCCCGAGCCGACGTCGCCCTGCAGCAGCCGCGCCATCGGCTGTGGGCGCGCGAGGTCCTCGAGCATCGCGTCGAGGGCGGCGCGCTGCGCGGCGGTCAGCTCGAAGGGCAGCGTCGCGAGGAACGCCTCGATCGCCCCGCGCCCGGCGAAGGCGGGGGCGTCGCCGTGCGAGCGCCATTCGCGCTTGCGCCGCACGACGCCGATCTGGATCGCGAGCAGCTCGTCGAAGGCGATGCGCCGCCGCGCAATGTCGAGCGCCGCCTTGCTGTCCGGGTAGTGCATCTGCCGCGTCGCCTCGACGATGCCGGGCAGGTCGTGCTTCCCGCGCAGCTCCTCGGGCAGCGTCTCCGGCAGCCGGTCGGCGAAGCGGTCGAGCAGCCCGGCGATCGTCGTGCGCAGCGTCCGCTGCGCGAGCCCCGTCGTCGAGGGGTAGACCGGCACCAGGCGGCCGGTCTCGCGCTGCTCACCGCCGAGCTTCTCGAAGGCCGGATTGTCGATCGTGGGACGGCCCCGGTAGGCCTTGACCGTGCCGGAGAGCGCAATCTCCGTGCCCGGCGGGAGCTGCGAGGCCAGCCAGGGCTGGTTGAACCAGACAACGCGCAGCCGCGCACCGGTCTCGTCGGTGATCGTCGCCTCGCAGACCTGCATGCGGCCGCCGCGGCCCATCCGCACCGGGCGGGCGCGGTCGACGGTGCCGCGCACGGTCTGCTCCTCGCCGATCCGCAACTGAGCGATGGGCACGGTCACCGAGAAGTCGTGGAAGCGGTGCGGGTAGTGGCGTAGCGCGTCCCCGACGGTTGCGAGGCCAAGCCGCTCGAGGCGGTCCAGGTTCTTCGCCCCGAGCCGCGTGCCGGCGCGCGCGATCGGCCACTCGAGGGCGGCCTCGCCCGCGGGAATCGGGTCGGGCGGCGGCTTGCGTGGTGCGGGCTTGCGGCGCGGCGCTGCGTCCCCGGTGGCTGCGGGCGGGGAGGCGGTCGCGGCGCGCTTGCGCGGGCGCGCGGCCGCGGGCGCGCCGTTCGTGGCGCGACCTTGCTCGTGCGCGATCGTCGCGCGCGCACGGCGCAGCCAGCTCCTTCGCTCCTCGATGCCGAGCGAGCGGTAGCCGGCGGCAGGGAGCGCGGCAACCATCCGCAGCAGTGGCGAGCGTGGTGGTTCGTCGCGGGCCTGGAGGCGCAGCAACTCGTCGAGGCCGCCCTCGACGAGCGCGTCGGCACAGCCGGAGCGGAGCTCGCCGTCGAGCACCGCTGCGAGCCGCTCCAGGTCGGCGGTCATGCCGCAGAGGCGTCCGGGGAGAGTACTGCGACGACGGCGAGCAGGCCGGGACCAACGTGCACGCCGATGGCGGGGCCAACCTGGCCCTGCATCACGGGCACGCCCGGCGCGATCTCGCCGAGTCGGCTGGCGAGGTCGGCCGCTTCGTCCGGAGTGGTCGAGTGGAGCACGGCAAGCTGCTCGATCGAGCCGAGCGCCGCCGTGCGGCGGACCACCTCGGCGACTGCCTTCTTCTTCGTGCGCACACGCCCAACCGGGACGATCTCGCCGTTCTGGATGGAGAGCAGCGGCTTGACGCGCATCAGGCCGCCGAGCATCTCCTGCGCGCGCCCGATGCGACCGCCGCGGCGCAGGTACTCGAGCGTGTCGACGAGGATGAAGTCGTGCGTGCGACCGTACTGTTCGAGGACCAGGTCGCGCGCTTCGTCGAGGCTCGCGCCGCCCTTGACCGCCTCCGCCGCCGTGATCGCTCCCATACCGAGCGCCAGCGTCGCCATGCCGGAATCGACGGCCTCGATGCGGACGCCCTCGACCTGCTGCGCGCCCTGGCGCGCCGAGGCGAGCGTGCCGCTCAGCTTCTCCGAGACATGGAGCGAGAGGATCTCCGTCGCGCCCTCGTCCTTGAGTTGCTGGTAGACGTCGCGGAACGCGCCCGGCGAGGGCTGCGAGGTGGTCGGCAGCTGGGACTCGCGCGCGAGCCGCTCGAAGAACGTGTCGGAGTCGATGTCCACGCCGTCGAGCAGGTGCTCGTCGCCGAAGAACACGCTCGCCGGGACGATGGTGATGCCGTGCTCCTCGGCGAGGTCGCGAGGGATGTCACAGGTCGAGTCGGTCACGATGCGGATGCTCATCAGGCGTAGTCCTTCCGTCTGCTGTCTACTCGAGGCTCACGAGGTATGGATAGTGCGGCTGTCCGCCTGTGTACACCTCGACCTCAAGATCTTCGTGCGCGTCCTCCAGCAACTCGGGAACCCGATCCGCCGAGCCGGCGGGCGCGTCCACACCAAGGTAGACGGTCGCCAGCTCGAGCATGTCGTCGGACTCCAGCGCCTGCGTAACGCCGGCGAGCAGCGCCGCGTCGATGTCCTCCGCGCGAGCGATCAGGCGACCGTCGAGGATCGCGATCGCGTCGCCCGCCGTCACGGCCACCCCGTCGGCGGTCGCGTTGCGGACGGCGCGTGTGACCTCGACGCAGCGGGCGGCGGCGGCGGCGTTGGTCAGCGCCTCCTCGAGCACCTCGGGCGACTCGCTGGGCACGAAGCTCAGGGCCGCGGCGAGCCCGGCCGCGACGGTGCGCGCGGGGACGACGCTGATCAGGTCCGGCTCCTGCTGCGCGGCCTGCTCGGCGGCGAGCAAGACGTTGGAGTCGTTGGGCAGGATGAAGACGCGGTCTCGCCCGGCGCGGCGGGCCGCCTCGAGGAGTTCGCCGGCGCTCGGGTTGTTCGTCGCGCCGCCGCTCACGATGCGGGTCACGCCGAGGTCGCGGAAGTGCGCCGTCAGCCCCGGGCCCTGCACGACGGCGACGAGGCCGACCGGGGGCGCGGGCGCGTCGTCGTCCTCGGCGTCCTCGTGGCCCGCGGCCCAGGTCTCGTGCTGGGCCTGCATGTTGTCGACCTTGACGCTCTGCAGGCCACCGTGCGCGGCGCCCTTCGAGAGCGCGACGCCGGGGTCCTCCATGTGCACGTGCACGCGCAGCGCCGAGGGGTCGCCGACGACGAGCACGGACTCGCCTTCGGCCTCGCTGAGCTCGGTGGCCAGCACGGCGCGCTCGAGGCCCTGCCCCTGCACGATGTACTCGACGCAGTAGCCGTGGCCCTCGTGCTCGACACCTCCGAGGTCCACCGCGCCGGTCGGGGCAGGCGGCGGCTCGGGCAGCGCCTCGCCGCGCACGCCGTAGAGCAGGCCCGCGAGCACGACGGCGACGCCCTGGCCGCCGGCGTCGACAACGCCCGCCTCTTGCAGCCGCGGCAGCAGCTCCGGCGTGCGCTCCACGCTCGCCTCCGCCTCCTCGACGGCGACAGCCAGCAGCTCGTCGAGGGCGAGCGCGGCGTCGGCGTCCGCGGCGACCGCGGCGGCCTCGCGCATCACGGTGAGCATCGTGCCCTCGACAGGCTCGGGCACGGCGCCGTAGGCGACCTCCGAGGCGGTGCTGAGGGCGGCGCGCAGCTCGACGGGGCCCAGGGTCTCGACGCCCTCGAGGCCGTCGGCAAAGCCGCGCAGCATCTGGGAGAGGATGACGCCGCTGTTGCCGCGCGCGCCGAGCAATGCGGCGTCGGCGAGCGCCTTGCTGATCGCGCCCGGCCCGCCCGACTCGGGCAGGGCCGCGTTGGCGGCGCGCAGGGTGAGCAGCATGTTGGTCCCGGTATCGCCGTCCGGCACGGGGTAGACGTTGATCGCGTTCAGCGCCTCGCGGTTGGCCTCGAGCCAGAGTTCGGCGACCTGGAGCGCGTGGCGCAGCTCCGTGCCGTCGAGGGCGGTAGGGGCGGTGGCGTCGGTCGAGGTCATGGGCTGTTGCGTCCTCGTCGTTCGCGCCTCATCGCGCTGGCGGCGGCGTGGCGCAGCACCCGGTCCGGTGCTACGCTCTGATCCCGGTCAAGCATAGCGCGAGCCGCGACAACGAGAGATGGCGTCTCATGGCCTCCGGAAAGTGCGACCTCTGTCCGAAGCGCACCGCCTTCGGCCGCAACATCCGGCACAAGCACTCCGGCCGCTGGGAGCGCAAGGCCCAGCGCACCAACCGCGAGTTCCGCCCCAACGTACACAAGAAGCGGCTGCTGATCGACGGCCGCTGGAAGCGCGTCAACGTCTGCACGCGCTGCCTGCGCACGCAGCTCAAGCGCCTCGCCGAAGGCAAGCCCGCCATCCCCTCCGCGAGCGCCGCCTCCTCCTGACCATCCGCCGACCTTCGGACCTGACCTCGACCGCAGTTGCGCGCGCCCGTCAGCCCTCGAGGGCGGCGCGCAGCGTGCCGAGCGCCTCCTGCGGCGTCTCGTTGGGGTTGTAGACGGCGGAGCCGGCGACCAGCAGGTTCGCACCCGCGTGGACGCACTGCAGCGCGTTGTGCGCCTTCACGCCGCCGTCGACCTCGATCACCGCGTCGCTGCCCAGCGCGTCGAGGGCGGCGCGCAGCGCGCGGACCTTGTCGAGCAGCTCCGGCATCAGCTCCTGCCCGCCGCGCCCGGGATAGACCAGCATCACCGTCACCTCGTCGAGCTGCGGGAGCCACGGCTCGAGCGCCGCGACGGGCGTCAGCGGGCTGATCGCGATGCCGACCTCACAGGACAGCTCGCGCGCCCGCGCGATCTCGCGCTGCGGCTCGTTGGTCGCCTCGAGGTGGAAGATCAGCCGCCCCGCGCCCGCCTCCGCCAGCGGCTCCAGCTGCTCGAGGGGGTCGGCGACCATCATGTGCGCCTCGATCGGCAGCGAGACTGCCTCGCGCACGGCCTCGACGATCAGCGGGCCGAAGCTGATCTGCGGGACGAACTGCCCATCCATCACGTCGATGTGCATCACGTCGGCGCCGCCCGCCTCGGCGGCCTGCAACTCCTCGGCGAGGCGTCCGAGGTCGGCCGTGAGGATCGAGGGCGCGATGCCCACGCGGCGCGGCGCCTCGTCGCTCACTCCGCCCCCTCGGCCGCGAGCCGGGTGCGGGCGGCCTCGCGCGCTTGCGCGACCGCCTCGGGTGCGGTGCCGCCGGTCGCGCTGCGCGCGGCCAGCGCGGCCTCGAGGCCGAGCGCGGGCGGCTCCGCGGCGAAGATCGGGTGCGCCTCGGCGAACTCGTCGGGCGTGAGGTCCTCGAAGGCGCGCCCCTCCTGCTCGCAGCGCGCGACGAGCGCGCCGATCACCTCGTGCGCCTCGCGGAAGGGCACGCCGTTGCGCACGAGCTGGTCGGCGAGGTCGGTGGCGAGCGCGAAGTTCGCGACGGCCGCCGCGCGCCCGCGCTCGGCGTCGAAGTGCAGCGAGGGCAGCATCGCGGCCACCACGGCGAGTGAGGAGAGCAGCGTGTCGACTGTGTCGAAGAGCGGCTCCTTGTCTTCCTGCAGGTCGCGGTTGTAGGCGAGCGGCTGGCCCTTGAGCAGCGTTAGCGCCTGCACGAGGTTGCCGATCACGCGCGCGCTCTTGCCCCTCGCCAGCTCCGCGACGTCCGGGTTGCGCTTTTGCGGCATGATGCTCGACCCCGTCGAGAAGGCGTCGTCGAGCCGCACGAGGCCGAACTCGGCCGAGGCCCAGAGCACGATCTCCTCGGACAGCCGCGAGAGGTGCGTCATCGTCAGCGCCGCCGCCGCATGGACGTCGACGACGAAGTCGCGGTCGGAGACGGCGTCGAGCGAGTTCGCCGAGACCGCCTCGAAGCCCAGCTCGCGCGCGACGAAGTCGCGGTCGATCGGGTAGCCGACGCCGGCGAGGGCGCCCGAGCCGAGCGGCAGCACGTTGGCCCGCCCTCGTGCCTGCCGCAGCCGCTCGGCGTCGCGAGCGAACATCTCCTCGTAGGCGAGGAGGTGGTGGGCGAGCAGCACGGGCTGCGCGCGCTGGAGGTGCGTGTAGCCGGGCACGACCGTCTCCGCCTCGCGATCCGCGAGGTCGATCAGCGCGCCTCGCAGCGCCCCCAGGCGCGCGGCGGCCTCGTCGCAGGCGGCGCGCACGAACATCCGCAGGTCGGTCGCCACCTGGTCGTTGCGCGAGCGGGCGGTGTGCAGCCGCCGCGCCGGATCGCCGATGCGCTCGGCGAGCGCGGCCTCGATGTTGAGGTGGATGTCCTCGCGGTCGTCGCGGAACTCGAAGCTCCCGGCCTCGATCTCCGCCTCGATGGCGCGCAGGCCCTCGACGATCGCGTCGCGGTCGGCGTCCTCGATGATGCCCTGCTTCGCGAGCATGCGCGCGTGCGCGATCGAACCGGCGATGTCCTCGCGGTAGAGCCGCCGGTCGAAGGCGATGGACGCGGTGTAGGCCTCGACGAGCGCGTCGGTAGGCGCGCTGAAGCGCCCGCCCCAGAGCTTGTCAGTGCCTTGGTGTTCGCCGTCGTCCGCCATTGTTCGAGGCTAGCACCGCGTGAGCGTCAGGTGCGAGCGGGAGCGGCTCAGGCAGCGAGCGGCGCCAGCAACTCCAGCAGCTCCGCCATGCTGTCGATGTCGCGGCCAACGGCTGCGGAGTCGAGATGCCGCTTGCGGCGATAGTAGTTGCCGTGCAGGTCGTTGGCGATGGCGCGCAGACCCGGCAGGAGGTCGTCGCCGGTGAGCCGCCAGGCGCGGTTGAGCACGACGCTGAAGTCGGCGTGTGTCTCGTAGTGCCAGCCCTGGGCCACGGCCACGGCCTTTGCCATGTGCGAAGCCGCCCCCCAGCCCTTCTCGGAGGCCTGATGCAAGTCGTCCGAGGCGAGGTACTCCCGGGCCTTCGCCAGGAACTCACGCGCCTGGGCCGTGTAGTCGGCTACCTCCACGGGATCGACGGCTGTCATGACACGAGTTTAGCACCGCGCGCGTGCGACGCGCGTGCGGGCGGCTCAGGCAGCGAGCGGCGCCAGCAACTCGAGCAGCTCCGCCATGCTCTCGATGTCCTCGCCTATGAGCGCGAGGTCGAGATGTCGCTTCCGGCGGTAGTAGTTGCCGTGCAGGTCGTTGGCGATGCCGCGCAGACCGCCCAGGCGGGCGTCGCCGGTCAGCCGCCGGGCGCGGCCCAGCACGACGCTGAAGTCGGCGTGTGTCTCGTATTCCCAGCCCTGGGCCGCGGCCACGGCCTTCGCCATGTGCGAGGCCGCCCCCCAGCCCTTCTCGGAGGCCTGATGCAGGTCGCCCGCAGCCAGGTACTCCCGGGCCTTCGCCAGGAACTCACGCGCCTGAGCCGTGTAGTCGGCTACCTCGACGGGATCGACGGCTGTCATGACACGAGTTTAGCACCGCGCGTCCGCGCCGCGCGAGCGGCCCCTACTCCTCGCCGGGTGCGGCGAGGCGCAGCGGGTCCGGGGATTCGCGCAGCAGCTGCTGGCGCGCCTGGACCTCCAGCGGGAGGCCCCAGAGCTTGATGAAGCCCAGCGCCGCCTGCTGGTCGAAGGCGTCGTCGGAGCCGTAGGTCGCGAGCTCGAAGTGGTAGAGGCTGCGGTCCGAGGCGACACCGACGGCCTCGGCGTGGCCTCGCCAGAAGCGCAGCCGCACGTCGCCCGTGACGTGGCGCTGCGTGGAGTGCACGTAGGCGGCGAGGTCCTGGTGGTGGGCGCTGAACCAGAGGCCGTCGTAGACGAGGTCCGCGTACTCCTGAGCGACGCGCTCCTTCATCCGCAGCTGCTGCTTGCTCAGCGTCAGCGTCTCCAGCTTGCGGTGCGCGGCGAGCAGCGCGACGGCCGCCGGCGCCTCGTAGACCTCGCGCGACTTGATGCCCACCAGGCGGTTCTCGACCATGTCGATGCGCCCAACGCCGTGCGCGCCCGCGATCTCGTTGAGCCGCTCGACGAGCAGCACCGGCGCGATCGCCTCGCCGTCGAGGGCCACCGGCACGCCTTGCTCGAAGCGCAACTCGACGATGGCCGGTTCGGCGGGCGTGTTGTCCAGCGGCTGCGTCCAGGCGTAGGCGTCTTCCGGCGGGATCGTCCACGGATCCTCGAGTACGCCCGCCTCGATGGCGCGACCCCACATGTTCTCGTCGACGGAGAACGGCGAGGCCTTGCCGCTCGCGACGGAGATGCCGTGCTTGCGGCAGTAGGCGAGCGCCTCGTCGCGTGTCCACTCGTTCTCGCGCGCCGTGCCGACGATCGCGAGGTCCGGGGCGAGCGCCCGCAGCGCGATGTCGAAGCGGACCTGGTCGTTGCCCTTGCCGGTGCAGCCGTGCGCGACGGCGGCCGCGCCGCTCTCGCGCGCCTTGTCGACGAGCAGCTTGGCGATCAGCGGCCTTCCGAGGGCGGTCGCGAGCGGGTAGGCGCCCTCGTAGACGGCGTTCGCCGCCAGCGCGGGGAAGGCGAAGTAGCGCAGGAAGTCCTCGCGCGCGTCGACGACCGCGAACTCCTTCGCGCCCGCTTCGGCGGCGCGGCGCTCCGCACCCTCGATGTCGCCGACGTTGCCGAGGTCGGCCAGCAAACAGACGACCTCGTAGTCGCGCTCTTCCTGCAGCCATTTGACGGCCGCCGAGGTGTCCAGTCCGCCCGAGTAGGCGAGGACGATGGTGTCGCTCACAGTCCGGCTCCGCTCATGCGCCGACCACCAGCGGCGAGGCGATCTCGATCATGACGCCATCGGGATCGCGCACGCAGGCGGTGGTCTGGCCCCAGGGTTGCTCGCTCGGCGGCGCCAGCGGCGTGGCGCCTGCGGCGACCGCCTGCTCGTACGCGGCCTCCACGTCGTCGCTGCGGAAGGAGATGGTGAAGCCGGGGGCGGGCTCGTCCGGGTCGCTCTCGCGAATCGGCGCGGGCATATGCACGGCGGCGAAGCGGTTCGAGGCGAAGGCGAGCGCCGTCGATCCCGTCTCCAGCTCCGCGTAGTCCTTCGTCTCGACGATGAAGCGCAGCTCCAGGCCGAACGCGCGCCGGTAGAAGCGCACGGCCGCCTCGACGCTCTTGACGTAGACGATCGTCCAGCCCAGTTCCACGGTTCGAGTCTCCCGGGGGTTGCGGCCCCGGCTAAGCGGTGACCTCGGCGATTGCGGCGTCGATGATCTCGACGCAGCGGTCGATCTCCTCGGCGCTGACGTTCAGTGGCGGCATCAGCCGCACCACGTCCGGCCGCACGGGGTTGAGCAGCAACCCGCGGCCCACCGAGTTCACCACTACGTCCGGCGCGATCGCGTCGTTGAGTTCGAGGCCGATGAGCAGACCGCGGCCGCGCACGCCTCTGACGACGGAGTGCTTCTCGCCGAGCGCGCCGAGGGCGGCCGCCGCCTGGGCGCCGCGCTCGCGCACGTTCTGCAGGATGTCGCTCTCCAGCACCCGGCGCAGTACGTAGGCGGCGGCGGCGGTGGCCAGTGGCTGCCCACCGAAGGTGCTGCCGTGGTCGCCCGGCTCGAAGACGTTGGCGCTCTCCTTGCAGAGCAGCGCGCCGATCGGCACGCCGCCTCCGAGGGCCTTTGCGCTCGTCATCACGTCCGGCTCGACGCCGGCCTGCTCGTGCGCCCAGAGCGTCCCGGTGCGGCCCATGCCGACCTGGATCTCGTCGAGGATGAGGAGCAGCTCCTGCTCGTCGCACCACTCGCGCAGCTTGCGCAGGTAGTCGTCGCTGGGAACGATGATCCCGCCCTCGCCCTGGATCGGCTCCACCATCACCGCAGCGGTCTGCGGCGAGGTCGCCGCCTGCACGGCCTCGATGTCGTCGAAGTCGACGTGGATGAAGCCGGGCACCAGCGGCTCGAACGGCTCGCGGTAGGCGGGCGTGCCCGTCGCGGCGACGGTCGCCATCGTGCGGCCGAGGAAGCCGTTGTGCGTCACGATGATCTCGCCGGCGCCGTCCTTGCGGACGCGGCCCCACTTGCGCGCCAGCTTGAGCGCGCCCTCGTTCGCCTCGGCGCCTGAGTTCGCGAAGAAGACGCGGTCCATCGGCGAGTTGTCGATCAGCAGCTGCGCGAGCTCGATCTGCGGCTCCGTGAAGAAGATGTTGGAGCAGTGGATCAGCGTGCTGGCCTGCTCGCTGATCGCCTGAGCCAGCCCCGGGTCGGCGTGCCCGAAGGTGTTGGTCGAGATCCCGGCGACGAAGTCGAGGTACTCCTTGCCGTCGCTGTCCCAGACGCGCGTGCCCTCGCCGCGCACGAGGGTGACCGGCAGCCGCCGGGCGGCTTGCATGTAGAGCTGTGCTTCCAGGGCCTGAGTGTCATCGCTCACGCGTACGCTCCCGTGCTCATCGCTGCCGTGTCTGGTTCGCCGGCCTACTGGCCCTCGCTCTGTCCGAGCTGCTCGAGGATCGCGCGTAGCCGGTCGAGTTCGGCCTGCGCGGCGTCCGCTGCGTCCTGCGCCTGCTGCAGCAGCTCCCCGAAGTCGCCCTCGGGCGCCGCGGGGGCGGCGGCGCCACTTTCGTCGTCGCCGCCGTCGGAGGGCTGCGGCGTGAGGCTGCCGTCGGTGCCTGGCACCGACGAGGCAACACGGCCGAAGACCACGTCGAGCGCGCGCTCGAAGGTCGGCTCGAGAGCGATGTTATCGCCGTTCGCCACGACGACGCGCTTGAGTTCGGGGATCCGCGAGCTCTCCGCCTGCAGGTACACCGGCTCGATGAAGAGGAACGACTCACCGATCGGGATCATCAGCAGGTTGCCGCGGATCACCTCGGAGCCCGCCCCCTCCCAGAGCGAGAACTGGGCGGAGATGCCCGGATTCTGGTCGATGCGCGCCTCGATCTGGGCCGGCCCGTATACGACTTCGTCGGTGGGGAAGCGGTAGGCGCGCAGCGTGCCGAGGTTGTCGCCGTCCGAGCGGCCGGCAAGCCAGGCGATGGTGTTCTGCTTGTTGCGAGGGGTGAAGGGCAGGATCAGCGAGAACTCCTCGGTCTCCTCGCCGGGCAGCTTCATGATCACGTAGTACGGCTCGAGCGGCTGCTCCTGCTGGCGGAACTTCTCCGTCGGCACGGCCCAGAGGTCCTCGCCGATGAAGAAGGTGCGGGGATCCTGGATGTGGTAGCGCAGGTACTGCTCGGCCTGCAGCCGGAACAGGTCCTCCGGGTAGCGCAGGTGAGCGCGCATCGACTGCGGCATCTCGCTGATGGGCGTGAACATGTCCGGGAAGATCTTCGCCCACGTCGCGACGATCGGGTCGTCCTCGTCGATCAGGTAGAAGGTCATGTCGCCGGTCTGCGCGTTGAGGACGACCTTGACGCTGTTGCGGACGTAGTTGATCGAGCCCAGGTGCTGGGAGTAGGGGTAGCTCCCGGACGTCGTGTAGGCGTCCTGGATCCAGTTGAGCTCGCCGTCGACCACCACCAGGTAGGGATCCGAGTCCAGCTCGAGGAACGGCGCCACCTTGCGGATGCGGTCCCCAAGCGATCGATGGATCAGCAGCCGTGAGTCGGAGTTCAACTGGCCCGAGATCAGCACGTTTCGATCGCCCAGCTCCCAGGCCAGCGCGAAGCGCCGCAGGATGTTGGAGAGCACGATGCCGCGGTCAGGCTCGTAGAACGTCTCGACGGTCGTGTCGCCCGTGGGGTAATCGAACTCCCCCTCGTTCGTATTGACGATGACGTAGTGGTTAGTGAGCTCGCCGAAGTAGATGCGGGCGCCGCTCTCCGTGATCGGCACCTCTTCGCCGACGGGCGGGATGTCGCCCGTGAGCAGCACCGGCAGGCCCTCGGGGGTGATCTCGTTGACACGCGCGACCACTGCGCCGTAGCCGTGAGTGAACTGGAGCCGCTGCTGCGTCCAGCCGGACCCCCCGGTCTGCGTCGCCCGCGTCAGGTCGAGCTCACGAGGCGCCAGCATCACCTGCTGCAACGCGCCGTCGATGATGTAGCGGTCGACATCGATGTCATCGAACTGGTAGAGCGGGCGAATCGACTGGATCTGGTTGAAGGTGTCGCGCATCGGCCGCGGGTCGAGCAGGCGCACGTTGTCGAGCGTCGTCTGGTTGGCGGCGATCTCGGCCTCGGTCACGGCCGGTTCGGCGGGGAAGGTGGTCTCGACGACCTCGCTGAGGCCCCAGGCCTGGCGGGTGCCCTCGATGTTGCGGCCGATGTAGAGCTGTTCCTTCTCCAGCTCGTTGGGGTCGACCTGGAAGGACTGGACGAAGGAGGGGTAGATGAAGCCGCCGACGATCCCGGCAATCACCCAGAGGCTGACCAGGAACGCAGGCGCGCGCCAGCTGTTGCTGAGCAGCGAGTTGACGATCGTCACCAGCCCGGCGAAGGCCCCGAGCGCGACCAGCACGTAGCGCGCGGGCAGCCGCGCGTTGATGTCCGTGAACGTCGCCCCCGTCACGATCCCGCCCGGCGAGGTCACGAGGTCGAACACGGCGAGGTACGACCCGCCGGCGATGACGAGCAGGATCAGTCCGCCGAGCACGGAGATGTGAATGCGCATCCCGCGCGTCATCCGCACCTCGAAGCGCTGCAGCGAGAACGTCAGCCCGTAGACCGCGCCCGCCCCCAGCACCGAGAGCACCAACAGCGAGAGCGCCCAGCCCTGGATCAGGTGATAGGCCGGCAGGGTGAAGAGGTAGAACGAGACGTCCCGGCCGAACACCGCATCCTCGATGCCGAACTCGACGCCGTTGAGCCAGATCAGGATCGTCTCCCACGACCCGGCCGCGACGCCGCCGAAGATGATCGCGATGAAGATCGTCAGCGCCGTGAGGCCGACCGTGACGACGCGCCGGATCGCCGTCGCGTCGATGTCCTCAATGAACGATTCCTCGACGCCCTGAGGGGCGAGCCGGCGGGCCAGCCAGACGTTGAAACCGAGCACCAGCCCGGCAACCACCGTGCCGATCGCGAGCAGCGAGATGCGCGCCGTCAGGACGCGCCGGAAGTTGCCCTCGTACTCGACGGACTCGAACCAGAGGAAGTCGACGTAGATCGACTTCGCCCAGCTGGCGACCACGAACAGCACCACGAACGCGGCGGCTACGGCGACCCAGCGGAGGGGCACGGGTGAGCGGAATCCCGATCCGCCGAGGCGGAACGGTTCTGGCGGTGGGCCCAGATCGTCGCGGTCTTCGCGGTCGTCGAAGAAGCCCAGTTTCAGTTCCTCACTCGCGTGCCGGGGACCTCCCCGGAGGCGATCCGTTCCAGTGTATGCGGAAGGCGGCCATTGGCCACGTGCGCCACGACGCCGCGCTCCGCCGCGCGGAGAGCGGCATTGATCTTCGGGATCATACCACCGTCCAGAACGCCCGCCTCGCGCAGCGCCGCCGCACCCGCGGCGTCCACTTCCTCGATCAGCGCGCCGTCGCCGTCGAGCACCCCGTCGACGTCGGTGAGGAAGACAAGGCTGCCCGCGCCGGCGGCGCGCGCGATCTCCCCGGCGACCGTGTCGGCGTTGATGTTCAGCGGCTGCCCCGGCGGCTCCAGCCCGATCGGCGCGATCACCGGCGTCGCGTCGCCCTCGAGGAGCGCGGCGAGCGCCTCGCCGTCGATGCCCGTGACCTCGCCGACGAAGCCGAGGCGCTCGTCGTTGCGACGCGCCCGGACCAGGCCGCCGTCGACGCCGGAGACGCCGGTGGCGCGGCCACCGAGCCGCTCGATCGCGGCGACGAAGCGCGTGTTGACCACGCCGCGCAGCACGCCGATCACCACGTCCAGCGCCTCCTCGCTCGTCGATCGCAGGCCCTCGATGAACACCGAGGGCACCTCGAGCCGGTCGAGCCAGTCCGTGATCATCGCGCCGCCGCCGTGCACGACGATGACGCGCTCGCCGCGCGCGCGCAGGGCGACGACGTCCTCGAGCGTGGTGTCCTCGTCGCCGAGTGTGGAGCCGCCGATCTTGACGACGATCGGGCCCTGCCCGGACGCGTCGGCGCTCATGTCGTGTAGTCCGCGTTGATGCGCACGTACTCCTCGGTCAGGTCGCAGCCCCAGGCGGTCGCGCTCGCCTCGCCACAGCCGAGGTCGATGCGGATCCGCACCTCGTCGCGGTCCATCGCCGCCGAGATGTCGGCCTCCGGCGTCGCGGTGGGCGCGCCGCGCTCGAAGGCGCAGAACTCGCCGATCCAGACCTCGGTGCGTTCGAGGTCGAGCGCCGCGCCGGAGCGGCCGGCCGCCATCAGCACGCGGCCCCAGTTCGGGTCGCGGCCGGTGATCATCGTCTTGACGAGCGGCGAGGCGCTGATCGTGCGGGCCGCGATCCGCGCGTCCGCGTCCGAGGCCGCGCCCTCCGCAACCACCTCGATCAGCGTGCGCGCGCCCTCGCCGTCGCGCGCCAGCTCGCGCGCGAGCCGCACGGCGACGGCCTCGATGGCGCTCGCCAGCGGTGCGGCGGCCGGGTGAGCGGCGTCGATCGGCTCGCCGCCGGCCGCGCCGTTCGCGAGGGCGATCACCATGTCCGAGGTGGAGGTGTCCATGTCCACGTCGATCATGTTGAAGGAGCGGTCGGTGACCTCGCGCAGGGTGTCCTGCAGCCAGTCGCGCTCGACCGGGGCGTCCGTGGTGAGGAAGCCGAACATCGTCGCCATGTCCGGGTGAATCATGCCCGCGCCCTTGGCCGCGCCGCCGACGATGTAGGAGCGTCCGCCCGCCTCGACGCGCAGCGCGTGCTCCTTGGGGCGCGTGTCGGTGGTCATCATCGCGCGCGCGAACTGCGCGCCGCCCTCGCGGCTCAGCTCGACAGCGGCGATGCCGGCCTCGATGCGGTCCATCGGCAGGCGGCGGCCGATCACGCCGGTCGAGGCGACGAGCACGTCGGCGGCAGCGACGCCGAGTGCAGCCGCCGCCAGCTCCGCCATGCGCTCCGCGTCGGCCTCGCCGGCCGCACCGGTGGCGACATTCGAGTTGCCCGAGTTGACGACGAGCGCCCGCGCGACGCCTCGAGCGACGCGCTCGCGCGTCAGCGTGACCGGGGCACCGACGACGGTGTTGCGGGTGAAGAGCGCAGCGGCTGTCGCGGGGCGCTCGGAGAGCAGCAGTCCGAGGTCGAAGCGCGGCTCCGGTCCGTAGCTGCGGATGCCCGTGTAGGTTCCGCCGGCCGTCCAGCCCGCGGGCGCGGTCAGGCCGCCGGGAAGCTCCTCCAGCTGCGGCTGAGAATCGGTATCTGCCACGCCCGGATCCCCCACTTCGGTCCGATGGGCGAGTGTATCCGAGGCTTCGGCAGCGGGCGACAGAATCGGGTACTGGCGCGCTATGCGCCGTCGGCGGCGATCGGTGGCAGCCCGATGCGCGGGCAGCGCTCCAGCAGCAGGCAGCGCCCGCAGCCGGGCGAGCGCGCATGGCAGGTGCGGCGCCCGTGCTGGATCAGGTCGACGTGGAAGGGATACATCTCATCCGGCTCGAGCTGCGCCTCCAGCTCGTCGTGCACCTTCACGACCGGCATGCGCGCCGGGGCGAGGCCGAGCCGCTTCGCCACGCGCTCGACGTGCGTGTCGACCGGCAGCGCGGGCCGTCCGAGGGCGAACAGCAGCACGATCGCCGCCGTCTTCGGGCCGACGCCCGGCAGCGCGCGCAGCCACGCCTTCGCCTCCTCCAGCGGCATGGTCTCGAGGAAGTCGAGCTCGTAGCCGGGGGCCTGCTCGCGCACCTCGGCGAGCAGCGCCTGGATGCGCGGGGCCTTCGTCGGCGCGAGCCCGCCCGGGCGGATCGCGTCCTCCACCTCCGAGGTCGGCGCGTCGATCACCTCGTCCCAGCTCTCGAAACGTTCGAGCAGACGGTGGAAGGCGTGCCCGGAGTTATGGTCCGAGGTGTTCTGCGAGAGCAGCGTCAGCACCAGCTCGGAGATCGCGTCGTGGTGCGGCCGTGCATCGACGCGCCCGTACGCCTCGCCGAGGATGGCGATCAGCTCGGAGGGCCGCCACTGCGCTCCAGCCACCACGTCTCCTCCGAAGATCCGCCGCGGGGGCCATCGTAGCGCCCGCGCCCGTCGTAGGATGGTCGCGCACGGCGCGATCGCGTCGATGCTGGACGGAGGTCCGGGCGTGACTCGGGAGCAGATTCGGCTCACCGACCTCGCATCCTGCGGCGGCTGAGCGGGCAAGCTGGGTCTTTCGACCCTGGCGCAGGTGCTGCGCCCGCTGCAGGAGACGTTCGCCGCCGACGAGCACCCCGAGTTGCTCGTCGGTCTCGCACGCCCCGATGACGCCGCGATCTACCGGCTCAGCGACGACCTCGCGGTGATCCAGACGCTCGACTTCTTCCCGCCGGTCGTCGACGACCCCTACGACTACGGCCGCATCGCCGCGGCGAACGCGATGTCCGACGTCTATGCGATGGGCGGCGAGGTCAAGCTCGCGCTGAACATCGCCGCCTTCCCGGACGACCTCGACCCCTCGCTGCTGGCCGAGATCTTCCGGGGCGGCGCGGACGCGGTCGCCGAGGCCGGCGGCGTGATCGCCGGCGGCCACACGGTGATCGACGCGGAGCCGAAGTACGGCCTCTCCGTGATGGGCGTGATCCACCCGGACGCGGTGCTGCGCACCGGCGGCGCTCAGCCCGGCGACGCGCTGCTGCTCACCAAGCCGCTCGGCACCGCCATCGTGATGAGCGCCGCCGGGCAGCAGCGCGACGGCTTCGAGGAAGGCCTCGAGGCCGCGGTCGCCTCGATGATCCAGCTCAACCGCCACGCCGCGCACCTCGCGCGCGCCGCGGGCGTGCACGCGATGACGGACGTGACCGGCTTCGGGCTCGCCGGCCACGCCGCCGAGATCGCCTCGCAGGGCGACGTCACGCTCGCCCTCGACCTCGGCGCGCTGCCGCTGCTGCCCGGCGCGGAGCGCTTCGCCGAGCTCGGTGGCGCCACCGGCGGCGGAGCGCGCAACCGTGACGGCCTCGGCGATCGCGTGCGCCTCGAGGGCGGCCCCCCGGACGCGATCGTCGACCTGCTGTACGACCCGCAGACCTCGGGCGGCTTGCTGATCGCGCTGCCCGAGGACGGCGCGGAGGCGCTGCGCCGCGAGATCGAGACGCAGACCGGAGGCTGCTGGCGCATCGGGCGCGTCGAAGCCGGGCCGCCGCTGGTGGTGGCGCGATGAGCGCCCGCGCGCGCCTCGCGGCGCTCGCCGTTCTCGTGGCGACCGCGCTGCTGCTCGTCGCCTGCCCGGGCGAGGAGGAGCCCGAGGCCACGCCCACGCCGACGCCGACCGAGGCGTTGCCGGATCCCGGCGAGCTGATGCTCGCCGCCGCCGATCGGATGGCAGGCGTCGAGAAGTTCCACTTCGTGCTCGAACACGAGAACGGGACGAGCGAAATCGTGCGGGGCATCGAGATGGTGCGCGCCGAGGGCGACATCGCGGGCGAGGATCGGCTGCAGGCGGAGATCGACGGCCGCCTCGGCACGCTCGCATTCGAGACCGGGATCGTGGTGCTCCCCGACCAGGGCTGGTTGCGCAACCCGCTCACCCAGCGCTGGCAGCGCGAGGAGATCACCGTCAGCGCCCTCTTCGACCCGCAGCAGGGCGCCGTCGCACTGATGCGTACGGCCACCGCGACCGGCCTCGGCGGACGCGAAGCCGTCCGCGGCGCCGACTGCTGGGTCGTCGAGGCGACCACCGACTCCGGGGAGCTGGTCTTCTTCCGGGGCGTCGAGGCGGGGTTCGAGGTCAAGGCGAAGGTCTGGATCGGCGTCGACGACCCGCTGGTCCATCGCATCGAACTGCGCGGACCGATCAGCTCCAGCGAGCTCGAGACGATCGTGCGGCGGCTCGAGCTCAGCAACTTCGATCAGGACGTGGACATTGTCCCGCCGCGCTGAGGCGCAGGACGGCCCTCGGACGGGACGGGACCGGCGAGGCACCTGGCTGCTGATCGCGGTCGCGGGCGGCGTCTTCATCGCCGCCGACGACCAGACCGCGGTGGTCACGGTGCTGCCCGCGCTGATCGGCGACATCGGCCTCACCGTCGACGACCTCTACCTCGCCTCCTGGGTCGTCAACGGCTACCTGATCGGCTACATCGCCGCGCTGCCCATCGTCGGTCGCATCGCCGACGTGTACGGCCGAGCGCGCGTGTACGCCGCCTCGCTGGTCGTGTTCATGGTGGGCAGCGCGCTCGTCGCCGCCGCGCCCGGCTTCGAGTGGCTCGTCGTCTCGAGGGCGCTACAGGCCGTCGGTGGCGGCGCGGTCGTGCCCGTCGCGATGGCGATCGTCGTCACCGAGCTGCCGCCCGGGCGGCGCCTGCTCGGCCTCGGCGCGATCGCCGCGGCCTCCGAGGCGGGGGCGCTCGTCGGCCCGCTCTGGGGCGGCGCGATCACGGAGCTGATGGGCTGGCGCTGGGTGTTCTGGTGGAACCTCCCGCTCTCGCTGCCCTTCATGTACGGCGCCTGGCGGTGGGCAGGGCGAGAGCGCGAGGGCGGCGCGATCGACTGGCCCGGCGCGTCGCTGCTCGCCCTCGGGCTGGCGTTGCTCACGATCACCCTCGCCGACGACCCGATCGCGCGCCGCCCCTGGCCGCTCACCCTGCTGCTGTTCGCGCTCGTCGCCGCGCTGGGCGTCGCCTTTGTCGTCCGCCAGCGTCTCGCACCGGAGCCGATGCTGCGGCTGGCGATGTTCCGGCCGCGTACGGCCTGGGCCTCCAACGCCGCGACGCTGCTGCTCGGCGCGGGGCTGATCACGATGCTGATCAGCGTCCCGCTGTTCGTGAACCTCGTGCTGGTCGAGAGCCCGATCGAGGGCGGCCTGACGCTGCTGCGCTTCACGATCGCCGTGCCTGCGGGCGCACTCGCCGGCGGCTGGCTGGCGGGCCGGATCGGCCTGCGCGCGACGGCGACGATCGGGATGTGGCTGGGCGCGGCGGGCTTCGCCGGGCTGCTCGCCTGGGATCGCGAGCTGAGCGAGGCGTGGCGCAGCCTCCCGCAGATCGCCGGCGGCTTCGGCTTCGGCCTCGTGATCGCCCCGCTCAGCGCCGCCGTCCTCGCCCGGGTCCGCGAGGGCGAGCGCGCCACGGCGGCCTCCTGGCTCACGCTCAGCCGCGTCGCCGGGATGCTCGTCGGCGCGGCGCTGCTGACCTCGAACGGCCTCGGACGCTTCTACGCGCGGGCGGGCGCGATCGAGTTCGGATCGCCGGAGTTCACGGCGTTGGTCGCCGAGGCGCAGGTCGCGACCTTCCGCGAGGTCTGGGCCGTCGCCGCCCTCGTGATGGTCGCCGGGGGCGTCCTCACCTGGCTGATCGGCCGCCGCCCCCGCGAGGCGGGCGAGCGGCTCAGCTCGTGGTGGGAGGCGCACTGAGGCTGCGCGCCCCCACCACTCCGCAGACAAGACGAGGGGCCGGCGATGCCGGCCCCTCGGGGTACTCGAGCCCTGAGTCGGGACTAGTACATGCTCGCGGCGGCGGCGGCCGCAGCGGCGCCCCCGTCGTCGCCCTCGGGCTTGTCGGTGACCAGGCAGTTGGTGGTCAGCACCATGCCGGCGATCGAGACGGCGTTCTCGAGCGCGGCCTTGGTGACCTTGGCCGGGTCGATGATGCCGGCCTCGACCATGTCGCCGTAGTCGCCCGTCGCGGCGTCGTAGCCCTCGCCCTTGGTCAGGCCCTGGACCTCCCGCACGATCACCGAGCCGTCGGCGCCCGCGTTCGCGGCGATGCGCCGCATCGGCTCCTCGAGGGCGCGGCGCAGGATGCGCACGCCGGTCGCCTCGTCGCTCTCCAGCATGACGTCGTCGAGCACGGGGAGCGCGTTGATGAAGGCGACTCCGCCGCCGGGGACCATGCCCTCCTCGACGGCCGCGCGGGTCGCCGAAAGCGCGTCCTCGACGCGGTGCTTCTTCTCAGTCAGCTCGACCTCGGTGGCCGCGCCGACCTTGATGACGGCCACGGAGCCGGCGAGCTTGCCGAGGCGCTCCTGCAGCTTCTCGCGGTCCCAGTCGCTGGTCGCGCGGTCGAGCGCGGCCTTGACCATCGAGATGCGGTCCGTGATGCCCTCGGCGGTGCCGTGGCCCTCGATGATCGTCGTCTCCTCCTTGGTGGAAACGATGCGGCGGGCCTTGCCGAGGTCCTCCGGGGTGGCCGACTCGAGCGAGCGGCCGACCTCGGGGCTGATCAGCGTGGCGCCGGTGATCGAGGCGATGTCGCCGAGGTTGTCCTTGCGGCGGTCGCCGAAGCCGGGCGCCTTGACGGCGATCACGTTGAGCGTGCCGCGCAGGCGGTTCACCGCGAGCGTGGCCAGCGCCTCGCCCTCGATGTCTTCGGCGATGACGACGAGGTCCTTGGAGACCTGGAGCTGCTTCTCGAGCAGCGGCAGGATGTCGTTGACGGAGGCGAGCTTCTGGTCCGTGATCAGGATCGCCGGCTCATCGACGACGGCCTCCATGCGGTCCGGGTCGGTCACGAAGTAGGGCGAGATATAGCCACGGTCGAAGGCCATGCCCTCGACGTACTCGATCTCGGTCTGGATGCCCTTGGACTCCTCGACGGTGATGACGCCGTCCTTGCCGGCGGCCTCCATCACGTCGCCGATCAGGTCGCCGATCTCCGTGGAGGCGGCCGAGATCGCCGCCACCTGCGCCATCTGGTCACGCGTGGTGACCGGCGTGGAGTTCTTGCCGATCTGGTCGACGATGGCGCGCGAGCCGGCCTCGATGCCGCGCTTCAGCGCCATCGGGTCCGCGCCGGCGGCCACGTTCTTGAGGCCCTCGTGCACGATCGCCTGGCCGAGGACGGTGGCCGTGGTGGTGCCGTCACCAGCGATGTCGTTGGTCTTGGAGGCGATCTCCTTGGCGAGCTGGGCGCCGATGTTCTGGAACTCGTCCGCCAGCTCGATCTCCTTGGCGATCGTCACGCCGTCGTTGGTGATCGTCGGCGGGCCGAACTTCTTGTCGAGCACCACGTTGCGGCCGCGCGGCCCCAGCGTGATGCGTACGGCGTCGGCCAGCTGGTCGATGCCGCCGCGCAGCGCCCCGCGGGCCTGCTCGTCAAACAGTAGTTGCTTCGCCATGCGTGTCCACTCCCTCTCGTTCGCGTCGCCGAGGGCCGTCCAGCGTCGTCGCGGGCCGCCCTCCGAGCCGTACGACGTTCGTGCTCCATCACACTTTGCGCAGTTGTTAGCACTCTCACCTGTCGAGTGCTAATCGTTTGTACCCAATCCCGACGCACTGCGCAAGTGCCACCACCGAAACGGCGGCGGCGAGTCAGAGGTGCGTACGGTCGAAGAGGCGCGCGCTAGCGCTGCAGCAGCGGCACGCCACCGGAGCGGCGCTCCGGGTCCTCGAGGCCCGGGTAGGGCGGGAACAGCGACTCCAGCTCGCGCCGGATCGGGTCGCCCTCGGGCAGGTAGGGGGAGAAGTCGCCGTCGGGCTGGAGGCGGTCGCGACGGCCCTCGATGCCGAAGGCGTTGATCTTGTCCTGCAGCATCATCAGCCCCTGCAGCAGCGACTCCGGCCGCGGCGGGCAGCCGGGCACGTAGACGTCGACGGGGCAGACGAGGTTGACGCCCGGCAGCACCGAGTAGCCGTAGGCGAACGGGCCGCCCATGATCGCGCAGCCGCCCATCGAGATGACCCACTTCGGCTCGGCCATCTGCAGGTAGACCCGCCGCACCGCCGGCGCCATCTTCCAGGTCACCGTGCCGGCCACGATCATCAGGTCCGCCTGCCGCGGCGAGGCGCGGAACACCTCGGACCCGAAGCGCGCGATGTCGTAGCGCGAGGTCGCCGTCGCGATCATCTCGATCGCGCAGCAGGCGAGCCCGAACATCGCCGGCCACAGCGAGGACGAGCGCGCCCAGTTCAGCATCCCGTCCACCGAGGACAGGAGCACGTTCTTGCGCACCTCTTCCTCGAGGTCGAGCGGGGCCATGTCGCGCGCCTGGTCGAAGAGCGCGAGGCGCTGCCGGGTATCGCCGTCCGTGGTCACCACCGGAAACTCCCGCCTTCGCGCGGCGATCGTAGCGGAGGGGCGGTGGGGCGGCAAACGACGCGCGCTACTCGAACTCCCACTACGCCGCGCCGTCCAGCCACGGCCGCCAGTCCGGCGGCGGCTCCGTCGCCGGGACCGGCGAGAGCGCGCGCAGCCGCTCGACGGCGCCCGGCAGCACCTCGAGCAGGCGGTCGACGTCCTCGTCCGTGTTGTCGCGCCCGATGGTGAAGCGCAGCGACCCGCGCGCCAGCTCCGGCGGCAGGCCCATCGCCACCAGCACGTGGCTCGGCTCCACCGACCCCGTCGTGCAGGCCGAGCCCGAGGAGGCCGCGATGCCCGCGAGGTCGAGCGCCAGCAGGATCGACTCGCCCTCGACGAAGGCGACGACGACCGAGACGTTGCCCGGCAGCCGCTCATCGAGGTCGCGCGGCCCGGTCACGCCGAGCATCGGCACGCGCCTCGGCAGCTCCTCGATCAGGCGCTGCTGCAGCGCGCGCTCGTGCGCGAGGTCGTCCTCGCGGCGCGCCTGCGCGATGGCGGCCGCGCGGGCGAGGCCGACGATCGCCGGCGTGTTCTCGGTCCCGGCGCGCCGCCCCTCCTCCTGGCCGCCGCCGAGGATCTGCGGCGTCACCGGCGAGCCCGCGCGCTGGTAGAGCACCCCCGCGCCGCGAGGCCCGTAGAGCTTGTGCGCCGTCGCCGTCAGCAGGTCGACGCCGAGCCGCCCGGCGTGCACGCCGAGGTGCGCCGCCGACTGCACGGCGTCCGTATGCACCAGCGTGCGCGGGTTGCGCGCGTGCACGCGGCGGCTGATCTCGGCGATGTCGTTGAGCGCGCCGACCTCGTTGTTGGCGTGCATCACGGAGACGAGCGCGGTGTCGTCGCGCACGGCCGCCTCGACCTCGGCGGGGTCGGCGCGGCCCTCGGCGTCGACGCCGACGATCGTCAGCTCCGCGCCCTCGCGTTCGAGCTGCTCGGCGGTGTCGAGCACGGCGTGGTGCTCGACGGCGGTGGTGACGAGGTGCCGCCGTCCGCGCGCCGCCCCCATCGCCCCGCGCAGCGCGAGGCTGTTCGACTCCGACCCCCCCGAAGTGAAGACAATCTCCCCCGGCGTCGCCCCCAGCCAGGCCGCGACGCTCGCCCGCGCCTCATCGAGCGCCTGCTGCGTCCGCTGCGCCTCGACATAGATCGAGGACGGGTTGTGCCAGCCCTCCTCAAACCACGGCCGCATCGCCTCGACCACAGCCGCGTCGGGCGGCGTGGTAGCGGCGTGGTCCAGGTAGACGCGTCGTGCAGCTGAGGTCATCGCTACCAGAATACCCGCCCGCGGTCGCCGGGTCCGCTCCTCCGCCCCCCTCGCCCCTCGCGGAAGACGGTGGGGGTGAGGGCGACGCGCCAAAGGCGCGGGTCAGGCGGGACGCCCCTCCGGCCCCCTCGCCCCTTGCGGGAGAGGGTGGGGGTGAGGGGAGCGCGCCGCAGGCGCGGGTCAGGCAGGGCGAGCGGCGGCCTGCGGCTCCAGGACGGCCCGCAGCCGCTCGATGTCGAGCTTCTGCGAGGCCCACTCGACCTCGATGCCCACCACGTGCTCGTCCGCGTCGAGGTCGACGACGATCCCGTCGCACAACTCAAACGATTCGAGGCTGGGACGGTCCTCGAACTCGATGTAGAGCATGTCCGTCTCGGGGTCGTGGCTTACCTTCACGATGTGGCCGTCCTTTTGAGTCCCTGCCAGACAAGAGGGTACCGAACCGACAGCGTTGCAGGAGGGAATTGGCAAGTCGAAGGCGAATCGTAGATACTCAGTATTGGCCACTCGACTCGGTGGCCGCGAACGGACAGATCGATGGCGAGCGACGGGATGGATCGCGGAAGCAAGAGCGGCGCGGAGCGCGAGCCAGCCCCGCCCCCACCTCCGCGACCACCTGGCAAGCCAGGCACCCCGGTCAGAGGCGCATGACGAACAACAACGAACGCCCAGCCTCACCCCGACCCGCAGGCAACCCAAGCACGCCCCAAAAGCGTGAGGCCAATCCACCTACACGACAGACGGGACCCCGCCCCCCCGGCAAGCCGAGCACGATCCTGAAGAAGGGCATCGGCTAGCGGCCACCTCAGTCCACGTTCGCGGTTGCGGCGGCGACCTGCACGAGGACGACGCACACCGTCTGGATCGCGACCGCCCACAGTAGCCACACGAGTCGCTCCCCGCGCCCCCGGGCAACCTCGTTGTTCGCAACAAAGCCCTCCACGAGCGCCTCCAGCGTCGCACTCTTCAGATCGCGAGCGCTGGCGCCGGTCCAGCGCGCGAGCCACTCGACGTTTGCTCCCGTCTCCCAGACCTGCGGGTGGAGAATCCAGAAGGCGAGGCCCCCAACCGCAACGGAGGACATGAGCGCCAGCACGGAGGCCTGCGTGAGCAGGCTCCATCCCAGAGGCGAGGCTGAAACCAAGTCCACCTGGAGATCGCCGAAGATGCCGCTGGCGGCGATGATGATGAGGGAGATGCGCAGCAGGGCGAGCGCCTTCGCCTCCTGCTGGTTGCCGAACTCGATGCTCTCGACGAGACGCTGGCGGCTCTCCTCGTAGAGGTAGTCGCGCGCCTCGTCGTCGAAGGCGTCGGGCCACCCGTCGGGGAGTTCAGCCGGGGCGTCGTCTGGCATGAGCGGGAGTCTAACCCCCACCCCGCGCCAAATTGACCGCCAGCAACCGCCCCAGCAGCTCCTCCTCCGACAGCTCGTCCGGCGCATCCGCCTCCGGCCAGCCGTAGGCGGCGAACACGGCGCTGTCGAGGGCGGCGTGGAGGTGGGAGAGCCAGGCCGTGCGGGCGTTGTAGAGGTTGGTGAGCGTGCGGCGGCGCAGCTCGCGCTCGGCGTCCTCGTCGACGGGGAGCAGGCGCGGGGGCAGCGAGGGCAGCACGTCCGGCTCCTCGCGCACCAGCTCCGGCGGGTTGAGCCAGCGCCGCCGCGCCTCGTCCAGCGCCCGCGCCGCCGCGCCGATGGCGTCGCGCTGCCCTCGCTGCTGCGCCGTCAGCACCTCGTCCGGCGTGTCGAGCGGCCAGGGGAAGGGGAACGTCTCGAACGTCGAGGTCGGCGTGTACGTCGGGCGGTCGACGTGCCACGCTCCTGTCCGCAAAGACCACAGCTCGTGCGCGCGCGAGTGCAGTACCCCGAGGGCGTAATCGTCCTCTCGAGCCATGACCACTAATCGCGTGTCCGGGATAGTGGGGGCCGAGAGCCACACGAACAGCCGGTGCTTCGCCACCCGTGGCGTGGCGATGAACCGCGAAAGCGAGGCCACGGCGGTTCGCATTTCCGGCCGTGGCCGCTGGTGACGCCACCAGCGCTCCCTGTGCGACTTCTCCCGGTTCTCGACGACGACTGGCCGAACGCTTCTCTCGATATGACTGAACGGTGCCTCGTACGCGGCGGCCTCGCCCTCGGTCATCTCCGTGCCGAAGTCGATGATGAACATGTCGCGTGGACGCCGGGTTAGATCCATACCGTTTACCCACGGCACCACCACGTCGGCGTTCGTACGGCCGTTGATGTTGGACGGTTCTCGTAGCATCCCGCGGGCGACGTCACCGGGGATATCGAACCCCCCACCCTTGATGTCTCCTTGGAAGCACGCGTCCGCGTTCTCACCCAATAGCCGCGCGAGGGTGAGATCGACGCCGCTCGTCAGGTTGCTGTTGATCGCTGTAACGGGCTGCCCGTCCAGACTGCGCTCCGCTTCTGAGCCGTCGTCCTGCCCGACGATGGAGACGCGCACGGCAGCGCCCTCGACAACCCAAGGCTCGTCCGACCACGCCATGAAGAGATCGCCCGTCTCCTTGACGTGATCGAGCGTGGTGCGGTTCGCGCCGTCGCGGATGGAGTTTGTCGCCAGCAGACCTGCGCGCTTCGTTGAGCCGTCAACGATCTGCCTTCGCGCAAGTTCGTGCCAGTAGCACACCAAGTCAGCACCACCAGCGACCACTTTGCCCCACGCCCGGGACAGCGCATCGACATACCCGTCTCCAAGGGTGAGCCGTAGTCGTCTATTGCCCAGGAACGGCGGGTTGCCGACGACGAACTCGGCGTCCGGCCAGGTGGCGGGGATCGGGGCGCCCTCGGCGTCGCGGGCGAGGATGGCGTCGCGCAGCTCGATGTTGTCGAGCGGTTGCAGCACCGGGTCGCGCGGGAAGCCGTAGCCGTGGTCGAGCATCCACTGGATGTGCCCGATCCAGATCGAGACGCCCGCCAGCTCCTTCGCGTACGGGTTGATCTCGATGCCCAGCACGTTGTGCGGGTCCACCTGCGGGAACTCGCCCGTGATGCGCAGGCGCTCCGCGCCCCAGCGGATCGCCTCCTGCTCCAGGTCCTTGAGCAGCCGCAGCGTGACGTAGAGGAAGTTCCCTGACCCGCACGCCGGGTCCAGCACACGCACCGCGCGCAGCCGTTCGAGGAAGGCGCGCCACGCCGCCTCGGCGTCCCGCTCCCAGGCGGGCAACCGCTCGCGACGGCGGCCCTCGAGGGTGAGCGGGCTCGGCTCGCGGCCGGCCAGCAGCTCGTCGACGCGCTCCCGCATCGCCTCGAACTCGCGGCGCAGCGGCGTCAGCACGACCGGCTCGACGACGAGCAGGATCTTCTCGCGGTCGGTGTAGTGCGCACCGAGCTGGCCTCGCTTCGCCGGGTCCAGTCCGCGCTCGAAGAGCGTGCCGAGAATCGCCGGTTCCACCTGCGACCAGTCGAGGTCCGAGGCCTCGCCGACGGCGCGCAGCTCGTCGCGCGTGAAGGCGAGCGCCGGCGCGTCGTCGAACAGTCCGCCGTCGAACCACTCGATGCGCTGCGTGCCGAAGAAGCGCCCGGCCTCGGGGTCGGCCATCAGCCGGAACAGCTCGGAGATGCCCGCCGTGAACGCCTCCGGGTCGTCGCGGCGCGAGCGCACCAGGTCGGTCATCAGGCGCGCGGGCAGCAGGCCGACGTCCTCGGCGAAGAGGCAGAACAGCACGCGGTTGAGGAAGTGCGCGACGTCCTCCGGCTCGTGGCCGCGCTCCTGCATCGAGCGCGCGATGTCGGCGAAGCGGGCGGCTGCGAGCTGCGTCACCTCGTCCGGGGTCTGCCGCGGCCGCAGCGCCTCGGGCTCGCTCATCACGGCGCGCAGCACGCGCAGCGCCTCGGCGGTGGTCTCGCCGCCCTCCGCGAGCTGGTCGAGGGTGACGGTCTCGACGACGGGGCGGGTGCCGGTGAAGTTGGTGTGGACCTCGATCAGGTCCATGTCGCTGACGACGAGCAGGGGCGGGTTGGCGAGCGCCTCGCGGTAGTCGAGGAGCTGGCGGTAGGCGGCGCCGAGGTCGGCGTGCGCGCCCTTGTACTCCCAGCCGAAGACGCCGCGTTTCCAGACGTCGGCGGCGCCCGTGCCGCCGGTGCTGGTGCGCGCGGCGCCGGCCTCGAAGCTGTACCACTCGCCGGTGGGGTCGGCCTCGTTGGGCGTCGCCACGCCGAGCATGCGGCAGAGGTCGATGAAGTGTTCCTGCGAGGAAGGGCTCTCGCGCCGCGCGTTGTCGCGCCACTTGGCGGCGAAGCCGGCGGCGGAGAGCGTGGGGCGGTCTGCGGTCATGCGCGGTCCTCGCTGGGTTCGGGCGAGGGTATGCTACCACCACTAGAATGTTTGTACGGGTGCGAAGCGGCTCCAACTCCCTCGCCCCTTGCGGGAGAGGGCGGGGGTGAGGGGTCCGCCGCGCAGCCAGCGAGGGCGGGTTCCGGCCCCCTCGCCCCTTGCGGGAGAGGGCGGGGGTGAGGGGTCCGCCGCGCAGCGGCGCGGCCAGCGAGGACAGACGATGACGGACGACCGGTCCAAAGCCAGGGCGCGGCGCCTCAGGCGGCAATCCACGGACGCCGAGCGAGCCCTCTGGTCGAAGCTCAGAGATCGCCGCCTCGGCGGCGTCAGATTCCGCCGCCAGGCACCGGTCGGCTCGTACATCGCCGACTTCGTGAGTCACGAGCGGAAGCTGATCGTCGAGCTGGACGGAGGGCAGCACGCCGGCCGCCGGGCATACGATGCTCGGCGAACACGGTGGCTGGAGTCGCGTGGCTACAGGGTCCTGCGATTCTGGAACGACGATGTGCTGCTGCGTCTGACCCCCGTGCTCGAGGCGATCGCACTGGAGCTCCGCGAGTCACCCCCGGAGTCCCCCTCACCCTAGCCCTCTCCCGCCAGGGGAGAGGGGATCGGAAGGGGCGCTGCGGGGACCGGCGTCCCCCCTCCCTCACCCTCACCCTCTCCCTCGGGGAGAGGGGACCGGAGGGCCGCTCGAACTCCCCTTCCCGTCACTCCGCCCCTTACTTCCCGTCACTCCGCCCCTTCTTCCCGTCATTCCGGCGGAAGCCGGAATCCAGGAACGCCCGTGAGGAGAGGGGCGGATTCCCGTTTCTTACGCGACTCCGCGAGTCGCCCCCGGAGTCCCCCTCACCCTCACCCTCTCCCGCCAGGGGAGAGGGGACCGGAGGGTCCTCCCTCACCCTTGCCCTCTCCCTCGGGGAGAGGGGACCGGAGCGGACCGGAAGCCACCTCCCCCCAACCCCCGATCTGCTAACCTCGATCTGATGACTGCGCGGCCTATCGGCACGCGTGGCCGCGCCGGCGGCACGCGCGAGGCGATCCTCGACATCTTGCGGCGGCACGACGAACGTTCCGTCGATGATCTCGCGGGGGAACTCGGACTCGCCGGGGCGACCGTGCGCCGCCATCTCGACGTGCTGCTGCGCGACGGCTACGTCGCCGTCAGCCAGATCCGGGGGCGCACCGGACGGCCTCGCTACGCCTTCTCGCTCACCGACGCCGGCGCCGAGTTGTTCGGCCGCCACTACGTGCGGATCACGCGCCGCCTGTTGCACGAGATCTCCGAACTCACCGCCGAGGAGACCACCGGACGCGGCGGCGAGGAGATCGCCGACCTCGTCTTCGCGAAGCTCAGCAACCGGCTCGCCGCCGAGTACGCCCCGCGCGTCGGCGGTCGCGACGTCGAGGAGCGCGCGCGCGCCGTCGCCGCCCTGCTCGAGGACGAGGGCTTCGAGGTGGAGGTCGAGGCGTCAGACGAGGCCGGAGGCGATCTGCGGCTGCTCGCGCGCGGCTGCCCGAGCAGGCGGCTGCGCGGCGAGTTCGGGGGCGCAGACGCGCCCGCCGACTGCGCGCGTGATCGCGAGCTGCTGGCCGCGCTGATCGGCGCGCCCGTTGAGGCCGGGCACGAGCTCAAGGCGACGGGCGAGGCGGTCTGCGCCTTCGTCGTGCGCGGCGGCTGAGGGACGCGCGCGGAGCGCCTGCGATAGCCGCGCTGCCGCGCGGCGCCCCCTCACCCCCGCCCTCTCCCGCGAGGGGAGAGGGGGCCGGACCGCCTCGATGCTCTCTTCCTCCGGCGGACGGCAGGGAGCCGGACCGCCTCGATGCTCTCTTCCTCCGGCGGACGGCAGGGAGCCGGACCGCCTCGATGCTCTCTCCCTCCCGCGAACGGCAGGGGGCCGGACAGCCCCGATGCTCTCTTCCTCCCGCGGACGGCAGGGAGCCGGACCGCCCCGATGCTCTCTTCCTCCCGCGGACGGCAGGGAGCCGGACCGCCACGATGCTCTCTTCCTCCCGCGGACGGCAGGGAGCCGGACCGCCTTGATGCTCTCTCCCTCCCGCGAGGGGAGGTGGAGCCGGAGGGGTGCTATCATGGCTCTCAGGAAGATCCGGGGGATGTGATGACCACCACGTTCGAACCGATCAGCAGCCTCGTGACGATCACGGACCGCGCCGCCGAGAAGGCGCGCGCCCTGCTCGTGGAGAAGGAGCTGCCGGACGCCGCGCTGCGCGTCTTCGTCGTCGGCGGCGGCTGCTCCGGCTGGCAGTACGGCATGGCCCTCGCCAAGGACGTCGAGCCGGACGACACCGAGATCCACGCCGCCGAGGGCGTACGCATCCTCGTCGACGAGGAGTCGGTCCCGATGCTGCACGGCGCCGAGGTCGACTACGTCGAGGATCTGATGAAGTCCGGCTTCACGATCTACAACCCGAACGCCACGGCGGCCTGCGCCTGCGGCTCGTCCTTCCAGGCCGGGTCCGGCCAGCCGCAGGGCACGCCTCGCGCCTGCACCTAGGCCCGGGACCCCCTCACCCCCGCCCGCTCCCGCCAGGGGAGAGGGGACGCGGAACCTGAAGCCGCCCGGGCGCATCCAGCCGCCCGGCGTGACCAGCGAAGGAGCACCAGATGCAGGCCTGGATCGCCGTCGGCTCGGCCGAGAACTTCGAGCTCATGCGCGAGCGCGGGTTCGACCTCGCCGCCTTCAAGTCCTCGCGCCGCAAGCAGAGCTCGGAGATGCAGCCGGGCGACCGCGTCGTGTTCTACCTCACCAAGGTCGTGCAGTTCGGCGGGATCGCCGAGATCACCTCGGAGGCCTTCGAGGACGAGACGGACATCGGGCTGCGCTCGGACTCGAAGGGCGAGAGCGAGAGCTATCCGTACCGCGTGCAGACGAAGCCGCTGGTGATCCCGAAGCCCGGCGACTACGTGGACGTGCGCGAGATCACGGACCTGCTCGACAAGACGCGCAACTTCGGCCCGAAGAAGCTGGGCATGGCCTTCCGCGGCAACCTGCACAAGATCTCCGAGGCCGACTACCAGCAGATCGAGAGCCTGCTGGCGGAGCGGGCGGCCGTCAGCTAGGCCGACGCCCGGCGACCTCGGGCGGGCGCGGCGGCTGAGCGGGCCGCGAACAGGACGCCCGGACAGGACACCCCGTGGCCCATCCCTTCATCGAGGCGATTCGTGAGCGCGTGCTGCTCGCCGACGGGGCGACCGGCACGGTGCTGCACGGGCGCGGCTGGCGCGGCCATAGCCCGCTCGCCGCCCTCGAGGACCCGGGCCGCGTGCGCGCGCTGCACGAGGAGTACCTGCGCGCCGGCGCCGACCTGATCCTGACCGACACCTTCGAGTCGACGCGCATCCAGCTCGCGCGCCACGGCTACGGCGAGCGCGTGCGCGACGTGAACTTCCAGGCCGCACGGATCGCCCGCGACGCGCGAGAGATCATCGGCACGCCCGCCTTCATCGGCGGCTCGATCAGCCCGTTCGGGCGCGACCTCGCGGTCGGCAGCGTGACGCCGCAGGCGGCGGGCGAGGCCGTGCGCGAGCAGGTCGGCGCGCTCGTCGAGGGCGGCGTCGACGTGATCGTGCTGGAGACGTACCCCTCGCTCGAGGAGGTGCGGATCGCCCTCGAGGCGGTGCGCGCCGTGACCGACCTGCCGGTGATCGCGGCGCTCGACTTCGTCGCGGCGCTGACCACGCCGGCGGGCGAGTCGCCGCGCGAGGTGGCGGCGCTGCTCGCGGCGGAGGGCGGAGCGGACGTGGTCGGCGTCAACTGCGGCGTCGGGCCGCGCGCGACGCTCGACATCCTGCAGGAGCTGGCGGCCGCGGGCATCGAGGCGCCGCTGTTCGTAAAGCCCAACGCCGGGCTGCCGCGCATCACAGCCGGGCAGCCGCTCTACCCCTCGTCGCCGGAGTACTTCGCGAACTTCGCGCTGCGCGCCAAGGACCTCAGCGCCGCCGTCATCGGCGGCTGCTGCGGCGCGACGCCCGAGCACATCCGCGCGATGCGCGAGGCGCTCGACGGCGTGGGGGCCGGCGGCGGGAACGGCGCGTCCGAGGGCGGCGGCGCACCGCTCGCGGTGACCGACACGCGCGGCGGCGGCCTCGACACGGGACTGCCCGCCGCCGACGAGCCGGCCGAGGGCGCGGACGCGGAGCAATACGGCGAGACGGCGCGGCTGCGCGACAAACTCGCCGCCGGCGCCTACGTCGTCTCGGTCGAGATCGATCCGCCGCGCGGCATCAACCCGCGCAAGGCCGTCGAGGGCGCGCGGCTGCTGCGCGAGGCGGGCGCCGACGCGATCAACATCGGCGACTCGCCGATGGCGCGCGTGCGGATGAGCGCGCTCGCCCTCGCGGTCGAGATCCAGCGCGAGGCGGGAATCGAGACGATCATCCACCAGACGACGCGCGACCGGAACCTGATGGCGCTGCAGGCCGACCTGCTGGGCGCGCACGCGCTCGGCGTGCGCAACGTGATCGCGCTTACCGGCGACCCGCCACCCGAGGCCTCGCAGTCCTCGGCGGTCTGGGACGTCGACGCGATCGGCTTCATCCGCATCCTCAAGCGCCTCAACGAGGGCGTCGACGTCGCCGGCAACTCGCTCGGCCGCCCGACCGACTTCCTGGTCGCCAGCGCGGCGAACCCGACGGCGGGCGACATTCCGGTCGAGGTGGGCCGCGTGCGCGCGAAGCTGGACGCCGGCGCGGACCTGCTGATGACGCAGCCCGTCTACGACCTCGCGACGCTCGAGGAGTTCTTCGAGCGCCTCGGTACGGTCGAGGTGCCGGTGCTGCTCGGCATCCTGCCGTTGATGTCCACGCGCCACACGGAGTTCATCCACAACGAGCTCGCGGGCGTGATCATCCCGGACGCGATCCGCAAGCGGATGCGCGCGGCGGGCGAGGCCGGCGCCGACGCCGGCCTGGAGATCGCGACCGAGCAGATCGAGGAGGCGCGCGCCCTCGACTGGGTCTCCGGCGTCTACGTGATGCCCTCGTTCGGCCGCTACGAGGTGGCCGCCGCGCTGGTGCGCCAGATCCGGGCGGGCTGAGTCGCCGGGGTGGCCTCGGAGCGCCCGTGCTGATCACGACCGTTGGTCACGGCAACCTCGCGCTCGAGGTGCTGATCGGCAACCTGCGGCGCGCGGGCATCGAGCGGCTCGTCGACGTGCGCTCGACGCCCTACAGCCGCTGGCACCCGCACTTCAACCGCAAGTCCATCGAGGCCGCCTCGGAGACGGCAGGCATTGCCTACGAGTGGGAGCCGGCGCTCGGCGGACGCCCCGAGGACCCGGCCCTGCGCACGCCCGACGGCGAGCCCGACTACGAGCTGATGGCGCAGCACCCGCCCTTCCTCGAGGCAATCGAGCGCCTGCTGGCCGCCGCCGAGGCGACGCCGACGGCGCTGATGTGCTCCGAGGGCGCTCCCGATCGCTGCCACCGCACCCTGCTCGTCGCCCCCGCCCTGCACGCGCGCGGCGCCCGCACCCGCCACCTGCTCAAGGACGGCTCGCTCATCGAGGACGCGCCGAGGGCAATGCGGCTGCTCTGACGATTCTGCCCCCTCTCCGCGAGGGAGAAGGTGAGGGTGAGGGCGATGCGGCGGCATAATGCGCCGATGGAACTCCCATGGGTGCGCGAACTGCGCCAACTACACGAAGAGAACTTTTTCGACTGGACCAGCCACCTGCTGGACCTGAACCGCCGGCTCGGCCTGGCCGGTCGTGACGAGTTCACCGTCCCGAATGCTGGGCTTCCGCCCTCGTGGTTCGTCGGCGATATCGAGGCGCTGCAACCCGGGCCGTGGGTGCTCGTCATCTCCCTGAACCAGGCCAGGTTCTCGCAAGCGACCGAGGCCTCTCGTCGCAGGCAGAGGGATTCGGTCCAGAAGGACTGGGACTACTGGCGCTCGCTCAACCGCAACGATTGGTATCCGCGCTTCTACCGTCCGATGGTACGGCTCGCCTCGGCGGCGCTTGGCGAAGAGATTCCTCGCGAAGACGAACCGGACTTCGCTACGACTCGCATGGTGTTCGTCGAGTTGTGTCCGTACGGGTCCGGGCAGTTCACTTTCGGCGGTGAGCCGCTGATGCAGTTGGCCGCCGAGGACCCCGGCTTCCAAGTCGTGGCGCGCGTCCGGCATACCCTCATCCGGGAGGCCGGCCCTGCGCTGGTGATGGTGAACGGAGCTGCCGCCATCACCACGATTCAGTCGCTTGAGCGCGGGCAACTGACGGTCGAGGAACATCCCCCATACGAGTCGATAGGCAGACCCGGGAAGATCCTGCGGCACTGGGAGGGACACTACCGCAGCCCAGCAGCGTCGGTACCGGTGCTGGGCTTTCCCTTCCTTCGCAAGCCTCAGACTCACAACTCGTACGCGGAGATCGCCCAACTCGGCGCCTACGGCAGAGCGCTCATCGAGCGCGGCGCCCACTGACATACGCTCTCTTCGTCGACACAGCCCCGCAGGCGCGGCGCCTGCTGTGAGCGGCGGCTACCTGCCGCCGGCCGCGTACGAGCGGTCCAGCAGCTCGATGACGTGCCGGGCTGTGGCCGGCGAGCCGCTGCTGCGGAGGCCCGCCTCGATCTGCATGGTGCAGCCGATGTTCGCCGTCGCGACGATCGAGGCGTCCGTGTGCGCGATGTCCTCGAGCTTGGCGTCGAGGACGGTACGCGACATCTCGGGCTGCACGACGGAGTAGATGCCGGCCGACCCGCAGCAGCGATCGGGGGTCGCCAGCTCGCGGAGCTCGAGGCCGGGGATCGCGCGCAGGATGCGACGGGGGGCGTCGCGCACGCCCTGCGCGTGTGCCAGGTGGCAGGCGTCCTGCAGCGTCACGGACTCCTCGATGCGGCCGAGGCCGCCCTCGAAGTCGCGCTCGGCGACGAACTCCAGCACGTCGAACACGCGCTCGTCGAAGCGCTTCGCGCGCTCGGCCCAGCGCCGGTCGTTGCGCAGCAGCCGGCCGTACTCCTTCATCGCCGCGCCGCAGCCGGCGGCGTTGACGATCACCGCGTCGACGCGCGCGTGCTCGAAGGCCTCGATGTTGCGCCGCGCGAGATCGCGCGCGGTCTCCGCGTCACCGGCGTGCGAGTGCAGCGCGCCGCAGCAGACCTGCCGCTCGGGCGCGACGACCTCGCAGCCGAGGCGCGCGAGCACGCGCACGGTCGCCTCGTGCGTCTGCGGGTAGATCTCGCCGTGCATGCAGCCGAGCAGGAGCGCGACGCGCATGCTCGCGCCGGGCGGGCTCGCGAGCGTCCCGCGCCGCCGGAACGGCCTGCTCCGCAGCACCGGCGCCTGCGCCTCCAGGTCGCGCAGCTTCCGCGGCAGCCGGCGTCCGAGCCGCCCTCGGACGAGCGCACGCAGACCGAGCAATTGCGAGACGCGCGCCCCCGTGAGCAGCAGCCGCAGCAGCCAGGGCGCGGTCAGCACCCGGCGCAGCAGCAGCGTCCGCCACGTCCAGCTGCGCGGCCGCACCTCCGGGTTGACGACGATCGAGGCGCGCGCGTCCTCCATGATCCGCCCGTACGGCACCGAGGACGGGCAGGCCGTCTCGCAGGCGCGGCACTGCAGGCAGAGATCGAGGTGCGAGATCAAACGCTCGGTCGCCTCGACCTTGCCGTCGAGCACCCCGCGGATCAGGTGCAGCCGCCCGCGCGGCGACTCCAGCTCGTGGCCGGTCGCGATGTAGGTCGGGCAGGCGGGCAGGCAGAAGCCGCAGTGGATGCAGTTCTGCAGGTCTTCGAGGGCAGGCGTGTCCTCGCCGGCGAAGCCGCGCCGAGGAACCTCCCGGACCAGCCGCTCGTTCACGATTCCGCCTCCCAGCGTCCGCGGTTGATAGTACGCCCCGGATCGAACTGACGCCGCAGCGCGCGCACCAGCGTGCGCTCGGCCTGGCCGAAGGGGTCGGCCTGCGCGCGCAGCTCGGGCGGGCCGGCCTCGATCTGCAGGAAGCCGCCGCGCTGCTCGGCGCGGGCGCGCAGCTCGAGCACGTCCGCGGCCTCGATGGCCGCGCCCGCCGCGATGATGCTGCCCGCCGTGAGGTGCCCCCAGGCCACGAGGCCTCCCGTGTCGTCGGAATTGCCGTCGATCTCGTCGATCGCGTCCAGCGTCGCGGCGAGCTCGCTCGCTGGCACGCCGAGGCGCAGCACGACGCCCTCCTCGAGGCCCGCGAGGGCGCGCAGGCGGTCCCAGGCGCCTGCCGGAGCCTCGATCGCCGCGCCCGCGGCAACGTCGCCGATCGCCGCCGAGCAGCGGTCGAGCGTCTGCTCGTCGCCCATCGCCTCGATCAGCACGTGCGCGCCCTCGTCGAGGCCGGCGACGGCCGACGCCTGCGGCGAAAGCACGGAGAGTGCGCGCAGCGGCAACGCCAGCTCGCGCAGCTCGAGCGCGAGCGCCGAGGCGTCCTCGATGCGATCGCGCGGCACGGCCAGCGAGCGCGTGCCGGGGGGCAGCGTGGCGAGCTTGAAGGAGGCCTCGACGATCACGCCGAAGACGCCGAGCGCGCCGGTGTGCAGGCGGTGCAGGTCGTAGCCACTGACGTTCTTGACGACGCGCCCGCCCGTGGTCACGAGCTCGCCCGAGGGCGTCGCGACCGTCGCGCCGAGCAGCAGGTCGCGCGCCGCCGGCAACTGCCCGCGCCAGGCGCCCGGCCGCGCCGTCGCCAGCAGCCCGCCGATCGAGACACGGCCGTCCGGCGGCGGGTCGATCGGCAGGTACTGGCCGTACTCGGCGAGCATCGACTGCAACGCGCGCAGGCTCATCCCCGCCCCGACGGTCACCGTCAGGTCGTCCGGCTCGTAAGCGACGGTGCTAGCGAGGCCGCTGAGGTCCAATGCCACGTCGTAGCGCTCGAGCGGGCGGCCCAGCGAGAGCGCGGTGCGGCCGCCCTGCGGCGCGACCACCTGCCCCTCGGCGGCAGCCGAGGCGAGCAGCTCCGCGACCTCCTCGGCGCTGCCGGGCCGCCAGGCCCGGTCGGGCGTGACGCCGTCGATCGGGTACGCCGCCGGGTCCGGCGCTGCCTCGTTGCTCACGTCGCGCGGCCTAGATGTAGACGCCGGGCGTCGCGAGGTGCTGGCGCAGCTCGGCGGCGTGCCCGGAGGCGCAGCCGTGCCCGGACGGCATCACCTTGCAGGGGTTGAAGGTGTCACCCGTGCCAAACGCGATGCGCAGGCGCTCCATCGCCTCGAGGTCCGGAGGGGCGAAGATCCACTCCATGTAGGAGCGCTTCTCGAGGCCGATGCCGTGCTCGCCGGTGATCGAGCCGCCGGCCTCGACGCAGACGCGCATGATCTCTCCGCCGAGGTCGAGCACGCGCTCCGTCGCGCCCTCGTCAAGCTCGTCGAACATGATGTTGGGGTGCAGGTTGCCGTCGCCGGCGTGGAAGATGTTGGCGCAGCGGAAGCCGTACTCGTCGGCCAGCCCGTTCACCGCCGCCATCACCTCCGGCAGCTTCGTGCGCGGCACCACGCCGTCGAGGATGTAGAAGTTCGGCGAGCTGGCGCCGATCGCGCCGATCCCGCCCTTGCGACCCTCCCAGAGCCGCGCGCGCTCCTCCTCGGACTCGGCGACGCGAATCTCGCGCGCGCCCGCCCCGCGGCAGGCCACCTCGACGCGCTCGACGTCGGCGGCGACCGACTCCGGGACGCCCTCGACCTCGATCAGCAGCACCGCGCCGGCGTCGAGCGGGTAGCCGACGTGCATCTGCGGTTCGACGATGCGGATGATCGCCTGGTCCAGCATCTCCATCGCCACCGGCAGCACGCCGCCGCGGATCACCGCCGAGACCGCCTCCGAGGCGTCGTCGATGCTGTCGAAGATCGCGAGCATGGTGCGCACATCGGGCGGCAGGCTGACGAGCGCGACGCAGACCTTGGTGACGATGCCGAGCGTGCCCTCGGAGCCGCAGAGGATGCCGCGCAGGTCCGGCCCCGGCACGTCCGGCTGCCGCCCGCCGAGCCAGGTCAGCCGCCCGTCCGGCAGGACCACCTCGATGCCGAGCACGTGGTTGACCGTGCTGCCGTGCGCGAGCGTGTGCGGCCCGCCGGCGTTCGTCCCGACGTTGCCGCCGATCGTGCAGATGCGCTGCGAGGACGGGTCGGGCGCGTAGCGCAGCCCGAACTCGGCGCTGCGGTCCTGCAAGTCGAGGTTGATCACTCCCGGCTCGAGCACGGCGACGCGGTTCACCGGGTCCAGCTCGATGATGCGGTTCATGCGCGTCATCACGAGCGCCACGCCGCCGAGGATCGGCACCGCGCCGCCCGCCAGCCCGGTCCCGGAGCCTCGAGGCACCACCGGCACCCGGTGCCGGCTTGCGATCTCGACCGCGGCCGCGACCTCCTCGGCGCTGCCGGGGAGCACGACGGCGTCCGGACGCGCGCGCTCGATCGTCGCGTCGTATTCGTAGCCGATGAGATCCTCGGGCAGGTGCAGCACGTGCGCCTCGCCGAGGGCGTCCTGCAGCTCGCGGATCAGCGCCTCATTCGCCATGCAGCGAGTCTAGCACCGGACGGTGTTGCGCCCTCTCACGCTGTGACGGGGTGGAGGTGGGACCTGGCGTGCGCCCACCGAGAACAAGCGCGTGTCTGCTGTGGGGGCGCAGCCCCCCACGCCCCATCCCGGAGGAGCGTGCGCTGCCCGCCGCTCGGCCCACCCACCCGCCCTCGGATTTTCTTTCTGTGGGGGCTCAGCCCCCACGCCCCCTTCCGGAAGGCTCCGAGTGTCCGACCCCCTCGCCCCGAAGGAGACCTGTGCAGAACCGTCATTCCGGCTCCCCCCCTTCCCGTCATTCCGGCGAAAGCCGGAATCCAGAGGGCGGCGGGTAGCCTGGATTGCGCCGATTGGATCCCTACGTTGCTCTGATCGGGGAGTTGCGCACGGGTCGCCGAGGGAGAGGGCTGGGGTGAGAGTGAGGGGCTCCGCTCGAACCTACCCGCCCCCGAAGCCCGGTCCGGCCACCTCGCCGGCCGCAGTCACGACAACATCGGCATAGCTGCCGCCGCTCAGCCGCGCACCCGGCTCGACGAGGGCGCGGACCAGCTCGGCGTCCTCGATCGCGGCGTTGGCGCCGACGACCGTCTCCGCGAGGCTGCAGCCCTCGACGGTCGCGCGCGCGCCGATCAGCGCCGGGCCGGCGATGCGCGATTCGCGGACGCGCGCGCCGTCCGCGGCGACGACCGCGCCGCTGACCTCGTTGCCGGCAGCGGCGAGGGCGGACGAGTCGCCACGCTGGATACCCGGCAGCAGGCGCGACTGGGCGTGCAGCAGCCCCTCGAGCGTGCCGCCGTCGAGCCACTCGCCGTCGAGCGTCCAGCCGCGCAGGTCGCGGCCCTCCTCGAGCAGCACCGCGACCGTCGCGGTCAGGTCGGACTCACCCTTGGCGTTGATGAACGGGTTGCTGCGCACGCGCTCGACGGCCTCGGGCGCGAGCAGCCAGAGCCCGACCAGCGCGAGGTCGGAGCGCGGCTGCTCCGGCTTCTCCTCGAGGTCCACGATCCGATCGCCCTCGAGCAGCGCGACCCCGAAGGCTCGAGGATCCTCGACGGCCTGCAACAACAGCCCGGCGGTCGCATCCGACTCCTCGAAGCGTCGCAGCAGCGCCGGATCGGCGCCGCTGAGCACCGTATCGACCGCCAGCACGGCGACCGTGCGGTCCTCGAGCGCCGCGCCCACCGAGGCGACGGCGTCGCCCGGCCCGTCCGGCTCGCGCTGCACGGCCTCGGTGACCGCGACGCCCGCCGGCGCGTGGTTGCGCGCGACCTCGGCGGTCGTCGCATCCTCCGGCCCGACGACGACGGCGATCTCGCTCAGGCCGAGGGAGGCGAGCAGGTCGAGGGCGTAGCCGATCAGCGGCCGGTTGAGCAGCGGGACGAGCGGCTTCGGCGTATGTGGCGTGATCGGACGCAGCCGCGTCCCCAGCCCCGCCGTCAGCACCACCCCGAGCGGCTCCCGCGCCATCGTCCGCCCTCCTTCTCCGCAGCATGGCACCGACGGGACAGCGCGTCGAATGCGGCGCGCACCGGCGCATCGCGCGAGTCGCTATCATCGCCGCGGCGCCCGGCACGCGGCGCCGGCGGGGGCGAGATGCTGCTGCGAGGGCTCAACGTCGTCGAGGTGTCAGCGAGCGGGGCCGCCGCGTGGGCGGCCACCGGCCTCGCCGACTGGGGCGCGAACGTCGTCGTCCTCGAGCCGCCCGAGGGCACCCCGCTGCGCGATGAGCCGCCCTGGTACGAGCGCGACGGCGAGCGCCGCAGCGCGACCTGGCAGTGGCTCTCGCGCGGCAAGACCGTCGTTGCCGCCGGACCCGGCCAGGCGACGACGCCCGAGGATGCGCTCGCGCTCTGCCGCAACGCCGACCTCGTCGTCGCCGAGCACGAGCCGCTGGCCGCGCTGCTCGGCCTCAATCCTTTGGAGCTCCGTTCCGCGCTCGAGGGCGAGACCGCCGTCGTGCGCATCGCCGCGTTCGCGCCGGACGGGCCATACGCGCACTACCGCGCGACGGACATGGGGATCTGCTCGCTGGGCGGCTGGACCGGGATGCTCGGCGCGCCCGACCGCTATCCGCTGCGCCCGGCGGGCGACCTCGGGGCGCGCGCGACCGGCCTGCACGCGCTCGCCGCCTCGCTGGTCGCGCTGCGCCACCGCGAGAGCGGCGCGGCGCCCTCGTTCGTCGAGGTTTCGGCGCAGGCGGTCGCCGCCTCGCTGCTGACGAGCCCGTGGCTGGCCTGGAGCATGTTCGGGAACTCGGGCTTCCGCCGCGCGGCGAGCTGGCCGAACGCCTCGGTGCGCTGCAAGGACGGCCACGCCGGCATCCTCCCGCTCACCCACCAGCACTGGGCCTCGCTCTGCGAGCTGACCGGCATCGCCGACGTGCTCGACGAGCCGGGCGGGCGCGAGCTGGCCTACCGCCAGCAGCACGGCGCCGAGCTGTGGGCGCGCGTCCGGGGCTGGTACGAGGCGCGCACGCGCGAGCAGGTCTACATGGCCGGCCAGTCCGTGCGCGTGCCCTCGGGGCCCTGCGACAGCGTCTCGCAGCGCCTGACTGACGAGCACCTCGCGGCGCGCGGCTTCTTCGAGCGCGCCGTCGTCGACGGCGTGACGCTGCAGGCGCCGCGCGTGCCCTACCGCATCGCGGGCGCGCCGCCGCTGCCGCGCGGCGCGGCAGTCGAGGAGCCACGCGCGAGCTTCGGTGGCGGCGGGGGCGGGGAACCCCCTCACCCCCACCCTCTCCCGCCAGGGGAGAGGGGGCAGGAAGGGGACGAGCCGCCACCCCTGCCGCTCGAGGGCGTGCGCGTGATCGACCTGACGTGGTTCTGGTCCGGCCCCCACGCGACGATGAACCTCGGCATGTTCGGGGCGGACGTGATCAAGGTCGAGTCGGTGAGCCGGCCCGACTCCTACCGCTTCACGGGCAGCGCCGGCGAGGGCGAGCGGCCCTGGGAGCGCAACTACCTCTGGAACGACTCCAACCAGAACAAGCGCGGCCTCACGCTCGACCTCAACACCGAGACCGGCCGAGGGCTCTTCGAGCGGCTGCTGCGCGAGGGCGACGTGATGATCAGCAACTTCTCCAACCGGGTGCTGCCCAACCTCGGCTACACCGCGGAGCGCCTGCACGAGATCAACCCGCAGCTGATCAGCGTCACGATGCCGGGCTACGGCCCGGACGGGCCGTGGGGCGACTTCGTCGGCTTCGGCAGCACCTTCGAGCAGGCGGTGGTCGGCTCGATGAACGGCTACCCCGATGACGGCCAGCCGCGCCTGATCGGCGGCGCCTGCGACCCGATCGTCGGCATGAACGCCGTCGTCGCCGTGCTGCTGGCGTTGCGCCATCGCGAGCAGTCCGGCCTCGGCACCACGGTCGAGGTGCCGCAGTGCGAGGCGCTGGACGCGCTGCTCGGGCCGGAGCACGTCGCCGTGCAGCACGGCGCGCCCGACCCCGGCCTGTGCGGCAACAAGCACGACCGCATGGTCCCGCACGAGGTCTACGCGACCGCCGGCGAGGACGGCTGGATCAGCATCGCCGTCGACGGCGACGGGGAGTTTGCCGCCCTCGCGAGCGCCCTCGGGCAGGCCGGGTGGACGGACGACGAGCGCTTCGCGAGCGCCGAGGCGCGCAAGGCGAACGAGGGCGAGCTCGACGAGCTCGTCGCGGCCGCCGTGCGCGAGCGCGATGCCGTCGAGCTGGAGGCGGCGCTGCAGGCGGTCGGCGTGGCCGGCTGCCGCGTCACGCCGCCGCACCAGCTGACGGAGGACGTGGGCCTGCGGCACTTCGGCTTCTTCCAGGAGCTGACTCGCGAAGTCACCGGCACGCACCTCTACAAGACCTTCCCCTTCCGCTTCAGCGCCTTCCCCGTCGCCCACCGCCGCGTGGCCCCGCTGCTCGGCGAGCACAACCGCGAGCTGCTGTCCGAGCTGCTCGGCCTCGGCGACGCCGAGCTCGACGCCCTCGAGGCGGCGGGCGAGATCGGCACGCTGCCTTCCTGGTCGCCCACGGCCGGGGCGTAGCCGGGCGCGGACCGGGGTATCCTCGGGCCATGGTGACGACGACCGACCTGGTGAATCCCGGGCTGAAGGAATGGGCCGTCGTCGTGCGCGCGCTGCGCGACGGCCGGCAGATCATCGACCTGCGCAAGGGCGGCATCCGCGAGGAGGGCCACCGCTTCCGTGCGCGCGCCTCGCGCTTCTGGCTCTACGAGAGCTACGAGCACCAGCGTCCGGAGCTGATCCGCCCCGCGGAGCGCCCGCTGATCGAGGCCGTCGCGGCCTCGGCGCCGCCGCCCGGCGAGCTGCGCGTCGACGCCTGGGCGGAGATCGAGGAGACGGCGGCGCTGACCGAGCCGGAGCAGGTAGCCGCGCTGGACGGGCAGCACATCTGGACCGCGGACTACGCCGAGCAGCGCTTCCGCTGGCGCCCGAAGGCGCCGCTGATCGTGCTCGTGCTGCGCGTCCACCGCCTCGCCGAGCCACTCACCGTGCCGGTGCGCGAGCACTACGCCGGCTGCACCTCGTGGACCCCGATGTCCGACCTCCCGCCCGACCCGCGCGAGGCCGCCTCAACCCCCGTGCTCGACGACGACGCATTCGCGGAGCGCAGCGCCGCGCTGCACGCGGCGCTGCCCGGCGTCGCCTTCGGGCCGCCGCAGATCGAGACGTAGCAGATCGAGGCGTAGCGCGGGGGAGCGCCCGTTCCCTCCCACGAGACCTGTGCGCACCTCCCTGAAGTAGAGCAACGCAGGGATCCGAATCGACGCGATTCAGGCTACCCACCGCCCCTGGATTCCGGCTTTCGCCGGAATGACGGTTCTGCAAGGGTCTTGCGACGGGCGAGGGAAGGGGCGGACCGCCCTCGGGGACCTCTTGCGCCCTCGGCAGTTCCGCTGCCTACAGGATGTGCGGCCGTCCCCCTCACCCCCCCTCTCCCGCCGGGGGAGAGGGGGCCGGATTGGCCTCGACAGTCACGTGCGCCTGATCGGGCGGGGGCGGCCGGAGCGGCGCGCAGCGCTCGCTCTCCGACGCTCGCCGTGCACGAGCTCACGAGGGCGCAACCACCGATCGAGGCGGGCGTAGCGTCGGGGAGCGCCCTCACCCCCACCCTCTCCCTCGGGGAGAGGGGGCCGGATCGGCCTCGACAATCGCGTGCGCCTGATCCTGGCGGGGGCGTGGGGGCGCAGCCCCCACAGAGAGAAATCCGAGGGCGGGTGGGCGGGCCCGAGCCGCGCGCAGCGCGTGCTCGTCCGGGATGGGGGTGTGGGGGGCGCAGCCCCCCCGCAGGGGACGCGCCTGTCCTCAGTGGACCGGTAGCAGAGAGCGGCGGGGCGCTACCCGCCGGTCCAGACGGGGTCGCGCTTCTCGGCGAAGGCCTTCGGGCCCTCCTTCGAGTCCTCCGAGGCGTGCACGACCTTGCTCACCCAGGTGCCGAGGCGCAGCGCTTCGTCGACCTTCGCCAGCCGCCACTCCTGGATCTGCGCCTTCGTGCCCTCCACGGAGAGCGGGGCGTTCTCGATGATCAGTTCGGCGATCTCGATCGCCCGAGGCATCAGCGCCTCCGGCTCCAGCACCTCGGTCACGATGCCCCACTTCAGCGCCTGCTCCGGCTCGATCCGGTCTGCGGTGAGCAGGATGTAGTTGGCCGCGGAGAGCCCGATCACCCTCGCGAGGTGCTTCGTGGCGTAGCCCGCCATGATCCCGCGCTTCGGCTCGAACAGGCCGAAGTAGGACTCCGTCGAGCAGATCCGGATGTCGCAGTCGAGCGCGGTCTCCATCCCGCCGCCGACGGCGAGCCCGTTGATCGCCGCGATGAACGGCTTCGGGTTCCCCGAGTAGGGATAGGTCGCCTCGAACTGCCCCTTGAAGGTGCCCTCGGCCATCTCCCGGAGGTCGCCTCCGGCGCAGAAGGCGCGCCCGGAGCCGGTCACGATGCCCACACGCATCTTCGGGTCTTCGGTGAAGTCCTCGACCGCCTCGGTCAGCTGGTTGATGAGCTGGCCGCCGAGGGCGTTGAGCCGCTCGGGGCGGTTGTAGGTGAAGATCGCGTAGTCGTCGCGCTTGTCGTAGATCAGGTCCGGCATCGCCGCAGCTCCTCGCTCGCGCGCGCAGGGTACCCTGTCGAGGCGGCCAACGGGCAAGCGCCGGCACAGGCCGCACGCGGGACGGGCGAGCAGATGGTTGAATCGACGGGCGTAGCGGAGCACCTCGACCTCGAGCGCCTCGAGGCCGGACTCGACGAGATTCGCCGCTCGCCGGCGGACGGCGGCACCCTGCTGATGATCGTGCGGCGGCCCGGCATCGACCAGCGCGAGGTCGTCGAGGATGGCAGCCTCGACATCGCGGTCGGCCTCACCGGGGACAGCTGGCAGGACCGCGCGAGCAGCAGCAGCGCCGACGGCGGGCCGCATCCCCTGGCACAGGTCACGATCATCAACTCGCGCATGCTCGACCTCGTGGCGCGGTCGCGGGAGCGCTGGCCGCTCGCGGGCGACCAGCTCGTCGTCGACCTCGATCTGAGCGCGGAGAACCTGCCGCCCGGGACGCGGCTCTCGATCGGGTCCGCCGTGATCGAGGTCACCGAGAAGCCACACACCGGCTGCCTCAAGTTCGCATCGCGCTTCGGCCACGATGCGCTGCGCTTCGTCAGCACGCCGCTGGCCATGGAGCTGCGCCTCCGGGGCGTCAACACCCGTGTCGTGCAGTCGGGCACGATCCGCGCCGGAGACACGGTTGCCAAGATCGCGGCCCCATGACCGACGAGGCCGCCCGCGGCGCGGACGGCGGGCAGGACAGCGGCGATGACGCCGTCCTCGAGGCCAACGCCGCCTTCTATCGCGCCTTCGCCGAGCGCGACCTGGAGGCGATGGACCGGCTCTGGGCGCGCGAGGCGCCAGTCGCCTGCACGCACCCCGCGTGGACGGTGCTGACCGGGCGCGACGACGTGCTGAAGAGCTGGGAAGGCATCCTCACGAACCCGGACGCACCGACCATCGAGGTGCGGGACGCCGTCGCGCACCGCCTCGGCGACACGGCGATCGTGCTCTGCCGCGAGCTCGTGGAGGGCGCGCCGATCGAGGCGACCAACGTCTTCGTCCTCGAGGGCGGCGAGTGGCGCATCGCGCACCACCACGCCAGCGCGATCGCGCGCTTCCTCATGGGTCGCTCGGTGGAGACGGACCCCTTCCGCGACCGCCGCAACTAGGCGGCGCGCCCCCCTCCGGCCCCCTCTCCCCTCCGGCCCCTCTCCCCTCGCGGGAGAGGGCTGGGGTGAGGGGGCGCCGCACCGCGGATCGTGACCCCATCGGCAACCAGCGCAACTCCCGGCCACCGCCTGCACGGTGGATGTGCTGCCGCCGCCCTGCGATGCTGTGATGCATGCGGATAACGCTACGGCTCGAGGATGGCTTGGTACGGGCGGCAGAGGCGCACGTGGCCCGCAGTGGACACACGCTCAGCGCCTTCATCGAGGACGCGCTGCGGCGTGCGCTGGCTGAGGCGAAGGGGAGCCCAGGTCGGGCGCCTCAGGCTCTCCCGACGTTCCGTGGCGATGGGCTCCAGCCGGGTGTCGATCTCGATGGCTCTGCCGCCACGCTCGACCTTCTCGAGGGGCGATGACTCTCAGCAGCGTCGCATCGGCGATGCGCCCTACAGCGCCAGCCCCGCCACCACCTCCGCGTTCGGCAGGCGCAGCAGCGCCGAGGGCGCGACGGAGAGCTTCGTCGAGCGGCCGCCGCCGCCCACGATCACCTCGTCGAGGTCCATGACGCGATCGTCGATGTAGAGCGGCAGGTCGGCGGGCAGGCCGAACGGGGTGACGCCGCCGATCAGCATCCCGGTCAGCTCGCGCGTCTGCTCGGGCGATGCGAACGAGGCCTTGCGCACGCCCAGCAGCGGGCGCACCGCGTGGTTGACGTCGAGCCGCGTGGTCGCCAGCACCACGCAGGCGCAGTAGCGCAGCTCGCCGCGCCTGGAGACGACGATGATCGTGTTCCCGGAGGTCTCCGGCGGGTAGCCGTAGTGCTCGCAGAACGCCGCCGTGTCCGCCAGCTCCGGGTCCACCTCGATCAGCTCGTACGGCTCGCCGAGGGCCTCGAGCGCCGCGAGGGCGCGCGCGGAGGGGTCGTCGCCAGCCGTCATCATTCGCTCCCCTCGCTCCGCCGCCGGGCCCCGGCACGTTGCGCAGTAGAGCGCATGTGCTACTCTCCCGGCCCGAACTCACCAGGAGGAATCATGCCAGACGTTCAGCCCATCCCGGACGGTTACACCGCGGTCACGCCCTACCTCGTCGCCGAGGACGCCTCGGGCCTGATCGACTTTCTGACGAACGCATTCGGCGCCGTCGAGCGCATGCGCATGCCCATGCCCGACGGCTCGGTCGCCCACGCCGAGGTCGAGATCGGCGGCGCAGCGGTGATGCTCGGCTCCGCGATGCCCCCCGAGTTCCCGCCCACCCAGGCGCAGATCCACCTCTATGTCGAGGACGTTGACGCCGTCTACGCCCAGGCCGTGAGCGCCGGCGCCACCGCCGTGGCCGAGCCCGAGGACCAGTTCTACGGCGAGCGCATCGGCCGCGTCCTCGATCCGGGCGGCAATGCCTGGTCGATCGCCACGCACGTCGAGGACGTCACGCCCGAGCAGATGGCGGAGCGCATGGCTCAGATGATGGGCGAAGGCTAGCCCCGGGAGCGCAGCGTTCCCGCTCAAGAGCCGCGGGCGGCCTCGATGAACTCGCGCAGCGCTTCGATGTGGCCGCCCGGAGCGGACAGTCCGGCGTCCATCGTGACCACATGGATGCGCTCGGCTCCCGCGGCCTCGAGCCGGGCGGCGAACGCCGACCGCTCATCCGGGCTGCCGTGGTGCGCGACGGAACCGGCGATACCGACCTCCGCGGGGTCGCGACCCGCCCGCCGGGCCGCCTCGCGGATTGTCTCGACGCTGCGAGCGAAGCCATCGATGTCGCCGCGCCCCGCGACCCAGCCGTCGCCGATGCGCCCGATGCGATCGAGCACGACCGGCGCGGTCCCGCCCATCCAGATCGGGATCTGGCGGCCGGGACGCGGGTTGATGCCCGCGGCGGGGATGCGGTCGAACTCGCCCTCGAACTCCACGAGCGGCTCCGACCAGAGCCGGCGCAGCAGCCCGACCTGCTCCTCGAGGCGTCGTCCGCGCGTGTGGAAGTCCTCGCCCAGCGACTCGTACTCGAGGTAGTTCCAGCCGCTGCCGACGCCGAGGACCAGCCGGCCGCCGCTGAGGATGTCCACCACCGCCGTCTGCTTCGCGACCAGCGCCGTCTGGCGCTGCGGCAGGATCACCACGCCGCTGACCAGCTCGATCCGCTCGGTCAACCCGGCGAGGTAGGCGAAGAGCGCCAGCGGCTCGTGGAAGCTGCTCTCGTAGGTGTAGGGCCAGCGGCCCTCGCGACCCTCGGGGTCGGCGCCGAGCACGTGGTCGTAGGCAAGCAGGTAGTCGTAGCCGAGGCCTTCGACCGCCTGCGCGTAGTCGCGGATCGCGATCGGGTCCGTCCCGATCTCGGTCTGGGGGAAGACTGCTCCGTAGCGCATTGCCGCTCCTTGTGCTCCTCGGCCCGGGTTTGTCCGGCGCTCAGCCGGTGTAGTCCTTGTGCGGGAAGGTCTCGTCGTGGGTCTGTTCGCAGGCCTCGCAGACAGGGTGCGCGCAGCGCATGCAAGCGCGCGAGGTGGTCGTCCCGCAGTGGCGGCAACCCGCGCTGACCGGCCCGCTGCGGTACGGCATGGGCGCACGATAGCAGCCCGTTCGGGCGCGGGCCCCGGCGGCGGGGTTGCTCACGACGCCGCGAGCGGCAAAGATTCCGTCTGGAGGTCGCCGATGGTCATCCACGCCAGCCGGGTGGACTACCGCAACGCCTTTGCCGGGCTTGTGTTCCCCGCCTCGAAGGACGAGATCGTGCGCCGCTCGCGCATGGTGGGCGGCATCGACCGCGAGGTCTTCGCAATCCTCGACGCGATCGCGCCGCGCCGCTACGCCGACAAGGACGACCTCGACGCCGCGATCCGCGAGGTCTACATGGCGCGCGGCGAGGACTCCGAGGAACTCCCCGTCTGATCGCCGGGCCCGGCTCCGCCGCGGCCCGACCCGCCTACTGCTGCGAGTAGCCCGAGCCGGGCGCGTCGACGCCCGTACCGTGGCCTTCCTCGATCCAGCCGAACTCCTGCAGGATCTGCTGGCTGTAGCAGACCCGCCCGGTCACGCGCTCGACGGACTCGGTCGCCAGCAGCAGCGTCGCCTCGGCCATCGTCGAGGCCGGCTCGCTCGGGAGGTCCGGTGGGGGCTTGTTGAAGAGCAGCGCGCCTTCCGTGAACACCGCCTGCGAGGGCGAGAGCGCGCTCACGGCGATCTTGTCGCCCCACAGCTCCGCCGCGAGGCCCTGCGTGAAGCGCTCCAGCGCCGCCTTCGTCGACCCGTAGAGGACGCCCATGCCGTCCCAGCCGGTCGACTCGTAGGGCCCGCGGCCGGGGCCGATCGCGACGCCAGAGGAGATGTTGACGATCGCGCCGCCGCCTTGCGCCTGCATGTCCGGGATTGTCTCCCGCGCCAGGATGAACGGCGCGTGGATGTTGACCGCGTAGCCGATCAGCCAGCGCTTCGACGGGAACTCGGAGACCGGGTGCGCGAAGTTCGTGACCGCGTTGTTGACCAGGATGTCGACCGGCCCGTAGGCCGCCCGCGTCTCCTCGACGAGGCGCAGGCAGTCATCCTCCTCGCCGATGTTGGCGACGACCATCGTCGCCTCGCCGCCGGCGGCGCGGATACCCTCGAGCGTCGACGTCAGCGCGCCGGGTGCGCGGCTGTCGCCCTCGTTCACGGTGCGCGCGACGCAGGCGACGTTGGCGCCCTCGGCGGCGAACAGCTCGGCGATCGCCTTGCCGATGCCGCGGCTCGCCCCGGTCACGATCGCGGTCTTCCCGTCCAGCTTGCCCATCGCACTCCTCCTCGCCCGTTCGCGCACTCCGAGGCGTCACGATGACGCACCGGCGCGCCGTCGGCAACGCCTCCGGCCCGGCGGGACCCCCCCTCCGGGCCCCTCTCCCCGAGGGAGAGTGTGAGGGCAAGGGCCCGGCGTGCAGCGCCCGCTCGTTCGGGATGGGGGAGTGCGGCTGCGGCGCGCTACCTGAGCGGGGTGCAGACCAGGTCGTAGGGAAGCGCGGTGTCGACGCGCACGCGCACGAACTCGCCCGCGGCGTACTCGCCACGCACGAAGGCGAGGCCGTCGACCTCGGGAGCGTCGCGGTAGCTGCGGCCGACGACGAAGCGCGAGCCGTCCTCCTGCTCGCTCGGCTCGTCGGACTCGATCAGCACCTCCAGCTCGCTGCCGACCAGCTCGCGGTTGCGCTCCATCGAGATCTGCTGCGCGAGCTCCATGAGGCGGCCGTAGCGCTCGGAGGCGACCTCGTGCGGCACGGGCTCGCCGAGATCCGCCGCCGGTGTGCCGGTCTGCGGCGAGTAGGTGAACGCGCCGACGTGGTCGAAGCGCTGCTCCTCGACGAAGTCGAGCAGCTCCTCGAACTCCTGCTCCGTCTCGCCGGGGAAGCCGACGATGAAGGTGGTGCGCAGCGCGGCGTCCGGCATCGCCTCGCGCAGGGTCGCCAGGCTGCGCCGCGCCACGCGCAGGCTCGGCCGCCGCATGCGCTTGAGGACGCTCGGCGATCCGTGCTGCAGGGGCATGTCGAGGTAGGGCGTGACGTTCGGCAGCCGCGCCATCGTCTCCGCGAGGCGTGGCGTGACGCGGCCGGGGTAGGCGTACATCAGGCGCAGCCAGCGCACCTCCGGGACCGCCTCAGCGAGCCGCTCCAGCAGCTCGGCCAGCCCGTCGCGCTGCGCGCGGTCCTCCCCGTACGCCGTCGAGTCCTGCGCGACCAGCACCAGCTCGCGCACGCCCGAGGCCGCGAGCGCCCGCGCCTCGGCGATCAGCCAGTCGTCGGGCTCGGAGTGCATGCGGCCCTTGATGGTCGGGATGATGCAGAACGTGCACGGCCGGTCGCAGCCGTCCGAGATCTTGAGGTAGGCGCTCGGCCCCGTCGCCAGCGGCGCCGGCTGCGGGATGTCGAAGTCCGGCGACCCCGGACCGAGCGAGGCGGCGACGGTGTCCCAGGCCTCGACGCCGAATGTGGCGTCGACGGCGGGTACGGCGCGCCGCACCTCCTCCTCGGCGATCTGCGTGAGGCAGCCGAGCACGTAGAGCTGCTGGTCCGGCCGCCGCTCCGCGTCCAGCTCGGCGATCACCTCGAGCGACTCGTCCTTCGCGTCATCGATGAAGCCGCAGGTGTTGACGAGCAGCAGCTCGGCCTCGCCGGCGCTCGCCGTCGCCTGGTGCCGGGCGTGGCGCAATGAGCGCTCGAGGCGCATCGAGTCGACGGTGTTCTTGGCGCAGCCGAGCGTGACGAGGTGGTAGCGCACGCGGGCCGCCTACTCGCCGTCCGTGGTGGGCTCTTTGGCGACCACCAGCGTGACGCCCTGGCCGGCCTGGAGCACCTCGCCCGGCGCCGGCACCTGCGTGAAGACGTGGCCGGGCTCGGCCTCGCTGCTTGGAACCTCGATCACGACCCACTCGGCGCCGAGGTCGCGAACACGCTGCTCCGCCGCCGCCTGTGTGAGGCCGCTGAGGTCGGGCATCTCCTCCGCGAGGGGCGGCGCCGTGCCCTCGGCGGTGGGCGACGCCGTGGCAGCCGACCCGTCAGCGCCGCCCTCGTCGTCCGGGCCGAACGGTCCGATGTTGGGCACGCCGAAGATGAAGGTTGCGACGAGGACGATCGCCGCCAGGGCGGCGAGCAGAGCCCAGCGCCGGCCCACGGCGGGCAGCACACCCACCCCTTCGCGCAGCCGCAATCCGGGCAGCGGATCGAGGCCCGGCGGCTCCGGCAGGTTGTCCGGCAACCGATCGACCGCATCCTCGGGGTCGATGCCAAGGAACCGGGCATAGAGGCGGACGAACCCGCGTACGTAGACGGGCGCGGGCAGCACGTCGAAGCGATCGGCCTCGATGGCGTCGAGGTAGCCGTAGCTGATGCGCGTCTCTTCGGCTGCCTGCTCGAGCTCGAAGCCGGCGACGAGCCGCTGCTCGCGCAGCCAGCTGCCGAGTGTGTTCGGTAGCGCCGCAGCTTCGTCGACGGGCGTGTTGGCGCGATCGCCGCTCCGCGACGTATTCGTGTCAGAGCGGCGAAACCAATCGCGTAACACCACTACGCGCCATCGACGCCCGGGAACTCGACGAGCGACTTCAGCCCTTCCATTGCCAGCCTCGAGGCGTAGGCCTGCGGTGCGTGCTCGATCCCGTAGCGGTTTGTCACGACCTCATCAATGTGTGCGACGTGGGGCAACAGTTCAACCGTGCGGCGGTACTGGTCGCTCGTGGCGTTCTGCGAGCCGGTCAGGATCACCTCCCCGTAGTGCACGAGGTTCGGGTCGAACGGCACGTCCTCCCCGGGCGGGAAGCCGGCGAACAGGTTGACCACGCCCTGCGGCCGTACCAGCTCCAGCGCGGGCCCCACGAGGGCGGAAACGCCCACGGAGAGCACGACACCGTCGGCGCCCGTGCCGCCGGTCGCATCGCGCACCGCGCCCGTCACGTCCTCGGTCGCGGGGTCGAGCACGAGGTCCGCGCCCCAGCGCGCCGCGATCGCACGCCGCTCGGCGAGCGGCTCGCTCACGATGATCGGCGCGGCACCGGCCGCGCGGGCGAGCAGCACGTGCAGCAGCCCCATTGGTCCCGCCCCGATGATCGCGAGCGAGCTGCCGATACCTGTCGCGCACAACTCGAGCGAGGCGGTGACGCAGGCGGCCGGCTCGGTCAGCGCGGCCACGTCCAGCGGCAGCTGGTCCGGCGCGCCGATCACCTGCCCGCGCCCCACGATCTCGGCGGGCACCAGCAGCGACTCCGCGAACCCGCCGTCGATGTCGTAGCCGAGCGTCTGGCGGTTGGTGCAGCGGTTGCGCTTCCCGGTCTGACAGAAGCGGCAGCGCCCGCAGGAGACGATCGGACAGATCACCACGCGATCGCCCTCGGCCACGTCCGCGACGCCCTCCCCGACCTGGTCGACGACGCCGGCGATCTCGTGGCCGGGGATGACGCCGGGGCGGGCGCGCTTCTCGCCCTTGTAGACGCGCACGTCCGAGGCACAGAGGGAGGATGCGGCGGTGCGCAGCCGCACCTCGCCGGGCCCGGCCTGGGGGGTGGGACGATCCTGAACGGAGATCTTGCCGGGCTCTTCAAAGATTGTCGCGCGCATGGAGTGTCCCGGTTCGTCGCTCTCGCCGTCGCAGGGTACGGACCGCGGGCCCGTGCCTCGCAGTATCGCAGCGTGCGGCGAGGGCTGCTACTCGCCGCCGCCGCGCAGGCCCGCCAGCCAGCGCGTGCCCGCACGATACTCGCGGCTGCCGAGCACCGCGGCGGAGGCGAGGAAGGCGAACAGCCCGGCAAGGCCGCAGGCCGCCGTCAGCACCAGCGAGCCGAGCAGCTCCTCGGGGTCGGCCCCCGCCGCGCGCAGCAGGATCAGTAGCAGGATCAGCGTCAGCACCATCACCAGCGTCGCCAGCGAGGTCCGCCAGACCGAAGCCATGAGCGCCGCCGCGTCGAACCCCTCGAGGCGGCCGCGCAGCGCCTGGAGCAGCAGCAGCAACTCCACGATCGCCGCCACCGAGGCCGCCGCCGCCAACCCGCGGATGCCGAGCGGTCCCACCAGGGCGGCGCAGAGCGCGACGTTGATCACCATCCCGACCAGCGCGAACGTCACGGGCGTGCGCGTGTCGGACAGCGCATAGAAGCCGCGGCTGACGATCTCGATCGCCGCGTGCGCCCAGACCGCGACGGCGTAGATCATCAGCGCCTCGACGACGAGGTTCGTCGAGGCCGCGTCGAAGGCGCCGCGCTGCAGCAGCAGGCGCACGCCCGGCTGGGCGAGCAGCACGAGGCCGGCCGAGGCGGGGATCGCGAGGAAGAGGATCATCCGCAGCGTCGCGTCGAGCGAGCGGCGGAGGCTCGCGATGTCCTCCCGCGCGGCCTGCTGCGAGAGCTGCGGGAAGGCGGCCGTCGAGATCGCCATCCCGATCACGCCCACGGGCAACAGCATGACGAGGAAGGCGAAGTTGATCGCGCTGATCGCCTCGTCCGAGATGAACGAGGCGAAGAAGATCACCACCACGAGGTTGACCTGCGCGGCCGCCAGCCCGACGACGCGCGGCCCCATCAGCCGCAGCACCTCGCGCACGCCCGCGGAGGCGATATCGGCGGCGGGACGCCAGCGCATGCCGACCGCGCGCAGCGCGGGCAGCTGCACCAGCAGGTGCCCGGCGGCGCCGATCAGCACTCCCCACGCCAGCCCGTGCACGCCCCAGCGCTCCGCCAGCACGACCGCCCCGAAGATGATCCCGAGGTTGTAGAGCAGGGGCGCGATCGCCGGCGCGAGGAAGTGCTGCCGCGCGTTCAGGATGCCGGTCAGCATCCCGGAGATGCCGAACAGCAGCGGCGAGACCAGCATCAGCCGCGTCAGCTCCACCGCGAGCGCCTGCAACTCGGCCTCGCGCCCGCTCGCCTCGCCCAGCCCCGGCGCGAGCAGTGGGACGACGAGCGGCGCAAGCAGGAAGCCGATCGCCGCGGCGACGAAGGTGGCGAGGGCGATCAGGTTGAGCACGCTGGAGGCGAGCCACCAGCCCTCGTCCTCGCTCTCGCGCAGCACGACGCGGCTAAAGGTGGGGATGAAGGCGGCGGAGAGGGTGGCGCCGGCGAGCAGCTGGAAGATCGCGTCGGGCAGCCGGAAGGCAACCCAGTAGGCCCCCAGCTCGGGCTCCGTCCCGAACGCCTCGGCGATCGCGACCGAGCGCAGCAGCCCGAGCAGCCGGGAGGCGATGAAGCCCCCGGCGACGATCCCGGCGGCCCCGACGGCGGTTCGCGGCGTCAGTCCCCGGCGCAGGATCCGGAGCAGTCGGTGCACGAGTCCGGCCGCGGGCGGCGATGAGGCCATCGCCAGCCATCTTCCCACGCCCGCGGCCCGGCGGGCCATTGAGCGCACGGCTGCTCCGGCATTGCCGCCCACCGAGGGTGTCGTGCATCGTGGGGCGCGGGTCGGAGGTTGCACATGACGAGCAAGAAGGCCAGCACGGAGCGGATCCAGCGGGTCTACGCCTCGGGCGACTCCACGGAGCTGACCAGCGAGTACAACCGCTGGGCGGGGGAGTACGACACCGACCTGAAGGCGCTCGGGTACAACGCGCCGCGCGGCGGGGCCGAACTGCTGGCGAGCCGTGTAGCGGACAAGGGAGCGAGGGTGCTCGACGCCGGGGCCGGCACGGGGATGGTCGGCGAGGAGCTGGCCCGCGCCGGCTTCGAGCGCATCACGGCGCTCGACATGTCGCCCGGGATGCTGGCGCAGGCGGAGCAGAAGTCGGTCTACGAGGAGCTCGTGGTGGGCCAGCTGGGGAAGCCGCTGCCCTTCGAGACGGGTCAGTTCGCCGGCGTGACGTGCATCGGGGTGCTGACGTTCGGCCACGCCCCACCGGAGGCGCTGGACGAGCTGGTCCGCGTCACGACGGCGGGCGGGCCGGTCATCTTCTCGATGCGGACGGACTTCTACACCGACGGCGGCTTCGACATCCGGCAGACCGCGCTCGAAGCGGCAGGAAAGTGGCGCCTGCTCGAACGCAGCGATCCGTTCCAGGCGATGCCGGACGGCGAGGCGGAGATCTGGCACGAGCTGTGGGCCTACGAGGTGCTGTGACGGGGCTGGCCTACGGTCCGGCCGCCTTCGACGGAAGCGATGGCTGGGCGGCGCCCTCGATAGACGCTCGCGCGCATCAGCGCTAACGTTGAGCGTCGCGAGTCACAGAGGAGCAACGGTGGCGCATTCGAACCAGGCGAAGAAGCGGATCCGGCAGAACGAGCGGCGCGCCGCTCGCAACCGGCCGTTGCGCACCAGCGCCTCGCGCCGCGTGCGCGACGCCCGCGAGGCGATCATGGACGGCGATCCCGACGCCGCGGACTTCGTGCGCAGCGCCCAGTCCGCCCTCGACCGCGCCGCGAAGCGCAACGTGATTCACCGCAACGCCGCCGCACGGCGCAAGAGCCGCCTCGCCGCACAACTCAAGGCCGCACAGAGCGCGGACTGAGCCCTCGAGGCGCTCGCTCCGCCCGCGATTCCGCGGCGAGCCGTATACTGAGTCCAGCCCCGATTCCGGCCCCACACCCACAAGGCCGCATCGCGAGCGCGACCGCCGCGTCGCGGGCCCGTCCCGGCATCGGGCGTGAGTAGAGGAGGAGCCAGTGCCAAGCGACCGTGAGTTGACCTGCCGCGACTGCGGCGCGAGCTTCGTCTTCACCGCCGGCGAGCAGGAGTTCTATGCGAGCAAGGGCCTGCAGCACGACCCCGTGCGCTGCCCCGCCTGCCGCGCCAACCGCAAGGCGATGCGCCCCGAGGACCGCGAACTCACTCCCAGCTACGGCACCTACGTCTCCTGGGGCGGCCGCACGCCGCGTCAGCTCCACGTCGCCACCTGCGCCAAGTGCCAGCAGATGACCGAGGTGCCGTTCCTGCCTCGAGGGGACCGGCCCGTCTTCTGCTCCGGCTGCTACAACTCCGTGCGCGAGGAGCAGGAGGCGGAGGAGGAAGCCGCCGCAGCGCGGCTCGCCGCCCAGATCTCCGGCAGCGGCCACCAGTCCGAGCGCCCCGAGGGCGCCGGGCCCACCTCGCCCGTCTCGCTGAGTTCCTAGCCCAACCCCGCTCCACCGGGGTAGTCCGGCCCCCTCTCCCCTCGCGGGAGAGGGCGCCGTATCCCCTGTTCCGTCATTCCGGCGAAAGCCGGAATCCAGTCCGGGGCTCCGCCCCCACGCCCCGCTCGGAAGCCTCGAGGGCGCAACACCCCTTCGATGCACCGAGCAGCGACGGGCGCGCCCCCTCACCCCCACCCTCTCCCCCAGGAGAGGGGCCGGATCCCCTGTCCCGTCATTCCGGCGAAAGCCGGAATCCAGTCCGGGGCTCCGCCCCCCACGCCCCCCTCGGAAGCCTCGAGGGCGCAACACCCCTTCGATGCACCGAGCAGCGACGGGCGCGCGCCCTCACTCCCACCCTCTCCCCCAGGAGAGGGGGCCGGATCCCCTGTCCCGTCATTCCGGCGAAAGCCGGAATCCAGTCCGAGGCTGCGCCCCCACGCCCCCCTCGGAAGCCTCGAGGGCGCATCCAACTCCCGAGGGCCGATCCGGTTCCGCTCCCCGCTCGCGGGAGGCGGTGGGGGATCAATGCCTCTCGCGCCGCGCCGTTGATCGCCGCGCGATTGCGGCCATAGACTCGATGGACAGGCTGAGACGGAGACAGTAGCCCGCCGCAGCCGGCTGCCAAGCGAGTCCGGGACGGTGCGAGCCGGACGCAGCCGCGACGGGTGAAGATCACTCCCGAGCCGCCGACCGAACACAGCGGGCGCCTCGCAACCCTCGAGGGCCCCACGTCAGTAGGCTCGGCCGGAGCGCCCACCGTTAGCAGGGGCAGCGCCCTCCGGTTCGCCGGGCGGCGCGTGAAGCGGCGTCGCCCACCGGCAGCGGGCCGGACGCGACGCAACGCGGGTGGTACCGCGGGCAGCCACGCCCGTCCCGCAGGGGGCGGGCGTTTTGACGTCCCCGCAACGATCGCGACACGCGAGGAGAGCCACCATGACCGTCGAGGCGGCGCGCACGCAGTTCGAACCGGCGCCCCCGCGCGTCTCCTTCCCCGATCTCGAGCAGGAGATCCTCGAGTTCTGGCGCGAACAGCGCGTCTTCGAGCGCAGCATCGAGGAGCGCCCCGCCGACCGGCTCTTCTCCTTCTACGAGGGCCCGCCGACGGCGAACGGGACCCCCGGCGTCCACCACGTGCTCGCGCGCGTCTTCAAGGACCTGATCCCGCGCTACAAGACCATGCGCGGCTACCGCGCCCCCCGGAAGGGCGGCTGGGACACGCACGGCCTGCCCGTCGAGCTCGAGGTCGAGCGCGAGCTGGGCCTGCGCAACAAGCGCGAGATCGAGGAGTATGGCGTCGCCGCCTTCAACGAGCAGTGCCGCCAGTCGGTCTTCCGCTACGTCGCCGACTGGGAGCGGATGACGGACCGCGTCGGCTGCTGGATCGACATGGCCGACGCCTACGTCACCTACTCCAACGAGTACATCGAGTCCTGCTGGTGGATCTTCCGGCGGCTCTGGGACCGCGACCTGATCTTCCGCGACTACCGCGTGACCCCGCACTGCCCGCGCTGCGGCACCAGCCTCTCCAGCCACGAGATCGCACTCGGCTACCGCGAGGACACCCCGGACCCCAGCGTCACCGTGCTCTTCGAGCTGAAGGCGGGAGCCGCCGAGGGCTCACCCAACGCCGGAGCCGACGCCGCGCTGCGCCTCGGCGACGGCGTGCCCAGCTACGTCGTCGCCTGGACGACCACGCCCTGGACACTCCCCGGCAACACCGCGCTCGCCGTCTCCGCCGGGGCCGAGTACGCGCTCGTCGAGGACGGCGGACGGCGGCTGCTCCTCGCGAGCGACCGCGCGCGTGCCGTGCTGCCCGGCGGCGACGACCCGGTCGTGCTGGCGCGCGTCCCCGGCTCGGCGCTCGTCGGGCTGGAGTACGAGCCGCTGTTCGAGTCCCGCGAGTGGGAGGGCGTCGAGACACTCGCCTTCGAGGATGGCCACACGCAGCACGTCGAGCCCTCCGCGGCGCCCGCCCGCCGCGTCGTCGCCGCCGGCTTCGTGGCGACGGACGACGGCACGGGCGTGGTGCACATCGCCCCGGCCTTCGGCGAGGAGGACTACGCACTCGGCCGCGAGGAGGGGCTGACCTTCCTCGAGCCGGTCGCGCTCGACGGCGCGTTCATCGGCGGGCCGTGGACGGGGCAGTTCGTGAAGGACGCCGACCCGGCGATCGAGGCGGACCTCGAGGCGCGCGGGCTGCTGCTGGCGAGCGAGACGATCCACCACACCTACCCGTTCTGCTGGCGCTGCGACACGCCGGTCCTCTACTACGCCAAGCCGAGCTGGTACATCCGCACGACCGCCGTCCGCGACCGGCTGGTCGAGAACAACCAGCAGATCCGCTGGGTGCCCGGCCACATCCGCGACGGCCGCTTCGGCGAATGGCTCGACGGCAACGTCGACTGGGCGCTCTCGCGCGAGCGCTACTGGGGCACCCCGCTGCCCTTCTGGGCCTGCACCGGCTGCCGCCGCACGGACTGCGTCGGCTCCTTCGAGGAGCTGGCCGAGCGCGGCGGCCTCGACGGCCCGCCCGAGGACCCGCACCGCCCCTACATCGACGAGGTGACCTTCGACTGCCCCGACTGCGACGGCGAGATGCGCCGCACGCCCGAGGTCGCCGACGCCTGGTTCGACTCCGGGGCGATGCCCTACGCGCAGTGGCACTACCCGTTCGAGAACGGCGATGTCTTCGACGCGCGCTTCCCCGCCGACTTCATCTGCGAGGCCGTCGACCAGACGCGCGGCTGGTTCTACACCCTCCACGCGCTCGCCACGCTGCTCAACGCGATCGAGGACGTCCCCGAGGGTGTCGCCTTCCGCAACGTGATCAGCGTCGGCCTGATCGAGGACGGCGAGGGCCAGAAGATGTCCAAGTCGCGCGGCAACGTCGTGAACCCGTGGGAGGTGATCGACGCCCACGGCGCCGACGCGCTGCGCTGGTACATGTACGCCGCCGCGCCGCCCGGTAACTCGCGCCGCTTCTCCTCGGAGCTCGTCGGCGAGGCCTCGCGGCGCGTGCTCTCCACGCTCTGGAACACCTACTCGTTCTTCGTCACCTACGCCAACATCGCCGGCTTCGACCCCGCCGACCCGCCGCCCGAGGGCGCGCGCAGCGAGCTCGATCGCTGGGTGCGCTCGGAGCTGCACGCCACGATCCGCAAGGTCACGGACGCCCTCGACGCCTACGAGCCGCTCGAGGGCGCCCGCCCCATCGCGGAGCTGATCGACCAGCTCTCGAACTGGTACGTGCGGCGCAGCCGGCGGCGCTTCTGGAAGTCGGACGACTCGGCGGACACGCAGGCGGCGCTGCACACGCTCTACGAGTGCCTGACGACGATCGCGCGCCTGCTTGCCCCTTTCACGCCGTTCCTCGCCGAGGCGCTGCACCGCAACCTCGAGGCGGGCCGCGCGCCCGGCGCGGCGGACTCGGTACACCTCGAGCCGTGGCCCGAGGCCGACGCGGACGCGATCGACGAGCAGCTCGGGCGCGACATCGCCATCGTGCAGCGCATGGTCTCGCTCGCCCGCGCCGCGCGCTCGAAGGCCGGCATCAAGGTGCGCCAGCCGCTGGCGAGCGCCGTGCTGGCGCCGCGCTCTGCCGAGGAGCGAGCCTCCCTTGCGCGCCACACCGAGCAGATCGCCGACGAGCTGAACGTCAAGGCCGTGACCATCGAGGAGACGCCGGGCGACCGCGTGCGCTACTCGATCACGCCCAACCTGCCTGTGCTCGGCCCGATCCACGGCCGCGAGCTGCCGGCCGTGCGCGCCGCCATCGCCGACCTCGACCCCGCCACGACGGCGGCGACGATGCGCGCCGGCCAGCCCGTGCAGGCCGGCGGCCACACGATCGAGCCCGGCGGCCTGCGCGTCGCCGTCGAGGCGGCCGAGGGTTGGAGCGCCGCCGAGGACGGTGGCCACCTCGCGCTCGTCGCGACGGAGCTGACGCCGGAGCTCGCCGCCGAGGGGCTGGCGCGCGACCTCGTGCGGCGGTTGCAGGACCTGCGCCGCGAGGCGGATCTCGATGTCAGCGACCGCATCCACGTCCGCTACGAGGGCGACGACGCGATCGCCGCCGTCGCCGAGGCGCACGGCGACTACGTCGCCGCCGAGACGCTGGCGCTCTCGCTCGAGCGCGCGCAGGACGTGCCCAGCAGCGCACCGGAAGGCGCGTCGAGCAGCGAGACCGGCAGCACGACCAGCATCGAGGGCCACGCGGTCACGCTGGTGTTGTGGAAGGCGGAGCCGGCCTGATGGCGGCCTCGGCGGACGAGCGGACGCTCGTCTGGTGCACGGGCATCAGCGGTTCGCAGCGCACGGACTACGTCAACGAGGCAGCCGCGGCGATCCGCGCCGAAGGCCGTACGTGCCTTGTGATCGACATCGGCGAACTGCTGGAGCAGGTGCCGGAGCACCTCAAGGTGGGCACGAGCCGCACGGAGCTGCTCGACGGCAACGAGGACGTGCTGCGGCTGCATCGCTCCTACGCGCTGCAGAACATGCTGCGCACGATCGAGGAGACGACCGCCGACGTGGTGCTCGTCTCGACCCACGCCTGCTTCATGCGCAACGGCCGGCTGATGCCCGGCCTCGACATGCACTTCATCAAGGAGCACTTCGCTGGGCGCATCTCCGCCTTCGCGACGGTGGTGCTGGACACGCCGGACGTGTGGCGGGCGCTGGCGCAGCGGCCGGAGTGGGCGGGCCGCCTGCGCCTCGCCGAGGTGGCGCAGTGGCGCGATTTCGAGGTGGCGCTCACGCGCATGCTCGCCGAGTACGAGGGCACGCCCTTCTACCTGCTGGCGCGCCGTGATCCCGCCGAGGGCCTGGCGCGGCTCACCCGCCGCCCGCCCGCACCCAGCGCCTACCTCAGCTACCCGATCACCGCGATCCTCCAGTCCGGCAGCACCGAGCTGATCGAGGGCGCCCGCACGCTGGCCGCCCGGCTGCGCGACGAGGCCGGCCTCGTCGTCTTCGACCCGCTTTCGATCGAGGACCTGCCGCAGACGAAGGAGGGCGTGTCGCCGGATCAGGCACGCGAGGAGGGCGCGGACGGGACACCCTCGATCAGCGCCGAGATGGAGCACGAGGCGGAGCCGTACCTGGTGAGCCACACCGTGGCGACGGACCTGCAGCTGATCGACCAGGCAGACATGGTGGTCGTCTACTACCCGACCGACAAGGTGTCGCCCGGCGTGTTCACGGAGATGTCGCACGCCCGCGACCGCCGCAAGCCGCTCTACCTCTGCGAGTTCCCCGGCGCGCCCGAGCGCGTCAGCCCCTTCCTCGGCCTCTTCCACACCGCCTCCTTCGAGGCGGTCGACGGCCTGATCGAGCACCTGCGCAGCGAGCAGCAGGCGGGCTGAGCCGGGCAGCGCGGCGGGCGGTCTCTAGCCGTTGCGACGGCGGCGCGAGGCCTCGGCGGCAAACTCCGCGCCGAAGAGCAGGATCACTGAACTCACGAACACCCAGGCGAGCAGCGCGATCACGCCGCCGAGCGAGCCGTAGACGAGGTCGTAGGTGGCGAAGTTCTCGAAGTAGATCGCGAAGCCGAATGTGCCGACCTGCAACCCGATAGTCGCGATCAGCGCCCCGGGCCAGAGATCGCCCGCGCGCAGCGAGCGGTTGGGGAGGAAGAGGTAGAGCAGCAGCAGCCCGACGAAGCTGAGCAGCGCCGGGATCGCGATCGCGCCGAGTTCCCAGAACAGTGTCACCTCACCGAGGAGCGTCGTCTCGCGGACCAACGCCTCGAAGAATCGCCAGACGGTAGAGAGCAGCAGCGAGGTGATGAACAGCAGGCCGAGCACCGGCAGCACGGTCATGTCGACGAGCCAGCCGCGCAGGAACGACCGTTGCTGCTCCGCCCTGAAGATGACGTTGAGCGATCCGCGCAGCGAGCGAGCCAGCGCCGTGGCCGCGATCACGGTGCCGACCAGGGCGAACGCCCCGATGCTCGCGCCGCGGCCCGCGACGTTGCCGACCGCCTCCTCGATTGTCGGCGCCTCGACAGGGAGCGCGGCGACGATCTCGGCCAGCACGCGCTGCTGCAGCTCCTCGTCGCGCAACACCACGCCGAAGATCGCGAGCGCGAGCAGCAGGAAGGGGAAGATCGAGAGCAGCGCGAAGTAGGAGAGCGACGCTGCCATCTGTGCTACGCGATCCCCACCGAAGTTGAAGGCCGCATGCCACAGCACCAGCGCCCAGTGCATGACCGACGCCGGGAGGCGAGCGACCCACCTGGCAATCGTCGCGGCGATCGTGATGGCGATCGGCTCGCCGGACATACGCCCTCCTCGCCGGCCGGGTCCGCGCCTCGACCCTCGCCGCTCGTGCGGTGATCCTATGATCAGCGCACGCGAAGCGGCCAAGCGAGGAGCACCGTGAGCGAAAGCGGCAGCGAGGGCGCGAGCAGGGAGGGCGGCGGCGCGGCGCGCCAGCCGCTGCATCGCCGCGTCGTCCTGAAGGTCGGCACCAACCTGCTGACCGGGGGCGGGAGTCAGCTCGACCGCGCGATCATGGCCACCATCGCCGACCAACTCGCCGAGGTGCATGCCGCCGGGTGCGAGGTCGTGCTCGTCACCTCCGGCGCGATCGCCGCGGGCCGCGACCGACTCGCCGCGGCCCGCGGCGGGGACGAGGCGGCCCGGCTTCCGCACCACCTCACGAGGCGCCAGGTGCTGGCCGCGCTCGGCCAGGGTCCGCTGCTCTCGCTCTGGGATGAGCTGCTCTCCGCACGCTCGATCACCATCGCGCAGGCGCTGCTCGGGGGCGCCGACCTCGCCGACCGGCAGGGCTACCTCAACGCGCGCAACACGCTGCTCGCGCTGCTCGACATCGGCGTCGTGCCGGTCGTGAACGAGAACGACGTCGTCTCCGTGGAGGAGATCCAGGACGCCACGATCGGCGACAACGACAGTCTCTCCGCGCACGTCGCCAACCTCGTCGACGCCGACCTGCTGCTGATGCTCACCGACATCGCCGGCCTCTACAGCGCGGACCCCACACGCGACGCCGAAGCGCGGCTGATCGAGCGCGTCGACCACATCGGCGCGGCGATCGAGGCGGCCGCGCGAGGGCCGGGCGCGCGCGGCCGCGGCGGCATGCGGACCAAGGTGGAGGCCGCACGCCTGGCCACGCAGTCCGGCGCGCACGCCGTCATCGCCGACGGCCGCCGCCCGCACGTCGTGCGCGACGCCGTCCTCGGCGAGTCGGTCGGCACCTGGTTCGCCCCGACCACGGACCGCCTCGAGAGCCGTCGCCGCTACCTGCTCTCCCCGCTGCACGTGCAGGGCTCGATCACGATCGACGAGGGCGCGGTCCGCGCGCTCGTGCGGCACGGGCGCTCGCTGCTCCCCGCCGGGATCGTCGCCACCAGCGGCGAGTTCGAGCGTGGAAGTGTCGTCCGCATCGAGAGCCGCGAGGGCGAGCACATCGCAAGCGGCCGCGTGAACTACGGCGCCGAGGACCTGCGCCGCATCAGCGGCGTACACTCCGACCGCATCGAGGAACTCCTCGGCTACGACTACGGCGACGAGGCCGTGCACCGCGACAACCTGGTGCTGCTCTGACAGGCCATCGGGGAGACGGTCCGGCCAGCGCCGGATAGACTGATCGCTATGACAACCACAGCACAATCCGAGGCCGTCGAGCGCGCCAGCCGCGTGCGCGGGGCGAGCCGCCGCCTGGCCACCACACCCGCGGACCGCAAGAACGCGGCCCTCGAGGCGATCGCCGCCGCCCTGGAGGCCCAGACCGACACGATCCTCGCGATCAACGGGCCGGAGCTGGAGCGCGCCGAGGCGAACGGCGTCACCGGCTCCTTCCTGGACCGCATGGAGCTCACGCCGGAGCGCATCGCCTCGCTGGCCGGGGACGTGCGCGCCGTTGCCGACCTGCCCGACCCGGTGGGCCAGATCGAGGAACTGCAGACGCGCCCCAACGGCCTGCAGGTGGGACGCATGCGCGTGCCGCTCGGCGTGATCGGCGCGATCTACGAGTCGCGCCCCAACGTGACGATCGACATCGCCTCGATCTGCCTCAAGGCCGGCAACGGCGTGCTGCTGCGCTCCGGCAGCGACGCGCACGCAAGCTCCGCGGCGCTGGCCTCGATCGCCGCTCGCGCCATCGAGGGGGCCGGCCTGCCCGCCCACTGCGTCGAGTTCATCCAGTCCACCGACCGCGCCGCGGTTGGCGAGATGCTGCGCGCCGCCGACGAGATCGACCTGATGATTCCTCGCGGCGGCGCCGACCTGATCCGGCGCGTCCGCGACGAGGCGACGATGCCCGTCATCGCCGGCGGGATCGGCGTCTGCCACACCTACATCGACGCCGACGCCGACCTCGAGATGGCGGAGCCGATCGTCGTCAACGCGAAGACGCAGCGGCCCTCGGTCTGCAACGCGATGGACACGCTGCTCGTGCACCGCGACGTGGCGGCGCAGTTCGTGCCGCACATCACCCGCGCGCTCGGCGAGCGCGGCGTCACCGTGCACGCCGACGCGCGCGCCGGCGCACTCGCCGGCGAGGCTCCCAACGCCGTCCCCGTCGACGAGGAGGACTACGACCGCGAGTGGCTCTCGCTCGACTGCTCGCTGCGCGTCGTGGACTCGCTCGACGACGCGCTCGCGCACATCGAGGAGCACGGCAGCGGGCACTCCGAGGCAATCGTGAGCGACTCCTACGCCGCGGCGCAGCGCTTCCTGCGCGAGGCGGACGCCTCGGCGGTCTTCGTCAACGCCTCCACCTACTTCAACGACGGCGCGCAGTTCGGCCTCGGCTGCGAGGTCGGCATCTCGACGGGGAAGCTGCACGCGCGCGGGCCGATGGGGCTGCGCGAGCTGACCTCGTACAAGTGGGTCGTGCTCGGGCGCGGCCAGATCCGCACCTGACGCCCTCGCCGCGCACGCGGCGAGCGCCTGCGGCAGCATCGCGGTAAGGTCGAATGAGGGCGCGTTCGCCGCACGCCGCGCAATCCTCCGGGGAGGGTCAGATGGCTGAGTTCCGGTTCACGCGGGAGGCTCGCACTCCCCACTCCGAGTCCTACCGTGTCGACGACGGCGAGCACGCGATCGCCCGCGCCGACATCCACCTCACCGCGGCCGGCGCGCACGCCACCCTCGCCGTCCACCAGTCCGTCTCCGACGAAACCCTGCACGACCTGCTCGAGGCGCTCGACGACGAGATCGTCTCCACCGCCGACCCCTACCGCGAGGACCTGATCGTCACCGTCTGGCGCGGCGAGGAGGTCGGCGTCTTCGCCGACGACAGCGACGACGAAGACGACGAGGACGAGAGCGAGGACGGCGAGGACGACGGCTCCTCCTGAGCCGCGCCCCGGCGTCACGCCTGTGCGTCCCTCCAGCCTGCCCGCCCCCGACCAGATCGAGGCCGTACTCTTTGACCTCGACGACACACTCGTGGACGCGCGCGGCAGCTGGCGCGCCGGCTTCGCCGAGGCGATCGCCGACCTGCACGCGCGCAGTCCCGCCCTGCAGCGGCTCGGATCGCCGACGGCGATCTACGACGAGCACTTCCGCCGCTACGGCGAGGAGGCGCACCGCGCCGCCGGCTTCGGCGAGTGGCAGGCGCGCTTCACCATCGAGGCGTTCGAGCGGCTCGTCAGCGAGCACCTCGGGCCGGACGCCGAGCTGGTCGAGCGGTTGCACGCGAGCTACCTGGCGGCCACGCCCGGGCAGCTCGCGATCTTCCCGGACGCCGAGCCGCTGCTCGAACGGCTCGGCGCGCGCTACCCCCTCGGGCTGATCTCGAACGGGCCGAGCGCGTTGCAGCGCCCGAAGATCGAGAAGTTCGCGCTCGACCGCCACTTCGAGGTGGTCCTCGTCTCCGGCGAGTTCGGCGTGCGCAAGCCGGACCCGGCGATCTTCGCGAGCGCCCTCGAGGCGCTGGGCGTCTCACCGGCGCGCGCCGTCTTCATCGGCGACAACCCCACGGACGACGTTGCTGGCGCATGCGCCTTCGGGCTCGCGGCGATCTGGGTGAACCGCGGCGACTGGCCCGCGCCGGACCCCGCCGGCGAGGGCGCGCTGCCCCATGCCGAGGTCAGCGAGTTGCGTCAGATCCCGGAAGCGCTCGGCCTCGAGGGCGGGTAAGGGGCGAGTCGGGTCGGCTTAGCCGGACTTGCGCCCGACGGCGCGCTGCGCGGCGGCGGCGATCGCCTGCGGGGTCAGCCCGACGATCTCCAGCACCTCGTGCCAGAGGCCGGACTCGCCGTAGCGGTTGTCGATGCCGACGAACTCCATCGGCACGGGCGCGCGCGTCGCCAGCGCCTGCGCGCACATCGCGCCGAGGCCGGAGTGCATCAGGTGCTCCTCGGCGACGACGATCGCCCCCGTCTCGGCGGCGGCGCGCGTCAGCGCCTCGAGGTCGAGCGGGCGGATCGTCGCCATGTTGAGCACGCGCGCCTCGATGCCCCCGGCTGCCAGCAGCCCAGCCGCCTCGAGGGTGCGTTCGACCATCAGCCCGTAGGAGATGAGGGTGACGTCGCCGCCCTCACGCAGCTGGTCGGCGCGGCCCAGCTCGAAGCGCGCGCCGTCCGTGTAGAGGACGGCGTGCTTCGGGCGGTCGGTGCGGATGTAGAACGGGCCAGGCGTGCGGATCGCCGTCTCGATCGCCGCCTCTGCCTGGACGACGTCCGCCGGGACGACGACGTTGAAGTTGACGAGCGAGGACATCACCGCGATGTCCTCGACCGACTGCGCCGAGGCGCCGTCCTCGCCGACCGAGACGCCGCCGTGGGAGGCGATCATCTTGACGCTGAGGTTCGGCTGCGAGACGGACATGCGCAGCTGGTCGTAGGCGTGCTCGGCGAAGACGGCGAACGTCGTCGCGACGGCGATGCGGCCCATCGCCGCCATCCCCGCGGCGGCCGAGATCATGTTCTGCTCCGCCACACCAAAGCTGAAGAAGCGCTCCGGGAAGCGGTCCCCGAACAGCCGCGCCGAGGTCGACTTCCCGAGGTCGGCGTCGGCCACGACGATGTCGTGGCCTTCCTCGTGCAGCCGGATCAGCGTCGGGCCGGTCGCCTCGCGAGTCGCGGCGGGAGCTGGTGCGGTGGTCATGGCTGCGCCTCCGGCGTCACGCCCAGCTCGCCGAGCGCCTGCTCGTACTGCTCCGGCGAGGGCGGCGCACCGTGGAAGCCGGGGTTGTCCTCCATGAAGGAGACGCCGCGCCCCTTCACGGTGTCGAAGATCACGCAGGCGGGCTGGCCACTCACCTCGGTGGCCCAGCGCAGCGCCTCCTCGACGGCGCCCGTGTCGTGTCCGTCCACGCCGCTGCGCACGGCCCAGCCGAAGGACTCGTACTTGCGGTCGAGCGGCTCGGTCACCATCGTCGAGGCGGTGTGGTCGTCGTTCTGGATGCCGTTCTTGTCGATCAGCGCGATCAGGCCCTCGGCGGCGTGGTGCGAGGCCGCCATCGCGGCCTCCCAGACCTGGCCCTCGTTCTGCTCGCCGTCGCCCATCAGCACCCAGACGCGCGTGTCGGAGCCGGCGAGGCGCGCCGAGAGCCGCATGCCGAGGCCGAACGAGAGCCCCATGCCCAGCGAGCCGGCGCTGTTCTCCACCCCCGGCGGCTTGCCGAGCACGGAGTGCCCCTGCAGCCGCGTGCCCTTCGTGCGGAAGGTGCTCAATTCCTCGACGGGGAAGTAGCCGAGCTCGGCGAGCAGCGCATACTGCACGGGCGTCGCGTGGCCCTTGCTCATCACGAAGCGGTCGCGCTCCGGCCAGTCCGGACGCTGCGGATCCTGGCGCATGATCCTTGTGTAGAGCACGGACATGATCTCGGCGGCGGACATCGAGCCGCCGATGTGGCCGGAGCTGGCCTCGAAGACCATGCGCACGATGTGCTGGCGGACGCGCTGGATCAGCGCATCGAGATCAGCGTCGTCAGTGGCGGAACTGGTCCCATCGGGACCGCGCTGTGTATCGGTGACCATCGCGCCCCTGCGTATCGGGGAGACCCTGCGTTTGCAGGCTGTGGCGCGAGTATACGCACGCGCAATCCGCAGGCGCTACGCCGCCGCGGGCGTGATCCTCACGCGACCTTCGAGGGCGCGACGAGGCGCAGCCGGAGGAGCCGCTTAGGGGCGATCGAACTCCGGGATGACCTCGCCGACGAGCCGGATGCTCTTCATGATCTTGTCGTGCGAGAGCGGGCCCACCTGGTGCAGGGTCATGAGCCGGTCGATGCCGACCTCCTCGTAGAACTTGAAGCCCTCCCGGATCTTGTCCTGGTCGCCGACGATGAGCGACTCCTGGCGGCTGAGGACCTCGAACATCTCGTCCTCGCCAACCTCTTCGCCCTCCATGATCCGCCCGATCATGATCGCGGCCTCGCTCGGATCGGCGTGGTCACGGGCGTACTGGCCGACGAGACCGCCGCCCGCGGGATCGCTCGCGGCGGCCTCCATCTCGCGCGCGACCTCGATGAAGCTCTCGCGCACCTCGAAGAAGGAGAACGCCTCGTTGGTGTACCAGGCGGCGGCGCCGGCGGCGCCGTTCGCCAGCGCCTCCTCGCTGCTGTCCGCCCCGTGCACGAAGGTGAAGAAGGCGATCTGGTTGTTCTGGAACTCGCCGACCGGGTTCTCACACTCCGCCGAGGCCTTCCGGTAGATGTCGACCATCCCCTGCACCTCCTCATGCGAGGCCCAGAGCGTGACGCCGAGCGCGCCGACGCCGTTGCGACCCGCCTGCTCGAAGGAGGGGATGCTGCTGCAGGCCTGCCAGAGCGGCGGGTGCGGCTTCTGGTACGGCTTCGGGATGATCGAGACGTCGTTGATCTCGTACTGGTCGCTCTTCCAGGAGAACGTGTCCTGCGTCCACATCTTCGGAACCATCTCGAACGTCTGCTGGAGCTGGTCACGCGTCGAGTCCGCTTCGATGTTGAACGTGCGCCACTCCGGGACCGTGCTGCGAGCCATGCCCATCTGCAGGCGGCCGTTACTGAGGTGGTCGAGGAAAGCCGCGCGCTCGGCGATGCGGATCGCGTGGTTGAAGCGCGAGGGCGCCAGCACCGCGGCGTGACCGACGTCGATCTGCTGCGTGTTCTGGGCGATGGCGGTCAACATCAGTTCGGGCGCGGAGCTGAAGCTGAACTCGACGGCCGTGTGGTGCTCGACCTCCCACCAGCAGCCGTAGCCCATCTCGTCGGCGAGTTTGGCCTGCTCGAGCGTCTGCTCGAAGAGCCGGTGCTCGTGCTGACCGTCGTCGCCCCAGAGCGACTTCGGGTGCTGCATCTCGGAAAAGATGTCGATCTTCATCGCCGTCTGCCTCCCGGCTATCCGCAGCGGCCCGTGTGCCGCCACGGCATCTTAGCCAAAGAGGCGAGGTTACGAGGAGCAGCCGGAGTAGCCGCAGACGGGGCAGAGCGAGCAGCCCTCGCCGAAGGCGAGGGGGCCGGCGCAGTCCGGGCAGCGCGGCCCGAAGGAGGGCATCCGGCGCAGCCGCCGCAACGGCGCCGCCTCGCCTCCGGCCCGGGCCGCGCCGCCCGCACCCTCCGCCACCGTGCGATCGACTGGAGCAAGCGTGGTGACCATCGCGATACCTCGTGGCGAACATGCGTTCCTCAGCAAGTATCGCAAGAACGCGTGTGCTAGTCAAGCCATCACGCTGGCAAGAACCGCCCGCTTGCTCGACTGGTCCGGTGGCGCCGCCCTGCTGGACGCCCGCCTCTGACCGCACGTGACGCGAACGCCACGCTTGTCGTAAGCGCCGCCGAGCCTGCCTCAGGATGTGGCCCAGCGACCGGGCGATCGCATCATTGAAGCGCCAGCGTCTCGAAGGCGCCGTCCCGCACGGGGCTACGATGAGTGATAGCGATAGTGGTATCATTCATGTGTGGCCAGCATCGCGGCAACTGTCAGGCAGATGCGCGCCAACCCGCGTGGCGTCCGCTTCACCGACCTGGCGAAGGTCTGCGACCACTACTTCGGGCCGGCGCGACGGACGGGCGGCAGCCACCGGGTCTATCGCACGCCCTGGCCCGGAGACCCGAGGGTCAACATCCAGAACGACAGAGGTGCGGCCAAGGCGTACCAGGTGAGACAGGTGCTGAAGGCCATCGACAGGTTGGAGGCCGGCGATGAGTGATCAATACACCTACCGCATCACGTGGTCAGAAGAGGACGAGGAGTACGTGGGCCTGTGCCTGGAGTTCCCGCTCCTCAGCTGGCTGGCGCCGCAACCGGAGGACGCGTTCGCCGGCATCCGGCGGGCCGTGGCCGACGCCGTGCAGGACATGCAGTCCGTCGGCGAGGCTGCTCCCGAGCCGTTGGCAACCCGCCCCTACTCCGGGCGCATCCTCCTTCGCGTTCCGCCCGAGATACACCGCGAACTCGCGACGCAGGCGGCCGAGGAGGGCGTGAGCCTGAACCGGCTGCTGAACGCACGCCTGTCGTAAACGCCGCTGAGCCTGATCGAGGATCTGGCACGGCCGCACCAGCCGGAGCAGCCCTGGACCGCCCCCGGGGACTCGGGTGGGCTGCCTGCGCGCGCTCGCGGGTGCTTGGCGCCACGCTCGGCTAGGATTCGGGCATGGCGCGCCTCATCTTCTACGCCCTCATCGCGAGCGGACTCGCGATCGCCTGGCTGGCGCTCATGCAGCCGAGGCGACTGCGCCTCCTCGGGAAGCACGCGCGCACCCTCGGCTACGCCTACGTCGCCGCGATCCTGATCGGCTCGGCGCTGCGACTGCTCTTCGGCTGGGGCACCTGAGCGCGTGCGGCTCCTCGTCTGCCCGCAAGAGTTCAAGGGCTCCCTCACCGCGCCCGAGGCCGCCGCCGCGATCGCCGAGGGCGCTCGCCGCGCACCCGGCGTCACGGACGTCCACGCGCTCCCCCTCGCCGACGGCGGCCCCGGCACCGCCGCCCTCGTCGCCGCGGCGACCGGAGGCGAGCTCGTCGCCGCCGAGGTGACCGGCCCTCTCGGCGACCGCATCGAGGCGCACTACGCGCTGCTGCCGGACGCGTCCGGCGGGCCGCCGACGGCGCTGATCGAGTCCGCCGCGGCCGCCGGGCTCGTGCTCGTCCCGCCCGACCTGCGCGACCCCGGCTATGCGACCAGCTACGGCGTCGGCGAGCTGATCCGCGACGCCGTCGACCGCGGCGCGCGCTCGCTCATCGTCGGCGTGGGCGGCACCGCCACCAATGACGGCGGGGCGGGCGCCGCGCAGGCGCTCGGCTACCGCCTGCTCGACCGCGATCGCGGTCCGCTGCCCGAGCCCGCGGGCGGCATCCACCTGCTCAACGTCTTCGTGCTCGACAGCTCCGGGGTCGACCGGCGCCTCGCCGACGTCGACCTGCGCGTCGCCGTCGACGTCACGAACGAGCTGCTCGGCGAGGAAGGCGCGACGTACGTATACGGCCCGCAGAAGGGCGTCGCCGGCGAACTGGGCGAGATGCTCGAGGACGCGCTCGGGCGCTGGGCGCGCACCGTGCGCCACGACCTCGGCGTCGAGCTGACGGACCTGCCCGGCGGCGGCGCGGGCGGCGGCCTGGCGGCCGGGCTGATCGGCGCGGTCGGCGGCGGGATCGAGTCCGGCGCCGCGCTTGTCGCCGACGCGGTCGGCCTCGATGCGGCGATCGAGGCCGCCGACCTCGTCGTCACCGGCGAGGGCTCGCTCGACGCGCAGACCACTTTCGGCAAGACCGTCGCGCACGTGATCGAACGCTGCGCCGCCCTCGGGCGGCCCTGCCTCGCCGTCGCGGGCGCGGCGAGCGGCAGTCCCGAGGGCGTCGCCGACCTCGAGGTGCTCGCGGGCGAGGGCGTCACGGAGGCGGAGGCGATGGAGCGCGCCGCGGAGCTGGCCGCGGACGCCGCCGAGCGGCTGCTGCGCCGCGCCGCCGCGGGCCGGGACTAGTCGAGGCCGAGCCGCTCCATCTCGCGCTCCTCGAACCCGAAGTGGTGCGCCAGCTCGTGCAGCACGGTGCGCTGCACCTCGTCCGGGATGTCGCGAGGGTGGAAGGCGCGCTCCAGCGGGCCCTGGAAGATCAGGATCCGGTCGGGCAGCGTCATGTGGTACTCGCCGCGATCGGTCAGCGGCGTGCCGACGTAGAGCCCGAACAGCGTCGAGCCCGGCTCGACCCCGGCGTCCTCAAGATCCTCGGTGCTGGGCTCGCGCTCGATCACGATCGCGACGTTGTTGAGGTAGGCGTCGATCTCCGGCGGCAGCGCGTCGAGCGCTCGCTGGACGAGGCGGCGAAAGCGGGAACTCTCCACGTGGCGCAGTCTACAACGGCGGGCGAACCCGGCCGCCGCGGGCCCCGGTTCGCCTTTTCCTCCCCCGACTTGCGACAATCGAGGGATGAGAGGGCTCCCGCCTGTCCCGCACGTCCGTGTCGCGCTGCAGGCCGCGCTGCTGGCGCTGCTCGCGCTCGCCGCCGTTGGTTGCCGCGTCGAGCGCGTCGAGGAGCCCACCTTCACGGCGACGCCGATCCCCGAGGCCGGCGAACCGCGCCCCTTCCGGCTCGGCTTCTCCTCGCTGCCCTCGCGCCTCGACGACGCCGCCTACGTCGAGGCGCTCGACCTCACGGCGCTGTACGGAGACCTGCTGCTGATCCAGCGCAGCCCCACCTGGGCCGAGTTCCTGCCCGGCGTCGAGCCTTCCGAGGAGCTGCGCGAGCTGACGCAGCGCGAGGCGCGCGCCATCGAGGAGCGCAACCTGACGCTCTTCTACGCGCTCGATCCGTACGCCCCCGCGGATCGCGGCCGCCTCGCGGCGCTGCCCGACGGGTACGCGGGCGCGGGGCTGCTGAACCCCGATCTCCGCGCCGCCCTCGTCGCCGAGGCCCGCTTCGTCGCCGGCGCCTTCCAGCCCGCCTACCTCGCGTTCGGGATCGAGGTGAACGCCACGTTCGATCGCTCGGCCGCGGAGTACGAGGCCTACCTCGGCGTCTACCGCGAGGTCTACGACGTGGTGAAGCAGGTCAGCCCCCGGACGCTGGTCTTCCCCACGTTCCAGTACGAGCAGTTGCTGGGCGTAACGCCGTGGGAGGTCGCACACCCGCCGCGCTGGGAGCGGCTGGAGGACTTCGGCGAGCGTCTGGACGTGGTGGCGATCGCGACCTTCCCCTCGCTCGTCCATGAGGTCGCCCGCAACATCCCGGGCGACTACTACTCGCAACTGCGGGACCACACGGACCTGCCGATCGCGTTCGCGGCGACCGGTTTCTCATCCGGCACCGGCCCCGGGGGGATCAACTCCTCGACGCCCGAGGAGCAGCGTCGCTACCTCCAGCGGCTGTTGGGGGACGCTGAGGCGCTGCAGTCGCCGTTCGTGGTCTGGTACGCGAGCCGCGATCCGCAGTTCGTCTCCGACCTGCCCATCGAGCTGCTCAGGAGCAGCGGCCTGCTGGACACGGCGGGACAGCCGAAGGAGGCCTGGCGGGTCTGGGCGGAGGCCGCCCGGCGCCCCCACCGCGCGCCCTCGGACGCGCCGTAGCGCACGATCTGCAAGCGCAGCGCGCCAAATGCGGATTTGGCAAGCAATCCGCGGTGCGGTACGCTTTCATATCTGTGCCTGGTGGGGTAAACTCGTAGCAGCGTTGGGCGCGGCAATACCACATCTACTGACCGACAGCGAACTCCGGTCACGCCGGGGGCGCACGTGTGCGGCCCCGGTATGTGCATGCGTCGCGGCCCCACCACGCCCGATGAACCCTGGTGATTAGTCGGAGGAGTCGCTCCTTGGTCACGACCATTCGGCAGACGGCGCACACGTCCCTCGCTACGCAGCACTACGGCAAGGCGAGCCCGGTACTGGACGTGCCGAACCTGATCGACATGCCACGCCGGTCGTTCCAGCGTTTCCTGAACGAGGGCCTGCGTGAACTCTTCGACGAGATCTCGCCGATCGAGGACTTCACCGGCACACGCATGGGCCTCGAGCTGACCGACTACCGCCTCGAGGAGCCCCGCCTCTCCGAGCGCGAGTGCCGTCAGCGCGACACCACCTACTCCGCACGGCTGCTCGTCGACACCTCGCTCACCGTCAAGGAGACGGGCGAGATCAAGGAGCAGCAGCTGTTCCTGGGCGACCTGCCGCTGATGACCGAGCAGGGCACCTTCATCATCAACGGCGCCGAACGCGTCGTGGTTTCCCAGCTCGTGCGCTCGCCCGGCGTCTACTTCACCGAGACGCGCGACCCGGCGACCGGCCGCCGCCTCACCCAGGCGAAGCTGATCCCCAACCGCGGCGCCTGGCTGGAGTTCGAGACCTCCGCCAAGGACATCGTCTCCGTGAAGGTGGACCGCAAGCGCAAGATCCCGGTCACCATCCTCCTCCGCGCCGTCGACATGGAGGAGGGCCTCAGCGACGAGGAGCGCGGCACCGACGAGCGCGTCCGCGCGATGCTCGCCGACGTCGACACCGACGAGGAGCACTCCTACCTCGACGCCACGCTCGCCAAGGACCCCTCCGAGAATCGCCAGACCGCGCTCGAGGAGTTCTACCGCCGCATCCGCCCCGGCGACCCGCCGACGGCCGAGAACGCGCGCAACCTGCTGGACACGCTCTTCTTCGGCGAGCGCCGCTACGACCTGGGCCGCGTCGGCCGCTACAAGGTCAACAAGCGGCTCGCGCTCGCCGACCAGCCGGAGCAGCGCACCCTGCGCGGCGCCGACATCATCGAGCTGGTCCGCAAGATGGTGGAGATCAACAACGGCGTCGGCCGCCCGGACGACATCGACCACCTCGGCAACCGCCGCGTGCGCTCGGTGGGCGAGCTGATCCAGAACCAGTTCCGGATCGGCCTGCTGCGCATGGAGCGCGTGGTGCGCGAGCGCATGACGATCACCGACCCGGAGGAGGCAACGCCCTCCGCGCTGGTCAACGTGCGCCCCGTGGTCGCCGCGATGAAGGAGTTCTTCGGCGGCTCGCAGCTCTCCCAGTTCATGGACCAGACCAACCCGCTCGCCGAGCTGGCCCACAAGCGGCGGCTCTCCGCCCTCGGGCCCGGCGGCCTTTCGCGTGACCGCGCCGGCTTCGACGTGCGCGACGTGCACTTCAGCCACTACGGCCGGATCTGCCCGATCGAGACGCCGGAGGGTCCGAACATCGGCCTGATCGGCAACCTCGCCACCTACGGCCGCGTCAACGACTTCGGCTTCATCGAGACGCCCTACCGCCCGGTGCTGAAGGACGTGGGCAAGAAGAGCCCGGAGCTCGTCGGCCGCATCCTCGCCGCCGGCGTCAAGGACGCCGAGGGCAACCAGATCGCGCGCGCCGGCCGGGTGGTCACCGACGAGCTGGCCGCGAAGCTGGCCGACGCGGACGAGGACCGCATCCCGGTGCGCCCGTTCGCCTCGACCCGGACCGTCTACCTGGACGCGCAGCAGGAGGAAGCCTTCCGCATCGCGCAGGCCAACACCCACCTCGATGAAGACTCCAACCTCTCCGACGAGCGTGTCGAGGTGCGCCACGCCGAGCGGCTGCGCATGGTGCAGCCCGGCGACGTCGACTACCTGGACGTCTCGCCGAAGCAGATCGTCTCCGTCGCGGCGGCTCTGATCCCGTTCCTGGAGCACGACGACGCGAACCGCGCGCTGATGGGCGCGAACATGCAGCGCCAGGCCGTGCCGCTGGTGCGCCCCGAGGTGCCGCTGGTCGGCACCGGCATGGAGGGCCCGGTCGCCGTCGACTCGCGCCAGGTCATCCTCGCCGAGGAGGACGGCGAGGTGCTCAGCTCCACCGCCAGCTTCCTGACGATTCTCTACGACAGCGGCCGCGAGGAGCGCTACCCGCTCAGCAAGTTCGTGCGCTCCAACCAGGGCACCTGCATCAGCCAGCGCCCGCTGGTCCGCAAGGGCGACCGCATCATGCAGGGCCAGCCGCTGGTCGACTCCTCCTCCACGGAGCACGGCGAACTGGCGCTCGGCCAGTCCGTGCTCGTCGCCTTCATGTCCTGGGAGGGCCTCAACTTCGAGGACGCGATCGTGCTCTCCGAGTCCATGATCCGCGAGGACAAGTTCACCTCGATCCACATCGAGAAGTACGAGGTCGAGGCGCGCGACACGAAGCTGGGGCCGGAAGAGATCACGCGCGACATCCCCAACGTCGGGGATGAGTCGCTGCGCGACCTCGACGATCGCGGCATCATCCGCGTCGGCGCCGAGGTCCGCGAGGGCGACATCCTCGTCGGCAAGATCACGCCGAAGGGCGAGACCGAGCTGACACCGGAGGAGAAGCTGCTGCGCGCGATCTTCGGCGAGAAGGCGCGCGAGGTGAAGGACACCTCGCTGCGCGTCCCGCACGGCGAGCGCGGCAAGGTGATCGACGTGCGCGTCTTCGAGCGCACCGCCAACGACGAGCTGCCCGCCGACGTGAACATGATGGTCCGCGTCTCCGTCGCCCAGAAGCGCAAGATCTCCGAGGGCGACAAGATGGCCGGCCGCCACGGCAACAAGGGCGTCGTCTCCCGCATCACGCCGATCGAGGACATGCCCTACCTCGAGGATGGGCGCGCGATCGAGATCGTGCTCAACCCGATCGGCGTGCCCTCGCGCATGAACGTCGGCCAGGTGCTGGAGACGCACCTCGGCTGGGCCGCCAACACGCTGGGCATGCGCGCGGTCACGCCCGTCTTCGACGGCGCGTCCGACGCCGAGATCCAGGACGCCCTCGCGCGCGCCTGGCTCGCCGTCCAGGCGGGCGCCGTCTCCCCGGAGGCGATGGCCGCGGCCAACGGGCACGGCGGGAACGGCAGCCGCGCCAACGGCAGCGCCGACATCCTGCCGGTCGGCGCGCACGTCGACGTCGACCGCATCGCCGGCTACGTCAGCGAGGGCGGCTTCAACGCCGACGAAGTGCTGGGCGGCGAACATACCGGCGCAGCGCGCACCGCCTGCCTGACGCTCTGGCTCGAGCAGCGCGGCGAGCGCGACGTGCGCGACCTGGACGAGGACGCCTTCGAGGCGCGCCTCGACGAGGTCGCCCGCCGCAGCGGCGAGGCGCCGCCGGTCTGGGGCAAGCAGGTGCTCTACGACGGGCGCACCGGCGAGCCCTTCGACCAGCCGGTCACCGTCGGCTACATCTACATGCTGAAGCTCGTGCACCTCGTGGAGGACAAGATCCACGCCCGCTCCACTGGGCCGTACTCGCTGATCACCCAGCAGCCGCTGGGCGGCAAGGCGCAGTTCGGTGGCCAGCGCTTCGGCGAGATGGAGGTCTGGGCGCTGGAGGCTTACGGCGCCGCGCACATCCTCCAGGAGATGCTCACCGTGAAGTCCGACGACGTCGTCGGCCGCGTCAAGGCCTACGAGGCGATCGTCAAGGGTGAGAACACGATGGAACCCGGCGTGCCGGAGTCCTTCAAGGTGCTCGTCAAGGAGCTCCAGTCGCTCTGCATGAGCGTCGAGATCCTCAACGAGGACGAGGAGCAGGTCGCCTTCTCCGAGGACTACATCGAGGCGATTCCATCGCTCGGCATCAACTTGTCCGGTCGCGAGGCAGAGGAGAGCGCCAGTGCTTGAGGTCAACGATTTCAACGCGATTCGGCTGTCGCTGGCATCGCCCGCGCAGATCCGGTCCTGGTCTTACGGCGAGGTCACCAAGCCGGAGACCATCAACTACCGCACGCTCAAGCCTGAGAAGGACGGGCTCTTCTGCGAGAAGATCTTCGGCCCGACCAAGGACTTCGAGTGCTACTGCGGCAAGTACAAGCGCGTCCGCTACAAGGGCATCACCTGCGACAAGTGCGGCGTCGAGGTCGCACGCAGCAAGGTGCGCCGCGAGCGCATGGGCCACATCAGCCTGGCCGCCCCGGTCACGCACATCTGGTTCGCCAAGGGCGTGCCCAGCCGCCTCGGCCTGCTGCTCGACGTGGCCCCGCGCACGCTGGAGCGCGTCCTCTACTTCGCGCACTACGTGATCACCGAGGTCAACGACGAGGCGCGCCAGCACGCGCTGGAGCAGCTGCTCTCCGAGATCGAGGACGAGGTCAACCGCCGCGAAGGCGCCGCCGCCAACCGCATCGCGATCCGCGAGGAGTCGCTCGAGCTCGAGATCGCCGAGGTCGAGCGCCGGCGTGACGCCGACATCGAGGCCGCCGACGCCGAGCTGCCCGGGCAGATCGACGCGGTCATGGCCGAGGCGAGCGCGCTGGAGCAGGAGCTGCAGGAGCGCGACACCGAGAAGCTGCGCGCCAAGCTCGCCTTCCGCGGGAAGACGCTGGCCAGCCGCGGCCAGCGCATCGGCGCGAACACCATCGCCACGCTCCACGACGTCGCCCGCGACCAGGTGAGCGCCGTCGAGGAGGAGATCACCGAGCAGAAGACGCGGATCCAGACCGCCGCCGCGGCCGACGCCCAGCAGAAGCGCGACGAGGCGTTCGAGGAGCTGGAGCCGCTGCGCCAGCAGGTGGCCACCGCCCGCGACGCCGTGCGCAAGGAGCACGAGGACCTGATCAAGCGCCTCGAGAAGCTGCGCGACCCGCTGGAGTCGGACACGCTCACGATCCTCACGGAGCAGGAGTTCCGCGAGCTGGACGAGCGCTTCGGGTTGGTCTTCAAGGCCGGCATGGGCGCCGAGGCGATCGTCGGCATCCTCGAGCGCATGGACCTCGACGGGCTGCGCGTGAAGCTGCAGGGCGAGACGCACTCCAGCTCCGGGCAGCGCCGCAAGAAGGCCACCAAGCGCCTGCGCGTCGTCGAGGCGCTGCGCAAGTCCGGCAACCGCCCGGACTGGATGATCATCCAGGAGCTGCCGGTGCTGCCGCCGGACCTGCGCCCCATGGTGCAGCTCGACGGCGGGCGCTTCGCCACCTCCGACCTCAACGACCTCTACCGCCGCGTGATCAACCGCAACAACCGGCTGAAGCGGCTGCTTAACCTCGGCGCGCCCGAGATCATCGTGCGCAACGAGAAGCGGATGCTGCAGGAGTCCGTGGACTCGCTGATCGACAACGGCCGCCGCGGGCGCGCCGTCAGCGGCTCCGGCAACCACAAGCTGAAGTCGCTCTCCGATCTGCTCAAGGGCAAGCAGGGGCGCTTCCGCCAGAACCTGCTCGGCAAGCGCGTCGACTACTCCGGCCGCTCCGTGATCGTGGTCGGCCCGGACCTGCGCCTGCACCAGTGCGGGCTGCCCAAGAAGATGGCGCTCGAGCTGTTCAAGCCGTTCATCATGCACGCCCTCGTCCGCAAGGGGCTGGCCCACAACATCAAGAGCGCGAAGCGCATCGTCGAGCGCGCGCGGCCCGAGGTCTGGGACGTCCTGGACGAGGTGATCGAGGACCGGCCGGTCCTGCTCAACCGCGCCCCCACCCTGCACCGCCTCGGCATCCAGGCGTTCGAGCCGGTGCTTGTCGAGGGCTCGGCGATCCAGCTCCACCCGCTGGTCTGCTTCGCCTACAACGCCGACTTCGACGGCGACCAGATGGCCGTCCACGTACCGCTCTCCTACGAGGCGGTCGCGGAGGCCCGCCAGGTGCTGCTCAGCACCCGGAACCTGCTCTCGCCCTCGGACGGTGAGCCGGTGGTGGCGCCGACGCTGGACATGGTGCTCGGCTGCTACTACATGACCGTGGACGGTCCGCCGGAGGACGCCGCCACTGACACCCGCGCCTACACCGGTCCGGACGAGGTGCGCACCGCCTACCAGCTGGGCCACCTGCGCATCCACGACCCGATTCGGCTGCGCCAGAACGGCTCGGTCCTCGAGACCACCGTCGGGCGCGTGCTCTTCAACAGCATCGTCCCGGGCGACCTCGGCTTCCAGAACGACGTCATGGACAAGAAGGCGCTGCGCTCGCTGGTCTCCAACGTCTACCAGGAGCTCGGCACCGAGCGGACCGTCGAGTTCGTGGACGCGATCAAGGACATCGGCTTCCGCTACGCCACCCAGTCCGGGATCTCGATCGCCGTCTCCGACATCAGCGTCCCGCAGGCCAAGGCGGACCTGATGGCCGGCGCCGACCAGCGCATCGACGCGCTCGAGGAGCAGTTCCAGATGGGGCTGATGACGGAGAACGAGCGCTACCTGGCCGCGATCGATGTCTGGCAGGAGGCCACGGACCAGATCCAGGGCGCACTCGAGGACAGCCTCGACCGCCTCGGCCCGCTGGCCCTGATGGCCGACTCCGGCGCAAAGGGAAACATCGCCCAGATCCGCCAGATGGGCGGCATGCGCGGGCTGATGAGCGACCCCAGCGGCCGCATCATCGACCTGCCGATCCGCTCCTCGTTCCGCGAGGGCCTGTCCGTCCTCGAGTACTTCACCTCCACGCACGGCGCCCGCAAGGGCCTTGCCGACACCGCGCTGCGCACCGCCGACTCCGGCTACCTCACGCGGCGCATGATCGATGTCGCGCAGGACGTGATCGTGCTCGACGGCGACTGCTCCGAGGAGGGCGGGGCCCTCGGCGGCATCTGGCTGCGCGAGCGCGCCGAGCAGGGCCTCCTTGCCTCGCTCGAGGAGCGCATGACCGGTCGCTGGACCGCCGCGCCGGTCGCGCACCCGGAGACGGGTGAGCTGATCCTCGACGCCAACGAGGAGATCGACGAGGAGACCGCGCAGCGCATCGTCGAGGCGCAGGTCGAGCAGGTCCACGTGCGCTCACCGCTGACCTGCATGGCGCGGCGCGGCGTCTGCCAGCGCTGCTACGGACGCTCGCTCGCGACCGGCGAACTGGTCCAGCAGGGCGTCGCCATCGGCATCATCGCCGCGCAGTCGATCGGTGAGCCGGGCACGCAGCTGACGATGCGCACGTTCCACACGGGCGGCGTCGCCGGCGGGCTCGACATCACCTCGGGCCTCCCGCGTGTCGAGGAAATCTTCGAGGCGCGCGTGCCCAAGGGGCAGGCCGTCATCTCCGAGATCGACGGCATCGCCGAAGTGCAGCGGGACGGCGACGTGCGCGCCGTCGTGGTGCGCAACACGGAGACGCACACGGAGCAGATCGACCTGCCCGCGGAGCTCAGGCTGCTCGTCGCCGAGGGGGACAACGTCGACCCGGACACGGTGCTCGCCGAGTCCACCGAGCAAGACGACGCGCCCCCGCCGAAGGGCCGCTCGCGGCGCAAGCCGCCTCCGCCGGCCGTGCAGCTCGCGACCGCGCTGGGCGGACGGGTGGAGTTCGTGCGCGAGGGCCGCAAGCGCCACCCCGTGGCGCTGCGCCTCGTCGCCGACATCACGGACGAGCGCGAGTACCCGGTCCCGGCCTCGGCGCGCATCCGCGTCGAGTCCGGCGAGCACGTCCGCGGCGGGCAGCAGCTCACCGAGGGCGCGCTGAACCCGCAGGACGTGCTCTCGATCCTCGGTCCGGCGGAGGTGCAGGTCTACCTCGTGGACGAGGTGCAGAGGGTCTACCGCTCGCAGGGTGTCAACATCAACGACCGCCACATCGAGGTGATCGTTCGCCAGATGATGCGGCGCGTCAGCATCGAAGACCCCGGCGACAGCGACTTCCTGCCGCAGGAGGCCGTCGACCGCCACGACTACGAGCGCGAGGTCACGCGTATCGAGGGCGAGGGCGGCACGGCGCCGTCGGCCTTGCCGATGCTGCAGGGTGTCACGCGCGCCTCGCTCAGCACGGACTCGTTCCTCGCGGCCGCCTCCTTCCAGGAGACGACGCGGGTGCTGACCGAGGCGGCGATCGAGGGCAAGACGGACCACCTGCGCGGCCTCAAGGAGAACGTGATCATCGGCAAGCTGATCCCGGCGCGAGCCCCGATCACCGTCGAGCGGCCCGTGCCGATCGCCGAGATCCCGATCCCCGAGTCGCTGCTCCTCCCCTTCATCTTCGACTTCGAGCGGCCGGAACTGGTCGACGCCGAGGACGAGTCGCTGGCGGAGCTGATGCAGGCCGAGCCCGGCGAGCTGGCGCTCGCCGGCGCCTACGTCGCCGAGCCGGACTAACGGCGAACGCGGGGCGTACCCGCGGCGCAAATCGCGCTACGCGAACAGCGGGAGGGCTTCGGCCCTCCCGTTTCGCGTCCACGGCGCGGGGCTGGGCGGGTTACAGGTCCTTGCGGCGGAACCAGGCCATCCCGAACATCGTGGCGAGCAGCGAGAGGACGCCGAAGACGACCAGCACCCGAAGCTGCTCGGCGACGGATACCTCGCCCCGGAACGTCTCGGGCAGACCGCTGACCACGCCGGTCGTGCTCATCCAGTCCAGGGCGAGGAACTGGAACACCGCGCCGGACGCCACGGTGGAGACCAACACCGTGAGCACGGAGGCCAGCATGTTGCGAAAGATCACCGACAGCGCGATCCCGAAGGCCGCGAGGAAGACGAGCAGCGAGGCCACCGTCAGCAGCCCCCAGACGATCCCCTCGATCGTCGCGTCGTCGACCGCGAAGCGGAGCACCAGGTAGACCAGCGGCACGGTTACGGCGACGTAGACGGCCAGGAACACGCCGACGCGCGCCGTGAGCTTCGACCAGATGTAGGCCCGGCGCGTCACCGACCTCGAGAGGATCGAGTCCGCGACCACGTCTGCCTCACCGTTGACCGCGCTCGCGGAGAGTACCGCGACCACCAGCCAGGAGAGCGGCGCCAGCACGGCCGCCACGTAGGCGGCCAGCGTCTCCGAGGCGAGTTCTCGCTGGTTCGCGGCGACCACCACGAAGAACCCCGCCGGCCCGACCAGCAACAGGATCCAGATGCGGACCAGCCAGGAGCGCGCCAGCTGCTCCATGTCGAGCCGGAGCAGGTAGAGGTAGGCCTGCATCAGGCCGCCCCGCTATGAGCGCCGTCCCCGCGACCCGGCTCCTCGGCGGCGGGCTGCCGTGCGGCTTCCTGCGCGGCCCAGTCCGGAGCGCGCAACAGGCCGCGCGAACGGTCCTCCTCGAGGCGGCGCAGGAACGCCTCCTCCACCTCGTGCGTGCCGCTATCGAGTCTCAGCAGTTCGACGTCGCTGCGCTCCACCAGCTCGAGCAGGCGCTTCAGGTACTCGGTCACCGCGCCGTCGCCGAGGAAGGTGATCCGGACCTCCGAGCCGACGCGCTCCCAGCGCACCGAGCCGGGCTCGTCCAGCTCCGGGATCCGCCGCTCGAAGGAGGCGACATTGCCCTCGATCTCGACGGTGATCGAGTTCTGCCGCGCGAGCCGCCGCATCTCCGCCATTTGCCCGTCGTAGATCAGCCGCCCCTGCGCGATCACCCCGACGTCGGTGCAGACCCGCTCCACGTCGTTGAGGATGTGCGTGGCGATGATGATCGTGCGGTCGCGTCCGGACAGCTCGCGAATCAGCTCGATCATCTGCCTGCGCCCGGGCGGGTCGAGGCCGTAGGTCGGCTCATCCAGCACCAGCAACTCGGGATCGTTCATCAGCGCCGCGGCGATGCCGAGCCGCGTCGCCATCCCGGTCGAGAAGCCCTCGATGCGCTGCGAGGCGACATCGGAGAGATCGACGGATTGCAGCAGTGTCGTCATGCGGATCTTGGCGCGCTCGGTCGGCAACCCGACGATCTTGCCGACGAACTCGAGGTAGGAGATCGGCGTCATGTGGCGCGGGAACGCCGGGGCCGTCGGCAGGAAGCCGATGCGCCGCCGCAGCTCGGCGCTCTCGGTGCGCATCGGGCGGCCCAGCACCCTGATCTCGCCGGCGGTCGGCCGTTGCAGGCCGAGCATGAGGCGGAACGCCGTCGACTTGCCGGCCCCGTTCGGGCCGACGAGGCCGTACACGGAGTTCTTGCGCACGCGCATGTTGAGCGCGTTGAGGGCGATGTAGCGGTTGTCGTAGATCTTCGTGAGGTCGTGCGCCTCGATGACGTAGCTCGGTCCGGCCCGGCGGCCGGCCAACTCCGTCGCGATGGGCGGCGCGTCCTCGCCGGGAGCCTGGGCCTGGCCGCCGTTCGCGCTCTCGTCGTCGCGGACCGCCCTCAGCGATCGCCGAAGTGAGGCTGGCGCAAGCTTCATCGCACGCTCCGCACCCTCGCCACTGCCAACGTGCGCCGTCGTATCCCGCGACACCCCCGCGGCGAGGCGTCGCGGGATCTTACCACTCGGAGGCGCGACCACGGCGGACGGAGCGGTGGGGTTGGCCCGGCACGGCTCAATGTGGTTCCCTACACTGCCACGATGCAATCCGTACTGCTGATCAGCGACAACGCCGATCATCTGGCGATCGTGCGCGCTGCCCTGCGCGAGGACGGCCACGCCCTGCGCAGCGAGTCGACAATCGATCGAGGGCTGATCGCCGTGCGCGAGCAGCCACCGGATCTGCTCTGCCTGGACATCAGCAGCGGAGCCGCCGTGAACGGCCTCGGCGCGCTGCTGCGCGACCCGGAGCTGCAAGGAGGGCCGCCGCTGCTTGCGATCACCGCCCGGGAGCAGTTCTACCTCGTTGGTCCCGGCTCCGGCGTGAGCGACGTGATCGCGACGCCGCTCGACCGCGACGAGCTGCAGCTGCGCATCTCGCGCCTGGTCTCCGCGGCAAGCGCGGAGGACAGCCAGCTGCTCCGCCGCGGCGAGCTGCTGATCGATCAGGAGCGCTACACCGTCCGGCTCGGCGACGACGCCGTCGACCTGACGTACAAGGAGTACGAGCTGCTGCGTTTCCTGGCGCAGAACCCCGGCAAGGCCTTTACCCGCGAGATGCTGCTCAACCAGGTGTGGGGCTACGACTACTACGGCGGCGCCCGCACCGTCGACGTCCACATCCGCCGCATCCGCGCCAAGATCGAGCGCCACGAGCCCTACATCGAGACCGTCCGCAACGTCGGCTACCGCTTCGTCGAGGAGCCCCGCACGCACTAGCCCGCCCTCGGCGCCGGGCGCCGCGTTGGGCTTCCGCCCGGGTCTGTGCGCGCCCGTTCCGGACACTGTGAAACATGCCCGAAACGCGGCGGTAATCCGGGGGTAATCGTTCGCTCGTACGCTCATTCTCGAGCGCCGGGAGGCTGTGGGCCTTGCGGCGCGGGTATAGACGGGCCACGAGTGAATGCAGCGCCAAACGGGCGGCTGCACGCGAGAATGGGGGCGACAAAGTGGACCTTCAGGAACTGCAGCAACTGGCGGCTGAAAACGGGGTGACCCGGATCGACCTGCGCGTAACCGATCTGCCGGGGCGCTGGCAGCACTTCACGCTCCCGCCGGACGCCCTCGACGAGGACCTCTTCCAGAACGGCAACGGCTTCGACGGATCCAGCCTGCGCGGCTTCCAGGAGATCCACGAGTCCGACATGCTGCTGGTGCCGGACATCAACACCGCCGTGATCGACCCGATTCCGGATCACCCCACGATCTCCCTGATCTGCAACGTGATCGACGCCGTCACGCACGACTCGTACTCGCGTGACCCGCGCAACGTCGCCCTCAAGGCCGAGGCCTACCTCGCCTCCACGGGCATCGCGGACGAGGCCTTCTTCGGCCCCGAGCCCGAGTTCTTCCTCTTCGACGACGTCCGCTACAACCAGGGCCAGCAGTCCGCCTTCTACTACATCGACTCGGAGGAGGCGCACTGGAACTCCGGCAAGGACTACACCGAGGCCTTCCCCGGCGGCTTCAACACCGGCTACAAGATCCCCGGCAAGGAGGGCTACGCGCCGCTCCCGCCGTTCGACCAGACCGCCGGGGTCCGCTCCGATATCGTCGCCGCCATGAACGCGGTCGGCGTCGACACGTTCATCGACCACCACGAGGTCGCGACCGCCGGCCAGGCTGAGATCGGCCTCGGCAAGGCCACGCTGGTCGACCAGGCGGACCGCACCCAGTGGTACCGCTACATGGTGCGGAACGTGGCGCACCAGCATGGCAAGGTCGCCACCTTCATGCCGAAGCCGATCTTCGAGGACAACGGCTCCGGCATGCACACCCACCAGTCCCTGCGCAAGGGCGACGAGCCGCTCTTCTACGACGCCAACGGCTACGCCGGGCTCTCCCAGCTCGCACGCTGGTACATCGGCGGCCTGCTCCGGCACGCCCCGACGGTGCTGGCCTTCGCCGCCCCGTCGACCAACTCCTACAAGCGGCTGGTGCCCGGCTACGAGGCGCCCGTGAACCTCGCGTACTCGATGCGCAACCGCTCGGCTGCGGTCCGCATCCCGACCTACCGCATCGGGATGCCGAACGAGGCCTCCGACAAGCGCGTCGAGTTCCGGCCGCCGGACGCGACGGCGAACTGCTACCTCGCCTTCTCGGCGATGCTGATGGCCGGCCTGGACGGCATCCAGAACCAGATCGACCCCGGCGACCCGCTGGACCGCAACATCTACGAGCTCCCGCCGGAGGAGGCCGCCGCGGTGCCGACCGTGCCCGGCTCGCTCGGCGAGGCCCTCGACGCGCTCGAGGCGGACCACGACTTCCTGATGCAGGGCGGCGTGTTCACGCAGGACGTGCTCGACATGTGGCTCGACATGAAGCGCGACGAGGTCCTGAACGTCTCGCTGCGGCCAACGCCGTATGAGTTCGAGCTCTACTTCAGCAACTAGCGTCCGCAGCATCAGCGCCGGGCGGCAGGGAGGGCGATCCGCGGACCGCCTCCCCGGCCGCCCGGCCCGCAGAACGGAGTCGTACTCCAGCCCGATCGCACCGCAGGACACGAGCCCGCGGAGAGCACCATGACTTCAGACGCGAATTCCGGTAACGGCGCACGCCGGGACAGCATCGACCAGCGGCAGCACGTCATCCAGGCGTGCTACGACCACGACGTCAAGTTCATCCGGCTCTGGTTCACCGACATCCTCGGCATCCTCAAGTCCGTCGCGATCACCATCGAGGAGCTCGAGCACGCCCTCGATGACGGCGTCACCTTCGACGGCGCATCAATCGAAGGCTTCGCGCGCGTCGACGAGGCGGACGTCGTCGCCGTGCCGGACCCCTCGACGTTCCAGCTGCTGCCGTGGCGGCCGCGCGAGCAGGCCGTGGCCCGCATGTTCTGCGACCTCCGCTCGCCGCTCGGCGAACCGTTCGAGGGCGATTCGCGGCAGGTGCTGAAGGACGCGATCGAACGGGCGGCGAAGCAGGGCTTCACCTTCTACGTCTCGCCCGAGATCGAGTTCTTCTACTTCCGCGGACCGGACGGCACGGAGCCGCTGGACGCGGGCGGCTACTTCGACCTCACCCCGCTCGACTCCGGTTCCGACCTGCGGCGCGAGACGGTGCTGACCCTCGAGGAGATGGGCATCGGCGTCGCACTCAGCCACCACGAGGCCGCGCCCAGCCAGCACGAGATCGACCTGCGCTACACCGACGCGCTGACGATGGCCGACTCGATCATGACCTACCGGCTCGTCGTGAAGGAGGTCGCGCTGCGCCACGGCGCCTACGCGACCTTCATGCCGAAGCCGAACTCGGACCAGAACGGCTCCGGAATGCACCTCCAGCTCTCGCTCTTCCGGGGCGAGCAGAACGCCTTCGCGGACGAGTCGGCGCCGCACGAGCTGTCGGCGACGGCGCGCTCGTTCATGGCCGGGCTGCTGCAGCACACGCCGCAGCTGATGCTGCTCACCAACCAGTGGGCGAACTCCTACCGGCGCATCGTGCCGGGCTTCGAGGCGCCGACGCACGCGACCTGGTCCAGCACGAACCACGCCGACCTGCTGCGCGTGCCGCAGCACAAGCCGGGCGAGGCCGCAGCCGCGCGCATCGAGTACCGCGTGCCGGACGCCGCCTGCAACCCGTACCTCGCCTTCGCCGCAATCCTCGAGGCGGGCCTCGGTGGCGTCGCCGGCGGACTGCCGCTACCGGACGAGCTGGACCGCCCCATCGGCGAGCTGCCCGAGGATGAGATCGCGCGGCGAGGCATCGAGGCGCTGCCCGCCTCGCTCGGCGACGCGATCGCGGCGTTCGCCGGCTCGGAGCTGATGACGGGCGTGCTCGGCGGCCACATCCGCGACTCGCTGGTGGCGAACAAGCGCCACGAGTGGTCCGAGTTCCGCGCCCAGGTCTCGGAGTTCGAGCTGCGCCGCTACCTGTCCGTGCTGTAGGCGGCCGACCGCCCCTAACCGAACAGCACCGCCGAGGCGTCGTCCGCCACCTCGAGGACCGGGGCGGCCCAGAGCCCGATGACGAAGATGCCGATGAACAGCACGCCGGTCACGCCGTAGGCGAGCAGCGAGGGCCGCCAGCGACCCTCCGCGCCCTCGGCCGGTGCGACGACGTACATCTGCCGGATCACCTTCAGGTAGTAGTAGAGCGAGACGGTGCTCATGATCACCGCGACGCCCGAGAGCCAGAGGAAGCCCTCCTCGGCAGCCGCCTGGAAGATGAAGAACTTCGTCACGAAGCCCGCCAGCAACGGCATCCCGCTCAGCGAGAACAGCCCCGTGGTGATCACCAGCGCGAGGTACGGCTGCGTCTCCGCCAGGCCACGGAAGTCCTCGATGCGCTCGCTGCCGATGCGGTTGTAGACCGCGATCACGGCGATGAAGACCGCGAGGTTGGTGACCAGATAGCCCGCCAGGTGCAGCAGCAGCGCCGAGCCCGAGGCGTCCGAGACGGTCGTGACCGCCATCAGCATGAAGCCGACCTGGCCGATCGAGGAGTAGGCGAGCAGCCGCTTGATGTTGGTCTGCACGAGCGCAACCAGGTTCCCCGTCACCATCGTCGCCACGGAGAGCGTGGCGAGCATCCACTGCCAGTCGTCCTGCACCGGCAGCAGCCCGGTGCCGAACAGCCGCAGCAGCAGCGCGAACGTCGCCGCCTTCGAGGTGGCGGCGATGTAGGCCGTCACCGGTAGCGGCGCGCCCTCGTAGGCGTCGGGCGTCCACATGTGGAACGGGACCGCCGAGGCCTTGAAGCCGAGCCCGCCGACGAGGAAGGCGAGGCCCATCAGCAGCACCGGCGAGCCCTGCACCGAAGAGTCGCTGAGCGCCGCCGCGATGCCCTCGTAGCTGGTGGTGCCGGCGGCGCCGTAGATCAGGCTGAGGCCGTAGAGCAGCATCGCCGAGGCGACCCCGCCGAGCAGCACGTACTTCAGTCCCGCCTCGCCGGAGCGGCGGTCGTCCTTGGCCAGCGAGACGGCGACGTAGAGCGAGAAGGAGAGCAGTTCGATCGAGATGTAGGCGGTGAGCAGCTCGCGCGCCCCCGCCATGTAGATCGCGCCGATCGTGGAGACCAGCAGCAGCGCGTAGAACTCGCCCTGGTGGCGGATGTTGCGCTGGATGAACTCGTGCGAGCCGAGGATCACGACCAGCACCGTCACCGTGAACAGCACGCGGAAGAACAGCGTGTAGTCGTCCACGCCGATCAGCCCCGCGAAGTCCGTGCTGCGGTCCGCGAAGAAGAGGCTCGCGATCCCCGCCGCGAGCGCGCCGAGGGCGGCGATCGCCGGAATCAGGCGCCTCGAAACTCCCAGCTCGCGCCGGAAGGCGTCGACCAGCAGCACCACGGCCGCGGCGCCGGCGAGGATGAACTCCGGAATCAGCAGCGCGTACTCGAAGTTCACAGCAGCACCTCGGGGATACCGGCCTCGAGGCCGGCAGCGACGCGATCGATCCACGGCGAGGGCCAGAGGCCGAGGGCGAAGATCGAGATCGCCAGCACCGTCGCGCCGGCGCGCTCGGTCCAGCTGATCTCGCCGACGCTACTCCAGCGCGGGCTCGGCTCGCCGAAGAAGGTCTGGGCGAACATGCGCAGCAGGTAGGTTGCCGTAATCGCGGCCGTGAGCACGGCCAGCGCGCCGACCAGCGGGTAGGCGCGGAAGGCGCCGATGAAGATGTGCAACTCGGCGATGAACCCGGACAGCCCGGGCAGGCCGAACGAGGCGAGGCCGGCGATCACGAAGAAGACCGCCCAGATCGGCATCCGCCGCGCCATGCCGGAGTAGTTGGTGAACTCGCGGTCGTGCGACTGGTCGTAGAGCGCCCCGATCAGGAGGAAGAAGAGGGCCGTCATCACGCCGTGCGCGAACATCTGCAGCACCGCGCCGCTCATCCCGATCAGGTTGAGCGTACCCAGCCCGACGAAGACGTAGCCCATGTGCGAGACCGAGGAGAAGCCGGTCATCAGCTTGAAGTCGGTCTGGCGCAGCGCGCCGACCGCCCCGTAGAGCGCGCCGATGATGCCGAGCGTCAGCAGCGCCGGGGCCCAGAACTCGGCGCCCTCGGGCAGCATCTGGAAGCCGAGGCGGATGATCCCGAACGCGCCGAGCTTCATCAGCACGCCCGCGTGCAGCATCGAGACGGCCGTCGGCGCGGCGGCGTGGCCGTCGGGCGACCAGGGGTGGAAGGGGAAGATGCCGGCCAGCGTGCCGCAGCCGATCGCGACCAGCGGGAACATCACCAGCTGGAAGTTGCGCCCGTACTCGGCGTCGAACAGCGCGGGCATGTCGAAGGTCCCGAGGCCGGCCTCGGTGAAGATCCCGAAGATCGCGACGAAGATCAGGATCGAGGCCGCGACGAGCATCATCATCAGCTTCATCGCGCCGTACTCGCGCCGCCCGGAGCCCCAGACCGCGATCAGCAGGTACATCGGCAGCACCGCGGTCTCGTAGAGCAGGAACCAGAAGAACAAGTCGAGCGCGACGAACGTGCCGTAGACACCGGCCACGAGGACGAACAGCAGGACGAAGAAGTCCTTCAGCCTCTCCTGGATCTTCCACGAGACCCAGGTCCCGCTGAGGATCACGATTCCCGTCAGCAGCACCATCGGCGCCGCGATGCCGTCGAGCCCGACCTTGAGCTGGATCCCGTTCTTGCCGAGGAAGCCGGCGTTCTGGAGCCAGGGCCAGTCGATCACGCCCTGGAACTGGTCGCCGCGGTAGTCGAAGGCGAAGAAGACGTAGACGGAGATGATGAACATCGCGAGGCTCGCGAGGCCGGTGATGGCCTTGATCGCGTTGCGCTCGCCGGACGGCGTCAGCATCAGCAGGATTGCGCTGCCCAGCGGGATCAGCGGCAATGCCAGCAGCAGGTAGCCCTCGCTCGTGGTCATACCCGGCCCCGCCCTACGTCCGCCCGAACGCGACGATGGCCAGCACGGCCACGCCGAGCGCCATCGCGAGCGCGTAGCTCGGGATGCGCCCGGTCTGCAGGAACTTCAGCCGGAACCCGGTGAAGCCGATGCCCTGCGCCGTACCGTCCACGCCCGACTCGTTGATCACCAGCCGGTCGAAGCGCGCGACCACCGTCGCGAGGCCGAGGATCACCTTGTCGATCGTCACCTGGTAGAGGTGGTCCATGTAGTAGCGCTGCACCAGCAGGTCGTGCAGTTCGGGCGCCCAGGAGCGGGCGCGCTCCGCCCGCTCGGCGCGGCCCCACCAGTAGACGAAGCCGATCACGATGCCCGCGAGGCCCAGCGCCGTCGCGCCGATCGCGATGTCCGGGTGGAGCGCGAAGACGTGGCCCTTGTCGCCCTGCGTGAAGACGACGTTGCCGACCCCGCCGGCGAAGCCCAGCACCTTGCCGACGCCCTCGAAAGCGACGAATCCGGCGACGACCGACAGCCCCGTGAGGATCAGCATCGGCAGCAGCATCGGCGGCGGGGACTCGTGCGCGTGATCGTAGGCGTGGCGGTCCTTGGGCTCACCGAAGAAGGTGAGCAGCACCAGCCGCGTCGTGTAGATGGCGGTCAGCAAGGAGGTGGCCGCGAGGATCACGAACAGCGGCATCGGCGCGCCGCCCTGCAGCGCGACGAGGATCTCGTCCTTCGACCAGAACCCGGCGAGCGGCACGATGCCCGCGAGGGCAACGGACCCGACGATGAAGAAGAGCGTCGTCGCCGGCAGCTTGCGCCACAGCCCGCCGAGCTCCTCGACCAGCTGCACGCCGGTGCCGTGGATCACGGACCCGGAGCCGAGGAAGAGCAGGGACTTGAAGAAGGCGTGCGTGAAGAGGTGGAACATCGCCGCCGTCACCGACCCGACGCCGAGCGCAACGAACATGAAGCCAAGCTGCGAGACGGTCGAGTAGGCGAGCACGCGCTTGATGTCGCTGGAGACGAGGCCCATCGTCGCGCCCATCACCGCCGTCGTGAGGCCGATGTAGAGCACGACGTCGCGGGCGATCAGCACCTCGTCGAAGACCGGCATCATCCTCGCCACGAGGTAGACGCCGGCGACCACCATGGTCGCCGCGTGGATCAGCGCGCTGACGGGGGTGGGGCCCTCCATCGCGTCGGGCAGCCAGACGTGCAGCGGGAACTGCGCGGACTTGCCGGCGGCGCCGGCGAAGAGGAAGAGCATCGAGACTGTCAGGTAGAAGTTGTCGAAGCCGCCGCCGCGGGCGACCTCGATGATGTCCTGGATGTCGAAGCTGCCGGCGCCCCGCCAGAGCAGGATGATGCCGATCAGCAGCCCGACGTCGCCGATGCGCGTGGTGATGAAGGCCTTCTTCGCCGCCTCGGCCGCCGACTGGCGCTCCCAGTAGAAGCCGATCAACAGGTACGAGGCGAGGCCGACCGCCTCCCAGGAGAGGTAGAGCAGCAGCAGGTTGCCCGAGGTGACCAGCATCAGCATCGCGGCCGCGAAGCCGGAGAGGACCGCGAAGTACCAGCCGTAGCGGGGCTCGCCGTCCATGTAGCCGACGGAGTAGAGCATCACCATCAGCGTCACGATCGAGACGACGGCGAGCATCAGCACCGTGATGCCGTCGACGTAGGTGCTGAACTCGATCAGCAGCGAGTCGCCGATCTTCGCCCACTCGAAGGCGAAGACGTGCTCCGCGCCGGGCGCGAACTTGCCGTCCACGAAGCTCGACTGGAAGTCCAGCGTGACGAACAGCGCGAGCACGACGACCGCCAGCATCCCGAGGATGGCGAGGCCGTCGCCGCCGCGCGGCATGGCGCGGTTGAAGAGCGCCAGCAGCGCGAAGAGCGCGGCGGGAATAGCCGGCAGCAGCCAGACCTGCTCCATGCCCACGGCGCTACGCCTCCACTCTCGCGGTTACCACTTCAGCTCGCTCGCCTCGTCGACGTAGGCGGTGCGGCGCTCGCGGAAGATGCGCAGCACGATGCCGAGCGCCAGGCCCACCTCGGCCGCGGCGACGGTGATGATGAAGATCGCGAAGATCACGCCGGTGAAGGCCTCGTGGTCGAAGTAGGCGGCGAACGCCACCATGTTGATCGTCGTCGCGGCCAGCATCAGCTCGACGGAGACGAGGATCAGGATCGCGCTGCGGCGGGCGAGCACGCCGTAGAAGCCGATGCCGAAGAGCACGGCGGAGAGCACGAGGAAGTTCTCGATCGGGATGGAGTTCACGAGGACTCGCCCTCCTCGACCGCGTCGTCATCCTCGTCGCGGTCGCGCCGCGCCACGGCGACAGCGCCGATCAGCGCGACGATCAGCACCAGCGATGCGATCTCGAAGGGCGCGCCGAAGTCACGGAAGAGCCGCTCGCCGAGCGTGGCGAAGGGCGCGACGACGGGCTCGGTCTTCTCCCACCGCTGGTCGACGAGCGCCACCGCGATGACGGCGGCGAGCAGGATGCCGACGAGGAAGGCGAACGGCTTCTGCGCGCCGTCGGTCACCTTCGGGTCTTCGCTGGCGTTGGTGAGCATCAGACCGAAGAGCAGCAGCACGGTCACGCCGCCGCCGTAGATCAGCACCTGGACCAGCGCCAGGAACTCGGAGCCCAGCAGCAGGAAGATGGCCGCCACGCCGAGCAGCGCGACCACGAGCGAGAGCGTGGCGTGGACGATGTTGGGCAGCAGCACGGCGCCGAGCGCCCCGACGATGATCACCGCGGCGGCGAGCCAGAAGACCAGCTCCGCCGCCGTGATCTCGTCGAAGATCAGCAGCGCGAGCAGGACAACCGCGACCGGCGTGACCAGCGCGCCGGCGACGAGGCCCGCGAAGATGACGATGCGATCGAGCTGCTGGGGGAAGGGGATGCGTTCTAGCAGTTCAAGCACCGCGCGCCCCACCGTATCGCCGCGGTCTCCTGCCCTCGGGGCGCTCGCCCCCCGGGACCGGGACCGGCCCTAGATGTCGGCGACCCACTCGTCAAGTTCACCCGCGCGATGCTGGGCGAGCAGCTGCGGCAGGTCCATCACCAGGTCCGACCGGTCATATACCGACAACTCGTGGCCGGTCCAGGTGTTGTTCATGGCGATTGCCTCGAAGTTGCACACCTCGACGCAGATGTTGCAGCGCATGCAGCGCGCGTAGTCGATCCAGAACTTGTCGATGATCTTGCGGCGCCGCGAGGTCCCGCCCTGGCTCTCGTGGTTGGGGTTGTCCTTCATCAGGACGGTCATGCACTCGACCGGGCAGGCGCGCTCGCAGGCGTGGCAGCCGGTGCAGTAGGGCTCGTCGATGTGGTCGTCCCAGAGCAGGATCGGGAACGCGCGATCACGCTCCGGCAGGTCACGGTGCCCTTCCGGGTACTGCCGCGTGACCGGACGCCTCGCGAACGTCGAGAGCGTCGTCACCATGCTCTTCAGGAGGCCCTTCATGGCCGGGAGCCTTTCACGCCCGCACCTTATGCGGTAGTACCCGCAGGCGCGAGTCCGCCGCGCCGCCGGTCCGGGTCGCGAGGCTCACGAGGCCGCCTCCGCCTGGGCCGCCGGCCGCGCCAGCTGCCGGGGGCGGCGGCGCGTGACGCCGTGCTCGACGATCACGTAGAGCAGCACAAGCCCGATCACGTTCGGGACCAGCAGGAACACGTCTGGCCACTCGTACACGAGGATCAGCCCATTCCCGAGGATCAGCGCGAATGACAGTGGCATCAGCACCTTCCAGGAGAAGGCCATCAGCTGGTCGATGCGCATCCGCGGCACCGTCACCCGCACCCAGAACACGCTGAAGATCAGCAGCCCGGTCTTCGCGCTCGTCAGCACCACCTGCCAGAGGAACCCGGCATCCTCGCCCAGCGGCCAGGCCCAGCCGCCGAGGAACACCGCGGAGGCGAGCAGGCAGAGGATGAACAGCCCCGCGTACTCCGCGAGGAAGAACATCGACCAGCGGATCCCGCTGTACTCGACGAACGGTCCGCCGACCACCTCGGACTCCCCGATCGGGATGTCGAAGGGGGTGCGGTTGAGCTCGGCGAGCATCGCGACGTAGAAGATCGCGAACGCCAGCGGCTGCCAGACGATGTAGGGGATGTGGCCCTGCTGCCCGGTGATCTCGTTGAGGTTGAGGCTGCCGGCGACCATCGCCACGGCCAGCACCGCGAGGATCAGCGGCACCTCGTAGGAGATGCCCTGCGCGGCGGCGCGCAACGCGCCGATCATCGCGTAGCGGTTGTCCGAGGACCAACCCGCCATCACCCAGCCGACGACGTTCACCGAGCTGATCGCGATCACGTAGAACAGGCCCAGCTCCAGCACGCGCACGTTCCAGTCGAACGCGAACGGGATCGCGACGAAGCCCATGAACACCGGCACGAACACGACGAAGACGGCGAACTCGAAGACCAGCGGGTCCGCGTTCCTCGGCCGCAGGTCCTCCTTGCCGAGCAGCTTGAGCGCGTCGGCGAGGGACTGGAGCAGGCCCAGCGGACCGGTCCGCGTGGGGCCGAGGCGCATCTGGAAGCGCGCGATGATCTTGCGCTCGATGTAGATCAGCCCCATTACGACGACGGTCATCATGCCGACGATCAGGAGCAGCCGGATGATCGCGTCCACCCAGACGTTGACCGTCGAGAAGCCGAACAGCTCGGTGTTCATCGGTCGACCTCGCAGAGCACGATGTCGAGCGAGCCGAGGACGACGACCGCGTCGGCGATGTAGCCGCCGATCGTCATGTCACGCAGCGCCTGCAGGTTGGAGAGGCAGGCGGAGCGAATCTTGAGGCGGTGCGGGCGGTTGCCGCCCTTGCTCACCAGGTAGATGCCGTACTCGCCGCGCGGGGCCTCCGTGCGCGTGTAGACCTCGCCCGGCGGAGTGCGCAGCATCCGAGGCAGCCGGTCCGGGACGATCGGCCCCGGCTCGAGCCGCTCGAGACACTGCTCGATGATGCGGATCGACTGCCACATCTCGTTGATGCGGCACTGGAAGCGGTCGAACACGTCCCCGTGCTCGCCGGTGATCACATCGAAGTCGACCTGGTCGTAGAAGAGGTAAGGCTCGTCCTTGCGGATGTCCATCGGCACGCCGCTGGCGCGCAGCGTCGGACCGCTCGCGCCCCAGTCGAGCGCGTCCTCGGCGCTGAGGTGGCCGACGCCCTCGGTGCGCGCGCGGAAGATCTCGTTCTGCGTCATCAGCCCGTCGAGGTCCTTGATGCCGCGGCGCGACAGCTCCAGCGTCTCGCGCACGCGCGCCTCGAAGTTACCGGGCACCTCCCAGGCGAGGCCGCCCGCGCGGAAGTAGGCGAACATCAGGCGGTCGCCGGCGACCTCCTCGAACAGGTCCTGGATGAACTCACGCTCGCGGAAGGCGTAGGTGAACGCCGTCCCGAAGACGCCGACGTCCGTCCCGAACGCGCCGAGGAACATGAAGTGGCTGGACAGCCGGTTCAGCTCGCAGAGGATCATCCGCACCCACTGCGCGCGGTCCGGCACCTCGAGCTCCGCGAGCTGCTCGACGGCCATCACGTAGGACAGCTCGGCGTTGAAGTTCGCCAGGTACTCGGTGCGGTCCATGTAGCCGATGCCCTGGCGGTAGTCCATCGTCTCGCAGAGCTTCTCGGCGCCGCGGTGCATGTAGCCGATGTGCGGCGTGACGTCGGTGACGAGTTCGCCGTCGATGGTCAGGACCATGCGGAAGACGCCGTGGGTCGAGGGGTGCTGCGGCCCCATGTTGATCATGATGTCCTGGGTCTCGAACTCGTGATCGAAGGCGGACGTGTCCGGCGTGGCGGTGGTCACGGCTGCACCCCCTCGCCGTAGGCGATGCCCTCGCCCTGCAGCACCTCGATCTCGGCGAGCGGGTGCTCCTTGCGCAGCGGGAACGTGTCGTCCATGTCGTCGGGCAGCAGCAGCGTGCGCGGGTCCGGATGGCCCTCGAAGCGCACGCCGAACATCTCCGCGGTCTCGCGCTCGAGCCAGTTGGCGGCGCGCCACACCGTGGTCGCCGTGCCGACCGTCAGGTCGTCGTTCGGCAGCCGCGTCTTGACGGTGAGGTTGAGCTTCTGCGTGGAAGAGTAGAGGTGGTAGACGATGTCGATCCCCTCGTCCTCCCAGTCAACGCCGCTGAGGCAGCGCAGGTAGTCGAAGGCGAGGTCGGCGTTGCCCTTGAGGGCGCGCAGGCCGCGGATCAGTTCGTCGCGGGGGATCGTGACGATCAGGTCCTGCGCGCCGCGCTCGGGATCGGCGGTGATGCCGGCCAGGCAGGCGTCGACCTGCGGCCAGATGGTGCCCTCGAGGCTGTCCGCGTCGCCGTTCGTCATCGGCCGGTCGCTCCGCGCTCCTCCATGATCTTCTCCTGGAGGGCCACGAAGCCGTCGAGCAGCGCCTCCGGCCGCGGCGGGCAGCCGGGCACGTAGACGTCCACCGGCACGATCTTGTCGACGCCCTGCAGCACGCGGTCGTAGCGGGTGTAAGGGCCGCCGTTGGTGGCGCAGGCGCCCATCGAGATCACCCACTTGGGATTCGGCATCTGCTCGTAGAGCAGCTTCACCGCCGGCGCCATCTTCTTCGTCACCGTCCCGGCGACGATCATCACGTCCGACTGGCGCGGCGAGGGCCACGGCACGATCCCGAAGCGGTCGAGGTCGTAGTGCGACATGTAGGTGGCGATCATCTCGATCGCGCAGCAGGCGAGGCCGAACGTCATCGGCCACAGCGAGGACTTGCGGCAGGCGGCAATCACGAGGTCCGCCGGCGCCTGCATTACGCCCGGCAGCACGATCTTGTAGAGCGCCTTGCCCGGCGCCGCCTCCACGGGAGTCAGCCTCGGCAGCTCGGCCGGGTGCTCCTGCGGAGGCGAGTACGGCATCAGCGGCAGCGGCGCCACCTCCGGCCGCGTTGCCGGAGGAGCGGTGGTCGTCTCGGTGGTTCCGGTTGCGGGACCTACCGCCATTGGAGCGCTCCCTTCTTCCAGGCGTAGGCGAAGCCGACGCCCAGGATGCCCACGAAGAGCAGCATCTCGAAGTATGCCTGCGGTCCCACGTCCACGAAGGAGAGCGCCCACGGGAAGATGAAGACCGCCTCGACGTCGAAGATGATAAAGAGGATGGCGTAGAGGTAGAAACGCATCCCCACGTTGGTGCTGGTGCGCCGGATCGGCAGCATGCCGCACTCATAGGTCGTGCCCTTGTGGCGCTCAGCCGAGAAGGGGGCGATCAGGCGGGCGCCGATGAGGGCGGTGATCACGAGGAAGAAGCCCACGCCTGTCGCGAGGAGCACGGCCAGATAGTTGTTGAACAGTGCGTCCAATGCCTTGTCCCAGCCGCGTGTGCCGGCGCTGGCCGCCACCTGCTGCGGGGCGGATCGAGGCCCTGCGGCAACGTAGCAGCGGCCCCCCGCATGGTCAACGCAGACGGGGCGGTGGTGAGGAGCCTTGCATGGCAAGTGCGCGGCTACTGTGGGGGGCTTGCGCCCCCCACACCCCCATCCCGGAGAGCGGGCGCACGGTCGGGTCGTAGACGCGAGGGATACCTCGCACAGCCGCTCGGCCCACCCACCCGCCCTCGGATTTCTTCTCTATGGGGGGCTGTGCCCCCCACGCCCCCGCCCGGAGCTCCGAGGGGGGCGTGGTCCCCTCCGGCTCCCGCTCCCCTCGCGGAGAGGGCGGGTGTGAGGGGGCGCCGCCATTCCGGCTCCCGCTTCCCATCATTCCGGCTCTCTCTTCCCGTCATTCCGGCGAAAGCCGGAATCCAGCCGCAGCAGCAGCGGCCACCCGCATGGTCAAGGCGGAGCGGGTGCCTTCAGGCCAGCCGCATCCCGGATCTCGCGCTACTCTTCCTCATCCAGTAGCAGCTGGAGTAGCCCCGCCATGAATGCAGCATCACCCGGATCCCGTGAGCGAACACCCCGCCTCCTCGCCCTCGCAGCCCTCGCCCTCGCCGCGGCGGCCCTGCTGGCGTGCGGCGACGGCGGCGACGAACCCTGCCCCGAGGGCAGCGAGCGCTACGCCGAGTACCAGCTCCTGCTCGGCCGCAGCACGCCCGGTGGAGGCGAGGTCAGCGAGCAGCAGTGGGCCGCATTCCTCGCCGAGGTCGTCACACCACGCTTCCCGGACGGGCTCACGGTGCTAGACGCCGCGGGCCAGTGGCGCGACTCAACGGGCGCGATCCAGCGCGAACGCTCGAAGGTGCTGTGGATCCTCGCCCCGCCGGGCGACGAGGCGCGGCGGCTCATCGACGAGATCTCCGAGGAGTACGAGCGGCGCTTCCAGCAGGAGTCGGTGCTGCGCATCCTCGGCAGCGCCTGCGCCTCGTTCTCGTAGCAAGCTCAGGCTCGTAGCGCCCTCAGACCAGGCCGCGCACCTCGCCGTTGGGGCCGAGGTCGAAGCCGAGCGCATTCGGCTGCGCGGGCAGGCCGGGCAGCGTGATGATCGGCCCAGCGAGCGCGATGATCTGCCGCGCGCCCGCCGCCACCCGCAGCTCGACAATCGGGAAGGTATGCCCGGTCGGCACGCCGCGCCGGTCCTGGAACGCCGAGAGCGAGAGGTGCGTCTTGGCGACGCAGATCGGGAAGTCCCAGCCGTTTCGCTCGAAGCGGCGGGCCGTCGTGCGGGTGAGCGGACCCCAGCTCACCCCGTCTGCGCGATAGATCTCGCGCGCGAGCGTCTCGATCTTCCCGAATACGCCCGCGTCGTCCTCGTAGAGCAGCCGCACCTGCGAGGGCTGCTCGACCGCCGAGACGACGGCCTCAGCCAGCTCGGTCATCCCCGCGCCGCCCTCGCTGAAGCCCTTCGCCTCGACCGCGGCCAGCGCGCCCGCCTCGAGGGCGACACGCTGCGCGATCGCGATCTCCTCGGGGGTGTCGGCGGGGTAGCGGTTGATCGCGACGACGGCGGGCAGGCCGTAGCCGCGGACGACGCCGATCGCGTTGCGCAGGTTGGCGGCGCCCTCCTCGACGGCCTTCGCGTCGGGCTCGTCGAGGGCGTCCCGCCCCACGCCGCCGTGCCAGCGCAGCCCGCGGATCGTGGCGACGACGACCGCCGCCGAGGGCTCCGGGCCGCCCTGGCGGATCTTGATGTCCATGTACTTCTCGAACCCGAGGTCGACCCCGAAGCCGGCCTCGGTGACCGCGAGCTCGCCGGTGGCCAGCGCCAGCCGGTCGGCGATGATCGAGGAGCAGCCGTGCGCGATGTTCCCGAACGGCCCGGTGTGCACGATCGCCGGCTGCCCCTCGGCCGTCTGCACCAGGTTCGGCTTCAGCGCGTCCTTGAGCAGCACCATCATCGCGCCGACGCAGTTCAGTTCGGCGGCGCGCACGGGCCGGTCGTCCTCGGTCCAGCCGACGACGATCTCCGAGATGCGCAGCCGCAGGTCGTCGTAGTCCGAGGCGAGCGCAACGATCGCCATGATCTCCGAGGCCGCCGAGATGTCGAAGCCCGTGTCGCGCAGCGGCCCGTCGGCGCGCCCGCCGACGCCGGTCACGATCCGCCGCAGCGCGCGGTCCTCGGCGTCCGTCACGCGCCGCCAGGTGATGCCCCCGGGAGCAAAGCCGTCGATCAGCCGGGAGCGCGCCGCGTTGTCGGCCATCGCGGCGAGGAAGTTGTGCGCGGACTGGATCGCGTGGAAGTCGCCGGTGAAGTGCAGGTTGATATCGGCCGCCGGTTCGACGGTCGCCAGTCCGCCGCCGCTACCCCCGCCCTTCATGCCGAAGAGCGGCCCCAGCGAGGGCTGGCGAATCGCGAGGACGGCGCGCTTCCCGATCTTCGCGAGCCCATCCGTGAGCCCGATCGAGGTGGTGGTCTTGCCCTCGCCGGCCGGCGTCGGCGTGATCGCCGTGACGACGACCAGCTTGCCGGAGGCGCCCCCCTGCGGGATCGCCTCCAGCGGCACCTTCACCTTGTCGCGCCCGTACGGCTCGATCGCCTCCCAATCGAGGCCGAGCTGCCCGACCACCTCGCGCATCTCGCGCACTACAACCTCCGTCGACGCACCCGCGAGGGTACCGGATCGGGTGTGTGACTCGCGCGCCGAGGGGGGCTGTGCGATCGCTCAGCGTCCCAATTCGTGCTCCGCTGCATCGGCTGAATCGGGGTTCACGAAGTGAGATCGGGCGGCTGGTCGTGAACCGTGGGGACCAAGGCGTGGACGCCTGCGGCGGTTCCCCCGTGAAGGTAGCAGGAGTGCACCCAGCCCGCGGTAGCGAGAGCCGTAGGGGGCGAGCGTTGATGTCGAGGGTTCTATGCGAACCGGCGTGACTTCCGGCGCGTATAAGGAGAGGGGGAACAATCCATGCCGGGGACCACAGCGCTCTTGACGCGGCGCTCCGCGCTGCTCGGGGGAACGGTGCTCGTGGTGGGAGTCATCGCACTCGCGGCAGTTGCGGTGCTCACCCTTCGCGGCGACGACGCCCGGAACTGCCTGCCGCTGGACGCGGACCCGGCTGCGATCGACCAGGCCGACCTCGATGCCTGCCCGCCGACGGTGAGGCTGCGCTACAGCACCTTCGACCCTACCGGTGTGGTCGCCGAGCCGGGTAGCTACGCCTTCCTGATTTCAGACGGCGCCACGACCGCTGCGGTGACAACCTTCAGGCAATTGCTCGCCGAGTCCACAGTCCTTCGCGTCAACGTCGCCGACGCTCGGGGCGACTCGCAAGCGGCGTTCTACGACAACGTGCGGGCAGGCGACGTTGTCGAGTGGCGGCAGTCGGACGATTGCTGGGCGCGCTATCTGGTGGCCGCGCCGCCCGTCGCCTCGGCAGGGGCCGCGACGCGGGAGTTCGAGGTGAAGGCGTACACCTACGCCACATGGGACGAGAACTGTAGCGGCACTGTTGTCGACGCCGGCGTCCGTGAAGTCGTCTGGTCGCCGCCCGTCCTCGCGCGCATCAGTACCCTCGCGCGGCATGGGCTGTACTATCTCATCCCGGTCTCCCCGCAGGCCACGCTCCCCCCGCTCCCGATCTGGTGGCCCGACTTCGTGCTTCCGGATCATGTTGCGGCGATCCGCGATCTCCCGTGCTGCGACGGAGTTCATCCGTGGTGGCGCGAGGCGAAAGTTCCCGAAGGATGGACGCTCAGCCGCGTCACCTGGGGGCAAGAGACAGGACCCGCCGGCTACACCGCGTGGTACGCGAACGAGCATGGGGAGGCGGGCGTCCAGATAGTCGTGGGGTACTGGAGTAGCCGCACCGGGGAGATCACAGTGATGCGCTCGAACGAGGAGGAGGAGGAGGAGGAAGCGAAGCGTTTCCGGTGGCTACAGGAGGCGCGCATCGTCGACGGCCACCATGCGATCGTGTCCTACCGCCCGCCCGGCTGGCCGACGCCCGATCCGCATCTGCTCGAACAAGGCAGCGATCTGACTTGGTCGCCCCAGCGCGTGCAACTGTACGATGCGGACACGCGGATGTTCTACATCGTCTTCGCGGGGGATCCGCGCCTCGACGCCAGCGCCACGCTTGAGATCGCTCGCAGCCTTGCGAGGTGCCTCCCACGCGATCTCGCCGACGCGACGGGACACGACCTCGCGGCGCTCGGGCTTGAGGTGTGCGACCCGCCCGGAACCACACCCGGCGACTGATAGCGCGATCGCACGTCTGGCCCGCCAGGCTCGCCGCCTCACTCCGACACTGATGCGCGCTAACCCCGGCCCACCGCCGCGTCAATGCGCGCCAGCAACTCGGCATCGAGGGGGCCGCGCGCCTCGGCGGCGACGCACTCGCGCAGCTCCTCGCGGTTCTTGACGCCCAGCACGACGGTCGAGACGCCCGGCATCGAGAGGGCGTAGCGGTGCGCGAGGGCGGCCGGTGGCTCGCCGAGGTCGCGCGCGAGGGCGCGGAACGGCGCGGCGCGCTCGAAGTCGGCAGCGTCGCCGTGCCCTGCCGGCAGCTCGCGGTCGATCGCGTCGGTCAGGGCGCCGGCCTGCACGGCGCGGATGCCCATCACCGCGACGCCCTGCTCGCCAGCGGCGGCGATCACCTCGCGCGGGCGCAGCGCGCCCTCGAAGCGCTGGATCGCCCCCGCCGAGTCGAGGAGGTTCGCGATGCACTGCACCGCGCCGGGCGGTGCCCCGGAGCGGAGCGCCTCGATCACGGCGTCCGGCACGCCGATGCCCGTGATGCCCCACGCGCCCGCCAGCCCCTCCGCCACGAGGCCTTCGAGCGCGGGCCGCACGGCCTCCTCGAAGAGCGCGAGCGGAGTACCGGCGTAGCGATCGGCGTCGGCATCCGCGACGAGCATGTTGTGCACGATGAACATGTCGACGCGCTCGAGGCGCAGCCGCGCCAGGCTCTCAGTGAGGCTCGAGCGCAGCAGCTCCGCCACCTCGGCGGCCGGCGGCGCGCCGACGCGGCACTTGGTCGAGACGCGCACGCCGTCCGGCAGTCGCCCACCGAACGCCTCGCCGACGACGCGCTCCGCCTCCCCGTCCCCGTACGTCGGCGCGACGTCGAGCAGGGTGATGCCGAGCTCGATCGCCTCGCGCGTCGTGGCGACGCACTCCTCGCGGGTCGTCGCGCCCCAGACCTGCCCGATCCCCCCGCCGCCGAGGGTGAGCGCGCTGACGTCGTATCCGAGGCTGCCGAATGCACGTTGCTCCATGCCGCGAGCGTAGTGCGGTTGCGCGCGGCGGGACAACGGGGGAGAGGCGACCGGCGGCGCTAGCTGATCTCGGCCAACGACTCCTCGAGGCCGCGCAGGCGCGAGGAGGCTGTCGCGAGGCGCTCCTCCTCGCGGGCGACGACGGCGGCGGGGGCGCGCGTGCGGAACTGCTCGTTCGCGAGCTTCGCGTCGAGCTTCCGCACCTCGTCCTGCGCCTCGCCGATCTGCTTGCCGAGCCGCGCGCGCTCCGCATCGAGGTCGAACAGGCCCGCCATCGGCAACACCACGCGCCCGACCGGCAGCACGGCAGTCACGACGCCCTCGGACGGGGCATCCGAGGCGCCCGTCACCACGTGCAGCGGACGGGCGCGGGCGAGCTGCCCGATCGCCGTCGCGAGGTCGCCCGCCGCCTCGGCCGCGCCGTCGGCAACGACGTAGGCCTCGACCCAGCGGCCGGCCTCGACGCGCTTGGCGGCGCGCTCGTTGCGGATCGCGCGCACGAAGTCCTGCACGGCGGCCAGGTCTCGCTCGGCCGCCTCGTCGTGGCGAGCGGGGTCGGCCACCGGGTAGCGCGCGACGATCAGCTGCGCCGCGCCCTCCGGGTCCGGACGCGCCTCGGTGAGGCGCTGCCAGATCTCCTCGGTGACGAAGGGCATGAAGGGGTGCAGCAGCCGCAGCACGCGATCGAGGACGTGCGCCGCCACGGCGAGCGGGACGCCGTCGCCCTCGCGCACGCGCAGCTTCGCGAGCTCCAGGTACCAGTCGGCGAACTCGTCCCAGAAGAAGTCGCGCGTCTGGCGCAGCGCCTCGGCGAGCTGGTAGGAGCGCAGCAGCTCGTCGAAGAGCCCGACGGTCCGCTCCAGCCGCGAGAGCACCCAGCGGTCCTCGCGACGCAGCCGCGGGTCGCCGACCGGCGGCAGCTCGAGGTCGGCGTCCGGCCCGGCGAGCGTGCGTACCAAGCGCGCGGCGTTCCACAGCTTGTTCGCGAAGTTGCGGCCCGCCTCGACGCGGTCGTCGGTGATGCGCTGGTCGTTGCCGGGGCTGGTGCCGGAGATCAGCGCGTAGCGCAGGGCATCCGTGCCGTACTGCTCGATCACGCTGAGCGGATCGACGACGTTGCCGAACGACTTGGACATCTTGCGCCCGTCGGGCGCGCGCACCAGGCCGTGCAGGTAGACCGTCTCGAAGGGGATGTCGCCGCCCTCGAAGCCGCGCATGTTGTAGAGCGAGAGCATGATCATGCGCGCGACCCAGAAGAAGATGATATCGTAACCGGTCTCCATCACCTGCGTCGGGTAGAAGCGCGCGAGGTCCTCCGCGTCCTCGTCCGGCCAGCCCAGCGTTGAGTGCGGCCAGAGGCCGGACGAGAACCAGGTATCGAGGGTGTCCTCGTCCTGCCGCAGCGGTCCGCCGCAAGCGCGGCAGGCGTCAGGGTCCTCGACGGCGGCGATCGTCTCGCTGCAGTCCCCGGCATCGCAATACCAGACGGGGATGCGGTGGCCCCACCAGATCTGGCGGCTGATGCACCAGTCGCGGATGTTCTCCATCCAGTGCAGGTAGGTGCGCTCGAAGCGCTTCGGCACGAACGCGATGCGGCCGTCGCGCACCGCCGCGATCGCCGGCTCGGCCAGCGGCCCGACGTTCACCCACCACTGCTCCGAGACGATCGGCTCGACCACCGCGCCCGAGCGCTGCGAGTGCCCGACCGCGTGCGTGTACGGCTCGATCTTCTCGATCAGCCCCTTCGCCTCGAGGTCCGCGACGACGCGGTCGCGCGCCTCGAAGCGGTCGATGCCCTCATAGCGCCCCGCATGCTCGTTGAGCGTCCCGTCCGGCGCGAGGATGTTGATCGTCTCCAGCCCGTGCCGCTCGCCGATCTCGAAGTCGACCGGGTCGTGGCCGGGCGTCACCTTGAGCGCGCCCGACCCCGCCTCGATCTCGATCGCCTCGTCGGCGATGACCGGGATCGGGCGGTCCGAGGTGGGCTCGAGCACCTTGCGTCCGATCAGGTGACGCCAGCGCTCGTCCTCGGGGTGCACCGCGACGGCGGTGTCGGCGGGGATCGTCTCCGGCCGCGTCGTCGCGATCACGATGTAGTCGCCTGCCGGCGCGGCGGGCTGCGCCCGCTCCCCCTCACCCCCGCCCTCTCCCTCCGGGGGAGAGGGGGCCGGATCGGGCCCCGGCTCGCCGTCCTCGTCGAGCGCCGGGTAGCGCACGTACCAGAACGAGGACTCGACGTCGCGGTACTCGACCTCGAGGTCGGAGAGCGCGGTCTGGCCGACGGGGTCCCAGTTGATCATCCGCTCGCCGCGGAAGATCAGCCCGTCCTCGTAGAGGTTCACGAAGGTCTGGCGAACGGCGCGCTGGCGCGCCTCGTCGAGCGTGAACGCCTCGCGATCCCAGTCCGCCGAGGCGCCGAGCCGGCGGTGCTGCTCGGCGATGCGCGCCCGCGAGGCGTTGACGAAGTCCCAGACGCGCTCGAGGAAAGCCTCGCGGCCGATGTCGTGGCGGCTCACGCCTTCCGCGTCGAGCTGCCGCTCGACGAGCGCGTTGACGGCGATCGCGGCGTGGTCGACGCCGGGCACCCAGACGGTGTCGTCACCGAGCATGCGGTGCCAGCGGATCAGGGCGTCCTCGACGGCGGCAGTGAGGGCGTGGCCCATGTGCAGCTCGCCGGTGAGGTTGGGCGGCGGCATGATCACGGTGAATGGCCGATCGCCGCCCTGGGGCTTGAAGAAGCCACCCTCCTCCCACGCGCGATAGATGCGCTCCTCGACCTCGGAGGGGTCGTAGGCGCTGCGCATCTCCTCGCGGGCGCCGTTCTCGGTCGTCATCCCATGCTCCTCGGGTAGCAGTCTCCTCGGGTGGCTGTTCGTAACGCCGGGCAAGCAAAACCCCGCCGAAGCGGGGCGTGGGCGACCGGCGCGGCCCTCGCTGGGCCGGCTAGCCGCCGCTGGCTACAGCTACGTTCCCGTTCACGCCCTCGATGGTAGGCAGCGGTGTGCGGGGGGGTCAACGCATCACTCCCCCAACCGCCGCCGCACCTCCCCCACCACCCGCTCCACGTACCGCGCGCGCGTCTCCGCCGTCCGGGCGCGCTCGAGGAAGGCGACCATGCCCTCGCGCTGCGCGTCGGTCAGGGACTCGAACGCCTCGAGGCCGCCGTGGAGGGCGTCGAGGGCGCTCGTGAGGTCGGCGGGGAGCGGCGGCTCGGGCGGAGCTGCGGCGGGCCAGGCCTTGATCTCGACCGTGTCGCCGACGCCGACGCCTGCGGCGGCGCGCACCTCGGCGTTGAGGAAGAGGCGATAGGCGCCGCCGCCGCGCGGCGTGAGGCGCGTGCGGAAGGGGTGGCCGTTGGCGCTGCCCTCGACGCGGGGGTGGCGCGCCGGGGGATCGCCGGCGAGGGCGCGGCACGCCTCGGCGGGTACGTCGAGGCAGTAGTTCGGGCCCACGCGGTAGATCGAAGCGCTGAAGCGCTGCGGAAGGTTCGAGGGCTGCGCGGCGGCGGCCGAGCGCCTACCCTCGTCGGAGTGCGAACGGGGGGACGGCATGGAGCTGCGCGGCCTCGGCTACCCGGCCATCATCTGCAAGGACATGCAGCGGAGCATAGAGTTCTACTCCAAGCTCGGCATGCGCCACCTCTACACCGAACCGAACCGCGACGACAACGAGTCCGTGCAGGCCCTGCTGCACGCCGGCGGCGACGCCTACCTGCTGCTCGTCGGACCCACCCACGAGGGCGTGCGCATCGCCGAGGCCAGCCTCGGCGTCGGTTCGATGCAGTACCTGACCATCCAGGTCTCCGCCGCCTTCATGGACCAGGCCTACTTCGAGCTCTCCACGGCCGGCGTGCGCGGCAGCGAGGAGATCCGCCGCGGCTACGAGCGGCTCGTCTTCCTCGAGGACCCGGACAACGTGCTGATCGCCCTCGTCGCCTGGTCGACCGAGCCGCCGCCCGGCCTCGACCGCGCCGAGGTGCTGGCGCGCGCCGGGGAGATTAAGGACGCGCAGGGCGCGCCCTTCGTCGAGGACGAGCACATCCAGCAGGCAATCGCCGCGCTGAGCGCCTGAGCGCCGGACGAGGAGCGCAGCCATGCCCTACGCCGAGGTTCGCGACACCCGCAGCTGGTACGAGCTGCGCGGCGAGGGCCCGCCGCTGCTCTATATCAGCGGCAGCGGCGGCCCGCGCTGGTCGCTGCCCGGCACGCTCGACCCGCTGATCGAGCGCTTCCGCGTGCTCGCCTACGACAAGCGCGGACTCGGCCGCTGCGAGGCGCCCTCGACGGTCTGGGAGATGGCGGACTTCGCCGACGACGCGGCGGCGCTGCTCGGCGTCGTCGGCTGGGAGCGCTGCGACGTGGTCGGGGCCTCGTTCGGCGGGATGATCGCGCAGGAGTTCGCCCTCCGGCATCCCGACCGCGTCGCGAAGCTGGTGCTGTGCTGCACCTCGCCCGGCGGCGACTACGCCTCCTACCCGCTGCACGAGCTGCTCGACCTGCCGCCCGCTGAGCGCGCCTCGCGCCGCGTTGCGATCAACGACTTGCGCCACGACGCGGCCTGGCAGGCCGCGCACCCCGAGGAGTACGCCGAGCTGGCGGAGCGCTCGATCGGCGGCTACGCGAGCGAGGAGGACGAGGCCCGCCACCGCCGGCTGCTCGCCGCGCGCTCGCGCCTCGATACGATCGAGCGACTGCCGGAGATCGCGAGCCCCACGCTGGTCGCGGGCGGCCGGCACGACGGCATCGCGCCATTGCGCAACCAGGAGTTGCTGCACGATCGCATCCCCGGCTCGCGCCTTGAGCTGTTCGAGGGCGGGCACGGCTTCATGCGCGAGGATCCGCGCGCCCTCGAGGTCATCGTCGACTGGCTCACGGCGTAGCGGCCGGGGCGAGCAGCGAACGGAGGACCGCGATGCGCATCGCCGAGGCGAAGACCTGGGCCGTCGCCAATCCCAACCCGCAGCGCGGCGGGCCGTGCTGGATCTTCCTCAAGCTCACCACCGACGACGGCATCGTTGGCTACGGCGAGGCCTACGGCGTCCCGTTCGGCACCGGCAAGGTGCGCGGCCTGATCGAGGACGTCGCGGAGCGGCACGCGATCGGCCGCAGCCCCTTCGACATCGAGGCGCTCTGGCGCATCGCCTACTCCAGCGGCTTCGCGCAGCGGCCGGAGCTGACGATGGGCTCCGTGATCAGCGCGATCGAGCTGGCCTGCTGGGACATCGTCGGCAAGGCGCTTGGCCAGCCCGTCTACAACCTCCTCGGCGGGCGCGTGCACGAGACGCTGCGCTCCTACACCTACCTCTACCCGGCCGAGTCGACCGCCGATGGCATGGAGTACGCCGACGCCTTCGACGACCCGGACGCCGCCCCGGCGCGCACCGCCGCCTACATGGAGCAGGGCTTCACCGCCGTCGGCTTCGACCCGGTCATGCCCTACGGCTCGTTCGACCCTCGGCAGATCTCGCTCGCCGCCCTCGAGAACGTCGAGCTGGTCGTGAAGCGGATGCGCGAGGTGGCGGGCAGCCGCTGCGACCTGCTGATCAAGCTGCACGGCCAGCTGACGACCGCCGCCGTGATCCGCCTCGCGCGCCGCCTCGAGCCGTACGAGCCGCTCTGGATCGAGGAGCCCGTCCCGCCGGAGAACCCGCGCGAGATGGCCCGCGTGGCGCGCGCGACCTCGATCCCGATCGCCACGGGCGAGCGGCTCGTCACGCGCCATGAGTTCGTCGACGTGCTGCGCTACGGCAGCGCCTCGATCCTCCAGCCCGCGCCGTCGCGCGTCGGCGGCGTCTTCGAGACGAAGAAGATCGCGGCGATGGCCGAGGCGCACTACGCGCAGCTTGCCCCGCACCTCTACGCCGGGCCGATCGAGGCGGCCGCCAACATCCAGCTCGGCGTGTGCTGCCCCAACTTCCTGATCCAGGAGAGCATCGAGGACTTCAGCGGCTTCCACGCGAAGCTGCTGAAGCAGCCGATCGTGTGGCAGGACGGCTACATCATCCCCTCGGAACGGCCGGGCCTCGGCTACGAGCTGGACGAGGCGGTCGCCGACGCGCACCCCTACGAGGGCGACGACGTCTTCCCGCACATGGAGGAGACTCCGACGCCGACGGTCTGAGCGGGCGCCTACGACCCGGCGGTCCAGCGCGCGAGCGCCTTGTCCGGCGCCGCGATCTCTTCGAGCGAGGTGTAGTACCAGTCCTCCCAGCCGTCCTCCGGCATGCCGGTGAAGAGCATCAGGTTGAGCGGGTAGTGCTCGCTGTCCGTGGCGCGGCGCAGGTCGTCGCGGAAGAGGAAGGTGGGCTTGCCGAGGGCGATCGCGATGCCCAGCTCCACCATCACCCCCTCGTCGGGCGGGACGCCGTTGACCACGGCGAAGATGGCGTCGGCGTCGACCACGTCGCGGACGTCGGCCTGTCCGATGCCGTAGGCCCAGCCCCGCTCCGTGAAGTCCTGCTGGTTGTTGCGGGCGAACGGTTCCCAGACCTCCAGCCCGAGCGCCTCGAGGGCGGCGACGAGCGGCGGCAGCAGCGTCGCCTTCTGCTGCACGGAGAAGCCGTACGGATTCGCGAGGTAGATGGTCTTCGTCACGGCTACATCACCGCGTAGCCGCCGTCCACGGCGATCACCGCGCCGGTGACGTAGTCCGATGCGGAGCTCGCGAGGAATACCGCGGCCCCGTGCAGCTCCTCGGGCTCACCCCAGCGGCCGGTCGGGATGCGGCGGTTGATCAGGTCGTAGCGCTCCGGCTGCTTGTCGGCGATCGGGGCGGTCAACTCGGTCATGAACCAGCCGGGGAGGATCGTGTTGGACTGGATGTTGTCCGCCGCCCAGGCCACGGCCAGGCTCTTCGACAGTTGAACGATCCCTCCCTTGCTGGAGGAGTACGGCGCACCGCTCCCGCCGCCCCCGAAGATCGAGAACATCGACCCGATGTGGATCAGCTTCCCGCCGCCCTGTGCCTTCATCGGCGGGTACACCGCCCGGGAGGCCAGGAACGCTGCCCGCAGGTTGACGTCGAGGACGTGATCCCACTCGTCCGCCGACAGGTCCTCGGGCTCCTTGCGCACGGTGATGCCCGCATTGTTCACGAGGATGTCGACGCGCCCGAAGGCATCCAGCGTCTCGGTCACCATGCCGTTGATGTCCGCTTCCTCGGTGACGTCGACGGCGATCCCCAGCGCCTGTGCGCCCGCTGCTTCGATTTGAGCGAGCGCTGCGGCCGTCTTGTCCGGGTTCCGGGCCGCCACGACGATGCTGGCCCCGGCCGCCGCCAGTCCGGTAGCCATCGCGAGCCCGAGCCCGCCGTTGCCGCCGGTGACGATCGCGACCCTGCCCTCGAGGTCGAACAACTGCTTCATGTGGATTGCCTGTCCCTCCGGGAACCCCTTGCGCAACTTGCCGGCAGGCGCCCGTTCTTGTTGTTCCCGTGAAACGGGAATCTACCCTCTTTCACCGGCGTCCTGGATTCCGGCTTCCGCCGGAATGACGGGCAGGGGCGGAATGACGGGACGGGGGCGGAATGACGGGACGGGGGGCGGAACGACGGGACGGGGGCGGAACGACGGGACGGGGGCGGAACGACGGGGCGGGGGAGCCGGAAGGATGGCAAAGGCGCTCCCTCCAGGCAACGCTGGTCCGGCTGACTTGTTGGAGCGTCGCTACAGGAACCGCGCGCGCCGTCGTTCCGAGCGATGCAGAGGCTCAGTCCGCCTCCCAGGGCGGTCGGGTCGGCTTCGGGAGGCGCTCCTCGATCTCGCTGCCGGCCGCGTCGAGCTCCTCGTCCCGCAGCGTGTCCTGCAGCGTTTCGAAGAAGGTGCGCTCCTCCCAGCGGATGTGGGAGCGGAGCGACTCGCCGAAGAGCATGAGCGCCTCGCGGCGCGCCTCCGGGTTGCCCTCGTTGTCGCGCATCCAGGCGACGAGCGCCTCCATGCCGACGTGATCGCGCAGCAGGCGTCGCACGCGCCGGTCGTCGGGTCCCGTGTGCCGCATCAGCCGCGCGAGCAGGCACTCCGACTCGGTGTGGAAGTGCGGCAGCAGCCCGCGCGTCCAGAAGCGCAGCAGATCGGCGTACAGCTCCCCCATGGCGGCGTCGTCCGCCTCCGGCAGCTCGCGTTCGATGCGCAGCGCGAAGGCGAGCCCGTGGTGGTGCTCCTCCGATAGTCGCTGCAGCCGCGGGTCACGCTCCATCGGGTCTCCCTACTCTCGATCGAGGTCGAAAGCGGCGTGCAGTGCGCGCACGGCGTCCCCCACCTGCTCCGCGCGCACGATACACGTGATCCGGATTTCCGAGGTCGAGATCAGCTCGATGTTGATGCCGTGCTCGAACAGCGTGCGGAACATCCGCGCCGCGAAGCCGGGGCTCGTGCTCATCCCCGTCCCGACGATCGAAACCGAACCGAGGTCGGGGTCGGCCACCACCTCGCTGGCCTCGAGTTGCGGGAGGATCGATTCGACCACGCGCAGCGCCGGATCGGCCTCCGCGCGGTCCACGGTGAAGGTCATGTCCGTGAGGTTCTCGACGCTCGCGTTCTGCACGATCGTGTCGACCGAGACGCCGGCGTCGGCCAGCGGTGTGAAGAGCTGCGCGGCGATGCCGGGGCGGTCCGGCACCCCGCGCACCGTGATCTTCGCGATCGCCTGCTCGTGCGCGATGCCGCGCACCTTGTTCGCCTGTTCCATCGTGCTCTCCTCGTGGATCAGCGTACCGGGCGCGTCGATGTCGAAGCTGCTCGCGACGAGAATCGGCACGCCGTAGAGCGCGCCCACCTCGACGGCTCGCGCGTGCATGACCCGCGCGCCGGTCGCCGCCAGCTCCAGCATCTCCTCGTAGCCGATATCGCGCAGCGGGCGGGCCTGCGGGCAGATGCGCGGGTCGGCGCTGTAGACGCCGGCGACGTCCGTGTAGATCTCGCAGCGATCGGCGCGCAGCGCGGCCGCCAGCGCAACCGCCGTCGTGTCGCTGCCGCCACGTCCCAGCGTCGTGATGTCGAAGTCGTCCGAGGCGCCCTGAAAGCCGGCGACGATCACGATCCGGCCCGCCGCCAGCTCGCGCTCGATACGCCCCGTCACGATGTCCGCGATGCGGGCGCGCCCGAAGACCGCGTCGGTGCGGATCCCGGCCTGCATCCCGCTCAGGCTGATCGCGTCGCTCCCCAGCTCGTGCAGCGCCATCGAGAGCAGCGTCGAGGACACCGCCTCGCCGGTGGAGAACAGCATGTCCATTTCGCGCGGGCGCGGGTTGCTCGTGACCTCGTTCGCCAGCTCGATCAATCGGTCCGTGGTGTCGCCCATCGCGGAGACGACGGCGACGACGCGGTCGCCGTCAGCGGCGCGGGCGGCGATGCGGCCGGCGACGTGCGTGATGCGCTCCGCGTCCGCGACGGAGCTGCCACCGTACTTCTGAACCACGAGGACACCGCTCGGCTCGCTCAACTGGCTACTGTCCTACTGCCCGCCCGCCGAGAGCACCTCGGCGCCCTTCGTCCGCAGCGCGCAGACGCGCGTCGAGGCCTCCACGCCACGGGCGGCCGCCGCGGCCCGCATCGCGCCCGCGATCTCCGCGAAGCGGTCGGTCGCCAGGGCGGCGATCGTGGGGCCGCCGCCGGAGAGATAAACGCCATGCGCCCCCGCGTCCCGCGCGGCCTGGAAGATCTGGTACATCGGCTCGAAGATCGTCGCGCGCGCCGGCTGGTGCAGCACGTCCTCGGTGGCGATCTGCAACAGGTCGTAACGGCGCGCCTGCAGCGCCGCAAGCAGCAGCGCCGCGCGGCCGATGTTGTGCACGGCCTGGTTGCGCGTGAGCCGTTCCGGCAGACGCCGTCGCGTTTCCTCGGTGGGCATCGAGAACGCCGGGATCAGCAGCACGAGCTGCAGCTCCTCCGGCAGCTCGACGCCGATCTGCGTGACGCCCTTGCCCTCGTCCGTCTCGACGATCACGCGCAGCCCGCCGAACATTGCCGGCACGGCGTTGTCGGCGTGGCGTTCGAGCTGCACGGCCAGCGGCAGCAGCATCTCCCGGTCGAGCCCGCTCCCGGTCAGCGCGTCGGCGGCCAGCAGCCCGGCGACGCGGGTCGCGGCGGAGATGCCGAGCCCGCGCCCCACCGGCAGATCGGACTCGTACGTCACCTCGATGCCGGCGGGCGCCGGAAGCGCGGCGCGCTCGTAGAGCAGCAGCGCGGCGCGAGCCGCCATCGCGGGAATCGGATCGGCGTAGGGCGCAACAGGCTCGTCGCTCAGCCGGAACTGCAGCCGCAGCGTCCAGTCGAGCGCGACACCCAGGCTGTCGAAGCCCGGCCCGAGGTTCGCCGAGGTCGCGGGAACCTCGACGCTGACTTCGCTGGCGACCATCGCCGCCGCGGGCCTAGTTCAGCCGCTCGAAGATCGAGGCGATGCCCTGGCCGCCGCCGATGCAGAGCGTGACGAGGCCGTAGCGGCCGCCGCTGCGCTCCAGTTCGTGCATCGCCTTGACGGTCAGGATCGTGCCGCTCGCGCCCACGGGGTGCCCGAGGGCGATCGCGCCGCCGTTCGGGTTCGTGCGGTCGTCCGGCAGCCCGAGCGAGGTGCTGCACGCCGCCGCGACGGCGGCGAACGCCTCGTTCAACTCGATCGTGTCGAGGTCCTCGACGCTGAGACCGGCCCGCTCGAGCGCGCGCTCGGAGGCCGGGATCGGGCCGGAGCCCATGATCCGGCCCTCGACGCCCGCCTCGGCGCGCGAGACCAGGCGCAGCCGCGGTGTCAGGCCCAGCTCGGCGGCCTTGCTCGCGGTGGTGACCACCACAGCCGCCGCGCCGTCGTTGATGCCGGAGGCATTGCCGGCGGTTACGGCGCCGTCCGCCTTGAAGGCGGGGCGCAGCCGGCCGAGCGACTCCAGGTCGGTGCTGCGCGGGTGCTCGTCGGTGTCGAAGGTGACGGTGTTGCGGCCCTGGCGGACCTCCAGCGGGAGGATCTGGTCCTTGAAGCGGCCCGCCTCGATGGCGGCGAGCGCGCGCTCCTGCGACCTCAGCGCGTACTCGTCCTGGACGCTGCGGGAGACCTCGAACTGCTCGGCGAGGTTCTCCGCGGTGATGCCCATGTGGCACTGCTCGTGCGGGTCCGAGATGAGGTGCAGCAGGTTGTCCTCGAGGGTGTCGTGGCCGAGGCGGTAGCCGGTGCGGCCCTTGCGCAGCAGGTAGGGCGCCATGCTCATGTTCTCGGCCCCGCCGGCGACGATGATCTCGGCGTCGCCGGTCTGCAGCCAGCGGGCGGCGGTGTTGATCGCCTCCAGCCCGGAGCCGCAGATGCGGTTGACGGTGTAGGCAGGCGTGTCGACCGGCAGCCCCGCCTTGAGCGTGGCGACGCGAGAGATGTAGCCGTCCTCGGCGACCTGCCCGACACAGCCGAGGATCACCTGGTCGACCTGATCGCCCTCGATGCCGGCGCGGGCTACGGCCTCCTTGATGACCGCCGCGGCAAGGTCCGAGGCGGGTGTCTGGCTGAGCGTCCCGTTCATCGTGCCGATGGCGGTCCGGACACCGCTGATGATGACGACGTCATCCATTCCGAGGCCCCCTCTGGGTGCGCCGCTGCGATTCCGGCGCAGTCTACATGGTCACTACGCTGAGATCGCCCCACCCGGATGCACAAGCCGTACACAAATCGTCAGGGATTCCGGGAATGTTCCGCGTGGCGGCTCACGCCTCGAAGAGGCGCACCACGCTTTCCCATGCCTCCTCGGCGAGCGACTCCGGCGACCGGGTTGCATCGAGCACGAGCCAGCGCCCGGAGTCGGCCTCCGCCTCGGCCAGATACCCGGTGCGGACGCGGCGGTGGAAGTCGAGCGGCTCGCTCTCCAGGTAGTCGCCCGCGCGGCCGACGCGGCGCAGACCTTCGTACGGAGGCACGTCCAGCAGCAGCGTCAGATCGGGCAGCAACCCGCCCGTTGCGACTGCGTTCGCGGCATCGACATCAGAACGCTCGATGCCGCGGCCGTAGTGCTGGTAGGCGACCGTCGAGTCGGCGTAGCGGTCGCAGAGGACGAGCGCGCCGCGCTCGAGCGCCGGGCGGATCACCTCCGCCAGGAGCTGCGCGCGCGCCGAGGCGAAGACCAGCAGCTCGGCGCGCGGGTCGGGCGGCTCGGTGGAGGGAGCACCCAGCAGCGCCTCGCGCAGCCGCTCGCCCAGCCAGGTGCCTCCGGGCTCGCGGCAGGTCACGACCTCGCCGCCTGCTTCGCACGCTCGCGCTTCGAGGGCGGCCAGCAGCGTGGACTTGCCCGCGCCCTCGCCGCCCTCGAGCGTGACGAAGCGGCCTCGCCGCGGTTCGCTCACCCGCGCTCCCCCAGCGGCTGGGCGCCACGCGGCCATGGCGGGGGCGCCCCCGCGCCGGGGCCGGGGCTGACGAGCACGCGCCGGTAGGGCTCGCGCCCGCGCGAGGACGAGGTCGCCCCGTGACGCGCGGCCAGCTCGTGCTGCAGGCGGCGGATGTAAGAGTTCTGCGGCGTCAGCTCGATACGCTGCTCGCCGCCATGGCTGACCGCGGCGATCGCGTCCTCAGCCTCACGCAACGCCGCCGTCGTGGGGTCCGCGCCCTCGCCGTCGCCGCGCATGCGCAGCAGCGCGCCGGCCATCTGCATCACCGTGTTGTTACGCAGCACGAGGACGGGCACGCCGCGCGCCTCCGCCTCGCGTAGCGGGCCGCTGCGCCGCCGGTAGTAGGGCCGCAGCGTGAGCACCGCGTCCGCGTCGGCGAGGCGATCGACCACCTCGGCCTGCGATCGCGTCGAGTTGATCGCCTCCTCCAGACGCGCCCGGCTGACACCGAAGGGAAGCAGCCGCCGTGGCGGGCCACCGGGGGCGGGAGTCAGCATGCGCGGCTCCGCACGCGCCTCGTCGCGCTCGCTCACCAGCGATTCGTGCGCCGTCGGCGCGACGTTGACGCGCTCCACCTGCGCCACCTCGCCGACCGTTCCCAGCGTGCGCACCTCGGCCTCCGCGTCGAAGCCGCGCAGCAGCTTGTCCACCGTCGCGCCGATGTCCTCGTGCACCGCGACGCGCACGAACGACTGGATCTCGACCAGCGAGTTGAAGGTCGGCGGCGCGCGGCGCTCCAGCACCGTCTTCTGCGTGCCGCGCCGGCGCGCCTCCTCGTCGCCGAGGGTGACCGACTCGATGCCGCCGATCAGGTCGGACAGCGTCGGGTTCTGCATCAGGTTGTGCAGTGTGTTGCCGTGCGCCGTGCCGATTAGCTGCACGCCGCGCTCGGCGATGGTGCGCGCCGCCGTCGCCTCGAGGCTGGCGCCGATCTCGTCGATCACGATCACCTCGGGCATGTGGTTCTCGACCGCCTCGATCATCACCTGGTGCTGCAGCTCCGGCTTCGGCACCTGCATCCGCCGCGCGCTGCCGATCCCGTGGTGCGGGATGTCGCCGTCGCCCCCGATCTCGTTCGAGGTGTCGACGATCACGACGCGCCGGCCCAGCTCGTCGGCGAGCACGCGCGCCGCCTCGCGCAGCATCGTCGTCTTGCCGACGCCCGGCGCGCCGAGCAGCAGCACGCTGCGGCCCGACTCGACGAGGTCCAGGATGGCGCCGGCCGACCCGGTCACCGCGCGACCGACCCGGCAGGTCAGCCCGACGATGCGGCCGCGACGGTTGCGGATCGCCGAGATGCGATGCAGCGTCCTCGGAATCCCCGCGCGGTTGTCGTCGCCGAACTCGGAGACCGAGGCGACGACGTGATCGATGTCCTGCTCGGTGACCTCGCCCTCGTCCAGCGCCAGTTCGCGGTCGCTGTAGCGCGCGGTCGGCGGCCGCCCGAGGTCGAGCACCACCTCGAGCAGCCCGTCGCCGTCCGGGGCGCCGTCGCCCTGGGCGGTCAGCGCCGTGGCGACGCGCGGCGGAAGCGCCGCGATCAGCAGCTCGCGCTCGATGCGATCGTCGAAGCCGTCGGCCACCGCGTTACCCTCCGGCCGGCGCGGCCACGCCCACGGTGGCGGGCACGGCCTCCTCCACGGGCTGCGTGAGCCGGCGGCTCAGCAGCACGTACTCCTCCTGCAGCTCGAAGCCCGCGCCCGCGAGCGCGCTCTCGACGGCGGTCGAACCCGCCGGAGTGAGCGCGAACAGCGGCTCGCCCGAGGTGAGCCGCGGGCGGGCGCCGGCGAGCAGCGCGGCTGCGGCCTCGCTGCTCGCGGCCTGCAACTCAAGCTGCTCACCGCCCTGGCAGCGACCGAGGCTGAGGCAGCCAACGATGCGGCCGTCCTCGACTGCCACGGTCTCGTGCGGACGGCGGCCCAGCCACTGCTGCTCCAGCATCGCATGCCACTGCTCGAAGGTCGGCGCGAGCACGCGCCGCGCGGCGGGCGGCAGCAGGCGCTGGCAGAGCTGGAAGCGCCCGAACCAGTCGCTCTCGAGGGCCTCGCGCACGTCCGGCGAGGACTTCCGCGCCGCAGCCGGCATCCGCCCGGCCGCCGGTGCGCGCCAGAGCCGCTCGGCGAGCACGGGATCGAAGCCGAGCGAACGCACCTCGGCGACCGCGTCGCCGAACGCCGCCGGCATCCTCAGCAGCAGCGTGCGGACCTCGGAGCGCAGCGCCTCCTCCTCGGCCTGCGCCAGCAGCGCGGCGAGGACGGCGCCGTCCCCATCGCCGGCGTCGATCAGCGTGTCGATCTGCCAGACATCCGGTCCGGCGAGGGGGCGCGCGGTGGCGATCCCGTGGATCTGCCGGCCGCGCACCTCGAGCCAGAGGTCGCGCCGCCGCAGCCAGTGCGTGAGCGCCGCGGCGAGGGCGTGCGGGGCCTGCTGCGGCTTGCCCAGCCGCTCGCGCGTGATCGCGAGGTTCGGATAGACCGCGCCCTCGAAGGTGACGAGGGCAATCAGATCGCCGGGGCCGATCACGCGCTCAGCTCCTCCGCGCCCACGCGGCGCCCGTGCGCCCCGTCAAGTCGCTCCTCCACCATCGCGGCAAACATTGCATGCAGCCGCAGGTCATTCGTCAGCTCCGGGTGGAACGTCGTCGCCAGTAGCGCGCCGTCGCGGCAGGCCGCGATCGATCCGTCGTCGAGGCGCGCCAGCACCTCGATACCGGGCCCGGCCTCGACGACCGCGGGGGCGCGGATGAAGACGCCGCGGAAAGGGCCGCCCTCGAGGCCGGCGATCTCCAGGTCGGCCTCGAAGGAGTCGAGCTGCCGTCCGAAGGCGTTGCGCTCGACGGTGATGTCGAGCGCGGCGAGCGTGGGGCGGTCGAGCCCCGGCGCGCGCTCGGCGAGCAGGATCGCGCCCGCGCAGGTGCCCCAGACCGGCAGCCCCGAGGCGATTCGCTCGCGCAGCGGCTCGCGCAGTTCGAAGGCGAGCAGCAGCCGCGCGATCGTCGTGCTCTCGCCGCCGGGGATGATCAGCCCATCGGCGTCGTCCAGCTGCTCCAGCGTGCGCACCTCGAAGGCAGGCAGGTCGAGCGCGGCGAGGCTGGCGACGTGTTCGCGGAAGTCGCCCTGCAGGGCGAGCACGCCGATCCGGGGACGCCTGGCGCTTGCTGGTGCGGCCACGGGCGCGGCCTAGTTGCCGCGGACCGCCAGCTGCTCCGCCGGCGGCAACGCGGACGCGGACTGCCCGCGCATCGGCTCGCCAATCTCGCGCGAGACCTCGGCGAGCACCGCGGGATCCTCGAAGTGGGTCACCGCCTTGACGATCGCCGCCGCCATCTGAGCCGGCTCCTCCGACTTGAAGATGCCGGAGCCGACGAAGACGCCGTCCGCGCCGAGCTGCATCATCAGCGCGGCGTCGGCCGGCGTGGCGACGCCGCCCGCCGAGAAGTTGACGACGGGCAGGCGGCCGAGCCGCTTGACCTCCTGCACCAGCTCCAGCGGCGCACCGAGCTCCTTCGCGAACGAGGCGAGCTCGTCGTCGCGCAGGCCCTCGATGCGGCGGATGCCGCCCCAGACGGCGCGCATGTGGCGCACCGCTTCCACGATGTCGCCGGTGCCGGCCTCGCCCTTGGTGCGGATCATCGCGGCGCCCTCGGCGATTCGCCGCAGCGCCTCGCCCAGGTCGCGGCAACCGCAGACGAAGGGCACGCCAAAGGCGCGCTTGTCGATGTGGTGGGCCTCATCGGCGGGGGTCAGCACCTCCGACTCGTCGATGTAGTCGACGCCGATCGTCTCGAGGATCTGCGCCTCGACGAAGTGGCCGATCCGCGCCTTGGCCATCACGGGGATCGTGACGGACCGGCAGATCTCCTCGACGAGCGCGACATGGCTCATGCGCGCGACGCCGCCGGCGGCGCGGATGTCGCTGGGCACGCGCTCTAGGGCCATCACCGCGGCCGCGCCCGCCTCCTCGGCGATGCGCGCGTGCTCGGGCGTGACCACGTCCATGATCACGCCGCCCTTGAGCATCTGCGCGAGCCCGGCCTTCACGCGCCAGGTAGCCGTCTCGCCTCGCTCGTTCGCATCGTCGACGCGGTTTCCGTTGGTGGTCGCCATGACGCTCCCGTACGCATTCGCGCAATTGCGCCCTCCATTGTAGCCGAGGACGCCGTGCTATCGGGGGTCGATCCCGGTCAACCGGCGCGCCGGAATCCCGCCGCCCGGCGCGACCGTACCCCCTTCGAACACGCCGCCGAGCGCGCTCCGTGCCGCGCCCGCGGCGATTCGGACTAGAATGGACGCAGGCAGCGATCGACGCCTCGCGACACGTTGCGAGGGGAGGACGCCACGGCACAGCACTCCGACGCCCCGCCCGCGCAACCTGCGCCCAACGACCCGGAACCGGACGAGGCCGCGCCGCTGCGCCCTCCGGCGCCGCTGATCCCGCGCGCCGACGCCTCCACGGACGACGCTCCCGAGGACGAACCGCACGCCGGCGCGCCCTACGCGGACCTCGTAGCCGCTGCCGCGGAGGCGGAGCCCGCACCGGAGCCTGCGGCGCAGCCGGACGCGGGGCAGCGCAGGCGGCACCTGATCGTCGCGTCGCTGGCGGCGGGCGTGGGCGCCGCGGCGATCGTCTCCAGCTTCGCAGCCGGCGACATGGTTTCGATCAGCTCGTTCGCCGGGGTGCTGTTCCTCGCCGTGGCCGCCACGCGCTACAGTCTGGCGCGCAACGCCTGACCTGAAGCGGGGATGCAGCGTGGCCAGACCCGAAGGCACCCGTCGCGTCGAGCAGCTGCTCGTACCCCTCGACGGCTCGGAGGCCGCCTACCAGGCGCTCGGAGCCGCCTGCGACATCGCGCGGATCCACCGCGCCACTGTCACCTCGCTGTACGTGATCGAGGTGCCGCGCACGCTTCCGCTCGACGCCGATCTCGCGCGCGACTTCGACCGCGGGGAGGCGATCCTCTCGCGCGCCGAGGAGGTCGCCCGCGATCACAAGGTCCCGCTCGAAGGCTCGATGTGCCAGGCGCGCCAGGCCGGCCACGCCGTCGTCGACGAGGCGATCGAGCGCAACTCGGACGCGATCGTCGTCGGCGTCGGGTACGAGCGCCCCTACGGCCGCTTCCGCCTGGGACGCCTCCCGCAGTACGTGCTCGCGCACGCGCCCTGCGAGGTCTGGCTGTTCCGCTACACGCCGGGGGAGGCAGCCGACGGGGGCGGCGTGGCGTAGGGTTAAGCCATGAAGATAGTGATCATGGGCTGCGGCCGCGTCGGCTCCACCGTCGCTACGCGCCTCGACGCCGAGGGCCACGACGTGACGATCGTCGACCTCGAGACGCAGGCCTTCCGCCGCCTGCCGGACAGCTTCAGCGGCGAGCGCTTCGCGGGCTCCGGCGTGGACGACCGCGTGCTGATCGCCGCCGGCATCCGCGAGGCCGACGCCTTCATCGCACTCACGCAGGGGGACAACCGCAACCTCTTCGCCTCGCAACTGGCGAAACACCTCTTCCGCGTCGAGACGGTCGTCACGAGGGTCTACGACCCGCTGCGCGCCGAGCTGTTCGCCGACCTCGGGCTGCGCACCTTCAGCCCCACGCGGATCAGCGCCGACCTTGCCTACGACTCGCTGTTCGAGGGCCGCTAGCCGTGTACATCATCATCGTCGGCGCCGGAAACGTCGGCTACGGACTCGCCCTCGAGCTCTACGGCAACACGGACTACGAGGTGCTGCTGGTGGAGCGCAACCGCCAGCGCGCGCTGCTGCTGCGCGAGGAGCTCGGTGAACTCGCCGTCGAGGGCGACGGCACGGAGGTGACGTTCCTGGAACGCATCGGAGCACGGCGCGCCGATCTGGTGATCGCGGTCACCGGCGACGACGCGCACAACCTCGTCGCCTGCCAGGTGGCGCGCCACTACTTCGGAATCGGCCGCACGATCGCGCGCGTCAACAACCCCCGCAACGAACGCCTCTTCCAGCTGCTCGGCATCGAGGCGACCGTCTCCGCGGCCGCCGCGGTCCTCGCCCAGATCGAGGTCGACCTCCCGGAGCAAGCGCTCATCCCGCTGGTCAAGCTCCGCGCGAGCGGCCTCGAGGTGGTCGATCTGCACGTGCAGGAGGACGCCGAGGCGGCAGGGGTCGCGCTGCGCGATCTCGAACTCCCGGATCGCACCAGCATCTCGCTCGTGATCAGCGGCGAGGGCGCCGCCGTGCCCGACGGCGACACCGTGCTCCAGCCGGGCGACGAGATCATCGCGATCATCGACCAGCAAGCGGAGCCGGAGATGCGGGCCCTCGTCAGCGCGCCGCTGCCGCCCGGCGCCGAGCTGAGGGAGCCGGCCCCGTGAGCCGCATCGCGCACCTCGGCCCGCGCGGGACCTACACCGAAGCCGCCGCGCTCGGCTGGGATCCGGACGCCGAGCTGCTGCCGCTGCCCAGCGTCGGCGCCGCCGCGGCGGCGGTGGAGCGCGGCGAGGCGGACGCCGCCGTCTGCGCCATCGAGAACTCGATCGAGGGCAGCGTGCGCGAGACCGTCGACCTGCTGCTGAGCGAGGACACGACGCTGCAGATCCGCGGCGAGATCGTGATCGGCATCCGCCACGCCCTCGTCGCCGCCGCCGGGGTCGACCCCGCCGAGGCGTCCATCGTCTACTCGCATCCGCAGGCGCTCGCGCAGTGCCGCGGGCGGCTCGCCGAGCTGGCCCCGAACGCCCAACCGGTCGCGGCGCTCTCCACGGCGGGCGCGATCGAGTCCGCCGTCGCCGAGCCCGGCACGCTCGCCGTCGGCAACACGCTTGCCGCCGCGATCTACGGCGCGACCATCTACGCCGAGGACATCGCCGACGCGCCCGGCAACAAGACGCGCTTCGCCATCCTCGCGCCGGAGGACCACCCGCCCAGCGGCGACGACAAGACCTCGATCGCCTTCACCACCTACCACGACCGGCCCGGCACGCTGGTTGGCGTGATGCAGGAGTTCGCGGCGCGCGGCCTCAACCTCACGCACATCGAGTCGCGCCCCACGCGGCTGGCCCTCGGCACCTACGTCTTCCTGCTGGACCTGCAGGGCCACCGCCTCGACGACCTGGTGCGAGACGCCCTCGCCACCATCGAGGAGCAGACGATGTGGTTGCGCGTGCTCGGCTCCTACCCGCGCTGGACCGCGGACGCCGTCTGAGATCACAGGCGCCGTTCGCACGGGCTGTCCTGGAATCGAACACGGCGAGAGCGAAGGAGGGCGCCCATGCAGCTCGAGGACAAGGTCGCCATCGTGACCGGGGCCGGTCGCGGGATGGGCAGGGCCATCGCCCTGCAGCTTGCCGGGGAAGGCGCCGACGTCGCCGCGGCCGACATCGACGGGACCAGCGCCGAGCAGACCAGCGCGGCCGTGCGGGAGCTGGGGCGGCGCAGCCTGGCTATCGAGACCGATGTGGGAGCGCTGGCCGACATCGACCGCATGGTGCGGCAGACCGTGGAGACCCTCGGCAGGGTCGATATCGGGGTCAACAACGCCGGGGTGACCCGGCGTGGCGCGACCCGGCAGCTGATCGTCACGGACATCACCGAGGAGGACTGGGACCTGTTTCAGCGGGTCAACGCCAAGGGCGTCTTCTTCTGCATGCAGCGCATGGCGAACGAGCTGATCCGGCAGGGCAACGGCGGACGGATCATCAACATCGCCTCGATCGCGGGGAAAGGCTACACCGGCACCTCGAACGCCGCCTATGCGGCCAGCAAGGGAGCGGTGATCGCGATGACCCAGATCGCCGCGCACCAGCTGGCCCGCTTCAACATCAACGTCAACTCGATCTGCCCGGGCGCGACCCGCACGGGCTTCGGCGGGACCACATGGGAGGAGCGGGCAGCGGAACAAGGGCTCTCCCTGCAGGACTACGAGCAGCAACGCGCGGCCGGCATCCCGATCGGACGCTTCAACGAGCCCGAGGACATCGCCGAGCTGGCCGTGTTCCTGGCAGGGCCGGGCTCGCGCAACATCACGGGCCAGGCCTACAACGTCGACGGCGGCCTGGTGATGCACTGATCGGGGCTGGCATCATTGAAGCCTGATGTCATCCGGTGCAGGGCCGGAGTGACGAGAAGGGACGCCGCACCGCTCCGATGCCTGAGATACCTGACCTCGAGGTGATTCGCGGCTTCCTCACGCCGGTGCTGCGCGACAACCGCGTGCGCGCGGTCGAGGCGCGCCTGCCCTGGCTGGTGCGCACCGGCGCGGGGGAGCTGGAGACGCTGGCCGGCCACGCCTTCGGCGACGTCCTGCGCCACGGCAAGTTCCTGCTCTTCCCCTCGGACGACGGCCGCGTGCTGGTGGTGAACCCGATGCTGACCGGACGCTTCCACTGGGCCGAGGCCTCCGAGGCGCGCCGCCCCGCCCCCGCGATCACGCTCGCCTTCGAGGACGGCCACGAGCTGCGCTACGCCGACGAGCGCCGCATGGGCCGTCTCTACCTCGTCGCCGCGGACGACCTCGGCAGCGTGCCGCAGTTCGCCGAGCTCGGCCCGGACGCGTTGGCGATCGACGAGGACGAGTTCGCCGAGCGGCTGCGCAAGCGCCGCGGCCAGCTCAAGAACACGTTCACCAACCAGAGTTTCATCGCCGGCATCGGCAACGCTTACGCGGACGAGATCCTCTGGGAGGCGGGCCTGCACCCGCACCGCCGGGGCGCGACGCTGGGCGACGCTGACCGCCGGGCGCTGTACCGTGCGCTGCACGCCGTCTTCAATCGGGCGCGCCCGATCCTCGAGGAGCACGTCCGGGACGGCCTGAAACAACGCAAGGAGGAATGGCGAGCGCATCTCCGCGTCCACCGCCGCGCCGGCGAGGACTGCCCGCGCTGCGGGCGCGAGGTGCGAGGTCGCACATCGGGCAGCCGCGAGACGAACTTCTGCCTCGGCTGCCAACCGCTCGACCTCGGACAGCGGGGCGCCGTCCCCGCAGCCGCCGACAGTGCGGCGGAGGCCTGAGCGGGAGCATCGGGAAAGGAAGGAGACCAGGTGCAAGTCAACGGCCGCGACATCGGTGACGTCCTCGACGGACTGTACGAGGAGATCAGCAACCGCCTGCGCGAGGAAGCCTCGCGCGAGCTGCAGGTCGACAAGTTCGACGGCGATTCGTTCTCGCGCGTGCGCTGGAGCGCCGAGACGCCGTCCGTGCTGATCTTCATGCACGAACAGCTGCCGACGCACGCAATCCCGCACGCCCTCGGCGTCGCGCTGCAGCACGTGCGGCAGCGCCTCGACCACTACCCCGACGTCCGCGCCCCGTCCGGGCGGCAGGCCGCCGCCGGCGCGGGCCCGCTGCGCACGATGCTGCGCGAGCTGGTGATGGCCCCCGAGGCCGAGGCCCAACTCGCCGACCTCGGCCTCGACAGCGAGTGGGAGACGGAACAGCGCCACGAGGCGATGAAGCAGATCCTGCGCGCGCCGCCCTCCGACTGGAAGCGCGACGGCACGCTCGGCAACAAGTTCGCCGCACTGCAATACGCCCGCTTCGAGCTCGAGCACCCGTCGGCGATGTGGAAGAGCCTGCGCGACGGCATGGAGGACTCGCTGCCGATCGCCGCGGAGCGCGGCAAGCGCGCCGCCGCGACCGTGCGGGAGCACGGCTGGGACTCCCAGGACGCCTGCCTGCAGTCGCTGCTCGGCGTGCGCGACAGCATGGGCATGGAATACATCGCCTGGATCGAGGACCGCCGCAACGGCGAGATCGTCTGACGCCTGGCGCAGCGCCGGGAGCGCCCTCGATGCCGCCGCCCGCCGATCTGCCTGACCCGCCGCTGCGGGGCAAGGTCGCCGTCGTCACCGGTGGCGGACGCGGCATCGGGCGCGCCGTCGCCACACGCCTTGCGCGCGAGGGTGCGACCGTCGTCATCGCCGACTACGGGGGCAGCGTCGACTCCAGCGCCAACCCGCAGGCCGCCGTCGCGGAGGCCGTAGCCGAGGCAATCCGCGCCGAGGGCGGCCAGGCCTCCGCCTGCTTCGCCGACATCTCGACGATGGAGGGCGGCCGCCGCGCCGTGCAGCAGGCGCTCGACGAGTTCGGCCGCCTCGACGCGATGGTCTGCTGCGCCGGCATCATCCCGCAGGGCACGGTGCTGACCGCTTCCGAGGAGGACTGGGACCGCACGATCGCCACGCACCTCAAGGGCCACTTCTCCTGCGCCCAGGCGGCGGCGCGGGTCATGGTCGAGCAGGGCGGCGGGCGGCTCGTCTTCTTCGCCTCGCGCGCCTCGTTCGGCAGCGCCAGCGGGACCATCGCCTACAGCGCGGCGAAGGCTGGCATCCTCGGGCTCACCTTCACCGCCGCGACCGAGCTGATCGCGCACGGCATCACGACCAACTGCATCGTGCCGCGCGCCTCGACGCGGATGATCGACTACATCGCGGAGACGACCGGCCGCAGCGAGGGCCGCCCTGCCTCGGACAGCGCGACCGGCACCACCTTCGATCCGGACAACATCCCCCCGATCGTCGCCTGGCTGCTCAGCGACGCCGCCGAGGGCGTGAACGGCCAGGTCTTCGGCGTCGTCGGCCGCCAGATCACCCTGCTCGAGCGCGCCGGCTGGGCCGCCTCGCTCGCCTCCGCCGCCCCCTGGCGCCTCGAGGGCCCCGACGGCCTGACCGCCCGCATCCCGGCCGCCTTCGGCGCCGAGCTCCCGCTGCGCCGTTTCGAGTGGGAGCTGCCGCCGGAGTAGGCCCGCCGCCCGTCCGCCGCTTGAACGCCGGACCGCGCCCCGACTACCCTCGATCGACCAGCCACGAACGCGCGCGACCCGCGAGGCCCGCACGATGCCGACTACCTACGACGAGCTGATCGACCGCGTCCAGCGCCCCGCGCGCTATGTCGGCGGCGAGCTGCACTCGATCGTCAAGGACTGGGATGCGCCCGGCGCGCCCGAGGTGCGCGTCGCCCTTGCCTACCCGGACCTCTACGACCTCGGCATGTCCAACCTCGGGCTCGGCATCCTCTACGACATCGTCAACCGTCGCGAGGACGCGCTCGCCGAGCGCGTCTTCTCGCCCTGGACGGACTTCGAGGATCTGCTGCGCGCCCACGGCGAGCCGCTGCGCTCGCTGGAGACGCGGCACGCGCTGCGCGAGTTCGACCTGCTCGGCATCACGCTCTCCTACGAAGTCTGCTTCACCAACGTCCTCAACCTGCTCGAGCTCGGCGGCATCCCGATCCGCAGCGCCGACCGCGCCGAGGACGACCCGATCATCGTCGGCGGCGGCTCGGCCGCCCTCGAGCCGGAGCCGATGGCGCCCTTCTTCGACGCCTTCGCCCTCGGCGAGGGCGAGGAGCTGATCGACGAGCTGGTCGACTTCGTGCGCGACTGGAAGCGCGCCGGGCGCGGCCCGCGCCGCGAGCTGCACCGCGCACTCGCCGCCATCGACGGCGTCTACGTGCCCTCGCTCTACGAGGCGAGCTACCGGCCGGACGGCGCGCTCGAGGCGACGCGGCCGATCGACGAGGCCGCTCCGGCGAGCGTGACGCGACGCGTGATGCAGGTGCTGCCGCCGCCGCTGACGAAGCCGATCGTGCCCTTCATGGAAGTGGTCCACGACCGCGCGGCGATTGAGATCCAGCGCGGCTGCACGCAGGGCTGCCGCTTCTGCCAGGCCGGCATGATCTACCGCCCCACCCGCGAACGCTCCGTCGACGAAGTCGTGGCGGCGGCCGGCGAGCTGCTCGACAACACCGGCTACCACGAGCTCTCGCTGATGTCGCTCTCGACCACGGACCACCGCGACATCGTGCCGATGGTCCACGCGCTGATGGACGCCTACGGCGACCGCGGCCTGAAGATCGGACTGCCCTCGACGCGCGTCGACTCGTTCTCCGTCGAGGTCGCCGATGCCGTCGCGCGCGGCAAGAAGCACACGCTGACGCTCGCGCCGGAGGCCGGCTCGCAGCGGCTGCGCAACACGATCAACAAGCTCGTCACCGAGGAGGATCTGCTCAACGCCGCCGAGCACGCCTTCAGCAACGGCTGGACCAGCGTCAAGATGTACTTCATGGTCGGCCAGCCGACCGAGACCGACCACGACATCGAGGAGATCGTCCGCATCGCTTCCGAAGTGAAGGCGATCGGCAGGCGGCATCGCGGCGGGCGCGCGCGGGTGCGCGTCTCCACCTCGAACTTCATCCCCAAGGCGCACACCCCGTACCAGTGGATCGCACAGTGCGACGCCGACACGCTGCGCCGCCGCCATCGCATCCTGCGCGAGGGCTGTCGCCGCGCCGGCGTGCAGTTCAGCTGGGAAGACCCGGAGAAGTCGCTGCTGGAAGCCGTCCTGTCGCGGGGCGACCGGCGCGTGGCCGAGGTCATCGAGACGGCCTGGCGCCTCGGCGCGAAGTTCGACGCCTGGTCCGAGCACCACGACTGGTCGATCTGGGAGCGCGCCTTCGAGGCGCACGACCTCGATCCGGCCGACTACGCCTACCGCGACCGCGACCTCTGGGAGCCGCTGCCCTGGGACCACATCGACTCGGCGACGACGAAGTCGTTCCTGCGCGGCGAGTGGATGCGCACGCTCAACGAGGAGATCACGCTCGACTGCAAGCGCGACCCCTGCAACGTCTGCGGCCACCAGGACATCAACGGCGACTGCACCCACAAGATCGCCGAACTGGTCTCGATGAAGCGCTCAGGCGACACCTTCAAGCGCGACCGCACCATCGAGGTCGCCGAGCGCGTCGGCGCGCCGCTGACGCTGGTCTAGGGCTTGCCCGACGAGCGCGACTTGACACAATAGCGTCAGGTCCGCAGAATGCTGATACCCCCCCACTCGGTACGTCCGTGTGGGTAGCAAGGCCCCCGGACTGCGGGGGTCTTGTAGTGCCCAGGCCAGCTATGCGTGTGAACGTCTATGTGGACGGTTTCAACCTGTACTACGGCGCGCTCCGAGGCCAGCCGTACCGTTGGCTGGACATTTGCCAATTCGCTCGCGGGCTGCTGCGGCCGAGCGACGACGTGCATCGCATCCGCTACTTCACGGCCCGCGTCCGCCCACTCCCACAGGATCCCGGAGCGCCAGAACGACAAGCAGCCTATCTGCGGGCGCTCGAGGTTCTGCCTGAAGTCTCATTGCACTACGGGCAATTCCTGACTTCGGAGCGCGTCATGCAACGGGCCGACGGCGGCGCTCCTGTACGCGTCATCAGATCGGAGGAGAAAGGCTCCGACGTGAATCTGGCGACGTACATGCTGCTCGATGCCTTCGACAACGAGTACGAAGGCGCGTTGCTCATCTCGAACGACTCCGACTTGGCCGAGCCCGTCCGTGTTGTCCGGTCGCGCTTCCGTCGACCGGTCGGTGTCGCCTTCCCAATCCTCAACCGCAATCTGGATGGTAGGCGGCGCCCACCAAGCAATACTCTCCTCGGAGTAGCAGCATTCCGGCGGTTCATCACGGACTCGCGAAGACGCCGCAGGCTCCTCGCGGAGTGCCAGTTCCCGGAGACGTTGACCGACGCGCGCGGCTCGTTCAGCCGACCGCCGGAGTGGGCGTGACGCTGGTGCGGGCAGCAGCCCGTCCGGGCGCTATCGCGCCGCCTCGACCTCCACGGTGACGACGTCGATCTCGTGGTACTTGCGGTGCTGCACGGACGAGGCGTAGTGGCGGAGCAAGCGGAACGAGAGCTCGTTGTCGTCCTGGCTCTGCGGCGTGTCGCCGAGGTAGGCCAACCTGTCCTCGAGGTTTTCGTCCTGCTCCTCGGAGGTCGCGCCGAACTCCAGTTCGATCGTTCCGGACCCGCCCCGCGTACTGATGATCAGGTTCCGATCGCCGCGGGTCAGTTGGTCGGGTTCGAGGCTCAGCAGGCTCGCCAGCGTCTCCTCGCCCGCCGAACGCAGCCGATCCGTCGAGGGCTCGTCCCAGCCTGCCTTCTCGGCGATACCGCGGAGGTATTCGTCGACCTTCGGCAGGGAGAGGATGTCCAGATTCACGCTCAAACTGCGGGCTCGCGGTTGGGTCAGGTTGATCAGCACGGTGAAGAGAATCATGGCGACGCAGCCCGTGGTCAGGCCGTTGCTGAACAGGATCTCCCACGGCCCGGTGATCAGATTCGGGAAGATCAGATCGTTCTGGAATCCCACCCCCAGCCAGAACGAGACGCCCACGACCGTGGACGTGCGCGGATCCAGCCCTCCCTGGATGACCAGCCGCATGCCCTGCACGAACAACAGAGCCAGCATCACGATCACGTAGGCCGCGAACACCGGAGTCGGGATCGCCGTCAGGAGCGCGATCGCCTCGGCAGAACCGCCACTACCAGCAGGATGCCGCCCGCGTAGACGCCGACGCTGCGCGCCGCCACGCCGGTGAGGAGCACGCGCGCGGAGTTCGCGGTCGGGACCGTGTTCGGCAGCCCGGACGCGACCGCCGCAAGCAGGTTGGTCACCGCCATGACGTTGAACGCGCCCTGGACCACGCGGAAGTCCGTCGCCCGGGGGTTGCGCCACGACACCTGCTGGATAGAGATGGTGTCGCTGATGCCGTAGATCGCCGCCGCCAGGTAGACGATCGCGAACCCCGGCAGCAGCGTCCAGAACTCGACCCCGAAGTTGAAGCCGAAGCCCGGCCAGCCCTCGAGCGGGACGCCGATCCAGGCCGCCTCGCCGACGCTCGAGGTGTCGTACAGGCCCACCGGCACCGCCACCACGCAACCCGCGAGGATCCCGATGAACGGCGTCCACTGCTGCACGACGGGTGGCGCGAACAGGCGCAGACCCATCATCACGCCCAGCGTCGTCCCGGCCACGGCAAGCGCCGCGGTATCGGAGCCATCACCGGCTGTATCCGACATCCTGTTGAGCAGGACCGACATGACCGTGGCCGCGAGCAGCATCAACACCGTGCCCGTGACCGTCGGCGTGATGATCCTCCGCAGCAGCGAGAGCCGCTGGATGAAGAGGAACAGCAGGATGGACGAGACCACCATGGTGCTGGCCAGCAGCGCCGGTCCGCCCTCCGTCAGCGCGGCGATCACCACGGCGATGAACGCCGAGGTGCTCACGACCCCGATCGCGTAGCCCGAGCCGAATCGCCCGAACTGGAAGACCTGCGCGATCGTGCCGAGCCCGCAGACCACCGCCGAGACCGAGAACAGCCATGGGGTGTATTCGCTCGGCTGACCGCTCGCCTCAACGACGATCGCCGTGATCGCGGCCAGCGTGACGAGGCGGCCGGCGATCGAGAGTGGCCCGTGGCCAAGAGCCGCCAGCGGAGCGATCGACTCGTCCGGCTCGTAGAGGATGTAGTCGTTGGTCTGCGTTGCCGCCAAGCTCGCTCCCAACCGTGATCCGGTCACGCCTTGCGGCCACACGGACCCTTCGCCTCGGCGAATCCTACACGCCTCATGCACACTCCTTACGCGCTCCATACGCAGCGCCTCGCCGCTCACCGCGCTTCGCGAAGCGCGTATCATCCCGCGCATGCCCGGCACGCTTGGCGCCAACTACTGCCCCGAGGGCTGCTACTGGCCCTGCGAGCACCGCGCGCCGGGCGCCTCGGGCAGCAGCAAGGGCGGCTGGACGCTCGGCCCGAACCCCGGCGACGACCCCGAGGAGCTGGCTCTCGAGGAGTGGCAGCTCCACTCGATCGCCGGGATCCCGCACTCCCGGTCGATCCCGACGCTCAAGTTCTGCTCCGAGTGCGGCGAGTCCTTCGCCGACTCGGCAGAGCATTCCCGCGAGCACGAGCGCCTGCGCCAGCTCCGCGACGACCGCCGCTAGCCTCCCCCGCCCTCGAGGGCGATCGCGTCCTTTGTGGGGGGCTGCGCCCCCCACACCCCCATCCCGGACGAGCACGCTGCGCGGCTCTGGCCCACCCACCCGCCCTCGGATGTTCTTCCTGTGGGGGGCATAGCCCCCCACGCCCCCCCTCCGGTGCCAGAACAGCGACCCGCGAAACCGATCCGGCCCCTCTCCCCCCACGGGAGAGGGCGGGGGTGAGGGGGTCCGACGCCCACCGCGCAACGAGCGCACGAGGGCGCCACAATCCATCGAGGCAGCAGTCAGGCCGGGCGCGCCTGGATTCCGGCGTCCGCCGGAATGACGGGAAGGCGGATCCGGCCCCCTCTCCCCTCGAGGGAGAGGGCGGGGGTGAGGGGGTCCGACGCCCAGGGGGCGACAAGCCTTCGAGGGCGCACCCGGTCCCCTCGCCCGGATACGGAGATACGTTGACCGCCCTCGAAGCCCACGCGAGGGCGCGGCGCGGGCTACGATGCCGGCAGGCACGGAACGGAGGCAGTGATGCCGAGACCACAGAAGCTGAGCGACGCCGAGATCGAGGAGCGCCTCGCTGGCCTCGAGGGCTGGAGCCGCGAGGGCGACGAGATCGTGACCGAGTTTCAGCTCGACGACTTCGTCGCGGCGGTTGGGCTGATCGCGCAGATCGGCGTGCTCGCCGAGCGCATGAATCACCACCCGACGCTGACCAACACCTACAACCGCGTCGGCGTCGCCCTCAACACGCACGACGCCGGCGGCATCACCGAGTACGACTTCTCGCTCGCCGCCGAGATCAACGAGCGGGCGGGCAGGAGGTAGGCTCGATGAGCCTCGACAGCCTGCAAATCGGCATCTCGCTCCCCGTCCGCGAGCTCGAGAACGACCTCGCGGGCATCCGCGACTTCGCCCGGACCGCCGAGGAGCTGGGCTTCACCCACCTGCGCATCCCGGACATGGTCATGCGCCCGGGTGGCGGGCACCTCCACGAGCCGCTGACGCTGCTCAGCTGGGTGGCGGCGCTGACCTCGGCGATCGAGCTGGTGCCCTCGGTGATCATCCTGCCCGCGCGGCAGACGGCGCTCGTTGCCAAGCAGGCGGCGGAGCTCGACGTGCTGAGCGGCGGCCGGCTGCGGCTCGGCGTCGGCGTCGGCCGCAGCGCCGAGGAGTACGCGGCGCTGGGGCAGGACTACCGCACGCGCGGGCGCCGCTGCGACGAGCAGATCGAGCTGCTGCGGCTGCTCTGGACGCAGGACGAGGTGACCTTCGAGGGCGAGTGGGACCGCATCGAGGGCGCGGGCATCAACCCGCTGCCGGTCCAGCGGCCGATCCCGATCTGGATCGGCCCCGGCGGTGGCGGGCAGGCGCCTGCGGTACTGCGCCGCGTCGGCCGCCTCGCCGACGGCTGGTTCGCGATCATCCCGCGAGAGGCTATGCCCGCCGCCAGCGCCCGGATCGCCGAGGAAGCCGAGGCCGCGGGACGCAACCCCGCCGCGATCGGCGTCGAGGCCGCCGTGGCAATCACCGGCAAGCAGCCCGGCGAGTGGCTCGCCGAGGCCCATGCCTGGGCCGAGGCGGGCGCGACGCACCTCTGCCTCCGCACCCTCGGCGGCGGCCTCGACGCAGCGGGCCACCTCGCCGCACTGCGCGGGGCGCGCGAGGTCCTCGACGCCGCGTAGGCGGCCGGGGGTATCGCTCAGGCGAGCTTGACGGCGGTTCCGTAGACCAGCACCTCGGCGGCGCCCTGGGCGACGTCGGCCGTCGCCATCCGCACGGCGACGATGGCGTCCGCGCCCTGCTGCTCCGCGTCCTCCTGGAGCGCCGCGAAGGCCTGCTCGCGCGACTCGACCAGCAGCTGCTGGTAGGCGCCGATCTGGCCGCCGACGAGGTTCTTGAGGCCCGCGAGGATGTCGCGGCCAACGTGCCGCGCGCGCACGGAGTTGGCGCTCACGAGGCCGATCGTCTGGCTGATCTCGCGGCCCGGGATCGTGTCGGACGTGGTCATGATCATCTGCATGCTCCTTCGCTTGCGCCCTCCATCCTCGCGCATCCGCGCGAGCGGCGCAGCGCAGCAGCCACGAGACGGCGACGCCAGAACCGAGGTCGCTGCGCTACGCTTGCCGCATGACACACCACGCGGCGGCAATCCTGCTCGCGGCAGGCGTCTCGCGGCGCATGGGCGGCGTCGACAAGGTCTGGGCCGAGGTCTGCGGCCGCCCGCTGCTCGCCCTCTCGCTCGAACACCTCGCCGCCGTCGACGAGATCGAGGAGATCGTCGTCGTCGCCCCCGGCGCGCGCCACATCGAGATCGGCGAGCTCGCGTTCGGGCTCGGCGTGAGCCCCCGGCTGCCGCTGCGCTGCGTCGATGGCGGCGAGCGGCGGCGTGACTCCGTCGCGGCGGGCCTGGCGGCGCTGCCCGACGCGCGCTGGGTGCTGGTCCACGACTCGGCCCGGCCGCTCGCCAGCAGCGCGCTCGCCTCGAGGGCGCTCGCCGCCGCGCGCGAGACCGGGGCCGCCGTGCCGGGCCTGCCGGTCGCCGACACGATCAAGCGCGTCGACGGCGAGGGGCTGGTGCGGGAGACGCCGGACCGCGCCTCGCTGCGCGCGATCCAGACGCCGCAGGCCTTCGACGCCGACTTGCTGCGGCGCGCCCACGCGGAGGTCGAGGGCGACGCCACCGACGACGCCGCCCTCGTCGAACAACTCGGCGCGCCGGTCCGCGTGATCGAGGGCGAGCCGCAGGCCTTCAAGGTGACGACCGCCGAGGACCTCGATCGCCTGCGCGGGCTGCTCGCGGACGGCGGGACGGCCCCCTGATGCGCATCGGCGCGGGCTACGACGTGCATCGCTTCGGCGAGAGCGGGCAGCTGCGCCTCGGCGGCATCGAGATCGCCGAGGCGCCCACGCTGATCGGCCACAGCGACGGCGACGCGCTGATCCACGCGGTGATCGACGCGCTGCTCGGCGCGGCGGGCGAGGGCGACATCGGCGAGCACTTCCCGCCGGGCGACCCGGCGACGGCGGGCATCGACAGCCGCGAGCTGCTGACGCGCGTCATGCGCCTCGTGGCGTCGCGCGGCTACCGAGTCGTCAACGTCGACGCGACCGTCATCGCCGAGCGCCCGCGCCTGCGCCCGCACATCGCCGCCATGCGCGAGGCCCTCGCCCGCGACCTCGGCGTCGAGGCCGGCGCCGTCAACGTCAAGGCGACAACCAACGAAGGCCTAGGCGCCATCGGCGCCGGCGAGGCGCTGGCCGCCCACGCCGTCGCCCTGCTGGATGAGGGCGAGGGGTAGGGGGCGGCGTAGCACCCTGCCCCACCGAGCCACGCACTCCGCGTGTGCGATAATGGCGCGCACGGCGGAGCGGAGGAACCCGCGAGATGAGTTGGCTGCGCGCACTGCGCGAGGACATCGAGGCGGCGCAGGACCGCGACCCGGCGGCGCGCGGCGCACTCGAGGTGCTGCTCACCTACCCCGGCATCCACGCCCTCATGGTGCAGCGCATCACCCACGAGGCCGCACTGCTCGGCGTGCCCCTGCTGCCGCGACTGATCTCGCACATCGCCCGCTTCCTCACCGGGATCGAGATCCACCCCCTGGCGACCATCGGGCGGCGCTGCTTCATCGACCACGGCATGGGCGTCGTGATCGGCGAGACGACGATCATCGGCGACGACTGCCACCTCTACCAGGGCGTCACCCTCGGCGGCACCTCGACCCGGCGCGAGAAGCGCCACCCCACGCTCGAGGACGGCGTCGTGGTCGGTGCGGGGGCGAAGATCATCGGCGACGTGACGATCGGCCATAACTCGCGTATCGGCGCCGGCGCCGTCGTCGTCTCCAGCGTGCCGCCCAACGCCACCGTCGTCGGCGTGCCCGGCCACGTCGTGGCTTTCACCAACCAGAGCAACGACACCGTCGAGCGCCTCCCCGACCCCGAGTGGGACCGCATCGAGGAGCTGGAGCGGCGCATCGCCCGCCTCGAGCGCGAGCGCCAGCCCGCGCCGACCGCCTCGGGCTCCAGCTCGCCCGGCGGCTTCGACGGCGGCGCGTCGCGCGAGCCGTAGCCAGCACGCGATCGCAGGCAGAACCGACGGAGCGCTTGCGATGCGCCTGACCAACACCCTGACCGGAGACGTCGAGGACTTCCGCCCCCTCGAGGACGGACGCGTCGGCATCTACGTCTGCGGCGTCACGCCCTACGAGGAGAGCCACTTCGGCCACGCCCAGTACGCGATCATCTTCGACGCCTTCATCCGCTACCTGCGCTGGGACGGCGCGCCCGGCGGCGGCGCCGAGGTGACCTACGTCTCCAACTACACCGACATCGACGACAAGGTGATCGACCGCGCCGCCGAGCTGGGCCGCGATCCGCTCGACCTCGTGAACGATCAGATCGAGCTGTGGGAGAGCCAGCAGCACGCGCTCAACGTGCGGGAGCCGGACGTGCGCCCGCGCGTCACCGAGCACATCGAGACGATCGTCGAGGCGATCGAGCGGATCATCGAGGCCGGCTACGGCTACGCCACCGCCGCGGGCGACGTCTACTACCGCGTGCGCGCGATGGCGGACTACGGGAAGCTCTCGCACCGCAACATCGAGGAGCTGCGCACCGGCACGCGCGGCGAGCCCGGCGAGGGCAAGGAGTTCCCGCTCGACTTCGCGCTCTGGAAGGCGATGAAGCCCGGCGAGCCGAACTGGCCCTCGCCCTGGGGTGCGGGGCGGCCCGGCTGGCACATCGAGTGCTCCGCGATGTCGCAGCGCTACCTCGGCGCCTCGTTCGACATCCACGGCGGAGGGGTGGACCTCGTCTTCCCGCACCACGAAAACGAGGTCGCGCAGGCCGAGGCGGTGAGCGGCCCCGGCTCGTTCGCGCGGATCTGGCTGCACAACGGCCTTGTCCAACGCGACGGCGAGAAGATGTCGAAGTCGATCGGTAACGTCGTCACCGTGCGCGAAGCGCTCGAGACCTGGCGGCCGGACGCGCTGCGCCTGTTCGTCCTCGAAGGCCACTACCGACGCCCGAACAACCTCACCGACGAGGCGATGGCGGCGGCCGAGCGCGGCCTCGACCGGCTGCTCGCCGCCGTGCGTGACGAGGGCGCGGGCTCCGGCCCCGCCTCGAGTGCCGGCCCGGCCGAGCGCGCCCGCTTCGTCGAGGCGCTGGAGGACGACTTCAGCACGCCGCGCGCGCTGGCCGCGGTCTTCGACCTCGCACGGACCATCAACCGCGAGCGCGACGCCGGGGCGGACGTGCGCCCGGCGCAGGCGATGCTGCGCGAGCTGGCCGGCGTGCTCGGCCTCACCCTCGATGCCGCGGATGGCGACGACGACGGGCTCGACGTCGTCGCGCTCTCGAAGCTGGCCGCGCGCCACGAGGTGGCCTGCGGAGGCAGCGACGCCGAGACGACGATCGAGGCGCTGCTGGCGCGCCGCCAGCAGGCGCGCGAGGAGCGCGACTTCGCCCTCGCCGACACGATCCGCGCCGACCTCGCCGAGGCCGGCATTGAGGTCGAGGACACGCCTCGCGGCGCGCGCTGGAGCGCGGCGCGGTAGGGGCGCACCGTCATAAGGTGACTCCCCCGTAACCTGACGCCCTGTATCCTTGCCGCCGTGCCCGCAGCTCGAAGGTGATTGACGCGTGATCGTTGGCGTAACGGCGGAGTCAGAGCAGGGTGAGCGCCGCGTCGCGCTCGTGCCCGCCATCGTGTCCCGGCTTGGCGACAGCGGCGCCGAGGTGCTCATCGAGAGTGGCGCGGGCAGCGCGGCCGGCTTCGCCGACGAGGACTACGCCGCAGCCGGCGCGCGTATCGCCGGGAGCGCCGCCGAGGTGCTGGCCGAAACAGACATCGTCGTCCGCCTCGCCGCGCCCGAGGGCGACGCGGACCTCGACGGCCTGCGCGACGGGCAGACGCTCGTCGGGCTGCTCAACCCGCTCGGCAACGCCGCGGGCGTCGCGGCTCTCGCCGAGCGGGGCGTGAGCGCCTTCGCGCTGGAGCTGCTGCCGCGCATCAGCCGCGCGCAGCCGATGGACGCGCTGACCTCGATGGCCACGATCGCGGGCTACCGCGCGGTGCTGCTGGCCGCCGGGGCGCTCACGAAGCTGTTCCCGCTGATGATGACCGCCGCCGGGACCGTCACCCCCGCCCGCGTGCTGGTGATCGGCGCCGGGGTCGCCGGCCTGCAGGCGATCGCCACCGCGAGGCGCCTCGGCGCGGTCGTGCACGCCTACGACGTTCGCCCCGCCGTCGCCGAGCAGGTCGAGAGCCTCGGCGCACGCTTCGTCGAGCTCGACCTCGACGCGGGCGACGCCGAGGACAGCGGCGGCTACGCGCAGGCGCTGGGCGAGGAGTTCTACGCCCGCCAGCGCGAGCTGCTCGGGAACGTCGTCGCCGAGAGCGACGTGGTGATCAGCACGGCCGCCGTACCGGGCAGCGCCGCGCCGCTGCTCGTGACTGCCGACGCGGTCGGGCGCATGAAGGCGGGCTCCGTGATCGTCGACCTCGCCGCCGAGACCGGCGGCAACTGCGAGCTGACCCGCGCCGGCGAGGACGTGCACGCCGAGGGCGTCACCGTCTTCGGACCGCTCAACCTGCCCGCGGAGGCGCCCTTCGACGCGAGCCAGATGTACGCGCGGAACGTCACCGCGTTCCTCGAGCACGTGTTGCAGGACGGCGCGCTCGCGCTCGACCGCGACGACGAGATCGTGAGCGGCGCGCTCGTCACGCACGGCGGCCAGGTGGTGCATCCGCGGGTGCGCGAGCAGCTGGGACTCCCGGCGCTCGAGCCGCAGCCCGCAGGAACGGAGTAGCCGATGGAAGTCTTCGTCGCCGCGCTCACGATCTTCGTGCTCGCGCTCTTCGTCGGGTACGAGGTGATCACGAAGGTGCCGCCGCTGCTGCACACGCCGCTGATGTCCGGCGCCAACGCGATCTCGGGCATCACCCTCGTCGGCACGCTGGTCACCGCCGGCGCGCAACTCACGCTCCTGACCACGATCCTCGGCGTCGTCGCCGTGGCGATGGCGACCGCGAACGTCGTCGGCGGGTTCCTCGTGACCCACCGCATGCTCTCGATGTTCCGGGACAGGGGTGACCGTGCCTGAGCTGAACCCGGAGTGGATCGACCTCTTCTACCTGGTGGCGGCGGTCCTCTTCATCTGGGCGCTCAAGGACATGTCGCACCCGCGCACCGCGGTGCGCGGCAACCTGCTCGGCTCCTCGGGCATGCTGATCGCGATCATCGTCACCCTGACCGACCACCGCATCATCAGCTTCGAGGTGATCATCGCCGGCATCATCGTCGGCGCCCTGATCGGCGCCTTCATGGCCTACCGCGCGCCGCTCACGGCGATGCCGCAGGTGGTGGCGGTCTTCAACGGCTTCGGCGGAGGCGCCTCCGCGCTCGCCGTCGGCGCCGCCCTCGAGGAGGCGCTCAAGGGCGGCTTCGTCGAGGCGGTCGACTTCCAGTTCACGATCGCCGCGGTCGCCTCCGGGCTGATCGGCGGCGTCTCGATGACGGGCAGCGCGATCGCCTTCGGCAAGCTGCAGGGGATCGTCACCGAGCGCCCGATCCTGCTCCCGGGCCGTCACTTCCTGAACGCGCTGCTGGCGCTGACCTGCGTCGCGCTCGGGGTCTGGCTGATCGCCGACTCGGACCCCTCGCTGCCGTTCTGGCTGCTGGTCGCCTTCGCGGCCGCGCTCGGCATCATGCTGGTGATCCCGATCGGCGGGGCGGACATGCCGGTCGTGATCTCGCTGCTCAACGCCTACTCCGGCCTCGCGGCGGCCGGGCACGGCTGGGTGCTCAACAACAGCGTCCTGATCATCGCCGGATCGCTCGTCGGAGCGGCCGGCTTCATCCTCACGGCGCTGATGTCGCAGGCGATGAACCGCTCGCTGGTGAACATCATCTTCGCCGGCGTCGGCGCCGAGGTCGCCTCGGATCAGGACAGCGACGACGTTTACGCGGGACGCGTCAAGTCGGCGTCCGCCGACGAGGTCGCGATGCTCCTCGACGGCGCGCGCCGCGTGGTGGTGGCGCCGGGCTACGGCCTCGCGGTCGCGCAGGCGCAGTACGCGATCCACGACCTGATGGACCTGCTCGAGGAGCGGGGCGTCGAGGTCGAGTTCGCGATCCATCCCGTGGCCGGCCGGATGCCGGGCCACATGAACGTGCTGCTGGCGGAGGCGGACATCCCCTACGAGCAGCTCAAGGAGATGGACGAGATCAACCCGACCTTCCGCCAGACCGACGTGGTGCTGGTCTTCGGCGCGAACGACGTCGTGAACCCGATGGCGCGCGAGGCGGACCCCTCGATCCCGATCGCCGGCATGCCGATCCTCGATGTCGACCAGGCGCAGACGGTGGTGATCGTGAAGCGATCGATGAGCCCCGGCTTCGCCGGCATCCCGAACCCGCTGTTCGCCGCCGACAACACCCTCATGCTCTTCGCCGACGCCCGCGTCGCCGCCAACGAACTGACGGCGGCGCTGCGGGGGTAGGGGTTCGGGCGGCGGGACTGAGAGGAACCTCGGATGGCAGAGGACTGGCTACCCGCGCGTCTGATTCCCACCTCCGGGATTCGCGGCGACCGCGAGCAGGAGACGAGGGCCACGTCTGCCTTGCTCAGCGTCCTGGGCGCCGTGAGCGAGTTTGGCAGGGCGATCCTCCGCCAGCGCTTCGGCGCGCCGGCCGGCCCGGTCAAGGCATTCATCGAGGTCCCGTTGAAGCTGCCGGACGGCGAAGAGGTCCGACCGGACGGACTTGTTGAGATCAGCCGCGGCGGCCGTACCTGGACGGCTCTCTTCGAGGTCAAGACTGGACGAAACGAACTCGACCCTGCGCAGGTCGAGAAGTACGTCGATGCGGCCAGACACCACAACTTCGATGCCGTGATCACGATCTCAAACCAGATTCTGCCCGCGACAGGTGAGCACCCCGTTGATGTCCCTCGCAGAAAGCTCCAGAAGGTGGCGCTGCATCACATCTCGTGGGTGGCGCTGCTCACCGAGGCGGTCATTGTTCACGACCACCGTGGCGTCGAGGATCCTGACCAGGCCTGGATACTCCAAGAACTCATCGCCTACCTCGAACACTCAAAGTCAGGGGCAATGGACTCCGCGGACATGGGACCGCACTGGACATCCGTTCGCGATAGTGCGAGAGAAGGGACGCTGACGGCGCAGAGCGACGGCATCGATGATGTCGTCGACCGCTGGGATGAGTTCTCTCGCTATCTCTGCCTGCGCCTAGGCCGCAAGCTGGGCACCGATGTGCAGCAGGTGCTCTCTCGGCGTGATCGAGGTGATCCGGCCCGGCGCAGCGTGCGACTGGTGGGGGAACTCGCCGACAAGGGCACTCTCCAATGCACTCTGCGAATCCCATCCGCGGTCGCTGACATCGACATCGTCGCCGATCTCAGGACGAGACAGGTGGAGGCTTCCCTGGATGTGGCCGCCCCTCGAGAGGGCCGGGCCCGCACGCGAGTCAACTGGCTCGTGCGGCAGCTCCGCTCGGAACCACCCAGCAACCTCAAGATCGACACATACTTCGAGTCCCGCTCCGCCACCACGTCCCAGCTCCTCGGAGTACTGGCTGAGAACCCGGACGAGGCGCTGCTCGATGACCGCCGCGCCATGCCCCGGGGGTTCAGGATCACTCTCACGCAGCCCATGGGGATGCAGCGAAGTGGCGGCGCGCGGTCATTCGTCGGTTCGGTGTCGGCACTGCTTGACGACTTCGACGAGTCAGTAGCGCAGGAACTCAAGGCCTGGACGCCCCGGGCACCGAGACTTCCTGAGCAGCAACACTCGACGGAGCCACAGGTGCCGACGGGCGGAGGGGTCACGACCGAATAGGTCCGGGGCAGGTACCTCCCGCGCGTTGACCCTCCTCGGACGCCGTTTCTATACTTAACCGATCGCACTTGGCCGGTTGGCCGAGTGTGATTGTTCATGTGCGCCGGCACTGTTCGGGCCCGAGTGGCGCAATGGCAGCGCAGCCGATTTGTAATCGGCAGGTTAGCGGGTTCGAATCCCCTCTCGGGCTCCACTCACTCCCTGCGGGGTTCTGTGGAGACGCGCGGGGTGCGGATGCCGGGCATCGACGCCCGCAGGGGTGGGAGAGTGGTTAATTCCAGCGGTCTGTAAAACCGCCGCCTTACGGCTACGCAGGTTCGAATCCTGCCCCCTGCACCAGTCGCTCGCACCACCGGGACTGGTCAGACGGTTCCGGGCGGCGGGTGGCGCCAGAAGCGGAGATATGCCCTCATAGCTCAGTCGGTAGAGCGCGTTCTTGGTAAGAACGAGGTCAGCGGTTCGAATCCGCTTGAGGGCTCCACCGCAACATCAGCTACAGCAGCGCCGCCCCACGCGCGAGTCGTGGGCGGCGGAGGGGAACGGGAGTCGAGGGATGGCGCGAGGCAAGTTTGAGCGGACGAAGCCGCACGCGAACGTGGGCACGATTGGCCACGTCGACCACGGCAAGACGACGCTGACAGCGGCGATCACCAAGGTGCTCGCGCTCAAGGGCGAGGCCGAGTACCGCGAGTTCGACTCGATCGACAACGCGCCCGAGGAGAAGGCGCGCGGCATCACGATCGCGATCGCCCACGTCGAGTACGAGACGGACGCGCGCCACTACGCGCACGTCGACTGTCCCGGTCACGCCGACTACATCAAGAACATGATCACCGGCGCCGCGCAGATGGACGGCGCGATCCTCGTCGTCGCCGCCCCGGACGGCCCGATGCCGCAGACGCGCGAGCACCTGCTGCTGGCGCGCCAGGTCGAGGTCCCCGCCGTCGTCGTCTTCCTCAACAAGGTGGACATGATGGACGACGAGGAGCTGCTGGAGCTGGTCGAGCTGGAGATGCGCGAGCTGCTGGACGGCTACGAGTTCCCCGGCGACGACGTGCCGATCATCCGCGGCTCGGCGCTGGCGGCGCTCGAGTCCGCCTCGACCGACCCGGACGCCGAGGAGTACAAGGCGATCTGGGAGCTGATGGAGGCGGTCGACAACTACATCCCGCAGCCGGAGCGGCCGAAGGACCAGCCGTTCCTGATGCCGATCGAGGACGTCTTCGGGATCAAGGGTCGCGGCACGGTGGTGACGGGGCGCATCGAGCGCGGCGTCGTCAACGTCGGCGACCCGATCGAGATCGTGGGCATCAAGGAGACCGAGACCACGGTGGTGACCGGGGTCGAGATGTTCAAGAAGATCCTCGACACCGGCGAGGCGGGCGACAACGTCGGTTGTCTCTTGCGCGGCATCGAGCGCAGCGACATCGAGCGTGGTCAGGTGCTGGCCAAGCCGGGCAGCATCACGCCGCACCGCCGCTTCTCAGGCGAGGTCTACGTGCTCTCGAAGGAGGAGGGTGGGCGGCACACGCCGTTCTTCACGGGCTACCGGCCGCAGTTCTACGTGCGGACCACGGACGTGACGGGGGTGGTGACGCTGCCCGAGGGCACGGAGATGGTGATGCCGGGCGACAACGTGACGGTGGACATCGAGCTGATCACGCCGATCGCGATCGAGGACGGCCTGCGCTTCGCCATTCGCGAGGGCGGCCGCACCGTCGGCGCCGGCGTCGTCACCGGTATCAACGAGTAGCGCGGACGCGGGCGGGGCGCTCGGGGAGCGGACATCATGGCCAAGGGAGACCGGGAGCACATCACGCTGGCGTGCACGCAGTGCCGCTCCCGCAACTACCATACGCGGAAGAACCGGCGGAACGATCCGGAGCGGCTGGAGCTGCGCAAGTTCTGCCGCCGCTGCCGGGCCCACCAGCCACACCGCGAAACGCGGTAGGCTGGCCCCCCGGGCCGAACAGACAGCCGAACGGAGCCGTCGATGGGTCGAGCGCTGCGCAGGCAGCAGGAGCGTGCTCAGCGCCGCCAGCAGCGGCAGCAGCAGCGCGCCGCGGCCTCGGGCGGCGGAGGTGGTCGCGGGCCCTCGATGAGCGTCTCGACGCCGGCGTCGGGAGACGCCCGTCGCGGACGGCGCTGGGTGCCGCGCTGGATCGCCGACATCGTCAGCGAGCTGCGCAAGGTCACCTGGCCCAACCGCCAGGAGGTCGGCTACCTGACCCTGGTCGTCGTGATCGTCTCGCTCTTCTTCGGGGCGGTCCTCGGCCTCGCCGACCTGGGCTTCGGCTGGCTCATCGAGAACACGGTGCTCCGCTAGTGGCGGCGCACGAACAGGGACGAACGAGGCGCGCGGCGGAGCACAGCGGCGCGCGCGTGGAGGCAGCATGACCAGCGAACGCCACCCGCCACCGCCGCCCGCGCCGCCCAATCCGTTCACCGCGGAGCTGGAGGAGCGCGCCGGTCAGGCCGCCGCTCCCACCGTCATCGAGGAAGACGGCCGCGCCTGGTACATCGTCCAGACCTACTCCGGCTACGAGAACAAGGTGAAGAAGAGCCTGGAACAGCGCATCCAGCAGATGGATATGAGCGACCAGGTCTTCGAGGTGGTGATCCCCACCGAGGACGAGATCGAGATCCGCGACGGCCAGCGCAAGACCGTCTCCCGCAAGCTCTTCCCCGGCTACATCCTGGTCCAGATGCTGATGGGCGACGACTCCTGGTATGTGGTCCGTAACACCCCGGGCGTCACCGGCTTCGCCGGCGCCAGCTCCGACGAGCGCTCGCGGCCTCCCGCGCTCGAGGACGAGGAAGTCTCGCGAATCCTCCGGCAGATGGACACCGGCACGCCGAGGATCAACGTCGGCTTCGCCGTCGGCGAGGCGGTACGCGTGATTGACGGTCCATTCGTAGACTTCGTCGGCCAGGTCGACGAAATCAACCTCGACAAGGGCAAAGTGCGGGTCATGGTCTCGATGTTCGGCCGGGAGACGCCGGTCGAGCTGGACTTCCTGCAGGTGGAGAAGCAGTAACCAATGGCGAAACGAGTACGCGCACTGGTCAAGTTGCAAATCCAGGCGGGGCGGGCGAACCCCGCGCCGCCGGTGGGTACCGCGCTGGGCCCGCACGGCATCAACATCATGGACTTCTGCAAGTCCTACAACGCACGCACCCAGGCACAGCAGGGACAGATCATCCCCGCCGTGATCACCATCTACGAGGACCGCTCGTTCAGCTTCGAGCTGCGCACCCCGCCGGCCTCGGACCTGCTGCGCAAGGCCGCGGGCGTGGAGAGCGGCGCCGCCAACCAGCTCACCGAGGTGGTCGGCTCCGTCACGCAGGACCAGGTGCGCACCATCGCCGAAACCAAGCTCGTCGACCTCAACACCGACGACATGGACGCCGCCGTGCGGATCATCGAGGGCACCGCGCGCTCGATGGGAATCGAGGTGAAGCCGTAATGGGCAAACGAGGCAAGCGCTACCGCGAGGCCGCCTCCAAGGTGGATCGCCACGAGCTGTACCAGCCAGACGCGGCGCTCAGCGCCGTGAAGGAAACCGCCACCGCGAAGTTCGACGAGACCGTCGAGCTGCACCTCCGCACCGGCCTCGACGGCCGCCACGCGGAGCAGCAGATCCGCGGCGCGATCACGCTGCCGCACGGCCTCGGCAAGGAGCAGCGCGTCGCCGTCTTCGCCGAGGGCGAGGGGGCGATGCTCGCGACCGAGGCCGGCGCCGACCTCGTCGGAGCCGACGAGCTGATCGCGCGCGTCGCCGACGGGTTCACGGACTTCGATGTCGCGCTCGCGCAGCGCGAGCTGATGGGCAAGGTCGGCCGACTGGGCCGTGTGCTGGGCCCCCGCGGCCTGATGCCGAACCCGCGCAACAACACCGTGCTCGAGGCCAACGACATCCCGCGCGCCGTCAAGGAGGCGAAGTCCGGCCGCGTCGAGTACCGGCTGGACAAGACCAACTACGTGCACGCGCCGATCGGCAAGGTCTCCTTCAGCGACGAGCAGCTGATGGAGAACCTGAGCGCGCTGCTGGGCGAGATCGTGAAGTCGCGGCCCAGCGACCTCAAGGGCCAGTACATCCGCGCCGCCACACTGACCTCGACGATGGGGCCGGGTGTGCACGTCGAGCTGGCGCCGCTCATGGCGCTCGGCGCCGAGGGGTAGGGGCGCCAGGAGCCAACCCGGAAGCGCCAGCGCTCGCGCGTAAGCGCGGGCGCGGTGGAGACTGTACGGGCGCCCAACGGGCGCGGACACCGGAGACCACGGGTTCCGGACGGGCGCATCGCCCCGACGGAAGAATGGCCGCAGGCCGCCCGTGCAGGTGGGATCAGGCGAAACGGCGACGCGCCCCCGGCCACGGGCCGGACGGCGCGGCGCGAGCGCCCTCCCGCCGGAGGGCGTTTTGTTCGCCCTCGAACGCAGCAGGAGAGGAGGCGCGGTGCCTACGGAGCGCAAGATCGCGCAGGTCGCCGAGCTCAAGGAGCTGATCGAGGGCGTCAACATCGCCATCGGCACGGCCTATCAGGGAATCCCGGTGCCGGACCAGACGCAGCTGCGGCGCGCGCTGCTCGCCGAGGGCGCCACCCTGCGCGTCATCAAGAACACGCTGCTGCAGCGCGCCGCCACCGAGAGCGGACAGCCGCTGTTCGCCGAACTGGCGCAGGGCCCCACGGCCCTGGTCACGCACCCCGACGACCCCGTCGCCGCGGCGCGCGCGGTCCAGAACTACCAGCGGGACAACCCGCAGACGCCGTTCGAGGTCCGCAACGCCGTCATCGACGGCCAGCTGGTCGACGCCGCGTACATCGCCGATCTGGCGACCGTGCCGACTCGCGAGGTGCTGGTCGCCCGGATCGCGGGCGGGCTCACGGGCAAGATCGTGGAACTGCTGGGGCTGCTTGAGGCGTCGACCCGCGAGCTCGCGGGGCTGATCGACGCGCGCGCGGAGCAGCTCGAAGGCACGGAAGCATAGGCGCGAGCGCGCCAACAGAGCATTGCCGCCCGCGGGGCGGTTCGGAAGGAGCACGAGGATGGCGAAGGTCGAGGAAGCCCTCGAGATCATCAAGGGCATGACGCTGCTGGAGCTGAGGGATCTCAACAAGGCGATCGAGGAAGAGTTCGGCGTGACCGCCGCGGCTCCCGTCGCGATGGCCGCCATGCCCGCCGCGGACGGCGGCGACAACGGCGCGGCCGCGGCCGAGGAGCAGTTCGAGTTCGACGTGGTCCTCACGGACTTCGGCGCCAACAAGATCAACGTGATCAAGGCGGTGCGCGAGCTCACCTCGCTCGGCCTGAAGGACGCCAAGGACGTCGTCGAGTCCGCTCCCAAGGCAATCCGCGAGGCGGTGACCAAGGAAGAGGCGGACGCAGCCAAGAGCAAGCTCGAAGAGGCTGGCGCCACCGTCGAGGTCAAGTAACGGCACATCGTCAGCCGCACGCTGCCGGCCGCCCGTGTCAGCCGGCCTGACGCGGGCGCCCCTCGGGGTCCGGCCCGGCAGCGGCTGAGTGTGAGGCTGGCCTTGTGGAGTGCTTCCGCTGCGAGCGCGAGGCGGCGCGAGAGTGCCCCCGCTGCGGCCTGCTCTATTGCCTGGAGCACGGCGACGCGCTCTGCGAGCGCTGCCTGGACCCTGCGCTCGCCCTGCCCTCGCAGCGGCTGTACCGCGGCGCGCTGATCGCGCTCGTCGCGGCCAGCGTGCTCGCGCTCTGGCTGCTGCTCTGGCCCTCGGCCGGCGGCGACGGGGACGTGGAGGACGCCGCCGCGGCCCGCGCCACGCCGAGCCCGGTGAGCGTGGCGATCGCCTCGCCGACCGCGCCGCCCACGCCCGCTACCGACGCGACGCCGACCAGCACCCCCAGCCCCACGGCAGCCGCCTCGCCGAGTCCGGCTGCCTCGCCCACGCCAACCGCCGAACCGGCACAGACCCCGACCGCGACGCCTACGGCCACGCCTGCGGCATCGCCGAGCCCCACCGCCACACCGACGCCGACTGCCACGCCCACCCCGACAGCGACGCCGACCGCCACGCCGACGCCGACCCCCGAGCCCACGCCGGAGGTTCCTCGCATCGCCTACATCGCGAACACCGGCGGTACGGGCGTACGCTGGCGAGACGAGTGCACGGGGGAGACGACCCGCGCAGGCGACGGCTGGGTCGAGGGGAGCCTGATCACGATCCTCGAGAACGGCAGCGGCGAGTGCGAGGGCTGGTTCCGGGCCGACGACACCGATGGAGTAACGTCATGGGTGAGCGGCGAGTACGTGTCTGAGGAGCAACCGTAGTGACCAACCAGCCCCCGACGCGGATCGAAATCATCGGGGAGATGCCGGGTAGCCGCCTGACGCTGCTGCGCATGGCGGGGATGTACGCGCTGCTGACGGCGGGCGGCGGGGCCATCTCCCTCGTCTCCCTGAGCGCCGTCCTCGGAGGCTCGTACGCGGCGCTCATCCCGCTCTCGATCCTGCTGCTCGTCACCGGCGCGGCGCTCTTCCAGCTGATCACGGCGCTGCTCGATCTGCGAGCGGAGCCGACCTTCACGCGCGGCGAGGTCCGACGCCTCTGGACGAAGGGCGGGCTGTTCTGGTTCTTCCGCTCGCACTACGCCATGATCGACCGTCAGGTCTTCGTCATGGCGGCGCAGGTGTGGATCCAGCTCGAGGAGGAGAACATCGCCGAGCTGCACCACTGGCCGCATACGCGCACGCTGATCCGCGCGGTGCTGATCGAAGGCGATCTCGACGACCTCGACGTCCCCCCCGGTGAGCCCGTGTCCCCTCACGGCGTCTTGACGTGACAGCCGGCGAAGCAGACCCGGCGCCGCCGGCCTACCGGCTGCGCGTCTCCGAGATGGCTTCCGGCGACCGCCCGCGCGAACGGCTGGAGCAGCTGGGCGCGCAGGCGCTCACCACCTCGGAACTGCTCGCGATCCTGCTGCGCACCGGCACCCGCGAGGAGGGCGTCCTGCAACTCGCGGAGCGGATCCAGCAGGAGCATCGCGGGCTGCGTGGGCTTGCCAGCGCGGACATCACCGAGCTGTCGGCGATCCGCGGCCTCGGCCCCGCGAAGGCGGCGACGATCGCCGCAGCCTTCGAGCTGGGGCGACGGCGCGCGCTGGAGGGCGACGACGAACGGCCGCTGATCGGCTCGCCGGAGGACCTCGTGCGGCTCCTGCAGCCGGAGCTGGAGTTGCTGCCGCAGGAGGAGTTCCGCGTGCTGGCGCTCGACACCCGGCATCGCGTGCTGGCCAGCCGCATGCTCAGCCGCGGCTCCGTCAGCAGCGCCCCCGTACGGGTCGCCGAGGCGTTCCGCGAGGCCGTGCGCCGCAACGCCTCCGCCATCGCCGTCGCCCACAACCACCCCAGCGGGGATCCGGAGCCGAGCCCGGACGACGTCGAGACGACGCGCGCCCTCGAAGCGGCGGGTGACCTGCTCGGCATCCGCGTGCTCGACCACGTCGTGATCGGCCACGGCCGCTGGATCTCGATGCGCCAGAGCGGGCTCGGCTTCACGTCGCAGTAGACACAGGGGTCGGCCCGGCGGCATGGCAGCGGCTCCGAAACAGTCGCGCGTGCTACGATCTGCGCGCAGCCGGGGCGGGCGGCGCAGCGGAGTGTGATGCAGCCCTTGCACTGGCTTGATCTCGTGATCGTCGCCATCATCGCGTGGCTCACGCTGCGGGCGCTCTCGGTCGGCCTGATCCGCGAGGTCGTGACGGCTGTCGCGATCTTCGGCGGCGCGATCCTCGCGGGGCACTTCTACGCCGAGCTGGCCGACGACATCGCATTCGCCATCGAGGACGAGACGTGGCGGGAGTTCGTCGCGTTCGCGGCGATCTTCGCCGGCGCAATCGTGGTCGGCCAGATCGCGGCCATGCTGCTCCATCGCACCTCGAGGCTGCTGCTGCTCGGCACCGCGGACCGTGTCGGCGGGGCGGCGTTCGGCTTCCTCAAGGGTGTGATCGTCGTCGAGGTGCTGCTGCTCGCGGCGATCACCTTCCCGGTCTCCGGGGAGCTCGATGCGGCGCTCGAGGATTCCACGATCGCGCCCGCCTTCATCGAGGGCCTGCCAGTGATCCAGCGGCTGCTCCCGGACGAGTTCGAGCTGGCCGCAGAGCGCTGGTCGGACGTCCTGGATCTGAGCAAGGCGCTCACGCGAAACCCCTGAGCGCGGCCCCCGAGGCGCGCCGAGGGCGCAGCAGCCGCTGGCCCGGCCACCCCGATCCACTACACTGCCCGCTACACTGGCACCGAAGTGGAGAGGGCGAACGCGTTGCTCGACAAGCACGCGCTGGTACTCAACCAGGACTACGAACCACTGAACGTCTGTGGCGTCAGGCGCGCCTTCGCGCTCGTCTTCGGCGGGCGCGCGGAGCTGCTGGAGGCCGGCGCGGAACCGATCCGCGGCGTGGACCAGGACTACCCGGCGCCCTCGGTAATCCGACTGCGCCGCCGCGTGCGACGCCCGCGGCCGCAGGTGCGGCTGACGCGGCGCGAGGTCTTCGCCCGCGATCGCCAGCGCTGCCAGTACTGCGGGAACGGGCACCAGGACCTGACGCTGGACCACGTCGTGCCGCGCCGCCGCGGCGGCTCGCACGTCTGGGAGAACATCGTCACCGCTTGCCAGCCCTGCAATCACCGCAAGGGCGGCCGCACCCCGCGCGAGGCGCGCATGCGGCTGCTCTCCCAGCCGGTGCGCCCGCGCCTCTCCGTCCCGCAGCAGCTCGCGGAGCACCTCCAGCGCTACGAGGAGTGGCGGCCGTTCTTCCTCGGCTGGCTCGACCGGGAGACGCAGCGGGCGCTCGCGATCTGAGCGCCGCCGGCTCGCCCCCAACGCGATGGGGCGTGAGCGCGCGAGGGCGTATGCTCTCCCGCGGCGCCCGCCGCAGCAGCAGCAACGGAAGGGAACGCCCGTGAGCGTCGCGCAGCGACTCGAGGAGCTGGGGATCGCACTGCCGCCCCCGCCACCGCCGGTGGGCATGTACCGCGCCGCCCTGCGCAGCGGCAACTGGCTCATGGTCTCCGGACAACTCCCGCTGCGCGAAGGCGAGCTGGTCAACCCCGGCCACATCCGCAGCGACGACGACATCGACTCCGGCCGCGAGGCCGCGCGCGTCGCCACGCTGAACGCGCTCTCCGCCGTGCAGGCGATTCACGGCAGCCTCGAGGGCCTGCGCGTCGTGCGGCTCGTCGGCTACGTGGCCAGCGCACCGGACTTCCACGCCCACCCGGCGGTGATCAACGGCGCCAGCGAGCTGCTGCTGGAACTCTTTGGCGACGACGCGGGCCTGGGCACGCGGCTCGCGATGGGCGTCGCCGCGCTCCCGCTCGGCGCGGCGGTTGAGATCGACCTGATCCTCGAGGATTTGGAGGCAGCGGCATGACCACCGGCGACGACCGCATCCTGGTCCAGAACCGCATCGACTTCGTCACCGGGGCGGTGCGCCGCTACCTGCCGGACGCGGACGCCCTGACGCAGATCGCCGGCGACGTCCAGGCGCTGATTGCGAACCGCAACGGCTCCTCGCTGCGCAACGCTCCCGCCGAGGGCGAGTGGTCCGCGCTGCGCATCCTGGGCCACATGATCGCCTACGCGCGCGGCCTCCACGACCAGCTCGACCGCATGGCCCACATGACGGACCCGGTCCTGCCGGTGACCAACGACGCCGCGGTCGCCGAGCAGGAGGACTGGGAATCGCGCGACCCGGAGGAGCTGACCGCCCTCTTCACGGAGGCGATCGGCGAGGCAGTGGAGTTGCTGAAGCACGTCCCGGACTCCTCGTGGGGCCGGGCCGGGCTGCACCCGCTGATGGGCCGGCGCTCGATCGTGCAGCAGGTGCGCGGCGCCAGCGCGCACCTGCGCAGCCACGCCGAGCAGATCGAGGCGGCGATCGCGAAGGCGTAGCCCCCGGCAGCAGGCTGCTGCGCTACCCGCGCTCCACCGGCAACTCGCTACGGACGGCCCACTCGGACCAGGATCCGTCGTAGTTGCGAGCCTGCTCGTAGCCGAGCAACTCGTGCATCACGAACCAGGCGACGGCGGAGCGCACGCCGCCCCCGCAGTACGGGTACGCCGCGACCGAGCCGTCGACGCCGGCCGCTGAGAAGAGCGCACGCAGTTGCTCCAGCGGAAGCAGCCGCCCGTCCTCGCGGACCAGGCGCTCCCACTCAAGGTGTACGGCGCGCGGGATGCGGCCCATGCGCGGCGCCTCGGCATGCCCGTGCGCCTCGCCCAGCCACTCGCCGTCCGAGCGGCAGTCGACGATGCGCGCCGGGCCGCCCTCGGCGGCCTCGAGCACGTCGCCCGCCAGCGCGAGGATCGAGGCGTCCGGCTCGGCCAGCGTCACGGCGCTCGGGGTGACGGCGGGCACCTCGGCGTCCACCGGCACGCCGGCCTCGCGCAGCGCCGGCACGGCGCCGTCGGCGAGGTGCACGCGCGGGAAGCGGTAGTAGCGCAGCGCCCAGTAGGCCCGCGCCGGCCACGCCGAGCGCGCGCCCGCCGTGCAGACGATGCGTTGCTCCGGCGAAACGCCGAGGCGCGAGAGGTTCGCCGCCATGCGCTCCGGGTTCGGCACCAGCGCGCGCACGCCGTCGCGATCCTCGGTGAAGTCGCCGTAGCCGTGGGCGTAGACCGCGCCGCGCACATGCGCCGCGTCGTACTCGGCGCGGTCGTTGGCGACGTGCAGCACCCGCAGGTCGGGGTCAGCGAGGTGCTCCGCCAGCCACGCGCCAGCGACGAGCGCGGGCACGGAGTCGTCACGCGGTCCGCTCACGGAGCCATCTCCCGTCGAGGTCTTCCGCCGGACGCGCGTTCGCGGCTTCCGGGGGTCGGCCTCGTCTTCCCCCTCACCCTCACCCTCTCCCTCAGGGAGAGGGGACGGATGCTAGTTCTGGCCGCCGCCGCCCGAGCCGCCGGAGCCGCCCTGGCCGCCTCCGCCACCAGATCCGCGCCGACGTCGGCGTCCGCCGCGCCGCCCGCGACGGCGTCGGCGAGCGGGCTTGTCGCCCTCGCCTTCGGCGCGCTCGGGGCGCTGCTCGGCCGTCCGCTCGCCCTCGGCCGGGCCGGCCGCAGGCGCGTCGACCGCCTCGAGGGTTGCGAGCAGCCCCTCACTGCGGCGTTGAGCCTGCCGCCGCACCGGCCCTTCGATCTGCTCCTCCAGCTCTTCCGGGCGCACGGCCGAGCCGTACTGGCTCGACAGCTCCTCGGCGGTCATCTCGATCACCTCGCCGCCGTCGTCGAGGCGCATCCGGACCTGGCCCTTGAGCGTGTTGTGGCCGATCACGCGCGCGCGGCCCACCGGGGTGGTGACGCGCTTGCCGACCTTCGGCAGCGTGCCGCGCAGGCGGCGGTACTCGTCCACCTCGTAGGAGAGGCAGCAGAGCAGGCGTCCGCACACGCCCGAGATCTTCGTCGGGTTGGGCGGCAGATCCTGCTCCTTGGCCATCCGCATCGAGATCGCGGGGAAGGTCGTCTGCCAGGTGCGGCAGCAGAGGGCGAGGCCGCACACGCCGACGTCGCCGAGCGCCTTCGCCCGGTCGCGGTCGCCGACCTGCCGCACCTCGACCTCGACGCCGAGCAGGTCGCGGCACATGCCGGTGAACCAGCGGTGCTGGATGCGCTCCGGCGCGGAGAAGGTGATGCGGCAGTGCGTGCCCGCGAGGTTGTAGATCAGGCTCGCGACGCGCACCCGCGGGTCATTGCGCGTCGCGAGTTCCTGCGCGCCGCGTAAGTCCTCCAACGCGCGCTCGCGGTTCTCCCGCCAGGCGTCCACGTCGTCGCCGGTCGCGAGGCGCTCGATGACGCGCAGCGGGCCCTCCGGCTCGGCTGCCAGCGTCTGGTCCGGCGTGACCACCACCCAGCCGAGCTGCTCGCCCTGTCCAAGATTGACGACCACGTAGTCGCCCAGCGCCGGCTCCAGGTCGTCCGCGCTGCACCACGTCAGCGGCCCCGCCTCGGTGAAACGGATCCCGACAATGCCTTCCATGCGGGTCCCGGCGGTCGCGACGCCGGCCCCTGCCCCGCAGGCGAGAGCCTGCTCAGGCGGGCGGCGCGGCGGCCGGACGGGCCTCCTCTCGGCTTGGCTCCGGTTCGTCGAACTGCAGCTGCGGGAGGTCCAGCATCAGCACCTCCAGCGCGAGCTGCGGGTTGGTGTTCTCGATCAGGTGACGACGCGCCCGCTCCGTCGCGCGCAGCGCCAGCACGGCCTCGCGAGGCGAGCACGCGGCCGGCGTGGCGTCGCCGCGCCCCTCCGCGTCCGCGACCGCCGCCAGCGTGTCGCGCCACCACCAGCGCCAGACATCGAGCGTCTCGAGGACCGCCGCTCGCTCGCGGCGCCACGAGCCGGCGAGCCGCGCGGCGTGGTCGAAGCGCTCGTTGCGCGAGGCCGCGCAGAGCCGGCGCAGATCCTCGATCGCGGTCTCGCGCAGCTGACGCTGTGCGGGATCACGGTGCAGCCGCAGCGCGAGGCCGTAGCGGCCGCGGCCCTGCGCCGCCAGCTCGCGCGCCTCGTCCGCGCCGAGGTCGTCGAGGTCCTCGCTGAGCGCCTCGGCGAGCGCGGCCCGCGGCAGTGGCCGCAGCGTCAGCTCGCGGCAGCGCGAGCGGATCGTCGGCAGCAGGTCGTCGGGGTCGACGGCCAGCAGGATCAGCAGCGCGCTGCCCGGCGGCTCCTCGAGCGTCTTGAGCAGTGACTGCGCCGCCTCGGTCTGCAAGTCGTTGGCGGTGTCGAGAATGAAGATGCGCCGCGAGGCGTGGAACGGCGCGAGGTTCGCCAGCTTGGAGAGGCGACGCGCCTGGCAGATGCGGATCCGCGTCGAGCCGTCCGCCACGTGGTCGCGGTGCCCCTCCTCGTCGCAGGGTCCGCCGATGGTGATGCGCTCGACGTCGGGCGCCTCGCCCGACTCGATGCGCGTGCAGGCGCGGCACTCGAGGCAGGGGTCGACGCCCGCGGCGTCCGTCTCGTCGCGCTGCTCGCAGTGCAGCGCCTGCACGAGCCGCCGCGCCAGCGTCGCCTTGCCCACGCCGTCCGGCCCGCTGAACAGCCAGGAATGGCCGAGCCGCCCGGAGGCGAGGGCGGCGCGCAGCTCGGCGACCGGCTGCTCCAGCCCCCGCAGCCCCCAGCTCGCGGCGGCGCTCACAGATCCACGTCCAGCGACATCAGGTCCTCGAAGGTCTGGCGGCGGCGCAGCAGCCGCGACTCGCCATCGGCGACCAGCACGACGGCGGGACGCAGCGCGAGGTTGTAGTTCGACTCCATCGCGACCTGGTAGGCGCCGGCGGCGGGCATCGCGACGACCTCGCCGGCGCGCAGCCGTGGCGTCTCGATGTCGCGCGCCAGCAGGTCGCCGGACTCGCAGTACTTGCCGGCGATCGTCACGGTCTCCTCGGCGGGCGCGGTTGGGCGCTCGGCGGAGATCAGCTCGTACTGCGAGCCGTACATCGCCGGGCGGATGTTGTCCGCCATCCCGCCGTCGACCGAGACGTAGGTGCGGACGCCCTCGATCTCCTTGCGCGCGCCGACGGTGTAGAGGGCGAGCCCGGCGCGCCCGACGAGCGAGCGGCCCGGCTCGATCACCAGCCGCGGCAGCGGCAGGCCGCGCGCGTCCGCCTCGCGGCGCACGGTGCCGCAGACCACGCGCGCGTAGGCGGCGGGCGGCGGCGGCTCCTGCTCGCCGTGGTAGCCGATCGCGAAGCCGCCGCCGACCGACAGCTCGTCGAAGTCGAGGCCGAGCCGGTCGCGGCAGACCTCCGCCTGGAAGGCGGCGACTACCTCGATGCCGCGCTCGTACGGCGTCAGCTCGAAGATCGGGCTGCCGAGGTGCATGTGCAGCCCGCGCAGATCGAGGTGCTCCGAGGCGGCGATGCGGCGCACCGCCTCCTCGGCGTCGCCGGTCGCGATCGCCACGCCGAACTTGCTGTCGAGGATGCCGGTCGTCGTCTTCTCGTGCGTGTAGGCGTCGACGCCGGGCGAGACGCGCAGCAGCACCGGCTGGCGAGCGCCTGCCGCCGCCGCGGCCTCCTCGAGCAACTCGATCTCGCCGAGGTTGTCGATCACGACGCGCCCGACGCCGGCCTCGACGGCCGCGCGCAGCTCCTCGGACGACTTGTTGTTGCCGTGCAAGTAGATCGTGGCGGGGTCCACGCCGGCGGCGAGCATCACCGCCAGCTCGCCGCCGGAGACCGCGTCGAAGCCGTAGCCCTCTGCGGCGATCAGGCGAGCGAAGGGGCGGTTGAGGAAGGCCTTGGCGGCGTAGAGGGCGGTCGTCTCCTCGTGCTCCTCGCGGAACGCCTCGAGGAACCCGCGCGCCTGCCGTTGCAGCGTCGCGAGGTCGTAGACGTAGAGCGGCGTGCCGTACTCGCGCGCGAGCGCGGGCAAGTCGCAGCCGCCAATGGAGAGCGCGCCGGACTCGCCGAAGCCGGCGGTGACTGGCAAGAGATGCGCCAGCGGCAGTGATGCCGTCGCGGAGGTAGCCACAGTGGTTCCGCGTTCCCGCGGTGTCGTCTTGTTCGGCCTCGCGGGCGGCGCTCCGGCCGGAGCCTGGGGAGCGCGCGCGAGGTTGGACGTCACACGTCGTTCGTTGTGCCGGATTATCGCACGCCGGCCGCCGCACCGCACGGCGGGCAGCGTCGCGCTGCTCCTCCGGGCGTGGAAGGATAGCGGGAAGGCGTCGGAGGGGGTCCTGGCCGTGGACGAGCAGGAGCAGCGGGAGATCGACGCGCTCCTCGCGCGCTACGAGCGCGAGCTCGAGTACTTCGTGCTGACGCGCGACCGGCTGCTGCCGCTGATGCGCCAGCTGCTCGACGCGCTGCGGGAGTGGGCGCGGAGCGGCGAGGACGCCGACGGGCGGGCGGCCATGCTGCGCCGCGAGTACGTCGCGGAGCTCAACACGCTCGGCGGGCAGATCGACGACTGGGTGCGGATTCGCGGCTCGGGGCTGCGAGTCTCCTCGCTCGCCGGCGGGATGTCGGACGAGCAGGTCGAGCGCTTCAGCGCGCTGCAGTCGCGCGAGGTCGCCGAGGCCGTGGGCCGCGAGGAGTTCGACGCCGCGCAGGCGGAGCTGCGCGAGCTGCTGCTGATCTTCGAGGAGTTCGCGGGGTAGCGCTCAGAGCCGCTGCAGCGCCGCGGCGGGCAGCTTCGGGCGCGTCGCGAAGATGAAGCAGAGCGAGCCGAGTCCCGCGAGCACTCCCAGCGCGAGGAAGGCCGGCGTGTACGTCCCCTGCGCGTCGTAGATGATGCCGGCGATCAGCGGCCCGATCATCATCCCCGTCATCACGATCAGCGAGGAGAAGCCCTGGATCTGCCCGTACGAGCCGGGCCCGAAGTAGTCCGCGCGCAACGCCGAGGTGAGCGGCCCTCGGGCGCCCCAGCCCACGCCCTGGATCGCGACGGCGACGGTCACCAGCCAGAACGAGGAGCTCCAGGCCAGCAGTAGCATCGCCGTCATATGCCCGAACATCGCCGAGACGATGATGATGCGCTTGTTCATGCGGTCGCCGAAGACACCGCCGATCATCATCCCCACCACCAGCATCGCCGTGAGCAGCGTGATCAGCCGCGCCGCCGCCGCCGAGGACACTCCGAACTCGTCGGTCACGTAAACGAAGAGGTGCACCGAGATGGCGCCGACGGTCAGCAACCCTGAGGCGTGCCCGAGCGAGAGCAGCCAGAAGGCGCGCGTCCGCATTGCCTCGCGCACGGTGAAGCTCATCTCGGGCATCGCGGCCGCCGCTGCGGCCGCCGCCGCCGGGAGGCCGTCGGCGATCCGCCCGTAGTCGCTCGGGCGAGTCCGTACGAGACTCGCGAGCGGCAGACCGAGGGCGAGCACGATGACGCCGGAGGCCACCGCCGTGGTGCGCCAGCCCCAGAGCTCGAACGCCCAGACCACCGCCGGAGCCAGCAGGCCGCCGGCTGCGACGCCCGTCGACATCACGCCCAGCGCGAGCGCGCGGCGCTGCCGGAACCAGTTCACCACCGCCACCGAGACGCTCAGCATCGAGGACAGGCTGGTGCCGATCGCGATGAACGCGAACACGACGTAGAACGCGAGCAACGAACCGATGAGGCTGAACGCGAACATCGCCCCGGCGAAGATGACCACGCCGATCACCATGATCACCCGCGGCCCGTAGCGATCGACGGCCCAGCCGTGGATCGGACCGAGGAAGCCCGTCTCCACGCGCTGCAGCGCGAAGGCGAGCGAGAGCTCCGTGCGGCTCCAGCCGAACTCGTCCTCCAGCACCTTCACGTAGGCTCCGAAGGCGTGGAACAGCAGTCCGCCGCCCATCACCATCAGGCCCCAGCCGGCGAAGACGATCCACCAGCCGTAGAAGATGCGCTCCCGCACCACGCGAGGGGGCCCGGGCGGCGGCGCGGCGGGGCCGTCCCCAGGCGCGCCGTTCCCCCCGGCGTCCGCTGCGTCGACGACCTTCGCCACCCGTGAAGACTCCTCGCGCTGCCGCGGTTGCATGGCTCCGCTGCACTGCTGCGGCCCCGCCATCATAGGCGCGAGGCCGCTACGCACCCGGCGCCGCGCTCCGGCTACCGCGCCTCGGCCTCACCATCGAGCGCGTCGAGGCGCCGCAGCAGCACGGACGCGCCGGCCACGTGCGCGCCCAGCGCCTCGACCTCGCGGCGCAGCGCGGCGTCCGAGGTCACGACCGTCAGCGATGCGGGGTCCGCGTCGTCCGCCACCAGCTCCACGATGCGCTCGTCGGCGGCGTTCCTGCCGCCGCGCCGCGCGTAGAGCACGCGCAACGGTTCGCCCTCGGGCTCGGGCTGCTCCGGCGGGCCCGAGCGGCCGGGTCGCCCGTCGAAGACCACCGTCAGTTCGTCGCCGCTCGCCGAGGAGAGCGCCTCGAGGCGTCGCGCGAGCCGCCGCATGGCGGCGGGGCGGTCGCGCCACCAGCCGTCCGGCCGCGACCCGATCACGTTCATCCCGTCGACGATCAGCCGCGCCACGATTCGCTCCCGCGCAGGCAATCCTCTGCCCTCCCCGCCGCCTGGGAGAGCGTCAGCGTAAGGTGCAACGGTAGCTCCTCGGGAGCACCCTCGCGCACCCTCGGTGCATCGCACACAGCCCGTGTCTGCTGTGCGGGGCTGCGCCCCCCACACCCCCATCCCGGACGAGCACGCGCTGCGCGCCGCTCTGGCCCACCCACCCGCCCTCGGATTTTCTTTCTGTGGGGGCTTCGCCCCCACGCCCCCACCCCGGAGGTTTCGAGGGCGCACCCAACCGCCGGCGGCAGATCCGGCCCCCTCTCCCCTCGCGGGAGAGGGCGGGGGTGAGGGGGTCCGACGCTCACCGGGTGAAGCCCTCGAGGGCAGGCGCGTGTCGCCTGTGGGGGGCTGCGCCCCCCACACCCCCCCCCCGCGCTCCTGCGTTCACCGCAAGTCCACGAACCCGGCGCCACGCGCGAAGGCAGTCCGGTTCCATCCTCCTGAGAATGGGGTTGAGTGAGAGCGGTCGCTGGAGCGGGCACGCGCCCGTCGCCATCCTCGCCGGGGCGCGCGATCGTGAGCATGGCAGCGGCTACCCTCGGGCCGTGACCACGACGCCCGGCCCTCCCGGCGAGCCGATCGATCCGACGATCGCGACGACCGCCCGCGCGGCCGAGCCGCCGCCGTTGTTCACGCGCGGCCTGCTGCTGCTCTGCACCGCCGCCTTCTTCCAGATGTTCAGCTTCCAGATGCTGCTCCCCGTCATGCCGCTCTACTTGCTCGACATCGGCGGCAGCGAGGGGCAGGTGGGGCTGATCCTCGGCGTCACCGCCGGAACGGCGCTGCTCTTCCGCCCGCTGACCGGCTGGGTTGCCGACCGTTACGGGCGCAAACCGCTGCTGGTTGCCGGGAACGCCGACTTCGCGCTCTCGCTGGCGCTCTACCCGCTCGCGCGCTCCGTCGCGCCGCTGCTCGGCGTGCGCTCGCTGCAGGGCGCCGGGCTCTCCGCCGTCAGCACCGCCGGCAGCACGATGGTCGCCGACCTCGCACCCCCGCTGCGCCGCGCCGAGGCGATGGGCGTCTACGGCGTCGCCGTCAACGTATCGAGCGCGATCGGGCCGCTGCTCGGCGCCACGATCGCGATCGGGGCCGGCTTCAACCGGGCCTTCCTCGTCGCCGGGGTGTTCGCGGTCATCGGCCTCATCCTCACCTCGCGACTGCCCGAGCCGCCGCGCCCCGCGGCTCCCGAGGGCGGCACGCGCTTCACCCTGATCAGCCGCGACGCGCTCTTCCCGGCCTCGATCGCGCTCTGCCTCTTCCCGCCGATCGGCGTCGTGCTCTCCTACGTCGCCGTCTTCGCGGACGCCGAGGGACTGGGCAACCCCGGGCTCTTCTTCCTCCCCTACTCGCTGACGCTGATCGTGGTGCGCGTGCTCGCCGGACGACTGTCCGACCGCTACGGGCGCCTGACCGTGCTGCTGCCAGCGATCATGGCGTTCATTGCCGCGCTGATCGTGATCGCCTCGGCGAACCACGTGCTCGTGCTGCTGCTCGGGGGGCTGCTGCTCGGCATCGGCTTCGGCATCGCGCACCCGACGATCCTCGCGATGGCGGTCGACCGCGCGCCGGCGGGCCGCCAGGGCGCCTCGATGAGCACGCTGATCGGCGCCTTCGACCTCGGCATCGGCGGCGGCTCCGCGCTCGCCGGGCTGGCCGTCGCCTTCGCGGGTCTGCGCGGCGTCTTCCTGCTCGCGGTGATCACGCCGCTGATCGCTGCGGTGCTGCTAAGCGTGGCGCTGCGCCGCAGGAGCCGCTGACGCCTCGGATGCCCCGTGCTCAGGCCGCCGGGGCGACCTCCGCGCAGGTCGGGATCTGCTGCAACGCGGCGACGATCTCGCGCACCTGCGCCTCCTCGTCCGGGTTGCGCGGCTCCACCTCGAGGTTCACGGCCGTCGCGAGGCCCGCGTACTTCTCCCGCATCTCGGCGGCGATCTCGTCCCACGTGCCGATCGCGCAGAACTCCTCCAGCATCTCGTCGCTCACGCGGCTCGGCATCACGTCCCAGCGGCCCTCGATCGAGAGCCGCCTCAGCTCGGCGGCCGTCTCCTCCAGGCCGTGCAGCGCGAGGATGCCCGCGTACGCGCCCGTCGAGGAGTAGAAGGCGACGCGGCGGCGGGCGACCTCGCGGGACTCCGCCAGCTCCTCCTCGTCGCGGCCGGTCACGATGAAGCCGCCCGAGCGCACCATCAGCTCGCCGGGGTCGCGCCCGGCCGCCCGCGCGCCCTCGAAGACGCGCGGCAGCACGACCTCGCGCTGGTGGCGGAAGCTGCTCAGCGGGTGGATGGCGATGCCGTCGCAGAGCTCGCCCGCGAGGCGCGAGTTGTAGGGATTCACCGCCGAGATCACGATCGGCACGTCGGGGTGCTCGATCGGGCCGGGGTCGAAGTCCGGGTTGGTCAGCGTGTAGCGGTAATACTCGCCCTCGAAGTCGGGCCGCGCGCCGGTCTGCCAGCAGTGCCAGATCGCGCGGATGCAGCGGATATAGTCGCGCAGCCGCGGGCCGGGCGGCCCCCACGGCACGGAGAAGCGGCGCTCGTTGTGCCCCTTCACCTGCGTGCCCAGCCCCAGCACGAAGCGCCCTCCCGAGTAGCGCGCAAGGTCCCAGGCCATGTTCGCGGTGATGTACGGCGCACGCGGGAACGCAATCGCCACGGACGTCGTGAAGCGCACCCGCTCCGTGTGCTCCGTCACCAGCGTGAGCGGCAGGAACGGATCGTGCTTCGACTCCGTCGTGGCGATGAGGTCGTAGCCGCGAGCCTCGAGGGCGCGCGCCTTCGCGGGCACGTCGCGCAGATCCACGTTACGCAGCGCGTGCCAGACCATCATGCCCATCGGATCACCGCCATCCTCGAATCAGCCCGTTGCGCGCGGATTGTAGCGGTGCGGCTTCGGGCCGCGATTGACGGCCGCGGGCGCGGGGGCTTCAATGAATCACGGGCATCGCCCGTCGCAGCCGGTGTAGCTCAGAGGCAGAGCAGCTGTTTCGTAAACAGCAGGTCGAGGGTTCGAATCCCCCCGCCGGCTCCAGCTCCCACCCTCGCGAACCCCAGCCAACCGCCTGACCTTCGCGCGCGCTACGCCTCGAGGGCGGCGCGACGCCGCTCCGCGCCCTGCGCCACGCCGAGCAGCAGCAGCGCCACCGCCACGCCGACGGCGGCCAGCACGACGAAGGTCTCGCCGGTTCCCCAGCGCTCGCTGACGACGCCGGTGACGCTGCTCGCCAGCGAGCCGACTCCGAAGACGAGCAGGAACCACACGCCGAACGAGCGCCCCACCATCCCCGGAGGCGCGTAGTCGGCGATCAGCCCGTTCATGATCGGCTGCTGCGCCCAGCTGCAGATCGCAAACCCGGTCGCCGCGAGCAGCAGCCCCACGCCGCCCACGCCGCCCATCGCGAAGAGGAACAGCGGCGTCGCGACCGCGTAGGGCAGGATCGCGCGCTCGAGGGGGAATCGATCGCTCAGCCAGCCCCCGGTGACGAGGCCGATCACCGCCAGCAGCAGCGCCAGCGAGGCCGTCGCCCCCGCGATCGCCTCGGCGTTCCAGCCGAAGAGCGAGATGCCCAGCTCGCGCTCGAAGTGCACCGCGAGGAACGTCAGCGAGCCTCGGTAGATGAAGCCCACGCCGACCGCCGCGGCGTAGAGCACGAGCAGCGGCCGCGTGAACCAGCCGCCGGGCGGGGGCGGCGTCGTGCGCCGGCCCGCGGGCGGCGTCGCCTGCGCGGCGCGGCCCGACTCGGCCGCGGCCAGCTTCGCCGTCTCGTAGTCCGGCGAGATCTGCCAGATCACGACCGCCACGCCGGCGGCCAACGCCGCGAACGCCACGTAGGCCACGCGCCAGTCGGTCGCGATCGCGATGCCGATCGCCACGCCCGGCGCGAAGGCGATGCCGACGATGCCGGCCACGCCGTGCGTGGCGAGCGCGACCCCCCGGCGGCTCGCCACCGTCGCGACCATCGAGATGCCGGCCGGGTGGTAGAGGCCGATGCCCGCGCCGAGCAGCGTGAGCGATGCCGCGAGCAGCCAGAGGTTCGGGGAGAACGCAACGATCAGCGCGAACGCCGCCGCGCTGCCCATCGAGAGCGTCATCACCGACCGCGGCCCGTAGCGGTCGACGAGCCAGCCCGAGGGGAGCGCGAAGATGCCGAACGTCAGCGTGCCGGCGTTGCCGACCGCCCCGAGCATCGCGAGGTCCGCGCCGAACTCGAAGCCGATCCGCACCAGCAGGGCGGCGTAGACCAGCTCGAGCGCGTGCGTCCCCGCGTGCGCCAGCGAGGCGGACACGATGACGCGCCGCTCGAGGCTCGTCCGTTCGTCCGGCGCCAGCGCGCCAGCCATCGCCGTCATCCGTGCCGCCATCTCCCGCGCCGGGGAGCATATCCGCAGGCCACGCTCAGCCGCGAGGTTGCGCCCGGCCCGATCCTGCGGCGAGGATCACCGCCGGGCCGCGCTCACGCCTCGTGGCCCTCGACACCGCAGCCTCCGGAGGGAGAGCCGCCACGCCATGAGCAAGCTCCGCGACCGCATCCGCCGCACCTTCCAGCGCCGTCCCGGCCCGCTCGGCTTCGCGCCGCGCAGCCGCCAGGCCGACGAGCATCGCTACGTGATCGTGATCGCCGAGGTCGACGGCGCCGACGCCGCCTCGGCCGCTGCAGACGCCGGCGCCGACGCGCTGCTGCACGCGGGCGGGCGCGACGGCATCGAGGCCGTCGTCGAGGCCGCGGGCGACCTGCCGGTCGGCGCGCGCCTTGAGGCCGCCACGGCGGGCGACGCCGACGCCCTGATCGAGGCGGGGGCGGACTTCCTCGTCTTCGACGACGCACGGACCGAGGCGGCCGCGCTGCTGCGCGACGAGCTCGGTCACGTCGCCCTGCTGGGCGATGCCGACGCCTCCGAGGAGGATCTGCGGCTGCTGCAGCCGCTCGACCTCGACGCACTGCTGATCCCGGGCAGCGCCGGCGCCCTGAGCGTGCGCGATCAGCTCCAGACGCGGCGCATCGCCGAGCTGACCCGCAAGCCGCTGATCGTCCCGGTCGCCGCCGAGGTCTCCACCGAGGAGCTGCGCATCTGGCGCGACGCCGGCGCGCCGGTCGCACTCGCGGGAGGCGACGCGGGTGCCCTCGAAGCGGTCGTCGCGGCGGCGCGTGAGGTGCCGGCGCCGCGCGAGCGCCGCGAGGAGCGCCCGGACCCGCTACTGCCGTCGTCCGCCGCCCCCGCCGACGACTTCGACGAGGACGACTAGCGCGGCGGCCCCCCGGCCACCGCTCTCCCGCGGGAAGACCGTTGCAAAACCGTCATCCCGGCGAAAGCCGGAATCCAGGGGCGGTGGATAGCCTGGAGTGCGCCGCTTCGGATCCCTGCGTTGCGCTACGTCAGGGAGTTACGCACGGGTCTCGCGGGGAGAGAGCGGGGCACGGACGGGGATGGGCTAGAATCCGCAACCGATCGGGATCGCGAATCTCAGACCCGGGCAACGGCCTGAGAGCACAGACACGGGAAGGGCAATAGCGTGACGAGTAACGAGTACTGGTGGCCGGAGCAACTGAGCCTGAAGCCGCTCCGCCGGAATCCCGCCCTCGGCGACCCGCTGGGCGAGGACTTCGACTACGCCGAGGCGGTCAAGACGCTGGACGTCGCTGCCCTGAGGCGCGACATCGAGGAGGTCATGACCACCTCGCAGGACTGGTGGCCCGCCGACTACGGCCACTACGGACCGCTCTTCATCCGCATGACCTGGCACGCCGCCGGCACCTACCGCATCAGTGACGGCCGCGGCGGCGGGGGCTCCGGCCACCAGCGCTTCGCGCCGCTCAACAGCTGGCCGGACAACGCCAACCTCGACAAGGCCCGCCGCCTGCTCTGGCCGATCAAGCAGAAGTGCGGCCGCAGCCTCTCCTGGGCCGACCTGCTGATCTTCGCCGGCAACTGCGCCCTCGAGTCGATGGGCTTCAAGACCTTCGGCTTCGCCTTCGGGCGCCCCGACGTCTGGGAGGCCGACGAGACCGACTGGGGCGCCGAGGGCGAATGGCTCGGCGATGAGCGCCACGACGCCGACGGCGAGCTGGAGGGGCCGTTCGGCGCCGACCACATGGGCCTGATCTACGTGAACCCCGAGGGCCCGAACGCCAACCCGGACCCGCTCGCCGCCGCGCGCCACATCCGCCAGACCTTCGAGCGCATGGCGATGAACGACGAGGAGACGGTCGCCCTCATCGCAGGCGGCCACACCTTCGGCAAGGCGCACGGCGCCTCCCTCGAATCCCACGTCGGGCCGGAGCCCGAGGCGGCGGGCATCGAGGAGCAGGGCTTCGGCTGGACCAGCGGCTTCGCCAGCGGCAAGGCCAGCGACACCATCACCAGCGGCATCGAGGGAGCGTGGACCGACAACCCGGTCCAGTGGGACAACAACTTCCTCGAGAATCTCTACGGCCACGAGTGGGAGCTCACGACGAGCCCCGCCGGCAAGTCGCAGTTCCAGCCGGCAAACCCGGCCGCCGCGGCCACCGTCATCGACGCCCACGATCCGGCGAAGATGCACGCCCCGATGATGCTGACCACGGACCTCTCGCTGCGCGTGGACCCGGCCTACGACGCTATCTCGAAGCGTTTTCTCGAGAACCCCGAGGAGCTCGAGGACGCCTTCGCCCGCGCCTGGTTCAAGCTGATCCACCGCGACATGGGGCCGCGCAGCCGCTACCTCGGGCCGCTCGTCCCCGGCGAGCAGCTGCTCTGGCAGGACCCGGTCCCCGAGGTCGACCACGATCTGGTCGGCGAGGAGGACGTCTCCGCCCTCAAGGCGCAGGTGCTCGCTTCCGGGCTGTCCGTCTCGGATCTGGTCGCGACCGCCTGGGCCTCGGCGGCCTCGTTCCGTGGCACGGACAGGCGCGGTGGCGCGAACGGCGCCCGCATCCGCCTTGCCCCGCAGAAGGACTGGGCGGTCAACGACCCCGCCCGCCTCGCGACGGCGCTGGAGACGCTCGAGGCGATCCAGGCGGACTTCAACGGCTCGCAGAGCGGCGCCAAGCGCATCTCCCTCGCCGACTTGATCGTCCTCGCCGGGTGCGCGGGCGTCGAGCAGGCCGCCCGTGACGCCGCCCACGACGTGCAGGTTCCGTTCGCTCCGGGCCGTACCGACGCCACGCAGGACTGGACCGACGAGGAGTCGTTCGCCGTCCTTGAACCGACGGCGGACGGATTCCGCAACTACCTGCAGCAGGGGCAGGCGGGCCGCGCGGAAGAGCTGCTGGTGGAGCGGGCCTGCATGCTGACGCTCAGCGCGCCGGAGCTGACCGTGCTCCTCGGCGGCCTCCGGGCCCTCGCTGCGAACACCGGGCAGTCTGCGCACGGCGTGCTCACCGACCGGCCGGGCACCCTCAGCAACGACTTCTTCGTGAACCTGCTCGACGTGAACACGGAATGGCAGCCGTCCGGGGACGTCTTCGAGGGCCGCGATCGCGCAAGTGGCAACCTCAAGTGGACCGCGACGCGCGTGGACCTCGCCTTCGGATCGAACTCCGAGCTGCGAGCGCTCGCCGAGGTCTACGGCTCCGCCGATGGGCAGGACGCGTTCGTGCGCGACTTCGTGGCCGCGTGGGAAAAGGTGATGAGCCTCGATCGCTTCGACCTGGCGTGATCGCCCGCGAGGGCGCTCACCGCGGGGCTCGCGCCGCCGGGCGTCCGGTGAACCCGCGCCCGGCTTGCCAGCGAGGGCGGCTCGCGCCTACTCGGCGTCGGCGATGGCCTTGACGGCGTCGAATGCGCCGTCGGGGTGGGCTTCCATGTCGCCCTGGTCGTCGATGACCGTGCGCAACACGCCCTCGGCGTCGAAGACGAAGGTGGCGCGCATCGCCGTCGGGCCCTGATCGCGCCCGACGCCGAAGGTCTCGATCGTGCGGTTCGAGGGCCAGTCCGAGAGCAGCGGGAACTCGGCGCCGATCTCGCGGGCGAAGGCGCCCTGGGTCGCCCATGTGTCGGAACTGACGCCCACCACGTGGGCGTTCATGGCCTTCAGCTCGCGGTAGCGCCGCTGAAAGCCCTCCATCTCGCGCGTTCAGCCGCCCGTGAAGGACATCGGGTAGAACGCGATGACCGCGATTGCTCCTCGGAGCTGTTCGTCGGTGAACTTCTCGCGCTCGGGGTCGCGCAGCGAGAACTCGGGCATCGAATCGCCTGGCTGCAGCATGGTTCCTCCAGTGTCGCCCCAGTATCGCTCCCGGTGTCGCCGTCCGCGCGCCGTGATCGAGCGCGAACGGTGCGATGGGCTAGTGCGAATCCCCGGCGTGGTCGTCGCCGGCGGCCTCACCCTCGGACAGCGCCCCGTGGGGGAGCTGGTAGTCCCAGCGCAGGCCACGCTGACGGCGGTAGAGGTAGCCGATCGCGGCCAGCACCATCATCGCGGCGAGCGCGAGGCCGACCAGCAGCAGCGCGGTCGCCATGTCTCCGGGCGGGTCGAGCGCGGGATCGGGATGGTCCGCCGCGGCCAGCGAGGGCAGCAGCGCCGCCACCACGCCCGCAGCGATTCCGCCAGCCACACCGCAACTTCGTCGCGTCAGCCGTCGCACGCCCACCTCCGACTCAACCTCCGGCCGGACCTCGCGGGCGAGGCCGGCGCACGTCTCCGTCCGTTCGGCAGTCTACCACTGGCCGCCGTTGCGTCAGCGGCGCGCCGGGCTGCAACGGACGCGCCCTCGATTGCCGCTCCGGTAAACCGAGCCATATACTCCGCAGACACTCACTTCGGCGGCCACCAACTTGCCGCACCGCACGATCGACCGTGCGATCGACCTCGCGACCAACCGCCGCGACACCGGACGGAGTTTCACGTGCCGAAGCGAACCTGGCAGCCCAAGCGGATCCCGAGGAAGCGCAAACACGGCTTCCGCGCGCGAATGGCGACCCGGGGCGGTCGCCAGGTGCTCAAGCGCCGCCGCGCCCGCGGCCGCGCCCGTCTCGCGGTTTAGCGCGAGGCCCCGTGGGCCGGTCCCGACCCCCGAACGCACCGGACACACCGGCCGCAGCGCAGGGCGCCGCTCCCTGCGATCGCCTGCGCCAGCGGCGCGACTTCGAGGCGCTCGCCCGCGGCAGGGCGGCCGCGCCGCCGGTGCGCCACCGTCTGCTGACGCTGCGCTCACGACCGAACGGCCTCGAACAGTGCCGCGTCGGCTTCGCGGTGGGGCGGCCGGTGGGCGGCGCGGTGGTGCGCAATCGCGTGAAGCGGCGCCTGCGCGAGATCGTGCGCGCGCTGCCGCTCGCGCGCGGCCACGACATCGTGGTCGCCGCCCGGCCGGCGAGCCGCGACGCGAGCTTCGAGGAGCTGCACGACGCCCTCGCGAGCTGCGCGAGGCGCGCGGGGCTGGCCCGACGTGCCGGCGGCGGAAGGCGCTAGGCCGGTGCTGAAGAGGCCGGTGCTGAAGCCGTCGCGGCCGCTGCTGCTGTTGATTCGCGGCTACCAGCGGGCGATCTCGCCGTTGCTGCCGCCCGCCTGCCGCTACGCGCCTACCTGCTCGCAATACGCCCTCGAGGCGATCGAGGCGCACGGAGCGCTGCGAGGCGTCTGGCTCGCCGTAAGGCGGCTGAGCCGCTGCCATCCGGGCCGCACGGGCGGCTACGACCCGGTGCCGGGCGTCGGCGGACGCCGCGAGGGCAGCAGCGCGGAGCCGCCGGGTGGCGCAACTGCTAGCGAGAACATACAAAACTATGCATAACTACGTTGTCGCCAGAGCTTTACGTATTTTGGCGACGCCATCCTCGGCTTCCCGTGTGTCTGGCCCCGGTGTTTCACGTGAAACATCGAGGCCGCCCTCAGTGCGCTCGCCCGCCCGCCGAGGGCGTTCCGCCTCGCTCGCCGTCCTCCTGCTGCTGCTTCTGGCCGTGCCGCTGCTGATCGGCTGCACGACCGACGTGAACAGCCCCGACGGCTGGGCCGGCCCCGTCCGGGCCCGCGATTTCACCATCCTCCAGGAGAAGCCCGGCGAACTCGTCGCCGTCCGCCTCGGCGGCACGGACAACCCCGGCACGGCCAACATCGACGAGCGTATCGCCTGGCGTTTCCCCGCCGACGGCGACGATGTCGACCTCGACGCCGTGTACGCCAACCCGATCCTCGACGGCAATACGCTCTACGTGGCCGGCCATTCCGGCGAAATCGTCGCCCTCGACCTCTCGTTCGAGCCGCCACGGATCATCTGGGTGCGGGATCTCGACGAAACCGTCGTCGCCACGCCCGCCTTCGACGGCCAGACGCTCTACGTCGGCACCGAGGCGGGCACGATCGTCCCGATCACCGTCGCCAGCGGCGCCGTCGGGGCGCCGATTGTGCAAGCAGGCGAGCGGATCTGGTCCGAGGTGCTCATCGATGGCGGCGCGCTCTACGTCGCGGCCCTCGATGATCGCGTGCGCTCGATCACCGTTGCCGACGGCCGCGAACGCTGGACAATGACGCTCAGCGGGGCCGTGCCCGGCAATTCCGCCCTCCAGGGGAGCCTGCTCGTCGTCGGCTCGTTCGACCGCAAGCTGCACGCCTTCGACGCCGATAGCGGCGCCGCGGAGTGGGTGTTCGACGGGGACGGCTGGTTCTGGGCGCGCCCCGTGATCGCCGGCGATACCATCTACGCCACCTCGACACGGGGGAGCGTCTACGCCCTCAACGCCTCAGGTGGCGACGGCAGCCGCATCCGCTGGCACTTCAACGTGCTCGACAGCGAGATCCGCGCCGCGCCCGTTCTCACCGGTGGTGTCCTGGTCGTGGCTGCCGAGGAAGCGACAATCTGGGGTCTCGACCCGGCCACCGGCGACCTGCGCTGGAGCTCGCCACTGCCCGGCCACCGCTTCCTCGCCGACCCGCTCGTGCTTGAGTCCAGCCTGATTTATGCAACCACACGAGGCGATCTCATCGAGATCGACCCGCAGTCTGGCCGCGCCGCCATCCTCTACGAGCGCCGATGAGCACGATGATGAGCCGGGAAGCGGCGGAGCGACGATGACCGACACCTGGCAGCTACTGATGGAGACGCCGCTCGTCAATTTCATGGTGCTGCTCAGCATCATCTCGTTCGGTTCGTACGGCGCCGCGATCCTCGTCTTTACCGTCATCACGCGCGTCGTCACCTTCCCGCTCACCATGCGCACCCTGCGCGCGACCCGCGGACTGCAGGAGCTGCAGCCCGATATGCAGGCGATCCAGAAGCGCTACTCCGACCCGAAGCGCCGCTCCGAGGAGCAGATGAAGCTCTACCGGCGCAAGACGCTGAGCTGCGAGGACGGCGGCATCGCCGCGGCGGTCCGCAGACACCCCGTCGAGTGCGACTGGAAGGGCCAGAATTCCGACAAGGGCGAGCTCTTCGAACAGTACGCGGCCCACCTCGAGCGCGTGCACAGCGTCCGCATCTCCGACGCCTCCGCGCGGGAACTCAAGCGCGCACGGAAGGCGATGAGCAGCGGCATCAACCCGATCGGCTGCCTCGGGCCGCAGCTCGTCCAGCTGCCGATCTTCTTCGCGCTCTTCTCGGTAATCCGGCTCACGCTCTCGCAGTCGCCCGAGGACATCCTCGAGCTTTCGGACCGGCTCTACGACTACGCGCCGCTGCAGAACGCGATCCCGCTTGGGACCAGCTTCCTGGGGATGAACCTCTCCGCGAACGGCAGTTTCATCCTGGTCATCGTCATTTTCTGCTCAATGTGGCTGACGCAGCGCATCTCCTCGTCACGTACGGCCGCGCAGTCGGGGACCCAGCAGGCGCAGACGCAGCAGATGATGCAGTGGATGCTGCCGCTGATGTTCGGCTGGTTCGCGATGTTCGTACCGGCCGGCCTCGGGCTCTACTGGGCGGCGAGCACGCTGATCGGCCTTGTGCTGCAATGGGTTTTCGTCGGTCCCGGCGACTTCACCTGGGGCTCCTTGATTCCCGGGTTCGTGCGCACCCGCATCGGGCTGAGCGCGGAAGTCGAGACACGCAGCGAACGCGAACGACGGATCGAGCGCGAACAGGCTCGAGCCGCCTCCGGTGACCCGGAGGACGAAACGGATGGCAGTGAGCCGCCAGGCGCAGACGGCGCCGGCGGAGACGGGGGAGGCTCTGATGAGCGTCGAGGAGGTAAGCGGAAGGACGGTCGACGACGCCGTCGATCGGGCTCTCGCCAAGCTCGGGGTGGCTCGCGATCACGTCGACGTCGAGGTAATCCGCGAGGGTAAGCGCGGTCTCCTCGGCTTCGGCGGCGAGGACGCCATCGTCCGCGTCACCACCAAGGACGACCGGGCGACGCCCGGCCGTGGGCGGCGCAGGGGCCGCGGCGGTCGCCGCGGCGGGCAGCGAGGCGAGAGCGCGCCTCGCGAGGATCGCGGCGCCAGCCGCGACGACGGCCCGCGCGACGAAGACCGCAGGGACGAACGCGACGAGGGCCCACCCCGCGAGGATCGCGGGGGCGGGCGGCGCGGTCGCCGCGGCGGACGCGGTGGCCGGGGACGCGGGCGCGGCGGAGAGCGCGGTCGCGAGCGCAGCGGCGGCGGGAACCGCGACCGTGACAGTGATCACGAGCGCATACCCTTCGAGGGCGAGCTGCCGGCCGTTCCGGGCGCACCGGACGACCTGCCGACAGCCCCAACCGCCGCCGCCGAGGACGAGATCGACTTCGCGGGCAGCACCCTGCGCGAGGTCCTCACCCTCCTCGGGCTGATGGACACGCAGATCGAGGCGCGCGACCCCGAAACCCCCGGCGACGGCGTGGGCCGCACCGCCCAGGTCTTCGAGATCTTCGGCGAGACGGAGGACGCCTCGGACGAGCTCGGCCTCCTGATCGGCCGCCGCGGCGAGACGCTCGGCGCGCTCCAGTACCTGCTCAACGTGGTCACCAGACACCACTACGGCGAGGCCAACCACGTCTTCTCCGTCGATGTCGAGGGCTACAAGAGCCGCCGCGAGCGCTCGCTCGTCGAGATGGCGCGCCGCGTCGCCGCCGAGGTGCGCGACACCGGCGACGTGATCACCCTCGAGCCGATGAAGCCCGCCGAGCGCCGCATCGTGCACCTCACCCTCAGCGAGGAGCCCGGCGTCACCACGGAGAGCGTCGGCTCCGGCAACGAGCGCCAGGTCGAGGTGCTCCCCACCGACTACGACGACTACGAAGACGGCTACGACGATTATGATGAGGGGGCGGACTACGCCGGCGACGAACCGGTCGCCGAGCAAGCTGAGGACGACGGCGAGCCCGTCGAGGACTACGACGGCGAGGCGGACGAAGACGACGGCGAGCCCGTCGAGGACTACGACGGCGAGGCCGACGAAGACGACGCCGAGCCGGTCGAGAACTACGACGGCGAGGCCGACGAGGACGACGCCGAGCCGGTCGAGGACTACGACGGCGAGGCCGACGAGGACGACGCCGAGCCCGTCGAGAACTACGACGACGAGGCTGACGAGGACGACGAGGGCGAGGCCGGCGAAGACGACGAGGCTGACGAGGACGACGAGGGGCCGAACAGGTAGGGAGCACCTCGAACGTGCGGGAGCGGCACCCCAGCCATGGCGCGGCGGACCGCGAGCCCGCGCGTGCGCCGTCCGTGCTGATCGCGGGCGCGGTCACCTGGGACCACTTCGGCGAGGAGCATCGCCCCGGCGGGGCCGTGCTCTATGCCGCCCGCGCGGCGGCAGCCCTCGGACTGCGTGCGCGGATCGTCGCCCTCGCCGGCCCCGACGCCGACCTCGATGCACTCGAGGGGCACGACGTCACGATCGCCGAGTCCCCTCACACGCTCGCCTTCGTACATATGTTCTCTCCCCGGGATGCCGCCACCCGCGAGCTGCACGTCGCGGCCCGGCCGGAGCGCGCGCTGAGCGCGTCCGACCTCCCAGCCGCGCACGAGGACGCGTTCGACCTGCTCGTGCTCGCCCCACTGCTCCCGGACGACCTCGATCTCGCCTCCTTCGCCAGCGTGCCGGCGCGGCGGCGCGCCCTGCTCGCGCAGGGCCTGCTACGCGAGGTCGGCGCGGACGGCCTCGTGAGCCACGCGAGCGCACCCCCGAACCGACTGCTCGACGCGATCGACGCGCGGACCAGCGTCTTCATCTCCGAGGACGAGATCGCGGGCTGGGAGACGGGCGCCCTCGCCGCCGTCGCCGCGGCGGCCGAGCGCGTCGTCGTCACGCGCGGCGCGCGCGGCGCCACGATCCTGCGAGGTGGGGCGCGCATCCAGACCTCGGCGCGGCCCGCCGAGTCGGTCGATTCCACCGGCTGTGGCGACGTTTTCTCGGTCGCGTACATGCTCGCGCTCACCCTCGGAGCGGACGACACGCGGGCAGCGGCGATCGGCGCGGAGCTCGCCTCGGCCGCCCTCGGCCGGTCGGGTGCGGCGCCTCTGCCCCGGATCCGCAGCGACCTGCGCAGTGAAGCGCGCACCGGGGTGTGACGTGGGCGCCGTGATCGCGGTCGTGAACCAGAAGGGCGGCGTCGGCAAGACGACGACGGCGATCTCGCTCGGCGCGGCGCTCGGCGATCGCGGGCTGCGCATCCTGCTCGTCGACGCCGACCCACAGGCGAACGCGACCTCGGCACTCGGGCAGCCGCGCAACGAGGACGGCGGTCTCTACGACGCGCTCGTCGGCGAGCGCCCGCTCGACGGCTCGCTGGTCCCGACGGGAGCACGAGGGCTCTCGCTCGCCCCGGCCACGCTCGACCTCGCGGGCGCCGAGGTGGAGTTGGTGCCGGTGATGGCGCGCGAGTTCCGGATGCGGCGCGCGCTCGCGCCGCTGCAGGACCGCTTCGACCTGATCCTGATCGACTGTCCGCCCTCGCTCGGGCTGCTCACGGTCAACGCGCTGGCCGCCGCCGACTGGGCGCTCGCGCCCGTGCAGGCGGAGTACCTGGCGCTCGAGGGGCTGCTCCACCTCTCGCAAACGATCAGCCTGGTGCAGCACAATTTGAACCCGGAGCTGCGCGTGCTCGGCATCGTGCTCACGATGTTCGACGGCCGCACCAACCTCGCCCGCCAGGTCGAGGAGGAAGTGCGCAAGCACTTCGACAGCACGTTCACGTCCGTGATCCCGCGCTCGGTGCGGCTCTCCGAGGCGCCGAGCCACGGGCAGGCGATCGAACAGTACGACCCCGCCTCGGCCGGCGCCGAGGCCTACCGCCGGCTCGCCGACGAGCTGATTGAGCGGCTTGCACTCCCCGGAGCGGAGGTTCCCGGTGACCACTGATCGAGGACAGGCGCGGGGCCTCGGACGCGGCCTCGGGGCACTCATCCCCGGCGGCGACGCGCCCGGCGAGCTGGCCGGGCGGCCCGTGACCGAGATCGCCATCGTGGAGATCGAGGCGAATCCACACCAGCCCCGGCTGATGATGGACGACGAGGCGCTCGACGAGCTGACGCAGTCCGTGCGCGAGCACGGCGTGATCCAGCCGCTGATCGTCACGGAGCTGCCTCGCGGCGCACCGGGCGCCGTGCGCTACCGGCTGATCGCCGGTGAGCGGCGGCTGCGGGCGGCCGCAGCCGCCGGCCTGACGCGCGTGCCCGTCACCGTGCGCGAGACGACCGACCGCGACCAGCTTGAGCTGGCGCTGATCGAGAACGTCCAGCGCGAAGACCTGAACCCGATCGAGGAAGCGCGCGCCTACCGCCGCCTGATCGACGATTTCGGCCTGACGCAGCAGCAGACCGCGGACCGCGTCGGCTGCTCGCGAGCGAAGGTCGCGAACCGGCTGCGCCTGCTGGAGCTGCCCCCGGAGGCCCTCGAGGCGCTGCAGGAAGCGCGGATCAGCGAGGGCCACGCCCGCGCGCTGCTCGGCGCGCCCTCGAACGCGGCCCGCCTCGCGATCCTCGCGCGCATCGAGCGCGAGGGGCTGAGCGTGCGCCAGACGGAGCGTCTCGCCCGCGCCGCGCAGTCGGCCGCGACGGCGACCCCTCCGGTCGCCGGACAGGCGCGCGACCCGGACCTCGAGGCGCTCGAGGACGCGCTGCGGCTGCAGCTCGGCACGAAGGTCGGGCTGCGGCGCGGACGCGGCGGACGCGGCACGCTCACCATCCATTTCCACAGCGACGAGGAGCTGGACGGCGTGCTCGAGCGGCTGCTGCCCCAGTGGCTCGCCGAGCAGGCGTGAGCGCACCCACCTACGCCTCGCGCCGATCGGCGGCTATCCTCTCCGCTGTTCGGGCCCCGAGGCCGTAGAGTTCCGGACGGACTGAACGAGGTCGGGTCGATGGCGCACGCGCTTGATGGCATCCGCATCGTCGAGGTCGGCGAGGGCAAGCAGCTCGCCTACTGCGGCAAGCTGCTGCGCGACCTCGGCGCCGAGGTGATCAAGGTCGAGCCGCCCGACGGCGACCAGTTGCGCCTGCACGGTCCCTTCCCCAACGACGAGCCGGGCCCGGAGCAGAGCGGCCTCTTCATCTACCTCAACGGCGGCAAGCAGGGCGCGCGGCTGGACCCCGGACGTGCCGAGGACCGCGCGGCGCTGGGCCGCCTGCTCGACGGCGCGGACGTGCTGCTACTGGGCATGCGTCCCTCGCAGGCGCGGGCGGCGGGCCTCGATCCCGACGTGCTGCTGGCGGAGCGCCCCGACCTCGTCGTCGCGACGGCGACGATCTACGGCTTCACCGGGCCCTACGCCGAGTGGCTCGGCTACCCGATCCACGCCTACGCCGGCTCCAGCGTCGCCCATCGCGTCGGCGACCCGGAGCGCGAACCGCTCAACGCCCCGCTCGACGGCGCGGACATCCATCACGGCGCGGTGCAGCTCGCCGGCGCGATCCTGACCGCGCTGCTGCACAAGGCCAAGACGGGCGAGGGGCAGCTCGTCGACGTCGGCAGCCTCGAGGCCTCGAACCTCGCGATCTGGGGCCACGGCATCGCGCAGATCGTCTACCTCGGCTACCTCACGCCGGAGCGCAACGGCTTCCAGATCAGCGGCGGCGTCTGGGGCGCGTGGCCGACGAAGGACGGGCACTTCGCGATCATGACGCAGGTGCCGCGGCACTGGCAGGACTTCATGATCGGCCTCGGCGACCCCGAGTGGGCGCACCATCCGATCTTCTGGAAGCTCGGCCACGCCGGCATCCGGCGCGACATCACGCCCGAGGAGGGCGAGGAGATCCAGCAGCTCCTGCGCGGCCCGTTCTCGAAGCTGCTGAAGCAATGGACCAACGCCGAGCTCTGGGAGCTGTGCCGTCGCGAGCGCATCGCCTGCCAGCCGGTGCTCACGATCCCCGAGGTCTGCGAGGCCGATCACCCCAACGAGCGCGACTGGCTGACCGACGCGCCCGGACCGCACCCGCCGCTCCGCGTACCCGGCCGCCCCTACCACCTCTCGAAGACGCCGTGGCGGGAGCCGGGCCCACCGCCGCGCCTCGACGAGCCATCGGCAGCCGCGTGGCAGGGCGAGCACCGGCCTCCGGCCCCGCTGCGCTCGCGAGCGGACGCGGTGATCGAGCCACGCAACGAAGGCCAGCCGCTGGCCGGGCTGCGCATCCTCGACCTCGGCATCGTCTGGGCCGGGCCGCAGACCGTCCGCTTCCTCGCCGACTTCGGCGCGGACGTGATCAAGCTCACGACCAACACGCGGCCCTGGATGTCCGGCGTGCGCGGCGGATCCGACCCCGCCGACCCGATGTCGTGGGAGTGGATCCTGCGCAACCGCCGCTCCGTGAATATCGACCTGCGCCACCCGGAGGGCCCGGACCTGGTCCGCCGCCTCGCAAGCGTGTCCGACGTGGTCCTCGAGAACTTCGGCTCCGGCACCGCCGAGCGGATCGGCATCGGCTACGAGGCGCTCTCGAGGGACAACCCCGGCCTCGTCATGATCTCGATGCCGCCCGCAGGCACGACCGGCCCGTGGTCGGACCTCGTCTCGTACGGCCCGACGCTGACCGGGCTCAACGGCATGAAGGCGATCAGCGGCTACCCCGAGGACGGCTCGATCTCCGAGGAAGCCGCCGAGCTGGACCCGATCGCCGCCGCCTACGGCGCGCTCGCGATCCTCGCGGCGGTGATGCACCACTGCCGCACGGGCGAGGGCCAGCACATCGAGCTGGGACAGGCGCAGGCCGGGTTTACCGGCCTCGCCGAGGGCGTGATGGAGTACACCTGGAACGGCCGCGACGTCGGCCCTGTCGGGAACACGCACCGCTTCCTCGCGCCGCACGGCATGTACCGCACGGTCGGCGAGGACGATTGGATCGCGATCGCCTGCGACGGCGACGAGCAGTGGCGCGCCCTCGCAGGCGCGGCCGGGCGGCCCGACTGGCTCGAGCGCGAGGACTTCGCCTCGCCCGAGGCGCGGCGCGCGGCGCGGCACGCGCTCGACGCCGAGCTCAACGCCTGGACGCGCGACCACGACAAGCGCGAGCTGGCGGAGCGGCTGCAGGCGGCGGGCGTACCCGCCTTCCCCGTCCTCGAGGGGATGGAGGTCATCGCCGACCCGATGCTGCGCGAGCGGCGGGCGGAGTTCGAGTTGCACCCCGACTTCACGGTGGACGAGCTGCTCAACGGTATCGCCTGGCACCTCTCGAAGACGCGGCCCCGGCTACGCCGGCCCGCGCCCGCCTTCGGCGGGCACAACGCCGAGGTGCTCGGCGAGTACCTCGGCCTGACGGAGGCCGAGGTGCGGGCGATGGAGGAGTCGGGCCTGCTCGCGTAGGCACAACGAAACGACGAAGCGGAGGACGAGATGAGCGACGACGGACAACTGATCATCGAGGAGCGCGACAGCATCGCGTTCGTGACCTTCAACCGGCCCGAGAAGCTCAACGCCTGGACGTTCGAGATGAGCAACGAGCTTCGCGACTACCTCTGGGGCCTCAACGAGGGCGAGTACCGCATCCGCTGCGTCGTGATGACCGGCACGGGGCGCGCGTTCTGCTCGGGCGCGGACGTCGGCAACCTCGCGGCGCGGCAGGGCGGCGAACGGCCGCCGTGGCGGCCGCCGCACCCGGAGGCGCACATCACCGAGGCGCTGCGCCGCTGCAACGCACCGGTGATCGCCGCGATCAACGGCTACGCGCTGGGTATGGGCCTCGGCATCGCGATGTCGTGCGACATCCGGATCGCCGCCGACGACGCGCGCTTCCAGGTGGCGCAGATGAAGCGCGGCCTCACCGCCGACACGGCCCTCGCCCACTCCCTCCCCGCCGCGATCGGCGCCGAGCGGGCCATGGAGCTGATGTTCACGGCCCGCATGATCGAGGCGGAGGAGGCGGAGCGGATCGGCCTCGTGCTGAAGGTGGTGCCCGCCGACAGCCTGCTGGACGAGGCGGAGGCGCTGGCGCGCGAGATCGCGAAGAACGGCCCGCTCGGCGTCGCCGCCGCGAAGCGCACCGTCTACCTGCGCGACGACGACGCCTTCCAGCGCGCGCACGACTTCCTCAGCCTCACGATGGACCGCCTCTTCCTCACCGAGGACGCGCGCGAGGGCATCAGCTCCTTCGCCGAGCGCCGCGAGCCAGAGTTCCCCGGCCGCTAGCAGCTGCCTTTCCCGTCCGGCCCCCTCCCCGTCCGGCCCCCTCTCCGTCCGGCCCCCTCTCCTGGGGGAGAGGGCGGGGGTGAGGGGGCTCGCCAGACTGACTGCCACCTCGATGGCTTGTTGCACCCCCAGGACGCTCCTGCCCGGCGGTCGTCGGACGAGCGCGCGCTACGCGCCGCTCGGCCCACCCACCCACCCCGGATTCTCTTTCATGTGGGGGGGCTTCGCCCCCCACGCCCCCCGTCGCCCCGGCGCTCATCCCGTACCGCCCGAGGGCGCTCCCTCCGGCCCCCTCTCCTGGGGGAGAGGGCGGGGGTGAGGGGCTCACCAGACTGATTGCGACCGCGATCGGGTTGTTGCGCCCCGGATTCTCTTTCATGTGGGGGGCTTCGCCCCCCACGCCCCCCGTCGCCCCGGCGCTCATCCCGTACCGCCCGAGGGCGCTCCCTCCGGCCCCCTCTCCTGAGGGAGAGGGTGGGGGTGAGGGGGCTCACCGGACTGACTGACACCTCGATCGGCTGTTACGCCCTCGAGCGCTCTTGCCCGACGGGCGTCGGAGCGGGGCTGCGCCCGCTCCCCCTCACCCCCCGCCCTCTCCCGCAAGGGGCGAGGGAGCCGCACCGGCCGCGCGCTAGTAGTGGATCGCGGTGCCGGAGCCGCCGCCCGTGGCGATCGCGTCGCCGTTGATTGAGATCGACTTGGGGGAGGCGAGGAAGGCGACGACGTAGGCGACCTCGCGCGCGTCGACGAGGTGGCGGATCGAGTTGCCCTCGGCGAGGCGGCGCTCGGTCTCCTCCTCCGGAACGCCCGCCTCGACACGCGAGGCGATCAGCTCGGCCGTGCGCTCGGTACGGGTGCCGCCGGGGTGGACGACGGTGACGTTGATGCCGTGCGGGCCGAGCTCGTCCGCCAGGTTCTTCGTCAGCGCGGCGACGCCGACGTTGCGGATGCTGCCCGAGGTGTTGCCGCTGCGGCGCGCGCCGAGGCCCGAGATGTTGACGATCCGCCCCCAGCCCTGCTCCCGCATGATCGGCGCCACCGCCCGCGCGCTGCGCAGGTAGCCCAGCACCTTCACCTCGATGTCCGCGCGCACGTGATCGTCGGTCAACTCGTCGAGCGGGACCGGCGGCAGCGCGCTGCCCGGCGAGGCGGCGTTGTTGACGAGGATGTCGACACGCCCGAAGGCCTCGTGCGCCGCCTGCACCATCGCCTGCACCGAGGCGTCGTCCGAGGTGTCGGCGGTCAGCGCCAGCACTCGGCGGCCGCTCTCCGCGGCGATCTCGGCGGCGGCCGCCTCCAGCGCCTCGCGCCCGCGCGCGACGGCTGCGACGTCGGCGCCCTCGAGGGCCAGTTCGCGCGCCACCGCCTTGCCGATGCCGCGGCTCGCGCCGGTGACGATCGCGACCTTGCCCGTCAGCTCCAGGTCCATGCCGTGCCTCCCGCCTCGCGTACTCGCTCGCGCCGCCGCGCATCGTACGCCGCGCAGCGAGGGCCGGTGTATCCTCGCCGCGCGGCGGGCGGCGCGCCCGCGCAAGCGGGGAGGGCGAGGCGCATGACGACGCAGACACGCGGGCGGGACGCCGTCTTCCTCTCGGGCGTGCGCAGCGGCTTCGGCAGCTTCGGCGGCTCGCTCAAGGACCTCAGCGCCACGCAGCTCGGCGCCACCATCGCGCGCGACGCGATCGCCGCCTCCGGCGCGTCCGCCGAGGACTTCGACCACGTCGTCTTCGGCAACGTGCAGCAGACCTCCTCGGACGCGATCTACCTCGCGCGCCACATCGGCCTCGAGGCGGGGCTGCCAATCGAGACGCCCGCGCTGACCGTGAACCGGCTCTGCGGCTCCGGTTTCGAGGCGATCACGCAAGGCGCACAGCAGATCATGCTCGGCCGCTCCGAGCTGGTGCTCGCCGGCGGGACCGAGTCGATGAGCCAGGCGCCGCACGTCGTGCGCGGCGCGCGCTGGGGCCTGCGCCTCGCCGCGCAGGCGGAGCTGGAGGACTCGCTCTGGGAGTGCCTCAGCGACCGCTACTGCGGCCTCTCGATGGGCGAGACGGCCGACAACCTCGCGCAGCGCTACGAGCTCGACCGCGACGAGGTAGACGAGGTCGCCCTCGGCTCGCAGCAGCGCGCCCGGCAGGCCTGGCACGACGGCGTCTTCGACGATGAGGTGACGCCGATCATGGTCGGCCGGCGCGGCCGCGAGACGGAGTTCCGCAGCGACGAGCACATCCGCGCCGACACCACCCTCGAGACGCTCGGCGGGCTGCCGACGGTCTTCCGCGACGGCGGCGTGAGCACCGCCGGCAACTCCTCCGGCATCTGCGACGGCGCGGCGGCGCTCGTCGTGGCCAGCGAGGAGTACGCCGCGGCGAACGACCTCGAGCCAATCGGCCGGCTCCTCGGCTGGGCGGTGGCCGGTGTGGACCCGGCGCACATGGGCATCGGGCCCGCGCCCGCGATCCGCGACGTGCTGGAGCAGACCGGCCTGAGCCTCGACGACATGGACCTGATCGAGGTCAACGAGGCGTTCGCGGCGCAGTACCTCGCGGTCGAGCGAGAGCTGGGCCTCGACCGCGAGCGGACGAACGTGCACGGCGGCGCGATCGCGATCGGGCACCCGGTCGGCGCGAGCGGCGCGCGCATCACGGCGCACCTGTTGCACGCCCTGCGCCGCGAGGGCAAGCGCTACGGCCTCGGCTCGGCCTGCATCGGCGGCGGGCAGGGCGCGGCGCTCATCGTCGAGGCGTTCAACTAGCGGCGCATCCGGCAGGTCACGTAGCAGGAGGAAGAAGATGGCTGAGAGCGGCGTTCGCAGCGTCGGAGTGCTCGGCTGCGGGCAGATGGGTGGCGGCATCGCCCAGGTCTGCGCCACGGCCGGCTTCGAGACCCATGTGCGCGAGGCCGGCGACGAGCCGCTGGAGCGCGGCATGGCCTCGATCCTTCGCGCGCTCGACTCGGCCGCCGGGCGCGGCCGCCTGTCCGCCGAGGACCGCGCCGCCATCGAGGGGCGGCTCCACCCGACGACCGACCTCGCCGATCTCTCCGAGTGCGACATCGTGATCGAGGCGGTCACCGAGGACCTGGATCTCAAGTGCGCCGTCTGGCGCGAGGCGGACGCCGCCGTGCAGTCGGACGCCGTCTTCGCCTCGAACACCTCGAGCCTGACGATCGCCGCGATGGCCGGGTCGACCGGGCGCCCGGACCGCTTCGTGGGGATGCACTTCTTCTTCCCGGTGCCGGCGATGCGGCTGGTCGAGGTGGTGCGTACCGTGACGACCTCGGACGCCGCGTTCGAGCGCGCGAAGGCGTTCGCGAGCGAGATCGGCAAGGAGCCGATCGCGGCGAAGGACCAGTCCGGCTTCACCGTGAACCTGCTGCTGGTGCCCTACCTGCTCGACGCGATCCGCGCGCTGGAGCGCGGCGTGGCGAGCACCGAGGACATCGACCGCGGGATGCAGCTCGGCTGCGGCCACCCGATGGGGCCGCTCTCGCTCTGCGACCTCGTGGGGCTCGACGTGCTGCACCAGGTGGCCGAGTACATGTACGCGGAGCACCGCGAGACGCGCTACGCGCCGCCGCCGCTGCTGACGCGGATGACGCTGGTGGGGCTGCAGGGCCGCAAGTCCGGCCGCGGCTTCTACGACTACTCGGCGGACCCGCCGGCGCCGCTCGGGCTGGGGGTGTAGGGCTACGCACGCCCCGCGCCTTCAGCGGGCCTTGGGAGGCTCGAAGTTCAGTGGAGGCAGCCGCGAAAGGATGGCGAAGAGCAGGACGCTGAGTCCGAACGAGGAACTGAACATCACCAGCGCGAGGTCGTAGCTGCCCGTCACGTCGAAGATATAGCCGGCGACCACCGGGCTGATGACCAGCCCCGCCTCCTCGACCACGATCATCGCGCCGAGCAGCGTGGCGAAATGGGCGAGACCGAACATCCTCGTCAATAGCATCGCTTCGATGATCGGGCCACCGCCCGTACCGCAGACCCAGAGCAACACGAACAACGTGATGCCGACCATGCCCGAGTCCAGCAGCAGGGCGATCAGCGCGCTCGCGAGACAGGCGCACATCGCGATCACCAGGTACTCGAAGCGTCGCACCCGGTCCGCGATGAGCCCGAAGGCCAGCCGCGAGCCGATCCCCAGCGCCGCCATGGCCGAGACGATCAACGCCGCATTCCCTCGCGGCACGCCGAGCGAGACGTAGAGCGGGATCTGATGCACCAGCATCCCGAACATGCCAAAGAACAGGAACGTGAACCCGATCGCGACCAGCCAGAAGTGCGGCGTTGCCAGCGCCGCCCGCAGCGTCAGCCCGCTGCGCCTCACGGCGGGCGTCTCCGTACCGGGGGGCACAGCCTCGCCGTCCGGCAGGGAGCCGACGTCCGAGGGATCATTGCGCACCAGCAGCACGCCGAGTGGCACGAACAGCGCCACGATCACGAGGCCCGAGACGACGAACGAGACATCCCAGCCAAAAGAGTCGACTAGCACCCGCATCACCGGGACGACGACGACGCCACCGAGCGCGAATCCGGTCCCGAGGATGCTGAGCGCCATGCCGCGCCGGCGATCGAACCACCTCGACATGAGCGCCTGAAAGGGGATGAAGAACATCATCTGGCGGAACACGCCGTTGACCGCCGAGTAGGCGTACCACTGCCACAGCTCGCTCGTCGTCGCGAGCAGGCCGTAGCTCAGCGCCGTGGTGACCGCGCCGAAGAGAATCACCTGGCGCGGCCCGCGCGCGTCGATCCAGCGCCCGGTCAGCGGACCGGACAGGCCACCTGTGAGCAGCCCCAGCGAGAGCCCGCCGGAGACCTCGCTCCGGGACCAGCCGAACTGCGACTCGAGCGGCTCGATGTAGAGGCCGAACGCCCAGAACGAGACGCCGCTGCCGAGCGCCATCGCGGCGATCGAGCCCGCCAGCAGCCACCAGCCGTAGTAGACCCGCCGCAGCCGCTGCAGCCGCCACGCGATGCTCATCGCGCTCCCGTGGCGCGCCCGTGCGCGCCGGCTAGTCCAGTTCGAGGATCGCGCGCCCCGAGATCCCGCTCGCCTCGAGCACGTCCGTCGCCTCGCTGATGGCGTCGAGCGGGTAGCGCGCGGTCACGAGCGCGTCGAGGTCCAGTTCGCCCTCGTGGTACCAGCGCAGGAACATCGGGAAGTCGCGGTCCGGCCGGCAGGAGCCGCCGATGCTGCCGATGTACTTCTTCTCGGCAATCAGCATGTCGCGCGCATCGAGCTCCACCGGCGTCTGCGGCACGCCGACGAGCACGGCCGTCCCGCCGCTGCTGCGGCCGATCACGCCGCCGCGCACCGCTGGCATGATCTGCTCCATCGTCTGGCGCACGCCGATGCAGTCGAAGGCGTAGTCGACGCCCGTGACCGGCTCCCCGTTGAGCCTCAGCTGATCGGGCCGCGCCGTCAGCTCGTGGATGCGCGCGACGGGGTCGACCTCGGAGGCGTTGACGCCGATCGTCGCGCCGAAACGCCTCGCGAAGTCCAGCTTCTCCTCGTTGAGATCGACGGCGATGATCGGGTCCGCGCCGACGACCGCGGCGGCGGTGATCGCCGAGAGGCCGACGCCGCCGACGCCGAAGACGGCGACACTCTCGCCGCGCTTCACGCCGGCCGTGTGGTAGACGGCCCCGGCGCCGGTCATCACCGCGCAGCCGATGATCGCGGTCACGTCGGTGGGCGCGTCGTCGGGCATCGGGACGATGAACTGCTCGTCGGCGATGGTGTGGTCGGCCCAGGTGAACGTGTTCTGCGAGTAGGCGACGCTGCCGTCGCCGAGCGTGAGGCTGGCCATCTCCGGCAGCCGCGCCGCCTCGGGGTCGCGCACCACCCAGGTGACCATCACGCGGTCGCCCTCGCGGACGTGGCTCACCTCGGAGCCGACGGCGAGGACGACGCCCGTCGCCTCGTGGCCGAGCAGTTGCTGCCGCTCCCGAGGGCCATGCATCTGGTGCAGCTGGGAGTGGCAGACGCCGCTCGCGAGCTGCTTCACGACGACCTGGTGCGGCCCGGGGTCGGGCAGGTCGACCTCCTCGATGCGCAGCGGGCCGGGGCCCTGCGGGCAGACGACGACTCGGGCTGGAGTGGGCATGTCACGCCTCCGTGCTCTTCGCGTCGGTCATGGTAGCGGTTGGCTGCAGAACGGCGTGGAGCCTAGATCACTCCCTCGCGGCGCAGCGCCTCGAGCTCGTCCGCGGCGAGGCCGAGCGCGCCGTAGACCTCGGCGTTGTGTTCGCCGGTGAGCGGGGCGCGGCGGGTCGTGCCGAGCGGGGTCTCGGACCAGATGCCCCATGCGCCGGAGTAGCGGAAGCGCTCGCCCAGCTCGGGGTGCTCGATCTCCTGCCAGTAGCCGCGATCCTCCCAGTGCGGATCGGGGAGGATCTCGTCGAGGCTCCGCACGGCGCCCCAGGCGTGCCCGCGCTCCTGCGCGCCCCGGTAGGCCTCCTCGGCGGGCACGTTCGGGAAGAAGTCGCGCAGCACGTCGCTGATGTGGTTCTGCTCCTCCACGATCTGCTGCTGCTCGGCGAAACGCTCGTCCAGCAGGTCGTCCGCGGCGCCGTACTGGTCCAGCCACTCGCCGATGCTCAGGAGCTGCTCGGGCGAGAGCCGCTGGTTGAACATCGCGTTCACGTACTTGCCGTCGGCGCACTGGAACTGCGTGCGCGGGCGCGGCAGCGACCATGCGGCGTGGCGGCCCGTCTGCCGGCGCAGCTCGCGCCCGGTGGCGAAGTAGATCGGCACCGCCATCTCCGTCGTCAGCGCGCAGGCGTCGTGGATCGAGACGTCGAGGAACTGCCCCTCGCCCGTGAACTCACGATCGAGCAGCGCGGTGGCGATCGCCAGCAGCGCGTAGTGGCCGCCAATGTGCCAGGCGTTGCCGCCGCCCGGCGCTATCGGCGGGGCGTCCGGGGCCTCGTCCTCGTCGTAGCCGGAGGAGGCCATCTGCCCGCCGGCGGCCATGTGCACGAGGTCCGTCGCGATGTAGTCGCGCCAGGGCCCCTCTTGCCCGAACGGCGAGAGCGAGCAGTAGATCAGCTCCGGGTCCGCGCCTCGCAGCTCCTCCGGCCCGAGGCCCAGCGCCGGCAGGGTGCCGGGGCGCGTGGTCTCCAGCAGCACGTCGGCCCCGGCGACAAGCGAGCGGAACAGCTCGGCGCCGCGCGGGTCCTCGAGGTCCAGCGTGACGCCGCGCTTGCCGCAGTTGTAGTGCCAGAAGGAGAGCGAGCGCTCGCGGTGCGGCTCGTCGTGGTAGTAGGGGCCGACCTCGCGCTCGTCCGAGCCGCCCGGCGGCTCGACCTTGATGACGTCGGCGCCCAGCTCGGCGAGCAGGCGGCCGCACCAGCGACTCGCCTCGCCTCCGAGCTCGACGACGCGCAGGTCGGCGAAGGGCAACTCTCCGCTCATGACGCCTCCTCCGTCCCGGCCTCCGCGGCCTCGTCGAGCAGGTAGGGCTCGAGCGGCTCGCTCGGCGGCCAGAGCCAGCCATCCTCGTAGCCGCCGCGCAGCTCCTCCTCGCTCAGGCCGAGCATGCCGCACAGCACCTCGCGGTTGTGCTGGCCGGCGAACGGCGCGACGCGCCGCGCCGTGGTCTCGTTCACGGCGGACTGCCACGGCAGGTTCTGGTAGCCCCGCTCGCCCACTACGGGGTGATCGTGATGCGAGAAGAGGCCGCGCTGGCGGATCTGCGGGTCGTGCTCGACGCGGTTCTCGTTGCTCTGCACCGGCATCGCCGGCACGCCCGCCGCCTGGCAGCGCTCGGCCAGTTCGTACTTGCCGAGGGTCAGCGTCCACGCCTCGATCCGCTCGTCGAGCGCCTCCTGGTGCTCGAGCCGGCCCTCGAGGCCGTCGAAGCGCGCCTCGGCGGCCCACTCCGGCGAACCCATGACCTCTTGCAACGCCTGCCAGTCGGCGTCGTCGCGGCAGACGATGGCGCACCAGTCGTTGTAGCCGCCGCCTGCCGTGCGGTAGGCGTTGTGCGGGGCGGCGATCGCGCCGCGATAGTTGTGCAGCAGCGGCGTACCGGGCCAGTGCGCGCGGTTGCCGGGCGGGAAGCCCTCGCGGCGCGCGGGCCGCCCGTTCACCGTCGCGTCGAGGATCGCGGAGCCCGCGAGGCCGATCCCGAGCCCGGCCTGCGAGACGTCGATGTGCTGGCCGCGGCCGGTGCGCCTGCGCTGCCGCAGCGCGCTGAGGATCGCGATCGCTCCGAAAATGCCTCCCGTGTCGTCGAGGTAGGACCAGCCCCAGCCCGCGGGCGGCCGGTCCGGCAGCCCGGAGAGAAACGTCAGCCCGGAGAGCGCCTGCGCGCTGGGACCGAAGGTGCGGTAGGGATGATCGCGGCCGCTGTGGCCGAGGCCGGACATCGAGACGTAGACCAGGCCGGGGTTCAGCTCGCGCAGCTGCTCGTAGCCGAGCCCCCAGCGCTGCATCACGCGCGAGGTGAAGTTCTCCAGCACCGCGTCGGACTCGGCGAGCAGCCGCCTCAGCAGCTCTCGCGCGCGCTCGTCGCGCAGGTTCATCGTGACGCTGCGCTTGTCCATGTGCTTCTCGACGAACCAGTGATTGCCCTCCAGACTCGGTACGGCGTCCTCCGGCATCCCGACGGTGGTGAAGCGGTCCTGGTGGTGGACCGTCCCGCGCTGCGGCCACTCCACCTTGATCACGTCCGCCCCGAGCGTCGCGAGGATGCGCGTCGCCCATGGCCCCGCGCGCACCCAACTGAGGTCGACGATGCGCATGCCCTCGAGCGCGAGTCGCTTCGTCATGCCGGCGCCTCCGATCGCTCCAGCTCCGCGTCGAGCCGCCAGGCGGTCGTGCCGTCGGCTGCCCCGAGGGCGCGCCAGGCGGGCACGGTGTAGGCGCCGTCCGGCGCTTCCTCCCAGGCGACCTCGACCGCGACGCCCACGCCCGCCGCGTCCTCGCCGTCGAGCAGCAGCCCGGCCAGCCGCACGGGCTCGCCGTCCTCGTTCGCGCAGTCCGGCAGCTCGACGAGAGCGACGACGTAGGGAGCGGCGGGGCGGAAGGCGGGGAGCACCGAGTGCGCGACGACCACGTAGCTGGCGATCACGCCGCGGCCTTCGGCCTCGTGCCAGGTGAGGTCGAAGGAGCGGCAGCGCGGGCAGAGCGGCGCGGGTGGATACCAGCGCTGCCCGCAGTCGGCGCAGGCCCGCACGAGCAGCCGCTGCTCGCGCGCCGCCGCCCAGAACTCCTCCGAGTCCGGGTCCGGCTGCAGCGCGATCAGCGAGTAGTCGACGGCTCCCTGCATCTGCCTCCCCGTCCTGTCCCTGTCGTCCTCAACGCCGCAGCACCACGGTCCAGCCCTGCTGCGCGCCGCCGCCGCCCGCGCAGAAGGCGACGCTCGGCGGGCTCGGGTGCTCGACCGGCTCGCCGCGCGCGCGGCGGCGGCGATCCTCGCGCGCGAGGGCCTGCCGACAGCCCTGCGCGCGGTCGTGCGTGTGCTCGCCCTGCCGCCAGCCCTCGCACAGGTCATCGGTGCGGCCGCGCAGCTGGCGCGCGCTCTCGATCAGGTAGCCGATGCCGTGCGCGTAGCCCTCGGAGAGTTGGCCGCCGTTGGTGTTCTGCGGCAACTCGCCGTCGAGGTGGATGCGCCCGCCGCCGACGAAGTCGCCGCCCTCACCCTCGCCGCAGAAGCCGAAGGCCTCCAGGTACATCATCGGCGTGGTGGTGAAGTTGTCGTACATCGTCACGATGTCGACATCCTCGGGGCCGATGCCGGCGCTGCCGAAGGAGCGCTCGCGCACGAACTTGCCCCAGCCCTCGGTCATGTCGGGGCGGCCCCAGGTCCAGTTGGGGTTGTGGGTGGAGGCGCGCGCGCAACCGCCCATGATGTAGACCGGCGGCTGATCGAGGTCGGCGGCGCGCTCCGCCGAGGTCACGATTAGCGCCCCGGCAACGTCGTTCTCCTGGCAGCAGTCGAGCAACCGGAACGGCTTGGCGATCCAGCGCGAGTTCTGGTGGTCGTCGATGCTGATCGCCTCGCGGCGCGTCGCCTTCGGGTTGAGTGTCGCCGCGAAGCGCTGCGTCACGGCGAGGTCGGCCATGTGCAGCGTGCTGTAGCCGTAGCGCTGGAGGTAGGCCATCGCCTCGAAGGCGTAGATCGTCGGCGCGCCGCGGATGCCGAACGGAAGCTGGTACTGCGCGCGACCGCCGGCGGCGACCGGCTGCGGCCTCGGCGCCTCGCCGCCGCGCGTCGCCGCGCCGCCGCCCATGCGCAGGCCGGAGCGCCCGTTCATCGAGCGCCAGACCGCCACCGTCTCGCAGTAGCCGGCCTCGATCAGCGCGATCGACTGCGCGACGAGCTGCCCGATGCTGTTGCCGCCACCGAGGATGTCGACGCCCATGTTGGTGCGGATGCCGAGCGCCGAGGCGACCTCGGCGTTGCCGCAGGAGTCGCCGGCCGTCGCCTGGTGGCTGGCCAGCCCGTCGATCTCATCGACAGCCATGCCGGCGTCGGCCGCGGCCGTGACGATCGCCTCGCAGGCCATGGAGAGCGTCGTGCGGCCGGACCAGCGGGAGTACTCCGTCTCGCCGACGCCGACGATGCAGTAGCGGTCGCGCAGGCCGGATCCCTCCACCGCCGCTGCCCTTCCCCGTGCCCCGAGGGCGCTACGGCGCGTCCGCGCTCCCGGCGACCGCGAGCGGGAGCACCTCGTTCATCGAGCCGGAGCGGAAGCCCTCGAGGTCCACGGCGACGTAGGCGAAGCCCGCGCTCTTCACGGCGGCGACGATCTGCACGCGCAGCGGCTCGGCGAGCGCGCGCGCCAGCTCCTCGGCGCCGAACTCGACGCGCGCGACACGGTCGTGGTGGCGCACCCGCAGCTCGCGCAGGCCGAGCACGCGGAGCGCCAGCTCCGCCTCGGCGATCTGGCGCAGCTTCTCCGGTGTGACCTCGCTGCCGTAGGGGATGCGCGAGGCGAGACACGCCATCGCCGGCTTGTCCCAGGTGGGCACGCCGAGCCGCTTCGCCAGCGCGCGCACGTCGCCCTTCGTGAAACCGGCCTCGGCGAGCGGGCTGCGTACGCCGTGCGCCTTCGCGGCGCGGCGGCCGGGCCGGAAGTCGCCGCTGTCGTCGGCGTTCGCGCCATCGAGGACCACGGCGTCACCGAGGTCCTCGCGAGCCAGCGCGTCGAGCAGCGAGTAGAGCTCGTCCTTGCACTCGAAGCAGCGCTCCGGAGAGTTCTCGACGTAACCGGGCCGGTCGATCTCGTTGGTGTCGATCTCGCGGTGTGCGATGCCGATCGCGGCCGCGACGCGGCGTGCCTCCTCGCGCTCGCTCGGGGCAAGCGAGTGCGAGACGCCGGTCACGGCGAGCGCGCGATCGCCGAGCGCCTCGACGGCGGCGGCGGCGAGCAGGCTGGAGTCGACACCGCCGGAGAAGGCGACGACGGCGCGCGGTAGCGCGGACAGCAGGCGTCGCAGCTCGTCAGCCCGGGCATCGAGGTCGCGTGCGTCCTGATCGTCCATCGCTCATCCTCGTGCGGCGGCGGGGTCCGCCGTGGGCCGCCGCCGCTGTAGTCTATCGCAGCGGCGGCTGACCGCCTCGCGCCCGCGCGGGCGCGGGTGCGCGCGGTACGCCGCCGAGGGGTGGGGGTGCGACCTGGTCGAGCAGACGGCACAGTCGGGCGCACAGCCGGAGACGGAACTGGATGCGCTGCTGGAGCGGGTCGCGCGGGGTGAAGTGAGCCCGGGCGACGCCGCCGACCGGCTGCGCGCGCTGCCGGTCGAGGATCTCGGCTTCGCCCGCCTCGATCACCATCGCGCGATCCGCGACGTCCTCCCGGAGGTCGTGCTCGCCGAGGGCAAGACCGCGCAGCAGGCCGTCGCCGCGGGCTGCGCGATCCTCGAGCGCGCCGGCTGCCTGCTCGTCACCCGCGCCTCCGAGGAGACTGCGCAGGCCCTGCAGGCCGCGATCCCGGACCTGCGCCGCCACCCACCCTCGACGACGCTGAGCGTGGACCACAGGCCGCCGCGTACGCCGCGCAGTGGCGTCGTCATCGCCAGCGGCGGGACCGCCGACCTCGCCGTCGTCGAGGAGGCGGCGGCGACCTGCGCGCTGATGGGGCACGAGGTGGAGCGGATCGTCGACGTCGGCGTGGCGGGCATCCACCGCGTGCTCGCGGAGACGGCGGCGCTGCGCGGGGCGAACGTGATCGTCGTCGTCGCGGGCATGGACGGTGCGCTGCCCAGCGTCGTCGCCGGCCTCACCGCCACGCCGGTGATCGCCGTGCCTACAAGCAACGGCTACGGCGCGGCCTTCGAGGGCCTCGCGCCGCTCCTGACGATGCTCAACGCCTGCGCGACGGGCGTCTCCGTGGTGAACATCGACAACGGCTTCGGCGCGGGCTACATCGCTGCGCTGATCAACGAGCAGGCGTGGTCCGGGCCACCGGACCCCGCCAACGGATAGCGAGCGACGAGCGATGCGGGTCGCCTACGTCGATGCGCGCTTCGGGGCCGCGGGCGACATGCTGCTCGGCGCCGCCCTCGACGCGGGCGCGGACCTCGAGGCCGTGCGCGAGGCGCTGCACGCCCTGCCTGTCGAGGGCTGGTCGCTCGAGACGCACGCCGTGCGCCGCGCGGGCTTCGCCGCGACGAAGGCGGACGTCTCCGTCGAGACGCCGCAACCACCGAGGACGGCGAGCGAGATCGTCGCGATGATCGAGGCCGCCGCGCTGCCGCCGCGCGTGCGCGAGCGCGCCGTTGCCACCTTCGAGTTGCTGGGCAGCGCCGAGCGCGCCGTGCACGGCACGCCCGAGGGCGAGGACGCGCACCTCCACGAGGTCGGCGGCGTCGACGCGATCGTGGACATCGTCGGGACGTTCGCCGCCCTCGAGACGCTCGGTGTCGAGCGGATCTGCGCCAGCGGCCTGCCCGCGGGCGGCGGCACGGCGCGGGCCGCGCACGGCCGCCTGCCGGTCCCCGCACCCGCGGTGCTGGAGATCGCCGCGCGCAGCGGCGCAACACTGCTCGAGGCGCAGCCGAACGAACCGCCCTCGGAGCTGGTCACGCCGACGGCGATGGCGATCCTCGGCGCGGTCGCGGAGTTCGCGCGGCCCGCGCTGCGCCTTGAGCGCGTCGGCATCGGCGCCGGGACTCGCGACCCCGAGGGCTGGCCGAACGTGGTTCGCCTCTGGATCGGCGCGGCAGAGGCGAGCGCTACGGGCCGCGGCCTGCGCCCGATTGCGCTGCTGGAGACCAACGTCGACGACATGCCGGGCGAGCACCTCCCCTTCCTCGAGGCGCGGCTGCGCGAGGCGGGCGCGCTCGACGTGTGGTGGACGGCGGTGCAGATGAAGAAGGGGCGGCCCGGCCTGCAGATCACGGCGGTCGCCGCGCGCGAGGACGCGGACGCCGTCGCCGCCTCGCTGCTCGAGCACTCGCCGACGCTCGGGGTGCGCGCGACGGAGCTGCTGCGCTACGAGGCGGAGCGCGAGGTCTTCGAGTTCGAGAGCTCGCTCGGCCCGGCCGCGGTGAAGGTCAAGCGCCTGCCCGGCGCGCCGCCTCGCGCGGCCCCGGAGTACGAGAGCGCGCGCGCCCTCGCCGAGCGCAGCGGCCTCCCAATCGCCGAGGTCTACGCACTGCTGGAGGCGGAAGCCCTCGCTCGGCTGGAGTAGGTGGGCGGCCTTGGGTCAGGACGCCCACTCGAGGACGAGGTCGTCCGCCGGCATGTTGAAATCGAGGCGCAACTCGCTCAGGAGGTCGCGGCCCAGCAGCGACGGGACGGGCCGAGCCGAGCGCCCCAGCTCGATGTGGACGCGTACGCGCGCCAGGAGCCGTCCGCCTTCCTCGGTATCGAACACGAGCGCGGCGTCCTCACTACCGTACTCAACACGCGCGCCGGCGATCCCCGTTGCCTCAACATCGCCCTGAAACGACGCGTCTGCCGCGAGTGGGCGCCCGTCCGGTGCAAGAAGCCGTCGACGATCGTTCCAGTGGATGATCGTGGTGTCCGCGCCCGTGTCCACGATGAACGGGACGCGCGCGTGGTCACGCCGAAGCGGGGCAGGACGATCTGCGCATCCACGTACGGGCGTCGGGCAGCGCCCCTGAACGAGCCCCTTACGCTCGGCATCGGCTTCCTGCAGCCAGCAACCAGACGGGCTCCTCGACGCACGCCTGGTGCAGGACCGCACTTCGCAGATCTTCGCCAGCCTCCTGGAGCACGTCCATGACCTCGTCCGGATCATCCCCATGAGCGACAAGCTGCTGGCGGAGAATGACCACCCATTGATCGGGGAACTGCCGCTTCAGCTCTTCGTGATGGGTCTCAATGTATTCCTGGTTGGCTTTGAACTGACGCATGCTCTCGCGCATTGCGTCTTCCCCGCCAAACGGTTCGAGCAACTCACGCGCTTCGTCTTCGGAAAGGATCCTGGCCACGACCACCCCTCGAGCTCAGACGACAGCATAGCAGCACCTTGTCAGGCAGCCTATCCAGGAGCCGCCGTCCCAAGTCGACTCCCGGCTAGAATGCGTACGCCGCACGTGATAGCGGCGGCGAGCCGCGGGAGGTACGCGCATGAAGCTCGATCTGCTCTACGAGCTGTCCTGTCCGAAACCCTGGAACGAGGAGAAGGAGCGCAACGCCTACTACAACGCGCTCGAACAGATCGTGCTCGCCGACCAGCTCGGCTTCGGCACCGTGTGGGAGGTGGAGCACCACTTCCTCTCGGAGTTCTCGCACTCCTCGGCGCCGGAGATCTTCCTCGCCTGCGTCTCGCAGCGGACCGAGCGGATCCGCATCGGGCACGGCGTGGTGCTGCTGCCCAACCCGTTCAACTACCCGATCCGCGTCGCCGAGCGGATCGCCGCCCTCGACATCATGAGCCGCGGGCGCGTCGAGTTCGGGACGGGCCGCTCCACCTGGTACGAGCAGGCCGGCTTCAACGTCCGCCCCGACGAGACGCGCGCGATGTGGCAGGAGGCGCTGAGCATCATCCCGAAGATGTGGTCCAGCGAGCAGTTCTCGCACAAGGGCGAGCACTTCGAGATCCCCGAACGCAACGTCCTGCCCAAGCCGATCCAGCGCCCGCACCCGCCCGTCTGGGTGGCTGGCACGCAGGACGAGTCGTTCGAGATCGCCGGCCGCCTCGGCATCGGCATGCTCGCGCTGACGATCATGGTCCCGGTCGAGGAGCTCGAGCGCCGCATCGCGATGTACCGCAAGGCCAGCGAGAACGTCGAGCCGATCACGGACGTCGTCAACGACCGCATCAACTGCCTCACGCTCGTCCACTGCGCCCGCACCACGCGCGAGGCGATCGAGAACGGCGCGCCGCAGGCGGTCGCCTGGTACCTGCGCACCGTCGCCGCCCTCTTCGCCCCGCCCGAGGGCGGCGAGATCGTCTCCGGCTTCGACTTCGCCGCGCACGGCCAGCGCAGCCTCGAGGATTCCGTCCCGCAGCTGCAGAACGAGGCGACGCGCGCCATCGACGAGTTCCACCAGGGCGAGATCGGCGTCGACGACCTCTACGACGCGCTGAACACCGACGAGATGGTGATCATCGGCGACCCGGAGCAGTGCCGGAAGAAGCTGGAGCGCTACGCCGACCTCGGCCTCAACAGCCTGATGTGCCAGGTCCAGATAGGCGACCTCTCGCACGAGGCCGTCATGCAGTCCGTCGGCCTGCTCGGCAGGGAAGTCCGACCGCTGATCGATCCGGACTGAGCCGCCGAGGACAGCCACGCCCGGAAGACCTCGGCGCTCAGTAGAGGCGCTGCGCCTCGGCCTCCAGCGCGCGCTGTTCGGCGGCGTCCATCGGCTCGTACGAGGTGGCCGTGGCTACGTTCTCCTCGATGCGCGAGGGGTAGCGCGCGCCGGGGATGGCAACCGAGACGCCGGGCTGCGAGAAGACGTAGCGCAGCAGGTTGCGCGGCGTCAGCGGGCCGGCGTAGCCCTCGGCGATGCGGCCGCGCATCACGCTCGTGCGGCCGGAGCCGCCGAGCGGGCGCATCACGATCACCCCTACGTCGTGCTCGCGCGCCAGCTCGATGAGCGGCGCGGTCTCCGTGAAGAACGCCGAGTACTCCAGCATCACCGCCGCGAACTCGTCGCTCTCGATCGCCAGCTTCAGCACCTCGAGGCTGTGCGAGGAGATCCCGATGTGCTCGACCAGCCCGCGGTACTGGGCGATTTGCAGGCCCTCGAGCGCGCCGTCCTCGCCGGTCGCCTCCTCCCACGCCTCCAGCGAGGAGATGTCGTGCAACTGGTAGAGGCTGATCCGCTCCACGCCGAGGGTGCTGAGCGAGCGGTCGATGTCGTGCTGGCTGCCGTTGATCGAGTGGCTGAACGTCTTGCTGGCGATGTGGAAGGCCGGCCGGCCGGCCTCGGCTCGCGCGCGCACCGCCTGCCCGATCATGAACTCGCTGCCCGCGTACTCCCGCGCCGTGTCGACGAAGTCGATGCCGAGGTCGAGCGCGCGCTCGAGCGTCTGCGGCCCCTCGCGCGCCGTCGGCGTGTCCATCGCGCCGAGGCCCAACTCGGTGACCATCAGCCCGGTCCGGCCCAGCCGCCGCCGCCCCAGCTCCGCCATGCAACTCAGCCCCGCGCTGCGCGCCCGAGGCGGCTAGCCGCCCTCGCCGCGCAGTTGCTCGAAGTCGAAGTCCTCGGGCATGGGGACGACGATGGAGCGCCGAGGTACCTCGACGGTGCGGGCGATGTGGCCCCGGCCGCTGGTGTCGTCGGCGAAGAAGACGTCGCCGACGCCGAAGGTGCGCTTCGAGCCGTCGGCGACCTCGATCTCGGCACTGCCGGAGACGGTGATCACCCACTGGCGGTGCGGCGCGGGGTGGTAGTCGGTCTCGAAGGCCTGCGTCGACTCGTGGAGGCTGATCTGCCCGGCGTCGAGCAGCGGCGTGCGCACGCCGCGCCCGACATCGAGGGCGAACGCGACCTCGATGTCCTCGAAGTGGGACTCCCCGTCGTCGCCGGTATAGATGCGGGTGATTCGCATGAGTCGCTCCCTCGCGCGGCGGCGATGCTAGCAGGCGACCGCTGCGCCGGCCGCGCCGGAGTAAGGTAGCGGCGTGCAGCAGCGGGCGATCAGCGAGGAGGGCGCGATGGGCTTCATGATGGACGGCATCCGCATGGACGGCCGCGTCGCCGTCGTGACCGGTGCGGGCAGCGGCATCGGCCGCGCAATCGCGATCGGCATGGCCGACGTCGGCGCGCGCGTCGCGATCGGCGAGATCAACCCAGAGACCGGCCAGGAGACCGCCGACATCATCGCCGAGGCCGGCGGCGACGCACTCTCGATCCCCACCGACGTGCGCGACCCGGACTCGCTGCGCGCTCTCGTCAGCGGCGCGCGCGAGCACTTCGGACGGCTCGACGCGATGTTCAACAACGCCGGCGGCAACTTCCAGGCGCCGACGCTCGATGTCTCCGAGCGCGGCTTCGACGCGGTCGCGCGCATGAACGTGCGCGCCGCCTTCATCGGCAGCCAGGCGGCGGCGCGCGTGATGATCGAGGACGGTCGCGGGGGCAGCATCGTCAGCACGGCGTCCAGCGCCGCCTACCACGCGACGGGGCAGGGCATCGCCGCCTACTCCGCGGCAAAGGCGGGAGTCCTCGGACTCACCCGCGAGCTGGCCGCCGAGTGGGGGACGCAGGGCATCCGCGTGAACGCGATCGCGCCCGGCGGCGTGGATAGCCCCGGCCGTCACAGGAACATCGCGCGCCGCGAGGACGACATCGCCGCGAACTACGGGCTGCTCAAGCGCCTCGGCTCGCCCGAGAACTTCGCGGCGGGGGCGATCTTCCTCGCCTCGGACCTCGCCGCGCACATCACCGGCCACACGATCCACATCGACGCCGGGACCGGCATCTCGTAGCGGGCTACGCCTCCGCTTCGAGCCGTGCGAGGGCGATGCGGCGGGCGCTGTTGTCGGCGGGCTCGGCGCGCACCTCGATGCGCTCGGTCCACTTGATGCTCGTGAAGCACTCGCCGCCCGGCACGACCAGCCGCGCCGGGCCGCCGTGCTCGGCGGGCAGCGGCTCATCGTTCACCTCGAGGGCGAGCAGCGCAGTCCGCGCCTCCGCGATCGGCAGCGGGAGGCTGAAGTCATCGGCGCTGAGTTGCACCCACGCCGCCTCGGGCGGCGCGGCCGCCCGATCGAGCAGGTCGGCCACGGCGACACCGCGCCAGCGCAGGCCCGGCACCGTCCAGCCCTCGAGGCAACTGAAGTCGTCCACCATCAGCTGCTGCGGCATCGCCGCCAGGTCGCCGAGGTCGAGGTCGAGCGGCGTGTCGACGAGGCCGTCGATGCGCAGCCGCCAGGTCGCCGGGTCGGGGCCCTCGCCTGGGTGCACCGGCAGCGCGTCGAGGACGTGCTGTGCGGCGTCGGCGGTTCGCTGTTCGGTCATCGCCGCTCCTCCGAGGTTCGGAACGTCACCTTAGTATCCAGCCTGCTTGTCGATCAGGCCCTCGATCGGCTCGCCGGTGCGCAGCCGCCGGAGGTTGCCGCAGAAGCGGTCGATGTTCCGAGGCGCGCGCAGCTGGCTGGCGCCGGCAGCGTGCGGGGTCATCACCACGTCGTCGCGCTGCCACAGCGGGTGGTCCTCAGGCAGCGGCTCGATCGGCACCACGTCGAGCCCGGCGCCGGCAAGCTGGCCGGAGTCGAGCGCCTCGATCAGCGCCTCGGCGTCGATGATCTCGCCGCGCGTGACGTTGACGATCATGGAGCCGCGCGGCATCCGCGCGAACGCCTCGCGGTCGAACAGACCGTCGGTTTCCGGCGTCAGCGGGCAGCAGACCGCCACCACGTCCGAAGCCTCCAGTAGTTCGTTGAAGCGATCCATGGCCCAGACCGCCTCGACGTGGTCGTCGCCCTCGAGGGCGTCGCGGTCGACCGCGATGCTGCGCATCCCGAAGCCGGTGGCGCGCTGCGCGACCGCCCGGCCGGTGCCGCCGTAGCCGACGATGCCCATCACCTTGCCGGTGAGCTCGGTCTCCTGCATGCGCAGCGCGCGTCGCTGGTCCCACGCCTCGGGGCCGAGCCGGATCGCCGCGGCGACCTTGCGCGTGAGGGCGAGCAGCAGCGCGAAGGCGTGGTCGGCCAGTTGCGGGCCGACCTGCCCCTTCTCGCTCGAGAGCATGACCTCGCCGTCGCGGAACGCGGGATAGAGGTAGCGGTTCACCCCGGAGGCGATCGCGTGCACCCAGCGCAGGTTCGGCGCGGCCGCGTACAGCTGCGGCGTAACGAAGCCGAGGACCACGTCCGTCTCCGCAGCGAACTCCAGCGCCTCGCCGTCCGAGTCGACGACCGTGACTTCCGAGTCCGGCCCGGCCGCATCGAGGATCCGTTCGATGATGTCGTCCGGCACCTCGGGCAGCGCCGTGCCCGTGATGATGAGGATGTTCATGGTCCGCCCCCAATCGGCAGGGCGGAGCCTACTCCCATCGAGGGCGGCGTGGCGCGGCCTCAGTCGAAGAGCAGGATCGTGCGGGCTCCGACGTGGGCGCGCTGGTCCTCGAAGGCCTGGTCCAGGTCCTCCAGCCGTCCGCGCCGGGTCACCAGCTCGTCGAGCTTGAGCTGGCCCTGGCGGTAGAGTTCGAGGTAGCGCGGGATGTCGACGCGCGCGCGGGTCCGGCCCATGAACACGCCCTGGATCCGGCGGTCCTGGATGAGCAGGTTGGGTGGCAACTCCAGCGGCGCGGTGATGCCCGCGCCGATGATCGAGGCGGTGCCGCCCGCGCGGGTGCAGGCGAAGGCCTGCTCCGCCGTCGCCTTCAGCCCGATCGCCTCGAACGAGTAGTGCACGCCGCGCCCCTCGGTCAGGTCGCGAATCGCCTCGACGGGATCGTCAACCTCGGAGGCGTTCACCGTGTCAGTCGCGCCGAGCAGCCGCGCGCGCTCCAGCTTCTCCTCTGTGAGGTCGACGGCGATGATGCGACTCGCGCCGGCGATGCGTGCGCCCTGCACCGCCGAGAGTCCGACGCCGCCGAGGCCGAAGACGGCCGCCGTCGTCCCCGGCTTCAGCTCGGCGGAGCGGAAGACGGCGCCGAGCCCGGTGATCACCCCGCAGCTGACGAGGCAGGCCGTATCGAGCGGGACGTCGTCCGGCAGCTTCACCACCCCGGCGTCCGGCGCGAGCATGTACTCGGCGAAGCTGCCGACGTTCGTGAGCGCCAGCACGCCCTCGCCGTTGAGGGTGATGCGAGGACGCTCGTGCCGACGCCGCCGCGGACGGTCGAGACAGCGATGCGGGTTGTCGCTCAGGCACTCCTCGCACTGGCCGCAGAAGACGACGCCCGTGACGATCACGCGGTCGCCCGGCTGCACGTAGGTCACGTCCGACCCGACCGCCTCGACGACGCCCGAGCCCTCGTGGCCGAGGATGCCCGGCGTCGGCCACTGGCCGATGCCGTCGACGAACATGAGGTCGCTGTGGCAGACGCCGCTGGCGGCGGTGCGGACCAGCACCTCACGCGGCCACGGGTCGTCGACCTCGACCTCCTCGATCGGCATCGGCTGGTTGGCGCCGTAGTAGATCGCGGCCCTCATGGCTGACTCCCCTCAGCGCCGGGTTTCGCGCAGCATAGCCGTCGAGGCGAGGTTGAAGCTCGATGTAATCACATGCGTGGCACATGTGATACGCTCACACACATGTCGAAGATGATTCAAATTCGGAACGTTCCCGACGAACTTCACCGCGAGGCGAAGGTGCGTGCCGCGCGTGCCGGGATGAGCCTCTCCGGCTACCTCCTGCGCGAACTGGAGCGGACCCTTGCGCAGCCGACGACGGAAGAACTGCTGGCGCGGATTGCCGCGCGGAAGCAGCCTCGGTTGTCCGAGACGTCGGCCGAGGCGGTGCGGGCGATACGCGACGAGCGGTGATCGTCGCCGACGCCTCGGTCATTGTGGACGTGCTGCTCTATCCCGACAGCGCTGCAGCACACTCGCTTGCCCGGCGATTCGCCCGCCGGGAGGCGATCTGTGCTCCTCACCTCATGGATGTCGAGGTTGGCCAGACCTTGCGCCGCTTCACGTTGAGGGGCGAAATCTCTGCCTGTCCGAGCCGTGGAATCCTTCGATGACCTGGCAGGACTGTCGATTCGCCGCTACGCACACACGGAACTCTTGCCCAGGGCCTTCGAGCTGCGATCGAACGTAACCGTGTACGACGGCATCTACCTGGCGCTCGCCGAGATCCTCAATGTGCCGCTGCTCTCATGCGACGCCGCCCTGGCGGACGTGCCCGGCTGCGCCGCCACGGTCGAGATCCTCCCGGTCGGCGTCGCGACGGACTGAACGACACGACAGCGGGGCAGCTCCTCGCCAAGGTCTACGCGCCCGCCTCGATGCTGCGGTAGGCGGCCTCGCTGAGGCTACTGGCGCGCACGTCGCCCGGTCCGCGGATGCGGTTCATCACGTAGGCGAAGCCAAGCCCCGAGCCCGGGTCGGCGAAGGCCTGCGAGCCGCCGACGCCGGAGTGCCCGAAGGCCGTCTCCGGGCGCGGGTCGCCCAGCGCCGGCGAGGGCAGCTGGAAGCCGAGGGCGTAGCGGTTCTCGACGCCGATCGTCGCGTCCGTCCCCTCGCTCTGGAGCACGCGCGCCGCCTCGATCGCCTCGCTGCTGAGCAGGCGCACGCCGTCCAGCTCGCCGCCACCGGCGAGCGCGCCGTAGAAGCGGGCGAGCCCGCGAGCGTCGCTGTGTGCGTTACCGGCGGGGATCTCCCCTTCGCGCCACTCGGTCGTGTTCGCGGTCTCGAATGTCCACGGCGGGTTGTTGTGCGCCATCGCGATGATCGAGGTCACGTCCGGCTCCGGCAGCGGGCTGCGGCTGGGCGGGACGACGTCCGCAACGCGTGCCTGCTCGGAGGCGGAGAGCCCGATGTGGAAGTCGATGCCGAGCGGTTCCGCGATCTCCTCGCGGATGAAGGCGCCCACCCGGCGGCCGCTCACGCGGCGCACGATCTCGCCGATGATCCAGCCGTAGGTCCAGACGTGGTAGCCGTGTCGCGTGCCCGGCTCCCACCACGGCTCCGCCTCGGCGAGCGCCGTGGTCATCGTCTCCCAGTCGTACTTCGCCTCCTCGGGCAGCAGCCGCCGGGCGCCGACCACGCCGGAGCGGTGCCCCAGCACGTGGCGCACCGTGACGCCCTCCTTGCCGCCCTGCGCAAACTCCGGCCAGTAGCCGGCCACGGGCGCCTCGATGTCCACGAGCCCGCGGTCGGCGAGCATGTGCAGGGCAAGCGAGAGCACGCCCTTCCCGGTCGAGTAGAGGTTGACGATCGTGTCGCGCTCCCAGGCGCGCGTCCCGGCGGCGTCGGCACTGCCCGCCCAGAGATCGACGACCGGCTCGCCGTCGATCGTGACGGCGACGGCAGCGCCGATGTCGCCACGCTCGCTGAAGTTCTCCTCGAACGCCTCGCGCACGCCCGCGAAGCGCGAATCGCACTCGCCGTGGATCTCGAGCTCGGACATACGCTGCCTCCCGACACGCCGGCGCAGCGTACGACAGCCCGCGCGAGGGTGCGCGCGGCCTTCGGGGGCGCGGCGGCATCCGCTACAGTGCCAGCAACAAGCGCCGCCGAGGCGCGATCTCGGCCAGAAGGGACCAGCGAGGTGCATGAGACGCTGAGCATCGAGCGCGAGGGCCGGGTCGCCACGCTGACCGTCACCCGGCCGCCCGTGAACGCGCTCGGCCTCGACATGCTCGAGTCGATGGCCGAGGAGCTGCACCGCCTTGGCGACGACCCGGAGATCAGCGCGATCGTCTGGCGCAGCGGCGTGCCCGGCATCTTTAGCGGCGGCTTCGACCTCAACGACCCGCGCAGCGCCAGTGCTACGCCGATCCACACTCCACCCGGCGACCACCTGGTGCGCGTGCGCAACGCGCAGACCGCGCTGCTCGACGTGCCGGTGCCGATCATCGTCGCGATCAACGGCGCGGCGGTCGGCCTCGGGATGCTGATGCCGGCGCTCTGCGACATCGTGATCGCCGGAAGGAGCGCGCGCTTCGGGCTGCCCGAGATTCAGATCAACTCGATCGGCGGGGCCGGCCACGCGCGCCGCATCCTGCCGGAGCCGGTGCTGCGCTACCTGATGCTGACCGGCCGCCGCGTCACGCCCGAGTACCTCCAGCAGTGCGGCGCGATCGCGCTCGTCGTCGAGGACGACCAGCTCGACGCCGAGGCGCAGGCGATCGCCTCCGAGATCGCCTCCTACGACCCCGTCGTCGTGCGCAACTCCAAGATCTCCCTCGAGGCGCTGCGCAAGATCGACGACGTGGCGCTGGCCTACTCGCTCGAGCACAAGTGGGGCGCCGCGCTCCGCTGGTCGCGCCAGCAGGGCTAGGGCGGCGCGCCGATGCCGCCCGGCACGCACGGGCCGCAATCGAAGCCGTGTAACATGATTGCGCACGGGAGCGAGCCGGGATGACGACCACAGAGGCGAAGCTGCTGACCGCCGAGGATCTGCTGCGACTCGACAGCCGCGGCGTGCGCGGCGAACTGATCCGGGGGGTGCTCTGCGAAACCATGCCGACAGGACATGAGCACGGCAAGATCGTCGCAAACCTCGTGATTGCGTTGGGCGCCTTCGCGAAGCCCCGGCGATTGGGAACGTTGGTCGCCTCGGACTCGGGCGTCCTGCTTGAGCGTGATCCCGACACCGTGCGCGAGCCGGACATCGCGTTCACGTCGGTGGAGAAGATCCCGCTCGACGCGCAGATCGTGGGCTACGCCGAGGCCGTGCCCGACTTGGTCGTCGAGGTGCGGTCCCCAAGCGACAGCCGCCGCGAGGTCCACGACAAGGCGCGGATGTGGCTGAGCCACGGCGTGCGCATCGCCTGGGTCGTGCATCCGGACACGCGCACGGTGGACGTGCACCTGCCCGACCATCCCGCCGCCACCCTCGGCGCGAACGACAGCCTCGACGGCGCCGACGTGCTGCCCGGCTTCGCCCACCCCGTGAGCGCCATCTTCGAGGCGTAGCGGCATCGGCGCGCCGATGCCGCCAGCCGCCGCAGCGCCGCCGCTCTCCGGCATCCGCGTGCTGGACCTGACCACCGCGCGCTGCGAGATCGGCGGCCGGATCCTCGCCGACCTCGGCGCCGAGGTGCTGAAGATCGAGCCGCCCGAGGGCTGCGACGCGCGCCGCATGCCGCCCTTCGAGGACGGCCGCGAGGGCGAGCCGGACGGCTCGCTCTACTGGGCCGCCTACGGCGCCAGCAAGCGCAGCGTCGTGCTCGACCTCGCCTCGGAGCAGGGCCGCGCGGGCCTGCGTGCGCTCGCCGAGGGCGCCGACGTGCTGCTGGAGTCGTTCGCGCCCGGTCAGCTCGCGGCGCTCGGGCTCGGCTACGAGGATCTGCGCGCGCTCAACCCCGCGCTCGTCTACGCCTCGATCACGCCGTTCGGGCAGAGCGGGCCGGACGCACAGTCGCCGGCGAACGAGCTGACCATCGAGGCGGCCGGGGGGCTGCTCTCGCTGCAGGGCGACGGCGACCGGCCGCCGATCCCGGTCGGCTACCCGCAGGCCGGGCTGCACGGCGGCGCGCAGGCCGCCGCCGACGCCGTGGTGGCGCTCGTCGAGCGGGACCGCTCCGGCCGCGGCCAGCACCTCGACGTCTCGATGCAGGCCTGCATGGTCTGGACGATGATGGACGCCAGCGGCTACCCGCCGAACGAGGGCGGCGACAAGCCCGGCTACGGGGACGACCGCGCCGAGCCCCGGCCTCCCCACCCCTCCGGCCTCCACCTGCCGCGCGTGGTCGCGGCCGCCGACGGCCACGTGATCACCACGATGGGCGTCAACCTCCCGCAGCGCATCGCCATCAACGAGACCATCGCCTGGATGAAGGAGGCCGGCGTCGAGCTCCCCGAGCGCCTGCAGGCGATCGACTGGGAGCACTGGCACGAGCAGTTCGCGGACCCGAGCGCCGTCCCGGCGGAGACGCTGGCGCTGATCGACGAGGCGGTCCGGCTCGCGGTCGAGTTCATCGGGACGAAGCCGAAGCGCGAACTGAACGAGCGCGCCGTCGCGAGCGGGGCGCTGATCGCGCCGATCATGACCGCCGCCGATCTCCTCGCGGACCCGCAGCTTGCCTCTCGCGACTACTGGAGGGAGGTCGAGGGCCGCCCGCACCCCGGACCGTTCGCCAGGCCGAGCCGCACGCCGCTGCGCAGCCCGCAGCCCGCGCCCGCCCTCGGCGAGGCGAACGCGCTGCTTGCCGAGCCACGCCGGCCGGCGCCGGCCGTGCGCCCCGACACGAGCGCCGCCCCGGCGCGCACGAGGGCGTTCGAGGGGCTCAAGGTGGCCGACTTCTCGTGGGTCGGCGTCGGTCCGCTGCTCGGCAAGGCGCTGGCAGACCACGGCGCGACGGTGGTGCGCGTCGAGACGGCGAAGCGCATCGACACCCTGCGCGGGATGGGGCCGTTCAAGGACGGCATGCGGGACGTCAATCGGGCGCAGTTCTTCGCCAACTTCAACTCCTCGAAGCTGGGCATGACGCTCGACCTCTCGAGCGAGGGCGGCCGCTCCGCCGCGCACAGGCTCGCGGGCTGGGCGGACGTGGTCCTCGAGAGCTTCACGCCCGGCACGATGGAGCGGCACGGGCTGGGCTGGGAGGCGCTGAGCGAGGGCCGCGACGACCTGCTGATGGTGCGCACCTGCCTGCGAGGGCAGACCGGTCCGGAGGCGCCGCTCACCGGCTTCGGCAGCCAGGGCGCCGCGCTGGCCGGGCTGCACGGCGTGACCGGCTGGCCGGACCGCCCGCCCGACGGGCCCTACGGCGCCTACACGGACTTCATCAACCCGCGCTTCGGCCTCGCGGTGATCGCGGCGGCGCTCCGTGAGCGCGCCCGCAGCGGACGGGGCCAGCTGCTCGACATCTCGCAGGTCGAGGTCGGCATCCACTTCCTCGCGCCGCTCGTCCTCGACTACGCGGTCAACGGCCGCGTCGCGCCGCCCGCCGGGCACGACTCGCGCACCGCCTGCCCGCACGGCGTCTACGCCGTCGCCGGCGCCGAGCGCTACATCGCGATCGCCTGCGAGACGGCGGAGCAGTGGCATGCGCTGCGCGATCTCGCCCGCCTCGAGGGCTTCGACGGCGCCGAGTTCGAGCGCTACGAGGGCCGCCGCGCCGCCCGCGATCGCATCGACGAGGCGCTCCGCGCCTGGTGCGTGGCGCAGGACGGGCACGCCCTCGCCGCGCGGTTGAAGGCGGCGGGCGTCCCGGCCTCGGCGGTGCTGCGGGCGAGCGACCTCCACCGCGACGCGCAGCTCGCCCACCGCGGTTTCTTCGTCACGCTCGACCACCCGGAGATGGGTCCGACGCCCTATGACGGCCTCGCGACCAGCTACTCGGAGACGCCCGGCACGCCCCGCAAGCCCGCGCCGCTGCTGGGCGAGGACACGCACTACGTGCTCACGGAGCTGCTCGGCCATTCCGCCGAGGAGGTGGCGATCCTCGCGGCGAGCGGGGCGCTCACCTAGAATCACGAACCACGTTGGGTGGCCGGGGGCGCGATGACCAAGGTCGAGGGCGAGTACGACATCGAGGCCGTGCGCGCCGAGTGGATCGGCAGGAGGACGCCGCTCTACCACGGCCGCTACCCGGTCGAGTACGACCCGATCCGCCGCTACTGCCACATGGTGGAGGACGACAACCCGCTGTTCCTCGATCCCGACTACGCGGCGACGACGAAGTGGGGCGGCGTCATCGTGCCGCCGGTGATGACCGACTACTTCGCCGGCAGCGGCGCCTGGCCCGAGGAAGACGAGCCCGCGCTCATCCTCCAGGTGCCGACGCGCGGCGACCGCACGATCAATCTCAACATCAGCTGGGAGTTCGTCCAGCCCGCCCGCATCGGCGACCGGCTCTCGCGGCAGACGGAGATCGAGGAGATCTACCAGAAGCCGACGCGGCTTGACCCGAGGTCGATCTGGATCGCGGCGAAGACGACGATCTTCAACCAGGACGGCGAGGTCGTGGCGATCGGCAGGAACACGATGGTCGCCCACCGCCGGCCCGAGGAGTTCGCGGCCGAACTCGAGGGGAACGGCGGATGAGCGGCGAGCCGCGCGCGCAGCGCTACTGGGACGACGTCACCGCCGGCGAAGACCTCGAGGGCTTCACGTTCACGCTCGGCTGGACGGAAATGGCGAAGCAGGTCAGCGGCTCGCAGGACTTCCACAAGGTCCACCACGATTTCGAGTTCGCGCGCGAGGGCGGGCACGAGACGATCTTCTACAACACGGGATTCACGCGCGGCTGCCTCGGGCGCCTGCTCACGGACTGGATGGGCCCTGAGGGCTGGATCCGGACGTTCGGCTTCCAGATGCGGCGCATGAACACGCCCGGCGACGTGATGTCCGTCAGGGGCCGCGTCACCGGCACGTCCGAGGGCGACGACCCGGACACGGGCGTGGTGAACCTCGAGATCTGGATCGAGAACACGCGCGAGGGCGTGACGACACCGGGAACGGCGACCGTGCTGCTGCCGCGGCGCGCTGAGGGGACATAGCACGATGGCCAACGCGACGAAGGCCGAGATCGAGGCGGGCGGCACCTACTTCCCGACGCCCGTGGCCTACCCGGCCACGATGAACGACGACCTCGACAAGCCGTTCATCGAGGGCACGCAACGCGGGGAGCTGTGGTTGCAGTTCTGCACCGCCTGCGAGCACTTCCAGTGGGGGCCGGAGTGGCTCTGCCACCGCTGCCTCAGCTCCGACTTCGAGTGGCGGCAGGTGGAGGGGCGCGGGCGGATCTACTCCTGGGAGCGGGTCTGGCACCCGGTGCACCCGGTGCTCCGGGAGGCCGTGCCCTACGTCGTGGTCGTCGTCGAGTTGCCGCATGCCGACGACATCCGCCTGGTCGGCAACCTGCTCGGCGATCCCGAGGAGGAGGTCGTGATCGGCAGCGCGGTCGAGGCCGTCTACGAGCACCACGCGGACGCCGACCCGCCCTTCACCCTCGTCCACTGGTCACGCCTCGAGAGCGAGTAGCAGCCGGACGCGCGATTCGACCGAGGCGACAGCGAAAGGAGCGACGCATGGACTTCCAGATGCCCGACGACGTCGTTGAGTTCCGCGAGCAGATCCACGACTTCATCCGCCGGCACCGCACGCCGGAGCTGGAGGCGGAGATCGCCGGGCACCACCTGCACGGCTACGGCCCCGCCGCCGAGGCGTTTCTCCAGGCGCTCGCCGACGAGGGCCTGCCTTCGATCGCCTGGCCCGAGGAGTACGGCGGACGCGGCAAGGGCGCGCTCTACCTCTGGATCCTCTCCGAGGAGCTCGCGCGCGAGGGCATGCCCTGGGACACGCTCACCTTCAACTCCGTCAGCCCGACGATCATGCGTCACGGCAGCGAGGAGCAGCGGCTCGAGTTGCTGCCGAAGGTCCTGACCGGCGAGGTCCGCTTCGCCCTCGGCTACACGGAGCCGAACGCCGGCACGGACCTCGCCTCGCTGCAGACGCGCGCCGTCCGCGACGGCGACGAGTGGGTGCTCAACGGACAGAAGATCTACACCTCCTCGGCGCACCTCGCGACGCACGTCTGGCTGGCCGCGCGCACCGACCCGGACGCGCCGAAGCATCGCGGCATCTCCACCTTCGTGGTGCCGCTGAGCACGCCCGGCATCACCGTGCGCCCGCTCTGGGTGATGGGCGAAGGCCGCACCAACGAGACCTTCTACGAGAACGTGCGCATCCCCGCCGACGCGCTTGTCGGCGAGGAGAACCGCGGCTGGTACATCGTTACCGGCGCGCTCGACCTCGAGCGCGTCGCGATCGGCACCTACCGCCCGCTGGAGCGCAGGGTGCAAAACATCATCTCCTACCTCGTGGCCGAGCGCGGCGATCTGCTGGACGACCCGGCCACGCGCATGGCCGTCGCCGAGGCCTCGATGCGCGTCGAGGTGGGGCGTGCGCTGGCGACCAACAACGCGGCGATGGTGCACAACGACCTGGTGCCGACGATGGAAGCCGCAATGTCCAAGATCTGGAAGGGCGACTCCAGCGAGCGCATCCACGACGCCTTCATGGACATCCTCGGCCGCAGCGGCGGGCTTCACGAGTCGAACGAGGACGCCCCGCTCGGCGGGATGCTCGAGGCGGGGTGGCGCAGCGACCCACCCGGCCGCTTCGCGGGAGGCACCAACGACATCCAGCGGCGCGTGATCGCCACGCGCGGCCTCCAGCTGCCGCGATAGGAGGCGCACCATGGACCTCCGACCGAGCGAACTGCAGGACATCCTTCGCACCAGCGCCGCCGACTTCTTCGAGCGCGAGGTCAGCTTCGAGCGGATCCGCGAGATCGAGGCGGCGAACCGCCCCGACGAGCAGCTGCAGGGCCAGATGACCGAACTGGGCTGGAACTCGCTGGCGATCTCCGAGGACTACGGCGGCCAGGGCGGCACCGTGCTCGACGCGGGCGTGTTGATCACCCAGATCTGCCGCGCCGCGCTGCCCTCGCCACTCGCCAGCACGCTCGTCGGCGCGGTCACGATCGAGCGCCACGGCGACGAGGAACTGAAGACCTCGCTGCTGCCGCAGCTCAACAGCGGACTCACGATCTCGCCCGCGCTGCTCGAGGCGTCGGACTCGCTCTACGGCCCGGTCACGGCGGAGTACGCCGGCGGCGCGGTCACGGGCGAGAAGCGCTTCGTCGAGTTCGGCGAGACCAGCGACGTGCACCTCGTCGCTGCGATGCGTGACGGCGCGCCGGGCCTCGCCGTCGTGCGCCGCGACCAGCCGGGCGTCTCGGCCCGCGACACGCGCACCATCGGCGCGCTGCCGCAGGCAGCGGTCGCGTACGACGGCGCGGCGGCCGAGGCCTGGATCGAGGGCGCGGACGCCGTCGAGACGATGCGCCGCCTCGGGGCGGCGGTCGCCGCGTTCGAGACCTACACCTACGCGCAGAAGGCGCTCGACCTGACGGTCGACTACGTGCAGATGCGGGTGCAGTTCGGGCAGCCGATCGGCGCGTTCCAGATGGTGCAGATGCGCTGCGCGGACATGGCGACGATCGTCGAGGGATCGCGCTTCCTCGTACACGAGCTCCTGTGGCAGATCGACGAGGGCCTCGACACGCGCCGGCAGGTCGCGGTCGTGAAAGCGGTGACGGCGAAGATGGCCCCGCAGGTCCTGCAGGACTGCCACCTGCTGCACGGCGGCATCGGCTACATGCAGGAGTACGACCTGCACTTCTTCACCCGCCGCGGCCGGGACGCCGCGCTGCGCTGGGGCAGCGCCCGCGAGACGATGAACATCGTCACCGAGGAGGCCTTCGCCGCCGCCTCGGCGTAGCGGGGGCGGACTGCTCCGTGGCTATAGGCTCCGCTCGGCGAGCGCTGGTCCGTCGAGCCGATGCGATTGCCCGGCGCGCCCGTGCGAGTCGAACTCGATGCCCTCAGCCGCGAGGACCTCAAGCGGATCTCGCGTGTCCGAATTGTCGCCCCAGTAGAATCCCCCGGAGACCCGACCATCGGCCGTCAGGACACGATAGCCCACTCGGCACGGGTTCTCCGGGCAGCGAGCTATGTGTCCGGCCACTGCCTGCGCGGAACTGCTGATCGCTTCCGCGAGATCGCCGTAGGTAGTCCACTCGCCGGGTTCGATATGTCCCAACAACTGGTGCAAGTCCGACCAGTCCCGTGGCCGTCCCGCAGTCCCGAAGCCAGCCAGTTCCGCTAATGTCTCGCCGCTCACGGTCCTCCATACCCTCGGACCCCTGAGGACAGGTGGTCGATCGCCGGACACTTGCCCCACAATCTCTTTCGCGAGCCCGGTTGGACTCCAATGCTGATCGTCGATCAACCAGGTGAGGGGCCGACTGCGGTGATTGCGCCACGTCGCCTGGCCGCGCTGCGGCTCCTCAGCAATCCACGCGGCTACCGCCTCACGCGCCTCGGGTGGGCGAAGACGGTCAACGTCGATCGTCAGGAGCGTGCCATCCTCAAGGACCCCGTCATCGACGAGCTGCCCAACAGCATTCGCTTCACGACGCGTCCTGACGCGCTCGTGGGCTGCCCGCAACTCCGCCTGGCGCGGGGAGACCGTGAAGTCCTCGACATCCGGCACCGGCCAGATCTGCGAGACCGTCAGCACGGTCTCGCTCCCGGTGCGATATGCATTGAAGCTGACGAGCGAGACGTCCAAGCCCATCTCAGTAAGCCAGACCGCGCTCGCCGTCACCTGAGGGGGAAAGCTTGCGGCCATCAGTGCAATCCGTGGTTGCCGGAGAAGGTCAGGGTCAAGTTCCCCGCCCGCATGCGCCTCAAGTCGCTCACGCGCCTCGTCTTCCGAGACCGGACCTCCCTCGACTCTGGTCAGGTAGGCAGCATGATGTTCGGCCAGCGTCTGCGGGGTGAAGCGGCTGGCGAATGCCGCGTACTTGACCGCCTGCATCTCCACGGTGTCCGGAGCGGGGCCGCGCTTCAGTTCCGCGACCACGAGCCGACCGTCGTCGTCCAGGCCCAGGAGATCGAGGCGATCGGCTGCACGCCCGTCGCGCGCGCGCCACGCGCCGAACTCGAAGGTCACGATGCGTACGGCTTCGCCGAGGATCTCCGGATTCTCGCGCACCCATTCCTGCAGATCGGCGCGCTCGCGGAAGCCCGCCTCCGCGAGGCTGATCTCCGTTGCGGGCGTGGCGGCCCCAGGCTTAACCGTGAACACCAACTCGCCGGGCATATGGTCTCCCCCTGCGCCCGGCGCAGGCTACGCAAGTGCCGAGGGGCTGTCACTGGCGCTCAGCGAGCACCCGCCCGGCCGTCAGCCGAGCTCGTCCGCCGTCCGATCGCCTGCGTCGTAGTCGGCGAACAGCTCGTCGTAGTGCTCCTGCAGCACGTCCCGGGCGTCGGGGTGGGTGAAGATGAAGCGGCGGTTCTCGCGGGCGCCTTGCAGCAGGCGAGGAATGAACGCCTCCGGGGGTGGGGCCTCGATGCGGGGCGGGGCGAAGTCGTCGTCGGGCCCGCCGTAGCGCTGCTGGCGGACGCGCACGGCCCTGCGGATCTGCGTGTCCATGCGGCTCGGGCACCAGCACGAGACGCCGATGCCCTCGGCCGCGAGCTCGTGTCGCAGCACGTTCGAGTAGCCGACGACGGCGTGCTTCGCGGCGGTGTAGACGCCGTTGACGTTCTGCCGCCCGACGAGCCCGGACATCGAGGAGGTGAGCACGATCTGCGCCGGCCCCTCCTGCTCGCGCAGCAGTGGCAGGAACGCCTGCACGCTGTGGATCACGCCCCAGAGGTTGACCCCGAGGATCCACTCCCAGTCCTCGCTGGTGGCCTCCGCCAGCGGTGTGTTCCTCATCACCCCGGCGTTCTGGAAGAGCACGAGCCCGTTGCGCTCCGCGCCGAACGCGGCGCGCGTGCGCTCGGCCAGCGCGTCGACCGAGGCGCGGTCGGCGATGTCCGTGCGCACGGCGATCGCCTCGCCGCCGCCCTCGCGGATCTCAGCCGCGACGGCCTCGCCGGCGCCGCCGTCGATGTCCGCGACGACGACGCGCATGCCGTCCGCGGCGCAGGCATGGGCGAGGGCGCGCCCCGCGCCGCCGCCCGCACCCGTCACCACCGCCACGCTGCCCGTGAAGTCCTGCATCACCCCACCCCCACTCACGTCGCTGAGCCTACGACCTCGCGAAACCGGGTGTCACGCTTCGGGCAGGGCCGGCTCGACGAGCCCCGCTACTCGCTGTTCGAGGGCGCCTCGGAGCCGCGCCTGCGCTGCACCAGCACGTAGCGAGCCCGCCCGCCGTGTCCGCGCACGCCGAACTGGAACCCGCCCCAGCCGCGCGTGAAGTCCACCTCGTCCTCGAAGCTTACGAGCTCGAGCCCCGCCGCCTCGCCCTGCTCGATCAGGCCTGTCCAGTCGACATCGCTAGTGATGTCGAAGGCGCCAACCTCATGGCGCGGCCCGAAGTAGCGGGCGGGGACGCCGCGCCCGGCGATCAGCGCGCGATTCGCGTAGCCGTAGTCGATCGTGATCACCACGCCTCGATCGAGCGCGCGCCCGAGATCCGCCATCCAGCGGCGCGCGAGCGGGCAGACGCTGAACTCGACGCCGTCGGGTGGCGTGACGCCAAGCGCCCGCACGTTGTCCTCGAGCGCCGCGTCCGAGGGCGCGAGCGCGGTCTCGAAGAACTCACCCTGCTGCCCGTCCCAGCCGACGTGGATCGCAAGCAGACGACCCTCGGAACGGAGCAGCCGGTGGAAGGGGAAGGCGTCGGGCAGTTCGACGGAGACGAAACAGCCGGTCAACCCGGCCAGCGGCAGGCTCCAGGCTGAGGCGAGCACGACCTGCGCGCCGAGGTCGGCGGTGCGCTCCGCCTGCCGTCGCGCCAGCGCCGGGCTGATCTCGAGCAGCACGTAGCGCAGCGCCTCGCCGAACCCCGATGCCGACTCCCGAGCGCCCTCGATGATGTCGCGCGCGAGCACCCCGCTGCCGCCGCCGCCCTCGACGACGGTGAACGGCGCGGGGCGGCCGAGGTCGGCCCAGTGCCCCTCGATCACGCGCGCGAGGCCGCGCCCGTAGTCGGGGCTGTAGAGCTCGGTGGAGGTGAAGAAGTCGCCGCCGGGGCCGAAGCGGACCGTGCCGCCGCCGTAGTAGCCACCCTGCGCGCGCGAGGACGGCAGCGCGTAGAGCGCGATCTCCATGAACTCGGCGAACGGGATCGGGCCGCCGCGCTCCTCGATGCGGCGCGCGAGCCGCGCCTCGACCGTCAGCCAGACCGAGGGCGGGACGGAGGCGCGGGCGGGGGCGCCCTCGGAGGTCACGGGGCGGCTGTGGGCCGGCGGCGCGTGCCCGTCAGCGCAGCTTCCATTGCGGCGGGCGCTTCTCGGCGAAGGCGCGCGGGCCCTCGATCGCGTCCTCCATGGCGTTGACCTTGTCGAACATCGCCCGGCCCATGCGGCGCGCCCAGTAGTTGTCGTTGAACATGTAGCGGTACATGAACTCCTTGTGGGTCCAGACGGAGACGGGCCCCATCTGGCAGACTTCCTCGGCCCACGCCTTCGCCTCGTCGAGCAGCTGCTCCTTCGGCACGATCTTGTTGACGAAGCCGATCTCGTACATCCGCTGCGCGGTGTACTGGCGCGCGCCCCACATCGTCATCTCGAGGGCGATCGCCGGAGGGATGATGCGCGTTGCCTGCGCCATGAACGAGGCGGGGAGGTTCCAGCGCACCTCGGGCACGCCGAACATCGCGTGCTCGACCGCGATCCGCACATCGCAGATCTGGGCGAGGTACCAGCCGCCGGCGACGGCGAAGCCGTTGATCGCGCCGATCACCGGCTTCCAGAAGTCGTGGTCGAGCGGGGCGAAGTTGCCAAGCCCACCGTGGTCCTTGACGTACTGGTTGAAGCCGCCCTCGTACTCCCCGTCCAGCTCGGCGCGGTCCCTGAGGTCCTCGCCCGCGCAGTAGAAGCGCTCGCCCGCGGCGGTAAGGATGACGGCCCAGATCTCGTCGTCGTCCTTCAGTTCCTCCCAGGTGTCGTCGAGGCGCCGCCCGAGGTCGAAGTTGATCGAGTTGCCGCGCTCCTCGCGGTTGACCGTCAGGATCGCGTAGTGCTGTTCCGGGAAGCGCTCGACCAGCAGCACCTCGTCGCCTCGAATGGCCACTCGCTCCCCCTTCGCGTCCGTCGCGGGCCGTGCGGCCCGCGCGGCTCTAGTATCCCCGCGCCGTACGCGCTCGCATACCGCTCTGCGGCTAGCGGCCCTCGAAGTGCGGGTCGCGGCGCTCGAGGAAGGAGCGGAAGCCCTCCTGCGCGTCTTCGCTGCCGAGCAGGCCGATCTGCGTGGTCCACTCGTACTCGAGGAAGTGGGACATCGGCAGCTCGCTCGCGCGCATCAGCATGCGGCGCACGCCGGTGTAGGCGAGCGGCGGCCCGGAGGCGATCTCGCCGGCGTAGCCGAGCGCGCGCTCCAGCAGCTCGCCGTCCGGGACGACCTCGTTGGCGAGGCCCAGTTCGAGGCAGCGCGCGGCGTCGACCAGGTCGCCGCTGTAGAGCAGCTCGATGGCGCGCGCGTGGCCGACGATGCGCGGCAGCCAGTAGGCCGCGCCGTAGTCCGCGGCGAGCCCGCGCTTGATGAAGACCGAACCCATGCGCGCCGATTCGCCGAGGAAGCGCACGTCGCAACAGAGCGCGAGACCGAAGCCCGCCCCAACGGCCGCGCCGTTGACCGCCGCGATGATCGGCACGTCGCAGCGCGCGAACGTCTCCGCCAGATCGCCGGAGAGTCCGCGGCGATCCATCCGGTGCTGGCGCGGGGCGTCCCCGCCCTCCTGCGCGGCGAGGTCGCCGAGGTCGGCGCCTGCGCAGAAGCCGCGGCCCTCGCCGGTAAGCACCAGCGCGTGCACCTCGTCGCTCTCGTTGGCCTCGGCGACGGTGTCGAGCAGCAGCTCGACGGCGTGCCCGCTGAGGGCGTTCATCGCCTGCGGGCGGTTGAGGCGAGCGAGCAGCACGCCATCCTCGATCGAGGTCAGCAGCGGCGCTTCCTCCGTGCCGTCGGGCGGTTCCGTACTCCGTGCCACCATCTCGCTACTCCTTGCCGGTCGTGTCGCCTCGCCGGAGTGTGCGCCACGCCGGGCCGCGACGCCATCCGCTATGCTCACGCCGCGCGAAGGGAGCCGGCATGAAGATCGGCGTCCACCTGAACTTCCAGAACTACGGCGACTGGGAACGCTACGAGGCGCGGTCGGACGAGCCGCCAGCCGTGACCGACCAGCAGATCTACGAGGAAGACCTGCACCTCGCCTCGCTCGTCGAGCCGCTCGGCTACGACTCCTACTGGACGATCGACCACCACTTCTCGCCCTACATCATGACCGGCGGGGCGATGCAGCACCTGACCTACATGGCCGGAGCGACGGAGCGGATCGACTTCGGGACGATGGTGATCGTGCTGCCCTGGTACGACCCCGTGGTGGTCGCCGAGCAGATCTCGGTGCTCGACAACATGCTGCAGGGCCGCAAGCTGACGATCGGCCTCGGACGCGGCGCGGCGCAGCGCGAGTTCGACGCGTACCGCATCCCGATGGGCGAGTCTCGCGACCGCTTCATGGAGTCGCTCGCGATCCTGCGCAAGGCGCTGACGCGCGAGTGGTGGAGCCACGAGGGCGACTTCTACTCGATCCCGGAGACGACGATCCGCCCGCGCCCGCGCAACGGGCCCGAGATCGTCGAGAACCTCAAGGTCGCCTGGGTCAGCCCGGAAACACTGAAGATCGCGGCCGACGCCGGCCTCGGCGTGCTGATGACGAACCAGAAGAGCTGGGACGAGTACCGCGAGGAGCTCGGCCGGTTCAACACGATCCGCCGCGACAACGGCTGGGGTCCGGTGCAGCCGACGACGGTCGCCAACCTCGCATGCTTCGAGACGGAGGAGGAGGCCTGGAGCGTCATCCTGGAGGCCGTGACGCAGGCGCAGATCAGCAACAACAACCACTACCAGTTCGCGGACAGCTCGATCTTCAAGGCGGCCAAGGGCTACAGCTACTACGAGAACTTCGAGAAGACGTTCCAGCGCAAGACGATCGACGAGATCGGCGAGTTCAACGCGCGGCCGCAGGCCTGGGGCACGCCGGAGCAGGTGCTGCAGAAGCTGATCGACATCCGCGACAAGACAAGCGCCGAGGAGATCATCCTCAACGCCCGCTACGGCGGCATGTCCTTCGAGCACGCGGAGCGCAGCCTGAGCCTCTTCGCCAGGGAGGTGCTGCCGAAGCTGCAGGAGCTCGACGCCCCCCTCTCGCCCGAGGTGGCCGGGCTGGCGTAGCCCTCGAGCGTGCCGCTCAGCTCGCGCACCCGACGCCGTCCCCGTCGCGGTCCAACTCGTGCGGGTCGGGGGGCAGCACGCGGATGTCGCGGTGCTCGATGTCCCCGCAGTTGAGGTTGGGCGGCGGGGGCGGGATGCAGACGTCGGGGTAGGCGCCGTCGCACTCGCCGCTCTCAGATGCGGCGTCGTCCTCCTCGGCGTCGCCCTCGGCCCCGTCTTCCGACTCGCAGGCCGTCCAGAGGCCCGCGCCCGCCTCGCGCGCTCGCGCCTCGGCGTCGCGCAGGCGCTGCTCATGCTGCTCGTCGTCCCCTGATTCGTAGAGCGTCGCGTAGCCGCCCTCGATCAGCAGCTCGTTCAACATCCGACCGTCATCGAGATAGACGTAGCGCAGCAGGCGGCCGAACGAGTCCGTGTCCTTCACGTCGCGCTCCAGCCGCACCGCGGAGCCCTCCGGCAGCAGCGAGGACACGTAGTCGCTGGCCTCCCGCCCATAGCATTCCGAGGGGCGCACCTCGGGAGTGTCGACCAGCAGCAGCCGCACGCCGCGCGTCTCATCCCAGATCGTCACGTTGATCGTGTCGCCGTCGACGACCCGCGAGACGGGGACGGTCCCGGTCGTCGAGGGCGGTTCGATGACCCAGCGCTCGACGAAGCGCTCGTTTACGAAGTCGGGCGCGGCCGGGAAGTAGGAGTACCACTCGCCGTCCTCGTCCTGCACCCAGACGGAGCGCGCGCCCTCGAGGTCGAGGATGAGCCCCGGCGCGGAGGCGCGCGCGTCGACGGCTGCGACAAAAAGACAGACCGCCGCGAGCAGCGCGAGCACAGCCTTCTTCATCGCCCGTCTCCCGTCCTCCGTCGCCCCTCGCGCGCCTCGCAGGCAAGCCTAGCGCGCGGGGTGGCGAGCGACGTGGCGCAGTTGTGCGAAGATGGAGGCCGCCGGAGGCAATCATGGTGACCAGGCACGTCCGCGCCAGATACTCGAACGGCGTCCTCGAACCCCTCGAGGCGATCGACCTCGATGAGGGGGCGGAGGTGTCCCTGTCCATCAAGGAGGCGCCCTCGCCGAAGCACGACCCGGAGGCGATGAGGGCCGGTGCCGGCGGCTGGGTCGGCCAGCATGATCCCGAGGAGCTCAAGCGAAGGATCTACGAGGCTCGCATCACAGGTTCGCGGGAACCGCCAACTCTCTAACGCTGTGCAGCACATGGTCGACACTGACTGGGTCATCGAGTACATGCACCGGGTGCCGCATGTCGTGGATCGTGTTGCAGAGTTGACCCCGGCCGGAATCGGCCTGAGCGTCATCTCGCTCGCTGAGCTCTACGAGGGCGTGCAGGGGGATGTGGACCCGCAGCGCAGCGAACGCGAGTTGGACGCCTTTCTTGAGCGCGTGTATCTGCTAGATGTTGATGAGGGGACCTGCCGGATCTTCGGCAGAGAGCGCGCCCGCCTGAGAGCGGATGGCAGCCTGATCGGAGACATGGACCTGCTGATCGGCGCGACCGCGTTGCGGCACGGGCTCACCCTGCTCACCAACAACCGACGTCATTTTGACCGGATCGAGGGGCTGGCGATCGAGTCGGTCTGAGGCCGGGCGTGCGCCAGGCCGTCAGCTCGGGCCGTCGGGCTTGTTCTCCTGGCCGGCCCAGACTGCGCCGAGTTCGCGGTGGGCGAAGCGCCAGGCGCCCTCGTGACGCGCGTACTCGTCGCGGTAGTGGATGTACATCACGCGGTCGCGCGTACCCTCGTCCTCGGTCTCGATGAAGTGGTGGGCGATGCAGTAGGTCTCGCCGCGCACCACGCCGTCCTCGATCCAGTAGCGCGACTGGCCGACGAAATGGAAGGTGCGGTCGTAGCGCGTGAGGCCGGACACACCCTTCGCGATCTCCTCGCGACCCTCGTAGCGGAAGCGCGAGGAGATCAGCACGCCGTCCGGCGTGAACAGCGCGGCGAAGCCGTCGAAGTCCCGCGCATCGGCGGCGAAGGCGTAGGCGTGGCCGAGCGCGACCAGCTCCTCGCGATCCTCGCGCGAGAGTTCCGCCGGGGTCGCGTCGCTCACGAGGCGGCTTCGCGGAAGGCCTCGACGATCGCGCTGAACTGCTCCGTCGCGGCCTCGCGCTCCTCGGACACGGGGAAGCCGCCGCGCACGTCCGTGACGCCCGCGGCCACGAGGTCGGGCACCGCGGCCATCGTCGCCTCGATGTCCGTGCCACCAGCGTCGTCGCGTACGATCGGCAGCCGCCCGACGACCCCTAGCTCGGCGGGGTCGCGGCCGAAGCCGGCGACGGCCTCGCGCATCCGCTCGATGCCGCCCGCGATGTCGGCGGCGTCGGGGCCCCACGGGATCCAGCCGGAGCCATGGCGCGCGAGGCGGCGCATCGCCCTCGGATTGACGGTGCCGCTCACCCAGATCGGGACGCCGCCAGGCTGCACCGGCTTGGGCATCTGGTGGACGTTGCTGAACGTCACGCCTTCGGCGTCGTAGGACGCGACGCGGTCGCGCCAGAGCGTCTGGCAGAGCTCGAGCGTGTGATCGAGCAGCCGCCCGCGGCGGTGGTAGGGGAGGCCCGCGGCCTGGTACTCAGCGAGCTGCCAGCCGATGCCGACGCCGATGTCGAGCCGCCCGCCGGAGAGCACGTCGATCGTGGCCCCCACCTTGGCGAGGACGAGCGGGCGGCGCAGCGCGGCGAGCAGGATGTTGGTCCCGAAGCGCACGCGCGTCGTCACCGAGGTGAGGTGCGCGATCACCGTCAACGGGTCCAGCCAGTAGCCGTCCGGGCTCGTCGGCTGGACGCCGCCGGCCTGGCCGCCCAGCTCCGGCCGGGCGTAGTCCTCGAGCTGCTCGCCGAAGGCGACGTGGTCGGAGACGCAGAGGCGGTCGACGCCGGCCTCGTCGGCAGCCCGGGCGACGTCGATCAGGTGTTGCCAGCTGCCGGGATCCTCCGGGGTGAACGAGCGGAGACCTGTCGAGAGTTGCGGCTGCACGGCTGTCGCTCCCTTCCGGGCGCGCAGGGCCCGATGCGCGGCGTGAAGCGCGGCGATGATAGCGCCTCGCCGAGGGTCAGGCCGGGAGCGGGTGGCGACGGAGGGGCCACGCGAACGGGTGCAGCCGGGATTGTGACCACAATCGCAATGTTGACAGACAGGCGCGAGACCAGACAATGCCCGTGATATTCAACATGTGATATTCGGGAGGGGGTGCGCCATGACCGCATCAGACACGGCAGCCCGGTACGAGGAAACGTCGGGCGCGGAGGAGAGCGGCGGCCTCATGCTGCGCCATCGCGCGAGCCGGCGCGCCGTGATGCGCGGAGCGCTGCTCGGGGGCGCCGGCCTCACCGCCGCGGCGCTCGTCGGCTGCGGCGACGACGACGATGACGACGACGGCGCCGCTCCGGCAGCGACGGCTGCCCCCACGACTGCCCCGACGGCTGCGGCGACGGCGACCGCTGCACCGACGGAGGCGCCGCTCTCCGAGGCGGCACAGGGCGTTCGCGCGCTGAACGCACAGGCCGAGAAGGACGGCGCGCCGTTCCCCTACGACTTCGAGGAGCCGGACAAGCCCCCGAAGGCCGGCGGCGTGCTCAAGATGGCCTACCGTTTCGACATCGGCAGTTGGGACCAGGGCAAGGTCGGCGTCGTCGGCACGACGCTCTACAACCAGGCCGCGTACAACCGGCTGGTCGGGTTCAGGCACGGCCCCGGCGTCTCGAAGTTCCTCAATGAGATCGAGCCCGAACTGGCGCAGACCTGGGAACTTTCGGGCGACGGCCTGACCTACACCTTCAACATCGCCCCTGGGATCAAGTATCCGAACGTAGCGCCGGTGAACGGGCGCGACTTCACCTCCGCAGACATCAAGTTCGTCTACGAGCGCCACGGCCAGGAGGAGACCAGCGTCCATAAGCAGTACTTCTCGCTGGTCTCAGCGATCGAGACGCCGAATGACAACACGCTGGTGGTCCGGCTCACGGAGCCGAGCCCGGACTTTCTTGTCGGGCTCGCCCTGCGCTGGAACGTGATCTACCCGCGGGAGCCGGTGGACGACGGCACGATCGACACCCAGCTGGCGGTCGGCACCGGCCCACTGATCACCACGGAGGCCGTGCCGAGCAGCCACGTCAAGATGGAATCCAACCCGGACTACTGGGAGGGCAAGCCCCTGCTCGACGGCTTCGAGGTACAGATCATGCCGGACGAGCAGGCGCAGCTGGCGGCGTTCCGCGCCGGGCAGGTGGACCTGGCCGCAATGCCGACCGATCTGGAGACGCTGCGGAGCGTCCACGAGGAGACCAACAACCAGCAGGTGAACGACCCGATTCTGATGGCCTCGAACTCCGTCGGCTTCCAGTTGAAGAATCCGAAGTTCGCCGATGTTCGCGTACGGCGGGCGCTCGGACTCGCGCTGAGGCGGGATCAGTTCATTGACATCCTCTTTGGAGGCTACGCGCTCTACGTTCCCGTCACGGCCTGGCCGTTCGTGCTGGACGCGATCCCGGACAACAAGGAGTTCGGGGCCTACTGGCACTACGACGCCGACGAGGCGAAGAAGCTGCTCTCGGCCGCCGGCCAGGAAGACCTCGAGTTCCCGCTGCTCGCCAGCGACAGGCTGCTGAGAGGCATCGGCACCCGCGAGATGGAGATTCTCCAGCAGCAGTGGGCGGAAGTCGGCGTATCGATGGAGCTGCAGGTGGTCGACTACTCCGAGTACAACCGGCAGTGGTGGGGAAACAACTTCGAGGAGGTCGCTTCCGGCACCGCAACGGTCGCGCCGACCGCGGACGGATTCTTCTTCGACCAGGTGCACCCCTCGGTCGTGACGAATCGCTGGGGAATCGACGACCCGGAGATCACGGACTGGGCGGAGCGGCAGAAGGTGGAGCTCGACGCGGACGCACGCAAGGAGTTGCACACGCGGATCTTCAATAAGGTGCTCGACGAGGTCTACCGGATCGAGCGCATCTCCCCGTTCCCCAACAACACGCAGCAGAACTGGGTGCGGAACTTCCGGTTCAGCTACCCCTTCATCAGCCACCACTGGGTGTACGAGTGGGGCGACCAGTTCCACACCGGCTGGCTCGACAGGGACTAGGGCGGCGCCGATACTGCCGCCCACGACGCGGCGGCGGGAGGCGTGCCTCCGCCCTGAGCGCGGACGCCGCCTCCCGCCACCCGGAGCTGCCGGGATTGCGTGATGGGTCAATACGTCCTCCGCCGAATCCTCGCCTCCATCCCTACGCTCGTGCTGTTCTCGCTGCTCATCGCCGGGCTGATCCGGCTCGTCCCCGGCGACGTGGTGGAGGCGCGGCTGGCCGGCGGCGGCGGCATGGACGGCGGCTCACTCAACGAGGAGACGATCGAGGCGCTGCGTGAGGACCTGGGCCTCGATCGCTCGTTCCCGGAACAGTACGTCGACTGGGTGACGCACGCGGTCCGTGGCGACCTCGGGGTCTCGATGTGGACCTACCAGGCGGTCACGACCGCAATCTTCCAGCGCGCGAGGCTCTCCGTTCAGCTCGCGCTGATGGCGATGGGCATCGCCCTCCTGATTGCCGTCCCGCTCGGCGTTCTCTCGGCAATCAAGCAGGACAGCCTGCTGGACTACGGCGCGAGGCTGTTCGCGATCGCGGGGCTCTCCATCCCCGACTTCTGGATCGCCACCATGGTCTTGCTTGCGCTCTCGCTCTACATCGGCTGGCTGCCGGAGTTCGGCTACTTCCCGCCCTGGGAGCAGCCCTGGAAGAACTTCCAGGCGCTGATCTTCCCGGCGCTCATCATCGGCTACCGCTACTCGGCGATCAGCGCGCGGATGACGCGCTCCGCCATGCTCGAGGTTCTTCGCCAGGACTACGTGCGGACCGCACGCGCGAAGGGCCTCACGGGCCGCGCCGTGATCACCAAGCACGCGCTGCGCAACGCCCTGATTCCCGTGGTCACGATCATGGCCAGCCAGCTCAGCCATCTGATCGGCGGGCTCGTGGTGGTCGAAACAATCTTCTCCCTCCCAGGGATGGGTCGGCTCGTCCTCGATTCGGTGATCTCGAGGGATTACCCGGTCGTGCAGGGCGCGGTCATGATGATTGCAGTGGTGTTCGTCCTCGCGAATCTGCTCGTCGATCTCTCGTACGCGGTGATCGACCCGCGGATCCGCTACTCCTAGGCCCCACGACCGCACGGAGGATGCGCATGAGCAACGCCGCCGCGACCCGGCCCTCCGTTCATGGACTGCACCGCGAGCCGCGTTCTCCCATGTCCGAGGCGGCGCGGAGGCTGGTCCGCACGCCGGTCGGCGCCGTCTCGCTCGCGGCGATCCTGCTGCTTGTGGTCGCTGCGGCGCTCTCCCCCGTGGTCACGCCCCACGACCCCTTCCTGATCGCCGACAAGCCGTTCCTCAGACCAAACTTCACCTACTGGATGGGAACCGACTCGATCGGCCGCGACCTGTTCAGTCGCGTGCTGATTGGAGCGCGCATCTCGCTCTACGTCGGGGTGGTGGCCGTCATGGCGGGGACGCTCACGGGCAGCTTTGTCGGCCTGATCAGCGGGTTCGCCGGCGGGAAGCTGGACCTCGTCGTGCAGCGCGTGGTTGACTCGATGGTCGCGATTCCGGCGCTGGTGCTCGCCCTCGTGATCGTCTCCGTGTTCGGGCCGGGCACCACCAACGGGCTGCTGGCGATTGCGCTCGTGATCGCCCCCAACAACTCGCGCGTCATCCGGGGCGCCGTCCTCTCCGTCAAGGAGAACGTCTATGTCGAGGCGGCGGCGGCCACGGGCGCCAGTCCCTGGCGCGTGATGCTGCGGCACGTCCTCCCAAACGTGACGGCGCCGATCCTCATCCTCGTGTCGGCCTCGCTCGGCGCCGCAATCCTGATCGAGGCGGCGCTGTCCTTCTTCCAGCTCGGGACTCAGCCGCCCAATCCGTCATGGGGCTACATGCTGAGCAAGGACGGGCGGGCCTTCATGGAGCACGCCCCCTGGCTGGCGATCTTCCCGGGACTGGCGATCAGCATCACCGTGCTCGCCTTCAACCTGCTCGGCGACGTGATCCGCGACGTCCTCGACCCGCGGCTGCGGGGCACTCGCTAAGCCGGTCAGGCAGGAGCCTCGGCGGCGGCGGCGCGGCCGGCGACGCGGCCGAAGGCGAGCGCGTCGGCGATGTGGAAGCCGCCGTCCTTGCACCAGCTGTAGGTGGAGCTGACCGTACCCGCGGCGTAGAGACCGGGGATCACGCGCCCGAACGGGTCGAGCACCTGCGAGTGCTCATTGCGCCTCGGGCCGCCGTTGGTCCAGCCCAGCAGCGGCGCCGAGGTGAAGCCGTAGTACGGCGGCTCGTCGATCGGCGCGAGCGTCGCGGGGTGGCGATGGAACTGGTCGTCCACGCCCGCCGCGCAGGCCGCGTTGTAGCGCCGCACCGTCTCCTCGAGGGTGCCGCCGTCCATATCGAGCAGCGCCGCCAGCTCGCGGGGGCTGTCCGCGCGCTTGATCCAGCCGCGCTCGATCTCGGCGCTGTTGTCCTCGCTCCACTCGTAGCCCTCGACGAGCATGTTCCAGCCGACCGGGAGTAGCGATGGCGGCGGGCTGATCGGGCCGGCGAGGCGCGTGCGCTCGTCGAAGATCACATGCATCGGCTGCGCCGGGTAGAGCTCGTAGCTGCCGTTGATCTTCCCGTGGCCGTGGCCGCCACGCGGAAACTCGTCGATCAGCCGCCGGCCGTCCATTCCGGTGAAGATGAAGCCGCGCGCGAAGACGAAGGAGACGTAGAAGCCGCTCTCGAAGCCCTCCGCGCGGAAGCCGAAGGCCGTCGCCATGTTGTCCATGTGCCAGAGGTCCGCGCCGACCTGCTGCGCCATGCGGATGCCGTCGCCGGTCCCGGCGGGCGACCCCCAGACGGGCGAGTCCGGCAGCTGCAGATAGTCGCGCACCATCTGCGGGTTGTTCTCGAACCCCCCGGTGGCCAGCACGACACCGGCATGGGCGCGCACGCGCAGCGGCGTCCCGCCCTCGCTCGCCCCGCTGAGCGCCTCGACGCCCGTCACGGCGCCCGAGGCGTCCCGCACCAGCTCGCGCCCCGGCGTATCGAGCAGCACCTCGATCTCGCGGGAGCGGACGGCCTCGGAGAGCGTCTCGAAGAGCCGACTGTTCCCCAGCTCGCCGTCGACGCCGATGTAGCCGCCGTAGGCCTCGCTGCCGGGCAGCTCCGGGAACTCGGGGCGGTAGTCGCCGTGCGTGGCGACGCGCGCGCCGAGGCTCTCGACCCACGCCGAGTTCTCGGCGGTCTCGCGCGCCCAGACCTGGATGACCTCATCGGGGACGGGGAAGTCGCCGCAGAGGGCGCGCAGGTAGGTGGCGATGCCCTCCGGGTCGCTGTTGTCGAACCAGACGCCGCCGGAAACGCGCGTGTTTCCGCCCTCGCGGCCCGCGGGCATCTTCTCCAGGACGACGACGTCCGCCCCGGCGTCGTGCGCCTCGATGGCGGCGGCGCAGCCTGCCGCGCCGAGCCCGAGCACGACGACATCCGCCTCGCGATCCCACGCCGCTTCGGTCATCACGCACTCCTCGATGCTGCGCTGGTGTTGGTGGGGATGGCGCGCCGGGAAGGATTCGAACCCTCGACCATCAGATCCGAAGTCTGACGCTCTGTCCCCTGAGCTACCGGCGCACGAGCAATCAGGACGGTTATGAGTGTACCCGCGGGCGCGCTAGGATCGCGCCGGACGCGGCGCCTGCGAGAGAGGACGCGAGCATGCAAGTCACGAGGATCTACACCGGCGACGACGGGCAGTCGCACTTCGAGGACATCGAGGTCGGCACCGGCGCGGGGGACACGCAGCGTTCCCCGGACTTCCCCGCGACCGCCGTCGGGCTCCGCGAGTCCGACGGCGCACGCAACCTGGACTTCCACCCCGCGCCGCGCCGACAGCTGGTGGCCATCCTCGCGGGGCGGCTGGAGATCGAGATCGGCGACGGCACGAAGCGAGAGTTCGGGCCGGGCGAGCTGTTCCTCGCCGACGACACGAGCGGACAGGGCCACATCCTGCGCGACATCGGCGGCCCACACCGCGGCGTCGTCGTCCCGCTTGCGCCGGAGTTCGACCTCGAGGCGTTCCGGGGCGGCCAGGTTGGCGGGGCGGCCAGGTCGCCCTCGCCCTAGGACGTTCTCTCGACCAGCACCGTGATGATGTCGACCCCGTAGTACTTCTGATGGCGGACCGACGATGCCTGATGGCGAAGCAGGCGCAACGAGATCTCGTTGGCTTCCGGCAACCTGATCTCTTCGTTCAGGTAGGCCAGCTGGTCCTCCAGGTTCTCGTGGATCGTCGAGGCGACGAACTCCAGCTCCACCGAGGCTCCGCCGGGACGCGCACTGATCACCAGGCGTGGCGTGCGCTCGGCAGCCTCCGCCTCGTCCCACTGCAGGAGGCTGAGCAGCGTCTCCTCGCCGGCGGCCCGCAGCCGTAGCGTGGAGAGCGCATCCCAGTCGAGTTCCTCCGCGATCTCGCCGAGGAACTCGTCGACGGCGGGCAGCTCCGCCAGATCGAGTTCAGTCTCCAGGCGGCGGGCTCGCGGGCCCGTGGACTCGAGGAACAGGGTCAGCCCGACGGCGACGATCGCGCCGTACATGACCCCGCTGCTGAAGACAGTGCCCAGCGTGTCCCCCAGCACGAACGCGATCACCTCGTGCCTGTCGAGGCCCAGGCCGATCGCCAGCGAGAGTCCCACGATCAGGGACTTCTGCGGGTCGAGGCCATCCCGCAGTACGGTCTGCATGCCGCTCACGAGAATGATGCCGAGGGCCATCAGCAGGTAGGCGCCCATGACGGGGCTGGGGATCGTCAGCAGAACCGCACCAAACTTGGGGAACAGCGCGACTGCCAGGAAGATCAGCGCGACCGCGTATCCGACCCGGCGCGAGGCGATTCCCGTCAGGCTGATCAGCGACGTGCTGAACGAGGCAAGGCTCTGGACCGGCGGAGTGCCGGCGATTCCGGCCAGCAGCATCCCCACGCCGTTCGTGCTGACCATTGCCTGGATGTGCCGGAAATCGATCGCGCGCGCCTCACGCTGCGAGACCCGCTCGATGATTGCGCCGTCGCTGACGACCTTCGTGCCGAGGACGAGCGTGAGCACGAGGAACGTCGGCAGTAGCGCCCAGAACTCGACGCCGGGCGTGAGATCCACGCCGGGGAAGCGGGCCTCGGGGAAGCCCAGCCAGGGCGCGTCGACCACCCGTTGCAGCTCGTACTGGCCGAGCGCCGCGGCCACTACGCAGCCGGCTGCGATGCTGATCAGGGTGGACCAGAGTCGCCACGTGGCCGACGCACGCAGCGCGAGCACGACTCCCACGGCAAGCGTGGCCAGCCCGACGGCCGGGCCGGCAGTCGCCGGGGCTCCGGCAGGCAGCTCATTCAGCCGGTCGACCGCCACGGGCAGCAGCGAGGCCGCCACCAGCATCAGGACCGTGCCGGTGACGACGGGCGTGAGCAGGCGCCGCAGCGCCGGCAGCCACAGCGCCATCGCGAACTGCGCGAGCGAGCTGACGACCATGAGGCTCGCCAGTGTCGCCGGACCGCCCTCCGATAGCGCCACGACGCTGATCGCCACGAACTGGACGGTGGGCGCGGCAATCACGATGTGCCCGGACCCCAGGTACCGCGCGCGAGTCGCGTGCAACCCGATGATCACGGCGTTGACGATCAGGGCCGCGAAGACGGCCCAGTTCAGGTACGCGTCGTCCTGCCCGGCCGCTCGCACGGTGACGGCCACAACGAGAATCGTCGGGGCCAGGGCGAGCGCGACGCCTTGCAATCCGACACCGGCGGCGACGAGGGGCGAGCAGCCCTCGTCGGGCTCGTACCGAAGCTCCTCGATGTTCTGAGCCGCCATCGTGCGCGCTCCTGCCATCGGCCCGTCTGACGAACCAGTGAATTGCGGAGGATATCGGGAAATGAGTGCCAGCTGGACCTCGCGCGGCACGTATCCGCCCGCCTCCCGCTGGCTAGCATAGCGGCGAATAGTCGGTCGGCATGAAGATGACGGAGCGGATGCGTGTGACGACGCTGCTGCTAGGAGCTGCGAGAGGATTCGAGGTTCCACGAGTCCCAGATCCTCAAGGCGGCGATGCGGCTCCCGGATCACTCCCGGGAACGGGCCGAGGTCGGGCACGCGATGATCGGTGCGGCGCGTTTCTTGGCGGCGTACTCGCCGGCGGCGCGTTCGGCAGAGTAGACCTACGACACGGCCTACCGCCTGCATCGCGGGGACATGACCTCCGAATAGGTGCCGCCGTAACGGTGTAAGCAAGTGATCATACGCGCGCGCTCCGGTTGCAGATCCTGTGCCCATCGTTCAAGATTGGCTTGTGGCGGGCTCTCCCCGAAGGGCCGCAATGGGAAAGCTGACGCTGGTCACCGGGGTTCCAGGTACTCGAATCCAGAGGTCGCTCACGAGCTTCGTCGCCTTCGCGTCGACGAACTTTGGGCGCAGTGTCGTAGTGCACTCGCTCGAGGCCGATTTTCAGGCCCGAGCTCGGCCGCAAGTCGCTGAATTCCACCCCGAAGTCGGTGCAAGTCCGACTGTCATACACACGTTCCTTCTGCCTGGCCCACTTATAAGAGACCTTTGGCGAGAAGCGTTCGAATCCGTGACGCAACGCGCCGAGGAGAGTCGGCTGACTGGTGACGTAATCGTAACCCTACACTTGTCGTTCTTCCTCCATTCGACACGCGAGTACTTTTTTCCTGCGGATCTGTCGGTAATGATTGGATGGATCAAACAGAATGTAGACGAGATCGTGACATTTGTTGATGATATCTACGATGTGCATCATTCGCTCATTGGCGGAACCGATGACGTCGGTATGTTGGATCCGCCGTCGACACTCGAGTCAACGGTTCATGATTTGATGCAGATTCTGGACTGGCGTTCAATCGAAGGGATGTTGGCATCCAGCTTGTCAGCATCGGCGGAAAAGCCACATTATCAGTTCGCCGTGAAGCACCCGGCAGGAACTTTCCACGATCTCATCTACACGGATAAGCAGGTTGTATATCTCTCACATCCGATCTCAGAACCACGGCGGCTTTTTTCAGCAGGCGAGAGAAGCGAAACAGTCGAGTTCGTCCGCAACATGCAAAACCATGTCTCTCGGCTCCGCAGCTCCGCGACGGTCATCGAACCGACGGCAATAGACGAATGGAGGTTTGCTGGTGGTAGCGCAAACCTCTCAGCTCGATGGCCGTTCGGTCCCGACGAGAGAGAGCTGCTGTACGTACCGCCTGACCCTCCTCCACCGGCAGCACTGCGCTTCGTGTTTCCTGCGGGATGGGCCGCGGACGAGCGAGAAGCGCTCGAAGCGAGCGATGCGGTCACGCTTCTACAGAAGGCGATCGAGCGGCAGATCAATGCCCGCGATCACAGTCTAGTCGAGGAGACGGACCGCATCGCTTGTTATCGTCCACTTTTTCGTGGGAATGCGTCGCGCGGAGTTGAAGAAGAACTCCGTCACTTCGCTGGACTCGTGAAGCTAGGGATGCGAACTGGCCAGACGTCGGTCGTCCTTATGCGGGACGAGGATCGGAAGGCTTTCGCACAACGGACGGTGATTGAGAGGCTGCTGCCAGGTTGGCGTAAGAACGGCCTGCTCCAAGGGCAAGACACCAACTTCAATAAGTTCATCCAGTGTGTCGAGGCGGGGGATTCACGTTCGGAGGCCGTAGCGCGAGGAGAGCTCGATACACTGCGGAGCCTCCTCCGAGAGTGCGAACTCTCCGCGAACCCTGACTCGATACCTGGTGGGGGCACCCTCGGAGCGACCGAGGCGACTCGGCGCCAGACCGCTGAAGGGGATCTCGCGCTCCAAATCCAGAGCGCTGTTGCGGCGTTCGATAGACTCGCCCAAGGCGATGAAGTGAAGATTGTCTCTGACGAACAGGCGTTCTATAATGCGTTCGAAGCATAGGAAGGGACACAGGATGCACGACAGGACTACGCAGTTTACCCTTTTTGTTTCGGACCTGGAGGAGGCGCGGGCGCTCAGAGAGACGATCGAGTCGGCAGGGTACGAGCCCTACGTGGTGGTGTGTGCCCAAGATCGGGATACTCCGTATCTCTGTAGCGCTCTTGTGAAGATCACGGGCCACAGCAACATCAGGCGGTTCCTAGCCTCTGGGGCCCCAGCGCCGGGCTAGCTGTACCTGCCTACGGCAGTGGCGAGTAGTCCGTCGGCGCAAGGATGTCCGAGCGAATGCGAGTCACGATCGCGCCGTCGCGCTCCGAATCGGCGCGGACCTGCCGCCACTCCTCGTCGGCCCGGAACGCGGCCCACTTGCGGTCGCGCTCGGCCATGTCCTCGAACTTCATCAGGTAGACGAGCTGGTCGCTCCAGCCGCCGTGGGCGTAGGTCCAGAAGCCAACCACGTCCAGGCCGTGATTCGCGAAGATGCGCAGCGTGTGGTCGCGGAAGCGGCGATGGAGCGCGCCAAGCTTGCCCGGAGCCGCCTCGTAGATTCGCAGTTCGTAGATCATCGCTGCTCCTTCCGTGAGCGCGCCGCTAGGGCAGCGGCGAGTAGTCCGTCGGCGCGAGGATGTCCGAGCGGATGCGCGTGGTGAGCGAGCCCTCGCTGTGCGACTCGGCGAGCACACGTCGCCACTCGTCGTCGGCCATGAAGCTGGCCCACTTGCGGTCGCGATCGGCCATGTCGTCGAACTTCATGAGGTAGACGAGCTGGTTGCTCCAGCCGCCGTGGGCGTAGGTCCAGAAGCCGACCACGTCGAGGCCGTGACGCGCGAAGATGCGCAGTGTGTGGTCGCGGAAGCGCGCGTTGAGCGCGGGCAGCTTTCCCGGAGCCGCCTCGTAGGTGCGCAGTTCGTAGATCATCGCTACTCCTTCCGCGTGGCGCCGACGATACCCGGTCGCGAGTCGCGCCGCGAGACTACGCCGCGGGCCGGCGCCCTCGCTACGCCTGGAGTGCGGGGAGGTACTGCGCGCCGAACTCCGCGAGGAGCTCGGGCGTGCGGTCGATCTGCTCGGGATCGGCGCGGACGGTCGTGTGTTCCACGCCGCCCTCGCGCAGCCGGTCCAGCTCCTCCGCGAGGCGGTCCAGCTCCCCGGCGACGAGGAAGCCCGCGCCCCCGGCGTGCAACGTAATCGAGGCCGGATCGCGCCCCTCGCGCTCGGCGATCTCGCGCACGCGCGCCCAGTCCCGCAGCGTCTTCTCGAGCGGGCTGCGCGGCGCGGCCATCCAGCCGTCACCGAAGCGCACGGTCCGCTCCATCTGCGGCCGCGTGTCGCCGCCGAACCAGAAGGGGACCGGCCCCGCCGGCCGGGGCCGGCTGGTCCAGCCGTCGACCGTGTAGAACTCGCCCTCGAAGTCGACCCAGTCCTGCGACCAGAACGCGCGCAGCAGTTGCAGCGCCTCGTCGGTTCGTCGCCCGCGCCGGTCGTAGGGGGCGTCCAGCACCTCGAACTCCTCCTCGCACCAGCCGACGCCGACTCCGAGGATCAGCCGGCCGCCGCTGAGATGATCGAGCGTCGCGAGCACCTTCGCGAGCAGCACCGGCTGCCGCATCGGCAGCACGAGCACCGAGGTGCCGAGCCGGACGCGCTCGGTGGCTCCGGCCACGAAGGTCAGCAGCGAGAGCGCCTCGAGCATGATGTCCGGCGGGTAGATGGTGCTGTTGATGCCGTCCGCCGCGTACGGGTACGGCGACCGGAACTCCCGAGGGATCACCACGTGGTCGGCGGCCCACAGCGAGTCGAACCCCGCGGCGTCGGCGGCCTGCGCGCAGCGCAGCACGTGCTCCCTCGTCGCCGTCGGTCCGAACTGCGGGAGCGAGAGCCCAACCTGCATGATCGTCGTGGCTCCAATCGGCGCCGACGCCGACGATACGCGCTCCCGAGGCGGGCGACGAGACGCCGCCTGGACGCCGCGACCGCGCGGCTCGCGGCCTGCTACCCTCGCCTCGCAACGAAGGAGGTTGCCATGGGCGCCGGACCGGCGGCGGGTATGCCGCTCTCCGATCTGCTGGTGATCGACCTCACGCGGGCGCGCTCGGGGCCGACCTGCGTGCGCCAGCTCGCCGACTGGGGCGCCGACGTGATCAAGATCGAGCCGCCGCCCGCCTCGGGCGTGCAGGCGACGATCACCGGCGGCCGGCACGGCTTCGACTTCCAGAACCTGCACCGCAACAAGCGCAGCCTCACGCTCGACCTCAAGGCGCCCGAGGGCCGCCAGGTGCTGCTCGACCTCGCGAAGACCGCCGACGTGGTCGTCGAGAACTTCCGCCCGCTGGTCAAGCAGCGGCTCGGCATCGACTACGAGACGCTGCGCGAGGTCAACCCCCGGATCATCTACGGCAGCATCTCCGGATTCGGGCAGAGCGGCCCCTACCGCGACCGGCCGGGCTTCGACCAGATCGCGCAGGGCCTCGGCGGCATCATGTCGGTCACCGGCCTGCCGGGGCAGGGGCCGGTGCGCGCCGGGGTGCCGATCGCGGACCTCAGCGCGGGGCACTTCCTCGCGCAGGGCATCCTGCTGGCGCTGCTGGAGCGCGCGCGATCCGGCGAGGGCCAGTGGGTGCACACCTCGCTGCTCGAGGCGCAGATCGCGATGATGGATTTCCAGGCCGCGCGCTGGCTGATCGAGCAGGATCTGCCGGGCCAGGCCGGGAACGACCACCCGACCTCGATCCCCACGGGCGTCTTCCCCACCGCCGACGGCCACATCAACATCGCCGCCTCCGGCCAGCCGATCTACGAGCGCTTCTGCAAGGCGATCGGCGCGCCCGAGCTGATCGAGCACCCGGACTATGCCGACGGCGAAGCGCGCTCGGCGAACCGCAAGGCGCTCAACGCCAGACTCTCCGAGATCACGAGCACGCGCAGCAGCGCCGAGTGGATCGAGGACCTCAACGCGGCCGGCGTGCCCTGCGGCCCGATCTACCGCGTCGACGAGATGGCCGAGGACGAGCAGGTGCGCCACCTCGGCATCGCCCGGCCGGCGGGGCACCCGGAACTGGGCGAGATCGAGCTCGTCGGACAGCCGATGCAGCTCGAACGCACCTCGCAGCCGCCGCAGATGCGCAGCGCCGCGCCGGCGCTCGGCGAGCACAGCAACGAGGTGCTGACAAACCTCGGCTACGACGACGAGGCGATCGCCGCGCTGCGCGAGCGCGGCGTCGTCTGAGCAGGCGGACCAGCGAGCGACCAACCGACCCCGGATGGGGAGCCCCGGAGGAGCGATGGAGACCACGACCGAGCAGCTGATCGCAGAGGTCGAGGACGGCATCGGCTGGCTGACCTTCAACCACGCGGAGCGGCGCAACGCGCTGACCGTCGCGATGACGGCGGCGCTGCCCGGCGTCCTCGAGCAGTTCGCCGCCGACGACTCGGCGCGCGTGCTGGTGATGAAGGGCGCGGGCGATCGCGCCTTCGTCTCGGGCGCCGACATCTCCGAGTTCGAGCAGCGCCGCGCCTCGCCCGAGGCGATCGCGAAGTTCGACGCGGCGGGCGCGCGCATGGCGAAGGCGTTCCAGGACTTCCCGAAGCCGATCGTGGCGATGATCCGCGGCTTCGCGATGGGCGGCGGGCTGATGATGGCGATGCGCGCCGACATCCGCATCGCCGCCGAGGACTCGCAGTTCGGCATCCCCGCCGCGCGCCTCGGGCTCGGCTACGCCTACCAGGGCGTCGAGAACCTCGTGAACCTCGTCGGGCCCGCCCATGCGAACGAGATCCTGCTGACCGGCGGGCGCTTCGACGCCGAGACGGCGCTGCGCTGGGGCCTCGTCAACCGCGTCGTCCCCGTCGAGCAGCTCGAGGCGGAGACGCGGGAGGTGGCCGGCGCGATCGCGGAGAACGCGCCGCTCACGGTCGCCGCGCTGCGCGCCTCGATCCGCGAGACGCTGCGGGATCCGGCGCGGCGCGACCTCGAGACGATCTCGGAGCTGGTCGCCGCCTGCTTCGCGAGCGAGGACTACATCGAGGGCCGCCGCGCCTTCATGGAGAAGCGCCGGCCCGAGTTCAAGGGCCGCTGAGCCCCGCATGCACCTCGTGCTGATCGCTGCCGGTGGCGCGGCTGGCGCGCTGCTGCGCTACGGCGTCAGCGAGTGGGTGCCGGCGCCGCGCGGCGGCTTCCCGCTGGCGACGCTGCTGGCGAACATCAGCGGCGCCTTCCTGCTCGGCGTCGCCTCAATCCTCCTCGTGCGCCTCGAGGTCTCCGCCGCCGTGCGGCTCGGCCTGACGGTCGGCGTGCTCGGCGCCTACACCACCTTCTCGACCTTCTCCGTGGAGACGCTCGACCTCGTCAGCGACGGCGAGTGGCGGAGGGCCGCGCTCTACGTCGTCGCCAGCGTCGCGGGCGCCCTCGCGGCGGCGTGGGCCGGGCAGAGCCTCGCGCGGGCGACGGGGTAGGGGGGCGGACTACTCGCCCTAGCGCAGCTCCGCCGGCACCTCGAGGCCTCCCCAGCACTCAGTGTCGCGGCCCTCGGCGATGATGAAGCAAGAGTGCCCATCCCGCCCGGCGCTGGGCACTCAGTGATCGACATAGGGCTCTAACATGGAAGCATGACACGCGAGGGCACTCGGGACAGCACTACGCCTCAAGGAGGCGGCATTGACCCCGCTATGGCGGTGCTGGTGGCAGTGGTTGCGGCCATCCTCCTTTACCTGTGGGCCTTGCTCGCGTTAGGCGCGGGTCTCATATTCAAGACCGTCGTTCGTGAGCACGACGGACCAGTCGAGTTGGTGTTGATTCCGCCGGCAGTGCTCGCCGGCGTCATCCTCCGACCCCGCCTCAGCCGGTTCATTGCACTCCAGAGGAGCAAGTGGCGCCCAATCGTACCGCTTGTCGTGGCGTGCGCATTGGTGGCTCTCGCCGTGTATCTCGGGTGGACCTCGGCGGGGCCGGCGGGGCTGCTCTCAGTTGAGCGGATCGTTGGGGGATTGCTGACCGCGGCCGTTGCACTCACCGCGACTGCTCTCCATCCACGGCTCATGGCTGCCTTGGCCGGGGCGATAGCCGCGCCCGCCCTCTTTGGGCTTGTGGCCTTCCTCGTCCCAGACACACTGATCACAGCCATTGGGGCAGATGCCTTCGAGAGGAGCACCGGCCGGAGTCTCGGCATCTGGACCAATTGGTCCCACACGGAGCTGGGCGAAACGTTCTGGGGAGCGCCGCTCTACCATCTCATGCGGTGGGCAGGATATTGGGGCCCCGTCACGCTCCTCGGCACCTGGTTCTTGTTGCGCAGGCATGCTCTCAGCCATGCGTGCTGGGCCGGCGCCATCGCACTATTCCTCGGCACGGGTCAGTTCTACTTGCAGATGGTGGGAGAGGGGTTCGGTCGCTGACCACGGAGCAGGAGAGGGCGTCCTGCCTGCGCGCAGGCACCTGGTCCAGAACGGCGTCGCGGCCCGCGTCTCGATGAACTGACGGAGCTTCGGGGTACTACCAGCGCTACGTAGACGTTGCTTCGCATCTCGGATCGACAGCGAAGAAGGTGGGGCTGCCCACATTGGGCGTGCGGTTCCCGGCGCGCTACCTGAGACCTAGCCTGCTCAATCTCAGAAGGCTACGCCGCGATTTCCCTACCCGGCCCGCCCGCCGGGCCACGTTGCGCCAACGGGGCCTGCTGCGCCATCGGCGCTCTCGGGGGCTCGACGATGGGTGGGCGTGCCTGGATTCCGGCTTTCGCCGGAATGACGGGTGGGGCGAGCCGCAGTGACGGGAGGGGCGAGCCGGAGTGACGGGAGGGGCGAGCCGGAATGGCGGTTCTGCAAGGGTCTTTCGGGGCGAGGGGGCCGGAAGGGAAGTGGGGCCGCCAGACCTAACCCCGCGCGGCCGCCAGCGCGTAGAGCAGCCCCTCCACCTCCCGAACCGGCAGCGCCGGGCCGGGGGCGAGCAGGCAGTGCGTGACACCCGCGTCACCGAGGGCGGAGGCGGCTTCGAGGATGGCGGCCGGCTCCTGCTGCGCGGCGATGGGGAGCGGGGCGCAGACATCGATCGCGGCGAAGTCGCGGGCGGCGGCCTCGCAGGCCTCGCGCGCCGCAGCGACCGCCTCGGAGGGGTCTGAGGCGGCGTCGAGGATCAGGCCGTCGCCACCGGCGGCGAGGCGGGCGAGGGCACTCGGGCCCTCGTCGCGGACATAGATCGGCGGGTGGGGCTTGCGGATCGGCTTGGGGTAGGCGCCGATGTAGCCGAAGCGGATGTAGGCGCCCTCGAAGGTGCTCGGGTCGTCGCTCTCGCGCCACATTTCGCGGCAGATCGCGATCCACTCGTCGGTCACCACGGCGCGCGGCTCGTAGTAGTCCTCGACGCCGAGCGCGGCGAACTCGCCGCGCGGCGCGTCCTGCGAGACACCGAAGAGCAGCCGGCCCTGCGCGATGCAGTCGAGCGTGCTCACCGCCTTCGCGAGGAAGACCGGGTTGCGCAGCGCCAGCACGCAGTCGAGCGTCCCCACCTCGATACGCTCGGTCCGCGCGGCGATGCCGGTGAGCAACGAGATCGGCTCCAGCACCTCCTCGCGCCAGGCGTTCGCCCCGCCCTCGCCGCGCAGCGGCGTGGCGAGTCGGTCGGAGGCCCAGACGGAGTCGAGGCCGAAGCGCTCGGCCGCCTCGCCGAGGGCGACGAGCGCCGAGGCGTCGAGGGCGCGCGCGGGGCCGGCGGCGTTGGGCAGCAGCAGTCCGAAGCGCATCGGCGTCACCTCGCTCTGCTCACTCGAAGGCCGGGAGAATCTCGTCGGCCATGAGCTGGATGCCGCGCATGATCCGCTCGAAGGCGGGTTCGCGGCCCTCGACGCGCGGCAGCGTCATGAAGTGGCGCACGCCGGCCTTCGCGAACTGGCGCAGGTCGGAGACGATCTCGTCGGGCGTGCCGCTGCAGAGGTGCCGCTCGCCGTCGCGGCGGCCGTTCAGCTGGAAGCGCATGCCATGCGCGCCGCTCGCGCTGAGCAGCCAGTTCTTCGAGATCTCGATCTCGTCGGGGTCGCGGCCCTCGGCGAGGCAGATGCGGCGGAACTCGGCGATACGCTCGGTCAGCTCCTCGATGGTGTCGCCGGTGCAATCGAAGCCCTGGCCGATGCGGACGGCGCGGCGCATGGCGGCGCGGCTGTGGCCGCCGATCACGATCGGCGGGTGCGGCTTCTGCAGCGGCTTGGGGTAGGCGCCGACGTTGTCGAAGTTGACGAACTCGCCGTGGAAGCTGGAGGGGCCGCTGCTGGTCCACAGCTCCTTGATCGCGCGCAGGTACTCGTTGGTGACGGCGCCGCGCCGGGGGAAGTACTCCGGCGGCAGGTTGAGCGCCGTGAACTCCTCCTCCATCCAGCCCAACCCCGCCCCGAGGGCGAGCCGGCCGTTCGAGAGGTGGTCGACCGCCGCCAGCATCTTCGCGAGCACCACGGGGTGGCGCAGCGGGATGATCAGCACGCCCTGGTTGAGGATCACGTGCTTCGTGCGCACCGCGAGCGCGCTCAGCAGCGTGACCGGCTCGTAGACCGGGTACTGCCAGCGCGTCGCGCCCCGGCGATCGCGGTGCGCATCGTCGTAGCCGATCTGCGCCGGCAGCACGACGTGATCGCCCATCCAGAGCGAGTGGAAGCCGAGCCCGTCGGCGACCTCGCCGATCTCGATGCAGCCCTGGACGCCCACGCTCTGGCCGAGGTTGCCGACGTTGGAGACGGAGATGCCGAACTTCACGGGCTGTTCCTCGAGCGCTGCGTCGCTGCCCGCACCTTACACGCCGATCTCGCCGCGCTGGAACGCCTCGATGGTGGCGCGCAGGCCGTCGCGCGTGATGCGGCGGTTCATCTCGTTCACGGCGTCCGAGTGGTGCGCCGTGACGTTGACGTCGACGGACTGGAGCATCGCCTCGCGGAAGCCGCGCAGGTCCTGCGTGCGGTTTATCGCCCGCTTCTGCAGCGTCAGGATGTCGCGAGGCGTCCTCGCGAGCCTCCGCACGTACTCCTCGACGCCCTCGTCGAGTTGGTCGGCGGGGAAGGCGCGGTTGAAGAGGCCTATGCGCACCGCCTCCGTGCCGTTGATGATCGAGCCGGTGTTGAAGAACAGCTCCTTCGTCTTCTTCGGCCCGATCAGCCAGGCCCAGTAGACGGAGTTGAAGCCCGCGCCGAGCGGCAGCTGCGGCGCGCCCACCCGCGCGTCCTCGGCGACGAAGGTGATGTCGCAGACGGCGGCGAGCTGCACGGCGCGCCCGAGGCAGTAGCCATGCACCTTGGCGATCACCGGCAGCGGCGAGTCCCAGATGCGGAAGTAGCGTTGCAGGTTCAGCTCGCGCCCGGCGCGGTCGTCGACCGTCGAGGTCGGGACCGGGTGCCCGGAGGCCTCGTCGCGCTTGGTGTCGGCGCCGGTGGAGAAGGCGCGCCCGGCCCCGGCGATGACGGCGGCGTGGACGCCCTCGTCGGCCTCGGCGCGATTGAGGAGCGCCAGCAACTCGTCGTCGAGCGCCGGGCTGATCGCGTTGAGGCGATCCTGACGGTCGATCGTCAGGGTGGCGACGCGGCCTGCGACCTCGTAGCGGACGAAGCCCTCGAGCGGCGTGTGGCCGGAAGTCTCAGCGCTCAAGCGCGGGCCCCTCTCCAGGATGCGTCCGGGTCTGCGATGATAGCGAGGTGAGCGAGAACCTGGTCGGCAAGCTACTGGTCGCGACGCCGCTGCTGCAGGATCCGAACTTCGTGCGCACGGTGGTGCTGATCTGCCAGGAGAACGACGACGGCTACCTCGGCGTGATCCTCAACCGGCCGCTGGAGGCGACCGTCGCCGAGCACCTGCCGGAGTGGGAGCACCTCGTGTCCGCGCCCGCGCAGATCTTCGAGGGCGGCCCCGTGCAACGCGAGGTCGCGCTCGCCCTCGGCCGCCGCACGGACGGCGCAGAGGACGGAGCCTGGACGCCGATCGCCGAGCAACTGGGGCTGCTGGATCTGCGTGGAACGCCCTCGGAGCTGTGGGGCGTGGTCGAGGAGCTGCGCATCTTCAGCGGCTACTCCGGCTGGGGCGCCGGGCAGCTGCAGGGGGAGCTGCGCGAGCAGGCCTGGTTCGTCGTCGACGCCGAGCCGGGCGACCCGTTCGCCGAGGACAGCGAGGGCATGTGGCGGCAGGTGCTGCGCCGCCAGCCCGGCAACCTCGCGATGTTCGCCAACTTCCCGCCGGACCCGGCGCTGAACTGACTGCCGCTACGAGGCGAGCAGCAGCGGGATGCGTAGCTCCTCCGGCCGCAGCCCGGAGTGGTGCGAGGCGTGGCGCAGCAGCTCGCGCGCCCCGTTCGCGGGGTGGTAGCCGAGGACCTGCGCGCCTCGCGAGATCGCGACGAAGTCGCCGAGGCGCTCGGCGGTGAGCGGGCTGAGCGGCTCCGGCCCGAGCAGCCGCAGCTCGTCCACCTCCTGCGTCGTCAGCAGCAGGAACGCCTCGCCGAAGAGCTCGCGGAAGCGAGCGGCGAACGCCTCGTGAGCGCCGGGCCGCACGTGGAAGTGCAGCACGCGCGAGTCGCCGGCGGGCTCGGCGGCGAGCAGCTCCGGTAGCCCGTCGTCCTCGCGAATCAGCAGCACCTCGTCCCCGGTGACGCCGAGGTGCCCGTGATCGGCGCTCAGCGCGACCACCGCCTGACCATGCAGCTCCCGGGCGAGCAGGCCGAACACCTGGTTGATGGCGTGCAGCGCCTGCGTCGCCTCGGCGCTCCACGGGCCGTGCTCGTGCGCGGCGTGGTCGAGGTGCGGGATGTAGAGGTAGACGAAGCTCGGCCCGTCGGCCCCGAGGACGGCCCCGATGGTCTGCTCCACGCCCTCGGCGAGCGTCTCGTAGCCGGTCGCCGGCTCGCCGCCCGTGCCGTAGCGCGAGTAGACGCTGCCGGCGATCGCCTGAGGCACGAGGACCAGCGTGTCGCGTGTCATCCTCGGCGTGAGCGCGGGCAGCGGGAACAGGTCCTCGGGCCGCACGCCGAGCTCGCCGAGCGACCGATCGTCGCGGCGGCGCACGTAGGGGAGGACCGTCGCCGGACCGCCGATCGCCTCCACGTGCGTCCACCAGCCGGTGACGGCGTGCTGCGCCGGCCACTCGCCGGTCATCAGCGTGGTGAGGGCGACCACCGTCGAGGCGGGAAAGATCGCCCGCAACTCCATCGCAAGGTGCGCGCGGAGCACGCTCGCGCCTTCGCCGCCCTGCTCGATCATGTCGAGCCCGAGGCCGTCGGCGAGCACGAACACGGTGTGCTCGCGCTGCTCGAGGCGATCGGCGATGGCTTGCGCCTGCTCGCTCAGCGCGAGACCGCGGACGCCGCAGGCCGAGCCGATGGCGCGCGCGAGGTCGAGGAAGTTCGGGACGTCCGCAGCGGGGCGCAGCAGCTCGCCTGCCTCGAACGCCGCGAGCAGTGCCTCGACATCGCTCATCGGCGTCCCCCCGTCACCGCCATCATGGCTTGCGGCGAGGGCATTGAACAGACGCGGCCGCGGGAGGCGGCGGCGCGCCGCGCTCAAGGCGCGCTGCGGCTATGCTGGCGGTCGCAATTCCGGGCAGCGACGAGGAGGGCGACATGCTGAAACTGGCGATCTCGTGCGGAGGCGCGACCTACGCAATCCAGGACTTCGACGAGACGACGGTCTACGCGCAGGAGGCGGAGAAGATCGGCGTTGACACGATCTGGACCGCCGAGGCCTGGATCCACGACGCGATCACGCCGCTCGCCTACCTCGCGGGCAAGACGGAGAAGGTGCGGCTGGGCACGGGCATCATGCAGGTCGGCGCGCGCACGCCGGCGATGGCCGCGATGACCGCGATGACGATGACGCGGCTGACCGGCGGGCGTTTCATCATGGGCTTCGGCACCTCCGGGCCGCAGGTGATCGAGGGCTGGCACGGCATCTCCTTCGACCGCCCGGTCGCGCGCACGCGCGAGTACATCGAGGTGGTCCGCCGCGCCGTCAGCGGTGAGCCGCTGACCTACGAGGGCGAGTTCTACACGCTCCCGCTGCCCGGCGGAGACGGCAAGGCGCTGCGCCCGACCGGCGCCGCGACGCCCGACGTGCCGATCTGGATCGCCTCGATCGGCCCTCGCAACCTGGAGCTGACCGGCGAGCTGGCGGACGGCTGGCTGGGCACGGTCTTCATCCCGGAGGAGGCTGAGCTGTTCTTCTCCCACATCCGCACGGGCGCCGAGCGCGCGGGGCGCGACTTCGACGCGATCGAGAAGCAGACGGGCGCAGGCGTGTGGTTCGCCGACGACGATGAGGAGCTAAACCGGGCGCTGGATGCGCTGAGCGTCGGCGTCGCGTTCAGCCTCGGCGGGATGGGCTCGCGCCGCTACAACTTCTACAACCGCGCCTACGCGCGCCAGGGCTACGCCGACGAGGCGAAGCTGGTGCAGAACCTCTGGCTCGACGGCAAGCGCGACGAGGCGCGCGCGGCGGTGCCGCGGGAGCTGGCAGCCAAGGTCAACCTCGTGGGCGACGACGCGATGGTGAAGGAGCGGCTGCGCCTCTACCACGACATCGGGATGGACATGATCTTCGTCTCGCCGCACGGCGACACGATCGAGGAGCGCCTCGAGACGCTGGGGCGGACGATGGACCTCGTGAACGCGGTCAACGCGGAGGCTGCGGCGGCGAACTAGCGCGACTCGGCGGCAGGGGGCTGCGCATCGTCCGTGGGGGTGGTGATGCGCGGCCGATCGCGCGCGACGATCTCCGCCCAGGTGGGGCGGCGGACCAGCGTGACGCAGACCGCGGACACCATCACGAGCGCGCCGAAGACCATGAAGATGCCCTGGTAGGTGCCGGTGCGGTCGAAGACGTAGCCGGCGATGATCGGGAAGGCCACCCCGAACGGCATCTGCGACATCATCGCGAGCCCCCGGATCGTCGAGAAGCGCGCCGATCCGAAGTAGTCCGCAATCAGCGTCATGAACAGCACGACGTAGATGCCGTGGCCGAAGACGTAGAAGACGTAGAAGAGCGGGAGCAGCCAGGCGCGGTCGGACGTCACGTTGGCGAAGATGAGCAGCCCGATGCCCTGCGCCACGAAGCAGGCGATGTACGTGCGCCGTCGCCCGAAGTAGTCGGCAACGTAGCCGAAGAAGAAGCGCCCCGGAATCTGCAGCGCCCCATAGGCCGCGACGGCCAGGCCGGCGTGCACCGCCGAGAAGCCGACGTTCTGGAGATGCGGCACCTGGTGCACGATCCAGACGTTCTGCGTGGTGCCCCCGAACGTGATCGCCGCCGCCAGCAGGTAGAGCGCCGGAGTGTGTAGCGCCTCGGAGACGGACATCCCGCTCGTCGAGGCGAGGTGCGCCGTCTGGTCGCCTCGGCGGATCGCCTCCTCGGGAGAGATGCCGTCCGGGTACATCCCGTGGGGCTCGGGGCGGTCGCGCAGCACGAACGCCATCGGCAGGCCGATGACGAGGATGGCGAAGGCGGCGATCACGAGCGTCGAGCGCCAGCCGAACTGCACGATCAGCGCGGCGACGATCGGCGCGATCATGTAGCCGCCGGCGTTACCGGAGAAGAGCAGCCCCATCGCGCGCGGGCGGCCTCGCTGGAACCAGTTCATGACCGCCGCCGAGAAGGGCGTGAACCCGCTCGCGCTCTGGCCGACGGCGATCACCATGCTCGCCGCGTAGTAGTGCCAGAGCGTCTGCGCGCTGGCGAAGTACAGCATGCCGACGAAGACGATCAGCAGGCCGCCGATCGCCATCCGGCGGGGACCAAAGCGGTCCACGAGGTAGCCGGTGAACGGCGCCATCAGCCCGGACTCGAAGGCGCGCAGCGAGTAGCCGATGGTGATCGCCGCGACGGTCCAGCCCATCTCGTCACGGATCGGCTCGATGAAGACACCGAAGCTGAAGCCGATGACGCCGCCGACGAGGAGGTTGCTGGTCCCGCCGGCCAGCACGATGTACCAGCCGTAGAACAGCGGGCCGCCCGTCAGCCGGTTGACGACGCGCACGAGCGCGCTCACGACCATCCCATGGGCCGCGCCCCCCGGTTCCTGTTCGAGTTCATGGCCGGCGTCGCGCCCAATGCTAACGGAGGGTCCTCGCAGCGTCAGTCGGGCACGCGGAGGGCGGGCGTCCCGCCGCGCCTTGCCGAAACGCGAGGCACCGCTATAGTCCGCGCGGGAGGTGACGCATGAGCGGACGACTCGAAGGCAAGCGGGCAGTGATCACTGGTGCGGCGAACGGCCTCGGCCGCGCCTGCGCGGAGCGCTTCGCCGAGGAAGGCGCGTCGATCGTCGTCGCCGACCTGGTGGCGGACGGCGCGGAGGAGGTCGCCGAGGCGATCCGCGCGGCCGGCGGCGCGGCCGTCGCCGTGCAGGTCGACACGCGCATGGATGAGAGCAACGCCGCGCTGGCGAAGAGCGCCGTCGAGGCCTTCGGCGGCATCGACATCGTGATTCCGGCCGCCGGAGTGGCGCACCCCGGCTACGTCACCAACGACGTAGACAACAACGCCCAGCACCTGGCCGCCTTCGCCGAGGATCCCCTGGGCCACAGCTTCATCTACCAGCCGCTGGAGATGTGGGACTACGTCATGGACGTGAACTTCACCGGCGTGCTGCTGACGCTGCGCCACACCCTGCGGCCGATGATCGAGGCGGGCGAGGGCGGCGCCGTCGTCACGATCGCCTCGATCCTCGCGAAGCTGCCGGTGGGGGCATCTTCGGCTGCCTACCAGGTGGCGAAGGCCGGCGTCTGGATGCTGACCAAGTCGATGGCGCCGGAGCTGGCGAAGCACGACATCCGCATGAACACGATCGGGCCCGGCTACTTCGAGACCTCGATGACGGAGATGCTCCGCATGGACGAGGCGACGAAGCAGGCGGTGCTGGCGATGGTGCCGATGGGCCGCATGGGCACGCCGCGCGAGCTGGCCAACACCGCGCTCTTCCTCGCCAGCGACGACTCCTCGTACTTCACGGGCCAGCTGCTGATCCCGGACGGCGGGTGGTTCCCGACGGCCTAGTCGGGAAGCGACGCGCGGGCTAGAGCAGCGCCGCGAGGCCGAGCGAGACCGCGCCGAGGATCAGCACGAGCGAGGCGGCGACCGCCCAGAGCGAGAGCAGCCAGTACCAGGGCGCGGCCATCATCCCCGCCCCGCGCTCGCGCAGCGCGAGGCGCAGCGTGCGCGCCAGCAGCCGCCCGTCGCCCGACCACGGCTCGCCGCGCAGCGCGGCCTCGCCGAGCTGCTCGCGCAGTTCGTCGAGCATCGCGGCGGTGCGGTAGAGCGTGCGCGCGAGGTGGACGAGCAGCAGGCCGGGCAGCAGCAGCGCGGCGGCGATGACCGCCGCGAGGGCGAGCTCCACGGGCGTCGCCGGGCCCTCGCGACCCGCGATCAGCCACCAGACAAGCACACCCGCCACGAGCGCGGCGAACGCCAGGAGCTCGATGGCGCGCAGGCCGCGCCGCGCGAGCCTCACGGGATCGGCTACGCGCCAGCTATGCATCTCGCCACCACCAGTACGCCTCCCGGAGACCTGCGCGCAACCGCCCCTGGATTCCGGCTTTCGCCGGAATGACGGTTTTCCACTGGTCTCTCCCAAACGAGACGATACGGACGCCCTCCGGGAGGCAACAGCCCCCGCGTGCCGAGGCTAGACTGCGGCAGTCACCCGGAGGGAGGCAACGCAGTGGGCACCTACCGCCTGTACACCGGAGACGACGGCGAATCCCACGTCGAGCCCATCGACCTGTCGGACACCCCCGACTGGAAGGCGGGGCTGGACACCACGACGATCAGCTTCCGGGAGGTTCCTCCGGGGCGGTTCGTGGACTGGCACCCGGCGCCGCGGCGGCAGTTCGTCATCATCCTCTCGGGGCAGCTCGAGATCGGGCTGAGCGACGGGTCGAAGCACGTGTTCGGTCCCGGCGACGCGCGCCTGGTCGAGGACACGACGGGCGAGGGCCACACCACCGCGGTGCACGGCGACGAGCCCTGCGTGACAGCCACCATCCCGCTCGCCAACCAGTAGCGCCCTCCCAGCCCCCGGTTGGCCGGACAGCGCGCGCGATCGGCCTCGAATCTACCTAAATCGACGGCTCGATCCGGCAGTCTCGCGGCGTCCCGGTTGTCGCTTCGCGGGCGCTGGCGGAAGCTCACGAGGGCGTCCAACCGGCGAGGGGATCAGGCATGCGCTATCGCACGATCGCGGGCACGGACATCTCGGTCTCGGAGCTCGGCTTCGGCGTCTGGACGGTCGCCGCCGGTTGGTGGGGCGACTACAGCGACGAGCAGGCCGTGACGCTGCTGCGGCAGGGCCATGAGCGCGGCATCAACTTCTTCGACACCGCCGATACCTACGGCAACGGCCGCGGCGAGACGATCCTGCAGCAGGCCTTCCCCGGCGCCGATCGAGACAAGATCGTGATCGCCACCAAGTTCGGCTACGACTGGGAGTCGCAGATCGGCAAGCGCCGCGAGGGTCACCAGGAGGCGCCGCACTGCTTCGAGCCGGACTTCCTGCAGCGCGCCCTCGAGGGCTCGCTGCGCCGCCTCGGCACGGACCGCATCGACCTCTGGCAGCTCCACAACGTGCGCATGGAGCACCTGGAGCGCGACGACGTCTGGAGCTTCCTCGACCGAGTGCGGCGCGAGGGCAAGGTGCGCAGCGTCGGGGCCGCCCTCGGTCCGGCGATCGGCTGGCGCGAGGAGGGGTTGTACGCCCTCGCCGAGCGGCAGGTCGAGGTCGTGCACATGATCTACAACGCGCTCGAACTGGACCCCGGCCGCGAGCTGATCGCGGCCGCGCGCGAGGCCGGGCGCTCGCTGATGGTGCGGGTGCCGCACTCCTCGGGGATGCTCGAGGGCAAGTACACGGTGGACACGGTCTTCGACGAGAACGACCACCGCCGCCACCGCCCCCGCGCCTGGCTGATCAACGGCCTCAAGAAGATCGAGCAGCTCGATTTCCTCACCGAGACGACGGGCGGCGTGCTCGGGCAGGCGGCGCTGCGCTACATCCTCAAGGACCCGGAGATCGTCTGCACGCTGCCCAACATCTACGGCCTCGAGCAGATCGAGGAGTTCGCCGGGGCCGCGGACTGCGGCGAGGTGACTCCCGAGGTCGCCGCACGCGTCGAGGCGCTGTACGACTCCAACTACGGGCTGCCGGTGGAGCAGGAGGCCGCCGTCACGGCGGCCGCCGGAGGACGGGGGTCGCGATGACGACCGAGGCACACAGTGGCTCGCACCCGGCGTCCGGCTATCACTCGCGGCCGGAGGCGGCGCAGGACGGCGCGCCGCGCAGCCCGCGCGGGGTGCAGTCCGTGAAGTTCAGCTTCTACCGCGTGCGCGACGAGGTGCGCGCGCTGCCCACGGCCGAGCGCGAGGCGATCGCCGAGGGGCTGGAGGGGCTGCTGGAGCGCTCGGCGAGCTCGCTGCTGACGCGGCTCTACTCGACGGTGGGGACACGCGCGGACACCGACTTCCTCGTCTGGCAGGTCCACGACGAGCTCGCGCCGATCCAGGACTGGCACGCGCTGCTGCTCGGCTCCCCGGCGGGCGCGGCGCTGGAGCGCCCGCACTCCTTCCTCTCGATGACGATGCGCTCGATCTACACGAACCCGCTGCACGAGGGCACGGGCTCGCGCGACCGGCTGCGCGAGGACGGCGGCGTGAAGGGCTACCTCTTCGTCTACCCGATGGTGAAGACGCGCGCCTGGTACAAGCTGCCTCGCGAGGAGCGGCAGCGGATCATGAACGAGCACATCGCGATCGGGCACCGCTACCACGACATCCAGATCAACACCACCTACTCCTACGGCCTCGACGACCAGGAGTTCGTCGTGGCCTTCGAGGGCGACGACCCCGGCGAGTTCCTCGCGCTGGTGCGCGAGCTGCGCGACTCCGAGTCGTCCTCCTACACGGAGCGCGACACGCCGATGTTCACCTGCCGCCGCATCGACACGCCTCGCGAACTGACTGCGCACGTCGGCCTGCGCGCTTCCGAGGGCGCCTCGTGAGCGTGCGGCTCGCGGCGCTGTTCACCGCCACGCCCGGCGGCGAGCAGCGGCTGCGCGAGGTGCTGCAGTCCGACGCGCGCTCGACGCAGAGCGACGACGGCGCGGAGCGCTTCGAGCTGTTCGTCAGCGCCGAGGACGAGCGCCGGCTGGTGCTGATCGAGCAGTGGCGCACGCAGCAGGACCTGGACGCACACAAGACGCACGAGCACCGCAACGAGACGCACGCCGCGCTGCACGGCGAGGACATCCTCGAGGACCTCGAAATCTGGATCTGCGAACCGAGGGACGGCCCCGCATGACGATCAAGCTGACCGTGTCGATCACCGCCAACCCGGACGGCCGTGACCAGCTGCTGGAGATCCTGCGCGGGGACGTCACCGGCAGCCGCGAGGAGCCGGGCAACACCCGCTTCGACCTCTACGTGCAGGACGACGACCCGAACCGCTTCGTGCTGATCGAGGAGTGGCCCAACCAGGAGGCGTTCAACCATCACATCCAGCAGGACTACCTCCAGCGCCTGCGCGAGGCCTTCGAGGACCCCGCGCTCTGCGCCGGACGCGATGTCTGGCGCCTGGTGAAGGACGACGCGTGAGCCAGCGCGCCACGGTCTTCCTGAGCGCGAACCACGACGGCCTCGAGGAGGTCCTCAGTCTGCTCCGCGCCTACGCCGAGGCGGGCCCGGGGGAGCCGGGCAACCTGCGCCTGCGGGTGAGCCAGGACATCGTCGACCCCTCGCAGTTCGTGATGTGCGAGGAGTGGGAGACGCAGGAGGCGCTCGACGCGCACATGACGCAAGAACACACGCAGGCGCTGCTCGCCGCGTTCGGTAACTCCGACCTGATCACGGGAACCGAGATCTGGCAGTCCGCCGAGGTGCAGCCATCGGGAGCAGTGGCATGACCAGCCGCCTCACCATCTTCATCTCGGCCAACCCGCAGGGGCGCGAGCACTTGCTGGGGCTGCTGCGCGCGGACGCCGAGGCGGCCCCGCGGGAGCCGGGCAACGCCGGCTTCCGGGTGAGCCAGGACATCCTCGACCCCGATCGCCTCGTGCTCTGCGAGGCCTGGGAGAGCCACGAGGCGCTCGAGCAGCACTTCGCACACGAGCACTACAAGGCCGTGAAGGCCGCGTTCGATGATCCGCAACTGATCGCCGCATCCGAGGTCTGGGCCACGCCGGGGGACGACGCATGACAACCGAAGCGGCCATCCCGGCCGGCGTCGACGACCCGACCAACGCCGCCATCCTCGCGGTCTCCGAGGACCGCGTCGCCGGCTTCCAGCGCGACCCGCTGGGGCGCATCGCCGAGCGCTCCGGCATCGCGCTGCCGGTCGTCGTGGAGCGGATTCGCGCGATGCTCGAGGCGGGGACCATCCGGCGCGTGCGCCAGACGCTGCTCGCCAACAAGCTGGCGCCGGGGGCGCTCGTCGCCTGGCGGCTGCCCGAGGAGCGCCTGCACGCGGGCTTCGACTACCTCTTCCAGCAGGACCCCTTCTCCGGCCACGTGGTGATCCGCAGCGCCGACCCGGCCACGCCGGGCGCGAGCTACCGCCTCTGGACCACGCTCAAGACGCCCGTCGGCTTCTCGCTCGAGCGGCACTGCGAATTGCTGGCGAGCCGCATCGGCGCGGAGGCGTTCCGGCTGATGCCGGCGAAGCGGCTCTTCACGCTCGGCGTCGGGCACGTGCGGCGGCGCGGCCTGGAGCCGGGCGCGCGCAGCGAGGAACCCGCGCGGGTGATCGACACGGAGATCGTGGACCTCGGCGAGCAGGACTGGCGCGTGCTGATGGCGCTCAAGCGCGAGTTCGCACCCGAGGAGATCGGCCCGGACCTCTGGCGCGGCCGCGCCGCCGAGGCGGGACTCTCCCTCGAGGCGTTCTTCGAGGCCGCCGAGGAGCTCGACCGGCGCGGCGTCGTCGGGCGCTTCTCGACCTTCCTCGAGCACGTCAAGGCGGTGGCGGGCGCTGCGCCGGTGACCCGCTACAACGCGCTGTTCCACTGGGCCGTGCCACAGGGGCGCGAGCTCGAAGCGGGCCGCGAGGTGGGCCGCCACCACGTGATGACGCACGCCTACTGGCGCGAGGGCGGCCCGGAGTTCCGCAACGTCAACGTGATGGGCGTAGCCCACGGCACCGACAAGGATCTGCTGCTCGCCCACAAGACGGCGATCGACGAGCACCTCGCGGAGGCCGGCATCGAGGTTGGCTACACCAACGTCTTCTGGGGCGGGCGCAGCGAGATCAAGCCCTCCGAGATCGCGCCCGCCGCCTACTTCGAATGGCTGCGCGAGCAGGGCGTGGACCCGGACACGCTACGCGAGGCGTAGTCGCGGCAGGTTCTTGGACCGCTCCTCCCAACCCGCCCCAGCTCCCTCGAAACCCTTAATCGAGGGTTAACCACGTCCGCCCAGCATCGCTCCCGTGGCGGAGACCGGCCCCGGCCCGGGGCGGGGGGCACCCGCCGGATACATGGGACATTTCGAGGAGGTACAGCGAATGTTCGCGATCCGATGGAGGAGACTGCTCCCGCTGGCCATGCTCGCCGTCGCGACGACGATGCTGATCGTGGCGTGCGGCGGCGGTGACAGCGAAGACGAGACGCCTGCCAGCACTGCGAGCACGCCTGCCGCAACTGCGAGTACGGGTGGCACGACGACGAGTGACAGCGAGAAGCTCTCCGGCAGTGTGGCGATCGATGGCTCCAGCACCGTCTTCCCGGTGACCGAGGCGGTCGCCGAGGAGTTCCGCTCCGTCGCGCCCGACGTGCGCGTCACCGTTGGCGTCTCCGGCACCGGCGGCGGCTTCGAGAAGTTCTGCAACGCCGAGACCGACATCTCCGATGCCTCCCGCCCGATCAAGCAGAGCGAGATCGACAACTGCGCCGCGAACGGCATCGAGTACCTGCCGCTGCGCGTCGGCCTCGACGGCCTCGCCGTCGTCGCCCACCCCGACGCCACCTTCCTCGAGTGCATCACCATGGAGGAGCTGGCGATCCTCTGGGGTCCCGACTCCGAGGGCAGCATCAACAACTGGAACCAGGTGCGCGCCGGCTGGCCTGACGACGAGATCAAGCTGTTCGGCCCCGACACCGACTCGGGCACGTTCGACTTCTTCACCGAGGAAGTGAACGGCGAGGGCGGTGCCTCCCGCGCCGACTACACCAACTCCACCGACGACAACGTGCTGGTCACCGGCATCTCCGGCTCGCGGGGCGGCTCCGGCTACTTCGGCTACGCCTACTACGCCGAGAACCAGGAGCGCCTGCGCGTGGTCGCCGTCGACGCCGGCGAGGGCTGCATCATCCCCTCCGACACGACCGTCTCGGACGGCTCATACCCGCTCGCGCGACCGCTCTACATCTACGTCTCGCTGGCGGCGCTGGCGGAGAAGCCGCAGGTCCGCGAGTTCGTCCGCTACTTCCTGAGCGACGCCGCGATTGCGCTCGTGCCCGAGGTGGGGTACACCGCAATTGCTGCCGACGAGCTCGCCGAATCCCGCGCCAACCTCGAGGCCTCCATCGCCGGTGGCGGCTAGCGAACGAGGAGAGAGCACAGGGGTGAGCAACTGATGGCTGCCGAAGCAGCAGCAGGGCCGGCGGCGCAATTCCAGCGCCGCCGCGGCCGCGAGTTGGTCGAGCGGGCGATCGGCTACGCACTGTTCCTCTGCGCGGCGATCACGGTGCTCACCACGGTGGGCATCGTGCTCATCCTCGTCGTCGAGGGCCTGCAGTTCTTCCGCGACGTCTCGCCCTGGGAGTTCTTCACGGGCACGAAGTGGACGCCGCTCTACACGAACCAGTCGTTCGGCGTGCTGCCGCTGATCGGCGGCACGCTGCTGGTGGCGGTCGGCGCGGCGCTGATCTCCGTGCCGGTCGGGAGCGCGAGCGCGATCTACCTGTCCGAGTTCGCAAGTCCCGGCGTACGCGCGACGCTGAAGCCGATCCTCGAGATCCTGGCGGGCGTACCGACGGTGGTCTACGGCTACTTCGCTCTCACCGCGGTGACGCCGCTGCTGCGCGCCACGCTCTTCCCCGAGACGGAGATCTTCAATGGGCTCTCGGCGATGGTGGTCGTCGGGATCATGACCATCCCGATGGTCTCCTCGCTCTCCGACGACGCGCTGCACGCCGTCCCGGCCGACCTGCGCGAGGCCGCCTACGGCGTGGGCGCGACGAAGTTCGAGGTGGTCACGCGCGTGGTCTACCCGGCGGCACTGAGCGGGATCATCGCCTCCTACATCCTCGCGGCCTCGCGGGCGATCGGGGAGACGATGGCGGTGACGATCGCGGCGGGCGCGTCACCGAACCTGACGGCGAACCCGCTGGAGTCGATCCAGACGATGACCGCCTACATCGTGCAGGTCTCGCTCGGTGATACGCCGCACGGGACAATCGAGTTCCGCACCATCTTCGTCGTCGCGCTGACGCTGTTCGTCATGACGCTGGTCATGAACATCATCGCCGCGCGGGTCACCGCCCGCTTCCGGGAGGTCTACGACTGATGGCCGCCACGGACATGCAGAGCACGCGGGACGAGGGCCTGTACCTCCCGAGGCTGTCCTTCCGCAACAAGAAGGGCGCGGCATTCTTTGCAGTCTGCCTCGCCGGCACCCTCGTTGGAGTCGTCTTCCTTGTCTTCCTGCTCGTCGACGTCTGGCGGGACGGCGCGGGCTTCCTGCGCTGGGAGTTCCTCCAGAACTTCCCGTCGCGCTTCCCGGAGCGCGCGGGCTTCCAGTCGGCGCTGTGGGGCAGCCTCTGGCTGATCGCCACGACGGCGCTGCTCGCCTTCCCGATCGGCGTGGGCGCCGCAATCTACCTCGAGGAGTACGCGCCTCGCGGATTCGTGACGAAGGCGATCCAGACCAACATCTCGAACCTCGCCGGGGTGCCCTCGATCGTCTTCGGCATCCTCGGCCTGCAGCTGTTCGTACGCGGCACGCTCGGCATCGGTCCGAGCATCGGGGGCGGCTTCGGGCGCTCAATCATCGCCGGCGGCGCGACGATGGCGCTGCTGATCCTGCCGATCGTGATCGTCGCCTCGCAGGAGTCGATCCGGGCGGTGCCGCTGTCGCTGCGCGAGGCCTCGTACGGGGTCGGCGCGACGCGCTGGCAGACGGTCTGGCACCACGTGCTGCCGCAGGCGTTCCCGGGCATCATGACGGGCACGATCCTCGCGCTGTCGAGGGCGATCGGTGAGACGGCGCCGCTGATCATGATCGGCGCGCTGACCTTCGTCGCTTTCCGGCCGGAGAGTCTGCTGGACCCGTTCACGGTGATGCCGATCCAGATCTACAACTGGGTGGCGCGGCCGCAGCCGGAGTTCCAGGATCTCGCGGCCACGGGCATCATCGTGCTGCTCGTGATGCTACTCTCGATGAACGCGATTGCCGTGCTCCTGCGGCAGTGGACCGGACGGCGTTTCGGACGCTAGAACGTACGCGTGCGCCGGCGCCCCTCGCGGGTTCCGGCGGAGTGAGGAGTCGAGGATGGTCGGCAACGTGACCGACGAAGCAGAGCGGACAGCGGCGGCGGCGGCCCGCGGCGGCACTGTGAGCGTGCAGGCCGGCGTGCGCGAGCGGGAGTCGGAACCCCCGACGGAGAAAGGCATCGCCGTCGAGATTCGCAATGTCAGCCTCTGGTACGGTCAGAAGCAGGCGATCGGGAACGTCACGCTCGATGTGCCTCGCAACCGCGTCACGGCGCTGATCGGGCCTTCCGGTTGCGGCAAGAGCACGCTGCTGCGCTGCATGAACCGCATGAACGACCTGATCGACGGCGTGACCATCGAGGGCGAGGTCGTCATCGACGGGGCCAACATCTACGCGCCCAACACCGAACCGTCCCAGGTTCGCCGTCACGTCGGCATGGTCTTCCAGAAGCCGAACCCGTTCCCGAAGTCGATCTACGACAACGTCGCGTTCGGCGCGCGGATCAACGGCTACACGGGCAACATGGACGAGCTCGTGGAGGAGTCGCTGACCAAGGCGGCGCTCTGGGACGAGGTCAAGGGCGACCTCAAGAAGTCCGGGCTGGCGCTTTCCGGCGGACAGCAGCAGCGGCTCTGCATCGCTCGCGCAATCGCGGTGAACCCCGAGGTCGTGTTGATGGACGAGCCGTGTTCCGCCCTCGACCCGATCGCGACGCAGCGGATCGAGGACCTGATGCTCGAGCTGTCGAACGACTACACAATCGTAGTAGTCACGCATAACATGCAGCAGGCGGCGCGCGTTTCGCACAAGACGGCCTACATGCTCGCCGAGGACGATTTGGTTGGGCGGCTGATCGAGTTCTCCGACACCGAGGAGATCTTCCTGAACCCGCAAGACCGCCGCACCGAGGAGTACATCACCGGCCGCTTCGGCTAGTCTTCGACGCAGCCACACCAACACCTGCGGTCGCGCTGGCGGCGGCGCGTCCCATCGGGGACCCCACAGGCGGAGAGACCCAGCACCGCCGGATCGGAGCACCAGGGAGATGCCGCGAGAGCAGTTCCAGGCTGACCTCGACCGGCTGCAGGACGGCCTGCTCGAGATGGGCGCGATGGTCGACCGCCAGATCGAGCGCTGCATCGTGGCGCTTGTCGAGCGCGATGTCGCGCTCGCCGACGCGGTGGTGCGCGACGACACCGAGGTCAACCGCAAGCGCTTCGACCTCGACAACCAGGTGCTGCACCTGCTCGCCCAGCAAGGCCCGATGGCCCGCGACCTGCGCGTCGTGATCTCGGTGCTCTCGATGGTCGTGGACCTCGAGCGGATGGGCGACCACGCCAAGGGCATCGGCGCGATCGTGCAGATGATGTCTGACGAGCCGCTGGTCAAGCCGCTGGTCGACATCCCGGAGATGGCGACGCGCGCTCGCTCGATGCTCAACAACGCCCTCGACGCCTTCGTCAACGGCGACATCGAGGCCGCCTACCGGGTGGGGCAGGCGGACGACGGGGTGGACGAACTGCAGGACCGCGTCTACCAGGATCTGGTCGCGATCATGATCAACGACCCCACGACGGTGGAGCCGTGCACGCACCTGCTCTGGGTGGCGCACAACCTCGAACGGATCGCGGACCGCACCACGAACATCGCCGAGCGCGTCGTCTTCACCGAGACCGGCGAGATCGTCGAGATGGACCTCTCGACCTACTAGCCTCTTACGCCTCGCCGGCGTCCCCGGAGCCCGGCGGGCTCGCCGCCCGCACGAACTGGTAGAGCAGCGCGCCGAGGATGGCGCCGGCGATCGGCCCAACCCAGTAGACCCAGTGGTCCGTCCACGTGCCGGAGAGCAGCGCCGGGCCAAACGAGCGCGCCGGGTTCATCGAGGCGCCCGCGATCGGGCCGGAGAAGGTGGCGGCGAGGCCGACGTAGCCGCCGATGGCGATCGCCGCCGTGCCGCGCACGGCGCGTGCGTCGGTGGCGACGGCCATGATCACGAACATCAGGAAGGTGGTGATCACCACCTCGAGGCCGAGCGCCTGGGCCGCGGTGTCGCCCGGTACGGTGCTGCCGAGGCCGGCGACACGCCCAAACAGCCAGCGCAGCACCAGTCCGGCGGCCGCCGCTCCCGCCAACTGCGCGACGAGGTACGGCAGGACGTGCGCCCGCGGGAAGCGCCCGACGACGGCGAAGGCGATGGTCACCGCCGGATTGATGTGTGCGCCGGAGATGTGCCCGGTCGCGAAGACCGCCGCCATCACCGCCAGCCCGAAGCTCAGACCGATCCCGAGCGAACCGACCCCGCCTCCCGAGACGGCGTCGATGACCACGGCGCCGGGGCCGGCGAAGACGAGCAGGAACGTGCCGAGCGATTCAGCCGCGTACGCCCGCCCGTGATCGAACTTCGGGAGCCACTCGCGCATCGCCGGAGGGTAGCGCGAGGCGGTTAAGCAGTCGTTAATCGGGCCCCCGGCGAGGGCGCCACTACCTGCTGCTCGCATCGCGCCAGCCCACTACCCAACCAACCTCCGTTCGCGGCGATGTACCATGAGTGCATCCGCTCGCTCGCCGTTGGCGAGCCGGGAAGGTAACGGATGATGAGGACGCAGGACAGGATCACCATCGATCCAGCCGTCATGGGCGGCAAGGCCTGCATCCGCGGGATGCGGGTCACAGTGGGGACCGTCGTGGGACTGTTGGCGTCCGGCCGCTCGCCTGCCGACATCCTGGAGTCCTATCCGTATCTTGAGCAAGAGGACATCGAGCAGTCTCTGGCTTACCAGAGCCGGAGCAGGGTTCGAGTCCTGTCACTCTGAGATCGTAGAGCGCCGCCCGCCGGGCAGGGCTTGCGCCGCGGGCCTACACTCGTGCTCCGGTGCAGCGAGCAGTCTCCCCAGTCGACTCGCCCTCCTGCCTCGATCATGAAATCGAGTGGCAGTTCGTCGCCGACGATCCTGCCGAGGCGGAGCGTGTCCTGCGGTACGAAGCGGCGGCGGACGGGCTGAGCCTGGAGCCGCTCGGCGAGCAGCAGCTCGTCGATCAGTACCTCGACACGGACGGGTGGGCGTTCCAGCGCGCGGGGTTCGCGCTGCGGCTACGCGACGAGGGCGGCCCGCCGCTGGCGGAGCTGAAGGCGCTCACCGGGCGAGGCGGCGGCTCCGAGGAGCACGCGCCGCTGCGGCGGCTGGAGATCAGCGAGCGCCTGAGTGCGGCCTACCCGCTCACGCCCCTGGCCGGGCTGCGGGCCGGGGCGGGGCCGGTCTCGCGACGCGTGCGCGACGTTGCCGGGAACGACGCGCTGCGGCCGCTGTTCACGCTGCGCACCGTGCGTCGCCGCTTCGCGCTGCGCTCGGGCTGCGCAACGCTCGCCGAGATCGCGATCGACGACACCTCGATCCTGCACGCGGACGGCGCCGCCACGGCCGGGCTGCGCCGCCTCGAGGTCGAGGTCGGCGGCGAGGGCACACCGGAGCGTGTCGCGCCGTTCGCGCGGCGGCTGCGCGAGGACGCCGGGCTGAGGCCGGCGGAGGGCTCGAAGTTCGAGGCCGGGCTCGCGGCCGCCGCGCTGCAGCCCGCCCCTCCGCCCAACCTGGGGCCGACGGACTACGACCACTCCTCGAGCCTCGCCGAGGTGGCCCGCGCCGCGCTGCGCCGCCAGCTCGCGGCCTGCCTCGCCGAGGAGCCGGGGACGCGGCTGGGCGACAACATCGAGGCGCTGCACCGCATGCGCGTCGCCAGCCGCCGGATGCGGGCGGTGACCCGTAGCTTCGCGGAGGCGCTGTCGCCGGAACTCCTCGCGCTGCGCGAGGAGTGGCGCTGGATCGCCGACGCGCTCGGCGAGGTCCGCGACCTCGACGTGCAGATCGAAGCGCTCGGCGAGTCGGATGCCGCCCTCGCGCCGCTGCGCGAGCAGCTGCTAGCCGCGCGGCGCGACGCGCGCCGGGAGCTGCTGGCGGCGCTGAACTCGCCACGCTACAAGGCGCTGACCGAGGGCATGGCCGAAGCGCTGCGCCGACCACCCACGACCACGGGCGAGGGCGCGCGGCCCGCGCACCTCGCGGTTCCGGGGCTGCTGCGCAAGGCCCGCAAGCGGTTGAGGCGCACCGTCCGGCGCCTCGACGGCGACGCGCCGGCGCGCGAGTACCACCGGGCGCGGATCCGGGCGAAGCGCGTGCGCTACGTGACCGAGTGCGTCGAGGACCTCTACGGCGAACCGGCCCGGGAGCTGATCGAGGCGCTCAAGGAGGTGCAGGACGTGCTCGGCCGCAGTCAGGACGCCGCGATCGCGATCGCGCGGCTCCAGGGGATCGCTCGCACGGATCGCGAGACTCCGCCCGGGACGCTGTTCGCGATGGGCCGCCTGGCCGAACGCGAGGCCCGCGTGCTCGCCACACGGGACGAGGCGTTCCGCGCCGCGTGGGCGCGCTTCCGGAAGTGCTGGAAGCGGTTCGATCGGGCGCTCGACAAGCCTCCCTGCACCGGGGAAGCGCGATGAACCTCTACCTCGTCCGCCACGCGATCGCCGAGGAGCGCGACGCCCGGCGCTGGCCCGACGACGCGCTGCGCCCGCTCTCCGATCGCGGCCGCCGCCGCTTCGAGCGCGCGGCCGCGGGGCTGCGCCGCCTCGGCATCGAGGTGGACGTGCTGCTGACCAGCCCCTACGTGCGGGCCTGGGCGACCGCCGTGATTCTCTCCTCGGAGGCCGGCTGGCCGGCGCCGGTCGTCTTCGACTCCGCGCGGCCGAGGAGCAGGCCGGAGCACGCGCTTGCCGAGCTCGCCCGCATCGCGGAGCAGCGCAGCAGCATCGGCGAGGGCCGCGCGATCGCGCTGGTCGGCCACGAGCCGGACCTCGGTCAGCTCGCCTCGGTGCTGCTGACCGGCGAGGCGCACGCGCTGTGGCTGCACTGGCGCAAGGGCGGCGTCGCCTGCCTGCGCTGCGACCCGGCGCTGCTGCCGGGGAGCGCAACCCTCGAGGAGTACCTGCCGCCGAAGGTGCTGCGCGGCATCGCTGGCCGCAGGGCCAGCCGAGGCGACGCCTAGCCGGCGGCGGCGAACACCCGCCCCCGCTCGTCCTCGATCAGCAGTCGCCTGCCGAAGACCTGCTCGATGCGGGTGGCGATCCGCTCCGGGCGCCAGCTGGAGCGCCCCGGCAGCAGCACGCGCAGATCGCCGCCCGCATCCAGCGTCAGCTGCGGCGGCGCGCCGGGCGGCAGGCGCAGCTCCATCCCGTCGGCGAGCACGAGGATCGCGGCAGCACGCTGCAGCGCCTCGTCATCCTCGGGCCCGAGCAGCGGGCGCAGCACGCGCGCCAGTGTCTGCGGGCGGTGCGCGATGCGGATCAGGGCGGCGAGGCGCGCCACGTCGGCGTGCTGGAAGCCGCTGAGGTCAGCGCTGAGCACGATGTCCGCGGCGGCGCGCTGGCGGCGGTAGGCGTCGACGGAGCCGCCGATGTCGTAGAGCGTCGAGGCGTAGCGCAGCGTCTCGCGCTGGCCCTCGTCCGCCTCGGGGTCGAGCAGCGCGAGCAGCAGCTCGACGATGCCGGTGCGGCGGCGGGCGCGATCGTCGTCCCAGCTCGCGAAGCGCCGCGCGAGTGCGCCGACCGAGGCGCGGCGCACGATCGGCGGGTCGGGCAACGGTCCGTCGCCGCGCGCGACGCCCTCGCGCAGTCCCTGCCCGGAGACGAGCAGCGAGCGGCCTCGCACGTGCTCGGCGACGGCGAGCACGCCGCTCGCGCCGGCCACGATGATGTCGCTGCGGTCGCGGTTCAGGCCGGGCACGAGACGGCGCTGGACCGGAGTGAGGCTCGCGAGGCGGTTGCGCACGCGCCGCAGGCGGCGCGAGGTCAGCGTGTAGCCATGGACGCGCACGATCGGATAGCGCCGCCCGCGACGGCTCACCGCAGCGAGGTTGCGGACCGTGCCGCCGGTCCCCACCAGCAGCTCGTCTTTCGCGAGCCGCGGCACGCCCGCGCTGACGAGCTCGGCGCGGACATGCAGGCGCAGCGCCTCGATCTCCTCGTCCGCGGGCGGATCCGAGGGCAGGAAGCGATCGGTCAGCCTCAGCGTGCCGAGCGGGAAGCTCCAGGTCTCGCGGATCGCGCGGTCGCGGAAGCGCGCGATCTGCAGGCTCCCCCCGCCGAGGTCGACGACCAGCCCATGCTCGACCGGCAGGCCGTAGATCGCCCCGAGCGTGGCGCGGCGCCCCTCGGTCTCCCCGTCGAGCACCTCCAGCTCGATACCCCAGCGGTCACGGATCGCCGCCTCGAGGTCGAGCGCGTTGCCCGCGTCGCGCAGCGCCGCGGTGCCGACGGCGCAGACGCGGGCCACCCCCCGCCGCGCGGCGAGCGCCATGAAGTCGTCGAGCACGGTCAGCGTGCGATCGATCGCCTCCGCCGAGAGGCCGCCCGTGGCATCGACGGCGCGGGCGAGGCGCACGGTGGCGCGCGGCTCGGCGATCACCTCGAGGTACCCGTCGTTGCGGGGCCGCGCGATCATCATGCGCAGGGAGTTCGAGCCGACATCGATGACGGCGATCGGCTCCGGCTCGCCGGGGCTGGCGTGCGGACCCGTCAAGCGTACGTTCATGCGCCGACCCGTGCGCGCGATTCGCGCCGTGGCGGGGAGCTATCGGGCAGCCATGATACCGGCAGCGCCGGTTGTGGTAAGCAGAGTGGTGGACGCCGCGCCGCCGAAACGGGACATTCGAGGCGTCCGGCTGGACTCGGAGCGGCAGCGGCGCACATCATGGAAGGGCAGAGCGAAAGGCGCCCCGCCATGAAGATATTCCGCAGGCTCTTTATCCTCGCCGCCATCGCAGGCATCGTGGCCGTCGCCGCCAGGAAGCTCGGACTCATCGGAGAGCGCGAGGACGACTCGTTCGACTTCGTGTTCGAGGACTCGCCGGGCGAAGACTCAGCGGACGACGGCGACGACGACGCTTCCGAGTAGCGCGATCAGCACGATCGCCATGGCGACTCGCAGCAGCACGCTGCCCCAGGCCCGGTGGGCCGGCGGGTCCCAGTACGCGTATCCCGCCTCCTCGGTGAGATCGGGGTCGAGGTCGCCCTCGCTGGACTCGATCCAGTCGCCGTCGCTCACACGCGCACCTCGCCCTCCCCGGAGCGCTGCCCGTGCAGGCTAGCGAACGCGGGCGCGCCGGCGCCAGTGCCCGCGGCGAACGGGCGGCCGCGTGACCGCCTCCGCGCCCGAGCCGCAGGCCGAGGATCGCGACCTCGCGGCGATCGAGGAGGCCGCGCTCGACCTCGGCCGGCTCGCGGGCGAGCGGATCACGGAAGCGCTCGCACGCGAGATCGTCGTCGAGTACAAGGACGAGACCACCACCGCGGGCGGCGCCCCGACCAACCCCGTCTCCGAGACCGATCGCGCCATCGAGGCGCTGCTGCGCGAGCAGATCGCCGAGCGCTTCCCCGAGCACGGCGTGATCGGCGAGGAGGTGGGCGACGACGACGAGGCCGGCCGCGAGTTCGTCTGGGTCCTCGATCCGGTCGACGGCACCGCGAACTTCGTCAACGGCTTCCCGCTGTTCGCCAGCTCGATCGGCGTGCTCCGGAGCGGGCGGCCCGTGGTGGGCGCGATCTGGTGCTCGACCTCGCACGCGCTGCGGCCCGGCGTCTACCACGCGCACGAGGGCGGCCCGCTCTGCTTCGAGGGCGAGCCGGCGCCGCTCGGCCGGCCCAGCGTCGGCGTCACGCGCCGCCTCGGCGCGGCGCCGGGCGGCGCGCCGGGCCGCCGGCGCAGCCTGGACACGCGAGTCACGGGATCGGCGGCGCTGGAGTGCGCCTTCGTCGCCGCCGGCATCTTCCAGTCGGCGATCTTCGGATCGCCGAGCATCTGGGACGTGGCCGCCGGCGTCTCCCTCGTGCGCTCCTCGGGCCGCGTCGCGCTCACGATGCAGGGGAAGGAGTGGAGCGACCTCGAACGCTTCGAGGCGCCCGCGTCCGTCCGCGGCGACCGCCCGCCGACGATTCGCGACTGGCGGCAGCCGCTGATCCTCGGCACGGAGGAGGAAGCCGAGGCGCTGGTCCGCCGCTCGCGCAGCCTCGGAGTGCGCTGGATGCGGGCGCGCTGGCGGCTCAGGCAGCGGCTGCGGCGCTGGCTCTAGCCGTGACGGGCCACTAGATCGGCGGCCAGGGGACGCAGCGCCAGGGATACATCTCCGGCAGCACCGGGTTCGCCAGCAGCTCCGTGCTGCGCTCGATCAGCGCCTCGACCTCGCGCTCGTGCAGGCAGGCGCGCAGCGCGTCCGTCGAGGGGTCCGCGGCGCGCAGGCAGTCGCGCGCGCGGCGGATGTCGTGCTGCCACTGCTCCGGCAACCGCTCGCCCGCGAAGTCCCAGACCACCGTGCGCAGCTTCTCGTGGCTGTGGAAGCAGAGCGCGTTGTCGATGCACCAGAGCCGTCCGGCGGCGTCGAGCAGGACGTGCCCGCCCTTGCGGTCGGCGTTGTTCGCGAGCAGGTCGAAGGCGGCGATGCGGATCAGCGTCTCGCGCAACTCCTCGCGATCGCGCAGCTCGAAGAAGTGCTCGGCCGGGTTGTGCTCGATGAAGAGCTGGACCGAGCCCGCGCCCTCGGGCCCCTCGCGCTCGAGGGTGGGCGGGACGATCTCCCAGCCGAGCAGCCGCGCGTACTCGTACGCCGCGACTTCGCGGAGGTGGAGCGTGCCGTAGGGGAAGTCCTCCAGCGGTCGCTCGCCTCGTTGCGGCTTGTAGACGGCGAGCCCCTCGCCGTGCGCGGGGTGCACGAGGTCCACGAGGAAGACGTAGTTGGAGGAGTCGTAGAGCAGCCGCGAGCGCACGACCTCGGCGTCGCGCAGCGTCTCCTCGACGTGAGGATCGCCGGGTCGCAAGGCGTTGCGGAGGTCACGGATGCTCTCGGGCATGCGCCCTCGCTTCCGGCGGTTCGGTTGGCGATTGTAGCGCTCGCCCTGAACGCGGACAGGCTAGGGCTGTTCGACGACCTCGCGCGTGCGGATGCCGAGGCCGAGCCGCAGCGCCGTGCAGTGCATCATCATCGTCGCCAGCGCAGGCAGCGCGGCGTCGACGACCGCGCGCGCCTCGGCGATCGCCTCCGCGCTCACGCCGGCGGCGCGCAGGGCGTCCTCGTCGGCGCGCAGCGGTTGCGCGAGGAAGCGCGTCGAGGAGCGCGCGTAGAAGTAGAGTGCGCGCCCACGCTGGCGGAACAGCGGGTAGGCGGAGAGGTGCTGCAGCTCGTCCCACGCCGCCTCGAGGTAGCCGGGCCAGACCGCGATCGCGCGGTACAGCTCCGGCGGACGCACCAGCTGCAGCACCTCGGCCACCTCCGGCAGCGGACCGGCAGCCGCCGAGGCGAGCTCCACCTCGCGCGCCAGGTGCGCGCGCTCACGCTCGCCGTCCTCGCGCGGGGCGGGGCGGCCCTGCCCGCCGACCGAGGGCGCCTCGCGCGCCTCGGCGAGGGCGGCGCAGAGCAGCAGCAACTGCGGCTGCACCAGGTGGAAGGCGTCGAGCACGGCGAGCAGGCAGTCGAGGTCGTCCGCGGTGAGCGCACCGCCGAGCAGCGTCTCGCGGCTCAGCGTGGGCTGGTAGACCTCCTCGACGGCGTCGAGCGCCATGTCCGCCATGTAGAGCGCGCTGCCGAGGAAACCCGCGGTCTCCACGGACGGCTCGAGTTGCGGCCAGACGGCCTCGAGCACTCCCTCGCAGGCCCCGAGGGCGGCGACCACCTCGGGCACGAAGGGCGAGCGCAGCGCGGCCGCGACGGCCTCTGCAGTGGGTGACGGCGCGGCGGTCATCGGGCGGAGGATAGCGCCCGGTCAGCCCGTAGCGGCGAAACGCGGTAGGGTGGATAGGCGGCGAAGGAGCCGCAAGCTCAGTACCTCTGCTCTGTCGTTTCACCCGAGCGCCCGCGTCGAGCCTGAGAACAACCATGGATCCGTCCGTCTGGACGCATCCGCAGCGCCGGCGTGGCCGGCAAGGAGTGAAGACGTTTGGCTCAGAGAATCTACGTAGGCAATCTGCCCTACTCAGCGACCGAGGACGAAGTGGAGACGCTGTTCGCCACGTACGGCGAAGTGCTCTCGGTGGCGCTGCCGACCGACCGTGAGACCGGCAGGGCGCGAGGCTTCGGCTTCGTCGAGATGTCCACGAGCGAGGCCGCACAGGCCATCGAGGGCGTCAACGGCACGGAGTTCGGCGGTCGCACGCTGAACGTGAACGAGGCGCGGCCTCGTGAGAACCGTGGCGGCGGTGGCGGCGGCGGCTACGGCGGCGGCGGTGGTGGCGGCGGCTACGGCGGCGGCGGCGGTCGTGGTGGCGGCTACGGCGGCGGGCGCGGCGGGTACGACCGTCGCTAGCGTTCGCCCCTGGCATGTGGGCCTCTGGCCCTCGGGTGACTGACCGTCAGGAGCAGGTGGGGAGAGTCCGGCCGGGCGCCGGGCTCTCCACTCACCACCTCGCGCGACTCGCATACGGGGCGCCCCGCCCGCTCGGGCGCCCGCGGACAGTAGTGGCACGTTGAAGCAATCCCGGCCTCGCTCAGCGCGGAGGCCACCACCACACCCTCCCTCACCACGAACGGAACCGCCCTCTATGACCCTCTCCCCTCCCGACGCGCCCGCGCCCACACGGACCGCGGTCCTCGCTGACGCCCCGGCACAGGCCGAGCACGGCGCGCACACGCTGCACCGCAACGGCGGTAGCCCCGCCCCGACCTTCGAGGCGCTGGGCGTCTCACCCGACCTCACCGAGACGCTGACCGAAGCCGGCATCGAGCGCCCCTTCCCGATCCAGACGCTGGCCATCCCCGATGCGCTGGCCGGCGAAGACATCTGCGGGATGGCGCAAACCGGCTCCGGAAAGACGCTCGCCTTCGGCCTGCCGATGATCGAGCGCACGACCACCGCGCGACCGCGCCGCCCGCACTCGCTGGTGCTGGCGCCCACGCGCGAGCTCGCGAACCAGATCGCCGAGGAGCTGACACCGCTCGCCGCCGCCCGCGGCCTCTGGCTGACCGCGATCTACGGCGGCGTCTCGATGCCGCGGCAGGTGCGCGCGCTGCAGCTGGGCGTGGACATCGTGATCGCCACGCCGGGGCGGCTCAACGACCTCCTCGAACAGGGCGAGCTGTCGCTCGCCGCGGTCTCGTTCGTCGTCGTCGACGAGGCCGACCAGATGGCCGACATGGGCTTCCTGCCGCAGGTGGAGCGCATCCTGAACCAGATCGAGGGGCAGCCCCAGACGCTGCTATTCTCGGCCACGCTCGACGGCGCGGTGGGCGCCCTCGTGCGCCGCTACCAGCAGCACCCCGCCCGCCACGAGGTCGCCTCCGCCGCGCCCACCGTGGACGGGCTGGAGCAGCGCTTCATCGGCGTGCGCTCCGAGGACAAGATCGACGTCACCTCCGAGATCTGCGCGGGAGCGCGGCGGGCGCTGGTCTTCGTGCGCACGACCCGCGCCGCGGACCGCGTGGCGAAGCGGCTGGGGCGGACCGGGCTGCGGGTCGGCGCCATTCACGGGCGGCTCTCGCAGAACCGCCGCGAGTCCACGCTCGAGGCGTTCCGGCGGGGTGACTCGCCCGTCCTCGTCGCCACGAACGTCGCCGCGCGCGGCCTGCACGTGGACGGCGTCGACGTCGTCGTGCACTACGACCCGCCCGAGGACCACAAGACGTACGTGCACCGCTCCGGCCGCACCGCGCGCGCCGGCGAGGGCGGCATGGTCGTCACGCTCGTGCTGCCGGAGCAGCGGCCCGATGTCGCCGTGCTGCAGCGCGACGGCGGCAGCAACTACTCCGTCGTCGAGATGCGCGCCGGCGACCGCAGGCTGCTCGACCTCGCCTCGTGGTCCGCGCCGCGCGAGAGCGCCAGCCCCGACCAGGGCCGAAACGCGAACGGCGGCAACGCACGGCGCGGTCCCAACGGACGACGGCCCTCGAAGCCCCGCAACGGGCGGGCCCGCGCCTCGGGCGGCGGCACCCGGCCGGCCGAGCGCCGTCCCGCACGGGGCCAGCGGCGCTAACCCACTCGCCCCGGGAGCCGGGCTGCCGCGTCAGGCGTGCGGGCCCGCCTCCCAGCCGACGGCGGCGAGGTGTTCGCGAGCCCACCCCGCGGGCAGCGGGTGCGTCTCGGTGGCCACGATGTTGTTCCAGTGGTTGAGGAAGCCGCGCCAGCTGATCACGGCGACCAGCTCCACGATCTCGCCCTCGTCGAACCACTCATGCAGGGCGTCGAAGTGCTCCCCGGTCACCCGGGTCGGGACGACCGAGCCGTCGCGCGCCAGCCGCAGGGCCGCCTTCTCGCGGGGCGAGAACAGGTCGCTCTCCTCGAAGTCGTACACCGCGCGCAGCTTCTCGACGGGCATTCCGTTCCACGCCGCCCGGAACGCCGCGTGTGACTGGGTGTGCGAGCACTCCGCCGCGATGTCGACGGCCAGCGAGACGATGCTCTTCAGCTCGCGCTCGACGCTTCCGGAGCGGGTGGCGGCCAGCATGACGCTCACGGCCTTCACCAGCTCGGGCCTCCGCGCCATCGTGAGCTGCCCTCGAGGGATGTAGCCGCCCGTCTCCTCCATCGCCCGGAGCGAGTCCCGGATCTCCGGGTCCACATCCTCGATCGCCAGGGCTGCGATGTGCGCCATGCGGATCCCCTTCCTGTTGCGGTGGTCACGATAGCGCTCGCGAGCGCCGCTATCGCGGTAGGTTCGTCATCGGCCAGAACCCCACGTTGCCGCTTGTGCGTTCAGCCCGTCGAGTGATGTAGGCTTACATCATGAGTCACCGCACGCAGATCACGCTGACCGATGAGCAGTATGCGCGGCTGCGCGAGGAGTCCCGGCGCTCCGGCCTCGGCCTCGCGGAGCTGGTCCGCCGGGCGCTCGATCACCGTTACGGAGCGGCTCCCGGCACGGAGCTCCGGAGCGCCCTCGACGCGAGCTTCGCCTCCTGGGCGGACCGTGACTTCGATGGCGCGAGCTACGTCGAGGGGCTGCGCCACGGCATGTCTCGCCGGCTGGCGGACTGATGGCGATCGTCGTCGACACCTCGGTGCTGATCGACCACCTGCGAGGCGAGGAAGCGGCTCGCGAGGCGCTTCGCGGCGCGACGGCCGCCGGCGAGCGGCTCGTCGCGTCCGTACTCACCAGGGTCGAGGTGCTGGCCGGGATGCGGGCGCCGGAGGAGCGCGCCACGCGTCGCCTGCTCGACAGCCTCGACTGGATCGAGGTGGATGACGAGCTCGCCGAACGTGCCGGCATGCTGGCCAACCGCCTTCTGCCGTCGCACCCCGGTGTCGATCCGGTCGACTACGTGATTGCGGCGACGGCCGAACGCCTCGACGCGCGACTCTGGACTCGCAACGTCCGCCACTTCCCGATGTTCCCGGAGCTCGAGCCCCCGTATTGAGACGCTGCGGTCCACTCGCTCGCGCTAAGAACGCACGTTCGCTATACTGTGCGCGGCGGGGTACGGCAGGAGGCGGCGTGGACGACGAGAAGCGCGGTCCGCTGGCCCGCACGCAAACCCCCGAAGACATCTCGATCGAGCCCACGCTGCGCCCCCGGCGCCTCGAGGAGTATTTCGGCCAGGACACGGTCAAGGAGTCGCTCCGGATCGCGATCGCCGCGGCGAAGGGGCGGGGCGAACCGCTCGACCACCTGCTGATTCACGGCCCGCCCGGCCTCGGCAAGACGACGCTCGCGATGATCCTCGCCTCCGAGATGGGCGTCTCGATCCGCGTCACCTCCGGGCCGGCAATCGAGCGCGCCGGCGATCTCGCCTCGGTGCTGACCAGCCTGCAGCCCGGCGACGTGCTGTTCATCGACGAGGTGCACCGGCTGCCGCGCGTCGTCGAGGAGATCCTCTACCCGGCGATGGAGGACTGGGCGCTCGACATCATCCTCGGCAGCGGACCGAAGGCGCGCGACGTGCGGCTCACGCTCAACCGCTTCACGCTGATCGCCGCGACGACGCGCTACGCGCTGGTCTCGCAGCCGCTGCGCGACCGCTTCGGGGCGAGCTACCGGCTGGACTTCTACGACGAGGCGGCGCTGAGCGAGATCGTGCGCCGATCGGCAGGCGTGCTCGGCTGCGCCATCGACGCCGATGGAGTCACGGCGATCGCCAGCCGGGCGCGCGGCACCGCACGCGTCGCCAACCGGCTGCTGCGCCGCGTGCGCGACTACGCCGAGGTCGAGGCGGACGGGGTGATCACCGAGCCGGTCGCCGCGCTCGCCCTCGCGCAGCTCGGCATCGACGAGCTCGGCCTCGACGCGATGGACCGCGAGCTGCTGCGCGTGCTCGTCGAGCGCTTCGGCGGCGGCCCGGTCGGCCTCGAGACGCTGGCCGCCGCGGTCTCCGAGGAGGCCGACACGATCATGGACGTCTACGAGCCGTACCTGCTGAAGATTGGCTACCTGCAGCGCACCCCGCGCGGGCGGGTCGCCTCGCGGCTGGCGTACGACCGCCTGGGCCTGGAGCCGCCCCCCGCGCTGCTCGCCGCCGTCGCGCAGCAACCCGCGCTGTTCGGCGAGGACGGCGGCGGCGCCTGAGGGCTCCGCCTCAACGCACCCCGAGCACCATCGCGTCGACCGGGTTGCCGGCGTCGAAGACGGCGACGGCGAGGCGGCGGCCGGCCGTGAGCTGCGCGGCGGGGATGGCGCGTGAAACCGGGACGGACGTGACCACCGAGGAGAGCGATCCGGCGAAGCGGACGGTCGCGGTCCAGGCGGCGCTGTCGAACGAGACCAGGGTGGCGCGCTCCAGCATCGCTAGACCTCCCCGAGCGTCAGGGTCTGCTCGTAGCGTGGCCGCGCGCCGCGGGAGAAGCGCAGCCGCAGGCCCGCAACGCGAAACGGCGCGGCAGCGAGGCCGGCCGCCGCGTCGCTGACCTCGATGATGTCGCCGGGCTCCTGCGCGACGTTGGGCCGCACGAGCAGCTCGCCGCGCTCGACGGCGAGGCGAGACTGGCGCAGCAGCGTGCCGGCGCGCGCGTCGACGCGGTCCTGCGCGCCGAGATTCTCGTCGACCGCGATGACCGCACCCGCGCCCTCGGCGATCGCGGCTTCGTCGGTCGCCTCGGCGAAGACGCCGCTGCCGAAGACGCGCGCCCAGCCGGCGGCCGGGCGGCCCAGCTCGATCGCGTGCGCGAGGATGGCGTGGTCCGTGCCGTAGGCATAGTCGGCTGCATCGCCCGCGGACGGCTCGGACAGCACCAACAGGCGGCCGTCGCTGCGCAGCCGGTCGGGCAATGCCCGCAGCAGCCGCCGCATGGCGGTCGCGCCCCGCTCGCCGGCGCGGACGGTGAACGCCGGACGCAGTAAGCCCGACTCGGCGCTCGCCCCGCGCGCGGTCAGCCGCAGCCCGGCGCGCCGGGCGATCGCGGCGAGGATCTCGATCGCGCTCCGCTGTCCCGCCTCCCAGACGAGCTGCTCCGCGGCAACCCACGCCTCGAGCAGGCCGAGCCCGTCGACGGCGTCCACCTCGACCGTAGCGGCGCCGCCACTGCGACGCCGCCGCAGTGCAGCGATCCAGAAGCGCGGCCCCTCGGATGTCTCGGTGCCGGCCGCGCTGCGGTAGCCGGGCTGCACCCACAGCTCGCCGCCGGGCGCGAGGGCGATCGGGGCGCGGGCGCCGGCGTAGCGCCCGTCCTCGTTGCGCAGCGTCAGCCACAGCCGTCCCTGTTCGCGCTGATCGATCACGGCCTCCAGCACGTCGTCCGTCAGCTCCTGCTCGACGTGCGCGATCGGCGCGCGCCAGACCGCGTCCGGCGCTGCGAGCCAGGCGGCGGCGGGCGACGCCGCTGCGCCGAGCCCGTACGGCGAGGCGTGGACGAAGGGACGCGGGTCGCGCCATTCGCCGTCGCCGTGGAGGCTACCGGCGAGGCCCGCCGCGATCTGCACCCGGTCGTAGGCGCCCGTGCCGCGGTAGGACTCGACGAACACGGCCTGCGGCGCGCCGGCGCGCATCAGGCCGCTCGCGAGGTAGCTGATGCCCGATCCGGCGGCTGCCGAGGCGACCGCGACGAGCGGCAGCCAGTGGCCCGGCGGCCGCGCGCCACCCGAGCCGAGCACCGTCGACCAGACGCCTGCGACTCCGTCCGCGTCGGTCCCCGACACCAGCACGTTGCAGTCCACCTCGAAGTAGGCGGCGAGGCCGCTGACCGTCGCGAGCGAGCGAGACCAGGCGACGGGCGCGGCCCACGCGCCGAGAGCCTGGCGGCGCACCGCGTAGACGGTCCCGTCGGAGGCGTAGAGCACGGTCGCGGACCCGTCACCCTCGAGCGCCGCCGCCACCGCCGTGACGGACGAACCGGCGGTCGCCACGGTGCGCGTCGCCCCGAAGCTGGCGCCCGAGTCCGCGCTCTCGCGCACCTCGACGCGGACGCCGTCGGGGCGGACGCTGGCGAGGATGGCGCCGCTGCCGGAGGCCGCCAGCCCGAGGCGTGGCGCGACGGCGACGGTCGCGACGGTGGTCCAGTCTCCGAAGCCCGCGCCCGACGCAGGGTCGGCCACCCGCTGGCGGCTGAGCGCGCCCGTCGCGGGGTCGATGCGTGCGCGCAGCAGGGCGCCGTCGCCCGCCACGGCGAGGGCGCACGGGCCGTCGGGCTCGGCGCCCTCGTGGCTGCGCTGCCAGCGCAGCCGGATCGAGCCGGCGTCCCGGTCGAGGAGCCGCACGCGGAGGTGGGGCTCGGCACTGGCCGACTGCTGGGCGGCGCGGAGGGTGGGGGTGAGCGCTCGCATGCGGCTTCGGGTTACCCGTCGCTCGGCGAGGTGAGCACGCCCGAGCGGGCGCGGCGCGCGCGGCCGTGCCTGGCCAGCGCGCGGGCGAACTCGGCGAGCCGCTCCTGCGCCCAGACGTGGTAGTGCCGCCAGGTGTCCGCCCCGCCGACGTTCACGCGGTTGACCGCGAACGAGGCCCACTCCAGCGCCGCGTAGGCGCCCGCCCCCGTCGCCACGAGGTCATCGAGCGCGGGAGGCAGCGTGCTGCCGACCTCGTCGAGCGTGTGCAGCTTCGAGTAGTGGACCGTGACCGCCTCGTCCCCGTCCGGCGGCGCGCCGACCTGCAACGTCAGCGTGTCGCCCCAGAGCGAGAACGGCGGCCGCGAGGGCGGGTACAGCCCGACCGGGTACTCGACAGCGTCGACGCTGACGCGGTCGGTCAGGGCCGCGACGCTGAGGTCGCGGCTGCCGGCGACCGTCCGCAGCGCCGCGCTCGTCTCGAGCGGCGCGGCGAGCGAGAGCTCGCGGACGGCGCGCTCGATGTGCCGGTCGAGCGCCTCGTCGGGCCAGCGCTCGTTCGCCGGGTCGGTGTCGCGGAGGTCGCGGCGCAGCCGCGCGCGCATCGACGGCAGGTCCATCTCTTCCTCGATTCGGGCTGGGGAGACCGGGGGTTGGCGGAGAGGGGTTGGGGAGGAGGGCGGCCGCCCGGCGCCGGCCGGACGGGCCGCCCTCGTGCTCACGGAGTCTGGCTAGGGGCGGACGCCGCTGAGCTTCGCGAGCTTGAGCTCGTTGAAGAGCGCCACGGAGACGTACCACTTGACCCGCACGCGAGTCGCGTCCTTCGTCTCCAGCGCACCGACGCGCTCGATCGTCAGCCCGCCGGGCGCGGTCAGCCCGGCCACGGCGCCCTCGCCGAACTGCAGGGCGTAGACCGTCGAGGTGTCCTCGGACGTGCCCGTGGTGTCGTCGTCGGCGATGTGGTCGTTCACGCCGATCGGGATGCCGTCGTAGAAGGCGACCATGCGGCCGAACTCGTCGCGGTCGTGCTCGACGACGCCGCCGCCCGCCGCACGCGCGAGCTTGTTGAGCGCCCGCCGCGAGCGGCGCGACATCAGCAACATTTCCGGCTTCCCGCCCCGCACCGTATCGATCAGCTCGTCGAGCTTGTCGAGGGTGAGCGTCGCGCCGTTCGCGCCCATCGAGACCGTCTGCGCCGCCGGGCACAGCTCGTCGAGGCCGTCGAACGACTTCGCATCGCTGCTCGTGTCGCCATTGATGAACGTGTCGTCGAACTTCTGCTGGACGGACTTCGCCTTGAGCGCGACGACCGCCGCCTCGATGTCCTGCACGTTGTTGCGGGTGCGGGCGATGTAGTTGTCGATGTCCGCGTCGCCGCCGAGGATCGTCAGCGCGGTCGTGATCTGCGTGAACGTCGGCGTGTCCTCGGACCAGGTGTCGCCCACCGAGTAGAAGCCGGCCGAGGCCGAGAGCTTCTCGCGGTTGTAGGTGAGGCCATTGCCGACGATCTCGATGAACGGCAGCCGCTGCAGGATCGGGCTGTCGTAGATCACCGTCTCGATCACGCCCTCGAGCAGGACGTCGTTCGAGAGCTTCGCGCCTTCGGTCAGGGTCAGTGCCATCGTGTCGTGTTCCGTTCCTTCCGGCGCGCGCCGCGCGCCTTGCTCGCCATTGCCGCGGGCACGCTAGAGGCGTGCGCGCGCTGCTCCGAGGGCCATGTGGCAGCGCTCGCCGCCGGCTACGTCCGGCTCCGCTGCTCGAGGCCGTACGCGATCTTCTCGGCCGTGCTCATCGCCTCCGTGCGCGGTCCGCGCCGCTCCGGCGCACCGGCGGGGAAGCCGCGCGCCGCCTCGTCCTCCGACTCGCGGGCGATCCGCTCCCGGATCTCCGCGACCGTGCGGCGCGCCGCCTCGACCGAGGCATCGACCGCCTCGGTGTCGTCGCCCTCGACCAGTTCGGGCGGTAGCGACGGCTCGGCCGTCAGCAGCGCACCGCGGTAGCGCGCGACGGCGGCCCGGCGCGCCGCGCGCTCGGCGTCGAGGGCGTCCCGGGCCTCCTGCAGCTCGCTGCGCAGCGTGGTCAGCTCGTCGTGTTCCGCCTCAGCGACGGCGGCGAGCTCTGCCGCCGCCTCGTCGGGCAGGTCGTCCCCGGACGGTTCGGGATCCGCGATCGGCTCGCTCGAGGCCGCGTCCTCACCGTCCTGCTCAATCGCGTCGTGTTCGGTCATGCGTCTCTCCTTCGGTCAATCCGGTGTCCCGGATCAGCGTTGTCGAAGAGCACGCTGCGCGTTGCGCGCGGGAACTCCGAGCGCCGGGTGGCGCTCCGCGCTGTACGATCCGGCCATGACGACTCCCGAGACCACGGCTTCCGAGACGGCGGCTTCCGAGGCCACGCCGCCGCCTGACGGCGCGCGGATCACGATCCGCCCGCTTACGCCCTCCGACGTGCGCACGGTGCGGCGGCTGGAGCGCGCCGCCTACGGATCCGCCAACCCGCGCACCGCGTTCGAGCGCGAGCTGCGCAACGGCCTCGCGAACTACCTCGTCGCCGTCGACGCCGCGCCCGACGCCGCGCGGCCGCCGCGACGCGGGCTGCTCGGCTGGCTACGCCGGCGCCTCGGGGCTGCCGAGGGCCCGCCGATCCTCGGCTTCGCGGGCGCCTGGTACACGCATGAGCAACTGCACCTGGTCACGCTCGCCGTGGATCCGCGCAAGCAGCGGCAGGGCATCGGGCTCGCGCTGGTGCTCGCCGTCTGCGACCTGGCGATCGAGGCCGAACTCGACAGCGTCGCGCTGGAGGTGCGCGCCTCGAACGCGGGCGCGCTACGGCTCTACGAGCGCTGCGGCTTCCGTCGGGTCGGCCACCTGCGCCGCTACTACAGCAACAACGGCGAGGACGCGATTGTGATGCTGCTGGACGGCCTCACCGCGCGCACGGTGGGCGAAGAAGACTGAGCGCAGGCCGCACGCGTGCCCTCAGAAGGACTGGCTCCGTCCGGCCCCCTCTCCCGGGGGAGAGGGTGGGGGTGAGGGGGCTCGCCCGGCGCTGCTCCCGGCTCGATGGGTTGTTACGCCCTCGGAAGTGCGTGGCCGGCAGACGTGAGACGAGCGCGCTCGGGTTACGAGGCGGCAGCGGCCTCCTCGGCCTCTTCGAGTTCCGCCGCCGGGTCGTGGACGTAGCGCAGGTAGCGGTCGTCGCGCTCGCCGAGGAGGACCAGCATGCCCTCGGCCTCCTGCTCGCGTACCCAGCTGGAGAGCTTGGCGCTGTGGCCGAAGATCAGGAACGTCTCGCCGGTGAAGGAGAAGCGGCGGCCGTTGACGGTGACGTAGTAGGGCGGCGGACCGTCGTCCTCGTTGAAGTTCAGGACGAACACGTCGGCCTCTCCCTCGGAGAGCACCGTCAGGTCATCGAAACCGACTTCGACCTCGCTCACCGTCGCCTCCCTCGGCCGCCCGCACACGGGCATCGCGCCAGATGATACGGGGGTCCCCCTACGAGGGGCCAGTGTCCGCCTCGATGTCACGAGGCGCCGCACGCAGGTCCGGCGCGGCGAGCAGCAGCAGCAGCGTCACGATCACCGCCGAACCCACGCACCAGACGCAGATCGCCTCGATCTCGAACAGCTCGAGCCAGGTCAGGTAGGCGGAGTAGAGCGTGCCGCCGAGGGCGAGCGCGAACGTCAGGCCTGCCAGCGCCTGCGGCGGCTCCTCGCCTCGCAGCGCCGCCCACCAGCGGCGCGCCGCGATCAGCGCGAGCAGCGCGAGGTACATGCCGAGGCCGAGCACGGCAATCGGCACGCCCGCGATCTCGGCGAACTCGGAACCCTGGACCGTCTGGCAGTCGCCGACGCCGGAGCACGCGGCCTCCTGACCCTCGTCGAGGGCGACCCAGCTGAGGTAGCCGGCGACCACGACGCCGGCGATCGCAAGCGCAAGCAGCAGGTCGTGGCGGCGGGCGAGCAGGAAGGCCACGGTCCGGCGGCTAGCCGCCGTCGTCCGCCAGGAGGCCGTCGATCACCTCGCGGAAGGTTTCGATCGGCTGAGCCCCGGGAACCACTTGTCCGTTGATCAGGAAGTTCGGGGTCGACAACCTGCCGAGCAGACTCTGGAGCACCTGGGCGGACTGCCGGGCCTCCTCCTCGACGACCAGCTCCTTGATGCCGGACTCCACGCAGTCATCGAATCTGTCGAGGTCGAACGCGCCATCGGGCAGCTCGTCGGCGACCTCGCGCGCGAACCTCTTGAGGTTGCCCTCGGAGGCCCAGCCGGCGCGGCCCTGCCGCTGGAAGAGCACGTCGTGGTAGGGCCAGAACAGGTTCTGGTCGGCGGCGCACTCAGAGGCGGCGGCCGAGCTGACGGAGTCGGGCCCGAGCAGCGGGAGGTGGCGGAACTCGATCGAGACGAGGCCCTGGTTGATGTACTCCTCCTCGATCAGCGGCTTGGTGTCGCGGCTGAAGTCGCCGCAGTGCCCGCAGGTGTAGTCCTCGTAGGCGACGATGCGCACCGGCGCGTCGGGCGCGCCGAGGAGCTTGCCATCGACGGGCGCCGAGGATCCCTGGTACTCGAAGTCGCCCCCGCCGACGGCGTGGCTGCCGCCCGGCCGGTTGAACCAGATCAGCGCCGCGACGATCACGACGGTCGCGAGAACGACGCCGATGGTAAGGAAGCCGCCGAACGAATCGATAGTCGACTTCAGGCTGCGGCCCTCTTGCTGCGCCTGCTGCTCGGCCGGCTGCTCGGACTGCTGCCCGGCGCCCGGTCCGCCTCGGCGGCGGCGACGGCGACGACGACTACCCACGATGCCTCCGTCCGCTCACTGTCACGGGGCGCTGGCGGCCGCTTCGATTATCCGGCGGCGACGGGGGGCGGGCAACGGCGGGGCGGTGGTGCCGTGGGCAACGGCGGGGCGGGGGGACCACCCCCAACCAGCCGCCCTACACCCTCGCCTCCGCCGCCACACGCTCCGCCGTGAACGTGAACTCGCTGCTGTCATCGAGGTCCACGACGACCGCGTCGCCCTCGGCGAACTCGCCGGCGAGGACGCGACGCGCCAGCTCGTTCTCGATGCGGCGCTGGATCGTGCGGCGCATCGGGCGCGCGCCGAACGCCGGGTCGTAGCCCTCGCGCACGAGGGCGGCCTGCGCCTGCTCCGTGACGCGGATGCCGACGCCGCGCTCGGTCAGCCGCGTGCGCACCTCGTCGATCAGCAGTTCGGCGATCTGCGCGATCTCGGCCTCCGTCAGCGCTTCGAAGACGATCGTCTCGTCGATGCGGTTGAGGAACTCGGGCCGGAAGGCGCGGCGCAGCGCCTCCTCGATGTTGCGCCGGCGCGTCTCGCGCTCGTCCTCGCTGCGCGTCCGCTGGAAGCCGATCGCCGCCGACTGCTCCGTTGAACCGAGATTCGAGGTGAGCACGACCACCGTGTTGCGGAAGTCGACCGTGCGCCCGTGCGTGTCGGTCAGCCGCCCGTCCTCGAGGATCTGGAGCAGCGTGTTGAAGACATCGGGATGCGCCTTCTCGATCTCGTCGAACAGCACCACCCGGTAGGGGCGCCGGCGCACCGCCTCCGTCAGGCCGCCCGCCTCGTCGTAGCCGATGTAGCCCGGCGGCGCGCCGACCAGCCGCGAGACGGTGTGGCGCTCCTGGTACTCGGACATGTCGAGCCGCAGCAGCGCGTCCTCGTCGTCGAACAGGTACTCGGCCAGCGCCTTCGCCAGCTCCGTCTTCCCGACGCCCGTGGGCCCGAGGAAGATGAACGAGCCGATCGGGCGGCGCGGGTCCTTGAGACCGGAGCGGGCGCGGCGGATCGCGTCGGAGAGCACCTCGATCGCGCGGTCCTGGCCGACCACACGTCCGTGCAGCGCCTCCTCCATCTGCAGCAGCTTCTCCGCCTCGCCCTCGAGCATGCGGTCCACCGGGATGCCGGTCATCTGCGCGACGAGCTCGGCGATGCCCCCCTCGCCGACCTCGTCCGGCACGCCGTGCTCCGCGCGCCAGCCGGCCTCCTGCTCGCGGTACTCGTCCTGGATGCGCAGCACCTCCTGCTTGATGAAGGCGGCCTCCTCGAAGTCCTCGCGGGCCGCTGCCGCGTCGAGCCGCGCCGAGGCGTCGTCGAGCCGCCGCTTCAGGTCGCGCATCTCCTCGGGCAGCGCCTCGCCGAGGATCACGGAGCGCGAGGCGGCCTCGTCGATCAGGTCGATCGCCTTGTCGGGAAGCTGCCGCTCGGTCAGGTAGCGCACGCTGAGGCGCACCGCGGCGGCGAGCGCCTCGTCGCTGATGCGGATGCCGTGGTGCTCCTCGTATCGGGAGCGCAGCCCCGCGAGGATCTCCTCCGCCTCCTCGACCGAGGGCTCGTCAACGTAGACGGGCGAGAAGCGCCGCTCGAGCGCCGGGTCGGCCTCGATCTTGCGGTACTCGTCGAGGGTCGTCGCACCGATCACGCGCAGCTCACCGCGCGCGAGGGCGGGCTTCATCATGTTCGAGGCGTCGATCGCGCCCTCGGCGCCCCCGGCGCCCACCATCTGGTGAATCTCGTCGAGGAAGAGGATGATCTCGCCCGCCGCCTCGCGCACCTCGCGCATCACGGACTGCAACCGCTCCTCGAACTCGCCGCGGAACTTGGAGCCGGCGATCAGCGCGCCCATGTCGAGGGCGAGCACGCGCTTGTCGCGCAGCCGCTCCGGCACGTCGCCGGCGGCCACGCGCTGCGCGAGGCCCTCGACGATCGCGGTCTTGCCGACGCCCGCCTCGCCGATCAGCACCGGGTTGTTCTTGGTGCGCCGGTTGAGCACCTGCATCAGCCGCTCGACCTCGACGGCGCGGCCGATCACCGGGTCCAGTTCACCCTGCGCGGCGAGCTCCGTGAGGTCCGTCGAGTAGCGGCCGAGCGCCTGGTACTGCGTGTCCGCGGTTGGGGAGTCGACGCGCGCGCTGCCTCGCACCTTGCGGAGCGCGGTGTAGATGCGCTCCCTGGAGATACCGTACTCGTCGAGGATCGCGGCCGCCTCGCCGTCGCGCACGTCGGCGATGGCGATCAGCAGGTGCTCGACGCCGACGAACTCGTCCTTGAGGCGGTCGGCCTCGCGGTTGGCCGCATCGAGCAGCCCGACGATCCGAGGCGTCGTGTAGATCTGCACCACGTCGTGGCTGAGCTTGGGCGAGCGGTCGAGGTGGCTGCGAATGCGCGCCACCAGCGCCTGGATGTTGACGCCCAGCTCGCCCAGCACCTCGCGCGCGACGCCCTCGGGCGCCTCGGCGATGGCGAGGAAGACGTGCTCGACGTCCCACTGCGCGTGCCGCTGGTCGCGCACGAGCTGCTGCGAGGCCTGGAGGACGGCCTGCGCCTGCTCCGTGAACCGGTCCTGTCTCATCATCGACGTATCACCCTTCGCACCACGTGACTTCCCGTCGTCTCGCAATCAGCGCTGGCCGCGGCGCGGCGTGCGCTCCGGCAGCATCGAGCGCAGCCGATCGAGCTCGGCGCGCGTGTCGTCCAGTTCGGCCTGCAAGTCCTCGACGCGGCGGCTGAGCCGCAGCAGCACCTCGGCGCCCGCCAGGTTCACGCCGAGGTCCTCGACGTACTGGCGCAGCCGCCGCAGCACCTCGACGTCGCGCTGTGAGTAGAGGCGCTGGTTGCCGGCGCTGCGCGCGGGGGCGACGAAGCCCATCCGCTCGTAGGTGCGCAGCGTCTGCTGGTGGACGCCCACCATGCGCGCCACCACCGAGATCTGGAAGACCGGCTCGTCCTGCGGAATGTTGGTCATGATCCGTCCGTCCAGTGTGCTCCTCAGGAGGAGCGACCCTCCTCGGCAGTCGCCGCCTCCACCGTCGCGGGCTCGTGTTCGCGCCCGTCCTCGCTGTCCCGCAGCTGCTCGAAGAGCGCGCGCTGGGCGTCGTCGAGCGGCTCGGGGAGGCGCAGCCGTACGCGCGCTAGCAGGTCGCCGTGGCCACCGCCGGACCGAGGCATCCCCTGGCCCGCGAGGCGGAAGACGCGCCCGCCCTGTGTCTCGGCGGGGATCCGCAGCGCCAGCGCGCGCCCCTTGAGCGTCGGCACCTCCGCCTCGCCACCCAGCGCGGCGTCGGCGACCGGCACGTCGATCTCGACGTGCAGATCGTCGCCGCGGCGATCGAACCGGGGGTGGCTGGAGACGGCGACGCGCAGGAAGAGGTCGCCCGGAGCGCCGCCGCCGCGCCCCGGACCACCCTTGCCGCGCACCCGCACGCGCCCGCCGTCCTGGATGCCGGCCGGAATGTCCACCTCGATGCGGCGCGACTCGCCGGAGCCGCCGCGCAGCTCGATGGTGCGCGAGACGCCGTGGTAGGCCTCCTCGAGGCTGACACGCACGGGATGCTCGACATCCTCGCCGCGCGCGCGGGCAGGCCGGCCGCCGCCGCGCCCGAACAGCCCGCCGAAGAGGTCGCCGAGGCCGCCCCCGTCGCCACCGAGGTCGAACTCGACGTGCCGGAAGCCGCCGCCCGGACCACCGGGGCCGCCGCCGAAGCGGAAGCCGCCCGCGCCCTGGCGGCGCATCTGCTCCTCGATCTGCTCGGCGTTGCGCCAGTTGTCGCCGTACTTGTCGTAGGCGGCGCGAGTCTCGGAGTCGGACAGCACCTCGTGCGCGGCGCTGACTTGCTTGAAGCGCTCCTCCGCCTCGGCGTTGCCGGGGTTGACGTCCGGGTGGTACTGGCGGGCGAGCTTGCGGAAGGCATCGCGGATGTCTTTCTCGGATGCCGAGCGCGAGACGCCGAGGACGGAGTAGTAGTCCGTTGCCATGCGGGCAGTATAACAGAATGACGTTGAGCGGTACATACTATCTGAGCGCTTTACACTCATATCTATTGACACCGCGCGGAGAGATACCATAAGATACGGTTCGACAGGGAGGGGACACGGCAAACCCCCTCGACGAGCGCGAACAGCGCGTAAGGAGGCATCAGACAGATGGCACACAACACGAGCATCGTGCGGCGCGACCCGTTTACCGGCATGCGGCAGGTGATGGACCGGCTCTTCGACGACTCCTTCTTCCGCTCCGGCCCCGCCGGCTGGCCCGGCGCCGCCTGGAGCATCGAGGAAGGCACCCTGCCGGTCGACCTCTCGCAGGCCGACGGCGCGATCAAGGTCCGCGCCTCGCTGCCCGGCTTCAAGCCGGAGGACATCGACGTGCAGGTCCACGAGGGCGTGCTCTCGATCAAGGCCGAGCACGACGAGGAGCACGAGTCCGGCGACGAGCGCTTCTACCGGCGTGAGCGCGTCAGCGGCTCCGTGAGCCGCCGCATCGCCCTCCCCGGCGTCGTGCGCGACGCCGAGGTGGACGCGCAGCTGGAGGACGGCGTGCTCACGCTGACGCTCCCGCTGCCCGAGCAGCCGCAGCCGAAGCAGATCGAGATCCAGACGAGCTAGTTCCGCCCTCGCGGCTTCCCCGGCCGCAGCGGCGCACCGACGACGGCCCCGGGGTTCGCCCCGGGGCCGTTGCTTGTCTCTGCGTCATGGCCATCGAACGGTTGGCTGCGGCTAACGCGCCTTCGCGCGGCTGCGCCGCCGGCGCGCCCGTGTCGAGCCCTCGATCACCTCGCGGTCGTCGCGGTGGGGCCGGCGGATCTCGCGCGGGACGCGCTCCGCCTCCAGGCGCGAGAGCAGCGCCAGCGCCTTGCGCGTGTCCGAGGCGACACGCGCCGGCTCCGCCAAGCGGAAGCGGAACTTCGAACACCAGTAGGTGAACGCCCGCAGTTGCGACTGCATCGCGCGCTGCGGCAGCACGTCGCCCGTCTCCGCGCGGTACTCCACCTGCAGCTCCGCCAGCGTGCGCCCGTAGACCCGCTCGTAGGCCGCGACATCGGGCGGGCTCCCGCGCGGACCCTCGAGGTTGCGCGCCTTCACCAGCTCAAGCTCCGCCTGCAGCAGCAGCACCTCCTCGACGGTCACGCCGTACTGGAAGTTGAGGTGCGCGCGGTGCTTCTCGTGGCCGATCGCGCGGGCGAACGCTTCCTCGCTGTCGTCGTACCCGCGCGGCGGCTTGCCATCGAACAGCAGCCGCTCCGCTTCGGCGGCCGGAATCGCCTTGCCTGCGGCGTCGATCAGCCGCTCGGCGAGACGCAGCCAGTCGAACGCCTCGCCGGCGATCAGGTAGCGGTAAACGACGCCGTCCGCCTCCTCCTCCGGCGTCACCCAGCGCGCGATCACGTCGAGCAGCGCCGGGTACCACGGCTCGCCGCGTTCGAGCGCGTCGAGGAATGTGCGCACGCCCTCCTCGGCCTCGAGCGGCGCAGGAGGCTCGGAGTCGGCGGGGCCGGAGCCGTTGGCCTCGGCGTGCGCACGCTCGCGCGTGGCGGTGCGGCGAGCGGGGCTCACGCCGAGGCTCCGTGGCAGCGCTTGTACTTCTTGCCGGAGCCGCAGGGGCAGGGCGCGTTGCGGCCCACCTTGCGCACGCGCGTCCGGCGCGTCGCGGTCGCCACGCCGCCGCCTTCGCCGTCCTCGGCGGCTCCGTCCGGGTCGCCCGGGCCGGACGCCAGCGCGTTCTGCGGGATCACCGGCTCCACGCGAGGTTGCGCGACGGGGCGGGCGTGGAAGATCTGGCGCGCGACGGCCGCGCGGATGTTGCCCAGCAGCTGCTCCCACATGTCGTGCGCCTCGCGCTTGTAGGCGACCAGCGGGTTCGCCTGCCCGTAGGCGCGCAGGCCGATGCCCTGGCGCAGTTCCGCGACCGCCGTGAGGTGCTGCACCCACAGCAGGTCGATCGTGCGCAGCAGCACGAAACGCTCGAGGTGGCGCTGCGCATCCTCGCCGACCTCGTCCTCGAGTTCCTCGTAGCGCTCCTCCACGAGATCGGCGAGCTCTTCCAGCAGCGTCTCCGTGTTGCGTGTGCGCACCTCGTCGAGGGTGAGCGAGCTGCGCAGCGGCACGATCATCTGCAGCGCGAGGAAGAAGGCGTCCGGGTCGGCCGGCGCGTCGTCCAGATGCTGCTTCGCGAGCGCCTCGATCTCGTCGTGCACCATGCCCAGCACGCTCTCGCGCATCGACTCGCCGGCGAGCACCTTGTTGCGCTCGCCGTAGATCACGTCGCGGTGTTGGTTCATCACGTCGTCGTACTCGACGACGTGCTTGCGGGTGTCGAAGTGGTACGCCTCGACGCGGGACTGCGCGGACTCGATGGCGCGCGTGACCATCTTCGACTCGAGCGGGACGCCCTCGCTCATGCCGAGCTTGCTCATCATGTTCGGCATCCAGTCGGGCGCGAAGCGCCGCATCACGTCGTCCTCGAAGGAGACGTAGAAGCGCGAGGAGCCCGGGTCGCCCTGGCGGCCGGAGCGGCCTCGCAACTGGTTGTCGACGCGGCGCGACTCGTGCCGCTCGGTGCCGATGATGTGGAGGCCGCCGCTGGCGGCGACGCCCTCGCCGAGCTTGATGTCGGTGCCGCGCCCGGCCATGTTCGTGGCGATAGTGACCGCGCCCGGCTGTCCTGCCCGCGCGACGATCGCCGCCTCGCGCTGGTGCTGCTTGGCGTTCAGCACCTCGTGCTCCACGCCACGGCGCCGCAACAGGTCGGCGAGCTGCTCGGAGTCCTCGATCGAGACGGTGCCGACGAGGACGGGGCGGTTCTCGGCGTGGCGCTCCATCACGTCGTCGACCACCGCCGCGAACTTCTCACCCTGGCTGCGGAAGACGAGGTCCGCGAAGTCGTCGCGGATCATTGGCACGTTGGTCGGCGCGACGATCACCTCGAGGCCGTAGATCTCGTGCAGCTCCTCGGCGTCGGTCACGGCGGTGCCGGTCATGCCGGCGAGCTTTTCGTAGAGACGGAAGAAGTTCTGGAGCGTGATCGTCGCGTAGGTCACGGACTCCTGCTGGATCTTCACGCCCTCCTTGGCCTCGACGGCCTGGTGCAGCCCGTCGGACCAGCGGCGCCCCTCCATCAGGCGGCCCGTGAACTCGTCGACGATCACGACGCGGCCGTCGTTCACCACGTACTCGCGGTCGCGCTGGTAGATGATGTGCGCCTTCAGCGCCGCCTCCATGTAGCGCGTCAGCCGGAAGTGCTCCGGCGAGAAGATGTTGTCGATGCCCAGCCCGCGCTCGAGGACCTCGATGCCTGCCTCGGTGAGGTGCACGGAGCGCGTGCGCTCCTCGACGGTGTAGTGCACGTCGCGCTGCAGGCGCGGCACCAGCGCGTTGAAGCGCGGGTAGAGCGAGAGGTCGTCCTGCTGCGGGCCGGAGATGATCAGCGGCGTGCGCGCCTCGTCGATCAGCACCGAGTCCGCCTCGTCGACGATCGCGTAGTGGCGGCTGCGCTGCACCCGCTGCTCCGCCACCTGCACCATGTTGTCGCGCAGGTAGTCGAAGCCGAACTCGTTGTTGGTGCCGTAGGTCACGTCCGCCTGGTAGGCCTCGCGCCGCGGCGCGGGCAGCAGGTGCTCGCGGCCCGGCTGCTCGGAAACCGGCTCGCGCGAGTAGATGAACGCGCCCTCGTTCTGGATCACGCCCAGGCTCAGCCCCAGCGCGTCGAGCGCCGGGCCGTACCACTGCGGCTCGCGGCCGGCGAGGTAGTCGTTGACCGTGACCAGGTGCGCACCCTGGCCCTCGAGGGCGTTCGCGTAGAGCGCCAGCGTGGCGACGAGCGTCTTGCCCTCGCCCGTCCGCATCTCGGCGACGTTGCCGCGGTGCAGCGCAACCGCGCCGGTGAGCTGCACGTCGTAGGCGCGCTCGCCGACGTGGCGGTGGACCGCCTCGCGGGCGACAGCCAGCGCCTCCGCGAGCATGTCATCGAGCGTCTCGCCGTCGCGCAGCCGCGCGCGGAAGCTGTCCGTGCGCGCGCGCAGCTCCTCGTCGCTCAGCGCCGTGATCGTGGGCTCGAGGTCGTTGATCTCGCGCACCAGCGGCGCGATCTGCTTGAGCGCGCGCTCGTTGGGGTCACCGACCAGCTTTCGGAGGACACCGAAGGCCATGTTGCCTCCTCAGGGGCGGTTCAGCGGAACAGGTCGCTGATCGAGCCCCCGGTGTGGATGCGGTGGATCGCGTCGCCGAAGAGCGGCGCGATCGAGAGTACTTTCGTCGGCGCCTGCGTGAACGCGTCGTCGGCGACCGGCAACGTGTCCGTGAAGATGATCTCGGAGATCTCCGCCGTGTCGAGCCGCTGGAAGGCCGGCCCCGCGAACAGCGGGTGCACGCAGCCGACGTAGATCGAGCGCGCGCGGTGCCGCCGCAGCAGCTCGAGGGCGCTCGCCACCGTGCCGCCCGTCAGGATCTCGTCGTCGATGATGATCGCGTCGGCGTCCTCGGCCTCGCCGATCAGCGTCAGCGCCTCGGCCTGCTCGTCGTTGCCGGAGCGGCGCTTGTCGACGATCGCCAGGCCGGCGCCGAGCCGCCCGGCGACGTCGCGCGCGCCCTTGGCGCCGCCCACGTCGGTGGCGACGACCACCGGGTTCGCGAGGTTCAGCGAGCGGAAGTACTCGGCGAGCAGGGGCTGCGCGTGCAACTCGTCCACCGGGATGTTGAAGAACCCCTGGATCTGCCCCGCGTGCAGGTCCATGGTCAGCAGCCGGTCCGCCCCGGCCACCTCGATGAAGTTGGCGATCAGGCGCGCGCTGATCGGCACGTGCGGCTGGTCCTTCTTGTCGGAGCGGCCGTACGCGAAGTACGGCATGACCGCGGTGATGCGCCCGGCCGAGGCGCGCTTCGCGGCGTCGATCATGATCAGCAGCTCCATCAGCCGCGTGTTCACCGGCGAGCCGATCGGCTGGATCAGGAAGACATCGCGCTCGCGGATGTTCTGCAGGAAGCGCACGAAGATGTTCTCGTTCGAGAACTCGAACACCTCGCACTCGCCGAGCGGCATCTCGAGGTGGCGACAGACGGCCTCGGCGAACGAGCGATGCGCGTTGCCCGTGAAAACGGCCATCTCACTAAACACGAACGCGCCACCTGCTCCGCGCACTCAGCTCGCTCCTGTCGCACGCTCCCGCAGACGCGGGCAAGGGTCCCGGGCGCGCCAAACACCGTGTGACGGAGGCTGGGCCGGGGCTTCCTCGATGGTACCATGACGCATCCGCACGGCACGCGCCCAGGCCCCGGAGGTGCGCCCCGCCATGGACTTCGCCCTCACCCCCGAGGAAGCGCGTTTCGGCGAGGATCTGCGCGCCGTCCTCGCCGATCTGCTGCCCGCCGACTGGGCGCAGCGCGGCCTGATCGAGCCCGCCGACTCAGCCGAGCGCGCCGCCCTCGCGGAGCGCGTCGCGCGCGCCCTCGGCGAGCGCCGCTGGCTGGCGATGGCCTGGCCGCGCGAGTTCGGCGGCCTCGACGCCTCCTACATGCAGCAGTACGTGCTCAACGAGGAGCTCGCCTACCGGGACGCGCCCGGCGGAGGCGGCGTCGGCGTCTCCTCGGCCGGCCCGGCGATCATGCAGCACGGCAGCGAGGAGCAGCGGCGCCTCTACCTGCCGCGTATCGCCGCCGGCGAGGACCGCTGGTGCGCCCTCTACTCCGAGCCGGGCGCGGGCTCCGACCTCGCCTCGATCCAGACGCGCGCCGTGCGCGACGGCGACGAGTACGTGATCAACGGCCTCAAGACCTGGGTCGCGGGCGCGGAGCACGCGACGATGGGCTGGCTCGCCGCCCGCACCGACCCGGGCGCCCCCAAGCATCGAGGCCTCTCCACGTTCGCCCTGCCGATGGACACGCCGGGCGTCGAAATCCGCCCGATCGAGAACCTCGCCGGCGAGCGCCAGCTCGCCGAGGTGCAGCTGCACGACGTGCGCATCCCGATCGAGCAGCGCGTCGGGCCCGAGCACCGCGGCTGGTACCACGTCGCCTCGACGCTCGACTTCGAGCGCTCCGGCGTGGCCGCCTTCGCCCGCGGCAAGCGACACATCGAGGGCCTCGTGCGTTTCGCGCACGAGCACACGAACGAGGACGAGCGCCGCGAGCAGGTGCGCTACGAGCTGGCCGACCGCTGGATCGAGCTGGAGGTCGGTTTCAACGTCGCGCAGCGCATCCCCTGGATGCAGACGCAGGGCATCTCGCCGAACCACGAGGCGTCCGTCTCGAAGGTCTACGGCTCCGAGCTCACCCAGCGCATCGCCGGCACGGGCGTGCGCCTCTTCGGCCTCGCGGGCCTGATCGCCCCCGGCGGCGCCGACGCGCCCGCGGGCGGCGCCTTCGCCCGCCACTACCTGACGTCAACAGGCGCCACGATCGAGGCGGGCACCTCCGAGATCCAGCGCAACATCATCGCCCAACGCGGGCTGGGGCTGCCGCGGTAGGGGAGTGTCCGCTACCGCAACCCTGCACGACCGCTACACGATCGAAAGTGAAGGTGCCGCATGGCGCGGGTGCACATCACGATTCCCGACGAGGATCGTGACCGGTTCGTCTCCCAGGCGCGACGAGAGGGCATGACGCTCAGCGCATGGCTGCGCGCGGCTGCCCACGAGCGCCTCGAGCCCCGCACAGAGGTGAGACGCCTCAGGACACCCGATGAGCTCGAAGCGTTCTTCCGCGAGTGCGATGCGAACGCCGGGCCGGGCCGCAAACCGGACTGGGAGGAGCACCTCGCGACTGTGCGCGAGTCGCGGCTCGGCGGGATCGTCGACGCGTGATCCTCGTCGCTCGACGGACCCACACCTTCGACGCCGCCCTCGCCGAGGCGGTCGCCGCACCCGGGGGCAGCGGCTGACGCCTCCCGACCATTGACAGCCCTTCCCCGATCCGGCAATCTGCGGTTAGCTCCCGCACGCGCGTTCGCGTAACGACATAAGCAGATTGTCGGTACCCACGAGCCGATGTTTACGCACCTCCATACACACTCCGAGTACTCACTGCTGGACGGGCTCAGCACCATCCCGGACCTCGTCGCGCGCGCGAAGGCGCTCGGCCAGGACGCGCTGGCGATCACCGACCACGGCAACCTGCACGGGGCCCTCCAGTTCTACGAGGAGGCCCGCGCCAACGAGCTCAAGCCGATCATCGGCCTCGAGGGCTACGTCGCGCCCGGCAGCCGCTTCGACCGCAGCGCCGCCTCGCGCACCCCCTTCCACCTCACCCTGCTCGCGCAGAACGAGACCGGCTACCGCAACCTGCTCAAGCTCTCCACGGCCTCCCACCTCGAGGGCTTCTACTACCGCCCGCGCGTCGACCGCGAGCTGCTCGAACGGCACAACGAGGGCCTGATCGCGCTCTCCGCCTGCCCCTCCGGCGAGGTGATGACGGCGCTCCAGGAGGAGCGCGAGCCCGACGCGCGCGAAGCCCTCGGCTGGTACGCCGACGTCTTCAAGGACCGCTACTACGTCGAGTTGCAGGAGCACGGCCAGGAGCAGTTCAGCCGCCTCAACCCGCGGCTCGTCTCGCTCGCCCGCGACCTCGACCTGCCGCTGGTGCTGACCAACGACTCGCACTACACCACGCCCGAGCAGGAGCACCCGCACGACGTGCTGCTCTGCATCGGCACCAACTCGACGATCCACGAGACCGATCGCATGAAGCTCGAGAGCGGCACCTTCTACCTCCGCTCCGAGGAGGAGATGCGCGCGCTCCTGCCCGAGCTGCCCGACGCCTGCGACGCCACCGCGCGCATCGCCGAGCAGGTCGACATCCAGCTCGACTTCGGGCGCACGCTGCTGCCCGATCCCGGCATCCCGGAGGGCATGACCGCCGACAGCTACCTGCGGCAGCTCTGCGAGGAAGGCCTCGAGCGACGCTACCGCGACCCCGGCGAGGACCAGCGGGAGCGGCTCCGCTACGAACTCGCGGTGATCGAAGAGACCGGGTTCGCGGAGTACATCCTGATCGTCCGCGACATCGCCCGCTTCGCCCGCGAGCAGCGCATCCCGATGGGCGTGCGCGGCTCGGCGGCCGCCTCGATCGTCCTCTACTGCCTGGACGTCACCGACATCGAGCCGACGCAGTACCGCCTCGTCTTCGAGCGCTTCCTCAACCCCGAGCGGCGCGAGATGCCGGACGTGGACTTCGACTTCGCCGACGACCGCCGCGAGGAGGTGATCCGCTACGCCGCCGAGCGCTACGGTCGCGACCGCGTCGCGCAGATCGTCACCTTTGGGACGCTCGGCGCGAAGGCCGCGATCCGCGACACCGGGCGCGCCCTGGGCATGTCCTACGGCGAGGTCGACCGGGTCGCGCGGCTCGTGCCGAACTCGCTCGGCATCACCCTCGACCAGGCGCTCAGCGAGGTCGAGGAGCTGCGCCGCGCGACCGAGGAGGACCAGGCCGTCGCCGAGCTGCTCGACACGGCACGCAGTCTCGAGGGCGTCGCGCGCCACGCCAGCACCCACGCCGCCGGCATCGTGATCTCGCGCGAGCCGCTGGTCGACGTCGCGCCGTTGCAGCGCGCCACCTCCAGCCGCGACGACGACGAGCAGCCGCTGCCGACGACGCAGTTCGACATGAACGATGTCGCGAAGATCGGGCTGCTCAAGCTCGACTTCCTCGGCCTGGCGAACCTCACGATCCTCGGCCGCGCCGCCGACCTGATCGGCGCGCACCTCGACGAGCCGCTCGACCTCGAGACGATCCCCGACGGGGACGAGGAGACGGCGCGGCTGCTGCGCGAGGGCCGCACGTTCGGCGTCTTCCAGCTGGAGGGCAGCGGGATGCGGCGCTGGGTGACGGAGCTGCAGCCGCGCGACATCCGCGAGCTCGCGGCGATGATCGCCCTCTACCGCCCCGGCCCGATGGAGCACATCCCGCGCTACATCGAGGTCAAGCACGGCCGCGCGGAGCCGCACTACCCGCACGAGGATCTCGCGGGCGTCCTCGACGAGACCTACGGGGTGATCACCTACCAGGACCAGGTGCTGGAGATCGCGCGCACCTTCGCCGGCTACTCGCTCGGCCACGCCGACGTGATGCGCAAGGCGATGGGCAAGAAGATCCCGGAGGTGATGCTCGCCGAGCGCGACAGCTTCATCGAGGGCGCGCTCGCCAACGGCTACGACCAGCGCCTCGCGGAGCAGCTGTTCGACATGATCGAGCCGTTCGCGGGCTACGCCTTCAACAAGGCGCACGCCTTCTCCTACGGGGTGATCGCCTACCGCACGGCCTGGCTGAAGGCGCACTACCCGGTGCAGTTCATGACCGCCGTGCTGATGGCCGCGGGCGCGCACCCCACGGGCGCGCAGGACCGCATCGCCGCGGCGATCGCGGAGTGCCTGCGCCTCGGCATCTCCGTGCTGCCGCCCGACGTGAACCGCTCCGGCGTCAACTTCGCGATCGAGCGCCTCGGCGACCCCGCAACCGGCGAGGAGCCGGCGATCCGCTTCGGGATGGCGCAGATCAAGAACGTCGGCGCGGCCGCCGTCGAGGGCCTGGTCGCCGAGCGCGAGAAGGACGGCCCGTTCGCCTCGATCGAGGACTTCGCGCGGCGCGTCAACGCGCGCGACTGCAACCGCCGCGTGCTCGAATCGCTCGCCAAGGCCGGCGCGCTCGACTGCCTCGGCTCAGACGGGGTGGACCGCTCCGCGATCGTCTTCGGCGTGGACCGCATCCTCACGGTCGCGCAGGAGGCGCAGCGCCAGCGCGACACCGGCCAGACCTCGATGTTCGACCTGTTCGGCGACGAGGTGGACACGCCGCTGCCGGCGCTGGAGCTCGAGCCCGTCACCACGCCACAGCGCGAACTGCTGGGCTGGGAACGCGAGCTGCTCGGCGCCTACGTCTCGGCGCACCCGTTTCGGGAGGCGGCGCAGCACCTCGTCGAGTACGTCACGCACCAGACGCCGGAGCTGACGGCGGAGCTCGCCGGCCTCGAGGCGGTCGTGGCCGGGATGGTGACGGGCGTGCGGCGGCTGACGACGCGCCAGGGCAAGGCCTTCGCCGCCGTCACCGTCGAGGATCTGAGCGGCACCGCGGAGCTCACGGTCTGGCCCGACTCCTACGAGCAGCACCAGGGCCTGCTGGTGCACGGCAACGTGCTGCTGGCGAAGGTGGAGGTGCGCGAGCGGGGCGACCGCCTCACGCTCGCTGTCGCCGCCCTCGCCTCGTACGACCAGGACGCCGGCAGACCGCTGAACTTCGACCCGTCGCAGTTCGTGCCGTCGCGAGGCCGGCGGCGGCAGCGCGGCGCGGACCGGGCGGCTGCCAATGGCGCCAACGGGAACGGCGCGGCGCCCAAGCTCGAGGCCGTCCCGCCGGTGCCAGAGGCAACCGCGAACGGAAACGGAAACGGGCACGGCGTCCCGGCCGCGGCTCCGCGGCCGGGCAACGGGATGCACGGCTCGGCAGCCGCGGCGAACGGCGGGCGGCGCAACGGCGCGACGGGCGGCCGGCGAGCGCGCCCCACTCCGCCACCGGACGGGCCGGAGCGGCTCTGGATCCTCATCGAGGAAACGACGGACAGCGGCGCGGACCGCCGCCGCCTCGGGAGGATCGTGCAGCTGCTCGAGGCCCACCCCGGCGCGCAGCCGGTGGAGATCGAGCTGCAGGCGCAGGACGGCCGCAGCGAGCGCTTGCGCCTGCCTCCCGTCGCCGACATCGGGGCGCTGCTCCCCGAGCTGAAGCCGCTGCTCGGCGTGCTCGGCAGCGCCGCATACGCCGGCGAAGCGCAGTCCGCCGCACTCTCGACCGCCGAGGCGATCTAGCGCCCCTCCAGCCGTAACGTCCGCGCAGCGCTTGAGAAGATCGGGCGCTACTATCGGCCCGTGCTACGAATCACCCCCGAGGCACGGCGAACTGCAAGGCGGCTTCGCGAGGTCCTGACCCGGCGCATCGAGCGCTCGCCCCGCGCGGGGCCGATGGTGCTCGCAGCCGTCGTCGGGCTCGGCGCCGGACTTGCGGCCGTCGGCTTCTCGATCCTCGTCGAGCTGAGCGACCGCTTCTTCTTCGACATCCTCAAGGACGAGTGGCTGGGCGGACTGCCCAACGCGCGGCTGATCCTGATCCCCGCCATCGGCGGGCTGCTCGTCGGGCCGATTACCTACCTCCTGGCGCCGGGCGCGCGCGGCCACTCGGTCCCCGAGGTCATGGCCGCCCTCGACTCGCGCGGCGGGCGGCTGCCCGCCACCGACGCCGTCGCGAAGATCGCAGCTGCGACGATCACGATCGGATCGGGCGGCGCCGTAGGGAGGCAGGGGCCGGTCGTCTTCATCGGCGCGGCGTTCGGCTCGCTCGCCGGGCGCGTCCTGCTGCTGAACGAGCAGACGATGCGGCTGCTGGCCGCAGCGGGCGCGGCGGGCGGGGTGGCGGGCGTCTTCAACGCGCCGATCGCCGGCGTCTTCTTCGCGCTCGAGGTGCTGCTGCGGCGCTTCACCACGCGCAACTTCAGCGTCGTCGTGCTCGCCTCGATCGTCGCCACGGTCACCGCGATCGGGTTGCGCGGCGACGAGCTTGCGATCCCCGTCCCGACCCACCAGCACCTGACAAGCATCGGGGAGGCCCCGCTCTACGCCGTGCTCGGCGTGCTCTGCGGAGTCGTCGGCGTTGCCTTCATCCGCGTCTTCTACTGGACCGAGGACGGGTTCACGCGCCTCTCCGGGCTGCCGGGCTGGCTCCTCCCGGCGGTCGGCGGCGCTATGGTCGGCGCGCTGGCGCTCATCGACGGCAGCATCCTCGGTATCCGCGAGATCGCACGCGACGAAGCGCTGGCCGGCCACACCCCCCTCGCCCCATTGCTCGTGTTGCTCGTGCTGAAGATGGCGGCGACCTCGCTCACCGCCGGCAGCGGAGGCAGTGGCGGCGTCTTCTTCCCGACGCTGTTCATCGGGGCAATGGTGGGCGGCGTGTTCGAGGAGGTCGCCGTCCACGTCTTCCCCGGCATCGTCGATCACTCCGGGACGTACGCGACCGTGGGGATGGCCGCCGCGTTCGCCGCCGCCTCGCGCGCCCCGATCACCTCGACGCTGATCCTCGTGGAGATGACCGACGACTTCGACCTGATGGTGCCGCTGCTGATCTCCATCACCATGGCCACCGTCGTCTCGCAGCTGCTCAGCCGCGGCACGATCTACTCGATCAAGGCGGAGCGCCTCGGCGTCGCCATCGAGGAGGACGTGGAGCCCTCGGAGGTGATGGCGCAGCTGCGCGTCTCCGACGCGATGTCGCCGATGATGGAGGCCTTCGGCCCCGATGCCACCCTCGACGAGATCACGCTCGCCTTCGAGGGCGACCCGGATCCGATCGCCCTCGTCGTGCGGGAGAACGGCGAGATCTACGGCATCCTGACCGGCGCCGACATCGGCGAGGCGCTCGCCCACGACGAGCAGAACGCCACGGCAGCCGATATCTGCTCGACGCACCTGCGCACGATCCATCCGGATCAGACGCTGCACGAAGCGCTCAACCTTTTCGCCTCGCAGGACGTGCGCGCACTGCCGGTGGTGGAGCCCGACCGGCCGTGGCATCCCGCCGGGCTGCTGCGCCGCGCCGACATCATGCGCGCCTACGCCGAGGCCGTGGACCGCCGCGCCTCGCGCTCGCGGCGGCAGCGCCTGCGCCCCGTGCGGCGCAGCGACAACGTGCGCTACCTGGAGCTGCGCGTCTCGCACGAGAGCGGCCTCGACGGCAAGGAGCTCTCCGCCATCGACCTCACCGAGGACGCGGTTATCGTCGCCGTCCGCCACGAGGGCGCCACGCTGATCCCTCGCGGCCATACGCGGCTCGCCGAGGGCGATCGCGTCACGATCATCGCCAGCGCCGAGGCGGTCGCCGAGGTGCGAGCCACCTTCGAGGGCCACTCCTGATCCACCCTTCGCGCCCGGCGCGCTCAAGCAGGTAGACTGGACCCGTAGCCCCTTCCTGCCCGTCCGAAACGGAAGGCGATGGCGCAGCAATCCCCCGAGGCAGAGGCCCTGCCACCGCCCGGCGACGCCGGGTCGTCCCGCACGCAAACCGTGATCACGAACGTCACGAGCGAGATCGGGCGCGTCATCGTCGGCCAGGACGAGCTGATCGAGCGACTGCTGGTCGCACTGCTGACCGGGCAGCACGCGCTGATCGAGGGCGCTCCCGGCCTGGCCAAGACGCTCACAGTCTCGACGCTGGCGCGCACCCTGAAGCTCTCCTTCTCGCGCATTCAGTTCACGCCGGACCTGCTGCCCGCCGACATCACCGGCACGCTCGTCTTCCAGCAATCGGACGGCCAGTTCCGGCTGCGCCGCGGACCGCTCTTCGCGAACGTGATCCTTGCCGACGAGATCAACCGCGCGCCCGCCAAGGTGCAGTCGGCGCTCCTCGAGGCGATGCAGGAGCGTCAGGTGACGATCGGCGGCACCAGCTACCCGCTGCCCGAGCCGTTCTTCGTGCTCGCCACGCAGAACCCGATCGAGCACGAGGGCACCTACCCGCTGCCCGAGGCGCAGCTCGACCGCTTCATGCTCAAGATCCTGGTCGGCTATCCGGACCGCGAATCCGAGCGCAGCATCATCCGCCGCGCGCTTGAGCAGGAAGCCGTCGAGGTGGAGCCCACCGCCGGCCAGCGCGACCTCGAGGCGCTGACCCTGGAGACCCGGCGCATCGAGGTGAACGAGCGTATCCGCGAGTACATCGTGCGGCTGCTGGAGGCGACGCGAGAGCCCGCGCGCTACCAGCTCGACGACCTGGCGCCGCTGATCGAGTACGGCGCCTCGCCCCGCGCCGGCGCGATGCTGGCGCAGGCGGTGCGCAGCCTCGCCTGCATCCGCGGGCGCGGCTACGCCCTGCCCGAGGACGTGAAGGAGCTCGCCCCGGACGTGCTCCGCCACCGCCTGGTGCTCAGCTACGAGGCCGAGGCGCGGGGCGTCAGCCCGGACCAGATCGTCGAGCGGCTGCTGGCCGGCGTCGGGATCCCCTGACCATGCGCGCACGCCTGCTCGGCCTGCTGCGCGGCGGGGCGAGGGGGCCCCGCGATCAGCCCGATCCGCGCGCCGAACCCCCCGCCGGCGACGGCGCGCCACCACTCCCGCCGCGACTGCTCGCCTCCGCGCGGCGCCTCGAGATCCGCGCCCGCCGCCTCGTCACGAGCGAGCTCGGCGGCGAGTACCGCAGCACCTTCCGCGGCGCCGGCATCGAGTTCGCCGAGGCTCGCGAGTACGTCCCCGGCGACGACGTGCGCCGCATCGACTGGAACGTCACCGCTCGCATGGGCGCGCCGTGGGTCAAGGAGTACGTCGAAGAGCGCGAGCTGCACCTCCTCTGCGCCGTCGACGTCTCCGCCTCGCAGCTGGCCGGGCGGCCCGTCCTCGGCCGCCGCGCGGCCGCGGCCGAGGTCTGCGCGCTGGTCACGCTGGCCGCCGCCTACAGCCACGACCGGACCGGCCTGCTCACCTTCAGCGACCGCATCGAGCGCTACGTGCCGCCCGCCAAGGGCGCGCGCCACGCGATGCGGCTCGTGCGCGAGGTGCTGCAACCGGACCAGCCACAACCGACCACCTCGATCGCCACGGCCTGCGATTACCTCGTGCGCGTGCTGCGCCGCCGCTCCACCGTCTTCCTCATCTCGGACTTCATCGACGACGGCTACGAGCGCCCGCTGCGCGACCTGGCCCGCCGCCACGAGCTGATTGCCGTCGTGGTCGTGGACCCGCTCGACGAGGCGCTGCCGGACGCCGGCATCGTCGAAGTCGAGGACGTCGAGCGCGGGGGCCGGCTGCTGATCGACAGCTCCGACGATGGTCTGCGCCGGCGCTACGCCGAGGCGGCCGCGGAGCGGCGGGAGCGGCGCGCCGCCACCCTGCGGCGCGCGGGCGTCGAGGAGCTGATCGTGCGCACCGATGGCGACGCCGCCGAGCCGGTGCTTGAGTACTTCCGCCGCCGGAGCCGCCGCACATGACGCGCGCACAGCGGCGCGCAGGGCTGGCGGTCGCGGTGCTGGCGCTGGCCGCCCTCGCGGTCCTCGGCGCGCTCGCCAGCTCACCGGCAGCGGCGCAGCGGGCGACGCCGCTGGAGCTGCGCGTCGATGTCACGCCGCGCACGGTGACCCTCGGCGATCGGGTGCGGATCACGGTCATCGCGACGCACACGGAGCCGCTCCTGATCACGGCCGACCCGCCGTCGCGCGGAGACGTGCTGCAACTGATCGAGGCGCTCCCCGCGGAGACCGTCACGCTGCCCGACGGTTCGCTGCAGACCGAAATCGCGTTCACCGTCGCCGCCTTCGCGCTCGGCCCGCAGGACGCCGGTCCCCTGCGCATCTTCTGGCTGCGGCAGGACGGCAGCTCCGGCGAGGCGCAGGCGATCCCGCCCACCTTCGAGGTCGCAAGCGCACTCCTCGATGACTCCGGGGCGCTGCGGCCGCTGAAGCCGCAGGCGGCGTTCGGCGAGCCGCCTCCCGCCTGGGTGCGGCCCGCGATCGTCGCCGGCGCGCTGCTCGCGCTTGCGCTCCTCGCGGCGGTCGCCGTGGGCTGGCTGCGGCGCCGTGCCCCGGCGCCCGCGCCGCCTCCCGAGCAGCACGAGCTCGCACCCGAGACCGCCGCGCGGCGGCGGCTCGAGGAGCTGGCCGGAAGCGGCGCGCTCGCGCGCGGCGAGTACGAGCGCTTCTACGGCACGCTCTCCGTGGTGCTGCGCAACTACCTGGAGGCGCGCTTCGAGTTCAACGCCACGGCGCTCACCACGCCGGAGCTGGACCGCTCGATGGGCGGTTACGGGATCGAGCGCTGGCAGGCGCGCCTCGCCGGCGGGCTGCTGGAACGCTGCGACGCCGCCGTCTACGCGGGCCGCCATCCCGATCTCGGCTCCGCCGACCACGACCTGACCGTGGCTTTCGAGATCATCGACCTCTCGCGTACGGGACCACCCGCCGGCGTCGGCGCGTACGGCGGACCCGGTCCGGCAACGAGGCGGCCATGAGCTTCGCGAGCCCCTGGCTGTTGCTCCTGCTCCCCCTTGCCGGGCTGCTGCTGCTCGCCCCCATACTGCTCCGGCCGCGCCGGCCCCGGCTCGCCGTCGCCGACCTCGCGCTGCTGAGCGCGGCCGCCGCCCCCAGCTGGCGGCTGCGGCTGCGCTGGCTGCCCTGGCTGCTGCGCGCCGCCGCCATCGCGTTGCTGATCTTCGCCGCCGCTCGCCCCCAGCGCGGCCTCGCCCTCACCACGCTGCCCGAGGACGGCATCGACATCGTCGTCGTCCTCGATGTCTCCGGCTCGATGAGCCAGCTCGCCGAGCCCGGCCGCAACGCGCCCAGCAAGCTCGAGGCCGCGCAGGAGGTCATCGGCGAGTTCATCGAGAGCCTCGAGGGCGACCGCATCGGCCTCGTCGCCTTCCAGTCGCGCGCGATCCTGCTCTCCCCGCTCACGCTCGACCACGACGCGCTCGGCCGGCAGGTCGACGCCGCCGAGTCCGGACTGATCCCGGACGGCACGGCGATCGGGCTCGGCATCGCGGAGGCGCTCAACCTGCTGCGGGAGTCGCCGGCGCGAAGCCGCATCGCGGTGCTGCTGACCGACGGCGAGAACAACCAGGGCGAGGTGCCGCCGATGCAGGCAGCGAGGATCGCGGAGACGCTCGGCATCCGCATCTACACGATCGGCCTCCACGGCGCCGCGCGCGGCGGCAGCCAGGTCGACGTGCGGTTGCTGCAGCAGATCGCCGCCGTGACCGACGCCGGCTACTTCGACGCCGCCACCCAGGTCGAGCTCTCCGAGGCCTACCGCGAGGTCCGCCGGCTTGAACGCAGCCGCGTGGGCGAGCGGCGCTTCACCGAGTTCCACGAGTACGGACCGCTGCTCGCGGTCGCCGCGCTGCTGCTGCTGGCCGCGGAGGTAGGCCTGCGCGCGACCGTCTTCAGGAGATACCCGTGATTGGCCTGGCCGACCCGCTGGCGCTGCTCTGGCTGGCAATCCTGCTGCCGGTGCTGTTCGCGACCTCCTACGCCACGCGGCGGCGGCGCGAGGCGGACGATGCGTTCGGCGGCGGCACGGCGCTGCGTCGTGGGCGCGTCGAGTGGCGACGCCCGCTGCAGCAGCTGCTGCTGCTCGCCGCGATCGTGCTGGTCGTGATCGCCGTCGCGCGTCCGCAGTGGGGCGAGGAGGAGCGGCCGCTGACCCGGCTCGGCATCGACGTCGCGGTCGCCCTCGATGTCTCGCGCTCGATGACCGCGAGCGACATCGCGCCCTCGCGCGCCGACGCGGCCGCGGCCGCGCTCGACCAGCTCTTCAACCACCTGCGCGGCGATCGCGTCGGCCTCGTGACGTTCGCCGGCGACGCGTTCGAGCGGTCCCCGCTCACCCTCGACCTCGATGCGGTGCGCCAGCTGGTCGCGCGCGCGCAGGAGGAGCAGGCCTTCGTGCGGCCCGGGACGGACCTCGGCGGCGCGCTCGAGGCGGCGCTGCGCCTGCTCGACATCGAGGATCCCGCCGAGACGCAGGTGATCGTACTGATCTCGGACGGCGAGGACCTCGCCGAGGATCTCGGAGACGCCCTCGAGGAAGCAGAGGACGCCGGCGTCCGCGTCTTCACCGTCGCCGCCGGGACACCCGACGGGGGGACGATGGCCGCACGCGAGAGCGGCGACGAGGGCGCGCCCACCGTGCGCCGCCCGGCGGGCGACGAACTGAGCCGCGCGGACCGGCCCACGCTCCAGCGCATCGCCGACGCAACCGGCGGCGACCTGCGCGAGCTGGGCGAACTGCCCGGACTCGCCGTGGAGTTCCAGCGGCTCCGGCAATCCGCTTTCGACCAGGGCGCGAACCGCGCGCCCGTCGAGCGCTTCCAGTGGTTCCTCGGCGGCGCGCTGCTGCTGCTCGTCCTCCAGGCGCTCGCCGCCGACGGCAGCTGGCAGCGGCGCCTCGGCGTTGGCCGCCTCACCCTCGCCGCCTCCACGCTGCCGGCGATCGCGCTGATCGTCGCCTGCGCCAGCGCCGAGTACGCGGCCACCGAGGACGGCCACGACGCCTACGCCGCCGGCCGCTACGACGACGCCCTCGCCTCCTATCGCGACGCCGAGGCGGTCGCGCCGGAGGCCCCGGAGCCGCCCTACAACATCGGCAACACGCTGCACCAACTCGGCCGTTACGAGGAGGCGACGGTCGCCTCGTCGACGGCGATGAGCGCCGCCCTCGATCCGCTGCTGTTCACTCGCGCGGCCTACGCCCTCGGCAGCCACGCCTTCCGCCGCAACGACCTCGAGGCCGCCCGCGACGCCTGGATCAGCGTGCTGTTGCGCGACCCCTCGGACCTCGACGCAAAGCACAACCTCGAGCTGACGCTGAGCCTCCTCGCCGGCCCCGAGGAGACGCCCGCGCCCACGCCTCCCGCCGGCGGCGGCGACGGGGAGGGCCAGGGCGAGGGCGAGGGGGGTACGGGGGACGAGGAGCCGCCTCCCGACGACGCCAGCCCCGACCAGTCCGGTGAGGGCGGCGGCCAGCCGCAGCCCGGCCCGACACCCGACGCGACCCCGGAGCGCAACGGCGCCGGCGATTCGCCGCCGCCCTCGGACCCCGCGGACTCGGGCGGCTCACCGGCGGGCGGGCCGGGCGCGCAGGTGGAGCAAGAGCAACCCCCGACGCTCGACGATGCGCGCGCGCTGCTCGCCGAAGAGGCGCTGCGGATCGGCGACGAGGCGCTGACCATCGAGGACGCGATCGCCCTGCTGGAGCTGGTGCGCCGCACGAGTGAGCTCGAGGCGCTGGCGCCGCGCGGCGTGGCCGGCGGACCCGGGGACCGCTAGAGACTCAGCGTGCGAGGCGGCGCAGCCACAGGCGGCGCAGCAGCAGCTCCCGGAAGAGCCGGTTGCGCAGGCGGCGGTAGAGCGCGTCGGCGCGGCGCACCGCCGGATCGTCCTCGTCACCCTCGTCCGTCGCCGGCGCCCGATCGGCGGCGGCGGCAGGCGCGCCGTAGCGCTCGCGCGTGAAGGCATCGGCGAGGATCTCGACGGGCTCCTCGCTCTCGAGGTCGCGCTTCAGTCCGGCGGCGGCCTCGAGCGGCGTGCGGTTGGTGGGGGCCGGGATGCCCGCCCAGCCGGAGATCCGCTGCACCCTGGCCCAGCGCGCCGTGGCCGGGCTCAGCCCTCGATCGGGGAAGGCCCACGCTCCGCGCACGATCAAGAAGAGCATGGCGACAACAGCGAGCGCGGCTATCGCCCAGCCCGCGATCAGCCCGAGCGGCGCCCAGAGCGATCCGTCACCGCCGATGAGGTCTCCCCGAGGTCCGCCCACGCCCAGCGGTTCCAGACTCTGCTCCAGCAGTTCCGCCAGCTCCAGCGCCGCGATCGCGTCCTCGGTGCTGCCCTCCGGAACTTCGAAGATGCCGGTTCCTCGCCCGGTCCGGCTAACCAGCTCGCGGACCGGCGCCGGGTTGAACTCCACCCAGCCGTAGCCGGGGAAGAAGACCTCCGGCCACGCCCACGAGTCCTTCTCGCTCAGCACGAACGCCTCCGACTCCCGGCTGAACGAGGTCGAGTCGAGCGCGAATCCGACGGCAATGCGCGCGGGGATGCCGAGCGTGCGCAGCAGCACCACCATCGCCGAGGCGTGATGGTCGAAGTAGCCCTCGCGGCTCTCGAAGAGGAACCAGTCAATCGGATCGCGGCGCGGAGGCGGGTCCGAAACCTTCAGGCTGAACGGGTAGTTCTCGCGCAGGTAGCGCTCGACCCGGAAGGCGGCGAGGTATGGGGCATCCTGCTCCGTTGCGATGCTCGCGGCCAGTTCACCCACCCGAGGCGGAAGATTGTCGGGTATCTGGAGATAGCGCTCCGTCACCCAGGCCGGGTAGTCGGCGCCCGCGGCCATGAGCGCGTCCACGCCCGCGACGGAGATGGAGCCCACCGCCGTGTAGCTCTCCCCGTTGCCGACACGGCTGCTCGGCTGGAGTCCGACCACGTCGCTGGGCGAGGCTCCCGTCAGGAACTCGGCCTCGACATCGGTCGCGAGCGGCTCGCCGACCGTCAGCAGACGGCGATCGCTGAGCGGCGACTCAACGTGGACCTCGACGGCCACGAGGCTCCGCTGCTGCGCCCTCGTCGCGGGCGTGCCGAAGCGCGCCGCCTCGACCGTGATCGCCGGCGGGTCGACCAGCTCGGTGTCGGAGAGCCGCCAGCCACCGCGTTCGTAGCGATCGAAGACGTAGGCACGCAGGTACGCGAGGCCCCCTGTCTCGGCGGAGACGACGTACATCGTCTCGTCGTCGAGGTTGACGCGGCCCTGCAGCGGCAGGGCGCCCTCGAACTGGTGGATCAGCTGTCCGTGCTTGCCGTCGATCCCGATGAAGACCTGCCCGAGCGGCTGGATGCGATCGGTGATCGGGCGGACCGCGTTGCCCCATGCCCCGGCTGCGGGTTCCCAGCCGTCGCCGACAGGCACGATCCAGGCGAAGAGGATCAGCCCCGCCGCCACCCACCCGCCGGCGTGCAGCACCTGCAGCGAGAGCCAGCGAGGCAGCGCGATCGCCTGGCCTCGCCAGCCGCGAACCGTGCGCAACAGGTGGATGCGCGTGAACAGCAGGATCGCCGCGAAGAGGAAGATCACGAATTCGAAGGCCGGCTTGCCCGGCAGGTAGGAGATGTTCGTCAGCAGCGCGAACCCGCCCGGCAGCAGCGCCAGCCAGGGGTTGCGCCAGCGGAACACCGCCCAGGACGCGAGGTACGGGACGAGCCAGACGGCGAAGACCAGCAGCAAGACGAACGGCAACGGGTCCGTGGAGACGCCGCCCGTGACGAGCGCGCCCAGCCAGTCGCCCATCCGGCCCCACAGATCGCCCCAGCGCGTCGCGATCCCGAGCCCCGGCGCAAACGGGTCGGAGAGCTCCATCGTGTGCATCACCATCGCCGTCGACGTCACGACGCCGAGGGCGCCGCCAGCGAGGAACGCCGTCCATGGCCGCGTCCCCAGCAGCGCCAGCAGCGCGCCGGCTGCAAGCCCGATCGCGGCCGCCACCGGCAGCGCTGGCATCTCGTCGACCCAGTTCGCGCGAGCAATCGAGAAGGCCACGGAGAACTGGGCGATCGCGAGCAGCGCGAAACTGATCCAGTCTTCCCAGAAGCGCCAGGCCGTCACGCTGCGCGGATCGGCTTCGGCCAGCAGATCGCGCAAGGCGCGGGAACTGAACCCCGCCTGCGCCGGAGTGCTGTCGGAGAGGGCGCTCATGTGTAGACGCCCCCTCGATCGCCGACGCCGACGGACGAGAGCACCTGCACGAGGTCGTCCTGGCGCTTCACGGTGTAGGTGTAGACGCCGCTCGAGGCGAGCGTGCCGTAGACATCGAGCGAGCTGGTCGTCGCGCCGAACGTCTCACCCTCGAGCAGCACCGCCGCGACTTTCACCCCGCGCGCGGAGAGCGACATCAGCGCCAGCGCCCAGTCGTCGCGCGGCGAGGGCGTCACGGCGATCACGGTGGTGTGCCGCCCGAACTTGCGGGACTCCTCGAGCAGCAACTGTGCGAGCGAGACGTCGCCCACGGCACGGGCCAGCGCCAGCAGCTCCAGCAGGCGCGTGTAGTGGTTGCCGCCGCGGCTCGGATCGTTGACGCGCAGGTCGTCGTCGTAGGCGATCATGCCGACGGAGCGGTTCTGGGTGATGAAGTAGCGCGCGATCGAGGCGGCGACCATCACGGCCGCCTCCTCGGTGCCGTCGTCGTCCTCGCCGGTGTGGACCGCCTCCTCGAGGTCGAGCAGGACCCAGATGTCGGAGGCGGGATCGAGCTCGAAGAGCTTCACCATCAGGTTGCCGGTGCGGGCGGTGGCCGGCCAGTGCACGCGGCTGAGCGAGTCGCCCGCCTCGTAGGCGCGCAGGCCGGCGACGTTGGGCGTGACGTTGTGCGTGCGCCTGCGGAAGCGCCCGTCTCCCGGCAGGTTCGCCGGCGGCACGTGCAGCCTCGGCAGCTCGGGTGCGCTCGGGTAGACGAGCACCTCCGAGCGCTCGCCGAAGGTGCGCGACATACGGAAGAACCCGAACGGGTCCGTCGCCGTCACCGTCACCGGGCCCAGCTCGTAGAGCCCGCGCCGCCGCGCCGCCGTCTCGTAGCGCCAGACGTCGACCCCGCGCCGGCCGAGCGTGAGCACCCGGTTCGTCACATGGTCCGGCAACGTCGAGTGGTCATGGACCTCGAGCCAGACCTTGGGCAGCCAGGAGCGGGAGCGCACAATCACGCGCCCGTGAAAGGCCCGCCCGCGCGAGACGCGCTGGTCGCGGCGCCGCACCTCCACCTCGATGCCGCGGATCATCGAGCGGTTCCAGAAGTAGAGCAGCGGGATCGCGAGCGCGATCAGGTAGGCGAAGCGGAACAGCAGCCAGAACCCGGTGGCGCTGGCGACGGCGAGGGTGAAGAGCGCGACGGCAATCGCCGCCGCCACGTTGGGCCGGCGCGCGGCGAGGCTTGCGGCCCGCCACAGCGCGCTCATGGCTCAGGCGCCGCCGCGCGCCCGCGCACCCGGCACCGGCGTGCGCTCGATGCACTCGTCGACAATCTGCGCGCTCTCGATGTTCCGCACGCGCGCGGCCGGGCTCACGATCACGCGGTGCCCCAGCGTCGGGTAGGCCAGCCGCTTGATGTCGTCGGGCTGCACGAAGTCGCGCCCGTCGAGCATGGCGTAGGCCTGCGCGGCCCGCATCAGCGCCAGCGACCCGCGCGGCGAGGCGCCCAGGTAGACGCTCTCGTGCTCCCGCGTCGCGTTCACCATCGTCACGATGTACTGCTTGATCAGCGGGTCGATGTAGACCCCGCGCGTGGCCTGCTGCAACTCGATCACCTCCTCGGCGGAAGTGACCTGGTCGAGCGATTCGATCGGGTGCTGCTCTTGCTGCGCGTCCATCACCAGCACCTCGTCGGTGGGGTTCGGATAGCCGAGGCGGACACGCATCAGGAAGCGGTCGAGTTGCGCCTCGGGCAGCGGGAACGTGCCCTCGTACTCGATCGGGTTCTGCGTGGCGAGGACCATGAACGGCTCGGGCAGCTTGCGCGTCACGCCGTCGACGGTGGCCTGGCGCTCCTCCATCGCCTCCAGCAGTGCGGACTGGGTCTTCGGCGTGGCGCGGTTGATCTCGTCCGTGAGCACGATCTGCGACATCACCGGGCCGGGCCGGAATTCGAACTCGCTACTCGCCTGGTTGTATACCGCAACGCCCGTCACGTCCGAGGGCAGCAGGTCCGGCGTGAACTGGATGCGCTGGAAGCTGCACCCCGTCGAGCGCGCGAGCGCCCTCGCCAGCATCGTCTTGCCAACACCGGGGACGTCCTCGAGCAGCAGGTGCCCCCGGCAGAGCAGTGTGACGAGCGCGAGGCGCCCCTCCTCTGCTTTGCCGATGATCACGCGTTCGATGTTTTCGAGGATGCGCTCGGAGACTTGGCGTGGATCTTCCACGTCGGCCCTCCCAACCCTTCGCGGCCGGGCTCGCCCCATCTCGCCGTCAGGCGTGGTGGCACAGGGGAGGCCGACGCAGCGCGCGCCAGTATAGCAGCGCGCTCCGCGGCGCTCTCCCCGCGCGCCGTGGCGTGCAACCCATAATCGCGTCCTGCGGATAGGATGTAGGGACTCCCGGCGAGGAGGCGCGTGGCCGAAGACCAGACCCCTCCGCCTCGGCGCTCCGCGCGCCATGTCAGCGCCGCGAGCCTCCTGACCGCGGTGGTCGTGATGCTGCTCGTCGCCGCGGCCACCGCCGCACTGGTCCGTACCCTCAACGAGGAGCCTGCGGAACCGCCGGCGGTCCGGATCACTCCGCTCACCCGCACGGCCACCCCCGCCCCGACTCCGTCGCCATCGCCAACCCCGACGGCGACGCCGACCCCGGCCTCGACGCCTTCGCCCACACCGACACCCTCGCCATCGCCGACGGCTCCGCCGACGCCCTCACCAACACCGACAGCGACGCCGTCACCGACGCCAACGGCCACGCCCACACCGACCCCAACGCCTTCCCCCACCCCTACTCCCACTCCCACTCCCACCCCTACTCCCACTCCCACTCCCACTCCCACCCCTACTCCCACTCCCACTCCCACTCCTACGCCGACACCCACGCCGACCCCAACACCCACGCCGACTCCAACCCCGACCCCGACACCAACCCCCGTCCCCGGCGAAGTTGCAGCGAACCCGGAGCGCGTCCAAACGGGCCACACCCTCGTCGTGCAGGCCTCCGCCGCCGGTTCCGTCCTGGCGCGGATCGAGTTCCGAGGCACCTCGTACTCCCTGGTGCCGGTCGCTGATGGGTTCTGGGGCGTCTTCGCGATCCCGGTGGACGCCGAACCGGGCGAGGAGTCCGTGCGCGTCACGTTCCACGACGCCAACCGCGCACAGATCAGCGAGGCGGACGCGACCTACGTCGTGGTCGAGATACCACGGGACGTCGAGCACATCACGTTGTCGGAGGAGGCAGCGGCGCTCCTGAACGAGGAGGATGCTCAACGCGAGGCGGATCTGCGCGCCGAGCAGTTCGCGCAATCCGACCCCGATCCGGCGTGGACGGAGCCGTTCCTGCAACCCGTGCCCGACGCGCAGGTCACCGCACCGTTCGGCAGCGGCCGCTCCTACAACGGCGGCCCAGTGACCAGCTTCCACAGCGGCCTCGACTACGGCGGGAACGAGGGCGACCCGGTGCTGGCCGCCGCGCCAGGCCGCGTCAGCTGGACCGGCGCGATGCCGCTCCGCGGCAACAGCGTGATCATCGACCACGGCGCCGGCGTGAAGAGCGGCTACCACCACCTCTCACGCATCGACGTCGCCGTCGATGGCGCCGTGGCGGCGGGCGACCAGATCGGGGCGGTCGGCTCGACCGGCGTCTCAACCGGTCCACACCTGCACTGGGAGGTCAGCATTCACGGCGTGAACGTCGATCCGCTCGCCTGGCTCTTCAACTCGTTCCTGGCGAGCGGGGGCTTCAGCCCTCCAACGCAGCCAGAGTCAGAGCAAGAGTGACGATCGCCGCCGTCTCCACGCGCAGCCTGCGAGGTCCAAGACTCACCGGCAGCGCACCCTCCCCGATCAGCCGCTCGCGCTCCTCGGGCGTCCAGCCGCCCTCCGGCCCGATGTAGATCGCCACGGCGAGCGGCACGGGCGAGAAGCCGGCGAGCGCCTCGGCGACGGTCCGGGCCGCGCCGGGGTCGGCGATCAGCCGCGGCGCTCCGGCGGGAGGCTCCTCGCCGAACGAGGGCAGCGAGGCGCGTCCGCACTGCTCGGCCGCCTCGCTGGCGATCCGCCGCCAGCGCTCGACGCGCCCCTCGCCCGGCTGCATCACCGCGCGGTCGCTCGCCAGCGGCGTGATCGCCGCCACGCCGAGCTCCGTCGCCTTTTCCACGATCCAGTCGCCGCGCTGCCCTCGAGGGAACGCGCAGAGCAGCGTGACGGCGACCGGCGGCTCAGGCAGCGCCTCGAGCGGCTCACCGATCGCCAACCTGACCCCCTCCGCCGCGGCGGCGGCAACGGTTGCGCTCCACTCTCCGCCGCTGCCATCGAAGACGGCGAGGCCGTCGCCCGGCCGCAGCCGCAGCACGCTGCGCAGCCGGTGCGACTGCGCGTCATCGAGGCGCACCTCGACGCCAGGCTCGAGCCGCGCGCCCGGCACGCAGAGCCGCCTCACGGGCTCGCCTTCCCCGCGCCCACCGCGCACCACTCCTCGTCCTGCTCAACCGCCACATCCTCGAGGCCCGCGCCGCGCGCGGCCGCCAGCACCTCGGAGACCCGATCGGCCATGAAGCCGCTGAGGACCAGCCGCCCGCCCGGACGCAGCGCGCGCGCCATCGCCGGCAGCAGCTCGCACACCACGCCCGAGGAGATGTTCGCCGCCACGAAGTCGTACTCGTCCACCGCGCCGCGCTCCGGGTCGAGCGAGCCTCGCAGTGCCTGCACGCTGCCCTCAAGGCCGTTGCGCCGCACGTTTTCGCGTGCTGCTTCCACCGCGTCCGGATCGCTGTCGAGCGCGTCGACGCGGGAGGCGCCCAGCCGCGCCGCCGCAAGCGCGAGCACGCCGGACCCCGTCCCGAGGTCGAGCACCACGTCGCCGGGCGCGCACTCGCGCTCGATCGCCGCGAGGCAGAGCCGGGTCGTCGGGTGCTGGCCGGTGCCGAACGCCTGCCCCGGATCGAGGCTGATCGCCAGCGCCTCGCCCTCCCCGGCGGGCTCCCAGGACGGGTGCACCACCAGCCGCCCGATGTGCAGCGTCGTGAAGTGCTCGCGCCAGAGCGCGGACCAGTCGAGGTCCTCGACGGGGCGATAGCGCAGCCGGGGCAGCGGGCCGCGCAACGGCAGCGCGGCCAGCCGCCGCCGCACCACGCGGCGCTCGCGGGGCGCCAGCGGGGCGGGCAGGAACGCGCGCACGGTGGCGTCGGCCGGCTCGACCGTGTAAGCGAACTCGCGCTCGTCCGAGGTCTGGATGCGCGGCTCGAGGGCGACCGCACCCGCGGTCATCGCGCCGAGCGCGTCCGCGACCAGCTCGGCGTCGGAGAGCGGCAGCCGAACCGTCAGCTCGACCCAGGCAGCGGAGCCGCCGGGAGCGGCGCGTGCGTTCGCGCCCACCGTCATGGGCTAGGAGAAAGCCTCCCGGATCCGGCCGAACAGTCCGCGATCGTCGGCCGGCAACGAGGGGGTCCCGAGCGAGTCGGCGAGCTGCTCCAGCAGCTCGCGCTGCTCCTCGGTGAGCTTCGTGGGAGTCACCACGTGCGTTCGCACCAGCAGGTCGCCGCGTCCGGCGGCCTGGAGGTGGGGAACGCCGCGCCCGCGGACGCTGAAGATGTGGCCGGGCTGAGTGCCGCCGGGCACGTCGATCGTGACCGGATCGCCCTCGAGCGTCGGCACCTCGATCTCCGCGCCGAGCGCGGCCTGCGCGGGGTTCAGCGGCAGCTCGTAGACAAGGTGGTCGCCGCGGCGCTCGAAGTGCTGGTGATCCTCGATATCGAGGTCGAGGTAGAGGTGGCCCGGCGGGCCACCGCGAAGGCCGGCGTCACCCTCGCCGCTGAGGCGGATCTGGTGCTCCTCGTCGACGCCGGCAGGGATGTTCACGGAGCGCGTCACGGTGTCGGCGCGGAGACCACGGCCTCCGCAGCCCATGCAGGGGTCGGTCACCACCTCGCCGTCGCCGCCGCAGCGGTTGCACAGCGCCGAGTTGACGAAGCGCCCGAACAGCGACTCCTGGACGCGCCGGATCTCGCCCTGCCCGTTGCACTCCGGGCAACTCGAAGGCCGGCTGCCGTTCGCCGAGCCGCGGCCGTCGCAATCCTCGCAGCGGCCGACGCGCTGGAACTGGATCTCGCGCTCCGCGCCGAAGACCGCCTCCTCGAAGGCGACGGCGATCGAGGCGCGCCGGTCGGCGCCGCGCTGCGGGCCGGGCCGGCGCGATCCGGTGCCGCGGAAGAAGGCATCGAAGATGTCGCCGAAGCCGCCGAAGCCCTCGAAGCCGGAGAAGCCGTGCTGTCCGCCACCGTTGAGCCCGGCCATGCCGAAGCGGTCGTAGGTACGGCGCTTCTCCGGATCGGAGAGCACCTCGTAGGCGGCGTTGACCTGCTTGAAGCGATCCTCGGCGCCCTCGCTCTTGTTGCGATCGGGGTGGGAGTCCATCGCAGCCTTGCGGAAGGCGCGCTTGATCTCCTCCTGCGAGGCGTCGCGCTGGACCCCGAGGGTCGCGTAGAGGTCGACTTCCGTGGCCATCAACCGCTCAGTCTACCGAAGAGTCGGGTAGAGCGCGTGAGCGGCGACGGTCGAGCGCCGTGATCACAGCGCACCGCGCACATAGCGAGTCGCGAGGTACTCCTCGACCCAGTTGGTGGTGCTGCGCCACTGGCCGTCGGCGCCACGCGTTGCCTGCAGTCGCCCACGGATCGCGGCCGTCCGCAGCGCCGAGTGCGAGATCCGCGCACCTGCCAGCGCAGCGAGCGGCACAAGCCGGCCGGGCCCCGCCACCGCCGGAATGACGAACTTGTAGAGGTTGTCGAGGATCGCCCGCGCAAGCAGTTCGCCGAGCGGACCAATGTCTCCTCGGTCGGCCTTTCGCAGCGCGGCCAGATATGTGCTGCGCTGGTTCTTGTAGATGATCGCCGGCGGATAGCCGAGCCGGACGAGCAGCAGGTTGAGGACCAGGCGGCCCGCCCTTCCGTTGCCATCAAGGAAGGGGTGAATCTGCTCGAACCGGCAGTGCAGCGCAGCGACAGTCTCCGGGAAGTGCGCGGCGCCAGGCTCCAGGCGGTTCACGTCGGCGATCCAGTCAGCCATCAACGCCGGTACATCGGTCCATGCGGGGGGCGTCATGCCCTCCGGGAACGGCTGGACCTCGTGTCGCCGGTACGCCCCCGGCCGCTCTGCCGAATCGGCGACCGGATGGGGCGCGACATCCCAGACGGGTTCCATCGCAACCTCATGAATGCGCCTGACCTCGGTCAGCGAGATCCACTCGCCGCCGGACCACTCGCCCGGCTCGATCGCCTGGCCGTAGACCCAGTCGGCGGCGTTCGCGTAGCCGCGGACTTCCATGTACTCCGCAAGCTGCTTGTCGCCGACAGCGCGGCCTTCCGCAAGCAGGGCCTCGACCTGCTTCAGGACGAGCGTATTGCCCTCGATCGCGGTGGAGTGGTGAGCCTCCTCGAACCAGATGCCGCGCCAGATGTCGGACGCTTCCAGGCGGTTGGGGAGTCCCCCCATGCGCGTCCACAGTTCGCTGATCTGCGTCTCGAGCCGGGCGTAGATGGCAGCGCGAGGCGGGCGTCCGCGCCGCACCGCCCGGCCCTCCCGAAGTTGATCAGGTTCACGCCTCATAAATTGAACCGTACACTTTCACCACGGAAGTGTACGTCAGAGCCCCTGAAAAAGAAACCGCGCACTTTCACCGTGGCGAGTGAAAGTGCGCGTTACGCCCGGTCCGAATTGTGCCGCACACTTTCGCGCGCGACCCTACACCTCGCGGAACTCGCCCTCGACGGTGCTCGCCTCCTCCTCGCCGTCCGCCTCACCGGCAGCGCCGTCGGCCGGGGCCTCGCCCTCCGGCGTGCTCGCGCTGTAGACCGCCTCGCCGATCTCCTGCATCGCCTGCGACAGCGCCTCCACCTTCGGCTGCAGCGCCGCGGCGTCGGCGTCCGTGTCGGCGAGGACCGAGCGAACCTCGGCGATGGCCGCCTCGACACGGCCCTTCAGCTCGTCGTCGATCTTCTCCGCGTGCTCGCCGAGCGTGCGCTCCGCCGAGTAGGCGAGGTTGTCGGCCGCGTTGCGCAACTCCACCGTCTCGCGGCGCGCCGCATCCTCGGTCGCGTGCTCCTCGGCCTCGCGCGTCAGGCGCTCGACCTCCTCGTCGCTGAGGCCGGAGCTGGCCTGGATCGTGACGTGCTGCTCCTTGCCCGTCGCCTTGTCGCGCGCCGAGACCGTGACGATGCCGTTCGCATCGATGTTGAACTCGACCTCGATCTGCGGGACGCCGCGCGGGGCGGGCAGGATGCCGTCGAGGATGAACCGCGCGAGCGACTTGTTGTCGGCCGCCATCGGGCGCTCGCCCTGCAGCACATGGATCTCCACCGACGGCTGGTTGTCGGCCGCGGTCGAGAAGGTCTGCTGCGCGCTCGTCGGGATCGTCGTGTTGCGCTCGATCAGCGAGGTCAGCACCCCGCCCAGTGTCTCGATGCCGAGCGTCAGCGGCGTCACGTCGAGCAGCAGCACGTCCTTGACGTCGCCGCGCAGGACGCCCGCCTGGATCGCCGCGCCGATCGCGACGACCTCGTCCGGATTGACGCCCTGGTGCGGGTCCTTGCCGAAGAACTCGCGCACCTTCTCCTGCACCAGCGGCATGCGCGTCATCCCGCCGACGAGCACCACCTCGTCCACGTCCGAGGGCTGCATGCCCGCGTCCTTGAGCGCGTCCCGCACCGGCCCGATCGTGCGCTCGACGAGGCCGTCGACGAGCTGCTCGAGGCGCGCGCGGGTGAGCGTGATCTGCAGGTGTCGCGGGCCGCTCTGGTCCGCGGTGATGAACGGCAGGTTGATCTCGCTCTGTTGCGCGGTGGAGAGCTCGATCTTCGCCCGCTCGGCCGCCTCCTTGAGGCGCTGCAGCGCCATCCGGTCGTTGGCCAGGTCGATGCCCTGGTCGCGCTTGAACTCCGCCACCAGGTAGTCGATCACCGTGTTGTCGAAATCGTCGCCCCCGAGGAAGGTGTCGCCGTTGGTCGCCTGCACCTGGAACGTGCCGTCGCCAATCTCGAGGATCGAGATGTCGAACGTGCCGCCGCCGAGGTCGTAGACCGCGATCACCTCGTCACCCTTCTTGTCGAGGCCGTAGGCCAGCGAGGCGGCGGTGGGCTCGTTGATGATGCGCAGCACCTCGAGGCCGGCGATGCGTCCGGCGTCGCGTGTCGCCTGGCGCTGCGAGTCGTTGAAGTAGGCCGGCACGGTGATCACCGCCTCGGTGACCTCCTCGCCGAGGTAGGCCTCGGCGTCCGCCTTCAGCTTCTGGAGGATCATCGCCGAAATCTCGGGCGGCGAGTAATCGCGATCGCCCATCTTCACGTGTGCGTCGCCGTTGCTCGCCGCGCTGAGGCCGAAGGGCGCGACCTCGCGCAGCTGTGTGACCTCGGCGTCCTCGAAACGCCGGCCCATCAGCCGCTTCACCGAGAAGATCGTGCCGTCCGGGTTGGTGACCGCCTGGCGCTTCGCGACCGTCCCGACGAGCCGCTCGCCCGAACCGCTGATCGCGACCATCGACGGCGTCGTGCGGCCGCCCTCGGCGTTGGCGATGATCACGGGCTCGCCGCCCTCCATCACCGCCATCGCGCTGTTCGTGGTGCCAAGGTCGATGCCGATCACTCTTGCCATCTCGTACCCCTTGTCGCGTTCCCTGTCGGTCGTGGTTCATGCCGGGAGCACGGCTCCCGGTTCGTCGCTCCTACTCCGCGGCCTGGCCGCCATCGGCTGACCCGGCCGCGCCGCTGCCGACCACCACCTGGGCCGGCCGCAGCACGTAGTTCTCGATGCGGTAGCCCTCGCGCACGAGGGCGACGATCTGTCCCTCCGGACCCGGCGCGGACGAGACCGCCTCGTGCACCAGCGGATCGAACGCCTCGCCTTCGCCGCCGATCTCCTCGACGCCGGCGCCGGCCAACATCTCCTTGAACTTGCGCTCCACCAGCCGGATGCCCTCGATCCACTGGTCCTCGGCGAGCGCGCCATCAACCGAGGTCAGGGCGCGGCTCAGGTCGTCGAGCGGCGGCAGACAGCGCGCGATCGTCTCGGCGAGCTGCGCTCGCGCGCGTTCCTTCCAGCGCTCCTCGGTGCGGCGCCGGAAGTTCTGCAGATCGGCAGCCGCGCGGGCGTGGCGATCCGTCAGTTCCGCGACTTCCGCCTCGAGGGCGGCGATGCGCTCGGCGTCGCTCGACGCCTCGTCGGCAGCAGCATCCTCGGCCGGCGCTGCTGTTTCCCCGGCGCTGTCTCCTTCAAGAGGCACGTTGTCTTGCTCCTGGTTGTTCGTCGTTGAGTCCTGCGGGCGTCCGGTGGCCCGGGCGTCAGCCATCCAGCTCGTGCAGCAGTTCGGTCATCAGCCGGGCGAAGTAGCGAACGCGCGGGATCGTATGCCCGTAGTGCATCCGCGTCGGGCCCAGCACCGCGACGGAGCCGAGCGCCCCGCCGGGCTCCCCAAAGGCCGAGATGACCATCGTCCAGTCGTGGAGCCAGCTCCGCTCGTTCTCATCGCCAATCAACACGCGCGCGCCGGGGTCCGGGTTTTGCGGCGGCCGCAGCGCACCGCGCAGCTCGTACGCCTCGAGGTGCTCCACCGCGTCGAGCATGCGATCGGTGGTGGAGAACTCCGGCTGCGCCAGCGCCGCCCGGATGCCTTCGATGAAGAGCTGCGCCGCGCTCGCGCCTTCCGCCACGAGGTCGGCGATCTCAAGCGTGAGCCGGCGATCGTCGTCATCATCGAACTGCGGGGCGATCGTGCGGATCCGCTCGGAATTCGAGAGCGAGAGGCGGTCGTTGAGGCGCGAGGCGCGGGTGAGCAGCTCCGGCTGACCCTCATCCTCCGGCACGGGGACGATCCGTTCCTGGATGCTCCCGTCGTCCAGCACCCCCACCAGCAACGCGGCCCCGGGCCGCAGGTGCACCAGCTGCGCCTGCCGCAGGTGCGTGACCGGGCGCTGCGGCCGCGCCACGACGGCGACGTTGCCGACCGCTCCCGCGAGGACCGAAGCCGCCAGCTGCAGCCACTCATCGAGGTCCGGGGGCGCCTGGTAGAACTGGTGCTCGATCGTCCGGCGCTCGTCGGCGCCGATCGGCTCCTCGGCCATCAGTTCCTCGACGTAGAAGCGGTAGCCGGTGTTGGAGGGGATGCGGCCGGCCGAGGTGTAGGGGTGCGTGATGTACCCCTCCTGCTCGAGCGCGGCCAGCTCGTTGCGCACGGTGGCAGTGGAGACATCGAGGTTGTGGCGGTCGACCAGCGCGCGCGAACTCACCGGCGCAGCCGTGCCGATATACTCGTCTACGACGAGATTGAGGATGTCCGCCCGGCGCTGAGTGAGCACGGGCCCTCCATCCCGACTACCCGCAGATTAGCACTCTCATGGGGAGAGTGCTAACACACTGGATTTTAGCGGCCAGACGCCCGACTGGTCAACGCTCGCACGGGCCCGGAGAGCGCATGGACCGAGATTCGGACTCCCAGACCGCCGCCGCGCCCGACGCCGCCGATCCCGCCCGCGCGGACGAGGCCCGCGACGCCTTCTCCGAGCTCTATGAGGCACACGCGACCCGCGTCTACCGCTACCTGCTCTCCCGCACCAGCAGCGTCAGCGACGCCGAGGAGCTGACCTCGCGCACGTTCACCAACGCCTTCGCCAGCCTCGGCAGCTACCGCGGGCGCGGCAAGTTCGAGTCCTGGCTGATGACCATCGCGCACAACCTGCTGGCCAACTGGTACCGCGACCGTGGCCGCAGGCCGCAGGCCGCGCCGCTCGACGAGGCGCTCGCCGTGCCCTCGGACGCGCCGGGGCCGGAGTCGGCGCTCGAAACCATCGAGGAGACGCAGCGGGTGCGGGAGGCGGCGGCGGCGCTCGCGCCCGACCGCCAGCGCCTGATCACGCTCAAGTACGTCGACGGCCTCACGAACGCCGAGATCGGGCGCATCCTCGGCCGCAGCGAGGGCGCCGTGAAGGCCCTCCACCACCGCACGCTGCGCCAGCTCGCCCAGGCGCTCGCCGCCGACTCGGGGTAGGCCCGCACCCGGCGTCCTGGCGGCCGGGTGTGGCGGCAGCCGCGCCCGCTCGCTACGATCGCAGCACCCCGGAAGGGCGCCGACCATGGACGTCAACTGGCTCGGACACGCCTGCGTGCGATTGCGCACGCGCCAGGCCGCCGTGGTCATGGACCCGGCGAGCCGGGACGCCGGCTTCGACATGGGCCGGCCCGGCGCCGACATCGTCACGATCAGCCGCCACCATCCCTTCCACTCGCACGCCGCCGGCGTGCGCGGCCAGCCGATCATCATCGACGGCCCCGGCGAGTACGAGATCGAGGGCGTGCAACTCTTCGGCCTGCCAAGCCCGCTTCCGCGCGCCGGCGAGGACGCGCCGAGCGAGCGCAACACCGCCTACGTCGTCGAGGCGGAGGGCCTGCACGTCGCGCACCTCGGTAGCGGCTGCGCGCCGCCGCGCGAGGACGAGGCGGGGCTGTTCAGCAACATCGACATCCTGATCGTGCCGATCGGCGGCGACGAGTCGGTCGCGCCGGAGCGGGCCGCCCGCACGGTGCGCGACCTGGAGCCGACGATCGTGATCCCGGTGGGCTATGACGGACCCGCGGCCGAGGGCGAACAGCCCGCCGCGCTGCGCGCCTTCCTCGACGCCACCGGCCTCAGCGGCGGCGAGCCGCTGGCGCGGCTGAGCATCCGCCCGCGCGGACTCGGCGAGGAGCAGCGCGTCGTCCTGCTGGAGGCCTCGCGCCGCTAGCGATCCTCCCGAGGCGGCGCCGTCAGGGCAGGTAGATCCTTGGGTTGCGGCGCACGCCGTTCAGCTCGACCTCGAAGTGCAGGTGCGGGCCCGTGGTGCGCCCGGTGAGGCCTGCGTAGCCGATGACCTGCCCCGCTTCCACCACTTCGCCGTGCTCGACGGCGAAGTTGCGCAGGTGTGCGTAGAGCGTCGCGAATCCGCCGCCGTGCGCGACCTTCACATAGAGGCCGTAGGAGCAGCAGCGGTGACCGCCGACGAAGATCACCCTGCCGGCCGCCGCCGTCTTGATCGGGGTACCGACGGGGGCCTTGATGTCGATCCCGAGCGGGTGGCTCGGACCGAAGTACGAGGTGATGATGTCCCGGGTGGGCCAGCCGAAGTCAGGCGAGACGATGCGCCCGCCGGGGACCAGAATCGTCGCCCCGGCCCGTACGGAACCGTCGCGCGGCAGGTCATTCGCCTCGATGATCTCCGCCACGTTGCCTTCGTAGCGCCTGGCGATCTCATCGAGGGTCTCGCCGCTGCGGATTTCGTGGATGATCCCGTCCACGCTCGGCACCCGCAGCACCTCGCCCACGCGGAGCAGGTCGGGCTCGTAGATGACGTCCATGTTGTTCCAGATGATGGATTTGGAGCGGATGCCGAAGCGCTGGGCGATGCCGCTGACCGTGTCGCCCTCGCGCACCTCGTAGCTGAGGAACAGCGAGCGCGGCTGCGCGTCCCACGCCAGAGCCACCAGCCCGGCCGACGCAGGAACAACCAGCCGGTTGGCCAGGTCCCCGGCATCGACATCCGGGAGGGAATCGCTCCGGGACCGGGTCACCGCCTCGTCCGGCGCGGGCTCCAGCTCGCTCGCGACCGGGGCGCCGGGCGATAGGGAACTCACGAGCGCCGGCCCGATGGGCGCGGGAGCGGACGGAGCCGGCGCGGCAAGCTGCTCCCAGGCCGGCGAGGCCGGCTGCCCCCAGGCCGCCGCGCCCGCCATGCCGGGCACCGCGATCTTCGCCGCCCTCAGGACCGGCGTCTGAGCTGTGGATGTCACGGTGTCGGGGGGCCGGCCGACAGCGAGCACGACGAGCAAGATGAGCGTGACAACCGCCGCGAACAGCGCGGGCTGCGCCAGCGGGAGCCCTGGCGCGTCGCCGCCGGCAAGGCGCCGACGCTGGGCATACCCGAGTTCGCGCCCGCTCGTGGAAGGCGGACGCGGAAATCCGAGGCCGATGCTGCCGATGCCTCTTCCTCCTCCGGTCGGGGTGCGGCCACCCCCGCGCGCTGTGCCGCCAGCCATCCGGGAATGGCGTTTTGCCCTAGAGGCACGCGGAATCCTAGCACGGCCTGCGCGCCGCTCGTCCCCGGCCGACTGTCACGCCGAGGGACCGTCAGGTCGATCGAGGAGCAGCGCGTCGTGCTGCCGGCGGCATCGCGCCGCGGGCGATCCTCCGAGGCGGTGTCGTCAGGGCAGGTAGATCATCGGGTTGCGGCGCACGCCGTTCAACTCGATCTCGAAGTGCAGGTGCGGGCCGGTGGTGCGTCCGGTGAGCCCGGCGAAGCCCAGGACGGTGCCCGCCGTGATCTCGTCGCCGCTCGCCACCGCAAAGCTTGCGAGGTGGGCGTACAGCGTCGTGAACCCGCCGTCGTGCTGCACCTCGACGTAGAGGCCGTAGGAGCAGCAGCGCGTGCCTCCCACGAAGATCACCGTGCCGTCCGCCGCCGCCTTGATCGGCGTGCCCACCGGCGCCCGAATATCGATCCCCAGCGGGTGGCTGGGTCCGAAGTACGAGGTGATGATGTCCCGGGTGGGCCACACGAAGTTGAACGCCGAACTCGTCTGCGGCGCCGCGGCGACCGCGCTCGACGGCGCCGGTGTCGCTGCGGGAGCGGGACGGACCACGGCGGCTGGCCTCGCGACGATGCGCCCGCCGGGCACGAGAATCGTCGTGTCCGCGTAGATGCTGCCCTCCCGGTCCAGCCTGTTCACCTCGATGATGTCGACGATGCTGGCGTCGTAGCGCTCGGCGATCTCGAGCAGCGTCTCGCCGTAGCGGACGCCGTGGAGGATGCCGCCCACGCTCGGCACCTGGATCTCATCTCCCACGTTGAGGAAATCCGCGTCGGGGATGATGTCGATGTTGTTCCAGAGGATGTAGTTGGTGGCGATGCCGAAGCGTTCGGCGATCCCGAACACGGTATCGCCCTCCTGCACCTCGTAGCGGAAGAACAGCGGGCGAGGCTGTGTCTCGCGTTCCTGGAGTTCGTCCTCGGCCGGCGCGGCCACGGCTACCCGCAACGCCGCTCTCGCGAGGTCGATCTCGGAAGCGGACTGATCTCCTGACGCGGCCGCCCGGGAAGAAGGCGTGTCGGCTCCCGGATACGTGAGCAGTGCGTTGACGAGCGGCGGCTCAATTCGCTCCGGGGCGGACAGCGCCGGCGCCGCCGGCTGCTCCCAACTGGTTGCCCCGGCCATGCCGGGCAGCGAGATCTGAGCGGTCCTCAGTGCGGGATTCGGCTGCGTGGAAGTGACGGTCACCGGGAAGAACCCGGCGATCAAGACGAGGACGAGGACCAGGCCGACGAACGACGCGTACACCGCGGGCGGCGCCAGCGGCAGCCACGACAGGCCGGCGGCAGCGATCTGCCGCCGCTGCGACAACGGAAGCTCGCGCCCGGTTGGCGGGCGCGGTCGGGGGAGTACGGGGCCGATACTGTTGATGCGCGCCTCCTCCGGCCGGAGGCGACCACCCCCGGGGCCGCGCAAATCAACCGTTCAGGTAGCGATCTACCCGACGGGAAAACAGGATCTTAGCACGGACCAGATGATGAGCCGCGACGCGGCGGGTGCGCGGGAAGTCGCGGGCGGTCCGCCCGGCCTTCCCGGCTAGAGGATCCCGGACTTCAGATTGCCGAGGAACTCCTCGTTGGTTTCGGTCTTCGTGACACGCTCGAGCACGTCCTGGGTGGCGTCCGTGCCGTTGTCGCTGATCATCGCGGCCATGCGGCGCAGCAGCCAGACCTGCCGCAGCTCCTCCTCGGAGAAGAGCAGATCCTCGCGTCGCGTGGAGGAGGCCAGGATGTCGATCGCCGGGTAGACACGCTTCTCGGCGAGCCGCCGGTCGAGCCGGATCTCCATGTTCCCGGTGCCCTTGAACTCCTCGAAGATCACGTCGTCCATGCGCGAGCCCGTCTCGACGAGACAGGTCGCGATGATCGTCAGCGAGCCGCCTTCCTCGATGTTGCGCGCGGAGCCGAAGAACCGCTTCGGCGGGTAGAGCGCGATCGGGTCGATACCGCCCGAGAGCGTGCGCCCGCTGGTCGGGACCGCCAGGTTGTAGGCGCGCGCCAGGCGGGTGATCGAGTCCATCAGGATCACCACGTCCGTGCCGCCTTCGACGAGTCTGCGCGCACGCTCGATCGCCACCTCGGCGACGCGCGTGTGGTCCTCGACCGGCTCGTCGAAGGTGGAGGCGATGACCTCGCCGCGCACGGAGCGGCGCATATCCGTGACTTCCTCCGGGCGCTCGCCGACGAGCAACACCATGAGGTGGACTTCCGGGTTGTTGATCGCGATGCCGTGCGCGATCGACTTGAGCAGCATCGTCTTGCCCGCCTTCGGCGGAGAGACGATCAGGCCGCGCTGCCCACGCCCCACGGGCGCGAACAGATCGACGATGCGCTGGCTCAGCTCGCTGCTGTCGGTCTCCAGCGTCAGCATGTCGTCCGGGAAGATCGGCGTGAGTTCCTCGAAGTTGGGCCGCCGCCGCGCGACTTCCGGATCGACGCCGTTGACGGCCTCGACGCGGAGCAGGCCGTAGTACTTCTCCGAGTCCTTGGGCTGGCGCACCTGGCCGGTGACGTAGTCGCCGCCGCGCAAGGCGAAGCGGCGGATCTGGGACTGGGAGACGTAGACGTCGTTCGGCCCCGGCACCAGCCGCTCGCCGCGCAGGAAGCCGAACCCGTCATCGACGATGGCGAGCACGCCGCCCGCGTAGATCGTCCCCTGGCGCTCCGCCTGGCTGCGCAGGATGCGGAACAGCAGGTCTTGCTTGTTGTAGGTGTTCGGGTTCTCGACGCCTTGCTCGGTCGCGAGTTCGACTAACTGCTCCTGCGTGCGCCCTTCGAGTTCGGCGATGTCCAGGCTCGGCGGTGGCGGCCCGTCGGGGCGAGGAGCACGCTCGCGTCGCCGCCAGCGGCCGCCGTTACGGCCCTCGCGACCCTCGCGGCCATCCCGGCCCTCGCGATTCTCACGGCCGTCACGGTTCTCGCGCGCGCCGCGGCCCTCGCGGTTCTCGCGAGGTTCGCGCGCCTCACGGCCTTCGGCGTCGCGGGTCGCGTCGCCAGGCTCTTCGGCAGTGCGGGTGGACGCTTCTCGGCGCCCGCGTGGAGAAGAAGGTGTCATGCGCGTTGTGCGCCGTCCTGTTCGACGGCATCCAAAACCGGGGACAAGTGGACGGTGTGTAGTCTACCGCACTCTGCAGCGGATTGCACAGAGGGGCTCGCCGCGTTCCAGCAGACGGGGCGCTGACCCAGCTTCGTCGTGAGCCGCCTGGCGGTCACCCTCCTCGGCCGAACCCCTCGCAGCCGATGATGCGCGGCGAGCGTCGCAGGCCGTAGCCTGAGAGGGCAGCGGTGGCGGCAGGAGCCTCGCGATGCACGAACACGTACTCGTCGGCGAACTCGCGGTGATCGGCGTGCTTGCCGTGGCGACGGCGCTCGGGCTGCACCGCCTCGGGTTGCCCGCGACCATCGGTTTCCTGATCACCGGCAGCATCGCGGGCCCGCACGGCCTCCACCTCGTCAGCAACACCGACCGCATCATGCAGATCGCCGAGCTCGGCGTGATCCTGTTGCTCTTCGCGATCGGGCTCGAGTTCTCGCTCTCGCGGCTGCGCTTCATCTGGCGCGCCGTGGCGATCGGTGGCTCGCTGCAGGTCGGCGCCACGGCGGCGGCGGCGCTCGCGATCCTCGCGATTGCCGGCGACAGCGTAGAACGCGGTCTCGTCTTCGGGTTCATCGTGGCGCTCTCGAGCACGGTGGTCGTACTGCGCGTGCTCTCGGTGCGAGGCGAGTTGGCCGCCCCGCACGGCCGCTTCACCGTCGGCGCGCTGATCTACCAGGATCTGCTGATCATCCCGCTGACGCTCCTCGTGCCGGTCCTCGCCAGCGGGGACGGCAGCCGCTTCCTGTTCGATGCCGGCTGGGCGCTGCTACGCGCCACGCTGGCGATGGCGGTCCTGCTCGGTGTCGCCCGCGTCCTGATCCCCCGGCTGTTCGCGGCGGTGGACGCGACGCGCACCCGCGAGGTGTTCCTCCTGACCGTGATCTCGGTTGCCCTCGGCTCCGCCTGGCTGATGAACCAGCTCGGGCTCTCCGTCGCGCTGGGCGCCTTCCTCGCCGGCCTGCTGCTCGCCGATACCGACTACCGGCATCGCGCCACCAGCGACATCATCCCGCTGCGCGACGTCTTCACGAGCTTCTTCTTCATCTCGCTCGGCATGCTGGTCGACTGGCGGGTGTTCGTGGAGCAGCCGCTCCTCGCGCTCCTGATCGTGCTCGGCCTGGTTCCCGGCAAGGCGCTGATCGCCTCGCTCGCGGCGGTCGCGATGCGCTACCCCGCCCAGGCGGCGTGGCGCGCCGGCTTCTACCTCGCCCAGTTCGGCGAGTTCGGCTATGTGGTCCTGATCCTCGGGGCGAACGAGGGGCTGATCACGTCCGACGAGGTACGGCTGATCGTCACCACGGGCGTCGTCAGCATCATGCTGTCGCGGCTGCTCATGCGCTGGACCGGCGAGATGCACGCCGGCGAGGTGCTGCTCCGGCCGCTCGAGCGGCTCCTGCGCGTGCGCGGCATCGACGAGCCGACACCTGATGACGCCGCGCTCGCCGGGCATGTCGTCGTCGCCGGATTCGGCGTCGCCGGCCAGCTGGTCTCCCGCACGCTGGTGCAGGTAGGCCTCCCTTACCTCGTCCTGGAACTCAACGCCGAGACCGTGCGCGACGCCCGCCTGGAGCACGAGCACGTCTACTACGGCGACGTCACCAGCCGCGAAGTGCTGGAGCACGCGCGGCTCGCCCACGCCCGCGCCCTGGTGCTGCTGATCAACGACCCGCCCGCCGCACGCAGCGCGATCGGCGCCGCACGCGAGGAAAACCCGGAGATCCTGATCCTCGTGCGCACGCGCTTCGTCGCCGAGCGGGAGGGCCTGCTCGCGCTCGGCGCCGATCTCGTGGTCTGCGAGGAGATCGAGAGTGGCGTCGAGATGTCCGCCCACGTCCTGCGCGAGCTGGGCCTCGACGCTCCGACAATCCGCCGTCGCGTCGGCGAGCTGCTGACCGACACGGAGGGTACCGATCTGACCGGAGGCAGCGGGGAGTGGATCCAGGCGCTGGGCGACCGCTCGCGCTAGCGGTCCCGGCCCGCCCGTTACTCAGAACGGCTTGTAGATCGCCAGCCAGGTCATCACCGGCACCGTGACGACCATCAGCGTGCCGAAGACCACCGGCACGCGGTCGTTGATCGCGTCCTCGAGTTCCTTGGTGGTCTCGCCTCGCTTCTTCGCCTGCAGCGCCAACAGCCGCACCCGCCGCAGCCCGACGCCGAGCAGCGGCAGGAAGATGAAGACATCGACGGCGTAGATCAGCTCGAGCGCCAGCAGCCAGCCGGTGGTGACGAGGTTGGTGTTCTCCGAGGCCGCCCAGGCGAAGCCGGTCAGCCCCGTGGCCAGCATCCCGGAGAGCAGCCAGCGCGTCTCGTTCTGCTGCGCCTCGGTCAGCAGCGTCGCGCGCAGGTTGATGTCGGAGGTGGCCCAGGCGCGCCAGACGGCAACCATCACGGAGCCGAGTCCGGCCATCATCCAGAACAGCGCCAGCACGTGCAGCAAGCGGAAGAAGGTCATCGCGGCTCCGCGATTCGGGCGCGCTCGCCCGGGCTCAGCGCCTCACGCTCACGACGACGCAGCCTGCGAGGCCGCCTCCCGCGCCGCGGCGGTGCGGTACTCCAGCGCCGCCCCCACGAAGTCGCGGAACAGCGGCTGCGGGCGCAGCGGCCGCGAGGTGAACTCCGGATGGAACTGCGTCCCCAGCATCCAGGGATGGTCGCGCAGCTCCATGATCTCGACCAGCTCGCCGTTCGGCGAGCAGCCCGAGGCGATCAGGCCGTGCTGCTCCAGCACCGGCAGCAGCTTGTTGTTGACCTCGTAGCGGTGGCGGTGCCGTTCGCGCGCCTGCTCCCGTCCGTAGGCCGCGGCGGCGTGCGTACCCTCGACCAGCCGGCAGTCGAAGCCGCCGAGGCGCATCGTCCCGCCGTAGTCCTCGATGCCGCGCTGCTCGGAGAGCAGTGAGATCACCGGGAACGGGGTCCGCGGATCGGCTTCCGTGGTGTTGGCCTCGGGCATCCCCGCGACGTTGCGGGCGAACTCGCAGACCATCATCTGCAGCCCGAGGCAGACACCGAAGTAGGGGATGCGCCGTTCGCGCGCATACGTCGCGGCGGAGATCTTGCCCTCCAGCCCGCGGTCGCCGAAGCCCGGACAGACGAGGATGCCGTCGACCTCGCCGATCGCCTCCTCCGGCGACCGCGTGTCGAGCTCCTCCGAATGCACCCAGTGGAAGTTGATCCGCACGCGATGGAAGACGGCGGCGTGGATCAGTGCCTCACGGATCGAGAGATAGGCATCGTGCAACTCCACGTACTTGCCGACCACGGCGATCCGCACCTCGGAGTCGGGATTGCGCAGCCGCTCGACGAAGTCGCGCCAGTCGTCCAGGTCGGACACGGGGGTCTCGATGCCTATGCGCTGCAGCACCAGGTCGGCGAGCCCGCACGCCTCGAGGACCAACGGGATTTCGTAGATCGAGTCGGCCGTCTGGAGGGGAATGACCGCCTCGCGCTCCACGTTGCAGAAGAGGCCGATCTTCTCGCGCAGCGCCTCCGGCGCGGGCTGGTCGGCGCGCGCGATGATCACGTCCGGCTGGATGCCGAAGGAGCGCAGCTCCCGCACCGAGTGTTGCGTCGGCTTGGTCTTCAGCTCGCGCGTGGAACCGATGTAGGGCAGCAACGTCACGTGGATCGAGGCCGTCGCGTCCACGCCCAGCGTGTGCCGCATCTGCCCGATCGCCTCGATGAACGGCTGGCTCTCGATGTCGCCGATGGTGCCGCCGACCTCGACGATCACGATCTCGGCGTCCAGCGCGCTGCCGGCCTCGCGGATGCGCTTGCGGATCTCGTTGGTGACGTGCGGGATCTGCTGGATCGTGCCGCCGAGGAAGTCGCCCTTCCGCTCCTTGCGGATCACCTCCTCGTAGATCTGGCCCGAGGAGGTGGAGTTGGCCTGCGAGAAATTCTCGTCGAGGAAGCGCTCGTAGTGTCCGAGGTCCAGGTCGGTCTCGGCGCCGTCATCGGTGACGAAGACCTCGCCGTGCTGGTAGGGGGACATCGTGCCGGGGTCGACATTGATGTAGGGGTCGAGTTTGAGGACGGAGACACGGAGTCCGCGGGCGCGCAGGATGCGGCCGAGCGAGGCGGTGACGATCCCCTTCCCGACGGAGCTCACGACGCCGCCCGTGACGAAGATGTACTTCGGCATCAGCCCTCGGATGGTTGGGGAGGACACGGACCATATTCCGCGCGCGTCGCGGAGGTGTCAACGATCAGGGGGCGCGCGGCGCTCATGAGCAGGCCGCTACGGATCGCCTGTGTAGTCCTCTAGCTCGTCCAACGCCGGGGCGCGTCCGATACCCCAGAGGGTCACATCCCGACTTCGCTCGAAATCAGCATGGAACTCGAACCAGACCATGCACTCCGGCACATCCGGGAATCCGGGCTCCGTGAGGAGCAGCCCGTCACGGATCGGTTCGTCGCCCGCAACGACCCTGATTCGGGGATGCTCCCGGCTCTCCCGGTACGCCTCGATCTCGCGATCGAGGACATGCTTGATGCCGCGCTCGAGCAGGTACAGCCACGCGACGGCTCCCGGCACCAGCGAGCGGAGTTGCCCCGAGAACTCGGATGTTACCTCGAAGTGGTGTGTCCAGCGGCCGGGCGGCTGCTCACGAGGAAGATCTCGTGGCACGTCGTTCCGTTCGCGCCCGCTCCCACGCAGCGACCTCGGTCGGCGTGGGCTGGCGATCCGAGATGTAGACGGTCTCGTACGGGATCTCCTCGCGATCTCGCGCGAGCCTCCAGCCCGCCTCGAGGTGCGATAGCGCGCTCACCTGCGATGCGTTGAGGTCCCCAAGCTCGGTCAGGACCGCATCAACAATGGCGATCTCCGCAGAATCGAGGAGCTCCTTTGCGTCAGACTTCCGCAGTGGCCGAACCACCTTCTGGGGACGATTGAAGTAACGCCGCTCCACTCGCTCGATTTCTCCCTCTGCTTCCATCAAGCGGAGGGCGGGGAGCAGTTCCCTGGGAGCGGGCCCCCTGTCCAGACGCTGGTACGTGGCGCCCGTGATCGACTCGCCGAGCATGCCAAACGCCTTGAAGTCGCTGAAGTACAGAATCTTGTTGAGCTTCGTGGCTCCGAAGCGAGGGTCGTCCTCCGACTCCTCGGCCACGTAGAGAACGACTTCCCGGAACTTCCTGTTGTCGAAGCTCGTCGCCAGAGTCACCCTCCACATATCGTGACCGGCCTTGCACCGGACAGGCCGCTGATCCACGGCTCATCTGCCAATACACTCTAGCCCTGTGCCGACCGCCCTGCCAAGACGGCTCTCGGCAGTTTCTTGCCGACGCTGTACGCCCCCCGTACGCTGAGTAGCGCGCTATCGAGGGTCCCGAGGCCCGCGACTAGAGAGGCCGCACGGATGCCACCCGCCGAGGCGATTCAGCCGCAGATCAGCACGCTGCCCAACGGTCTGCGCGTCATCACCACCGAGGTCCCCACCGCCCAGAGCGCCAGCGTCTCCTTCTTCGTCGGCGTCGGCTCGCGCGCCGAGGATCCGCGCACCAACGGCGTCTCCCACTACCTGGAGCACCTGCTCTTCAAGGGCACCTCGACGCGCCCCACCGCGCCCGAGATCAGCGAGGCCATCGAGGGCGCGGGCGGCGCCCTCAACGCCTACACCACCCGCGAGCTGACCTGCTACTGGAACAACATGCCCTTCGAGCGCGCCGGCACCGGCGTCGAGGTGCTGGCCGACATGATCCAGCGCTCCCTGCTCGACAGCGAGGAGATCGACCGCGAGCGCACCGTGGTCCAGCAGGAGATCCGCCGCGGCCACGACGCTCCCTCCTCCCGCGCCTCAGAGTTGATGGTGCGCGCCGTCTACGGCGACCAGCCGATCGGCTGGCCCGTCACCGGCTCGATCGACACCGTCGAAGGGCTGACCCGCGAGGACTTCGTCTCCCACGTCGAGCGCTTCTACGGCGCGGAGAATTCGGTGCTGTCCCTCGCCGGCAACGTCACGCACGAATGGGTGACCGCGACCGCGGCGGAGTGGTTCGACGGCCTGCGCGGCGGCGCGGCCTGCGCTCCTTCGGCGGCCGAGCACGGACTGCCCGCTGAGCCGATCATCATCGAGGAGCGCGAGATCGAGCAGACCAACATCCGGCTCGCCGTGCAGGGGCCGGCGCGCCGCGATCCGGACCGCTACGCGCTGGCGCTGCTGCACACCGTGCTCGGGCGCGGCATGTCCTCGCGGCTCTTCCAGGAGGTGCGGGAGCGCCGAGGGCTCGCCTACTCCGTCGCCTCGGGCGTCGCTCAGCACCAGGACATCGGCTCGTTCATCGTGAGCGCCGGCGTGTCCCGCGATCAGCAGGAGGAGGCGTTGCAGGTGATCGTCGCCGAGCTGCGGCGCGCCGCCGACGAGCCCGTGAGCGACGAGGAGTTGCAGCGCGCCAAGGACTTCGCCGCCGGCACCTTCCGGCTCTCGATGGAGACGCCGATGGCGCTCGGCCAGCACTTCGGATCGCAACTGCTGCAGGACGGCGAGATCGAGCTGCCGGGCGACACCGTCGAGCGCGTCCGCGCCGTCGAGGCCGGCGACGTGCAGGCCGTCGCCCAGCGGCTGTTCGGTGGTGACTACGCGCTCGCCGTCGTCGGCCCCTCGGCCTCGGCGGATCGCCTCGAGGCGATCCTCGCGGCCTGAGCCGCCCGCCGATGAACGCGCCGCGCACGAACCTCATCCTGCTGCCCGGCGCACCCGTCACCGCAACCCGCGCCGACGCCGTCACCACCTCGCCCGACGCGAGCGCCGCCGCGCGCGCGGCCGGCGCCCCGGTCCACGTCCGGCTCGCCCACCCTCGCGAGGGCCTGCTGCGCCAGCAGCTCGAGGCGATCGACGGCCCGGTCGCCTGCGTGCTGCTCGCCTCGGTTGTGCAGCCGCAGGATCTGCGGGCCACCGACGTGGAGCTGCGCCGCCACGAGCTGCACCGCGGCCTGACGCCGGGCAGCATCGGCCTCATCCCCGAGATCGGGAGCGCCGCCGCCATCGAGCGCCTGCCGCAACTGCTCGGCGCCGTCGACCGCATCGCGAGCGTCGGCCTCGACCTCGAGGCGGTCGCCGCCGACCTCGGTGCGCCCGACGCGCGCGCCGAGGCGTTGCAGTCGCCGGTGCTGGCGCGGGCCGCCCTCGCGGTGAGCGCCGCCGGACTGCCCTGGACCGTCGGAGCGCTGGGCTTCTCGCCCGGCGACCGCGCGCGGCTCGCGGCCCGCGCCCACGCGCTGGGCGCCGCGGGGGTCTACGTGCTGGCCGAGTCCGAGGTGGCAGGCCTCAACGCGCTCTTCGCCGGCGACGCCTGACGGCTGCCCCTACTCGATCCGGCCCAGCCGCCGCAGCAGCGCGCGGATCTCGCCCACCACGCGGCGGTGCCGCCGCTCCAGCGTGCGCCGCGCCCGCGCGACGTACGCGCCTCCCGCGGCATCGAGGAGCCCGCTCGCCAGGGCCGCCTCCACCTCGTCCTCGTCCTCCCAGCGGGCTCTGACGCCGCCCGCCGCGTCGACGCGCACCACGAGGTCGAGCAGCAGATCGAGGTAGCGGACCTCGTCCCCGATCATCTCAACGTCGCGCAGCACGTCGAAGCGGCTCAGCACCTCGCGGCCCGCGTCCGGCGCGCCGGGCGGGCGCACGATGTGGTAACAGCCATAGGGGCGGCTCGGCCAGAAGCACCCGTACGAATCCAGCGAGTCGTCGCCGCGCTCGATGCGATAGAGCACGAGCAGCCGGCTCGGGCTGCGGTGCACCAGCTCGGTCGCGAAGCGCTCTTCGCCACCGCCGAGCTTGCGCTTGACCTCGATGATCTCGCCCTCGGCCATGCGGCCCGACCCCTCGGCGCTAGACTACGAGACCGGAGGCCCCGATGACCGCAACGCCCGGGCGCACGGCCGTCGTGACGGGCGCCAACCGCGCCGACGGCATCGGCCTCGCGCTCGTGCGCGAGTTGCGCGCCCGCGGCTGCGCGCCGGTGGTGGGGACGTATCGCGATCAGGTGACGAGCACGGCGCTGCTCGAACTGGCCGCAGCCGACCCGGACGTGCTCGCCGCCGAGCTCGACGTCACCTCGGAGCAATCGGTCGCGGCGTTCGCGCAGTGGTGTGCGGCGCGCCTCGACCGCGTCGACCTGCTGCTGAACAACGCGGGACTGGGCAGCGTGACCGGCTCGATCGTGACCGCGCCGATCGAGGAGCTCGAGGAGCAGTTGCAGGTACACGGGCTCGGCATGCTGCGCGTGACGCGGGCGCTGCTGCCGCTGCTGGGCCCCGGCTCGGTGGCGGTCAGCATCTCGTCGAGCCTCGGCAGCATCACCGGGATGGGCAGCGGCTCGACGTACTACGCACCCGCCAAGGCGCTCCAGAACGCCCTCACAAGGCAGCTCGCCGCGACCGTGCGGCGCGACGGCGTGATCGCGTTCTCCGCCTGCCCGGGCTGGGTCGCGACCTCGATGGGCGGTTCCGGCGCGCAGCTGACCCCCGAGGAGTCTGCCCGCCAGCTGGCCGATCTCGTGCTCGGCGCGGGCCCGGACGACGCCGGCACGTACCGCAGCCTCGATGGCGGTGTGATCGCCTGGTGAGCCGCGCCGTCCGCGCGAGCGAACGCGATCACTCGAGGACGACGAGCCAGGCGATCAGTGGGTTCGGGCCTCCATTCGGATCGGAGTCGAGCCCGACGGCGACCCTGTCGCCCTCGCGGAGTTCGTGCGGGCCGGCCACCACGAGGTAGCTCGTACCCGGCGCATCGCTGGCGCTGACCGGATCACCGACGACCAGGTCGACGCCGGGTATCGCGTGGTCGCCCTCGATGTCCTCGAGGAGGATCGCGGCGCCCTCGACGGCAACGACCGTGCCCCCCACGACCGCCTCGCCGGCCCAGCGCATCACGCCGCCGTCGCCGACATGCACGCGGTGCCGCCCACCGAGGGCGTCCCGCAGCACGACGCGGAACCCCGGAGTGAGCACCGCGGCGCAGGCGACGCCGGGCTGCGCAACGCCGAGGCAGGCGTCGGGCCACTCGACCGCCTCGGCGACCTCCACGCTCAGGTCGGTCGCGGGCGCGCCCAGCCACTCGGCCATCAGCTCGATGGCGTTCCCGGTCACCAGTTCCAGCGGTTGCTCGTCGCTCGCCGGCTGATCGCCGGAGGGCGCCGTCGGGGTCGCGGTCGCGACCGCGGTCGGGCTCACCGCCGGCGAGGGCGACGCGGTCGCCGTCGGCATCGGCGTAGCGGTCGGTGGCGTAGCGGTCGCCGTTGCACCCGCGGTCCCGGTCGGCGCGGCCGGGCCGGACGGAGTCGGGGAGTCGGCGACGGGACTGCGCGGCGGCGGGCTGTCCGTGGACGAGCACGCGACGAGCAGCAGCGCCGCTCCGAGCACCAGTGCCACCCGACGGATCATCGGTGATCCCTTCCGATCCCCTCCTTCGAGGATAGTCGGCGCGGCCTGCGGTATCATGTCCCGGACACCGCGCGCGGCTCCGACGCCGATGCGCGGTGTGTTCGTGCGCCTCGCTGTGCGGCGCATGGACCAGCAGGATGCGGACGCGAGGGCGAGCGATGCCGGCGACAGTCATCATCGGCGGGCAATGGGGCGACGAGGGCAAGGGCCGCGTCGTCGACTTCTTCGCGCGGAGCTGCTCCGTGATCGCCCGCTACTCGGCGGGCAGCAACGCCGGCCACACGATCGTGAACGATCTCGGGAAGTTCGGCCTGCACCTCGTGCCGGCCGGCATCTTCCACGCGGAAACCACTTGCGTCATCGGCAATGGCGTGGTCATCAACCCGCACTCGCTGATCGAGGAGCTGGACATGCTCGCCAGCCGCGGCGTCGACACCTCGCGGGTGCGCGTCAGCGACCGCGCACACGTCGTGATGCCGTGGCACCTCGCCATCGATGAACTGGACGAGAAGATGCGCGGCGAGCACGCGATCGGCACGACCGGCACGGGCACGGGGCCGGCCTTCACGGACAAGACAGGCCGCCTCGGCGTGCGCATGATCGACCTCGTGCAGCCGGAGTCGCTGGAGAAGCTGCTGAGCTTCGTGCTGCCCTACAAGAATCGCATCATCACCGAGCTGTACGGCGGCGAAGCGCTGGACTACGAGCAGATCCGCGACGAGTACCGCGAGTACGGCCGGCAGCTCCGGCCCTTCGTCACCGACACCGCACGGCTGCTGCAGAGCGCGCACGACCGTGGCGAGCAGATCCTGCTCGAAGGAGCACAGGGGACCCTGCTCGACCTCGATAACGGCACGTACCCCTACGTCACGTCCTCGGTCCCCTCATCCATGTCTGCCGGGGCCTGCCTGGGGGTCGGGATCGGCCCCACTGCGGTCGACCGCGTGGTGGGCGTGTACAAGGCCTACCAGACGCGCGTCGGCGACGGGCCGTTCCCCACCGAGCTGTTCGGCGAGGAAGCCGCCGCCCTCCGCGATCACGGGATCGACCAGGGGACCGGCGAGTACGGCACCACCACCGGCCGGCCTCGCCGCTGCGGCTGGTTCGACGGGGTGCTCGCGCGCCAGACGGCGAAGCTCAACGGCGTCAACTCGATCGCCCTCACGCGGCTCGACGTGCTCGCACAGTTCGAGTCGGTGCAGGTCTGCGTCGGTTACGAACTCGACGGCGAACAGGTCGACTCCCTCCCGGCTTCCCTGCACGACGCGAACACCGTGCGGCCGGTCTACGAGGTGCTGCCGGGCTGGCAGCAGGAGGTGTCGGACGTGCGCCACTTCCCGGACCTTCCCATCGAGGCGCGCCGCTTCGTGCGCCGCATCGAGAAGCTCGTCGACGCACCCGTCGACATGATCTCGGTGGGGCCGGAGCGCGAGCAGGCGATCGTGACGCGCGATATCTTCGGCGTGCCGCTGTAGCCGGCGCCTCGAGGGAACGCGGAGAGGGAGACGACGATGGAGCACCTGCTGCCCGGGTTCCATGTGCTGTTCGCCGCGCTGCTCGTCGGAGGGCAGGTGCTGCTCTACTTCGCCGTCCTCCCCTCCACCTGGCTGATCGAGGACGAGGGGCTGCGGCGTCGCGTCACGCTCGTCGTGGCGCATCGCTTCACCTGGATCGTCGGGATCTCGCTCGTCGGGCTGATCGTGACCGGGCTCGCGCAGTTCTACACGGACATCTTCGTCCCGCCCGACGTCCGCGAGAACATGACGGAGTTCCACTTCGGGCGCGTCTTTATGGTGAAGATGCTGTTCGTCACGATCCTGATCATCATGATCGCCGTACACGGCGCGGTCTTCGGCCAGCGCATCGGCCGCATCTCGGACGCCGTCCAGGCGGGCGAGATCGACCGTGGCGAGCTGGAGCAGGCGCGCCGCACCTCGCTGGTCTTCTCCTCCCTCATGGTGCTGGTCTCGATCGCGCTGGTCTTCCTCGGGGCCACCCTCGGCAATCACGCCTACTCGCACGACCCGCTCTAGCAGCGTGAGCGCGGCCACCGAGGCGCCCCGCCGGCTGCGCACGCTGCCCGACCTGCTGCGTCCCGGCCTCGACCTCGTGTTCGTCGGCATCAACCCCGGCGAGCGCTCGGCGCGGCTCGGCCACTACTACGGCCACCCCGGCAACGCCTTCTGGCCCGCCCTCTCGGCGAGCGGCCTCGTGCCGGAGCCCACCGGCCCCGAGGACGACCGCCGCCTCCCCGCCGAGTACGGCATCGGCTTCACCGACGTGGTGAAGCGCGTGCAGACGGACAGCACGCGCGTCAGCGAAGCCGAGCTGCGAGCATCCGCGCCGGCCTTCCGCCGGCGCATCGCCTACGCCTCGCCGCGCGCGGTCTGCTTCACGACGACGCGCGCCTTCGACGTGCTGCACCCGCGCGTGCGGCCCTCGCGAACGTGGGGCCGCCAGCCCGTCCAGGTTGCAGGCGCCGACGCCTGGGTGATGCCCTCCACCTCCGGCCGGGCCGCCGGCTACCGCGACGAGGCGCGGCGGGTGCTGCGCGAGCTGGCGGTCGCCCTCGGGCGGGTGGCGCCGTGAGCGAGGAGCAGCGCTACCGGCCGGACGACGAGTGCCCGCTGTTCAGCGAGCGCCTCGAGGAGCTACTCGTGGCCGTCACGCGCGGCGAGTCGCCCAACGCCGGCCGCTTCTGCGGCCACTGCTATCACCCGCTCGGCGAGCGCACGCGGGCCTGCCCGCACTGCGCCACGAGCACCGGGGAACGCGCCCCCGTCACCTCGGTGCCGGACGAGATCATCGAGCTGCTGCGCGCGCAGCGGCAGACGGAGAGCCGGATCGTGAACGCCTTCGCCTACGCGGGGCTGATCATCGCCGTCCTCGGCGGGCTGGCGCTGGTCCTCGGCGTGCCGTTCCTGCGCGCCAACCTGATCTGGGCGACGGTCGTCTACGCCGTCGTCCTGCTGATCGGCGGGCGAGGGCTGGCGGGGTTCCTCGGCGGCTACTACGGCGACCGCATCGGCTACGAACGCGCCCGCCGCACCCTGCGCGAGCAGTGGGCGGCGTGGCTGGTGGAGCGGGACGCGGGGTAGGTCTCCGAGCGTCCCTTACACCGCCGCTGTCACGTCGATGCGGTGCTTCGCCAGCTCGGCGCGGATCGCGGCCTGCGAGGGCTCCGAGGGCGGGATCAGCGGGAGCCGCGGCTCGCCGGCCGTCACGCCGACCTCGTTGAGGGCGAACTTCACCGGGATCGGGTTCGACTCGATGAAGAGGATGTCCATCAGCGGCAGCAGTCGCTCGTGCAGCGCCTGGGCGTCGTCCTGGCGTCCGTCTGCTGCCGCCGTGACCATCTGGTGGATCTGGTCGCCGATCAGGTGCGAGGCGACCGAGATCACGCCGTAGCCGCCCATCGCGACCAGCTGCGCCGTGTCCCCGTCGTTGCCCGACCACATGCGGAAGCCCGCAGGCGCGCCATCGAGGATGGCGGCGATCTGGGCGAAGTCGCCCGACGCCTCCTTCACGCCCACGATGTTCGGCACCTCGGCGAGCCGCAGCGTCGTCTCGGCGGCCATGTTGAGCGAGGTGCGCGAGGGCACGTTGTAGAGGATGCAGGGCAACGGCGTGGCCTCGGCGAGCGTCGTGAAGTGCCGCACGAGGCCATCCTGCGGCGGCTTGTTGTAGTACGGCACGGTCAGCATCAGCGCGTCCATGCCCGCATCTGCGCCCTGCGTCACCAGCTCCAGCGACTCGCCGGTCGAGTTCGTCGAGGCGCCGGCGACGAGGGCGGCGTCCGGCCCAACCGCGGCGCGCACCGAGCGCCAGACGGCGACCTGCTCAGCCATGCTCAGCGAGGGCGCCTCGCCCGTGGTGCCGGTGATCACGAGGCCGTCCGAGCCGGAGGCGAGCAGCGCCCGCGCGAGGCGGCCCAGCGCCTCCTCGTCGACGCCGTCGTCGTTGAAGGGCGTAACCATGGCCGTGAGCACGCGGCCGATCTCGTTTGTCATGGCACACCTCCGCCGGGTTCTGCCTGAATGGATGGACGCAGCGCGTCCGCCTGTCGGTCAGTTATAGCCCTCTGGCCTACAGTTTGCCCCGCCGGATCAACTCCTCGGCGATCTGGATGGCGTTGGTCGCCGCGCCCTTGCGCAGGTTGTCCGTCACGCACCAGAAGGCGACGCCGTGCGCGACCGAGCCGTCGGTGCGCAGCCGCCCCACGAAGGTGCGGTCGTCGCCCTCGCTGATCAGCGGCGTGGGGTAGACCGCCTGCGCCGGATCGTCGAGCAGCTCGAGGCCGTCTTGCGCCTCAATCGCCGCGCGCAGCGCGTCGAGCGGCGCGGGGCCGTCGAACTCGGCATGGACCGCCTCCGCGTGCCCGACCATCGTCGGCACGCGCACGCAGGTCGAGGAGAAGGCGAGCTCGGGCAGGTGGAGGATCTTGCGCGTCTCGTTGCGCATCTTCAGTTCCTCGCGCGTGTAGCCGTCCTCCTCGAAGTCGTCGACGTGCGGCAGCACGTTGAGGGCGATCTGGTGCGGGTACTCCTGCGGCGCGGGCAGCGGCCCGCCGCGCCCGTAGGCGCGGAGCTGCAGCGCCAGCTCCTCGACGGCGGCGGTGCCGCTGCCGGAGACCGCCTGGTAGGTGGCGGCGGTGACGCGCCGCAGCGGCGCGACCTCGCGCAGCGCGTGCAGCGCCATGGCGAGCGGGGTGGTGGTGCAGTTCGGGATCGAGATGATGCCCTCGTGCCACTCGACGTCGTCGCCGTTGACCTCGGGAATCACGAGCGGGACGTTCGGCTCCATGCGGAAGGCCGAGCCGTCGTCGATCAGCACGCCCCCCGCCTCCGCGATGCGCGGCCCCCAGTGCCGCGAGGCCGCGGCGGTGGCCGAGCAGAAGACGAGGTCCGCGCCCTCCAGCGTCTCCTCGCTCGTCACCTCGACGGTGATCATCTCGTCGCGGAAGCGCAGCTCGCGGCCGGCGGAGCGCTCGGTCGCGAGCAGCCGCAGGTTACGAATCGGGAAGTCGCGTTCCGCCGCCACCTCGAGGAACACGGCTCCCACCGCGCCCGTCGCGCCGATGACGGCGACATCGAGTCCATCGTGTGTGCTCATGGCCCGATCATATCGCGTGAAGGTCGGGCTGTGCGACGACAGGGAGCAGCAGCTTCGGCTGTGAGGCCCGAATACGGGCGAACCGAGAGGTTCCGGTCGTGTCGCGTGCTAATGTCACCGCATGGCTCCACGAAGGACCAACCAGCCGCGCATCCGTGACCTCTACCGGGAGTACGCGCACGGGCGAATCCCGTTCGAGGAGGTCGTCCGAGCCGCCGATCGTGTGCTCGAGCGATTCGCGCAAGCGCGCACACCAGCCCTGTCCGCCGAGTCTCAGCCTGCCGCGGAACTGCAGCGGGACTGACGCCTACGCCAACCCGATCAGCGCGTCGAGGCCGTAGACGAGGCTTTCGCGCTGCATCACCTCGCGGACGGCGAGCAGCACGCCGGGCATGAACGAGTCGCGGCCCGTCGAGTCGTGCCGCAGCGTGAGCGTCTGCCCCGTGCCGCCGAAGATCACCTCCTGGTGCGCCACCAGCCCGGGCAGTCGCACCGAGTGCAGCGCGACGCCGCCCAGCTCCGCACCACGCGCCCCCTCGACCGCCTCGAGGTCGGAGCTGCGGTGCGTGAAGTCGCTGCCGCGCGCCTCGCGCATCAACTGCGCCGTCGCGACGGCGGTGCCCGAGGGCGAGTCGACCTTGCCGTCGTGGTGCAGCTCGATCACCTCGACCGCGTCGAAGTGCGGCGCGGCGAGTGTCGCGAGGTGCATCAGCACCACCGCGCCGAGGGCGAAGTTGGGCGCGACCACGCCGCCGAGGCCATGCTCCGCCAGGCGCTCGCGCAGCGTCGCGACGAACTCGTCCGGCTGGCCCGAGGTGCCGATCACGGGCCGCACGCCGTGCGCGAGACAGGCCTCGGCGAGCGTCGGCGTGAACGCCGCGTTCGTGAAGTCGACCACCACGTCCGGCGTCAGTTCGCCGAGCAGCGCCGCCGGGTCCGCGGACAGCGGGTAGGTCGCGCCGCTCGCCGCCTCGAGCTCGCGCGCTTCGCCCGTAAGCGGCTCGATGATGCCGACAGGCTCGATGTCCTCGGCCGCCTCGAGCGTGGCGAGGACCTGCGCGCCCATGTTGCCGCTTCCACTCACCACTGCCCGGATCATCGCCTGCCCCCTGTCCGCATCGCTTGTTCGCGCTGCGCGCCCGCAACGACTGCGCCCCGCCGGTTGGGCGGGGCGCAAGTGTAGCGACTCAGCTCAGGGCTTCGGGAGCTAGAAGCGGCGACCGCCGCCGCCGCCTCCTCCGCGGCTATCGCCATCGCGATTCCCACCGTCGCGGCCCCCGCCGCCACCGGAACCCCCACGGCCTCCACCGCCGGGACCTCGACCGCCGCCGCCGGAACCACCGCGACCGCGGCCGCCGCCCGGGCCGCCTCGACCGCCGCCGCCGGGGCCGCCGCGACCGCCACCGCCGCCCGGTCCGCCGCGACCACCGCCGCCACGACGGCCTCCGCCGCCACCGTCGCGACCACGGCCGCCGCCCGGGCCGCCTCGACCGCCGCCGCCGCCACGGGGGCGGCCACCGGCGAAGGCGGGCTCGCGCTCCGGCTCGTCGGCGCCGTCGGCCAGGCCGACGCGCTCGCTGCCGTCGTCGCCGTCCTGCAGCCGCGTGAGGTTGATGCGCCCGAGGTTGTCGATCTCGATCACCTGCACGCGCAGCACGTCGCCCTCGGACACCTCGTCCTCGACGCGGTTGACGTGGTAGTCGGCGAGGTCGGAGATGTGCACCAGGCCGTCCTTGCCCGGCAGGATCTCGACGAAGGCGCCGAAGGCCATGATGCGGCTCACCGAACCCTCGTAGACCTCGCCGATCTCGACCTCCTTGGTCAGGCCGCGGATCGTGTCGAGCGCCCTGCGGACGCCCTCGGCGTCGGTGCCGGCGACCAGCACGGTGCCGTCGTCCTCGACGGTGATCTTCGAGCCGGTCTCTTCCTGGATGGCGTTGATGACGCGGCCGCCGGGGCCGATCACCGCGCCGATCTTCTCGCGGTCGATCTGGATCAGCTCGACGCGCGGCGCGTACTCCGACATCTCGTCGCGCGGCTCCGGGATCGCGTCGAGCATCACCTCGAGGATCGTCATCCGCGCCTCGCGGGCGCGGACGAAGACCGTTTCGAGCAGCTCATCCGGCAGCGATTGCAGCTTGGTGTCCATCTGTATCGCGGTCACGCCGCGCTCGGTGCCGGCGACCTTGAAGTCCATGTCACCGAGGCCGTCCTCGATACCGGCGATGTCGGTGAGCACGCGGTAGTCGTCGCCCTCGCCGCTGATCAGGCCCATCGCGATGCCGGCCACCGGCGCGGTGATCGGCACGCCCGCGTCCATCAGCGCCAGCGTCGACCCACAGACCGACCCCATCGAGGTCGAGCCATTCGACATCAGCGCGTCGGAGACGACGCGCAGCGCGTAGGGGAACTCCTCGCTGTCCGGCAGGACCGGCTCCAGCGCGCGCTCGGCGAGCAGGCCGTGGCCGATCTCGCGGCGGCCGGGGCCGCGCATGAAGCGCGCCTCGCCGACCGAATACGGCGGGAAGTTGTAGTGGTGCATGTAGCGCTTGAACTCCGTCGGCGCGAGCGTGTCGAGGCGCTGGCGTTCGCCGAGCGAGCCAAGCGTCGCGACCGAGAGGATCTGCGTGCCGCCGCGGCGGAAGAGGCCGCTGCCGTGCGCGCGCGGGAGCAGGCCGACCGAGGAATGCAGGCCGCGCACCTGGTCGATCTCGCGATCGTCGGGCCGCAGGCCTTCCTCCAGGATGCGCCGCCGCACCAGCACCTTGATCTCGTCCTCGACGGCGTTGCGCACGGCGCGGGCGTTCAGCGTGTCGTCGCCAATCGCGGCGTAGGCCTCCTTGCCGAGGGCGTCGACGCCGCGCCAGCCTTCGCCCTGGACGGCGGCCAACATCTCGTCCTCGCGGCCCACGAGGGCCTCACGGACCTTCTCTTTCATCTCCGTGTCCGGAGTGGGCGGATCGAACGAGGCCTTCTCCTTGCCGAGCTCGGCGAAGATCTCGCGCTGGAGCGCGTTCAGCTGCGCGATCGTCCCCTGGGCGTACTCGATCGCCTCGATCACTTCGGCCTCGGGTACCTCGTTGGCGCCCGCCTCGATCATCACGATCGAGTCTTCGGTGCCGGCCACGATCAGGTCGATGTCGGACTCGGCGATCTCCTCGTAGGTGGGGAGCGCCTTGAAGCTCCCGTCAACGCGCGCGACGCGCACGGACGAGACCGGGCCGTCGAACGGAATGCTGGACATGCCCAGCACCATGGAGGCGCCGGTTGTGCCGAAGACGTCGGCGGGGTGCTCGCGGTCGGCCGAGAGGGTGGTGAGCACCACCTGGATCTCGCGCCGGAAGCCCTTGGGGAAGAGCGGGCGAATCGGCCGGTCCGTCATGCGCGCGGCGAGGATCGCCTCGTTGCCGGGCCGGCCCTCACGGCGGAAAAACGAGCCGGGGATCTTCCCGATCGCGTACATCCGCTCCTCGAAGTCAATCGTGAGCGGGAAGAAATCGATGCCCTCGCGAGCGTCGTCCTCGGCGACGGTGGACAGGATCATCGTGTCGCCGTAGCGGATGGTGCAGGAGGCGGCGGCGTTGAGGGCCAGCAGCCCGACGCCGACGCTGAAGGTCTTGCCCTCGATCTCCGTGGTAAAGGTTCGTTCTTCGGTCTCAAGTCGTTGGGCGTTGGTCATGCTCGCCTTCCTCGGGTGCGCGCACGGTGCGGCGCCCCGCTGGTTCCTGGGTGCTGGTCAATGGATCTGTCGATCGTTCTCGTTACCCTCTCCTGCGCACGCGGCGCGACAGCGCGCCTCACGCGTGCGATTCGTCGTGCCGGGGCGGGGAAGGAGCAGCCGGGTGCGCTAGCGACGCAGCCCCAGCCTGCCGATCAGCGTGCGGTAACGCCCCACGTCCTTCTTGCTGAGGTAGCGGAGCTGACGGCGGCGCTGGCCCACTAGCTTGAGGAGGCCGCGCCGCGTGTCGTAGTCGTGCGTATGCGTGCGGAGGTGTTCCGTCAGATGGTTGATGCGATCGGTGAGTAGCGCGACCTGCACCTCGGGGGAGCCAGTGTCTCCCTCGTGTGTCTGATACTCGGCAATGAGATCGCGCTTGCGTTCTATAGGGGTCATGCGTCGGTTCTGGTCTGGTCCTGTTCTGCTTCTCTGTCCACCACGCCTGCACACACGCTCCGGTCTTCCCCGACCGGGCGATAGCCGCTCACTCCCTTTCGGCGCCTGCCGTCCGGGCCGGGCGCAGCTCTCGCGCCCGCGGCTACGCAAACACGCTACCACGCAGTTTCGGCGAGGGGCAATGAGGCGGAACGCCGCGTGCTCGCGACCAGCCGCCGTCGCTACGACGACGCGCCTGGACGCAGTCCGCGCGCCGGCGACCGGGCAGGCCGTCGTAACGACGGCCGCGCAGGCGCCAGCCCGGCCCATGCACCCAGCCAGTGCCGGATCAGCGGGTAGCCGCCGCGATGCAGCGCCAGGGTCAGGCCCAGCGCCACACCGCACACGACCAGTCCCGCGAGGCCATCGAAGATGTAGTGGTTGCCCGTGCCGACCACCGCGACCGACTGCAGCACGAAGGTGACCACCGACGCCCCTCGCAGCCACGGGTTGCGCGTCGCCGCGAACACCCCGACGGCAAGCAGCAGCGCCCAGCCGACGTGCAGCGACGGCACCGCCGCGAAGGGATTGACGAACGGCTGCAGCGATTGCGCCTGGTACGAGAGGTTGTCGTAGACCTCGAGCGTGTCGATGAACCCCCACTCGCTCAGGAAGCGGGGTGGGGCGACGGGGTACAGCCAGTAGATCACGAGGGCGATCCCGCCGGAGATCAGGATCGAGTCGCGCGTCAGCGTGTAGGCGCTGCGGCGCTTCCAGAACATCAGCAGCGCGACCCCTACGATGAGCGGGAAGTCCATCCAGAAGTAGACGAAGTTGAGCGCGCGGCGCAGCAGCTCGTACTCCAGCACCCAGGCCTGGAAGGCGGGCTCCACGAAAAGTCCATACGAGTACTGCAGGTTCACGATCCAGTGCGCGTTCGCGAAGGCGTCGGCCGTGCGGTCCACCACCGCGCCGCGCACAAGGAAGTAGAGCAGGAACCCGAGCGCGACGAGCCCCAGTTCCGAGGCGTCCCACCAACTCAGGCCTCTGCGCCTCGGGTCGGTCGATTTGAAGAGGTAGCGCGCAAGACGCGCTCGCAATGCGTTCATCGCGATGCCCTGCTCGTGTGTCCCCGCTGGCGCGGCTGCCTGCCCGCGTGCCGTGCCGCGCAGTAATGATAGCGTACCCTCGCGGGCAGGCGTACCCGGATGTCCCAGGGCTACGAAAGGAACCAGCGGTGGAGATCAACGTCACAAGCGGCGACCTGGCGGACCAGCAGGTAGACACGATCGTCGTCGCGCTGCCGGAGGAGACTCGGCGGCTGGGCGGCGCCGCGGCCGCCCTCGACCGGGCGCTCGACGGCGCGATCACCGCGCTGCTGCGCTCCGGCCTGGCGCCGGGCCGCGCGAACCAGGCGACGCCGGTCGCCACGGGCGGACGCATCCCCGCCGCTCGCGTCGTCGTGCAGGGCCTCGGCAAGCGCGATCAGTTGACCCCGGACCGGCTGCGCAACCAGACCGCCGGCCTGGCGCGCACCCTGCGCGGCCTGGACGCCGGCAGCGTCGCAATCTCCACGCAGGGCGCCGCCCTCGCGACACGCGACGCCGAGAACACCGGCCACATCCTCGCCGAGGCCTTCGAGCTCGGCCTCTACCGCTTCGACCAGCACCGCACCCGCGCGCAGGACAAGCCGCGCGGCGCCGTGACGGCGCTGACCATCGTCGAGACCTCGAGGCGGCGTGCGGCGGCGGCGGCGCAGGGGGTGGGCAGCGGAACCATCCTCGCCGAGGCGCAGAACTTCACGCGCGATCTCGCCAACTCGCCCGCCAACCTGATGACCCCGAGCGACGTCGCCGAGCGCGCCCAGGCGCGCGCCGACGAGACCGGTCTCGAGTGCGAGGTGATCGAGCGCGCCGCTGCCGAGCGCATGGGCATGAACTCCTACCTCTCGGTGGCGCAGGGCTCGCAGCAGCCTCCGAAGTTCATCGTGCTGCGCTATCGCGGCGGTCGGGGCCGCCGCAGCGTCGGCCTGGTCGGCAAGGGCATCACCTTCGACACGGGCGGCATCTCGCTGAAGCCGCCGGCGAACATGGAGCGCATGAAGGGCGACATGAGCGGCGCGGCCGCCGTGATCGGCGCGATCGGCGCGATCGCCCGCCTCGAGCCGGCCATCAACGTCACCGCGATCGCCCCCTGTACCGAGAACATGCCGAGCGGCACTGCCACCAAGCCCGGCGACGTCTTCTACGCGATGGACGGGCAGTCGATCGAGGTGATCAACACGGACGCCGAGGGCCGCCTCGTGCTCGCCGACGCGCTCGCCTACGCGAAGTCGCAGGGCTGCACACCGCTCGTCGACGTGGCGACACTGACCGGGGCGATGGCGATCGCGCTCGGCAACGTGCGGATCGGCGTCTTCGCGAACAACGACCGGCTCTACGCCGACCTCGAGCGCGCCGCGGCGGCGTCCGGCGAGCGGCTCTGGCGCTTCCCACTGGACGACGAGTACGACGAGCAGATCCGCTCGGACATCGCCGACATCAAGAACACGGGCGGCCGTGGCGCTGGCTCGATCACGGCCGCGAAGTTCCTGCACCGCTTCGCCGGCAACACCCCGTGGGCGCACTTCGACATCGCCGGCGTCATGGACGCGGACCGCGACCGCGGGGTGCTGGTCAAGGGCAATGCCGGCGCAGCCACGCGCACGCTCGTGCACTACGTCCTCAACCGCGCGCGCTGAGGCACAACGCGGTGCCGGGCGGGCGGGCAGCGAGTCCAGTGTGGTCCGCCGCCCGTCACCCGCCGATACTCGTTGGGTGATGATCAGCTACCGCACGCTCAGCGAGAACGACTGGGGCGACTGGCTCGTCAGCAACGCCCGCGGCTTTCTCGAGGACATCGAGGTTGCCGCCGAGCTGGGCGAACAGGTCCGCTCGGAGTTCGAGTTCGACCGCTGCCTCGGCGCCTTCGACGGCGACGAGCTGGTCGGGAAGACACACGCCATCTCGTCTTCGATGAGCGTCCCGGGCGGCGACCTGCCGACGGCCGGCGTCACTGCCGTCACCGTCTCGCCCACGCACCGGCGGCGCGGCATCCTCACCGAGCTCACGCGCCGCCAGCTCGATGGCATCCGTGAGCGGGGCGAACCCCTCGCCGCCCTCACCGCCTCCGAGAGCCTCATCTACGGCCGCTTCGGCTACGGCATGGCGGCGCAATCCGACCGCGTGAGCATCGACCGCCGCCACACGGACTTCGTTCCCGGGGTTCCCGCCGCTCCTGGTGGTGGGATCCGATTCGTCGCCCCCGAGACCGCACGCGAGCGCTGGCCGAACCTCTACGAGCGGCTGCGCGAAACCCGGCCCGGGATGATGGCCCGTACCCCGCTCTGGTGGGGCGCCTCCGTCGTCCCCCGCAACGAGAAGCCCGAGGACGGCTTCACCAGGCGCCACTACGTCGAATACACCGGCCACTCCGGCCTCGAGGGCTACGCCAGCTATGCCGTCAAGGCCGGCTCGGCGGAGGGCATTGCCCGGGGAACACTCCGCCTCCACGAACTCGTCGCTGCGAACCCCGCAGCCGAGGCCGCGCTCTGGCGCTACGTCTTCGGTGTCGACCTCGTCGAGACGATCGAGGCCCACAACCGGCCGTCGGACGACCCCCTCGCCTGGCTGCTGGTCGATCCGCGCCGGCTCCGCCGGCTACGCCTCGACAACCTCTGGCTGCGGATCGTGGACGTGCCCGCGGCCCTCGAAGGGCGCACCTACCTCGCCGACGGACGCCTCGTCCTCGACGTGGGCGATCCGTTCGGTCCCTGGGCCGCCGGACGCGTTGAGATCGAGGTGGAGGACGGCAACGCCCGGTGCCGCCCCAGCGACGCCCCCGCCGATCTCACCCTCGGCGCGGGAGAACTCGCCACGGTGTTCCTCGGCGGCGTCTCGGCCAGCGTGCTCGCCCGGGCGGGCCGCATCGAAGGCTCCCCCGAGGCCCTGCGACTCGCCGACGCGCTCTTCGCCTGGCACACCGCCCCCTGGTGCGCGGACGAGTTCTAGCGTCCCGCTCGCGTCACATGCGTCAGTCGTGCGCCTGCACGGCAGCGGCGGTACGCGCTGTGGCCGCGCCGGACCGTCCGGCAGTGTCGTCGGGCCGAGGACAGAAGCGAACGGCGGCTACGCGACCTCGCGGGCGCGCTCGACCAGCTCGCGTAGCGTGCCGATGTCGCGCTTCGTCTCGGGGTCGACCTGGACGGAGCGCTCCATCTTGCTCCAGCCGTGGTGGACTGTGGAGTGGTCGCGGCCTCCGAGGGTCTGCCCGATCTCCGCGAGCGAGCGGTGCGCGAGCTCGCGCATCAGGTACATCGCCAGCTGCCGAGGGTAGGCGACGCGCTTCTCGCGACTCTTGGAGAGCAGCGCCTCCCGGTCGATCTCGAAGTAGCGGCAGACCACGTCCAGGATCGCCTCCGGCGAGGGCGGCAGCCGCGGCTCCGTCGGGTCGAGCGAGGCGAGCGCGGACTGCACGAGCGCAGGCTCGATCGGCTCGCCGGTGAGGCGCGCGTAGGCGACGACGCGCGTCAGGGAGCCCTCGAGTTCGCGGATGTTGCTGGTGAAGCGCCGCGCGATCACGTGCAGCGCGTCATCGTTGACCCGCACCCGCTGCTCCTCCGCCTTCGAGCGCAGGATCGCGACGCGCGTCTCCAGGTCGGGCGCCTGGATGTCGGCGATCATCCCCCACTCGAAGCGCGACTTCAGCCGCTCCTCGAGGTCAGGAATCAGCACCGGGCTCTTGTCCGAGGCAATCACAATCTGGCACTCGGACTCGTAGAGCGAGTTGAACGTGTGGAACAGCTCCTCCTGCGTCGCCTCCTTGCCGCCGACGAACTGGATGTCGTCGATCAGCAGCGCGTCGGCGGAGCGGTAGCGTGCCCGGAACTCCTCCTGCGTGCGCTGCTGGATGGCGGTCACGAGGTCGTTCGTGAACTGCTCCGCCGAGATGTACATGATCTGCCGCCCGGAGCGAACCAGGCGGTGCCCGATCCCCTGCAGGAGATGCGTCTTGCCGAGGCCCACCGCGCCGTACAGGAACAGCGGGTTGTGCAGCGTGCCGGGCGAGTCCGCAACGCCCTCGGCGGCGGCGAACGCAAGGCGGTTCCCGGGTCCGACGATGAATGTGTCGAAGACGTAGCGGGTATGCAGCCGGGGCCGGGGATAGACGGGCCCGACCGGCTCGGCCGCGCCGCTGCGCTGGAGCAGCGGGGTGTCGTCCGCGGGCGCTTGCAACGGCTCGAAGGCGACCTCCATGGGCCGATCGGCGATGTCGGTGAGCGTGCGCACCATCAGCGGCCGAAGGCGCTGCTGCAGCCACTCGGTGACGAATTCCGAGCGCGTGCCGATGATCAGTGTGGAGCCGTCGAGGCGTACGCCCTCGGTGTCCGCGAGCCAGGTTTGATAGTTGGCCTCAGAAACGTGCTGCCGGAGGTAGCGCAGTGCGGATTGCCAAAGCTGCGCCGGGTCTTGCTGCACCCTCGTGGCCCTCCGGCGCTCCAACGGCGACCCGGCGCGCGCGCTTGCGCCGGGCGATCCCACCCCGTACGGATGTCAACGAGCAATGCACACGTGTTGGCAACACGCGGACCCAGTCTCATGTCCTGCAGTGTCTATCCAGGGCCAGCCACTCCCTCGCCCCCGCGATTCCAGCTCCGAGGGTGGCCCTTACGTGATTCAATGCTCTTGGCAGACGGCAGGCTAGCGAACCCGCTGCCTCCGCGACAAGCCTGTTATGTGCGCATCACGTTGCTTTCCCCAGCACTTTATGCGGTTCGGGCTGATATTGGGATGAACTGTGTATAATCCGCGGTCCCGAAGCACCCCTCAACCCGCCTGGCGGCGACCGCCGGCACCGCACGCTCACGATTCGCCCGCCGCACCAGCACCCGGAGCGACACCCTGCTTCTCGCCATAGACATCGGCAACACCAGCGTCGCGATCGGCGTCTACGACGGACCGCGACTCGTCCTCCGCTTCCGCGTGCCCAGCGACGCCAACCGCCCCACCGGCGAGTACGAGCGCGAACTCCTCGCCGGCCTCGGCGCTGGCGGCATCGAACCCGCGCGGATCGCCGGAGCCGCGCTCTCCTCCACCGTCCCCGCCCTTGAGGCCACCTTCACAGCGGCCTGCCTCAGCAGCTTCGGCTGCGATCCGCTCGTCGTCGGCGCGGACATGCAGGCCGGCATCCCGATCCGCTGCGACAACCCGCACGAAGTCGGCGCCGACCGCATCCTGCACGCCGTCGCCGCCCTCGCCCGCCACACCCCGCCCCTGATCGTCGTGGACCTCGGGACGGCGCTGGTCGTCGATGCGATCTCCGCGGACGGCGACTACCTCGGCGGCACGATCGCCCCCGGCATCGCGATCGCCTCGGAGGCGCTGTTCGAGCGCGCAGCCAGGCTGCCCCGCGTTGCGATCGAGCGCCCGGACATGGCCGGCGTGATCGGCCGCAACACCGAGCACTCGATGCAGTCGGGTATCGTGTACGGCTACGCGGAGATGGTGTGCGGCATGGTGCGACGCTTCCAGGCGGAGATCGGCTCGCAGGCGAAGGTCATCGCCACCGGCGGCTATGCCGCCGTGATCGCCGACGTCGCCTGCTGCATCGACACCGTCGAGGACGACCTCAACCTCGAGGGCCTGCGCCTGGTCTACGAGGCGAACCGATGACCGCGCAGCCGACAGCCGCGCCCGCGCCCCTGAGCGGCCGCACGATCGTGCTCGGCGTGAGCGGTTCGATCGCCGCCTACAAGTCCGTCGAGGTCGCGAGCCGCCTCGTCCAGGCCGGCGCCACGGTCGAGGTCGTGATGACCGCGGCAGCAACAAAGTTCATAGGGCCATTGACGTTCCGCGGCATCACCGGCCGCGAACCGTTCGTCGATCTCTGGGCGACAGCCGGACCGCACGCCGAGCCGCACGTCGCCCTCGGGCGCAGCGCCGACCTCTACCTGATCGTGCCGGCGAGCGCCTCGACGATCGCGCGCATCGCGCACGGCATCGCCGACGACTTCGTCTCGCTGACCGCGCTGGCGATGCGCGCGCCGACGCTGATCGCGCCCGCGATGGACGCGCAGATGTGGGCCAGCGCCGCAACGCAGGACAACGTCGCGCTGCTGCGCAAGCGGGGCGTCGAGTTCCTCGGCCCCGTCGAGGGACGCCTCGCATCCGGCGAGGTGGGCGCCGGGCGCCTGCTGGAGCCCGGCGCGATCGTGGCCCACGCCAGGGCGCGCATCGGGCGCGAGTATGGCGACCTCGCCGGCAAGCGCATCGCCGTCACCGCCGGCGGCACCCGCGAGCCCGCCGACCCCGTGCGCTTCATCGGCAATCGCTCGACCGGGAAGATGGGCCACGCCGCCGCCGAGGCGGCGCGCGACCGCGGCGCAGATGTCGTGCTGATCACCAGCGCCGAGATCGCGGCCCCCGAGGCGACCGAGGTCGTCCACGTCGAGACCGCCGAGCAGATGCTCGCCGCGCTGCAGCAGCACGTCCCGGGCTGCGACGCGCTGATCATGGCCGCCGCCGTCGCTGACTACCGCCCGGCCGAGTCGCTGGCGCACAAGCAGAAGCGCGGGGGCCTCGAGCACTGGACGCTCGACCTGGAGCGCAACCCGGACTTGATCGCCTCGATCGAGCGCGAGGGCCTCATCAAGGTCGCCTTCGCCGCCGAGACGGACGACGTGCTGCAGAACGCCGCGCACAAGCTCGTGGCGAAGGGCGCTCACCTCATGATCGCGAACGACGTCGGCGCGAAGGACGCCGGCTTCGCCGTGGACACGAACCGCGTCGTCATCCTCGACCGCAACGGCGGCTGCGACGAGCTGCCGCTCCTCTCGAAGTACGACTGTTCGCAGCGCATCCTCGATCGGCTCGCCGCCCTACTCACCCGCACCGCGGATGCGTGAGGGCCCTGCTGCCGCCCCGCCTGCGGATAAGGTGTGGGTAAGCCGCGCCTCCGCTGTTTGCGGTCTCCCCGCAACTCGTCGACCCGGCCCGCGCGCCCGGCTCGCCTCGGAGCGGCTCGGGAGCTGCCGCGCCAGCTACCCACGATGTGATCACGAGTGTTGACGCTTGTCACATCACACACCCACAGCCTCGCGACCGGGCTTTTCCAGCGCCCGTACCGGCTTCAGGTCGCTTCTCCACGCTGCCAACGCTCCTACTGCTACTACGGTCCCTTACACGCACCCATCTCACCTCCTAGGCCTGCCGTGGACAATCCCCCTCGTTTCGTTGTGGAGTAGATCCCGTGATTGATCAGGTGGAGATCGAAGTGGCCGCCGGGAAAGGCGGCGACGGGATCGTCTCGTTCCGGCGAGAAAAGTTCGTGCCGCACGGTGGGCCTGACGGCGGGGATGGTGGCCGCGGGGGCGCCGTCGGGCTTGTCGCCGACCGCACCGTCGCGGGGCTTGGCGCGTACCGCGATGGCCGGGTGCGGGCGGCCCCGCCGGGACAGCCGGGAAGCTCCGTGCAGCGCCGCGGTGCTTCCGGCGAGGACCTGTGGCTGCCCGTGCCTGTGGGCTGCGTCGTCTGGGACCTCGATGCTGAGGATGGCCTCGAAGCGCCGCCGGACTCCGGCGAACCCCGGCCGTTCGCCGACCTCGCGGAGAACGGCGCCGAGGCGATCGTTGCGAGGGGTGGCCGCGGCGGCTGGGGCAACAAGCGCTTCGCGACGGCGACCCGGCGCACTCCACGGTTTGCGCAGCGTGGGATGGCCGGCGAGCGCCGCCGGCTGAGGCTCGAACTCAAGCTGCTGGCGGACGTGGGTCTCGTGGGGTTGCCGAACGCCGGCAAGTCAACGCTGCTCGGCGCCTGGTCGGCGGCGCATCCGAAGGTGGCCGCGTACCCGTTCACGACGCTCGAGCCGGAGCTCGGCGTCGTCGAGCTGGGCTACGACTCGTTCGTCGCGGCGGACATGCCGGGCCTGATCGAGGGCGCAAGCCAGGGCGTGGGGCTGGGACACGAGTTCCTACGCCACATCGAGCGCACGCGGGTGCTCGTGCACGTCCTCGACATGACGCGGGACGACCCGCTGGCCGACCGTGACTTGATCGACCGCGAGCTGGCGGAGTTCGGGCACGGCCTCGCCGACAAGCCGCAGCTGCTGGCGCTCAACAAGATCGACGACCCCGACGCGCGGGCGCACGTCGAGCTCCTCGAGGAGTTGCTCGCTGCGCAGGAGACGCCGTGGCTCGCCATCTCGGCGGCCTCGCTGGAGGGCACGCGGCAGCTGGCCGAGCGCGCCTTCCAGCTGCTGCGGGAGCAGCTGCTGCGCGAGGAGGCGGAGGTCGCGCCGCCGCCGCGGGTCGAACCGCGCGAGGTGCGGCGCGATCGCTTCCAGATCGAGCGCGATGCGGCCGGTGGCGTCGTCGTCCGAGGCCGCACCCCCGAGTGGCTGGCCGCGACGTTCGACCTCGAGGATGGTGAGGCGCGCGAGGAGCTGCTCGACCGGCTGCGGCGGCTCGGTCTGGCGCGCGCTCTCTCTCGCGAGGGCGTCACGCCCGGCACGACGATCCACGTCGGCGATGTGGCGCTGGTCTGGGAGTAGCGGCGATGCGCATCGGGATCCTCGGGGGCACGTTCGACCCGCCGCACCTCGCGCACCTCGTGCTGGCGGCGGCCGCGAGGCGAGCGCTCGACCTCGACCGGGTGCTGCTCGTGCCTGCGGGCGACCCCTGGCGCAAGGCGGGGAGCGGCGTCTCGCCGGCGGCCGATCGGCTGGCGCTGACGCGCGCGGCAGTAGCGGAGGTGCTGCCCTGGGCCGAGGTCAGCGAGGTCGAGGTGCGACGGTCCGGTCCCAGCTACACAGCCGAGACGCTCGAGGAGCTACAGGCGGAGACCCCGGAAGCCAAGTGGTGGTTCATCCTCGGCTGGGACGCGCTCGCCGATCTGCCCAACTGGCGGCGGCCGGAGCGCATCCTCGAGCTGGCACGCCTCGCCCTCGCCGAGCGGGGGGACGAGGCCGACGCTGCGCCGCTGCCAGGCGCGACCGGCGAGGCGTTCCCAGACCTGGCGGAGCGCGTCGACCGTGTGCCGATCCCGCGGCTCGCCATCTCGGCCTCGGGGCTGCGCCGCAGGCTGCGCGACGGTGAGCCGACGGCGCCGCTGCTGCCGGCGGGTGTGCGCAAGCTCGTCGCGGAACGAGGGCTCTACCGCTCCTGAGGCGCCCGGGTTAGTCCTCGTCGGGCGGGCGGCCGAACAGGATCGAGGCGCGCGGGACGGGCGGAAGCAGGAAGGGGCGCAGCCCCGCCTCGATGGCGAACGGGAAGCCCGCCTCCTGCGCGAAGCGCAGCAGCGTGCGGCCGGAGCGCAGTTGTGGCGAGCGCACGTGGCGGCCCATCCAGCGCCGGTTCCAGGCATCGAGGAGGCGCCGTCCGGTCGCTGCGAACTCCCAGATCAGCGCCAGTCCGCCCGGCGCGAGCACGCGCCAGATCTCATCGAGCAGATCGCGCAGGCCGTCGTCGTCGAGGTGCTTCACGAGGTAGCCGCAGAGCACGAGGTCGAAGGCGCCCGAGGCGATCGGCAGGCTCGTTGCGGAGCCCTGCACCAGCGCTGGAGGGCGCTCCGTCCCGGCGGCGTCGCGCTGGGCGTGCCGCAGGATCGTGCGCGAGAAGTCGAGGCCCACGGGCTGGCTGTCGAAGCGCACGCGCCCGTCCATGAAGCGCAGCACCGAGGCCCGCCCGCAGCCGATGTCGAGCACGCGCAGGCTCGGCTCCATACTCAGCTCGTCGGGCAGCCGCAGCAACGGCCCGTTCATCACGAACGCGCCCTGCGGACCGAGCGCCCAGCGGAGCCCGGTCGCGGCCAGCCCCGGTCGGCTCAGCAGGCGCTCGTACTCGGCGAGGCGGGTCCGCTCGAAGCTCATGCGGGCATCGTGGCACGCCGGCGATCGGCGCTCAAACGACGCTGGCGGGAGGCCCGGGCTCGCCGAAGTCGAACGAGAGCCGCACGTGCGCGCCTTGCGTGGCGCCCCAGTCGCACATCGCCGCCAGCTCCCCGAGCCGCGGCGCGAGGTCCTCGTAGCCATCGAGCAGTTCGTCGAGCTTGCGGTCGCCGGCGGTCGTCGCCGCGGCGACGGCGCGGCAGCACTCGGCGAGCGCCGCGGGGTCCTGCCACATCCGCTGTAGCTCGCGGCGATCCGCCTCGTCCTCGACGCGGCGGTCGGCGTAGCGCAGCAGTGGGCGCAGCGCGACCTTGTGCAGCGTCTCGATGCGGCTCGCGGCCTGCGCCAGCTCGTGCTGCGCCCCGAAGCGCAGCGAGAACGCCCACGAGGCGAAGTACAGCACCACCGACGAGTCGCCCTCGAACGCAACCGGGCACGCCTCGTCGGCGTCGAACTCGACAATGAGGGGCGGCGGGGCGTCCTCGGCGGGGCTGGTCATGGCGGGCGTGCGTGGCGGCCGCTAGACGTCGAGGGTGGCGTCGAGGGCGTTCTGCATGATGAAGGCGCGGCGCGGGGGGACGGCGTCGCCCATGAGGCGGGTAAACAGCTCGTCGGCCTCGGCGGCGTCGTGGATGTGCACCTGCAGCAGCGAGCGCCGCTCCGGGTCCATGGTCGTGTCCCAGAGCTGGTCCGCGTTCATCTCGCCGAGGCCCTTGTAGCGCTGCAGGTTGCCGGACTCGGCGCGCCGCGGGTTGATCTCGAAGAAGCGCTCGCGCTCCTCCTCGGTGAAGAGCCAGTCGGTCCGGCCGCGGTGCGTGAGGCTATAGAGCGGCGGTTGGGCGACGTAGAGCCGGCCGTCCTCGATCAGGCGCGGCATGTAGCGCCAGAAGAAGGTGAGCAGCAGCGTGCGGATGTGCGCGCCGTCCACGTCGGCGTCGGTCATGATGATGATCTTGTGGTAGCGCAGCTTCGCGTCGTCGTAGCCCTCGCCGAAGCCGGTGCCCACGGCGGTGATGATCGTGCGGATCGCCTCGTTGGCGAGCATCTTCTCGAGGCGTGCCTTCTCGACGTTCAGGATCTTGCCGCGTAGCGGCAGGATCGCCTGCGTCCGGCGGTCGCGCGCCGCCTTCGCCGTGCCGCCGGCCGAGTCACCCTCGACGAGGTAGAGCTCGGAGAGCTCCGGGTCGGTCTCCGAGCAGTCGGCGAGCTTGCCCGGCAGCATCGAGCCCTCGAGCACGCCCTTGCGCTGCACCAGGTCGCGCGCCTTGCGCGCCGCCTCGCGGGCGCGGGCGGCGGTGACGGCCTTCTCGATGATGCGGCGGCCGATCGAGGGGTTCTCGTCGAGCAGCGGCCCGAGCCGCGCGGCGACCGCGGACTCGACCAGTCCCTTCACGTCCGGGTTGCCGAGGCGCGTCTTGGTCTGACCCTCGAACTGCGGCTCGGCGAGCTTCACGCTGACCACCGCCGAGAGGCCCTCGCGGGTGTCCTCGCCGGTGAGATTCGGGTCCTCGTCCTTGAGCAGCTTGGCGCGTCGCGCGTACTCGTTGAGCGCGCGCGTGAGGGCGGAGCGGAAGCCGGTGAGGTGGCTGCCGCCGTCGATCGTGTGGATGCAGTTCGCGAACGAGTAGGAGGTGTCCTGGAAGCTGGAGTTGTACTGCAGCGCCGCCTCGATCAGCGTGCCGTCGCGCTCCTCGGAGACGTGGATCGGGTCCGGGTGCAGCGGGTTGCGCCCGCGGTTGAGGTGCCGCACGTAGGCCTCGATACCGGAGTCGAAGTAGTAGGAGCGCTCGTGCGCCTCGGAGGCGGACGAGCCATTCGAGGACTCCATGCCGCGCTCGTCGCGGAAGCTGATCCAGGTGCGGCGCGTCAGGTAGGCCATCTCCCGGAAGCGGGTGGCGAGCGTGTCGAAGTCGTAGTCGAGTGTCTCGAAGACCTGGTCGTCGGGCAGGAAGCGGATCGTCGTGCCGGTGTGCTCCGGCTTCGCGCCCCGCACCTTCGCGAGGTTGGAGGTGGGCAGGCCGCGCGCGTAGGTCTGGCGGAAGAGCGCCTTGCCCGTGGCGACGCTGACCTCGAGCTCGCTCGAGAGCGCGTTGACGACCGAGGCGCCGACGCCGTGCAGGCCGCCGGAGACCTTGTAGCCGCCGCCGCCGAACTTGCCGCCGGCGTGCAGCGTGGTGAGCACCGTCTCGACGGCGGAGAGGCCGGTCTTCTCGTGCTTGTCGACGGGGATGCCGCGCCCGTTGTCCTCCACGGAGACGCTGCCGTCGGCGTGGATCGTGACGTCGATGCGGTCGCAGAACCCGGCCATCGCCTCGTCGATCGCGTTGTCGACGATCTCGTAGATCAGATGATGCAGGCCGCGCTGGTCGGTGGAACCGATGTACATGCCGGGCCGGCGGCGTACCGCCTCGAGGCCTTCGAGGACCTGGATGTGCTCAGCGGTGTAGTCGCTGTTGGCTCCGCCGTTGCCGCCGTTGGTCCGGGTGTTCGCGCCGTTGCGGCGGCCGTTCGAGCGCACGCCGTTGCGGGTGCGGGACTTGGCCGGTGTCGTCTTCGCTCGGCGACTCGCCATGTACCCTCGTCAGTCCGCGCGAGATGCGCGGAATCGGCCGCGGCCGAGGCTGCAGCGCGCCGCTCTCGTGCCTGTCAGGGAGGTGGTGACGCGGCGGAGCGACAACGGCGGATCTACTCTCACCGGCACAGGAATAGTATACCGGATAACGGCTGATCGCGCCTTCCGCGGGGATGCGCGCGCGGCGCGTGAGGAGGGGGCCGAGGGCGCCTATGGCGCAGCAACCTGATCCGATCCCGATCACCCCGATCGGCGTCGTGCGCAACGGCGAGCACGACCTCGCGCGCCAGGACTGGACGCGCGTCCGCAGCCGCATCGAACTGCGCCCCGACCTCGCCCCCGCGCTCGACGGCCTCGAGGGGTTCTCGCACGTCATCGTCGTCGGCTGGCTCGACCGCATTCCCGAGGAGCTGCGTGAGCGCAGGCAGGCGCATCCCGGCGGCGACGAACGCCTGCCGTTGCTCGGCGCGCTCGCGCTGCGCGGCGGCGCGCGCCCCAACCCGATCGCCGTCACGGTCTGCAGCCTGCGCTCGGTCGCCGCCGCGATCGTCGAGGTCGAGGGCCTCGATCTGATCGACGGCACGCCGGTGCTCGACATCAAGCCCTACATCGCCGTCTACGACGCGGAGCCGGACGCGACGCTGCCGGACTGGGCGCAGGGCTGAGGCGGGAGGCGTTGCGCCAGCCCGCGGCCCGTCCGACGCTGGCGGCATGGACATCGCGGTCGTCGGACTGCCCGGCTCGGGCAAGACCTCGCTCTTCAACGCGCTGACGCGCGGCGAGGCGCAGGTCGGCGCCTACAGCTCGCGGCTGGAGCCCAACCTCGGCGTGGCTGCCGTGCCGGACGAGCGGCTCGACCGGCTCGCGGCGCAGGAAGGATCGAGGCGCGTCACGTATGCCGAGCTGCGCCTCGCGGACTACCCCGCGGCGACCTTCGACACGTCGGGGATCGACCGCCAGCGGCTCCAGGATCTGGCGCAGGCGGACGCGCTCATCCTCGTCGCCCGCGCCTTCCAGAACCCCGCCGTACCCGCGCCCGAGGGCGGCGTGGACGCCGACCGCGACATCGAGGCGATGCAGCTCGAACTGACCTACGCCGACCTCGCGCTGATTGAACGGCGCATCGAGCGGATCGAGCCGGAGCTGCGCTCGCTGCCGGCGGCCGAGCGCGGCGCGCTCGAACAGGATCGGGCGCTGCTGCTGCGCCTGCGCGAAGCCCTCGAGGCGGGGAGCGCGCTGCGGGCGATCGAGCTCACCGAGGGCGAGCGGCGGCTGCTCGCGAGCTACCAGTTCGCGACGCGCCGGCCGCTGCTGATCCTCGTCAACGTCGACGAGGACGACCTGCCGCGCCTCGAGGAGATCGAGGCGGACTACGTTGCACGGCACCGCGCCCCCGGAGTCGCTGTCGTCGCGCTCAGCGCACGGATCGAGGCGGAGCTGGCGCAGATGGACGCGGAGGAGGCCTCGGCGTTTCGAAGTGAGCTGGGCCTGCCGGAGCTGTCGCCGCTCGACCGCGTGATCCGGGAAACGTACGACCTGCTCGGCGTGCTGACCTTCCTCACCGCCGGCGACCGCGAGGCGCGCGCCTGGACGCTGCCTCGTGGCGGCACGGCCCAGCAGGCCGCGGGTCGCATCCACAGCGACATCGAGCGGGGCTTCATCCGCGCCGAGGTCGCGGGCTGGGACGAGTGGCTGGAGGCGGGCAGTGAGGCGCAGTTGCGCCGCCAGGGCCGCCTCCGCACCGAGGGCCGCGACTACGTGGTGCAGGACGGCGATGTGCTGCACGTGCTCTTCAACGTCTGAGCACGTCACGAGGCGCGGCGATATGATCGCTGCCGTGAGGCGACGATGAGCAATCCCGAGACACCCGGAACAGAGGACGTGCGCGCGCGCCTCGTCGAGGAGGTCGAGGTCGCCCTCGGCGGCGGGCCGCCCGTGGCCGTCGCGACGGTGATCGACCCCGGCGAGCAGGACGGCCTGCAGCTCGGCGCGAAGCTGCTCGTGCGCGCGGGCGGCGGGACGCTCGGCGCCCTCGGCGCGCCCTCAATCGACGAGGCGGCCGCCGCGGCGGGCCTCGCGGCGCTCTCCGCGCGCCCCCGCATCGAGGCGCAGACAGTCTACGTGCGCGCGCCCGGCGAGCTCGTCACGAGGCGCTCGCGGGCGCGACAGGGCGATGGCCGGCTCATGCTCGAGGTCTTCGAGGCGCCCGGACGCCTGCTGATTGTGGGCGGCGGCCACATCGGCCTCGCCCTCGCGACGATCGGCTCGACGCTCGGCTTCCAGGTGACCGTGATCGACGACCGGGAGGAGTTCGCGAACCGCGAGCGCTTCCCGATGGCCACCGAGGTGATCGCCGGCGAGGTGGACGAGGAGCTCGAGAAGCTCGGGATCGACGGGCGCACCTACGCGGTGATGGTCTCGCGCGGACACCAGGTCGACGAGCTCGCGCTGCGCAACACGATCGGGCGCGGCGCCGCCTACGTCGGCATGATCGGCAGCCGCCGCCGCACGAGCACCGTGATCCAGCACCTGATCGATGAGGGCCTGCCGCGCGAGGACCTCGAGGCGGTGCGCACGCCGATCGGGCTCGACATTGGGGCCGAGACGCCCGAGGAGATCGCGCTCGCCATCCTCGCCGAGATGGTGATGCTGCAACGCGGCGGGAGCGGCTCGCCGATGCGCGAGGTCAGGGGTCGCGCGCCCGCCGGACAGGACGCGTAGCGCGGCCACGCACGCTGGTAGACTGTATCGAGCGCCCGGCCGGGAGCCGGGCGGGACAAGGGACACGATGGCAGACGCCGAACTGTTCGCCGAGATTCGTGAAGCGCAGGAGCAGGGGGAGCGCCGCGTGCTGGCGACCGTCGCCGACGCGCGCGGGTCGACGCCTCGCAGCCCCGGCGCGCAGCTGCTGCTGCGCCCGGACGGCAGCTTCCGCGGCACGATCGGCGGTGGCTGCGGCGAGGCCGAGGTCTGGCAGGAGGCGATGGAGACGATGGCCGACGGCCGCCCGCGCATCGTCACCGTCGACCTCACCGAGGACGTCGAGGGCGACGACAAGATCTGCGGCGGCGTGATGGACGTATTCATCGAGAGGATCGCGGACTAGCCGCGAGGGAGTTGCCCGCGGCGGCTGCGTGGTACGATTCGGCGTCCGCCGACAGGGCGGATGCGGACCAAAGAGGGAGCTGACCGATGATCGGTGGACTGGGCTGGCAGGAGTTGCTGATCATCCTCGTGATCATCGCCCTGATCTTCGGGGCGACACGGGTCGCCGACCTCGGCGGCGCGCTGGGGCGAGGTATTCGCGAGTTCCGCCAGGAGGCGGCGCGTCCCGATGAGGACGAAGAAGAGGGCTCCGAGATGGCTTCGTCGTCCGACGACGGCTCCTCAGACGACGAGCCGGAGGCAGCGAGTGACAAGGGGTCATCCGGCTGACCGCGCTCCCACGAAGTTCAACGCGACGACCGGGCCCGGCGTAGGGATGCGCCGGGCTTTCGCTTGTCCGCCCGCGTGGGTCTCGTACCATCGATGTGGTGGGACGCGCCGCGGGCTGTACCTGGCGGCCCGTGGCCGGCGCCCGGAGTGACATGACGCCGCTCGTAACGATGACGAACAAGCTGAGGATGGGCGCCGCGCTGATCGCCGGCGCGGCAGCCGCCGAGGCGTCGCGACGCCTCGGGCGTGGCGGGGGGACGGCGCTGCCGGGCCTCGTCGCCGCGACGATCGCGCCGGATATCACCGCGCAGCTCGTGCGCCGCGCCGGTGCGGGGACCGTCGTCGTCACCGGCACCAACGGCAAGACCACGACCTCGCACCTGCTCGCCGAGTGCGCCCGCGCGGCCGGCAGCGAGGTGATCGCCAACCGCTCCGGCTCCAACCTCGAGCGCGGCATCGTCTCCGCGTTCCTCGCCGACCGCGGCAACGGCGCCCGTGGGCGCCTCGGAGTGCTCGAGGTCGACGAGGCGGCGCTGCCGCCGCTGCTGCCCGCGCTCGCGCCGCGCGCGATCGTCTTCCTCAACCTCTTTCGCGATCAGCTCGACCGCTACGGCGAGGTCGACTCCGTAGCCGAGGGCTGGGAGCGGATGCTGATCGCCGACACCTCAGGCGCCACGCTCGTGCTCAACGCCGACGACCCCTCGATCGCACCGCTCGCCGCCGCCGGACGCGGGGAGGTGGTTACGTTCGGCATCGAGGATGACGGCATCGCCCGCGACGGCCCCGACCACGCCTCGGACGCGCGCTTCTGCCGCTGCGGCGCGCCGTTCCGCTACGACGCGGTCTTCGTCGCCCACGCCGGCCGCTGGCGCTGCGACGCCTGCGGGCGCGCCCGCCCCCGCCCGCTTGTCGCGGCGCACGAGATCGAGCAGTTCGAGGACGGCTCGCGCTTCGTCCTCGATCTCGCGGGCGAGCGCCTCGAGGTCGAGTTGCCGCTGCAGGGCCTGTACCCGATCTACAACGCGCTCGGCGCGGCGGCGGCCGCGCACGCGCTGGGGTTGCCCGCCGCGGTCGTCGCGAGGGCGCTCGCGGGCGCGGGCCCGGCCTTCGGGCGGCAGGAGCGCTTCCAGCTGCGCGGCCGCGAGCTGCGCCTCTGGCTGGCGAAGAACCCCGCGGGCATGAACGCCGTGCTGCGCGCCCTCACCGCTGCCGGGACGCCCTCGGAGGACGCGCCGCAGCCGAGGCTGCACGTCCTCACCGCGCTCAACGACGGCATCCAGGATGGCCGCGACGTCTCCTGGATCTACGACGCCGATTTCGAGCTGCTCGCTGGCCACGCCGCGAGCGTCTGCGTCACCGGCGATCGCGCCGACGACCTGGCGTTGAGGCTGCGGCTCGCCGGCGTGCGGGTCGACCTTGTGCAGCCGCATCGCGCCTCGGCGCTCGACGAGGCGCTGCACCGGCTGCCGCCGGGGGAGCGCCTCGAGGTGATCACGACGTACACGGCGATGCTGCAGTTGCGGGAGATCATCGCGGCCGGGAGCGGGGTCGCGCCGTACTGGGAGCGGGAGCGGCAGCGATGAGCGGCGCGGCTGGCAAGCGCACCATTCGCGTCGTCTGGCTCTACCCCGAGCTGATGAACGTCTACGCCGATCGCGGCAACGTGATCGCGCTCGAGGCGCGCTGCGCCGCGCTCAGCGTGGGTTGCGAGGTCACCCGCGTCGGCATCGGCGATCCGCTGCCGGAGGAGGCCGACCTCGTGCTGATCGGCGGCGGCCAGGATCGCGAGCAGCGCCGCGCCGCGCCGGACCTCGCGCGCCACGCCGGCATGCTGCGCACCTGGGTCGACGAGGACGCCGCCATGCTTGCCGTCTGCGGCGGCTTCCAGCTCTTCGGCCGCTGGTACCGCACCGCCGAGGGCGAGGAACTGCCCGGCGTGGGCGTCTTCGACGTGACCACCGTCGCGCCGCCTCGCGACGAGGAGCGCTGCATTGGCGACGTACTCGCGCGCTCGACCCTCGAAGGCATCGGCGAGGTCGTCGGCTTCGAGAACCACGGCGGCCGCTCCTACCTCGGGCCGGGCGCGGAGCCGTTCGCGCACGTCGAGTTCGGCTATGGAAATAACGGCGCGGACGGGGCCGAGGGCGCGCGCGTGCGCGAGGCGATCGGCACCTACCTGCACGGCTCCCTGCTGCCTCGCAACCCCGCGCTGACCGACCACCTGATCCGCGCGGCGCTGCGCCACCGCTACGGGCGGGAGCCGGAGTTGCCCGTGGCGCCCGACCCGTTCGCGGCGCGCGCGCACCGCACGGCCGCGGCCGTCGCGCGACGGCGCAGCCGCCGATCGGGGGCGTAACGGCCGGCCCGAGGTTTGACGCCCTCCGCGTGCGCCCGCGATCCTGTGATCGGCGGGGGCTGCACGGAGGCGCGGCCCGTTGACTGCGACAGGTCCCAGGCTCTCGCGACGCAGATTCCTCAGGCGCACCGTCCTCGGCGTGCTGCTCGGGGGTGCGCTGATTGTCGCCTGCTCGCGCTTCCGCCCGGACGACGAAGAGCCGCCCGAGGTTGTCGCCCAGACGCCGGCCGCGACGCCAACCCCCACCGAGCCGCCGACTCCGGCCGCGACCCCCACGCCCACGCCTCGGCCTCCGCCGACGCGCAGGGAGGCGACGGCCACACCGCCGCCGCCGCCAACTCCCGACCCGGCGCCCGCCACGCCGACGCCGTACCCCTCGACGCTCGATCCCGAGGACCTGCGCGGCTTCGCCGTCCCGATCGAAGGGGGCTGCCTGCCGGACTCCGACCGGCTGATGCCGAACGCGCCCCGCGAGTACCGCAACGGCATCCACGAGGGCGTCGACTGGTACAACAGCCTCGCCTGCGCCAGCGTCTCCGAGGGCACGCCGGTGCTGGCGATGTACCGGGGCATCGTGATCCGCGCCGACCTCGACTACGTCGACATCACCATCGAGCAGATCAACGAGTTCTCACAGCGCACTGCCGAGCTCGGCTACACCGAGGATCCGATCCTCGACATCTACCGGGGGCGGCAGCTCTGGATCGACCACGGCAACGGCGTCGTCACCCGCTACTGCCACCTCAGCCTGATCGCGGAGGGCATCGCGGAAGGCGTCGAGGTCGAGCAGGGCCAGCTAATCGGCGGCGTCGGCGAGTCCGGCACGCCGGAGTCGATCACCGCTCCGGGCACGGAGATGCACCTCCACGCCGAGGTGCGGATCGGAGACTCGTTCCTCGGGTCGGGTCTGCCGCCCGGCGAGGTGCGCGCGCTCTACGTGAAGCTGTTCGGCTTCGGCGGGGACGACTCCGCCTCGGGAGGCTGACGAGGCCGTAGCGCCGTACACTGCCGCCAACGCGCGAGCTCATGCGATAGGGGGCGCGGTGCCGATCCTCTCGATCGAGATCCCGTGGGATCCGAACATCACGCAGATCGGCGGGTTGCTGCTGACCTGGCACGGGCTGTTCACGGCGATCGGCATCTTCGCCGGCGTGCGGCTCTCGCTGATGCTCGCGAAGGTCGTCGACTACGACTATGACGACGCCTACACGCTCGCGCTCGTCGGCGTGCCGAGCGGGATCGTCGGCGCGCGCGCCCTCTTCGTGATCGAGCACTGGGCGTCGTTCAGCGGCGATCCGGCCGCGATCCTGCGCATCAACGAGGGCGGCATCTCGATCTGGGGCGCGATCCTCGGCGGCGTGATCGGCGGGCTGGCCTTCGGTCTCTGGAAGGGCTACCCGATCGCCCGAGGCCTGGACATCGCCAGCTTCGGGATCATCCTCGGGCAGGCGACCGGGCGGATCGGCGATCTCGTCAACGGCGAGCACCTCGCGAACGCGAGCAATCTGCCCTGGGCCGTCTTCTACACGCACGAGGACTCACCCGCGTTCGTGCACTCCCTGCTCGTGGGGCCGCACCACCCCGCGACGACGTACGAGCTGATCGGCGACCTCGTGATCCTCGGGGGACTGTTCGTGCTGATGTTCGGTGTGCTCTGGCGGAAGCCGGGGCTGACCTTCTTCGCCTACCTGATCGGCTACGCGGTGATGCGGTTCTTCCTCACCTACCTGCGCATCGACTCCAGCGAGACGATCCTGCTCGATCTGCGCGTCCCGCAGCTCGTCTCGCTGCTCACGGTGCTCGCCTCGCTCCCCGCGGTCTGGTACTTCGCGACCCGCGAGCCGTTCGAGGAGCCCGCGCCGGTCGAGCGCCTGCCGCTGGTCGGGCGCAGGCTCGCCGCCCGGCGGTGACCGAGGCGCCGCCGCAGGTCGTCCTCTTCAGCCGCAAGGACTGCAGCCCCTGCGCCCACGCCCGCGACGCGCTGCGCCGCCTCGGGCGCGAGTTCGCCTTCGAGCTGCACGAGCAAGACGTGGGCGAGAACCCGGCGCTCGCCGCCCGCTACGGCGATCGCGTCCCCGTCGTCGCCGTCGAGGGCCGCGAGGTCAGCGAGGGGCGGATCGACAGCGGCGCGGTGCGGCGGGCGCTCGTGGAGGCCGGGCGCGCTGTTGACAGCAACAGCGGTCGTTCATAGCCTCGATTCACGCACCGCGCCCGCGCTGCGTGACTGGGGCGTACAGACAGGGACGCGGAACGACACGATGAGCGAACGACAGCTTCAGCTCCTCGCCGCCGCCGCCGTGCAGCGCCTCGATCGGGGCCACATGGTGATGCGCTAGCCCGTGCGCCCCGCGAACGGCGGGGACGGCGGGCAACCTCGCATCACCCCGAACGCAGCCCGGAGCATCTCCGCCATGTCCTTTGAACGTTCACTGCGCTGCCGCGAGTGCGGTCGCGAGTTCCCGCTCGCCGCGGCCTTCTTCTGCGAGTTCTGTTTCGGCCCCCTCGAGGTCGCCTACGACTACGAGGGCATCGCCAACTCGATCTCCCGCGAGTCGATCGCGGCCGGGCCCGCCACGCTCTGGCGCTACGCCGACTTGCTGCCGTCCGAGCCTGAGTACCGCGTCGACCTCGGAGCGGGCTTCACGCCGCTGCTGCGCGCCGACAACCTGGCGGCCGCGCTGGGCCTCGAGCACCTCTGGATCAAGAACGACACCGTCAACCCGACGTGGTCGTTCAAGGATCGCGTCGTCGCGGTCGCGATCGCGAAGGCGCGCGAGTTCGGCTACACCGGCATCGCCTGCGCCAGCACCGGCAACCTCGCCAACTCCGTCGCCGCGCACGGCGCGCGCGCCGGCATGGAGACGGTCGTCTTCATCCCGCACGACCTCGAGGAGGGCAAGGTCGTCGGCAGCGGCATCTACGACCCGACCCTCGTGATGGTCGAGGGTTCCTACGACGACGTGAACCGGCTCTGCACGGAGGTCGCGCAGTCCAAGCCGTGGGCCTTCGTCAACATCAACGTGCGGCCCTACTACGCCGAGGGCTCGCGCACCCTCGCCTTCGAGGTCGCCGAGCAGCTTGGCTGGCGCACGCCGGATCACTGCGTGGTGCCGATGGCCTCGGGCTCGCTCTTCACGAAGATCTGGAAGGGCTTCAACGAGCTGCACCAGGTCGGCCTGATCGACGAGCCGCGCACCCGCATGTCGGGCGCGCAGGCGACCGGCTGCTCGCCGATCGCGACCGCCTTCGAGGAGGGCACGCTCAACTTCCGCCCGCAAAAGCCGGACACCATCGCGCGCTCGATCGCCATCGGCAACCCGGCGGACGGCTACTATGCGCTCAAGACGCTGGAGGAGACGAACGGCGTTGCGGCGATGGCGACGGACGCGGAGATCGTCGACGGCATGAAGCTGCTGGCGGAGACCGAAGGTATCTTCGCCGAGACGGCAGGCGGCACCACGATCGCCTGCCTCAAGCACATGGTGGAGCGCGGCCAGATCGCGCCCGGCGAGGAGACCGTCGCCTTCATCACCGGCGGCGGCCTCAAGACCACCGAGGCGCTGCAGGGCGGGCTCTCCAGCCCGCTGCACGTGCCCGCCCGCGGCGACGCGTTCATCGAGGCGTATGAGGCGCGGCTGGCACCGGCTGCAGCCGCGGCAGGAGGCGCATGATGGCGAGCAGACCAGTCCGCTTCACGTTCTCGCCCGAGCTGATCAAGGAACCGCTGATCTACCTGATCGGGCACGAATTCGAGGTGGTCACCAATATCCGCATGGCCGATGTCGACGCGCGCGTCGGCTGGGTCGTGCTCGAGCTCGAAGGCGAGCCCGACGAGATCGATCGCGCCATCGCCTGGGCCGAGTCGAAGGGCGTGCGCGTGGACCAGGCGACCCTCGGCGACGTCGTCGAGGGCTAGCGAGCCGCAACCCGCCCGGCGTGCCGGGCTCGACAGCGAGAGGACCGCTGCGATGGCAGTGAACGTGCGAATCCCCGCCCCGCTCCGCACCCTGACCGGTGACCAGGAGCTCGTCAGCATCGACGGCGCGACCCTCGCCGACGTGGTTGAGCACCTCGAGGCGTCCTACCCGGGCATGCGCGAGCGGCTCTGCGAGGACGACGGCGAGCTGCGCCGCTTCGTCAACGTCTTCGTCAACGGCGAGGACGTTCGCTTCCTCTCCGGCCTCGCCAGCGAGCTGGCCGAGGGCGACGAGGTCTCGATCGTCCCGGCGGTGGCCGGCGGCTAGCCGGCAGGAACCGCCGATGACCGGCTCGACGATCACGGACCTCCGCTACTACCTGGTCCATCCGACGCCGCCCGACACCGGGCAGCCCGATCGCTATACCGCGGGCAAGAATCTCTGCTTCGTCCGCCTCGAAACCGCCGACGGCCTGCACGGCTGGGGTGAGTGCTACACGCAGTCCGATCGCGACATCCAGATCACCGCGCACCTCGAGGCGCTGCGGCGCTACATCGAGGGCTGGGACGCGGCGCGCATCAAGCCCTGGACAGACGCCATCTACAACGACTTCGGCAACCGCCGCGGCGCGATGGACCTCTACTCCGCGATCTCCGGCGTCGAGCAAGCGATGTGGGACCTCGCCGGCAAGCGCGCGGGGCTGCCTGTGCACCAGCTGCTCGGCGGCGCGGTCCGCGACCGGCTGCGCGTCTACGCCAACGGTTGGGCGAGGATGGACGACCTCGATGAGCTGCAGGCCCGAGCGCGCGCGATGGCCGATCGCGGCTTCACCGGGCTCAAGTTCGATCCGGTGCCGGGCAAGTGGCGCAGCTACGTGGGCATGCCGGAGCTGCGCACCGCCGCCGATCGCGTCCGCGCCGTGCGCGAGGCGGTCGGGCCCGACGTCGACATCCTCGTCGAGGTCCACCGCCGGCTGAGCCCCTCGAACGCCGTGCGGCTGGCGAAGCTGGTCGAGGAGTACGAGCCGTACTGGTTCGAGGAGCCGGTCTGGGCCGAGAACGTGACCGCCCTCGCGGCCGCCACGGCGCAGATCAACATCCCGACCGTCACGGGCGAGGAGCTCTACACCAAGTTCGAGTTCCGCGAGGTCTTCGAGCAGCGCGCCGCCGACATCATCAATCCGGACGTGGCGAACGTCGGCGGCATCAAGGAGCTGACCGAGATCGCGGCGATGGCCGAGGCCTACTTCGTCGCCGTCAGCCCGCACAACTACAACTCGACGACCGTGGCGCTGGCCGCGACGCTGCAGGCCGCGGCGACGATGCCCAACTTCATCATCACCGAGTACTTCGTGAACTTCGAGCCGTGGGGCCGGGAGGCCGCCTCGCCGGCCTTCGAGGTCGAGGACAGCCACATCGCCCTCCCCACCGCGCCGGGTCTCGGCATCGACCTCGACGAGGAGGTGCTGAAGGCGCACCCGGCGCGGGAGTTCCCGGTGCGCACGATCGGCGACTGATTCGGGCGGAGGTTGACCGATGACCGCTGACCTCGCTTACGCAACGATCGAAGAACTCGCCCCGCGGATCGCCTCGGGAGAGCTGTCGCCGGTCGCGCTGACGCAGGCCCAGCTGGAGCGCATCGAGGCGCACGACAGCCGGCTCAAGAGCTACGCGACCGTGGTGGCCGATTCGGCGCTGGCGGAAGCGCAGCAGGCCGCGGACGAGATCGCCGCCGGCAACTATCGCGGTCCGCTGCACGGGATTCCGCTCGCGGTCAAGGACCTGTGCTACACGGCGGGCGTCCGCACGATGGGCGGGACGAAGGTGCTCGAGGACCTCGTTCCCGACTTCGACTCCACGGTCGTCGCCCGCTTCAAGGCCGCGGGCGCCGTGCTGCTGGGCAAGCTCAACCTGACCGAGGGCGCGATGGCCGGATACAACCGCGCGCGGCAGGTACCGGTGAACCCCTGGGACGCCGGACGCTGGGCCGGCGTCTCCTCCAGCGGCTCCGCCGTGGCGACAGCGGCCGGGCTTTGCTACGCGTCACTGGGCAGCGACACCGGCGGCTCGATCCGGACCCCGTCCGCCGCCTGCGGCATCGTCGGGCTGAAGCCGACCTGGGGGCGCGTGAGCCGCTATGGCGTGCTCGACCTCGCGCAGTCGCTCGACCACGTCGGCCCGATGTGCCGCTCGACCTGGGACTGCGCCGCTACGCTCGAGGTGATCGCGGGCGACGACCCCAACGATCCGACCACGCTGCCCGAGCCGGCTCCGGCCATGCTCGACGGGATCGACGGCGGCGTCGCGCGTATGCGAATCGGCTACGACGAGCGCTATGCGACCGACGACGTCATCCCGCCAATCGCCGAGGCTGTCGCCGCATCAGTCGAGACGCTGGCAGCGCTGGGCGCGGAGATCGTCCCGGTCCAACTCCCCGACTTCATGCCTTACATGGCCGATCTGGCGACAATCTGCTCGCTCGAGGCGCTGCACGCGCATCGCGACAACTATCCGAGCCGGGCTGGCGACTACGGCAACTGGTTCCGCGCCTGGTTGGAGCAGGGGTCGTCTGTCAGCGCGACCGACTACGCCGACGCCTGCATCCGCCGCGAGGAACTGCGCGGCCTGCTGGCACGGGTCTTCGCCGACATCGAGATGCTGGCCTGTCCGGCCCAGGGCACGTTGCCGCACCGGGTGACCGAGGACATGATGTACGACGACACGCCGGGAGAATTCCAGTGGCGGCGGCTGCAATACACGGCCCCCTGGGACATGAACCGCGCCCCGACGCTGACGCTGCCCAACGGCTGGAGCGAGCGGGGCATGCCAATGGCGCTGCAGCTCGTCGGTCCGCTGGGCAGCGAACAGGCGCTCTGCCGGGCCGGCTACGCCTTCGAGCAGGCGACGGACTTCATGCGCAACCCGGAGCTCTAGCCGGCGGTTGCCTCGCCGCGTTCCCGGCGAGCCTTCCGCTCGGCGACTGACTGCTCCGGATCGGGGTGGACCCATGACTCAGCGAGTAGTTCCGGGGGCTGTCGAATGAAGGTAAGCAACTGGACCACCCGCGTCCTCGAGGCCCCGGACGTCAACCCCCTCATCGTCGGCGTCGACCAGCCCGGCACGCGGGAGTTCGTCACGCTGGAACTGGACACCGACGAGGGCGTGCAGGGCATCGGCATCACGTTCTTCGGCGGCCCGCTGACCCCGGCCCTGCGCACTGCGGTCGACAACCTCTGCGAGCTGACGGTGGGCGAAGACCCGCTGCAGGTGGAGGCGGTCACCGACAAGCTGTGGCTCGCGGCGGGCGGCGCCGGGCCCGAGGGCATCTTCACCCTCGCGATCTCGGCGATCGATATCGCGCTCTGGGACATCAAGGGCAAGGCGCTGAACCAGACGGTGTGCTCGCTGCTGGGCGGTCATCGCGACCGGGTGGTGACCTACGCCAGCGGCGCGCTGGGGCGTCCGATGAGCGTGGAGTACCTCGCGGAGGCTGGCCCCAGGCTGGTGGAGCGGGGCTTCAGGCAGATGAAGACCCAGATGGGCGCCGAACCTACCGCCCAACGCGAGGTGGCTCGCATCCGCACCCTGCGCGAGGCCGTCGGCCCGGACATCGACCTGATGTGCGACATCAACCAGCTCTGGGACGTGAACCAGGCGATCGCCATCGGATCACGCGTCGAGGAGTACCACCTGTTCTGGCTGGAGGACGTGGTGGTCCGCGACGACTACCAGGGCCTCGCGCGGGTGGCCGACGCGCTCACCACGCCGATCGCCGCCGGAGAGTACGTCTACGGCATCCGCCCCTTCCGCCACATGCTGGAGCAGCGCTCGATCGACATCGTGATGGTGGACCTGCTGCGGGTGGGCGGGTTCACGCAGTTCCGCAAGGTGGCGGGCATGGCCGAGGCTTTCAACCTGCCCGTCGTCAGCCACCTGATACCCGAGTTCCAGGTGCACAGCATCGCCGCGATTCCCAACGGGCTGACCGTGGAGTACATGCCCTGGACGCTGCGGTTGTTCGAGGAAACCCCGGCCATCGAGGACGGGGAGATCGTGGTGCCGGACAAGCCGGGTCTCGGCCTCGCGTTCGACCGGGACGCCATCGAGCGGTACCAGGTTGGCTAGCGAGCGCTTGGCCCAATCGGGCAGTGTGCTAGAATGTTGAGCAACTTACTCGACAATAGCGGCGGTCGGGTCCATGTGGCTGAGCAGAAAAGGCGATTACGGCGTTCGCGCGCTGATTGATCTCGCGCTCCACGACGGCGAGGGGCCGGTCCAACGCGCGGGCATCGCCGATCGCCAGGAGATCCCGGAGTCCTACCTCGATCACCTGATGGCGCTGCTGCGCCGCGGTGGTTTCGTGCGCAGCGTGCGCGGCCCCGGAGGCGGCCACCTGCTCACCCGCCGCCCGGAGGAGATCTGTCTGCTCCACGTGATTGAGAGCCTCGAGGGTTCCGTCGCGCCGATCTCCTGCATCGAGGATGGTGACGAGTGCACGTACGACTGCGGTCTCTGCGCACAGCGCCCCGTCTGGGACGAGATCTACCAGGACATGCGCCGCCGCCTCGGTGCGGTCAGCATCGCCGACCTCGCGGAGCGCGCGCGGGCACAACAGCACGCCCGGGCCGCGCACTACTCGATCTGATGACGACGACCGCGCGCGCCACGAAGGGTCGCCGCGCCCAGCCGGCGATCGCCGACTCCGTGCTCGACCTGATCGGCGAGACGCCGCTCGTGCGGCTGCAGCGCGTCGTGCCCGCGGGCTGCGCCGAGATCCTCGGCAAGCTCGAGTCGCGGAACCCGGCAGGCTCGGTCAAGGACCGGATCGCGCTGAGCATGATCGAGGAAGCCGAGCGTGACGGCCTGATCTCCCCCGGCGACACGATCGTTGAGCCGACTTCCGGCAACACCGGCATCGGCCTCGCGATGGTCTGCGCGCGCAAGGGCTACCCGCTGATCCTGACGATGCCCGAGGACATGAGCGTCGAGCGGCGGCGGCTGCTGGAGCGCTTCGGCGCGGAGTTGCGGCTGACCCCGGCGATCGAGGGCATGACGGGCGCGGTCTACGCCGCCCAGCAGTTGTCCGACGAGCACGGCTACTTCATGCCGCAGCAGTTCGACAACCCCGCCAACCCGCGCGTCCACCGCGAGACGACGGCCCCCGAGATCCTCGAGGCCACCGGCGGCGCGCTCGAAGCGTTCGTCGCCGGTGTCGGCACCGGCGGCTCGATCACAGGCGTCGGCGAGGTGCTGCGCGAGGCGGTCGCGGATGTCCGTATCGTCGCCGTCGAGCCGTCGCGCTCGCCCGTGTTGCAGGGCGGGCGCGCCGGGCTGCACGGGATCCAGGGCATCGGCGCCTCGTTCGTGCCGGGCGTGCTCAACCGCGAGGTCTACGACGAGGTGATCAGCGTCCGCGACGAGGACGCCTACGCGATGACGGAGCGGCTCACCCGCGAGGAAGGCCTGCTCGTCGGCATTTCCGCCGGCAGCAATGTCTGGGCCGCGATCGAGGTCGGCAAGCGGCTCGGGGCGGGCTGTCGCGTGGTGACGATGCTCTGTGACACCGGGGAGCGCTACCTGAGCGTGGCGCTCTCGTGAGCAACAGCACGACACTGAGCAACACGAGACCGGGCAACGAGGAACAGGGAACGGATCGGGGAGCCATGGCAGATCAGCAGGAAGGACGGCGATCGGAGATGGCGGTCAGCGTCTACATCCCTCAGCCATTCCGCAGGTTCACGGCCAACCGCGAGTACGTCGAGGTGGACGGCGGCAATGTCGCCGGCGTCCTCGACGCGGTGAACGCGCGCTACCCGGGCTTCGACATGCTGGTCTACGACCGCGAGCGCCGGGTGCCCGCGCACATCAACATCTACGTGAACAACCAGGAGATCCATGAGCTCGACGGCGTCGCGACTTCCGTCGAGGACGGCGACCAGGTCGCGGTCATCCCCGCGCTCGCGGGCGGCGCCGCGCCGAGCACCGCGCTCACCCCGGACGAGGCGATGCGCTACTCGCGGCACATCATCATGCCGCAGGTCGGATCGATCGGGCAGCGCCAGCTGCGCAACGCGAAGGTGCTAATCGTGGGCGCGGGCGGCCTCGGCTCCCCCGTGGCGATTTACCTCGCGCTCGCCGGCGTCGGCACGGTCGGCCTCGTCGACTTCGACGTGGTGGACCTCTCCAACCTGCAGCGCCAGCTGCTGCACCAGACCGAGGATGTCGGGCGGACGAAGCTCGACTCGGCGGTGGACACGCTGCACGCCTACAACCCGCACGTGCGGGTCGTGACGCACCCGGCGCCGCTGCACTCGGAGAACGCGATGGAGATCATCGGGGACTACGAGATCATCGTGAACGGCGCGGACAACTTCGCGACGCGCTACCTCGTGAACGACGCCGCCTACCTGCTCGGCAAGACGCTGGTCGACGGCTCGATTCTGCTGTTCGACGGACAGGCCACGGTGTTCAAGCCGGGCGAGGGCTGCTACCGCTGCCTCTACCCCGCGCCGCCGCCGCCCGGCCTCGTGCCGTCGTGCGCCGAGGCAGGCGTGCTCGGCGCCATCACGGGCATCGTCGGCTCGATCCAGGCGACCGAGGTATTCAAGCAGGTGCTCGACGTCGGCCGGCCGCTCGTCGGGCGGCTGCTGCTCATCGACGCCTTGACCATGGAGTTCCGCGAGATGAAGCTGCGGCGCGACCCGGCTTGCCCGCTCTGCGGGGACGAGCCGACCGTAACGGAGCTCATCGACTACGACGCGTTCTGCGGCTCCCCACCGCTCGAGGCCCCCTCGGCCAACGGCGGTGGACACTAGAGGCGCGCGGCGCGTTCATCGGTGACTGGGAGGGAGCCGGCCTTGGAGGTTCGGGTCAACGTGACCTCGGTCATCCAGAAGACCGTCGGCGGACAGCGCGAGCTGACCGCCGAGGGCGGCACCGTCGCGGAGCTGATCGACGACATCGATCGGCGCTATCCGGGCTTCCGCGACCAACTCGTCGACGAGGGTGGGCAGTTGCACCGCTTCGTCAATGTCTACCTCAACGACGAGGACGTGCGCTTCCTGGGGGGCGCCGCGACGGCGCTGAGCGAGGGCGACGAGGTGTCGATCCTGCCCGCGCTGGCCGGCGGCTAGCGGCGGAGCAGCGTCGTGGGTAAGGCGGCAGCGCGGCAGAGCGGGCGGACGCCCGCCGGCAGCGTGCTCGACCGCATCGGCGGCACACCGCTGGTCGACATCTCCGTGCTGTCGCCCAACCCGGATGTCAGCATCTACGCCAAGCTCGAGGGCGAGAACCCGACCGGATCGGTCAAGGACCGCATCGCCTGGTGGATGGTCTCCGCCGCCGAGCGTGACGGCCGCCTGGAGCCGGGCCAGACGATCCTCGAGCCGACCTCCGGCAACACCGGCATCTCGCTCGCGATGATCGGCCGCCTGCGCGGCTACCCCGTGAAGGTAGTGATGCCGGACGCCGTCACGCGCGAGCGGGTCGAGCTGCTCGAGAGCTTCGGCGCGGAGATCCTCTACTCGCCGGGCGACCTCGGCACCAACGGCTCGGTGCGCGAGGCCGAGCGCATCCACGCCGAGCACCCCGAGTGGTTCATGCCCTTCCAGTACGAGAACGAGGACAACCCGCGCGCCCACTACGACAGCACCGCCCCCGAGATCATCGAGGACCTCCCGGACACGGACGTCTTCGTTGCCGGTCTCGGCACGGGCGGGACACTGACCGGCGTCGGGCGGCGACTCAAGGAGCACAACCCGGCCGTGCGCATCGTCGCCGCCGCCCCGCACCCGGGCGACCTCGTGCAGGGCCTGCGCAGCCTCGAGGAGGGCTACATCCCGCCCGTCCTCGACGAATCCGTGCTCGACGGCCGGATCGTCGTCGACTCGGCAACCTCGTTCCGGCTGACGCGCGAGCTGACGGAGCGCACGGGTATCTTCGCCGGCGTCTCCAGCGGCGCGGCGGTGCGCGCCGCGCAGCGCGCGGCGGAGCGGATGCGAAGCGGCAAGGTGGTCTGCCTGCTCGCGGACAGCGGCTGGAAGTACCTGTCCTCGGGCCTCTGGACGCAGGACTACGACGAGATCGAAGAGGACGTAAACACGACGCTCTGGTGGTAACCGGAGCGTTGACGACCGGCGGATCTGCCGCCGGGAAGGGGGAAACAGGATGGCTGACAAGCTTGTAACGGCGGACTGGGTCGCCGAACACGGTGGCGACTCGAACGTGCGCCTCGTCGAGGTGGACGTCGACACCGGCGCCTACGACGAGGGCCACATCGCGGGCGCCGTCGGCTGGAACTGGGCGACCCAGTTGCAGGACCAGGTGCGGCGCGACGTGATCGCGAAGGACGACCTCGAGGAGCTGCTCGGCTCGTCGGGGATCAGCAACGACACGCACGTGGTGCTCTACGGCGACAACAACAACTGGTTCGCGGCCTACGCACTGTGGCTGCTCGAGCTCTACGGCCACGAGCAGGTCTCGCTGATGGACGGCGGCCGCGTGAAGTGGATCGCCGACGGGCGCGAGACCACGACGGACGCGCCCTCGGTGGGCCGTGCCAGCTACTCGGCGTCGGAGCAGGACGCGGGCCTGCGCGCGCAGCGGGACGAGGTGCTCGCGGCGGTCGCGGCGCAGGCGCCGCAGCTGGTGGACGTGCGCAGCCCCGCCGAGTTCGTCGGCGAGATCATCGCGCCGCCCGGCCTGCCGGAGACGGCGCAGCGCGGCGGGCACATCCCGGGCGCGATCAACGTGCCCTGGGCGCGCGCCGTCAACGAGGACGGCACCTTCCGCAGCGCCGAGGAGTTGAGCGAGATCTACGGAGGCGCCGGCGTCAGCGCCGGCGATCCGACAATCGCCTACTGCCGCATCGGCGAGCGCTCCTCGCACACCTGGTTCGTGCTCAAGTACCTGCTCGGCCACGAGGACGTGAAGAACTACGACGGCTCCTGGACCGAGTACGGCTCGCTCATCGGCGTGCCGATCGAGACCTAGCCCCGGACCGGTGGCGGCGGGCGCGATGACCGAGAGCGACCGCGGGGCGCGAGGGTCGCAGCGCGCGATCGTCGAGCGGGCGGTCGCTCGCGGCGAGTACGGACTGCTGACGCTGCGCTTCCGCGCCTCGGTGCTCGACCGCTACCGCGAGCGCGCCGACGCAAGGCTGATCCGCACGCGCACGGTCGGCCGCATCGCGATCGTGCGCGGCTGGTCGATCGACGCGGGCATCGCGCCGAATGAAGAGGAGATCGAGGTGTTCGCAGCGGACTTTGCCGAGCGGCTGCCGGAGCCGGAGCGCGCGCACTGGTTCGACCACCTCGCGGTGCAGCCGTCGAGCGACAACTTCGCGTTGATGCGCCTCAGCGGGAACGCCTGCATCGACGACGGCGAGCCGGAGGCCTGGTAGCGATGCCGCAGATTCCTCGGGCCATCGCCGACGCGATCATCGCGCACGCTCGCGAGGATCTGCCGAACGAGGCGTGCGGCCTCGTGCACGCGAAGGACGGCGAGCCGATCTCCGTGCACCGCGTGACCAACGTGGCCGCCAGTCCCTACCGCTTCGAGATGCACGGCATGGAGCAGATGCGGCTGGAGCAGCAGCGCGACGTGCGAGGCGAGACGCTGTTCGCGATCTACCACTCGCACGTCGCCTCGCCGGCCTACCCCTCGCAGACCGACGTGCGGATGGCGTTCTTCCCGCCCGGCGATACGGACCGCGAGCCGGCCTACCCGGGGACCTTCTACCTGCTCGTCTCGCTCGCCGCGGAGCCTCCCCCGCTGCACACCTACTACATCCACAAAGGCGGCGTGATCGAGGAGATCCCCGCCGAGATCACCTGATCGCGACGGGGTGCCCTCGATGCCGCCCGCGCTGCCGACTCAGCCGCCCCCGCCGATCACGATCGGCGGCCGCTGCTTCGAATGGGGCCGCCGCAGCTACGTGATGGGCATCGTTAACGCCACGCCGGACTCCTTCTCCGGCGACGGCGTGCTCGATCCCGCCGCCGCCGCCGACCAGGCCGCGCGCATGGCCGAGGACGGCGCGGACCTGATCGACGTCGGCGCCGAGTCCACGCGACCCGACCACGAACCCCTCGACGCGGCCGGCGAGTGGGCGCGCCTCGCCCCCGTGCTGCGCGCCGTACGCGACGCCGTCGCGGCGCCGATCAGCGTCGACACGGCGAAGGCCTACGTTGCCGAGCGAGCCTTCGACGCGGGCGCCGATGCACTCAACGACGTGCACGGCCTGCGCGCCGACTCCGCGCTCGCGCCGCTGCTGGCGGCGCGCGGGCTGCCCGCCGTGCTGATGCACAACCAGCGCGGCCGCCCCTCCTCGGGCGACGTGATCGCCGACGTGTGCGCGGGCCTCGAGGAATCGCTCGCCATCGCCGAGGTGGCGGGCGTGCGGCGCGAGTTGCTGATCCTCGACCCGGGCTTCGGGTTCGGCATCGGGCCGCAGCAGAGCCTTGAGCTCGTGCGGCGGCTGGGCGAACTGCGCTGCTTCGGACGGCCGCTGCTGCTCGGCAGCTCGCGCAAGTCGGCGATCGGCTGGGCGCTCGGGCGCGAGCAGGAACCGGCGTCCGCGCGTGTCGCCGGGAGTGCCGCAACGGTCGCGCTCGCCATCGCCGCCGGGGCCGACATCGTGCGCGTCCACGACGTGCGCGAGATGGCCGACGTCGCGAAGGTGACGGACGCGGTCCTGCACGGGCGGCCCCGCGAGGAGCCGTCGTGACCGCCGGGGGCGACGAGCTGCGCGTCTACCTCGGCATCGGCGGCAACCTCGGCGACCGCGTCGCCGCGCTGCGCACGGGCCTCGAGCGGCTCGCCGAAGCGGGCGTGACCATCGAGGCGGTCTCCTCGCTCTGGGAGACGGAGCCGTGGGGCGGACCGGCCTGCGCCGAGCCCGCGCCGGCCTACGCCAACGCCGCCGCCTGCGTGCGCAGCACGCTCGAACCCCTCGAACTGCTCCGCTTCTGCAAGCGCATCGAGGTGGCGGCGGGGCGCGATCTGGACGCGCCGCGCAACAGCCCGCGCCCGCTCGACCTCGACCTGCTGCTCGCCGCCGGTCTGCGCTTCGAAAGCGAGGAGCTGCGGATCCCGCACCCGCGGATGCACCAGCGCGGCTTCGTGCTCGTCCCGCTCGCGGAGATCGCGCCGGACGTCGTACACCCCGTGCTGGGGCGCTCGATCGCCGATCTGCGTGACGCCGTGGGCCTCGATGGCGTCGAGCCGCTCGCGCCCGCGGGCTGGGAGTCGGGCTAGCGTGTCCTATCACCGAGTCGAGGCGACAGGTGCCGGTCTTCTGAAATAGGGGCCAGGCGGTACATCCTGCTGTGTGTAGCAGCACAGGAAGGACCACCGCCATGACCCCCGAGGACGTACTGTACCGCCAGCGGTTGCGCACCTTCGCGCTCGCCGAGGAACTCGGCAGCGTGCGTGCCGCCTGCCGGATGATTGGCATCCACCACTCGACGTACTACCGCTGGAAGAACCAGGCCCAGCGCTACGGGCTGGAGCTGCTGCGGCCCCGCGAACGCCGCCAGCCGCGCATGCCCAACGCGACCAGTCCGCTCGTCGAGCAGCGCGTCGTCGCGTTCGCCCTCGGCCACCCCGGCTTCGGGCCCGCGCGTATCGCCGCCGAGTTGGCACGACCCAAGTGGGGCGGCATCCGGCTCTCCCACAACGGCGTCTGGCGCGTCCTCAAGCGCCATGGGCTCAACACCCGGCGCAAGCGCCTCGGCCTCGTGGCCGGCTACGCTGCACCTCCGGAGCCGGAGCCGCCTGAACCGCAGCCCGAGCGCCACCTGGAGGCCTCCAGGCCCGGAGAACTGGTGCAATTCGACTGTTTCCATGTCGGCCGCCTCGCCGGCAGCAAGGGCACCGTCTGGCAGTACACGGCCATCGACGTCGCCTCTGCCTACACGTGGGCGGAGCTGCGCACCACGCCGCGCAATCCGTCGGCGAAGTGGACCTCGCAGCTCGCACGCCGCGTCGCGGCCGATCTCGCTGCCCGCGGCTGGGAGCTCGAGACCGTGATGACCGACAATGGCTCAGAATTCCGCTCACGCGTCTTCGGCGAGACGGTCGCCGAGCTCGGCGCCCGCCTGCGCTTCATCCACGCCGGCAGGCCCCAGACCAACGGCTGCGTCGAACGCGTGCAGGGCACGATCCTCGAGGAGTGCTGGAAGCCGTCCTGCGCGCGCCACCTTATCCCGAAGCAGACCGGGCTCCGCCGCGACCTCGTGCGCTACCTGGACTACTACAACACCGACCGCGCCCACACCGGCCGCTGGACGCGCGGTCGTACCCCCGAGAGCGTGATCGGCAAGGCCAAGATATGGTCGTGATGCACAGCCCGATGTGTCGGCAGATCCCGGTGTCAGGACAGGCTAGCGCTCCAGCAGCCGCTCGCGCAGCCGCGGGTGGCCCGCTCCGCGCCGTCGGCCGTTAGGTTGTCGTGAGGGCATCGAGCCGCTCGACGAGTTCGCCGACGTGGATGAGGTGATCCTCGACGGTGTCGCGGTCGAGCCAGCCTTCGTAGAAGTTGGTGTGGAGGGCGGCAGCGATGCCGAACCTGCTGTGGAGCTCACCGTCGCCCGTTTCCTCGACCAGGCGTGTGACTGTATGGAAGAGATCGCGGTGGCTGCGGTGGGGCCAGCCGCGGGTCTCGGCGGCGGCCTTGACCAATTGCGCGGCCGCGCCCCAACCCTTCTCCGAGGCTTGGCGCAGGTCGTCCTCGGCGAGGTAGGTCCGCGCCCTCGCAAGGAACTCGTGGCCGGTGTCGCTGTAGGAGCGCCCGTTGCTAGTCATGACAGGATTGTAGCACCACGCGAGGTGCTGCGGTGGTACGAGGGCCCGCAGTCCGCCTCAGCCTTCCAGCAGCTGCTCCCGCAGCCGCGCGATCAGCGGCTCGTCGACGCCTCCGAGGGCGAGCAGGGGGCCGGTCGAGCCGTAGCGCGCGTCGATGCCGGTGAGCAGGGATTCCATCGTGTGGGGAGCCGCGTCGAGCATCGCGCGTGTGATCTCGGAGCCGTACTGCTCGCTCCGTGCGGCGATCTGCTCGTCGCTGAGGTCGCGCCAGATCGTCAGGTACTCGCGGGTCAGTGCGTAGTCCTCGACGATCGTCTCGTCGGGGACTCCGAGGGCGCGCAGCAGTAGCGCCGCGGTGACGCCCGTGCGGTCCTTGCCGCCCTCGCAGTTGAAGGCGACGGCCTGACCCTCATCGGCCTCGGCGATCGCGGTGAACACCTCGCGAACCGTCGACAGGGACGTGTCGACGCTCTGCAGGTAGTCGAGGTGCTGCCTGGACGGCGCCACGAGGTTGCCCCGGTAGGGCACATGGCGGTGCTCGACGCCGTGCTCGTGGAGCGCGGAGATTCCGGTGCGCTCGAGTTCGGCGCTGGACCGCAGGTCGAGCACAAGCGCAAGGTCGAGGTCGAGCAGGCGCTGCACGTCCGCGGGTGTTGCCCGCGACAAGGTGCTGGAACGGAACACCGCCCGCCAGCGCACGCGCGAGCCGTCGCGGGTTACGTAGCCGCCGAGGTCGCGGAAGTTCTCCACTCGTTCGAGTGCGATGCGACGCTCAGGGGTCGTGGGCGGGTTGGTCATCGGCTGCCGCCCGGCCCGTCCTCGTCGTCCCACTCGGCGTAGGCCATGGTGTAGCCGACCCAGAAGGCGAGGGCGGAGAGCACGGCAACGCCGCCGCCGACGGGCAGGGCGAGTGCGGCGTACGAGCGCCTCGAGGCGGCGGCGAGGAAGACGAACAGCTGCAGGATCGCGCCCGCCATGAGCAGCAGGCCGAGCCGCCGCGAGCGCGCGGTCTCGTTCATGGGCCACCGCCTTCGACTGCCTCGGCCAGCTCCGGCGGCAGCAGGTTGGGGATGCCGTCGTCGATCCGGTAGCGGGTGTCGCAGGCCGCGCAGTGCAGCTCGCCGCGCACGATCTCCTCGCGGCCCTGCGCGTCCGTCCCGGCCTGCTCGACGGTCAGGGTCAGCTCGCCCTTGCAGACGGGGCAGACGAGGATCTCCAGCAGTTCGTGGCGCATCGGGCCTCCCTGCGCGCCCTCGGGCGCGGCGGCGCTCAATGATAGGCATTGCGAACCGGGGGCGCTCGCTGGTGGGCGCCGTGCGGCCTCACTACACTCGAACATCCGAGGGCGAGACGGACGGGGCTGGCGCGATGGCAGAGCGGATCCCGCTGCAGCGCGCCGTCGCAGTCATCGGCGACCACAGCGTCGCGATCCGGCGCTCGCGTGCCCAGCTCGTCGCGCCGCTGATCCAGCTGGCGCTGGCCGGCGGGGCCGTCGCGCTGATCGTCGCCTTCCTCGATGCCCTGCCGATCGCGCTGCTCATGGTGCTGCTCGGCGTCGCGCTGCTGATGGGGCCGATCGCCACGCTCGGGCTGGTCTACAACGTGATCGGTCGCTCCGTGCTGCTGGAGCGGCAGAAGCAGTCCGTACGCTGGCAGCAGGGCCTCCTCGGACTCGGTATCGGCACCGACGAGCTCGTGCCCTTCTGGCGCATCGACCACATCGCCGTCGAGGGCGACTACGACGCCGAGCTGGCCGGAGGCCAGCGGCAGGACCTCGTGACCTGGGAGATCGAGCTGGTGAAGGACAACGGCAAGCGGCTCACCATCGGCACGGTCGTCGCCGCTCGCCCGCTCGCCGCCGCCGGCCTGGCGCGCGCCAACCGCCTCGCCGAGGCGATCGCGGAGCGCAGCGACTCGGAGGCGCGCCTCGCCGCGCTGCCGGACGAGCCGGACGACTCGCCCGAGGAGGCCGCTGCGCCGGAAGCCTCGAGGCCGCGTCGCCGTCGCCGCATGGTGCGGGCGGGATCGAGCCCGCCGGAGGCAGGACAGTGACGGCCGAGCACGCGACGCCGGGCGGCGAGCCGCTGGAGCGGCAACTCCTGCGCGAGGCCCGCACGATTGCCGTCGTCGCGCGCTCGCCGCGCACCGATCGCCCCTGGCACGACATCGCCGGCTACCTGATCGAGGCGGGGTACCGCGTCTACCTCGTGAACCCGCTGCTCGACGAGGCGCACGGGCGGCGCTGCTACGATCGCGTGAGCGAGCTGCCGGAGCGCGTCGACATCGTCGACGTCTTCCGGCGCGTCCCGGAGGTCCCGGACGTCGTCGAGGATGCGATCGAGGCGGGCGCGGGCGCGATCTGGCTGCAATTCGAGATCGTGCACGAGGAGGCGGCCGCTCGCGCCCGCGCTGCGGGGCTGCCGGTGGTGATGGATCGCTGCACAAAGGTTGAGCACCTGCGGATGCATGCGGACGCAGCAGGGGGCGGTGCGCTACACTGACGGTCTCCCCCGCCAGGTACGCGGAGAGGGGCGCGCTTGATTCCGAGCCTGCGCGAATCCTGCGGCGTGATGGGCATCTTCGCCCCCGGCGAGGATGTGGCTCGTCTCACCTTCTTCGGCCTCCACTCCCTGCAGCATCGCGGGCAGGAGTCGGCCGGCATCGCCACCGCCAACGGCGATCCGGGCGTGCAACGCTTCGCCGAGATGGGCCTGGTCACCCAGATCTTCCACGAGGACGTGCTGTCCGATCTCCAGGGCACCCACGCAATCGGCCACACGCGCTACTCGACCACCGGATCGAGCACCCACGTCAACATGCAGCCGCTCGTCGTCTCCGGCCCGCAGGGCCAGCTCGCGCTCGCCCACAACGGCAACGTCGTCAACGCGGATCTGCTGCGCAGCGACCTCCTCGATGCCGGGATCGAGTTCCAGAGCAGTACGGACTCCGAGGTGCTGGCGCAGCTGCTCGTCACGGCCCCGGGCGGCACCTGGGAGGAGCGCTTCAACTACGTGATGCGACGCGCCTCCGGGGCCTACTCGCTTACGCTGCTGACACCGGACGCACTGTTCGGCGTGCGCGACCCGCTCGGTATCCGCCCGCTCTGCCTCGGGCGCCTCGGCGACGGCTGGGTGCTCGCCTCGGAGACCTGCGCGCTCGACACGCTGGGCGCGGAGTTCGAGCGCGAGATCGAGCCCGGCGAGGTCGTGCGCATCGACGAGGCCGGCGTGCAGTCATGGATCTTCGAGGGCGAGCGCCCCGAGGGCCCCTCGCTCTGCCTCCTGGAGCACATCTACTTCGCCCGCCCGGACTCGATGATGCAGGGCGAGCGGCTCTACGCGGTGCGGATGCGGATGGGTGCGCAACTCGCGCGCGAGCATCCCGCGCCCGGCGATGTCGTGATCGGCATCCCGGACTCGGCGACCGCCGCCGCAGTCGGCTACGCGCAGGAATCCGGCATCCCCTACGTCGAGGGCCTCGTCAAGAACCGCTACGTCGGGCGCACGTTCATCCAGCCCGACCAGCGGCTGCGCGATCGCGGGGTGGAGCTGAAGTTCAATCCGCTGCCGGAGTTGCTCGCCGGCCGGCGTGTCATCGTCGTCGACGACACGATCGTGCGCGGCACGACCACGCCGCGCGTGGTGGCGATGCTGCGCAAGGCCGGGGCCAGCGAGGTGCACATGCGCATCACCTCGCCGCCGATCACCCACCCCTGCTTCTACGGCGTCGACATGGCGACACGCGGCGAGTTGATCGCCTCGCAGATCGAGGTCGAGGAGATCCGCGGGCACATCGGCGCGGACTCGCTCGGCTACCTCTCGCTCGAGGGCACCGTGGGCGCCACCGGCCAGCAGCGGGGCGCGCTCTGCGCGGCCTGTTTCAGCGGCGAGTACCCGAGCGAGGTGCCGCTGCAGCTCGACAAGTTCGCTCTTGAGAGCGGCGGCTCGATCGATCGGCACGCGGTGCCGCTGCGCGCCGTCCACTGAGCTCCATTGAGGATGGAAGACGGCGCATGATCCGGCCCGGCCCGACGCCTCCCCCGGAGTCCGCGCGATGAGCCCTTCGACCGAACGCTCGCCCACCCCGCTGCGCTACGCCGACGCCGGCGTCGACGTGCAGGCGGCCGAGGCGAGCATCGGAGGCCTGCGCCGGATCGCCGGGCGTGCGAGCCGCCCCGAGGTGCTCGGCGGCGTCGGCGCCTTCGCCGGACTGTTCCGCCTCGGCGACGGCTACCGCGACCCGGTGCTCGTCGCCAGCGCCGACGGCGTCGGCACGAAGCTGCTGATCGCCGCCGCGCTCGGACGCTACGAGGGCGTCGGCCAGGATCTCGTCAACCACTGCGTCAACGACATTCTCACCGCCGGCGCCGAGCCGTTGTTCTTCCTCGACTACCTCGCCACGGCTGACCTGTCGCAGGAGCGCCGGCTCGAGCTCGTCGCCGGGATCGGCGCGGCCTGCGAGGAGAACGGCGTCGCGCTGCTCGGCGGCGAGACCGCCGACATGCCGGACCTCTACTCGCCCGGCGACTACGACCTCGCGGGCTTCATCGTCGGCGTCGCCGAGCGCGACGCGATCATCGACGGCTCCGCGATCGAGGAGGGCGACGTGCTGATCGCGCTGCCCTCCACGGGGCTGCAAACGAATGGCTACTCACTCGTGCGCGAGATCTTCGGGGTCGCCAAGGGCGTCGGCGGGGAACGCGACCGCGCGCTGCTGGACGAGCGCGTCGAGGAGCTCGGCGGCTCGCTCGGCGACGCGCTGCTGGCGGTGCACGGCTCCTTCCTCGAGGTGCTGCGGCCGCTGCTGCCGCGCCTGCGTGGGATGGCGCACATCACGGGCGGCGGACTGCCGGGCAACGTGCCGCGGATGCTGCCCGAGGGCCTGCGCGCGCGCATCGACACCGCGAGCTGGACGCCGCCGCCGCTCTTCGCGCACATCCAGCGCGCGGGCGGCATCGAGGTCGGCGAGATGTTCCGCACGTTCAACATGGGCATTGGCATGGTGCTGGTCGCGTCGCCCCCGGACGCGGCCGCCGTGCTGGAGGCGGCGCCGGGCAGCTGGCGCTGCGGCGTCGTCGAGCGCCGCGCCGAGGGCGCGCCGGCCGTCGCCGGACTACCCGAGTAAGGGGGGGAGAGACACGATGCGCGCGATCCTGAGCGCCTACGACAAGACCGGCATCGCCGAACTGGCACAGGGCCTGCACGACCTCGGCTGGGAACTGTTCTCGACCGGCCGCACGCAGGCCGCGATCGCCGAGGCGGGCGTACCCGTCGAGAGCATCGCCACGATGACCGGCAGCCCCGAGATGCTCGAAGGCCGCGTGAAGACGCTGCACCCGAAGGTCCACGGCGGCCTGCTTGCGCGACGCGACCGCGACGACGACGCAGCCGAGCTGGCGAAGCACGGCATCGAGCCGATCGACCTCGTGGCGGGCAACCTCTACCCCTTCATCGAGACCGTCAGCGGTACGGACATCAGCCTCGCCGAGGCGCTCGAGGAGATCGACATCGGCGGCCCGACGATGATCCGCGCCGCCGCCAAGAACCACCCCTGGGTGATCCCGATCGTCGACCCGTCCGACTACGCGATGATCCTCGAGGCGCTGCGCGCGGGCGGGCCCGACGCCGGGCAGCGGCGCGCGCTCGCGGCGAAGGCGTTCGCGCACGTCTCGCACTACGACGCCGCGATCGCCGAGTACCTGCGCGGCGAGGACGACCTGCTGCCGGAGCAGCTGACGCTGGCGATGACCCGCGTCGAGGTCATGCGCTACGGCGAGAACCCGCACCAGCAGGGCGCCTTCTACACACTCGACTCCGTGCGCCAGCCCGTGGAGGGCATCGGCGGCTTCGAGCAGCACCACGGGCAGGGAATGTCGTACGTCAACTTCCTCGACGCCGACGCCGCCTTCAATCTCGTGTGCGACGTCGAGGGCGCGGCGGTGGCGATCATCAAGCACACCAACCCCGCCTGTTTCGCCGCCGACGCCGAGGGCGATTCGCTCACGCCACTCTACCAGCGTGCGCTGGCCGAGGGCGACTACGTGTCGGCGTACGGCGGCATCGTCGCGGTCAACCGACCGATCGACTTCGAGATGGCGGACGCGCTGCGGCAGGTACGCAATCCCGAGTCCGGCGTGCGCATGCGTTACGACATCGTGATCGCGCCGGGCTACACCGAGGATGGGCTGGAGCACCTCAAGAAAAAGTCGAGGGACCTGCGCATTCTCGAGGCTCCGCCGGGCGAACCGCGACGTGAGCGCGTCGAGGCGCGCGGCATCCGCGGCGCGATGCTGTTGCAGACGGCCGACGTCTCCGAGGAGTCGGCGTTCGAGGTCACGAGCGATCGGGAACCCTCGGAGACGGAGCTCGAGGACCTGCGGCTTGCCTGGGTGGTCTGCAAGCACGTCAAGTCGAATGCGGTCGCGTTCGTGAAGGACGGCGTGCTGATCGGCATGGGCGCCGGCCAGCCCAACCGTGTCGGCAGCGCCCGCCTCTGCCAGCAGCAGGCGGGCGAGCGCGCGCGCGGCGCGGTGGCCGCGACCGATGCGTTCATCCCCTTCCCCGACACCATCGAGGTGTGCGCCGAGGCCGGCTGCACGGTCGTCGCCCACACCGGTGGCTCAATCCGCGACGAGGACTCGATCGAGACCGCGAACCGCCTCGGCGTTTCGCTGGTGGCGACGGGGGCGCGCCACTTCCGCCACTAGCCCGCCGTCCCCTCCCGGCCCCACACCCCCTCGGAAGTACCGAGGGCGTACCGAACCTCCCGAGGGCAATCCGGCCCCCTCTCCCCTCGCGGGAGAGGGTGGGGGTGAGGGGGCGCCGCGCGGCAGCGCGGCCACCGAGGAGCCCGGTTGCCCCGAACGCGTCATAACCCGCTACGATTGGCGCACGATGGCGAACGTCGACCTTGTGCTGCCGGTCTACAACGAGGAGCTGATCCTCGCGCAGAGCGTTGCGCGCGTTCTCGAATGGACGAGCGCGCACCCGGAGCACGAGTGGCGCATCGTCGTCGCCGACAATGCTTCGACGGACCGCACCTTCCAGATCGCACGCGAACTGGAGGAGGAGCACGGCGGCGAGGAGGGCGGCCGCTTCGTCGCACTGCACATCCCGGTCAAGGGGAGGGGCATCGCGCTGCGCGTCAGCTGGCTCACCTCGCCGGCCGACGTGCTGGCCTACATGGACGTCGATCTCTCGACGGACATGAAGCACCTGCCGGAGCTGATCGACCCGATCGCCTCGGGCGAGGTGGACATCAGCTACGGGACGAGGCTGCACGACGACTCGGAGACCGAGCGCTCGCTGCGCCGCGAGTTCACCTCGCGGACCTACGTGCAGATCCTGAGGCGGCTGGGGCGGCTCAACGTCACCGACGCGCAGTGCGGGTTCAAGGCGATCGGCCGCGAGCCCGCGCGGGCGCTGCTCCCGCTGGTGCGCGACACGGGCTGGTTCTTCGACTCTGAGCTGCTGCTGCTGGCGCAGGAGAACGGTTATCGGCTGCGCGAGGTGCCCGTGCGCTGGATCGAGGATCGCGACAGCCGCGTCAAGATCCTGCACACCGCGTTCGAGGACCTCAAGGGACTGTGGCGGCTGCGCATCGGCGGGGTGCCGCGCGTGCCGCAGCGCGGCGGCGGCGCCGGCTGAGTGCGGAACCGGGGCCGCCGCGCCCGGATCGGGCGCATTCCGGGCCCTCGCGGACGCTCGAATCCTTGACCGTAGGAAAGGGGCGTCGCTAGGATCGCGGCGCCTGGAAGTGGGGCTGCCAGCCTCGCTGCGGCGGCTGCTTGCCTCGGGCAGCGAAAGAGGGGCGCTCCATGATCTTCGGTGAAGTCGGAGAGGCGCTCGAACTCACCATCATCTTCGTTCTGATGATGGGAGCCTTCGCAACGCTCGTGCTGCTCGGCAAGTGGTGGGAAGCCTAGAGACGGCGACAACCATCGGCTCGCGCTTGAGCTGATCGGGGGGAGCGGATGGCGACGACCGAGCGCCCGCAGGGCCGACCGCTTGCTGATCGGCTATACGACTTCACCGTCAACAATCGCGTCTGGCGTTCGATCATCCGCACCGGCTACCCGAACACGCCGCGCAACCAGATGCTCGCCGTCGCGACGAACGTCTTCCTGCACCTGCACCCGACGCGCATCCATCGCACCCACGTCAAGATCACGCACACCTACTGCCTCGGCGGGCTCTCCTTCTTCCTCTTCCTCGGACTGACGATCACCGGCGTGCTGCTGATGTTCTATTACGTGCCCTCGGTCGAACGGGCCTACCAGGACATGCAGGCGCTGCAGACGGACGTGCGCTTCGGGATGCTGATGCGCAACACGCACCGCTGGATGGCGCACGGCATGGTGATCACCGTGCTGATGCACATGATGCGCGTCTTCTACACCGGCGCGTACAAGCCGCCTCGCGAGTTCAACTGGATCGTCGGCGTGGTGCTGCTCGTGCTCACGCTGCTGCTCTCCTTCACCGGCTACCTGCTGCCGTGGGATGAGCTGGCCTTCTGGGCGATTACCGTCGGCACGAACATGATCGGCTCCGACCCGATCCTCGGCGAGGTCAACCAGTTCGTCATGATCGGCGGCTTCGAGGTCGGCCAGAACGCCCTCATCCGCTTCTACACCCTCCATGTGGTAGGACTGCCGCTGATTGCGGCGATCTTCATGGCCGTGCACTTCTGGCGAATCCGCCGTGACGGCGGGCTCGCCCGGCCGCTGTAGGCGCCGGGCGCAGACGCGCGGAGAGGCGAAGGAACGCCAATGGTCGCCGACGCTCCCGCTCGCGGTCCCTCGAGGTCTCGCGGCGCCGTACCCAGTTCACGCCCGCGCCGCCAGCGCGAGGAAGAGCTGCTCGTCTGGCCCGACCTCGTCTTCGTCGAGTTCATCTCGGCACTGGTCTTCACGCTCACGTTCGTCGCGCTGGCGATCCTCATCAACGCGCCCCTGCAGGACCGCGCGAACCCGGCCAACACCCCGAACCCCTCCAAGGCGCCGTGGTACTTCCTGAACCTGCAGGAGCTGCTGCTGCACATGCACCCGGCGCTCGCCGGCGTGATCGTGCCCACGATCTTCCTGATCATCCTTGGCGCCGTGCCCTTCTTCGACACCTCGAACGAGGGCCAGGGGCAGTGGCTCAGCACGCCGCGCGCGTGGCCGAACGTGATCGTCGGCTTCATCGTCGGCACGATCGGCACCTGGGCGCTGATCGTCTACAACTCGGGCAAGCACATCGTCGTCTACGAGCGCTTCACCTTCGATGCCGACAGCTTCGACAACTTCCCGCCACTGATCGTGGACGAGCGGCTGCGCGAGTGGCCGGAAGCGCTGGGCTGGCTGACGAGCGTTCGCGCCTTGCAGACGGAGATCGCCTGGCCGAGCGAGCTGGAGACGATCCCCCTCGGCGAGACCTTCGTCCGCACGGACTTGCTGGGGCTGCCTCGGGGCTCGATCCAGTGGAACTTCCCGGCCTGGATCGTCGAGCAGGCGATCCCGGTCAACCTGATGGTTGGGCTGCCGCTGCTGCTCTGCCTCGTCGCCTGGCGGCTCGGGTTGGCGAAGACGCGGCGCGACTTCATGATCCTGATGTTCTCCGGCTGGTTGGGCTCCTACCTGGCGCTCACGATGGCCGGGACGTACTTCCGCGGCGAGGGCCTCGAGTTGCTCTGGCCGTGGGAAGTCCGGCCGGCCGAGTCCTAGGCGGCGGACGAGGAGTGCTGCAGTGACGAACGAGGCGGAAAGCGGAGGCACCGCGGTGCAGGACGCTCCCGACCCCGGGCAGGTAACGGACGCCTGGCGCGAGGCGATCGCCGCGCGCCGCACCCGCGCGCCCGAGGATGCACCGGTCCCCGGCGCCCAGGCGCGCCGCCCTACCGGCCCCATCGCCTCGCGGCGCAACTTCATCCGCGCCTCCTTCTGGGGAGGCCTCGGACTGGCGTTGCTCGGCGTCGTCGGCTCGCTTCTGGACTTCATGTACCCGCGTGGCATCAAGGGCTTCGGCGGTCCGGTGCCCGCCGGCAACATCTCCGAATTCCCCAGGGGCGGCGACCCGGTCCACTTCATCACCGGGCAGTTCTGGCTGGTGAACCTCGATCCGAGCGAGACGCGCCCCGGCGGCAGCGGCGGCGGCGAGGGCCTGCTCGCGCTCTGGCACAAGTGCCCGCACCTCGGCTGCACCGTGCCGTGGCGCTCCGGCTTCACCTACGACAACGACCAGGGCTGGTACCGCTGCCCCTGCCACGGCTCCACCTACACCAAGTCCGGCATCCGCGTCTTCGGCCCGGCGCCGCGCTCGATGACCACGATGAAGGTGGACGTCGACGCCGCGGGCAACATCACCGTGCAGACCGGCGACCGCACGGACGGCGGTCCGGACAACCCGCAGCGCGCGGGCGCGAACTCCTGATGCAGCGGGTGATGCAGCAGACCGGCGGATCCTCTCGGGGAACTGAGGCGAGATGAACACCAGCAAACAGGTCAACGTGATGATCGGGCTGCTGTTCGTGACCTTCGTCGTCACCGTCGGCTACCTCTTCAACGAGGCCAACCGCCAGGAGGTCGAGTCCGCCGAGATCAACGAGCGCAACGCCGAGCGCGGCGCGCGCCTCTTCGTGCAGAACTGCCGCAACTGCCACGGCCTCGACGGCTCCGGTAAGGACGCCGAGGGCAAGGGCACGATCGGCGTCGCCCTGAACGCTCCGCACTTCCTCATCCTCGGCAAGGACAACGTCTACAACGCGGCGGCCACCTCCGAGAGCGACGCGCAGAACATCCGCAACTACCTGCAAGAAACGATCACCTGCGGCCGCGTGGGCACCTACATGCCGAAGTGGGACATCGACTTCGGCGGGTCGCTCTCGGCCACGCAGGTCGAGCAGCTCGTCACGCTGATCGTGGGCGACCCCACCGGCGAGCACGATTACTGGGATCTCGTCCTCGAGGAGGGCGAGCACGCCGACGAGGAGCAGTTCGGCGCGGTTCTCGAAAAGGAACTCGGCCGCCACCCGACCGCCGCCGAGATCCACGCGCGAAGCGAGCAGGAGACGATCACCCGCGACGCGGCCACGATCACGATCACCACGGACAACTGCGGCCAGTTCTCCAACGACACGAAGCTCACGCGCCGCACGCGCATCGACCCGCGAACGGTGGCGATGGACGCAGGGGTTGTCGGTCCGGTGACACCAGGTCAGACGGCGACGCCGGCGCCGACCGGCCCGACGGTGGCCCAGGGCGAGCAGCTCGTGAACGCCCTCGGCTGTGTCGCCTGCCACACGCTCGACGGGACCGAGCTGGTCGGGCCGACCTGGCTGGGCCTGTTCGGCCGCACGGAGCAGCTGGAAGGCGGCGGCAGCGTCGTCGTCGACGAGGCCTACCTCCGCGAGTCGATCCTGATGTCGCAGGCGAAGATCGTCCTCGGGTTCGCGGATGTCGCCGCGATGCCCGACTTCAGCAGCCTCAGCGACCTCCAGCTCGAATCGATCATCCTGTACCTGAAGACGCTCGTTCCGTAGGGGCGGCCCGGCGCCGCGCGGGGCCCGCGACGGCGAGCCGGACGAGAGAGACAGACTGGCGGGACGACCCGCCGAAGGGGGAAGAGATGGCAGAAGTCGAGACGGGGAAGCGCTACCGCTGCACCGAGTGCGGCGCGGAATTCATCGTCACGCGCGGCGGCGAGGGTGTCCTTCGCTGCGGCGATCACGAGCTCGAGCAGATTTAGGAGCGCCCGATGGCAGTCGCACTTGGTAAGCGCTACAAGGACGAGAACTCCGAGATCGAGGTGCTCTGCATCAAGCCCGGCGAATGCAACCTCAACGTCGACGGGCGCGGCATGGAGGAACTGCAGCCGAAGGTGCTGCCCTCCGCCGACTAGCAGCGGCCGGTCCCGCATCCATCGCCAAAGCCGGGAGCAGCGCTCCCGGCTTCCGCGCGTCCCGCACCAGCAATCGTGACCGCCTCGCCTGAACCGCTGCTGATCGAGGCGCGCCTGCTCACCATGGCGCGTCCCGGCGATCCGGCCGCGCCCGGCGCCCTCGCCTGCGCCGGCGGCCGCATCGTCGCCGTCGGCACTCCCGAGGAGTGCGCGCGCCGCCTGCCCGCGGCGCACCGCCGCATCGAGGCGCGCGAGGCGACTCTGCTGCCGGGCTTCGTCGACGCGCACGTCCACGTTCTCGCCGCCGCTGCCGCCGAGGCCGGGCCGGACGTGACGCCTCGATCCGTTGCGAACATCCCGGAACTGCTCGAAGCGCTCGCCGAGGCGGCGGCGCGTACGGCGCCCGGCCGCTGGGTGCGCGCCGCGGGCTACGAGGAGCTGATGCTCGCCGAGGGCCGCCCGCCGACGCGCGCCGAGCTCGACCGCGCGGTACCCGCCCACCCCGTCCGCCTGATCCAGCGCAGCGGCCACGCCGAGGTGCTGAACTCGCGCGCGCTCGCCCTCGTCGGCATCGACGAGTCCACGCCGGAGCCGCCGGGCGCCGTCTTCGGCCGCTCGCTCGAGGACGGCCGGCTCGACGGCCTGCTGATCGGCATGGCCGACGCGATCGAGCCGACGATGCCGCCGCCGGACCCGGCTGCCGTCGAGGCGCAGGTCCGCCGCTGGGCACACGCACGGGCTGCCGAGGGCGTCACGACCCTCGTTGACGCCGGTGTGCGCAACGGGCCGGCCGAGTGGGCGACGTTCGAGCGCCTGCTCACCGCAGGCGCGATCCCGCAGCGCGTCGTCTCGATGGAGTCGGTGGCTGCCCTCGGCACGTTGCCGGCCGAGGGCGCCGGCGGGCGCCTGTTGCGCGGTGAGACGAAGCTGCAGCCCGCCACCTTCGAGGGCGAGGCGCCGGACGCCGGGCCCCTCGAGGCGGACGTACGCGCGGCGATCGAGGCGGGGCGGCGTGTCGCCATGCACGCGCCGACGGAGTCGGCGGTCGCGGCCTCGCTGGCCGCCTTCCGCGCGACCGGCGCGCCGCCCGGGCAGCGCATCGAGCACGCGCCGCTGCTCACCTCGCAGCTGATCGAGGAGATCGTCGCGCTTGGCGCGGTCGTCGTTCCGCAGCCAGGCTTGCTCAGCGAGGTCGGCGGGCGCTACCGGCAGCTGCTCGACGCGGAGCAGCGGGAGCGGCTGCACCCCTGGCGCGCGCTGCTCGACGCGGGCGGTGCGCTCGCCTTCAGCAGCGACGCCCCGATCTCTCGCGCGAGCGCCCTCGAGGCTGTCGCGGCGGCCTCGCTGGACCGGCCGCCCGACCTCGCGCCCGGGCAGGCGATCGCGCCGCTCGAGGCGCTGCGCGCCTGGACGGCGGGCGCGGCCGACGCCACCGAACTCGAGGACCGGGGACGCCTGCGTGAGGGCGCCGTCGCCGACCTCGTGCTCATCGACGGGCGGCTTGAGCACGACCCCGCGAGCGCCCGCGTGCGGCTCACCGTGGTTGGCGGCGAGGTGGCGTTCGAGGCGGGCGGTTCGTAGGGAGTCAATCGTGGCTCACGTCGGGGGGTATTCGAGGTACGCTATGGGCGCTGCAAGAAGGGCAATGCAGGTGGGCTGGGAAGAGCGGATCGAGTTGAACCCCGACATCCTCGCGGGGAAGCCGGTCGTAAAGGGGACGCGCCTTGCAGTGGAGTTCATCGTCGAGTTGCTCGCCGACGAGTGGACGGAGGAGGCGATTCTCCGCGAGTACCCTGGCGTGAGCCACAAGGACATCCAGGCCTGCCTGCGCTACGCAAGCGAGCGTTTGCAGGCAGAGAAGGTCTACCCCCTCAACGTATAACCGGGCATGCGGTTTCTCGCGGACGAGAACATTCCCGAGCGCATGGTCGAGGCGTTGCGCCGCCTGGACCATGACGTGACCTGGGTCCACCTGGAGGCTCCCGGGAGTGTGGACGAACGAGTACTCGAGCGCGCAGCGTCGGAGGGCCGAGTGCTGGTCACAGCCGACAAGGACTTTGGGGAGCTTGCCTTCCGCCAGCGGTTGCCAGCTACCAGCGGAGTCATCCTCCTTCGGGTTCGCGGTTCCGCCGAGGCCCGTACGGCGGCACTCGTGGCAGCGGTCGAAGCCCGCGAGGATTGGACCGGCCAGTTCGCGGTTGTCGCGAACGATCGCGTCCGCGTGACGCCCCTGCCCCCCGTCGAATAGGGAGCCCCGTTCGCAGTGCGCTCCCGGCTCACCTGTGCCGACAAGGGCGGGCGAGCGCGGGGCGGACGTTTGACGCGCTGCGGGGGCGGCCCCTACGATCCCTCGACGGCTACGAACACGCGACCCGGATGGGGCGCGGCGGGGACGGGATTGCATACCGGGTGACTGAAGTCTTTGTCGGCGAGTCGGAATCCTTCGAGGGCGCGCTGAAGCGCTTCAACAAGCGCGTCCAGGCGGACGGAATCCTGTCCGAGGCGCGGCGCGCCGAGTACTACGAGAAGCCCTCGGTCCGTCGCAAGAAGAAGGAAGCGGCCCGCCTGCGCAAGCTGCGCAAGGCGATGCGGGCCCAGGTCCGGCGCCGCTGACCCGGGCCCCGGCGCGCGCCGGGGTCCGCTGCTGGTGACTGCTGCACCCTCGCGACCGGTCCGGCCGGAAGGCGCCATGCCCGCACTGCTCGACACCATCCGCACCGAGATGACCGCCGCGATGCGCGCCGGGGACGCCCAGCGCCGCGACACGCTGCGGCTGCTGATCGCCGCCCTCGACAACGCTCGCATCGCCGCCGGCCGCGATCTCAGCGACGAGGATGCGCTCGCCGCCTTGCAGCGCGAGGCGAAGCAGCGCCGCGAATCGATCGAGGAGTACCGCAAGGGCGGCCGCGACGACCTCGTGGAGGCGGAGCAGGCCGAACTGACGATCATCGAGGCGTACCTGCCGGACCAGCTCGGCGAGGACGAACTGCGCGCGATCGCCCGCGAGCTGATCGAGGAGCGCGGGGCGAGTGGCCCCGGCGACCTCGGAGCGGTGATGGGTCCGCTGATGCAGCGCGTGCGCGGACGCGCGGATGGCCGCCAGGCGAACGCGATCGTGCGGGAGCTGCTCTCCGGAGCTTGATGATCGGGGGCGGGATGGTCGCCCGCAGCAGGCAGCGAGGGATGCCGCCGTGCTGAGCCGTCCGGCCGAGGCCCGAGGCTGGTTCGCGCGACCGGCCGCCATCCTGCTCGGTCTCGTCATCGGCGCGGTCCTCTTCGCAGTGCTCTTCCCGTGGTTCCCGGGCGGCGCGGGCATGCGCGAGGGCGACGCCTCGTCCTGGACGCTCTCCGCCCCGCGAGACCTCTCCTACGAGTCCCTGGTCCTGACCGACGCGGCGCGCGAGGAGGCCGCCGAAGCGGTCGCCGACGTGCGCCGCCGCGACGATTCGATCGCCGAGATCCAGATCGCGGAACTGACCCGCCAGATTGATCTGATCGAGGAGGCGCGCGCCGCCGTGCTCTCCGCCTCCGCCCGCGAATCGAGGATCCGCGCGGCCACCGACGGCCACCTGTCGGACGAGGCGGTCACGCTGCTCGGCGAGCTTCCGGACACGGACTTCCGCACGCTGGGCGACGAGGCGCGTGACATCCTCGGGCGCGTGCTGTCGGGCAGCATCGCCGCCGTGGGTGTCGCGTCCGCTCGCGAGCAGGCCGCCGAGCTGCTCCCGGTCGGGCTCGACGACGGTCAGCGCCGTGCGCTGACGGACCTCATCGACCCGCTCATCGTCCCGACGCTCGTCGTCGACGAGACGCGGACCGAGGAACGACGCCAGGAGGCGCGCGACGCGGTGCCGCCGGTCCGCATCACGCGCGAGCGCGGCGACCTGCTGGTCGTGCAGGAGCAGCGCCTGACTCCAGCCGACATCGAGCTGCTCGACGCCGCCGGGCTGAATCCTCGAGGGGTGCGCACCACGCATGTACTCGCGGCGGGCATCGTCTCGCTGCTCTCCGGCGCGGCCTGCGGGGTCTATCTCTTCGTCGCGCGCCCGCGTGCGCTCGCCGGCGTGCGCCGCCTGACGCTGTTCACGCTGCTGCTGGTGGCCCCGGCCGCGGCGATCAAGTTCACGCTGCCGCTCGTGCTGCCCGATGTGGACCGGCACTTCCTCGCCTACGCGCTGCCGCTGGCGGCGTCGCCGATCGCGGCCGTGGTGCTGCTCGATCTCGGCGCCGCCGTGCTGCTGACCGTCCTCCTTTCCTCGATCTCCGTGTTCGTCTCGATCTACCTGCCCTTCGGCGACGCCGCGGGGACCGGGCAGCTGGAGACCGCGAGGGCGTTCCTCGCCGTCTGTGCCGCCTCGCTGGCGGGGCTGTTCGTGGCCGCGCGAGCGACCAACCTGGGGCGCTATCTGACGGCCGGATTCGCCGCGGCGCTTGCCGCCGGCGCCGCGCTGGGGACGGTGTGGCTGATCGATCCCGATCGCCGCGCCGAGGATCTCGCCTGGATCGCAGGCGCCGCCGGCGTCAGCGGCATCGCCTCGGCGTTGATCGGCGTCGGCTTCTTCGTCCTGCTGAGCCGCCCCTTCGGCATCATCACGCGTGTCGAGCTGATGGAGCTGGCGCAGCTCAGCCACCCGCTGCTGCGCCGCCTGCAGGACGAGGCGCCCGGCACCTTCCAGCACTCGGTGATGGTCTCGAACATGGCCGAGCGCGCCGCCGACCGGGTTGGCGCCGACTCGCTGCTCGTGCGTGTCGGCGCCTACTACCACGACGTCGGCAAGCTGGTGGCGCCGGGCTTCTTCGTCGAGAACTCGCCCGCGGAGGTGGATCCGCACGCCTCGCTCGACCCGCTGCAGAGCACGCGCGTGATCCAGCAACACGTCATCGCCGGCGCCGAAATCGCGCGCCGCGAGGGCGTCCCGATGGCGATCACGCAGTTCATCCCGCAGCACCACGGCACGCGCCTCGTCGAGTTCTTCTACCGCCGCGCCGCCGCCGAGGATCCGGAGATCGACCCGGACCTGTTCCGCTACCCGGGTCCGAAGCCGCAGAGCCGCGAGACCGCCATCGTCATGCTCGCCGACTCCAGCGAGGCCACCGTCCGCGCCAGCAACGACCGCACCGCGGACCGCATCCGCGAGATCGTCGAGAACGTCATGCGCGAGCGCCTCGAGGAGCAGCAGTTCGACGAATGCGACATCTCGCTGCGCGACCTGCGGATCGTTGCCGACTCGTTCGTCGCGACGCTGACCGCCGTCTACCACCCCCGCGTCGAGTACCCGGAGCCGACCGCCCGGGAGCTGCAGGAGCGGGGCGTGGCCGCGTCCGAGCGCCTCCGCGCAGGCGAACCACTGCCCGACCGCCTGCCCCAGGGCGAGCGCGGGGAGCCGCGCGAGAACGGCGAGGATGCCGCCTCGCGCCCGATCTGGGCGTCCGCGCCCTGGCGCCGCCGGCGCGACGGGTAGCGCGCTCGCCGCACGCGATACCGCCACGCCGGAGCGCCGCCTATACTCGGACCACCCCCGGGAGGATGGAACGTCGGTGCGGGCTGCGGTCGTGGTCTTCCCCGGCAGCTGGAGCGACGGCGACTGCCTGTTCGCCCTCGGGCGGGTCGGCGTCGACGCCTACCGCGTCTGGCACCGCGAGACGGACCTCGGCGACGCGGACCTGGTCGTCCTGCCCGGCGGCTTCTCCTACGGCGACTACCTGCGCTGCGGCGCGATTGCGCGCTTCTCGCCCGTGATGCAGGCGGTGCGCGCGCACGCCGACGCGGGCGGCCTGGTGATTGGCATCTGCAACGGCTTCCAGATCCTCTGCGAGGCGGGGATGCTGCCCGGCGTGCTGATGCGCAACGCCTCGCTGCAGTTCCGTTGCCAACCCGTGCACCTCGTCGCCGCCGGGCACGGCTCGCCGTTCACGGCCGGGATCGAGCCCGGCCGCGTGCTGCAGGTGCCGATCTCGCACGGCGAGGGCAACTACTTCGCCGATGCCGCCACCCTCGAGGCGCTCGAGTCGCAGCGCCGCGTCGCCTTCCGCTACTGCACGGCGGACGGCCGCGTGACCCCCGAGGCGAATCCCAACGGCTCGGTGGCGAACATCGCGGGTGTGCTCAACGCGGACGGCAACGTGCTCGGCATGATGCCGCACCCCGAGCGCGCCTCCGCGCCGCTGCTCGGCGGCGAGGACGGCAACGCGATCTGGCAGTCCGCGCTCGCGCGCGTGGGCGCGCTGGCGTGACGGGGGAGGTTTGCGATGTCCGCTGACTTCACGAGCCCGCCCTACCCGGCCCGGCTGCGGATTGACTACCCCGAGCAGCAACAGGACCGTGTCAGGGCGCTGTTCCGGCTGATCCTGGCGATCCCGATCATCGTGGTCCTCGGCGTGCTGACCGGCGGTGGCGGCGGGCAGCAAACCGACGACTTCCTGGTGGTCGTCGTCTCGTCCGGCGGCGTCATCGTCGTGCCCGTGCTGCTGATGATCCTCTTTCGGCGCAAGTACCCGCGCTGGTGGTTCGACTGGAACCTCGAGCTGACCCGCTTCTCCAACCGCGTCGGCGCTTACTTCCTGCTGCTGCGCGAGGAGTACCCCTCGACCGACGAGGAGCAGGCGGTCCACATCGAGATCGACTTCCCGGACGCGGAGCGCGACCTCAACCGCTGGCTGCCGCTGGTGAAGTGGTTGCTGGCAATCCCGCACTACATCGTGCTGCTTGTGCTCAGCGCCGTCGTGCTCGTGATCACGGTGATCGCCTGGTTCGCGATCCTCTTCACGGGGCGCTACCCGCGCGGGATGTTCAACTTCGTCGTGGGCTGGAGCCGCTGGGCGCTGCGCGTCAGCGCCTACGCCTTCCTGCTCGTCACGGACCGCTACCCCCCGTTCAGCTTCGAGGAGTAACGCCCGCGCCGGGCTGCGGCGCAGCGAGGATTGAGAGGAGCGCACGATGGCTGCCGAAACGATGAGTGACTACCCGGTCACGTTCGATGTCGCCTACCCGGAGTCGCCGAACCGCTGGCTGATCCTGGTCCGCTGGCTGCTGGCGATCCCGCACTACATCGTCCTGTACCTGCTGAGCCTCCTCGCCGGGGTCGTCTGGGTCATCTCGTTCTTCACGATCCTCTTCGCCCGGACCTACCCGGACAGCCTCTACAACTTCATGGTGGGCGTGAACCGCTGGAACGCGAATCTCGGCGCCTACATCCTCTTCCATGACCGCTACCCGCCGTTCAGCATGGGCGGGAGTGACTACGAGGGCGTCACGTTCGCCGTCGAGAAGCCCGACTTCAACCGCTGGCTCGTGTTGATCAAGTGGCTGCTCGTGATCCCCCACGCGATCGTGCTGAGCATCCTCGGCATCATCGCCATGGTCGCCTTTATCCCGTTGGTGCTCGGCGTCCTGTTCACGGGGCGCTACCCGCGAGGGCTGTTCGACTTCCTCGTCGGCGTCGGGCGCTGGAACGCGCGGGTGAGCGCCTACGGATCGTTCCTCGTCGACCGCTACCCGCCGTTCTCGCTGCGCTAGCGACGGAGGGCTCGCCGTGATGGTCGACGACGCAACACTCGAACGGATCGCGCTCTCGCGCGCCGAGTACGAGCGCCTCGTCGACATGCTCGATCGCGAGCCGAACGGTCTCGAGCTGGGCATGACCGCCGCGCTCTGGTCCGAGCACTGCGGCTACAAGCACACACGCCCGCTGTTCCGCCACTTCCCGACCACCGGTCCGAGCGTGCTCACCGAGGCCGGCGCCGAGAACGCCGGCGCGATCGACCTCGGCGACGGCTGGTGCGCCGTCTTCAAGATGGAGTCGCACAATCACCCGTCCGCGATCGAGCCCTACGAGGGCGCTGCGACGGGCGTCGGCGGCATCCTGCGCGACATCTTCGCGATGGGCATGCGGCCCGTCGCGCTGCTCGACTCGCTGCGCTTCGGTCCGCTCGACGAGGCGCGCAACCGCCACCTCTTCGGGGGCGTCGTCGCCGGTATCGGCGGCTACGGCAACTGCGTCGGCGTGCCGACCGTCGGCGGCGAGGTGCAGTTCGACCCCGCCTACGGCGGCAACCCGCTCGTCAACGCGATGTGCCTGGGCGTGGGGCGTGTCGAGCACCTGCTCTCCGCCTCGGCGAGTGGCGCCGGCAACCCGCTCGTGCTCGTCGGCGCGGATACCGGCCGCGACGGCATCCACGGCGCCACCTTCGCCTCGGTCGAGCTCGACGACGCCTCCGAGGAGCGCCGCCCCGCCGTGCAGGTCGGCAATCCGTTCATGGAGAAGCTGCTGCTGGAGGCCTGCGTCGAGTTGGCCGAGCAGCACGGCGACTGGGTCGAGGGTCTGCAGGACCTCGGGGCGGCGGGGCTGACCTCGAGCAGCGTCGAGGCCGCCGCGCGTGCCGGCACCGGGATCGAGATCGACGTGGCGCGCGTGCCGCGCCGCGAGGCGGGCATGACGCCGGACGAGGTGATGCTGTCCGAGTCGCAGGAGCGGATGCTCGTCATCCCGAAGCGCGAGTACCTCGACGACGTACTCGCGCTGTTCCGCCGCTGGGAGCTGCACGCCGACGTGATCGGCGAGGTCACCGACGACGGCTACACGACGATCCGCGATGGCGAGACGGTCGCCGCGCGCATCCCGGTTGGCGTGCTCACGGACCCGCCGCAGTACGAACTCGACGGCGAGCGGCCCGCGGACCTCGATCTTCGCCAGGCGGTGGACCTCGCGGCGCTGCCCGACTGCGACGACCCGGCGGAGGCGCTGATCGCGCTGCTCGGATCGCCCAACATCGCGAGCCGCCGCTGGATCTACCGCCAGTACGATCACGAGGTGCTGACCGGCACCGTCGTCCCGCCCGGCGGCGACGCCGCGCTGATCTGGCTCAAGGGCACGGAGCGTGCGCTCGCCGTCGCCACCGACTGCAACGGCCGCCTCGTCGAGCTCGAACCGCGCGTCGGGGCCGCCTGCGCCGTCGCCGAGGCGGCGCGCAACGTCGTCGCGGTCGGCGCGACGCCGGTGGCGGTCACGGACTGTCTCAACTTCGGCAACCCGGAGCGCTCGCCGATCGCCTACCAGATCGAGCAGTCGATCCTCGGGCTCGCGGACGCCTGCCGCGCCTTCGGGACGCCGGTGGTCTCCGGCAACGCCTCGCTCTACAACGAGACGCCCGCGGGCGCGGTGCTGCCCACGCCGACGGTCGGCATGCTCGGCCTGCTCGACGACATTTCGCAACGGATCACGCCGGCAATCGCCGAGGGCGAGGAGGTGCTGCTGATCGGCGCGCCCCTCGCGCAGCCCGCCGCGGCCCTCGCGGGCTCCGAGTACCTCGCCACGCGCCACGAGCTGGTAGCGGGCAAGCCCACGATCGACCTCGATCTCGAGGCGCGCGTGCAGCGGCTCGTGCTCGAGGCGAACGCGCGAGGACTGCTCCATGCGGCGCACGACTGCGCCGACGGCGGCCTCGCCGTGGCGCTTGCCGAGTGCTGCCTGGCGGGGGGCGTCGGGCTCGACGCGAGCGCCGCAGACCTCGGCGAGCGCCTGGACGCCGCGCTGTTCGGCGAGGCGCAGTCGCGCTTTGTCGTCGCCACGCCGGACGCCGACGGTCGCGCCGCCCTCGAAGCGCTCGCTGCCGAGACGGGCGTCGAAGCGGTCGCGCTCGGCGTCGCGACGGGCACGGGCGAGGACGCGCGGCTGCGGCTGGGCCCGCTCGACGCCTCGCTGTCCGCGCTGCGCGAGGCGCACGAGGGCGGGTTGCCGCGGGCGCTGGGGGCGGGTGCTGCGCTGTAGCACATCCGTTTGACAACCTAGGGCGCATGTTCTAACATCGTACGGCTACGCCGGTGACGTTGGAGGTGTGCGGAAGGCGGCGATTGCGCTTGATTCGGGGTCGTGGATAGCCTGTTGGGCGACTGATGGGCTTTTCTACAACTCCATCGCCCACTGTGGCGGTGTGTGTAGAGCCTCGTTGACAACGTATGAGCCGCCCGGGCGCGCCCCCGGCATAGTCATTGGCGACCCGGCTCCGGCACGGCGAGAGGGTTTCGGCGTGAAGGTCGTGTTTCTGGAGACCGTTGAGGGTTCGGGCACCCGTGGCGAGGTGAGAACTGTCGCCAATGGATATGCCCGCAACTACCTGTTGCCTCGCGGCCTGGCCGCTGCGGCAACGCCCGCTCTACTCCGGCGAGCCGAAACGCTCGCCGCTCAGGAGGAAGAGCGGCAACGGCTTCTGGACGGGCAGGCCCATGAGCTCGTCGGCAAGCTCGAGGGCCAACGCCTGATCATGCCTGTGCGCGTCGGAGAGCAGGGACGACTGTACGGTTCTGTCACAAATGCTGACATCGCCGAGAAGGCTGGGGAGATTCTCGGCGAAGAACTGGACAGACGTCGTGTACTGCTGCCCGAGGCGATTCGCCAGGTCGGGGTCTACACCGTACCGCTGCGGCTGTCGCGCAACGTGACTGCCGATGCGGAGGTCGTCGTAGTGGACGTCGAGGCGCCGCAAGGCGTCGAAGACGCCGCTGAGGCGCTCGTCGCAGAAGCGGCTGCTGCCGAGGCAGGCGTGGAGGCCGGGGTGGAAACCCCCGAACCGACGAACACCGAAGACGTGTCGGAGCCGGGCTACAGCGATCCCACGGAAGAGGCCTCCGGCGAGGACGCACCATCGTCCCAGGATGGTGCGGACACCGGAGACGCCACAGAAACCTAGCCCATGGTCACCGGCCAGCCGGCTCAGCTCCGGCCTGAGCGCCGTCCCAGCGCGGGCGGGCTTCCGCCTCATGACGTCTCCGCCGAGCAGGCCGTCATCGCCGCCCTGCTCCTCGATCCCGACGCCTACCCGCGCGTGCTGCCGCTGCTGCGGCCGGAGGACTTCTTCCGCGAGCAGCACGGCTGGTGTTACGAGGCATGCACCGCCCTGGCCGATCGCGCCGAGCCGATCACGTTGCCCACCCTCGCCCACGAACTCGAACGCGCCGGCCGCCTCGACACTCTCGGCGGCGAGCCCTACCTCGCCGAGCTCGTCGGCCGGCACTTCAGCGCCGCCGGCGTCGAGGCGCACGCGCGCATCGTCGCCCGCGACGCGCTCTACCGGCGCATGATCCAGGTGGCCGGTCAGATCGCCCAGACCGCCTATGAGGGCGGCCCGGACGCCGGCCGCGTGATCGCCGCCGCCGAGGGCCTGCTGCTCAGCATCCGCTCCACCGAGGCCTCCGGCGACTTCGAGCGACTGCGCGATCTGCTCGACCAGTTCCTCGAGGATCCCGGCGAGGACGTCGAGGGTCAGCTGGTCGACGAGGTGCGCGCGGGATTCATGGACTTCGACCAGCTGACAGGTGGCTTCAAGCGCGGCGATCTGATCATCGTTGCGGCGCGCACGGGTGTGGGGAAGTCCGCGCTGCTGCTCAACTTCGCCCGTAACGCCGCCGTCGGGCAGAACGCCACGGCCGCGATCTTCGCCCTCGAGATGTCCGCCGAACAGCTTGCGATGCGCTTGCTCTCAGCCGAGGCGGACGTGGACGCAACGCGGCTGCGGCTCGGCATGCACACCGAGGTCGAGGAGTCGCGCATCATGCACGCGATCGGCACGCTCGGCGAGGCAGCGATCTTCATCGACGACTCGGCGGTGCTGAGCGTGCCGGAGATCCGCGCCAAGAGCCGGAGGCTACAGGCCGAGCACGGTCTGGACCTCGTGATCGTCGACTACCTGCAGCTGCTGCACTCGGCGACGGGCGGCGGCAGCGAGAATCGCGCCTCCGAGCTGGGCAAGATCACGCGCTCGCTCAAGGAGATGGCGCGCGAGCTCGAGGTGCCGGTCGTCGCCGCGGCGCAGCTCTCGCGCGCCGTCGAGACCCGCACGCCGCACATCCCGATGCTCTCCGACCTGCGCGAGTCCGGCTCGATCGAGCAGGACGCCGACATCGTGACGTTCATCTATCGCGAGGACGTCTACCGCACGCCCGAGGAGTGGCAGGACGCACATCCCGACCAGCCGGGCGGTCAGCACCCGAGCGGGATCGCCCAGCTGATCGTCGCGAAGCACCGCAACGGCCCGACCGGCACCGTCTCCGTCCGCTTCCTCGACCGTACCGCCTCGTTCCAGGACCTGATCCTGCGCGAGCCGCCGCCGGAGTTCGAATGACGCCCCCGGCGCTGCGGGTCGAGGGGGTCGAGGACGGCGCCGAGGGCGCCGCGCCCTTCCCGGGCTTCGTCGCCCGCGGGGCGGCGACGACGCTGCCCGCGCAGTTCTTCACGGAGCTGCTGCCGCTGATCGACGACGCGGCCGAGCTGCGCGTCACGCTCTACGCGCTCTACGCGATCGCGCGGCGCAAGGGCACGCTGCGCGCCGTCCGCGTCTCCCAGCTCGCCTCGGAGGAGCCGCTGCGCCACGCGCTGGCGGGCTGTGGCGCCGCCGCCGCGCTGGCGCCGGCGATCGAGCGCGCGGTCGCGCGCGGCAGCCTGCTCACGCTCGAGCTCGAGGACGGCGACACGCTCTGCTTCATGAACAGCGTGGCGGGCCGAAGGAACCGCGAGCGCCTGCGCTCCGGAGCGCTGACGCCGCCGCCGGGCGTGCGCATCGCGGCTCCTCGCGAGCAGGCAGCAAGTACCGAGCGGGACGCGCCGGCACGGGTGTACGAGCAGGAGATCGGCGCACTCACGCCGGCGATCACGGACGTCCTCGACGCGGCCGCGGAGCGCTGGCCCGCGGACTGGATCGCGCGCGCGTTGCGCCTGGCGGCGCGCCACAACGTGCGGCACTGGGCCTACGCCGAGTCGATCCTGCGTCGCTGGGAGTCCGAGGGCACCGGAGAGGAAGGGGGGACGGCCGATGCGGAACCTGGCGCAGATCATGCGCGAGCGGAGCGTCGCGACCACGGACCGTACGAACGCGTCATCCGTCGCAGCTGACCCCGCTTCCGCGATCGCGGAACGCAAGCCGCCGTGCCCGCTCTGCGGGGGCGCTCGCTTCGTGCGCGTGACCGCCGATCTGGCGAGCCCGGAATTCGGACGCGCCGTGCCCTGCGGCTGCGCCGCGCGCGAGGACGACGGATCGCGGCGCGAGCGCCTGCTGCGCTACTCGCGCCTCGGCTCACTCTCGCGCTTCAGTTTCGAGACGCTGCTGCCGCACGGCCGCTCATCCGACCCGGCAGCGCAGCAGCGCTACGCGACCGCCGTCGAGGCCGCCCGCCGCTTCGCCGATGATCCCGAGGGCTGGCTGGTCTTCAGCGGCGTGCCCGGCTGCGGCAAGACGCACCTCGCGGCCGCCATCGCCAACCGCGCGATCGAGCTCGGCCGGCCCGCGCTCTTCCTCTCCGTCGCCGACTTTCTCGACCGCCTCCGCGCCTCCTACGACGACGATGCGGAGGTCTCCTACGAGCGCCTCAGCGACCAGTTCCGCGAGGCGCCGCTGGCCGTCCTCGACGACCTCGACAGCTACTCGGAGACGCCGTGGGCGCGCGAGAAGTTCGCGCAGCTCGTTTCACACCGCTTCCACGCCGCGCTGCCCACGGTCTTCACCTGCGTGCGGCAGCCTGAGCAGATCGACGAACGCCTCGGCGCGCGGCTGAGCGACCCCGCGATGGCGCAGCACTTCACGCTCGAGGAGACCTCGTCGCCCCGCTACTTCGAGGTCGGCGGGATGTCGCGCGAGCGGCTCGCCGAGCTCACGTTCGAGCGCTTCCGGCCCGGCGGGCACGGCCTGCGCGGCGAGCAGCGCCGCAACCTCGAGGGCGCGTTCCGGCTGGCGCGTGGCTGGGCGGAGCGCCCGGCCGGCTGGCTGGTGCTGCTCGGCGCGAACGGGAGCGGCAAGACGCACCTCGCGGCGGCCATCGCCGGCCACCGGCTGGAGCAAGGCGATCGCGTCGCCTTCGCCACCGCGCCCGACCTGCTCGACGAGTTGCGCGCGACGTTCGCGCCGGACTCGGGCGAACGCTTCGATCCGCTGTTCCGCCGCCTGCGCGACGCGGGCCTGCTGGTCCTCGACGACCTGGGGGTGGAGAAGTCGGGCGGTTGGGCGCAGGAGAAGCTCTACCAGCTGCTCAACTACCGCCATCTCGGCCGCCGCCCGACGGTGATCACGAGCGACCTCGCGCTCACCGAACTGGAGCCGCGTATCGCCTCGCGGCTGAGCGACCTGCAGGTCGCGACCGCGTACGAACTGCGCGCCCCGGACTACCGCACAGGGGCGTAACAGTGTGACGGGTATGTGTTAGGCTTTCGCAGGGGTTACGAGGGGCGGCGGCGTATACTCATGGCGATGGCTTCGGACACATTGAGCATCTCCAAGGACCTGCGGGCGGCAGGCTTCAGCGAGGAGCAGGCGGACGCCCTCGCGACGCACATCGCTGTGCTGCCCTCGAACCTGGTCACGAAGGAAGATCTGACGATCGAAGTGTCCCGGCTGGACCACAAGATCGACCAGGCCGAATCGCAGCTCCGGTCGGAGATCCATCAGCTTGAATCGAGGCTTCTGCTGAGGCTGGGCGCCGGTCTGGCCGTGGCCGCGGGTCTCGTCCTCGCCGGTGTGGGCTCTGCGACCGCTGTGATCATCAACCAGCTCGGCTAACGATGTCGGCGAAGCGTTACGTCCCCGCGGGGTGCTCCGCACCGGCGGGGCGAGGGCTGACGCCCTCCTGCCAGATCGAGCCATCGAGGCCGTGCTCGCGTTTCCAGACCGGGACCGTCTCCTTGATCCGGTCGACCGTGCGCAGGGCCGCCTCGAAGGCGTCCCCGCGGTGCGAGGCCGAGACCGCGACGAGCAGCGAGACCTCGCCGATCTCGAGCATCCCGATGCGGTGGTGCGCCGCGATGCGGTGCACCTCGCGATCCGCGAACTCCGCCAGCACCTCGCGGGAGGCCGCCTCGAGCTGCCGCGCGGCCATCGAGGCGTAGGCCTCGTACTCCAGCCGCGCCACCGCGCGGCCCTCGTGGTGGTTGCGCACCACGCCCTCGAACAGCACCACCGCGCCGCTCGCATCGGTATGCACGACCTCGCGGAGGGCGTCGCGGTCGAGCGGGTCGTGGGTCACGAGGAAGGGCGCAGCACCGCCCTCGCCGCCGGAGATTGGCTGGATCAGCGCAACCTCGTCGCGCTCGCCGATCTCCGTGGCGGCGTCGATGCAGTACTCCTCGTTGATCGCCAGCGCGAGCGTCGGCAGGTGCGGGCGCAGCGCGGGCCGCGACTGCTCGAGGCGGTGCTGCAGATCGGCGACCGTGACGGCGCTCTCCGTGAACTCCTCGTCGAGGAACTCGCTGCCCATCAACTCGCGGAGCTGTGCGAAGAGCCGGATCCTGACGTGCACGGTCTCGCCTCGTCCGTTCGTCCTGCTGCCCAGCGAGTATAAGCTCGGCAGCGCCTGCCGGAGCCGCTCCGGCGCTAGCGAGGGCGGGACGATGGTCGCGCGCGAGTTGCTGGACGAGCTGGCGGAGGCGCTGCTCCCGCAGCGCTGCATCGCCTGCGACCGCTTCGGCGCCTCGCTGCACCATGCCTGCCTCGAGGCGCTGCCGGCGGCCGCAGCGCCGCGCTGCACGCGCTGCTGGGCGCCCGGTCCCGGCTCGCCCTGCGCCGCCTGTCTCGCCGACCCGCCGCCCTTCGAGGGGCTGCGCACGCCCTACCGCTTCACGGGCGTCGCGCGCCGCGCGCTGCTGGAGGCGAAGTTCCGGGGAATCAGCGCGCACCTCGATCCGCTCGGCGATGCGGCGGCGGGCGTTGTGCCGCGCCGGTGGAAGATCGACGCCGTGACGCCGATCCCGTTGCACGGCGGTCGCCGCCGCCGCCGCGGCTTCAACCAGTCCGAGCTGATCGCCCGCCGCGTCGCGAGCGCCCTCGGGCTGCCGCTGCGCGCCGATCTGCTACGGCGCGTGCGGGCGACCGGGCCACAGACGGCGCTGGGCAGGGATCGCCGCGCCTCCAACGTCGCCGGCGCGTTCGCGGCCGGCGGAACGCCGCCCGCCGGGGTGCTGCTCATCGACGATGTCTCGACGACCGGCGCGACGCTCGCGGCGGCGGCGCGCGCGCTGCTGGAGGGGGGCGCGAGGCGCGTGTACGCCCTCGCCGTGGCGCGCGAAGACTGAGTCTGCGCGTGGGCCTGCTGTGGATTGCCGGGGCCGGCGCTGGCAGACGAGCAAGCGACAGTCCTAGAATGCGCCCGCCTGCGCCATGGGAGGCGCGCTGTGATCATCACGGTCACTCTCAACCCGGCCATCGACCAGACGATCGAGATCGATCGCCTGATCGAGGGCGACACCAACCGGGTCGCCGCGATCCGCTGGGACATCGGCGGCAAGGGCATCAACGTCGCGCGCATGCTCAAGGAACTCGGCTACGAGCCGCTCGCGAGCGGCTTCGCGCCCGGCGACCTCGGACGGATGATCGAGGACTCGCTGGTCGATGCGGGCATCGGCTGCGAGTTCATCTTCGTGCCCGGCGAGACGCGCACGAACATCACGATCCTCGACCGTGAGACGCACCGCGACACGGTCCTCGCCGCGTCCGGGCCGAAGGTGACGCAGCACGCGATCTCGCTGCTGCGGACGCGGCTGAACCGCCGCCTGCGCCCGCACGGCGAGAGCTGGCTGGTGCTTGCCGGCTCGATCCCGCCCGGCTGCGACCCCGCGCTCTACGCCGACCTGCTCGGCATGGCCGCCGAGCGTGGCGCGTACAGCGCCGTCGACGCCGACGGCGAGGTGGTGGCCGCGATCCTCAGTGGCGGCGCCGCGCCAGACCTGCTGAAGCTCAACGAGCACGAGGCCGGGCGCCTGCTCGGACAGACGATCGACGACGAGCCCGGCGCCATCGAGGCGGCGCGCACGCTGCGCTCGTGGGGCCTGGAGCAGGTCGTGATTACGCGCGGCGATGGTGGAGCGGTGGCGATGACGCCCGAGGGTGGTTTCCGCGTGAGCGCGCTCGACGTCGAGGTGCGCTCCGCCGTCGGGGCGGGCGATGCCTTCCTTGCCGGGCTGATCTTCGGGCTGGTCCGCGGGCGCGGCTGGGCTGCGTCACTGGCGACGGCGACCGCGTCCGGTGCGGCGGCGTGCCTCGCGCCCGGCACCTCCCTCGGCCGGGCCTCGGATGCGCGGCGCCTGGAGGCGCAGGTGCGCGTCGAGACACTGCGCGAGCCGACTCCGCATCCAGCGCCTGCCTGACCTCCGGGGGCGCGGCCCCAGACCCGCACCTGCGGTAGGATTTGATCTGGTAGCAGCGCCTATCCCCACGAGGAGCGAGAGATGAGCACGCTGACGGATCTGGCGGGCACGCTCGCCGACGTCGACCCCGCGATCGCCGCGGCGATCGGCCGCGAGGAGCAGCGGCAGCGCTCCACCCTCGAGATGATCGCCTCGGAGAACTTCGCTTCGGCCGCCGTGATCGAGGCCGTGGGCACGGTGCTCACCAACAAGTACGCCGAGGGCTACCCCGGCCGCCGCTACTACGGCGGCTGCGAGTTCGTCGACGAGGTCGAGAGCCTCGCCATCGAGCGGGCCGAGTCGCTCTTCGGGGCGGAGCACGCTAACGTCCAGCCCCACTCCGGCGCGCAGGCGAACATGGCCGTCTACCTCGGGCTGCTCAAGCCGGGCGATACGGTGATGGGCCTGCGCCTCGACCAGGGCGGCCACCTCACGCACGGCTCGAACGTCAACTTCAGCGGCAAGCTCTTCCAGTTCGTCTCCTACGGCGTCGATCGCGAGACAGAGTACATCGACTACGACGAGATGGCGGCGCTCGCCCGCGAGCACCGGCCGAAGATCATCGTCGTGGGAGCCACAGCCTACCCGCGCGAGATCGACTTCGCGCGCGCCCGCGCGATCGCCGACGAGGTGGATGCGCTGCTGATGGCGGACATGGCGCACATCGCCGGCCTCGTCGCGGCCGGCGTGCACGTCTCGCCGATCGGGCAGGCGCAGCTGGTCACCAGCTCCACGCACAAGACGCTGCGCGGCCCGCGAGGGGGCATGGTCCTCTGCGACCAGCCGTACGCGCGGCGCATCGATCGCGGCGTCTTCCCTAACGCCCAGGGCGGTCCGCTGATGCATGTCGTCGCCGGGAAGGCCGTCGCCTTCGCGGAGGCGGCGACGTCAGAGTTCCGCGCCTACTCGCAGCAGACGGTGGACAACGCGTGCGCCCTCGGCGAGACGCTGATCGACGCCGGGCTGCGCGTGGTCAGCGGTGGCACGGACAACCACCTGCTGCTGGTCGACGTGACGCCGAAGGGGCTGACCGGCCAGACGGCGGAGGACGCGCTGGCGCGCGCGGGGATCGTCGTCAACAAGAACGCGATCCCCTACGACGAGCTGCCGCCGGCCGTCGCTTCCGGCATCCGCATCGGCACGCCCGCGCTTACCTCGCGCGGGCTCGCCACGACGGAGCTGCGGCAGGTCGGCGAGCTGATCGTGCGCATCCTCGACGCGCCCGAGGACGAGGCCATTGCGGAGCAGGTGCGGTCCGAGGTGCTCGCGCTTTGCGAGGCGTTTCCCGCGCCGGGCGTGCCGGCGGCGTAGGTTGCGCCCTCCACGCTTCGATTGCCCGTTCGATCGGGGCGTTCATATACTGGCGCAACGGAGTACGGGCTGCCGCGATTCCCGCTGTGCCCGGTTGCCGCACCCGGCGGCGCCGGGCGCTGTGTTCATCGGGGCGGGCTCGGCTGCGGACGGCGGGTCCATCCACTCCGCAAGGGAGCACGCTTGAACGAGTACGAGCTGATGTACGTGATCAGTCCGCGCCTCATGGTGGAGGAAATCGACTCCACCATCGAGCGCATCGGGGGACTGGTCGAAGCTGCCGGCGGCGAGATCCTGCTGACGGACAACTGGGGCCGCCGGCGCCTCGCCTACCCGATCAAGCACCACTTCGAGGGCACCTATGTGCTCACCCACATGACGCTGCCGCCCGATCGCGTCGCCGGGTTCGAGCGCGCGATGCACCTCAACGAGAGCGTTCTCAGGCACCTGGTGGTTCGCGGCATCGTCCCGGGCTACGACGGCCCGCCGGAAGAGGAGCTGGTCTACGCACGGCGCGGCACGTCGCGTCCCGCGCCGTCGCGATCGTCCGAGGACGACGCGCCGCCGGCAGCCGAGTCGGCCGAGGCGCCTGCGGAAGCGGATGCAGCCGAAGCGCCTGCGGCGCCCGAGGCGGCCGCAGCATCCGAGCCCGCGGCGGCCGTCGAGACGCCCGAGGCAGCAGAAGCGTCCGACCAGCCCGAACCCGCGGAGACTGCCGAGACACCCGAGACACCCGAGGCGGCCGAAGCGCCCGCGGCCACTTCGACGGAGTGACGCAACAGCGGCGGCCGGCCAGATGATCGAGGGCGCGACGAATCCGCTACTCTCCCCACGGACGGGGGTCCGATCATGCTGAACAGGGTGATGGTCATCGGGAATCTTGGCGCCGATCCGGAGATGCGCTACACCGCCAACGGCAGCGCCGTCACCAACTTCAACGTCGCCACCAACCGCGAGTACACCACCGGCGATGGCGAACGCCGCCAGGAAACCGAGTGGTTCCGCGTCGTCACCTGGAACCGCCTGGCCGAGATCTGCAGCCAGTACCTCTCAAAGGGCCGCCAGGTCTACGTCGAGGGCCGGCTGCAGACCCGCTCCTGGGAGGGGCAGGACGGGCAGACGCGGTACACCACCGAGCTGATCGCGCAGGAAGTGAAGTTCCTCGGCGGCCAGCGCGACGCCTCGTACGAGCGCGCGGGCGCGCCCAGCCTTGGTGCGCCAGACTTCTCGGGCGACGTTGAGCCCGACGATCTGCCGTTCTAGCCGCCGATTGAACCGGAGGAACCGATGACCACCGAGCCCCCCCGCAGCGCCCCAGCAGGCCGCCCACCCGCGGGCCGCGACCGCGACCGCGATCGTGATCGTGATCGCGACCGTGACTCCGACTTCGGACGCGGGCGCGGAGGCGGCGGCCGCGGCGGCGGAGGCGGGGGCGGCGGCGGACGTGGCAGGCGGCGGCCCTGCGAGTTCTGCCCGCCCGGCACGCGCGTGGTGGACTACAAGAACACGCCGATGCTGCGCCGCTACCTGACCGAGCGCGGCAAGATGGAGGCGCGCCGCCGCGGCGGCTGCACGGCCAAGTGCCAGCGGCTCCTGGCGCAGGCCATCAAGCGCGCTCGCCACATGGCCCTGCTCCCGTACACCGCTGAACATGTCCGGCTGAGCAACGTCCCCGCCGGGCGGCCGCGCCGCTAGGCGCCAGCGGATCGCGACGGCGCTCCGGGAGGAGGGCCCGCACACGTGCCCCGCCCCCGAGGCCAGGCCGATCGCAACTCCGGATCGACGCGCATCAGCGCGCGCCGCCAGCGCGACGAGCGCGCGCGTCGCCGGGAGCGCGTCACGATCATCGCGGTCAGCGTCGTACTCGGCGTCGCCGTGCTGGTCGTGCTCGCTGGCCTCTACATCACGCAGTACCGCCCTCCCCGCGCCCACGTCCTGAGCGTCGGCGAGACGGACTACCCGGCCGCCGAGGTCGCTCGCCGCGCTGTCTACGAGGCCCGCTTCGGCGATCTCCCGGGCGGGATCGGCGAGACGGTGCCGGAGACGCTGAGCGTCCTCGAGGAGCAGACGATCCTGCTGGATCGCGCCCCGGCCTTCGTCGGCGCGGCGACCCCCGAGGACGTCACGCAGTGGCTGCGTGTGCACCTCGGCTTCGCGCCGCCCGAGGAGCCCGCCCCGGACGCGACGGCGGACGATGGTGACTCCAACGACGAGACGGACGATGGCGCGGCGGACGACGGCGCAGCGGACGAGGCGAGCCTCGCAGAGGATCCTGAGGAAGAAGCGGCGCGGTTTGCGACCGCGCTGGCCGACTGGCTGCGCCATGTCGCCTTGCCGAAGGACGAGTACGACCTCGTGGTCGCGGCCGGCATCCTCGGCGATCGCCTGCGCGACCAGTTCCGGGCGGAGATCGGCGAGACGGCTGACCAGGTGCGCGTCTCGCGCATCCGCCTCGCCGACCGTGGCGGAGCCGAGGACGTGCGCGCGCTCCTCCTGGAAGGCGCGGACTTCGCCGAGCTCGCCGCGGAGCGCAGCGCCGAGTCCGAGTACGCCGCGCAGGGCGGCGACCTCGGCTGGCTGCCGTTCGGCTCCCTCAGCGACAGCGCACGGGCGGCGGTCGCGGACCTCGAGGCGGGGTCGATCAGCGAGGTCGTCGATACGGGGCTGTTCTTCGATGTCTACCTTGTTGCGGAACTTGAGGCGGCGCGGCCATTCGAGCCCGCGCAGATCGAGGCGCTGATCGAGCGACGCTGGGACGAGTGGCTGCTGGCGCAACGGGCTATGGTGTCCGTGGAGCGCGACTTGTCCGATGGCGAGGAGCGCTGGATTCTCGATCGCGTGGTCGGCAGCCTGTCGAGCGGAGGCGGCTCGTGAGCGATGGGCAGGGGCACGAGGGCGGTCCGATCGGCGTCGCGCTCTTCGGCGCGGGCAACGTCGGCGGCGGCGTGATCGAGGCGCTCGATCGCGGCGGGGAACGCTACGCCACCGTCGTCGGGCGTCCGCTCGAACTTCGCGGCGCGCTCGTGCGCGACGTCTCGACGCCGCGCCACGGCCTGGCGCCCGAATGCCTGACGACGGACCCCGACGCGCTGCTGGCGGACCCCGCCGTGCGCATCGTCGTCGAGCTCATGGGCGGCGAGGAGCCGGCGGCGGACTACATCGCCCGCGCCCTGCGCTCCGGCCGGCACGTGGTTACGGCCAACAAGGAGGTGATCGCCAAGCAGGGGCGCGATCTGCTCGCGATCGCCGCGGACCACGGCGTGCGCCTGCTCTACGAGGCCTCCGTCGGCGGCGGCATCCCGATCATCAGCCCGCTCTCCCGCGACCTCCTGGCCAACGAGATCAACGCCGTCACCGCGATCATCAACGGCACCACCAACTACATGCTCAGCGGCATGGCCAGCGAGGGCGCCGACTACGCCGAGATCCTCGCCGACGCGCAGCGCCTCGGCTACGCCGAGCCGGACCCCACCGCGGACGTCGAGGGCATCGACGCCGCCTACAAGCTGGCGATCCTCTGCGGGCTGGCGTTCCACGTCGCGGTCAGCCCGGACGACATCGTGCGCCAGGGCATCACGACGCTGACCGCCAACGACCTGCGCCACGCGGACGCACTCGGCTACGCGATCAAGCTGCTCGCGAACGGGCGCCTCGTCGACGGCGAGCTGATCGCCTCGGTGCAGCCGACGCTGATCGCGCGCAGCGAGCCGCTGGCCAAGATCGACGGCGTGCTGAACGCGGTACAGGTCGAGGGCGACCTCGTGGGTCGCGTCGTGCTGGAGGGGCCGGGCGCCGGGCCCGGTCCCACGGCGAGCGCCGTGCTGGCGGATGTGCTCGACGTCGCCCGCGACATCGTTGCGGGACGGCCGCCGCTGGAAACGCCGCCGCTGCGCAGCGTGCGCGTGCGCCCACCCGGCGAGCACCGCGCCCGGCGCTACCTGCGGATGACCGTGGCGGACCGCCCCGGCGTCCTCGGAGAGATCGGGCACGCGCTGGGCGCGCACGGCGTCAGCATCGCCTCGGTGATCCAGGTGGAGGCGGACGAGGACGCCCGGACCGCGGAGATCGTGCTCACCACGCACATCGCCGCAGGCGCGGAACTGGAAGCCGCGCTCGCTGCGATCAGCGCCTCGGACGTGGTCGAGGAGATCTGCAACGTGATCGCGATGGCGGGGTAGCGCGATGACGGCCGAACCGCCGCTCCGCGAGCGGGCGATGGATCGCCAGCTCCAGCGTCTCGGCGAGCAGCTCGGGGAGGTGCGCGCGGGCCTTGAGCAGCAGCGCCGGGAGATGGACGAGCTGCGCACCGCGCTGAGTCTGTACAGCCGCGCCTCCGAGGAGCAGGGCGTCGACGAACTCGCTCTCGACCAGGTGCAGACCCGCATCGATCACCTCAACGAGCGGCTCGCCAGCGAGAGCGAGCGCGGCCGGCGCGTCGGCGACGAGCTGTCCGAACTCGAACGTGTCCGGGAGAGCGTGGACGTGCGCCTCGACAGCGCCGAGGGCCGGATTGCCGCCCTCGCCGAGGCGGCCGGCAGCGAGCGCGAGGAGCGGACGCGGATCGACGCCGCGATTCCGGAACTGGCCGACACGGTCGACGGGGTCGGCGCGAGGCTCAACGCGCTGCAGGCCGCGCTGCGGCGCGCGGAGAACGGCCTTGCTCGCCTGGACAGCAGCCTGGGGCGCGAGGAAGAGCTGCGCCAGATGGTCGAACAGCACCAGGCGATCCGGGTTCGCCTCGAGGATCGGCTGCGCGAGGTTGAGGAGCGCTTGCAGGAGACGCTGGAGCTCCTCGGATCCGCGGCCGAGGAGCGGCTCGCGCAGCGGCACCAATTCATGGGGCTCGATGAGCGCATGCGGCTGCTGGGCGAGGCGATTGAGTTCCAGCGCGACGCCGTCATCGATCACTTCCGGCGCGTGCTCGAGGTCGAGGAACAGCAAGGCAAGCGGCAGATCGAGGAGATCGAGCAGCGCCTTCGCCGCGGGCGCACCTTGCTGGTGCGGCTGCGCGAGAGCGGCCCGCGTCCCGCGGAGGAGCAGTCCTGACAGCGCCCGAACCCACGTCCGACCCGGCCGGCTCGGGGCCGCAAGAGACGCGCTTCATCCTCGAGCGCTACGCCGACCTGCTGCCCGTCGGGCCGGACACACCGCGCGTCACGCTCGGCGAGGGTGGCACGCCGCTGCTGCGCTCGCGTGTGCTCGAGGGCGAACTCGGGCTCGAGGCGCTCTACTTCAAGCTCGAGGCGTCCAATCCAACCGGCTCGTTCAAGGACCGCGGGATGGTGCTCGCGGCGGCGAAGGCCGTCGAGGAGGGCGCGGAGGCGATGATCTGCGCCTCCACCGGCAACACCTCGGCCTCCATGGCGGCCTACGCCGCGCGCTACGGCCTGCGCGCCCACGTGGTGGTGCCCTCCGGGCGTGTCGCCGCGGGCAAGCTCGCGCAGGCGATCGCCTACGGGGCGGACATCGTGGCCCTCGATGGCTCGTTCGACGACGCGCTGCGCGTCGTGCGGGAGCTGGCCGCGCAGCACCCGGTCGCGCTGATGAACTCGGTCAACCCGTACCGCATCCAGGGCCAGAAGACCGCGGCCTTCGAGATCGCCGACGACCTCGGCGACGCCCCGGACCTGCTCTGCATCCCGGTCGGCAACGCGGGCAACATCACGGCCTACTGGGCCGGCTTCGTCGAGTATCGCCGGCAGGAGCGCAGCGGCCGGCTGCCCCGGATGTGGGGCTTCCAGGCCGAGGGCGCCGCGCCGCTCGTGCGCGGCGAGCCGGTGCCCGAGCCGGAGACCGTCGCCACCGCAATCCGCATCGGCAATCCGGCCTCGTGGAAGGGCGCAATCGCCGCGCGCGACGACTCCGGCGGCGTGATCGACGCCGTCTCCGACGACGAGATCCTCGAGGCCTATCGCCGCCTCGCGCGTGACGAGGGCGTGTTCTGCGAACCGGCTTCCGCCGCCAGCGTCGCCGGCCTGCTCGCGCGGGCCCGCGCGGGCGAGGATCTGGCCGGGCTGACCGCCGTCTGCGTCATCACCGGCTCCGGCCTCAAGGATCCGGATACGGCGATGGCTGTCGAGACGGCGCGCTACTCCGCCCCCGCCGAGGCGGACGCCGTGGCGAGGGCGCTCGGCTGGTCCTGAGCCCCACGCCGGAGCGCGTGCTACGATCGAGCGCGCTGACCACGCCTCGGAAGGATCGCTCGTGAGCACGGCGCAGTACGACCTGGACGTGAGGCCCGGCTTCGACGACGAGCGCGCCGAGGCCGCGGTCCGAGCGCTGATCGAGGCGCTCGGCGAGAACCTGCACCGCGAGGGCCTCGCCGACTCTCCGCGGCGCATCGCCGCGATGTACCGCGAGCTGTTCGACGGCCTCAATCACGACCCTGTCGAGGTTCTCTCCGTCGGCTTCGAGGAGGGTCACGACGAGCTCGTGATCCTGCGCGAGATCCCCTTCTACTCGATGTGCGAGCATCACTTCATGCCGTTCCACGGCCAGGCCCACATCGGCTACATGCCGGACGGGCGCATCGTTGGCCTTTCCAAGATCGCCCGCGCCGTCGAGATCTTCGCGCGCCGTCCGCAGGTGCAGGAGCGCCTGACGACGCAGATCGCCGATTGCATCGAGCAGGTGCTGCACGCGCAGGGCGTCGGCGTGGTGATCGAGGCCGAGCACCTCTGCATGACGGCCCGAGGCGTGCGCAAGCCCGGCGCGACGATGGTCACCTCGGCGATGCGCGGCTGCTTCCGCACGGACGCCAACACGCGCCACGAGTTCCTCGGCCTGATCCGGCCGTTGGCCTGAGCCGCGATGCAGATCCGCGAAGTGAAGCGCTCGTCTCTGGCGCGCTACGGCGCGGCTCCGTAGGCTTCCCCGGAAGGATGCCTGCCTCGATGCCCCCTCCGCAGCGGCTCGCCGTGCTCTCGTTCCACACCTCGCCGCTCGCGCCGCTCGGCGGCCGCGAGAGCGGCGGGATGAACGTCTACGTGCGCGAGGTCTCCCCGCAGCTCGCGCGCGGCGGCTCGGCCGTCGACGTCTTCACCCGCCGCACCGACCCGCTTCAGCCCGACGTGCTGACAATGGCTCCGGGGGTGCGTCTGGTGCACATCGACGCCGGACCCCCCACGCGGTTGGAGAAAGAAGAGCTGCAACCGCTCGCCGCCGCGTTCGCGCGCGGCGTCGCCGACTTCGCGCGCCTCGAGGGCGTCGACTACGACCTCGTGCACTCGCACTACTGGCTAGCCGTGGAGGCCGGTGCGCTGCTCGCGCGCGAGTGGGGCGTGCCGCACGTCGCGATGTTCCACACGCTCGCGGAGGTCAAGCTGCTCGCCCGCTCGTCCGAGCGCGAGCCCGAAGCGCGGCGCGCGGCCGAGCGCCGCCTGGTGCACGAGGTCGATCGCATCGTCGCCGCGACCGAACACGAGCGACGGCTGCTGGATCAGGTCTACGGCGTGCCGCGCGACCGGGTCGCGGTGATCCCGCTCGGCGTGGACCGCGATCGCTTCCGCCCTCGGGCGCAACTCGACGCCCGCCGCTCGCTCGGCATCGACCCGCAGGCGCGGGTGCTGCTCGCCGCCGGGCGCATCGAGCCGCTCAAGGGGCTCGACATCCTGATCGAGTCGCTGGCGCAGCTGCCCGGGCATGACCGCCTGCAGTTGCTGATCGTGGGCGGCGATGAGCGCGCCGAGCCGGAGATCGCACGCCTCCGCGGCGTCGCCCGCAACGCGGGCGTCGACGCCCGCGTGCGCTTCGTCGGCCCCGTGCCGCACGACGAGATCGGCGCCTACTACAACGCCGCCGACGTGGTCGTCGTGCCCTCGTTCTACGAGTCGTTCGGACTGGTCGCCGCCGAGGCGATGGCGTCCGGCGTGCCCGTGGTCGCCTCGCGTGTGGGCGGGCTCACCTCGACGGTGGCGGACGGCCGCAGCGGCTACCTGATCCCCTGGCGCTGCCCCGGCCCCTTCGCCGAGAAGATCGACCTGCTGCTGGAGAACCAGCCGCTGCGCGAGGCGCTCGGCGCCGCCGCGGCGCGCTCGATGGAGCGCTACGAGTGGTCCGCCGTCGCGGGCGGACTGCTCGACCTCTACGCGTCGCTGCTGCGCGAGCGCGCCGCCGGGCCGGCTGCCGAGCCGGCCCTCGCTCACGCCTGAGCGGCGACGTGACCGAGGACGCCCCGGCCACGGACCTGGAGACGCTCGTCGCGGACCTCGAACCGCGGCGCGCCCTCGTCATGGTCGCCCATCCGGACGACGCCGACTTCGGCTGCGCCGGCACGATGGCGCTGCTCTGCAAGGCCGGCTGGGCGGTCGACCTGCTGGTGGCGACGAACGGGAACAAGGGCACCAAGGATCCGCGCAACACGGCCCAGCAACTGGCCGCCGTCCGCGAGGAGGAGCAGCGCCAGGCTGCCGCCGTCCTCGGCGTGAACGAGCCGATCTTCCTCGGATTTCCCGACGGTGGCCTCGAGAACGACGGCGAGCTGCGCGGCCTGCTGGTGCGCGAGTTGCGGCGCCTGCGGCCCTCGCTCGCGATCACCTGGGATGGCTTCCGGCCCGGCTTCAACCACCGCGACCACCGCGAGATCGGCCGTGCGGCCTACGACGCGATCTATCCGGCGTCCGACGACCACCTCTTCTACCCCGAGCACCGCGAGGAAGGCCTGAAGCCGCACCGCCCGGACATGCTGCTGCTGGCGGGCGCGCCCGACCCGGACATCGTGATCGACATCGAGCCTGTGCTCGATCTGAAAGTCGCTGCCGTCACCGCGCACGTTTCGCAGGTAGGTGGACGCTCGCCGGAGGAGATGCTGCGCTGGTGGCGCGAGCGCGCCGGTCCGGCCTCTGGCCCTCGCTACCGCGAGTCGTTCCGGAGCGTCACCTGGGAGCGAGCGCGACGCAGCCGCGACGCGCGCGGGAACTGATCCACTGATCCGAGGCGCAGTCCCGACGCGTTGACACTGGACCGGCCCGGACGTAGCCTTTTTTCGTTGCGCTTCGCAGCGCTGGCGCATAGTTCAACGGTCGGCTGGCCGGGGCGGGTGAGTACCGGCGACAGGAATCGCACAACGGGTGCGATGTCGCGATCTGGCTCACACCGCAGCCATCTGGCCGTTCATTCTGCCCTCCGTCGCATGGCGGATCGCAGGCCCGGAACAGCCGGGAACGCAGAAGAGACTGGCGCGGGGAGCGCGCCGGGAGGACAGGGACGACATGCCGACCATCAACCAGCTGGTCCGCAAGGGTCGCAAGCCCGTCACGAAGAAGACGAAGGCGCCGGCGCTGCGCTTCCGCTACAACTCGCTCACCAACCGCACCACGCGCGGCAAGAAGGGTTCGCCGCAGAAGCGTGGCGTCTGCACCCAGGTGCGCACCGTCACGCCCAAGAAGCCGAACTCCGCGCTGCGCAAGGTCTGCCGCGTCCGCCTCACCAACGGCATCGAGGTCACCGCCTACATCCCGGGCGAGGGCCACACGCTGCAGGAGCACTCCGTGGTGCTGATCCGCGGCGGGCGCGTCAAGGACCTGCCCGGCGTGCGCTACCACGTCGTGCGGGGCGCCCTCGATGCGACCGGCGTCGAGGGTCGCCGTCGCAGCCGCAGCAAATACGGGACGCGCAGGGACTAATCGACGATGCGCCGCAGCCGAGCTCCCCAACGACCCGTTGCCCCCGATCCGCGCTTCCAGTCGCGGCTCGTCACCGCGTTCACCAACAAGGTGCTGCGCAACGGCAAGAAGAGCACGGCCGAGCGCATCGTCTACGGAGCCTTCGACCGCATCGAGGAGCAGACCGGCCGCCCGGGAATCGACGTCTTCGAGCAGGCGGTCCGCAACATCACCCCGATCATCGAGGTGAAGCCGCGCCGCGTAGGTGGCGCGACCTACCAGGTCCCGGTCGACATCCGCTCCGAGCGCCGTCAGGCGCTCGCTCTGCGCTGGCTGCTGACTGCGGCCCGCTCGCGTGGCGGACGCTCCATGGAGGAGCGCCTTGCCGCCGAGATGCTGGACGGGGCGAACAACACGGGCGCCGCCGTGCGCCGCAAGGAAGAGACGCATCGGATGGCCGAGGCCAACCGCGCGTTTGTGCACTACCGATGGTAGGCGGCCGGATCACACGGCCAGCACCCGCCCCCGGAACACCGGGGGCGGAACCATTCGTGGGGAGGACGCCGCGCGTCCTGCCGAGCCGGGGGATCAACTGAACATGTCACGCGAAACCCCGCTCGAGCGCGTTCGCAACATCGGTGTAATCGCGCACATCGACGCCGGCAAGACCACCGTCACGGAGCGCATCCTCTACTACACCGGGCGCACGCATCGCCTCGGTGAGACGCACGATGGCACCGCCGTGATGGACTTCATGGCGCAGGAGCGCGAGCGCGGCATCACGATCACCTCGGCGGCGACGACCGCCGAGTGGCGCGACCACCAGGTCAACATCATCGACACGCCCGGCCACGTCGACTTCACCGTCGAGGTCGAGCGCTCGCTGCGCGTGCTCGACGGCGGCGTCGTGGTATTCGATGGCGTTGCCGGCGTGGAACCGCAGTCGGAGACGGTCTGGCGCCAGGCCAACCGCTACGACGTGCCCCGCATCTGCTTCGTCAACAAGATGGACCGCACCGGCGCCGACTTCGATCGCACCGTCGAGATGATCGTCGACCGCCTCGGGGCGGTGCCCGTGCCGCTGCAACTGCCGATGGGCGCCGAGGACCACTTCGACGGGGTTATCGACCTCGTCGAGATGCGCGCGATCACCTTCGGCGGCGATCGCGGTCAGGACGTCTCGGTCGGCGAGATCCCGGGCGCCTTCCAGGACGCCGCCCGCGAGGCCCGCGAGCTGATGATCGAGCGCGTTGCCGAGAACGACGACCAGACGATGGTCTCGTTCCTCGAGGGACACGAGATCGACGTGCCGGAACTGCAGAAGGCGATCCGCCGCGCGACGATCAGCAACGCGATCACGCCGGTGCTGGCCGGGGCCGCGCTGCGCAACCGCGGCGTGCAGCCGCTGCTCGATGCCGTCATCACCTACCTGCCCTCGCCGATTGACGTGCCGCCGGTGACCGCGCACGCGGTCGGCGACCCCGACACCACCGTGATGCGTCCCGCGGACGAGGAGGCGCCGCTGACGGCGCTCGCGTTCAAGGTGGTCGCCGACCCGTTCGTCGGCCGCCTCGTCTTCTTCCGCGTCTACTCGGGCGTGGTGCGCAGCGGCGAGCAGGTGAGCAACAGCACGCGCGGGCGCCGCGAGCGCTTCGGGCGGCTGCTGCGCATGCACGCCGACTCGCGCGAGGACATCCAGGAGGTCCATGCAGGCGAGATTGCCGCGGGTATCGGCCTCAAGGACACGTTCACCGGCGACACGCTCTGCGATCTGAAGCGGCCCGTCGCCCTCGAGGCGATCCGCTTCCCGACGCCGGTCATCTCGATCGCGATCGAGCCGCGCACGCGCAACGACCAGGACCGCCTCGGCGACGCCCTGCAGCGGCTCTCCGAGGAAGACCCGACCTTCCGCGTGCGCTACGACGATGAGACCGGCCAGACGGTCATCTCCGGCATGGGTGAGCTGCACCTCGAGGTAATCGTGGACCGCATGCGGCGCGAGTACCGCGTCGAGGCCAACGTCGGCCGTCCGCAGGTCGCCTACCGCGAGACGCTGACGCGCGCACTGCGCGCCGAGGGCCGCTTCGTGCGCCAGACCGGCGGCCGCGGCCAGTACGGCCACTGCATCCTGGAGGTCGCCCCGCGCGATCCGGGCGCGGGCTTCAGCTTCGAGGACCGCACCGTCGGCGGCTCGATTCCGCGCGAGTACATCTCCGCCGTCCGGCGTGGCGTCGAGCAGGCGCTCGCCAGCGGCGCGCGCGCCGGCTACCCGGTGGTCGATGTCGCGGTCGCCGTCGTCGACGGCTCGTACCACGACGTGGACTCCTCGGAGATCGCGTTCCAGACGGCCGGTTCGCTAGGCATGCGCCAGGCGCTCGATCGCGGCGGCTCGGTGCTGCTGGAGCCGGTGATGAAGATGGAGATCGTGACGCCGGAGGACCACTTCGGCGACGTGCTGGGTGACATCGGTGGCCGGCGCGGTCAGGTGCTGGGCGCGGAGCCGCGAGGCAACGCGCACGTCATCCAGGCGCAGGCGCCGCTGGCCGAGACGTTCGGCTACGCCACGGACCTGCGCTCGCTGACGCAGGGCCGCGCGACGTACTCGATGGAGTTCGATCACTACGCGCCCGTGCCGGACGGGATCGTCGAGGAGATTACGGAGACGCGCGTCGACCGGCGCGCAGCGGCGGGCTAGGAACGCCCGCGAACGAGAGCGATCAGTCGCCGCCCGCCGGCAGGAAAGCCTGGGGCGGCGGAGGGGAACGGGAGTCGAGGGATGGCGCGAGGCAAGTTTGAGCGGACGAAGCCGCACGCGAACGTGGGCACGATTGGCCACGTCGACCACGGCAAGACGACGCTGACAGCGGCGATCACCAAGGTGCTCGCGCTCAAGGGCGAGGCCGAGTACCGCGAGTTCGACTCGATCGACAACGCGCCCGAGGAGAAGGCGCGCGGCATCACGATCGCGATCGCCCACGTCGAGTACGAGACGGACGCGCGCCACTACGCGCACGTCGACTGTCCCGGTCACGCCGACTACATCAAGAACATGATCACCGGCGCCGCGCAGATGGACGGCGCGATCCTCGTCGTCGCCGCCCCGGACGGCCCGATGCCGCAGACGCGCGAGCACCTGCTGCTGGCGCGCCAGGTCGAGGTCCCCGCCGTCGTCGTCTTCCTCAACAAGGTGGACATGATGGACGACGAGGAGCTGCTGGAGCTGGTCGAGCTGGAGATGCGCGAGCTGCTGGACGGCTACGAGTTCCCCGGCGACGACGTGCCGATCATCCGCGGCTCGGCGCTGGCGGCGCTCGAGTCCGCCTCGACCGACCCGGACGCCGAGGAGTACAAGGCGATCTGGGAGCTGATGGAGGCGGTCGACAACTACATCCCGCAGCCGGAGCGGCCGAAGGACCAGCCGTTCCTGATGCCGATCGAGGACGTCTTCGGGATCAAGGGTCGCGGCACGGTGGTGACGGGGCGCATCGAGCGCGGCGTCGTCAACGTCGGCGACCCGATCGAGATCGTGGGCATCAAGGAGACCGAGACCACGGTGGTGACCGGGGTCGAGATGTTCAAGAAGATCCTCGACACCGGCGAGGCGGGCGACAACGTCGGTTGTCTCTTGCGCGGCATCGAGCGCAGCGACATCGAGCGTGGTCAGGTGCTGGCCAAGCCGGGCAGCATCACGCCGCACCGCCGCTTCTCAGGCGAGGTCTACGTGCTCTCGAAGGAGGAGGGTGGGCGGCACACGCCGTTCTTCACGGGCTACCGGCCGCAGTTCTACGTGCGGACCACGGACGTGACGGGGGTGGTGACGCTGCCCGAGGGCACGGAGATGGTGATGCCGGGCGACAACGTGACGGTGGACATCGAGCTGATCACGCCGATCGCGATCGAGGACGGCCTGCGCTTCGCCATTCGCGAGGGCGGCCGCACCGTCGGCGCCGGCGTCGTCACCGGTATCAACGAGTAGCAGCGAGGAACGAGTCGCGAGGGCGCGGGGGACGCAGTGGTAAGTTCGCGACAACGGATCCGGATTCGGCTCAAGTCCTACGACCATCGTGTCCTGGACCGCTCCGCGAAGCAGATCGTGGAGACCGCCGAGCGCACCGGCGCTGCCGTCGCCGGACCCGTGCCGCTGCCCACGCGCATTCGCAAGTACACGGTGATTCGCTCGCCGTTCATCGACAAGGACTCGCGGGATCAGTTCGAGATCCGTACGCACAAGCGGCTGATCGACATCTTCGAACCGACCTCGCGCACGGTGGACACGCTGATGCGGCTGCAACTGCCGTCCGGCGTGGACATCGAAATCAAGCTGTAGCGGACGCGAGGACGGACCAGTGATCCGCGGGATGCTCGGCCGCAAGCTCGGAATGATGCGCCTCTACGATGGCGGCGGGCAGGTGCGCGCCGTAACCGTGATCGAGCTCGGCCCGAACCGCGTCACCCAGCTGCGCACGCTGGAGCGCGACGGCTACACGGCCGTCCAGGTTGGCTACGAAGGCAACCGCAAGCGGCTCAACCGGCCGCGCCGCGGCCACCTGCGCGAGGCCGGCCTCGAGGGCGAGACGCTGTCGCTGCTGCGCGAGTTCCCCGCCGACGACACCGCCGCGCACGCAACCGGCGATGTCGTGAGCTGCGACCAGTTCGAGCCGGGACAGTACGTGGACGTCTCCGGCGTCTCGAAGGGCCGCGGCTTCGCCGGCGGCGTGAAGCGCTGGGGCTTCCACGGCGGCCCGAAGACGCACGGCCAGTCCGACCGCCACCGCGCGCCCGGCTCGATCGGCGCGGGCACCACGCCCGGCAAGGTCTGGAAGGGCCAGAAGATGGCCGGGCACATGGGCGCGCGCAACACCTCCGTCCTCAACCTGCTCGTCGTCCAGTCCGACCCGATCCGCAACCTGCTCTTCGTCGAGGGCTCCGTGCCCGGTCCCAACAAGGGCCTCGTCAGCGTCACGCCCGGCCGCAAGCCTGCGCGCAGCGACTTCGAGCCGCCCGAGCTGCCCGAGCCGCCCGCGCTGGAGGTCGCCGAGCCCGAGCCTGAGGAGCCGGAGGAGACCGTCGCGGAGCTCGACGAGGAAGCAGCCGCTGAGGCAGCTCCGGCCGAGGAAGCCGCGGACGAGGAAGCCGCGGACGAGGAAGCCGCGGACGAGGAAGCCAGTGACGAGGCTGCCGACGACGCGGCGACCGAGGCGAGCGAAGAGGAGCAGGAGTGATGGAACTCCCGGTCCGCAACGCCGCCGGTGACGCCCTCGATCCGATCGAGGTGGACGACGCCGTGTTCGGGATCGCGCCCAACGAGGCAGTCGTGCACCAGACGCTGGTCGCCCAGCTCGCCGCCCGGCGGGGCGGGCACCACAGCACGAAGTCACGCGGCGAAGTCCGCGGGTCAACCGCGAAGATTCGCCGCCAGAAAGGCCTGGGCATGGCGCGCATGGGCTCCAACCGCTCGCCGATCCGGCGCGGCGGTGGCGTTGCCTTCGGGCCGAAGCCACGCTCCTACACCCAGCGCCTCCCGAAGCGGATGCGCCGCCTGGCGCTGCGCTCCGTGCTCTCCGCGCGCGTGCGCGACGAGCGCCTGCACGTGGTCGACGACATTGCCTTCGAGGCGCCCTCGACGCGCGCGGCGCGCGAGCTGCTGCAGGCGCTCGGTATCGAGCGCTCGGTGCTGATCGTGACCGGCGATGCGGATCGCACCGCGTTCCTCTCGGCGCGCAACCTGCCGGGTGCGGACCTGGTTCCCGCCGACGTGCTGAACGTCGCCGACCTGCTGGCGCACCACTCGGTGCTGCTCACGGTGGACGCCGTGCGCCGCGCCGAGGCGCTGTGGGGCGGCGATCGCGCCTCGGGCCGCCCGGCGACACCGCCCGAGCCCGTGACGGTGGAGGCCTGACGATGCCGAAGGCGATCCATCCCTACCAGGTGCTGAAGCGCCCGATCATCACCGAGAAGTCGACGATGCTCGGCGCGCAGGGCCAGTACGTGTTCGAGGTGGATACGCGCGCCAACAAGCCGCAGATCGGCGAGGCCGTCGAACGCGCCTTCGACGTCAACGTGCAGAAGGTGCGGACGATGATGGTGCGCGGACGCACACGCCGGGTCGGCACGCGGGTCGTGCACCGCCCGGCCTGGAAAAAGGCGATCGTGACCCTCGCTGCCGGCGAGCAGATCGAGTACTTCGAGGGGGTCTAGGCGATGCCACTACGCAACTTCAAGCCGACCTCTCCGGGCCGCCGCAATTCGATGGGCTACACCTTCGGCGAGATCACGAAGAAGAAGCCGGAGAAGAAGCTCCTCGCGACCAAGAAGCAGAAGGCGGGCCGCAACTCGCAGGGCCGCGTCACCGTCCGCCACCGCGGCGGCGGCCACAAGCGCCGCGTTCGCATCATCGACTTCAAGCGCGACAAGACCGGCGTGCCGGGCCGCGTCGCGGCGATCGAGTACGACCCCGGCCGCAGCGCGCGGATCGCGCTGATCTTCTACGCCGACGGCGACAAGCGGTACATCGTCGCGCCGGACGGGCTGACGGTGGACGACACGATCGTCGCCGGCTCCGGGTCGCCGATCAGCCCCGGCAACACGCTCCCGCTGCATGAGATCCCGCCGGGCACGATGGTGCACAACGTGGAGCTGCAGCCCGGTCGGGGTGGCCAGCTGGGCCGCTCGGCGGGGACCGGCATCCAGGTGATGGCGCGCGACAGCGGCTACGTGCTGCTGCGTCTGCCCTCGGGCGAGATGCGGCAGGTGCTGGAGCGCTGCCACGCGACGATCGGGACCGTCGGCAACCCCGAGCACGCGCTGATCAAGCTCGGCAAGGCGGGGCGCAACCGCCACCGCGGCCGCCGTCCGCAAGTGCGTGGCTCGGTCATGAATCCCGTTGATCACCCGCACGGCGGTGGCGAGGGCAAGTCGCCGATCGGGCTGCCCGGCCCGAAGACGCCGTGGGGCAAACCGGCGCTTGGCTATCGCACGCGCCGCAACAAGCGCACCGACCGCTTCATCGTGCGGCGGCGCACCCGAGGGCGGAGGCGCTAGCGATGTCACGATCGACGAAGAAGGGGCCGTACATCCACCCGAAGCTGCTGAAGCAGGTGGAGGCCGCCCAGCGTTCGCAGAGCAAGCAGGTGATCCGCACCTGGTCGCGCGCCTCGACGATCATGCCGGAGATGGTCGGCCTGACCATCGCCGTGCACGACGGCCGCCGTCATGTGCCGGTCTTCTGCACGGAGAACATGGTGGGCCACAAGCTCGGCGAGTTCGCCTTCACCCGCACCTTCCGCGGCCACCGCGGCCGCAGCGAGCAGACCTCGAGGGCGCGGTGATGGAAGTCCGGGCGATCCACCGCGACGCGAAGGTCTCGCCGCGCAAGGTGCGGCTGGTGCTGGAGTTGATCCGCGGCAAGCCCGCGACCGAGGCGCTGACGCTGCTGGAGTTCCTCCCGCAACCGTCGGCGCGGGTGGTCTGGAAGACGGTGAAGTCCGCGATGGCCAACGCCGAGAACAACTTCAACCTCAACCCGGACGCGCTGGTGATCAAGCGCGCGGACGCCGGGGACGCGCGCACGCTGCGCCGCTACAAGGCGCGCTCGCGCGGGCGGGTCGCCCCGCGCCTCAAGCGCTACAGCCATATCGAGATCGTCGTAGACGGTGACGAGGTGTTCTGATGGGTCGCAAGGTTCACCCCTACGGCTTCCGTGTCGGCGTGACCAAGCACTGGCAGGCGCGCTGGTTCAGCGAGCGCGACTACTCCGTGCTGGTCCACGAGGACCTGCGGATGCGCCGCATCGTGCTCGACAGCCTGCCCGACGCCGGCATCTCCGAGATCACGATCGACCGCAACGCGAACCAGCTGACGCTGACCGTGCAGACCGCCAAGCCGGGCATCGTGATCGGCCGTGGCGGCGCCAACGTGGAGCAACTGCGGAACGCCCTGGAACGGGCGACCGATCGGCGCGTGCGGCTGAATATCGAGGAGATCCGTGTCCCGGAGATGGACGCCTTCCTCGTCGCACGCTCGGTCGCGGACCAGCTGGAGCGCCGCGTGGCGTTCCGGCGCGCGATGAAGCAGTCCCTGCAGCGCACCATGTCGAGGGGCGCGCTGGGCTGCAAGATCAAGATCGGCGGGCGCCTCGGCGGTGCCGAGATGTCCCGCTCCGAGTACGAGATGCAGGGCCGCGTGCCGCTGCACACGTTGCGCGCGGACATCGACTACGGCCTGGCCGAGGCGCGGACGACGTTCGGCGTGATCGGCGTGAAGTGCTGGATCTACAAGGGCGACATCACGCCGGAGCGCTCGCCCTTCGTGCTCGCCGGCAGCGACGAGGCGGAGTAGCGCGATGTTGATGCCTCGCCGCGTCCGTTATCGCAAGCAGCATCGCGGCAAGCGTCGCGGCATGGCGCACACGGGCAACTTCGTGGCGTTCGGCGAGTGGGGTCTGCAGGCGCAGACCACTGGCTGGGTCGACGCCCGCCAGATCGAGGCGGCGCGGCGCGCGATCACCGGATCGCTGCGGCGTGGCGGCAAGGTCTGGATCCGCGTCTTCCCGGACAAGCCCGTCACCAAGAAGCCCGTCGAGACGCGCATGGGCAAGGGCAAGGGCGCGCCCGACCACTGGGTCGCCGTCGTCAAGCGCGGCCGCGTGATGTTCGAGGTGGCCGGCGTGCCCGAGGATGCGGTGCGCGAGGCCTTCCGCCGCGCGCACCACAAGCTGTCCGTCAAGACGAAGATGATCCCTCGCGAGGAAATGTGATGAGCGCGCAGGAAACCACCGATCTGCGGGCGCTGCCCTCGGACGAGCTCCAGCAAGAGCTCGACGAGAGCCTGCGCGCGCTTTTCAACCTGCGCTTCCAGGCGGCGACGCGTCAGCTCGCCGACGTCTCGCAGGTGCGGCGGGCGCGCCGCCGCGTCGCACGCGTGCGGACGCTGCTGCGCGAGCGCGAGATCCTGGCCGCGATCGCCGGGAACGGCGAGGCGCCCGAGAGCGACGCCGACGAAGGGGAGCAGGAGTAAGCCGTGGTTCAGGCCGAACAGGCAGTTGAGCGCAAGGTGAACCGCAAGACGCGGAGCGGCGTCGTGGTTGCGCACGGCAACGACAAGACTGTGATTGTCGCCGTCGGCTCCGCCGCTCGGCACCGCCTCTACGGCAAGGTGATCCGGCGCACCAAGCGCTACCCCGTGCACGACCCGGAGAACGTCGCCACCACCGGCGACCTCGTGGTGATCGAGGAGTGCCGGCCGATCAGCAAGACGAAGCGCTGGCGGCTGGTCGAGGTGATCACCGAGCGCGAGGTCGCCGAGGTCGCGCCGGAGTCGATCGACGAGGCGCTGGTCGACGAGATGCAGCGCACCGCCGCTCGCGCCGCCGCCGAGGCAGAGGAGGCCGCAGAGCCCGCAGCGGAAGCCGAGACCGAGGAGCCCACCGCCGAGGCAGAGGCCGACGAGCCGGCAGCAGAGGCAGAGGCCGACGAGCCGGCAGCGGAAGCAGAGGCCGACGAGCCGGCAGCAGAAGCAGAGGCCGAGGAGCCCGCAGCGGAAGCAGCGGCCGAGGAGCCCGCAGCGGAAGCCGAGACCGAGGAGCCGGCAGCGGAAGCCGAGGCCGAGGAGCCTGCGGCGGAGGCGGAAGCCGAAGAGCCGACTGCAGAAGCCGAGGCCGCCTCCGAGGATGACGAAGAGAAGACCGAGGAGTCCGCAGCGCAATGATCCAGCAGGAAAGCAGGGTCAAGGTCGCCGACAACTCGGGCGCGCGCGAGTTGCTCTGCATCCGCGTGCTCGGCGGCAGCGGCCGGCGCTACGCGCGTGTCGGCGACGTGATCGTCGCCACCGTGAAGGAAGCGCAGCCGAACAGCCCGGTGCCCAAGGGCGAGGTGGTGATGGCCGTGATCGTGCGCACCGCGAAGCCGTTCCAGCGGCCCGACGGCTCCTCGATCCGCTTCGACGAGAACGCGGCCGTGGTGCTCGCCGACCGCGACGGCAACCCGCGCGGCACGCGCATCTCCGGGCCGGTCGCCCGCGAGCTGCGCGACCGCCAGTTCATGCGCATCGTCTCGCTTGCCCCGGAGGTGCTGTGATGGCCTCCAAGATCCGGCGGCGCGACACGGTGCAGGTGCAGACCGGCAAGGACCGCGGCCGGCGCGGCGAGGTGCGCCAGGTGCTGCGCGGCGCGCAGCGCGTGATCGTCACCGGCGCGAACATGGTCAAGAAGCACCGCCGCTCGCGCAGCCCCACCGCCCCATCCGAGATCCTCGAGGTGGAGGCGGCCCTGCACATCTCCAACGTGGCGCTGGTCTGCGGCGGTTGCGACAAGCCAACGCGCGTCGGCTTCCGCGTGCTCGGCGACGGCCGCAAGGTCCGCTACTGCAAGTCCTGCGACGAGGCGATCGACTGATGAGTGAACAGAGCAATGGCTACACGCCCCGGCTGCTGGTCCGCTACCAGCAGGAGGTGCACGGCGCGCTGATGCGCGAGTTCAGCTACGGCAACGCGATGCAGGCGCCGAAGCTGGAGAAGATCAACGTCAACATCGGGCTTGGCGAAGCCCTCGACAACGCTCGTGCGATCGAGACGGCGAGCGCGGACCTGAAGGCGATCACCGGTCAGCAGCCGGTGGTCACGAGGGCGAAGCGCGCGGTCTCCAACTTCCGGTTGCGCGAGGGCAACCCGATTGGGCTGAAGCTGACGCTGCGCGGCGTGCGGATGTGGGAGTTCTACGACCGCCTCGTGAACATCGCGCTGCCGCGCGTGCGCGACTTCCGGGGGGTGCCGGAGCACTCGTTCGATGGGCGCGGCAACTTCGCGCTCGGACTTCGGGAGCAGATGATCTTCCCGGAGATCAACTACGACAGCGTTGATCGCGTGCGCGGGCTGCAGGTCAACATCATCACCAGCGCGCGGAACGACGAAGAAGGCAAACGGCTGCTGGAACTGCTCGGCATGCCGTTCAGGCGGACGTAGGCGGCGAGGACGGGATCATGGCGCGAAAATCGCTGATCGCGAAGGCTGAGCGCGAGCCGAAGTTCTCGGCACGGAAGGTCAACCGCTGCCCCGTGGTGTGGCGCTCGCGGCCGTGCGGCCGCGCTCGCGGCTATATGCGCCGCTTCGAGATGTGCCGCATCTGTTTCCGCACGCTCGCCAACCAGGGGAAGCTCCCCGGCGTCCGCAAGTCATCGTGGTAGCCGGGACGCCGGAACAGCAAGAGGGAGGGAGCACGAGCGCATGAGCATGTCCGATCCGCTCGCCGACATGTGCACCCGCATTCGCAACGGCGTCATGGCGAAGCACGAGAGCGTGCGCGTCCCCGCCTCCAAGGTGAAGCGGGCGATCGCCGAGGTGCTCCAGTCCGAGGGCTTCATCGCGGGCTACTCGGAGGAGCAGGACGGCAGCCGCAGCTACCTGCGGCTGCGGCTGAACTATGTGAGCGACCAGCAGGCCGCGATCGGCGGCATCCGCCGCGTCTCGCGGCCCGGGCTGCGCGTCTACGTGAACAAGCGCGAGATTCCGCGCGTCTACGGCGGACTCGGCGTAGCGATCATGAGCACCTCCAGCGGCGTGATGACCGGCCAGGAAGCCTGGCGGCGCAACGTCGGCGGCGAAGTGCTCTGCTACGTCTGGTAGCGGCGAGGAAACGAGGAGCAGCGAGATGTCGCGTGTCGGCAAGGCGCCGGTCCCGATCCCCGATGGCGTCGAGGTGACCCTCGACGGCGGCCGCTGCCACGTGCGCGGCCCCCGGGGCGACCTGCAACAGCAGCTGCGCACGGAGATGGACGTGCGGATCGAGGACGGCGTGCTGACCGTGCACCGGCCCTCGGACGCCCCCACGCACCGCGCGCTGCACGGGCTGACGCGCGCCCTGATCAACAACATGGTCGTCGGCGTGACCGAGGGCTTCCGCAAGACCCTCGAGATTCACGGCACCGGCTACCGCGCCGAGCTGCGCGGTGACTCGCTGGTGCTCAACGTCGGCTTCTCCCACCAGGTCCAGCTGGACCCGATCGAGGGCGCGGCCTTCGAGGTGGAAACGCCGACCGTCGTGCACATCGACGGCATCGACAAGCAGATCGTCGGCCAGCAGGCCGCGCTCGTGCGCCGCGTGCGGCCGCCCGAGCCCTACCAGGGCAAGGGCATCCGCTACCGCGGCGAGCAGGTGCGCCGCAAGGCCGGCAAGCGGACCTAGGACGAGGCGGGGAAGCAGCGATGGGCAGCGAGCAACAGACACGGCGAGCCGCGCGCCTGCGCCGCCACCGGCGCCTGCGCAAGCGCGTCCACGGCGTGCCGGAGCGGCCGCGACTCTGCGTCTACCGCTCCGCTCGCTACATCTACGCGCAACTGATCGACGACGAGGCCGGGCGCACGCTGGTGCAGGCCTCCGACCTGGAGCCCTCGCTGCGCGAGGGCGGCGGCGAGACGAAGGTCGAGCGCGCGCGCGCCGTCGGCGAACTGGTCGCGAAGCGCGCCCGCGAGGCCGGGCACGAGGCCGTGGTCTTCGACCGCGGCGGATTCGCCTACAAGGGACGGGTGCGCGCTCTGGCCGAGGCCGCGCGCGAGGAAGGCCTGGTCTTCTGATGGTCCAGCAGCAGGGCGGACGCGGTGGCCGGGGCGGACGTGGTCAGCGCGGCGAGCGCGGACGGCGTGATCGCCGCCGCGACGCCGATCCCGAGGGCCCCGACTACATCGAGAAGGTCGTGCACATCAACCGCGTCGCGAAGGTCGTGAAGGGCGGGCGGCGCTTCTCCTTCACCGCCATCGTCGTCGTCGGCGACGGCGAGGGTCGCGTCGGCTTCGGCATGGGCCGCGCCAACGAGGTGCCCGAGGCGATCCGCAAGGGCGGCGTGATCGCGCGCCGCTCGATGACCTCGATCGCGCTCAGCCAGGGCACGATCGCCCACGAGACGATCGCCCGCTTCAAGGCCTCGAAGGTCGTGATGCGGCCCGCCGCGCCCGGCACCGGCATCATCGCCGGCGGCGGCGTGCGCGCCGTCCTCGAGGCGGCCGGCGTGACCGACGTGCTGACGAAGTCGCTCGGCTCCAACAACCCCGTCAACCTCGTGCGCGCGACCGTCGACGGGCTGGTCGCGCTGCGGCACCCGGGCGCCGTGGTCTCGGCGCGGCGGGCGCTGGTGGAGGCCGGTTCGTGAGCAAGCTGCGGATCACCTGGACGAAGTCGGCGATCGGCTACGCGGAGCGCCAGAAGGCGACGATCCGCGCGCTCGGGCTGAAGCGCATCCGCCACAGCGTCGAGCATGACGACACGCCGGCGATCCGCGGCATGGCGCACAAGGTCCGGCACCTCGTGATGGTCGAGGAGGTCGAGTAGGTGGAACAGCACCAGCTGCAGCCGCCGAAGGGCGCGAAGCGATCGCGCATCCGGCGCGGGCGCGGCAACGCGTCCGGCAAGGGCACGTACTCCGGGCGCGGGCTGAAGGGCCAGAAGTCGCGCTCCGGCGGCAAGGTCCGCCCCGGCTTCGAGGGCGGCCAGATCCCGCTGATGCGCCGCCTCGCCCGCAAGCCCGGCTTCCGCAACCCCTCGCGCGTCGAATTCCAGGCCGTGAACCTGCGCGACATCGCCGCCCGCTTCGAGGCAGGCGCCGAGGTCGACGCGGAGGTGCTCGCCGCCGCGCGGCTGATCGACGGCCCCGATGAGCCCTTCAAGGTGCTCGCGGACGGCGAACTCGGCCACGCGCTGACCGTGCGCGCGCCGCGCCTCTCGGCCGCCGCCAAGGAGGCGATCAGCGCCGCCGGCGGCAGCTTCGAGGAGCTGGCCCCGGCCGTGAAGCGCATCCGCAACCGCATCCACCGCCGCAGGGAGAGCAGCTAGGTGGCTCAGCAGGAAGCGCCGTCGGCACGTCCGCGGCTGCTTCAGGCCGCCGTCGATGCCTTCCGGCAGCCCGACGTGCGGCAGAAGATCCTCTTCACGCTCGCGATGCTGCTCGTCTTCCGCTTCGTCGCGCACGTCCCCGTGCCGGGCGTCAACTCGGCCCGGCTGCAGGACGTCTTCGACAACAACGCGATCCTCGGCTTCCTCAACATCTTTTCGGGCGGCGCGCTGGAGAACCTCTCCGTCGCCGCGCTCGGCGTCTACCCCTACATCACCGCCTCGATCGTGATGCAGCTCGCGGTGCCGCTGATGCCGCGCCTGCAGGCGCTCTCCCGCGAGGGCGAGTCCGGGCGCCAGAAGATCCAGGTCTACACGCACTGGCTGACGGTGCCGCTCGCTTTCTTCCAGGGCTACGCGCAGCTGCTGCTAATCCAGCAGTTCGGCGGCATCGAGGACATCGGCCTCACCGGCGGCAACGCGCTCCCCACGGTCGCCACCATCGTCTCGATGGTGGCGGGCACGATGTTCCTCGTCTGGCTCGGCGAGCTGATCTCCGAGGAAGGCATCGGCAACGGGATCTCGCTGATCATCTTCGGCGGCATCGTGGCCGGGCTGCCGGGCATCATCGGCCGCAGCACGCTCTCGGGCACGGCGGCGCTGACGGGCGGCATCTTCCTGCTGGTCGTGATCACGATCGCCGTGATCGCGATGATCGTGCTCTTCCAGGAAGCGCAGCGCCGCATCCCCGTGCAGTACGCGCGCTCCACCATCCGCGGAGGGCGGATGTACCGTCAGCAGGGCCAGACGCACATTCCCTTACGCGTGAACAGCGCCGGGATGATCCCGCTGATCTTCGCCTTCTCGATCATGATCTTCCCACCCGTGGCCGCGCAGTTCCTCGCGGAGACCTCGGACGTGGGCTGGATCACCAGCGTCGCGCGGTTCTTCGAGAACGCGCTGACACCGGAGAACTTCCCGTACTGGGCGCTCGTCTTCGTGCTGGTGATGCTGTTTACGTTCTTCTACACGATGGTGCAGTTCCAGCAGCAGAACCTGGCCGAGAACCTGCAACGCCAGGGCGGCTTCATCCCCGGCATCCGGCCGGGCCGGCCAACGCAGGAGTACATCACGCGAGTCCTTGTGCGGATCACCTGGGGAGGCGCGATCTTCCTCGGCTTCATCTCCGTGCTGCCCTTCTTCGCCACCGATCTGACGGGCGTGCAGGCGCTGCAGATCAGCGCCGCCGGGCTGCTGATCGTCGTCGGCGTCGTGATCGATACGATGCGCCAGCTGGAGGCGCAGATGTTGATGCGCAACTACGAGGGGTTCATCGGATGAGGCACGCGAACCCGAGGGAGACGAGGCAGGTGGCGCTGCGATGAAGATGGTGCTGCTGGGACTGATCGGCGCCGGCAAGGGCACGCAGGCAAAGCTGGTCGCGGAGCGCCGCGGCCTGCTCCACATCTCGACCGGCGACATGCTGCGCGAGGCCGTCGCCCAGGGCACGGCGCTTGGCACGCAGGCCAACGACTACATGTCGCGCGGCGAGCTGGTCCCCGACGAACTGGTGATCGGCATGCTGCTGGAGCGAATCAGCCAGCCCGACGCTTCGGCCGGCTTCATCCTCGATGGCTTCCCGCGCACCGTCGCGCAGGCGCAGGCGCTGCAGACCGCCCTTGAGGCGGAGTCGCAGGGCATCGACATCGTGCCGTTCATCCGCGTGGCGGAGGAACTGCTGCTGGAGCGCATCGCGAAGCGCGCGGAGATCGAGGGTCGCGTCGACGACGCGCCCGAGGTCGCGCAGCGCCGCCTGCGCGAGCAGGCGGAGGGCCTCGAGGGCGTCGCCGCCTTCTACGGCGAGCACGGCGCGCTCTGCGACGTCGACGGCGTCGGGAGCGTGGACGAGGTGTTCGAGCGGCTGGATGCGGAGTTGGAGCGGGTATCCGTTTGATGGAGCGCCGGACCCGGCAGGTACCGGGCCCGGCGGAGAGGGCGTAACATAGATCGATGTCCGTCGTCATTAAGTCGCCGGATGAGATCGCGATCATGCGCGAAGCCGGAAGGCTGAACGCGGAGGTGCGCAGGCTCCTCCTCGACGCGATCGCTCCGGGCGTAACAGGCCGTGAGCTGGACGAGCTGGCGAAGGCGGAAATCGCGCGACGAGGCGCGACGCCCACCTTCGTCGGCTACGCGCCGGGCGGGCGGCCTCCCTACCCCGGCGCGATCTGCTACTCGGTGAACGCGCAGCTGGTGCACGGCCTACCGGGCGACCAGCCGCTGCAGGAGGGCGATATCGTCAGTATCGATCTCGGGGTGACCTGGCGCGGTTACGTCTCCGATGCGGCCTTCACGGCCGCCGTCGGCGAGGTGGCGCCGGAGGTGCGCCGCTTGCTGGAACGCACCGAGGCGGCCTTGCATGCGGGCATCGAGCAGGTGCTGGCGGCCAACCGCATCGGCGACATCTCGAGCGCGATCGGCGCCGTCGGCCACCAGGAGGGCTACGGCATCATTCGCGAGTACGGGGGGCACGGCGTCGGCAGGCGGATGCACGAGGAGCCGCACATCCCGAACTACGGCCGGCCCGGCGTGGGCCACCAGCTGAAGCCGGGCATGGTGCTGGCCCTGGAGCCGATGTTCAGCCTCGGGGCTGAGGACACGGAGGAAGAAGCGGACCGCTGGACCGTGCGCATGCGCGATGGCAGCCTGTGCGCCCATTTCGAGGAGACGATCGCGGTCACCGAGGGTGCGCCGGAGATCCTCACCAGCATGGGCAGCCTGGACGACGAGCGCGAGGGCGCAGCCGCGGCCACGACAGGGGGCGCCGCCTGATGGCGAAGGGACGCCAGAAGCAGCGGACGCAACGCCAGGCGCAGCAGCGCAAGAAGAAGGAGGTCATTGAGGTCGAGGGCGTCGTGAAGGACGCGCTCCCCAACGCCCAGTTCGATGTCGAGCTGGCGAACGGGCACCACGTGCTGGCGCACGTTTCCGGGCGGATGAAGATGCACTACATCCGCATCCTGCTCGGGGACCGCGTGCTCGTGGAGTTGAGCCCCTACGACCTCACCCGGGGACGGATCACGTACCGCTTCCGCTAGCGCGGAGCGGCGTCCCGAGGAGCGAACGATGAAGGTACAAGCGTCGATCAAGAAGCGCTGTGACCGCTGCCAGATCATCCGCAGGCACGGTCGCCTGCGGGTCATCTGCGTGAACCCGCGGCACCGGCAGCGGCAGGGCTAGGAGGCCGCGAATGGCGCGCGTCGCAGGCGTCGAGATTCCCAACGACAAGCGGTTCGAGTTCTCGCTGCCCTACGTCTACGGCATCGGGCGCGCTCGCACCCGCCAGATCGCCGAGCAGATCGGCGTGCCGCTGGAGATGATGGTGCGCGATCTGACGGAGGAGCAGCTCGTCCGCCTGCGCGCCGTCGTCGAGGGCGAGTACACGGTGGAGGGCGACCTCCGCCGCGAGGTGCGCCAGAACATCCAGCGGCTGATCGAGATCAACTGCTACCGCGGCTACCGCCATCGCCGCGGCCTGCCCGTGCGCGGGCAGCGTACGAAGACCAACGCACGTACGCGCCGCGGCTCCCGGCGAACTGTCGCCGGCAAGCGCCGCGTCGCGCGGAAGTAAGGGAGCGTCGCGAATATGGGTGGTCGACGCGGCCGACGTCGCGAGCGCAAGTCCGTCCCGCGGGGCCGGGCCTACATCCGCTCGACGTTCAACAACACGCTGATCACGATGACCGATCCGAACGGGAACGTGATCGCCTGGGGCTCCGGCGGCACCGCCGGCTTCCGGGGCTCGCGCAAGAGCACGCCCTACGCGGCCCAACTCGCCGCCGAGGACGCCGCCGCCAAGGCGGTCGAGCACGGCATGCGCGAGGTGGACGTCTACGTTCGCGGGCCCGGAGCGGGCCGCGAGGCGGCCGTCCGCGCGCTGCAGGCGAGCGGCGTGCGCGTCTCCTCGATTCGTGACGTAACCCCGATCCCGCACAACGGCTGCCGCGCCCGGCGGCGGCCGCGGAACTAGCGGCGAGGAGAGCGAGCAGATGGCCCGTTACACCGGACCTCGCGTGAAGAAGGCGCGCCGCTACGGCGCTCCGATCTTCGCCAACGCCGCCGTGGTGCGGATGCGCCGCACCAACCCGCCCGGCCCGCGCCCGTTGCGCCGCCGCAAGGTCTCCGACCGCGGCCTGCAGCTGAACGAAAAGCAGAAGGTGCGCTACGCCTACGGCCTGATGGAGAAGCAGTTCCGCCGCTACTACGAGCGCGCGGTCCGGCACCCCGGCGTCACGGGCGACCAGCTGATGATCTCGCTGGAGCGGCGCCTCGATAACGTGGTCTACCGCCTCGGGCTTGCGGGTACGCGCGCCCAGGCGCGCCAGCTGGTGACGCACGGGCTGATCGCCGTCAACGACAAGAAGCTCGACATCCCGAGCGCCGAGACTTCGGTCGGCGAGGCGATCGGCTTCAGCGCTCGCGGCAAGCGCTCGAAGTACCTCGACGTCCTGCGCGAGGAGATCCAGGCGCGCGAGGTGCCCGGCTGGCTCGAGGTCGACCGTGAACAGCTCTCCGGCCGTGTCGTCGCGCTCCCCGGGGCCGGCGACTACGAGCCCCATTTCAACCCGAGCGCGATCGTTGAGTACTACTCACGCTGAGCAAGTGACAGGCAGCCCGCTCCACTGGCGAGCACGCAGCGAGGTGACTTTTGGCGGCTGAATTGCAAGACCCGACCCTCCGCATCGAAGAGTCGGAGATGGACTACGCGAAGCTGGTGATGGAGCCGCTGGAGGCGGGCTTCGGCACCACGATCGGCAACGCCCTGCGGCGTGTGCTGCTCTCCTCGCTACCCGGCGCGGCGATCACATCCGTTCGCATCGACGGCGTCGAGCATGAGTTCTCGACCGTCCCGCACATGCAGGAGGACGTGACGGAGCTGCTGCTCAACCTCAAGGACGTGCGGCTGCGCGCCTTCGCCGACCGGCCGGCGCGGCTGTCCCTGGACGTCGCCGGCGAGACGTCGATCACGGCGGGCGACATCCGCGCCACCGCGGACTACGAGGTAGCCAATCCCGATCACCACCTCGCGACGCTCGGACACGAAGAGGCGTCCCTCGTGATCGACCTCAACGTCGAGACCGGCCGCGGCTACATGCCGGCGACGGTCAGCGAGGGCCTGCCGATCGGCGTGATCCCGGTCGATGCGCTGTTCACCCCGGTGAAGCGGGTCAACTACAGCGTCTCGCACACGCGCGTGGGCCAGGACACCAACTTCGATCGCCTCGAGCTCGAGGTCTGGACGGACGCCACCGTCGATGGCCAGACCGCGATCGCGCTGGCTGCCGGCATCCTGCGCGACCAGTTGACGGAGTTGCAGCAACTCGGCCGCGCCGAGGTGGTCACGGAGCGCGCGAGCGACGCCGCACAGACTGTCGACGGCCACGACACGCCGATTGAGACGCTCGAGCTGTCCGTGCGCGCCTACAACTGCCTCAAGCGCTCCGGCCTCGTCACGATCGGCTCGATCCTCGAGCGCTCCGAGGAGGAGCTGCTCGCGCTGCGCAACTTCGGCGAGAAGTCGTACGAGGAGCTGCGCGACAAGCTGGTCGCGAACGGCTTCCCCGCGCCGCGCGGCGAGGCGCCGCGCTCGCGCCAGCCGGTCGCCGTCGCCGAGCCGGCCGCCGGGAGTGACGCCGAGGCTGCCGAGCCGGCGCCCGCGGCCGCTGCTTCGGACGAGGACGACGGCGAGGAAGTCGGATCGCTCGGCGCGGCGCTGATCCAGGCGCTGCGGGAGGCCGGCGAGGACGCGCCAGATCTGAGTGAGCGAAGCTGATGCGTCACAAAGTCGATGGCCGCAAGTTTGATATGCCGACCGCGCAGCGGATGGCGATGCTGCGCAACCTCACCACCGACGTGCTCAAGCACGGCTCGGTGACCACCACCGAGGCGCGCGCCAAGGAAGCCCGCCGCTTCGTGGACCGCATGATCACGCTCGGCAAGCGCGGGACGCTGCACTCGCGCCGCCAGGCGCTCGCCTTCGTCTACGACCCGAAAGTGGTCACGCGCCTCTTCGATGAGATCGCGCCGCAGTACGCGACCCGCCCCGGCGGCTACACGCGCGTGCGCAAGCTGGGGCCCCGCCGCGGCGACGCGGCGCGGATGGCGGAACTGGAACTGGTCTAGGCGTCATGTCCTCCCCGAACGCGCCCCGACACCTCGCGCTACTCGTCGAGTACGACGGGACGGAGTTCTCCGGCTCGCAGTCGCAGCGCGGCCGGCGCACGGTGCAGGACACGCTGGAGGACGCGATCGCCGACTACTGCGGCGAGCCCGAGAGCGGCCGTCGCCGCATCATCCTCGCCGGCCGCACCGACGCGGGCGTACACGCTCGCGCGCAGGTGGCCGTGATCGACTGCCAGCGCCCGGACGCCCTCGAGACGGTGCGCGACGCGCTGAACCACTATCTGCCCGAGGACGTGGCCGTACGCGCGGCCTGCGAGGTAGCCGCGGACTTCGATCCGCGCCGTGACGCCGTCGCGCGCCGCTACTGCTACCGCATCCGCGACGGCGGCACGCGCTCGCCGCTGCACCGCCGCGACGTCTGGCAGCGCCCGCACGCCCTCGACGCTTCGGCGATGGCCGCGGCCGCTGCCGCGCTGCCGCGCGGACGGCGCGACTGGGCCGCCTTCGCCGGCGCGCCCAACGGGGGTGGCTCCACCGTTCGCACGCTGACCAGCATGGCCGTGCGCCGGCGCGGCGCGCACGAGATCGAGATCTCGATGGAGGCCGACGCCTTCCTGCCGCACCAGGTGCGGCGCACCGTCGGCGCCCTCGAGCGTGTCGGCGCGGGCGCGACTTCGCCGCGCGAGTTCGCGGCGCTCATCGACGCGCCGGCGAGCAGCGTCGGTCCGGCGGCGCCGCCGCAGGGACTGACGCTCGAGGCCGTCCGCTACCCGGCCGGCACGGTCGACTGGGGGCTGGACACCGAGGCGGAACAGGGAATGGTGGCCTGAGGTGACGACGAAGACCTACCGGCTGAGCGCCAAGCAGTTCGACCGCCGCTGGCTGGTGGTGGACGCGGGTGGGCGGCCCCTCGGGCGCGTCGCCAGCGAGGCCGCCCGGCTGCTGCTCGGCAAGCACAAGCCGGACTACGAGCCGCACCTGCCGATGGGCGACTACGTGATCGTGATCAACGCCTCCGAGGTGGTCCTCACGGGAAACAAGGCGCAGCAGAAGGTCTACTACCGGCACTCCGGGTACCCGGGGAACCTGCGCCAGCGCACGTTCGAGGAGCAGATGGAGCGCGACCCGCGCAAGGTGCTGGAGCGCGCGATCCGCGGCATGCTGCCGCACACCCGCCTCGGCCGCGAGCTGTTCCGGCACCTCCGCGTCTATTCCGGCGCGGACCACCCGCACGAGGCGCAACTGCGCGCCGGCACGGGCGCCCGCGCCCGCCGCCGAGCCGCCGCCGAGGCCCGCGCCGCCGAGGCGGCCCTGGCCGCGCCGCCGCCGGAGGAGCTGGTCGAGGACGAGGTCGTGGAGGACGAGGTCGCGGTTGACGAGCCCACAGTGGACGAGGCTGCCGCAGACGAGGCCGACGCCACCGAAGAGACTGCCGCGGACGCCGACGAGGCGCCCGACGACGCCGACGCGAAGAACGAGTAGGGACGCGAGGGGCAAGCTGTCACGATGACGAACGAGCAGCAGCACTACTACTACGGCCTCGGTCGCCGCAAGTCGGCGGTCGCCCGCGTCCGGCTCACGCCCGGCAACGGCGCGATCGTCGTCAACGGCAAGCCGCTGGAAGAGGTGGTCTTCCGCGCCTCGATGCGCCAGGACCTGCTGCGCCCGCTCTCCGTCACCGAGAACGCGAACCGCTTCAACGTGCAGGTCAAGGTCAGCGGTGGCGGCATCTCCGGCTGGACCGGCGCGATGCGCCTTGGCATCGCCCGCGCCCTCGTGGCCGCCGACGAGGGCTACCGCCGCCCGCTGCGCCAGCAGGGCCTGCTGACGCGTGACGCGCGCGAGAAGGAGCGGCAGAAGCCCGGCCTCAAGCGCGCCCGCAAGGCTCCGCAGTACACCAAGCGCTAGCTTCCGGGAGCCTCGGTTCCCCGTCTCGCTGACCCGCTCCCTCGGGAGAGCTTCGCGTAGCTGACCCGGGCGTTCCGGCTCCCGGAGTCCCCCTCACCCTCGCCCTCTCCCGCCAGGGGAGAGGGGATCGGAGGGCTGCCCTCGGAGTGCTCGTTGCCCCTCGGATCTTCGGCGTGCGCCTCCCTCACCCCCGCCCTCTTCCGCGGGGAAAGGGGGCCGGACGGCTCGCGTACTGGCTCGCGGGGGGCGTGGGGGCGCAGCCCCCACAGAAAGAAAAATCCGAGGGTGGGTGGGTGGGCCAGAGCCGCGCAGCGTGCTCGTCCGGGATGGGGGTGTGGGGGGCGCAGCCCCCCGCAGCAGACAGGCACCCGCCCTCGAACGGAGGGGAGCTACGAGTCGCGCGGATCGCGGCCGTAGCGGACGGCGAGCATCTCCGCGAGGATCGAGACGGCGATCTCCGCGGGCTCGCGGCCACCGATGTCGAGGCCGATCGGCGCGCGCAGCCTCGAGAGCGCCTCGTCGTCGCAGCCCTGCTCGCGCAGCTGTTCGAGGCGCCGCTCATGCGTGCGGCGGCTGCCCATCACGCCGATGTAGCCCGCCTCCGAGCGCAACGCCGGGACCAGCGCCGGCACGTCGAACTTCTCGTCGTGCAGCAGCATCACGATGTAGGAGTGCGGCCCCAGCTCGGCCGCCTCGAGCGCCTCGTTGGGCCAGCCGACGATCACCTCGTCGGCGCTGGGGAAGCGCTCGCGGGTCGCGAACGCGGAGCGTGGGTCGACGACCGTGACGCGGAAGCCCGCCTCGCTCGCCATCCGCGCCAGCGGCGGCGCGGCGAAGGCTGCGCCGAGCAGGAAGAGGTGCGGCGGCGGCCGGAACGCCTCGAGGAAGACGACGCGCTCCTCGCCCGGCTCGCCGAGCGTCAGCCTGCGCGTGCCGCCTTCGAGCAGCAGCCTGCTGGCTCGCCCGGCGATCGCGCCGTCGAGGTCCGCGCCGATGGCGCCGGTCGTCGCGCCGTCCTCGAAGACGACCATGCGCCGTCCCGCGATCGCCGCGGGTTCGAGGCCGACCGCCAGCACGGCGGAGCGCTGGCCGAGCAGCGTCTCGCGCAGCGCCTGCCAGACGGCGTCGGGCCGGAACGGCTCGACGAGCACCTCGATCTCCCCGCCGCAGCTGAGGCCGACCTCGAAGGCGAGCTCGTCGGAGATCCCGTACTGCACGACCGCGGGCCGGTCGCCGTCGAGTACCTGCATCGCGTGCTCAAAGAGGTCGGCCTCGATGCATCCGCCGCTGACGGAGCCGCTGACCTCGCCGGAGCGGGTTGCGCAGAAGCGCGCGCCCGGCAGCCGCGGCGCGGAGCCGCGGACCTCGGTCAGTGTCGCGATGGCGACCTGCTCGGACTGGCGTTGCCAGCGGTCCAGATCGTCGAGCACGTCCCGCATGAGGTCGCTCCGGCGCGCGGAGGCGTCAGCGCCGCGCGGCCTGCGGGCCGGAGTCGGCGCGCACCGCCTCGTAGTCCTGCCAGGTGTCCACGTCCCTCGGGAGCGGCCGGTCCACCTCGATGTCGTGGATCCAGTCCGGGTGGCGGTCGAGGATCTTCCACGCGGCCTTGTCGCCGTGCAGCTCGTGCAGGAGGCCGAACAGCTCGCGCGAGAAGAGCAGCGGGTGGCCTCGCTCGCCCCGGTAGGAGACGGCCATGATCCGCGCGTCCGTCCGCCGCCACTCGGCCACGAGGCGGTCGATGTCCTCCGTCTCCACGCCGGGCTGGTCGCCGAGCGTGACGACCACGGCCGCGGCCTCCGGATGGAGCGCGGCGAGGCCCGCCTGGTACGAGCCCGAGCAACCGTCCTCGTAGTCGGGGTTCTCCACGACCTGCGCTCGGCCGAGCGTGAGCTGCGGGCGCACCTCGGCAGAGGCGCCGCCGAGCACGACGGTCACGTGCTCAAGGCTCGAGGCCGCCTCCACGGTGCGCACGACCCAGTCCACGAGGATCGTGCCGCGGTAGGGGAGGAGCTGCTTGGGCTGGCCGAGGCGGCTGGAGCTGCCCGCCGCGAGGACGAGCCCGCAGACAGGCACGCTCATCGCAGGGCCGAGGCGTAGCGCTCCGGCTCCTGCTCGAAGCGCTGGCGACAGCCGGCGGCGCAGAAGTAGACCGTCTGGCCCTCGTGCTCCGTGGTGTGGCGCGCGGTCGCCACGTCCACCGTCATCCCGCAGATCGGGTCGAGCGCCTGCTCGCCGCCGGCAGCGGAGATGGGGGTGAGGATCAGCGGCTCGGGCGCCGAGGAGGCCACCGGCTCGGGCTGCCTTGCGGGCTGCTCCCGCCGCACCTGCAGGATCTCGGCGGCGATGCTGAGCGCGATCTCCGAGGGCGTGACCGCGCCGAGGCTCAGCCCGGCGGGGCAGTACAGCCGCTCCAGATCGCTCGCGTCGAAGCCGCTCCCCCGCAGGTAGTCGAGGACGGCCTCGGCGCGCTTCACACTCGCGACGAGGCCCACGTAGGCGGCCTCGGAGCGCAGCACGGCTGCCAGTGCGTCCTCGTCGTACTGGCCCTGCGTGGCGACGACCACGTAGCTATCGGCGTGCAGCCGCGCGGCGGTTGCCTCGAGGTCCGCGAGCAGCAGATCGGCGTCGGGGAACGCCTCGGCGGTCGCGCCGGGGTCGGACACGGTGACGTCGAACTCGATCAGCTTGCCGGCGCTTGCGAGGGCCTGCGCGAGCGGGGTCTCGCCGATCACGACCAGTTCGGGGCGGGGCAGGAACGGCTCCACGTAGATCTCCAGTGCGCCCTGGCTCTGGCAGGGCATCGCCAGCTCGATCACGCCCTCCTCGGGCTCGCCGAGACCGGGGTCGGGGCTGATGCGCAGCAGGCGCGGCTTGCCGTCCTCGAGGGCCGCGAGCGCCTCGCGCAGCACCAGCGGCTGGGCGCAGCTGCCGCCGACCCAGCCGCTGAACGCGCCCTCGGCGTCGATCAGCGCCTTCGCGCCGGGGTAGGCCGAGGTCGGCCGCCGGCAGGCGACGACGGTTGCGAGGGCGAACGGTTCGCGCCGCTCGCGCAGCGCGACCGCCAGGCCGAGCGGGTCATCCGATGCCGACATGGCCGTCTCCGCGGGGGCGCCCGCCCGCCGGGCGGACGGCCGCGCCTCGTTACTCCGTGATCCCGTGCTCGCGCAGGATCGACCACACCTTGTCGGGTGTGATCGGGATGTCGATGTGGCGGACGCCCAGGTGCGACAGCGCGTCGACCACGGCGTTGGCGATCGCCGGCGGCGCGCCGACGGTGGCCGACTCGCCGATGCCCTTCGCGCCCAGCGGGTGGTGCGGTGAGGGCGTCGTGGTGTTCGCGGTCTCCCACTTCGGGGTCTCGACCGCCGTCGGCACGAGGTAGTCGACGAACGACGCGCTGAGCGGGTTACCGCTCTCGTCGTACGACAGCTCCTCGTAGAGCGCCGGCGCGAGGCCCATCGTCAGTCCGCCGTGGACCTGACCCTCGACGATCATCGGGTTGATGATGTTGCCGCAGTCGTCCACCGCGACGAAGCGCCGCACGTGCACCTCGCCCGTCCCCTTGTCGATGTCCACCACGCAGATGTAGCTGCCGAAGGGGAACGTCAGGTTGGGCGGGTCGTAGTAGGAGACGGCCTCGAGGCCGGCCTCCATCCCCTGCGGGTGGTTCGTGTAGGCGGCGAGGGCGATCTCCTGGATGGTGACGCCCTTCTCGGGGTCGCTCCGCACGAAGAAGCGGCCGGGCTCCCACTCGAGGTCGTCCTCGGTGACCTCTTCGGCCTCCAGCAGGTGCGCGGCGATCGCTCGCGCCTTCGCCCGCACCTTGCCCGCCGCGATGGCGCCCGCGGCGCCCGCGGTCGGCGTGCTGCGGCTGGCGTAGGTGCCGAGGCCGTACGGGGCCGTGTCCGTGTCGCCCTCCTCGACGGCGACGTCACTGGCGGGGATGCCAAGCTCCTCGGCGATGATCTGGGCGTAGGTCGTCTCGTGGCCCTGGCCCTGCGACTTCGTACCGAAGCGGGCGATCGCCTTGCCGGTCGGGTGCACGCGCAGCTCGCAGCTATCGAACATCTTCAGCCCGAGGATGTCGAAGTGCTTCGAGGGCCCCGCGCCCACGATCTCCGTGAAGCTCGAGATGCCGATGCCCATCAGCTCGCCGCGCGCGCGCTTCTCGGCCTGCTCGCGGCGCAGTTCGTCGTAGCCGATCGTCTCCATCGCGAGGTTGAGTGCGCCCTCGTAGTCGCCGCTGTCGTACTCCCAGTCGAAGACCGACTGGTAAGGGAACGCGTCCGCCGGGATGAAGTTCTTCTTGCGCACGTCGGCCGGATCCAGCTGCAGCTCCGTCGCAAGCACGTCGACGAGCCGCTCGATGGCGTGAACGGCCTCGGTGACGCGGAACGAGCAACGGTAGGCGATGCCGCCCGGCGGCTTGTTCGTGTAGACACCGTCCACCTCGGCGAAGGCGTCCTTGAAGTCGTACGAGCCCGTGCAGATCGAGAACAGCCCGGCCGGGAACTGCGAGGGGTTCGCGGCGGCGTCGGTGTAGCCGTGGTCGGCGAGCGTCTTGATGCGCAGCGCCTTCATCGTGCCGTCGCTGTCGGCGGCGATCTCGGCGGCCATGTGATAGTCGCGGGCGAAGGAGTCCGCCTGCAGGTTCTCGATGCGGTCCTCGATCCACTTCACCGGGTGCCCGGTGACGACCGCGGCGGCGACTGCGATCACGTAGCCGGGGTAGACCGGCACCTTGCCGCCGAAGCCTCCCCCGATGTCCGGCGAGATGATCCGGATCTTCTCCTCGGACAGACCGACGTGGCCCGCGACCAGCGCGAAGACCGTGCGGATCGCGTGCGGCGCCTGCGTCGTCATCCAGACCGTCAGCTGCCCTGATACCGAGTCAAACTCGGCGACGCAGCCACAGGTCTCGATCGAGGCGACGTGGATGCGCGGCAGGTAGATGTCCTGCTGCACCGTCACGTCGGCGTCCTCGAAGGCGCGCTCGGTCGCGTCGCGATCGCCGACCTCCCAGTGGAAGATGTGGTTGTCGGTCTTGCCTTCCTTGTCGTCGCGCAGCACGGGCGCGTCCGGCTCGAGCGCCTTGAACGGGTCCATCACCACGGGCAGCGGCTCGTACTCGACCTCGACGGCCTCGACGCCGTCGGCGGCGGCGTAGCGGCTGGTCGCCACGACGGCGGCGACCTCCTGGCCGGCGTACATCACCTTGTCGACCGGGAGCACCATCTGGGTGTCCGACATCAGGGTCGGCATCCAGTGCAGGTTGTACGCCTCCAGCGTCTCGCCGGTGATCACGGCGAGCACGCCGTCCACCTCGAGGGCGGCGTCGCTGTTGATGCTCTTGATGCGGGCGTGCGCGTAGGGGCTGCGCACGATGTCCAGGTAGAGCATGTTCGGCCGCACGATGTCGTCGACGTAGGTGCCGCGACCGCGGATGAAGCGCGCGTCCTCCTTGCGCTTGAGGCTATGGCCCATGCCTCCGATCTCGGGGCTTGTCGTGGTCACTGGCCTAACCCTCCCTTATCGCGCGGCCCGCGTGCTGCACGGACTTCACGATGTTCACGTAGCCGGTGCAGCGGCAGAGGTTGCCGGAGATCGCCTTCCGCACCTCGTCCTCGCTGGGATCCTGGTTCTGCTCGAGCAGCGCGACGCTGGTGAGCATCATGCCCGGGGTGCAGAAGCCGCACTGCAGGCCGTGCTCCTCGGTGAAGCCCTGCTGGACGGGATGCAACTCGCCGTCCTGCTCGAGGCCCTCGACGGTGGTGACCTCGCTGCCGTTCGCCTGTACGGCGAAGACCGTGCAGGACTTCACCGGCACGCCGTCCAGCAGCACCGTGCAGGCGCCGCAGTGCGTGGTGTCGCAACCGATGTGCGTGCCGGTGAGCTGCAGGTCCTCGCGAATGAGGTGGACGAGGAGCAGCCGAGGCTCGACATCGACCTGCTGGGCCGCACCGTTCACCGTGACTTCGATCTGTGTCATCGGTCTACCCTCCTGCCCGCTCGACGGCGCGCCGCAGGGCTCGCAGGGTGAGCACCCGCACCATGTCTCGTTTGTACTCCTCGGAGCCACGCAGGTCGGCCGCCGGATCCGAGGCGGCCGCGGCGAGGTCGGCGGCGGCGCGCAGCGCGTCGTCGTCGAGGCTGCTGCCGACCAGCGCGTCCTCGGCCTCGCTCGCGCGGATCGTCGTCGGGCCGACGGCAGTGAGGCCGATGCCGGCCGCGCTGCAGCTGCCGTTCGCGCGCGTGATCTGCACGGCGACGGCGGCGGTCGCGAAGTCACCGACCTTGCGCTCCAGCTTCTCGTAGGCGCCCCCGCTCCCGTCCGTGGGCTGGGGGACGCGCACCTCGGTGAGGATCTCGCCCTCGTCGAGCGTGGTCATGAACGGGCCGAGCAGCAGCTCGTCGATCGAGAGCGTGCGCTCGCCGCCGGGCCCGGCGACACCGACCTCGGCGCCCAGCGCGGTCATCACCGAGCCGAGGTCGCCCGCCGGGTCGGCGTGGGCGAGCGAGCCGCCGGTCGTGCCGCGGTTGCGCACGAGCGGGTCCGCGATCACGGCGGCGGCGTCGGCGATCAGCGGATAGCGCGAGGCGATCAGCTCCGAGCGCTCCAGCGCCGAGTGGCGCGTCATCGCGCCGATGCGCAGCTGCCCGTCGGACTCCTCGATGCCGCTCAGCGAGTCGACGGCGTTGAGGTCGACGAGGACGGCCGGCGAGGCGAGCCGCAGCTTCATCAGCGGAATCAGGCTCTGGCCGCCGGCCAGCACCCGCGCGTCGGAGCCGTGCTCGGCGAGTAGTGCCAGCGCCTCGTCCAGCGTCGAGGGGGCGTGGTATTCGAACTGTCCGGGGATCATCGGGGTACTCCTTGGCGTTCGCCCGGGCGGATGCTACAAGGCAATCACGAGTCTAGTAGGAACCGACCCGCTTGTGGGGCGAGGAGTGCGGCGATGGAGATCAAGATCGAGAAGACCTTCAAGGTGAACGCGCCGATCGACCGCGTCTGGGAGTTCCTCACCGACCCCGAGCAGGTCGTGCAGTGCATGCCCGGCGCTGAGCTGGACGAGGTGATCGACGACCGCAACGTCCGCGGCCGCGTCGGCGTGAAGGTCGGACCCGTCGAGGCCCGCTACCGCGGCCAGGCGACCTTCGATGAGCTCGACGCGGAGAACCACCGCATCCGCGTCGTTGGCCAGGGCATGGGCGATGGCAGCGCCGACCTGCAGCTGGCGGGCGAGCTGCGCTCCCTCGACGACGGCAGCACCGAGGCCGAGTTCGCGGCGCTCGTCAACGTCGGTGGCCGCATGGCGCAGGTCGGCTCGCGACTGATCAAGTTCGTCTCGGACCGGCTCTTCGACCAGTTCGTCTCACGCGTCCGTGAGCACGTCGAGACGTAGCCGCGGCACCGTTGAGGCAGCCTTCGCGGTGCCTGGCGAGTTCAGGCCGGGGGCCGGTCACTCTGCCGGGTCGAGCGGGAGCGTGGCCGGGTCGTCCGCACCGAGCAGGACGCTGCCGACCGACTCGTAGTGGTCCCTCGAGGCCGCAACGTGCTGCTTCGCCACGTTGAGGTCACGGAGGGCGCGCTCGATGCGATGCTCGGTGAATATGGCATTGCTGCCCGCGGCGTCGTAGAGCAGTTGCACCGCTCGCAGCGCCTCGTGCACCGAGTGCATCAGCGCCAGTCGCGCGACCCAGATGCGCCGCAGCGCGTCGGGCGCGTCCTCGCTTGCCGCGACCCAGGCCGCCTCGACGGCCTCAAGGAGGAAGGCGCGGGCGCTCTGTACGATCGCCTCGGCCTCGGCGATCGCGCGTTGCACGTGCGGGCGGTTGCGCAGCAGCGTGGTCGAGTGCTTCGAAGCGTGTGTCTGGGCGAGCGCGGTCAGATCGTCGATTGCGCCGCGAGCGATGCCCAGCGAGTTGCCGCCGTGTAGCGACCAGCCCCACGTGCCGACGTACGGCCTGCGGTAGCGCGGGCCGGGGAACGCTGCAGGGTCGGCGTACCACATCGTTCGCTCGGCGGGGACGAAGCGGTCGTGCACGACGAAGTCGTTGCTGCCCGTGCCGCGCATGCCCATGACGTTCCACGTATCGAGGACCTCGCCGTCCTCATATGGAATGAAGGCGATGCGTTGCAGCGGTTCACCGTCGGCGCCAACGCGCCGCTCGCCGCCGGGGCGGTCGAGGATCCAGAAGCCCCCGAGGATCCAGTTGGAGTGCATGACCCCGCTGACGAAGTCCCAGTGGCCGTCGATCAGGTAGCCGCCCTCGACCTCGACGGCGGTCCCCTGGGGCAGATTTGCGCCGCCGACGAGGATGTTCGTGGCGCCGCGACTCTCGAGGGCGCGCATGCCCGCTATCGCTTCGGACGAGAGCCAGCCGAGCAGCGCCGACTCGAACGATCCGTTCTGTGCCAGCCAGCCGGCAGAGCCGTCGGCGCTCGCGATCAGCTCGACGGCGCGAATGGCCGTGGTGGGCTCGGCCTCCGCGCCGCCGTAGGCAGCGGGCGCCAGGAGTGTGAACAGCCTGGCCTTGGCCATGGCGTCAACGATTTCGTCCGGCAGCTGACGCTCGGCCTCGATCGTGTCGGCGGCGGCACGGATTCGGGGCGCGATGGCCGCTGCCGCAGCTACGACGTCGAACATGGGACGCCGAGCATAGCAGCCGAGGTACGCACGGACGCCGCCGTCGCTACCGGGTGGAGCCTCAGTGGCCCCGCTACAGCGTGACGTCGGCGAGTGCCTGGCCGTGCTCGATCGCCTGGCGGACCTGGCCGGCCGAGGGCATTTCGGCGTAGATGCGCAGCAGCGGCTCGGTGCCGCTGAAGCGCAGCAGCAGCCACCAGCCGCCCTCGAGGGTGAAGCGGTAACCGTCCAGCGTGTCGCGTGAGACCACGCGCAGCCCCGCGATCTCGGAGGGCGTCGCGGCGGCAGCCTGCTCCGCGATCGCGTCGCGCTCCTCCTCGCGCAGGGTGACGTCGACGCGGTCGTACGCGTGCGGTCCGAGCTCGGCGTACAGCTCGGCGAGGAGCTGCGAGGCCGGCTTGCCGGTCTGCACCATGTAGTCGAGCAGCAGCAGCCCGGACAGCACGCCGTCGCGCTCCGGGATGTGGCCGCGGAAGGCGTAGCCGCCGGACTCCTCGCCGGCAACGACGGCGTCCTCCTCGATCATCCGTGGCCCGAGGTGCTTGAAGCCGACTGCCGTCTCGATGACGGGACAGCCGTGGCGCTCGCCGAGCAGGTCGACCATGCGCGTCGTCGTGATCGAGCGCACGATCGCGCCTCGCTCCCCGCGCACCTCCAGCAGGTAGCGCACGAGCAGCGCGAAGACCTGCAACTGGTTGAGGAAGCGCCCCTGCTCGTCGACCAGCCCGAAGCGGTCGCCGTCGCCGTCCGTCGCGAGGCCGACGTCGTGGCCGCCGCCCTCGAGCAGCCGCATCAACGCGCCGAGGTTGGGGGCGATCGGTTCCGGCGCGCGCATTCCCGGGAAGGCCGGGTTCGGATCGCCGTGCAGCTCGTGCACGGTCGTGGCGCCCTCGCCGATCGCCGCCGCCGTCAGCCCGCCGGCCGCGCCGTACATCGAGTCGACCACGACGCGCAGTCCGGCCTCGCGGATGCGTTCGAGGTCGACGAACTCGCGCAGCGCGGCGAGATAGGGCGGATTCGGGTCGAAGCGCTCGATCTTCGCGGCGGCGTCCCCGTCCGTGGCGCCCGTCGCCCCGCCGCCGTCGAGGATGGCGGGCACGGCCTCCTCGATCTCAGTCGTGACCTCGGGCGGGGCGGAGTTACCGGAGGCCTGCTTGACCTTGAAACCGTTCCAGCGCGCCGGGTTATGGCTGGCCGTGATCACCACGCCCGCCGCCGCGCCGCGGTCGAGCACTGCGTGCGACAGCGCGGGCGTCGGCGCGGCCCGCGAGGCCAGCGCGACGGCGATGCCGTTGGCGGCGAGGACCTCGGCGGTCGCGTTCGCGAAGGCGTCGGAGAGGAAGCGCGTGTCGTAGCCGACGACCACGCCGCTGCGGCGCTGCCCCGTGCGGCGCAGCCAGCCGGCCGTCGCCTGCGCGACCGCGCGCACGTGTTCGAAGGTGTAGTCCTCGGCGATGACGGCGCGCCAGCCGTCCGTGCCGAAGCGGATCTCGGCCATCAGGCCTCGCCCCCCGCTCCGAGGGCTGACGCGGCCAGCACCCCACCGGCGCGGTAGACGTCCTCCGGGTCCAGCAGCGTCCCCGCGGGAGGCTGCTCGCCGGCCGCGACGGCCGCGCCGTGGGCGAGCACGACGCCCTCGAGGGCCGCGCCCGCGCCGACGCGCGCGCCCGCGGCCAGCACCGAGTCGCGCACCCGCGCGCCCTCGCCGATCGCGACGCCGTCCCAGAGCACGCTGCCGGCCACCGTCGCGCCGCGCCCGATCGCGCAGCCCGCCCCGGCCACCACGCCGCCCTCGAGGATCGCGCCCGCGCCGACGCGCGTCCCGGCGCCGAGCAGCGCCGGGCCCGCGATGCGCGCGTCCGCGGCGATCTCCGCCGCGGCGGTCGCGCGCCCGTCCTCGGGCCAGCCGGCGGGCAGCAGCGCCGGGGCCGCGCCCGCGAGCAGATCGAGGTTGGTTTGCAGGTAGGCCTCGGGGTTGCCGACGTCGGCCCAGTAGCCGTCGTGGCGCTGGCCGAAGATGCCGCGACCGTTCGCGGCGAGGTCGGGGAACAGCTCGTCCTCGACCCGGTTGAAGCGGTCCGCGTCGAGCATGCGCCCGACGGCGGACTCGAACAGCCAGAGCCCGGCGTTGATCAGCCTCGAGGGCGCCTGCTCGCGCGGCGGCTTCTCGACGAAGCGCGTGATGCGCTCGCCCTCGCCGAGCACGACCACGCCGAAGCGCGAGGGGTCCTCGACCTCGAAGAGCGCGAGCGAGAGCTCGGCCCCCCGCTGCCGGTGCGTTGCTGCGAAGGCGCCGAGGTCGATGTCGCTGACGATGTCGCCGTTGCAGACGAGGAAGGGCTCGTCCCAGCCCCCCGAGGCGTTGGCGATCGCGCCCCCGGAGCCGAGCGGTTCGCCCTCGAGGACGCACTCGATCGTGAGGCCGTGGGGCGCGGCGTCGCCGGTGAACGCGGCCTCGATCGCCTCGTTGCGCTCGGTCATCGCGAAGGTGACGCGCTCGAAGCCGTGCGCGCGCAGCGCGTCGAGCAGGTAGGAGAGGAGCGGGCGGTTGAGGATCGGGACGAGTTGCTTCGGCGTCCGCCACGAGAGCGGGCGCAGCCGCGTCCCCTTGCCGCCGATGAGCACTATCGCGCGCACGGCGCGGATCGTACACCGCACCCCGTCCGGTGGGTATTGAGCGCTGGGTCGCGCGGTGGTCGCCGAAGCAGTCGATCGATCCCACGGATGAGGGTTCGGTGTAGCGTCCAGGGCCGCGATTGGGTTGATCAGGACTAGCCGGAGTGTCCGATTCGCCCGTTTGACAATCGGTTGGGCGCGTGCTGATACTCGCGACACCCCTCCGGGGGTAAATCCTCCCCGCCGTCCACTGCCTCAGGTGGTGAACTGGCGGGGTTATCTATGTAGGGCGTCCCGTCACTATGGCAGATCGAGTCGCGGTGTTCGTCGATATGCAGAACGTGTACGGGGGAGCGCGCCGCACCTTCTACTCCGGCGTCTCCGCTCACCACACCGACGGTCAGATTGACCCGTTGGCTCTCGGGAATCTGATCTGCAGCCGCCCGCCACCGGGACTCACGCGTACTCTGAGCGAAGTCCGCGTCTACACCGGGCGGCCCGAATCGACCAAAGAGCCGAAGACGTACGGGGCGCACATGCGCCAGTGCGAGGCGTGGGAACGAGCGGGCGCCGTCGTCATCCCCAGGCCACTGCGCTACCCAGGTGACTGGCCAGACACCCGAGCCGAACAGAAGGGCGTGGATGTCCAGCTCGCCATCGACTTCGTGGCGGGGGCGATCGACGATCGATACGATGTTGGGGTGGTGTTCTCGACTGATACCGACCTGAGACCGGCGCTGGAGTTCGTCACCGACCGTTTCGAACGGTATCCGCGTGCTGAAGTTGCGGCGTGGCGTGGTTCTGGCGCCAATCGCGCGCTTCGCGTGCGCGGTGATCGACGTAGCACGTGGGTGCATTACCTCGATTGGGACGACTACCTGGCAATTCGCGACCGAACCGACTATCTCCTGTAGAGCTGAAACCGGCTCTTGCAGCTGTTGCGCTACCCGTCGAGGGGGTCGAGGCCGACGCTCTGGCGCAGTGCGTCCACCGTGTCCAGCTTCTCCCACGGCAGATCGAGCAGCGGGCGGCCGAAGTGCCCGTAGGCCGCGGTCTGCTGGTAGATCGGGCGGCGCAGCTCGAAGCGGTCGATGATCGCGGCGGGCCGTAGATCGAAGTGCTCGCCGATCAGGCGCACCAGGTCCGCGTCCGGCAGATTCCCCGTCCCGAACGTCTCGATCGCAACCGAGGTCGGCTGCGCCACGCCGATCGCGTACGAGACCTGGACCTCGATACGGCCGGCCAGCCCCGCCCCGACGATGTTCCGCGCGACGTGCCGGGCGGCGTAGGAGGCGGAGCGGTCCACCTTCGTCGGATCCTTGCCGCTGAAGGCGCCGCCGCCGTGGCGCGCGATGCCGCCGTAGGTGTCGACGATGATCTTGCGGCCCGTCAGCCCGGCGTCGCTGGCCGGCCCGCCCGAGACGAAGCGCCCGGTCGGGTTCACGAAGATCTTGTCCTCGTCGAGCCCGGCCAGCAGGTCGTCCGGGCAGACGTATTCGATGACGAGCTTGCGCACGTCCTCGCGCAGCTGCTCGATGCGCACGTCCGGGTCGTGCTGCGTGGAAACGACGACGGCCTCGAGGCGCTTGGGGACGCCATACTCGTACTCGATCGTGACCTGCGACTTGCCGTCGGGGCGCAGGTAGGGCAGCACGCCGCTCTTGCGCAGCGCCGTCAGCCGCTGCGCGAGCCGGTGCGCGAGCCAGAGTGTGAGCGGGATGTGATCAGGAGTCTCGTCGCAGGCGAAGCCGATCATCATTCCCTGGTCGCCCGCGCCGATCTGGTCGTACACGTCCTCCGAGCCGCGCTCACGCGCCTCGATTGCGGCGTCGACGCCGCGCGCGATGTCGCTGGCCTGCTCCTTGAGCGAGGAGATGACGCCGCAGGTCCGCCAGTCGAAGCCGACCTCGGAGTCGTCGTAGCCGACCTCGCGGATGGTCTGGCGCACGACGTCCTGGAGGTCGACCCAGGAGGTCGTGCTGACTTCGCCGAAGACGAACACCAGGCCGGTGTTGACGGCCGTTTCGCAGGCCACGCGGGCGTCGGGATCGCCCGCGAGCAGCGCGTCGAGCACGGCGTCCGAGATCTGGTCGCAGAGCTTGTCCGGGTGCCCCTCGGTGACCGACTCGCTGGTCAGCAGGAGGGACGGCGAATCGAAGAAGGTGTTGCTCATGCCCCCCTGCCTTCCGCGCGTCTCCGCCCCCGATTGGACCGCAGTTCGGCCGCAGCCGCCATCGCTGCGGCCCTCAGGCGGTGCCCAGCTCCCAGGATCGCAGGTAGCGCTCCTGCTCCTCCGTCAGCGTATCGATCGCGACGCCCATCGCCGCCAGCTTGAGGCGCGCGACCTCCTCGTCGATCTCCCGCGGCACGTCGTAGACGGCTGCCCCGAGGCTCGCGTGCTGGCTCGCGAGGTATTCGATGCAGAGCGCCTGGTTCGCGAACGACATGTCCATCACGCTCGCCGGGTGCCCCTCCGCCGCGCCGAGGTTGATCAGCCGCCCCTCGGCCAGCACCACCAGCTGCCGCCCGTCGCTCAGCGTCCACTCCTCGACGAACGGGCGCAGCTCGCGTCGCGCCTCCGTCATCGCCGCGAGCGCCTCGAGGTTGATCTCGGCGTCGAAGTGGCCGGAGTTGGCGAGGATCGCGCCGCTCCGCATCGCCTCGAACGCGGGTCGGTCGATCACGTTGATGTCGCCCGTCGCCGTCACGAAGATGTCGCCCTCGCCCGCCGCATCGGCGATCGGCATGACGCGGTAGCCGTCGAGCATCGCCTCGAGGGCGCGCGTCGGTTGGACCTCGGTGACGATCACGTGTGCGCCGTGGCCCTGCGCGCGCATCGCGATGCCGCGCCCGCACCAGCCGTAGCCGCAGACCACCACGGTCTTGCCCGCCAGCAGGATGTTGGTCGCGCGGATGATGCCGTCGAGGGTGGATTGGCCGGTGCCGTAGCGATTGTCGAAGAAGCGCTTCGTCTCCGCCTCGTTGACGGCGACGATCGGGTAGCCGAGCGCGCCGTCGTCCGCCATCGCGCGCAGCCGGATCACCCCGGTCGTCGTCTCCTCCGTGCCGCCGGCGACGCCTTCGAGGAGGTCGCGCCGCTCGCGGTGCAGCAGCGCGGTCAGGTCCGCGCCGTCGTCGATCGTCAGTTGCGGCCCGACGCCCGGCGCGTGCTCGATTGCGAGGTCGAGGTGGCGGAAGTAGGTCGGGTGGTCCTCGCCCTTGATCGCGAAGGTCGGCACGCCGTACTCGGCGACGAGTGCGGCGGCCACATCGTCCTGCGTCGAGAGCGGGTTCGAGGCCGCCAGCCGCGTCTCCGCTCCGCCGTCGCGCAGCGCCAGCACCAGGTTCGCGGTCTCCGTGGTGACGTGGGCGCAGGTGCTGACGCGCAGGCCCTCGAGGGGGCGCTCCGCAGCGAAGCGCTCGCGGATCTGCGCCACGACGGGCATCTCGCGCGCCGCCCACTCGATGCGGCGCACGCCCGCGGCGGCCAGTCCGGGATCGGCGATCTCGCCGGCGGTCGCGTTGCTCATCGGCTCCTCCAGACGAGTGCCACCTTACTCGCCGGGCGCGACGCGCACGAGGCGCTCGCCGTCCGGGCCGCGCCGCGCGAAGCGACGCCGCAGCAGCGCGCCCAGCCCGAGCACGTCGCGGCGCTGGAAGCGCGCCTCGTGCACCGGCGCGCCTCGCACGTAGCCGAGTCGCTCGTAGGCGCGCAGCGCCGGGGCGTTCTCCGGGTCCACGGTCAGTGTCACCTGCCAGCAGCCGCGCTCCAGCAGATCGGCCGTGACCGCCGAGGTGACGCGCGTCGCGAGCCCACGCCCGCGTGCGGAGGCGCGCGTGAAGACGTTGCCGACCACGGCGATACCCATGCCCGGCGAGACGAGGTGCGTCCCCGCGACGGCGGCGAGCGAGCCGCCCTCGAAGACGCCGTAGTAGACGCCCTGCTCGATGTGCTCGCGGCGGTAGCCGGTGGGGCCGCCGCCGGTCGCGTAGAGCGCGTTCAGCTGGCGCGCGTCGCGCGCCGCGAGGCGCTGCACGGAGCGCGGGCCGATGCCCGCCCCGACCGGCTGGAAGCTGTCGGCGCCGACGGACATGCGGATCATCGAGATCAGGCCGCCGAGCGTGTAGACGCCGCGCACCGCCGGCAGGTGCTCCGGGCCGCAGGTCGCGAGGTAGCCGCCTCGCGGGCCCGGGTGCAGGGAGAGCGCCGCGGCGGCGGCGGCCGGGTCGCCGCTGATCACGCTCATCCGCCCCAGCGATCCGTTGGCGTGCATCACCACTGCGTGCTCGCCCGCCGGTCCCTCGGCCGTCCAGTAGCTCGCAGCGGCGAAGAGCCCGTGATCGAGGTGGCCGATCGCGAAGGCGGCGAAAGCGCGGTCCTCGCCGAGCAGCGCGAGCAGGCGCTGGCTGTTGCGCTCCTGGTGCACGCGGTAGAGCGCGGCGTCGCCCTCGGCGGCGCGGTCGTGCGAGAGCGTGCGCGTCATGGCTCGTCCGGTGGCTCGCCGTGGTAGCGCCGCAGCAGCAGCGCGAGCCGCCGCCGCGTCTCCACTGGCACGAGGTCCGGCGAGGTGACCAGCGCCGAGGCGAGCGCGTCGCCGCAGCCGCAGTCTCCGATCGCGCCGAGCCCGGCGACTGTTCGCACCAGCGCCTGGCGGCCGCGCGCGGCGTTCCTCGAGAGGTTCTCCAGCACCATGTCCGCGCTCACATCCTCCTCCGACTCGCGCCAGACGTCGTAGTCGGTGACGAAGCAGAGCGCGGCGTAGCAGAGCTCGGCCTCGCGGGCGAGCTTTGCCTCCGGGACCGCGGTCATTCCGATGATCGTGCCGCCGGCGTCACGGTTGATGCGCGCCTCGGCGCGCGTCGAGAACGACGGCCCCTCGCTCACCACCAGCGCGCCGCCGCGATGCGTCGTGACGCCGCTCGCCTCGGCTGCGTCGGCCAGCGCTGTCGCAAGGTCGGCGCAGAACGGGTCGGCGAAGCCGATGTGCGCGACCATGCCGTCGCCGAAGAAGGTGTGCGGGCGCTTCCAGTTCGTGCGGTCGATGATCTGGTCGGGCGTCACGGCGTGCAGCGGCGCGATCTCCTCGCGCAGCGAGCCGACGGCGGAGAGCGAGATCACGCGCTGCGCGCCGAGTTGCTTGAGCGCGTGGATGTTGGCGCGCGCGGGCACCTCGGAGGGCAGCAGGCGGTGCCCCTCGCCGTGCCGTGCGATGAAGGCGACGCTTCGGCCCTCGATCGTGCCGGCGACGATCGGCCCGCTCGGCGCGCCGAACGGCGTCTCCACCTCGAGCCGCTCGGCGTCGCGCAGCTCCTCGAGCTGGTAGAAGCCGGACCCGCCGATGACGCCGATCTCCGCCGTGCTCATGCCTGGTCCTCCATGCCGCCGTCAGATTATCGAATCACTCTTCTGCCGGTTGCAGTCTCCACACAGGATCTGGATGTTGTCGATCGCGTTGCCGCCGCCCTTCGCAACCGGGATGACGTGGTCGAACTGCAGCTCGTCCTCGCTGCCGCACTGTACGCAGCGTCCGGCATCGCGCTCCCAGACGAACGCGCGCACCTCGTCGGGGATGCGCTCGCGGCGGGCCGAGGCAATGTCCTCGTCCCGTGCGCGGATCTTGCGCAGGCGGTCCAGCCGCGAGTCCTGCCGCCGCTGGCGATCCCAGACGAGGAGCTCGACGTCCTCGCCGGACAGCTCCGGGTCGGCCCAGAACAGCCCGGCGTTCGTCCACCACAGCACGCGCTCGTCCTCGCGACCGATCCGGACCGCGCCCGCCGCATCGAGCTCCGATGCGGCTCGGCGGTATTCGCTGTTGGTGAGGTCGAAGTAGCGGGTCTTCGCGGTGAAGAACTTCCAGCTGGTGAAGACCCAGAAGCCGCTCTTCTCGATCCGCCCGCTGCTGACCTTCCTGAGGCTCATGCCGCCCCCCTCAGTACGTCACCAGCGACGTTACCCCGTGCGGGGCCAGCCGGTCGCGTCCGCCGAGCTCGGCCAGCTCGACGACGAAGGCGAAGCCGGCGACCTCGCCGCCGAGGTTGGCGACCAGCTGCGCCGCCGCCTCGGCGGTCCCGCCGGTCGCGATCAGGTCGTCGACGATCGCGACGCGGTGGCCGTCCACGGAGGGGTCGCGGTGCACCTCCAGCGAGGCCGAGCCGTACTCCAGCTCGTAGGCGACGGAGGCGCGGTCGGCCGGGAGCTTGCCCGGCTTGCGCATCGGCACGAACGGCACGCCGAGGCGTTCCGCGACGGGCACGCCGAAGATGAAGCCGCGCGCCTCGATCCCGGCGACGAGCGTCGCGCCGTAGTCGCGCGCGACCTCGGCGAGGGCGTCGTTGGTCTCGCGCAGGCCGGCGGGGTCGTGCAGCAGGGGTGTGATGTCGCGGAAGAGGATGCCGGGCTCCGGGAAGTCCGGGATCGCGCGGATCAGCGCGCGCAGGCGTCCGCCGTCGAGCGATGCCGTCATGCGTCGATGCTGAGCCGCACCGCGAACCGGGTCAAGCGCGGCCGGCCGTCTGTCCGCCGCTCGCGGCGTGGTGCTAGCATCTCGCGAATGCTGGAGCCGCCCGCCGACCCCTTCGCGGAGATCGCGCCCTTCTACGACCTCGATCTCGAGGGCTTCGACGACGATCTCGCGCTCTATCTCGCGCTCGCCGAGCGAGCGGCGGCGCGCGACGGTCGCGAGGATGTGCTGGAGCTGGGCTGCGGCACGGGCCGCGTCGCCCGCGCTCTCGCCGGCGCCGGGTTCGGCGTCGCCGGCGTCGACTACAGCGCGGCGATGATCGAGGCCGCCCGCGCGCGCACCAAGGACCTGCCCGTCCGGCTCGTCGAGGGCGACATGCGCAGCCTCGCGCTCGGCGAGCGCTTCGGCCTCGTGCTGATCCCGCTCGGCGGCCTCCAGCACCTCGAGACCACCGAGGACATCGCGGCCGCCTTCGCGAGCGTCGCCGTGCATCTCGCGCCCGACGGGATCGCGGCCGTCGATGTCGAGGCGCCGCACGCCGACGACTGGCTCCCCGGCCCGCGCCCGCTGGTGGAGCACTGGACGCGCCCACTGCCCTGCAAGGACGGCGAGGCGCAGGTGACGAAGCTCGTCGCCGTCGAGGGCGTGCCGAGCGAGTCGCTGCGCCTCGTGACGTGGCACTTCGACGTGCAGCCGCCGTCCGGTCCGCTGCGCCGCGTCACGCAGCAGTTCGCGCTGCGCGTCATCACCGCGGGCGAGATCGAGCTGGCGGCGCGCCTCGCGGGCCTGCGCGTCGACGCCTGGTATGGGGACTACGAGGGCGTCCCGCCGCGCGACGGCGACGAGCGGCTGATCGCCGTGCTCTCGCACGACGCGGACGACGAGGAGCCGGAGGACGCGCCGTGACCCGCATCGCGCTCGACGGGATGGGCGGCGATTTCGCACCCGCGGCGACGGCCGAGGGCGCGATCACGGCCGCTCGCGATGGCATCGAGGTCGCCCTCGTTGGCGACGAGCAGCGACTCCAGGCCGAGATCGAGCGGCTTGGCGGCGCGCCTGCGGCGCTGCGCGTGGTGCACGCCCCGGACGTGATCGAGATGGGGGACCACGCCGCTCGCGAGGCGGTCCGCCGCAAGGAATCCTCGGCGTATGTGGGCGTCCGGCTTGTCCGCGATGGCGAGGCGGACGCCTTCGTCTCCGCCGGCAACACGGGCGCCGTGTTCGTCGTCGCACTGCTCGAGCTTGGGCGGCTGCCGGGCGTCGAGCGCCCCGCGATCGGCGCGCCGATCCCCTTCCCGAAGGGGCTGACGCTGCTGCTCGACGCGGGAGCGAACGCGGAGTGCCGCGCCTCGCACCTCGTGCAGTTCGCGCACCTCGGCAGCAGCTATATGCGCGCCGCGCGCGGGGTGGCCGAGCCGCGCGTCGGCCTGCTCAACATCGGCGAGGAGGGCAGCAAGGGGTCGCCGCTCACGATCGAGACGTACGAGCGGCTGAGCGAGTCCGGCCTGCGCTTCATCGGCAACATCGAGGGCCGCGACCTGGTCGAGAACCGTGCCGACGTCGCAGTGACGGACGGCTTCACGGGCAACGTCGTGCTCAAGCTCGGCGAGGGCCTGATGGAGCTGCTGATGGGCGAGCTGCGGAGTGCCGCTGCGACCTCCTGGCGGGGCCGCCTCGGCGGGCTGCTGATTCGCCCGGCGGCGCGCAAGGTGCGCGATTCGCTGGACTACCGCGCGCACGGCGCCGCGCCGCTGCTCGGCCTCGACGGCTCCGTCTTCATCGCGCACGGTACGAGCGACGCTTTCGCGATCGCGAGCGCCCTGCGCAGCGCCGCGGCGGACGTGGAGCGCGGCGCGCTTGCCGCGCTGCGCGGCGCGATGGAGGCACAGTCCGGCGGGGAGTAGCGGGGCTCCGGCGGCAGTCAGACAGGCGCGCGCTGGCGCTGCGTGAGATACTGGATCGAGGCCCAACGGGTGCCGCTGACTGAAGGGGGAGTGCACGCCATGACGATGCCGACCGACACGACGGACGCGACGTTCAACTCGGACGTGATCGAGAACGATGACCCGGTGCTGGTCGACTTCTGGGCGCCCTGGTGCGGCCCCTGCCGCATGGTCGCCCCGATCGTCGAGGAGCTTGCCGAGGAGTACGACGGCCGCGTCAAGTTCGTGAAGCTCAACACCGACGAGAACCCGATGACCGCCGGCCAGTACGGGATCCGCTCGATCCCCACGCTGCTCGTCTTCAAGGGCGGCGAGCCGGTCGGCCAGATCGTCGGCTTCCGCCCCAAGGGCGACCTCGCGAAGCAGCTCGACGCCGCACTCGCGTAGCCCTCGCGTCGCACAAGAGCCCGAAACTGAAACGGGCGCCCCGCCAGTTGGCGAGGGCGCCCGTCGTGCGTCGGCGGCCTCCTCTGTGCCCCGGCGGGACTGGGCTGTGGCAGGCGCGGAGCCCCGCTCAGAAGTACTTCTCGACGTCGCCGTAGCCCAGCTGCCTCCCCCGCTCCGTAGCCTTGATGAAGCTCCGCAGGCGGCTTTCGAACACCTCCGGGCGCGCCCTGGCGGCATCGACGTACGCCACGCGGATGCGGCGGTACGCGGCGGAGAAGCCCTCGTAGTGCGCCCACGCCCGATCGTTCGCCCGGATCGCGTCGAGGATGTCCTCGGGGAACACGAACTCCTCGCGCAGCACCTCCTCGACCGCCGCACGAACGGAGGGGTGCAGCAGCCCTTCGCCGGCAAGCCAGCGCAGCCGCTCCCGGTTCAGCTGCGAGTAGCGGCTGCCCCGCCTCCTCGGTGAGAACCGCTGCGCGGCCCGCAGTTCGTCCGGCTTCTTGACGATGCTGTCGATCCAGCCGAAGCAGAGCGCCTCTTCCACCGCGTCGTTGTAGGGAATGCGCGGTTCGCCCGACGCCTTGTTCGGGTAGACAAGCCAGATCTCAGGCGCCGTGTCGAAGTTCGTCTCCAGCCAGCGGCGCCACTCCATGCGGCGGGTGACGTAGAGCGTCTCCCCGATCTCCATCGCGTGCTTCCCCGGCCGGCCGGCGAGGGCGCCCGTCGTGTGTCGGCGGCGCGTGCCGCCGCCCGTTACTTCTCGATCTTGCGGCCCTGCTTCTCCTCGAGGCGCGCGAGCGCGCGTCCCTTGTCGGGGTGCGGGTCCTCCACGACGCCGTAAATCTCACGGCCTTCGTGGTCTTCTGGCAGATGTTCGGTGATGGGAAGACCTTCCTCATTACAGAACAGCAGTCAGTGGCAGTATTTGTACTTCTGCATCTCCTCGCAGGCGCAGATCCAGGTGCTGCGCTTCACCTCTTCCTCTTTGTCCTCGTAGAAGTTGCAGGGGCAGAGCGGCCGCCCGAGGTCGTCCACGTGCTTGGCGAGGCCGATTACGAGGAACTCGGTGATCTCGCGCTGCGGGTGGAGGTATGAGCCGCTCTTCTCGGCGAACTTCTCGGCGAACTTCCACATTTTCTCGAGCGATTTCTCGGACGCCTGCATGCGGTCCGCATCGGTCGGTTGTTCGACCATGACACCTCTCCGTCCGTGCCGCTCGCGCTGCGGATCGAGCGTACCACGGACGGCGACCCGCGCCCTGATTTCTCCGTTCGTTGACAGTTGCGCGGCCCGCCGTGACCATCCGGGCCGTGAGCGATACCTCATTCCTCGCCGTCCAGACCGAGACGTCCGACCAGGACCGCTACGCGATCGAACGCTCGATCATCGAGCCCGCCGGCGGGCGGCTGGTCGTGGCGCAGGCGGGGAGCGAGGACGAGCGGATCGAGCTGCTGCGCGAGGCGCAGGCCGTGCTTGTCAGCTCCGCGCAGATCAACCGGCGCGTGATCGAGGAGTCGCCGCGGCTCCGGTTGATTGTGCGCTACGGCGTCGGCCTCGACACGCTCGACATTCCCGCCGCGACGGAGCACGGCGTCGTCGTCGCGCACTACCCGGACTTCTGCCAGCCCGAGGTCGCGAACCACGCGATCATGTTGCTGCTCGCCGTCGCCAAGAAGCTGGTCGTGCACGACCGCGCGATCCGCGCCGGCCGCTGGGGCAGCGTCGACCGCGCCCCCGCCCCCGCGATCCACGGCCAGACGCTCGGCCTGATCTCCTTCGGCGCGATCGCCCGTGAGGTCGCCGTGCGCGCGCAGGCACTCGGTATGATCGTGACCGCCTACGACCCCTACGAGCAGGACGCGACGTTCGAGGCCTGTGGCGTCGAGCGCGCCGGGAGCCTCGCGGAGTTGCTGCGCGGCGCCGACCACGTCTCGGCGCACCCGCCGCTAACGCCGCAGACGCGCGGCATGATGGGCGCGGAGCAGTTCGCGCTGATGAAGCCGGGCGCGATCTTCCTGAACACCTCGCGCGGACCGGTGCACGACGAGGCGGCGCTGATCGCCGCGCTCGAGGCAGGCGAGATCGGCGGCGCGGGCCTCGACGTCTTCGAGTCGGAGCCGCTGGCCGCGGACTCGCCGCTGTTGGCGATGGACAACGTCGTGCTGACGCCGCACTCCGCCTCGTACTCGGATCTCGCGTTCCAGCGGATGAAGGAACGCGTCGGCAACACGGTGGTGTCGGTGCTGCAAGGGCGCTGGCCCTCGGAGTTCGCCGCGCTGCCGAACCGCACCGCGGTCACGCCGCGCGTGCCGCTCGAGTAGGGCGCCGCAGGACGCGCGAAGCGTAAGAACGCGCCCTCGGGCGCTTGGGAGGAGACACGAAATGCGACCGAACAAGGTGCTACGAGCATGGCGTGAGGGACGGCAGACCATCGGCGGCTGGCTGAGCACGCCCTCGGGACACTCCGCCGAGGTGATGGCCAACCTCGGCTTCGACTGGCTCTGCATCGACATGCAGCACGGGGCCGTCGATTACGCCGACGTGATCGAGATGTGCCGCGCGATCTCGACCACGGAGACGACGCCGTTCGTGCGCGTCCCCTGGAACGAGCCCGCGATGATCATGAAGGTGCTCGACGCGGGCGCCTACGGCGTGATCGTCCCCCTCGTGAACAACCGTGAGGAGGCCGAGCAGGCCGTCTGGTCCTGCCGCTACCCGCCGGACGGCGGGCGCTCCTCGGGCCCCACGCGCGCCGCGATGTATGGCGGCGCCGGCTACCAGGACGAGGCCAACGACGAGATCGCCGTGATCTGCATGATCGAGACGGAGGAGGCGCTCGAGAACCTCGACGAGATCCTCTCGACACCGGGCGTGGACTGCGCCTACATCGGCCCCTCGGACCTCGCCTACGCGATCGGAATCACGCCGACCGGCGACAACGCCGACCCGAAGCACCAGGAGACGGTGCTGGGCATCCTCGAGGCGTGTCGGCGGCACGGCGTCGCCGCGGGGGTGCACACCGGCAGCCTCGAGTACACGGTGAAGTGGCTGCAGGCGGGCTTCGACACGGCGATGCTCAACAACGACGTCGGCTTCATCCGTCAGGCGGCGGGCTCACAGCTCGCCGAGGCGCGCTCGACGACCGGCGTCGCCAACGTGCACGAGGCGTAGCCGTTGCCGGTTGTCGCGCCCGACGATCTGCGGCGCTACCTCGCGCGCATCTTCGAGGCGACCGGCGCTCCCGCGGACGACGCCCGGGAGGTCGCCGACCACCTCGTGGAGGCGAACCTCAAGGGCCACGACTCGCACGGCGTGATTCGCACCGCGCCGTACATCCTCTCGGTGCAGGAGGGTCGCGTCCTGCCGGGGGCGCCGATCGAGGTCGAGCGCGAGACGGAGACGACGGCGCTCGTCAACGGCAACTGGAACTTCGGCCAGGTCGTCGCCCGTGAGGCGATGGCGACCGCGGTCGCCAAGGCGCGCGCGCAGGGCCTCGCGGCGGTTGGCGGCTACCAGGCGGCGCATATCGGGCGGGCGGGCGCCTACGGCGAGCAGGCCGCGGCGCAGGGCATGGTGGCGCTCGGCTGGGTCAACGGACACGGCGCCAGCGCCTTCGTCGCGCCGTTCGGCGGCACGGCGAGGCGGCTCGCGACCAACCCGCTCTTCGTCGCCGCGCCGACCGGCGACCCGGATGCGCCGTTCGTGCTCGACATGGCGACGCCCGTGGTCGCCGAGGGCAAGGTGCGGGTGGCGCGCAACCGCGCCGCCGAGCTGCCCCCCGGCAGCATCGTCGATGGCGCCGGCCGGCCCTCGACGGACCCGCACGACCTCTACGGCGGCGACCCGCCGGGATCGAGGGCGGAGGGCGCGCTGCTGCCCCTCGGCGTCGCGCCGGACTACGGGGCGGGCGGTGACGGCGGCGTCGGCCACAAGGGCTACGCGCTCGCGCTCGCCGTCGACCTGCTCGGCGGCGCGCTGACCGGGGCGCGCGCGAGCAGCGGCGGGGCAAGCCGCGGCAACGGCTTCTTCTTCATCGCCGTCGACCCCGAGCGCTTCGCCGGCCTCGAAGGCTTCGAGGGCGAGCTCGCCGGACTGCTCGACTACGTGAAGCAGCCCCCCTACGCCGAGGGCTTCGACGAAATCCTGACGCCCGGCGAGCCGGAGCGCCGTCGCATGGCCGAGCGCCGCGACGGCATCCCGCTCGAGGACGCGACCTGGCAGCAGATCGCCGAGGCGGCCGCCTCGGTGGGCGTCGGGCCGTACGACGGGAAGATCGTCGAGGGCGGTTAGCCGTCGAGCGGCAGCGGGTTCTCGCCGATCAGGTGGTCCGGCACCGGGCGGCCCTGTCCCAGGTCCTCGGCGATGACGCGATCGAGGGCGGCCGGGTCCAGGCCCGCGTACCAGCGACCCTCGGGGTAGACGACGGCCACCGGCCCGCTCTCGCAGATCCGCAGGCAGCCGACCTTCGTGCGGTAGATCGGCGGCTCGTCGCCGCGGGCGTTCAGCTCGCCCACGCGGCGCTTCAGCCGCGCCCAGGCGGCGGCGCCCTCCTTCTTCGTGCAGCAGTCCGGACCGATGCAGATGAAGACGTGGCGACCGTAGCCGCCCACGCCGCGCCGTTCCGCCTCGGCGCGCGCGTCCGACAGGCGGTCGCTCCGCTTCTTCTTCATGCGTCCCCTCGCCCCGAGGATCCGAGCACCTCGGGATTGACGATCGCGGGCGGCGTCTCGCCGCTCACGACGGCGATCAGGTTTCGCACCGCCAGCTCGCGCATCGCGCGCCGCGTTTCCACGGCAGCGGTCCCGATGTGCGGGAAGGTGATCACGTTCGGCAGCCGGACGATCGGGTCGTCCGGGTCCGGCGGCTCGGCTTCCAGTACGTCCAGGCCGGCGCCGGCGATCTGGCCGCCCTCGAGGGCCGCGACCAGCGCCGGCTGGTCGATCACCGGCCCGCGCGCGGTGTTCACGATGTAGGCGCTGGGCTTCATCAGCGCCAGCTCGCGCGCGCCGATCAGGTGGTACGACTCCGTCGTGAGGTTGGTGTGGATCGTCACGAAGTCCGACTCGCGCAGCAGATCGTCGAGTGCGCGGTAGGGCGCGTCCTCGACATCGTCGATCGTTGCGGTCGACGCGCCCTCGAAGACGTCGTACCAGATGATGCGCATGCCGATTGCCTGCATGCGGCGCGCGACCTCGCGGCCGATGCGCCCGAAGCCGATCACGCCGAGCGTCTTGCCGCTGATCTCGTGGGCGAGCGCCGGGAGCGGCTCGCCGCGCGCCCAGGCGCCGCTGCGCGAGAAGGCCTCGAACTCCCAGAGCCGCCGCGCGAGCGAGATGATGATCGCCATCGTCAGATCGGCGACGGCGGCGTTGAGGACGGTAGGCGTATTGCAGACCGCGACGCCGTGCCTCGTGGCGGCCTCGACGTCGATGTTGTTGTAGCCGACGGCGTGCTGCGAGACGACGCGCAGGCCGGGCACGGAGGCAAAGAACTCCTCGCCGAGGTTGAAGTGCGTCGGGCTGATCATGCCGTCCACGCCGCGCACGGCCGCGATCAACTCATCGAGCGACGCTCCCGGCTCGACCTGCACGACCTCGCAAGCGGCGACGATCTGCGCCGTGAGGTCGTCCTCGAGCTGGGTGGCGATGCAGACCGTGGGGCGGCTCACCGCGCTAGAACCCCTCGTCGAGCGGGCCGCCGGGGTCGAGCACGGCGCCGTCGAGGGCGATCAGGCTGGGGCGCTCGTTGCAGTAGATCTCGCTCTCGCACTTGTCGAAGCTGAACGCCCCTCGCTCCTTGTTGTAGCGGATCACCCACGTGCCGAGGACGTGACCGTCGCGGCCGAGTTCGGTCTGCCCGCGCAGCACCTCGATCAGCGCCTCAAGTTCCTTCGCGCCCATCTCACACCTCCGCCGGTCCCGGAGCCCGCTTCCGCTCGGCGGGCACGCGCCTACAATATGCCGGGCGGGGGGCGCATGAGCGACAAGGCCAGCACCGGCAACTACTTCGAGGACCTCGAGACCGGCCTCGAGATCCGCCACGCCGTGCCGCGCACGCTTACCGAGGGCGACGCCGCGCTCTACATCGCGCTCACCGGCGACCGCTACCCGCTGCACTGCAACGCCGAGTTCGCGCGCACGCTCGGCTACCCGCGCGAGACGGTCAACGACCTGCTGGTCTTCCATACGGTCTTCGGCAAGTCCGTGCCTGACGTCTCGCTCAACGCCGTCGCCAACCTCGGCTACGCCGACGTGCGCTTTGGCGTGCCGGTGCTGCCGGGCGACACGATCAGCTCGACGACCACGGTGCTTGGCCGCCGCGAGTCGCGCGGCGGGGACACGGGCGTCGTCTGGGTGCGCACCACGGGTGTGAACCAGCGCGGCGAGGAAGTGCTGACGCTGATCCGCTGGGTGCTGATGAACAAGCGTGACCCCTCGACGCCGACGGGGGCGAACGACGCGCCCGAGACACCCGAGGCCGTCGCCCCCGAGGCGCTGCGCGCACCGGAGCAACTCGACCTCTCGCGCTTCCCGGCGGAGGTCAGCGGCGGCCGTGCCTGGTGGGAGGACTACGAGCCGGGCGAGCGCATCCACCACGTCGACGGCATGGCCATCGAGGAGGCCGAGCACCAGATCGCGACGCGCATGTACCACAACACCGCGCGCGCGCACTTCAACGCCTACGCCCTCGCCGACTCGCGCTTCGGGCGGCGCGTGATCTACGGCGGGCACATCATCTCGATCGCGCGGGCCCTCTCCTTCAACGGGCTGGAGCACGCCCTCGGCATCCTCGCCTTCAACGGCGGGACGCACAGCAACCCGACCTTCGCGGGCGACACGGTCTTCGCCTGGACGGACGTGCTCGAGCGTATCGACCTCGGCCGCGCCGACTGCGGAGCGCTGCGCCTGCGGCTCGTCGGCGTCAAGAACGCCGACCCCGCGAGCGAGGACGTCGAACTGAAGCAGACTTCCGAGGACGGGCGCGAGCGCTACCACCCGAACGTGGTGCTCGACCTCGACTACACCGTGCTGCTGCCCACGGCGCGGTAGCGGACGACAAGAGGGCGCCGAGGCGCGCAGCGAACGGAGCAGGCCGTGACCAGCACCGGAGTGGACATCGACGCCGTCGCCGTCGCGCGCAACCTCGTCGACGCAGCCGGAAGCGCCATGGACGCGGCGGTCGCGCACGCGGCCGGGGTCACCGAGGGCGGCGCGCTGATCGACGATCACCAGGTGCACACCGAGCGCATCGCCTACCTCGCGACGCAGGTGCGCGCCGCGAGCGCGCTGGTCGCCTCCAGCGAGGGGCTGCGCGAGGCCGGCGTCCGCGACGAGCAGCAGGAGGACGCGGCCCTCGTCTACGCCGCCGAGGCGACGCACGCGCTGCGCTCGGCGATCGAGGCGGCCCGCGCCGACTTCGGCATCGACGCGGCCGCGGACGCCCTCGACGCGCCCGAGCTGCGCTCGGCAGTGCGCGCCGGCCTCGACGAGTCGCGCGTGCGTGCGCTGGGGCGCCGCGCGCTCGCTTCGCTCGGTGTCAACAACCTCGATCTGCGCGACGACGCGGCGATGCTCACGCGCGAGACCGCGCGCGAGTTCGCGCGCAACGAGGTCGCCCCGATCGCCCAGGAGATCCACCGCGAGGATCTGCTGGTTCCGGACAGCCTGCTCGATCGCTTCTCCTCGCTCGGCTTCTTCGGCGCCTCGATCCCCGAGCAGTACGGCGGCACCGGCATGGGCTACCTCCCGATGGTGGTGATGACCGAGGAGCTGTCGGCGGCCTCGCTCGGCGCGGCCGGGTCGCTGCACACGCGCCCGGAGATCCTCGCGCACGCGCTGCTGACGGGCGGCACGGACGCGCAGAAGGATGAGTGGCTGCCGAAGCTCGCGTCCGGCGAGGTGCTGGTCGCGATCGGTGTGACGGAGCCGGATGTCGGCTCCGACAACGCCAACCTCCAGGTGCGCGCGACGCCCACCGACGTCGACGGCGTACGCGGCTGGCGCATCAACGGCGCGAAGGCCTGGAGCACCTTCTCCGGCCGCGCCAACGTGATCTCGATGCTCGTGCGCACGAACCCGAACCCCGAGGCCGCCGGGCGCGGCCTCTCCGTGCTGATCGTCCCCAAGGACGCGCACTACGGCCACGAGTGGACGCAGACCCAGCCCGAGGGCGGCTCGATGAGCGCCACGGCCAACCCGACGCCGGGCTACCGCGGGATGCATTCCTTCACGGTCGCGATCGACAACTACTTCGTGCCGCACTCCAACCTCGTGGGTGAGGACGCCGGGATGGGTCGCGGCTTCGCGTTGCAGATGGGCGGCTTCGCCGTCGGGCGCTTGCAGACCGGCGGGCGCGCCTGCGGCGTCGCGCAGGCCTCGCTGGAGAAGGCCTGCCAGTACGTCACGCAGCGCGAGCAGTTCGGCAAGCCGATCGGCGAGTACCAGCTCACGCAGTTCCGCATCGGCGAGATGGTCGCGCGCCTCGCCGCCGCCCGGCAGCTCACCTACGCTGCGGCGCACGACTTCGACTCCCGCGGGCTGCCCGCGCCGATGGCGAAGCTGCTCGCCTGCGATGTCGCCGTCGATGTCTCGCAGGCCGCGCAGCAGTTGCACGGCGGCTGGGGCTACTCCGAGGAAGACCCGATCTCGCGCTACGTCTCCGACGCGCTCGTGCTCCCGATCTTCGAGGGCGTCAAGCCGATCCTCGAGCTCAAGGTCGTCGGTCGGCAGTTGCTCGCGGCTGCCGCCAGCCGATGACATCGGGGTAAGGGGGCACCGATGCGGATCGCCGTCGCCTCCGATCACGCCGGGTTCGCCTACAAGCAGTCGATCAGCGCCTTCCTTGCGGGCGAGGGGCACGAGGTGGTCGACTTCGGCACGGACTCGGAGGAGTCGTGCGACTACCCGCTCTTCATCCGTCCCGCCGCCGAGGCGGTCGGCCGAGGTGAGTGCGAGCGCGGCATCGTCCTCGGCGGGTCGGGGAACGGCGAGGCGATAGCCGCGAATCGTGTGCCGGGCGTGCGCTGCGCGCTCTGCTGGAGCGTCGAGTCGGCGGAGCTGGGCCGCCGCCACAACGACGCCAACATGATCTCGATCGGCCAGCGCATGATCAGCGAGGAGACCGCGCTCGCGATCGTCCGCACCTGGCTCGAGGAGCCGTTCGACGGCGGCCGCCATGCCCGCCGCATCGGCCAGATTGACGCCCCGCCGGGCGAGGACGCCTCGTGAGTTCCGAGGCGGCGGCGAAGCCGCACGAGCACGCCGAGGAGTGCGACGCGCTCTACCTCGAGTGGCGGCGCTACCACGCGGCCGTGATCGACCCGGCGGGCCGCTACAGCCGCCAGCAGCAACTGCTCGCGCGCCACGAGCGCCAGCGCTTCGAGCGCCAGCTGCGCGCGATCGGCTGTTCGGGCGAGGCGCGCCGCGAGGTGGAGCGCGACGCCGAGATCGCCGAGCACGGCCACCCGACGCTGGCCTGAGCGCGACTGCCCGCGTGTCCGCGCCGCGCACTCCGAACCTCCCCGGCCCCGACGAGTGGCCAACCTGGACCCTGATTGAGCGGGAACGGCTGGAGGTGGCGCGCGAGGAGCGCCCCTTCCTCGAGGCCGCCGCGGGCCTCGTGACCGAGTTCGGCGAGCTGGCCGCCCTGCTGGTGCGCGCCTGGTCGCCGCCGCGCGAGGGCGCTCGGGCGTCCGCGCGCGACGAGGCGATCCTCTGCGCACTCGCGGTGCGCATCGTGAAGCTGACGCGCCGCCTCGCGGCCGAAACCTACGAGGGCCGCGCCGAGCTGCAGCTGCTGCTCGACCGCGAGATCTTCGTCTCCACCTCGGCGCTGGCCTACCTGCTGCGCGGCAGTGGCGAGCGCTTCGAGGCGTTCGTGCGTGACGGCCTGCGCGCCGACCGCGCGGTCTGGCGGCACCTCGACGGCAACCGCGAGTTGCGCGACGGCGAGGTGCTGCCGATGGAGCAGCGCATGCGCGACCGTCTCGCGCGCTCCTTCGAGCTCGCGGGCGTCGATCCGGAGGAGGCTGACGAGGCCGAGTCCGGCTGGCCTTCGCTCGACGAGCAACTGGCGGCGATCGGCGAGCCGGCCGCGCACCGCATGCACCAGCTCGGCGCGGACAGCATCCACGGCCTCTGGAACGAGCTGCACACGCACCACCTGCGAGGCGGTCCCGAGGATGCAGGCGACCTCGAACCGCGGCTGGAGTGGACGGCGGCCCAGGTGCAGCCGCTCACCGCAGTCGCGATCCAGGCGAGCCGCGTGATGGCGGCCTGGTCGCGCCGCATCGGCCACGAGGCAGCCGAGGCGTTCCGCGACAAGTTCCTGGACCTCGCGGGGCGCGCCGCCCTCGTCGATCGCTTCCACGAGGAGTACCTCGCGCGATCGGAGCGCCCGGGAATGGACGACCTCGCGGGCGGCTCGGAGGGCGCGAGCGGCTGAGGCGCGGTTACGCGGGGGGCGTCACCACTGGCGGCGGCCGGGTGGCCACGTAGTCCTCGACGTAGAGCAGGTTGTCGCCGGCGCGGCGCACGACCTTGAGCAGGTCGTCCATCGTCGAGACCTCCTCGAGCTGCTCGTCGACGAACCACTGGAGGAAGCCGCGCGCGAGGTGGTCGCGCTCCTCGATGGCGAGGTCCATGAGGTCGTCGAACGCCTTCGCGACGCGCAACTCGGCGTCGAGGGCGAGCTGGACGGCCGCCTCGACGGAGTCGAAGCCTGCGTCGCCCTGCGGGATGGCGGGCACCTCGGCGACGCCGCCTGCCTCGGTGATGTAGTCGACGATCTTCTGGGCGTGCATCAGTTCCTCGGCGACCTGGATGCGGAAGAGGCCGGCGAGCTGCGGGAGCGCCTCGCGGCTGAAGTAGGAGGAGATCATCGTGTACTGGATGGCGGCCCAGTACTCGTTGGCCAGGTGCTCGCTAAGCGCCTTCGCCATCCGTTCGGAGATCAGCACTGGCGTAGTCCTCTCGGCTATGGATCCATGGTAGCGTCGCAGCCCGTGGAAGACGATGCGCCGCCGGTCGCCGCGTTCAGTGTTCGCGACTACGAGGGTGCTGAGGTGTTGTGTACCCGTGAGCAGTGGGGCTCGAAGATCGAGCGGGATCACCCGGAATTGCGGGATCGTCAGCGGGAGGTGATCGCTGCGATCGAGCGGCCGGGGATGGTGCTTCAGGATCGGGACTACCCTGATCGCAAGCACCATATGGTCCGCATGCCAACGGGCCACTGGCTCAAAGTCGTGGTGGACTACGAGCCGGACCCACCTTTGGGCAGGGAACACGGAAGCGTGCGTACCGCGTTCCTTCACCGCCGAAGGCGCGCGGGAGACACCGTGCTGTATATTCGAAACTAGGACTGAGCCATGGAAACTCACGTGCTCGCACCGACGTTTGACCCGCAGAGTATCCGTGTGATCGCCTTCTCGTACTGGGGGCGGGATGACGATATCGCGAGCATCCACATCAACGAGCGCCGCAGCGCGTTCACTATTGAGGTCGACGGCGGAATTTATCTGCGCGAGGCCGACGGCAACGTTGTCGGCATGGAAGTGCACGGGTTCAGCCGGGCATTCGCTGACAGCACGGTGCTGTCGCGCGTGGCCATCCCCGCGATCGCCGAGATCGAGGCCTTCGCGGGCGGCAAGCTCGTGGAAAGCTTCGACATCCGCGCCACGGCGGAGGAGCTCCCGCTGACAACGCAGATGCTCATCTTCGTCATCGCTCATGCCCTCGCCACTCACGAGGCCGAACTCCGCGCCGAGTACGCCGAGGCAGCGAGCGCCGTCCAGTAGGAACGCCCGCGCCTACTCCTCGTAGAGCTTGACCACCCGCACGGCGTCGCCCGCGGCCTCGATGCAGAGGTCGCAGAGGGTGCACTCGTCGAGGTTGGACTCGACGGTTTCGAGGCGCTCGCCCTCGAGGGCGAAGATGTCGACGGGGCAGATCTCGGCGAGGCGGGCGCGGAGATCTGCGTCCTGCTGGACGGAGTCGTCGATGTCGACGCGGATGAACATCGCCATGGCTACGCCGCTCCCTCAATGCGTTCGCGCAGCAGCGCCGGGATCTCCTCGATGCGCTCGGCGACGGCGATCCCGGCCGCCTCGAGGCGCGCGATCTTGTCGGCGGTCGTGTCGGCGCGGCCCTCGACGATGGTGCCGGCGTGGCCGAAGCGCATGCCGGGCATCTCGTCCATGAAGCGCCCGGCCATGAACGCCACGACCGGCAGCCGCGATCCGTGCTCCGCGATGTGCGCCGCCAGCTGCGCCTCCATCGGCCCGCCCGGCTCCGAGTAGATCGCGATGCCCTGCGTCTGCTCGTCCGCCTCGAAGAGCGGCATCAGCTCGGCGTAGGTGGAGCCGATCATCGCGTCGCCGCCGATCGAGACCGCCGTCGAGACGCCGAGGCCGGCCTCGGACAGCGCGTTCGCGATCTCCGTCGTCATCCCACCGGAGCGCGACATCACGCCGACGACGCCGGGGACGAAGGCGCGGCGGGTGGCGTCGGCTGCCCCACCGATGCCGCCCATCTTCGATTTGCCCGGCGAGATCACGCCCAGGCAGTTGGGGCCGATGATGCGCGCGCCCTCCTGCGAGGCGTACTCGATGGCGCGCGCGACCTGCGCGCGCGGGATGCGCTCGGTCACCACGACGATCAGTTTCACGCCCGCCTCGATCGCCTCGAGGACGGCATCGGCGGCGAAGGCTGGCGGTACCGCGACGATCGAGCCGTCCACGCGCATTCGCTCGGTGAGCGCGCGCACGGTGTCCTCGACGGGTACGCCGTGTACGTCGCGGCCCTTGCGGCCGGGCGTCACGCCGCCCACGACGCGCGCGCCGTAGTCGAGCAGTTCGCGGGTCATCGTCACGGCCTCGCGGCCGGTAATGCCCTGGATGATGAAGGTGCTCTCGGCGTCGATCAGGATGGACACGGCTAGCCGCCTCCGTTCCCGGCGTCGGCCGCGGCCTTCTCGACCGCGCGCTGCGCCGCCTCGTGCATCGAGACGGAGCGGTCCACGTACTCGACGCCGTAGCGCTCGAGGATCTTGACGCCCTCTTCCTCCCAGGAGCCGGGGATGCGGAAGATTGCGATCGCCTCGGCGGGGTCGCGGCCGGCCTCGATCACGCCCTTGATCACGCCGCGCGCCATGATGTCGACGCGGGTGTTGGAGACGACGTTCATCATCACGGCGATCTTCTCGACGCCGGGCTTGGACATCACGAGCTTCGTCAGTGCGGCGGCCTTGGCGACCGAGGGGTTGCCGCCGATCTCGCAGTAGTTCGCCGGATCGCCGCCCGCCCCGCGCACGGCATCGAACAGCGTCAGCGATCCGCCGCCAGCGCCGATGATCAGCCCGAGGTTCCCGCCGAACTCGACGACGCGGCCGGCGACGCCGCGCGTGTCGGCGGCGTCCACCTGCGCGCCGGCGATCTCGAACTCCGTCGGCGGGCGCGCCTGGCGTGTGTCCTCCTCGGGAATGCCGAGATCGGCGAGCAGCCGCGCGTGCGTGCCGCGCGCCTCCTCCTCCATGTCGATGTGCGAGTCGAGGGCGACGAAGGCGCCACCGGCGAGGCGGCCGATCGGGTTGATCTCGGCCAGCGTCAGGTCGTACGCGAGGAAGACCTGCACGAGCGCGCCGACGATGCGGCTGAGCCTGTTGAGCTCGTTGCCCGTGACGCCGGTGCGGGAGACGGCCAGCTTCGCCTCGAAGTCCGAGACCGGACGCAGGTTGGAGAGGTGCGTGCGCGAGAGGTGCTCCGGATGCTGCTCGGCGACCTCCTCGATGTCGATGCCGCCCATGTCGCTGAAGATCACCACGGGGCGGCGCACGGCGGCGTCCCAGGTGACGGCGGCGTAGTACTCCTGCTCGACCGCGCCGCGCTCCTCGACGAGCACGCCCATCGGCTCCAGCCCGTTGATCTCGATGCCCAGGATCGCCTCGGCGGCCTCGGCGGCTTCCTCGGGCGTGTCTGCGAAGCGCACTCCGCCGGCCTTCATCCGCCCGCCGCTCAGCACCTGCGACTTGAGCACAACGGGCCCGCCGAGGTCGCTCGTGGCTGCGGCTGCTTCCTCCGGAGTGAGGGCGACGCGGCGCTGCGGCAGCGGCACGCCGTGCCGCGCCAGCAAGTCCTTCGCCTCGTGCTCGTAGAAGCGCATCGGCCGCTCCTCGGGTCTCGCCTCGCTTCAGCGCGCACTATGCCACGGCGCGGGCTACGGGGGCAGGGGGCGATGCGCGCGAGTATCATCCTTTGGGCCATGTCCTCCGAGGGTCCCGGACGATCCGATTCAGCCCACGCCGAGGCGCACCCGGCCCCGGCATCCCCCGGTGCACTGGACGGCGTGCTGGTCGTCGATGCGAGCGAGGGCGTGGCCGGCGGCTACGCCGGGCGGCTGCTCGCGGACCTCGGCGCCGAGGTCGTGAAGGTCGAGCCGCCCTCGGGCGACCGGCTCCGCGCGCTCGGACCGTTCCCCGGCGACAGACCGGACATCGAGGCGGGCGGACTGCACCTTGCGCTGAACGCCGGCAAGCGCTCGCTCGTGCTGGACCTCGAGTCCGGCGAGGGCGGGGAGCGGCTTCGTGCGCTGGCGGCGCGGGCCGACATCCTGCTCGAAGGCGCCGGCCCCGGGGTGATGGAGGGCCGCGACCTCGGCCCCGACCGGCTGCTCGAGGCCAACCCGCAGCTGGTCTACGCCTCGCACTCTCCGTTCGGGCTGACCGGGCCCTACTCGGGGCGGGTGACGAGCGAGATCGTCGACTGGGCGATGGGCGGCTACCTGTACTTCGGCGGCGACCTCGGCCGGTCGCCGATCATGGTGCACGGTCACCAGGCGGAGCTGCACGCGGGCATGCAGCTCGCCGCGGGAGCCCTCGCGGCGCTGTGGCATGCGCGGCGCACGGGCGCCGGGCAACACCTCGAGGTCTCCACGCTCGAGTCGGTCCTCAACGCGCACGTCTGGCTGACGACCTCGTGGACGCACGAGGGCCTGGTGCAGACTCGCGATGTCTCGATGCTCACCCCCTGCGCCGACGGGCACGTGATCTGGATGGGGATGCGCAATCCCGACATCTTCGTGCTGATCGAGCGGCCGGACCTGCGCGACGACCCGCGCTGGACGACGCCCGAGGGCTGGAGAGAGGCGATCCCGGAGATTCGCGCCCTCTTTGCGGAGTGGGCGCGGGAGCACTCGCGCGACGAGATCTGCGAGCAGGGCCAGACGCTGCGCCTGGCGATCACGGGGGTCAACGGCCTCGAGGAGCTCGCGCACTCGCGGCAGCTCCGGGAGCGGGGTTGGTGGCGAGAGACGGCGCACCCGGAGCTCGGCTCGCTGCTCCTCCCCGGCCCGCCGTGGGTGCTGTCCGGCACGCCCGCCGGCCCGGCCGGACCGGCGCCTCGCCTCGACGCCGACGCCGGGTACGAGCCGCCCCCTCGCGAGTCCGGGGAGTTCCGGGAGGGCGCCCGGGATGCGTTACCCCTCGAGGGAATCAAGGTGCTGGAGATCACGGGCAACTGGTCGGGACCACTGACCGGCAGGCACCTGGGGGACCTCGGCGCGGAGGTGGTGAAGATCGAGCTCGCCCGCCGCCCCGCCACGCGCGTTGGCCACTTCGCGGGGAGCGAAGGGTGGGAGACGCCGCACAACCGCTCGGGGTACTTCAACCTCTTCAACCGCAACAAGCGTGACCTCTGCCTCGATCTCGGCACCGAGCGCGGTCGCGAGATCTTCCTGCAACTCGCCGAGGATGCCGACGTCGTGCTCGAGAACAACAGCGCGCGCGTCTTCCCCCAGCTCGGCCTCGGCTACGAGACGCTCGCGAAGCACAACCCGCGCGTAGTGATGTGCTCGATCACGGGCTTCGGCGCCACCGGGCCGGAACGCGACCACCTGGCGTTCGGCTCGAACATCGAGGCCTCGTGCGGTCTCATGGCGCAGACCGGGTACGGCGACGGCGTCCCGCAGGGGACCGGCTCCTACTACGCGGACCCGATCACGGGGGCGCACGCCACGGTCGGCATCCTCGCCGCGCTGTTCGCGCGCGAGCGCACCGGTAGCGGGCAATGGATCGACATGGCGCTGCAGGAGTCGGCGGCGGCGTTCCTGACGGAGTCGATCATGGACTACCGGCTCAACGGCCGGGTGGCACGGCCGCGCGGGAACCGCTCGCCGCGCATCGCGCCGCAGGGTGTCTACCGCTCGTTCGGGGCCGACTGCTGGCTCGCGATCGGCGTCGAGAGCGACGAGCAGTGGCAAGCGCTCTGCACGACGATCGAGCGCCCCGATCTCGCCGGCCGCTTGCCCACGCGGGAGGAACGCCTCGGAGCCCACGACGAGATCGACGCGGCGATCGAGGCGTGGTCGGAGGCGCGTGATCACAACCGCGCCGCCGCGCTGCTGCAGGAGGCCGGCGTCCCCGCCGGGCCGGTGCTCGCGAACTGGGAGATTGTCAGCGACCCGCACCTTCACGAGCGCGGTTACTTCGTCGACATCGTGCACCCCGACACCGGGCACCACCGCTGGGACGGCTTCCCCTGGCGGCTTTCGCGGACCCCGGCGAGCGTGCGCCGGCACTCCCCGCTCTTCGCGGAGCACACCGACGAGGTCCTCGGCGAGCTGGGACTCAGCCCCGAGGAGATCGCGCGCCTGCGCGACGCCGAGGTGATCGACTACGAGCCGCGGTACGGCTGAGGCAGCCGGCTACCCCAGCCCGTAGGCCTCCGCGAGCTCCGGGTCCTTCGAGGCGAGCAGCTCCGCGAGATCGAGCATGACGAGCGCCTGCTTGTAGGTCGCGTCGTCCTGCATCTTGCCGTCCAGCATCACCACGCCGGAGCCGTCGCCCATGTGCTCGACGATGCGCTTGGCGAAGGCGACCTCGTCCGCCGGGGGGCTGAAGACGCGCTTCGCGATCTCGATCTGGTTCGGGTGCAGCGTCCAGGCGCCGACGCAGCCCATCAGGAACGCCGCGCGGAACTGGTCCTCGCAGGCGAGCGGGTCCGCGATGTCGCCGAACGGCCCGTAGTAGGGCAGCGCGCCCGCCTCGACGCAGGCGTCGACCATGCGCGCGAGCGTGTAGTGCCAGAGGTCCTGCTGCGCCGTCGGGCGCGGCGCCTCGTCGTCATCCGGCACCGGATCGCTGCGCACCAGGTAGCCGGGGTGGCCGCCGCCGACGCGCGTGGTCTTCATCCGTCGCGAGGCGGCGAGGTCGGCCGGTCCGAGGCTCATGCCCTGCACGCGCGGACTCGCCTGCGCGATCTCCTTGACGTGGTTCACGCCTCCCGCGGTTTCGAGGACGGCGTGGATCAGGTAGGGCCGCGTGAGCCCGTGCCGCGCTTCCAGCTGCGCGAGCAGCTGGTCCGCCCAGTGGATGTCCCACGGCCCGGTCACCTTGGGCAGCATGATCACCTCGAGGCGCTCGCCGAGGGCAGCCGTCAGCTCGATCAGGTCGTCGAGCACCCAGGGACTGTCGAGGCTGTTGACCCGTGTCCACAGTGCCGTCTCGCCGAGGTCGCCGCTCTGGCCGACCTCGATCAGCCCGGCGCGCGCCTCCAGCTTCTTGTCGGACGGGATCGCGTCCTCGAGGTTGCCGACCAGCACGTCGACCTGCGCGGCCATCGAGGCGACGCGGGCGCGCATGCGCTCGTTGGAGGGGTCGAAGAAGTGCAGCATCCGCGTCGGCGTGACGGGGATCTCGGCGGGCGGCGGCGGTGCGCCGAGGGCCAGCGGCTTGCGCCATTCGCGGGGCGTGCGTGTCGCGCTCATCGGCAGCTCCCGGTGATCAAGACAGTCGTTCCGTCCAGTGGCCGGACCCGCCGGCGCGTGCGCAGCCTAGCCGGGGCGGCGACGCCACGCCAGCGCCCGCGGTGCCGCGGCGGCGTCTAGCGATCGAGGTCGGCGGCTCGGCGGGCGGCGCGCCGGTCGGAGGTTTCCAGGAGGCGGTCGAGCGCGAGGGCGGGCAGCAGGATCGCGGCGCCACCGATCGCCATCAGCAACCCGTTGCGGATCGGTCCGCTGGCGAGCGTGCCCATGATCGAGCGCACCTCGTTGCCGATCGCGCCGTCGTCGGCGAGGACGCCGAACAGGAAGCGGATCAGCAGCGCGCCGATCAGCACGAGCGCGCCCGCGATCAGGGTCGCGCCGCCGAGGCGGATCAGCCGGCCGAAACCGACGCCGAGCAGCAGCAGCGCGGCAGCCAGCACCACGGCGACGTAGCCGAGCGGCGTCACGAACGAGCTCCAGCGCTCGTGCTCGCTCGCGCGCAGGCGCACGATCAACTGGTCGAGTAGCCCCGCGCTCGAGAAGCGCGAGGGTGGCGTGATTGCGCCGTCGGGGTCGCGGAAGGCTACGAGCCCCTGCTCGCGGAGGAGCAGCGCGCTGCGCTCGACGAGCTCCTCGCGCAGCAATCGAAGGTCGAACGCGCCGTCGTCGCCCGTCGCCGCGGAGGCCGGGACGGACACGTTCAGCGGGTAGCCGGGCACGTCGATCAGGCCGCCGGCGAGCGCCTGCTCCTCGAGGTTCTCGGCGTGCGCCGCGAGCAGGCCGTCGACGCCGGTGAGCACGATCGCCGCGCGGTTGATAGCGGGGAGTGCGGCCTCGGGGGTGGTGGCCTGCGCGAGGCTGAAGGCGGAGAGCCAGGCGGTGAGCACGACGGCGAGCAGCAGGCCGGCCGCGCCGAAGGCGAAGTCGCGGAGGCCGGCGGTCGCGTTGAACTCGTCGAAGGGGTCCGGGATCACGTCCCAGGGGCCGCTCCTGCTCACCACCGGCGCCGGCCGCCGGCCGACCGGAGGATCGAGGCGGCTCACGAGCGGCGCACCAGTCGCGTGCCGGCGATCCAGTCGTGCGGGAGGCGTCCGTGGGGCCGCTCGCGCCTGCGCGCCGTGCTCACGGCGAGCGACGCCAGCCAGAAGGCGCCGACTCCGACGGCGATGAGCAAGGCGGCGACGAGCGCCAGGACCGGATGCACCCCCGCCAGCAGCGAGGTGAGCAGCAGCCAGCCCCAGAGCAGCAGCGAGAGCGGGTGCAGCAGCAGGCGCAGCGCACGCCTCCAGCGCGGGCCCTCGACGGCGAGGCCGAGCCGCGCCTGCCCGAACGTCGCGCCGAGGCGGTAGAGGCGGAGCGCCTGCCAGGCCGTCCAGGCGGGGACGATCGCTCCGATCAGCGAGGTGGCGATCAGCGTGTCCCCAATCTCCGCGTCGTAGCGGCCCGCCGAGCTGCGGATCAGCAGCCAGACGAACGCCACGACCAGCCCGGCCAGCAACAGCAGCAGCAGCGTCGCGGCGTCGATTGCGACGGCCACCAGCCGCACGAGGCGTCCCGCCCGCCGCTGGCCGCCGTCGCTGCTCATCGCCCCCGACTATACGACGGCGAGCGGTCAACGATTACGCTGGATCCGTGGTGAGATCGAGAGTTCAGGCGGCGGTCGGCCGGGTGGCGAGGGGCGCGAAGGCGGCAACGCCCTCGCTCGCGGCGTTCGCGACGGGCCTCCTCGCCGCGCTCCTGCTCTGGAACGCCCTGTTCGCGCTGCGCGGGGGCGCTGCGCACGATGAGTTCGATGTCGCCCACCTCGCGCGGTGGGAGCTGGGGACGCTCACGAACAAGTGGGTCTTCGCGGTGGGCGAGCCGCTGCGCGACGACCCGCCGGGCGACGAGGCGATTGCCGCCTGGTTCTCCCTCCGCGATCGCGACAGCGACGAGGCGCGGCGCCTCGAGAACGTCGCCGAGGCGGCGATCGAGGGCCGCGTCGACGCGGCGATCCGCGAGCAGGGACTGAGCTTCCCGCTGACGCTGCCCGGCCCGCTCGCGGTCTGGCCGCCGCTGGACATCGAGTTGACCCCGTCGCCGCACGTGCTGATCATCTCGCCCCGCACCGAGATCCGGCGCCAGGAGCAGCGCATCCTGCAACTCGACCTCGGGCGCGAGGAGCTCCACCGCATCGAGCGCGAGGCGGAGGAGCGTGACGACTCGATCGCCGCCTTTGTCGCGCCGACCGGCGGCGTGGCGTTCTATCCGGCGATCGTCAGCGACGAGAGCAGCTACCGCGGCGCGGTGAGCACGGCGGCGCACGAGTGGGTGCACCACTACCTCATCTTCTATCCGCTCGGGCGCGCCTACTTCACCGACGACGACGCGCAGACGATCAACGAGACGGTCGCCAGCCTCGTCGGCTGGGAGTTGCGCGACGCCGTGCTCGAACGCTTCGGCGACCCGACGCCGCTTCGTGCCTCCGCGGGCGCGCCCGCATCGACCATCGACCGCAGCGCCGTGCTGCGCGAGCTGCGCCTGGAGGTGGACGCGCTGCTCGAGGCGGGCAAGGTGGAGCAGGCGGAGCAGCGCATGGAGGAGGTGCGGCTGATGCTCGCCGATCACGGCGTCTCGATCCGCCGCATCAACCAGGCGTACTTCGCCTGGTACGGGACGTACGCCGCGCGTCCGGACGCGGTCGACCCGCTTGGCGGCCAGCTGCGCGAGCTGCGCGCGCGCGCCGGATCGCTCGCCCGCTTCCTGGAGCTCGTGCGCGGCGTGACCAGCCGCGCCGGCGTCGAGGCGCTGCTCGCGAGTACCGACGAGTCTCCGGGGTAACACGCCGCGCGCGAGGTGGCGGCGATCGCGGCCCGGATCACGGTGCGCCGTTGTCGACGCGTACGCGCACGGTGGCGACGGCATCCCCGAACTGCCCGTCGCTCACGGTCAGCCGGATCGTGTAGAGGCCATTGTCGTACCCGGTGGTGTCCCAGTAGGCGATAGCGCCGCTGGTTGCCGGCTCCTCGGAGCGGTGGATCTCCGTCCAGCTGTCCGGCTCGGTTCCCGCGCCCACGTCCAGGCGCAGCTCCTCGAACCGGCCGGAGGAGGCGAAGCCGTCGATCGGCGCGTTGCCGCCGATCACCTGGTCCGTGATCGGCCGCGTGATGCGCGCGACGGGTGGGGCGTTGCCGTTGGACGCGGCCTCACCGTTGGCGATGACCACCGGGACGGCGTAGCGCCACCTGCCCAGCTCCGAGTCCTCCAGCCGCACGCGCAGCGTGTAGGCGCCGTCCGGCAACTGGGTCGTGTCCCAGCGCGCCAGCACGCCGCCCTCGATTGCCTGTACCGAGGCCGCGAAGGCGACCCACGCCGACGGGTTGGTGCCGCGCCCCCACTCCACCACGTAGCGCTCGAAGGTGGGGGAGTCCGCGCGCCCGATCACGGCGACCGATCCGGAAAGCCGCTTGCCCGCGGCAGGCGAGGAGACCTGCAAGAGATCCGCGCCGGCCGCGCTATCCACCCTGGGGGCGAGCAGGTGCAAGACTCCGTAGCGCCTGCCCCACTCCTCGATGTCGTCCCATTCCTCGATCTCTTCCTCGGGCAGCACCAGCCGCACCTCGCGCCGGATGAAGGCGGGCGGCGTGTCCTCCGTCGCGCGCAGTCCGGTGCGGGAGTCGATCTGGACCTCCTGCCACCAGGTGTCCCGGAGCTCCTCGAAGTCGTGGGTGGCGAGCACGTCGAAGGCGTAGAGGCCGTTGTAGCGGTGGATCTCGGGGCAGAGCTCGCTGGGCAGACGGCCGGAGGGCCAGCACAACTCGCGGGACTCGATGCCCGAGGGCTGCACGAAGTTCTTCGCCTCCAGTCCGTAGTAGTCGTGCGCGTACTCCATGAAGTCGCGCCAGGCCTTCCAGGCGATGGTCGTCGAGTAGATGCCCTCGATCGGCGAGTTGTCCGAGTTGCCCGCCCAGATCCCGGACACGAGGTCCGGCGTATAGCCGAAGGTCCACGTCTCGCCGATCTCCTTCGAGTCCTCGAAGGGCTCGCTCGTTCCCGTCTTCTTCCCGGACGGCCGGTCCTCCAGCTCCAGCGCGCCGCAGCTGCTGAAGATGATGCACTGCGTGTCCGGGTCCGAGATGATCGAGGTCACGAGGTAGGCGTAGTTCTCCTCCACCACGCGCCGCTCGACGGGCGCCTGGAAGTCGTACAGCAGGGCGCCCTCGGAATTGGTGACGCGCAGCAGGGCGACCGGGTCGAGCGTGCGCTCGCCGGCGCCGTGCGGCTCCAGCGCCTCCTGGCCGCGCATCACGCCGCCGTTGGCCAGCACGCTGTAGGCGTAGGTCAGATCCTCGAGTGTGATGTCGGCGCCGCCGAGTGTGAGCGCCGGTCCGTAGCCGCGCGGCGAGTCGAGGGTCGTCAGCCCCACCTGGCGCATGAGCGTGGTGGTGTTGCCGACCCCGGCGAACTGGATCGTCTTGAAGGCGGGGATGTTGAGCGAGTTGCCGAGGGCGTTCGCGGCGCTGATCGTGCCGGTAAAGAAGTTCTCCGGACCCGGGTTGGTCGGCTCGAAGAACTCGCCCGTGGCCGGGTCGATCACCTTCGTGGGGACGTCGAGGATGCCCGCGCCCGTGCTCCAGCCCCGCATGAACGCGGACATGTACGTAAACGGCTTCAGCGTCGAACCCGGCGAGTTCTCAGCGATCACGTTGTCGTTGCGGCCCTCGATGTCGTCGCGGAAGTAGTCGCGGCTCCCGACGTAGACGAGGATCTGCCCCGTGTGCGGATCGAGGGCGTAGAAGGCGCCGTTGTGGCTCCGGTGCTCGAACTCGTCGGTGGAGATGCGCCGTTCCAGGATGCGTAGCGCCTCGTGCTGCAGGCCGAGGTCGAGCGTCGTGATCACCTCGAGGCCGTCTTCGTAGAGGGCGCGCTCGCCGAAGCGCAGCGCGATCTCCTCCGCGACGCGCCCGAGCACGAAGTGCGGCGCCTCGATGTCGAAGCGGTTGGCCTTGAAGACCAGTTGCTCGCGGCGCGCGGCGTCGGCCTCGGTCGGCGTGATCAGGCCGTGGCGCACCATCAGGTCGAGCACCACGCGCTGGCGGATGAGCGATGCGGTGGGATTCTCCAGCGGGTTGTAGAGCGCGGGTGACTGCGGAATGCCGGCCAGCAGCGCCGCCTCGGCGAGCGTGAGCTCGCTCGCCATCTTGCCGAAATAGCCCTCGGCGGCGGCCTGGATGCCGACGTAGATGCCGCCGTAGGAGATCGAGTTGAGGTACCACCCGAGGATCTGATCCTTCGTGTAGCGCCTCGTCAGTTCGATCGCGATCGCCGCCTCCCGCAGCTTGCGCTCGACAGTGCGCGCGGATCGCTGCTCCTTCGGGATGTAGACGTTCTTGGCAAGCTGCTGGGTGATCGAGGATCCGCCCGTGCCCTCGAGGAACTCGGTGTCCGAGAACGGGGTGAAGTTCTCGACGCCGGCGCGGGCGAGACCGCGCACGTTGAGGCCGTTGTTCGTGAAGAAGCTCGCGTCCTCGGTCGCGATCGTCGCGGCGATCACCCACTCCGAGATCTCCTCGATCGGCACCGGTCGCCGCAGTCCGCCGAACTCGTCGATGAACTCGTAGAGCAGCACGCCGTTGCGGTCGTAGATGCGCGCGCCGCCGCGCGGCAGCGAGGCGAGCAGCTCCTCGGGGGGCGCGACGTAGGCGATGAACTCGTCGTACTTCTGCTGGCCGTAGAGCACGCTGCCCGCCGCCGCCGCGCTGCTCGCGACGAGCAACACGCCGAGCAGGCCGACGAAGAGCAAGAGCACGCGGCTGATGCGGGGGCCGCCGCTCGCGGCCGGCGCCTGGCGGCGTCTGCGGGCGCGCCGCCGTCGCGCGCGCTGGCTGATGGTCACCGGGAGCCCTCGGGCCCGCTGTGTCGGATCATGCTGCTCGCAGGTGCGTTCGCGATCGGGTCGCCTCCTGCCCGCCGCCGAGGCGCGGGCACGACCTCCCGCCAGCCTCGATCGTATCCGCTCGGCTCGCCTCGCCGCCACCGAGGCCGCGCCCCGGGCGGCGCGCGGATGGTGCGAGCCGCCCGACCGCACATATAGTGCGTACTCATTGGACGAACGGCGGGCGACACGACCCGCCAGGCGCAACCGGCGCCACTTATCCAGACGTCGGACGGCGCCCGGAGGTTCCCGTGGATCTGAGCAGCGACGAGGTCCGCCACATCGCCCGGCTCGCCCGCATCGCGCTCAGCGACGAGGAGACGGAGCGCCTCCGCGGCGAGCTGTCGAGCATCCTCGGACACTGCCAGGCGCTGAGTGCGATCGACACCTCTGGCGTGGCGCCGACGGCGCAGTCCTTCTCCCTCGTCAACGTCGAGCGCCCGGACGAGCCCCGGCCCTCGGAGCCGGTCGCCGAGGTGCTCGCCAACTCCCCGGCCCGCGAGGGCGACTACATCCGCGTCCGCGCGGTCCTCGACCAGGGCCCCGATGGCTGACTCCGCGCGCTCTCCCGGACCGGCGATCGACCTTAATCGCAGCGCGCACGAGCACGCGGCGGCGCTGCGCGCGGGCGAGTACAGCGCGCGCACCCTCGCCGAGGCGACGCTCGCCCGCGTGGAGGCGCAGGAGCGCGATCTCAACGCCTACATCCGCGTCACGCCCGACGAGGCGCTCGCCCAGGCCGACGCCGCGGACGAGCGGCTGCGTGAGGGCGACCTCGCGCCGCTGACCGGCATCCCCGTCGGGGTCAAGGACGTACTCTCCACCCGCGGCGTGGAGACGACCGCCGGCTCGCGCATCCTCGAGGGCTTCACGCCGATCATCGACTGCACGGTGGTCGCGCGGCTGCGCGAGCAGGGCGCGGTCTTCGTCGGCAAGACCAACCTCGACGAGTTCGCGATGGGCTCCTCGACGGAGCACTCCGGCTACGGCGCGACCAGCAACCCGTGGGATCTGACGCGCGTGCCGGGCGGCTCGTCCGGCGGCTCGGCGGCCACCGTGGCCGCCCGAGGCGTGCCGATCGCCCTCGGCACGGACACAGGCGGCTCGATCCGCCAGCCGGCCGCGCTGACGGGCATCGTCGGCCTCAAGCCTACCTACGGCCGCGTCAGCCGCTACGGCGTCGTTGCCTTCGCCTCCTCGCTCGAGCAAGTGGGGCCATTCGCCCGCGACGCGCGCGACGCGGCGACGCTGCTGCAGGCGATCGCCGGGCACGACCCCAACGACGCGACCACCGCGCCCGAGCCCGTCTCCGACTACACCGAGCGCTTCGATCGCGGCCTCGAGGGCCTGCGCATCGGCGTCCCCGGCGAGGGGCTCGTCGCGGGCCTCGAGGACGGCGTGCGGGAGGCGTTCGAGCAGGCCGTGACGCTGTTCGAGCGGGAGGGCGCGGTCGTCGATCGCTCGGTTGCGCTGCCCTCGCTCGAGGTGGCGCTGTCGGCCTACTACATCATCGCGCCGGCCGAGGCCTCGGCGAACCTCGCCCGCTACGACGGCGTCAAGTACGGTTATCGCTTCAGGGGCGGCGAAGGCATGTGGGACGAGATGGAACGGACGCGCGGCAACGGCTTCGGCGATGAGGTAAAGCGGCGCATCATGATCGGCGCCTACGCGCTCTCGGCCGGCTACTACGACGCCTACTACCGCAAAGCGCAGCAGGTGAGGACGCTGGTCCGCGCCGAGTTCGAGACTGCCCTCGCCGGCAACGACCTGCTGCTCACCCCGACGACGCCGACCGTCGCCTTCCCGCTCGGCGAGAAGCTCGACGACCCGCTTGCGATGTACCTCAACGACCTGCTGACGATCCCCGTCAACATCTCCGGCAACCCGGCGATCAGCATCCCCGGCGGCTTCTCCGAGGGCCTGCCCGTGGGCATCCAGTTGATCGCCCGGCCCTTCGAGGAGTCGACGCTGCTCGGCGCCGCGCACGCCTGCGAGGCGCTGACCGACTGGGCCGCGCGGCGCCCGCCGCTCGCGGAGATCGGAGCGCCCTCGTGACGAGTGACGGTCACTCCGGATTTACCGCGGGCGAGGGCGACGGCCACGAGGCGCGCCGCGGGCTGCACTCGGAGACGGTCGCCGGTCTGCCGGCGTCCGGGATCCGCCGCTTCTTCGAGCTGCTGGACAGGGCGCAGGGCGTGATCTCGCTGGCCGTCGGCCAGCCGGACTTCGCGACACCCGCGCAGATCACCAACGCCGCCGCCGAGGCGATGCTCGCCGGGCACACCGGGTACACCAGCAACTACGGCCTGCCCGAGTTGCGCGAGATGCTGAGCAGCCAGCTCGAGCGCCTCTATGGCGTGCGCTACAACCCGGCCAACGAGCTGATGCTGACCACCGGCGTCTCCGAGGCGCTGGACATCGCGATGCGCGCCCTCGTCGACCACGACGACGAGGTGCTGACGCCGGAGCCCTGCTACGTCGCCTACCAGCCGGTGGTGCTGATGGCGGGCGCGCGCTACGTGCCCGTGCCGACCTACCCCGAGGACGCCTTCATGGTCACCGCCGAGGCGATCGAGGAGCGGATTACGCCCGCCACCAAGGCGATCCTGCTCGGCTACCCCTCGAACCCCACGGGCGCGGTGCTCGACCGCAAGACGATGGAGGAGATCGCCGCCGTCGCCGAGGCGCACGACCTGTTCGTGATCTCCGACGAGCTCTACGACCGCCTGACCTACGACGCCGAGCACGTCTGTTTCCCGACGATCGAGGGCATGCATGAGCGCACGATCCTGCTCGGCGGCTTCTCCAAGGCCTACGCGATGACGGGCTGGCGGCTCGGCTGGGTGGCGGCGCCGCCGCACCTGCTCGAGGCGATGATGAAGATCCACCAGTACGTGATGATGAGCGCTCCCACCGCCGCCCAGTACGCCGCCGTCGAGGCGCTCGCCTCGGCCGAGGAGGACGTGCGCGGGATGGTCGCCGAGTACGACCGGCGGCGTCGCATGGTGGTCGCCCGGCTGCGTGCGATGGGCCTGCCCACCGTTGAGCCTCGCGGTGCCTTCTACGTCTTCCCGGACATCCGCCCGACCGGCCTCGACGACCTCGCCTTCGCGGAGGCGCTGCTCGAGGAGGAGAACGTCGCGATGGTGCCGGGCTCCGCCTTCGGCGAGAGCGGACGTGGCTTCGTGCGGATCTGCTACGCCGCCGACTACGACGACATCGCCGAGGCGATGGACCGCACCGAGCGCTTCGTCGCGAAGCGGATCGCGGCGGCGGGCCCGAAGTAACGCCGGTCGTGCGGCGCTGAGCGAGTCCGCCGCCGGCAGCCCGGACGACCTCGTCCTCTCGATCCGCGACGTGCGCGCGCAACCGGGCGAGGAGCCCGGCGAGCTGGCGCTGGAGATCGACACCTCGCGCGGCACGATCCTCGCCGCGCTCCACCCCTGCGAGGGCAAGACCGGCTGCGCCGTCTTCCTCGGCGGTGCGATGGGCGGCGGCGACGGTCCCGCCGAGGGCGTCTACCTGCGCCTCAGCCGCGAGCTGGTCGAGCAGGGCGTGACCTCGCTGCGCGTCGGCTACCGCGAGCCGGGCGAGTTCGACGAGTGCGTGCTGGACGCGCTCGCCGCCTGCTCCTTCCTGCGCGGCATCGGCGCGGAGCGCGCGGTGATCGTCGGCCACTCGTTCGGCGGGGCGGTAGCGATCCGCGCGGGCGAGTTGGCGCCGCTGGCGAGCGCCGTCGCGGCGCTCTCGCCCCAGCGCTTCGGTACGCAGACCGTCGAGCAGCTCGGCAAGCCACTGCTGCTGATCCACGGCTCGGACGACACCGTGCTGCTACCCCAGGCTTCCGAGGACATCTACGAGCGCGCGCAGCAACCGAAGCGCCTCGTCATCCTCGAGGGCGGCGGCCACTCCCTGCGCGAAGTCGCCGCCGACGTCCACACCCTGCTCACGCAGTTCATCAGCGACGCCGCCGGTGACCTCGAGGAGCCGGAGTAGCGCGGGCTGCGCTCCTATCCCCTGAGGAGACCTCTCTGCGTAGCTCCGGCGCTGTCTTGGAGGAAGCGCTTCTCACCGTCATTCCGGCGGAAGCCGGAGTCCAGGACCCCTATGCGAGAGAGGGTGAGATTCCCATCGGCAGCGCCGCCAGCCTGCTACACGTCCCCGAGCGGCGCGATCAGCTCGGTCGACGGCACCACGATCCACGTCGCGCGCGCGATCGCGACCGCACGCCCATCCGGCGCGAGCAGCGCCGACTCCGCGTGGCGGCGGTTGCCTTCGACGCCGGTCAGGCGCGCCACGGCGACGTAGTCGTCGCCGGAGTGCACCGGCTCGAGGATGCGCGCGGCCATCCGCCCCAGCACCGCGCTCAGGCGGTCGTCGACGTGCGCCCAGCCGGTCGGACAGTCGATCGCGGCCCAGACGATGGGCTCCGCCACGACGCCGTCCGCGCCAGCGAGGTCGGCCGAGGGCGTCCACGGCGCGGCGACGACCCCCGAGGCCCCGGGGACGGGGCCCGTGAAGATGCGCAGGCCGTCGCCGCCGGCGCGTTCGGGGCCGCACGTGAAGCAACTGGGGAACGGATGCTGCTCGAACCCGAGGAAGCCGCTCACCGCCTCGATCGCCTCGGCTGGGCTGACCCGGGGCGGCGCTGCCGGTTCGAGCGAGGCGGGCGCGGCCTCCGCCACCAGGTGCTCGCCGTCGAACAGCAGCGCGCGATCGCCCTCGTGGCGCACTTCCATCGCCCGGTCGAGCGGCGGAGGGCTGCGCAGCGTCACCTCGGCCGAGGGCGCGTCGACGTGCCGTGCGAGCAGCGCGCACGTGTAGCCGCCGTTGCCGGACTGTGGCGGCCCGCGAAAGCGCCGAGGGACCACGATCGTCGCCGCGCTACTGGCCACCGGCCCGTCCTTCCCACTCGCGGCGTTCGCGAGCGCCGCGCCGCCCGCACGATACCTTCGCAACGACCGCGCTGCTAAGGTCGTGCGCGCACGTGATGCGGAATGGAGTCGGGCTATGGCGGACTTGAGCGTCTGGACCGTTGACGGTGACGCGCCGAGGCGCGTGGACCGATCGCGGGTCGATCTCGAGAAAGATCTCGAAGATTGGATCGCGGCCGACGCGTCGCTGCTTGCAGGCGGGATCACGATCGTCGGTCGGCAGGTGCAGCTCGACGGTGGCGCACTGGATCTCCTGGCTTTCGATGGACAGGACCGTTGGGTCGTGATCGAGATAAAGCGGGGGCGACTGTACCGCGACGCGCTGGCGCAGGCGCTCGACTACTCGTCGTCGATCGCGGCACTGGGTGCAGACGAGTTGCGGGCGAAGCTTCAGTCGGATCTCGCACAGTTCGGCGATCCTGAGGAGTTGTCGCGCAACGTGCAGCGACTCCTCAAGGATGAGGGAGAGCGGCGTGAGGTGGCTGTGCTGCTCGTGGGTGTTGGTGTCGACTCCGGGCTGGAACGCATTGCGGATTTTCTCGGTAGCCTGGGCGTCTCGGTACGCGTCGTTAGCTTCGAGGTGTTCGAGCCGGACGGTGGCCCTCGTCTGCTCATCCGCGAAGTGACCGAAGAGCAAGACACACCGCAACCCGGCCCCGCCTATACCGTCGACGCGCTCCACCAGCGAGCCCGCGAAGCGGGAGTCGCTGAGCAGTTCGGGCGCCTTGTGCAGATGTCGGAGAACGCAGGCTTGGCGGTGCGACCGTACAAGGTCGGAGTGAAGATCGCGCACACGGCGGACCGCAGGTGGCGACTGGTGTGGGCGAATCCGAGGGTTGGCGGGATCTTCATCGGTGTGGATCCGGCTGTGTTCGCGAGGTTCTTCCCCAAGACAGAGGAAGAGGTAACAGCGGCTCTCGGTCTATCCGACAACTGGAGAGACTTCACCGGCGCCGATCTCGACGCACGGCTCGACCAGATCCAGAAGTTCTTGAGTGAGAAACTGCCGCGCCCGGACGAAGGCGACTAGCGCCGAGGGAGCGCCCGCCGTCAGTCGTCGAGGTAGTTGAGGCCGAGGGCGGAGCGCACGTCCACCATCGTGTCCTGCGCGACGGTGCGCGCGTACTTGGTGCCGCGGGCGAGCGCCGCGCGGACCTCGGCCGGGTTCGCCTCGTAGTGCGAGCGGCGCTCGCGGATCGGGTCGAGGAAGGCGTTGAGCGCCGCCGCCAGCTTGCGCTTCACCTCCACGTCGCCGACGCGCCCGCCGCGGTAGCGCTCCTTGAGGTCGTCGACCTCCTCGGTGTCGGGGTTGAAGGCGTCGTGGTACATGAAGACCGGGTTGCCCTCGACGTGGCCGGGGTCGGTGGCGCGCAGCCGCGTCGGGTCCGTGTACATGCGCATCACCTTGCGCTCGACCGTCTCGGCGTCGTCCTTGAGGTCGATCGTGTTGCCCAGGGACTTGCTCATCTTCGCGCTCCCGTCGGTGCCGCAGAGGCGCGGGACGCGGCCGACGAGGCCCTCCGGCTCCGGGAAGACGTAGCCGAAGCGGCGGTTGAAGCGGCGTGCGACCTCGCGCGTCATCTCGATGTGCGGCAGCTGGTCCTCGCCGACGGGCACGAGGTGCGCGCGCGGCATCAGGATGTTGGCGACCTGCATGATCGGGTAGGTGAAGAAGGCGACGGGCACGGCCCCGCGCTCGCGCACCACCTGCCGCTTGCCCGCGCGCTCGGCGTCCTCGAAGGACATGCCGCGCTCCTCGAGTTCGTCCATCTCGGCCTTGAGCGTCGGGTTGCGTTCGAGCCGACCGAGGCCGATGAACCAGCTGAGCAGGGTCGTCAGCTCGGCGTGCTCCGGCACCAGGCTCTCGATCACGAAGTGCGAGCGACCGGGGTCGAGCCCGACGGCGAGCCAGTCCGTGGCGACCTCGATGACCGCCTCGCGGACGCGATCGATGTCGTCGGCGTGGTCGGAGACCTGGTAGTCGGCGATGAGGAAGAAGCACTCGTACTCGTCCTGGAGCCGGAGCCAGTTCTCGAGTGCGCCCGCGTAGTGCCCGAGGTGCAGCGCCCCGGTGGGCCGCACCCCGGTCAGGATCCGCTGTCGCTCCTCGCGCGCCTCGCTCATCGTCTCGCCTCCTCGCCTTGCTATACGCAGCAGTGAATCAAGTGAGCCGCGCTCCCGGTCACTCCTCGGACCTTGTGAGGTCTGGCGACATACGAGCAACGATAGCCGTGTGGAGCTCACTGAGAAGATGAGGCGGCCCTGATTCGGCGTACAGGCTGCTGATGATTGCGTGGAGCGCGTTGGGATTCTTGCTCGTATCGCTTGGTCGTGGCCAACCAAGCTGCTCGGCAATCTCGTCCTTGCGGCGTTCGAACGAATCATCTGGGAATTGTGTGGGGAGGATCCGCGTGAGATTCGGATCGAATGCCGCGAAGTGTTGGGAGGCTCCAGTCGCAGGGAAGTCCTCCGGCGTGTCGCGCCCGGAGAACTCCTGAATGCTGCGGTTCAGGCCCGCGTGTTCCTCACGCTTGTCCTCACGTACATTGCTGTCGTTGTCGAACACGAGGTACGTAGGCAGCCCGAAAGCAGCGAATGCAGCGGCCATCCTAGTGATGTTCGCCTTACCTCCTGCGGGTAGTACCGCGATCCCTCGGGACTCTAGCGGGTCGCCGATTGCACGAGAATGCGCATCGATAACGGCGACATCCTCAGGGCCCTCAACGAGTACGACACCCCGCGCAAAGAAGCCCTCGCGGACTCTTGCGTCCATCTGTATCTCAAAGAAGTTGTCCAGGCGTCCGGGCTGCAACCACGCATCCGGCGTACCCGCCGCTCGCAACAAGTCGATGATCGCCGCCGCACTGGTGCTGCGAACGCTGCTGGCAACTGGTTCAGATTGTTCGCTTGCGGGTTCGGCGATACACAGTCGATATGTATCAAGCCTGCCGGGGGGCAAGAACTCTGGCGAGTGCGTGGAGTACACAACTTGGTGCGGCGAATCTCTGCCTGCCAGATCCCAGAGAACCTTGGCAAAGCGCCTCGCTTGAAGCGGATGCTGATAGAGCTCAGGCTCTTCAACGCACAAGACTCGATGACGTTGGACCGCCGCGCCGTTACGATCCGCATCCGGCCGAGCCGCTGCGACAGCTTCGATCAGGCTCACGATGAAGAGACGCTGAAGCCCGCTGCCCTTCCGATCCGGTGGACCCTCGAAGCCACGTTCTCTGAGGGAAACATATGCGGTAGGGGATCGTACGGTGGTAGTACCGCCACGGTAGCCGAACCGAGCCTCAGTGCCGGGGACGTAGCGTTCCAGGACGCTTGAGACCACCTCACCCAGTTCGCGCAGGTCTGTGCTCTCGTGTGTGCTGATGAGTCCTTGGAAGCGCTCTTCCGCGTCCTGGCGGATCACTGCTGCCTCCTCCGATTCTGCGGGATTCAGAACGGAGAGATGGACTAGTTGATCAAGCAAGTTCGACCCTGTGGCTTCGATCTCGCCGGCCGGATCGTGTACGGCTGGAACGGTGATGAGTTCCGTCAGAGAGTGCAGTGGGTAATCGGGCTGACTGAGAGGCCCGAAGAGCTGCCCATCATCATCCATGAGCTCGCATAGTTCCGGATGGTCCGCCTCCCACGCGAAGAGCGCGCGCTCATTGTCCGGCCAACCACTTCCAGTGAGGCGGATGCTGCCGTATCTGTCAGTGTTCCCGTCCCTGAGTGAGATCGCGGCATCGGTCTTGGCGCGGTTGCCATCGGTGCGGCGGCGGACTTCAGCAAATGGTTTGTGCTGGAGCAGGGAGCCGAAGTACTGCGCGCGCCTCGGCCGAACTTCTTCGTGGGAATCTGGTCCAGGTATTCTCATCACTATGGTGAGTGAGTCATCGCGAACGTATGGCGCCAAACGCGGGTCAGTCTCATCAAGATCCTTAGGGAGATCAACAAATGTGACCGATATCTCTACCGCCTTGCCCGTCCAGTCCTCTCCGAAGAAGTCGGATGAATCAGGGCTCTGCGGTGCACCATCGTAGAACCACCTGAGAGCGAGGAGCCAGGTGGACTTGCCAGAACCATTCGGACCGAGAAGCGGTGTCGTCTCACCTAGCTCGAGGGACTCGTCCTTGATGCTGCGAAGGTTCGTGACGGCGACTCTCGCGATGCGCACGACGGCAACTCCTTGGCAATCATTGCACACGATAAGCGAGAACGAACTAGGCCTACAGCGCCAAGAGCGACAGCGCATCCGCGAGGTCGGCGGCTTGGATGTCCACGAAGAGGTCCACGAGCGGCTTGAGGTCGCCGCCGTCGGCGGCCTCGAGGGCATCGAGGTACGGGTCGCGGTGCTCTTCGTCGCGGATGACGAGGACGAGGTAGTCGCTGCGCAGGAAGACGGCGGCGGTGAGCGCGCGCGCGACGCGGCCGTTGCCGTCCTCGAAGGGGTGGATCTGCGAGAAGCGGTGATGCAGCCAGGCGGCCTCGACCTCGGGACAGACGCCTGCTGCTTCGTGCTCCGTGCGCCAGGCGAGCAGGCGGTCGATCTCGTCCTGCACGAACTCTGGAGGGCAGTACTCGTGCACGCGGCCGTCGGGCCGGATCGGGTTGTTCGGTAGCCGCTTCCACTCGCCCTTGAGCAGGGGCGCGGCGAATCGCCGTCCCTGTGCGTCGATGGCGTCGCGCGTGTCCTGGTGCTCGGTCAGGCCGCGGTGCAGTTCGCGGATGTACGAGCTCGTCAGCTCGCGCCGGCCGCCGACGAGGTCCATGACCATCTCGAGGGCGGCGCGTTGGTCGGAGATCAGGTCGCGCGCTTCGGCGGTCAACTCGCCCTCGGCGAGGAAGCGCTCCATCGCGTCGAGGCCGACCTCGGCGAGCGCGATCGTGACGCCTCGATCGACGCTGTAAAGGCGCTCGATGATGCCGGTCTCGATCGCCCAGACGGTCATCAGTCGTTCCTGGACCTGCCGGACGCGGTCCTCGTCGTCGAGTGATGCGCGCGCTGCCGCCCATTCGGCGTGGACGGCGTGCAGATCCTCGCGGCACAGCGAGCGCCAGTCGTTCGGGAGGTCGGCGATGGGCCGCCAGCGGTGCGCGATCAACGAGCTGCCGCCCTGCGGCACCGCCCCTACATCCGCTCCGGCGCCGAGATGCCCATCAGGCCGAGCGTGCGGGAGAGGGTGAGGCGGGTGGCCTCGAGGAGCAGGAGGCGCGCGCGGCTCAGCGCCTCGTCGTCGCCGAGCACGCGGCACTGCGTGTAGAAGACGTGGAAGGACTGCGCCAGCTCCTGCGCGTAGTGCGGCAGGCGGTGCGGCGCCAGCTCCTCGACGACCTCCTCGATTACCTCGGGCAGCAGCAGCAGCTTGCGGATCAGCGCCTGCTCCGCGTCGTGCGTCAGCAGCGAGGGCTGCGCGCCCTCGGCGGACAGGCCCTGCTCGACGGCGTTGCGCAGCACCCCGGCGATGCGCGCGTGCGCGTACTGCACGTAGTAGACCGGGTTGTCGTCCGACTGCCGCTTCGCCAGCTCCAGGTCGAAGTCCATCGCAGACCCTGCCGAGGAGAGCAGGAAGAAGAAGCGCGCCGCGTCGCGGCCCACCTCGTCGACGACCTCGCGCAGCGTCACGATCTCGCCCGCGCGCTTGGAGAGCGGCACCACCACGCCGTCTCGCTTGAGCGTCACGAGCTGGTAGAGCAGCACGTCCAGCGCGTCGCCGTCGCCGCCCGTCGCCGTCACGCCGGCCTTCACGCGCGAGACGTGGCCCTGGTGGTCCGCGCCCCAGACGTCGATCACGCGCTCGAAGCCGCGCTCGATGAACTTGTCGTAGTGGTAGGCGATGTCCGTGGCGAAGTAGGTCGGCTGCCCGTCCGAGCGGATCAGTACGTTGTCCTTCGACTCGCCGAGTTGCGAGGAGGCGAACCAGACGGCGCCCTCGCGCTCGACGACATGGCCGTCCTCGCGGAGCAGCGAGAGCACGCGGTCGTAGGGGCCGCCCTCGACCTGCAGCGAGCGCTCGGCGAACCAGCGGTCGTAGCTGACGCCCATCGCCTCGAGGTCCTCGCGAATCTGCTCGACCATGAGGCGGATGCCCTCGTCGCCGAGCCGGGCGTCGGGCTCCTCGCCCTCGGGGCGCAGGAGGGCGTCGCCGTGCTCGCGCTGGAGGCGGGCGGCGACGTCGCGCACGTACTCGCCGGGGTAGCCGTTCTCGGGGATCTCCACGTCGCGGCCGTAGAGCTGCTGGTAGCGGGCGTAGAGGGTGCGGGCGAAGATCGCGACCTGCTGGCCGGCGTCGTTGATGTAGTACTCCTCCTCCACCTCGTGCCCGGTCGCGCGCAGCACGGCGGCGAGCGTGGAGCCGATGGCGGCGCCGCGCCCGTTGCCGACGTGGACCGGCCCGGTCGGGTTGGCGGAGACGTACTCGACCTGCGTCTTGCTGCCGCCGCCGAGGTCGAGTTGCGGCCAGGCTTCGCCCTCCTCGGCGATGGCGCGCGCCCGGTCGGCGGCCCAGGCGGGGTCGAGGTAGAGGTTGAGGAAGCCGGGCGGGGCGACGCTGACTTCGCCGACGGCGGGGTGGTCGGGCATGCGGGCGCGCAGCGCCTCGGCGACATCGAGGGCGCGCATGCGGGCGAGGCCCTGGATGCGCAGCGGGAGGTTGGCGGCGAAGTCGCCGTGCTCGGGGCGCTGGGGGTGTTCGAGGGTGACTTCGGGCGCGGCGAACGCGGGCAGGTCGCCCGCCTCCTGCGCGGCGACGAGCGCCCGTTCGACCAGTTCCCGCAGCTCTTCGCGAATCACGTCCCGCCCAGTCTATCGCGCGTGGCGTCGCGCGCGAGGGGTAGGCGGCGCTGCACGCTGATCGGCCAGAGGGGGCGGCGTACCCGTGGTGCTCAATGCGCACTCCGAGAGTGCCGAGGGCGCTCCCTCCGGCCCCCTCTCCTGGGGGAGAGGGTGGGGGTGAGGGGGCTCACCGGCCTGACTGCCACCTCGATCGGTTGTTACGCCCCGGGAGCTCTTGCCCGACGGGCGTCGGAGCGAGGCTGCGCCCGCTCCCCCTCACCCCCCGCCCTCTCCCGCCAGGGGAGAGGGAGCCGGACCCGCCCCGGGAGCTCTTGCCCGACGGGCGTCGGAGCGGGGCTGCGCCCGCTCCCCCGCACCCCCCGCCCTCTCCCGCCAGGGGAGAGGGAGCCGGACCCGTACTCGCCGTTACCCGCGCGCCTGCGCAGCGGCGGCACGCCCGCCGCCCCTCCCGGCGAACGGCCCGGGCCGGATGATGGTGGAGCAGGCGGTCCTTGCGGGCGTCACCTTCCGGCTCCGAAGTAAGCGAAGCCCAGGATCCGCATGCCGGTGCTGTCCTGCAGCGGACCCTTCGTGTAGTCCACGTCCAGCTTGTCGCCATCGGCTGGGGGGGACTCGATCTCCAGGCTGATGTCGCGCCCACTGACGCTCACCCCTGTCGGCTCGTAGGCAGTGCCGTTGACCCGGACGGTGAACGCCGCCTTGATCCGGGAATCCGAGTAGTCGGAGTCCAGTTGCACGGGCTTGTCCATGCTGACGACCACACCCGTCGCGGTGCCGTACACGCGGTTCGGTCTGGGCGTGGTCCACGGCCCCGGACTGAGGCTGAAGCCCCCGACCGTGTTCCCGGTGGCGTCGTCCAGCAGCGGCCCGCGCGCGTAGTTCACCGCCACCCTGGCGCCGGCAGGCGCTTCGAACGAGGAGCCCAGGTCCAGCTCCACCCGGTAGCCGCTGACGCTCGCCCCCACGACCGCCTGTCGGTCACCGTTGACCCAGACGGTGAACTTGTCCGCGAGCTGGGCCAGCGTGTAGTTGGCGTCGTCCAGCCGCACGGCCTTGTCCATGCTGACGGTCACGGTCTTCCCGCTGAGGTCCGCGCGGTTCACCCTGGGCGAGATCCATGGCCCCGGGGCCACCCTGCGGCCGTCGTCCCCCGACGTGAACCTCGGCGGCGGGGTCGTCGTGGTCGGCGGGGGCGTTACGGTGGCCGTCTTCGCATAGCCAACGACCTCGAGCACAACTGAAAACGTAGAGGTGTTGGTGGTGCTCCACGAGGGGCCTCCGTTGAGGCGATTATCCGCGATGCTCCAACCGGCTGCGCCGCTCTCCCCGTTGTTCTGCTGTGTGCCGATCTGGACCGCGGATGCGTTGTTTATCACCAGGAAGTACGTTTCGTTGGCGTCGAGATCTATCCCGCCGCCGGATGCCGAAAGCACCACATCCCTAAAATTTATGATGTCCAGCGATTCCGACGTCGCGGGCCTGCCGAGTTCGGTGCCCGGTACTCCGGACGAGTTTTGGTTAATAGACACCCACAAGTTCCCGATCGTAGCGCTTGCTTTTTTCAGCTTGACTTTGACGCTGGTCAGTTTGTAGCCGAGAGCGTTGCTGCCCGTCGTGAACGCCTGCGCTCGCTGGGACTGGCTTGCGTTGACGCTGGTAGCCCCTGCCAAGTGGGTGTTGCGCACCAGGGTCGTGGACGTCTGAGTCCCCTGGGCTCCCTGCTGCTGCACGCCGCGCGTGCTGCTGCCCAGGGCTGCGTCACACGCGACGACCTGCAGCTGCGCCCCGCCGTCGCTGACGAAGCGGTCGGGGTCGCCCTCGACAAGCTTCCACGTCTTGCCGGCGGTGTAGATGGTGCCCGCGTCGGAGAGCTGCTTGTTCCAGACCCCCTTCACGGTCCCGTCTGAGTTGTAGCGCGTGACGACGTACTGGCCCCCGCACTCGCGGACCACGGTCGTCTGAGCGGAGGCCGGGGAGGGCCCCATGCTGACGATGAGGGCGATGCCCAGGGCGGCGATGATCGCGGCGGCCCTCATCGGGACACCCCCGACGATGCCGGAACAGGTGCGAGCAGCCTCGATCGGCCTCGTCCTGCGGGATGTTGGAGACTGCGCCAGGGTGGCCGCTCATTGAGCCGGCCCCCGCCGGGCGCTACCGAAGCGGCAAGGGAGCAGTTATGTAGTGGGGGGGTAGGCATGCTAGCGCGGTCCACGCCGACACGCCGGGCGTCGGTGCGAACGCGCTGCTCGGGGGGCGTGAACGTCATGCGCTGTTCTCCCATACCAATGGAGCCGATCCCGGTCGGAACTCAGGCTAATGATGCGGATATGTTACACATCAAGATATGTGAACAGTGTGGTATCGGTCCGTTAAGGGCGTAGTTTTTCTGTGTAATTGCTCATCGCGGCCGACTATGCCCTGATCACCCCGTCCCGCCGCAGCGCGGCAATCTCCGAGGGCGGCACGCCTGCCTCGGCGAGCACCTCGGAGGTGTGCGCGCCGATCGGCGGAGAGGCGCGCTCGATCGCGGTCGGGGTGGCGGAGAGCTCGACGACCGGGGCGACGACGCGCTGCGGGCCGGTCACTTCGTGCTCGATCTCGCGCATGTGGGCCGCGGCGACGACCTGCGGTTCGTCGGCCAGCTCCTCGGGGAGCAGGACGGGGGCGATCGGGACGCCCGCCGCGCCGAGGTCGTCCATCCACTCGGCCGTCGTGCGCTCGGTGAAGCGCGCCGCCATGTAGGCGACCCGCTCGTCGCCGTAGGCGATGCTCGCGGGGTCCGAGGCGTCGTAGTCCGGGTCGTCGGCGTGGTCGTCCGTGATCTCGAGCGCCTCGCGCACCAGCGCGCGCGTGCGGGGCGTGATCGCGCCGAGCATGATCAGGCCGCCGTCCGCGGTCTGGTAGGCGTGGCTGAAGCCGCGCAGCGCCGCCGTGTCCGACTGCCGCTGCCCTGCCCGCACCGCGAGGACCTCCTCGTAGCTGCCGCCGCGCGCGCGGATCGCCTGCACCTCCTCGATCATCGGGTCGCGCGTCATCGCGTCGCTGACCGGCTCGCGCATCACGACGGTGTCCTGGATGGCGAGCGAGGAGCGCAGCAAGGAAGCCTCGACGCGCTGCCCCTCGCCCGTGCGCTCGCGGTGGAAGAGGGCGGCGAGGATGCCGGCCGCTCCCGAGAAGCCCGCCGAGTAGTCCGCAAACGCGCTGGCGGCGAGGTGCAGCGGTTCGCCCTCGGGGCCGACCTTGGCGCCGCCGACGATGATGCCGGCGTAGGCGGTCATCGTCGGGTCGGTCGCGGTGCGGTCGCTGAGCGGGCCGCCGTGGCCCCAGCCCGTGATCTCGCAGTAGACGAGGTCCGGGCGCAGCTCGCGCAGCGTCTCGTAGTCGAGCCCGTAGCGCTCGGCCGCGCCGGGCCGCAGGTTCTGCGTGACCACGTCGAAGTGCGGGACGAGCCGCCGCGCGAGGTCTCTCCCGGCGGGTTGGCCGAGGTCGATGGCGATGCCGCGCTTGTTGCGGTTGAGCGACTGGAAGCGCTTGCCCTCGTTGGGGACGATCGCGCCCCAGCGGCGGTGCTGGTCGCCGTCGGGCGGCTCCACCTTGACCACGTCCGCGCCGAGGTCGGCGAGCACGCAGCCGAGGAACGGCGCAGCCACCACCTGCGAGAACTCGAGGACGCGGACCCCGGCGAGCGGTCCGCTCACGCGCCGCTCTCGCTCTCCCCGGCCTGGGAGGGACCGCGCCACGGCTCGTGCTGCTTCGCGCTGCCGCGCGTCTGGTAGAGCATCATCTGGCGGAAGAGGTCGGCCTGCTCGGTGGCGGCGAGGCCGGCGTCGTAGCCGTAGCGCAGCGACTCGCGCGCCAGGCGCAGCGCCTGCGGCGGGTAGGAGATGATCTCTTGCATCGTCGCGCGCGCCGCGGGCAGCAGTTCCTCCGGCTCGTGCACGGAGACGACGAGGCCGATGCGCTTCGCCTCCTCGGCGCCCACGGGGCGACCGGTGAGCGCCATGTGCAGCGCGTTGCCGCGCCCCACGAAGCGCGCGAGGCGCAACGTGCCGCCGTAGGCGGGCAGGATGCCGAGGCTGGTTTGCGGCAGCCGGAAGTTCGCCTCGCTGCTGGCGAGGATGAAGTCCGTGCAGCAGCACATCAGGCAGCCGACGCCGATCGCGTAGCCGTTGACTGCCGCGATCACCGGCTTCGAGTAGGCCCCGAGCACGTCGAAGATCGGGCTGCCCTGGTGCTCCTCCAGGTAGGACTCGGCGTCGTCGACGTTGTGGGTGGACTCCTCCTTGAGGTCGGCGCCGGCGCTGAAGGCGCGGCCCGCGCCGGTGAGGATGACGCCGCCGACGTCCGGGTTGGCCTCGGCGGCGATCAGCTCCTCGACGGTGTGGGCGCTGACCTCGCTGCCCCAGGCGTTGAGCCGCTCGGGGCGGTCGATCGTGACGACGGCGATGCCGTCGCTCACCTCGGTGCGTGCGTAGCGGGGCGAGTCGCTCATGCTGCGCCTCCCCAGCGCTCCCAGTGCAGCACCTCGTCGATCGGCTTGCGGCCGAGCGGGCCGAAGCGGCCCACGGGCCAGCCGACCGGGATTGTCGAGCCGATGTAGACGTCGTCGGGGATGCCGAAGTGCTCCTTGATCTCGGCCTCGGCGCCGGCCTGGAAGGTGGTCATCGCGGCGCCGAGGCCGAGGCCGCGCGCGGCCAGCAGCAGGTTCTGGGTTGCCGGGAAGATCGTGGACCACATGGTCGCGCGGATCGGGTTCTCGGTGTTCGGGTAGGCGTTGCGGATGCAACAGAAGATCACGGCCGGCGTCTCGGCGAAGTGCGTGATCAGGTAGCGGACCGCACGCATCATCCGCTCCTGCGTGTCGTCCTCCGGGGTGCGGCTGAACTGGCCCATGCGCCGCTGCAGGATGTCCGCGAGGAACTGCATGTCCTCGCGGTTGGTGACGACGACGAAGCCCCAGTGCTGCGAGTTGCCGGCCGAGGGCGCGCGCGTCGCCGCGTGCACGAGCTTCTCGAGCAACTCGCGCGGCACCGGGTCCGGCTTGAGCCGCCGCATCGCGCGGTTGGTGTCCATCACCTCGAAGAGGTCCATCACGTCTCCTTCCGGTCGTTGCGTTGGACTACCGGGCGCTACCCGCGGTAGGCCTCGATGAAGTTGGTGATCGCGTCTATGTGCTGCTGCGGCGAGGTGAGGCCGGCGTTCATCGTGTTGAACGAGAGGTGCGTCGCGCCCGCGTCCTCCCAGCTCTCGGCCATCGCGAGCTGCGCGTCGAGGTCGCCGTCGAGGACGGCGGCGCGGGTGCAGAGGGCGATCGCGTCTGGGTCGCGCCCCGCCTCGCGCGCGTGCTCCTTGATGCGCCCGAAGCGGAAGAGGATGTCGTCGCGGTTGCGCTCGTGATCGTCGGGGAACTGGTCGCGGGGGATGAAGCCTGAGCCGTAGCGTCCGCAGCGGCGCAGCACGGGGCTGGACATGCCGCCGAACCAGAGTGGGATCTCGCGCTCCGGCCGCGGGTTGATGCCGGCGTGGCGCACCGTATCGAAGCGGCCCTCGAAGGTGACGAGCTCCTCGGTCCAGAGCCGCTGCAGCAGTTCGAGCTGCTCATCGGTGCGGCGGCCGCGGCGATGGTAGTCCTCGCCCAGCACCTCGAACTCGACCTGGTTCCAGCCAACGCCGACGCCGAGGATCAGCCGGCCGTTGGAGAGCAGATCGACCTCGGTGACCTGCTTGGCGACGAGGGCGGTCTGGCGCTGCGGGAGGATCAGGATGCCCGTCACCAGGTCGATCCGCTGCGTGATCGCCGCCAGGTAGCCGAACAGCACGAACGGCTCGTGGAACATCGACTCGTGCGTGTACGGGCCGATCAGCGTGTGCTTCGAGGGGTCGGCGCCGATCACGTGGTCGAAGGCGACGAAGAAGTCGTAGCCGAGCTCCTCGGCGGCGACGGCGAAGTCACGGACCGGTCCGGGATCACTGCCGATCTCCGTCTGTGGGAACACCGCGCCGAGTTGCATCGTCACCCGCCTTCCGGCCGCCGCGCCCCGGCGGGCGCCTCCGTGGGGGCTAAGTGTACGCGTCGCCCGCGCCGGGCAGATCCGCCAGCGAGATGATCGGGGAGGCGTCCTGCGCGGTCAGCGCGTCGATCAGGTACGGCCCCGGCGTGGACAGCGCCGTCTGCAGCGCCACCTCGAAGGCCTCAAGGTTGGTGACGCGCTCGCCCTGGCCGCCCATCGCCCGCGCGACGCCGGAGAAGTCGACGTCGGAGAAGAGCGAGCGCAGCGGCTGCTCGCGCCGCGCCTCGATGTGCGTGATCCAGGCGAGCGCGGCGTTGTTGAGCACGATGTAGGTGAGGTCCAGGCCGAGCCGCGCGGCAGTCTCGAACTCGCTCAGGCAGTAGCCCCAGGCGCCGTCGCCGGTGAGCAGCACCATGCGCCGCTCGGGCGGCGTCGCCAGCCGCGCGCCGACCGCGCCGCCGCCGCCCCAGCCGATGCCGGCGAGGCCGCGTGGGGCGATGAAGGAGCGGGGCCGGCGCACGGGCACGAAGGCCGCGCCCCAGCCGGAAGAGAGCGAGGCGTCGCAGACGAGCACGTCGTCCTCGCGCAGCGCCTCGCCGAGCACGTCGGCGAGCAGGTGCGGCGGGATCGCGCCCGCCGGGTCCGGCTGCGCCGCGCCGCCCTCGCCCTCGAGCGACTCGAGCCAGTTACCGCGCGGCGAGTGTCCCTCGAGGGCCCTCGCGAGGGCGTTGGCGGTCTCGCGCGCGTCGGCGACGATGCCGAGCGCGACGGGGCCGGTGCGCCCGATCTCCTCGCCGTCCACGTCGGCGTGGATCACGGCTTGACCGGGTCCGGGGATCTGCCAGGAGTGCGTGGTCAGCGAGCCGAGCTTGCAGCCAAGCACCAGCACGACGTCGGCGGCCTGCAGCGCTGCGTTGCCGCGTACGGTGCCGAACTGGCCCGCCGCGCCCGTCGCCAGCGCGCTCGTCTCGTCGATCGTGCCCTTGCCGCTGATCGAGGTAGTGACCGGGATCTGCTGCGCCTCGGCCAGCTCGCGGACGGCCAGCGAGGCGTCGCTGAAGGTGACGCCTCCGCCGGCGAGGATCAGCGGCCGCTCGGCTGCGGAGAGCAGGGCAGCGGCCTGCTCAATCGCGTCCGGCGTCGGCGCGCTGCGGTGGCGCGGGTAGGCGAAGTCCGCCGGGCTCCAGTCCAGCGGTCCCGAGGGTGGCGCAACCGCCTCGGCGGAGAAGACGTCCTCGGGGATCTCGAGCACGACGGGGCCGGGCCGGCCGCCGGTCGCGACGCGCAGCGCCTGCGCGAGCACCGGCTCCAGGCTGTCCGCCGTCTCCACGCGGCCGACCCACTTCGTGACCGGCGCGAGCAGCGCTGCCTGGTCGAGTGCCTGCGAGGCGGCGGCGCGGCGCCGCAGGTGCGCGCGATCGCGCCGGATGTCGGCGACGATCGCGATCACGGGGATCGAGGAGCCGTACGCCTCGGCGAGGCCGGAGACGAGGTTTGTCGCGCCCGGCCCGACGGTAGCGTCGCAGAAGCCAACGCTGCCGGAGAGTCGCGCATGGGCGTCGGCGGCGCAGGCGGCGGCGCGCTCGTCGCGCATCAGCACGTGCTGCAGGCCGGCGTTCTCGACGGCGGCGTAGAAGGGCAGCGTCTGCCCGCCCGGGACGCCGAAGACCGCGCCCACTTCGCCGGCGGCGAGGATGCGCGCGAGTCGCGCGCCGACAGTCTCGGTCATGCGGAGCCGCCGTCCGCGCTCGCCGGAGCCGTGGACTCCTCGAAGCGCTCGGCGCGCGAGCGCAGCTCGTCGGGGATCTCCTGTCCGGCGTCGGCGTAGGCGCGGCGTGCCGCCGCGCCACCGCGGCTGAAGGCGTGCTCGAAGCTGCCCTCGAACCAGTCGCGGCTCTGCAGGACGCGCGGCATGTGGCCCTGGAACTGCGGCATCACGTAGCGCGCCAGCAGCTCGTAGCTGCGGAACGTCGCCTGCGTGTCCGCCCACTCGTGCGCGAGACAGAGGATGCCGCCGAGGCCGGCCGAGCGTTCCAGCACGCCCTCGATCTGCTCGATCACGTCGTCGGGCGTGCCGATCGCGAGCCCGCCCTCATCGATCGCCGTGCTGACATCGAGGCCCGTCGCCCCGAAGGCCTCGCCGAAGGCTTTGCTCTGGTGCTCGTCGGCGAGGTCGCCGATGTAGGCGCGGCGGCCGTAGCCGTCCTCGACCTCGGCGATCGCCTGCTCGCGGCTGGTCGCGATGTGGATCGGCAGCACCACCCGCCAGGTGCCGCGGTCGGCCTCGTTGCCGGCCTCGGCCGCGGCGTCCTCGACCCAGCCCCAGGTGCGGGTGAAGCCGTCGTGGCTGGCCCCGGCGACGGACAGCAGGCCGATGCCGTAGCGGCCGGCCGCTGTCGCGCCCGAGGGCGTGAAGGTGGTGGTGACGGCCACCTCGAGGTGCGGCCTGGTGAAGTTCGGCATTTGCAGGCGCGCCTCGTTGAGCGTGAACCAGTCGGTCTCCATCGTGACCGGCTCGGCGCCGCGCAGCAGCCCGAGGATCGCCTCGATCGACTCGTACATCATGCGCCGCTGCTCGGTCGGGTCGATGCCCAGCATGTAGGCGTCCGAGGTGAGCGCGCCGGGGCCGACGCCGAGCATCGCGCGGCCGTGCGTGAGGTGGTCCAGCATCTGCATCCGGTCGGCGACCATCAGCGGGTGGTGGTAGGGCAGGCTGAGCACGCCGGTGCCGAGGCGGATGCGGCGCGTGCGCTCGGCGGCGGCGGCGATGAAGGCGACGGGGTCCGCGATCGTCTCCCGCGCGCCGCTGTGGTGCTCGCCGATCCAGGCCTCGTCGAAGCCCAGCTCGTCGAGGTGCTCGATCAGCCGCAGGTTGCGCTGCAGACCGAGCGTGAGGTTCTCGCCGACCCGGTGGAACGGGGCGAGGAAGATGCCGAACTTCATGTGTTCCGGCCGGTAGGTCATGCCGCCCGCCTTCCGAATCTGGCTCGCGCGCGCATCATAGCCTGCGCCGCCGCTACCATCGGCCCCGACACATGACCCGGCGAGCCTGCCCGACCGCGACACGGGCGAGGACGGAGGCGAGACGATGCTGCAGCTTGGCGCGCACCTGCCACAGAACGAGTTCGGCGAAGACGTACCCGCGCTGCGGGACTACGTCGTCGGCGCCGAGGCGATCGGCTACGACTACCTGATCATGGGCGAGCACATCCTCAGCCACGACGCCTCGACACAGGCGCCCCAGACCCGCGAGGAGCCCCGCCCCTACACCCCGGACTGGGTCTGGCACGAGCCGCTGGTGCTGTTCGGCTACCTCGCCGCGGTCACCGAGCGCATCAAGTTCATGCCCTCCGTCATGGTGCTGCCGATCCGCCAGGCCACCCTCGTCGCCAAGCAGGCCGCCGAGGTCGACGTGCTCTCCGGCGGCCGCCTCATCCTCGGCATCGGCGTCGGCTGGAGCGGCCTGGAGTTCGAGGCGATGAACGAGGACTTCCGCACGCGCGGCCGCCGCGCCGAGGAGCAGATCGAGCTGATGCGGCGGCTCTGGACCGAGCCGCTCGTCGACTTCGAAGGCCGCTTCCACCGTATCCAGAGCGGCGGCCTCAATCCTCGCCCGGCCGCGTCGATCCCGATCTGGGCCGGCGGGATGAGCGAGCCGGTGCTCAACCGCATCGGGCGCGTCTGCGACGGCTGGAGCATCCAGCGCACCTTCTACACCGAGCTCTCCCCCGAGGACGCCGACGCGCACTTCGCCGAGCGGCTGGAGCAGGTGCACGCGGCCGCGCGCTCGGTCGATCGCGACCCCTCGGAGATCGACCTTGGCGCGGCAATCGACGTGGTGGGGAACACCGTCGAGCAGCAGGTCACGCTGGCGCGCCAGTGGGAGGCGCGCGGGGCGACGCACCTGGCGCTGCGCACCACCCGCGCGGGCATGGAGGAGCTGGACGAGCACCTCGAGGCGCTGCGCGCCTTCCACGACGCGTACCACGCCGGATAGCGCCGCGTTGATCGTCCGGTCGCGCGTGTATCATCCGCGACCGGACGCACGAAGCCAGCGGGACGGATAAGCGGCATGCCTGTCGCCGAGGTCAACGGCATCGAGCTGTACTACGAGGAGCAGGGCGAGGGCCCCGGCCTCGTCTTCCTGCACGGCGCGGCGGGCAACCACATCATCTGGTGGCAGCAGCTGCCCGTCTTCCGCGATCGCTTCCGCTGCGTCTCCATCGACCACCGCGGCTTCGGCCGCTCGACGGACCCCGAGGGCGAGAGCGCCGCGCGCTTCGTCGACGACCTCGAGGCGCTGCTCGACGCGCTCGGCATCGAGCGCACGGCGCTCGTCTCGCAGTCGATGGGCGGGCGGACGGCGCTCGGCTTCGCCGTGCGCCACCCGCAGCGCGTGAGCGCGCTGGTGCTGGCCGACACCTCGGCCTCGATCGACTGGCCCGAGTTCAACGAGGAACTCGAACGGCAGCGCGCGGCGATCGGGCTGGCGACCGGCCCGCTGGTGGTGGCGGCGCTCGGTCAGAAGTTCCAGCAGCGCGACCCGGAGCGCGCCTTCCTCTACCGCCAGATCTCCGGCCTCAACCCGCCCGACGCGGCAGCGACGGCGCGCACCGTCCCGCGTGGCCCGGCCACCCGCGCCGACCTCGACAGCTTCGAGGTGCCGACACTGCTGATCGTCGGCACGGACGATCCGCTGACCCCGCCCGCCTCCGTCCGCCAGCTACACGAGGCGATCCCCGGCTCCGAGTACCGCGAGTTCGCGGACTGCGGCCACTCCGTCTACTTCGAGGATCCTGAGGGCTTCAACGCCGCCGTCGCGGACTTCCTCGCGCGGCATCCGTAGGACAGCGAGAGGGAGGACACCCGTGGGTCTGCTCGACGGCAAGAGCGTGCTCGTGACCGGCGCAAGTCGCGGCATCGGCCAGACGATTGCCGAACACCTCGGCGCGGCGGGCGGCCGCATCGCCTGCGCCGCTCGCACGCTCGGCGAGGGCGACCACATGCTCGAGGGCTCCCTGGAACGCACCGTCGGCAACATCCGTGCGGCGGGCGGCGAGGCGACGGCGCTGACGGCCAACCTCTCCGAGCCCGAGGAGTGCGCCGGCCTCGTCGAGCGCGCCGTCGAGGCCTACGGGCCGATCGACGTGCTGGTCAACAACGCGGTGCTCACCTACTTCACGCAGCTCGTCGACTACCCACCGCACCGCTGGCTGCGCGCCTTCCAGGTCAACGTCCACGCGCCGTTCCTGCTCTGCCAGGCCGTCCTGCCCTCGATGATCGAGCGGGGCGGCGGGGCGATCGTGAACATCTCCTCCGGCTCGGCGATCGGGCCGGGGCGCGGGCCGTACCCCGGACCGCCGCCGAAGGGCCGCGTCGAGTACGGCGCGACGAAGGCGGCGCTCGAGCGCTTCACGCAGGGTCTGGCCGAGGAGGTGACGCGCTTCGGCGTCGCCGTCTCCGCCGTCGCGCCCTCGCTGCCCGTCGCGACGCCCGGGACCGTGCTGCACAACGTGATCGCCGAGGGTGATCCGGACTCGGAGCCGGGCAGCCTGATGGCGGAGTGCGTCCTGCTGCTCGCGACCGAGCCGGTCGAGCGCGTCGCCGGGCGAGTCTGCTACAGCCAGCAGCTGCTCGCCGAGTACGGGCGGCTCGCCAACCCTCGAGGACACATGATCGACGAGTCCGGATCGGGCTACGCGCAGATCTAGGCACACACGCCACGCGGCGAAGGAGGCAGGCAATGGACATCCAGCAGGACAACGGGCTCTCGGCGCTCTTCGTCTCAACCGACGAGGAGCGCGTCTGCACGGGCTTCATCTTCACCGAGGGCCCGGTCTGGATCGCGAGCGACAACTGCCTCGTCTTCAGCGACATCCACTCCAACCGCACCCATCGCTGGCGGCCGGGCAGCGCGACCGCCGAGGTCTTCCGCGAGCCCAGCAACCACGGCAACGGCAACACGCTCGACCTCGACGGCAACGTGCTCACCTGCGAGCACTTCGGCCGCCGCGTCGCGAAGACCGCCTACGGCGGCGGTACGGAGACGCTGATCGACTCCTTCGAGGGCAAGAGCCTGCACAGCCCGAACGACGTGGTCGTGCACAGCTCCGGCGCGGTGTACTTCACCGACCCGGACTACGGCTACAACCGCAACCCCGAGCCCGTCGCCCGCGAGCTGGACTTCCAGGGCGTCTACCGCGTCGCGCCAGACGGCTCGGTCGGCCTCGTCGAGGACCGAATCGAGAAGCCGAACGGGCTGACGTTCTCGCCCGACGAGTCGCTGCTCTACATCGCGGACTCGAGTGCGCAGAAGAAGATCTGGCGCTACGAGGTCAACGCCGACGGCAGCCTCGGCGATCGCACGCTCTTCGCCGACATGGAGCACGACGAGCGCCCCGGCGTCCCCGACGGGATGAAGGTGGACACGGACGGGCGGCTCTGGAGCACGGGCGCCGGCGGCGTCTGGGTTCTCAGCGCCGAGGGCGAGCTGCTCGGCGTCTTCGAAACCGCCGAGCACGCAGCCAACCTCGCCTTCGGCGGCCCGGACTGGTCGACGCTCTACCTGACGGCGAACACCTCGGTCTACCGAGTGGAGACCGCAGTCACCGGCATCGCCCCGCACTCGCGCTAGCGTCCCGGAGCGGCGGGCTGCGCCCGCTCCCCCTCACCCCCACCCTCTCCCGCCAGGGGAGAGGGGACCGGAGCCGCGCTCGGGGGTCTGTTGCGCCCCTCCCGTCATTCCGGCGAACGCCGGAATCCAGGGCTCGCCCGACGCTGCTCGCTGCATCGATCGGTTGCTGCGCCCTGGAGCCTCCGAGGGGGCGTGGGGGCGCAGCCCCCACAGCAAGAAACTCCGAGGGTGTGTGGGTGGGCCAGAGCCGCGCAGCGCGCTCGTCCGGGATCGGGGTGTGGGGGGCGCAGCCCCCACAGAAAGAAACTCCGAGGGCGGGTGGGTGGGCCAGAGCCGCGCAGCGTGCTCGTCCGGGATGGGGGTGTGGGGGCCTGCGAGGTATCCTCGCGTCCGATCGAAACAGCGCCCCCCACAGCAGACGCGCTCGTCAGCGCTCCAGCCAGACGCGGGCGATCTGGAGGCCGAGGTCGCCGGTGGCGTCGTAGAGACGGAGGTTGCGCAGCCACGGCTGGTAGACCTCGAAGCGCAGCGCGCCCACCTTCTCGACCCGGTAGGCCCGCTCCAGCACGCGGTCCCAGATGCGGTGCAACAGCTCGCGGCGCGCCTCCGGGTCCAGCTCGCGCGACTGGCGCTCCGCCCAGCCATCGATCTGCGGGTCGCTGATGCCCCAGCGATTGAGCGCGCCGTCCGTCACCAGCGAGTCGTGGAAGTAGGCGTCGGTCGTGAACCCGGCGGGCGCGTAGCCATCAGCGGCCGCGCCGTAGTCGTTGCCGCTCCAGGCGCGGTTGAAGCCGGCCATGTCCAGCTCGTGCAGCGTCATCGTCACGCCGAGGGCGGCGTACTGCTCGGCGATTCGCTCGTTGGCGCGGCGGTTCGTGACGTCGTGGTAGTTGCGATAGCGCAGCTCGAACTCGAGCGGCAGCGCGTCGGCCGCCTCGAGCATGCGCTGCGCCTCGGCCGGGTCGTGGCGCAGCCACGGACCGAGGGCAGCGCCCTCCGGCTCCGAGTCGAAGGCGAAGATCCAGGGCGTGCTCGGCAGCACCTTCGCGAGCCCCTCGTGTAGCTCCCCGGCCAGCGCCTCGCGATCGATCGCCAGCATCAGCGCCTGGCGCACGCGCTCGTCGGCGAAGCGCGCGTCCGCGAGGTCGAGCGCGATGCCCCACTGCGAGGCGAACGTCGGCACGAGGTGCAGCCGCGTCTCCGGCAACTCCTCGAGCAGCGCGTGCGCCTCGCTCAGTCGCTCCAGCGGGTTGCTGACGTAGCCGAACTCGCCGCTGCGGAAGCCCTCGAGGCGGCGCACCGGGTCCGGCTCGATCTCGACCTCGAGGCCGTCGAGGTGGACGGGGCCCTCCCAGTAGTCGGGGTTGCGGCGCAGCCGCAGGCGCTCGCCGGGCGTCGCCTCCTCGAGGATCAGCGGGCCGCTGCCGGCGAGGCCGCGCAGGCCCTCGAGCGCGCCGCTCTCGTGCAGCTCGCGCGGGTAGATGCAGAACGAGCGGCTGCCCAGCGGCAGGTCGAAGTCGGCCTGCGGGCGGCGCAACGTGATCGAGAGGGTGTGGTCGTCGAGCGCCTCGCAGCGCGCCATTGCCGCGAGGTAGCCGCGGTGCGCGCCCTCGCGCGCGTAGCGCTCGATCGCCCAGCGCGCGTCCTCGGCGAGCAGGGGGCGGCCGCCGAGCGGCGGCACGTTTTGCCAGCGCGCCTCGTCCGTGAGGCGGAAGGTGTAGGTCAGGCCGTCGGGCGATCGCTCCCAGGAGCGCGCCAGCTCCGGCTCCAGCCGCCGCTCGAAGGGATCAAAGGCGGCCCCGCCCGCGAAGCGCAGCAGCCGGTTCGCGACCAGGTTGGGCAGCATCAGCGTGCCGGCGCTCGTCGAGAAGGTCGGATCGAACGAGACGAGATCCTGGTGCCAGCCGATGCGCAGCACGCCGCCCTCGCGCGGCTCGCCCGGCGGCTCGTCCAGCACGTAGGGCAGCGGCAGGGCCGGGTCGTTGCGCCAGAGCGGCGCGGCGGCTGCAGACTCGCCGGCTATTCGAGCACCCCCGCCTCCTCGAGGCGTCGCACCTCGACCTCGGACATGCCGAGGTACTCGCCGAGCACCTCGACGTTGTGTGCGCCGAAGACGGGCGAGGGCAGGCGCAGGCTGGGCGGGGCTTCGGAGAGGCTCCAGGCGTTGCCGTTGAGCAGCTCGTCGCCGGGGTAGTCCTCGTGCAACACGAAGCGCCGGCGTCGCTCGGCGAGGTGCGGGTCCGTGATCACCTCGCGGGCGTCGAGGACGGGGAATGCCGGGACGCCCGCCGCCTGGAGGGCTGCCGCCAGCTCGCGCTTGTCGTGTGAGGCGGTCCAGGCGTTGATCGCGCGGTCCAGCTCCGTGCGCGTGGCGATCCGCCCCTCGCGCGTCGCGAAGTCCTCGCGCGCGAGCCAGTCCTCGCGGCCGGCGAAGCGGGCGAGGGCGCGCCACTCGTCACCCTCGCCGCAGGCGATGGCGATCCACTGGTCCTCGCCGCTGCAACGGTAGATGCCGTGCGGCGCGAAGTAGCGGTGCGAGTTGCCGACGGGGCTCGCGCCGCGGCCGTTCCAGCTGTAGTCGATCACCGCCTCGGCGAGACCCGCGAAGCCCGCATCGCCCTGCGCCAGCTCGATGAACTGGCCGCGCCCCGTGCGGGAGCGCGAGGCGAGCGCGGCGAGGATCGCGAGCGTTCCGTAGGCGGAGGCGATCGGGTCCAGCTCGGCCGCCTCCTCCATCACCGATCCGTCCTCCGGGTAGCCGTTGAGGCTCTTCATCCCGAACAGCGCGGCCAGCGACGGCCCGTAGGTGATGAGGTCCGCCCACGGCCCGTCGAGGCCGGCCGAGGGCATCGCCAGCATGATCAGCCGCGGGTGCTCGGCCGTCAGCCGCGCGTAGTCGACGCCGAAGGAGCGCATCACCCTCGGCGCGTAGTTGTCGACCACCACGTCGACGACGCCGCACAGGCGCTCGAACAGCGCGAGGCCGCCGGGCTCCGTGAGATCGAGGGCGATCGAGCGCCGGTTGCGCAGGATCCACTCCCAGGCGAGCGGCTCGGCGGGGTCGAAGCTGCCGGGCACGCCGGAGCCCCAGGGGCGCTTCGTCGTCTGCACCTTCACCACGTCCGCGCCGTAGTCGGCGAGGTAGCGGCTGACCAGCGGCCCCGCCCAGACCTGGCCGAGGTCGAGCACGCGCAGCCCTGCGAGCGGGCCGTCGGCGGGGTCCGCCGCGCCGGGGAAGTCGGAGGCGGCGGCGGGACGCCAGGCGTCGGCGCGCGCGGGTGGCCGCGGTGGCGCCGTCCAGCCCTCGGCGTTCGGCTCGCCGAGGCGCGGCGGCGGGCCGGGGGAGATCCAGGGGGTGCCGTCCAGCCGGTAGGGCGCGCCGGGGACGCGCAGCGGCGGGTCGACGCCGGGCGCCTCGGCGAGCAGGTCGCGCTCGGTGGCGTAGTCGGACTCACAGACCTCGGGGACCGTCAGCACGGGCTGGAAGGGGATGCGCTCGCGGCGGGTGATCTCCCATAGCTCGGCCTTCGTCAGCTGCGCGAGGTGGGCGACCATGTCTTCGCGCAGCACGCGCTGCACCCGCTCCGCCTGCTCCGGATCGAGGTTGCGGCGGATCCGCGCCTCGCCGAGGCCGCGGATCAGTTCGTCGCGCGCCCACTCCGGGTTGCCGAGGCCGTCGAGGAACGCGGTCCAGTGCCGCCCCATGTGCGTCATCGTCGAGAGGTGCCCGTCCTTGACGGGGTAGACGCCCCAGACGCCGCCGCTCAGGTTCTGCCCGTTCCGTTGCGGGATCGCCTGGCGAAGGTAGGCGACCTGCGGGATGCCGTGCCCCCAGACGGCGACGTTTACCGCCTCGAGCGCGCTGATGTCGACGAACTGGCCGCGCCCGCTGCGGTCGCGGTGGTGCAGCGCGATCAGCGTCGCCACGGCGGCCTGCACCCCGGCGTGCTGCACGTCGGCGGCGTCGAGCGGCGCCGTCAGTGGCTCGCGCTCGGGATCGCCGAGGCGGTAGGCGACGCCTGAGCCGCAGTAGGCGAGCAGCGGCGCGCCCTTCCACCCGGCGTACGGCCCGCTGTGCCCGAAGGTGGTGACGGCCGTGAGCACCAGCCCTGGGTGCGCCGCGCGCAGGTGGTCCTCGTCGAGGCCCAGCGCCCGCGCCTCGTGCGGGCGGAAGGAGTGCAGCAGCACGTCGGCCTCGGCGAGCAGCGCCTCGAGGGCGGCGCGGCCGTCCTCGGCCGTGAGGTCGAGGCGCGCCCCGTCCTTGCCGCCGTTGAGGTAGCTGAACTGGCCGCTGCGCTCGGGGTCCGGCTGGTCGCCGGGGAAGGGGCCATGCAGGCGGATCGCGTCGCCCTCGGGAGGCTCGATCTTGACGACGGCGGCGCCGAGGTCGCGGAGCAACTTGCCCGCGTAGGCGATGGCCTTACCTTCGCCGGCCTCGACAACGCGCAGGCCGGCGACGGCGCCCGTCATACCCGGTTGCCCAACTCCTGCCCGATCGCCTCGTCGGTCGCGTACTTCGTGCTAGGCGATGTTCGCGAACATCGGGTCGTCCTCGATCGAGTACTCGTAGGGCTTGAGGTCCTCGGGCGGGGTCGTGGCGAGGCTGATCGGCACGTCGACCTCGAAGGGGCTCTTGAGGTCGAGTTCCTCGGCCATCTCGCGCATGGCGGGGATGACCTTCTCGCCGATCAGTTCGATGTTGCGCATGTTGTCGCGGTGGCTGATGTGGCCGTCGGTGGCGTAGAAGCTGACGATGCCGGGCCGGGTCTGCTCGAGCACCTTGCGCAGCTGGTCGATCGCGTGGTCCGGGTCGCCCATGATCCAGGTCAGGTCGTCCAGGTGCTTCTGCAGCGTCGCGCCGGTGTCGGCGCCGCCGCCGGCGGAGCGAAGGCCCTTCGCGCCGGTGCGCTGGTTGTTGCGGGCCACCGCGCCGCGCCGCCGCGCGACCGCGGCCGGCGAGTCCGGCGCGCCCCAGAGGTAGCCCGAGGGCGAGCTCCACACCGGGTGGCCGAGGCCGGTGAACTCGCCTGCCATCCACATGAACTCGCGCGCGTTGCGCATCGCGTGCTCCATCGTGTCCTGCACGTGGAAGTGGATGGTCTGGCCGAAGTTCCAGGTGCCGACCTCGTAGCCCTTCTCGGCGGCGACCTCCTTGTAGGTGCCCATGATCCGCTTCTGCGCCCGCTCGTCCGTGCCGAGGCCGATGTAGGGGTAGCGGTGCGCCGCCGCCCACTGCACGGTCTCGAGGCTGGAGGTGCCGGGCACCCAGATGCGCGGGTGCGGCTTCTGGACGGGCAGCGCCCACGGGTTGACGACGCGGAAGTGGTACTGGTCACCCTCCCAGCGGAACGGTCCGGGCTCGGTCCAGGTCTTGATGATCAGGTCGTGCGCCTCCTCGAGGCGGTCACGGTTGTAGGCGGGGTTGGCGTTCATCGCGAACTGCTCGGTGCCGCCGCCACGGATCAGGCCGGGCACGAGGCGGCCCTGCGAGATCATGTCGATCATGCCGAGTTCCTCGGCGGTCGCGACGGGGTTGTCGCGCAGCGGGAGGGGCACGCCGAGCAGGACGATCTTCACGTTGTTGGTGACCGCCGCGAGGATCGAGGCCCAGATCTGGATCTGCGGCTGCATGCAGAACGGCGCGTTGTGGTGCTCGTTGAGCATGATGCCGTCGAAGCCGACCTCGTCGACGAGCTGGTACTCGGCGAGGCGGTCCTGGTAGATCTGGCTGCCCGCGTCGGAGTCGTAGAACTCGTTGGAGAAGCGCAGCACCGTGAGGCCGTCGCGCTTGCGGGCCTCCTCCTCCGGGTAGGCGGACATCGGCTGCTCGGTGAAGTACATGATGAACATCGTCGGACCCCGTTCGGTGTTCGCCCGCGCCGCCCGCCGGGCCGCGGACCAGGGGCCCGCGCGCCGCTCCGGCGCATCCGGGGGAGCATACCAGCACATCGCCTTTCGATCGGCGACATCTGAGCGGCCGAGGTGGTGGAGCGTCCCTCGCGCGGTACCCTGTGCGTGGATGCGATTCGAGGTGCGGTGTGGCGAACGTCTGGCAGCGGTTGTGCCGACCCGTCGCCGTTCTCTTCGGGGGCTTCCGCACCACCTACCTCAACTTCCGCAACTACGATGCGCCGCTGTCGGTGAAGTGGCGGCTCGTCTGGCGCAACAACTGGATCAAGGCGCGCACGTTCTCGTTGTGCTGCGGCAACCTCGGCGAACCGGGCTGCTGACGGGATGTCGAGGAGCCCCGTGAGGGCTCGGACGACCACCACCACGAGCACCCGGACCACCCGCACCACCACTAGCGGCGGGTTCGAGGCGCTACCCTGTAGCGGCGAGGGGCGGACCGGAGGTGAGCGTGGTGAATCCCTGGCAGTGGCTGCGCCGCCTCGTCCTCGGCGCCGTGCGCAGCTGGCGCGCGACCTACCTCAACTTCCGCGACTACGACGCGCCGTTCTTCGTGAAGGTTGGCCTCTTCGCCCGCAACAAGTGGACCATGGCGCGCACGCTCTCGATGTGCTGCGGCAACCACGGCGAGCCCGGCTGCTGAAGCGACTCCGGGGAGCCCCGTGAGGGCTCCGAGCACCACCACCACGACCACCCGCACCCGCACTAGCCGCGCGCAGCCCGCCGCTGCCCCTGCCTGGATTCCGGCTTTCGCCGGAATGACGGGAGGGGGAGCCGGAATGACGGGAAGGGCGGCGGAGCGGCGGGAGGCAGCGGAGCCGGAGCGGCGGGAGGCAGCGGAGCCGGAGCGGCGGGAGCCGGACGCCCTCGAACGTCGTGTGCACCCTCGATGGTCCGAGGGGGGTGTGGGGGCGCAGCCCCCACAGGAAGAACATCCGAGGGCGGGTGGGTGGGCCAGAGCCGCGCGGAGCGCGTGCTCGTCCGGGATGGGGCGTGGGGGCCTGCGAGGTATCCTCGCGTCCGATCGAAACAGCGCCCCCCGCAAAGGCCGCCCGGATCGCCCTCGCGGGCCCCGCCGTGTGGCAGCGGCGGGCGGGGTCGTGTAGCGTCCACCCGCGCCCGATCGCGCGTATCGAGGGGGTACGGGATGAAAGCAGCAGTCTTCCACGGCGTGAACCAGCCGCTCACCATCGAGAACATCGAGGTCGACGAGCCACGCGACTACGAGGTGCTGGTGCGCACCGCGGCCGCAGGCGTCTGTCACTCCGAGCTGCACATGATCGAAGGCCACTCGCCCGTGCCCCCGCCCTCCGTGCTCGGCCACGAGTCCGCGGGCGTCGTCGAGCGCGTCGGCAGCCGCGTGACCTACGTCCAGCCGGGCGACCACGTGATCGCTCGAGGCACGTTCTGCGGCCACTGCGAGATGTGCCTGACGGGCCACCTCAACGTCTGCACGAACCGCCCCGGCCGCGCCCGGGACGACGACCCGGTGATGTCCTGGAACGGCCAGCGCATCAACCAGTGGGGCTCCAACATCTTCGGCTGGTCGGAGCAGATGCTGCTGCACGAAAACGGCGTGGTGAAGATCTCGCCGGACATGCCGCTCGACGCCGCCGCGCTGCTCGGCTGCGCCGTGATCACCGGCTTCGGCGCGGTGATGCGCACCGCGCAGGTCGAGGCCGGCAGCTCGATCGCGGTCTTCGGCTGCGGCGGCATCGGCCTGTCGGCGATCCAGGGCGGCGCCGTCTCCGGCTGCCAGCGCGTGATCGCCGTCGATCTGCTCGACTCCAAGCTCGAGGTCGCACGCGAGTTCGGCGCGACCCACACCGTGAACGGATCGACCGAGGATCCCGTCGCCGCGATCCGCGAGATCGCGGACGGCGAGGGCGTGCATTACTCGTTCGACGCGATCGGCCTGGCGACGGTGGCGATGCAGGCGCTCGACTGCCTGCGCCCGCAGGGCACCGCGACGCTGATTGGCGTGATTCCCGAGGAGACGCCGCTCAGCTTCGGCTGGCGGCGGCTGAGCGGCGAGAAGCGGATCCAGGGCTGCATGATGGGCTCGAACCGCTTCCGCATGGACCTGCCGATGCTTGTCGACCTCTACATGCAGGGCAGGCTCAAGCTCGACGAGATGATCACCACCCGCGGCTCGCTCGAGGACGTCAACGACTTCCTGGAGATCATGAAGGGCGGCGCCGTCACCCGGCAGGTGATGATGATGGACTCGTAGCGCCTTCGGAAGGCCCGGCCCCTCCCTCCGGCCCCCTCTCCTGGGGGAGAGGGCGGGGGTGAGGGGGCTCGCCCGTTGCTGCTCCCGGCTCGATGGGTTGTTGCGCCCTCGGGCGTGCTCGCCCAGCGGGCGTCGAGCGACCGCGCTCCGCGCGGCTCTGGCCCACCCACCCGCCCTCGGACTTTCTTTCTGTGGGGGCTGCGCCCCACGCCCCCCTCGGAACCATCGAGGGCACACACGCCCCTTTTGAGGGGTCCGGCCCTTCTCTCCTGAAAGAGGTGGTAAGGGCCAGTCCCGTCCCGACGAAGCGGGTCAGGGCGAACCAGGACCGGGCGGTCTCGTGACCTACCGTCCCGCCGCCCGCTCGCAGGCGCGCGCGATCCGCGCCGCCGCTTCAGCGAGGTCCTCGACGCTCGCGGTCGACCAGGCGAGGCGGATGCGGTCCCCGCCGGGGTCGTCGTCGCGTTCGGCGTGGTCCGGGAAGAAGGCGCGGCCGACGGGGAAGACGACGCCCTCGGCGAGCGCCTCGCGCTGCACGGCGTCGGCGCTCAGGCCGTCGCGGAGGCGCACCCAGAGGAAGAACCCGCCGCGAGGGCTGCGGAACTCCACGTACGGCTCGGCGTACTCGCGCAGCCCGTGCTGCAACGCCTCGGCCTTGCGCGCGTAGAGCGCGCGCATGCGGGCGACGTGCGCGGCGTAGCCGCCGCTCTCGATGAACCCGGCGACCATGCGGTGCAGCAGCGGGCTGCCGCCCATGTCGAAGCGCACGCGCGTGAAGCGCTCGATCAGCTCCGGCTCCGCCTCGATCCAGCCGACGCGCAGTCCCGTCGCGATCGTCTTGGAGAACGTGCCAACGGTGATCACTCCGCGCCCGCCGGCAAGCGACGCCAGCGAGGGCGGCCGCGACTCGTCGAAGTGGATCTCGCCGTACGGATCGTCGTCGAGCAGCAGCGCGCCGTGCTCGGCGGCGAGCCGCACCAGCTCGCGCCGCCGCTCGATGGCGAGCGAGGCGCCGGTGGGGTTGTGGAAGTTGGAGATGGTGTAGACCAGCTTGGCGCGGCGGCCTTCCGCCTCGAGCTTCGCGAGCGCCGCGGCGAGGGCGTCCGTGCGGCAGCCGTCCTCGTCGACCGGCACGGTCACGATTGAGGCGCCGTGGCCGCGGAAGGTACGCATCGTGCCGGAGAACGTCGGCGACTCGCTGACGACGATGTCGCCGCGGTCGAGCAGCGCCGCGCAGACGATCGCGATCCCGCCGGCCGAGCCGTTGGTGAGCATGAAGTGCTCGGCCGTCGCCGGCAGGCCCAGCTCCGTCGTCGATCGCTCGGCGAGCTGCTTGCGCAGGCCCTCGAAGCCGAGCCCGCCGCCGTAGGTGAGCGCGCCGTCGTCGCCGCTGGCCAGCGTCTCACCCAGCGCGTCGAGCAGCGCTTCCTTCGGGAGCGTCGCGGGGTCCGGGATGCCGCCGGCGAGGCTGATCGCCTCGCCCCGGCTCGCGAGCTCCCAGGCGCTGGCCGGGAGGCCCCAGTCGGTTGCCGTGCCGGGGCTCAGGTCGCGCGCGCCGCTGCTCAGCAGCGCCTCCGGATCGCGGCTGGCCCAGAGGCGCGCCGCCTCCGCGGCGACGTCGCCCTCGCGGCTCACGAGCCTGCGTCCTCCTCGTCGTCGAAGACGAGCGAGGGCTCGTGCACGCCGAGCACGACGATCTCGTCGCCGGCGGAGATGCGCCCGCCCTCGAGCACGCGTACGCGAATCCCGCCGCGCCCGACGAGCGCGCGCAGCAGCCCCGGCCGCTCCAGCAGGTCCTGCAGGTAGTTGCACGGGTCGCAGGGCAGCATCCCCGCCAGCCGCGCCCCGCCGATCCGGAACTCGAGGCCGAGCAAGCCCTGCAGCTGCACGCCGCGCGTGATGAGGTTGCGGCGCAGCAGATGCGGTTCTACTTCCAGGTCGTCGGCGGTCTCCGCCTCGATGATCGTGAGCTGCTGCTCGCGCCAGCGCGGGTCGCTCCAGTGGCCGCGGCGGGTCGCGTAGCGGTCGCCGAGGATGCCGACGCCCGGCACGACCTCGACCCACTCACGCCGCTGCATCGGCGCGCCGGCCTCGGTCGCCACGAAGATGCCGATGATGCCCGGCTGGCCCCTGTCCGGCTGCTGGCTGTCCGGCTGGTCGCTGCCGGCGCCCGAAGCGCCGCGTTCGGCGGTGGTCATCGCCGCTCCTTCGCGCCTGCGAATGCTACACCCGCAGCGCTCGTGGGAAGGCGCGGCGAGGCTCCGCTACGGTGAGCCGGAGGCCGTCTCGCTCGGCGGGTGTTCGCTGTCCTCGGAGTCTCGCAGCTGGCGCAGGAACGACTCGACGTCCTCGACGAGCTCCGGCTCGGCGGGCGCCTCGCTCGTGTCGATCGAGTCGAGCGCGGGGTGCATGTCGTCGTAGTTCTGCTCGAGGGTCTCGACGAAGCGGGCGAACTCGTCGGAGCGTCCCCGGGCGTCCTCGGCCTCCGCGGACAGCTCCGCGATCTGTTCGTCGTAGACGGCGCTGTTGACCTCGGCGTTGAGCCCCTGGCCGAGCGCCTCGATCAACGCGCGAGCGGCGAACGGGTGCGGCTCGACGGAGACGTAGAACGGGGCGGCGGCGAGCAGGCTGGAGCTGCTCCAGCCGCGCTCCTCGCAGGCCACGGCCAGCGGCGTCGTGATGCCGGCCGGACCCTCGTAGCTCCAGGCCTCCGGTACGAGTCCGAACCGCGCGGCCAGCTGTGCGTCGCGCGAGTAGAGCTGGACGGGCAGCGGGCGCGAGTGCGGCGTGGCCGCGCGGTAGGCGCCGAGCATCAGCGACTCGCTGACGCCGAAGCGCTCCAGCGGCTCCATGAGGGCCTCGATGAACTCGCGCCAGCGCAGCTGTGGCTCGGAGCCAACCAGCAGCACGAGGTCGCGCTCGGCGCCCTCGGGGCGCGCGAGGTAGAGCTCGTTGGCGGGCCAGTCGATGGCGCGCACACCCGCCTCGGCGCCCTCGCCAGCGACGACGCGCACGCGCGGGCGGCGCACGGTGAAGTCGAAGAACGGCTGTGGGTCGACAGACGCGAGGGGCTGGGCTTCCCAGCGCTCGACCAGCTCGCGGAGCGCCTCGGCGGCGCTGGTGCCCCAGGCGCCGCCGAACCCGGCGATCAGCAGCGGATCGCGCAGCTCGGACGGATCGGGCAGTTGCTCTTCGTATCGGACGAGGTCGCTCATGTCCCGATCTTAGCACTCTCCTCCTGAGAGTGCTAAGGGCTGGCCAGTACGGCTACCCCTCGGTCGTGCGCCGCCCCTGCGCATACAGGAAAAACTCGGCCGTGGTCAGCACCTCGAAGTTCCAGCCGATCGCGGCCAGCCGCTCGCGGAGCGGCTGCGGCTCGTAGTAGCGCTTGACGATCTCGAAGCGGCGTCCGCCGGAGACCTCGCGCAACTCCGTCTCCGCCGCCTCGCCGGCGCCGCTCGCACCGCTCGAACCCTCGTCCGACGCGGAGTCGACGAAGAAGACGCGCCCGCCCGGCACGAGCGCTGCGTCGACCAGCGCCCAGAAGGCGTCGAAGCGCTCCTCCGGGACGTGCGAGAGCCAGAACCCGAAGAACACCTCGTCATAGCGGCGCTCGGGAGTCCACTCCCAGAGGTCGGCCACCATGTAGCGCACCCGCTCCGCGCCCAGCCCGGCGGTCTCCACGCGCGCGCGGCAGCGCTCGATCATCTCGCTCGAGGCGTCGACGGCCGTGACTTCCTTGGCGCCCTCGGCGAGCTGCTGCGTCCACCAGCCGGTGCCGCAGGCGATCTCGAGGATGCGGCCGTGGGCGCCGAAGGCGGCGAGGGCGGCGCGCACCTCGTTGGTCTCGGCGATCCAGCGGCTGCGGAACTCGGGGCCGCGGTCGTGGCGGCCGCTGCGCAGCCACCACTCGTCGTACTCGGGCGCGCGCGCTGCGTAGTAGGCCTTCTGCTCTTCGAGCAGCCGCGAGGCGTCGGTCATCGGCGGCGTGCCGGGGTCAAGCGGCGCGGCGCTCGCGTACGGCCTCGACGATCTGCGGCAGCACCTCGCCGGACGGTCCGCGCAGCGTCACCGTCGCCCAGTCGCTCAACGCCGTCGGCTCCGGGTCGATCTCGATCAGCGGCACGCCGCGCTGCGCGGCGAGCTGCGGGTAGTAGGCGACGGGGTAGACCACCGCCGAGGTGCCCGCGAGCATGAACACGTCCGCCCTCGAGGTTTCCAGCTCGCAGCGGTCCAGGTGCGCCCCCGGGACCGGTTCGCCGAAGCCGACGCTGTCCGTCTTCACGGGGCTGCCGCAGCCGGGCTCCGAGCACCAGGGAGGCAGCGCCTCCGGATCGACGACGAGGCTGTCCTCGTGCCAGCGCCCGCCGCAGGCGGGGCAGCGCAGCCAGTAGATGTTGCCGTGCACCTCGGTCAGCGAGGTTGTGCCAGCCTGGCGGTGCAGGTCGTCGCCGTTCTGGGTGATGACGTGGCGCAGGATGCCCATCGCCTCGAGCTCGGCCATCGCGTAGTGGCCGGGGTTGGGCTTGGCGGCGTGGAGCTTGTCCATGAGGTCCTGGATGTCGGGATCGCGCTCGCCGAAGAGGCGCTCCTTCCACCAGCCCTCGGGGTCGCTGAGGAAGCGTTCGAAGCCGTCGGCGCGCGGCTCGCCGATCTTGGTCCAGAGCCCGCTCTTGCCTCGGAAGGTGGGGACGCCTGATTCGTGCGAAACACCCGCGCCGGTAAGCGCGACCGCGTAGGAGGAACCGGCGAGAAGATCGGCGGCCTGCGCCAACGATCCGGCATCGATTGTCATGGGCGCTATCCTAACTGCTCTGGGCGATCGGCGCACGAGTTGATGTGAGTACTCACATTGATTGCAAAAGCGGAATCAGCACTGCCGGAATGCTTCGTTTCACGACGCAAGATCTAGCTGCGCTCTGGATCGATCCATTGGATGCGGGTAAGATATGATCATTCGGGACATGAACTGTTAACGAAAGGTGTGTTGGCACGTGGCTATCTTCACCCCGAAAGAAGCATCCGAGGTACTCATTGGACGTGAGCGCGCATCGGCTCGTGAACGCCAGATGTACGTTGAGGCGTTGCAGGGCTCCGATGCAGGCATGATCGAGTTGTCCCGTGGTGAGAAGGCGTCTCGCGTCAAGCGCCTGCTTGCCGAGGCATCGAAGGAGACCGGGATTCGTGTCCGCTCCACGTGGGAGGACAAGAACCAGAAGGTGCTGCTCTGGAAGCGGGTCGGCAGCTAACTACCGTTCTCCGCGCAGCGGACATCGAGCGGCGCCCTGACGGGTGCTTGAGACACAAGAAGAACCGGCCACCAATTGGTGGCCGGTTTCTTTGTTTCCAGTGGCCCTCGCGGGCCGTGTCCGGAACCCGCTAGCGGCCCTTGAAGACGGGAGTCCGCTTCTCGGCGAAGGCCTGGGCGGCCTCCATCGTGTCGTCCAGCTTGCGAAGGCCGGCCATCGCCTGCGGGAAGCTGATCGCGGTCTGGTAGGTGTTCGGGCGCGGGCGCGCCATCATCAGCTGCTGCTTGGTGACGCGCACGTGCACCGGCGGCAGACCCGCAATCTCCTCGGCGAGGTCCATCGCCGTCGATTCCAGCTGGTCGGCCGGGACGACGTGGTTGGCGAGGCCCAGCTCGTAGGCGCGCTGCGCGTCGAACTGGTGGCCGCGGATCACGATCTCCGAGCCCGGCAGCCAGGGCAGGTTGTTGAGGATCGGGAACAGCGCCGGCCCGATGATGCCCGTCGGAATCTCCGACATCGCGAAGCGCGCGCCCTCGGCGGCGACGCAGATGTCCGAGGCGCAGACCATGTAGAAGCCGAGGCCCCAGGCCCCGCCCTGCACGGCGGTGATCAGCGGGATGTCGGTCTCGGGCACGCTGTAGAAGCCGAGGTCGGCGACCGGCTCGCCCGCGCCCACGATGTCGGGGGCGCCACCGGCCTGCTCGCGGATGTCGCGGCCCGCGCAGAAGATGCGGCCCTCGCCGGAGAGCACCACCACGCGCACGTCCGGGTCGCTCATCGCCTCGTGCCAGGCACGCCGGCGGTCCCAGCTGATCTGCGCGCCCTGCGCGTTGAGGCGCTCGGGGCGGTTGAGGATCATCCGGAAGATGTGACCGATCTTCTCGGTCTTCACGAAGGTGTAGTCGGTCATTGGCATTCCTTACGCTGTCCCGTGTCGGCTGGCGGAATCTAGCACATCCTGCGCGCTGGTACGAATGCGCTCCGCGCCGAGCCGCCGTGGGGTTGTCAGCACGGCGGCGGTCGTACCATCCTCGCAGGGGCTTGAGGCCGCGCTGAATGTTCAGCGGGCGGCGTGCGGAGGCGAGATGATCAACAAGGTCGTCGGCTCGTTCGACGAAGCCGTGGCGGACGTGCCAGCCGGGGCGATGGTCCACTTCGGCGGGTTCGCGAACCCGCACAACACCCCGAACTACCTCTTTGCCGCGCTTGCCCGCCAGGGTGCGGACCAGCTGACGGGCGTCAGCACCTTCGCCGGCTACGGCGAGGAGGTGTTGCGCGCCCTCACCGAACGGCGCGGCCTCCCGTTCCCGGTCGACGGCTGGGATCTGGGCCTGATCGCGGGGCTCGGTCGGCTCCGCAAGCTGATCACGAGCTTCCCGAACGGCAACTCGCGTGAGCTGCTCTATCCCTTCGAGCACGTGCTGCGACGCGGGGAGGCCGAGGTCGAGGTGCTGGGCCAGGGCTCGATCGCGGAGCGCATCCGTTGCGCGCGCGCCGGCATCCCCGCCTTCTACACCCCCGTCGGCGTCGGCACCTTCGTCGCCGAGGGCAAGGAGGTGCGGGAGTTCGACGGCGTCCCGCACATCCTCGAGACGGCGCTCAAGGCGGACTTCGCACTGATCCGCGCGCACCGCGCCGATCGCTTCGGCAACCTCGTGTTCCGCGGGCCGCGCACCTTCAACCAGACGATGGCCGGCGCCGCCGAGGTCACCGTCGCCGAGGTCGACGAGGTCGTCCCCCTCGGCGAGCTTGGTCCCGACGAGATCCACACGCCCGGCGTCTACGTGCAGCGTGTGGTGGTGCGGCCCGCGACGCCGCAGGACGACTGGAGGGCGCCCGCATGAGCGACAGTCCGGAGTTCCTCGACGAGGCCGTGATGGCGATGGTAGCGGCGCGCGACCTGCCGGACGGCGCGGTCGTCAACCTCGGCCTCGGCCTGCCGCTCGCGATCTCGGACTGTATCCCGCCGGACCGCGAGGTGCTGCTGCACTCGGAGCAGGGCATCCTCGGTTTCGGTCCGCGCGCTGCCGATCCATCCGAGGTGGATGTGCTGATCATGAACGCGGGCGGCGAGCCGGTCACGCGCCCGCCGGGCATCTGCTACGTGAGCCACGACGAGTCGTTCGCGATGATCCGCGGCGGCCACCTCGATGTCTCCGTGCTGGGCGCGCTGCAGGTTGACCAGGAGGGAAACCTCGCGAACGCCCAGATTCCCGGCAAGCCCGCCCCCGGCCTAGGCGGCGGCCAGGACCTCGCGACCTGCGCGAAGCAGGTGCTCGTGGTCATGCATCATCTCGCCCCCAACGGCGCACCGAAGATCGTGGAGCGCTGCGACCTGGTGCTGACCGCCCTCGGCTGTGTCGATCGCGTGGTGACGGACGTGGGGCTGTTCGCGATCGCGGACGGGCGCGTCACGCTGCTGGAGTACGCGCCCGGCTGGACGGTCGAGCAGATCCAGGCGATCACCGGCGCCGAGCTGGCGGTCGCCGAGGATGTACGTGAGATCGTACTGAGATAGGATCGCAAGTAACCGTCACGCTGCCGTAAGAAAGGCCGACCTCGTGATCGATCGCCTGCGCAAGACTCCGCTCGTCCGAATGGCCGCCCTCAGCGCGGCGCTCCTCGCGCTGCTCGTCGCAGCCTGTGGCGACGACGCGCCCTCGAAGGACGATCCCGACGACTACACCAAGCACGTCGTGCAGGAGGCGATCGACCGTTACGAGGACGACGGCCGCCAGGCGGTGATCGACTACTACAACACGACCGAGAGCGTCGACGGCCAGTGGTACGTCTTTATCGCCGACGAGGAGAGCGTGATTATCTCCCACGCGCCGACGCCCGGGAACATCGGGCGCTCGCTCTACGACGACCTCGGCGTCGACATCACCGACTACGCCTTCGGACCGCACATGGCCGCGGCGACGGAGAGCGGGCGCTGGATCAGCTACGTCTTCCTCAACCCGCAGAGCGGCGCGGAGGAGACGAAGCACGCGTGGGTGGTGCGCCGCGACGGTCTGCTCTTCGGCTCAGGCTGGTACGAGGTCACGCCGGGCGCCGGCGAGGCGCCCGCCTCCCGGGCCCAGCCCGACGTCTACACGAAGTACGTCGTCCAGCAGGCGCTCGACCGCCTCGACGCGGAGGGGGCGCAGGCGACAATCGACTACTACAACTCCGCCGAGAGCGTGGACGGCCCCTGGTACGTCTTCATCTTCGATGCGGACGGCCTCATGGCGGCGCACCCGACCCGGCCGGAGCGGATCGGGACGCACATCCAGGATCGTGAGTGGCGGACCGATGTCACGGGCTACTACTACGGCGACGTGCTCGCGAGCACCTCGGAGACCGGCCGCTGGCTGACGTACGTCTTCCACAATCCGGCGACCGGCGAGGAGCAGACCAAGCACAGCTGGGTGATCCGGCGCAACGGCATGCTCTTCGGCTCCGGCTGGTACGAGTAGCGAGGACGCGGCAGCTTCAGCGCTGCTCGCGGAACCACTCCACCGTGCGCGCCATGCCTTCCTCGAGGGTGGTGCGCGGCGTCCAGCCCCAGACCTCGCGGGCGCGTGAGGGGTCGAGGTAGATCGCCGCGTGGTCGCCGGGGCGCTCGGCGGCGTAGACGGGGGGCTGTGAGTAGCCCGTCAGCGTCGCGAGCGTGTCGAAGATGCGCTGCGTGGACGTGCCCTCGCCTGTTCCGATGACGCAGGTGGCCGGCTCGCGCCCGGCGGCGAGCAGGGCGGCCTCGACCACGTCGTCGACATAGACGTAGTCGCGCTGCTGGCTGCCGTCGCCGAAGATCGTCACCGCCTCGCCGGCGAGCATGCGCGAGGTGAAGATCGCGACCACGCCGGACTCGCCGGCGGCATCCTGCCCCGGCCCGTAGATGTTCCCCGGCCGCAACACCGAGAGCTCGAGGCCGAGATGGCGGCAGAGCGCCCCCAGCTCGTGCTCGGCGGCGATCTTCGACGCGCCGTAGACGGCGTCCGGCGCGATCGGCGTGTCCTCGTTCGCCGGGAGCGATTGCGGCGCCCCATGGAGCGCCCCGCCCGTGGAGAAGAAGACGATGCGGCGCGCGCCCGCCTCGGCCGCCGCCTGCGCGACGTGGACGCTGCCCAGCACGTTGGTCAGCACGTCCGTCGCCGGGTCGCGCATCGAGACGGGCACCGAGGCCTGCGCCGCGAGGTGGAAGACAACCTCCGGCTGCGCCTCGGCGACCGTCGCGCGCGTGCCCGCGAGGTCGCGGATATCGCCGAGGTACTCGCTGACGCCCGCGGGCGGCGGGTCCGCGGCGCCGCCCGGCGGGGCGAGCGAGAGACCGCTGACGCTCCAGCCGTCGCCGGCGAGCCGCCGCACGAGGTGGCGGCCGACGAACCCAGACGAGCCGGTCACCAGCGCACTCCCGCGACGTTCCGTGCTCACGTGTGCTCCCGGTCTTCGCGTTCGCCGCGTTCGTGTTCGCGCCGGGCGGTCGTTACGCTGTGGGCCGCCGCGGCGTCGAGGCGCCTCATCGCGCCTTATAGCGTCGTGGACGGGACGCGAACAGGGTAGGGTGTCGTGGCGCGGCGCGATGCGGGACGAGAGAGGGCGCCCATGCTCGACGACCCGGCCCTGCGCGATCGCGTCGACCCGAGCGGCTTCTGGCAGCTGATCGCCGGTCTGCCCCGCCACGCCCGGGCCGCCCGGGCGCTGGGTCGCCAATGCCCCTTGCCCGATGACTTCAGCCGCCCCAAGCGCGTCGTCATCCTCGCGATGGGTGGTTCGGCAATCGGCGGCGACGTCGTCGCGACCGTCACCGAGCATCTTGGTTCGATCCCGGCCGAGGTCGTGCGCGACTACGCCGCGCCGCCGGTCGGGGAGGGCGCGCTGCTCGTGGCCTGCTCCTTCTCCGGGGACACCGAGGAGGTCATCGCGGCCTTCACGGCGCAACTCGGCGGCCCCGGGATGCGGCTGGCGCTGACGACGGGCGGCCCGCTGGCCACCATCGCCGAGGCGCACGACGTGCCACTGATCACGTACGACTTCGAGGGTCCGCCGCGGACGGCGCTTGGCTACAGCGTGCTCCCGCTGCTCGAGGTGCTGCGTCGCCTCAGCGCGGTGACGCTGGATGACGCCGCCATCGAGCGCGCGCTGGGCGCCCTTGAACGCTGCGCCGAGTCGTGGGGGCCCCAGCAGCCGACGCCCTCGAACGCCGCGAAGCAGATCGCACTGCGGCTGAGCGAGCGGCTGCCCTACATCGTCGGTGGCGACGTGCTTGCGGTGGCGGCGCGGCGCTGGGCGGGGCAGCTCGCGGAGAACGCGAAGCAGTGGGCCTTCGCCGGCGCGCTGCCGGAAGCCGATCACAACACGATCGTCGCGCTCGAACGGCGGCAGGAGGCCTCCGGCGCGCTCCACGTCGTGCTCCTCGACGGCCCGGCGATGGACGAGCGGAACCGCCGGCGCGCGCAGCTGACCGCGCGGGAACTCGACGCGGCGGGCGTCGAGCACGAGATCGTGCCGATCGAGGCGCAGGACCCGCTGGGCGCGGTCCTCGAGGCCTGCCAGCTCGGCGACTGGGTGTCGTACTACGTCGCGCTGCTGCACGGCGTGGACCCGTTGCCCACGCCGATCCTCGACCGCGTCAAGGTCGCGATGGCCGACGGGGCAGTGGAGTAGTTGTTCCGCCCAGCGAGGCGCCCACGGGTCGCGGCCGCTCGCGGCGTGGTGGGGGCTAGCACGGCTGGGGGCTGGACACGGTGTGGCACTATGCGCGGGAAGGAACCGGGTGTCCTCGCGGCATGGGCGCCCGGAATCTGAGTCCATGGGTCTGCCCTATGGCGGGCTGATGCATCGTGCGAGGGGGGCGCGGATGACATCAGAGGCAAGGAATGGGACCGGCACGGGTCACGTCCATCACTGGATGTTGTCCGAGCCTTCGGGTGGCGAGGTCCCGGGTCGTTGCAAGGGCTGCGGCGAGGAACGCGGATTCCCCGCGAACCCGTCCAACCCGTACCTGCGCGGTCTGGCCAAGAAACGCCCGACGGGTCGCCCAAGCTAGCGAGCCCGACGCCCGAACGCCCGGAAGTCGCGAGGCGCCCCAGCGTCCTTCGCGGACTCCGTCCTCAAATCGAGGCGCCTCGTGCGCCTTGTCATGTTGCCCTGATCGCGCGCCCAACCTTCGCCCCGGACGGGAGCGGGCTGCGCCCGCTCCCCTTACCCCTGGCTCCGGCTTTCACTCCCTTCCCGTCGCCGCTGCATCCCTCCTCCCGTCGCGGCTGCGTCCCCTTCCCTCGTCATTCCGGCGAAAGCCGGAATCCAGGCACGCCAGCCCAGCGCCTCGCACCTGAGCCCGGCTGCCCCGAGGCACTCAGCGCCGTAGTGCGCACCTGAGGACCCCCGCGTCTACATCCTCGCTGGATTGAGGAGGAGCGCCCGGTCTGGGGGACCCCTATCGGGAAACCCTGCAGGGGTGTGACGCAGTGCTCGCGGACAGCGTCCGCTGCCGCCCCGGCTGGATTCCGGCTTTCGCCGGAATGACGGGAGGGGGGCGGAATGACGGCGGGCGGATGGGTGGCAGAGGCTGCCGGAGCGACGGAGCGCGCCGGAACGACGGAGGGCGCCGGAATGACGGAGGGCTGCACCACAGCTTCGCCGACAGCGCCCCGCCGCCGACTCGGCTGGATCCGGCTAGTCGAAGCGGAGGGCTCGCGCCCGGATCTCGTCGATGGAGAGCGCCGGCGCGCCCGGCGCGAGGTCGCCGGGCGTGTAGGTGACCGAGGTAAGGCGGCCGCTGTAGGGGAACGGGCCGTGCCGCTCGTACAGCTCCCACGAGACCGGCGAGCGCCGGTCGATGCCGATGTTGATGCCCTCGAAGGGCGCGAGCGGGTGGAGCTGCACGAGGTCCTCGATCATGCCGCGCGATTCGCCGTTGACCCGCAGCTCGACGGCGCCGCGGTTCCGCGGCTGCGCCGTGAACTCGAACACCACCTCGAGGTCGCCCTCGGGCAAGGCGCCGCCGGCGATCTCCGACATGTCGCTGTAGCCGTTGTAGACGAAGAAGACCTCGCCACCCTCGACGTAGAGCACGTAGCCGCCGCCCTGCGCGCCGTGCGCGACGATCACGCCCGCGTCGCCCGCCGCGTAGCGGAAGCGCGAGCTGACCGTGAACGAGCGCCGGCCCGTGAGCTGTAGCGAGCGGTCGCGCTCGAGGGTCGGCGTGCCGGGGTAGATGGTCAGCGGCTCGGCCAGCAGCTCATCCTCGGGCGGCCGGAGCAACTGCTTCAGGCCGCTGTGGTCGTCGAGCGGGAAGACCTGATTGTCGAGGGCGGCCCGTTCCCAGGCGTCGGCCAACTCGCGCAGCTTCTCCGGGTGCTCGCCGGCGAGGTCGTGGAGCTCGGTCGGGTCGTCGCGCAGGTCGTAGAGTTCCCACTCCTCGTCGCTGTAGGGCTCGCCGCGCTGGTGCAGCGTGACCGCGCTCCAGCCGTCGCGGTAGTAGCCACGGTTGCCGACATTCTCGTAGAGCTGCTCCGGGTGCGCCGAGGCGGCCGACTCGTCCGCGAGGCTCTCCGCGAAGCTCGCGCCGGCGGGTGCGGGCATGGACTCGTCCTCGGGCTCGGGCGGCGCCTCGGCGCCCGCCAGTTCGAGGATCGTCGGCAGGATGTCGGTGATGTGGGCGTACTGCCGCCGCCGCTCGCCGCCGCCGTCGATGCCCTTCGGCCAGGAGATGATGAACGGCACCTGGTGGCCGCCCGCATGCGTGGTGCTCTTGTAGAGCCGGAACGGCGTGTTCCCGGCCATCGCCCAGCCGCGCGGGTAGTGCGGCCACGACCGCGGGCCGCCCAGCAGGTCCAGCTTCGCGTAGTCGCGGTCGAGGTCGGCCGCGGCCCGCGCGAAGGCGGCCAGGTACTCGGTCGTGCCGCTGGTCTCGCCCTCGCGCGAGGCGCCGTTGTCCGAGGTGAAGATCACGATGGTGTTGTCGCGCTCGCCCAACTGCTCGAGCGCGTGCATCAGGCGCCCGAAGTTCTGGTCGATGTTGTCGACCATCGCGGCGAACAGCTCCTCGTAGCGCGCGAACAGCTCTTGCTCGCGGGGGTCGAGCTCGTCCCAGGGGCTCACCTCGTAGCCGCGCTCGTGGTTCCGCGGCGCCAGCGCGGCGTCCTCGGGGATCACGCCGAGTTCGAGCTGCCGCCGGTAGCGCGCCTCGCGCACGGCGTCCCAGCCGGCGTCAAAGCGCCCGCGGTACTTCGCGATGTCCTCGGGCTTGGCGTGCAGCGGGGCGTGCGGCGCGCCGTGGGCGAAGTAGAGAAGGAACGGCTGGCGCGGGTTCGCGGCCTTCTGCTCGCGGATCATGCGGATCGCGCGGTCCGTCGCGTCGTCGTTGAAGTAGTAGCCGTCCGGGTAGCGATCGGTCTCGATGCGGGCGTTGTCCACCATCAGCTCGTTGGGCATGTGCAGGTTGGTGAACGGGCCGAGGAAGCCGAAGTAGCGGTCGAAGCCGCGCTGCACCGGCCAGGAGTGCATCCGCTGGAAGGGCGAGAGCGCGGTGTCCTTGGCGAGGTGCCACTTCCCGACCATCATCGTCGCGTAGCCGGCGCCGCGGAGGATCTCGGCCAGCGTCGGCGTGTTCCCCGCGAGCTCCATCGCGTAGCCGGGGAAGCCGGGGTCGGCGTGCGCCACCCAGCCCACGCCCACGGCGTGCGAGTTGCGGCCCGTCAGCAGCGCCGCCCGCGTCGGCGAACACATCGGCGTGACGTGGAAGTTCGTGTAGCGCAGACCCTCCGCGGCGAGGTGGTCGAGGTGCGGCGTCTCGATCTCGGAGCCGTAGCAGCCGAGGTCGGCGAAGCCGAGGTCGTCGGCGAGCACGATCACGACGTTCGGTGCGCCCTCGGGCGGCGTGCGACGCGGCGGCCACCACGACTGCGACGCGGCGATCGTGCGGCCGATCGTGCCCTGGAATCCCGAGTAGGCGCTCGCGCGCGGATTGGCGCCGGGCCCGGTCCGTAGGTCCTCGCTGGTCACGCTCGCCTCCTGCCGCTGGCCGGCGCCGCCTCGCAGAGACGGCGCAGGCTCCACATTGCCTCCAGGTCACGCTCGTTAATCTCGTGGACGAACTGATCGAGGGGTATCTCCCCGCGATGGCGGTGGACGCCATGATGCTCCCAGGCCGGTCCGGCCCACTGCAGCGTCCACAGCAACTCCTCGCGCAGCGAGGCGAACCCGTAGAGGAGATCGCGGAACTCCTCGAGGCGGTAGCGGCGCTCGCCCGGCCCCAGGTGCGCGCGGCGCTCCGGGAGCGGCGCGCCGGAGCGGTCGCAGATCGCCTGCACCGCGCGCAGGTCTTCCGTCTCCGAGTCCCGCAGGAAGCCGACGATCTCGAGGATCGACCAGTCCTCGCGCAGCCCGGCCTCCTGCGGCGGGCGGCGCGTCAGCAGCGACTCGTCGAGTCCCCAGGTGAGTTGCTGGACCTCGTGCGCGACTTCACGCAGGGCCTTCAGCAGCCAGCGCTGGTTCGAACCGTAACGCCTCGACGAGGTCGGCACGGCGCGATCGTTGGGCGTGCCGATCGGCTTGTCAACCGCAGGCCGTCGCCGGGCGGTGCGGGCCGCGCGTTGACCGCGGGGGCGATTCGGGCGAGGCTCGCGCACGGGGCCCCAACGACGTGAGCGCGGACTCGCTTCCCTACACGGTCCTGATCCTGATCGCCGAACTGGCCGTCGGTTCGCTCGTCTTCGTCACCTGGTTCGACGCGCGCGGGATGGTCACGCGCGGCTACGTGCAGACCGGCGCGGCGATCGTCGTGCCCTCGGCCGTGCTCGCGCTGCTGATCGCCTTCAACCTGGACCCGCAGGCGGGGATCGACGGCTACACGCTGCGCGGCGGCGTGCTCGATGCGCTGCGCGTGGTGCTGGTGCTCTTCACCGCCGTCGCCGGCGTGCACCTGGTGGCGGCGTTCACGGAGCGCGCCTTGCTGGCGCGCCTGCTCGGCTGGGGCGGCTGCGCGGTGGGCGTGGTCGCGATCGTGCTGCTCGCGGCGCTGGTCTCCGCGCCGGCCTGGTCCTACGCCGGCGTGCTCGCCAGCATGCTCGTCTCGGCGCTGGTCCTCGGCGGCTCGTTGATGGCGATGAGCTGGGGGCACTGGTACCTGACGAACTCGGGGCTGCCCAAGGAGCCGCTCGAGCAGATGTCGCTGCTGGTCCTCGGGGCGCTGATCGCGCAGGCGCTGCTCGTGGTGGCGGGGGCCGCCGCACCGGTGCGCGAGACGCCGCTCACGCAGGGCGCGTTCGGCGTCTCACTCGGCGAGAACCCGGCCTTCTGGTTCCGCGTCGGCGTGGGTCTGCTGTTCCCGCTCGTCCTCGCCTGGCTGGCGTGGAAGGCGGCGACGATCCGGGGAATGATGTCTGCCACCGGCCTGCTCTACATCGCCGTCGGCGCGGTCCTCGCGGGCGAGGTGCTCGCACGGGGCCTGCTCTTCGCGACGGGCGCTGCGGTCTAGGAGCCTGCGACCGGGCACACCAGTGGCTCTCACCGGCCTCCCGCCGGAGTCCTACAATGATCGGAACGTCCGGCGGCGGATCGGAGGGGGCTCCCCTTGGCCGACGCACATGCCGGCAGCGAGCCTGTTCCCCTGCGGCTCGACCGTAACGAGGCGACGCGCCCGCGGGACGCCACCTACGCACAGGCCGTCGACGATTCGCTCATGGAGCGGATGGCGCTCGGGGACGGCCGTGCGCTTGAGCAGCTCTACGACCGCTATCACATCCTCGTCTACTCGGTCGCGCTGCGCGTCGTGCGCGACCAGATGCTGGCGGAGGACGTCGTGCAGGAGGTCTTCGTGCGGCTCTGGCGCCGCCCGCAGGCCTACGACCCGGCGCGCGGGCGCTTCCTCAGCTGGCTCATGTCCGTCACCCGCAATCGCGCCATCGACGAGGTCCGGCGGGTCACGCGCCGCCGCCGCCTCGAGGATCAGCGCGAGGATGCCGCCGAGCAGGTGCGCAGCGCGGACCGCCTCGACGCCCCCGAACTCGCGGCGGCGATCGGCGACGAGCGGCGCGAGGTGCGCGCCGCCCTCGCCACGCTGCCGCAGGAGCAGCGGCGGGTGCTTGAACTCGCCTATTTCGATGGACTGACGCAGTCCGAAATTGCGACACTGACAGAGACGCCGCTGGGCACGGTCAAGACGCGCACACGCCTGGCGATGAACAGGCTGCGCCAGCGGCTCGGAGGCCGATCATGACACCCGAGGAGCGCGACGAACTGATCGCCGCCTACGCGCTCGGCAGCCTCAGCGGGCCCGAGGCCAATGCCGTCGAGGAGCTCGTGCGCAGCGATCCGGAGGCGGCGCGCCAGCTCGCGGAGTACCAGGAGGTCGCCGACCTGGTCGCGCTCGACGCGCCGCTCGAGCGAGCCGACCCGGCATTGCGCGCGCGCGTGCTGCGCGCCGCCCGGCAGACGGAGCGCAGCGCCCGCCGCCGCATCCCGATCATCCAGGGGCTCGCCATCGCCGCGCTGCTCGCCGCGTTCGCCGTCGCCGTCGGCTGGGGCGTGCAGCTGCAAGGGGAGCTCGACACGCTGCGGGAGGAGTCGGCGGCGCTGCAGGTTGCGGTTGCCTCGGATTCGAGGCGGATCGACGTGCTGGATCGAGAGCTGGTGGGCGGCGGCGAGCAAGAACTGCGTAACGCGCTGGCGCAGGTGCAGGACACGCACCGCCGGTCCGTCGCCATCCTCGCGGATCCGGACGTATCGACGGCCCAACTGGTCAGCGCCCAGGCCGGACACGGCGCCGGCGGGCGCTGCGTCTGGAGCGCCGCGGAGAACGCCGGGGTGCTGATCGCGCAGGCGCTCCCGCCACTTCCGCTGGGCACGCTCTACGAGGTCTGGCTGGATGACGGCGTGAACGTTGTCTCGGCGGGCACGTTCCTGCCCGAGGCCGAGGGCGACGCGCAGGTCCTGATCGAGGTGGGCGTCGCGTTCGCGCCGCGCTTCGTGATCGTCACACCCACGCAGCCGGGCGGGGCGGACGGGCCGCAACCGCCGATCGTGCTGAGCGGCGACTTCACGCCCTGACCCGTGCGTGGGGTGAGCCCGCGCGCCGAGCCTGGACCCGCGGGAGGGGCGACATGGAGGCAGGCAACGTAGTGGCGATGTTCCTCGAGGAGACGCGGTTCACCTCGCGGGAAGAGTGGGAGCAGGCCTGCGCCGGCGTGTGGGATGACGCGCTGGCGGAGCTGCGGACGAACCCCGGCTTCAGGGGACTCGCCGCGTTCTGGGCCGACGACGATACGGCGCGTGGCGGCGTCATGGGCCTGTGGGATTCGCTGGAACACCGGCTGCGCTACGAGGCCCGGTCGGCGGGTACGGTGCGCGCGCTCTTCGATCCGTTCTTCACGCGCGGCCCGAGCCGCCCCCGGCTCCACGTCACCAACGCCACGATGGAGTAGCCGGACCGCCCGGGCGCCGTCGCCGCCCTAGCCCGGGGAGGCTGCCGGGGCCGGACCCTCGCCCTCGTCGTCGGAGGACGCGTCGTCCGGCGGCTCGTCCGGCGGGTGGGGCTGCAGATGGCGGGCGGCGTGGGACCCGCCGAGGGCCTCGTCCGGGGTGAGGCCGCCGAGGCGGCTGTCGGTGTACCAGAAGATCTCGCGCAGCAGGGCCGTCAGCGGGACGATCACCAGCAATCCGATGAAACCGAAGACTGCGCCGGCGGCTACCAGCAGCAGGATGATGACTGCGGGGTGCAGGTCGACGGCCTGGCTCTGGATGCGCGGCACCAGCAGGTTGTTCTCCAGTTGCTGCACCATCACGAAGAGCAGCGCCACCCACAGGATCTTCTCCGGATCCCCGCTCGCCGCCGCCATCAGCAACGCCGGCAGCGCCCCGATCCACGGTCCGATGATCGGGATCAACTCCGTGACGCCCGCGAAGATCGCGAGCGCGATCGACAGCTCCACGTCGATCAGCGTCAGGCCGATGTACGTCAGTACGCCGACCACTGCCCCGAGGATCAACTGCCCTCGCAGGTAGCGGCCGACCAGCGCGTCGGCGATGCGAATGCCGTTGAAGACGTCGGGGCGCACGGCGGCGGGCACCGCGGCTCCGAAGTTGTCCTCGAAGCGGTGGCGGTCGCGCAGTGCGTAGAACAGCCAGAAGGGGACGATCGCGAAGCCGAAGATCACCGCGAGCGTCCGGGTCAGGACGGAGAACGAGTCCGTCGTGTGGCTCGCGATCTCGACGCCGATCCGGTCGGCGTTGTCCGCGATGGTCGTGTCGATGCGCTCGCGCACGTTGTCGGGGACGCGCTCGCGGTACTGGTTGAGCCAGGAGTTGATCTGGTCCTGCGCGCGCTGGCGCAGATCCGGGAAGGAGTCGATGAACTCGGTGGCCTGATCGATCGCGACCGGGGCGATCAGCAGGCCCAGCCCGATCAGGACGCCGAGGATCACCAGGTAGACGAGCAACACGGCCAGCCCGCGCGAGATGACGTTCTTCTCCGGCGTGCCTCCGGGCAGGAACGAGGCGAGCGAGGCGAGCTGGTCCACTGCCGGCGTAAGCACGTAGGCGAGGAGTCCCCCGATCGCGAAGGGGAAGAGCGCCCAGCGCGCGCTCCAGGCAATCCAGAGCACCACGCCAACCATCAGCAGCCAGAGCGCAACCCGCACCCGGGATCTGGTCATGACGTGCTCACTCGCCCTCGTGCGTCGCGAGACCGGCGCGGACTGCCGGTCCGTTCGCCCATTGTGCCTGATACGCGAGGCGCAGGGAGACGCTTCAGTGTTCCCGACCATCGGCTCGCCATTGACATCTCATGGTGAGCGCAAGACGATAGCCGTGACGGGGCTCCCCGGGGCCCGGTCGCGAGGGAACGCGATGGTCTCCAAGCAGACGCTCGAACGACGAATCGCCGACAGCGGCCGCCGCCTTACCGAACCGCGTCGCCAACTGATCGAGGCGATGCGCAACCTCGGCGACCACTTCAGCGCCGACCAGGTCGTGCAGGACGCCCCCGGCGTCGGTCGTGCAACGGTGTTCCGGACGATGCGGCTGCTGCAGGACGTCGGCGTGCTCTGCCAGGTGGTGCTGGATGACGGCGCCATCGGCTACCGCCTCACCGACAACGCGCGGCACCACCACCACCTGATCTGCTCCCAGTGCGGCGCCACCGACGACTTCGCGAGCGCCGGTATCGAGGACCAGCTCGCCGCGCTGGGACGCCAGAGCGGCTTCGACATTCACGGCCACCGCCTCGAGATCTACGGCGTCTGCGCCGCCTGCAACGAGGAACTCGGCTGCCACTGACGCGACTGCCGTACGCCTGAGGCGTCCACCCTCCAGATCGATATCCCGGACTGAGATTGAGTATCTTGCGCGCCTCGCTGATACGGGGTATCGTGCCGCGGGTCAGGTGAGACGGAGTATCAAAGCGATACCGGGTATCAGAAAAGAGGCTGTGATGCGCGACCTGTTCCCGCTGCGAGCGTTCTGGACGACGCTCATTCTCGCGCTCGCGCTCGCCGTTGCGGCAGCGTGCACCGGCGATGATGACGATGACGGCGACGGCGCTGCCGGCGGCGCAAGCACGCAGGTGGCCACCCCGGTGGCGACCCCGGCCGAACCCCTGCAGGTGGTCGCCTCGACCGGGATCATTGCCCACTTTGCCGAGCAGATCGCCGGCGACGACGCGGACGTCGTGTCCGTGATCCCGCCGGGCGCGGATGCGCACAGCTTCAGCGCCTCCACCACCGACATCCGCAACATCTCAGCCGCCGACCTGGTGATCGTCAACGGCTACAACCTCGAGGAGGGCGCGCTCGCGACCATCTTCGAGCATCTGCCCGAGGACGCCCACCTCGTGATCGCCGCAGCGGGGGTCTCCCCGCTCGAGGGCGGACACCACGAGGAGGAAGAGGACCACGGCGACGAAGCCGAGGAAGACGCCGACGAGGACGAAGACAAGGACCACGGCGACGAGGCCGCCGACGATGACGAGGGCGAAGACCACGGCGACGAGGACGACGACGCGGCCGACGACGAAGAGGCCGAGGACCACGACGAAGACGACGAGGGCGACGAGGAAGAGGGCCACGGCGACGAGGACGAGGAAGAAGAGGGCGACCACCACGAGGAAGAGATCGAGGTCGACGCGGAGCACGAGCTTGCCGTCGCCGATGGCGACCCGCACATGTGGCTCACCGTCTCGAACGCGATGGTCTACGTGCGCAACATCACGGACGGCCTGGTCGCCGCCGACCCGGACAACGCTGCCGCCTACCGCGAGCGAGCGGACGCCTACCTCGCCGAGCTGCAGCAGCTCGACGAGGAGGTCCGGACGGCCATCGCCGGTATCCCGCAGGAACGCCGCGTGCTGATCGTCTACCACGACGCGTTCCAGTACTTTGCCGCCGAGTACGGGCTCGAGCTGGCCGCCGCCGTGCTGCCGGCCAGCCCCTCGCAGCAGGCAAGCGCGGCCGCCGTCGCCGAGATCATCGATATCGTCGGCGATCGCCAGGTCGGCGCGGTGTACCGTGAGCCGCAGTTCGCCGCGTCCGCCCTCGAGGCGATCGCCGAGGAGGCGGGCGTGCGCGTGCTGACGCTCTACACGAGCGCGTTCACGGACGAGGTCGACAGCTACGTCGAGCTGATGCGTGAGAACGCGAAGGCTCTGGTCGACGGGCTCGGCGGCGGGTAACGTTCACGGGAGAACGGAGCGACCGATGACGTCGCACCACGAGCACACGCACCATGGACACGACGCCCACGGGCCCGTCGGGCACGAGGATCCGACGCACGTCCACGACGCCGTGGAGCTCGACGGCGCGGGCCATCGGGCCGCGCGCGCGAGGCTGGCGCCGGGACACATGCACGGCCCGCTCGCCCTCGAGGTCAAGGGCCTCTGGGCCGGCTACCCCGGCAAGCCTCCCGCGCTCGAGGACGTCAGCTTCGTCGTCCCCGAGGGCGAGATGGTCGGTCTCGTCGGACCGAACGGGGCCGGCAAGTCGACGCTGTTCAAGTCGATTCTCGGCGTCGTGCGGCCGCTGCTCGGCGAGGTGCGCGTATTCGGGCGCCCCGTCTCGGAGACGCGGGCGGATGTCGCCTATACCCCGCAGGTCGAGGAGGTCGACTGGGAGTTCCCGGTCAGCGTCCGCGACGTGGTGCTGATGGGCTGCTGGAGGGGGTCCAGTCCCTTCCGCCGCTGGTCGCGGCAGGACCGCGAGGCCACGGAGGACGCGCTTGAGCGGGTCCAGCTCTCCGATCTCGCCAACCGCCAGGTCGGCGAGCTTTCGGGCGGGCAGCGCCGCCGCGTACTGATCGCCCGCTCGATTGCGCGCGGCGCGCGGCTGCTCCTGCTCGACGAGCCGTTCGCCGGCCTCGACGCCGCCGTGGAGCACGACCTGCTCGCCATCCTCGACGAGCTCACCCACGAGGGCTGCAGCATCCTGATCGCCACGCACGACCTCGCGTGCGTGGCCAGCGCCTGCGACGAGGCGTGCTGCCTCAACCGCCGCGTGCAGGGTTACGGCCCGCCCGCCGACGTGCTCACGGAGGACGTGCTCTCGCGCACGTTCGAGCGTGCCCTGGTCCCTGTGGGCGCGGAACGGGAGTTCATCGTCCCGGAGGGCAACGGGAGCGCCGGAGCAAGCTGAGGGCGGAGCGATGGCCGAACTCGCGGAGTGGCTGATTGAGCCGTACGAGTACGAGTTCATGCAGCGAGCGCTCGCCTCGCTGCTGATCGTCAGCCTGGTCGGCTCGGTGGTCGGGACGTTCGTCGTGCACAAGGGGCTGGCGGCCTCGGGCAGCGGGCTCGCGCACGCGACGCTGGCCGGCGTCGCGATCGCCTTCGTCAACGGCGCGAGCGTGGCGCTGGGCGCGCTCGCCGCGGCCGTCGCGACGGCGCTCGGCATCGGCTACGTGCGGCGCACCTCGCGCGTCAGCTACGACACGGCGATCGCGATCTTCTTCGTCTCCGCCTTCTCGCTCGGCATCCTCGTGATCTCGCGCCGTTCGAGCTACACGCCGGACCTGGTCTCCTTCGTGTTCGGCGACATCCTCGGCGTCTCCCGGGCCGACCTGCTGGGCGAAGTGATCCTGGCCATCGTCGTGGTTGGCTTCGTGCTCGCCTTCTACCGCGAGATGGTAATGGTCGCCTACGACCCAGCGATGGCGGCGGCGGCCGGGGTGCGGACGATGTTCTTCGAGTTCTCGCTGCTGGTGCTGATCGCGCTCGCGGTGGTGGTGGCGCTGCAGGCGATCGGGATCGTGCTGGTCACGGCGACGCTGATCATCCCGCCGGCCACGGCGAGCCTGCTGTTCCGGCGGATTCCGCGGATCATGGCGGCGAGCTTCCTGATTGGGGCGGCCGCCTCCGTGTTCGGGTTGTATGCGTCGTTCCACGCGGGCGTCGCCGCCAGCCCCGCAGTCGTGCTCTCCGCCACGGCCGCCTTCGCCGTCGCGCTCGTCGCCACCTCGCTGCGCCGCACGCGCCTCCCGGCGGCCGCGACCGCCGAGTAGGGCGCACCACCTTCGAGGGGGCGCCCGCGCGCTCCCTCACACGCCCGTAACAAGGCCATGCGACGCTGGATGCACCATCACCGCCGCCGGTTGAGCGGCGGCAGGGGTGGACGTAGGCTGAGTGTGCTCCCCGATTCCGGCGAGCGAGCGCGCGAGGCCGCTCGAATCGGGACAGCTGGCGAGGCGATGGTCGCAGAACTTGTAGGCAGCGAGGCGGAGCCGTCACCCGTGGCGGAGCCCGCGCCTCGCGAGCGACCGCAACGCCCGAACGTCGACCGTAAGGCGCGGCTGCGGCTGGAGCCGAAGCTGCCGGACAAGCAGCCGCCCGAGGTCCGCACCGGCAACTGGGACGAGACCTTCCACCTCTTCGATCCGGAAACCGCCAAGGCCGAGGCGCTGCGCTGTATCCAGTGCCCCGCCGCCCCCTGTCAGGTCGCCTGCCCCGTCGGCAACGACATCCCCGCCTCGTTCTGGCTGCTCGAGCAAGGCGACTTCGACGGCGCCGCCAACGTCTTCCGCGAAACCAGCGAGTTGCCCGAGATGTGCGGGCGGCTCTGCCCTCAGGAGCGGCTCTGCGAGGGCCATTGCGTCGTCGGCAAGAAGGGCGAGCCCGTCGCCATCGGCAAGCTCGAGACGTTCGTCACGGAGTGGCAACTTGCCAACGGCAACCCGCCGCCGGCGACGGTCGCCCCCGCGACCGGCAAGAGCCTCGCGATCATCGGATCGGGGCCGGCAGGCATCGGCGTGGCCGAGCGCGTCGCGCGCGCCGGGCACCGCGTCGTCGTCTACGACGCCTGGCCGGTCGCCGGCGGGTTGCTGCACTACGGCATCCCCAACTTCAAGCAGAACAAGGCCAGCGTCGCCGCCCGCATCGAGCGGCTGCGCGACCTCGGCGTCGAGTTCGTCCTCGGCGTCCGCGTCGGCGAAGACGTGCCCTTCGAGCAGCTCGAGCGCGAGCACGACGGCGTCTTCGTCGCGGCCGGGGCAATCGAGGGTGTCGAACTCGGACTGGAGCACGAGGACGCGCCCGGCGTCTTCGAGGCGACGGAGTTCCTCGTGCGCGGCAACCTGCCGCCCGAAGATCTGCCGGAGCAGCTGCGCGAGCCGCTGCCGGAGCTGCGCAGCGTGGTGGTGGTCGGCGGCGGCGACACCTCGATGGACTGTGTGCGCACGGCGGTGCGGCTCGGCGCCGACGAGGTGCGCCTCGTCTACCGCCGCACCGAGCAGGAGATGCAGGGCCGCGAGGAGGAGCGCATGCACGCCCACGAGGAGGGCGTGATCTTCGAGTTCCTCACCTCGCCCAGCGCCATCCTCGTCGATGACGAGGGCGCGTTCCGCGCGCTGCGCTGCCAGCTCATGGAGCTCGGCGAGCCCGACGAGAGCGGGCGCGCGCGCCCCGTGCCGCTCGTCGGAAGCGGCTTCGAGATCGAGGCCGACGCGCTGGTGCTCGCCATCGGCTACAACGTCGAGGATGGCTGGGGCGAGGTCGCACCCGCCGTCGAGCGCGACCCCTGGGGCCGCTTCACCGTCGACCCGCGCACGATGCGCACGAACCGCCCCGGCGTCTTCGCCGGCGGCGACGATGTGAACGGCGCCGACCTCGTCGTCACCGCGCTCGCCGACGCCCACGTCGCCGCCGCCAGCATCGAGGAGTGGCTGAGCGCCGGCGGGGACTGGTAGTCGGGGCCGTCGGCCAGCGTGGGGTGCGGCTCGGATCGCCTCGCGCTAGAGTGCGGTGACGAATCGATCAACGAGGACAGGGGCGCCATCGAGGCGCACGACGAGGGGGATTGAGATGGCGATCGCAGTGGGCCAGGAGGCCCCGGACTTCACGTTGCCCAACGAGGACGGCGAAGAGATTACGCTCTCCGCACTGCGCGGTTCGCCGGTGGTGCTGGTCTTCTACACCTTCGACTTCTCCGGCATCTGCACCGGCGAGCTGTGCGAGATCCGCGACGACTACAGCGAGTGGATGGACCTCGGCGCGCAGGTCTTCGGCATCAGCCGCGACAGCCGCTTCTCGCACGCGGCCTACAAGGAGGCGCACCAGCTCCCCTACTCGCTGCTCGCGGACATCAAGGGTGAGGCGGCGAAGGCCTACGACACCTGGAACGAGGGCCTCTGGGCCGCCGAGCGCCTGACCGTCGTAATCGACAAGGACGGCGCGATCGGGCACATCGTCAAGAACCCGATCCCGGACGCGCGCGACCACTCGGCGATCGGCGAGGCCGTCAAGGCCGCGCTCTAGCAGCCACCGCGGCGCGCACGTGGCCCTCGACTTCCACTCGCTCGCGCGAGGCGACACGCTCGGGCCGTTCGCGCTCGGCGTAAGCGCGGACGAGGCGCGCGCCTACCTCGACGCCACCGGCGAGCCAACCGAGCGCTGGACGGACGCCGTGCCCCCGCTGGCGCAGGGTGCGCTGCTGCTCGGCGCGCTGATGGAGCGGATGGCGTTGCCGCCCGGCGCGCTGCACACCGGGCAGGAGTTCGCCTTCCTGCGCGCCGTCGCCCCCGGCGAGCCGCTCGAGGGGCGCATCGCCGTCGCGCAGCACAGCGAGCGCCGGGGCTCCGTGATCGCCGCCTTCGACCTAGAGCTGCGCGACGCGGCCGGCGAGCCGGTGCTGCGCGGCCGCAGCACCGTGATTGCGCCCGCCCGCGAGGAAGGCGCGCTTTCGTGAGCACTCCCCCGTGAGCACCGAGGCACCCACCGTCGCGCCCGTGACGCGGCTGATCGACCAGGACCGCGTCGATCGCTACGCCGTCGCGGCGCGCGACCCGAACCCGATCCACACCGACGCGGAGTTCGCCGCCGCCAGCGACTTCGGCGGCCGCATCGCGCACGGGATGCTCGTGCTCGCCCTCGTCTCCGAGGCGCTGGCGGGCGCCTTCGGGCGGCGCTGGGCGGAAAGTGGCTCGCTGCGCGTGCGCTGGCGCGCCCCGGCCGTGCAGCCGGTCGAAGTCACCGCGTACGCGGAACCTCGAGGCGTCGAGGACGGCGTCGCCAGCTACGACCTGCGCTGCGAGACGGCGGACGGCGCCGTGCTGCTCAGCGGCACGGCCACCGTCGCCCTCGACGACGCGTGAGTGCTCGGCTCGACCTCCCGGCGGCGCTGGCCGCGCTCGCGGAGCAGCGCCCCGTGTTCCACTCCGAGGCGGACTTCCAGCACGCCCTGGCTTGGGTGATCCGCGAACGGCATCCGGGCATTGAGGTGCGGTTGGAGTACCCGGTGATACTGGATGACCAACTCGCGCACATCGACATTTGGTTGCGCGATGCCGACGGCGATAAGCCCGTGGAACTCAAGTATTGGACCAGGGAAGTGCACCTCGCTGTTGGCAACGAGGAGTACCCGTTGCGGCAACAGGGTGCGCAGCCCCTGAACCGGTACGACCTGTGGAAGGACGTAGCGCGAATCGAACGACTCATCAACCAAAATCGGACCGCTGCGGGCTCTGTGGTGGCGCTCACCAACGATCGCGGCTATTGGAACGAGGGCCGACCAAGAACGATCGATGCCACATTCCGCTTGCATGAGGGCTCCGAGGTCCGTGGCTCAGTTGCCTTGAGCCAGCGCGCGAGCGCCGGCACAAGGAAGGGTCGTGAGTCGGCGATCGCTCTACAGGGTCGCTACTTCACTCACTGGCGTGACTACTCAGCGCCCTCGCCCGGTGTTGCGGGCGGCGAGTTCCGTTACCTGCTGCTCGATGTCGGCGCGGCGCTGGGGGCATCGTGAGTACCGAGGAGGGCATCGACCCGGCGCTGCGGGAGCAGTACTGCTTCGGCTGCGGGCGACACAACCCGCTCGGCTTCCACCTCGAGTTCGAGCGCGACGGCGGCGACGTGGTGGCCAGCTACACGCCGCGCCGCGAGGACAGCGGCTACCCCGGCCTGATGCACGGCGGCCTCGCCACGCTGTTGCTCGACGAGGCGATGGGCTGGGCGATGTACGCCGACCGCGTCTTCGCCGTGACCGCGCGCATGCAGACCCGCTTCCGCAGCCCCGTCACGCTCGACCGCCCGCTGCTCGTGCGCGGCCGCATCGACCGCCAGCGAGGACGCCGCATCGAGGTCAGCGCGGAGCTCTACGACGAGGACGGCGCTCGCATCGTCGAGGCCTCGGGCCTGTTCCTGCGCATGGACGCCGAAGCCGAGGCGCAGGCCCTCGAGGTGCTGCGCAACGAGTTCGGCACGACGCTCGACTGAGTGGTCCGGCTCTGCGGGGGGCGGCGCCCCCACGCCCCCATCCCGGACGAGCGCGCTCCGCGCGGCTCGGCCCACCCACCCGCCCCGGATTTCTTTCTCTGTGGGGGGCAAAAGCCCCCCACGCCCCCCAGGGTTCGCCGCTAGCCCCGCAGCTATCGAGGACACCCGCAACCTCCGCCCGACTGCCCTTCCCCGTCATTCCGGCTTCCTCTTCCCATCATTCCGGCGAAAGCCGGAATCCAGGCACGCCAGCCCACCGCGCTGCATCGGAGCTCGGCATGGGAGGGTTCTCGGCAGATGTAGAGGTGGGTGCCGGACTATAGGCCAAGCTCAGCCTTGATCGACTCCCACGAGACGGTGCCTTCGGTTTTCATGAGCTCAAGGCGCTCAAGGCCAATCCGCAGGTCCTCGGCGTCCTCGCAAGCCTCGCACATCTCGTCGCCATCGCAGGCGTCGTGGTCGGCAGGGTCGTGGCGGTCGTTTTGGTCGGCCATGGCGATTCGAGTGTAAGCGGGCGCCCGGACTCACGCCTCCGGTGTGATCGTTTCCACCGCGCGCCACATGTACCAGGAGGCGACGGTGCGGTACGGCGACCACGGTGCGCCGATCTCGCGCGCTTTCGCGGGCGCCGGCGTCTCGGGCAGGCCGTAGGCCGCCTGCATGCCCTTGCGCACGCCGAGGTCGCCCGTGGGCAGCACGTCGGAGCGGCCCAGCTCGAACATCAGGAACATGTGCGCCGACCACTCGCCGATGCCGCGCACCGCGGTCAGCCGCTCGATCACCGCGGCGTCGTCGAGATCCTCGAGGGCGGCGAAGTCGAGCGAGCCGTCCAGGCAGTGCTGCGCGAGGTCGCGCAGATAGCTCGCCTTCTGGCGCGAGACGCCGGCGCCGCGGAACTCCTCGTCGCTGGTCGCGAGGATGGCGTCCGGCTCGGGGGTGCGCTCCTCGTCGCCGTGGAGGGCGAAGAAGCGGCGCTGGATCGCCCGGGCGGCCGCGCCCGCGAGCTGCTGGAAGAGGATCGAGCGCACCATCGAGGCGTAGGGGTCGCCGCCGGGGCGCGGGCGGTAGGGCCCGTGCTCCTCGATCAGCGCGCCGAGGATCGGATCTGCCTCGCGCAAGTGCGCGTAGGCGGCGCGGAGCGAGAAGCGCATGCGGCGTGGCATCGCCGCATCCTACGCCGCGTCAGGCACGCGCGCCCTCGCGGCGGTCGGGGACGCCGGCGAGCCAGCGCTCGGCCGCGCGTGGGGAGCGCAGCCGCACGAAGGCGAGGTGCGCGTTGGCGGGGTCCGCCATCGCCGCCTCGTACTGGCGGCGGCGTCGGCGGAAGGTGCGCAGAAACCAGATGATGATCGAGTCCCGGCCCCAAAACGAATGCCGGAGGGTCTCGCGGTTGCCGTGCCACAGCTCCTCGCGCCTAACGACGCGCAGCACCGTGCGCCGCATCAGTTGCCAGCCGCAGACGAGGAACGGGTAGTCGAGCCAGACCACGGTCTGCGCGCGGGCCCAGGCACGGTCCCGGACCACCGCCGAGTAGTTCCCGTCGAGGACCCACGCGTCGCCCTCGGTGGCCGCCGCCGTGCGCTCGATGAAGACCGCGTCGGAAACCTCGACCCAGTTCTCGGTGAAGTGCAGCGCGTCGAGCTCGACATGCGGCGCGCCGAGCCGTGCGGCCAGCGCCCGTGCGAGCGTGGTCTTCCCCGCCCCCGTGCTCCCGACGACGACGAGCCGCTCTCCGACCGCGTCGCTCATCCCGCCCCGGCCCCTCCGCGGCGCCTCACCAGACGACGCCGTCCCGGGCAGACCCTGCGCCGCCGACCCCCTGTCGTGGGAGCGACTTACATGTGTTGGCCGCCGTTGGGGCTGAGCTGGGCGCCGGTGAACCAGCCGCCCTCGGTGCAGAGGAAGCGCACCACGGCCGCGACCTCCTCGGGCTCGCCGAAGCGGCCGAGGGGAATCTGCGCCTTGATGTTGTCCTGGATGTTTTCCGGCAGCGCGGTCACCATGTCCGTCGCCACGAAACCGGGGCAGACGGCGTTGACGGTGATGTTGTTGCGCGCCAGCTCGCGGGCGGCCGTCTTGGTGAAGCCGATCATGCCCGCCTTCGTCGCCCCGTAGTTCGCCTGCCCGATGTTGCCCATCTGCCCGATCACCGAGGAGATGTTGATGATCCGGCCGTAGTTCGCCTCGCGCATGTGCGGCACCGCGGCGCGCGTGCAGTAGAACATCCCCGAGAGGTTCGTCCCGATCACCTCATCCCACTCCTCCACGGAGAGGCGCGAGAGCGTGCGGTCGCGGTTGATGCCCGCGTTGTTGACGAGGATGTCGACCTTGCCGAGCTCCTCGACCGCGGTCTCGATCAGATCCGAGGCCGAGTCCGCGTCGGAGATGTCGGCCTTAACGAGGACCACCGTCCCACCGAGCTCGTGGATCGCGTCACGCGTCTCCTCGGCAGCGTCGGCGTTCGAGACGTAGTTGACGACCACGCTGGCGCCCTCGCGCGCCAGTTCGAGGGCGCACGCGCGCCCGATGCCGCGGCTCCCGCCAGTCACCACCGCCACCTGTCCGTCGAGTGCACCGGCCACGTCACACCTCCCGTTGCCGAGCGCGGCGATCCGCCGCAGCGTGCGGCTCGGACTCGCCAACAGGCGTGTTGTAACGCAGGAACGGCTTGCTGACGACCGCTACGCGCCTAGACGGCGGTCGGCGGGACGTATTCGCCCCACTCCTCGCGCAGCACGCCGCACATCTCGCCGAGGGTCGCGTAGCTGCGCACGGCGTCGAGCACCGGCTCCATCAGGCCGGCGTCGCCTCGCGCGGCCGCGCGCAGCCCGGCCAGCGAGGAGCCGACGGCCACCTCGTCGCGAGCGCCGCGAACCTGCGCGAGCCGCGTGAGCTGCGCGTCGATCACCGCGGTGTTGGGCCGGAAGATCGGCGTCGCGTCCTCGTCCTCGTCGATGTACTGGTTGACGCCGACGACGATGCGCTCGCCGCTCTCCACCTCGCGCTGGTAGGCGACCGAGGCCTCCTGGATCTCGGACTGCATGTAGCCGCCCTCGATCGCCGCGACGGAGCCGCCGATGTCCTCGACGCGGTCGAGGATGGACTGCGCCTGCGCCTCCAGCTCGCCGGTCAGCCACTCGACGTAGTAGGAGCCGGCAAGCGGGTCCACGGTGTCGGCCGCGCCGGTCTCCTCGGCGATGATCTGCTGCGAGCGCAGCGCGAGCTGCTGCGCCTCCTCGGTGGGCAGCGCCAGCGCCTCGTCGTAGCAGGAGAGCGCGAGCGACTGCACGCCGCCGAGCACGGCGGCGAGCGCCTGCACGGCGGAGCGGGTGAGGTTGTTGAGCGGCTGCTGCGCGGTCAGGGTGGAGCCGCCGGTCTGCGTGTGCGTGCGCAGCGTCATCGCGTTCGGGTTGGTCGCGCCGTAGCGCTCCTTCATCGCGCGCGCCCACATCCGGCGCAGCGCGCGGAACTTCGCGACCTCCTCGAAGAAGTAGTTGTGCGTGTTGAAGATCCAGGAGATGCGCGGCGCCACCTCGTCCACCGTCGCGCCCTGCGCGATGCTGCGGTCGAGGTAGGCGAAGGCGTTGGCGAAGGAGAAGGCGACCTCCTGCGCGGCGGTCGAGCCGGCCTCGCGGATGTGGTAGCCGGAGACGGAGATCGAGTTGAAGCGCGGCGCCTCGCGCGCGCAGTAGTTGATCAGGTCGGCGGCGAAACGGACGGAGGGGCCGGGCGGGAAGATGTAGGTGCCGCGCGCGACGTACTCCTTGAGCACGTCGTTCTGCGCGGTGCCGGTGATCACGCTCGGCTCGTGGCCCTGCTTCTCCGCCGCCACGATGTACATCGCGACGATGATCGGCGCGGGCGCGTTGATCGTCATCGAGGTCGAGATGCCGTCCAGCGGGATGCCTTCGAACAGCGTCTCCATGTCCGCCAGCGAGTCGACCGCGACGCCGACCTGGCCGACCTCGCCCGCGGCCATCGAGTGGTCCGAGTCGTAGCCGGTCTGGGTCGGCAGGTCGAAGGCGACGGAGAGGCCGGTCTGGCCGTTGGCGAGCAGCTCGCGGAAGCGCGCGTTGGTCTCCTCGGGCGTGCCGAACCCGGCGTACTGGCGCATCGTCCAGAGCCGCCCGCGGTACATCGTCGGCTGCACGCCGCGCGTGAACGGGTACTCGCCGGGGAATCCGAGGTCGTCGAGGTAGTCGACGTCGGTCACGTCGTTCGGGGTATAGAAGCGGCGGGCGTCGGCGGAGGAGGTGCGGAACTCCTCGCGGCGCTCCGGGAAGCGCTTGAGGACCTTGGCGAGCGCGCCCTGCTCCCAGGCGCCCTGCGCCTCGGCGATGGCGGTCTGCCGCTGAGGCTTCATCATCGGCCTGCTCCGTTGCTGTCCCTCGTCACCTCTCGCGTGGTCAGGCCAGCGCCTCGACCATCACGAGGGCGTCGCCGCGGATCACGTCGACGCCGTCCTGGTTGCTCACCGTCGTGTTCAGCGCGACGGAGCTGCGGTCGGTGTCCACCGAGGTCGCCTCGACGGTCGCGGTCAGCGTGTCGCCGGGCTTCACCGGGGCGCGGAAGCTCAGGTTCTGCCGCAGGTAGATCACGACGCTGTCCGGCGCGAGCCTGGTCCCGAGCGCGGCCGAGATCACGCCTGCAGCGAGGATACCGTGTGCGATCGGCTCCTTGAAGCGGGTGCGCGCCGCGTAGTCCGGATCGCTGTGCAGCGGGTTGGTGTCGCCGGAGACCGCGGTGAACATCGCGATGTCCTCCGCGGTCACGGTCTTCTCGTAGCTCGCGGTCGTACCCTCGACGATGCCCTGGACGCCGTCGGCCATCTCGCCCCCTCGCTCGCTCGCCGGCGCGCGGACCGGCGCGGCGGCATCGTACGAGGGCGGCTCGGGGGTCGTCCAACGCCTGCGTCGCGCGAGACTTCGGAGAATTGCGTGAGTTATTGACCAAAAATGTGAAAGAAAGTTGACGCAGCCCGCCGGTCGGCGATAATGGATGTACGGAGCGCACCCGCTTGCGGCGAGCAGGAACGAGCGCTCCAGTTGACAGCGACACAACTGCAGAGGGGCCGTGAGCAGCCGCGAGGGTGCTTGCGGGGCAGGAAGGCGCAGAGTGGTCCAACGGGTCGTCCAGCGAGCGCGCGATGAAGTGGCGCGCATCCTCTACGAGCGCGGCGACCGCAGTGTCGCCGAACTGGCGCTCGAGCTGGGTGTCTCGCAGGGCTCCGTCCGCCGTCACCTCGACATCATGGTCGCCGAGGGCCTGCTCGAGACGACGCTCGTGCGCCAGCCCCGCGGGCGGCCCGCCACCCGCTACTCGCTCAGCGAGGCGGGCGAGGATCGCTCCGGCGCGGATCACTACACGAGCCTGATCGGGCGGCTGCTGCCCGCCCTCGCCAGCCTCGGCGAGGACGAGGTTTCCGGGCGCGACGGCGAGGCGATCCTGGAGCAGGTCTACAGCCGCGTCGCCGAGGACATCGCCCGCGAGCGTGGTGGCGCCGTGCGCAGCACGGAGTTGGGACCACGCCTGGAGGAGGTCGTCGCCGCGCTCAGCGACGAGGGCATCCTCACCGAGGTCCGGGACGAGGGCGAGGTCTACCGGCTGAGCAACGTCGGCTGCCCCTGCCCCTCGACCACGAGCGAGACGAACGCGGCCTGCGAAGCAGACCGCTACAGCATCGAGCTGCTCGTCGGCAGGCCCGTCGAGCAGGTGGCAACGATCGCGGGAGGCGGAGCCTGCTGCGAGTACCAGGTGCGCAAGCCGGCTGAGCCGGCCGGCGTCGTAGTGCAATGAGTGGAGCACCAGTGAGCGAAACCGTGAGCGAACCGATCCTCGAGGTACGCGATCTGCACGTCAGCATCGCCGATGCACCCGACGTGCAGATCGTCAAGGGCGTCAACCTGACCGTGCGCGCCGGCGAGGTGCACGCGCTGATGGGGCCCAACGGCTCCGGCAAGAGCACGCTCGCCAACGCGATCGCCGGCAGCCCCGCCTATGTGGTCGACTCCGGCGAGGTGCGCTACCGCGGCGAGGACGTCACCACGCTGACGGCGGACGCACGCGGGCGCCTCGGCATGTTCCTCTCGTTCCAGTACCCGACGCCGATTCCCGGCGTGACGATGGTCAACCTGCTGCGCATGGCGATTAAGTCGCGGCGCGGCGAGGAGCCCTCGGCGCGGGAGTTCCTGGCCGAGCTGCGCGAGACGCTGCAGACGCTGCGCATGGACGAGGACTTCGCACGCCGCTACGTCAACGACGGCTTCTCCGGCGGCGAGAAGAAGCGCGCCGAGATCCTGCAGCTGGGGATGCTCAAGCCGGAGCTCGCGATCCTCGACGAGACGGACTCCGGGCTCGACGTGGACGCGCTGCGCACCGTCGCCGAGGGCGTCAACGCGCTGCACCACCCGGGGATGGGCATCCTGCTGATCACGCACTACCAGCGGATCCTCAACTACATCACGCCGGACCACGTGCACGTGCTGTTCGACGGGCGCATCGTGCGCTCCGGCGGCCCGCAGCTTGCGCACGAGATCGAGACCGGCGGCTACGACCCGATTTTCCAGGAGATCGGTCTCAAGGAGATCGGCGTGGAGACGGCGGCCGCCGCCTCCTGAGCGTCGATCGGAAACCAGGCTCACACGAGGGAGCAAATCCATGGCCACCGTGAATCCGGCAGCGCGCGACGCCGTCGGCGAGTATCAGTGGGGCTTCCACGACGACGAGGTGCCGCTGTTCCGCGCGGACAAGGGCCTCGGCGAGGAGGTCGTGCGCCAGATCTCGGCGTTCAAGGACGAGCCCGAGTGGATGCTCGAGTTCCGCCTCGACTCGCTACGCACCTTCTTCGAGAAGGATGACCCGACGTGGGCCGGCAGCCCCGAGCTGCTCGAAGCGATCAACTTCGACGACATCACCTACTACGTGCGCGCCACCGACACGGACTCCAGCAACTGGGACGACGTGCCGGAGTACATCAAGGACACCTTCGACAAGCTCGGGATCCCCGAGGCGGAGCGCCAGTTCCTCGCCGGGGCGGGCGCGCAGTACGACTCCGAAGTCGTCTACCACAACATCCGCGAGGATCTCGAGGAGCAGGGCGTCGTCTTCCTCGGCATGGACCAGGGTCTCGAGGAATACGAGGAGCTGGTGCGCGAGCACTTCGGGACGCTGGTGCCGCCGGGGGACAACCGCTACGCGGCGCTGAACAGCGCGGTCTGGTCCGGCGGCTCCTTCATCTACGTGCCGCCGGGCGTCCAGGTGGATGTCCCGCTGCAGGCCTACTTCCGCATCAACACGGAGAACATGGGCCAGTTCGAGCGCACGCTGATCATCGCCGACGAGGGCTCGTACGTGCACTACGTCGAGGGCTGTACCGCCCCGATCTACAGCTCGGACTCGCTGCACTCGGCCGTCGTCGAGATCATCGTCAAGAAGGACGCGCGGGTTCGCTACACGACGATCCAGAACTGGTCCAACAACGTCTACAACCTGGTGACGAAGCGAGCAGCCGCCTACGAGAACGCCGTCATGGAGTGGGTCGACGGCAACCTCGGCTCGAAGCTGACGATGAAGTACCCGTCCGTCTACCTGATGGAGCCGGGCGCGCACGGCGAGATCCTCTCGCTCGCCTTCGCCGGCGACGGGCAGCACCAGGACGCCGGCGGCAAGGTCGTCCACGTGGCGCCGCACACCTCCTCGGCGATCGTCTCCAAGTCCGTCTCGCGCGGCAGCGGGCGCACCTCCTACCGCGGCCTGCTCAAGGTTCACGAGGGCGCCGAGGACTCCAGCTCCACCGTGCGCTGCGACGCGCTGCTGCTGGACGAGCACTCGCGCTCCGACACCTACCCGACGATGGAGGTCGACGAGGAGCAGGTGACGATCGGCCACGAGGCCTCCGTCTCCAAGCTCGGCGACGACCAGCTCTTCTACCTGATGTCGCGAGGCATCACGGAGGAAGAGGCCTCCAAGATGGTCGTCAACGGCTTCGTCGAGCCGATCGTCAAGGAGCTCCCGATGGAGTACGCGATCGAGCTGAACCGGCTGATCGAGCTGCAGATGGAAGGCTCCGTCGGCTAGCGCTCCTCGCGAGCTGCAAGGGATCACGATGAGCGAATCCACGACCCCGGTCGCCCCGGCCCACGCGGAGCAGGCCGTGCTCGCCGCCGCCGTGCAGCGCGGCGAGCCGGAGTGGCTGCTGGAACGCCGCGCCGAGGCCGCCCGCGCCTTCGCCGCCCTGCCGCTGCCCACGCCGGCGCTGCGCCCCTGGCGCTACACCGATATCACGCGGCTCGACCTCGCCGCCTTCACGCCGGCGGAGACGCCGATCGCGATCGAGGGCGGCACTGACGAGGGCGGCGCCTACGTGGGCACGCTCGCCGGCGCCCTCGAGGACCGCCGTGCGCTCGTCGCCGATCGCCTCGGCGCGCTCGTCCCGGCGACCGAGGGCAAGTTCATCGCCGCCAACGCCGCGCTCTGGAGCGGCGGCGCGCTCGTGCATGCGCCCGCCGGCCACGCCTTCGCGGAGCCTGTCGTCGTGACTGTCGATGCGAGCGACCTCGCGGACGCCGCGGTGCACCCGCGGCTGCTGATCGAGGCCGGCGAGCAGGCCGAGGTCACGGTCGTGCTGCGCACCCGCTCCGGCGACGCTCCGCTGCTTGCCGCGGGCGTGATCGAGATCACGGTCGCGCAGGCCGCGCGCGTGCAACTGCTGATCGACGACCGCTGGGGCGCCGCGACACAGGACTTCACGACGATCCGCGCGCGCCTCGGACGCGACGCCGACCTGCGGGTCGCCTCGCTGGCCATCGGCGCCGCGATCCTCAAGCAGACCGTCGAGGTCACGCTCGAGGGCGAGGGCGCGAACTCCTCGATCCGCGCGGTCGCCCTCGGCGACGAGGACCAGCACTTCGACTTCGTGACGCTGCAGGACCACGTCGGGCCACGCTCGACCTCCGATGTCGAGGTGAAGGCCGCCCTCGCCGGGGCCTCACGCTCGATCTACTACGGCATCACTCGTGTCGAGGAAGGCGCGGCCGGCTCGGAGGCGAACCAGCAGAACCGCAACCTGCTGCTCTCCGGGGACTCCAAGGCCGACTCCGACCCGGTCCTCGAGATCCTCACCGCCGACGTGATCCGCTGCGGCCACGCCGCGACGGTCGGGCCGGTCGACCAGGACGCGCTGTTCTACCTGCAAAGCCGCGGTCTCGACCGCCGCACCGCGCTGCAGCTGCTGGTCAGCGGCTTCTTCCAGTCCGTCGCCCGCGACCTCGCCGTCGAGGGCATGGCCGACGACCTGGAGCGCACGGTCTTCGCCAAGCTGGCGCGGGCCGTGCTCTGATGGCGCTCGCGTGAGCTCCGAACGCGTTGCCGCCGTCGCCGACATCCCCGAGGGCGAGGTCCGCGTCGTCGAGTGCGGCGGGCGCTCACTGGCCCTCAGCAACATCGACGGCGAGCTGTTCGCGATCGACAACCTCTGCACGCACGACGGCGGCCCGTTGGGCGAGGGACGGCTGCGCCAGGGGCGCGTGATCTGCCCGCGCCACGGCGCCGCCTTCGACGCGCGCACCGGCCGCGCGCTCACGCTCCCCGCCGTCCGCGGCGTCAGCGCCTACGACGTCAACGTCGAGGGCGGCGACGCCTACGTCGAGTGCGAGGAGGCGTCCGCGTGAACTCCGACGGCGGCTTCGACATCGAGCGCATCCGGCGCGACTTTCCGGTCCTCAAGCGCGAGGTCAATGGCCACCCGCTCGTCTACCTCGACAACGCCGCGACTTCGCACCGGCCGGTCCAGGTGATGGCCGAGATCACGCGCTTCTACCGCGACACCAACTCCAACATCCACCGCGGCGTCCACACCCTGTCCGTCGAGGCGACCGAGCGCTTCGAGGCCGTGCGCGAGCGGGTGCGCGCCTTCCTCGGCGCGCCCGACGCCTCCGAGATCATCTTCACGCGCAACACGACCGAGTCGATCAACCTCGTCGCGCACGCCTGGGGACGCACCTTCCTCGAGGCGGGCGACGAGGTGCTGATCAGCGAGATCGAGCACCACTCCAACATCGTGCCGTGGCAGATGCTGCGCGACGCGCGCGGCATTGTGCTGCGCCACATCCCGATGCTCCCCGACGGCACGCTGGACCTCGACGAGGCGCGGCGGCTGATCGGCCCGCGCACGCGGCTGCTCTCGATCACGCTGATGTCGAACGCCCTCGGGACGATCGTCCCGGTCGCCGAGCTGGCGGAGCTGGCGCGGGCGCAGGGCGCGCGCGTGCTGGTCGATGCCGCCCAGGCCGCGCCGCACATGCCGATCGACGTTGGCGAGCTGGGCGCGGACTTCCTCGCCTGCTCCGCGCACAAGATGCTTGGCCCCACCGGCGTCGGCGTGCTCTGGGGCCGCCGCGAGCTGCTGGAGGAGATGCCGCCCTTCCTCGGCGGCGGCGACATGATCGCCAGCGTCAGCCTCGAGGAATCGACCTGGAACGAGCTCCCCCACAAGTTCGAGGCCGGCACACCGAACATCGCGGGCGTGATCGGCTTCGGCGCCGCGCTCGACTACCTCGACGCCGTCGGCATGGACGCGATCCGCAGCCACGAGGTCGACCTCACGACGTACGCGCTGGACCGCCTGATCGACGTGCCCGGGGTGACGCTCTACGGGCCGCTCGACCCCGAGCTGCGTGGCGGCGTGGTCTCGTTCGGCCTCGATGGCGTGCACCCGCACGACATCGGCCAGGTGCTGGACGGCGAGGGTGTCGCGATTCGCGCCGGGCACCACTGCGCGCAGCCCGTGATGCGGCGGCTCGACATTGCCGCTACCGCGCGCGCCTCGTTCTATCTGTACAACACCCGCGAGGAGGTGGACGCGTTGGAGGCGGCGGTGCGCGAGACATCGGACTTCTTTGGAGGCTTTGGTGGCTGACCTCGACGACCTGTACCGGGAAATCCTGCTCGACCACTACCGCCGGCCGCGCAATCGCGGCCCACTCGAGGCCGCGAACGCCAGCGCCGAGGGCTCCAACCCACTCTGCGGCGACGAGATCACGCTGGAGCTGGAACTCGACGATGACGGCCGCATCGCCGACGTGGCGTTCAGCGGCCAGGGCTGCTCGATCTCGCAGGCCTCGAGCTCGCTGATGACGGAGCACGTCAAGGGCCGCAGCAGCGGCGAGGCGGCATCCGCGATCGACGCGTTCCAGGCGCTGATGGTTGACGGCGAGCAGACCGAGATCGACCTCGGCGACATCGAGGCGCTGGCCGGGGTGCGCAAGTTCCCGATGCGGGTAAAGTGCGCCTCGCTCGCCTGGAAGACGCTGGAGCTCGCGCTCGCGCAGCATGACCGCGACGGCGCCGCGCCTCGCGCCACCGTCACGACCGACGAAAGGAGCACTCCCAATGGCTGAAGCCGCAGCCGATGCCCCCGAGGCAGCCGCCGAACGCCCGAGCGAGGAGCAGCTCTGGGAGGTGCTCCGCCAGATCGAGGATCCCGAGCTGCGGATGGGAATTGCCGAGCTGGGCCTCATCTACTACGTGAACATCGACGACGAGGGCCTCGTCACCATCGACATGACGCTGACCAGCCCGGCCTGCCCCGTGGGGCCGATGCTGCAGGGGCAGGCCTACCACCTGCTCACGCAGATGGACGGCGTCGAGGACGTCGAGGTGAACCTGGTCTGGGATCCGCCTTGGGATCCGAAGACGATGGCCTCCGAAGAGGTGCGGATGCAGCTCGGCATCTGGTAGCGGCGAGCGGCGCGCATCCCGCGTACCATCCGCCGGGGCCGGACGGGTCTACCGTCCGGCGCGACAGCCGGACCGAATGAGCGCCGCCGCATGACCAGCCCTCAGCGACCGTCTCCCCCCTCGTACAGTCGCCGCGCCGCCCTGCGCTCCGGCGCCTGGGCCGCGGGCGGCCTGCTGCTCGCCGCCTGCGTCCTCGATGGTGACGAGGGCGAGGACGACGCCGGCATCGAGAACGGCGACGTTGACGCCGAGCGCGGCGTCGAGGTCGTCGCGCCTTCACGGTCGCAGGCGGCGCCCCAGTCGACCGCGACTGCGACTCCGACGCCCTCGCTGCTTGCGCCGGAGTCGCCCGCGCCGGACGGCGATCGCGGGACCATGCGGCTGGGCGTCGTCGGCGAGGCCGTACCGCCTCCGGCGCTGACCCAGGCGCGCCTGGTCGCGGTCGATCCGCGCAACGGCGAGGTCCACGGCGATCTCGCGCTGCACATCGAGCAGGCGGGACCGCTCGAGCTGGTCGTGCGACTGCGCCCCGGCGCTTCGTTCCACCCCGCGCCCGGCGAGCGGGACGGCGGACCCCTCGATGCCGCGGCGGTGGCGGTCGACTTCGCCCGCCGTGCAGACGCGCGGGAGTTCCTCTTCGCGGCGGCGATCGGCACGGTCGAGACGCCTGAGGAGGACACGCTGCGGCTCAGCCTGAACGCTCCCTTCGCGTTGCTGTTCGAGCTGCTCGGCGACACCGCGAGCGCCGCCGTGCGAGCGGAGGGGCGCTCCGAGTTCGGGCAGCCGATCGGGGCCGGGCCGTTCATCGCCGAGCGGCGCGCGGACGGCGGCGTCTCGCTGCGGCCGCACGCGCGCTACCACCAGCGAGGGCTGCCGCTGCTCGACGAGCTGCGGATGGTTTCCGCCGAGCGAGCGGAGTCCCTCGACGCCGCTTTCGAGGGCGGCGCGCTCGACATCCACCTGCTCGATCAGCCGGACAGCGTGGCCCGCGCCGAGCAGCGCGACGGTGCTCGCACGCTGACGCGCTCCACCCGGCGGATGCGCGGCCTCGGGCTCTCGCTGGTCGGCACGAAGGCCGGGAAGCGTGTGCGCTTCCACCCGGCGTTCCAGGACGAGCGCGTCCGTCGCGCACTCTTCCTGGCCCTCGACCATCGGCGGATCGCGCTGCGCGAGGGCGCCGGGGCTGAGTACCCGACAGGCCCGGTTGGCCCATCGTTCGCGGCCGATGCGCTCCCCCGCTACGAGCTCACCTCGCATCCGCTGTTCACCCACGACCCCGCGGAGGCAAGGAAACTGCTCGACGCGGCGGGCGCCCCGAACCTCGCGTTCTCGCTGGAGGCGCCGGACCGGGCGCCGTTCACCATCCTGGCCCGCGCGCTGGTCCAGCAGCTGCAGGAGGGCGGCTTCAGCCCGAGGTTGAACACCGTGAGTAGTGAGCAGTGGCGGCGGGACCTGACCGGCGGCGATTTCGAGGCGATCCTGTTCGAGCTGGAGGAGGTGCGCACGCCGGATGTCGGACTGCGGCTGCACACCTCCGCGGGCCTCAGCGACTTCTCGCCCTGGGGCTACTCGAACCCGCTCTACGACCTCGCGGTCGAGGAGGCGATGACGGCCATCGATCCCGCCGCGCGGGGCCGCCTCGCGCGCGACGCGCAGCGCCTGCTGCTCGCCGACGTGCCGGCGCTGATTCCGCTCACCGAGCCGATCGAGCGGGTAGCCGTCTCGGCCCGCGTCGCCGGCTACTCGTGGGACGCGCACGAGTTCAACGAGACCTGGCAGGCCGCCCGCTGGCGCATTCGCGACGCCGCGGCGCGCCGTGTGCCGGACGGGGCCGCCGCCTCGGTGGCCGCGCTGTGAGCGGCATGTCGCCGGCGGAGCTGCGCGACGCCCTCGAGGATGCGGTGCGCGCCGCGGGCGAGGCGATCAGCGCGATCGTCGCCGGTGGCAGCGTGCGCGTCGGCATGAAGTGGGGCGAGGGCCCCGTCACCGAGGCCGACCACGCCGCCGACGAGGTGCTGCACGAGCGCCTGATGCCACTGATCGAGGGCGCGCACTGGCTCTCCGAGGAGTCCGAACAGGCCGCGCCGATCGTCCCCGGCGAACCGACCTGGGTGGTCGATCCGCTGGACGGCACGCGCGAGTTCCTGCTGGGTCTGCCCGAGTTCGGAGTTTCCGTCGGGCTGTTCCGGGGCGACGATCTGGCGCTCGGCGCGGTCGCGCTGCCGCCGCCGCCTGGCGGCGGCGAGTGGGTGGTGCTCTCGGGCCTCCTCGAGGGCGACAACGCCGCCGCCCGCCGCGACGGCGAGGCGCTGCCGCCGATCGAGGACGGCCCGGACGTCGGGCGCGTCGTGGTCTCGCGGCACGACTACGAGCGGCGGCGCCTGCAGTACCAGATCCCGTTCGATGTCCATCCCGCGGGGTCGTCGGTGCTGAAGCTGGCGCAGGTCGCCCTCGGCGGGGCCGGCGTCTACCTCTCGACGCGCCCGCGCTCGGTGTGGGATGTGGCGGGCGGCGCGGCCGTGGTCGAGGCCGCCGGGGGCGCGTTGCTCGACGCGCGAGGCGAGCCGCTGCAACTCTCGCCGCAGCAGATCCAGATCCCGCCCTTCGCCGCCGGCACGCCGGAACGAGGGCTCGCGCTGCTGCGGGCGATCGGGGCGGGTCCGCGCTAAGCGGCTACTGCGCGGTCTCTCGCCTCGTGGCTGCGCTGCGCACGCCGGCCGCCGTGTGGCGGCGGCTGCCCGGCTCGGCGGTCGGCACGCTGGCGCCGATCACGGTGCGGCGGAAGCGCCGGGCGAAGATCAGGATCGCGAGCGCGCCGATGATCACGAGCGTCGCGTAGACGATCTGCGCGCGCTGCACCCCGATCGCCTCGGCGATCGCGCCGCCTGCCGCCGCGCCCATCAGCATGGTGGCGCGGTCGAAGGCGAGCAGGCCCATCAGGCGGCCTCGCATCTGGTCCGGCGCGGCGTCCAGCACCACCACCTGGACGAGCGCGAAGATGCCCGACTGGAACAGCCCGACGCCGAACACCAGCACCAGCGGCAGCACCAGCCAGGGACGCCCGAGGGCGCCCGGGACGTAACTGCTGAGCGAGAAGGCGATCAGCAGCGCACCCATCGCGGCCATCATCACCGGCAGCAGCAGCCCGAGATTACGCGGCGAGCGCGAGGCGATGATCAGCGCCCCGGTCAGCGACCCCAGCCCGGTGATCGACATCATGATCCCGAACCCGAAGGGGCCGATGTCCAGCACCTCGAGGGCGAACAGCGCCGCGAAGAGGTGCAGGAACGACAGCCCGAACGCGAAGTGGATGAGCGCGAGCGAGATCGCCCCGCGGATCGCGGGCGTGCCGATCGCGTAGCGCATCGCATCGCCGAGGCCGGCGAGCATCGCGCCCGCGCCGCTCTCCTCGGGACGGGTGTGCGTCGCCACGCGCAGCAGCGCCGTGGAGACCACCGCGCCGACGTAGATCAGCGCGATCGCGACGAACGCCCCGGTCACGCCGACGGCAAAGATCGTGAAGCCGGCGACCGCGGTGCCGAAGATACGCATCGAGTTCTGCGTGGCGCTCAGCAACGCGATCGCGTTGGTGACGCGGTTCGCGGGCACGACGGTCGGCACCAGCGCCTGCCGCGCCGGCTGGTCGAAGGCCATCGTCGTTCCGCGCACCGCGGCGGCCGCGTAGATGTGCCAGAGCTCCAGCAGGTCGAAGATCAGCAGCGCCGCGAAGACCACATTGAGCAGCAGCGCCCCGTACTGCGAGAGTTGCAGCACCAGCTTGCGGTCGAACCAGTCGATCATCACCCCGGCGAGGACGCCGAAGCCGAACTGGGGCAGCGTCCGCGCGACGATCACCCCGCCCAGCTGGAGCGGCGATTCGGTCAGCTCGTAGATCAGGTAGGGGCGGGCGATCTGCTCCATCCAGAGCGCCAGCGCGTGACTGACGATCCCGAACCAGAGCAGGCGGAAGTTGCGGATCCGCAGCGAGGAGAAGACGCCCTCGCCGGAGCCGGGCGCGGCCGGGCCGGGCGCCTCCCCGTCCTCCTCGCGCACGCCAGCCATGCCCCGACGCTACCCCGGCCCGGCGGGCGAGTCTAGCGAGGCCCGCCCTCGTCGCGCAGCAGCGCCGCCAGCGCCCTGGTTCCCTGCTCGCGTGGTCTGCGTGCCCGCGCGGGTCCCGGGCGAGCGCGCGCTGCGCGCGGCTCCCCACCCACCCGCCCCGGAGGTTTGTGATGCGGGGGCTGCGCCCCCACACCCCCTGGGGACTTTCGAGAGCGCACCCAACCCCCAAGGCCGATCCGGCCCCCTCTCCCCGAGGGAGAGGGTGGGGTGAGGGAGAGCGCGCCTTCGCGGGGCCGCGCCCGGCTGAACCGTCGACAACGTCGGCAAGCGTTACGGCCGGCGAGGCCCGCCCTCGTCGCGGAGCAGCGCCGCCAGCGCCCCGAGGTCGGCAACGCGCCGAACGCGCTCGTCGTAGGGCAGCCCGCGGTTGCGGGGCCAGTCGCGCAGGTAGGGCTGCGCCTGCGAGCGCTGGGCGAGCAGTTGGACCGTCCGCCCGTCGTCGTCGATGTGCTCGACGGCGCCGAGCTCGGCGATCGCCCGCAGCTTGAAGTGCGGGCTGCGAATGGGAGTCTCGTTGATCACGACGCCGTCGAGCAGCGGGGCGAAGCCGTGCCGCCGCAGCCAGCGGTCGGGAGGACTGCGGCGCCCCGTGAGCAGCAGCAGCGTGCGCAGCGCGCGCAGCTCCTCCAGCGCCTCGCGCGCGCCGGGCAGCGGCCTGCGCAGCTCGAAGCGCACGGGGTCGGCGATGCGCGAGAACCAGCGGCGCGGCACGCGCGCGGTGGGCGGCGGCACGTCGGGGTTGAGGAAGGCGCGGTGGATGCCGAGGTTGCGGCCGAACGGCGGCTCGCAGATCACGCCGTCCATGTCGATGGTCAGCAGCGGCAGCCCGTCGCGCAGTGTCGCCGCCATCGCGTTGCCGGTCAGACCTCGATCGGTGGTTCGGGCGGCGCGGGCGGGATGCCCGGCGGCGGGATCTGCGCCGCGCGCTCGACCGGGATCACGGCGGGTTCGCCGCCGCCCGCCGCGCCGCCGGGGAGCGCCCGCGCGTGGCGCTCGAGGGTGGCCTGCACCTTGCCGAAGATAGTGTCCGCCGGGTAGCTCCCGTCCTCGCCCGGCTCGCCGGCGGGCTCGCCGGTGAGCACCTCGATGCCTTCCTCGATCGTCTCGACGGCCCAGACGTGGAACTCGCCACGCTCGATTGCGTCCGCCACGTCCGGGCGCAGCACCACGTTGTGGACGTTGGCCCGAGGGATCATCACGCCCTGCGTGCCGTCCAACCCACGCGAGCGGCAGACCTCGTAGAAGCCCTCGATCTTCGCCGTCGCTCCGCCGATCGGCTGCACCTCGCCGCGCTGGTTGAGCGAGCCGGTGACGGCGATCGACTGGTCGATCGGCGCACCGGAGAGCGCGGAGAGCAGCGCGTACAGCTCCGTCGAGGAGGCCGAGTCGCCGTCGATGTCGCCGTAGAGCTGCTCGAAGGTGAGGCTGGCGTGCAGCGCCATCGCCTTGTCCTGCCCGAAGCGGTCCGCGAGGAAGCCGCGCAGGATCAGGAAGCCCTTGTTATGCGTGCGCCCCGCCATGTCCGTCTCACGCTCGATGTTGACGATCGAGCCCCGCCCCGCCGAGGTGATGCAGGTGATGCGCGAGGGCCGCCCGAAGGTGATGTCGCCCAGGTTGTAGACGGAGAGGGCGTTGATCTGCCCGACCTTGTAGCCCTCCGTGTCGATGTAGATCGCGCCGTCGTCGATCAGTTGCTGCATGCGGTCGCGGACCAGCGAGGAGCGGTACTCGCGCTCCTCGAGGGCGCGGTCGACGTGCTGCCGCAGCACCTCATCCGCGCCGTCCTGCCCGGCCCAGAAGTCCGCCTGGCGGGCGATGTCGAGCAGCTCGCCCATGTTGCCGGAGAGCCGCCGCTGGTCCTCGACGCGGCGCGAGGCGTGCTCGATGACTCGCGCCGCCGCCTCGTCGCGGAAGCGGCGCATCCCGGCCAGATGGCACTGGCGATGAATGACCGAGGCGATCCCCAGCATGGTGTGCGTGTTGCGCTCGACTTCCACCTCAAAATCGGCCTTCACGCGGAACAGCTCCCGGAAGTCCGGGTCCAGCCGGAACAGATAGGCGTAGAGCCCGGGGTCGCCGACGATCACGACCTTCGTCTCAATCGGCGAGGGCGCCGGGCGCAGGCCGGCAGGGGGGGCGACGCCGAGCGCCTGCGCGCGTGACTCCGGCATCAGCTCGCCGGAGCTGAGGGCACGCTTGAGGCCCTCGTAGGCTGCGGGATCCTGTAGCAGGTCGCGCATCCGCAGCATCAGGTAGCCGCCGCTCGCGCGGGCGAGCGAGCCGGGGCGGATCATCGTGTGATCCGTGACCGCCGTGCCGAACTGGCCGACGTACTCGATGCGGCCCAGCAGATTCGCGTAGTTGGGGTTGGGCTCGCTGATCACCGGCGCGCCGCTGCCCGGGTCGTTGCTGATGAAGACGTTGACCTCGTAGCGGCGCATCAGCGCCTCGCGCTGTTGCGCCGGCCCCGGCAGGCCCGGCGGCTGCGGGGTGGCCGGCTGCGCCGCGCCCTGCTGCTCGCGGAAGCGGTCGCGCTCGCGCTGCATGTCGGCGCAGACCGCCTCGATGAAGCGCAGCGGCTCGGGCGCGTCCCGCCAGCGCTCGCGCAGCGGCTCGAAGAGGTGCTCGATCGCGAACCGCGCCACCTGCTCGTCGACCGCCTCGAGGCGTTCCTGCGTCTCTCGCTGCACCCCCCGCATCGCGAGCAGCGAGTCCTGCACCAGCGGCTCCAGCTGCACGCGCGCGCGCTCCAGGATCTGCTCGCGTTGCTCCGCCGGCAGCGCAGCCATCACCTCGTCGTTCGCCGGCTGGCCCTCGATGATCGGCGCGGAGACAACGCCGCCGGGCGTCAGCTGCAGCGCGAAGCCGAGTTGCCCGGCCTGCTGCTGCAACTCCTCCAGCATCGAGGCGCGCCGTTGCTCCTGCTCTTGCAGCACCGCGGAGCGCTGGCGGATGTAGGAGTCGGCGTCGAAGGCCTCGCGCAGCTCGGCGCTCGCGTGCTCGACGGCGCCGCGCATCGCCTCGGCGAAGGCGCGGCCTTCGCCGGCCGCGAGGGCGAGGCCGTCGGGGCGGTCGGGATCCTCGAAGTTGTGGACGTAGACCCAGTCCGGGGGCGCCGGGCGTGTCTCCGCGTAGCGCCGCAGGTAGGACTCGACGATCGAGGACTTGCCGATGCCGTCGGGCCCGGAGGCGTAGAGGTTGTAGCCGCGGGCCTCCATGCCGAGCGCGAACTCGATCGCGCGGACGGCGCGCTCCTGGCCGAAGACGGCGTCCATGGCGTGCAGGTCCGCGGTGCTCGCGAAGGGCAACAAGGCGGGGTCGCAGCGGGCCGTCAGTGCCTCGGCGCTTACCTCGCAGGCGTCTCGCCGCTCGCTCATCGGTCAAGTCCATTCCATGAGGTCGGCGACGCCGCGCGATCGCGGGGGATCGTAGCACGGCGGGAGGCCTGACCCGTGCTAGCCTTCGCGCCAGCGAGAACGACGCGGGTGGAGGGAGCCAGGCGATGCGCGCTGCCGTCGTGACCGAACCGGGCGGACCGGAGGTGCTACAGGTCGCCGAGATCGAAGATCCGGTCCCCGGACCCGACGAGGTGCTGGTCGCGGTCCACGCGAGCGCCCTCAACCGCGCCGACCTGATGCAGCGACGAGGCGGCTACCCTGCTCCCCCGGGCATCCGCCCGGATGTGCCCGGCCTGGAGATGGCCGGCGTCGTCGAGGCGGTGGGCGACCGCGTCCAGGCCTGGAACCCCGGCGATCGCGTGATGGCGCTGATGGGGGGCGGCGGCTACGCAGCGAAGGCGATCGCGCACGAGCGCCAACTGATGGCGATCCCGGAGGGCCTGAGCTTCGAGCAGGCCGCCGCGATCCCGGAGGTCTACCTCACCGCCTTCGACGCGCTGTTCGGCCACTGCGAGCTGGCGTCCGGCGAGTCCGTGCTGATCCACGCCGTCGGCTCCGGCGTCGGCACCGCCGCCGTCCAACTCGCCGCCCTCGAGGGCTGCCCCAGCTACGGCACGGCCAGCAGCGACGAGAAGCTGGCGAGCGCCGCCGGGCTCGGCCTCGACGTCGGCATCAACTACCAGCGCGAGGACTTCGCCGAGGTGATCGCGGAGCGCACGGGCGGGCGCGGCGTGAACGTGATCCTCGACGTCGTCGGAGCGCCCTACTGGGATCGCAACATCGCCTCGCTGGCCGTGCGCGGGCGCATGGTGCTGGTCGGCACGATGGGTGGTGGCAAGCTGGAGACGAACATCGGCGCGCTGATGCCGAAGCGGCTGCGCGTACACGGCACGGTGCTGCGCGCGCGACCGCTCGAGGAGAAGCTGACCCTCAGCCAGCAGTTCGCCGCCCGCTACCTGCACCACTTCGAGACGGGCCGCCTGCGGGCGGTGATCGACCGCGTCTTCCCCCTCGAGGACGCGGCGGGCGCGCACGCCTACATGGAGAGCAACGCCAACTTCGGCAAGATCATCCTCAGCGTCGAGCAATAACCCTCCGGTCCCCTCTCCCCGAGGGAAGGGCGGAGGGTGAGGGCCCCCGCGCGCAGCGCCGCTCCGACGGCGCGCCTGCCTTCCGAGGCAACTCGTGCGTCTGCTGTGGGGGGCTGCGCCCCCCACGCCCCCATCCCGGACGAGCACGCTGCGCGGCTCTGGCCCACCCACCCACCCTCGGATGTTCTTTCTGTGGGGGCTGCGCCCCCACGCCCCCGGCCGGACCTTCGAGGGCGCAACGTCGCTTCGCACCCGGTCCGGCCCCCTCTCCTGGGGGAGAGGGTGGGGTGAGGGGGCTCGCCGTTCGCTGCTACGAGCATCGATCGGCAGTTGCGCCGCCGGAGGCTCTTGCCCGGCGGGCGTCGGACGAGCGCGCTGCGCGGCTCTGGCCCACCCACCCGCCCTCGGATGTTCTTTCTGTGGGGGCTGCGCCCCCACGCCCCCGGCCGGACCTTCGAGGGCGCAACGTCGCTTCGCACCCGGTCCGGCCCCCTCTCCTGGGGGAGAGGGTGGGGGTGAGGGGGCTCGCCGGCCTGACTGCTGCCTCGATGGATCGTTGCGCCGATCGGGTTCCCGCTCCCTGCGGGGAGAGGGCACCGGAAGGAGCCCTGCCGTGCGTACGCCTCCCTCACCCTGGCCCTCTCAGGAGGGCAGAGCGAGGCTAGGCGTACTTGTCCGGGTCCGCCATGAAGCGCACGCGCGAGTCGAGGCTGGCGAAGTAGTACCACTGGCCGTTGTAGAAGTACTTCGTGCCCTTGTCCGGGTCCGACTGACCGGCCCCGGAGGCGGTCTCGCTGACCGCGCGGTTCACCTCGTCCGTGTCGACCTCTTCGCCCGAAACCGGATCCAGCACCTTCGCCATGGTTCGCCCTCCGCGTTCGTTCCGATGACTACTTGAAGACCGAGGCTGCGACCGCGCCGAGCGACTCGCGGGGGTCGCCCCAGCGCAGCGATGCTTCCTTGCCGCGGCGCGTGTGGAACTGCAGGTCGTACTCCGCCATGAAGCCGACGCCGCCGTGCAGCACGTGCCCCCAGTTGGTGGCGTCCACCACCGAGCGCGAGGCTACCGACTTCACCTTCGCGGCGTGCAGCGCGTCCAACTCACCCTGATCCAGCTTGTAGAGCTGCTCGTAGGCGAGGAAGCGCGAGGCGGTGACGCCGACCGCGGCGTCCGCGACTCGGCCCTGCACCGCCTCGAACGTCCCGATCGGCCGCCCGAAGGCGACGCGTACCTGGACATAGCTGACGGTCATGTCGAGCGCCTTCTGCGCGTGCGCGTAGCACTCCAGCGAGGAGATCGCCGAGCCCAGCACGCGCAGGTAGTCGAGTGCCTCGCCGCCGCCGATCCAGCCCTCGACGCTCGCTCCGTCGTAGGTCGCCTCGACCTGCGGGGTGAGCCCGATGCCGGTCAGCGCGCGCGTGGAGACGCCCGGCTGGTCGCGCGCCACGAGGGCAAGACCGGGCTCGCCGTCGCGCGTTGCGGCTACCAGGTGGAGGTCGCTGGTCGCGCCGAACTCGACGTAGCGCTTCGAGCCGCTCAGCGTCGCGCCGTCGGTCGTCGTCGCGATCTCGCCGTAGGGTCCGCCGTTGCCCTCGACCAGCGCCGGGGCGCAGGTCGCGCCGGCGACGATGCGAGGCAGCAGCGAGGCCTGCAACGCCGCGTCGCCGTGGCGCTGCACCGTGGCCGCGGCCAGCATCGTCTGCTGGTACGGGGAGAGCAGGGCGTGGCGGCAGAGCTGCTCGATCAGCACGCCGAGGTCGACGAGCTCCGCGCCCTGTCCACCGTGCTCCTCGGCGATCGGCAGGCCGGTCCAGCCCAGCTCGACCATCTGGCTCCACAGCTCCTCGTCGGGCTCGCCCGCCCACTCGATCTGACGCATCCGCGAGGCGGGCGCCTCGCGCTCGAGGAAGTCGTCCGCGCTGTCGCGGATCAGCTCCTGCAGGTCGCTCAGCCGAAGGTCCATTGCCATCGTGAACCCCCTAGCCTCTCGGCAGCCCGAGGCCGCGCGACGCGATGATGCGGCGCAGTACGTCGTTGGTGCCCCCGGCGAAGCGGTGCACGGATGAGCCGCGGTAGTTCTCCTCGAGTTTGCCGCCGGCCGGCGCGTCCTCGTTCTCGCGGCGCAGGCCGCCCTCAGGACCGAGCAGGTCGAGTGCGAGGCTGTCCATGCGGTAGCGCGCCTCGGAGCCCCAGACCTTGACCATCGCGCCTTCCATGGTCGGGGTGATGCCGTTCTGCACCATGATCGCGTTGGTCATCGCCAGCGCGCGCGAGACCTCGCTGTCGACGGTCGCCTCGGCCAGCCTGGTGCGCACGACGATGTCGTCCGTGAGCTCCGGGCGGTTGTCCTCGATGTGCTGCACGAGGGCGTCGACGCGGCGCTGGTAGAGGCTCTGCGGCTCGATCATCACGCGTTCGAGGTCGAGCGCGTTGGTCATGTAGTACCAGCCGCGGTTGAGCTCGCCGAAGAGCGCGTCGGCGGGCAGCCTGACGTTATCGAAGAAGGTCTCGCTGGTGATGATCCGCCCCATCGTGCCCATCGGCCGGACGGTGATGCCCGGCAGGTTGGTGGGGAAGATGAAGACGGAGATGCCCTGGTGCTTGGGGGCGTCGGGGTCCGTGCGGGCGGCCAGCCAGCCGTGCGTGGCCCCGCCGAAGCCGCCGTAGATCTTCTGCCCGTTGATCACCCACTCGTCGCCGTCGCGGGTCGCCCTCGTCTGTAGCGAGGCGAGGTCGGTTCCGGCGTTCGGCTCGGTGTAACCGAGCGCGAAGGTCATGTCGCCGCTGACGATCTCGGGCAGCCACTCGCGCTTCTGCTCCTCCGTGCCGAAGCGCATGATCGTGCGCCCCACGGAGCCGACGCTGAGGTGGTCCTGCGGGATGCCGAGGTACCACAGCTCCTCGGCGAGGAGGAAGGCGTGGAGGGCGTCCTTGCCCTGACCGCCGTACTCCACCGGCCAGCCCATGTTGGTGTAGCCGGCCTCGTTCATCGCCTTGCGGAAGGCGCGCAGTTCGGGGCCGCGGCCGTGGCCGAACTCGCCCTCGCCGGCCTCGCGTGCCAGGCCGTCGCGGTCCGCCTCGCGCAGCTCCTCGAACAGCGCGGGCGTGGCGTACTCGTCCAGGAAATCCCGCACCTGTTGGCGGAATGCCACGTGCTCCTCGGTCCAGCCGTACTCCATCCAGCACCTCCCGAGGTCGCCGCCGGTCCGCGCCGCGCATCCTACCACCAGCGGCCCGGCGCGGCGGAGCGTCGCGTCCTGCGGTACGGTGCGCGCGGCGGGGACGGGAGTGGCCTGTGATGTTCGCCAGCAACGACAGCGCCGTGAGCGCGACGGGACGCCGTTGATGGCCGCCCCGCGCGCGCTCTCGCCCGCCGCGCGCGAGTCCGTCGAGGCTGTCGCGCGCGCTCATCTCGAACAGGGGCTGCATGCCGCCTCGCAGCTCGCGGTCTACCGCGACGGCGAGCTGCAGATCGACCTGCGGCTCGGGGCCGCCGCGCAGCCATCGGCGCGGATGGTCTGGTTCTCCGCCACCAAGCCGCTGGGCGCCGTCGCCGCGCTGATGATGGTCGAGCGCCTCGCCTGCGACCTCGATCAGCCGATCGCGGCGGCCTGGCCGCAGTTCGGGGAGGGCGGCAAGGCGGCCTGCACGCTGCGGCACGTGCTCACCCACCGCGGCGGCTTCCCCGTCTTCCCGCCCGATTTCGACTGGGCGCGGATGGACGACTGGAGCGCCGTCACCGCCGCGACCGCGGAGATCGAGGCGGAGTGGCCGCCCGGCACGGCCACCGGCTATCACCCCGTCACCTACGGCTTCGCGATCGGCGAGCTGGTGCGCCGCCTCGATGGGCGGGAGCCGCGCCAGTTCCTCGCTGACGAGATCATCGGCCCGCTCGGCATGGACGCCTCGCTCGGCGTGCCGGAGGAGGAACTCGGCAACGTCGTGCCGCTGGAGGCGATGTCCGAGGTCACGCTGCTCGATCCCGAGGGCCGCGAGGGCCGTACCTCGGATATCGTGAACCGCTTCAACGACCCGCCGCTCCTGCGCGGCCAGCTCCTCGCCGCGAACGGGATCGGGACTGCCGAGTCGCTGGCGCGCTTCTACGACTGCCTGCTGCAGGGCGGCGCGCGCGAGGGCGTGCGCCTGCTCCAGCCCGAGACCGTCGCGCTGGCGACGAGCGTGCAGTGGACCACGGAGTACGACCGCACCTTCACGCTGCCCGCCGCGTACGGCCTCGGGTTCATCGTCGGCACGGTCTTCGAGCCGTTCGACGAGCCCGGCGTGTACGGGCACCCCGGCGCGCAGTCGACCATCGGCTACGCGGACCCGGCGCGCGGGCTGGCCGTCGCCTACCTGACCAACGGGCTGCACGGGCCGGTCGAGGTGCAGCAGCGCTACCGCGAGGTCGCCGAAGCGCTGATCGCTGCCTGCGAGGCCTCGGACCGCCCCTAGCCGCGTCCCCGGCCGCCTCGTGGGCGGCGGCGCCGGCGGCGGCGCTGCGCGTGGTCCGGCCGCTTCGAGGTCGGCTCGGTGGGCTGGTGCACCACGGGCTCCGGCGTCTTCACGAAGCGGCGCGTGATCCAGCGCGAGAAGAGGATCGACCAGAAGGCGAACGTCGCAAAGAGGGGGAACGCGATCAGCGTGGAGGCCCAGTCGCCGCGGCTCGTCACGAGCGAGACGAGCGACGCCACGCCGGCGACCACGACGGTCATCACGAGCAACTGGCGGTCCGGCATTCGCATGGTGGCAGTATGCCACCGCCATGGCGGGAATCGCGCGGATCCCGGGACGTACAATGATTGTCAGGCAAACCTCGGCACGACGACGGGGTCGGCTACCGGGGGCGGTGCGTACGGTGCTCAAGCTGGGAGTGCGGCACGTCGCCCCGTGGCTGGCAGCGCCGGTCGCCCTGGCGCTCGTCGCGTTGCTGCTCGCCACCGCCCAGCGGTCGCCCGTGCACGCCGACGGCGGCGAGGCGCCGGACGGCTTCGGACACCTCGCGTACTCCCGCGACGCAGCGGTGCACGACGTGCCGGTCGAGCTCGCGATCGCCTTCTTTACGGACTGCTCGGAGGTGCCCGAGCTGTCGCCGCCGCGCTGCGGCTCGCCGCCCGCGAAGTGGTCGGCGGATTCCAATCCGATCGCGATCTGCACCTCGCACACCAATCGCCCGAGCTGGCTCACGGCCACCGCCTTCCGCGAAGCGGTCAGGCAGAGCGCGAGCGCCTGGAATCAGGTCGCCGCGGCTGTTGGCATTCGCTACACGGGAGACTGCCCCGACGCCGCGTGGGCGGAGGGCAACGGGCGCAACGAGATCGCCTTCGACGACGCGCGCAACATCGTGCGGGGGCCGGATGTCGCGCTGACCAGCGCGATCTGGGAGTCCAGCTACGGGGACCAGTCTCGGCGGGTCGTCACCGACCGGGTGTTCCTCGAGGCCGACATCGTGATGGACGCGGAGCGCGTGGACACGGGCGCCTGCTTCACGTCGACGGTCGTCCACGAGCTGGGGCACATGCTCGGCCTCGGGCACAGCGATGACCCGCGCGATCTGATGTACCCGAGCTACAAGCCCGGGGCGCCCGCCGCCTGCCTGCTGCAGCCGGGCCGCACCGAGGTCGAGTTGCTGCGCTCGCTCTACGGCCGCAACGAGGCGCCCTCGGTCGACGCCGGTCCAGACCGGGCGGTCGGCCTCTTCGAGGAAGTCGTCCTGAGCGCGGCTGCGAGCGACCCGGAGGACGATGCGCTCACCTTCAAGTGGGTGCAGACCGGCGGTCCGCGGCTGTGGCTGCCGCGCGGAAGCGTGTCGGCCGAGCTCTCGTTCCGGGCTCCGGCCGAGCCGGCGGTCCTGTTCTTCGAGGTCACCACCACCGATCGCTACCTGCACAGCGCCACCGACCGCGTGGCGATCGAGGTGGCGGCCATTGGCAGCCGGCCGCGGCGGTTCCCGGTCTTCGAATCGCACCTCGCGGCGCGCTACGTGCCGGGAGCTCCCGAGGGGACGACCGTACTCGGCTGGGGCGTCGTGGAAGATGCGCTGCTCTACGAGTTCTGCTCCTCGCCGATCGAGGCCACATTCGCGAGGCTCTGTACACGCAACCTCACGGAGCCGGCGGTCCCGATCACCTGGGAGACGCTGCTCGGGGAGGCGGACGAGGGCAGCGACAGCGTGCTGCTGACCGGTGGTTGGCGCACCACGAGCATCCGGGCCTGCAACGCGGGCGGCTGCTCGCGGGTTGCCGAGGGCCCGCTCGCCGGCGGGGTGCGCTGGGACGAGCGGAACATCGACTACGACTTCATCGTGCTGATCTACGACGTATCCGGCGTGCAGTTCACGTTCGCCGCCGCCATCAATCTCTCCGGGACGACGCGCCGCTTCGAGTTCGGGAACGGGCCGCCCGAGGATCCGTTCCAGACGACGATGGGCACGTGCAGCAGGCTCGGACGCAACGGGTTCTGCTACGGCTACCTGGACTTCCAGGTGCGCGATCAGGGGTCGGTGGTCGGGATCCGCAGCACGCGTCCGGGTACACCGGCGATCGAGCACCACATTCCCGTGCGCTAACACCCACGCCGCCGGGCGCTCCGGGCGCTGTGGACAATTCCGCCGGGCTTGTGGACATATACTTGGTCGAGCGGAGCACCCGGGAGCGGATCAGCAGATGCCCGAAGACAGCGGAGCGCCCTCCGAGCGCGAGCAGGCAAGCAGCCTGGGCGCGGGCGCGCTGCGCGCGGACAGCGGCCGCTTCACCTCGATCGCGCTCTCCGGCGACTTCGACCCGCGCAGCCTGCTGACCGGCCCCGACGCCGCCGAGGTGAGCGCCTGCTACGAGCAGCCGGACCGCGACCTCGTGCTCGTCGGCGTCGGCGAGGCGGCGTGCGTCTACGCGCCCGCCGGCGGGGGCGCCGAGGCGATCCGCGATGCCGCGCTGCGCCTGCTTCGGGACGCTGCCGAGCCCGGCGATCGTTCCGGCCCGCTGCGGCCCCGGCTGCTGGGCGGCTTCGCCTTCGACTCATCCGCGCCGGCGGGCGGGCCGTGGGTTGGATTCGACTACGGATGGCTGAGCCTCCCCCGACTGCTCTTCGTGCGCGACGGCGAGCACTGCGGGGTCGTGCTCGCCCCGGGCAGCCACCCCGCCGAGGTTGACTACCTGATCGAGCGCGCCGCACGCGCCGAACCGGACGCGCGCGAGCGGCCGTCGACGGCGCTGCGCGTGGTCTGGGACATCAACCGCCCGGCGCTGATGTACGCCGTGGCCGAGATTGCCTCGGAGGTTCGCGCAGGGCTCTACGAGAAGGCCGTGCTCGCCTCGGTGCGCGAGATCGAGACGGCTGCCCCGATCGACCCCGGAGCGACGCTCGCGCAGCTGCGGGCGGACTATCCGCACTGCCACCTGTTCAGCTTCCGCCGCGGCGACGCGATCTTCCTCGGCGCCAGCCCGGAGCAGCTGGCCGGACTGCGCGGCGGCGCCGTCAGCACGCTCGGCCTCGCCGGGTCCGCGCGCCGCGGCCGGACGGACGAGGAGGATGCGGAGCTTGGTGAGGCGTTGCTGCGCGACGCCAAGGAGCGGATCGAGCACGAGATCGTCGTGCGCGCCCTGCGCGAGGGCGTCTCCGCCCTCGCCGGCGACCTGGAAGCGCCCAACCGCCCGGGGCTGCTGCGCCTGCACAACATCCAGCACCTCGCCACCGAGGTGCGGGGGCGCGCCCTCCCGGGCGTCGACATCCTCGACCTGGTCAACCGGCTCCACCCGACGCCGGCCGTCTGCGGCTGGCCGTCCGCGACCGCCCGCCAGGTGATCGCGCGCCACGAGCGCTTCGATCGCGGCTGGTACGCCGGCCCGGTCGGCTGGATGGACGGCGCGGGCGAGGGCGAGTTCGCGGTCGGGCTGCGCTCGGCGCTGGTCCGCGGCCGCCGCGCCTGGCTCTTCTCCGGCGCGGGCGTCACGGGCGACTCCACCCCGGAGTCCGAGCTCGCCGAGATCGAGCTCAAGTTCCGCCCGCTCACCAGCGCCCTCGGCGGCGGTGCGATGTGAGCGCGACCCCGTCCGTGAACGTCGCCTACCGCTGCCTCGGCGCGCTCGCGCGGCAGCTGGTCGCGAGCGGCGTGCGCCACGCCGTGATCGCCCCCGGCTCGCGCTCCACGCCGCTCGCGCTTGCCCTCGACCGGACCGAGGGGCTGCGCAGCTGGCTGCACCTCGACGAGCGGGCGGCCGGCTACTTCGCGCTCGGCCTCGCCCGGCAGTTGCGCGAGCCGGTCGCGATCGTCACCACCTCCGGCACCGCCGCCGCGAACCTCCACCCGGCAATCGCCGAGGCGTCCCTCTCGCGCGTGCCGCTGATCGCGCTCACCGCCGACCGGCCGCCCGAGCTGCGCGACACGGGCGCGAACCAGACGATCGAGCAGCACGGCCTCTACGGCCGCCACGTGCGCTGGTTCGCCGAGCTGCCGGTGCCCGACGGCTCGCCCGGCCTCGAGGCCCACGCGCAGCGCAGCGCGGCCCGCGCCGCCGCCGTCGCAGCCGGCCCGCCGGCCGGTCCGGTGCACCTCAACGTCCCGCTGCGCGAGCCGCTGATCGAGCCGGGCTGGGAGGACGCGCTCGAGGCCTCGAGCGCGCCGCCGGTCGCGGTCTCCGCTCCGCCGACGCGTGACGCCTCCGAGGCGGCGGCGCTGCTGCTGGAGGCTGCCGCCGGGCGGGACGGGCTGATCTTCTGCGGCCCCGCGAACGGCGACCTGCCCGCGCGCGCGATCACGAAGCTGGCGGCGGCGCTCGGCTGGCCGATCCTCGCGGACCCGCTCTCCGGCCTGCGCGCGGGCGCGCACCCGCTCACGCACGTCGTCGAGGCCTACGACGCGCTGCTGCGGTCGCCGCGCTTCGCCTCCGACCCGGGAACGCGGCCCGAGGTTGTGCTGCGCTTCGGCGCGGCCCCGACGACGCGGCCGCTGCTCGAGTACCTCGCGCGCCTCGAGGGCGTCCCGCAGCTGGCCGTCGACGCCCCCGGCGGCTGGCGCGACGCGGACGCCACCGTCAGTGCGATGCTCTGGGCGGACCCCGCCGCGCTCTGCGAGGCGGCCGCCGCGGCGCTCTCCGCGCGCCACCCGAGCGCCTTCCACGGTACCCCCGACGACCCCGCGCGCACCGCCGCGCGCAGCGCGCCGGACCGCGCCTTCCTCGAGCGCTGGACGAACGCCAACGCCGCCGCCCGCCGCGCGCTTGGGGAGGCGATCGCCGCGCTTGATGAGCCGTTCGAGGGCATGCCGCCGGGGGTGCTCGCCTCCGCCCTGCCGGACGGTGCGACGCTCGTCGCGGGCAACTCGATGCCCGTTCGCGACCTCGACTCGTTCTTCCCCGCCACCGCGCGCCGCATCCGCATCGTCGGCACGCGCGGGGCCTCGGGCATCGATGGCGTGGTCTCGACGGCGGTCGGGGCCGCAGCGGCGGGCGAGGGGCCGGTTGCCGTGCTGGTCGGCGACCTCTCGTTCCTGCACGACCTCAACGGGCTCTGGGCGCTGCGCGCGCACGGCCTCTCGCTGCTCGTCGTCCTCGTCAACAACGACGGCGGGGGCATCTTCCACTTCCTGCCGCAGCGCGAGCAGGCCGCCGCGCAGTTCGAGGACTGGTTCGGCACGCCGCACGGCCTCGACTTCGAGGGCGCGATCGGCGCCTTCGGCGGGCGCCTGCTGCGGCCAGCCCTCGGCGAGTGGCGCGAGGCGATCGACGGCGCGATCGGCGCGCCCGGCCTGACCGTGCTCGAGCTGCGCACCGAGCGCGACCGCAACGTCGAGCTGCATCGTGAGGTCTGGGCGCGCGTCGACGCCGCGCTGCGCGAGCTGGACCTCGACGCCGCGCCGGCGACCTCCGCGCCCGCGCGCTGATGGACGGCGCAACGACCGTCGAGATCGACGGTCTCTCGTTCCACGTCACCAGCGAGGGCGCTGGCCCCCCGATCGTGCTGCTGCACGGCTTCACCGGCTCCGCCGGCGCCTGGCGCGACCTGACCGGCCGCCTCGCGCGCGAGTACCTCACGATCGCTCCGGACCTCGTGGGCCACGCCCGCTCCGCGGCGCCCGAGGCGGTCGAGCGCTACGCGATCCGCCGTGCCGCCGCCGACCTCGTCGCGCTGCTGCGTGCGCTCGGCCACGAGCGCGCCGCCTGGCTCGGCTACTCGCTCGGCGGGCGCGTTGCGCTGCAGGTCGCTGCGGACCACCCGCGGGCCGTCGCCGCGCTGCTGCTCGAGGGCGCCTCGCCCGGCATCGCGGACGACGCGGAGCGGGAGGCGCGCCGCACCTCCGACGCCGCACTCGCCGAGCGCATCGAGCGCGACGGCGTTGAGGCGTTCGTCGACGAGTGGGAGCGAGTCCCACTGTTCGCTTCGCAGCGCGACCTGCCGGAGGAGGCGCGCGCCGCCGTGCGCGCCACGCGGCTCGCGCAGCGCGCGCGCGGCCTCGCGAACTCGCTGCGTGGGATGGGCGCCGGGGCGCAGGCGCCGCTGCACGAGCGGCTGCCCTCGATCGATGCCCCGGCGCTGTTGCTTGCCGGTTCGCTCGACGAGAAGTACGTCGCGATCGCCGGGGATATGGCGCGCACGCTGCCGGACGCTACGATTGGCGTAATCGAGGGCGCCGGTCACGCAGCGCACCTCGAACGGCCCGGGCCGTTCGCGCAACTGGTCGAGGACTACCTGGGCCGCGAGTACCCTCCCACGGGTTAACGGGATGAAGCGCAGGGGGAAGCGATGAGCGAGGCAGACGGCGCGGCCGGCGCGGTCGAGTGGCAGCAGGCCGGCGACTACACGGACATTATCTACGAGACCTCGGGCGGCATCGCCAGGATCACGATCAATCGCCCGGAGGTGCACAACGCCTTCCGGCCGCAGACGGTCGACGAGCTGCTCGCCGCGTTCATGGAGGCGCACCACAACGCCGCGATCGGCGTGGTGCTCTTCACCGGCGCAGGCACACGCGCTTTCTGCTCCGGCGGCGACCAGCGCGTGCGCGGCGAGGGCGGCTACGTCGGCGACGACGGCGTGCCGCGCCTCAACGTGCTGCCGCTGCAGCGCTACATCCGCTCGATGCCGAAGCCAGTGATCGCCCTCGTCAACGGCTACGCGATCGGCGGCGGCCACGTGCTGCACGTGATCTGCGACCTCTCGATTGCCTCGGAGACGGCGATCTTCGGGCAGACCGGCCCGCGCGTCGGCTCCTTCGACGCCGGCCTCGGCGCGACGCAGCTTGCCCGCATCGTCGGGCACAAGAAGGCGCGCGAGATCTGGTTCCTCTGCCGCCAGTACAGCGCGCAGCAGGCGCTCGACATGGGCCTCGTCAACGAGGTCGTCCCGCCCGAGGAGCTGGAGGCCGAGGGCGTGCGCTGGGCGAACGAGATCCTGGAGCTGAGTCCGACGGCGCTGCGCTTCCTGAAGATGTCCTTCCTCGCCGACACGGACGGCCTGGCCGGCATCCAGCAGCTCGCCGGGGACGCGACCTCGCTCTTCTACATGTCCGACGAGGGCAAGGAGGGCAAGAACGCCTTCCTCGAGAAGCGCCAGCCGGACTTCTCGAAGTTCCCGCGTCTTCCCTGAGCAGCGGAGCCCCGGTGTGAGCGGCGAGGCGGCGCGCGTGAAGCCATCAGACGACGCCCCGTCCGGCCTCAAGGTCTGGGTGCTGGCCGCGCGCCTGCCCACGCTGACCGCCGCGATCGCACCCGTCGCCGTCGGCACGGGTGTCGCCGTGCACGACGATCGCTTCAGCCTCGGCCCCGCGCTCGCCGCGCTCCTCGGCGCGCTCGCGATCCAGGTCGGCGCGAACCTCGCGAACGACGTCTCCGACTTCCGCCGAGGCGCGGACACGGCCGAGCGGATCGGCCCACCGCGCGTTACGCAGCTCGGGCTGCTCAGCCAGCGCCAGGTGCTGACCGCGATGTGGGTGGCTTTCGCGGTCGCGACGCTGGCCGGCGTCTACCTCACGGCCGTCGCGGGCTGGCCCGTCATCGCTGCCGGAGTCGCCTCGATCCTCGCGGCGATCGCCTACACGGGCGGGCCGTGGCCGTTCGGCTATCGCGGGCTGGGCGAGGTCTTCACCTTCGTCTTCTTCGGCCTCGTCGCCGTCTGCGGCACCTACTACGTGCAGGCGGAGCTGCTCACCTTCGAGGTGCTGGCGGCGGCCGTGCCCGTCGGGTTCACTGTCTCCGCGATCCTGATCGTGAACAACGTGCGCGACATCGAGACGGACGCCGTCGCGGGCAAGCGCACGCTCGCCGTGATGCTCGGGCGGCGGCTCTCGCGCTGGCAGTTCGGCGTCACGCTCGCCCTCGCCTGGCTGACCGCGCTGGCGCTCTGGCCGATCGGCTTCGGCCCGCAGGCACTGCTCGCGCTGCTCGCGCTGCCGCTCGCGTTCGGCCCGCTGCGCGCCGTCCTGCGCAGCGAGGACGGTCCGACGCTCAACACCGCACTGCGCGCCACCGCACGGCTGCACCTCGCCCTCGGCCTGCTGATCGCCATCGGCGCGGCGCTGTAGGGTTGGCGGCATGACTGGGGAGCACGGCAACACCACGGCTCCGAAGCCACCCGGCGCCTCGCCGATCGTCAGCGTCCGCTGGCGCCCCTTCCGCCTTCCGCTGCGCGCGCCGATCGCGACCGCCGGGGGCACGATCGAGCAGCGCGAGGGCGTCGTCGTCGAGTTGCGCGACGCCGACGACCGCCGCAGCTTCGGCGAGGCCTCGCCGCTACCCGAGGACGGGGACGGCGGTGCGACCGACGTGCTGCGGCTGCTGGGCGAGTGGGCCCCACGCCTGCTCGCCGGCGAGGGCCCGCCCGCGGGGTCGCATGCGCCCGCGGCTGCTGCGCTGCTCTGCGCCTTGGACGACGCGCGCCTTGACCTCGCTGGGCGGCGGAGGGGCCTCCGAGTCGCCTCGATCATCGGAGGAGGGGCAGTCCGCGAGGTCCGCGTGAACGCCGTGATCGGGAACGGTCCGCCGGAGTGGGTGCGGGAGCAGGCCGCGGCCGCCGTCGCCGCGGGCTACGGTACGCTGAAGCTCAAAGTCGCTGCCGCTTCACTCGCCGAGGATCGCCGCCGTGTGCAGGCCGCGCGCGAGGCCGCGCCGGACGTGCGCCTGCGCCTGGACGCGAACGGAGGCTGGGACACCGCCACCGCTCGCGAGGCGATTGCCAGCCTCGCGCACTACGAGCTCGAGTACGTCGAGCAGCCGGTGCCCGCGCGCGATCTGGAGGGCCTGGCTCGCCTGCGCGCCGAGGGAACCTGCCTGATCGCCGCGGACGAGTCGGTCGCCGATGCAGCGGAAGCGGAGCGCGTCCTCGATAGCAACGCCGTCGACGTGCTGGTGCTCAAGCCGATGCGCCTCGGCGGGATCCGCCGCGCCCTCAATCTCGCCCGCGACGCGTCCTGGGAGGGCGTCTCCTGCGTCGTCACCACCAACTTCGACTCCAGCCTCGGGGTGGCCGCCGCGCTGCACCTTGCCGCGGCCGTCGATGCGTTCGCTGCCCGGGGCGGGTTCGCGCACGGGCTCAGTACGGCCGAGCACCTTGCAGCGGACCTCGTCGCGAGCCCGCTCGTTCCGCACGAGGGCGTGCTGCATGTGCCATCGGCGGTCGGCCTCGGCATCGAGCCGGACGAGGCCGCCCTCGAGGCAGCCGCGACGGGCGACTGGGTCGAGGTGCGCCGCTGAGGGTGGCGCACGTTGACGCCTTCGCGGCCACACTCAAGAATGGCCGGGCTGCCCGGAGGCCGGGCAGCGGGCTTCCGGGGACGGCAGGCGAATGAGCGACGAACCCCTCTTCGAGTACGACGAGAGCGTGATCGGCGTCGAGCGCGACGTGGGCACCCTCGAGGTGACCGCGGAGCGCCTGGAACGCTACTGCGCGGTCGTCGGCGAGACCAACCCGCGTTACGTGGAGGAGCAGCAGGCGCCGCCGAGCTTCCTGCAGCGCATGCGCTTCGCGCCCGGGCCGGACCCGCGCGTGCGCTTCGGCAACGTCACCTTCCACGCCGGCTCGCGCCTCGAACAGCTCGCGCCGGTGCGCGTCGGCGACGTGCTCACCGGCTACGCGCAGGCGAAGGAGGTCTACGCCAAGACCGGCCGCAGCGGCACGATGGTGTTCGCCGTCCGCCGCCTCACCTACCGCAACCAGCGCGGCGAGGACGTCGCCTACTCCGACCAGACCACGGTCCATCGGCAGGTCGGCGAATGAGCCAGCCATACTTCGAAGACATCGACGTCGGCGACGAGATCGAGAGCGCCTGGACCGCGCAGCGGGAGCAGGTGCTCGAGTACATCGAGCTTGAGCCGGGCGGCCCGGCCGACGACACGCAGGGTCGCTTCACCGATCCGGTGCGGGCGAAGAAGCTCGGCTTCGAGCGCCCGATCGTGCCCGGCGCGCTGAGCATGTCCGTGCTGACCCGGCTGGTGACCGATTGGATGGGCCCCGACGGCGCCCTCGAGTCGATCGACATCAACTTCCGCCGCCCGGTGCTGCAGGAGGACGCACTGCGCTCGCTGGGCCTCATCATCGACACCGAGCCGGCCGAGGACGGTGGCCGCGTGCGGATCGACGTCTATTTCGAGAACAATCGCGGCGAGCGCCCGTTGCAGGGCGTCGCCGTCGTCAGGCTGCCCTCGCGAGCGGGCTCCTAGGCGAGCGGCCGGCGGGAGCGAGGGCCGCGTGGACCTGCTGACCGACCCCTTCGGCGACTGTGGGGCGGCGATGGTGCCGCTGCGACTGGCCGCGGGCGTGGTCTTCGTGCATGCGGGGTACGGCAAGTTCCAGCGCGGCATCGGCGGCTTCGGCTCGTGGCTGAGCGAGCTCGGCTATCCGCTGGGGCAGCCCACGGCGCGGCTGGTCGCGAGCCTCGAGGTCCTCGGAGGGCTCGCGCTGATCCTCGGACTGTTCGCGCACTGGGTCGCCATCCCGCTGGCGCTGATGATGGTGGTGGCGACGTACACGAACGCGGTGAAGCTGCGCCTGCCGTTCGCGGGCAACGAGAACGCGCAGGGCTGGGAGCTCGACCTCCTGCTGATCGCGCTCCTCGTCGCGCTGATCCTCGGCGGCTCCGGCCCGCTCTCCCTGGACGCGCTGATCTCCGGGTAGGGCTGCGGCGAGACGACCGACCGCCACAAACCACCTCCGTCCCGCGTACCATCGGGCCATGCACCGCCTGCATCCGAGGCGTATCGAGGGCTGGAGCGTGCGGCGGCGGGTCAAGGCCGTCGTGTGGCTGCTCGTGGTGCTGGCGGTCGTCGCCGCCGCGCCGACGGCGCACTCCTACCTGCGCGCTACCGCCTTCACCGCCGACGTCGTGCTGCAGTTGCCCGTTCGGCCCCTCGCCTGGGCCACGCACGCTCCGTCCGTCGAGGACATCGCGTGGAGTGGCGAGGTCGAGGGTCGCGGACAACTCACGCTGCCGGAGGGTGACAACGAGCGGCCCGCGATCATCCTCGTGCTCGGCGCCGACCCCGCCCCGTCCGACGACGACCGTGTGCTGAGCCTCACCGGAGGCCTCGCCCGCATCGGCTTCGTCGTGCTGCTCACCGAGTCCGACGACCTCAACGCCGCCGTGGTGCTGCCGAGCGAGATCCCGCGGCTCGTCGGCGCCTTCGAGGCGCTCGAGCGGCATCCGCGCGTGAACAAGGAGGAGATCGGCTACGTCGCGCTCTCAGCCGGTGGCTCGCTCGCGATCGTCGCCGCCTCGCAGCCGGAGATTGCGGACCGCGTCGGGTACGTGGTCGCGCTCGGCCCGTACTACGACGCCGAGACGCTCGCCGCCTCCGTTACCTCCTACAGCTTCCGCGGCCCCGAGGACATCGAGGAGTGGGAGCCCGCGGGCATCGCGCGCCGCGTAGTGCGCAACACGCTGCTCGCCGGGCTGCCCGAGGCCGAGCGCGCCGCGATCGAGGCCGGCGAGGCGCCGCAGAGCGCGGGCGGGGCGGCTGTGGCGGAACTGCTGCAACTCCCGCTGCTCCCGCGCGCCGAGGAGCTGATCGCCGCGCTGCCGGAGGGGCAACGCGCGCACCTCGTGGCTGTGAGCCCGCGCTACGCGATCGACGGGCTGCGCGCCCCGCTCTACCTGCTGCACGACCGCAGCGACGAGTTCATCCCCTGGACCGAGTCCGAGGTGATGGCCGAGGCGCACGAGCCTGACATCTACCACCGGCTCGACCTCTTCCAGCACGTCGAGCCGGACCCCGGCAACATCGAGCACATGCTGCGCGACGGCTGGCGGATCCTGCGCCTGGTCGTGGGCATCCTCGAGGGCGCGCGCTGAGCCGCGCCGCGCGGCTGACGGGCTGGTAGGGTCCGGGCATGGACGACGCGCCCGTACTGCTGCTGACCTCGTGGCACCTGCCGCGGATGCGCTCGATGCCGCGCGCCTTCTGGGCGGTGCGCGCCCTCGACCGGCGCACGCGCTCGCAGCAGGGCTGTTTGCGCGTGCACCGCTGGGCGTCGCGCCGCTCGCTGCTGCTCACCACCTGGTGGCGCAGCCGCGCCGCCGCCGAGACCTGGCTCGCCTCCCCGTCCTTCCGCGAGGCCGACGAGCGGCTGCGGGCAATCCCCGGCGCCGAGGCGCGCGTCGATCTGCGCGAGTGTCCCGAGGGCTCACTGAGCGGGTAGCGCTCGCCGGAGCTAAGCGCGCCGGAGCTCGTCGCGGAGCGCCTGCGCCTCGGTCTGCAACGCCGCGCTCACCGCCACCGGGTACGGCTCAACGGGCTCTTCGAGCCCGCGCAGCGCGGCGGGGAGCCGCTCACGCTCGGCTGCCGCCCGCTCCCGCGCCTCCTCGAGCGTGCGCATCCCCGCCTCGATGCGCTCGCCGCCGCGCATGACCTGCTCCAGCAGCGGCTCGCCCTCGAGGCGCTCGTCCGCGCGGGCGATCACGTCGCGGCTCGCGATGCCCTCGGCGTCGCGCAGGCGGAAGACCTGCTTGCGGCCGGGCAGCGTCTCCTTCTCCGTCGAGAGCTTGATGCGCCCCTTACCGTCGTAGGCCGCCAGCTTGTAGACGGCGTCGAAGGTGGGCGCGTCCGCCGAGGACACGGCGCGCGTCCCCACGCCGAAGGCGCCGATCGGCGCGTCCGTCGCGACGAGCTCGGCGATCCGCGTCTCATCGAGGCCGCCGCTGGCGACGATCTCCACCTGCGCCAGCCCGGCCGCATCGAGGATCGCGCGCACCTCGAATGCCAGCTCGGCCAGCGGCTCCGAGTCCAGCCGCACGGCGCGCACGCGGAAAGCGTCGCCCAGCTCGGCGGCCAGCCGCGCGACACGGCGCACGCCCTCGGCGGTGTCGTAGGTGTCGACGAGCAGGACGGTGTCGGGGTGGGTTGCGACGAAGCTGCGGAAGGCCTCGGCCTCGTCGTCGTGGGCCTGCACGTAGCTGTGCGCCATCGTGCCGGTCGGCGGGATGCCGTAGCGGTCGGCGGCGAGCACGTTCGAGGTCGCGGCCATGCCCGCGAGGTAGAGCGCTCGCGCCGCCTTCAGCGCCGCGTCCGTGCCGTGCGCGCGCCGCGTCCCGAAGTCCACCACCGGCCGCCTCGCCGCCGCCTCGACGATGCGCGCGCCCTTCGAGGCGATCAGCGTCTGCACGTGCACCTGGTTGAGCAGGTACGTCTCGGCGAGCTGCGCCTCCGGCAGCGGCGCGTCGACGGTGAGCAACGGCTCGCCACCGAACGCGGGCATGCCCTCGGGCATCGCGTACACGTCGCCCGTGAAGCGCAGCGCGGCGAGCCAGTCGAGGAAGCTCGCCGGGAAGCGTCCGCCGCGCTGCAGCGCGGCCAGCGCCTCCGGGCCGAAGCGCAGGCCCTCGAGGTAGGTGAGCGCGTCGTCGAGGCCGCAGGCGAGCAGGTAGTTGCGACTCGCGGGCAGCGTGCGCGCGTACAACTCGAACGTCGCGCGGGCGGTCAGCCCGTGTTCGGCGTAGGCCTGCAGCATCGTCAGCTGGTAGAGGTCCGTGAACAGCGCGCGGCCCGGCTCGTCGAGGCCGCCGCCGAGTGGCTCGGAAGTCACGCCTTGCTCACTCGATCGTTGCGCCCGCCTCGCGGATCGTCGCGAGCGCGCGGTCGCCGTCGCCGGGTTCGAGGTCCACGGCGCTGATCGCCTCCGCGATCACGATCGTCGCGAAGCCGAGGCGGCAGGCGTCCAGCGCCGTCTCCTTCACGCAGTAGTCCGTCGCCAGGCCGGTGATCACGACGCGCTCGACGCCGCGATCGCGCAGCAGCGCCTCGAGCGCGGTCGCCTCCTGCTCCCCGCTCCGCGGGTCGCGCTGGCTGAACGCGGAGTAGCCGTCACTGCCGTCGGCGCCCTTGCGCACGCGCGGTGCGCCCTCGACGGCAGCGAGGTCGGTGTGCAGTTCGGCGCCCCAGCTGCCGGCGACGCCGTGCACGGGCCAGATGCCGCCGTCCTGCGCGAAGTGCGGGGTGTGCTCCGGGTGCCAGTCCTGCGAGTAGGCGACGAGCGCGCCGCCCTCGAGGGCGCGGGCGATCTCCTCGTTGGTGCGCGCGATCGCGCCGGCAGCGCCGGCCACGTAGAGGCTGCCGTCGGGGTGGGCGAAGTCGTTCTGCACGTCGACCACCACCAGCGCGGTCCGCGCGTCATAGTCCGCCATCGCGCCACCTCCCCGCCGGGCGTCCGCCGCCTCCCCCGCCGGCGCAGCATAGCGGGCCGCCGGGGCGGCGCGCCGGGGCGGGCGAGGGCGCGCGATGTGCTATCGTCGCTCCGCTTCGGGGGGTCCGCGCGTGTCGCTATCCGTCGACGACCGGCTCCAGATCCTCGATCTCGCCGCGCGCTACAACCACGCGGTGGATTCGGGCGATCACGAGGGCGTGGCCGCGCTCTTCACCGAGGATGGCGCGATCGAGGCGACCGCCACCGGCACGATCGCAGGCCGGGCCGCGATCGCCGACTACATAGGCTCGCGTCCGGACGGCTGGCAGCGCCGCCGCCACTTCAACAACAACGCGATCATCGAGGGCGTCCCCGGCGACGACGACGCGGCGAGGCTGGCGATGTACATCATGGTGCTGAGCCGCCGCGAGACCGTCCAGCCGCGCCTGCTCGGACGCTACGAGGACGAGCTGCGCCGCGCGGACGGCCAGTGGCGCTTCGTGAAGCGCCGCATCATCGCGGACGCGGACGCCGCCAGCGGACGCCGGGCGGAGGGGTAACGATGCCGCTGTCAGTCGAGGACCGGATGGCGATTCTCGCCCTCGTGACGCGCTACAACCACGCCGTCGACAGCGGCGACGTGGACACGCGCGCGGAGACCTTCACCGAGGACGGCGTGTGGGACTCCGACACGGCCGGCGTGATCACGGGCCGCGAGGCGATCCGCGAGCACGCCCGCACCCGCGCGCCGCACTCGCACACCTGGAGGCACTGGACGAACAGCCCGATCATCGAGGGCGACGGCGACGCCGCGACGATCCGGCAGTACCTGCTGCTGGTCGGCGTCGATGGGCCGTTCCGCCCCCGGATGGTCGGGACCTACCAGGACACGCTGCGGCGCGAGCCTGGGGGCTGGCTGTTCGCGAAACGTGAGCTTCGCGTACACGCCCGCCAGGACTGAGCGCGCGAGGAAGCCCGAGGAGACTCCCATGCCGCTCTCCGTTGACGACCGCCTCGAGATCCTCGAGTTGATGGCGCGCTACAACCACTGCGCCGACGGCGGCGACGGCGAGGGCTTCGCCGACACCTTCACCGAGGACGCGCTGTTCGAGGGCAGCATGAGCAGCGCGCGCGGCCGCGAGGAGCTGGTGCAGGTGATCGCCAGCGGCGGCGGGCTCTGGAAGCACTGGCTCAACAGCCCGATCATCGAGGGCGACGGCGACCACGCGACCGCGCAGGTCTACCTCGTTCGCACCGGACTCGACGAGGACGGGGCGGTGGGGCTGATCGCGAGCGGGACGTACCACGACACGCTCGTGCGCATCGACGGCGAGTGGAAGTTCACGCATCGCAAGGTCCACCCGGACCAGTAGCAACGCAGCCGCGAGGCGCCGCCTCGCAGGAAGGACGGAGGACGCCATGCCGCTCTCACTCGAGGACCAGCTCGACATCATGGAGTTGATGGCCCGCTACAACCACGCGATCGACGGCAGCCAGCCCGAGGCCTGGGCCGACACCTTCACCGAGGACGGCGTCTTCGAGGGCAGCGTCGGCAGGGTCAGCGGACGCGAGGAGATGCTGGCGTTCGTGCGCAACCGCGATCAGAGCAATCCGATCCGGCACTGGAACAACAACATCCTGATCGACGGCGACGGCGACGACGCGACCGCGAAGGTCTACCTCGTGACGTTCGACGTCACCGGCCCGCCGACGGTTCGCGTGTCCGGCATGTACCACGACACGCTGAAGCGCGTGGACGGGCAATGGAAGTTCACGCACCGCAAGGTCCAGAGCGACGCCTCCTAGCGAGGCGGAAGGGAACGCCGTGCCGCTGTCGTGCGACGACCGGCTCGACATCCTCGAGGTGGCCGCCCGCTACTGCCGGGCGCTCGATCGCGGGGACGCCGAGGGCCTCGAGACCGTCTTCACGGAGGACGCCGTCTGGGAGTCCTCGGCGCGCGGGCAGCGGCGAGGGCGCGCGGCGATCGTCGATGAGTTCCGCGCGCGGGCGGCGCAGGCGCACACCCGCAAGCACTGGACCAGCAACCCCGTCATCGAGGGTGACGGGGACGAGGCCTCGCTGACGCTCGACCTGCTCGTGCTGCACCTCGATGATGGGGATGTGCGGCCGGGTACGAGCGGCGTGTACGAGGACAGGCTGAGGCGCGACGCCGCCGGTTGGCGGATCGCGTATCGCAAGATCACGGTGGACGGCCAGCGGGCCGGCTTCCGCGGCGTGCCGGCGCAGCCGGCGGGAAAGGATGCGACCCGATGAGAGTCACATGCGGACTGCACCCCCACAAGAAGATGGGCGAGGCTCCGGCCTTCGCTCGCAAGAGCGAGGCGATGGGCTATGACGCGCTGTGGGTGCCCGAGGCGCAGCACAACCCGTTCACCGCGCTCACGCTGGTCGCCGAGCACAGCGAGAACGTGCGCATCGGCACCAACGTCACGGTCGCCTTCGCGCGCTCGCCCTACGTGATGGCGAACCACGGCTGGGACCTGCAGGAGTACTCCGGCGGCCGCCTCGTGATCGGTATGGGCACCCAGATCAAGGGCCACAACGAGCGGCGCTTCTCCGTGCCCTGGGGCCCGCCCCACCCGCGGCTCCGTGAGTACGTGGAGATGATGAAGGCCTGCTGGCACACCTGGCGGACCGGCGAGAAGCCGAACTACGAGGGCGAGTACTACCGCTACACCCTCGACGCCTGGAACTGGAACCCGGGACCGATCGACTACCCCGACCCGATGATCGCCCTCGCGGCGGTGCGGCCGCTCAACACGCGGCTGGCCACTGAGGTCGCCGACGGCGTGCTCTGGCACGGCATGATGAGCTGGGCCTACCGCGACAACGTGCTCGTGCCCGCCCTCGAGGAGGGTGCGCGCCGCTCGGGCAGGGACCTGAAGGACCTGATTGTCTCCGGCGGCGGCTTCGTCGTGACCGCGAAGACCGAGGAGAAGCTGGTCGAGGCGATGGCGGAGCAGAAGCGCTGGATGTCGTTCTACGCCTCCACCCGCAGCTACCACCCCGCCATGATCATGGCCGGCCTCGAGGATGAGGCGATGCTCCTGCACCGCCTCTCGATCGAGCAGAAGTGGGCGGAGATGGTGAAGATCATCGACGACGACTTCCTCGAGAAGTTCGCGATCATCGGCACCTGGGACGAGATCCCCGCGAAGATGCGCGAGGTCTACGGCGGCCTGAACACCGAGATCAGCTTCAGCGCCGACATCGAGGATCCCGACGACGAGGACCACATCATCGAGGTGATGAACGAGATCAAGGCGATCCCGTCCTACGGCGAGATGGAGCGCACCCCCGTCGCCGCCTGACGCGGCGACGGGCCTCGCCGGCGCGGCCGGCGGGAGGGGACGCAGCGCGATGAGGGTGACGTGCGGGCTGCACCCGCACAGGAAGATGGCCGAGGCCCCCGCCTTCGCGCGCAAGCGCGAGGCGATGGGCTTCGACGGGCTGTGGGTGCCCGAGGCGCAGCACAACCCCTTCACCGCCCTCGCGCTGGTCGCCGAGCACAGCGAGGACGTGCGCATCGGGAGCAACGTCACGGTCGCCTTCGCGCGCTCGCCGTACGTGATGGCGAACCACGGCTGGGATCTGCAGGAGTACTCCGGCGGGCGCTTCATCATCGGTATGGGCACGCAGGTGAAGGGGCACAACGAGCGCCGCTTCTCGGTGCCGTGGGGCCCGCCCAACCCGCGCCTGCGCGAGTACATCGAGATGATGCGCGCCTGCTGGCACACGTGGCGGACCGGCGAGAAGCCGAACTACGAGGGCCGCTACTACCGCTACTCCCTCGATGCCTGGAACTGGAACCCCGGCCCGATCGACTACCCTGACCCGCCGATCGTGCTGGCCGCCGTGCGGCCGCTCAACACGCGGCTCGGCGCGGAGGTCGGAGACGGCGTGCTCTGGCACCGCATGATGAGCTGGGCCTACCGCGACCAGGTGCTCGTCCCCGCCCTCGAGGAGGGCGCGCGGCGGGCCGGCAAGGACCCGAAGGACCTCGTGATCGCCGGGGGCGGCTTCGTCGTGACGGCGAAGACCGAGGAGAAGCTCGTCGCCGAGCTGGCCGAGCTGAAGCGCTGGATGTCCTTCTACGGCTCCACCCGCAGCTACCACGATGCGATGATCATGGCCGGCCTCGAGGACGAGGCGATGCTGCTCCACCGCCTCTCGATCGAGCAGAAGTGGGACGAGATGGTGAAGATCATCGACGACGACTTCCTCGAGAAGTTCGCCATCGTCGGCACCTGGGACGAGATCGCCGGCAAGATGCGCGAGGTCTACGGTGGCCTCAACACCGAGATCCAGCTCCGCATGGAGATCGAGGACCCCGACGACGAGGAGCACATCAAGGAGATCATGGCGGAGGTCAGGACGATCCCCAGCTACGGCGAGATCGAGCGCACCCCCGCCGCCGCCTGAGGGCCCTCGTCAGACCGGGCGGCGCCAGCGCGCCCAGTCGAACGCCACGATGCCGTACTCGGTGAGCTGCCAGATGCTCGGGCGGGGGCGGCCGTCCGCGATCTCGAGGAAGCCGATCGTGCCGAGACGCGTCGCGAGGTTCCTCGGCAGCGTCGGGGAGCCGGGGTTCACGCAGAGCACGCCGTCGACCCACTCGACCCACTCGGAGTGCGTGTCGCCGAAGATCATCACATCCAGGTCCGTGCGGCCGCAGTACCGCTGCATCGCCCGCTCCAGCGTCCAGCCGCCCTGGGCGGGCACGGGGACGGTGTGGGCGATGCCGACGAGGAGCCCGGCCAGCTCCAGCAGCCAGCCCTCGCGCAGCCGCGGATCCTCGGGCTGCACGGGCCGCCCGCCGGAGCCGTCGTCGCCGTTGCCGCGCGCGACGTAGGTGGGCGCGACCTCGGAGAGCTCGTCGATCACGGAGAGGTCGTGGATGTCCCCGGCGTGGAGGATGCAGCCCACGCCGCGGAACGCCTCGAACACCTGCGGCCAGAGCTTCGGCATCGCCTCCGGGATGTGCGTATCCGAGACCAACCCGATGCGCAGCGAGTCGGCGCTCGCGAGCCGTTCGAGGGCGTCGAGTTCCCGCACGCGTTTCGTCAGGCCCCGCGCAGGTGGCTGAGCACGGCGCGGGCGGCCTCGGCCGGTTGCTCCTCGACGAGCATGTGGCCCGCACCCGGCATGACCTGCGCGGTCGCGTCCGGCAGCAGCGCGCGGTAGGCGTCGACGTAGGGGCCGGGCGGGACGACGGCGTCCTCGGAACCCCAGAGCAGCAGCGAGGGCGCGCGCACGCGGTAGGCGCGGCGCGCGAAGCCCTTGTCGGGCAGCGGCCAGAGGTACTTGGCCGCGCCGATCAGCCCGCGCCGCCGGGCGCGGTTCCAGAGTCGCGCCTCCTCGCGATCGGCGGGGGGCGTGAACATGCGCCGCGCCGCCGGGCTCTCGATGTCGGCGAAGATCGTGCGCGCGAGCGTGCCGGGGGTGAGGCCGAAGATGTCCGGCTGCGGCGCCTCCTCGAGCCACAGCCCGAGCGCGCTGATCAGCGCCAGGCGCCGCACGCGCGCCGGGAAGAAGGCCGCGATCTCCTGCGCCAGGAATGCCCCGAAGGAGTGCCCCACCACGTCGACCGGCCCCTCGAGGCCGAGCGCCGTGAGCAGGTCGTCGTGGTGCAGCGTGATCTCCGTGACGTTCTCGTAGACGAACTCCGCGCCCTCGGAGCCCTCGAAGCCGGGCGGCGAGGGCGCATAGACGGTCGCGCTCGCGGCGAGGGCGTCGATGAACTCGTCCTCGACGAGGCCGAAGGTGCCGTGCAGGTAGAGCAGCGGCGGGCCCTCGCCGGTGATGCGCACGGGGACCTCGACGGAGCCGTCGAAGGTGCGGACGAGGAGCTGCTGCTGCTCAGGCACCGGGCGCCCTCCGGGCGTGCTGGGGGTACCACTCGTCTTCCCACTCCGAGTGGATGTGCCGCAGGTTCGGCAGCACCTCCTTCGCGATGCGGGTCATGTTGTACTCGGCGGTGTCCTTCGGCATCGAGCCGAAGTGCGCCATCACCATGATCGCCCCGAGGTTGATCTCCTTGATGAGCCACTCGAGCTTCTCGGTCACCTGCTTCGGCGAGCCGTGGATGATGACGCCCTCGTCGATCAGCTGCGCCCACTTGCGCTCGATGATGCGCACGTCCGTGTACTCGGTGGTGAAGCCGCCGGCAATCGTCTTCTCCGTGCGGTAGCCGGGGGCGTCGATGAAGCCGCCGTAGACGTGCTGGGTCTTGTTGTAGAACCACTCGATGTGCTCGGCGTAGAGCTCCTCGGCGTGCTCCTCGCTGTCGCCGACGCCGATGAACTGGATGATGCCGGCGCGGTAGGGGTTGCGAGGCAGGTCGTAGGAGTCGACGACGGGCCAGAACTCCTCGAAGGTCTTCTGGGAGCGTTTGAAGCCGGAGAATGAGAGTGCGGCGTACATGTGGCCGCGCTGGCAGACCCAGTCCCAGGTCTCGACGGAGCCGCCGCCGGGGATCCAGATCGGCGGGCGCGGCTGCTGGATCGGCCGGGGCCAGATGTTGACGTAACGGAGCTGCGTGTAGCGCCCGTTGAAGGCGAACGGCTCCGGCTCGGCCCAGGAGCGCGTGATCAACTGCTCCGCCTCGCGGTACTTGTCGCGCAGCGTCACCGGGTTCTGCCCGTAGCAGTAGTTCGTGTCCATGCTCGTGCCGACGGGGAAGCCGGCGACGATGCGGCCCCCGCTCATGCAGTCGAGCATCGCGATCTCCTCGGCGACGCGGGTGGGCGGGTTGTAGAGGGCGATGCTGTCGCCGAGCAGGACGATCGCGACGTCCTTCGTCTGGCGCGCGAGCGCGGCGGCGATGATGTTCGGCGAGGGCATCAGCCCGTAGCCGTTCTGGTGGTGCTCGTTCACGCACACCCCGTCGTAGCCCAGCGTCGAGGCGAGCACGAGCTCGTCGATGTACTCGTCGTAGAGCTCGCCGGTCTTCCGCGGGTCGAGCAGGTCCGAGGGGATGTCGACCCAGACGCTGTGGTGCTCCTCGCTGAAGTTGTCGGGCAGGTGGCGGTAGGGCATGAGGTGGAAGAAGTAGAACTTCACGCGCGCACTCTCCCTGGCTGCGGGCCCGCGCCTGCGAGCGCCTGCCGCATGATACGCGACCGCGTCACGCCCTCCGCCGCGTCCGGTCTGGATAGCAGCGGGGCCGCCCCTGCGGGCGGCCCCGGAAGCTCCAACCGAACGTCGAGGGCGCTAGCGGCCCTGGTAGTTGGCCTCGCGCTTCTCGGCGAAGGCGCGCGGGCCCTCCTTGGCGTCGTCGGTGTAGCGGATCGCCTGCGACTCGAAGTTCTCGATGCGCAGACCCTCGGCCAGCGTGGTGTTGAGGCCGCGGTAGGCCGCCTCCTTGGCCGCCATCACGGCCAGCGGGGCGTTCGCGCCGATCTCGGCGGCGATCTCGAGCGCCTTGTCCATCAACTGGTCGGGCGCGACCACGTGGTTGACGAGGCCAATGCGGTGCGCCTCGGCGGCCGGGATGCGGCGGCCGGTCATCAGCAGCTCGAGCGCGATCCCGAAGGGCACGAGGCGCGGGATGCGCTGCGTGCCGCCGGCGCCGGGGATGATGCCGCGGGCGACCTCGGGGAGGCCGAAGCTGGCGGTCTCCGAGGCGACGCGGATGTCGCAGGCCATCGCGGTCTCACAGCCGCCGCCGAGGGCGAAGCCGTTGACCGCGGCGATGATCGGCTTCCACATCTCGAGGCCGCGGTAGAGCTGCGGGGAGGCCTGGTCCCAGAAGGTGTTGCGCGGTGGCGCACCGCCGGCGGCGGCATTGCGCTGGGCCATCTCCTTCAGGTCGGCGCCCGCGCTGAAAGCGCGCTCGCCGGCCCCGGTGATGACCACGCTGCGGATGTCGGAATCCTCGCGCACCTGAACCCAGGCATCGCCGACCGCGGCGATCAGCTCTGAGTTGAAGGCGTTCATCGACTCGGGCCGGTTGAGGGTCATCACAAATGTGTAGCCCTCCATGCGGGTTTCGAGTACGGCCATGCGTGCAGTCTCCTTGTGTGTTCTCGTGCGTTTCTTCGTCAGCCCCCGCCGTTCGAGGGCGCGGCGCAACGCTACGCCGCCCCGCCCGTCGAGTCAAAGCGAGGCGGCGTGTCTGCTCCTACTGCGATCCTCCTCCGCCCGTGACCGGGAAGCGAGGTGGTCCTTCCGACATGTCCGAGTCCGCGCCGGCCGCCGGCTGTCCCGCGCGGTTCCCCACTGGCGCCACGAACTCGCTGCCGCGCATCCACTCGCCCGGCCGCAGGTCGGCGGGCACGAAGCGCACGTCGGGCGTGATCGCGACGCCGTTGGCGTCGCGGAAGCCGATCTCGACGCGGCCGTCGGCCAGGCGCCGGGCGCGGATCCGCCCGACGGGCTCGCCATCCAGCTCGATCATGGTGCTGATCTTCCAGCGGTCGACCTCGGCGTCGGTCTCGAGGAACCGCTTCCTCGGGATGAACGTCTGGCCGTCCGCGAACTCAACGCCGTGCTCGAGCCGTCCGTCCTCGGCGAGCTGGACGATGATGCGCAGCCGCACCGTCTCCGGCGCGACCGCCGCCACCGGTGGAAGTGGTGGCGGCTGCGGGATGAGCCGGAAGTGCACCGCGGTGTCGTCGATCCCCAGCTGGCCCATGAACCGCGAAACGTCGCCGCTGGCTCCGAACGCAGCGCAGAGCGCGGCGTCCGTCGCGTACCCGTAGAGCGGAGACGCGAACCGCAGCTCGTCGTCGAGAGTCAGCAGCGCGGCTATGTCCGCGACGCCCGCGGCCGCGAGGGCGCCGCGCAGCTGGGCCGGACCCGCGCCGCACGAGGCCCGTGCCGCGAGTTCCGCGGTCAGCCACTGAGCGACGGCGGGCTGCTCGCCGTCCGCGGCGGAGCGGGTCGCGCGAATAACCGCCCCGGCCGTCGCGGCCGGCGAGGCGACCGCCTCGGCATGGGTGAGCTGCGCGTGCACGGCGAGCGCCTCGTCGAGCGTGAGCCCCTCGCCCTCGGCGACCCGTGCCTGCAGCGCCGTCCAGGCGGCGGCCGAGGCCGCGTAGGAGTCGGCCGCTGGTCGCGCCGAGCGGAGCAGCAGGTTCTCCGCGGCCACGGCGCTGACCAGCTCGCCCGCGGCGAACGCCTCGATGAGCCCGGAGGCGGCGACCGCGTCCGCGTACTGGCGGCCAATCGCCGCGAGCAGTGTCCCCGAGGAGAGGTCCGCGAGGCTGACCGGCTCCCCGGCCGCCTCGCCCGGCTCGCCGAGCGCGGCGATCAGCGGGCGCTCGAAGATGCCGGCGAGCAGGTACTCCTGCACTGCGGCGATGTAGATCGCCTGCGCCTCCAGCGCCGGGTCAATCTCCGCTTCCGGGTCGCCGGCGACGCTGACCTCGGGAACCACGGTGCCCGCCTTGTCGCCCTCTTCGCCTTCTTCGCCCCCGTCGCCCTCCTCGTCACCCTCGCTCGGGATCGCCGCGACGATGTAGTCCGTGTCGTCGATGCTGATGGTGACCGGGCCGAACGCCGGGCCGGTCAGCACCATGACCTCCTGCCGGAGCACGTGGATGCCGATCTCGTCGTCGTCCGGGTTGAAGGCGGCGACTACGACCAGGACCTGGGTGGCACCCGGTTCGGTGAGCGTGAGCTCAAGCGGCGACGCCTCGGGGATGGCGATACTCGCGGTGCTCGCGGTGTCGGCGCCGGAGTGGTACGAGACGCCGGCCTGCCAGCGCGTCGGCGACGCGGGAATGGGAGCGGTCCGGTCGAGCCCGAACCGCCCGCCCAGGGCGTACACCCTCGCGTACGAGCCGTCGGCCGGCAGAGGGGACTGGCCGAGGTTGCCGACGCGGTAGCCGACCGCGAAGGGCTGGCCCGCGATGATCTGGTCGGGAATGTCGAGCGCTTCAACCTTCAGCTTGTAGGCGCTCTCGTCGACGAGGCTGATGGTCAGCGTGAAGTCGTCGGGCGATGACACGCCGTCGCGCGCCCGGTAGGTGGTCGCCTCGACCAGGTATGTGCCCGCCGGCAGATCGTTCTCGATCCGCGCGTTGAACTCGGTGCCGCTGTCGTCGTCGCTGCCGATGAAGCTGCCATCCGCCCCCAGCAGGTAGACGTAGGGATCGCCCTCCTCGGACACCACGTCGATCCGCACGAGCCCTTCCTCCGGCAGTTCGAAGCGATAGGTGAAGGCGGGTGCGTCCTCGCGGTAGCGGGCGCCGCAGGCGTGCGGCCCCCACGTCTCCTCCGCCGTCAGCGCCTCACCGGACTCGAGGGCGCCGAGGTCGATTGGCACGCATTCCAGGTCGGCGTGAATGACGAGCGTGAAGTCGGCCGGGCCGCGTGCGCGCCCGGCGCCCATCGCCGCCTCGACGAGGTAGACGCCCGGCGTGAGGTCGCGCTCGATGCGCGAGTCGAGGCCGGAGCGGCGGCGGTCGTCGTTGTGAGCGATGCGGCCGCCGTCGGCCGCAAGCAGGTGCAGGTACGGGTCGCCGTCGGGGGACGTGAGGTCGATGCGGACGCGGACGGCCTCGGTGAGTTCGAAACGGTAGGTGTGCGCGTCGCTGTTGGGGAGGAAGCGCGAGTCGCAGTCCTCGGTGGTCCAGCGGCCGCTCGCCTGGAGTTCGCCCTCGCCCTCGCTGCTGAGGGTGCCGAGGTCGGTGACCTCGCAGTCCGCCGTGGTCTGGGCAGCGGCGGGCCGTTGGTTCTCAAGCGCGAGCGCGCCCGCGAGGAGCGCGATCGCGGCGCAGAGCGCCGCCACGAGGGGGGTGCCGATGCGGGTGGTGAGACTCGCGTGGATGGTGTTGTACATCTGCTTCTCCGTGCTAGATCCGGTCGTCACCCTAACGCACCGGGCGGGAACTGGGTATCAGTAGCCTGGGCTAGTGCTGCACGACCGCGCCGCCGTCGACATTGATGCTCTGGCCGGTGATCCAGTTCCCCTGATCGCTGCACAGGTAGACCGTCATGTTGGCGATGTCCGAGCCGTCCGAGGCGCGCCCCAGCGGCGTACCCGCCGCGACGCGCTCGTCCCAGATCCGGCCGCGCGGGATGTCGTCCATGCGGAACGTATCCACCGTGCCGGGGCAGATCGTGTTCACGCGGATGTTATGGCGCCCCATCTCGCCCGCCATGCAGCCCGTCAGCGCGTGGATGCCCGCCTTGCTCGAGGCGTAGGCCGAGGCGTTCACGCTCAGCCGCTTCCCGGCGACCGAGGAGATATTGACGATCGCGCCGCCCTCGTCCTGCTCGATCAGGCGCTGGCCGAAGTAGTGCGACATGTAGAAGGTGCCGTTGAGGTTCACGTCGATCACCCGCTGCCAGACGTCGATCGGGATCTCGACCGCGGGCGCACGGTCCGGGCCGCGCGCGAACGCCGCATTGTTGATCACGAAGTCGATCCGTCCGAACGCCTCGAGGATGCGCGCGAGCAGCGCCTGCACGGCCTCCGGCTTGCTCACGTCGCTGACCAGCGGCAGCGCGCGCTGCCCTGCGGCCTCGATCTCCTCGGCCACGGAGTCGATGTCGCGCCAGCCGGCTTCCTTTTCGTCGTCCGGGTAGCGCTCGGGCGGGCGGCCGGTGCCGGTGATCACGACGTCCGCGCCGGCCTTCGCCAGCTCCACGGCGATGCAGCGGCCGATCGAGCGCATGCGGCCCGCTCCGGTGACCACCGCCACCTTGCCCTCGAAGCCCGTCAGCTCGAAACCGGCCATCCGTAACCTCCCTCAGTACCCGCGATCGGGGTCGACGATGTTGTGCAGCGGCTCCCCGGCCAGGTAGCGGCGCAGGTTGTCGCAGAAGATCGAGGTCGCCACCTCGTTGTAGTTCTCGTTCCCGCCGCTGATGTGCGGCGTGAGGATCACGTTGTCCAGCGCCCAGAGTGGGCTGTCCGCGGGTAGCGGCTCGCGATCGAACACGTCGAGCGCGGCCCCGGCGATGACGCCGTCGCGCAGGGCCTCGATCAGCGCCGGCTCATCGACGACCTCGCCGCGCGCGATGTTGATCAGGTACGAGCGATCGCCGCGCGCGCCCATGGTGCGCAACTGGTCCGCGCCGATCATGCCGCGTGTCTCCTCGGTCAGCGGCATGGCGAGCACCACGTAGTCGCTCTCCGCCAGCAGCTCGTCGAGGTCGCCCGGCGGCAGCACCTCGTCGGCGATTGCGTCCGGGCCACGCTCGGTGACCGAGCGGCGGATCGCGAGGATGCGGCAGCCGATCGCCTTGGCGAGCCGCGCGCACTCGGCGCCGATCGCGCCCATGCCGACGACGCCGACGGTGCGGTCGGAGAGGTTGCGCGGCATGACCATGCGGTCGTAGACAGCGGCGGCCTGGTTGCGCGCGAGCGCCGGCCAGCCTTTCTCGAACATCAGCATGTAGGTCAGCACGAACTCGGCGATCGGCGTGGCGTGCAGCCCGCTCACGTTGGTGAACGTTAGCCCCGCGCGAATCAGATCCGGGTCGACGCGGTCCGCGCCCGCCGAGGTGAGCTGCACCCAGCGCAGCGTCCCGGGCAGGCTGTCCGGCCGCACGAGGTCGGGCATTGCGCCGCTCCAGAACCCGAACATCACATCCGCCTCGGCGAGTGCCGCCCGAATCTCGTCGAGGGGTGTCGCCGCCTGCCGCTCGCTGGGAAAGCGCCGCTTGCCGCGCAGCGCGGCGAGCAGGTCCTGGCCGAGCACGGAGACCTCGACGCGCGAATCGACCGCGCGGATGCGCTCGGCCAGCTCGGGCTCGAGGGGGAAGGTGACGACGACGCGAGTCATCGCGACTCGTTTCCGCGCATGGTGAGCAGCGCGATGCTGGCGGTGAAGCCGTGCACGAACGTCTTGCCGCCCACGGGGCCGATCTCGCCGCTGCAGAACATGCCGGCGGTCGGCGTCGGACCCAGTGCCTGCTCGAGGGCCTGCGCGTCGTGGTGCGGCTCGCCGAACAGGCCCTGGCCGCGGCCGTTGCAGGAGCAGAGCAGCGCGCCGAGCACTTGCTCGCCCGGCGCCAGCCGCGTGCGCAGGGCGCGCAGGTGCTCGCGCAGATCGAGGTCGGCGGCGCTGGCGTCGCGGAACTGGAACTGCAGCGTCTGACCGAGGCGTGGCGAGGCGTTGATTGCGATCGCGCCGCTCTCGCGGTCCCCGCCCATGATGTTGCGGATCAGGAAATCGCCGCGCGCGTGCTGATGGCGGTACTCGTCCATCGCCAGGCCCACCAGCAGGTTGCGCTGCGCCCGCTCCCGCGTCTCCAGGTCGAGCTCGGCGAGCGTCTCCTGCAGCACGACCAGCGCCGGGCGCGACCCGAGCCCGCGCACGAGGTTGCCCTCGCACTCCGTGATCGTCCACGGCTGGCCGATCGGCTCGGCGCCCTGCGCGACGACGGTGTGGATGCCGAAGGCGCCGCCGATGCCGGCCAGCACCGCGCCGGAGTCGCGCACCTCGCCGTCGAGGAAGACGGCGGTGTTGCGCTGCATCGGCTGCGCCGAGGCGAGCCCGCCGAGCACCGTCGCGTCCTTCTGGCGCTGCTCGATCGCGCCGACCAGCGCCTCGACGTCCGTGGTGAACGGATCGGCGAAGAGCAGCCAGGCCTGCGCGGAGGCCGCTTCGACACGGTCGAGGGCGGCTCGGGCCTCCTCGTTCGAGCCGATCGCGAGGGTGCTGATCGTAGCGCCGGGCAGGCTCAGCGCGAGCAGCGAGATCGCGGGCTGGTCCTCGGCCTCGTGGCCGGGGCCGATCACGCCCATGCCGCTCGCCCCGGCCAGCCGCCGTGCGCCGGTTCCCGTGCGCAGGCGCTCCAGCACCTCGCCGTAGTGGTCCGAGAAGCGTGCGTCGATGAAGGCCAGCGCGAGGTCCGGCTCGCCGTCGAGATCGAGCGTGGCGAGGACGGCGTCGCACGCCTCCTCCCAGGTTGCGCCGGTCTGCACCGCGGCCGCGGCGCGCGCCTGGTTCGCCTGCGTGGCGGCGCGTGCGCCGTCGCTCCGCGCCGCCTGCTCGCTCGTCATGCCTGCCCCGTTCCGCTACCCCGCGGCGCTACGCGACCGCGTCGGCGATCCCGTACGCGATGCCGAGGATGACGCCCGCGACGATCACGCCGATCAGGGCGACGATGATCGCGCGGCCCGTGCCGATGTCGAGGGCGGCCCGCACCGCGACGACCGTCGTGACCAGCACCCAGATCGCCACGATCGCGCTGACCAATCCGTTCAGCACCGACACGACGCCGATCACCAGCAGGATGCGCGGTGCGTTCGCGAAGCCGAGGGTGCGCGCCATCTCGCCCCAGTCAGCGCTCGTTTCCGAGCCGGCGAGCAGCTTCGTGCCGATGAAGTAGGTGACCCAGGCGTAGACGGCCCAGCCGGCCAGCCCGCCCAGGACTCCGAAGATCAGCCCGGCAACCCCGAACTCGCCGATACCGGCGAGACCGGCCGCGATCGCGCCGAGGACGACGACGATCGCCGCCTGGGCGGTGGCGCCACGGTCGTGCTCGACCTCCTCGTAGACGCTGCTGTCCAGGCGCGCCGCGCCGATCAGCCGACCGACGAACGAGCGCTGTTCTGTCATCTCCATGTCGCCTCCCTGGGCTCAACGTTGCCGGGGCGCATCGTGAGCCCCCGCGAGAGTGTATGTTGGCGGGCGCACGCGCGTACAACACCGGGGACGCGTCCCCGGACAGGCTCGCGCGAAGCCGTCCGACGCGGCACCATGAGCAGCCGCTGCTCCGCCCGGCGACGCGCGGGCGCGCGGGCTGCGGCGCAAGGCTGGGGGAAGCAACATGACAACTGCCTCAATGACGCACCAGGAGCTCACCATCGAGGTCGCAGGCGGCGAGGTGTTCGTCCGCACCGGCGGCAGCGGCGACCCGCTCTTCGTGATCCATCACGACATCGGCGCGCACGCCTGGACCCCCTTCTACGAGCGCCTGGCGGAGCACTTCACCGTCTACCTCCCGGACCTCCCCGGCTTCGGCAAGTCGCAGCGCCCGGAGTGGGCGCGCAACGTGCGCGACATCGTCGCGCTCGCCGGGCTGACGCTGGACGAACTCGAACTGCCGACCGCGAGCGTCGTCGGCCTCGGCTTCGGGGGCTACGTCGCCGCCGAGCTCGCCACGACGGCCCAGGCGCGCATCAACAAGCTCACGCTCGCCGGCGCGATGGGCGTGAAGCCCGAGCAGGGCGAGATCTTCGACCAGTTCCTCGTGAGCCACGAGGACTACGTACGCAGCGGCTTCGCCAAGGAGGGCTCGTTCGAGGAGCACTTCGGCGAGGAGTCGGACATCGAGCAGTTGATGGTCTGGGACATCAACCGCGAGATGACGACGCGCGTGGGCTGGAAGCCGTACATGCACAACATGGCGCTGCCCTACCTGCTCCCAAGCGTGCACACGCCGACGCTGCTGGTCTGGGGCAGCGCGGACACGATCGTCCCGGCGAACAGCGGCGCGCTCTACGCCGAGAAGCTGCCCGACGCGCGCCTCGAGATCCTCGAGGGCGCGGGCCACTGGCTCGAGCTGGACCGCCCGGACGACCTCGCCCGCCTGATCGTGGAGCACGAGGGCCGCTAACCCGTCTCGGAGAGCGCGCTGCGCGCGGCTCGGCCCGCCCACCCGCCCTCAATGGATGCGGGGCTACGCCCCGCGCCCCCCTTCGTGGGGGCTGCGCCCCCACACCCCCTCGGAAGTAGCGCGGCCGCCCCCGAGCTGCCGAGGCCGTCCGCCCCCTGCGTTGGGGGCCTCCGGTCCCCTCGCCCCTTGCGGGAGAGGGCGGAGGGTGAGGGGGAGGCGCGCAGCGCCCCTTCCGATGCCCGCCGGGCGAGAGCCCATCGAGGGCGCACAAACCTTCCGAGGCGAGCAGCAGCGGGGGCGTGGGGGGCGCAGCCCCCCGCAGAAAGAAGAATGAAGGGCGGGTGGGTGGGCCGAGCCGCGCGCTGCACGCGCTCGTCCGCTGTCCGCTGGGCAAGAGCCTCCGGCCGCGCAACAGCCCATCGCTGCTCGTAGCGGCGTCGGGCGAGGGGCCCTCACCCCCACCCTCTCCCCGGGGAGCAGAGGCAGAGGGAGGCGGCCGCGGCCGAAGATCCGCCCCTACGCGGTCGGCAGGGGCGAGGCGAAACTCAGTTCGTGCCCGTCCGGGTCCGTGAGGTGGAAGAAGCGCTCGCCCCAGGGCGCGTCGCGCGGCGGCGCGTGCGGCCCGTATCCAAGCTCCAGCGCCCGCTCGTAGAGTGCGTCGACGTCGTGCGCGTAGAAGATCACGCGCCCCCACCAGCCGGGCGGCTCGCCCTGCGCGATCAGGTTCAGGTAGCCCTCGCCCACGGCGAAGCTGGTGAGCCCCGCGTCAGGACCGCCGTAGAGCATTTCGAATCCGAGCGAGGCGTAGAAGTCCATGGCACGGGCCATGTCCGCCGTCGCCAGCGTGACCGCGCTGATCCGCTCGATCGACCCCTCAGAAGCTGGTTCGGGCATCCCGTCCGACCCTCTCGCAGGACACGCGCGACGCGACGCGCAGTCTAGCCTCGCGCGAGGTTGCGAGCCGCTTGCGCGAGAGCGTCCCGAGCGCGAACGTGATCATGAGAGATTTGAGCCGCCCGCGTCAGTGGGAAGCCCCGTGGAACTCGAGCTGTTCGTCCTGCCCGCCCTGATCTTCGGGGCCCGCATCGTGGACACCACGATCGGCACCGTGCGGATCGTGCTGCTCGTCGCCGGGTCGCGCTGGATCGCGGCGCTGCTCGGCTTCATCGAGGTGTGCATCTGGCTGGCCGCCACCGGTGGAGTAGTCGCGAACCTCGGCGACCCGGAGCTCATCGTCGCCTACGCCGCGGGGTTCGCGGTCGGCGTGCTGCTCGGCGGCTGGATCGAGGAGCGGATTGCGCTCGGCTACCGCGTGGTCCAGGTCATCAACAACGACCCGAAGATCAACATCGCCGCTCGGCTGCGCGAGCGCGGCTACCGCGTGACCCGCATCGAGGGCCACGGGATGGAGGGTCCGGTCGAGGTCTCGATGCTGCTGGTCCGCCGTCGGGGGCTGCGGCGCGTCCTGCGCATGATCCGCTGGCTCGCCCCGCGCGCCTTCGTCACGATCGAGCGCGCCGAGCGCCCGATCGGTTCGCTCGCCTCGCCGGAGCCCGGCCTGCTCCGCTTCCCCTGGTCGCCGCTCTTCCCGCTCGGCGGCGTCCGCAAGTAGCTCCGAGCGCTACGAGGACGGCGCCCGCGGGGAGTTCTCGAAGCCGGCCGGGCGGTGCGTGCCGTCGCAGAACGGCTTGTTGTCCGAGTGGCCGCAGCGACAGAGCGCGACGGCGCTGCCCTCGTAGGGGAGCGCGTTGCCGTCCGCGTCCAGCACCTCGATTTCCGAGCCGCGGATCAGGTACGGCCCGTCGTCCCTCACCTGCACCTGGATCGCCATCTCGTCCTCCGTCCCTGTGCCTGGGGGTCGCCCGGCTTATTCGCCCGCCGGGGCGCCCTCGACTGCCACGCCGGTTTCGATCAGCTCGAGCACGCGCTCCCGCAGCGGCGGCTCATCGATCTTCACCGACTTCACATCGTGCTCGTCCCAGCTGATCTTCGCGGCGCCGTGGAACTCCTTGGCGGCCTCGGAGACGAGCACCTCGCGCTCCTCGGCGTCCGGGATGCCCTCGGTCAGCTCGTCCCCGCAGAGATCGCGGATGCGGTCGCAGAGCAGCTGGTGCTTCTCGATGTCGTACATCAGCTCGCCGATGACGCACTGGCCGTACTGCCAGACGTCGAAGTCCTGGCCCTCGCGCTCCCACTCCAGCATCCGTTTCGGCGGGACGGGGTAGCGCTCCAGCTCGGAGCGGATCCAGATGTCCTCGGGGTCGCGGCCCTCGCGACGGAAGAGCAGCGAGACGCGCGCCATGCCGTCGCCCTTGTATTGAATCTCCGTGCGCATCACCGCACCTCCGGTCCGGCCTCGGGGCGGGCGCGCCCGGGGCCCGTCGCTCACTCTAGCACCCCGCGAGGGGTCGCCGGCGCTCCTCCTGCGCCCCTCCGGCGCCTCGGCGGCCGTGCTCGTGCGCCATGTATAGTGACGCCGCGCAAGGGGGGTTGCCATGGCGCTCACGTTCTCGTTCACCACGCCGATCTACCTGAAGTTCTTCAACCCGGACTGGGTCAGCCCGGATTCGCTTGTCGAGATGGCGCACATCGGCGAGGAGGTCGGCTACGACGAGATCGCCGTCTTCGACCACTTCCTCGAGCCGCCCGAGTGGCAGCCGTCCTACGCGACGAACAGCTACGACCCGATGCCGCTGCTCGGCTTCCTCGCGGCCCACACCAGCGAGATCGGCATCGCCTCGGCGACGATCAACATCCCCTATCGCAATCCCGCCGTGATGGCGAACGAGCTGGCCACCATCGACAAGCTCTCCGGCGGGCGGCTCTGCATCGGCCTCGCGGCCGGCTATCTCCACGAGGAGTACGACACGCTCGGCCTCGACTTCGCCAATCGCGGCGCGATCGCCGACGAGTACCTGGCGGCGATGATCGAGCTGTGGACCAACGAGTACGCCTCGTTCTCCGGCGAATACGTCAGCTTCAACGAGGTGAAGCTCGCCTCGTTCCCCGTGCAGCAGCCGCATCCGGAGGTCTGGATCCACGGCGGCAACCTGCGCGCCTTGCGTCGCGCGATCCGCTACGGGACCGGCTGGGGCCCGATCGTCGGGCCCGGCCTCGCGAGCGACTCGGGCAGCACGGACTTCACGATCGGCTCCACCGAAGCCGACACCAGCGCCGATCCCTACGCCGAACTTGTCCAGGCGCTCGGCCAGGAGCACCCCGGCGTCCACGTCCCGCACTCCAAGACCTACACCTGGATGGAGGAGGTGCTGGAGCGCGAGCGCGAGGCGATCGAGGCGCGCGACGAGCCCCTCGGCCTGTGGCTCAACTTCCGTGTCGACAAGTCGACTGTCGGCGACGCCAACAGCATGATCGAGGAGCAGGTCGAGCGCGGCGCGACGAAGCTCAGCGTCGGCATCAACGCCGAGACGCTCGAGGATCACAACGCGACGCTGCGCATCATCGGCGAGCAGGTCTTGCCCAACTGGCGCTGAGCACGGCCGCGCCGCTAAAGCTCCGGAGGCCCGCCGCCAGGGCGGGTCTCCGCGCGTCGCGGCCCGGCGACCCGTGAGGCCTCGAGGAGGCGTGCCGTGCTGAGCGTCTTCTTCGAGGTCGTCCTGCCCGTCATGCTCGTCGCCGCGGCGGGCGCGGTGGTCGGGCGCTGGCGCGCCGTGCCCGCCGAGCCGCTTTCGGCGGTGGTCTTCCTCCTCTTCACGCCGGCGCTGGTCTACGACTCGCTGGCAAACTCGGACCTGGCGGCGGGGCTCTCGCTGCGCATCGCCGCGGTGGCGGTGATCATCTACGTCGTTGGCTACGTCGCGGCGACCGCCTGGTCGCTGCTCGTGCGGCACGAACCGCCGCAGCGCGCGGCGTTCGCGCTGGTCGTGACCTCGCTCAACACCGGCAACATGGGCATCGCCGTCGCGCTGCTCGCCTTCGACGAGATCGGCGTGCAGATCGCGGTGCTGACTTGGGTGGTGCACGCCACGCTCATTACCTCGGCGGGGATCGTTATCGCGACGCTGCCGAGCGGCTCCTCGAGGCGAGCGCTGATCAAGCCGTTCGCCTACCCGGCGCTCTACGCGGCCGTGCTCGGCTTCATCGCGAACGGCCTGGACGCCGAGCTGCCCGTCACGATCGAGGCCCCGATCGCGACGCTGGCGGACGCCGCCGTGCCGGCGATGCTGGTGGTGCTCGGGCTGCAACTCGGGCGCGGGCTCGGTGACCTCGGCGAGCTGGCGGACTCCGCCGCGGCGTCCGTGCTGCGGCTGCTGCTCGGGCCGCTGGTCGCCCTCGGTGCGGCGCTGGCGCTGGGCCTGGAGGGCACGACCCGGGACGTGGTCATCGTGCTGGGCGGGATGCCGACGGCGGTGATAGCGACGATCGTGGCGACGGAGTTCGACGTGCGCCCGCAGTTCGTCACGCGCTCCGTCGTGACCTCGACGCTGGCGAGCGTGGCAACGCTGACGGTGCTGTTGACGCTGGTGGGGTAGGGCGTTGCTATCAATCTGAGAGAAACTGATAGCAAATTGAGAGTTGAGCGGGTGGGTACTCTCCGATGACGGCTCCGCTGGCGGGTATTCGCGTGATCGAGGCGGCGACGTGGCTGGCGGCGCCCTCGGCGGCGGCGCTGCTGGCCGACCTCGGCGCGGACGTGATCAAGATCGAGCCGCCGGGCGGCGACCCCTGGCGGCACTTCGATCCGAGCTCGATGGGCTTCGAGGAGCCCTCGGCGATCCAGTACGGGTTCGAGTTCGACAACCGCGGCAAGCGCTCGATCGCCATCGACCTGCGGCAGGCCGGCGCGCCGGAACTGGTGCGGCGGCTCTGCGCGGACGCCGACGTCTTCGTCACCAACCTGATGCAGCGTGAGCGCTGGGGCATCGACGCCGAGACGCTGCGCGCGGCCAACCCGGCGCTGATCCACGCCGCCGTCAGCGGCTACGGCGAGCAGGGCCCCGCCGCCGACCGCGAGGGCTTCGACTACGCCGCGTTCTGGGCCAGCTCCGGGATCATGGGCCTCAGCGGCGAGCCCTCCTCGCCGCCGCCCTTCTGCCGCACCGGCCAGGGCGACCACGCCACCGCGCTCAACCTGCTCAGCGCGATCCTCGTCGCGCTGCGGCTGCGCGACCAGAGCGGCGAGGGCCAGAGCGTCGAGGTCAACCTGATGCAGACCGGGCTGTGGACGATCGGCGCCGATGTCGCCGTCGCCGCCGTCAGCGGCGAGCAACCCCGCCGCTACGACCGCTCCCGGCCGTGGAACCCGATCCGCAACTCCTACCAGACCCGCGACGGCCGCTGGCTGCTGCTCGGCATGACCCAGGCCGATCGCTTCTGGCCGCGCTTCGTCGCGATGATCGGAGAGCCCGCGTGGGCGCTCGATCCGCGCTTCGCGGACCTCGAGGGCCGCAAGCGGCACGCCGGCGAGCTGCGCGAGCGGATCGAGGAACTGATCGCCTCGGCCGACCTCGCCGAGTGGGCGCGGCGGCTGGACGAGGCGGAGCTCGTCTGGGCGCCCGTCGCCACGCTCCCCGAGGCGCTCGCCGACCCGCAGGTGGAGGCGAACGGGATGCTCGAGGAGGTCCAGCACCCGCAGGCCGGCGCCTACCGCACGCTGGCCGCGCCGTTCCGCATCAGCGGCGCGCAGACCGGGGTGCGGGGACCGGCCCCCGCTCCCGGGCAGCACACCAGCGAGGTGCTGGCCGAGATCGGGCTCGGCGACACCGAGATCGCGGGCCTCGCGGCGTCCGGCGTCTTCGGGTAGCGTGCGCCTGACGGCGTCGCAACCGGGCGCGCGAGGAGGCTCCTGATGGCCATGCAGCCGCTGCGCCGCATAGAGGCGTTCTACCCGCCGGAGCAGCTTGTGACGGCCACGCAGGGGCGACGCCTCGGCGGCTGGGCGCTCGACCTGATCGTCATTCTCGCGTCGTTCGGCGTCGGCTGGCTGATCTGGTTCCTGATCGTCGCCCAGCGGGGGCAGACGCCGGGCAAGCAGATGCTCGGCATGTACATCATGCGCGAGGACGGCAGCCGCGCCGGCGGCTGGTTCACGATCCTGCGCGAGATCGTCGTCAAGACGCTGTTCTCGATCGTGATCTCCGTGATCAGCGGAGTGACGAATGGCCTCGGCAGCCTGCTCTGGCTGCCCGCCGCGTTGTGGTGCACGTGGGACCGCGAGCGCCAGTGCCTCTGGGACAAGGTCGCCAACACCTACATCGCTCATTCTCCCGAGGGCTACCGCCCGCCGACCGCGGCGGAGCTGCGCATGCAGGGCGAGGAGCCGCCCGCGATGTCCGGCCGCACCACGGCCGCGCCGGCGCCGCCGTCCGGCCTGATGGACTACCCGCGCGAGCGCAGCAGCACTGCGGAGCCGCCCGACGCATCCCCCTCGGAGTCGCAGGGCAGCACCGCCGATCGGCTGCGGGAGCTGCAACGCCTCCGCGACGAGGGCCTCATCACCGTTGAGCAGTACGAGGAGCGCCGCGCTCGACTAATGGACGAGTTGTAGAGGGTGCCTGACGACAGAGGTGGGGCTGCTGAGCGTCTGCGCGAGTTGCAGCGCCTGCGCGACGAAGGCCTGATCACCGAAGCGGAGTTCGAGGAGCGCCGCGCCCGCATCCTTGACGAGACGTTCGGTTCTGGCGAGACGAGAGACGCATCCGATTCCGGTGAGGGCAGCCCCGGCCAACGGGACAAGGATCCGCCTCGCGATGAGCGTGCGCCGCCGCAGCGCGGCCCAGCTAGCTACCGCGATCGGCCACGCACAACGGATGTCGCCGCCAAAGCAGACGACTACAACATCCAGGTCCACGTCGGTCGCCACGGTGGTCTGATTGGATTGTTCGGCGCGAGCGAAGGTCGCTTGGTCGAGCGGGCGCGCCGGAGACTGAACGGCCGCGGCTATCGGATCGTGACGTGGCGCGAAGACTCCGGCGGCTGTCGACTCACGCTCGCGGCACTGCTCTGCGCGCCACTGACGCTCTTTCTGTGGTGGCCGCGACCGGGGCTGATCGTGGTCGGCGAGCCGCTGCCAGGGCTGGACGCCGCCGAGATCCGCGAGCGCGAGCGCCAGCGGCGGACGTTCTAGCAGTGTACGTCGCACGCACTAGGGTCATCAGTGTGTCGCCCGTCGTTCGGCTCTCGGGGTTGCCGGTAGTGCTGGCCGGGTGCGTGAACTCCGGTCCTGTTGCTCTCGATGGCTCCTGATCTTCTACCGCGGCCCCGGAGTAGACCATGGTGGCCGAGGTTCTATGCAATCCGAGAGCCTGTTGCGAATGCCTCGGTGATGACGGGCCGCCGCGCCCACCCTGGCCCCCACCACCCCTGCCTCGCGTGGCGTAGCCTGCGCCCCGGCGCGTAGACGCCGCGCGAGAGGGAGGCGGCCATGGGCAGGCTCGAGGGCAAGACGGCGCTGATCACCGGTGGGGCGCGCGGGCAGGGCGCCGCCGAGGCCGCGCTGTTCGTCGAGGAGGGCGCGAACGTCGTTCTCACGGACGTGCTCGATGCGGACGGCGAGCGGACGGCCGATACGATCGGCGGCACCTTCCTCCACCACGACGTGACCAGCGAGGAGGAGTGGGCGGCCGCCGTCGTCCGCACCATCGAGCTGCACGGCGGCATCGACATCCTGGTGAACAACGCCGGGATCTACATCGAGAACTCGCTCGTCGGCAGTGAGCTTGACGAGTACCGGCGGATAATCGAGGTGAACCAGATCGGCGTCTACCTCGGGATGCGCGAGGTCGCGCCGGTGATGATCGAGGCCGGAGGCGGCTCGATCGTGAACATCTCCTCCACCGCCGGCCTGCAAGGCGCCCCCGGCTCGTTCGCCTACTCCGCGAGCAAGTGGGCGGTGCGAGGCATGACGAAGTCGGCGGCGGTGCGGCTCGGCCCGCACGGCGTCCGTGTGAACTCGATCCATCCGGGCGCGGTCGACACGCCGATGATTGCCGACACGCGGATGGCCGATCCCGCGAACCGCGAGGTGTTGCTGGGCGTGATTCCGCTGGGCCGGATGGCGCAACCCGAGGAGGTGGCGCGGCTCGCGCTGTTCCTTGCCTCGGACGAGAGTTCCTACAGCACCGGCTCGGAGTTCGTGATCGACGGCGGTCTGACGGCCTGACGGCGAGGGGGAGGCAGCCATGGGCAGGCTCGAGGGCAAGACGGCGCTGATCACCGGCGGCGCGCGCGGGCAGGGCGCCGCCGAGGCCACGCTGTTCGCCGAGGAAGGGGCGAACGTCGTCCTCAGCGACGTGCTCGACGCAGCCGGCGATCGGACCGCCGACACGATCGGCGGCACGTTCCTCCACCACGACGTGACCAGCGAGGAGGAGTGGGCGGCCGTCGTCGCCCGCACCGTCGAGTTGCACGGCGGCATCGACGTGCTGATCAACAACGCGGGCATCTACGCCGACAGCTCGCTCGTCGGCGGCGACCTGGACGAGTACCGGCGCGTGATCGAGGTCAACCAGATCGGCGTGTACCTCGGGATGCGCGAGGTCGCGCCGGTGATGATCGAGCGCGGGGGCGGCTCGATCATCAACACCTCCTCGATCGGCGGGATGCGCGGCGGGGGTGGCTCGTTCGCCTACACCGCGAGCAAGTGGGCCGTTCGAGGTATGACCAAGTCGGCGGCGGTGCGGCTAGGGCCACACGGCATCCGCGTCAACTCGATTCACCCGGGCCTGATCAACACGCCGATGCTCGCGGACACGCGGATGGCCGACCCGGCCAACATCGAGCAACTGCTCGGGCAGATCCCGCTGCGCCGGATGGCGCAACCCGAGGAGGTCGCGAGGCTCGCGCTGTTCCTCGCCTCGGGCGAGAGTTCGTACAGCACGGGCTCCGAGTTCCTGATCGACGGCGGCCTGCTGGCCTGACGCGCGCTCGCGGGCAGCCGGACGCCTCGCGTAGCCTGCGCCCGGCGCATTCGCGTCGCGCGGGAGGAGGCCGCCATGGGCAGGCTCGAGGGCAAGACGGCGCTGATCACCGGCGGCGCGCGCGGACAGGGCGCGGCCGAGGCTCGGCTCTTCGCCGACGAGGGCGCGAACGTCGTCCTCACCGACGTGCTCGACGATGACGGCGAGCGGACCGCCGACATCATCGGCGGCACGTTCCTCCACCACGACGTGACCAGCGAGGACGAGTGGGCGGCGGCCGTCGCCCGTACCGTCGAGCTGCACGGCGGACTGGATGTGCTGGTCAACAACGCCGCGATCTACAGTCCGTCCCCGCTCCGCGAAACCGAGCCCGCCGAGTACCGGCGTGTGATCGAGGTCAACCAGGTGGGCGTCTACCTCGGGATGCGCGAGGTCGCGCCGGTGCTGATCGAGCGTGGAGGCGGCTCGATCATCAATATCTCCTCGGGCGCGGGCATGCGCGCCGGCTCCAGCGGCTTCGCCTATGCGGCGAGCAAGTGGGCGGTGCGAGGCATGACGAAGTCGGCCGCGGTGCAACTCGGCCCGCACGGCATCCGCGTCAACTCGATCCATCCCGGCCTGATCGACACGGTGATGTTGGGCGAGACCCGGATCGTCCAGCGGGGCAACCTCGACGCGGCGGTGGAGCGTATCCCGCTGCGCCGGATCGGCCGGCCCGAGGAGGTCGCGAGGCTCGCGCTCTTCCTCGCCTCGGACGAGAGCGCCTACAGCACTGGCTCCGAGTTCATCGTCGATGGCGGCTCGCTGGCCTGACGCGCCCGGGCTGACGGTTGGACGCGTGGCGTAGCCTGCGCCCGGCGCATTCGCGTCGCGCGGGAGGAGGCCGCGATGGACAGGCTCGAGGGCAAGACGGCGCTGATCACGGGTGGCGCGCGCGGACAGGGCGCGGCCGAGGCGAAGCTGTTCGCCGAGGAGGGTGCGAACGTCGTCCTCACCGACGTACTCGACGAAGAGGGCGAGCGGACGGCCGCCGAAGCCGGCAGCACCTTCCTCCACCACGACGTGACGAGTGAGGAGGAGTGGGCGGCCGTCGTCGCTCGCACGGTCGAGCTGCACGGCGGGATCGACGTGCTGATCAACAACGCCGGCATCTACATACCGACGCCCCTCGTCGGCGGTGATCTGGGCGACTATCGGCGCGTGATCGAGGTCAACCAGGTCGGCGTCTACCTCGGGATGCGCGAGGTTGCGCCGGTGATGATCGAGCGCGGAGGCGGCTCGATCATCAACATCTCCTCGGTCGGCGGTCTGCGCGGAACCGGTGTCGCGTTCGGCTACACCGCGAGCAAGTGGGCGGTGCGCGGCATGACGAAGTCGGCGGCGGTCGCACTGGGCCGCTACGGCATCCGCGTGAACTCGGTTCACCCGGGTCCGATCGAGACCCCGATGCTGTACCAGATCCCGGCTATCGAGGCGGGCGGGCTCGACGAGACGTTGCGGCGCGTCCCGCTCGGCCGGGTCGCGGAGGCCGAGGAGGTCGCGAAGCTCACGCTGTTCCTCGCCTCGGACGACAGCGCCTACAGCACGGGCTCCGAGTTCGTGATCGACGGCGGCATGACGGCCTGACGCTCGCGGGCCCGAGGGCGTAGCCTCCCTTCCATCGAAAGGAGGCCGCCATGGGCAGGATCGAGGGCAAGACGGCGCTGATCACCGGTGGGGCGCGCGGACAGGGCGCGGCCGAGGCGAGGCTCTTCGCCGAGGAGGGCGCGAACGTCGTCCTCAGCGACGTGCTCGACGAGGACGGCGAACGGACGGCCGACATCATCGGCGGCACCTTTCTCCACCACGACGTGACCAGCGAGGACGAGTGGGCGTCCGTCGTCGCTCGGACGGTGGAGCTGCACGGCGGGATCGACGTGCTCGTCAACAACGCCGGCGTCTACCGCGGGTCGTCGCTGATCGACTGCAGCATCGAGGAGTACCGGCTCGTGATCGAGGTCAACCAGATCGGCGTCTTTCTCGGGATGCGCGAGGTCGCGCCGGTGCTGATCGAGCGCGGGGGCGGCTCGATCGTCAACATCTCGTCGGTCGCCGGGATGCGCGCCGGCCGCAGCGGCTTCGCCTACGGCGCGAGCAAGTGGGCGGTGCGAGGCATGACCAGGTCGGCCGCCGCGCAGCTCGGCCCGCACGGGATTCGGGTGAACTCGATCCACCCGGGCGTGATCGAGACGCCGATGCTCGCCGATACCAGTATGGCCGACCCCGCCAACATCGTGGAGGTGAGCGGGCGGGCGCCGCTCGGGCGCATCGGGCAGCCCGAGGAGGTCGCGCGGCTCGCGCTCTTCCTCGCCTCGGACGAGAGTTCCTACAGCAGCGGCTCCGAGTTCATCGTCGACGGCGGCCTGATCGCCTGATCGCCTGACCGCGGCTAGCGCCCCGGCGGGAGCTGCAGCAGCTGCAGCGTGTTGCCGTCCGGGTCCGCGAAGGTGGCGACGAGGCCGCCCCACGGTTCGCGCCCGGGCGGGCGGCTGAAGGCAACGCCCGCCCGCACGAGGCGGGCGTACTCGGCCTCGGTATCCTCGACGGCGAAGTTGATCATCACGCGCAGTGGGTCGCGGGCCGGCCCACCGATGTCCTCGTGGACGGCGATCGTGAGGCGCAGGCCGCCCCACTCGAAGTCGACATGGCCGTCGCGGTCGGCGCGCGGCACGAGGCCGAGCGTCTCCACGTAGAAGTCGCGCAGTGCCCGGAAGCGCGCCGCCTCGGTCCAGACGAGGACGCCGTTGACGGGGCCGAGGCCGCTGCCCATGCGCGTGCTCCTTCGCCCGCGATCGTCCCGGTGCGGCCCTGAGGGCGCAAGCGGTGCACGGAGGCCGCGCTTCGGCAGCGCCTCGCGGAGCCTTGAGGGCGCAACAACCCATCGAGGCACGACCAGCTGCGGGCGAGCCCCCTCACCCCCGCCCTCTCCCCCAGGAGAGGGGGCCGGGCCGGTCTCGGAGGCTGCGCCGCGTGCGGCAGACCGCTGGGGGGCGCGGGGGGCGTAGCCCCCCGCAGACGGAAAATCCGAGGGCGGGTGGGTGGGTCCGAGCGGCGCGCAGCGCTCGCTCGTCCGGGAGAGGGGCCGGAACCCGAGGGGCCGGAGGCGGAGGGCGCGGGTCAGCTGCTGCGGCGCTTTGGGCGCGGCGGTCGCCGCTTGGCGGTGGGGAAGATGTCGAGCTCGGACTCGGGGGCGACTGCGTCGTCGAGGTGGCGGTAGGCGGCGGCGCCGATCATCGCGGCGTTGTCGGTGCAGAGCACGGGCGGGGGGATGAAGACCGGGACGGGCGAGGCCTCGCGCACGGCCTCGCGCAGGCGGCCGTTGGCGGCGACGCCGCCGGCGACCAACAGGCAGGCCACGCCCTCGCGCTCGGCGATCCGCGCCGCCTTGCGCGAGAGCACGTCCGCGACGGACTCCTCGAAGGCGTGGGCGACCTCGGCGGGCGGCAGGTCCGGCTCGGCGGCGACGCGCTGCGCGACGGCGGTCTTGAGGCCGGAGAAGGAGAAGTCGTCGCTCCCGGGTAGCCAGGCGCGCGGCAGGCGCAGCGCGCGATCCTCGGCTGTCGCGGCCAGCCGCGAGAGCGGCGGGCCACCGGGGTAGCCGAGGTCGAGCAGCCGAGCGACCTTGTCGAAGGCCTCGCCGGCGGCGTCGTCGCGCGTCCCGCCGAGGCGCTCGAAGCGGCCGTGGTCCAGCATCAGCAGCAGCTCCGTGTGCCCGCCGGAGACGACGAGCGCGAGCGCGGGCAGCGGCGGCTCCTCCTCGCCGAGCCAGTTGGCGCAGACGTGACCCTCCAGGTGGTCGACCGGGATCAGCGGCAGCCCGCGCGCCCAGGCGATCCCGCGCGCGGCGTTGAGGCCGACGACGAGCGCGCCCGGCAGGCCCGGGCCGGCGGTGGCGGCGATCGCGTCGAGGCGGTCCCAGTCGCACTCCGCGTCTGCGAGCGCCTGTCGCACCACCGGCAGCAGCGCGCGCAGGTGCTGGCGCGCGGCCACCTCGGGCACGACGCCGCCCGTCTCGGCGTGCAGCTCCTGCTGGGAGGCGACCACGTTGGAGAGCGCGCGCCGCCCGTCGACGACGACCGCCGCCGCCGTCTCGTCGCAGGACGATTCGATCGCGAGCACCGTGGTCATGCGCTACAGGATATCGCGACGACCGCTACGGTCCGGCCGCGTCACTCCGCCTCCGCCTCCGCCTCCGGCTCCAGCTCCGCGGCGGGATCGAAGGCCTCGATGCTTGTGCCGGTCAGGATGTAGATCGTGCCGCCGTCCGGGGAGAGCGCGAGCGCACGGATGTCGAGGAGGGCGGGGTGCACGAACTGGCGCAGGAACGCGCCGTCGTCGCCGCTGGCGACAATGCGGCGGTTGCCGCGGTCGGCGACGTAGAGCACGCCCTCGGCTGAGTCGCGCGCGATGCCCACAGGCGTGTTCAGCGGCCGGTCGATGCCCTCGAGCAGCGGTCCCAGCTGCCTGCCGAGGCGGAAGCGGCGCGCCATGTCGCCGACCAGTACGTGGAGATCGCCGTCGACGATCAGCCGCAGCGCGCCCTCGTGCGGCGCGCCGCCCGTCGCCACCACGCCGGGCAGCGTCCCGCCGATCAGCCCGGTGCGCTCCGTGTCGAAGCCGTCGTCGACCGGGCGGTAGCGCCAGATCTCGGCGCCGAGCGTGTCGAGGATGTAGAGGTTGCCCTCGTACGCGTCGATCGCGTCGATCGCGCCCAGTTCGGCGGCGTCGCGCAGCGGCAGGGGGGCGGGAATCTCTCCGGGCACGAGCGCGAACAGCCTGCGCGACTCGTCGATCAGCAGCAGCCGGGAGGCCGCGGCGTCCCAGGCGATGACGCTCGGCCGCGAGGCGATGACGGCGCCGTAGCGTACCCCCGCGCGGTACGCCTCGACGGCCGGCTCGCGCCCCGCGGGATCGATCGCGAAGGCACGCCCGCGATCGCCGTCGATCAGCCACAGCCAGTCCCCGCCGAAGACGAGGTTGACCGGACTGAGGGGCGCGGTCAGCGAGCCGGCGAACGGCAGGATGCGCCGCAGATCGCCGATCTCGACGACGCCGTTGAGGTCGTCCAGCTGCTGCTGCACGCCGCCCTGGAGTTCGTCGATGCGCGGATCGTCGATGCCGACGGCGCGCGCCTGCTCAAGCTCGGCGAGCGCCGCCTGCAGTTGCTGCCGCTGCCACGCGATGTCCTCGTTCTCCGCCGCTGCGCCGAGGAAGGCGTTGGCGGCGGTAAGCCGCTCCTCGACCTCGGCCTGCGGATCGCCCTCGAGCAGCGGCGGCAGGTAGTAGGCGCCGGCCGCGGCGATCAGCGCGGCGAGCAGCAGCAGCCCCGCGATCAGCCAGCGCCGCCGGCTGCGTGGCGCGCCTGCCGAGCGGGGGCGGCGCAGGCCCGGCAAGCGCCGTCCGGACGGCGGCTGCGGAGCCGGCGAGGTGATGATCGGCGCCGGAGGTTCGGGGACGGCTGCTTCCCGCTCATCCGCCGGGCGTTCGCTGTCGGGGAAATCGATCTCCACCGGGGCGGGCTCGACCGCGGAGTCGGCCACATCGGCGATCAGCACCGCCGTCATGTCGTCCACCTGTCGGGTGAGGCGGAAGATCTCGGCGAGGGCGCGGTCCGGCTCGCTTCCCAGCGCCTGACCGATCGCCGCGGACCCGGCCGCGTCCTCGGCGGCGCTGCTGAGGATCAGGATCCGGGTCTGCTCGAGCGGGACGCCGGTGAACAGCGGCTCCAGCCGCTCGGCGCCGCCGAGGGGCTGAGCAGCGTCATCGCCCTCGGAACTGATGCGGCGCACGCCGTCGGGAGCGGCGACGTAGACGACGCCGGGGCCCGCCAGGGCGACCGTCGCGCTATCGCCGCGCACCGCCAGGCAGGTGACGCCGATCGAGACGCGGTGTTCGCGCAGCGAGCGGCTGTTCCACTCGGCCAGATTGCGATTCGCCTGGCGCAGCGCGCGCAGCAGCCCGCCGGTGAGCGAGAGCGACTCGGCGGCGAAGAGGTCGGCGACGGCGCCCGCGACCTCCTGGCAGAATTCGGCGGAGCGCTCGTCGGCGGGGTCGGCGAGGACGAAGAGGTGGACGCGCTCCTCGTCGCTGAAGCGCAGTTGCTCGGCGAGCCACGGCCCGTCCTCGCGAACCTCGCCGCCGACGATGGCGTAACGCCCGACCCAGGTGCTCATGTGGCCCGATCCGCTGGCCTGATCCGTGGGGAGGTTGCTCGAATGCGGCGCGCACGCCGACGGGGCGCCGTTCGTGGCGCCCCGCCGCAACCATCATACCAGCGGTCGGAAGGCGAGAGCGGGGCGCGGAGCAGTTCAGTCCTCGAAGCGGCGCAGGATCAGCACGGCGTTCTGGCCGCCGAAGCCGAACGAGTTCTTGGCGACGGTGCGCACGTCCGCGCTGCGCGGCTGGAGCGGGACGTAGTCGAGGTCACACTCGGGGTCCGGGTGCTCCAGGTTGATGGTCGGGGCGATCGTCGAGGTGCGCAGTGTCTGGATCGCGGCAATCGTCTCGACGCCCCCGGCGCCGCCGAGCAGGTGGCCGATCTGGGATTTGAACGCGGTCACGGGAATGCCGTACGCGTCCTCGCCGAACGCCGAGCGGATCGCTCGCGTCTCGGCGATGTCGCCGACCTCGGTCGCCGTGGCGTGCGCGGAGATGTAGTCGATTTCGCCCGGGGCGACGCCAGCGTCATCGAGGGCGAGCTGGATCGCGCGCGCCGCGCCGCGGCCGTCCTCCGGTGGTGCGACCAGGAAGGTCGCGTCGGCGCTGACGCCGTAGCCGATCAGCTCGGCAAGCGGCTCGGCGCCGCGTCCGCGGGCGTGGTCGAGTTCCTCGAGCACCAGCACCCCCGCACCTTCCGAGGGGGCGAAGCCGTCGCGGTCGCGGTCGAACGGGCGCGACGACTCTCCCGGGCGGTCGTTGAAGGAGGTGGTGAGGGCGCGCATCGCGCAGAATCCGGCGAGTCCCAGTTCGGAGATGCCCGCCTCCGTGCCCCCGGCCAGCATCACGTCGGCGTGGCCGCGGCGGATCACCTCGCCGGCGTCGCCGATCGCCTGCGTGGCCGCGGCGCAGGCGGTGGTCACGGTGTTGGTGTAACCGCGCAGGCCGAGCTGGATGCTGAGGTTCCCCGCCGCCATGTTCGGCAGCATCTTCGCCATGTAGAGCGGATCGACGCGGTGGCCGCCGCGGTTGAGGATCGTGCGCATCGCCTGATCGGCATGCGGCAGGCTGCCGTTGCCGGTGCCGAGTACGGCTCCCGCCCGGCCATCGCCGATCGCCTCGAGGTCCAGCCGCGCGTCGGCGATTGCCTGCTTGCCGGCGGCGATCGCGAACTGCGAGAAGCGCGCCATGCGGCGTGCGTCCTTGCGGTCCATCCACTCGTTTGGCTCGAAGTCGTGGACCTGGCCGGCGACCTTGCAAGGGTAGTTGCTGGGGTCGATCGCCGTCAGCGCGGTGATGCCGGACTCGCCGTTGAGCGCGCGCTCCCACAGCTCGTCGACGGTGTTGCCGAGGGGAGAGATCACGCCCATGCCGGTGACAACGACACGGCGATCCCTGCCATTGCGTTGCATCATCCGGCCTCCAGCGGTGTCTCCATCGCTGACGCTAGTTTAGCGCAGGCCGAGCGCGCGATCCCCGCTCACTCCCAGCAGCAGCTCCCGCGCCTCGGAGACCGTGTAGAGGCTGCCGATGACAAAGACGGCGCCCCCCTCGCCGGCCAGCGCGCGCGCCAGATCGAGGGCGGCCGCGACGTTCGGCTGCTGCTGCACCACCGCGCCCGCCTCGGCGAAGGCGGCGGCGACCTGCGAGGGGTCGGCCGCACGCTCCGAGGACGGCGGCGCGACGATCACTGTCTCGTTTCCCGCGAGCAGCGGCGCGGCCAGCAGCGGCACGTCGCGCCCGGCCAGCAGGCCAACCACGAGGACACGCGGCTGGGGCAGCGGCAGCTCCTGCACGGTCTCCCGGAAGCGCTCCGCCGCGAGCGGCGTGTGCAGCGCGTCCAGCACCACCAGCGGGCGCACGCGCAACACCTCGAAGCGCCCGGGCCAGCGCACCGAGGCGAGCCCGTCGCGCACGGCGGCCTCGGGCAGCTCGCCGCCCGCTGCCTCCCAGGCCAGCTCCGCCGCGCGCACGGCGGTCGCCGCGTTCTCCGCCTGGTGGCGGCCGATCAGCGGCAGCCGCAGCCGCCGGTAGGTGCGCAGCGGCGTGCGCAGATCCAGCTGTTGCCCGTCGAGGCCCTGCGAGGTGACCCGCAGCGCGCACTCGGACGCCACCTCGTGCAGCGTCGCCCCCACCTCGGAGGCGCGTGAACGCACCACGTCGAGCGCGCGCTCGCGCAGCGGCGCGGCGACGGCCGCGCCCGGCGCGCGGATGATCGCCGCCTTCTCCGCCGCGATCTGCTCAATCGTGTCGCCGAGGATCGCGGTGTGCTCGAGGTCGATCGGCGTGACGACCGCGACCTCCTTCGCGGCGTCAACGACGTTCGTCGTGTCGAGCCGTCCGCCGAGGCCGACCTCGAGCACCTGCCACTCGCAGCCGGCCTCGGCGCCCGCGAGCCAGCCGAGCACGGTCAGCAGCTCGAAGTAGGACCAGCCCTCGGTCGCCTCGTCGTCCAGCAGCACCTTCGCGATGCGGGCGAAGGCAGCGTGGCCGAGCGGCTCGCCGTCGATGCGCACGCGCTCGCGCGCCTGGTGCAGGTCGGGCGAGGTGAGCAGCAGGGTGTGCGCGCCGGCGGCGCGCAGCTGCGCCTCGACCAGCGCCGCGGTCGAGCCCTTGCCCTTAGAGCCGGCGATGTGGACGGTGCGGCGCCGGTCCGGCCGGCCGGCGGCCTCGAGGAAGGCCTCGATGTGGCTGATGCGGAAGCGCTTCGCCTCGCGCGGGTCTCCGGAGCGCTCGTAGCCGCCGCGCGCGAGCAGGCCGCGCACGGCCGCCGCGTAGGCCGCGAGGGTCGCCTCGTCGGGCAGGTCGCCGGGGCTGGTCGTGCTCATCGCTGCGAGGATAGCCCGCGGCCCGCTTGCGGCGAGCCGATCTTCTCATGTGCACACAGGATATGGTAGCGTGCGGTCACGAAACAGTTGTAGCGTGACTACAGAAAGCGATGCGTGATGACTACATACAGTGTCAGGGAGTTCAGGGCCAGGATCAGCGAGATTCTCCGGAGCGTGGAGGAAGGCGAGGAAGTGATCATTACTCGTCGCGGGAAGCCCTGCGGCAAGGTCACACCCGTTCCGCCCTCGCCGGAGGACAAGCCATCACTCCGAACGCTGCGGGACGCGTTCTCCCACCTGCCTGATGTGCCCTACGAGGAATTCGTGGAACTCAAGGCGATCTGGCGCCCACGGCTTCCTGAGTCAGGCGAAGCGGAAGGCGACCGTGCAGACTAGCGAACTCCGGTTCGTGGCGGACACACATACGCTGTGGTGGTACCTGACTTCTTCGCAGCGGCTGAGTCCGGCAGCTTCCGCCATCTTCCGGCTGGCCGAGACCGGCAACGCGACGCTGATTGTGCCTGCCATCGCCCTCGCCGAGCTCCATTTCGTGTCCGTGAAGATCGGGGAGCCAAGGGCTCCGTCAATCTTGATCGACGCATTGCTGTCGGTTGCCGGGATCGAGTTCTCGGATCTCGGCCGAGCGCAGCTCGACTGGCTCGATCGGATCCCAGAGGTTCCTGAGATGCATGACCGCCTCATCGCGGCCGAAGCGATGGTGCGCCAGGCGCCCGTGGTGACGCGTGACGCGGTGCTGTCTGATTCGCCTCAGATCGAGACGATCTGGTAGCCGACGGGAGGTCGGGCGGGCTGCCTCGCTCGCCCGACTCCAACTGCCCGTGCTAGCGTCCGGGCCATGACGGCGACACCCTCGGGCGGCTCCGACGACGGGCGCTGGCAGCCCGCATCCGAACGCCCCGATCACCCGCTCGCGGCCATCGACGGCGCCTCGCTCGGCGATGGGCTGCGGCTGAGCGTCCTGCTTGGTCCGCGCAGCGCCGTCGGCTCGACCTACTTCCGCTGCATGCTCGACGGGCCCGAGGGGCCGGCGGCTGCGCCGGTGATCTTCGGGCTGCACAACTCCGGACCGTTCCCCGGCTTCAACTGGGTCGAGGTGCTGGACTACACCGACGCGCCGCCGCTTGCTGGTGGTGGCGTGCAGCCGATCTCGCCCGAGGTCGAGCGAGCCTTGTTCGGGCAGCTCGCCGGACTGGTCCCGACGGGTGGGCACCTGATGGCGGAGTACGACTCGCGCCCGCGGACCAGCACGGCGCGAGCGCTGGCGGCGGGCGTGCCGCCCGTTGCGACGCCACTCGGTGCGCTGCTCTTCGACCTCGGCTGCGGCGTCGCCTTCCGCGACTGGTACATCTCCGAGGGCGGCCGCGAAGGCCCGCGCAAGCTGCAAGGCTTCCGCGCCGCGAACGAGGAGCACGCGCGCACGCGCGGGCTGGAGGCCATCGCCGCGCTGGACGCCTTCCTCGATCGCTCGCGCATCGCCGAGGATCTGCGCGCGCTGACGGAGCCGCTCGCGCTGCGCGTGCGCGACGAGCTGCGCCAGCGCTACGGGGGCTGACGCCGCCGGGGGCGTGTCCTGTCCGTCGTGTAGAATCGGGGAAACGACGGAGCGTCGCGGTGCCACGCGGCGCGTCACACCCAACCGAGGCCGGGCGGCACAGCAGGATTCGCCCGCACGAGCGAGACGAAGGATGGCGTCATGCCCCAAACCCTCAGCGTGATCAAAGCGGATGTCGGCGGCTACGTTGGCCACTCCGCGATGCACCCGGAACTGCTCGACGCGGGCCGCGAGTCGCTCGCCCAGGCCGTGCAGTCGGGGCTGCTGATCGACGCCCAGGCTCACGCCTGCGGCGACGACCTGTTCCTCGTCATGTCGCACGACCGCGGCGAGGATGACGAGGCGATCCACCGCCTCGCCTGGGACACCTTCCAGACGGGCACGGAGGTGGCGCAGAAGCTGCACCTTTACGGCGCGGGCCAGGACATCCTCGTCGACGCCTTCTCCGGCAACATCCGCGGCGCGGGCCCCGGCTCGGCCGAACTGGAGCTCGAGGAGCGCCCGTCCGAGCCGGTGATCGTCTTCATGGGCGACAAGACCTCGGCGGGCTCGTTCAACCTGCCCTTCTTCAAGATGTTCGCCGACCCCTTCAACACCGCCGGACTCGTCATTGCCGAGCCGCTGCACCAGGGCTTCTCCTTCGAGGTTCACGACGTCAAGGAGCACACCCGCATCTACCTCGACTGCCCGGACGAGATGTACGACCTGCTGGTCTTCATCGGATCGCCGGCGCACTTTGCCGTGAAGCGCGTGCGCAGCCGCAGCACCGGCGAGGTCGCCGCCGTCTCCTCGACCGACAAGCTCTCGCTGATCGCCGGTCGCTACGTCGGCAAGGACGACCCGACGGCGATCGTGCGCTGCCAGGGCGCCTTCCCCGCCGTCGGCGAGGTGATCGAGCCGTTCACGACCGCCTGGACCGTCGAGGGCTTCATGCGTGGCTCGCACTACGGGCCGTGGATGCCGACCTCGGTCGAGGACGCGCACCCGGCGCGCTTCGACGGCCCGCCGCGGATCGTCGCGCTCGGCTTCCAGCTCGCGGAGGGCATGCTTGTCGGCCCGCGCGACCTCTTCGACGACCCCTCGTACGACAACGCTCGCGCTGAGGCGAACGACATCAGCGACTACCTGCGCAAGCACGGCCCGTTCGAGCCGCATCGCCTGCCCCTCGACGAGATGGAGTACACGACGATGCCGGCCGTCGCCGCCACGATGAAGGACCGCTGGGAGGCCATCGAGTAGGGGCGGGAAGCCCAGCCGCACGGAGCGCCGTCCCATGCAGCTGTTCGTCGACGCCGACGAGGCCTACCTCGCGTGGACGCGCTGGCATCCCGAGGGCTACGTGCTCAACGTCGGACGCACCCCGCGTCCCTCGACGGCGATCGTGCTGCACCTCGCCGTCTGCGAGCTGATCTCCGAGCGGGGCCAGCGCTACACCACGGGGGAGTACATCAAGGTCTGCTCCCTCGACCGTCAGGAGTTGCTCGAGTGGGCCGAACGCGAAGAGGTGGACGGCGAGTTGAGCACGGACTGCCATTGCCTTTCCTGAGACGACGCGAGCTCCGCGCGGACGCCCGATGAGCGGACAGGCCGCGGGCGGCGGGACGCTGCGTTTCCGCGCGCACGCCGACGCGATCATGGAGCAGGCCGCGCGCGAGTACCGCGAGCTGCTCCGCGAGGTCGCCGCCTCATTCGACCCGTTCCCGGAGTACCCCGGCTCGTTCTTCTCCTACGGCATCGAGGTCGAGCCGCCGTCCGGCGGCCAGGGCGAGGACGCTCCCGGCTGCGTCGTGCTCGGCGAGGACGGCGGCCTCTACGAGCTGCGCATCGGCTTCGAGGCGGACCAGCTCGACACCGACGACCCGGCGACTACGCGCTCCGAGCTGCGCGTCCCCCTCGAGGAGCTGAGCCCGGGCGAGTATGTCGCCTACGCCAGCCGCGCCGCCGAGGCGGCGCTGGCGCTGCTGGAGGAGGGCGCCACAGGCGGCGGGCGGTAGCGGGTCCCGCCTACAGCCGCCGGACACCCGGCAGCGAACCCATCCTCCGGTCCAGCGTCAGAACCTCCAGGCCGGCTCGCGAGTAGTCGTCGGCGATCAGCCGGTCGAGCAGGCCGGCGCCGGCGGAAGCCTCGAGGGCCGCGAAGACCGTGCGCCCGTGCAGCGGAGCGACCAGACCGCTGCGCAGCACCTCCGCGAGCCCGGCCCGGGCGTCGCTCTTCGAGACGCCGTAGTGGTGCTGCACGGCCACATACGCCTCGCCGATGACCTGGTTCGAGGCGAAGACCTCCGCGCCGTCCTCGACCAGGTCGTTCAGCCTGTTCGCGCACCGCTCGAACTCCGCCGCCGGGTCGCCGGACAGCAGTCGCACCAGGACTGACGTATCAATCCCGAAGCGAGGGGTCATGGGGCTGTTCGCGGAAGGTCTCGAGGTCGAAGCTGCCGTGTCCGCGCCGGAGCTTGTCGCGCAGCGGCGCGAGGCGAGCGCGATTCACGCGCCGCGGCCGCAGCGTAAAGCCATCGGGGCCCTCCTCCAGCTCGAGCTGGTCGCCCGGCCCCACGCCCAGCGCGTCGAGCACTCGCGCGGGAAACGTGACCTGGCGCTTCGAGGTGATCTTGATGAGCATGATGCTCCTTACTGGAATATTACCGAAAGTAAGGAGCTGGATCAAGGAGGAGGCCGGCGGGAGCCCTCCTCTGAGGCGATGCGATCCGCGGCGCTACCCCGCCGGCCGGAAGCGCGGCAGCGTCCACTCCTCGGTGACGTCGTCCCACGTCACCTCGAGCTCCATGTCGATCTGCACCCCGTCGGGCACCTCGACCTCGACGAGGTTGGAGATCATGCGCACGCCCTCGTCGAGCTGGACCATCGCGTAGGCGTAGGGCACGTCGTCGTTGAAGGCGGGGTTCTGCGGCTGGCGCACGATCGTGTAGGTGTGAAGGCGGCCGCGTCCGCTGGCCTTCGTCCACTCCCAGTCCGGGCTGAGGCAGTGTGGGCAGGCCTGCCGCGGATACCAGAAGTGGCGGCTGCACTGGAGGCAGCGCGGGAGGATCAACTCGTGGCGTTTGGCCGCGTCCCAGAAGGGCTGCGTCAGCGCCGGGTCGGCTTGTCGCGGGAGGGGCTTGGCGTATTCGGCCATCGTGGACCTCGATGTTCTCGCTTGTTTCGTGGGTTAGAGGGTGGCGCCCGAACCGAGCACCAGCGTCGTCATGACGCTGCCGGTGCCGCCTCACCCATTGACAAGGCAGAGGTCGCCCTTCTTCACCTGCCTCACCCCGGCGCGCCCCATGATCTGACGCGTCGCCTCCACGACATGGCGGAAGCCGCCGGCGCCGCCGCCGGGCTGGCCGGCCGAGATCTGGCCGCCGTCGGTGTTGATCGGGAAGTCGCCCTCGTAGGTCGTGTCCGTGCTCTCGTAGAACGGCCCGATCTCGCCCTTCGGGCAGATGCCAGCGTCCTCGAGGCACATCATCGCGAGGATCGTGTAGCAGTCGTAGAACTGCGCGAACTCCATGTCGCTCGCGCTGTACTGCGCCATCTGCAGCGCCGTGGGTGCGGACTGGACCACCGGGGTGGTGGTGACGTTGTCGTTCTGCCAGACCACGCTGTGACTCGTCGCTGGCCCGCCCACGCCGAGGATGTAGACCGGCGGGTTCGGCAGCGCGGCGGCGCGTTCCGCCGAGGTCACGATGACCGCGTTGGCGCCGGAGCAGGGCATCACGCACTCCAGCAAGTGCAGCGGGTCGTTGACGTAGCGCGAGTTGATCACGTCCTCGATCGTGATCGGGTCCTTCCAGAGCCCGTTCTCGTTTTGCAGCGCATTGAAGCGCTGGTCGACGGCGCACTTGGCGAACTGCTCCTGGGTGGTGCCGAACTCGTGCATGTGGCGCGCCTTGATCATCCCGTAGCCGCCGTTGGCGGCGATCACGGTGCCGAAGGGCGCCTCCCACTCGGTGAGGATGTTGGCGGGGCCACCCCCGCCGCGCGCGCCCGCGCCGGCCTCCAGCCGCGTCGCGCTGGCCGGCCGCGACTGGCCGAGCATGCAGAGCACGTTGCTGGCGACGCCCGAGGAAACGGCCATCGCCGCCGTCAGCACGGAGGCCGCGCCGCTCGCCCCGTGCGTGGTCATCGAGGAGGTGTAGCGGGGCGTGATGCCCAGCGCCTCGCAGAGCTCGAGGGAGTTCACGTCCTCGCGGTTGATGACGCCGTCGATGTCTTCCTTACGCATTCCGGCGTCGCGGATCGCGCCTCGGGCCACCTCGGCGAGAAGGCCGGTGGTGCTGCGCTCGCCGTACTGGCGTAGCGTCGGGAGCTCGCTGAATCCGACGATCGCCGCTTTCCCGCGAATCGACATCGCTCGCCTCCCTCCGCGAAGACGTTTGTTGGTGAACCCGTGATGAACTCCAAGGTTACATCCCGCAGGGCGCGCCTGACTACCCGCCCAGCGACGGAGCACTCACCCCAGGCCTCGAGGCGGCTACGATGCCCTCGCGCGCGCAGGCTGCGAATGGAGGCGACGATGGACCCCGCGGACCGGCAGGCGATTCATGACCTGATCGCTGACTACTGCTACACCTTCGACACGGCCGACCACGACACCTTCGCCGCGCTGTTCAGCGAGGACGCCGTCTTCGGTCGCGCTGGCAGCGAGGTGCGCGGCCGCGAGGCGATCCGTGAGCTGGTGAGCAACCGCTGGGTCGAGGAGCCGACCCCGCGCCGGCACATGGTCTCCAACATCCGGATCGAGGAGCCCGACGCGGACGGCACCGTGCGCGGCAAGGCGATGTTCCTCGTGACGATCGCGACCACCGGCGAGTCACGCGCACGCATCCTCGCCACCGGCTGGTACGACGACGTCTTCGTGCGGACCGCCGAGGGCTGGAAGTTCCACTACCGCGTCAACCACGTGGATCCGCGGGCGCAGGCGTAGCCCCCTCGGGCGTGGTGCCTTCACGCTCCGCTGCAAGTTGCGTCAAGTCCTCGCGTGGTGCCTTCACGTCCCCCCGGCGGCGTCGCGGTCGCGGACCGCTGGCCGCACGACCTCGCCCGCAATGCGGCGAGCTGTCGCTATCGCCATCGCGTAGGTGATCTCGTCGCGGACCACTGGCCGCACGACCTCGCTCGCAATGCGGCGGGCTGTCGCTATCGCCATCGCGTAGGTGATCTCGTCGCGGACCACTGGCCGCACGACCTCGCTCGCAATGCGGCGGGCTGCCGCTATCGCCATTGAGTAGGTGATCTCCTCGCGGACCGTTTGCCGCACGACTTCCAGCGGGATGGAGCCGTTGGTGCTCTGCTCGGGCAACGAGCCTCTCTCTCGGGGAGCGGGATCGTAGCATACCCGTGCTATCCGTCGAAGGGTTGCTACCTGCCGGCGAGCGCCGCCCGCGGGATGAGCCGCACCGCGCCTGACTCCGCGAGGTGGGCGATCTCCGCCTCCTCGTAACCCGCCTCGGCCAGCAGCTCGGCGCCGTGCTGGCCGAGCAGCGGCGGCGGGAGGCGCAGCGAGGCGAGGCCGTCCTCGAAGCCCCAGGGCACGTTCAGCGTACGCAGCGGGCCGAGCGTGGGGTGGCCCTCGATCGTCTGCACCATGCCCAGCGCCTCGGTCTGCGCGTCCCCGATCAGCGAGTGCAGGTCGTGCATGCGCACGATCGTGTAGCCGAGCTCGTCCTGCACCAGAGTGCGCAGCTCCTCGAAGGGGATCTCGCGCGTGCGGTCGTTCACCAGCGGTGGCAGCAGGTGGAGGTTGCGCATCAGCCTGTCCGGCGCCTCGTAGCGCGGATCGAGGAGCACCTCGGGGCGGTCGATGGCGATCAGGAACTTCGCCCAGGCGCCCTCGTCCCCGCGCATCGTGATCAGGGCGTAGCCGTCGGCGGTTTCGAAGCCGTGATCGGGCTCCTCGTCGGCGCCGGTGAGCGGGCGGCCGACGCGATCCTCGACGGCCAGTTCGGCGCTGATCGTCCACTGGTGCTTCGCGATGAAGGCTTGCAGCAGCGAGGTCTGCACGTGCTGCCCCAGGCCGTGCCGCTCGCGCCAGAGCAGCGCCGTCAGGACGCCGTGCACCCCGGCGATGCCCGCCCCCACCGAGGCGAGGTCGTAGCCGTAGCGCACGGGCGGCTCGGAGGCGCGGCCGAGGTGCCGGTTGGAGCCGACGACGGCCTGCACGTCCAGCTCGCTCGCGGGCGCCTCGGCCAGCGGTCCCTCGGCGCCCTGCCCGCTGATCGAGAGGTAGACGAGCCGCGGATAGCGCTTCGAAAGCTCCTCGTAGCCGAGGCCGAGGCGCTCCATCACGCCCGGCCGGTAGCCCTCGACCAGCACGTCGGCGCGGGCGAGCAGACGCTCGAGGACGGCCCTGCCCTCGGCGGACTTGAGGTCGAGCGCGATCCCGCGCTTGTTGCGGTTGAGCTGGAGGTAGAGTGCGCTCTCCGGCTCGCCCTCTGCCGGGGTGTGCTGTGCTTCCAGGAACGGGCCGACCTCGCGGATCCAGTCGCCCTCGGGCGGCTCGATCTTGATTACGTCCGCCCCGAGGTCGCCGAGCTGCATCGCGCAGATCGGGCCGGAGACGCCTTGCGAGAGGTCGAGCACGCGCAGCCCCGCGAGGGCGCCCGTGGGCTCGGGCGCCTCCGAGCCGGCAGCCGTGGCGCCGTTGCCGCGCGCGCCGTTGCTCGCGGCGGGCGCCGGCGGCGGCAGCGCTGCCACCTCGTCCTCGAGCTCGCGCAGCACCTCGTCCGTGTGCTGACCCTGCGCGGGCGAGGGGCCCGTGATGCGCGCGCGGGACTTGTCGAAGCGCCAGTGCGGCTCGGCGGTGCCCATGTCGCCCCAGGGCGTGTCCATGACGCTCAGGAAGCGCTGCCCGCTCGCCTGCGGATGCGCCAGCAGGCCCTCGATCAGCGGCAGGCCGGTCCGCACCTCCGAGGCGGGCACCCGGGCGGCGCGCAGCCGCTCCACCCACGCCGAGGCGGTCCGCTCGGCGAAGGCCGCCTCGAGCAGCGGGATCAGCGCCTCGCGGTTCTCGACGCGCAGCGCGTTGCTCGCGAAGCGCGGGTCGGCGGCGAGGTGCGGGCGCTCGAGGGCTTCGCAGAGCCGGATCCAGAGGCGCTGGTTGAGCGCGCTGACGGCGACGTAGCCCTCGGCGGTGGCGAACGACTGATCGGGCACGATGTTGCTGCGCGCGCTGCCGAGCCGCGGCGGCGGCTCGCCAGTCGCGAGGTACTCGGCGATGCGCGTGGTCGCGCCGAACATTGTCGATTGCAGCTGCGAGTTCTGGATGCGCAGCCCCCGGCCGGTGCGCTCGCGGACCCACAGCGCAACGAGCAGCGACTCGAGGTTGACGGCCGCGCCGTTCCAGTCGATCGAGGGCGTCCCGCGCGAGAACTCGGGCGGTCCGCCGGGCTGGCCGTTGAGGCTGGTCGCGCCGCCCGCGGCCTGCGAGAACCACTCGTTGCTGGTCATGCCGACCATCGGCCCGACCGGGCCAAAGGCGGAACTCTGCAGGTAGATGAGGCGCGGGTTGAGCTCCTGGAGGCGCTCCCAGCCGAGGCCGAGCCGCTCCATCACGGCGGGCGAGCGGAAGTTCTCGATCAGCACGTCGGCGGTGCGGATCAGGTCCTCGGCGCGCGCGAACTCCCCGGGCTGCTTGAGGTCGAGCACGATGCCTCGCTTGCCGAGGTTGTTGCCGAGAAAGGTGTGGCCCATGCCGCGCAGCTCGGGGCGGGTGCGGCGCACCATGTCGCCGTCCGGCGACTCCACCTTGATCACGTCGGCGCCGAGCCACGCGAGGTACTCGGCGGCGACCGGGCCGACGGCGGCCTGTCCGAGATCGAGCACGCGGATGCCGGTCAGCGGTGCTTCGAGTTCGCCCATGACGCCTCCGGGCGGTGGGAGTCCGTGGCTCGTGAGTATACGAAGGCTTGTCGCGAGCGCGCAGTGGCGGTCCGCCGAGTGAGTCGGTCCACGCCGTGGGCGGCAGCCGCTAGGCTTCGCTTCGACAGTGAGGGCGGAGGAGGACGGGATGATCACCTACGTGGATCACATCGGGATCGTGTCGCACAGCCTCGAGCAGGCGGGCGACGTGCTCGTCGAGAAGCTCGGCCTCGCCTGGGACATCGAGCGTGCGCCGCTGCCCGAGGGCATCTACTTCGCCGCCGAGCGCACGCGCACCTTCTTCGTCAGGGTCGGCCCTCGGTGAGACGAAGATCGAGATCCTGCTGCCCGACGACGCCGAGAGCGGGATCGGCCGCTACCTCGAGCGTCGCGGGCCGGGGCTGCACCACATCGGCTACGGCAGCGACGACGTGGTCGCCGACACGCAGCAGTTCATCGACAACGGCCTGCGTTACATGGACTTCGGCGAGCCGATCGAGGACATCACGGCCTCGTTATTCCACCCCAGCTCGGCCGACGGCATCCTCACCGAGATCGTCCGCGACCCCCGCCCCAACCGCTGATCGAGGTTGGGGCGCGCAGCAGACTCCGCCCACGCCCGGCCGCTCGAACCTCGGAGCCCGATCGCGCGTATCGCGGCGATTGATCGCTCGCGAGGGCTCGAGCCGGCGGAGCAGCGAGGCGCGGCGGTGGATCGGGTGCGCGGTGTGCGAGGTGGGCGGCAACCCGTAGTCTTCGCATGCGCCCGCCGCCGGGGCGCGCGGAGGAGGACGGCGATGATCACCTACGTCGACCACATCGGGATCGTGTCGCACAGCCTCGAGCAGGCCGGGGAGGTGCTGGTCGAGCGGCTCGGCCTCGCGTGGGACACCGAGCGCTCGCCGCTGCCCGAGGGCGGCTACTTCGCGCCGGAGCGCACGCGCATCTTCTTCGTGCGCGTCGGGGTCGGCGAGACGAAGATCGAGATCCTCTTGCCCGACGACGCGGAGAGCGGCATCGGGCGGTACCTCGAGCGTCGTGGGCCGGGGCTGCACCACATCGGCTACGGCAGCGACGACGTGGTCGCCGACACGAGACAGTTCATCGACAACGGCCTGCGCTACATCGACTTCGGCGAGCCGATCGAGGACATCACGGCCTCGTTCTTCCACCCCTCCTCGGCCAACGGCATCCTCACGGAGATCGTCCGCGACCGCCGCCCCGTCCGCTGATGGACTGTGGGTGTGAGCAGTAGACTCCAGCCCAACATCGAACTCGCGGAGTAGCGAAGGCACGGCGCGTGGACTGGAGCGATACGGCCGGGCAGGCCGCCTTCCGCGCCGAGGTGCGCGCGTTCATCGAGGCGCGGCTGCCCGACCGCTACAGGCACGACCCCTTCGATAGCGGCGAGCACTTCGTGCAGTGGGTCTTCGACCGCCACGCCGAGGAGCCGGAGCTGCGCGAGGCCGCCCGCGAGTGGGCGCGCGCGCTCGCCGATCGCGGCTGGGTCGCCCCCGCCTGGCCCGCCGAGTACGGCGGCGCCGGCCTCAGCTCCATCGAGCAGTTCATCTTCGGCGAGGAGATGGCCCGCGCCCACGCCCCGCCCGTCGGCGGCAACGGCGTCGTCATGCTCGGCCCGACCCTGATCGTCCACGGCAGCGAGTTGCAGCGCCGCGAGGTGCTGCCACGCATGCTCGGCGGCGACTACGTCTACGCGCAGGGCTACTCCGAGCCGGGCGCGGGCTCGGACCTCGCCTCGCTGGCCACGCGTGCCGAGCACGACGGCGACGAGTACGTGATCAACGGGCAGAAGATCTGGACCTCCGGCGCGCACCACGCCGACGCGCTGTTCATGCTCGTCCGCACGGACCCCGCCGCGCCGAAGCACCGCGGCATCACCTTCCTGCTCGTGCCGGATATGGACACGCCCGGCCTCGAGGTGCGCCCGCTGCTGGACATGACCCACGGTCACTACTTCAACGAGGTCTTCTTCGAGAACGTGCGCGTCCCCGTCGCGCAGCGCGTCGGCGAGGAGAACCGGGGCTGGTACGTCGGCATGACGCTGCTCGACTTCGAGCGCTCGGGCGTGGCCGGCGCGGTCGCGCACGAGCAGAACGTCGCGCAGCTGGCGGACTTCCTCGCGAGCGCCGAGGGCGCGCCGTACCGGCGTGTGGGCGGCTGGGCGGCGGCGCGCGCGGAGCTGGCTGAGCGCTGGATCGAGGCGGGCATCTCGCGGCAGCTCTCGCTGCGCATCGCCTCGCTGCAGGCGGCGGGGCTGACGCCCAACCAGGAGGCGTCGATGGGCAAGCTGTTCAGCACGGAGCTGGGTCAGCGCATCGCACGCACGGGGATGCGGGCCTTCGGTCTGCACGGGTCGCTCTGGAAGGACGAGCCGCGCGCACCGCTGCGCGGCAACTTCACCTACCTCTACGTGCGCCTGGTCCCGATCACGATCTCCGGCGGCTCCTCCGAGATCCAGCGCAACATCATCGCCACGCGCGGCCTCGGCCTCCCGCGCGGCTGAGCGGAGCGCCCTCGCTACTCCGTCATTCCGGCGACTCCCCCCGTCATTCCGGCGAACGCCGGAATCCAGCCGGGTTCTCCAGGCCAAAGGCCGTGGCGCGGGTCCTCGGGAGTCTGGCGAGCCCCCTCACCCCCACTCTCCCCCAGGAGAGGGGGCCGGAGGGGGCCGGAGGGGGCCGGAGCGGCGCAACAAGCCCATCGAGGGTGGGTCCGGTTCCCTCGCCCCTTGCGGGAGAGGGCGGAGGGTGAGGGGGAGGCGCGCAGCGCCCCTCCGACGCCCGCCGGGCACGAGCGTGCGGCGGCGCAACAAGCCCTCGGGGCGAGTAGTAGCGGGGGTATGGGGGCGAAGCCCCCATATGAAGAAAATTCCGGGGCGGGTGGGTGGGTCGAGCCGCGCGGAGCGCGCGCGCTCGTCCGACGCCCGCCTCGCACGAGCGTGCGGCGGCGCAACAACCCCTCGGGGCAAAAGCACGGTCGGGCGAGCCCCCTCACCCCCGCCCTCTCCCCCAGGAGAGGGGGCCGGAGGGGCCGGTTCGTCGGTCGCGCTACTCCATGTCGCGCAGGCGCGGGACGAGGGCGTAGGCGGCGATGGCGGTCAGCACCAGCAGCACTGAGAAGCTGCCGAGGCCGAACTGCGGACCCACCACCTCCGAGATCAGGCCGACGGCGAAAGCGCCGAGGGCCATCGTGCCGACCTGCATCATGAAGATGCTCGCCATCCGGCCCCGGTACGCGTCCTCGACGTGCGTGTGCAGCAGCACGTTGTTGAGCGCCTGCCGCCCCGCCTCGCCCAGCCCGACGATGCCCATGAGCAGCAGCGAGAGCAGGTAGTTCGAGGAGGCGGAGAACGTCGCCAACCCCACGCCGGTCACTACCACGCTCAACAGCAGCAGCTTCCCGCGCCGCCTCGGGGCCAGCGAGGCCAGCGCGAGCGCCCCGGCGAGCGAGCCGAGACCCGCGACACTCATCATCAGGCCGAGCTGCGCCGCGCCTCCGTTCAGCACGTCGGCGACGAAGCCCGGCAGGATGCGGATGTAGGGCATCCCCAGGAACGAGGTCACGAAGCTGAGCGCGAGCAGCAAGAACACCGTGGGGGTGCGCACGGCGTAGGAGATGCCCTCACGGATCTCGCCGATGCCGCCGCGCCTGCTCGTCGCGCCTGGCTCCGGCGCCCGCTTCGGCACGCGCAGGAAGAGGAGAATCGAGACCACGAACAGCGCGGTCATGAGCACGTAGACCCACTCCGCGCCGATGAGTGCGAGGAGGATCCCGCCGAACGTCGGCCCCAGCAGCCGCATGCTGTTCATCCCGGCCATGTTGAGCGAGACGGCGTTCTGCAGCCGCGAGGTGCCCACGATCTCCGGCGGCATCGATTGCAGCGCCGGGAAGATCAGGCCGCTGGTCGCCCCCTGCGCCATCGCCGCGATCAGCAGGTGCTCGTAGCGCAGCATGTCGAGGAAGAGCAGGACCGCCACGGCGGCCGCGGTCACGGCGCCCCCGAGCTCGCCGATCTGCACCATGACCCGCTTCGAGCTGCGGTCGGCCAGCACGCCGCCGTAGAGGGAGAATCCGAGCATCACCACGGACAGGAACAGCGCCATCGTCCCCAGCGCCGCGTAAGAGCCCGTGAGCTCGAACACGAGGTACCCGCGAGCGAGCAGTTGCATGTTCATCGTCGCGTTGAGGCCAAGCGTTGCGATGAAGAACCAGCGGAAGTCGCGATCGTCCAGCGACTCGAAGGTGCGGGCCCGCCGCAGGCGGGCGAGCCGCGAGGTCGGTGCCGGGCGCGCGTCCGGGCGCGTGGCGCCTCGCGAGGGCGTGTCGGAGCGATCGGTGTCGCGGTGCGGTGTAGTCGTCGGCCCGTCCCCCGCGAGCGGCGGGCGGCCGGGATCCGCCATCGCCGCCCCTGATCGCTCCGCGAGGACTCGAAGCGGTTCCCAGCCTAGCGCAGGGGAGGGCGGTGGCGCGGCCGGCCGCTACTGGATCTCGCGCACGCGCGGCACGAAGAGATGCACGACGATCGCGACCAGCACGAGCAGCACGGCGAAGCTGCCGAGGCCGACCTGCGGGCCCACGAACTCGGCGATCAGGCCGACGACGAAGGCGCCGAGCGCCATCGTGCCGACCTGCGTCATCAGCACGCTCATCACGCGGCCCCGGTAGGCGTCCTCCGCGTACTGGTGGATCAGCACCACGTTGAGCGCCTGCCGCCCCGCCTCGCCCACGCCGACGATGAACATCAGGACGATCGAGAGCACGAAGATCGAGGATGCGGAGAACGCCGTCAGGCCGATGCCCATGACCACCATGCTCAGCAGCAGCAGCTTGCCGCGCCGCCTCGACCGCAGGGAGGCGAGCACGAGCGCGCCGGTCAGCGATCCGAAGCCCGCGAGACTCATCAGGATGCCGAGCTGCGCCGAGTCCCCGTTGAGCACGTCGGCCACGAAGCCCGGCATGAGGCGGATGTAGGGCATGCCGAGCAGCGAGGTCGTGAAGCCGATCGCCAGCAGCGAGAACACCGTCGGCGTGCGGCGGATGTACGTGAAGCCCTCGCGCAGCTCCCGGATGACGTTCGCGGCGCTCATCGAGCGCGGGCGCGGCGCGCGCTTCGGCACGCGGGCGAGCAGGACGATCGAGATCACGAACAGCGCGGTCATGATCGTGTAGACCCATTCGGCCTCGGTGACCGCGAGCAGCACGCCGGCGAGGGCCGGCCCGAGCAGTCGCATGACGTTCATGTTCGCCGTGTTGAGCGAGACGGCGTTCTGCAGCAGCGAGTGCTCGACGATCTCGGGAGGCATCGCCTGGCGGGCCGGCATCATCAGGCCACTGGTCACGCCCTGCGCGAACGCCGCGATCAGCAGGTGCTCCCAGCGCAGCAGATCGGCGAACAGCAGCGCCGCGACCGCCGCCGCGTTGATCGCAGCGGCGATCTGCCCCAGCTGGAGGATCATCCGCTTCGAGCGCCCGTCGGCGAGCACGCCCCCGTAGAGCGAGAAGATGAGCATCGAGACTGCGTGCACGAGCGCGAGCGTGCCGAGGGCGGCGTAGGACCCGGTCAGCTCGAAGACGAGAAAGCCGCGCGTCAGCATCTGCATGTTCATCGCCGCGTTCTGGCTGAACGAGGCGAAGAAGAACCAGCGGAAGTCGCGGTCGTGCAGCGAGGCGAAGGTGGGCGCGGCGGCGACGCCCCTGATCAGTTGCGCGGGCGTCGGGAGCCCTTCCGCGTCCGCGTCCGGGCGCTGGCCCTCGTGCGAGGGCGCGTCCTCGCGGTCGTCGTCGGGGCGCTGTGCAGTCGTCGGCGCGCTCCCTCGCGAGCGGCCGGCGGGAGGCGGCCGCGGTTGGTGGTCCTCGGAGGACTCAAGGTGGCGCCTAGCCTATCGCAGGGTCGAGTCAGGGGCTGCGGCCGGCCGGGGTGGGGCTGGGCGTGATGACGCCGCTACCCGTGCCTGGGCCTCAGAAGCCTCCGCCGGGGATGTGGGACGACATATCCCGGTGCGCTTCGGAGCGCGCGTCATCCGAACGGCGCCGGACTTCCGCTCCCTCGGCCTGCGCGCGGCGCCATGCTTCGGGGTCCGCGCCGTCGGCGAGGCCGCGGCTCGCAGCTCGCCCGCGTGTCCCGGGCAGGACGGCGACGATGATGAGGGCGGCGATGGTGAACGCGGCTCCGAACAAGGCCCACACCCACACCCGGCGGCCCTTCCGCCGTGCGACGGCGCTTGCTACGACAGCGAACACCGCCATCAGCACGAGCAGCGGGACGAGCTCCATGGGAGGACTCCCTTCGCCCCGGCGCGTGAACGCTCATCGAGGTTACGCGCCGCAAGGCCAGCATAGCGGACCGCTACTCACTCCTCCGTCGCCCGGCCCCTGGCCCGCGCCACGAACCGCGCGGCGTCCTCCCTGCGGGCGATGCGGGCGCTCAGGGTCTCCTCGAGGAGCGTCTCACCTCTTCCCGGCAACACGGCGACGATGATCAGCGCGATGTAGGCGAAGACCGCGCCGAGCACGATCCAGAGCCAGACGCGCCGCTGCTTGCTCCGGGCGAGATAGCCGCACCAGGCCGCGCACATCACGGCGATAACCCCGTGCAGCGTGGTGATCGGCGAATCGCGGTACAGGGGGGTGCCCTCGAGGAGGGGGACGAAGACCTGGGGGCCAATCGCGAACAGGGCGCCAAGCGGCGCCCAGATCCACCAGCGGCGTCCGTTCTCGTGGGCCACGCCACCCGCAGCCACGGCGCCCACGAGCGCGAACGTCACGAACAGGGAGAACGCCACCCATGCGGGGAATTCGATCTCATTGCCCACGGGGTACACTCCCTCGCGCCGCTCGCCGGGCTGCGGATCCTGCGGACGCGCCCCGGCCAGCGTCATAACGCTACATGACGGGCTGGCCGCATTGATCCACCAGCCCGCCGCCCCGATGCTCCGGGGGTCGCCGACGACGTAGCGAGCGGCCGGAACGGGCGCCCTTGGCCACGAACCAACATCCCGCGTCCTCGATCCGCGAGCGCGCCGAGTCGAAGCGCGCCGTCGCGCTGCTGATCGGCCTGAACACGACTGCGCCCCTCGCGATCGACATGTTCCTCCCCTCGATGCCGAACATGGCGAGGGAGTTCGAGGCGCCGACCTCGACGATCCAGCTCGCGGTCACGCTCTTCCTGCTCGCGTTCGCGGCCTCGCAGCTTGTCTACGGGCCGGTTTCGGACCGCTTCGGGCGGCGCCCCGCGCTCGTCGTGGGCCTCGTGCTCTTCATCGCCGGCGGCCTCATGTCGCTGTTCGCGTGGTCGGCGGAGGCGCTGATCGTCGGGCGCATCATCCAGGGCATCGGCGGCGGGGCCGGTCCCGCGATCGGCCGCGCGATGGTGCTCGACGTCTTCGGGAGGCAGCGCGCCGCGCGGGTGATGGCCTACATGACGATCGCCACGCCGCTGGCGCCGACGCTCGTGCCGATCATCGGTGGCGTGCTGCAGGACCTCTTCGACTGGCGCGCCGTCTTCGTGACGCTGGTCGGTATCGGCGTGTTCCTGCTCGTCGCCTACCGGCTGGTGCTGCCCGAGACGAACGAGCGCCGCGACCGCACTGCCCTCGGCGCGGTGCAGATGGGCAGGAACTATCGGGAGCTGTTCTCGAGCCGCATCTTCTTCGCCTACGCGCTGACGATGGGGTTGATGTTCAGCGGCCAGCTGGTCTTCATCTCCGGCTCGTCGTTCGTGCTGATCGACGAGCTCGGGCTCACCGCAGGCCAGTTCGGGCTCGCCTTCGGGTTCGCGGCGGTCGGGATCATGAGCGGGGCGTGGCTCTCGAGCCGGCTGGTGGTGCGCTGGCCGAACTCGCGGGTGGTGCTGCTCGGCGCCGTCTTCGGCGCAGTCGCCGGCGGCGTGATGGCGGCGCTCGCCTGGGGCGGCGTCGCCAGTCCGTGGGCCGTACTGCTGCCGATGTTCGTGTTCGCCGCGGGAAACGGCCTCGCCCGCCCGCCGGCGATGGCCGGCGCGATGATCCCGTTCGAGCGCATGGCGGGTCTCGCCTCGGCGGTGCTCGGCTTCGCCCAGATGGCGATCGCCACGGTCTACAACATCGCGTTCAGCCAGCTGATCGCGATCGACCAGGTCGCCCTCGCAAGCGGCATCGCCGCCGCCGCCGGGGCCAACCTGGTCCTGCTGCTGCTGCTCCGTCCGCCCGCGAGCGCGCCGGAGCGCCCGGCCGGGGCAGCCTCCTGACCGAGGTTGCCTACGTGCGATCCCAAACCAGCCACTTGACGACCAGGCTCGCGTCCACGACGACGCGACCGTTCACGATGAGGCGCGTTCCTCGCGGGCCTCGCGGATGAAGTCAATCGAGTCTCCGGTGAACGTCCTGTCCCCGAAGAGTCCGTGCTGGAGCGCCTCGAGCCGGTTGAGCGCCTCGCCGAAGGGCAGGACGGCGAGTCCCTGTGCCTCCTCCTTCGCGAGTTCCTGCTCGATGGCGTTCTGGCAGTTCTGGCGCATGCTCACGCCCTTGAGTGCGGCGACGGCCTTCAGTCGCCGCTGCAGGGGCGCGTCGATGTCGAGGGTGAGTCGCTTCTTCTGGACGGCCATTGGCGCCTCCGCGGAACTACAGAAATACGGAATAACAGAAGCTGCGCAGTAGAGCCTTCGCGAGTCCTGCCCGCCCCGCCGCGACGCTCTAGAATCGTCCGGCCGCCACGTGCACCGAACGACCGGGAGGATGCAGCGATGCCGCCAGCGACCGGAACGCCCGCCTTCGAAGAACTGCCGACCATGGACGAGGGCAGCGAGGAACGCCACGCCTGGGACGTCTGGGGCCGCGACGACCAGGTCGGCTCCTTCAACAGGGTCACGGCGGAGCACGTCGTGGCCGCCGCCCGGCTCGTGCGCACGGGCAAGGTCATCAACCTCGATCTCCCGCTCAACGAGCCGGATCCGCCGCTCAGCGATCGCACCCGCTTCATCCACCACATCGAGACCGGCCGCCAGACGCGCGACGACTGGCTCGATGGCTTCTACCTGCAGGGCTCCAGCCAGTGGGACGCCCTCGCGCACGTGCGCTACCGCCAGTACGGCTACTGGGGCGGGCGCCAGGACGAGGACGTCAACGAGGGCCGCGAGTGCGGCATCGACCAGTGGGCCGAGCGCGGCATCGTCGGACGCGGCGTGCTGATCGACGCGAAGCGCCACTACGACTGCGCGCCCAACGAGCGCTTCGCGATCACCGGCCCGATGATCGAGGAGATCGCCGAGGCGGAAGGCGTCGCGATTGAGCCGGGCGACACGCTGCTGCTGAACACCGGCTGGCTCGAGTGGGTGCTCTCGCTCGACCTCGACACGCGCCTGGCGATGCAGGGGTCGGTTGCGCCGAACCCGGACGGGATGCAGGCGCCCGGCCTCGACGGCGCTCGCGAGACGGCGGCGTGGCTGTGGGACCGCGGCATCAGCGCCGTGGCCGCCGACACGCACGCGATGGAGGCGCTGCACGTCAAGCCCGAGGAGGGCTTCCAGCACCGCCGCCTGCTGCCGATGCTCGGCATCGCGATCGGCGAGTACTTCAACCTCGCCCCGCTCGCGGCCGACTGCGCCGAGGACGGCGTCTACGAGTTCATGCTCGTGTCCTCGCCGCTCAACGTCCCGGGCGGCGTCGGCTCCCCGCCCAACGCCTACGCGATCAAGTAGCGATCGAGGCGCGGGAGACGTTCGGGCGATGACGGAGCCGCTGCTCGACGACGGAGCCCTCGAGGGCATCCGCGTGCTCGAGCTGGGGACGGCCATCGTCGGGCCCTACTGCGCGCAGAATCTCGCCGACCTCGGGGCGGAGGTCGTGAAGATCGAGCGGCCGGGCGGCGACCCGGTGCGGCGGCTCGCCGGCTTCGCGCCGAACGAGAGCAAGCTCTTCCACACGCTCAATCGCGGCAAGCGCAGCGTCGTCCTCGACCTGCGCGATGAGGCCGCGCGCGAGGCGGTGCGCCGCCTGGTCGCGGGCTTCGACGTGTTCGTGATCAACACGCGCCCCGGCGTGCCGCAGCGCCTCGGGATCGACTACGAGACGCTGCGAGGGCGGCGCGAGGACCTGATCTACGTCGAGCACACCAGCTTCGGCACGCGCGGCCCCGACGCCCGGCGGCCCGGTGGCGACGTCGTGATCCAGGCCTACACGGGCCTCATGGCCGCCGAGAGCAAGATCGACGAGTTCGGCGCGCCGCAGCGCATGAGCAGCACGGTGCTGTCGGACTACGCGGGCGGCATCGCCGGCGCGATGGGCGTCTGCGCGGCGCTCTTCCGCCGCGAGCGCACCGGCCGGGGGCAGTACATCAGCGCGCCGCTGGTCGCGTCGGCCGTCTCCTTCCTCTCCTACTACGTCTCCCGCCTGCCCGCCGTCGATGCCGTCACCAGCGACCCGATGCTGGAGCGCGTGCGCGAGGTGCGCGAGGGCGGCGGCGGCTACCGCGAGGTCCTCGAGGCGCGCGGGCTGCAGGTGCTGACCCAGAACGCGGCGGGCCTGCTCTACACCAACGGCTACCCCGTGCGCGACGGGGCGATCGTGCTCGGCGCGGTCAGCGCGGAGAACCGCGACCAGATCCGCGCCGCCCTCGGCATCGAGGACGACCCGACCGCCGACCCGGACTTCAACGCGCTCGACCCCGACAACTGGCCGCTGATCGAGCAGATGCGGGAGCGCATCCGCTCGATCATGCGCACGCGCACGATGGACGAGTGGATGGAAGCGCTCGACGCGGCCGGCGCGCCCGCCTCGCGGGTCAACCTGCCCGAGGAGGTCGCCGACGAGCCGCAGCTCGAGGCGCTGGGGCTGCTGCTCGACCTCGATCACGAGCTGACGGGCCCCGAGCGCATCGTCGGCTCGCTCGTCGAGATGTCGGAGAGCGCGACCGGCGCGCGCCGGCCCGCGCCGCCTCTCGGCCGCGACACGGTCGCGGTGCTGGCGGAGGCCGGCTTCAGCGCCGAGGAGATCGAGGCGCTGACGTAAGGGGCCGCTGCTTTGGGTGCGGCTGGGCGCGCCTGCGGTAAGGTGAGCGCCGCCGGAGGGAGGCTCGATGGCGCTGCCCGTGACGAGTGAGCCGCTCGACGACGTGCGTGTCCTCGATCTCTCGGAGGGCATCGCCGGGCCGTTCTGCACGAAGCTGCTGGCCGCCCTCGGCGCGGACGTGATCACCGTCGAGGCGCCCGGGCGCGGCGACCGCGCGCGCTCCGCTCCGCCTTTCGCGGGCGATGAGCCACACCCGGAACTGAGCGGCCTGTTCCTCTACCTCAACACCGGCAAGCGCAGCGTCACGCTGGACCTCGCGCAGGCCTCGGGCCGCGCCATGGCCGGGCGGCTCGCCGCCGAGTGGGCGGACATCGTCATCGAGGACCTCGCGCCCGGGCAGCTGGACGCCTGGGGCCTCGGCTACGAGGCGCTCGAGGCGGCGCGGCCGGGCGCGATCGTCGTCTCGGTGACGGACTACGGGCAGAGCGGGCCCTACCGCGATTGGCAGGCGTCGGACCTGACGGCGCTCGCCCTCGGCGGCTCGCTCTACATCGCCGGCGACGAGGACCGCGAGCCGCTCAAGATCGGTGGCCGCCCCGCGCAGTTCTACGCCGGCCTCTCCGCCTTCAGCGGCGCGCTGCTCGCGCTTCACCATCGCGACGCAACAGGTGAGGGCCAGCACGTCGACGTCTCGATGCTCGAGGGCATCGCGACCGCGCAGGAGTACCCGGGCGCGGCCTGGGCCTACAAGCGCGAGATTCGCGTGCGCGGCCCCGGCCACGCGCCGATGTTCGAGGTGGACGACGGCTATATCGGGCTGATGTTCCCGCAGGCCCGCTGGCCGCGCTTCTGCGAGCTGATCGGACGGCCCGACATCGAGCACGACCCGCGCTTCGAGGGCACGCGGCAGCGCCGCGACAACATGGCCGAGCTGCGCGAGATCATCGCCGAATGGACCGAGGGCAAGCGCAAGGCGGACCTCTACCACGCGGTACAGGCCGTGCAGGGGCCGGCCGGCTACGTCTGCACCGCGCCCGACCTCATCGAGTCGCCGCAGTTCATCGAGCGCGACTTCTTCAGCGAGGTCGACCACCCGGCGACGGGCCCGCTGCTCTACCCCGGCCTGCCGCTGCGCTTCGGCACGGAGCGGCCACCGCTGCGGCGCGCCCCGCTGCTCGGCGAACACAACGCCGAGGTCTACGGCGAGCTGCTCGGCAGCAGCCCCGCCGACCTCGCGCGGATGCGCGGCGCGGGGGTGATCTAGTGGCTGCCGGGCAGGCCGGGCCGGGCACGCCGGGCGGGGGCGCCCTCGAAGGGCTGCGCGTCGTCGACCTCTCGCAGGTCTGGGCGGGGCCGCTGGCGCTCAAGCTGCTCGGCGACATGGGCGCCGACGTGATCAAGGTCGAGTCCGGCCGCCGCACGGACACCGCGCGAGGCGACCCCAACCCGCAGGCGAGCAGCGCGATCTACCCCGACGACGATCCCGGCGACGAGCCGTGGAACCGCGCGGGCCTGTTCAACGACCGCAACCGCAGCAAGCGCGGCATCTGCCTGGACCTCACCATGCCCGAGGGCATCGCGACGCTGAAGCGCGTCATCGCCGCCTCGGACGTGGTCGCGGAGAGCTACCGCTTCGGGGTGCTGGAGCGCCTCGGCGCGGGGTACGAGGCGATCCGCGAGGTGAAGCCGGACATCGTCTACGTCTCCTTCTCCAGCCAGGGCGCGACCGGGCCCGAGCGCTCCTATGGCTCCTACGGCGCGATCCTCGAGCAGACCGCCGGGATCGCCTCGATCACCGGCTACCGCGACGGCCCGCCCAAGACCTCCGGCACGTTCTTCCCCGACCCGGTCGTCGCGATGCTCGGTGTCGGCACGATCCTCGCCGCCGTGCGCCGCCGCGACCGTACCGGCGAGGGCACGTTCGTCGACCTCTCGCAGCGCGAGGTCACGACCTCGATCGTGCCGGAGATGCTGCTGGACTACACGATGAACGGGCGGGTGCGCGGGCCGCAGGGCAACCGCCACGATGTCCACGCCCCGCAGGGCGTCTACCCGAGCGCCGGCGAGGACGAGTGGATCACGATCACCGTGCGCTCCGACGAGGAGTGGCGCGCCCTCGCGGAGCTGATCGGAGGCGTGGAGCTGGCCTCGGACGCGCGCTTCGCGACGCTGCTCGGGCGGCGACGCCGCCACGACGAGCTGGACGCGCTGATCGCCGCCTGGACGGGCGAACGCGAGTCACGCGAGCTGATGGAGCAGCTGCAGGCGCTCGGCGTCCCGGCCGGCATGGTGCATCGCGGCGACACGCTGCTTGAGGATCCGCAGCTGGAGGCGCGCGGCTTCTGGGAGCCGGTGGACCACCCGGCGGCGGGGCTCATCCCGCACCTCAGCCGCCCCTTCAAGCTGAGCCGCACCCCCGGCTGGACCCCCCGCCCCGCTCCGATGCTCGGCGAGCACACCGAGGAGGTGCTGCGCGACGTCGCCGGCCTCTCCGAGTCCGAGATCGCCGACCTCGCCGCCCTCGGCGTCACGCGCAACGTGCCGGACGGCGCCGTGCGGGGTTGAGGGGCAGGGCTGTCAGGTGCCAGTGAAGGTAGTCTCATGGAACATCGCGCGACGCATCGCGCCCTGGCGTGTTCTCAGCGAGATGGATGCGGACATCGCGCTCTTGCAGGAGGCCCGCCCACCGCCGCCGGAGATCGCGAGCCAGGTTGACGTGGATCCCGCCCGCTGGCGCACCGCTGGCGCGAGCAACCGGCCGTGGCGGACGGCTCTCGCAAAGCTCTCGGATCGCGTCAGCGTGGAGTGGATCGAGGCGCGGCCGATCGAGGATGCACGTGGCGGGGAGTTCGCCGTCAGCCGTCCGGGCATACTCACGGCCGCCGTCGTGAGCTCCCCCGAGGTCGCCCCCTTCGTCGCGATCTCCATGTACTCGCTATGGACGCGGCCCCACGCATCCACCGGCAGCAGGTCGATTGTCTCGGACGCCTCGGCTCATCGTCTGATTTCCGACCTGTCCGCGTTCATCGGGCGCCGGAGGGACCATCGCATCCTGGCTGCCGGAGACCTCAACATCCTCCACGGGTACGGGGAGCGTGGGAATCGATACCGGGCCCTGCGCTACGGAACGGTGTTCGACAGGATGGAGGCGCTGGGTCTGCCCTTCATCGGCCCTCAGTACCCTCACGGTCGGCAGGCAGATCCATGGCCCAAAGAGCTTCCCCGGGGAAGCGCCAATGTCCCCACGTACTACTCGGTCCGGCAGGGACGTCCTGCTGCAGCAACCCGGCAGCTGGACTTCGTCTTCGCCTCCCGGGGATTCGCCGACTCCGTGAGCGTGCGAGCAATGAACGAGCCGGAGCAGTGGGGTCCGAGCGATCACTGCCGCCTTGAGATCGAGGTTTCGTAGCCGGGGGCGGAATCAGTTCTGTGGAAGCGCTCAGGAGGACTCATACACCACGAGGCCGTCCTGGACGGCGGGCTTGATGATCAGCGCGTGGCTGTCCTTGTAGCGCTCCACATCCTCCGGCGAGACCACGATCGCGTCCACCGCTGCTCCGACCCCGCGCAACCTCCCATAGATGCGCGCCATCAGCTCGAGCGCGTCGGCGCCGTCCTTGATGACAAGAAGGTCGATGTCGCTGTCAGGGTCGGCCTCACCACGGGCCGCGGACCCGAAGAGGATGATCTTCTCCGGCTCCGCCACCTCCACGATGCGGCCGATGACGTCGTCCAGCGTCGCTTGATCAAGCATCGTGACCAGAGCGTACCGCACGCGCCCCGCGCGTAGCGCCTACGAAGCGTCCTCGAGGTAGGCGTCGCCAATGATCTGGGCGTCGAGGAGTTGCTGGTAGCGCTCGTCGCTGACCCCGAGCAGGTCTTGCAGCACCTCGCGGTTGTGCTGGCCGAGCAGCGGGGCGTGGCTGCGGATCTCGAGCGGGCGCTCACGGTAGCGGGCGACCGGGGCGGGATAGCTGTGCCTCCCCGCCGCCGGGTGGTCGACCTCCTGCCAGAAGCCGCGCTCGCGCAGGTGCTCGTTCTCGCGCAGCTCCTCCTGGCGCAGCAGCTCGGTGGCCGGCACGCCCGCGGCCTGCAGCCGCTCCATCAACTCGTGTGCCACGTGTTGCGAGGTCCACGCCTCGATCAGCGGCTCGAGCTCGTCCTGGTGCTCGTGGCGCACGTCCGAGGTGGCGAAGCGCGGATCCTCGGCCAGCTCCGGCGCGCCCATCGCGGCCGCGAGCGCGGCGAACTGCTTGTCGCTGGCGACGGCGATCGCCACCCAGCGGCGGCGGCTCGACTCGGTCTGCTCGCCCGGCGCGTCGAGGCAGCGGAAGACGCCGCTCGGCGCCTTCGAGGGGTGGCGGTTCCCGAAGGTGCCGCGCACGCGCCGGTTGAAGGAGTAGTCCATCAGCGCCCACGAGACGTGGTGCAGCCCGGCCTCGACGTGCGAGAGGTCGATCATCTGCCCTCGGCCGGTGCGCTCGCGCGCGAACAGCGCGGCCTGGACGGCGAAGGCGACGTGGATGCCGGCGTTCGGGTCGCCGTGCGCGACCCCGGGGGTGTACGAGGGGTCGCTGTCGCGGTAGCCGCGCAGGAAGGTGTGGCCGCCGAGCGCGTCCATCGTCGGCGCGAAGCCCTTGAAGCTGCGGTAGGGGCCGGTCGTCCCGAAGCCGGGGAAGCGCGCCTGGATGATGCGCGGATTGAGCTCGGCCAGCCGCGGGTAGTCCAGCCCGAACTTCTCGACCACCCCCGCCGCGTTGTTCTCGATGTACACGTCCGAGACGCGCACCAGCTCGCGCAGCAGCTCGATGCCCTCGGGCCGATCGATGTCCAGCGTGACGCTCTTGTGATTGCGCTTCGAGTAGTTGAAGTGGGCGTTGCGGTTCCAGAACCCCTCGCTCGGGTCGCGATCGACGTAGAGCGCGCCGAACGGGCCCTGCAGGTACAGCTCCGGCAGGTTGCGGTAGTTCGAGCGCGTCGGATTGACGTGCTGGATCGACTCGATCTCGATCACCTCGGCGCCGAGGTCGCCGAGGATCAGGCTCGCCGCCGGGCCGGCCCAGACGATCGCCTGGGAGAGCACGCGCACGCCCTCGAGGGGCAGCCGCGCCTCGCTGCGGGTCTCGGGTGCGCCCTCAGACGACATCGCGCTGCCTCAGGATCGAGACGTCCTCGCGGGTGTAGTCGAGCAGCTCCGTGAGCACCTCCATGGTGTGCTCGCCGAGCAGGGGCGCGCGGCGGATCGAGGCGGGCGTCTCGCTCATCTTGAACTGCGCGCCGGGATACTCGCGGGGCCCGGTCTCCGGGTGGTCGAGCTCGACGAAGTAGCCGCGCGCACGCAGCTGGCGGTCGGCGAAGAGATCCTCGGTGGTGTTGAGGGCGGCGACAGGGACGCCCTGCGCCTGCGCCGCGTCCATCACCTCGATCTTGGTGCGCTCCAGCAGCCAGGGGTAGATCAGCGCGTCGATCTGCGGGCCGAACTCGGGGTCGAGCAGGTTGTCGGAGTAGCTGGTGTCGTCGATCAGGTCCTCGCGGCCGACCATGCGGCAGAAGCGGTCCCACCAGTAGGGGTAGCAGAGGAAGTTGACGTAGCCGTCCTTGCAGGGGAGCTGGCCGCCGTAGACGCCGTTGGGGAAGGCGCTGGCGCGCAGGTTGCAGTCCTCGGTGACGAACAGCTCGCCGCCGTAGGAGTGCGCCATCACGTTCTGCGTGGCGCGGTCGAGCGAGCAGGCGAGCGCCTCCTGGATCGAGATGTCGACCCGCTCGCCGCGCCGGAGGCGCACGCCCAGCGTGATCGCACCGAGGCTGTACGAGGCGGCCATCGCGCCCGCGAGGAAGAGCGGGGCGTAGAGCCAGGGCCGGTTCGGCTCGCGGCCGGGGTAGGCGGTGACCGCCAGCCCGCCGCCCATCGCGTAGAGCAGCATGTCGTCTGCCTCGAAGTCGCGGTACGGCCCGTGCTGCCCGAAGTTGCTGATCGAGACGAGCGAGGCGGCCGGGTTCTCCTCGGCGAGTTGGTCCTCGCTCAGTCCGAGGCGGGCGAGCGTGCCGGGGCGGAAGCTCTCGACGACGGCGTCGGCCCAGGCGGCGAGGCGGCGCAAGATGCGCTGCCCGCTCTCGGTTTTGAGGTTGAGCGTGAGGCTGCGCTTGCCGGTGTTGAGGTCGAGGAACAGCCCGCTGCGCTCGGGGTGCGGCTCGTCGTCCGGGAACGGTCCGGCGCGCCTCGATGGGTCGCCGCCGTCGGGCCGCTCGATCTTGAGCACGTCGGCGCCGTAGTCGCTGAGCAGCTTGGTGCAGTAGGGACCGGCGACCCCCTGCGTGAGGTCGAGGATGCGCAATCCCTCGAGGGCGCCCTCGCTCATCGCCGCTCCTCCCGGCCGCCGCCGCAGCTGCCCGGCGCCCGGACTCGGGGAGTCCGGATCGTCCGCTGGACTATAGATGCAGCGGCGCTTCACGACGACGCGCGGGCGCGTCTGCGCTCGACATCGGCTGGCCCGAGGCCGCCGCGTCCTCCGAGTGGCTGAAGCGGACGCTGGAGCCGGAGCCCCCCTCACCCCGCCCTCTTCCGCCAGGAGAGGGGAGCGGGGGTCGGCGGATGTGACTTCCGAGGACACGGAATGGCCCGGCGAGCCCCCTCACCCGCGCCCTCTCCCCCAGGAGAGGGGGCCGGATGGTCGGCGGCTGCGGCTTCCGAGGGCGCGAAGTGGCCCGGTGCGCGCCCTCGCCCTCCGGAGAGGGCGCCGGATCCGCGCGTGACGGGGTGTGCGCCGGAGTGGGGGGCGTGGGGGGCGAAGCCCCCCACAGAAAGAAACTCCGAGGGCGGGTGGGTGGGCCAGAGCCGCGTAGCGTGCTCGTCCGGGATGGGGGTGTGGGGGGCGCAGCCCCCCACAGCAGACCTGCGCCAGCCTTCGAGGGCGGATGCGGCTTCCGAGGAGACGCGAAAGCCCGGCGAGCCCCCTCACCCCCGCCCTCTCCCCCCAGGAGAGGGGGCCGGAAGGTGGCGGATGCGGCTTCCGAGGAACGGGACAGCCCGGCGAGCCCCCTCACCCCCACCCTCTCCCCCAGGAGAGGGGGCCGGAGGGTGCCCCCTCACCCCCACCCTCTCCCCCAGGAGAGGGGGCCGGAGGGTGCCCCCTCACCCCCGCCCCTTTTCCCAGGAGAGGGGGCCGGAGGCTCAGTAGGCGCCCTGCGCCTCGAAGATGCGGCGTGGGTTGCCGGTGGTCATCGCCTCGATCTGGTCCTCGGGGACGCCGAGGCGGCGCAGGCCGGGAACCACGATGTTCGGGATGGTGAGGAAGTTCGCCTCCGGCAGCGCGCGGTCGAGGATCTCGCGAGGCACGCCCTGCATGTGCGGCGAGGTGTCATGGCTGAGCACCATGCGGTCGGCGTAGCCGCGTGCGCAGAGCTTCGCGATCGTGTCGATCCGCTCCTCGGTGGTCGCGTTGAGGCCCGAGCCGAAGCGATCCATCCCGATCGTGCTGCCGCGCTCCATCAGGCCGCTCAGGTAGTCGAGGTCCGTCGAGTCGCCGGAGTGCCCGACCACGACGCGCGTGAGGTCGACGCCTTCGGCGGCGAAGACGCGCTGCTGGTCGTTACCGGAGCCGGCGAACGGGTTGCTGTGCGTCATGATCGGGACGCCACTGGCGCGGTGCGCGAGGGCGATCGCGCGTAGCTGCAGCTCGTCGTCCGGTTCGTACTCCTCGGTGGCGATCTTGAGCGCGCCCGCGCGGATCGAGGTGCCGGCGATGCCGACGTTGATGTCGTGCAGGTAGAGCTCGACGACGGGGTCGGGCGTCCTGCGGCGGAAGTAGTTCGGCACTCTGAGGTGCACGCCCGTGGCGGCGATCACCTGCAGCTCCGTGCGCTCGGCCACCTCGGCCATAAGGCGGATGTCGCGCCCGAGGTCCACCGTCGTAACGTCGACGATCGTGTCGACACCGGCCGCGCGCGCCTCCTCGCAGAAGGCGGCCGCCGCGGCGACCTCGGACTCGCGGTCGAAGAGCTGCGGGTAGTTGTCGTAGAGCGCCGGGGTCTGGAGGAAGAGATGCTCGTGCATCAGCGTGAAGCCGAGGGCGCTCGGCTCCAGCTCGCCGCGCAGGGTCGGGATCGTCGCCATGCCGTGCTCCTCCGTCCGCGCCGCGCATGGTAGCCGTGCGCGCGGCGCGCCGTATGATTCGAGCGACTTCGACAGAGGATGTGGAGAGGGGCTGACATGCCGATTGACGGGTTCGAGGAAGGCCTCAAGGTGCGCCGCGAGGTGCTGGGCGACGAGTACGTGGACCGCGCGTTCGAGGGCGTCACGGACTTCGATCGCGAGTTCCAGGAGTTCGTGACCGCGGTCGCCTGGGGCCAGGTCTGGACGCGCGACGGGCTCAGCCGCCGCGATCGCAGCCTGCTCAACCTCGGAATGCTCGCCGCCCTCGGCAAGACGACGGAGCTGACGACGCACATCCGCGCGGGCCTCGGCAACGGCCTCACGCCAACGGAGATCTCCGAGGTGATCCGGCAGGTCGCGGTCTACTGCGGCGCCCCCGCCGCCCTCGAGGCGATGCGCATCGCCAAGCAGGTGCTGCGCGACCAGGGCGTCGACGCGTGACCGCGCCCGCTCCCGGCACGCTCGCCATCACCGGCGTCACGCTGATCGACGGCACGGGCGCCGATCCCGTGCCGGGCGCGAGCCTGGTGATCGAGGACGGCCGAGTCGCGAGCGTCGGCCGCCTCGACACGCTGCCGCAGGATGCGGAGGTGATCGATGCCTCCGGAGCGACGCTGCTGCCGGGGCTGATCGACTCGCACGTGCACTTCTACAGCTCGTGGAAGTCGATGCAGCAGCGCGCGCTGACGCCGCCGACCCTCGCGACCTTCGAGGCGGCGCAGAACGCGCTCGCCACGCTCGATGCGGGGTTCACCGCGGTGCGCGAGGCGTCCGGATCGCCGTCCGGCTTCAAGCTCGCGATCGAGCGCGGGCTGATCCCGGGGCCGCGCATGCGCATCGCTGTCGGGGCGCTCTCGCAGACGGGCGGGCACGGCGACGGGGTGCTGCCGAGCGGCGTGCGCTTCTGGCGGCACTGGGGTCCGGAATGGATCGAGACGATCTGCGACGGCCCGGACGAGGTGCGCAAGACCGTCCGCGGCGTGCTCCGCCTCGGCGCGGACTTCATCAAGCTGCACGCCACCGGCGGCGTGATGTCGCCCTCGGACGAACCGGGCTCGCCGCAGTTCACCGAGGAAGAGATCGCCGTGATGGTCTACGAGGCGCGCATGGTCGGGAAGACCTGCATGGCGCACGCGCAGGCCACCGCGGGCATCAAGAACGCCGTCCGCGCCGGTGTCGAGTCGATCGAGCACGGCTTCTACCTCGACGACGAGGCGATCGCGATGATGAAGGAGCGCGGCGCCTTCCTTGTTCCGACGATCCACGCGCCTCGCAGCATCGTGCTGCGCGAGGAAGCGACGCCGGAGTCGGTGCTGCCGCAGTCGCTGCGCAAGGCCTACGAGGTGATCGATGCGAACGCGGAGAGCTTCCGCGCGGCGCACGAGGCGGGCGTGCGGATCGCGATGGGCACGGACGCGGGCGTCGGCGTGCACGGCACGAACGCCTGGGAGCTGGAGCTGATGACGCAGCACGGCATGACGCCCATGGAGTCGATCGTCGCGACGACGAAGACGGCCTCCGAGTGCATCCACATGGCGGACGAGATCGGCACCCTCGAGGCGGGCAAGCTCGCCGACCTGATCGTCGTCGACGGCGACCCGCTCGAGGACATCACGCTGCTGCAGGACACGGAACGGCTGCGGCTGATCATGCAGGGCGGCCGCGCGCACAAGAACACGCTCGCGGCCTGACGCGCGGCGGGCGTCGCGAGGGGAGTCCCCGGTGACCGCGTCCTCGGCGGATCTCGTCGTGCTCTTCGATGTCGACCACACGCTGATCGACGGCGCGGCGCTGAAGGCCGGGCTGGACGAGCGGATCGAGGCGGTCGCCGGCCCCGAGGGCGCGCGGCGCTTCTGGCAGGCGTACAAGGCGGTCCGCGCCGAGCTCGGCTATGCGGACCTGCCGGAGACGATCGAGCGCTCCGGCCGCGAGGAGGTCGCCGATGCGGTCTGGGGCCTCGACTACACGGGCTGCCTGTTCCCCGGTGCGATCGCGGCCGTCGAGCACGCGGGCGGCCTCGGCCTCCCGGTGATCGCCTCGGACGGCGACGAGCGCTACCAGCGCCACAAGATCCGCGCCTCCGGTCTCGAGGCCGTCTTCGAAGGCCGGGTGCTGATCTTCGAGCACAAGGAGCGCGAGCTGGAGACGATTCGCGCGCGCTACCCGGCGCGCCACTACGCGCTGATCGACGACAAACCAGGCATCCTTGCCGCCGTGAAGTCCGCCCTCGGCGACGTGGTGACTACGGTGCTGGTGGAGCAGGGCCCGTACGCCCTCGAGGCCGCCGAGGGTGCGCCGCCGGACGTGCGTCTGCCCTCGATTGCGGCGTTCGCTGGGCTGGATGCGCCAACGCTGGGCGGGGTTTGAGGCCGCGACGAGACAGGAGGCCACGATGGATCCGAGCGAACGATTCCCGATCAGTCTCGGCGAGGCGATCTTCTCGCTGCGGGCGATCCGCCGCGTCAAGCCCGATGCGATCCCTGAAGACGACCTGCGCGACATCCTGACCGCCGCGATCCAGGCGCCGAACGGCGGCAATGCCCAGCCCTGGCACTTCCTCGTGGTGCGTGACCCGGAGCTGCGGCGGCAGCTCGGCGCGCTCTACCGCGAGGCGTGGTGGGCGAAGCGCGCCGACCAGGGCATCCACGGCCCCGAAGACATCGACCGATCGAACGGGACGATGGTCTCGGCGATGCGGCTCGCGGACGAGTTCGGCGAGGCGCCGGTCATCGTACTGCTCTGCGCGACCGAGCCAGGAGCGGGCCCGATGGCGTCGGTGATTCCCTCGGTGCAGAACCTGCTGCTCGCCGCCCGCGCGCTCGGCATCGGCGGCACGATCACGACGCTGCACGCCGTCGTCGACGAGCGCGCGAAGGAGTTGTTCGGGATTCCCGAGGAGCTGCAGATCGTCTACGCCGTGCCGCTCGGCTACCCGAAGGGCAACTTCGGCCCCGTCACCCGCAAGCCACTCGCCGAGGTCGCCTCGATCGACCGCTGGGGCAACTCGATCGGGTAGCGGGACTGTCGCCGCGGGGGACTCTTGCGCAACTTGCCGGCAAGCGGCCCTTCTCGTCATTCCCGTGAAAGCGGGAATCCATCCCGCTCTTCAGGGGGAGCCTGGATTCCGGCTTTCGCCGGAATGACGGGAAGCCGGGAGCCGGAATGACGGCAAAGGCGCTCCCTTCAGGGCAACGCTGGAGTTGTGCAAAGGCCTCTGCGAGCGTCAGCCGTCGCCGCGGGCCGCCGCCGGCGTTGGCGCTCGTCGTCGGCTTCTCGTGGTCGGCCCTCAGCGGGCTCGGCGCAACTCGGGCGAGACGGCGGTGACGGCGATCGTCAGGGCGGCGAGCAGCAGGCCCGAGGCCGCCGTGGTCGTCACGACGCCCAGCGAGGACGCGACGGCGCCCTGCACGAGCGTCGCAACCGGCAAGACGCCGATCGAGATCATCAGCACGCCGAGCACACGCCCACGCGCCTCGGGCGGCGAGAGCAGCATCGTCACCGTGCTCTGCATCACGCCGAACCCCGAACCCCCGATACCGGCGATGAACACCAGCAGCAACGCGAGTGCGAACCCGCCGCTCAGCGCGAACCCGGTGAGCGCCAGCCCGAACAGCACCGTCGCTACCAGGTAGAGCATGCCCTTCCAGCGGAAGTCGCCTCGCGAGGCGATCGCGAGGGCGGCGAGCAGCGCCCCCAGCCCGTTGACGGCGACGATCAGCCCCAGCCCCGCGGCGCCGACGTTGAAGACCTCCTCGGCGAATACGGGCAGGAACCCGAGAACCACCGGCCACGCGAGGATGTTGGCCAGCACGGTCACCAGCAGCAGGGCACGCAGCGCGGGGCTTCCGAGGGCGTAGCGGAACCCGTGCAAGACTTCGGCCGGCGCCGCCGCCATGGCGGAGCGAGGGCCCTGGCGAGCGTCCTCGACACGGAGCAGCGGCCATGATGCGGGCAGGTACCAGGCGGCGGAGAACCACAGGGCGATGTCCGCCCCTAACGTCGCGATCAGCACGCCCGCCACTGCGGGAACGACCATGCGGCTGCCCAGCATCCCCGCCGCCGTGACCGCATTCGCGCTCGAAACGCGTCGCTCGCCCACGAGGTCGATCGTGAGCGTGAACCGGGTCGGCATCAGTGGTTGCATGGTGAGGCCGACGAGCGCCGCGGCAATCACGACGTGCCAGTACTCGACTCGCTCCAGCGTCACGAGCAGCGCGATCACCGCCCCGGTGATAAGCGCGAGTGACTGGGCCCCGATCAGCAGTCGCGGGCGATGGACGCGGTCCGCGAGCAGGCCACCCAGCGGCCCGAGCAGCATCGGCGCCAGCCCGGCTGCCGCAGCAGCAGCGACCGCGAACTCGGAGCCCGTGATGTCGAACGCGAGCCAGGCGAGCACGACGTTCTGCCCCCACCACGCGCTGGATGCGAACAGCGTGCTCCAGAACAACGCGCGGAAGTCCGGGTAGGCGCGCAGCGGCGCCAGCGTGTTCGCGACGAGCGGGAGACGGGCGGGAGCGATCAACAGGCGCATGCGCTACGCCCGCCGGCCACTACGAGTGCGCGCGGAGGAAGGCGCGGATCTCCTCGAGGGTGGCCGGGAGGTTGGCCGGGGCGCGGCAGTCCACGGTGAGGCCGCCGCTCAGCGCGCCGCGGCCGGGGACGGCTCGTGCTTCGACTCGACTTCGACCACGCCGAACGTAGTCTCCGCGTCGGGAACTGGTTCCGCCGCCTCGGCGAGGCAGGCGATGTGGTACGCCATGGCGTCTCCGACGGACAGCTTCGGGGCTGGAGGCGGCTCACCTTGCTCGACGAGGTCCTCGATGTGGAAGGTGATCGCCTCCCGGATCATGTTCTGGATGTCGTTCCAGGTCTCGCCCGTGCTCACGCACCCGGGCAGATCCGGCACGTAGGCGCTGAAGTTCCCCGGTGCGCGCTCGTAGACGACGGCGTATCGGAGCCTCATCGGGTTCCCTCTCGAAGCCCTGCCTGCCTGAGTATACTGAGCCAGGTCCCCTTCGCGAGGTCATGGCCGGGATGTCCCGGTATCGTCACGGTCCCGGACTTCTCGGGGTGGTGGTAGTGGCGGTGGCTGCCACGAGTCCTCACCAACCTCCAACCGTCACGCTCTACCAGCCGGATCGCATCCCGAACCTTCGGCACTACGAGTGTGCGCGGAGGAAGGCGCGGATCTCCTCGAGGGTGGCGGGGAGGTTGGCCGGCGAGCGGCAGTCCACGGCGAGGCAGCGGGCGTGCGGGGCCTCGGCGCAGATGCGTTCGGCGATCGAGGTGGGGTGGAACGGGTCGCTGCCGGGCAGGATCAGCAGCGACGCCGGGCAGCCGCGCAGCCACTCCTCGCTGACCGTGAAGTAGGGCGGGTCGTCCGGCCAGTAGGCATCGCCGATCCGCTCGACGGTCGCGACGTACTCCTCGGGCGCCATCGCCGCGAGCTCGTCGCGGAAGGCTGGGTCGACCTCGATCCGCCGCGAGAACGGGCCGCCCGCGTTGTTGGTCACGAACTGCGGGTCCTCGAGGGCACTCGCGATCACCGCCGCCATGCCCTCGGCGCGCGCGAGCTCGACGGTCTCGCGGAACATCTCCATGAACGTCCCCCGCGAGTTCGTGTGGTCGATGCCCACGGGGTTCTGACCGACCGCCGAGGCAACGCGATCGGGCGCGTCGCGGATCATGCGCAACTGGTAGGCGACGCCGATGCAGCCGCCCATCACGTGCGCGCGCTCGACGCCGAGCGCGTCGAGGACGGCGAGCTGGTCGCCGAGGGCCAGTTCGTAGGAGAACTCGAGCGGCGCGTCCCAGCTGTCTCCGGCGTGGCGCTGGTCCATGCCGATCACCAGTCGCTCGTCCGCGAACTCGCGCGTCGGATCGATGTCGCCGCGGTGCCAGAAGCCGATCTCGGAGCGCACGCCGCCGGGCGCGATCAGCAGCAGCGGCGTGGCGCCGTCCTCCGGCCCCCAGGTCTGGTAGTGAATCCTCGCGCCGTCGGGGCGCTCGACGAACGGCATGGGCTGTACTCCTGGCGGGCCGCTAGCTGCGCGGCAGTCCGAGGCCGCGCGTGGCGATGATCGTGCGCTGGATCTCGGACGAGCCGCCGGCGATCGTGCGCGAGATCGTGGTCACGTAGCGCAGCGTGAACAGGCCCATCGAGGGCGCTCGCTCGTCCTCGGGGTCCCAGAGGTTCGAGTAGAGCCCGAACACCTTGGCGCCGGTGCGCGCCGTGCGCTGGTCCAACTCCACCATGAACATGCGCGAGGTCGAGGCCTCGTAGTTCGGGATCATCCCGGCGTTCTGGATCGAGATCACGCGGAACGAGAAGTTCTGGCAGACCTCCGTCTCGATGAAGCGGTCCGCCACCTCGTGACGCAGCGTGCCGGCGCGGCGCGCGTAGGCGCTGGCCGGCCCCGAGGTGGCGTCGCGCACCAGGCGGCGGATGTAGCGGCGGATGCGCACGGCCTCCGAGATGTTCGAGCGCTCGAAGTCGAGCAGCGTCATGCCGACGTACCAGCCGCGGTTCTCCTCGCCGAGGACGTTGCTGGCGGGGACGCGGACGTTCTCGAAGAAGGTCTCGTTGAAGCCGTGCTCCCAGGCCATGTTGATCAGCGGCCGCACGCTCAGGCCCGGCGTGTGGATGTCGTCGATCAGCATGAAACTGATGCCGCGGTGCTTCGGCGCGTCGGGGTCGGTGCGCACGAGGGCGAACAGCGCGTCGGCGTGGTGGGCGTTGGAGGTCCAGATCTTCTGCCCGTTGATCACGAACTCGTCGCCGTCGCGGACAGCGCGCGTGGCCAGCGAGGCGAGGTCGGAGCCGGCGCCGGGCTCGGAGTAGCCCTGCGCCCAGAGGATCTCGCCGCTGAGGATGCCGGGCAGGTAGGCCGACTTCTGCTCCTCGGAACCGTGCACGATGATCGTCGGGCCGAGCATGCTCACGCCCTGCCCGCCGACATCGGGTGCGGCCGCCTCGGCGACCTCCTGCTTGAAGATGAACTGTTCCATCGCGCTGAGGCCGCCGCCGCCGTACTCCTTCGGCCAGTGCGGGGCGAACCAGCCGCGCTCGGCGAGCGCCTCGGTCCACTCGTTCGCCGCTGAGGTGCGCTCGGGATCGCCGGAGGCACGGTCGGCGACCCAGCCGCCCTCGGGGCCGTGCTCGATGCCGAGGCGCGTGCGCTCGCGATACCACTCCGGAAGGCGATCGTCGATCAGCTGGCGCACCTCGGAGCGGAACGCGGCCTGCTCTGTCGTGTCTTCCCAGTCCATCGTTCCTCCAGCGGTCGGGTCGGGTAGCGAGGGCGCTGCGGCGTGGGGCGCGGCGCGCCGGTATCTTAGCGCCTCGCGGGCCTGTGACGCGGCGGCCCGCTTGGGAGGTGCGCGATGTCGATCATGATCACCGGCGGGACCGGGTTCCTCGGCTCCTACCTCGCTCGCCACCTGCTGCTGGAGAAGGGCGTTGAGGACGTCGTGCTCGTCGACCGCTACCCGGACCTGCGCAAGCTCGAGGGCATCGAGGACCGCGTCACGGTCGTCGAGGGCGACGTGCTGGAGCCGCAGGAACTGCTGGCGGCGCTGGACCGCCATCGCGTCGAGCGGGTAGTGCACCTCGCCTTCGGCGTGGGCGGGCCGGAGCCGGAGAAGATCGTGCCCTACGCGCGCGTGCAGACGATGGGCACCGCGAACGTCTTCGAGACGGCGCGGCTGCACGGCATCGTGCGCGTCGTCAACGCCAGCTCGCTCGCCGTCTACGGCCCGCACGAATCCACCTCGCTGCAGGAGGACGACCCGAAGCGGCCGGACAGCCTCTACGGGGCGTGCAAGCTGTGGAGCGAGCACCTGGCCGATGTCTACAACGACGAGCACGGGATGGAGATCGTCAGCCTGCGGCCCTGCTCGGTGTTCGGGCTGGGTCGGGCCTGGCGAGGGTCGTTCGCCTCGGGACTGGTGCACGTGCGCGATCTGCCGCACTACATGGCGCTGGCCGAGCTGGCGGTGCGCGGCGAGCCGATCACCATGCCTCCCGGCTCGCAGCTGGCGGACTGGTGCTACGCCGCCGACGCCGCCGAGGCGTGGTGGCTGGCGCTGATGGCCGTGAACCCGCCGCACCGCGCCTACAACATGCGCGCCGAGCAGCGCCCGATCGGCGACTACACCGCCGAGTTGCGTCGCCTCCTCCCCGCCGCCCGCATCGAGGTCAGCGAGCGTCCGGCCCACGTCGGCCAACTCATGGACAACACCCTGATCCGCGAGGAGCTGGGCTTCGCCCCCCGCTACACCATCGAGTCCGGCCTCGCCGACTACATCGAGCGCATCCGGAGTGCGCCGGACGTGACGGGGCGTTGACGGGGGACTGTAGGGGTGGGTGGTACCCCCTACGGACGACCTTGGTAGAGGCTGATCGTCCCTGCCGGGTCAGTCTGACTGTGGCGGCTCACGCATCGGCTCACGGGCCGGCAGTTCGCCCTCCGATGCTACGTGCTGCGTATCCGGCGCTACGTCAGGCCAGGCGTCCTCGTCCTCGGGCGAGTTCCACTCGGTCAGCGTCTCGCTGACAGCGCGCAGGTAGCCGTCTTCGTCGCGCGGTGCGTTGGCCGTGCCTGAAGGCTAGTACGCCACCCCGGAGGCGGCGAGGGCGGCCTGCTCCTCCGCGCTGAGGCCGAGGATTTCGCGGTAGACGTAGTCGTTGTGCTGGCCGAGGGCGGGCGCGGGGTGCATCACGGGGCGTGCGCCGTTGACCAGCCAGGGCATCGAGAGCACCTCGATGTCGCCGAGGCGGGCGTGGTCGACGCGCGTCCACATGCCGCGCTGGCGGATGTGCGAGTCCTCGTAGAGGTCGCGCACGTTCATGCTCGGCGAGGCCGCGACGCCGATCGACTGGAGCTCGGCGACGAGCTCGTGGCGATCGCGGCCGCGCGCCCAGTCCGCGATCGCCGCGTCGATCGCGGGCTCCTGCGCCTTGCGCGCCCGCTGGTCCCAGGCGGGGTCGAGCCGCCAGTCGCCGATGTGGTCGGCGAGCCGCCGCCACTGCTCGTCGCGCTCGACGGCGAGCACGATCCAGCCGGGGCGGTCGCTGTCCTCGCACTCGTAGGAGTTGTGCGGCGCGAGCACCGGGTGGTGGTTGCCCATCGGCTCGTCGACGGTCCCGCGCAGCTGCCACTCCATCAATTGGTCGCCGACCAGCGTGGTCCCCACCTCGGAGGCGGCGAAGTCGATCAGCACGGCGCTGTCCGAGCGGTCGCGCGCCATCAGCCCGACGATCGCGGCGAGGGCGACCGAGGTGCCGACGCGCTGGTCGAGCGGGCCGCGGTACTCGCTGGGGGTGCTGACGTCGTAGCCGCTGAGGCCGGACATGCCGGAGGTCGCACCGAAGACGGCGGCGTAGCCGGGCATGTGCCCGTCCGGCCCGGTCTCGCCGTTGGCCGAGAGCGAGAGCATGACGATGCGCGGGTTGACCTCGATCAGCCGGTCGAAGCCGAGGCCGAGCCGCGTCACCGCGCCCGGCCGGAAGCTCTCGATGATCACGTCGGCGCCGGCGACCAGCTCGCGCACGATCTCGCGGCCGCGCTCGTGTCCGAGGTCGACCTGGACGCTTTGCTTGCCCATGTTGACCTCGTTGAAGCGGTAGCCGGTGTCGACCCAGTCCCCGTGCTTCAGCTCGTCGAGCATGACGGTCTTGAGGCGGCGCGCCTTGCGGAACGGGTCGGTGCGGCCGAGGCTCTCGACCTTCACGACCTCGGCGCCGAGCGAGGCGAGGATCATGTTTCCGTAGGGCCCCGCCTGGTACCAGGTGAGGTCGACGACGCGCTTGCCCTTGAGCCAGTCGATCGGCCGGGCCGGGGTCTCGGCCTGATCGGGCGCGGGAGCGCCGGAGCGGACCGCCGGAGCGCGTTCGCCGTCGAGGGCCGCGAGCGTCTCCTCGGTGTCGGCGCCGAGCCGGGGCGCGGCGGCGCCGCGCGGTCCCGGGCGCCAGGCGCGGTCGTCCGCGCCGCCGTGCGCCTCGCGCACGATGTAGGGGTGGCCGGGCACGTCCTGCGGCTCGCCGTCGGGGTAGGCGACGCCGTGGAAGAAGTCGCGGAAGCGCATCTGATCGGACTCGTAGATGTCCTGCATCGTGCGCACCGGCCCGCCTGGCACGCCCTCCCTGCGGAGGGCCTCGTAGACCTCGGACTTGGTGCGCTCCTTGAGCCAGAAGGCGAAGAGGTCGTTGAGCTCGCCGGTGTTCTTGATGCGGTCCTCGGCGGTCTCGCCGAGGGTGTGCGCCCACTCCGGGTCGCCGACGGCGAGCACGAGGCGCTCCCACATGTGCTGCTCGGAGGGGTAGATCTCCACCCAGCCGTCGCGGCACTCGACGAGGCCGAGCACGGGGATCTGGCGCGTCGCGCGGTTGTCGATGAAGCCGTCGTTGGGCCACTTCACGATGTCCTGGCGGCTCAGCGCGATCGCCGCTTCCTGCCAGCTCAGCTCGACCACCGCCGGCTCGCGGTCCCCGGCGAGCCAGCCGAGCATCGTGAGGCCGGCGGCCGTGCCGGCGTCGAACTCGGCGACGCGGCCGGGCACGCGGACCGGCTCGCGGTCCGGGTAGCGCAGCCAGCTGAGGCCGCCGGGGAAGGCGTAGGACTCGCCGCCCGTGTGGTGGGCGGTGAGGTGCGTCGCCGCCCACTCCGCGCGCTCGCCGAAGCGTCCGAACGGCGTCAGCGAGACCGCGAGGCGGCAGCGCCCGCTGCCGGGCAGCGCGTCGAAGTCGAGCCCCAACTCGCGCCAGTGGCTCGCCGCGTGCGCGTCGATCACGATCTCGGCGCTCGCGAGCAGCCGCGCCAGCTCGTCGCGCCCCTCGGCCGTTGTGTCGTCGAGCACGACACTGCGCTTGCCGGCGTTGGCGTAGGCGAAGAGGGCGGAGGCGTCCGCGCCGGGCGAGGTGTAGCCCTCGAAGCGGGTGCGGTCGCCCTCTGGCGGCTCGATCTTGGTGACCGTCGCGCCGAGGTCGGCGAGCAGCCGCCCGGCGAAGCCGATGGCCGCGCTCTCGCCGTACTCGACGGCGGTGACGCCCTCGAGCAGGGCGGGCGCCGGGACGAGCTGCTCGCTCACGGCCGGAGTCCTACTCCTGCAGCCCGACCATGCGGAAGCCGTGCGTCGACGAGACCGGCTGGAACGGCGACGGACCGACGGGCACGACCTTCTTGGCGCCCTCCCACGTGGGGTAGGGCGGCTGATTGCCGGTCGGCAGTTGCGGGTTCCCCGCCTCGCGCGACGGCAGCAGGATGATCGCCTGGCCCGGCGTGGTGATCTCGTTGAGCTGGTTGATCGCCTGGAAGTCGCAGACGACCTGGTACTCGCCGTCCTCGATGCGCTTGTCGATCACCTCGCCGGTGAAGGTCTGGAGGTCGCCGAGGATGTTGAACTTGCGGATCTGGACCCACATGCGCTTCAGCCAGGCGTCGTCGCCCATCCAGTTGGTGAGGAAGTTGCAGGTCCAGCCGACGCGCTGCGCGCCGTAGTCGTAGGCGGCGGGCACGCCGATCTCGCGCGCGAAGTCATCGTCCCAGTGGACGCGCTCGACGACGTCCCAGACGCCTCGGGGATCCTGCGTGTAGGCGCCGGGGTGGCGCGAGCGGAACTCGTGGTCGGACTTGCCGGTGCGCGCGTAGGGGCCGCCCCAGCCCATCTCCCAGGCCACGCCGTCGGTGACGCGGAACGGGCCGCGCACCATCTCGCCGAGGTCGTCGCCGATCTGCACGTCCTCCCAGTAGCGGGGCTCCGGGCCGCGCCAGGTCTCGCGTGCGTAGGCCTCGTCGATCTCGGCCAGCTCCTCGTCGCTCCAGACGCGGGACTCGCGGAAGACGGACTTGCGCTCGCGGGCCGCGTCGCGCTCGGTGCGCATGCGCCAGCCGAGCATCTTGGCGACGACCTCGTGGCGCTGGTTGCGGAACAGCGTCTCGACCATCTGGAGGATCTGGCGGCTGCCGGTGAACTTGCCGTCCTTCTCGTAGAAGCCGGCCTCGTAGGTGACCTTGTGGATGGTGTCGCCGGCGAGCATCGGGGCGTACCACTCGAAGTCGCGCCCGGCGAACATGCCGTGGACGCCGGGGAGGGCGCCGCCGCGGCCGGCCTCGCGCTCCTCGGGGGTGATGTCGCGGCCCTCCGGCTCGCCGGTCGCGAGCAGGATGCCGGGAGGCGCGACGGTGTCGCCCCAGCGGCTGGCCCGCGCATGGCCGGCGTCGACGTAGAGCGGGTTGAGGTCGCCGGTGGCGATCGAGTAACCGCGCGCGGCGTCGGCGTTGATCTGGGTGTACTTGCCGCGGTCGTCGCGCTTGGCGGGGATGCCGACGCGCGCGCGCATCGCGGCCACGCCCTCGTCGGTGATCTTCGGGTAGCGCCGCTCGGTGGTCGTCATCTGTTGCCTCTCCCGTGCCTCGTGTTGCCTGGTATCACGCTCGCTCGCCTCGGTGGCCGCGTCGCGGGACGCCAGCCTACCAGAGCGCCGGTTGCAGGCGAGGGGTGGGTGGGGGAGGTCCGACCGGACGGCGCGCTCAGTCGAACCGGGGTGGCTCGCGCATCGGTCCGCGGGGCGGGAGCTTCAGGTCGACACCGCCGAGGGGCGCGAACCGGGCGCGGATGGCGCGCGCCAGGCTCTCTCCTGTCTCGAAGCTCTGGTCGGGTGCTGCTTCCTGGGTGTCAGGCTCCTCGTTCCGTTGCTGGTCGGTCACCGTCGCCACCGCCTACCCGTTGGGGTGGATGATGTTGCGCACGCCCTCGCCGCGCTCCATCACCTCGACGGCGTCGTTGAAGCCGCTCAGCGGGAAGCGGCCCGTCACCAACTCGTCGAAGCGCAGCTTGCCGGCCATGTACAGGTCGACGTAGCGCGGGATGTCGACGTTCGGGCGCGAGGCGCCGAAGCCGCTGCGGCGCAGCGGTCCGCGCATCATGCCCATCCACGGGATCGAGACCACGGCGTCGCCGGAGAGAGCGCCGATGACGATCGTTTCGCCACCCGGCCGCACCATCTGGATCGCTTGCAGCACCGTCTCCGGGAGGCCGATCACCTCGAAGGCGTAGTCCACGCCGCCGCCGCTGATGCGCCGGACCTCGGCGATCGGCTCCTGCTCCCCGGCGTTGATCGCGTGCGTCGCACCGAACTCGCGCGCCTGGTCGAGGCGGTGGTCGAGCAGGTCGATCGCGATGATCGTCAGCGCGCCCGAGAGCGCCGAGGCCTGCACGGTGTTCAGTCCGAGGCCGCCGACGCCGATCACGGCGACGGTGCTGCCGGCCTCGACCTGCGCGTCGTTGAAGACCGGCGCGAGGCCGGAGGTGGCGCCGCAGCCGAGCAGCGCGACCGTCTCCAGCGGCGCGTCCTCGCGCACCTTCACCGCGCTCGACTCATGCACCACGGCCTCCTGCGCGAACGAGGAGACCGAGGACTGGTGGCTGATCCGCTGCCCGTCGAGGCTGAGCCGGCTGGTGCCGTCCAGCAGGTTGCCGCGCTGGGCGTTGGCCAGCTTGCGCTCGCAGTTGCTGAAGCGCCCGTCGCTGCACGCCCCGCAGCCGCCGCAGTAGGGGCCGAAGCTGATCACGACGTGATCGCCGGGCGCGACATCGGTGACCGCGTCGCCGATCTCCTCGACGATGCCGGAGCCCTCGTGGCCCATCACCATCGGCGTGGCCGAGGGCAGGTGGCCGTGCAGGCGGTGGATGTCGGAGTGGCAGAGCCCGCTGGCCACGACCTTCACGCGCACCTCGCGCGCCTTCGGCGGCGCGAGATCGACCTCCTCGATGGCCGGTGGCTTGCCCAGTTCATGGAACACGACGGCCTGCACGGTGGTCTCCCTTCGCTCGCGCCCCGGCTGCGAGGCGACTGTGGAGCATGTCCGCGCAGTCTAGCGTCGCGAGCGCGGCGGCGGGCGTCAGAGGGGGAGCGCGCGCCCGGCCTCGCGCAGCCGCTCGCGCCGCTCCTTCGCATCGGGCAGCGCGCTGTCGACCAGCTTCCAGAAGTCGGGCGAGTGGTTCTTGACCGCGAGATGGGCCAGTTCGTGCACGATGATGTAGTCGATCAGTGCGGGCTCAAGCATCATGCCCCGCCAGCTGAAGCGCAGCGTGCCGTCCGAGGCGCAGCTTCCCCAGCGCCGCCGCTGGTCGCGGATCAGCACTCGCGACGGCTCGCCGCAACCCAGCCGCGGCCACCAGCGATCGACGCCGGCCGGGAAGCGCTCCGCCGCGCGCGCCGCGTACCACGCGACGACGGCCCCTCGAACCTGCTCCTCGCGCGCGCCGTCCTCGAGGTTCCCGGGCGCGACGATCCGGAAGGTCCGGCGGTCGAGCCGGACCCGAGGCGCGGGCACGTCCCCGCACCCGACGACGATCGGGACGTGCTGGCCCAGGTACGGCAGCGTCTCGCCGCTGACGAATCGCCTCGCTGCGGGCTCCGGGACCGCCTCGGCGAGGCGCTTGAGGATCCAGGGCGCCCGCTTGCGGACGATCGCGCGCAGCTCGCCGTCCGGGGTCGTCGAGGGAGCGGCGACCCGCACGGCGCCGCCGTCGATCCGGATCTGAACGGTCTTCTTGCGCCGCACGCTGCGGCGAACCTCGTACTCGATGACCGTATCGCCGACGCGGACGCTGTTCCGTTCAGTCACCCGGTCGCCTCTCCGCGCGCGTCTCGCCTCGCTCACGGCTCCGCGAGGGCTTCGAGTTCGTGAGCGGCCTTCTCCCAGCCGCGCATCGCGGCCTCGAGCTGCGTCTGCAGATCGCGCTGGCGGCCTTCGTCGGCGCGGATCTCGTCGAGCGTGACGCGCGAGTAGTAGTCGTTGTCGGCGAAGCGGGCGGCGATCGGGGCGAGCTGCGCCTCGACCTCGGCGATCTCGCGCTCCAGCGTCTCGACGCGGCGCGTGAGCCGTGCGTGGCGGCGGCGCTGCTCCTTGCCCGCGGCGTAGCCGCGCGCGCCGGCGCCGGACCCCGGGCGGCGACGCTGGCGCGGCGCCGCGATGGCGCTGGAAAGGAAGTCGTCACCCCGCCGTTCGAGGTACTGCTCGTAGCTGCCGGCGACATCCTCAAAGCCGTCGGGGCGCAGCACGAGCACCCGCGTCCCGACGCCTGAGACGAAGTGGCGGTCGTGGCTGACGAAGACGAGCGTGCCGGGGTAGTCGCGCAGCGCGTGCAGCAGCGCCTCGCGGCCCCCGAGGTCGAGGTGGTTGGTCGGCTCGTCGAGCACGAGCAGGTTGGGCCGGCGCAGCATCAGCGCGGCAAGCAGGAGCCGGGCGGACTCGCCGCCGCTGAGGCTGCCGATCCGCTTGTGCACGTCGTCGCCACTGAACAGCATCCGGCCGAGCACCGCGCGCAGCGTGCCGTGCTCCGACTCGCCGGTGGTGCTGCCCAGCCAGGCGAGGGCGCTCTGCGCGCCGCGCAGTTCGGCGTCGACGTCCTGCGCGAAGTAGCCGAGCTGCGTCTCGTAGCCGAGCGCGGCCGTGCCCTCGTCGGCCTCGACGCTGCCGTTGATGATCTTGATCAGCGTCGACTTGCCCACGCCGTTCGGCCCGACGACGGCCAGCCGGTCGCCGCGCTGCAGCTCGAAGGAGATGTCGCGCAGCACGGTCTGCTCGCCGTAGCTCTTGGTGAGGCCGCTGATGCGCAGCGGCGTGCGGCCGGAGGGGCGGGTCTGCCCGAACTCGAAGCCGGGCGTGCGCCGCGAGCTGCGCCGGATCTCCGGCAGCTCCATCTTCTCGACCTGCTTCTTGCGGGCGCTGGCCTGGCGGGCCTTCGTGGCCTTCGCGCGGAAGCGATCGATGAACTGCTGCATCTCCTCGATGCGGCCCTCGGTCCGCGCGATCTCGGCCTCCTTCTGCGCGACCGCCAGCTCCTTCGCGCGCTCGAAGGCGTCGTAGTCCCCGCTGTAGAGCCGCAGCTCCGAGTAGTCGAGATCGGCGATCGTGTCGCAGACGGCGTTGAGGAAGTGGCGGTCGTGCGAGACGACGACGAAGGCCCCCGGGAACTCCCGCAGGTAGCCCTCCAGCCACTGGATCGAGGCGATGTCGAGGTGGTTCGTGGGCTCGTCGAGCAGCAGCAGGTCGGGCTGTCCGAAGAGCGCCTGGGCGAGCAGCACGCGCAGCCGGAAGCCGCCCGACAGCTCCCGCATCGGCCGCTCATGGCGGGCGTGCTCGATGCCGAGGCCGGAGAGCAGGGCGGCAGCCTGCGGCTCCGCCTCGTAGCCGTCGAGCCCGGCAATCGTGAGTTCGAGATCGGCGAGGCGCTCGCCGGCCTCCGCGCTGATTGCGTCCCCGCTCTCACCGAGCAGGCGGCGCTGCTCGTCGAGGGCGGCCCAGAGCTGCGGGCGGCCCATGAGCACGACGTCGAGCAGCCGCATCTCGTCGAAGCGGAACTGATCCTGGCCGAGGGTGCCGAGGCGGAGCGCCGCCGGGCGCGCGACGGACCCCGCGTCCGGGCTGAGCTCGCCGGTCATGAGGCGAATCAGCGTGGACTTGCCGGAGCCGTTCGCCCCGACCAGGCCGTAGTGGCCGCCGGGATTCACCTGCCAGTTGACGCCCTCGTAGAGGAGCTGCCCGCCGAAGCGCATCGTGAGGTCGCTGAGCGTGATCATCGTGCCTGTCATCTTTGCGCCTGCGGCCCACTGGCGCGAGCGCCTATCGTGAAGCAGCAGAGGACCGGGCCGGCCGGGTCGAGGGCGGAGAGGCGTGAGCGCGAACCGCACGTACGACGTGATCGTGATCGGCGTCGGCGGGATGGGCTCGGCGACGGTTTACGAGCTTGCCAGCCGCGGGCTGCGCGTGCTCGGCCTCGAGCGCTTCGACGTGCCGCACGACATGGGGTCGTCGCACGGGGTGAACCGCATCATCCGGCTCGCCTACTTCGAGCATCCTTCGTACGTGCCGCTGCTGCGACGCGCCTATGAGCGCTGGCTCGAGCTGGAGCTGGCGAGCGGCGAGCAACTGCTGCACATCACCGGCTCGCTCGACGTTGGCCCCGAGGACGGCATGGTCTTCCCCGGCTCGCTGCAATCCTGCGAGGAGCACGACCTGCCGCACGAGGTGCTGACGAGTGCCGAGCTGACCGGGCACTTCCCCGGCGTGCGCCCTCCGGACGATTGGATGGGCGTCTACCAGCCGGATGGCGGCTTCGTGCTGTCCGAGCGCGCCATCGTCAACCACGTCTTCGCCGCGCAGGAGCGGGGCGGCGAGGTGCGCGCCCGCGAGGCGGTGCTCGAGTGGAGCTCGACCGGTGACCGCGTGCGCGTCGAGACCAGCCGGGGCTCGTACGAGGCGGGGGCGCTGGTCATCACCTCGGGCGCCTGGGCGGGGCCGCAGGCGCCCTCGCTGGACGGTCTGCTGCAACCGGAGCGGCAGGTGATGGGCTGGTTCCAGCCGCTGCGCCCGGAGCTGTTCGCGCCCGAGGCCTGCCCGGTGGTGGTCGGCGAGTTCGAGGAGGGGCTCTTCTATACCTTCCCCGTGTTCGGCATCCCCGGCTTCAAGATCGGCAAGTTCCACCACCTCGGCGAGGCGACGACCGCCGAGGATCTCGATCGCGAGGTCCGGCCCGAGGACGAGGCCGTGCTGCGTCAGGCCGTCGCCCGCTACTTCCCGGACGCGAACGGGCCGGCGCTCGCGCTCAGGGCCTGCATGTTCACGAACACGCCCGACGAGCACTTCATCATCGACGCGCTACCCGGCATGCCGAACGTCTTCGTGGCGGCTGGGTTCTCCGGCCACGGCTTCAAGTTCTGCAGCGTCGTCGGCGAGATCATGGCCGACCTCGCCACGCGCGGCGAGACGCCCCACGACATCTCGCTGTTCCGCCTCGGCCGCTTCGAGGCGAGCGCCGACTGAGCAGCGAGGCCTCGCGCCGCGGTGCGATACTCGCGCCGCAGGCGAGGGGGTGCGGCATGGTCGCGACAGACTCGGTCGAGCTCGGGACCGGGGCGTTTCGCTACGAGGCGCTGGCGACATGGGAGCAGCTGCCCGAGGGCATGAACCTCGTCGAGTGCGCCGGCGTCGCCGTCGATGCCGAGGACCTCGTCTACCTGCTCACGAGGCAGACCGCGAACCCCGTCGTCGTCCTCGATCCGGACGGGGGCTTCGTGCGCTCCTTCGGCGAGGGCGTGTTCACGGACCGCACGCATGCGATCAGCGTCGGGCCGGACGGCTTCCTCTACTGCGCCGACGACGGCTCGCACACGATCACCAAGTGGTCCCGAGAGGGCGAGCTCGTGCTCACCATCGGCGAGCCGGGCGTCTCCTCCGAGGCCTACAGCGGCGAGCCGTTCAACCGCCCCACCGATGCCGCCATCTCTTCGCACGACGGCTCGATCTTCATCAGCGACGGCTACGGCAACGCGCGCATCCACCGCTACTCCGCCGAGGGCGAACTGGAGCTGTCCTGGGGCGCGCCGGGCATCGATGTCGGGCAGTTCATGGTGCCGCACAACCTCGCGATCGACGAGCAGGACCGCATCTACGTCGCGGACCGCGAGAGCCATCGCGTGCAGGTCTTCGACCGTGACGGCGCGCCGCTGGCGATGTGGCACGACATCCATCGCCCCTGCGGCCTGACGATGGGCGGCGACGGTCTGATCTACATCGGCGAGCTGAACGGCTTCGCGCGCCTCGATGGCGCCCTCGGCGTCGGGCACCGCGTGAGCATCCACAGCCGCGAGGGCGAGCAGCTCGCGCGCCTCGGCGACCCGGAGGAGGGCGAGGAGGCGGGCCGCTTCATCGCCCCGCACGGCATCGCCGTGGACTCGCGGGGCGACATCTACGTCGCCGAGGCGGCCTACACGATCCGCGGCCGCCACCTCGACCCGCCTCGGGAGCTGCGCAGCATCAAGAAGCTGCGGCGGCTGGGGTAAGGGCGGCAGGCCGTTACGGCAGGTCCTGTCCTCGAGGGCCGGCGGGGTTGCCGGCCGTCACGGCGACCGGGGCGGGCTCCGGCGCGTGCTCGATGGTGAGCCGCGGCAACCTGCGGTCGAGCCAGCGGGGCACCCACCAGTTGCGCGCACCCAGCAGCTCCATGGCCGCGGGCACCAGCAGCAGCCGCACCACGGTCGCGTCGAGGAACACGGCGACGGCGAGGCCGAGGCCGAACATCTTGATGCTGCGGTTGTCCTCGAACACGAAGCTGGCGAAGACGACGACCATGATGGCCGCGGCGGCCGTGATCACCCGCGCCGTCGAGGCGAGGCCGTCCGCAACCGAGCCCACCGGGTCCCCGGTGCGGTCGTACTCCTCGCGCACTCGCGAGAGCAGGAACACCTCGTAGTCCATCGAGAGCCCGAACACGATGGCGAACAGCATCATCGGGATAAACGGCTCGATCGGGCCCGCGTCGACGCCGATCAGCGAGCCGAGCCAGCCGTGCTGGAAGACGGCGGCCACCACGCCGTAGGCGGCGGCGATCGAGAGCAGGTTCATGAGCACGGCCTTGATCGGCACCAGGATCGAGCGGAAGACGATAAGCAGTAGCACGAACGAGAGCACGAGGACGGCCGCGAAGAACACCGGCGTGCGCGCGGCCACGTAGTCCGTGAAGTCCACGCCCAGCGGGACGAACCCGGTGACGTTGACCGCCAGCGTGCTCCCCTCGACCGCCGCCGAAATCACCTCGGCACGCAGCCGGTCGACGAGAGCGGCGGTGGCCGGGTCCTGCGGAGCCGTTGCCGGGTAGACCTGCACGATGTACGCGGCTGCGTTCGCGGGATTCGCGAAGTCGCTGGGCAGCGGGCCGTTCACCGAGGCGACGCCGTCTGTGGCCGAGAGGGTCGAGACCAGCGGCTCGATGACCGCGCGATCGTCCTCGGCCCGCGGTTCGACCGTGACGAGGAGCGGCCCGTTGAAGCCCGGCCCGAAGCCCTCGGCGAGGAGGTCGTAGGCGCGGCGCGTCGTGGTCTCCTCCGGGTAGTTGCCCTCGTCGGCGAAGCCGAGTTGCAGCGAGAGCGCGGGCGACGCCATCGCGAGCAGCAGCGCGGCGCCGGCGGCGAGCGCGATCCACGGGCGGCGCTGCACCAGGCGGCTCCAGCGCCACGCGAACGTCTGCTTCATCGGCGTGCGGGGGCGCCTCGGCACGATCGCGCGCAGCGGCCGCACCACGAACCCGGCGAGGAGCACGACGATGGCGAGCGGGGCGCCGAGCAGCAACGGCGGGAAGCCGAGGCCGATGCCGAGCAGCGCCACCGCAACGAGCCCGGCGGCGATCAGCCCGCGCCAGCGCGTCACCTCGATCCGGTCACGCACGAATGCGAGCAACGCGGGCAGCAGCGTGACCGAGGCGATCATCGTGGCGGCGACCGGGATCGCCGCGGCAACCGCGAGCCCGGTGATGAACGGCAGGCCCATGAAGAGCAGCCCCAGCAGCGAGATCACCACTGTCAGCCCGGCGAAGATGACCGCCCGTCCGGCGGTGTCCATGGCAAGGAAGATCGAGGGCTCGACGGCGCCATCCTCGGCGAGGCCGTCGCGGTAGCGGGTCACGATGAACAGCGCGTAGTCAATGCCTACGCCGATGCCGATCATCGCGCCGATCGTCGTCGCGAACTCGGGGATCGACAGCACGTTGGACAGGATCATCGCCAGACCGATGCCGAGGCCGACGCCGGCCGCCGCGATGGCGATCGGCAGCCCCATCGCCATCACGGAACCGAAGGCGAGAATCAGCACCACGACGGCGAACGCCAGCCCGATGAACTCCGATTGCGGCGGCTCGAACTCGCTGAGCGCCTCGCCGCCGATCTCGATCGTCAGCCCCGGCAGCTCGGGCGCGAGGTCGGCGAAGTTCCCACCCAGCGCGGATGTCTGGTTGAAGTCCAGGTCCGGCGCAAGGTCGATGCTGGCGAATGCGACCAGCCCGTCCGCGCTGACCTGGGGACGGCCGGGCGCGTGGGGCAGGCTGCGGGACTGCTGCTGCGCTGCATCCGGGGGCGGAGGCGTCGACTGGTACGGGCTGGTGACGCTCACGCCCGCGTAGGCGTCGACCTGCTCGAACATCGCCTCCATGGCCGCGCGCACCGCCGGGTCGTCGATGCCGGACTCGGAGCGGAAGACGATCGAGCCGCTGAGGCCGCTGCCGATGCCGCCGAAGTGCTCCTCGAGCACCTCGAATCCGTCGCGGCTGTCCGACTCCGGGGCCTCGAGCTGCGCGAAGAACGAGGGACCGACGACGACGGCCGCCGCGAATGTCACGAGGACGACCGCGACCCAGGCGGCGACGGTCTTGCGGGGGTTGTGGAAGCACCAGCGGGCGACTCGTACGAGCATTGCCATCCTGGTCTGCGCGCGCGAGCCCGTGGCTTTGTGGCAGTTTCGCAAAGCGCGGTTAACGCGAGCGTAAGTTGGACGCCGCGTGGGCACCACCGCTGCCGCCACCGCATCCGCCGCGCGAGCTACGCGACATCAAGGAGTTGCGGCGGCTCGGGTGGGGGCGTGGGCGGACCGCCGCGCGCCGCGCCTTCCCGCGGTGCGATACTCGCGACTGAGACGAGGGGGTGCGGCATGGTCAGCGCAGGGTCGGTTGAACTTGGAACCGGGACGTTCCGCTACGAGGCGCTGGCGGCGTGGGAGCAGCTGCCCGACGGCATGACCCTCCACGAGTGCGCCGGCGTCGCCGTCGACGCCGAGGATCTCGTCTACGTGTTGACGAGGAACACCTCGAACCCGCTGATCGTGTTCGATCTGGACGGGAACGTCCTGCGCAGCTTCGGCGAGGGCGTGTTCACGGATCGCACGCACGCCGTCGGCGTCGGGCCGGACGGCTTCCTCTACTGCGCCGACGACGGCTCGCACACGATCACGAAGTGGACGCGCGAGGGCGAGCTGCTACTCACCATCGGCGAGCCGGGTGTGTCCTCGGAGCGGCACAGCGGCGAACCGTTCAACCGCCCGACGGACGCCGTGGTCTCTTCGCACGACGGCTCGATCTTCATCAGCGACGGCTACGGCAACGCGCGCATCCACCGCTACTCGGCCGAGGGCGAGCTGGAGCTGTCCTGGGGCGCGCCGGGCATCGACGTCGGGCAGTTCATGGTTCCGCACAACCTCGCGATCGACGAAGAGGATCGGATCTACGTCGCGGACCGCGAGAGCCACCGCATCCAGATCTTCGACCGCGACGGCGGGCCGCTCGCAATGTGGAACAACATCCACCGCCCCTGCGGCATCACGATGGGCGGGGACGGCCTGCTCTACGTCGGCGAGCTGAACGGGGTCGCGCTCATGGCCGGCGCCGCCGGCGTCGGCCACCGCGTCAGCGTCTACAGCCGCGACGGCGAGTTGCTGGCGCGCCTCGGCGATCCCGAGGAGGGCGAGGAGGCGGGCCGCTTCATCGCGCCGCACGGGATGGCGGTGGACTCGCGCGGCGACATCTACGTCGCCGAGGTCTCCTACACGATCCGCGGCCGCCACCTCGATCCGCCTCGCGAGCTGCGCAGCATCAAGAAGCTGCGGCGGCTGGGGTAAACGGCCGGGCGAAGCAAGCTTGCAAGCCGCGTGGTTGTGGCCCCGCCTGTGGTGCCTTACAGTCAATGTAAGGATAACGAGTCCTTACGAGGTAGACATGACAACGGCCAAAGTCACAAGCAAGGGCCAGATCACCATCCCGAAGCCGGTGCGCGACCGGCTCGGACTGCGCCCGGGCGATCAGGTGAGCTTCGTCGAGGAAGCAGGCGTGTGGCGCATCCAGAAGGAGCTCGCCGAGTCTCCGTTCGAGAAGTACCGCGGCTACCTCCGACATCTTGAAGGCCGCGACCCCGACGAGCTCGTCGAGGAGATGCGAGGGCCGTGATCACGGCCCTCGACACGAACGTCTTGCTCGATCTCCTCATTCCCGACGCACCAGACGCGAACGCCTCCGCGTTCCGATTGGCCGAGGCCGCTCGCGAGGGCGCGATCGTCATCTCGGAAGCGGTCTACGCCGAGCTGGCCGGGCGCTTCGAGCAGTCCGCCGAGATGGAGCGCTTTGTTGAAGACACCGGCATTCGCCTCATGCCGTCGAGCCCGGCGACGTTGCAGCGTGCCGGCAGCGCCTGGCGCAGCTATGCGCGGCGTCGCCCACGTCTACTGACCTGCCCGCGCTGCGACGCGGCCCAACGAGGGCAGTGCGAGGCGTGCGGAGCAGACATCCCGGTACGGCAACACATCGTGGCCGACTTCATGATCGGGGCGCATGCTGCCATGCAGGCCGATCGGCTGATCACGCGCGATCGCGGGTACTACTCGCGCTACTTCCCGGAACTCGACCTCGGCTGATTCACGCCGTTCCGCTGCCGGCGACAGCCTCAAGAAGCTGCGGCGGCTGGGGTAGCGGGCCCTCCGCTGCCGTCCGCTGGCGACTCCATGAGATCGATCAGGAGCCGGCAGTGGTCGCTCGGGCCCCAGTCGCCGGGGGCGTTGATCGCACTGACGCTCACGCGTTGGGCGATCGAGCGCGAGGCGAACACGTAGTCCAGCTGCAAGCGCGCGTCGGCTGGACTCTGCCCGTGGAGCGGGCTGTAGAAGGTCGGAGCGTGGGGCCCGATAAGAGGCAGCCCGATCCGCTGCATATCAGCGAACACGGCCGACTCGCTGTCCCACCACGTTGTGAGGTCGCCGCCCACGACGTAGGGGAGGTCCGCGCCGCAATACGCGCGAACTTCGTCAATCATCGGCGGTACGCGCCCGGCCGCCTCGCTTCCCGTCTCAACCGATACGAGGCCCAGCCGTTCACCATCCGGCAGGGTGCAGATCGCGACGGCCAATCGAGCCGGGGTGTCGATCGCCGAACGCGGCGCCGATGCGGCGATGATGTCTGCGACCGGCACACGTTCGACGTCGATCCGCTCGGATAGACGGACCACCGCCCGCGCTCCGTTCCAGCCCTTGTAGATCCAGGGGCCGGGACCGACATCGAGCTCGGCGGCAACCCCCGGCGGGGGCGTGCAAGCTTCCTGGAGGAGTGCGACATCGGCGTGGGCATGGCGCTCGCGCAGAAAGCGCCAGCTTGCCCGCTTGTGCTGCATGTTCCAGCAGACGATGCGCACCCAGGTAGCCCGTCGCGCGGCTAGGCGAGTTCGTAGAGCGGGGGCTTCGACCACTGCTCGCTCGGCGGGTTCTCCTGGCGGCGGATTTCCTCGCGACTGCGGGCCGCATTGATGCGCCTCGCCTCGCGGAGGATGCGGTCTCGCTCACGCTCGTGTTCGTGCTCGTGCTCGACTGCCCGCTTGCTGCGGGCGCGCTTTGGTTTGCCCTCGTACTCGGTGATGCAGCCCTCGTTGCGGAGCTGATCGAGGTGGCTGCGCACGTTGCCGTCGGCGGCGCGGCGCAGGCGGGTGTCGATCTCGTCGCCGTAGACGCGCAGCATGATCTCCCAGCTGCTGAGCTGCTCCCCGCCCTTCAGCACCTCGATGATCTGCTGCTCGCGCAGGTTGCGGTGGTCGACGTACATCTGGAGGCGCTCGCGCGGGTCGTTCACGATCTTGCCGTGGCCGGGGCAGATCACCTGCAGGTTCGGTAGCTCCAGCAGCCGCTCGAGGCTGCGCCGGTACGCCCCGAGGTCCCCGACCGTCGTCGTCGAGGAGCCGAGCAGCGTGTCGCCGGTGAACAGCACGCCCTCATCCTCCAGGTAGTAGCACAGCGAATCGACGCTGTGGCCCGGCGTCGCGAGCACCTGCAGGCGGACGCCGCCGCCCATGTCCAGCACGTCGCCGTCCGCCAGCTGGTTGACCTGGCGCGGGATGCGGCCCTTGAGCAAGCGCCGCCCCCCTTGCGGGATCGAGATCTCGGCCTGGAGGAACTCCTTCGCCCACTTGAGGTTGCCGGAGTGATCGGCGTGGTGGTGGGTGATCGTGGCGACGCCGATCTCGGCGTGCTCGGTCGCCGCGAGGTAGCCGCGCAGGAACCACTGGTAGCGCTCGATCGCCTCGCCGGAGTCGATCGTGAGTGACTGGCCGCCCTGCGGACCGACGAGGTAGATCGAGGTGAAGTCGGGGTGCATCACGTTCTCGTCCGGCACCATTGCGGCGCGCACGGATGGGCTGATCTGCATCGCTTCCTCACCTCATGCGTGGGGCGCGCGTCGGCGCGCCGATCGCCCCGGAGCATAGCGGACGCTGCGACGACCGACGCCGCCTGCGTATCTCCCCGCGCTGTTCATATACTGGTATGGCTGCCTGCGCGGCCCGCGGCCACTCGCCGCGGAGCAGGCGGACACAGGCGGGGGACGCCCATGACCCTCCCGGCAGACGCCCGGCAGACCCACGACGAACCTCCCGAGGGCGGCGTGGGCCTCTGGCGTCCCGGAGTCGTCGAGTACGGGCGCGCGCTGGAGTGGCAGCACGCGCGCGCCGCCGCCCTGTACGGCGGGAGCGAGGGCGAGGCGCTGGCGCTGTTGCAGCACCCGCCCGTCTACACGCTCGGCGCGCGTGGGGACGACAGCCACCTGCTCGCCTCGCCGCAGGCGCTGGCAGCGTTCGGCGCCGAGGTGGTGCAGACCGACCGCGGCGGCAACGTGACCTTCCACGGTCCCGGCCAGCTCGTCGCCTATCCGATTCTCAATCTGCGCGGGCGCGGCATGGGGGTCGCGAGCTACATCCGCGCCCTCGAGGCGATCATGATCGAGGCGGTCGCGCGCTTCGGCGTGCAGGCCGAGCGCGTGCGCGGCCGGCCCGGCGTGTGGGTGGACGGCGCGAAGCTCGGCGCCGTCGGTGTCCGCGTGAGCCGCGGCGTCAGCAGCCACGGCCTCGCGCTCAACGTCTCGACCGACCTCGAGTGGTTCGCGCGGATCGTGCCCTGCGGCATCCCGGACATCGAAGCGACCTCGCTGGAGCGGCTGCTCGGCGCGGCGCCCGCGCTGCGCGAGGTGGAGGACTCCCTCGCCGAGGCCTTCGCGCGCGAGTTCGGCTGCACGCTGGTCGCCGCGACCTGGGACGAGGGCGCGCCCTCGCCGGTGGCGGCCGGAGCGGCGTCGTGAGCTCGCGCGGCGCTTCGGGCGGCGTAGTGGCCCCGCTGATGGAAAAGCCGTTCCCGCGCAAGCCGCGCTGGCTGAAGGCGCGCTTCCCCGCGGGTGAGCGCTTCTCCGAGATCAAGTCGCTGCTGCGCGAGAACGAGCTGCACACCGTCTGCGAGGAGGCGCGCTGCCCCAATATCGGCGAGTGCTTCAACGCCGGGACCGCCACCTTCATGATCCTCGGCGACATCTGCACGCGTGCGTGCGGCTTCTGCGACGTGACCTCCGGCCGGCCCGAGGGCCTCGACCTGCTGGAGCCGTTCCGGCTGGCGCAGGCCGTCGAGCGGCTCGGCCTCGACTACGTCGTGATCACCTCGGTCAACCGCGACGACCTGCCGGACGGCGGCGCGGAGGTCTTCGCCGGCTGCATCCGCGCGATCCGCCGCCGCCTCCCGGGGACGCAGGTCGAGGTGCTGATCCCGGACTTCGAGGGCAATTGGGACGCCCTCGCGACGGTGATCGAGGCGCAGCCGGTGGTCCTCAACCACAACACGGAGACGGTGCCGCGGCTCTACCGGCGGGTGCGCCCGAAGGCGCGCTACCGGCGCTCGCTCGAGCTGATCCGCCGCGTCAAGGAGATCGACCCGGAGATGACGACCAAGTCCGGCATCATGGTCGGCCTCGGTGAGACGCTGGACGAGGTGAAGCAGGTGCTCGACGACCTGCGCGAGCACGGCTGCGACCTGCTCACGGTGGGGCAATACCTGCGGCCCTCGCTGAAGCACCTGCCGATCGAGCGCTTCTGGCATCCCGACGAGTTCGCCGAGATCGCGGACTACGCGCACGCCATCGGGTTCCGGCACGCCGAGTGCGGACCGCTGGTGCGCAGCTCCTACCACGCCGCCGAGCAGGCCTCCGAGGCCGCGCCGGCTGGGGAGGGAGAGACAGCATGACCATCGAAGCCGTACCCACCCAGGCCGGCGGGCAGCTATCGCCGGGCGGCAACGGCGCGGACCTCGAGGCCGCGCGCGCCGCGCTCGAGGCCGAGCTCGACGCGATCGAGACCGAGGAGTGGCGGCAGTCGCTGCACGAGGTCTTCTTCCGGCGCGGACCGGAGCGCGTCGCGGAGTTGCTGCAGGAGCTGCAGCTGGAGGCGCAGAAGGAGATGGCCCCTCTGCCGGTCACCTCGCGCACGCCCTACGTCAACACGATTCCGGTGGGGCGTGAGCCCGCCTACCCGGGCAACCGCCACCTCGAGCAGCGGATCAAGAGCTTCGTGCGCTGGAACGCGATGGCGATGGTCGTCGACGCCAACAACAAGGCCGACGGCATCGGCGGCCATATCTCCACGTACGCCTCGGCAGCGACGCTCTACGAGGTCGGCTTCCACCACTTCTTCCGCGGCGCGAACGACCCGAGCGGCGGCGACCTGGTGTACATCCAGGGCCACGCCTCGCCCGGCATCTACGGGCGCGCCTACCTGGAGGGGCGGCTCAGCGAGCACCAGATGCTCAACTTCCGCCGCGAGCTCGCCGAGGGCGGCGGGCTGCCCTCGTACCCGCACCCCTGGCTGATGCCGGACTTCTGGGCGTTCCCGACCGTCTCGATGGGCCTCGGGCCGCTGATGGGGATCTACCAGGCGCGGTTCATGCGCTACCTCGTCGATCGTGGGCTCAAGGAGCCGACGGACGCGAAGGTCTGGGTCTTCCTCGGCGACGGCGAGACGGACGAGCCGGAGGCGCTGGGCGCGATCTCGCTCGCGGCTCGCGAGCAGCTCGACAACCTGATCTTCGTGATCAACTGCAACCTGCAGCGCCTCGATGGCCCCGTGCGCGGCAACGGCCAGATCATCCAGGAGCTGGAGGCCGTCTTCCGCGGCGCCGGCTGGAACGTGATCAAGGTGCTGTGGGGCGCCGAGTGGGACGAGTTGCTGGCCCGCGACGACCAGGGCCTGCTGGCCAAGCGCATGGGCGAGGTCGTCGACGGCGAGTACCAGAAGTACACGGTGGCCGGCGGCGCCTACATCCGCGAGCACTTCTACGGCGTGGACCCGCGCCTGCTGCAAATGGTGCAGCACATGAGCGACGACGAGCTGTGGTCGATGCGCCTCGGCGGCCACGACCCGGCCAAGGTCCACGCCGCCTACCACGCCGCGGTGCGTCACGAGGGCGGACCGACCGTGATCCTCGCGCGCACGATCAAGGGCTACGGCCTCGGCGAGGCGGGCGAGGGCAAGAACATCACGCACCAGCAGAAGAAGCTCAACGAAGACGAGCTGATGCACTTCCGCGACCGCTTCGCGATCCCGCTGAGCGACGAGGAAGTCGTGCACGCGCCGCTCTACCGCCCCGACGAGGACAGCCCGGAGGCGCGCTACCTGCAGCAGCGCCGCCAGGCCCTCGGCGGCTTCCTGCCGCTGCGGCGGACCATCTCCTGCGCCGGGATGTCGCCGGCGGATTCGGTCTTCGAGGAGTTCAGCGGTGGCTCCGGAGGCCGCGACGTCTCGACCACGCTCGCCTTCGTGCGGCTGCTCTCGCGGCTGCTGCGCGACGAGACGGTGGGCGAGCTGATCGTGCCGATCGTCCCCGACGAGGCGCGCACCTTCGGCATGGAGACGCTGTTCCGCGAGGCCGGCATCTACTCGCACGTCGGCCAGCTCTACGAGCCCGTCGATGCCGACAGCCTGATCTACTACAAGGAGACGACCGACGGTCAGATCCTCGAGGAAGGCATCACCGAGGCGGGGTCGCTGGCCTCGTTCATCGCCGCCGGGACGGCCTCGGCGGTGCACGGCGCCTGCACGCTGCCGTTCTTCATCTTCTACTCGATGTTCGGCTTCCAGCGTGTCGGCGATCTGATCTGGGCCGCCGCCGACTCGCGCACGCGCGGCTTCCTGGTGGGCGCGACGGCGGGCCGCACGACGCTGCAGGGCGAGGGGTTGCAGCACCAGGACGGGCACAGCCACGTGCTGTCCTCGGTGGTCCCGAACCTGCTCAGCTACGACCCGGCCTACGCCTACGAGGTGGCGCTGATCGTGCGCGAGGGCATCCGCCGCATGCACGAGTTGCAGGACCCGGTCTTCTACTACCTGACCGTCACCAACGAGGCGTACCCGCAGCCCGCGCAGCCGGAGGACGCGGCCGAGGGCGTGATCCGCGGCATCTACCGGCTGAACCGTTCCGGGGGGCGGGGCCCGCGCGTGCAGCTGTTCGGCAGCGGCGCGATTCTCAACGAGGTCGTCGCCGCGCAGGAGCTGCTCGGCGAGCGCTACGGCGTCGCCGCCGACGTCTGGTCCGTGACCAGCTACAGCGAGCTGCGCCGCGACGCCATGGACGCCGATCGCTGGAACATGCTGCACCCGGACGAGCCGCCGCGCCGCTCCTACCTCTCCGAGGTCACCGCGGACGCGGAGGGCCCGTTCGTCGCCGCGACCGACTACCTCAAGTCACTGCCGGACGCCGTCGCCAAGTGGCTGCCCGGCCGCCTCGTCTCGCTCGGCACGGACGGCTTCGGGCGCAGCGAGACGCGCGAGGTGCTGCGCGACTTCTTCGAGGTCGACGCGAAGCACATCGCGCTGGCCGCGCTGCACGCGCTTGCCCTCGACGGCGTGATCCCCGCCGGCGTGCCGAAGCAGGCGATCGAGGAACTCGAGATCGACCCGGAGAAGGTCAACCCGCGGCTCGTCTGAGCGACGCGCCGCCCGACGGGCTGCAGGAGGACGCATGGCCACGGACTACCTGCTGCCCGACCTCGGTGAGGACATCGAAGAGGCCGAGGTGATCGCCGTGCACGTCCACGCGGGCGACCGCGTCGAGCGCGACGAGCCCGTGATCGAGGTCGAGACGGAGAAGGCGAACCTCGACGTGCCGGCACCCTACGCCGGCGCGATCACCGCCGTCCACGTCAACGTCGGCGACACGATCCGGCCGGGCCAGGCGATCGTCGCGATCGAGGCCGAGGAGGGCGTGAAGCCGTCCTCACCGGCCGCGCCGCAGGCGCCCGCCGCGAGCGCGGCGCCCGTAAGCGAGCCGGCCGCTCCGCCGGCTCCTCGCACGCCGGCCACACCGGCCACCGCGCCTCCCGCCGCCGCACCCGCGAGACCGCCGTCGGCGGCTACGCCCGTACTGCCCTCCGACGGCGGCCTGGTGCCTGCCTCGCCCTCGGTGCGGATGTTCGCGCGCGAGATCGGCGTGCCGCTTGGCGAGGTGACGGGCAGCGGTCCCGGCGGGCGCGTCTCGATCGACGACGTGAAGGCGCACGCGCGGCTGATGCGCAGCGAGGCGACCCCGACGGTCACGCCCGGTGCGCCCGAGGCGCCGCGACGGGGCGCCGCGTCCGCGCCCGCCGCGCTGCCGGACCTCTCGCAGTTCGGCGAGGTCGAGCGCGAGCGGATGAGCGGCGTGCGCCGCACGACCGCTCGCACGCTCAGCCAGTCCTGGTCGCAGAGCCCGCATGTGATGCTGCAACGCAAGGCCGACGTCACCGAGCTCGAGGCGATCCGCCGCGCGAACCGCGAGCGCGTCGCCGCCGCCGGCGGCCAGCTGACGATGATGCCGATCCTGATGAAGGTCGTCGCCGGGGCGCTGCGCGAGTTCCCGCGGCTCAACGCCTCGATCGACGTGGCGAGCGAGGAGATCGTCTACCGCCATTACGTGCACGTCGGCGTCGCGACCGACACCGACCACGGCCTGATCGTTCCCGTCGTGCGCAACGCCGACGAGAAGAGCATCACCGAGCTGTCGATCGAGATCGGCGAGCTGGTCGGGCGGGCGCGCGACCGCAAGAGCACGCTCGATGACCTGCGCGGCGGCACGTTCACGATCTCGAACCTCGGGGGGATGGGGATCGGCTTCTTCAACGCCGTGCTGCTGCCCCCGCAGGTCGGGATCCTCGCCGTTGGGCGGGCGGAGCAGGAGCCGGTCTGGACCGGCAGCGAGTTCGAGCCGCGGCTGCGCATGCCGCTGGCGATCAACTTCGACCACCGGCTGATCGACGGCGCCGACGGCGCGCGCGCCCTCGCCTGGATCTGCGAGACGCTGGAGCAGCCGCAGCCGTACATGCTCGAGGAGTTCCCGGAGACCGAGACAGGATCGGAGGACTGATGGTGGCCGACGGCGGCAGCGACCTGGTCGTGATCGGCGGGGGGCCGGGAGGCTACCCGGCGGCGTTCCTCGCTGCCGACATGGGGATGAAGGTCACGCTGATCGACGACGCGCCGAACCCCGGCGGCGTCTGCCTCTACCGCGGCTGCATCCCCTCGAAGGCGCTGCTGCACGTCGCCGCGCAGCTCGAGGAGGCGAAGCACGCCGAGGAGTGGGGCGTCAGCTACGGCTCGCCCTCGATTGACCTCGACAAGCTGCGCCAGTGGAAGCAGGGCGTGGTCAACCGCCTGACCGGCGGGCTCGGCCAACTGACGAAGCAGCACGGCGTCGAGTTCGTGAGCGGGCGCGCCCGCTTCAACGGCCCGCGCTCCGTCGAGGTGACCTCGGCCGAGGGCGAGCCGCGCACGATCGACTTCGAGTACGCGATCGTCGCGACCGGCTCGGTTCCGGCGACGATCCCCTCGCTCGCGCTGGACTCGCCGCTGGTGCTGGACTCCACCTCGGCGCTGGAGCTGGAGCGCGTGCCGGAGACGCTGCTCGTCATCGGCGGCGGCTACATCGGGCTCGAGCTCGGCAGCGTCTACGCCGCCCTCGGCGCTCGCGTCACCGTCGTCGAGATGACGAACGGGCTGCTGCCGGGCGTCGATCGCGACCTCGTACGCACGTTGCAGCGCCGCCTGCGGCGCAACTTCGAGGCGATCCGGCTGGAGACGACGGTGCTCTCGATGGAGGAGGCCGAGGGCGGCGTGCTCGCCCGCCTCGGTGGCTCCGACGGCGAGCCCACGGACGAGCTGTTCGAGCAGGTGCTGGTCGCCGTCGGTCGCCGGCCCAACAGCGCCGGCCTCGGACTGGAGCAGACGGCAGCGAAGCTCGACGCGCGCGGCTTCGTCGAGGTCGATGCGCAGCGGCGCAGCGCGGACCCGGCGATCTTCGCGGTCGGCGACGTGGCGGGGGAGCCGATGCTCGCGCACAAGGCCACGCACGAGGCCAGCGTTGCCGTCGAGGCGATCGCGGGGAAGCCGCTGGTCTGGGACGCTCGCGTGATCCCGGCGGTGGTCTACACGGACCCGGAGATCGCCTGGGTCGGGCTGACGGAGACGGAGGCGGCGGACCAGCGCATCGAGGTGCAGACCTCGACCCTGCCGTGGGCCGCCTCCGGCCGCGCCACGACGCTCGGCCGCACCGACGGCGCGACGAAGCTCGTCGTCGAGCCGCACACCGATCGCGTGCTCGGCGTCGGCATCGTCGGCGTGGGGGCGGGCGACCTGATCTCGGAGGCCGCGCTGGCGATCGAGATGGGGGCGGTGGTGCAGGACCTCGAGTTGACGATCCACCCGCACCCGACGCTCGGCGAGACGCTGATGAACGCCGCGGCCGCCTTCTATGGCCGCAGCCCGGACTACATCGGGCGGCGGCGCGGCCACGAGAGGAGCTGACAGCGATGGACCTGGAGTTCGCCTTCCTCAGCGACTTCGCCGAGGAGTCCGGCGGGAAGCTGCACGCCCTCGGCATCGGCGTGGACACGATCCACGCCGCAGACGTGCCGACCCGCCACCCGCTGCTCACGATGGTCGCGCAGATCCGCTACTCGGTCGCCGAGGCGGGCACGCACCGCCTCGAGGTCGGCGGCTACGACGCCGACGGCCAGCAGATCATCGACCGCATCCAGGGCGAGATGCCGCTGCCTCCGGTGAGCGGCGGCACGAGCGGCACGGCGCGCGTGCTGGTGAACCTCGTCGGCGTGAACTTCCCCGCCTACGGCGATCACTCGTTCCACCTCGTGATCAACGGCGCCGAGGTGAGCCGCGCCTCGGTGCGCGTCGCGCCGCCGCCGGCAGCGGGCTAGAAGACGACGATCCCGCGGCCGAAGACCTCGCCGCGATCGAGCCGGGAGGTCGCCTCGTTGATCTCGTCGAGGGCGTAGCGCTCCGTCACAAGCGCGTCGAGGTCGAACATGCCCTCGCGGTGCCAGCGCAGCAGCTCGGGCACGTCGCGCTCGGGCACGGCCGAGCCGAGCAGGACGCCGATCAGCGACTTCTGACCCGTGACCATCTCGCCGGTCGGCACGCGCACCATGTTGCCGGTGGCGAGCATGGCGGCGGTGCCCCCGCGCTCGGCGCCCCGGCGGCGCTTCACCGCCTTGACGATCTGCTCCGTGGTCCCGCGCGCGCCGATCGCGTCGATCGCGTAGTCGACGCCGCCGCCGCTCAGCTCGCGGACCTGTCTGGCCGGGTCGCCCTCGCTGGCGTTGACGACCTCGGTCGCCCCGAAGCGTCTCGCGAACTCGAGCTTCTCGTCGGCGAGGTCGACGGCGATGATCGGGTCGCACTCGCGCATGCGCAGCGCGGCGATGGCCGAGAGGCCGACGCCGCCGGCGCCGAACACGGCGCCCGAGCGGCCCGGCTGCGCGTCCAACGCGTTCAGCACCGTCCCGGCGCCGGTGAGGACGCCGCAACCGAGCGGTGCGACCACGTCGGTCGGCGTGTCCGGCGGCACCTTCACCACGAACTCGGCGTTGAGCAGCACGTGCTCGGCCCACGTGTAGATGTTGTCCTGGTGGCCGTCGAGCTCCTCGCCGCGCCACATCACCGAGCTATTCGACCACGCCGTGCTCGAGCCGCTCGGATCGCCGTCGCGCGGCACGAGTGAGGTGATGATGCGGTCGCCGGGCACGAGGTGCGAGACGCCCTCGCCGGCGGCGATCACCTCGCCCGTGCCCTCGTGGCCCATCAGCGTCGGGGCCGTCACCTCGCGGTAGCCGCGCAGGTAGTGCAGGTCGGAGTGGCAGACGCCGGTCGCCGTCATTTGCACGAGCACGTCGCCCGGCGCCGGGTCTCCGAGTTCCACCTCCTCGATGCGGATCGGCGCCTCGGCGCTCGTCAAGATCGCGGCTCGTGATCTCATCGTGACTGCCCGCTTCCCGCCTCAGCTCGCCGGCGCAGGCGAGCTGGACGGCGATCACTCTAGACCGGGCCGGCCAGTGACGCTCGTTTCCGAGTCGCTCGTGGCAATGGACAACTTCGACGAGCGGCGCCCCGTGAGGCTGACCGCCACGGCGAAGATCTAGGAAGCGCCCGGGGCCGCGCTATACTCTCGGGGCAGGGAGACCGATGAGCGAGATCATCTTTGAGGTCGAGGAAGCGCCGGAGGGCGGCTACACGGCCCGCGCGCTCGGGTACTCGATCTTCACCGAGGCCGACACCTTCGAAGAACTCCGCGTGATGACGCGCGACGCCGTTCGTACCCACTTCGACGAGGACGACCCCGATCGGCCTCGCGCGATCCGGCTCCATCTGGTGCGAGACGAACTCATTCCGGCGTGACCCTCCCTCGCGATGTTCCGGGTGACCGTCTCGCGGCCCTGCTCCGGCGTTACGGCTACGTGGTGGTACGCCAGCGCGGGAGCCATCTCCGTCTCGCAGCGACCGGGAGCGATGGTGACCATCGACTCACCATCCCCCGCCATCGAGAACTGCGTGTCGGTACGCTGAACGCAATCCTGTGGGACGTGGCTAACTTCCGTGGCGTGCACCGGGACGAGGTTGTGCGCGAGTTGTTCGGCTGAGCGCCCTCACACCTCCAGCTCGTCCGGCAGCCGGAACTCCACGGTCTCCTCGGCGACGACGATGGGCTCGATCTGGGTGACGCCGCGGGTTTTCAGATCCTCGATGATCGGGTCGAGGAGCTCGTCGGGGACGGAGGCCCCGGCGGTGAGGCCCACGACATCGACGCCCTCGTACCAGGCGGGGTCGATCTCCTCGATCCCGTCGACACGGTAGGCGGTCACGCCGGCGGCCTCGGCAACCTCGCGCAGCCGCACGGAGTTGCTCGAGTTCGCCGAGCCAACGACGAGCAGCAAGTCGGCCCGCTCGGCGATCGCGCGCACGGCGAGCTGGCGGTTGGTGGTGGCGTAGCAGATGTCGTTGCGCACCTCGGCGTCGGGGTAGATGTCCCGGATCCCGTCGATGGCGCTCGCCGTGTCGTCCATTGAGAGCGTGGTCTGCGTGACGACGAACACCGGGCGCTCGATGGGGTCGATCCTGGCGACCTCGCCGGCGTCCTCGACGATCCGCATGCGATCGGGCGCCTGGCCGAGCGTGCCGGCGGTCTCATCGTGGCCGCGATGGCCGACGAGGAGGATGTCGTAGCCGTCGCTGACGGCCTTGCGGGTCTCGAGGTGAACACGGGTCACCAGGGGGCAGGTGGCGTCGATGATGCGCAGGCGACGGCGCTTCGCCTCCTCGACCACGGCGGGCGAGACGCCGTGGGCGCTGAAGACGATGCGCGAGCCCTCGGGCACCTCGGCGACGTCGTCGACGAAGATGGCGCCGCGGGCACGGAAGCCGTCGACGACGTGGCGGTTATGCACGATCTCGTGGAAGGCGTAGACGGGCGGCGGCTCGCGGTCGAGCACGGAGTCGAGGACGTCGATCGCGCGCACGACGCCGGCGCAGAAGCCGCGCGGCTCGGCGAGCAGGAGGGTGTGCGGCATGCGGCGGGCCCTCCCCGGGACCGGTCGCAGATGAAACCCGGTCGCGCTGTCATCGTAGCACGGGCGGGGCAGCCCACCGCCGCTGCGCGAGGGGCGACAGACCCCCTCTTCGACCAAGACCCGGCTCGCGTCAGGCCGCTAGGCTTCCAGCCCCTGCGGCAGGCGGAACTCGACGTTCTCCTCGGCGACGACGACGGGCTCGACGCGCGTCACGCCGCGGGCCTTGAGGTCCTCGATGATCGGTTCGAGCAGTTCGTCGGGCACGGAGGCGCCCGAGGTGAGACCGACGATGTCGACGCCCTCGTACCAGGCAGGGTCGATCTCGTCGAGGCCGTCGACGCGGTAGGCGGTCACGCCGGCGTCCTCGGCGACCTCGCGCAGGCGCACGGAGTTGCTCGAGTTCCGGGAGCCGACGACGAGCAGGAGATCGGCGCGCTCGGCGACCTTGCGCACCGCGAACTGGCGGTTGGTGGTCGCGTAGCAGATGTCGTTCCGCACCTCGGCGTCGGGGTAGCGGTCGCGGATCTCGTCGATGACGTCCGCCGTGTCGTTGACGGACAGCGTCGTCTGCGTGACCACGAAGACGGGCCGCTCAATCTCGACGTCGGCGACCTCGGCGGCGTTCTCCACGATCCGGGTGCGATCGGGCGCCTCACCGTGGGTGCCGACGGTCTCATCGTGGCCGCGGTGGCCGACGAGCAGCACGTCGTAGCCGAGCTTGACTGCGTTCTTCGTTTCCAGGTGCACCTTGGTGACCAGCGGGCAGGTAGTGTCGATCACGCGCAGGCGGCGGCGCTCGGCCTCCTCGACGACGGCGGGCGAGACACCGTGCGCGCTGAACACGATGCGCGAGCCCTCGGGCACCTCGGCGAGCTCGTCGACGAAGATGGCGCCGCGAGCGCGGAAGCCGTCTACGACGTGGCGGTTGTGCACGATCTCATGGAAGACGTAGAGAGGCGGCGGTTCGCGGTCGAGCACCGCGTCGAGGACGTCGATCGCGCGCACCACGCCCGCACAGAAGCCTCGAGGCTCGGCGAGCAGCAGCGTGTGCGGCATGCGTGAGCCTCCCCGCGAACCCCGCGTTCCGTCCGGGCGCGGCGACATTGTAGACGCCATATGCGCGCGGTGCGAACGGTACGGCGTCTGATAATAGTAGGGAGAAGGTGAAGCGCGCTAGGCCTCGGTCCCGGCCGCCTCCCCAACCGCTGCGCCGTCATCCTCGGAGCGCTGGTAGGTCATGCGGTAGAGGTCCGCGTACACGCCGTCGAGGGCCATCAATTCCTCGTGCGGCCCGATCTCGACGATCTCGCCGTCGCGCATCACGACGATGCGGTCGGCGCTGCGGATTGTCGAGAGCCGGTGGGCGATCACCAGCGAGGTGCGGTCGCGCAGGATCGTGCGCAGCGCCTGCTGAATCAGCCGCTCCGAGTGCGTGTCGATGTTCGCCGTCGCCTCGTCGAGGATCAGGATGCGCGGCTCGGCGACGACGGCGCGCGCGAAGGCGATCAGCTGGCGCTGCCCGACCGAGAGGTTGAGCCCGCGCTCGTGCAGCTCCGTCTCGTAGCGCTCCGGCAGTCGCTCGATGAACTCGCTGGCGCCGACCGCGCGGGCGGCCTCCTCGATCTCCGCGTCGGTCGCGTCGAGGCGGCCGTAGCGGATGTTGTCGCCGATGGTGCCGGAGAAGAGGTAGGGCTCCTGCAGCACGACGCTCATGCGTCGCGTCAGCGAGGCGCGCTCGATCGACCGCAGGTCGTGCCCGTCGACCAGGATCTCGCCGTCCTGGATGTCGTAGGAGCGGTTGACGAGGGCGGTCACCGTCGTCTTGCCCGCTCCCGTGTGGCCGACGAACGCTACGGTCTCGCCCGCCGCGATCTGCAGGTCGAAGCCACGCAGCACCGGGACGCCCTTGACGTAGCTGAAGTCGACCTTGTTGAAGTCGATGCGGCCCTCGACGTCGGGGAGCGAGACGGCGTCGGGCGGATCGACGATCTCCGGCTCGGTGTCGAGGACCTCGAAGATTCGGTGCGCGCCGGCCATGGCGCGCTGCAGCATCGTGTACTGGAGGACGATGTCGCGGACGGGGTTGAAGAAGCGCTGGATGTAGAGCAGGAAGCCGACCGTGAAGCCGAGCGCCTCGCCGGCGCCGAGGCTGCCGTTGAAGACGCGGATGCCGATCACGATCAGCACCATGCCGGTGGCCATCGTGGCGAGCACCTCGACGGTGGGGATGACGCTCGCCTGCAGCCGCACGGCCTGCATGTTGGAGTCGCGGTGACGGCGGTTGAGCAGCTCGAAGCGCTTGAGGTTCTCTTCCTCGCGGTTGAGGGACTGCACGATGCGGACGCCGGAGACGTTCTCGTTGATCGCCCCGTTGACGATCGAGATCGCCTGTCGCACGCGGATGAAGGCGCGCGCGGCGGGCGTCTGCCACCAGGCCATGAAGATGAGCAGCAGCGGGATCACCGACAGCGCCACCACCGCCAGCAGCGGGTCCAGCCAGAACAGGAAGCCGACGATCAGCGCCAGCCCCACCGCGTCCGCGAGGATGTTGAGGAAGCCCGTGGTGATCAGCTCCTGCAGCGTCACCACGTCCGAGGTGACGCGCGACATAATCCGCCCGACCTCGTCGCGGTCGTAGAAGCTGAGCGAGAGGCGGTTGAGGTGCGCGAACATGTTGCTGCGCATGTCGCGCAGGATGCGATGCCCGACGTAGCCGGTCATCAGCCGCTGCACCGCGGCAGAGATGAAGGAGATGATGGCGAGCCCGACGAGCAGCAGCCCGAACTCGACGATCTCCGCGTCCACCGCCGCCAGCGAGGCGGCGTCGCCGGAGCGCAGCTTGTCGACGATTGACACAGTGGCGGCTGCCATCACGTAGGGCTGCGCGTAGGAGGCGATCGCGAAGACGAACATGGAGATGACGGCGATCGCGGCCTGCAGCTTGTAGGGACGGAGCATCGGCACGATCCGCCGCACGAGCACCGGGTCGTAGGCGCGGCCCAGCTCATCGTAGTCCCAGCCGTCGACGGCGCGGCCCTGCCGGACGCCGCGCATGTCGCCGCTCCAGCCACCCGCCTGTCCGCCGCCCCAGTACGCCATTAGCCGCCGCCTCCGGCTGCCGTGGCGTGCTCGTGTGCCTCACCGCCCCCGAACAGTTCCTCCGAGGCGGCGCGCGCCTCCTCCTGGTCGCGAAGCTCGAGGTCGTAGATCTGGCGATAGAAGCCGTCGCGCTCAAGCAGCTCGTCGTGGCGGCCACGCTCGACGATCACGCCGTCGTCGAGGACGAGGATCTGGTCGGCCTCCTTCACGGTGCGCAGGCGCTGGGCGATCACGAAGGTCGTGCGGTTCTCCATCAGCGTCTGCAGCGCCTCATGAATCTCGTACTCCGTGCGCATGTCCACCGAGGCCGTCGAGTCGTCGAGGATCAGCACACGCGGATCGCGCAGCAGCGTGCGGGCGATCGAGATGCGCTGGCGCTGCCCGCCGGAGAGCGTGACGCCGCGCTCGCCCACCCAGGTGTCGTAGCCCTCCGGCATCTCCTTGATGAACTCGTGGATCCGCGCGGCCTTCGCCGCCTCCTCGACCTCCTCGTCGGTGGCGTCAAGCTGGCCGTAGCGGATGTTGTCGCGAATGGTGCCGATGAAGAGGAAGAGGTCCTGCTGCACGATCCCGATCGCGTCGCGCAGCGACTCCAGGGTCACGTCGCGCACGTCCTGGTCGTCGATCGCGATCCGCCCCGCGCTCACGTCGTAGAAGCGCGGCAGCAGGTTGACGACGGTGGACTTGCCGGAGCCCGTGCGCCCGAGCAGCGCAATCGTCTCGCCGGGCGTGGCCGTGATGTCGATGTCGCGCAACACGGGCGAAGCGGCGTCGTACTGGAAGGTGACGCCCTCGAAGCGCACGTCGCCGCGCTCGACCTGGATGGGCACGGCGTCGGGATCCTCCTTGACGGGGGACTCGGCGTCGAGGATCTCGAAGATGCGGCTGCCCGTGGAGTGGGCGCGCGCGAACATCATGATGATCCAGCCGATCGAGCGGACCGGCACCTGGAGCAGCGTCAGCCAGAGCAGGAAGGCGGCGAGCTCGCCGGTGTCCATGCGGCCCGCCTGCACCTCGAGCACGCCGAGCCAGAAGACGACGGCGAGCGAGAGCAGCCAGAGCGATTGCAGGAACGGTTCGTTGAAGGCCTGGAACTTGCTGGTCGAATACGAGTGGCGGAACAGTTCGTCGACCTTGGCGTCGAACTTCTCCTGCTCGTGCTCCGTGCGCGAGAAGGCCTTGACGACGCGCTGGCCGGTGAGGTTCTCCTGCAGCACGTTGGCCATCTGGCCCTGCAGGTCCTGCACGTAGAGCCAGATCGGCCGCAGCTTGGCCGAGGTCCAGGTCCCCTGGACGGCGATGATGGGCGTGAAGACCAGCGCCGCGAGGCCGACCTTGGCGTTGGTCGTGATCATCAGTGCGTAGACGGCGACGCAGAGCACGATCACGTAGAGGAAGCGCAGCACGCCCATGCTCACGAACATGCGCACGCCCTCAACGTCGCCGGTGGCGCGCGACATGATCTGGCCGATCTGCGCCTGGTCGTGATAGGCGTAGCTCAGCCGCTGCAGGCGGTCGTAGATGTCGTTGCGGAAGTCGTAGGCGATGTCCTGCGAGATGCGCTCGCCGAGGTAGGACTGACCGTACTTGAAGAGCCCTCGGCCGATGCCCGCGATCAGCAGCAGACCGACCGCGAACAGCAGCGTCGCGATCGTGCCTCGTGCGACCGTCTGCTCGACACCCCCGGCCCCGCGCTCGGTCGCGATGTCAAGTCCAAAGTCGATCGCCACGCCGACGAGGTAGGGCGCGACGACGTCGAGCGCGGCGGCGCCGCCGAGCACGAGGAAGGACAGCGCGATCGCGCCCTTGTAGGGCAGCGAGCGCCCGACGAGCCGGAGCAATACGGGCATACGGGGGCCGGACAGGCGTTCGGCCAGCCGCGCTTGGGTCTGCGGTACGGATATCACCATCGCTAGTCTACGCGCGCTTTCCCGCGAAGGCGAGGCTCCGCTATGTCTTGTAGCAGCATTGCGCCGCGCCCGCCCGGTTCGCGCGCCATCGAGGGCGCGGCTACGCTCGGCGCTTCCTCGCGACCACGAATCGAAGTGAGGCCGCGTGCCGCCAGACGCCACGCCACGGACCATCGGGCCCCGCCGTTTCTTCTACGGCTGGGTGATCGTCGCCACCAGCGCGATGGTCGCGTTCAGCACCGGTCCCGGCCAGTCGTTCGTCTTCTCGATCTTCGTCGACTCGATGATCGAGGACACCGGGTTCTCGCGCTCGACGATCTCCGCGCTGTACGCGGTCAGCACCGGGCTGAGCGCGCTGATGGTGGTGGTGGTCAGCCGGCTGGCGGACCACTGGGGGGCGCGCCTGAACCTGATCCTGGTGGGTGTCGCCTTCGGCGCGGCCTGCTTCGGGATGGCGTTCTCGGTGGGCCTCGCGGCGTTCTACGTCTCCTTCGCCGGCCTGCGGGCGCTGGGTCAGGGCTCGCTCACGATCAACGCCACGCTGCTCGTGAACCAGTGGTTCGTGACGCGTCGAGGCCGCGCGATCGCACTGATGGGGCTCGGCTTCCCGCTCTCCAACGCCGTGCTGCCACCGCTCAGCCGCTTCCTGATCGACGCCTACGGCTGGCGCGAGGCGTACGCGCTGCTCGGCGTGCTGGTGCTGGTGCTGATCATTCCCGCCGCCGTCTTCCTGATCCGCAACCGGCCGGAGGACGTCGGCCTCTTCCCCGACGGCGCCGATCACCCGCCGCTGATCGAGCAGACCCCGGCGTTCAGCCCGGCCGCGGCCGCCGCGAGGCCGGTGATGCGCTCGCTGGCGTTCTGGATGCTGGCCGCCCCGCTGGCGACGCCGGGGCTGGTGGTGACGGCGCTGGTCTTCCACCAGACCTCGATCTTCGAGCAGCACGGGCTGAGCGCGACGCTCGCGGCCGCGGTGTTCGTGGTCTTTGCCGTCTCCTCCGCCGCGACCTCGATGGTGGTCGGGTTCGTGGTGGAGCGGACGGGCCCGCTGCGGCTGTTCGTCTTCTCGATGTGCGCGCTGTTCACGGTCTGCCTGCTGGCGCTGGTGGTGAACTCGGTCTGGATGGCGGTGCTCTACGTGGCCGCGATGGGCGTCACGGGCGGGTCGCAGCGCATCGTGCAGGGCGTGATCTGGGCGCACTACTACGGGCGCTTCGGGTTGGGCCGGGTGCAGGGCGCGGCGATGATGGCGGGCATCACCGGCGCTGCGGTCGGCCCGCTGCCGCTCGCGCTGTTCCGCGACCTGACGGGCAGCTACGACGTGGGCGTGCTGGTGATGGCCGCGCTGCCGCTGATCTCAATCGCGACCGTGCTCCTCGGGCGTCCGGAGCGGCGCATCGAGGCGGCGCTGGCGGAGCAGCAGGCGGAGTGAGCTTGAGTGTTGCCAGGTGGGAGCGGTCAAGGCAGTCTGGTGAGGTGTCCCCGCGGGGTGTAGTCATGACCGAATGGCAGCTACAAGACGCCAGAAGCCACTTCGACGCGGTGGTCGACGCCGCCCTTGCGGGAGAGCCGCAACTCGTGACCCGGCAGGGTCGACCGGCCGTCGTCGTGCTGGCAGTGGAGGAGTACGAGCGGCTCCAGGCACAGGACGGTGGCTCGGTGCCGCCGCTCGCTCGCCTGCTACTCGAGATTCCGCAAGATGACGAGGACTTCGAGCGCCTGCCCTTGCGAGCCCGATGTTCTAAGTAGGTGAGGCGGCCCGCCAGTCGCCCCCAGCGGGCGCGCGGGCTAGGCTGGACGGGCGAGCGGGAGGAGCAGGCAATGGCAGGCCTCGGCAGGCTCTTGAAGACGCCCCAGCCGTCCGGCAACGTCCCCGACACGGCGGACTGCGCGTGCGAGAACCTCACCCCCCGCTGGCGCGGCCCCGAGGTGATGGACGACGAATCGAAGGCGATGGGCTTCGTCTGCCACCGCTGCCACGCCGAGTACCTGCCCTACCAGGTTCGCGACCGCCGCCCCATCGCCCGCTAGCGCCTCGAGGGCGTCGTGCGCTCCGTTTCTCGCAGCCGCCTCCTCGCCGGCCTCGCGCTGCTCGTGCTGCTGCTTGTCGCGGCGGCATGCGGCGGCTCCGAGGACGCGAGCGACGCCGGCGATGCCGCCCAACCACGCGCCGAGGCCACCGCCCGGCCCACACCGCGGCCGGCCGTGGAGCCGGAACACGAGCTCAGGGGCCTCGGCGAGTGGTTCAACTCGGAGCCGTTCACGATCGCGGAGCAGCTGCAGCGCGGCAACATCGTCCTGATCGACTTCTGGACCTACACCTGCATCAACTGCGTGCGCACGTTGCCCTACCTGCGCGACTGGCACGAGAAGTACGCCGATCGAGGGCTCGTGATCCTCGGCGTGCACGCCCCGGAGTTCGACTTCGAGTACGACGCGGAGAACGTCGCCGAGGCGATCGAGCGGCTCGACGTCCCCTGGCCGGTCGCGCAGGACAACGCCTTCGCGACCTGGCGCGAGTTCGAGAACCGCTACTGGCCGGCCAAGTACCTCTTCGGTCCGGGCGGCGACATCGTCTATCGCCACTTCGGCGAGGGCGACTACGAGGAGACCGAGCGCATCATCCGCGCCGCCCTGATCGCGGCCGGCCGCAACGTGACCGACATCAGCCCCGGCCTGCCGGAGCCGGAGCCGGAACGCGATCCCGAGGCGCGCGACCAGACTCGCGAGCTCTACGGCGGCTACGCCCGCAACTACACTCGCCAGGGCGTCTACGCCGCCCAGGTCGCCTACTACGACGGCCCCGACGAGGAGCGGCTCTACACGGACATCGACACCTCCGAGGAGCCGCGGATGCACCATCGCTGGTACGTCCACGGCCTCTGGCGCAACGAGCGCGAGGCGATCGTCCACGCGCGCGAGACGGACAACCTCGAGGACTACTTTGCGTTCGTCTTCCGCGCGCGCAGCGTCAACGTGGTGCTCAACCCGCCTCGCGACGAGCCGTTCGAGGTCTACATCGAGATCGACGGCCGGCCGCTGCGGCCGGAGGAGGCCGGCGCCGACGTCGTCTTCGACGCCGAGGGGCGCAGCCTGATCCGCGTCGACGAGCCGCGCCACTACGCGATCGTCGAGCTGCAGGAGTGGGGCGAGCACGAGCTCAAGCTGGCCTCGAACTCCGACAACTTCGCGATCTTCGCCCTCACGTTCGGGAACTACCTCGAGGGGGCGTGAGCGACACCTCGCGAGCTGCCGCCGGCGTGGCGTCGATCGGATCATGACGTTCGACCGGGCGCTTGCCGCAGCCGCCCCCGCCGAGCCGCGACCAGGGTAGGCGTTCGGAGCCGGTCTGCCGGTCCTGGCGTGCGCCTCTAGAGGCTTCAAGGCTTATTCTTAATGGGCCGTCTCTGCGCGTTGCGGGGTTCGTGGAGGTGTCGCTTGAAGCTCTGGGCGCATCCGGTTCGGCAGATTCCATTCGTTGCGCGCCGTCTGGTCCTCGTGACCCTCGCGGCGCTCGTGGCGGCGCTGCTGCTGGCAGCGTGCGACGACGCCGACGAGGGCGCCCCGGCTCCAGCCGCAACGGCGACACCCTCGGCTGTGGTCGCGACGCCTGAGCCGACGCCTACCGCGACACCCGAGCCGACGCCTACCGCGACACCCGAGCCGACACCGACCGCAACGCCTGAGCCCACACCGACCGCGACGCCCGAGCCGACGCCAACCGCGACGCCCGAGCCGACGCCGACCGCGACGCCCGAGCCCACACCGACCGCGACACCCGAGCCCACACCGACCGCGACACCCGAGCCCACGCCGACGCCAACGCCCGAGCCCACGCCGACCGCGACCCCCGAGCCGACGCCTACCGCGACGCCCGAGCCGACACCCACGCCGGAGCCGACGCCCGAGGGTCCGCGCATCGTGCCGGAGTACGAGGTCCAGGGCCTCGGGCGCTGGTTCAACTCGGAGCCGTTCACGATCCAGGAGCAGCTCGAGGCCGGCAACGTCGTACTGATCGACTTCTGGACCTACAGCTGCATCAACTGCGTGCGCACGCTGCCCTTCCTGCGCGACTGGCACGAGAAGTACGCGGATCGAGGGCTCGTGATCCTCGGCGTGCACCGGCCGGAGTTCGCCTTCGAGGAGTCTGCGGAGAACGTAGCGGCGGCGATCGAGCGGCTCGATGTCCCCTGGCCGGTGGCGCAGGACAACGATTCGAGGACCTGGCGCGCGTTCAACAACCGCTTCTGGCCGTCGAAGTTCCTCTTCGACAAGACCGGCGAGGTGGTCTGGGCCAACATCGGCGAGGGCCGCTACACGGAGACCGAGCGCGCGATCCGCAAGGCCCTGACCGAGGCCGGTCACGATGTCTCCGACATCCCGGTCGGCACCGTGGCCAGCCAGGAGAGAGATCCGAATAACCGCAACCAGACCCGGGAGATGTGGGCTGGAACCAGCCGCAACTTCTCGAACAACACCAATTGGCACTCCGCCGGGCAGGATGAGTACTACATCCCCGCGAACCAGGAGTTCTTCTACGAGGACAACACGGCGCCGGAGGACCGCGAGAACCACAAGTGGTACGTGCAGGGCCTCTGGCACCGCGAGCACGACGCGATGGTCCACGCGCGGGAGACCGAGAACCTCGAGGACTACTTCGCCTTCATCTTCCGCGCGCGCAGCGTGAACGTGGTGATCAGCCCTCCGGAGCCCGAGCCGTTCGAGGTCTACATCGAGATCGACGGACGGCCGCTCACCCCCGAGCAGGCCGGCCCGGACATTGAGTTCGACGATGAGCAGCGCAGCTTCATCCGCGTCTCGGAGTCTCGCCACTACGAGATCGTCCAGCTCCCCGCGTTCGCACAGCACGAGCTCAAGCTGCGCTCGAACTCCGATAACTTCGCGATCTTCGCGCTGACCTTCGGCAGCTACCTGGAAGGGGCGTGATCATGCGGATCCGCCAGTCACTCAGCGGACGAACGGGCGCGCGGGCGTCGCTGGCGCTCGCGGCGCTCCTCGCGGGCACGCTCGCCCTCGCCTGCGGCGACGGCGGGACGGACGAACCGGCTGCGACCGCCACCGCCGCTCCGGCGGCGACGGCGACCCGCGAGGCGGCCGCGCCGGCGGCAACCGCGACTGAGACGGCCGCCGCGACCGCGACGGGTGACGCGACGACGACGGCCGCGGCGACCGCCGAGGCGACGCCCGAGGAGCGGACCTCCGTGTTCGGCGACGAGGGCTTCGAGGCCAGCTACCCGCAGTACTCCGATGAGGCGTCCGGCCTGATCCTCGTCTTCGGCACGCCGGACCTCGGACCGGGGCCGCAGCGCATCGCCTTCGTGCTGAGCGACAACGAGGGCATCGTGCGGCTCCCGATCGTCTCGATCTCCGCGAGCCGCGACGGCGGCGAGGCCGTGACCGCGATCGCGCGCTACTTTGACTTCCCCGAGGGCATCCGCGGCCTCTACGTCGGCGAGCTGGACTTCGACCGCGCCGGCGAGTGGCAGATCGAGGTGAGCCTGCCCCGCCCCGACGGCTCGCTCGCCGTGCTGAGCTTCCCCGCCGAGGTGGCGGAGCGCACGCTCGCGCCGGACGTGGGTGACCCCGCGCCGGCGAGCCTCAACCGCACGCTCGACGACGTGGAGTCCGTCTACCAGCTCTCCACCGGCGCCGAGCCGGACCCGGCGCTCTACGAGCTGACGGTCGCCGAGGCGATCGAGGCAGACCGCCCGTTCGTGATCGTCTTCGCCAGCCCGGGCTTCTGCACGAACGCGCTGTGCGGCCCGCAGGCCGAGATCCTGACCGTGCTGCGCGAGCGCCACGGCGATCGCGTGAACTTCATCCACGTCGACCTCTACGAGAACCCGGAGGAGATCCGCACCATGGGCCTGGGCGTCGCGATCGAGACGCCGCTGCTGCGGGAGTGGGGCCTGCACACGCCCGAGTGGACCTTCATCATCGGCGCGGACGGCCTGGTGGCCGGGCGCTTCGAGGCGTTCGCGCCGGAAGCGGAACTCGAGGAGGCGCTGATCGCCGTGCTGGACGGCGCGTAGTCGCCTCCACGCCTCCTATACTCGGCCCGTGATCGAACATCCCCCCGACGGCGTCGAGCGCCGTCCCGCGACAGCGACATCGCGCATCCTGCTCGGCGGGCCGGTTGCGCTCGTCACCACGCACGATCGAGGCGCCGACAACGTGCTGCCGGTGGCCTGGCACATGCCGCTCTCGGCGGACCCGCCGCTGGTCGGCGTCTCGCTGCACCAGACGCGCCACTCGCTGGAGCTGATCCGCGCCGCGGAGCAGTTCGCGCTCAACATCCCGGCGCGCCCGTTGCTGCACCTGGTCCAGTACCTCGGCTCCTACAGCGGCGAGGAGATCGACAAGTTCGACGCCACGCGGCTGGAGACGTTCACCGCCACGCACATCGACGCGCCGCTGCTCAAGGGCTGCGTGGCCTGGGTGGAGTGCGAGCTGCAGGAGGTGCTGCCCTTCGGCGACCACGAGCTGTGCATCGCCATCGCCGTGGCGGTGCACGTGGACGAGCGCTCCTTCGGCGAGCGCTGGCTGCTCGGCGCGGAGGAGACGCGCCCGCTGCACTTCCTCGGCGGCAACGAGTACGCCGCGCTGGACGCCGCGATCGAGGCGCGCCTGCCTCGCGACTTCGAGTCGCCCTCGAACGTGCTCGCCGAGCGCATCGCCGAGGAGCTGGAGCTGACCGAGGAGGCGCGCGAGCGCCGCGAGGAGCGCCTGGGCGAAGTCGAGCGCGAGATCGAGGCGGGGAACGTCGTCGACCTCGCCGAGCTGGAGGACGACGCGCTGCCGCCGCTCGACCTCTCGACGGGCGTGATCATCGGAGAGCCGCCCGTGCTGGAGGAGCCGTAGGGCTCCGTCAGTCCCCCGCGCCCTCCCCGGAAGCGTTCGCCTTCCGTCTCCGCCACTGCGGCGCCAGCAGCTCCAGCGACCAGAACGAGAGCGCGACGGCGAGCAGCAGCAACCCGGCCTGCGGAAGCCCGAAGCTCGTCCCGGCGGAGCTGCGCGTGGAAGCGGGCTGCGTGTTGGCGCCGGCCGGGTGCGTCGCCGCTGAGGCCGCCGTCGTCGCCTCGGGCGTGGCGGTTGGCGTGGGCGTGGTGGCGGCGGACGCCGCGGGCGTGGGCGTCTCCGCCGGCGCTGGCTCGGGTGTCGCGGTTGGCGTGGGCTTGGGTTCGGGCGTGGGCGTAGGCGTAGGCGTCGGGGTTGCTTCGGGCGTCGGCGTGGGCGTGGGCGTAGGCGTCGGGGTTGCCTCGGGCGTCGGCGTGGGCCCGGCCGGTTGGCCGTAGGCCGTGTAGGAGAGCGCGGCCAGCTGGCGAATCGCCTCGTGGCCCGGGTTCCAGTTCTGGTACGGCGCGCCCTCGGTCAGCAGCACCAGCACGTACGCGCCGCCGGGTGCGTAGACAATGCCCGCGTCGTGGGCGGAGCGATCAAGGCGTCCCGTCTTGTGCGCGATGGGGACTTCCGGCGGCAGCAGCCAGGGGATGCGATCGCGGACTTCCTGTCCCAGCAGCAACTCGATCATCGCCGCGTCCGCCTCCGGGCTGATCAGACGCCGCTCGTGCAGCTCGATGAAGAAGTGCGCGATGTCGGCGGCAGTCGTCGTGTCGTCCTCGTCCACGTCATCGACGATGACGGTGTTGCTCATGCCCAGCGCGGGCGCGAGCGCCGCGACGTTCCCGGGACCGAGCCTTTGGAGCAGCGCGTGCGCCGTGTCGTTGCTGGAGACCTGGATCATGCTGCGGATCGCGTCGCTGGCGCGGAACCGCGGGATTGGCTCGTCGAAGGAGAACGTTCCCGCCTCCTGCTGCCGGTGCGCCTCGGCGAGCACGACCAGCTTGTAGAGCGAGGCGGTGACGTGGATCGCACCGGGGGCGCGCTCGCAGCGCGTTCCGTCGGTCAGGTCGTGGACGACGAAGGCGACGCGCCCCTCGAAATCCGCGGCAGCGGCGTGCAGTTCGTCGCACATCTCAGCGAACGGCCGGCTCTGAGCCTCGACGGGTGTGGCGAGGGGGGGCGACGCGAACAGTGCGGCTACGGTCAGCGCGGCCGCGAGCAACGCTCGGCGCCGCGTCCGGGAGGTCTGCTTCAAGCCGCGGTCCCCACCCGCGGGGGCGCGCCTCGCGGTGCGTGCGCGCTGCCCCGAATCGCCGGTCGGCGAATGATAGTGGCGATGCGGGTTTGATACCTCCGCAGCCCGATCCGGCCGGACCGGGTGTGGGCCGCTCGGTTGACGGCTGATCCGGCGAAATCCATAATCGCGCCGCCGAGCAAGCGGCGGCTCGGTGTGTCGTTCGCGGCTCCATCAACCTCGATCGATCCGGTCGGCGTGTCCGGCCGCGGGGCCGGGTGCGGAGCAAGTGCGCGGGCGACGAGGCAGGAGGCGAGCATGGACTGGGGCGACTCCGCCGAACAGGCATCCTTCCGCACACAGGTGCGCGAGTTCGTCGGCGCACGACTACCCGACTTCTATCGCGATGCGCACGCCAATCGCAGCGGCCTTGACGGCGGCTGGCAAGCGAATCGCGCGAGTGACGATGCCGAGGAGAGCGGCGCGGCCCGCGACTGGGCACGGGCGCTCGCCGAGCACGGCTGGGTCGCGCCGAACTGGCCCGAGGAGTACGGCGGCGCGGGCCTCTCCGTCTGGGAGCAGTTCATCTTCAAGCAGGAGATGGCCGAGGCCGGGGCGCCCGCGGTGGGCGGCCAGGGCGTCACCCAGATCGGCCCGACGGTGATCGTGCATGGCAACGATCAGCAGAAGGAGAAGTACCTGACCGGCATCCTCGAGGGCGACACCGCCTGGTGCCAGGGCTACTCCGAGCCGGGCGCCGGCTCGGACCTCGCCTCGCTGCAGACGCGCGCCCGGCGCGACGGCGACGAGTACGTGATCAACGGCCAGAAGATCTGGACGAGCAACGCGCACAACGCCGACAACATGTACATCCTCGTGCGCACTGACCCGGACGCGCCGAAGCACCGCGGCATCTCGCTGATCATCATCGATGACATCCACGAGGCCGGCGTGCAGGTGCGCCCGCTGATCGACATGACCTTCAACCACCACTTCAACGAGACCTTCTTCGAGGACGTGCGCGCCCCCGTCTCCAACCGCCTTGGCGAGGAGAACCGCGGCTGGTACGTCGGCATGACGCTGCTCGACTACGAGCGCTCCAACATCGACAGCGCGATCCTCGACCGCACGCTCGTCGAGGAGTTGATCGAGTACATCGGCAGCGACGAGGGCGCCGGGCGCACGCGCACCGGCGACTTCCCGACGCTGCGGGCCGAGGTCGCCGACCGTTACATCGAGTGCGACGTGGCACGCAACTTCGGGATGCGCATCGCCTCGATGCAGGCCTCGGGCGTGGTGCCGAACTACGAGGCCTCGACGGGCAAGATGTTCGGCACGGAGACGCACCAGCGGGTGATGCGGACGGGCACGAAGACGCTGGGGCTCTACGGCAACGTCTGGGGCAAGGACTCGGCGTACGCGCCGATGCGCTCCCAGTTCACGCACGGCTACGTGCGCTCGATCCCCTCGACGATCGCGGGCGGCAGCTCGGAGATTCAGCGCAACATCATCGCCACGCGCGGGCTCGGCCTGCCGCGCGGCTAGCAAGAGCGAAGACACGGGCACCCGGGACACCGGGGAAACCGTAGAGGAGACAAGCCGGCAGCACGCCGCGGCCCGAGCGCCGGGAGGCGAACGGGCAAAAGGAGGACGATATGGACCTGGGCTTCACGGAGCAGCAGGAACTGCTCAAGAACGCGGCGCGTGACTTCCTGGAGAACGAGTGCCCCGAGCAGCTCGTTCGCGACATGGAGGAGGACGAGCGCGGCTACTCGCCCGAGCTCTGGTCGAAGATGGCCGAGCAGGGCTGGCAGGGCCTGCTGATCCCCGAGGAGTACGGCGGCGTCGGCTTCGACTTCCTCGACTTCTGCGTGCTGCTCGAGGAGTTCGGGCGCGCGCTGGTGCCCGGCCCGTTCATGTCCTCCGTCCTCGGCGGCGCGGTGCCGCTGCTGGTGGCCGGCTCCGAGGAGCAGAAGCAGGAGTTCCTGCCGAGCATCGCCTCCGGCGACCTGATCTTCACGCTCGCCCAGACCGAGCCGTCCGCCCGCTTCGACGAGCAGGGCATCGAGGCCGCGGCGACCGTCGACGGCAACGACGTCACGATTTCGGGCACGAAGCTGTTCGTCCCGGACGCCAATGTCGCCGACTACATGGTCGTCGCCGCCCGCTCGGGCAACGGCGTGACGCTGGCGATCGTGGCGACCGACCAGCCGGGCGTCACGGTGAACCAGCTGCTGACGATCGCGCGCGACAAGCAGTGCGAGGTGATTCTCGACGGCGCCAAGGGCCAGCTGCTGGGCGAGGACGGCGGCGGCTGGGAGCATCTCCAGCCGGTGATGCAGCGCTACGCCGTCGCCGAGTGCGCCTACCTCGTGGGCCTCGCGCAGATGGACTTCGAGATTTCGGTGGACTACGCCAAGGAGCGCGTGCAGTTCGGCCGCCCGATCGGCTCGTTCCAGGCGATCCAGCACAAGTGCGCGGACATGGTCACCGACGTCGATGGCTCGCGCTTCATCATGTACAAGGCCGCCTGGTCCATCAACACGGACCAGGAGGACACGCAAATGGCCGTGAACATGGCGAAGGCGTGGACCTCCGAGGCGACCCGTCGCGTGGTGGCGCACGGCCAGCAGATCCACGGCGGCATCGGCTTCACGAAGGACTACAAGATCCAGCTCTACTACCGCCGCCAGAAGCGTGCGGAGCTGGCCTGGGGCGACACGGACCACCACCGCGAGCTGGTGGCCGACCAGCTCGGTATCTAGCCGCCCTCGAGGGCTACGCAACCAACGGGCCGCCTGCGAGGGCGGCCCGTTTCGTTGCCGGGAGCGACCGCACCTGCGCGACTTGCGCCTTGCGCCGGCCTCTCGCCCAGTCCCTGGGAAGGGACTGGCGGCCCATGTCGGGATTCGGTGCGTCATCGGGAGTCAGCCGTGCCCCTCACCCCCGCCCTCTCCCCCAGGGAGAGGGGGCGGATCGCCACCGGGGCGTCGGTGCGCCCTCGGAACTCCGAGTGGGGGCGTGGGGGGCGCAGCCCCCCCACAGAAAGAACATCCGAGGGCGGGTGGGTGGGCCAGAGCGGCGCGCAGCGCACGCTCGTCCGGGATAGGGGTGTGGGGGGCGCAGCCCCCCGCGAGATGGAGAGGGGGCGGATCGCCACCGGGGCGTCGGTGCGCTTTCCGAACTCCGAGTGGGGGAGTGGGGGGCGCAGCCCCCCACGGAAAGAACATCCGAGGGCGGGTGGGTGGGCCAGAGCGGCGCGCAGCGCACGCTCGTCCGGGATAGGGGTGTGGGGGGCGCAGCCCCCCGCGAGCAACCGCTGCGCGAGCGCTCGTGAGTTGCATCCAATACTGCAGATCCTCACCCCCGCAGCCCGTGATCGAATAAGATCGATCCGAGGCGTGTTGCAGCGCCTCGCAGGCGGGTTTCCAGAGACCGGGACTGGGTGATGCAGAACTTCAAGACGGTGGTGTTGCTGGCCGCGATCAGCGGGCTGCTGATGCTGATCGGGTTTGGCGTTGGTGGGCTCGGTGGCCTGATCATCGCGCTCGTGATCGCGCTCGCGATGAACGTGAGCTCCTACTGGTTCTCTGCCGACATCGTGCTCAAGACCTCGAAGGCGCAGGAGATCGGCTACGAGGACGACCCGGACCTGTTCCGCATGATCGAGCAGGTCGCGAATGGGGCCGGGCTGCCGATGCCGCGCGTCTACATCATGGACTCGCCGCAACCCAACGCCTTCGCGACCGGCCGCAGCCCGAAGCACGCCGCCGTCGCCGTCACCACCGGCATCCGCCGGCTGCTCACCGACCGCGAGCTACGAGGCGTGATCGGCCACGAGATCGCGCACGTCGCCAACCGGGACATCCTCACGTCCTCGGTCGTTGCGACGGTGGCCTCGGCGATCTCGTTCCTCTCCTTCTTCGCCCTCTGGTTCGGGGGACGGCGCGACGGAGGCGGCATGCTGGCCCTGGTGGCGGCACTGCTGGCGCCGATCGCCGCCTCGCTCATCCAGCTCGCGATCAGCCGCTCGCGCGAGTACCAGGCCGACACCGACGGCGCGAACTACGTCGGCGACCCGATCGCGCTGGCCTCGGCGCTGGCGAAGCTCGAGCAGGGCGCGCAGCTGATGCCGCGCGAGGTCTCCGAGTCGACGGCGCACCTCTACATCGTGAATCCGCTGGGCGGGAGCAGCGTCCGAGGCCTCTTCTCCACGCACCCGCCGATGGAGCAGCGCATCGAGCGGCTGCGCCGCATGGCGGGCTACCCGCAGTAGCGCCCGGGCGTCGCGCCGGAGTCGAACCCACGATGAGCGAAGGCGAGCCGGCGGCCGGCACGGCGGAGACGCGGGCGCTGCGCGCGCGCATGGCCGCGGAAGTGCCGCCCGCGATGATCGCGCACATCGATCGGGTCGTCGCGGCGGCCGAGCCGCTGGCGCGCCGGCACGGCGCCGACGTGGGCCGCACACTGCTCGCCGCGCAGGGGCACGACCTGCTGCGCGCGCTGACGGACGCCGAGTGGCTGGCGCGCGCGGAGGCGCGCGGCCTCGCCGTACTACCGGTCGAACGGGCGCGGCCGGTGCTGCTGCACGGGCCGCTCGGCGCCCTCGAGCTCGCGGAGCGCTTCGGCGTCGACGACGAGCTGGTCCTGCACGCGATCCACTGGCACACGACGGGCGACCCGGCGTTCGGGGCCGAGGCCTGGGCGATGTTCGTCGCGGACAAGATCGAGCCGGCGAAGCTGGCCCGGCGGCCGGAGCTGCAGCGCGTGATTGACCTCGCCGAGGACTCGCTGGAGGCTGCGGCGCTCGCCTACCTCGAGCTGGAGGCGGCGCGCTCCGAGCGCGAGGGGTTCGAGTTGCACCCGCACGCGATCGAGACGCGGGAGGCGCTGACGGCGGCGCTGCGGCAGGGCTGAGCGCCGGCGGCTGCCGGGCGGGGAGCGCTGCGTTAACCGGTTACGGGTCGGCAGCGTTCTTATGCATGTGGTGGGAATGCGGCGTAATGCCGTCCTGCAGACCGGAGAGGGCTATACTGGGTCCTGATCCGGCACGCGCTGGCCTCGGCGGGACCAGACAGTCGGGGGCTCGCGCGGAGCGGCAGCATGTCATCTCCACCACTGTTCGGTCTCTCGCCTGAAGAGGAGCGGTCGCTCGTCGATCGCGCCAAGGCAGGTGAGAGTGAGGCGATGGGCCGCCTCTACGACGCCTACGTGGCGAGGTTGTATCGCTACTGCCTCACCCGCGTCGGCGACGAGACCGAGGCCGAGGATCTGACGGAGGAGATCTTCGTCAAGGTCCTGGGAGCGATCGACCGCTTCGAGTGGCGGCCGGGCGCGGAGGGTCAGCGCATCCCCTTCGGGGCGTGGATCTTCCGCATCGCCCGCAACGAGGTGGCATCGTTCCAGCGCCGTGCGGCGGCGCGACCGCGGCGGGCGGAGTTCTCCGACCTCGTCGCCGAGCGTCTCCGCGATGAGGGCCGCGGCCCTCAGGAGCTGACAGAAACGAAGCTGACGATCGAGGAGGTGTTCCGGGCGGTGCGAGAACTTCCGGAGGCGCAGCGTGACGTGATCCTGCTGCGCTTCGCATCCGGCCTCTCCGTCAAGGAGACGGCGGAAGCGCTCGGGAAGCACGTGCCAAACGTGAAGGTCTTGCAGCACAAGGGCGTGCAGCGCCTGCGTGAACTGCTTGCCGAACCGTCCGGGATCCGCGAGGCGAGAAAGCCATGACCGACTTCGAGCTGGTGGAGGCCGAACGATTCGCCCAGGCCCTCGACGCGATCGAGGCGCTGGCGGAGCCGGACCTCGACCCACGCGAGGACCCCACCCTCTTCTCGCTGGCGGCGCTCGCGGCCGAGCTCTACGACACCGAGCAGACCGCGACCCGGTCGCCCCGCTTCGAGTCCTATCGCGAGCGCTCGCGCACCTACGTGCTGAACCGCCTCGGGGCGAGGCGAGCCGCGCAGCGGGTCGACGACAGCGCACCGCGCGAGGAGCCGAAGCCGTTCTTCATCTTCCGCTGGAACGTGCTCACGCCGGTCTTCAGCGCGGCGGCGGCGGCGGTGCTCGTGCTCGCGTTCGTCGTGGCCACCCAGCTGGATTCGGCGCCGCCTCAGACCGCCGCGGTCGTCGAGCCGTTCGCGGACTACCCGCCGGTGGAGACGGTCACGATTCCCGTTCCGGCCCCGGACAATGCTCTCACGCAGCCTGAGGCCGCAGTGCGGACGGGCCCGGCCAAGGGCATGTTCTTCAACGACTACGTAGTTGATCCCCAGCTCGACGCGATCGAGGTCTTCGGTGGCGGCGCGGCCGAGCCGGCCGTCCCGCCGCCCATCGACCTCGGTCCGCTCGTACCCGGCGATGAGGAGCAGTACGCCGCCCGGCTGATCGAGGTGGAGATCGAGCGCATTGACGTGCTGCTCACGGCGATCGCGGACAACGTGTACAGGGATGAGCCGGTTGACCCGGCGATGCTGCGGGAGATCACCGAGTCGATCGCGCTCGTGGCGGAGCAGCTCGAGGCGCAGCCGGACGCGGTCTCGAAGCAGCACGTGATCAGCTACCTCACCCAGACCGCGCACGGCCGGACGCTGCTGGCGTCGGCGAAGGCGGACGAGGAGAACGGTCGCGCGCTCGGCGCGGCCCGCCGGGCCGCCCAGGACGGCGTCGTGGTCGCCTCCCACTACATCCGCGAGCACTACTAGGCAGACGCGCGCAGCCAAGCGCACGGCTGCCTCGTGAACGCGCCCGGGTTGCAGCCCGGGCGCTTTGCTGTCTCCCGGGCGTTGTGCCTCAGTTGCTTTCCGCGGCCGGGGCCTCCGCGACGGGGAAGCGGATCCACAGCTCGTCCCCGCCGTCGAAACTCTCGAGGGTGTTCACCCAGTCGGGTGCGCCGGCGAAGTGCAGCATCCAGCGCTTCTCCTCGACGTTGTAGCGCCAGATCGCGGGTGGCTGCGGGTCGTCGAGCAGCAGGTGCAGGAAGCGCAGCGGGTAGCCGTCCGGGCCGCTGTAGCTGAACGCCGTGTACCCGCCCTCGGGATCGCGCTCGCCGCTGAGCGTCGCCTCGCGGCCGCCCGGGGGCAGCAGCGGGCCGAGGCCGTCGAGCGCGCCGAGGTGCACGACCGCCGGCCCCGGTTCGGGGTCGGGCGGGGCCGCTTCCAGTGGTCGCGCCCGTTCGCGCAGCGCTGCCGCCAGTTCCTCACGTGACAGTTCCGGCAGCGCCTCGATCAGCAACGCGCTGACCCCGGCGACCAGCGGCGCGGCGTCCGAGGTCCCGCCCAACGCCGGCCCGGCTGCGTCCGTGCTCGGCAGCGCTGCCGGTGCGAGCAGGTCCGGCTTCGCCCTGCCGTCCGCGGCCGGGCCGCGCGAGGAGAAGCGGGCGACCTCGCCCGTCGTGTTGAGTGCGCCGACCGCGATCACCGCCGGATGATCGGCCGGCTGCGAGAGCGAGCCGACGGACTCGAACCAGTCCAGCCGATCCCCTCGATCGGGCGTGCCGAGCAGCAGCAGGCTCAGTGTGTGCTCCGTCTCGGGAGGCGTCTCGCGCGACCCGGGCGCGGCGACGACGCGTGCGGCGTAGCGGCCGCTCCGCGTTGCGAGCACGCGCAGCCTCTCGACCGGGTTGTCGTCGCAGTCCTGGACGTGCCGCGAGGCCTGCACGAGCGCCCCGTCCGGGCCAATCAATTCGAGGTCGTAGTCGCTGCAGGCGGCGCCCCACTCGTCGTCCCAGCGCAGCGAGGCGCTGATCAGGTCGCCGGCGCTGTAGGGGCGGCTGTTGAGCGGTTCGCCCGGGCTGAACTCATGCACGCCGTCGCCGTCGACATCGCTGAAGGGCCCGCTCCAGTGCTGCCGGGCCCAGTTGCCGGCAGCCGCCGTCCAGAGCACCCCCGCTTCAACCGCGCGGTCGACGATCTCGTTGACGGGCCCGGTCCCGTCGCCCGGGCCGTTGTGGACGAACCCGATCGAGAAGGAGATGACGTCCACGCCCTCCTCGATCGCGTACCCCACGGCGGCGGCCAACTCCTCGGTGCTTGAGAAGCCGAGCAGCAGCAGCTCCGCGGCCGGCGCCAGGCCGTGCACGATCGACGCCGCACGCAGCCCGTGCCCGGAACCGCCATCGAGGCTGCCGTCGGTGCGGAATGAGACAGCGCGCACCGGCGCGGCGGCGTCGGCGAACGCCTGCTCGTAGCCGCTGAAGTCGACGTCGATGACGGCGACGCGCACGCCGCGGCCGCTGAAGCCCGCCGCGTGCCAGCGGTCCGCGCCGACCAGCACGGCGACGCCGGCGTTGGACTGCGTTGGGCCGTCCCCGGGCGGCGGGAGCGGGTCCGGACCGAGCCGTGACAGCTCGAGCGGCTCGTCGAGGCCGGCGCCGTGGCTCCGCGTCACCGCCTCCGGAGCGCGGGGCGGGACACCGGGTAGCACGAGCACCGGAGCGGCGGCGCCGACAAGCGGGCCCGGCGCGCCCGTTGTGACCTCGATGCTGACGGGTGGGCTGCCGGGCGCAGCCGGCGAGGCGCGGCCGGCGAGGGCGAACATGGCGACGAGCAGGGCGGCGGCAAGCAGCAGGCGCATCGGTACCCCCGTCGCGTCCGCTCATCGTAGCGGGGTGGGAGGCCCGGCCGCGCCCGCGGCGAGCTTCGCGGGGCGCCCTCCGGCCGAGGGCGCCGCGGCGGTTCGTGCACGGTCAGTGGACGGAATCGGGTAGCCTACGGCAGCCCGGGAGCGGGATGCAGGCTCCCGTTTTCGCAGTGGAGGCGGCATCTTGCCGAGGCGTCTGCGGCTCTCCCTGGCCGTCCTTCTCTCCGCCGTGGCGCTCGGCGTCTCCCTTGCCTCTACAGCCACGACCGCATCGGCGGACGGCTCGGAAGACGTGCCGGCCACGCTGACGAGGCAGTTGCAGCCCGGCTGGAACATGGCCGCCTGGCTCGGGCCTGCTGGTCCCGTCTCCGATGTGTTCGATGCGATTCCAGAGCTGGAGCGCGTCTACGGATGGGACAACGAGGCGGAGCGCTACCTGCGGGCCTATCCAACCAGCAGGCCGCGCTATGCGCTCAGGCACGTCACTTCCGGCGTGGGGCTGTGGCTGTACGTCGGCGGCGACTCGATCGTCGAGTGGACCCTCACGCCGGCCGAGGGCGGCGTGCTGGTCTCCCTTCGGGCGGGCTGGAACCTCACCGGCTGGGGAGGGAGCGACGGCGAGCCGTTCGCGGAGTCGGTCGAACGCTTCGGCGACTCGCTGCTCGAGGCGAAGCGCTGGAACGCGGTCACGCAGCGGTACGAGCGGTACCGGCCGGACGCGGAGGACTCGGCCAACACGCTGCGCGAACTGAACCGGGGCGACGCGTTCTGGATGAAGCTGAGCGACGAGGCGCGCTGGTGGCAGTCGGGGCTGGTGGGGACGACGTTCGAGTTCGGAGGTGAGCGAACCGAGGAGGAGCAGGCGGCGCTGCGGGAGGACATGGCGAGTGTCGTCACGTTCTTCGCGGAGCGCTACGGGATCGAACCTCCGCCATTCAGGGTGGAGTACCACCCTGACCTGGAGATCTTCGCGGGAGCCCTGCCCGGCCGGATCCTGCTGAGCAGCGCCGTCATGGACTACCCGCTGCGCGCGGTGACCCTCGCGCATGAGTACTTCCACGTCCTGCAACGCCACCTTGCCGGGCGGACGCGCTCGCCGGCCTGGATGACCGAAGGCACCGCGACGTACGCGGGCGGCCGCTACCGGCTCGCCGTCTGGGACGTCACGGGCGAGCAGCTGCGGAACGCCCGCTGGCGGCACAGCAGTCACATCACGGAGCCGATCGGCGACCTCGGGCTGATCCGGGTGTTCTACGCCGGTGAGGCGCCGGTCTACAGCCTCGCCGCCATCGCCGTCGAGTGGCTGGAGGGGCGCCTGGCCCTCGACGGCGCCGAGGCGGAGTTCGCGCCGCAGGAGGTGGGCTGGCCGGACAGCTTCACGGAGACCGCCGCCTACATCGAGTACTACCGGCGGCTCGCGTCCGCCCGGGACTGGGAGGATGCGTTCGAGAAGGTCTTCGGCATCACCGCCGATGACTTCTACGACGCCTTCGCGGCCTACCGCGAGGCCCTCTACGCCACTCCCGTTCCGGACGACGACGTTTCGGACGACGACGTTCTGCCCGACGAGTAGTCGCCCCGGCGGGCGCTACGCGGCCGCCTCGATCAGGCCCGTCTCATCGCCGCTGTAGATCGCGGACCAGGCGATCTCCGTGCGGACGCCCTCGAAGCGGCGTCCCGTGTGGTGCGCGAGGATGCGCAGCATCAAGCGGTCGCGCTTGCGCATCGCCGCGCTGCGGATCAGGCGCTTGCGCGCCACCTTGCGCAGCAGCGGGTCCAGCTCGAGGCGCAGCGCGACCCCGGAGCGGTCGCCCGATCCGTCCCCGAACGCGATGCGCGGCATCTCCGCCAGGTCGTGCATCGTCCGGTAGACCTGGTTCAGGTAGTCGGCGTGCAGCCGCACCCCGCCGCCCTGCAGCAGATCGAGGAGGTATGCGCGCGCCTCCTCCGGCAGCTCCCAGACCGCACCCGGCTGCACCGCGATGCCGCGTGACTCCTCGACGTTCTCGAGGACGGCGATCGGGTTGCCGGAGAGCTCGAGGATGCGGCTCAGCTGCGTCATCGCGCGGTTCAGCTCGACGATCGACTCGCGCAGCGGCTCGATGTCGGAGATGCCCCAGAACTGCTTCGGGCGCGGCGTGTTAGGGAAGATCACGAACGGGATCACGCCGTACGGGTTCGCCCGCGCCTCGACCGGCTCGTCCTCCACCCACAGCTCGAAGCGCTCCGCCGTCCACACCTCGGTCAGCGTCACGCGCTCCGGCGTGCGGCCGCCGGGGCCGCGCGGCAACCGCCCCGTGCGCGCCTCGGCGTCTTCCGAGGGCGTCTCGTAGCGCGCGGCCACGCGGCGGAGGCGGCGCACGTCGTCGCCCAGCCACCAGACGTACAGCCCCTGCACGTCCGGCGCCGTCACCACCACGCGCTGCTCCTGCTCGTCCCAGCTCACCTTGAACGCGCCGTCGCCGAGCGTCGCCGTGTCGAACTCGCTCTCGAGGTCGAGCCGTTCGAGGTCGTTCGCCTCCCACAGCTCGCGTAGCGCCTGCTCCGCCTCGGCGGCGTTCCCGCCGTCCACCTCGACGACGTCCGGGCGGTGCGCGGTCATCAGGTAGGAGGCGCCCTTCTCCACGAAGGCGCGCGCGTAGTTGAAGCTCAGCGACCGCTCGCGCGGCCCGCCCGGCGCCGCGCCACGCCGCCCCTCGTAGTAGTCGAGGAACTCGCGGTAGCGCGCGAGGCGCTCGCGATCGCGCTGCGCGAGGGTGCGCGGGAACGGGGTTGCGCCGGCCGGCGCGACTGCTGCCTGGGTCATCGTTCGATCTCCTTCCGATCGGCGTGGTCCGCCCCGCGCGCGCCGCGAGGACCGTGCGTGCCTCCCGAGGAGCCACGACGCCCTCGCGAGGCGGGGCCGTGCTGCAGGACGCGGAAGACGGTCCGGCGCGAGACACGGTAGCGGCGCGCGATCTCGTCGACGGGCAGCTCGTGCTCCCGCCTCAGCCGCCGCATCTCGCGATCGCGGATGCGATTCAGCATCGCCCGCGCGCCGCCCGGCTCGTCGTAGCGACAGCGTGGCAGCGGGCAGTGCAGGCACGAGGGGAACAGGTCGCAGCCCTGGTCCCGGTACTCCACCTGCTCCGGCAGCGCGTCCGCGCGCACCAGCTCCGGCTGCGGCTCTTCCGAGGCGTTCACGCCGCCACCGCCGTCGCCGCCTCGACCGCGCCGGCGGGCGTCCGGCCGCGCGCGGTGCGCGATCCGCCCTCGTCGCGCGCGGCGTGCACCGCCAGCGCGAGGCTCATCAGGTAGTCGTCGTGGCCCTCCGAGGGGTCCACGTCGAACTGCATCTGCCCGCGCTCGCCGTAGGCCGCCCGCGCACGCTCCAGCTGCACGCGGCACTCCGCCGCCTCGCGCGAACCGTCGACGCGATAGAGACGCAGCCGGCCCGAGTGCACCGCCGCCAGCAGCCCGAAGCCGAGCTGCGACTTGCGCTCCGCCGTGAACGTGAACGGCGCGACCCGCCCCGAGGGCAAGCGCCGCGCCAGCAGATCGGCGACCGGACCGCCGAGGCCCGTCGCGTCGACGGCGACGCGGCGCACGCGCCAGACCCGCGCGAGGCGGTCCGCCAGCGCGTCCAGCAGCTCGCCGGCCGGGGCGCCCTGCCAGGCCTGGTGCTCGACGACCTCGAGCAGCGGCAGACCGCTGCTCCCCGCGCGCACGCGCGCGATCGTCAGCACCGTCCAGTCGTGCTGGTCCGCCGGCCGTCCGCCGCCCAGCGCGGGTCCCGCAAGATCGAGGCCGGCGACGTAGCGCTCGCCGCGCCGCGGGGTGCGGCGGCGCTCGTGCTCGCCCTCGATCTGCGCGAGGGCGGCCCCGTCGAGCAGGCGGTCCTGCTCGTGCAGCTCCTCCAGCAGGTACTGCGTGCGAAACAGCGGGTGGCGCTCCCCGAGCCGCCGCCGCTCCTCCTCCACGTACGCGCCGTACGAGGGGTTGTGCGCCGCCACCTGCTCCCAGTCGAAGCGGAAGCAGCGCCGCCGGCCGTCGGCGCGCTCGGCCTCGCGATGCGCGGCCTCGGCCTGCGCAAGCAGCGACCGAGGCCCCCACGGCGTGCCGTAGAAGACGACCGGCGCGTTCGCTGCGGCGGCCATCGGGCGGAAGTCGCGGTCGAACTTCTCCGCCGGCACCTCCTGCGCCTCGTCCACCTCCAGCAGCAGGTCCGCCGTGTGACCCAGCACCGAGGCGCCCGGCCCCGCCGAGAGGAAGCGCGCCGCGGCGCGACCGCAGCGCACCGACCCCGCGCCCTCGCGGCGCACGATCGCCCCGAGGCGCGCGCCGTCCGCACGCGCCAGCAGCCGATCGCGGGAGATCGCGGCCTGCGGCTCGAACGTCGGCGCGCACTTCACGATCGTCCCGCCGGCGCGCTGGCGCGTCAGCAGCAGCACCAGCTCGAGCTGCGCCGAGAGCTCGTTCTTGCCGCCCTGGCGCGCGATCTGCACCGAGATCGAGCCGCCCTCGCCGCCCATGACGCGCTCGAGGACGGCGCGTGCGACCGCGGCCTGGTAGGGCCGCAGCCGCGGCAGCCCGCTCGCGCCTTCCGAGGACGGCGCCGTCTCGGCGGGTACGGATGCGGGCGCGGGTGCCTCGGCGATCGTCGCTGTTGCGCTCATCCGGCCAGCGCCCGCAGCAGGATCTCGCCGGCGGCGAGCGCGATCAGGCCGAAGAAGAGGCCGTTGACGCGCATCCGCATCTCGCCTGCGTCGCGCTCGAGGTAGTCGATGCGCGCGTGCAGGTCGTGCTCCGGCGGCCGGTCGCGCGGCTCGACGCCGGCGATGCGCCGCAGCACCAGCGCCAGCCGCCCGCCCGCTCCGGCGCCCTCCGGCGAGAGGGTGGGGGCGAGGGGTGTCCGTTGTGTGTCTTCCGTCATCTGTTCCGGCTCTTTCGTGTCGTCCCTGCGTGTCTGTCGTGGGGGCGCTGTTTCGATCTGACGCGAGGAGACCTCGCAGGCACCCAGACCCCCACCCGGAAGCCTCGAGGGCGCACCCCCCTCCAAGGGCCCATCCGGTCCCCTCGCCCCTCGCGGGAGAGGGCGGAGAGTGAGGGAGGCGCTCGCCCGAAGCTCCGAGGGCGCACCAACCCGTCGATGCACCGAGCACCGTCGGGCGCGCCTGGATTCCGGCTTTCGCCGGAATGACGGGAGCGCTCACGCCGCCGCCCCCGCGGCGCCCAGCACCTCGCCGAACTCCTCGAGGACGTTCGCGACGGCCTCGCCGAGGTGCTCGGCCTGCTGCGGCGAGAGGCGGTGCTGCGCCAGCAGCGCCTGCACCAGCAGCCGCACGCCCGCCTGCACCGTCCGCGGGTCCGCCTCCGCATCCGCGAAGGCGCGCCGCAGCTGCACGCGCAGCAGCGCCACCTCGTCGTCGAGGCCGGACAACGCCCGCGCCTCGCGCAGCGCCGCGGCGTCCGCCGCCGCCAGCGCCGACTCGTAGAAGCCCTCCCTCGCCGCGCTCATGCGCCCTCCGCCCCGAGCAGCGCGATCAGCTCCTCGCGCGTGCCGGGCGCCGACTCCGCTGCCCGCTCGAGCGTCGCGAGGACGCCGAGCAGCAGCCGCAGGGCCGCCGCCTCGTAACGCTCCTCGCGCAGCGCCTCGCCCAGTGCGCCGGCACTCACTCCGGCGCTCACTGGGCGCGCTCCCGGCGCGGGCCCGCGAGGATCGCGAGTCCGGCCAGCACGTTCGCCGCCAGCAAGGGCAGCCGCAGTAGCACGCCCTGCAGCGACGGCCACGAGGGCGCGCCCGGCAGCACGTGCGCGGCGGCGTCCAGCGCCATGGCGGCGAAGAGCAGCATCAGCAGCAGCGCCGCGATCCGCCGCGGCCCGGCCGCCTGAGTGGCGCGATGCGCGAACCAGGCGGCGTTCGCCGCGCCGCTTCCCGCGGTCGCCAGCTCGCCCGCAATCGCGAGCCCCGAGAAGATCGACACTGCGTTCCTTCCGCTCCGCCCTGCCTGTGATGTCCCGATCCCGTTCCCGCGTTCATCGCACCCCGCCTCCCTCCGCCTGCTGCCGGAACGCCCGCCGCGTGCAGGGGGTACGCGAGGGCGTCCCGGCGGCGGGTACTAGAACAGATGTACCACTAATGCGTCAAGCGTCCTGTGTCACCACTTCGTGCAAGGCCGGATCCGGCCCCCCTCTCCCGCGAGGGGAGAGGGAGCCGGACCTCCTTCCCGTCATTCCGGCGAACGCCGGAATCCAGGCACGCCCGGCCTGGCTACCGCCTCGATGGGCTGTTGCGCCCTCGATGCTCCTTGGCCGGCGGGCGGCGGACCCCCTCACCCTCTCCCGCGAGAGGGGAGAGGGAGCCGGACCCCCTTCCGTCATTCCGGCGAACGCCGGAATCCAGGCACGCCCGGCGCTGCTCGCTGCCTCGATGGACCGTTGCGCCTTCGAGGCTCCTTGGCCGGCGGGCGGCGGACCCCCTCACCCCCCCCTCTCCCGCGAGGGGAGAGGGAACCGGACCCCCTTCCCGTCATTCCGGCGAACGCCGGAATCCAGGCACGCCCGGCGCTGCTCGCTGCCTCGATGGACTGTTGCGCCCTCGGGGGTGCGGGCGACAGCCCGCAGCCCATGGGGCGCTATAGTGCCGGCATGGCCGAGCGAGAGAGTGCCGGACGCCGCCCCAACATCCTGCTGCTGCTCAGCGACGAGGAGCGCCAGCGAGACTGGATACCCGCCGGCCTCACCCTCCCCGCACGCCAGCGCCTCATCGACGAGGGCCTCGAGTTCACCAGCTACTACACCCACACCAACCCCTGCTCGCCGTCGCGCGCCAGCCTCCTCACCGGCCAGTACCTGCCCAACCACGGCGTCACCCAGAACGTCGACTGGGTCCGCCAGCCCGAACGGCCGCACCTGGAGCCGGACGTCCCCACCATCGGCCACGTGCTCCGCGAGAGCGGCTACTACACCGCCTACATCGGCAAGTGGCACCTCTCCCGCAGCCAGTTCCCGGACCTCGAGGCGCACGGGTTCAGCGACTGGCAGGGCGACGACCTGACCTTCCGGGGGCTCGCCGGGGCCGGGCTGCACTCGGACCCGCTGATCACCGACCAGGCCGAGGGCTGGCTGCGCGACAACGCCGACCGCGAGGAGCCCTGGCTGCTCGTCGTCGGCATGCTCAACCCGCACGACGTGATGTGGTTCCCCGGCGACCAGCCGGATTACCAGGCCGCCCACGCCGAGGTGATCGAGCGCCGCCGCCAGAACAGCGGCAAGTGGCGCGAGGGCGACCTCTACCCCTCGTACGACGAACCCTACGAGCAGATCTTCGACGCCCCGCCGCCCAACCTCGACGACGACCTGTTCACCAAGCCCGCCGTCCAGCGCCAGTACGAGTACGACACCAACCTCGGGCCCTGGGGCCACATCGAGCGATCGGACACGCGCGCCTGGATCCGCCAGCTCGACTACTACTGGCGGATGCACCAGGAGCACGACCACTACCTCGGCCGCATCCTCGACGCGCTCGACGCCTCGGGCCAGGCGGACGACACGATCGTGATCTTCTCGACGGACCACGGGGACATGTGCGGCGCGCACGGCCTGCGCAACAAGGGCCCCTTCGTCTACGAGGAGCAGATGCGCATCCCGCTCTACATTCGCGCGCCGGGCATCACCACGCCCGGCACGAAGACCGCCGCGCTCGGCACCTCGGTCGACCTCGCCAGCACGATCCTCGCTCTCGGCGGCATCGAGGAGGCGCCGACGTTCATGGGTCGCGACCTGTCGCCGGTGTTGCGCGACCCCTCGGCGAGCGTGCGCGACTACGTGCTGCTCGCGCAGGACCAGGGCAGCGCGACGGACTTCCCGAACTGCCTGCGGCTGCGCTACGCGATGCGCTGCAGCTTCGACGGCCGCCACAAATACGCTCGCTACTACGGGGTCGGCATCGGGCGCGCCGACGAGGGTCGCGGCCTCTGGACCCGCAAGCGCTTCGACATCGACGCCGCCTTCGAGGACCACGACCACGAGTGGTACGACCTGCAGGAGGACCCGCTGGAGCTCGTCAACCTCGCCAACGATCGCGCCCGCCGCCTCGAGCTGCGCGAGCGCTTCGAGTGGCTCAAGGAGTGCGAGGCCGCCGAGTTCGGCGAGGGTCTCTAGAGCCAATCCAGTGAGGCCGGTTCGTGACGGAGGTCCGGTGATGGGAGGGCCCTCGTGAGCGCCGCCTGCTGCAGCCCCGGCCGCGCCACCCCACCCGGCGAGGGCGCGCCCTCGGCGGACCCGCTGCGCGCCGGGCCGTCCCCGGACGCCGCGGGGGAGCTGGTGCGGCTGCCGGGCGGCGTGTTCCTCATGGGCGCCGACGATGCTGAAGGCTTCCCGGAGGACGGCGAGGGCCCCGTGCGCCCCGTCGCCCTGCGCCCCTTCGCCATCGCCGCCGCGGCCGTCACCAACGCGCAGTTCGAGAAGTTCGTCAGCGCCTCGGGCTATCGCACGGACGCCGAGCGCTACGGCTGGTCGTTCGTCTTCGGCCAGTTCCTGCCGGACGACTTCCCGCCGACGCGCGCGCTGGCCGCGGCGCCGTGGTGGCGGCAGGTCTTCGGCGCGGACTGGCGTCACCCGGAGGGCCCCGGCTCGCAGCTCGAGGGGCGCCTGGACCACCCGGTGGTGCACGTCTCCTGGCAGGACGCGACGGCCTACTGCGCCTGGGCCGGCGCGCGCCTGCCGAGCGAGGCGGAGTGGGAGTACTCGGCGCGCGGGGGCCTCGAGGGCCATCGCTACCCCTGGGGCGACGAGTTGCAGCCGGACGGCGAGCACCGCTGCAACATCTGGCAGGGTGAGTTCCCCGGCCGCAACACGGCGGATGACGGCTACCTCGGGACCGCGCCCGCGCGCGCCTTCGCGCCGAACGGCTACGGCCTCTACAACACCTCGGGCAACGTCTGGGAGTGGTGCGCCGACTGGTTCAGCCCGGACTTCCATCGCAACGGGCAGTCCGGCGGGGGGCGCAACGGTGCGGTCGAGAACCCCCTCGGTCCTCCCGAGGGCAGCTCGCGCGTGATCCGCGGCGGCTCGTACCTCTGCCACCGCTCGTACTGCAACCGCTATCGTGTGGCGGCGCGCAGCTCAAACACACCCGACAGCTCGGCCGGCAACACCGGCTTCCGCTGCGTACGGGACGCCGCCGGATAGTCCGGGGCAGGGAGGCAGCGATGAGCATCGAAGACAGGCTCGCGATCCTCGAGGTGATCGCCCACTACTCGCGGACCTACGACGGCCAGGACGCGGACGGCTACGCGGAGCTGTTCACGGAGGACGCCCGCTTCGAGGTCTACGCCGGTCGCGAGAAGCCGCTGGTTCACAACGAGGGCCGCGAGGCGATCCGCGAGTGGGCGCGCGCCCTCCACGAGGACATGCCCGAGGGCTACCAGAGCCGCCACCACCAGACCGGCACGATCTTCGAGGAGCTGGGCCCCGACTCCGCCCGCACCACGACCATGCTCCTCGGCACCCGCCGCTACCCCGGCGACAAGTCGCCTCGCGTCAGCGGCACCGGCATCTACCACGACGAGTGGCGCAAGACCCCCGACGGCTGGCGCTTCGCCTCCCGCGCCGTCCACATGGACCCGTAGTCCGCCTCCCTCCTGGGGGAGAGGGCCAGATCGAGCGCCCTCGTGGGTCTGTTGCGCAGCCGGCGGGCTGCGCCCGCTCCCCCTCACCCCCGCCCTCTCCCGCGAGGGGAGAGGGGGCCGGATCGGCTCTGCTGCGGAGCAGGGCGCGCCCCGGTGGTGCCCCGGACTGGATTCCGGCTTTCGCCGGAATGACGGGAGGGGGAGAGCCTCAGCGTCAGGAAGAGAGTTCCGGCCCCCTCTCCTGGGGGAGAGGGTGGGGGTGAGGGGGCGCGCCCGACGGTGCTCGCTGCATCGAAGGGTTCGTGCGTCCTCGATGGTCCCGAGGGGGGCGTGGGGGCGCAGCCCCCACAGGAAGAAAAGTCCGAGGGCGGGTGGGTGGGCCAGAGCCGCCCTGCGGGGTTTCCCCGCGTCAAGAGGAATACGGTGTGCCTGCTCGTCCCGGATTGGGGGTGTGGGGGCCTGCGAGGTATCCTCGCGTCCGATCGAAGCTGCGCCCCCTACAGAAGGCGCGCTCGCCCTCGGAGGTGCGCTACGGCAGCGGTGGCAGGCCCTCGCGCCGGCGTTGCCACTCCAGCAGCAGGCCGATGGCGCGGCCGGCGCTCACCGGGCTCGGGAACACCGCGACCCCGCGTTCGTAGGCGAGGCGCAGCGCCTCCTCGGCGAGCTCCCCGACATCCCGCCGCGCCGCCACGACAATCGGCTTGCCCGCCTGCTCCTGCAGCTCCGCCAGCTCCTCGATGGCGCGCCGCTGCTCCTCAAGCGGTACGTCGCGCCCGCGCAGCATGGTGATTACGAAGTCCGTGTTCGCGTCGTGTGCGGCGGCCTCCGTCACCAGGCGCAGCGCCTGCTCGGCGTCCTCGCCTATGTAGCCGGTGTCGATCGGGTTCTCGATGCTGTTGCCGTCGGTCGGCACCACGTCGCGCAGCCGCTCGAGCGTCGCGGCGTCGAGCTCCGGGAGGTCGACGCCGTACCCGGCGAGCGCGTCGGTTGTGAGCACCGAGTAGCCGCCACCCACGGCGAGCAGCACCGCACGCGGCCCGGCGACCTTGCTGAGCCGCGTACTCAGCGCCGCGGCGAGGTCGATCAGCTCGTCCAGCGAGCGGACGACGGCCGCGCCCGCCTGGCGGCAGGCCGCCCCGAACACCTCGTGAGACCCGGCGAGCGAGGCGGTGTGGGAGCGGGCCGCACGAGCGCCGGCCGAGGAGATCCCGCCCTTCAGCACGATCGTCGGCTTGGCGCGGGCGCAGCGGCGCAGCGCCTCGAAGAGCGCGCGGCCGTCGCTCGTGTCCTCAACGTAGGCGAGCACGATCCGCGCCTCCGGGTCGACGGCCGCGTAGTCGAGCAGCTCCGCCGCGCCGAGGTCCGTCCCGTTGCCGAAGGAGACGACCTTGGCGAAGCGGGCGCCCCGCTGCGCAAGCCCGCTGATGATGTCCATCGCGTTGCCGCCGGACTGGCAGACGACGCTGACGTCGCCCGCCTCCCTCGGGTGGCCGGGGATGAACGCCATCCTCGCGGCCGGGTGGTAGAGGCCCATGCAGTTCGGCCCGATCACGCGCAAGCCGCCGCTGCGCGCCCGGTCGATCAGCCTGCGTTCGAGCGCGGCGCGCTCCGGGTCGAGGTTCTCCGCGAAGCCGCCGGTGTAGAGGTGCAGCGCGCGCACGCCCTTCGCGATGCACGCCTCGATGAGGCCCTCCGCCGCCGGCGCGGGCACCAGCGAGATGACGTAGTCGACCGGGTCCGGGCAGTCGGAGAGGCTCGGGTAGCAGCGCAGCCCGTCGATCTCGTCGGCGTTCGGGTTCACGAGGTAGAGCGGCGCCGCCTCGTGGAAGCGCTGGTCCAGCATGCCGCGCAGGAAGAACTGGTTGCTGCGGTTCTGCATGTTGCGCGAGACGCCGTAGAGCGCGACCGATCGAGGCCGGAAGACCTGCTCAAGCGGGTGGTCGCTCATCGCCTGTTCGCTCCCCGGTCGGCCTCGAAGGCCGCGAAGCCCCGCGCGGGCGGGGCTTCGTCGTTCAGCCGCCGTCGGCGCCCGCGATCAGAACATGATCACCTGTCGCGTGACCGCACCCGAGGCCATCGAGTCGAACATCTCGTTGATGTCGTCCAGCGGGCCGCGGAGGGTGATCATCTCGTCGATCATCAGGCGGCCCTGGCTGTAGAGGTCGAGCAGCATCGGCATGTCGATGCGGAAGCGTGTCGAGCCCATGTTGCAGGACTGGAGCTTCTTTTCGCCGCCCAGCATGCGCCAGTCCAGCTCGACCTTCTGGCCATCGGGCACGACGCCGATCATCGTGGCCGTCCCGCGCGGACGCAGGACCTCGATCGACTGCTCCACAACGCTGGCCAGCCCGATCGCGTCGAACGAGTAGTCGACGCCACCGCCGGTCAGCGCACGAATCGCCTCGACAGGGTCCTCGGTCTTGCCGTTCACCGTGTCGGTCGCGCCGAACTCGCGGGCGACGTCCAGCTTCTCGTCGATCAGGTCGACGGCGATGATGCGCAGCGCGCCGGCGATGCGCGCGCCCTGCACCACGGACAGCCCGATCCCGCCGAGGCCGAACACGGCGACCGTCGAGCCCGGCTCGACCGCCGCCGTCCGCAGCGCGGCGCCGACGCCGGTCATCACGCCGCAGCCGACCAGCGCCGCGACATCGAGCGGGATGTCCTCGCGGATCTTCACGACGCCGTTCTCGTGGAGCAGCATCTTTTCCGCGAAGCTGGAGATGTTCGACTGCGAGGTGTTGAGCCGCTCGCCGTTCAGGCTGATCCGCCACGGCTTGAGGTCGAGGTCTCGCCCGGGCTTGGTGGGGCAGAGGTTCGCGTGCCCTCGCAGGCACATCTCGCAGGCGCCGCAGAACGAGCCGCGGGCGATGACGTGGTCCCCGGGCTTCACGTACTTCACATCGCTGCCGACGGCCTCGACGATACCGGCCGCCTCGTGGCCCAGCAGGGCGGGGACGGGCATCGGCGAGTCGCCGATGATGTTGTGCCAGTCCGAGTGGCAGACGCCGCTGGCCGCGGTGCGCACCAGCACCTCGTCGTCGCGAGGGTCGTCGATGTCGGCGTCCTCGACGGCGAGTGGCGCGCCGACCTCGTGGAGAATTGCTGCTTTCACGTGTTGCTCCTTCGCTCCGCTGGCGAGGAGTCTACTCCGGTTCGCCCCGCCTCGGCGCTGGCGGGTGGTCCGAGCCGCGCGGGAGACTTACAGCCCGAGGCGGTCGATTCCGTCCAGCGCGGCTGCGGCATAGCACTGGGCGAAGGTCGGGTGGCCGATCGCGGACTCCGTGAGGTAGTCGACGGTGCCGCCGTGCGCGATCACCGCCTGCCCGAGATGGATCATCTCCGAGGCGCCCTCGCCGATGATGTGCACGCCCAGGAGCTTTCGCGACTCGATCTCGAAGAGCAGCTTCAGGAAGCCGTCTCCGACATCGCCCATGACGATGCTGCGGACGGACTCGCGGTAGCTGGTCTTCCCCACCTCGTAGACGACGCCTTCCTCGGTCAGCTCCGACTCCGTCTTCCCGACCATCGCGACCTCGGGAATCGTGTAGACCGTGTAGGGGAAGAGCCGCGAGTAGCCGCCGACGGGCAGGCCGAAGGCGTGGCACGCGGCGATACGGCCCTGCAGGTAGGACGTCGAGACGAGGTCCGGGAAGCCGATCACGCCGCCGACGGCGTAGATGCCGCTCGCCGTGGTCTCGTAGTTCTCGTCCACGCTGAGGCGTCCGCGTTCGTCGGCCTCCAGGCCCGCGGCCTCGAGGTTGAGCGACGCCGTGTTGCCGGTGCGCCCGACGCAGTACATCACGGCGTGGCTGACGATCTGCTTGCCGCTCTCGAGCATGACGCGCACGCGGGGCTCGGCCTCGCCGATCACGTACTCGATGTCGAACACGTTCTCGTTGAGGCGCAGCGTCACGTCGTTCTGGCGCAGCTGGTACGCGAGCGCGTCGGCCACCTCGTCATCGGCGAATGGCAGTAACCGGCTCCCGCGGTCCACGAGCGTCACGCGGGTGCCGAGCGCGCCGAACGTGCTGGCGTGCTCCAGGCCAATCGCGCCGGCCCCGACGACCGTGAGCGTGCGTGGCACATCGGGGAGGCTCAGCACGTCGTCGCTCACGAGAATCAACCGCCCGTCGGGTTGGACCACGGGAGGCGGGGTGGAGGACGTGCCGACCGCGATCACGATCTTCTCGGCGGTGATCGTGCGGTCCGCCTCGGCTGAGTCGTCGGACAGGTTCAGGCTGTGGCGATCGATGAATGAGGCATCGGCGGTGATCATCTCGAGGCGGTTCCTGGCGAGCTGGGCGCGCAGCATCTGCGCCTGGTGCTCCATCACGTAGTTCGTGCGGACCATCAGGTCGCTCATCGAGACGTTCTGATTCACGACGTAGGAGCTGCCGTAGACGTTGCGCTCCCGATAGCCGGTCAGGTGCATCGCGGCCTCGCGCAGCGTCTTGGCCGGGGTGCCGGCGGAGAGGTCGATCCCGCCAACGTCGGGAAGCCGCTCGATCACGGCCACACGTTTGGCCAGCTTCGAGGCCTGAAGCGCGGCGCGCTGCCCGGCCGGGCCGGAACCGATCACCACCAGGTCGTAGTCGTAGGTCGTCATTGCAGGCGTCCTCGATCGACGCTTCCGCCGAAAATACGTTAGCAGAAACGGGCCGGCCCGCTGCGCAATCGGCAGCGAGGGCGTTAGCGGACCTGTCCCATATACTGATTAGCGGAGAGGTGTCCGAGTGGTTTAAGGTGCCGCTCTCGAAAAGCGGTAGGCGCAAGCCTCGTGGGTTCGAATCCCACCCTCTCCGCCAGCCCGCGCGCAACCCGAGCGTTCACCTCGCGGAGAGGTGCTGGAGTGGCTGATCAGGCTCGCCTGGAAAGCGGGTAGAGGGTAACACCCTCTCGTGGGTTCGAATCCCACCCTCTCCGCCAGCTGTCTCACGTTTCTCGGGACGGGCTGCGCTGCCGGAAACCTCGTCCGGCTTACGTCCCGATGCGCTGCGCACGGATGACGATGCGGTCCTCGTAGCTCCTCGTCGTGCTGTCGAAATCCCCGCCACAGGTGATCAGCGTGATGCTGTCCACCGGCACGTCCGCGGTGAGGATCTCCGCGGTGTTGGAGTTGGCCTTGACCTGGCGCTGCCACACCACCGCGTAGCGCAGCGTCTGGCCGCCGATCTCGACCTCGATCACGTCGCCCGGGGCAAGGAGCGGCAGGTTCCGGAAGACGCCGTCCCCCTGGTAGCGTGCGTTCGCCCACGGGACCCTCGCGCGGTAGTCGACGTGCCCGGAGAAGACGGCGTTGCCGCCCGCCCCCGGCGCTCCGCCGAGGCCCTCCCAGGGCGAGAGGTCGTACCAGACCACGTCGCTTGGCCCAGTCGGGTTCTGCATCTGGCCGCCGGATACAAGACGCTGCCCCAGCGCCGCGTCGACCCCGATGATCGGGATGCGCAGCCGCCCCAGCGTCGCGTCCGGCGCCTCGCCGAGGGCCGCGCGCAGCGACTCGAGCGTGAAGTAGGTGGGAACCTCCGGCGCCGGCGTGGCGGTCGGCTCGGGTGTTTCCGTCGGGGTGGGGGTCTCTGTCGGCGCCACCGTGGCGGTCGCCGTTGCCGTCGTGGTGGGGGTCGGCGGCGGCGGTGTGGCCGTGGTTGCCGGCGCCGCAGTCGCGGTCGCCTCGGCGCCGGGGGTTGGCGTCGGCGAGGGCGTTGCGGTAGCGGCGACTACGGGCGTCGAGGCCGGAGTGGCGGGGGTGACGACGACGGCGGGCCCGCCTCCGCCGCCGGAGAATGCGAAGGCGATCACGACGCCGAGCAGGACGCCGAGCACGACGCCGAGCGCCGACCAGCGCGTGGTCAGCGACTGCTGGTCCCACCACGCCAGGGCGTGGCCGATCGTGCGTGCCGTCGTATCGATGATCTCTCGAAGGGCGTTCATGCCGTCTCCGGGGGTTGTGCGGCGCCGCTCTCGTAGCCGGCGCGCGCAGTCGTTCTGTCCCAACCGCGCCTGCGGGCGGTCCCCCCGGTCCGCACGCGATTAACGATCGCACAAATCGGATGCCGAAGGAAGATCGGGCGCCTCAGCGGCCGCTCCGTGGCCTTGCAACTGTGGCGCGCCGCAGCGCGCCGAGGAGCGCGGGTAGCCCGAGAACGCGCCTCGATCGATACTCGATCGCCATTGGACCGGGCTGCGGTATCCGGTCCCTGGCGAGGGAGAGGCACTCCGGGGAGCTCGGCTTGACCACCTTCGCCTACTGGGTGCTCTTCGTCTTCATCGCCTACTTCGCGGCCCTGGTCGGCATCGCGATCGTCCGCGCCCGGCACATGGACGACATGTCCGACTACGTGCTGGGCGGCCGCAAGATGGGGACGATTACCTCGGCGCTGAGCGCCGCATCCTCGACGGCCAGCGGCTGGACCATGCTGGTCTTCCCCGCGCTCGCGTTCGCGGCCGGGCTGATCCACCTCTGGACGGCGGCCGCCATCGCGCTCGGCGCCTGGCTGGTCTGGACGCTGATGGGGCGGCGCCTCCGCCGCTATACCGTCGCCACCGAGGACTCGCTCACCATCCCCGAGTTCTTCGAGAAGCGCTTCCAGGACCGAACCGGGACGCTGCGCACCGTCGCGGCGCTCATCACCGTCTTCTTCATCGTCTTCTACGTCAGCTCCGGCCTGATCGCCGGGGCGAAGCTCCTCGAGGAAGTCTTCGACATGAGCCACGAGGAGTACCACTGGCTGGGTATCCTCATCACGCTCGCCGCGATCACCACCTACACCTTTATCGGCGGCTTCCTCGCCGTCTCCCGCACCGATGTCTTCCAGTCGCTGATGATGCTGGGTGGCTTCATGCTGCTGCCGCTGATGCTGATCGTCCTGACCGACGATCCGTTCCAGGGCCTCGGTTCGACCGGCGAGGGGTTCTGGAACCCCTTCACCGATCCGTCCGGCGACGTGATCGGCCCTGTGTTCATCCTCTCGACCGCCGGGTGGGGCCTTGGCGCCCTCGGCTCCCAGCGTGTCCTCGCCCGCCTGATGGCGATCGATCGGGAGGAGAGCATCCCCGGTAGCCGCAACATCGGCGTGTCCTGGGTGGTCCTCATGTTCGGCTTCGGCGTGTTGTTGGGCGTCGTGGCCGTGCCGGCGCTCGGTGAGCGCGGGCTGCTCGACCAGGTAACCGCCGATCCGGAACGCGTCTACCTGATCACGTCCACGGAGTTCTTCCACCCCGCCGTGGCAGGCCTGCTGCTTACGGCCGTGATCGCGGCGGTGATGAGTACCGCGGACTCGCAACTGCTGCTGGCCTCCGCGATCGCGACGGGCGACGTGCCGCTCATGAAGCGCCTGAGCAACGCGCTCCGGACCGGCGCCCGCGTCTGGGTCGGCCGGCTGATGCTGCTCGTCGTCGGCGCGATCGCGGCCCTCCTCTCCATCTACCACCCGGACTCGGTCTTCAACCTCGTCTCGCTGGCCTGGGGAGGGATGGGAGCGGCCTTCGGGCCCGCGACGCTGCTCGCCCTCTACTGGCGGCGCTTCAACTTCTGGGGGGCGCTCACGTCGATCACGGTCGGCACGCTGGTCGCGACCCTCTGGTGGCTGCTGCCGCTGGGCGCCGAGGCGAGCGCGCCGATCGGAGCGCTCGACGGTCTGTGGGACGTGATGCAGGCGGACGCGGGCGGCCTCTGGACGATCCAGCCGGCCACGCCCGGCTTCCTCGCCGCCACCCCGGCGGCCGTGCTGGTCACGCTGCTGACGCCCGCTCCGGATGGTGAGATCGGCGAGCTGTTCGACCGCGTCAACGGCCCCGCCGACGCTCGTGCGGCGGAGGCCGGCTAGCTTCGAGGCGTCCGGCTCAGCGGTTGCCCTCGCGACGACTCCGCAGATCCTCGTGCAGCTCGCGCTCCGCCTCGGCGCTCGCGCGGCGGCCCTCGGCGATGCCCGTCTCGAGGGCGTCGCGAGCCGCTCGCAGCTCGCCGCCGGCGCCTTCGAGCGGGCCGGGCAGCGGCTCGGTGTCCAGGTCGCGACTCAGCAGCGCGCGGGCGGCGGCGTAGCCGGCCGCGACCGTCCCCGCCACGGCCGCTACCAGCAGGACCAGCGAGCGCAGGCCGACGCGGCCGCCTCTCGCGCCCGAGGCGCGCCGTTCCACGATCCGTTCGGCGGCGCGCCCCACTGCCTCGTCGAGCTGCTCGGATGCGCCGATTACCTCGACGACCTGGTAGCGCGGCTCACGCTCGCGCGCGCGGCGGCGCGAGGGCCAGCGCGGCCGCATCAGGAGCCCGGCCGGCGGCCGCGCCGTGCGACGCCCGCCATCGCTTCCATGCCGCGACGCACGCCGCGGGCGACGGCGATGACGCGGATCATCGGGGAGATCGCCTGGTCGGAGACGAACTCCACGCTGCCACGCACGGACTGCACGGTGCCGCGCACGTCGTCCACCAGCGGTCGCGCCGACTCCTCGTAGGCGTCTTTGGCGAGGCCGGTGAGCATGCGCACGGCGAAGAAGATCGCCAGGGCGGCGCCGATCGCGATCAGGAAGAAGACGATCCCGAGCACGCCGTAGACGATGATCACGGTATCGCGCGCCTCGTCGAGCGTGATCTCCACGACGCCGGTGACGAGCGCCCACACGGCTGCCGCGATGGCGGCCACGATCAGCAACCCGACCAGGATGAGAATCCAGCGCACCTGGGCCTCCAGCCGTCGTGGCGCCTCGAATGCAGCGCCGCCGCACCGTAGAGCGTAGCCCGCGCCGCCGCCGAGGCTCAACGCAGCGGCGGTCGTCGCTGCTCGATCGTGCCGCCGCCGGCGACCTCGTGCCCGCGCTCCTCGTCGGCGCGATAGAGCACGATCGCCTGTCCCGGCGCGGCGGCGCGCACCGGCTGCTCGAAGTCGACCCGGAAGCCCTCGGAGTCCAGATCCGCGAGGCGAGCGGGGACCAGCGGCCCGTGTGCGCGAATGCGGGCGAGCAGTGGCTCGCCGGGCTGGGGCGTCTCGCGCACCCAGCGCGGCGCTGACGCCTCGACGCCGCTCGCGAGCAGGTCGTCGGCCGTGCCCAGGCGCACCGTGCCGGCTGCCGCGTCGATCTCCGTCACGTAGCGCCGCTCGCCGGTCGCGACGCCGAGGCCGCGGCGCTGGCCGACGGTGAAGGCCGCGACGCCGTCGTGGCGCCGCAGCGTGCTGCCGTCGGCGTCGAGGATCTCGCCGGCACGGGAGGTGTCCCCGCGGGCGCGCAGCAGCTCGCGGTAGTCGCCGCCGGGCACGAAGCAGATGTCGGCGCTGTCCGGCTTGTCCGCCACGCCGAGGTCCAGCTCCGAGGCGATCCGCCGCGTCTCGGACTTCGGCAGATCGCCGAGCGGGAAGCGCAGCTGTCCCAGCTGCTCCTGCCCGAGCGTGTAGAGCACGTAGGACTGGTCCTTCGCCTCGTCCGCCGCCGCGTGCAGCGCGAGGCCGCCGCCGGCGCCGCCCAGGCCAGAGGGCCGCTCGCGGATGCGCGCGTAGTGCCCGGTCGCCAGCAGCTCGAAGCCGAGCGCGTCGGCGCGGTCGAGCAGCGTGCGGAACTTCACGCGGTCGTTGCACTCGAGACAGGGGTTGGGCGTGCGGCCGTTGCGGTAGGCGGACGCGAACACCTCGATCACGTCGCGCTCGAACTCGCGCTCCATGTTGAGCACGTAGTGCGGGATGCCGATCCGCTGCGCCGCCGCCCGCGCGTCGGCGACGTCCTCGACGCCGCAGCAGGCGCGCTTCGAGCGCAACGCCGAGGGGTCCGCCTCGGTGTAGAGGCGCAGCGTCACCCCGACCACCGCGTAGCCCTCGCGATGCAGGATCGCGGCCGCGACCGCCGAGTCGACGCCGCCGGACATCGCCACCATGATGCGCGAATCGTTCATCGATCCATTGTAGGCGGGCCCGCGCGGTAGGCCACCGGCGGTCGAGGAGCAGCCGTCTCCTCTATACTCCATGCGCCTCGCGGCCCGTTACGGCCGCGGGCCTCCAAGGAGGGATGCGCGTCTGGACGAGCTGCAGCTTGCGCGCGATGTCGTCGATGCCCTGGTCGATCGCCAGGCGTCAGACGTCGTGCTGCTGGACCTCGCCGGTCTCTCCACCTTCGCCGACTACTTCGTGATCGCGAGCGCCGACAGCGAGCGCCAGATGCGCGCGCTCGCCGACGCCGTCGACGAGATCGCCTCGACGCGCGAGGGCGCCCGCCGCGCCAACCGCCCGCTCTGGGAAGGCCGCAACGAGGACGGCTGGCGGCTCGCGGACCTCGGCGACACGGTGGTGCACATCTTCTCGGTCGAGCAGCGCGCCTACTACAACCTCGAGGGCCTGTGGCAGCGCGCCCGCGAGGTTGTCCACATCCAGTAGCCCCGTGCGCGTGTCGAGGCCGGCCGGCCCCGTCTTCTACGGCTGGTACATCGCGGCAGGTGGCGGCGCGCTCAACCTGATCGCCTTCGGGATCGCCTCGCTCGGTCTGGGCGTGCTGATCGAGCCGATGCAGCAGGAGCTCGGCTGGAGCATCGCGGCGATCTCGCTCGGGTTCTCGCTGCGCAGCTTCGAGCAGGGCCTGCTCGCGCCGATCGGCGGGGTGCTCGTCGATCGGCTCGGCCCGCGCAAGATGATCCTGACCGGCGTGGTCCTGCTCACGGGGGGCCTGCTGCTCTTCTCGCAGGCGCACACGCTGCCCGTCTACTACGCGGCGAGCATCATCGCCGCGCTGGGCCAGAGCCTCGGGATGGGCGTACCGATCAACGCCGCCATGATGAACTGGTTCCGGCGCAAGCGGGCGAGGGCGATGGGCATCGTCGCCGCCGGCCGTGGGGGCGGCTACTTCATCGTCCCGCTGTTCGCGCTGCTCGTGACCGCCGCCGGCTGGCGCGAGGCGCTCGTGATCGTCGCGCTGCTGATCTTCGTCGTCGGGATCGTGGTGGCCCTCCTGGTGCGCGACCGCCCGGAGCACTACGGCCTGCTCCCCGACGGCGAGGCCTTGCCTCAAACGGGAGCCTCCACCACCCCTGCGTCGTCGCTGGTGGGGATGAGCGTGTCCGACGCCCTGCGCCGTCGCGCCTTCTACCTGCTCACACTCTCGACGGGGTTCACGGCGGGCCAGTCGATCGCCTGGACCGTGCACCAGGTGCCGCACATGACCAACTCGGGCTTCTCGCTGCCCGAGGCGGGGCTGGTCGTGGCGATCTACGGCGCGGTGCAGGTCGCGATGCGACCCGCCGTGGGCTGGCTCGCCGACCTCGTCGGGAGGCATCAGCTCTACATCGCGTCGTTCGTCCTGCAGGGCGTGGGGTTGCTCTTCTTCGCGCAGCTCGGCACGGACCGGCTGTGGCTGCTGCCGCTCTACTACCTGACGTACGCAACGGGGCACGCGATCTGGGTGATCCTCTTCATCACGGCGATCGCCGACCACTTCGGACCGCGCCGTTTCGGCACCCTGCAGGGGCTCGCCTCGACGCTCACGATGCCGTTCGGGATGCTCGGGCCGTTCCTCGCCGGGCTCGCCTTCGACGAGTTCGGCAGCTACGAGCTGATCTTCACGATCTACGCCCCGCTGACGGCGCTCTCGGCCGTCTTCGTCATCCTCGCCGGCCGCCCGCGCGGCGAGTTCGGTTGATGCGAGGCGCAGGCCGCACGCTGGTCACGGCAAGTCGAGTCGTCGGGGCGGGCGGCGTCGGAACCGCCGGCGCGGAGGCGTGAGTGTCGCCGATCGCGTCGGAACGGTCCTGCGCGAGGAGCCCGCCTGAGGTCCGGCTACTCCAGGATCCAGCGGTCCGTGTCGCGCTCCCAGGAGGGCGCCGCCTCGTCGCCGAAGAAGAGCGCGATCTCGCGCGCTGCGCTCTCCGGGCCGTCCGACCCGTGCACCAGGTTGCGGCCCACCTCGAGGGCGAGGTCGCCGCGGATCGTGCCGGGCGCGGCCTCGACGGGGTTCGTCGAGCCCATCGTCTGGCGCGCGGCGGCGATCGCGTCCGGTCCCTCGAACACCGCGGCGATCAGCGGGCTCGAGGTGATGTAGTCGACGAGGCCCGCGAAGAACGGCTTGCCCTCGTGCTCCCCGTAGTGGCGGCGCGCCAGCGCCTCGTCCACCTGCATCAGGCGCAGCGCCACCAGCCGCAGCCCGCGTCCCTCGAGGCGGCCCAGCACCTCGCCGATCAGCCCGCGCTGGACGGCGTCCGGCTTCACCAGGATCAGCGTGCGTTCCATGTGCGCTCCTTCTCCGTGCGTTGCGCCCTTGTACTCAGTTCGTCCTCGTGCCTGCCGCCGCCCGCGTGATCGGCGGCGGCCGCAGGTACACCACGTCGACCAGCGCCGGGTCGCCGTAGGCCTCGTGCAGCCTCGCCAGCCGCACGAGGTCGGCAGCGCGGCGCACGTTCTTCGGGGCGGCCACCGCCGTCCCCTCGACGCCATCGAGGGCGGCGTACAGCTCCTCGCTCAGCTCGCCGCACCAGCGCGCGCCGCGCGGCGCAGCGCTGAGACACGCATCCAGTTCGTCGAGGCGTGGCGCCTCGAGGATGGCGGGAGCCCCGCCGCCGCCGTCGGCGTAGGCGGCCCAGGCGATGCGTCCGCCTCCCGCCTGGTGGGTGGCGACGACCGGCCGGCCGCCGCCGACGTGCGGGAACGCCGCCGACTCGAGGCGTGAGACGCCCGCCAGCGGGATGCCCAGCGCGAGCGCGAGGCCCTGCGCCGTCGCGACGCCGCTGCGCAGCCCCGAGTAGCCTCCCGGCCCCGCATCGACGGCGATCGCCGCGAGTTCGCCGCGCTCGACGCCGGCCTCGCTCAGCGCCGCGTCGATGCCGCCCAGCAGCTCGCGCGAGTAGTTCGTCTCCACCGTCCAGCGCCGCTCCGCGAGCGCCGCGTCGCCGTCGAGCAGGGCGACGGCGGCCTCGCTCGAGGCGCTGTCGATGCCCAGCTCGATGCGCCGCATCAGCCGCGCCCGCCGAGGCCGTCGAGGATGCGGTGGTAGCGCTCGCCGACGGCGACGAAGGTCAGCCGCCGCTCGTCGTCGCGCTCGGGCGAGAACTCGATCGCCACGAGCAGGTGCTCGTCCGGCAGCGCCTCGAGGCCGCGCTCCGGCCACTCGACCAGCAGCGCGCCGTCCGCGGCCTGCTCGGCCAGCGCCAGATCCTCGACCTCCTCGATCTCCGTCAGCCGGAAGAGGTCGGCGTGGTGCAGCGCATCCGGGCGGTCTGCGCTGCTCGCGCTGCCGCCCTCGGGGCTCGCGAGGTCGTGGCGGGCGAGCAGGACGAAGGTGGGGCTGTTGACCGGCCCCTCGACGCCGAGACCGGCGCCGACGCCCTGCGCGAGCGTGGTCTTGCCCGCCCCCAGCGGCCCCTGCAGCAGCACCACGTCGCCGGGCCGCAGCAGCCGCGCGAGCCGCCGTCCGAGGGCGCGCGTGCGAGCCGCGCCCTTCGTCGTCACGAGCATGCGGTTGGCGGTGTGCACCTTGTATTGCTCCGTCGCTGGCGGCCGGTCCGTCGCCGGCGGGCGGCTCAGCGCAGCTGGTCCCAGCCCGTGGCCGCCGGGTCGATGCGCCGCCCCGACGGATCGAGGGCGAACGCCTCGCCGGGCGGTTTCGCGGTGACCCGGCCGATGCGCGTCAGCGGCGGCAGTCCGGCCTCGGACTCGCCGCCCGGCCCGAGCGAGTCGAGCGTAGCAGCAGGCCCGCAAAGCGCCAGTTCGTAGTCCTCGCCGCCGCCCAGCGCCAGCGCGAGCGCCCGATCGCGGCCCAGCAGCGCCACGGCCGCCGGGTGCAGCGGCAGCGCCGCCGCCTCGATCTCGATGCCGACGCCCGAGGCCTCCGCGACGTGGCCGAGGTCCTGCAGCAACCCGTCCGAGAGGTCGATGCCGCAGCGCAGGCCGGCGGTGGCCGCCACGCGTCCGAGCTCGATGCGCGCCATTGGCCGGCGGTGGGCGGCGAGCAGCGTCGCCGCCTCCAGCTGTGGCTCCCGGCCCTCCTCGATCAGCGCCAGGCCGGCGGCTGCGGCGCCCGGCGCCCCGGAGACGGCGACGGCGTCGCCGGGGCGGGCAGCGTCGCGGCGCAGCAAGGCGCCACCGTCGCGCGCACTCCCGATCGCCGTCGCGCTGAAGCTCGTACTCGCCGCCCGCGCGATGTTGCCGCCGGCGATGCGCGCGCCGAAGCAGCGGCAGGCCGCGGCCAGCCCGTCCACGAACATGTCGAGGTCGGCGAGCGTGATGTCGGGGCCGAGCTGCGCGGCGACCAGCAGCGGACCCGGCTCCGCGCCCATCGCGGCGAGGTCGGAGAGGCTGGTCGCGACGCTGCGCCAGCCGACATCCGCCAGCGACATCGTGTCGCGCCGCCAGTGCGTGCCCTCGGCGAGGCTGTCGACCGTCGCGACGGCCGCCGCGCCCTCGTGCGTCCAGGCCGCGGCGTCGTCGCCCGGGGGCACGAGGATGTCGTGTGCGGCGGTGTCGCCGAGGCGCTCGATGATGCGCTCGATCAGCCCGAACTCGCCGAGGTCGCTGAGGCTCATGGGCGCGCTCCCGGGCCGCGTCAGGCGCCCGGCCGGCGCAGCTCCTGCGTTTCCCCGTTCTCCTCGATCCAGCCCTCGACGACGGCCGCGTGGATCGCCCGGCCCAGGGCCTTTTGCAGTCCTTGCGAGAGGCGAGCGAAGCGCAGCTGGCGGGCTGCCGTCTTCAGCGCCTGCAGGTGCGGGGTCCATTCCCCGGCCGGCAGCGCCGCCTCGAGGGCCTCGCGCAGCTCCTCGTCCGTCACGCTGCCGACGTCCGCGGCCTTCCGCGCCGGGGGCTCCTCGCCCTCGGCGGTCGCCTCGGAGGTGTCGTCTTCGTCCGGGGCGTCGGGCTGCGGCTCGGGCCTGCGCCGCGGCTGGTCCTCGTCGAGGTCGATCAGGGCGAGCGCGGCGAGGGTGTCCCCTTCGCCGATGTTCATCACCGCGACCCCCTGGGTGCCGCGGCCCTGCTGGCTGATCGTCTCCGCGTGCGTGCGCATCACGATCCCGTCCCGCGAGACGAGGATGATTTCCTGGCCGATGGTCACGGCACGCGCGACGGCGAGCGGACCGCTGCGGTCCGTGACGCGGAAGGTGACCATGCCTTTGCCGCCGCGGCCCTTCGTCGGGTACTCCGCGATCGGCGTGCGCTTGCCGACGCCCTGCTCCGAGACGACGAGCAGGTCCTCGCCGTCGGTATCGATCACGAGCCCGACCACGCGCTCGCCGTTGCGCAGCCGCATCCCGCGCACGCCGCCCGAGGCGCGCGAGGCGACCCGCAGCGAGCCGACCGGGAAGCGGATCGCCCGGCCGCCGCTGCTGATCAGCAGCGCGTCGTGGCTGTCGGCCGCGCCGTGCGCCGCGATCAGGCTGTCGCCGCGCTTCAGCTTCATCGCGATCAGGCCGGCGCGGCGCACGGACTCGAACTGCTCCAGCGGCGTGCGCTTCACGTCGCCGCCCGCCGTCGCGAGGACCATCGAGTCGCGGCTGAAGTCGGCCACCACGACCACGCCCGTGACGCGGTCCGTCGCCTCCATCTCCACGAGGTTCACGACCGGGATGCCGCGCGCCTGGCGCGTCGCCTCGGGCGCCTCGTAGCCGCGCAGCGAGTAGACCCGGCCCTGTTGCGTGAAAAGCAGCAGCGAGTCGTGCGTGTCGCAGACGACGAGGTGGTTGGCGGCGTCCTCGTCGCGCGTCGGCGCGCCGGTGATGCCGCGCCCGCCGCGGCGCTGGCGGCGGTACGTCTCCAGCGGCACGCGCTTCATGTAGCCGGCGTCCGAGATCGTGACGACGATGCGCTGGTGCGGGACCAGGTCCTCCGCCGAGATCTCCTCGGCGGGTCGCGCGAACGCCCGGGTGAGGCGCGCGTCGCCGTACTGCTCCTTCAGCTCCGCGCAGTCGTCCTTGATCAGCCCGTCGATCTTCTCCGGGTTCGCGAGCAGATCGCGCAGCCACGCGATCTGCTCGGCCAGCTCCGCGTGCTCGTCCTCGATGCGCTGCCGCTCGAGCGCGGCGAGGCGGCGCAGCTGCATGTCCAGCACGGCCTGCGCCTGCCGCTCCGAGAGCCACGGTTCCTCGGCGTCTGTATCGGGGCCCGCCATCAGCGCGGTCTTCGCCGCGTCTGCGGACTCCGAGGCGCGGATCGTCGCGATTACCCAGTCGAGCTGCTCGATCGCCTTGAGCAGGCCCTCGAGGATCTCGGCGCGGTCGAGGGCCTTCTCGAGGTCGAACTCGCTGCGCCGCCGGATCACCTCGCGCCGGTGGTCGATGAACGCCTCCAGCGCCTCCTTGAGGCTGACCGTCTTCGGGCGGCCGTCGACGAGCGCGAGCATGTTGACCGCGAAGGTCGATTGCAGGGCGGTGAGCTTGAAGAGCTGCGCCTCGACCGCCGCCGGCGTGCCGGTGCGCGACAGCTCGATCACGATCCGCATGCCGTCGCGATCGGACTCGTCGCGCAGGTCGGAGACGCCGTCGATGCGCTTGTTGCGCACGAGGTCGGCGATGCGCTGGATCAGCGTGGACTTGTTGACCTGGTAGGGGAGCTCCGTGACGATGAGCTGGATGCGGCCGGCCTCGGTCTGCTCGGCGGTGATCACACCCTGCATCGTGACCTTGCCGCGCCCGCTGGCGTAGGCCTGCCGGATTGCCTCGCGGCCGAAGATGCGGCCACGCGTCGGGAAGTCCGGCCCCTGGACGTGCTCCATCAACTCGTCGATGCCCGCCTCGGGGCGGTCGATGAGCAGCGTCAGCGCGTCGCAGATCTCGTTGAGGTTGTGGGGCGGGACGTTCGTCGCCATCCCGACCGCGATCCCGCTCGCGCCGTTGAGCAGCAGATTCGGGATGCGCGAGGGCAGTACCACCGGCTCGTTGACCGAGTCGTCGAAGTTCGGCTGGAAGTCCACCGTGTTGCGGTCGAGGTCGGCGAGCAGCTCGCTCGCGATCGGGGCGAGGCGCGCCTCGGTGTAGCGCATCTGCGCGGGCGGATCGCCGTCGATCGAGCCAAAGTTGCCCTGCCCGGTGACGAGCGGGTAGCGCATCGTGAAGTCCTGCGCCATCCGCACCAGCGTGTCGTAGATCGCCTGGTCGCCGTGCGGGTGGAACTTGCCCATCACCTCGCCGACGACGCGGGCGGTTTTCTTCAGCGCGGAGTTGGGGCCGACCCCCAGCTCCTGCATCCCGAAGAGGATGCGGCGCTGCACCGGCTTGAGTCCGTCGCGCACATCGGGCAGCGCGCGCGAGACGATGACCGACATTGCGTAGTCGAGGTAGGAGTCGCGCATCTCGTCTTCGATGCGCGTGGTCTGGATGCGGTCAGGGGTCTCTTGAACCAACGTCTGCCTCGGACGGGGAGTGCGGGAACGTCCGTACTCCTATTGTACCAGTGCAGGCGGTCAGGGGGCCCGCCGCGTCGCGTCCGTTAGCCGGCCGCGATCGCCTCGATCCGCGCGAGGTACGCCTCCGGCAACCCCGCCGCCCGCCCGCCTCGCAACATCGTCCCGAGGTAGGCCTCGGACGGCGCGATGTGCTCGGCCTGCGGCTCGACCACCTGGTAGGCGAGGCAGTCCAGGACTTCGCCGGTTTCGGTGGTCACGGCGACCTCGATCCGCCGGTAGCGCGGCGGCGTGGCGTGCACGCCCTCCTGGCGATCGAGGGCGTCACCCTCAGCGGCGTCGATGCGCCAGACGATGCCCCGGACCTCGGCGCCGGCCTCGGGGCGGATGTCGGCGACCCCGCCGCCCCAGCGTTCGCTGCGGCGCGTGAACGCCAGCCGGTAGCCGGGCAGCCGGGCGATCGCCTCGATGCGGGCGGAGGGGCAGTTCTCGTGCAGCCGCGCCTCGCCGAGGTTGGAGCCGTACGCGAAGTAGCGAAAGCCCGCGGCCGAATCGCTCACCCGGCGTCCTGTTGCGGCGTTGCGGCGCAGGCCTCCACGAACGCCTCGAAGATCCGGCGCTGGCTCTCGATGTCCTCCTCGCGCTCCGGGTGCCACTGCACGGAGACGACCCAGCGCCGATCGGGGCGCTCCAGCGCCTCGACGATGCCGTCCGGGGTCGTCCCCGCCACGCGCAGGCCCGGCGCGAGGCGGTCGAGCGTGACGGCCTGGTGGTGCCGCGAGTTGACGCGCAGCGAGGGCGCCTCGAACAGGCCCGCGAGCAGCGAGCCCTCTGCAAGCGTGACGTCATGCCAGCCGGAGTCGATCGCGCCGTTCTCACCGCTGCGGGCGCGGTGCGGCTCACGCTCCGCGATGTGCTGCAGCAGCGAGCCGCCGTGCGCGACGTTGAGGAGCTGGTGCCCGCGGCAGATCCCCAGCACCGGGAGGTCGCGCTCGAGGGCGTCCAACAGCAGGGCGGTCTCGAACTCGTCGCGCGCCGCGCTCGTGTCGGTGACGTAGCTGGAGGGCGCCTCGCCGTAGCAGGCGGGGTCGATGTCGACCCCGCCGCTGATGATCAACCCGTCGTAGTCCTCGATGCGCGTGCCAGGCTGCCAGTCCGCGAGGTCGAGCGCCTCCCAGTCCGCGCCTGCTGCCTCGAGGCGATCGGCGTAGTCGTCCCAGCGCTCGCCGGGTACCTCCTCGGCACGCGTGACCAGGATCCGAGGTCGGCGCGTGCGGCCGGCGGCGGGGGGTGTGGTCACGGCCGGTTCTCTCGTGGCTGGCGCGCTGGCTGTGGCGCCACGGGCAGCGCCCGCGTCTGGAACAGCCTGTGGGCCGCCCCGGCAGCGGAGCGGGTGAGTTGGATGGTCGGGGTGCGCAGATTTGAACTGCGGACCTCGTCGTCCCGAACGACGCGCTCTGCCAAGCTGAGCTACACCCCGACGGCGCCGCGAAGCGCCAGGACCGCGATCGTAGCACCGCCCCGATCCGGGCGTCGAGTTCCCGATCCCGCGAGGGGCGGTCCCTTCCTTCGGCTACCGACCCGCAGCCGATTGCAGAACTGTGATCCCCTCGTCCGGAAAACGGCGATCGAGCGAGTAGACAATCGGATCCGGCTCCGACCGCGCAGCTGCCCAGATCAGCGCATCGCCAAAGGAGACGCGGCCCGACGGCCGGCACAGGAACAGCGCCTCGATCACGAGGTGCTTGTCCAGCCGGAAGGTCTCGATATTCGCCTTCCGGAGCAGGGCAATCAGGTGATCGACGATAGCTTGCCTCGGCACATCGTATTCGGAGCGGAGCACGTACGCCGCCTCCACGAGCACGACATCCGTGATCAGCAGCGAATCCTCACCGTCTATCACCCGCGCGCTGGCATCAGCGAGGTCAGCTGGATCCCCGGTGAAATAGTGAACGAGCATCGACGTGTCGAGCAGCGCGCTCACCGGGACGGGTCAGGCTCGCGTTCACGCTCCTCCGCGGCATAGCGCCAGGCTCGGTCCCTCGCTCCGTCCCAATCTTCGGGACGTGATTCGCGGCGCACGTAGGCGGCGAGGCTGCCCTTCAGGGACTCGTTGTGGTCGGGAGGCAGGAAGTGCATCTCGACATGGTCGTCGGTAACGCGCTGCATCGCGACCCACCCGGGGCCGATTCCGAGCCGGTCGCGAATCTCCTTCGCGATCACGACCTGGCCCTTGGATCCAACCACGTAGGCCATGGTAGTACCTCCTGGCATTAGTATAACTCAGTGGCTCTTGTTGGAGCGAGCATCACGCCGCCGGCCTGAAGCGTGCCGTGCGCGGAGGTCTGCGCTCTCCCGTATCATCTCTGGTGGCGGGGTGGAGGGCGCGCCTGTGCGCTTCTGGTTCCCCGCGCCTCCGCGACCGCGGCCGCTCGCGCTGCTGGCGCTGCTCGCCGCCGCGTTCGTCCTCGCGTCCCTCGCCGACGCTCCTCGCAGCGAGGCCGACCCGCTCGACCTCGGCGAAGAGAACTCCTGGCTGCGTGTCCAGAACATCGGAGGTCGTGCCGCCACCATCGAGGTCCAGTTCTTTGACCTCGACGGCGACCTCGTGGGCAGCGACCGCTGCCCGAGCCGCGGCGAGTGCGACGCGCTGGCGCCGGGCTACGGCTGGTCGTTCTTCCAGCAGGGCTACGAACCGCTGGACGAGGGCTATCGCGGTTCCGCCGTGGTCACGGTCGATCAGCCCTTCGTCGCCCTGCTCGCCCGCGACGTCTTCCAGGACGGGCTGTTCCGGATCGGCGGCGACGCGCTCAGCCTCGCGCCGGGGAGCGCGACGCACTTCGCGCCCGTGGTTCAGCGCACCGCCGAGTACGTCTCCCGCATCTCCGTAGAGAACACCAGCGACACCCTCGAGGCCTGCTTCCAGCTCGTCTACTACGACGAGGGCGCGACCCGGCCGACCGTCATCGATCCTCCCGGGGCCACGGAGGGCTGCCCGCGCGGGGGCGCCCTGGTGCCGCCGCGCGGCACGCTGCTGCGCGACGAGCACAGCCTGCCGGTGCCGGAGGGCTTCGATGGCTCGGCCGTGGTCCAGGGCCTGACGACGGAGTCGGGCGTGCCCGCGCAGGATCAGCTGCCGGCGATGGTGGTCGACACGCGCGAACGCGAGGGACCGGGCCTCGCCACCTACCGCGGCATCGACTACACCGAGATGAGCCGCGACGTGGTGCTCCCGGTCGTCGACCGCAACGCCAGCGAGGGGCAGACCACCTGGACGACGCGCTTCCGGCTCCTCAACAGCATCCCGCCGGTGCCCAACGAGCTGCAGCTCCTCTTCGCCGGCCACAACGCCGAGGGCGACGAGATCGAGATCGAGCACGAGCTGACGGTCCTCTCGGTGCTGACCTGCGACCAGCGTTACGACGGCATCGCCGGGTGCCTGCCGGATGATGTCTCGCTGCCCGACACGTTCTTCGGGACGGTGCGGATCCGCGCCGAGTACCCGATCGCCGTGGTCGCACAGCGCCGCTCGGCGGGCGGGGCGCTCGCCGACTACCGCGGCTTCACGGCCGCCGAGGCCGCGCGCGAGATCGTGCTGCCCGTGCTCAACAAGAACTTCGGCCCCTGGGGCGGCTTCAACGGCTGGAACTCGTGGTTCCGGGTGGTCGCCTTCGACGGCTCCCGCGCGCGTGTCAACGTGCTCTACTTCTCCAGCCACTTCCCCACGGGCAGGCTCTCCCCGGGTGCAACCGTCGATCACTTCCGCACGCTGCGCCAGTGGGAGGATTCGACCCTGCCCGATGGCTGGGTCGGCGGCGCGGTCGTGATCGCGGACCGCCCGATCATCGTGATCGCCAACCTCGAGAGCGATGTCTTCCAGGGAGATCCCGTGATGCTCTACAACGGGATCGCCGTGCAGTAGCCGGCTCGCGGATGCGAGCGGGCGGGACGAGGAGCAGCGATGCCGCGCGACGGCTTCATGACCACGCAACAGGTGCTCGCCCGGTTCAGTGCGGGACCGGGCAGCGGCGTCTTCACGGACGGCTCCTGCTACGGCAACCCCGGCCCCGGCGGCTGGGGCGCCGTCCGCGTGCGCGACGGCACGATTCTCGACGAGCGCCACGGCTCGCATCCCTCCACGACCAACAACCGCATGGAGCTCGAAGCGATGATCGCCGGCCTCGAGATGATCGACCCTACCGAGGCGGAAGACGTCTACAGCGACAGTGACCTGGTGGTGAAGACGCTCACCGAGTGGGCCGCCGGCTGGGAGCGGCGCGGCTGGAAGCGCCGCGCGGGCCCGGTCAAGAATCTCGACCTCGTACAGCGCGCCTGGGCGCTCACGCAGGAGCGGCCGCACGTCCGCATTCGCTGGATTCGCGCCCACGACGGCGCACGCTGGAACGAGTACGCCGACGCCCTGGCGACGGCGTACCTGCGCGACGCGGTCTGAGCCCCCGGGCGCTCGCGACAAGCGACCGTTGCGCAACTCCCTCAGTAGAGCAGCGCAGGTACCCGAATCGACGCAACCCAGGCTACCCACCGCCCTGGATTCCGGCTTTCGCCGGAATGACGGGAGGGCGAGCCGGAATGGCCGGGAGGGCGAGCCGGAAGGCCGGGTTCTGCGAAGGTCTCGCGACAGGAGACGGGGCCGGATCCGGGCAGCGGAGCGGCGTGGCCCTCGAGGCTCCGGATGGGGGCGTGGGGGCGCAGCCCCCACAGCAAGGAATTCCGAGGGCGGGTGGTGGGCCGGAGCGGGGCGCAGCCCGCGCTCGTCCGGGATGGGGGTGTGGGGGGCGCAGCCCCCCGCGGGCGGCGCGCGCCTGCCCTCGCGAGGTCCGTTGCGCGGCCGGCGGGCTGCGCCCGCACCCTCTCCCCGACAGGTCTGAGCTGAGACTTGGTACGCTGTCGGCGCACACTCCACCACGAATTCCGAACGGATTGCCCGCGATGAGCGCGAACACCGGCGAACGGCTGCGGGACGGGCGCGCGGACCCACGCGAGGCGTACCGCTGGTGCGAGCGCTACGCGCGCCGCCACGGCGAGAACTTCACCGTCGTCTCGTGGTTCCTCCCGCGCAAACTGCGCCCGCACTTCTTCGCCGTCTACGCCTTCTGCCGCTACACCGACGACCTCGGTGACGAGGCGGAGGGCGACCGCCTCGCGCTCCTCGACGAGTGGGAGCGCGAGCTGCGCGAGGCCGTCGCGGGCGAACCGGCGCGTCCGCTGCTGACCGCCCTCGCGCGCACCATCGAGGACCGCGAGATCCCGCTCGACCCCTTCCTGCGCCTGATCGAGGCGAACCGGATCGACCAGCGCATCTCCCGCTTCGAGACGTACGACGACGTGCTCGACTACTGCAGCTACTCCGCCACGCCGGTGGGCCGGATGGTGCTCGCCGTCCTCGGCTATCAGGACGCGGAGCGCATCGCGCTCTCGGACGCGACCTGCATCGGACTGCAACTCGCGAACTTCTGGCAGGACGTCTCGGTCGACATCGGAAAGGGGCGCGTCTACCTGCCGCAGGAGGACCTGCGCCGCTTCGGCTGCGACGACGCTCAGATCAGCGAGGGGCGGTTCGACGAGAACTTCCGGGAGCTGATGCGCTTCCAGGTGGACCGCGCGAGGGCGCTCTTCGCCGAGGGCAGCGCCCTCGAGGCGCTGGTCCCGCGCTCCGTGCGCACCGACATCCGGCTCTTCCGCCTGGGCGGCGAGGCGATCCTCGATGCGATCGAGCGCGCCGGCTACGACACGCTCAGCGCGCGACCTCGAGTGACGCGCGCCGTGAAGCTGCGCCTGGCGATCGTGCACGGCCTGCGCGTCGCGCTGCGGATCTGATCGCTCGGAGAGGAGGGCGGCGTGGCCTTCGATGTCCTGAGGGAGCTGGAGGCGCACGGCGACGAGCGCTACACGCCGGAAGCCGCGTACGCCTGGTGCCGAGCCTTCACGAAGGCGCGCGCCTCCAACTTCTACTACGCCTTCTCGATTCTCCCCGCCCGGAAGCGAAACGCGATCTACGCCGCCTACGCCTTCAGCGGCTACGTGGACGACATCGCCGACGAGCTGACCGAGCGGTCGCGCCAGGAGGAGGAGATCGCGCGGGCGCGGGCGCGCCTCGAGGCCTGCTACGAGGGCGCGCGCCGGGGCCCGTTGTTCATCGCGCTCGGCGACGCCATCGACCGCTTCGGGACGCCGTGCGAGCACTTCGAGGAGCTGGTGAACGGGGTGGAGATGGACTTCACCATCAACCGTTACGAGACCTGGGCGGACCTGCAGCAGTACTGCTACCGCGTCGCCTCGATGGTCGGGCACATCTGCGTCTCGATCTTCGGGGCCAGACCGCACCCGCGCGCCGGGGAGTTCGCGGCGAGCATGGGCCTGGGGCTGCAGATCGTGAACATCATGCGCGACGTGAAGGAGGATGCCGCGCGCGGACGCGTCTACTTCCCGGCGGAGGAGCTGAGCGCGCACGGCCTGACCGCCGACGACATCCTCGCCTGCCGCTACGACCACCGCTTCGTCTCGCTGATGGCGGCGCAGGGCCAGCGCGCGCACCACTACTTCCGCCTGGGCCGAGGGCTGCTGCCGCTGCTCGATGTGCGTTCGCGGATGTGCGTGAACGTGCTGCAGGGCGTCTACTTCGAGCTGCTCAAGCGCATCGAGGCGCGCGGCTACGACGTGCTCAACGAGCGGGTGAGCCTGAACGGCTTCGAGAAGCTGAGCGCGATCGTGCGGCTCTGGGCCGGCGCAGCCCTGCTCGGGCCCGCGCGATCGGGCTGACTCCGGCGCGGCCGTGAGGGTCGGCATCATCGGCGCCGGGCTCGCCGGCCTGGCCGCGGGCGTGGAGCTCGCCGATCGCGGCCACCAGGTCGAAGTACTCGAGCGCCGCCCCTGGGCCGGCGGCGCCACCTACTCCTTCCGCGATGAGCAGGCCGGCGACGAGATCGACAACGGCCAGCACGTCTTCATGCAGTGCACGACGGCCTACGCGGCCTTCCTCGAGCGGCTCGGCACGCTCGGCCTGACGCGGCGGCAGCAGCGGCTGAGCGTCCCCGTCTTCGACGAGGAGGGCAGGCGCTCGGATCTGCGGGCCGCGAACCTGCCCTTCGGGCTGCACCTCGTGCCCTCGCTGCTGCGCTACCGCCACCTCGACTGGCGGCAGAAGGCGCAGATCGTGCGCGCCTTCCTCGCGATCCGCCGGCTAAGGCGCGAGGATCGCGCGCGCCTCGGGGGCCTGACCTTCGCGCAGTGGCTGCGCGAGCGCGGCCAGGCGAGCGACACGGTGCGCGACTTCTGGGACTTCCTCGTGATCCCCACGCTGAACTGCCGCGCCGATCAGGCGAGCGCGAGCCAGGCGCTCTTCGTGATCGAGGAGGGCTTCCAGCGCGACCGCGGTGCGGCTGCGCTCGGCGTCGCCGCCGTCGGGCTCTCTGCGCTGCACGTCGACCCCGCCGTGCGCGCCATCGAGGAGCGAGGCGGGACTGTCTCCACCCGCACGCCGATCGAACGCATCGAGGTAGCCGGCGGGCGTGCCGAGGCGCTCGTCCTGCGCGACGGGGAGCGGCGCGAATTCGATGCCTGCGTGAGCGCCCTCGCGCCGTGGCGGCTGCTGCCGCTGCTGCCCGACGACGTGCGCGGCGAGGGCGCGCTCGGCGCGCTCGCGCGGTTCGAGCCCGCGCCGATCCTCAACGTGCACCTCTGGTTCGACCGCCCGGTGGCCGGCTTCGACTTCGCCGCCTTCGTCCGCTCCGAGGTGCAATGGGTCTTCAACCGCAGCCGCGCGGGCGGCGAGGACGAAGCGGAGCGTCAGCACCTCGTGATCTCGATCAGCGCGCCGGGCGAGCTGTTCGCACTCGACGGGGCGGAGTTGCAGGAGCGCCTGCTGCCGCAGTTGCGCGCGGCGCTCCCGGCCGCGCGCGGCGCCGAGCTGCTGCACTGGCGCGTGGTGAAGGAGCCGGAGGCGACGTTCGTGCCGTCGGCAGGCCTCGAGCGCCCCGGCCCGCGCACGGCACTCGCGAACCTCTTCCTGGCGGGCGCCTACACGGACACCGGCTGGCCCGCCACGATGGAGTCGGCGGTGCGCAGCGGGCTCGCGGCTGCGGCTGCGGTGGACGCCGGCTCGTAGCCGTTCCACCTGCCCGACTGTCACATCCGGCGAGCCGCCGAGGCGCGTCCCTGTCGTAGGATGGATGAGGGGGCACGTACGGGAGGGCTGACCATGGCGCGGCTGGCGATCGGGACTGGAGTGCGCCGCGTGCGCGGGCTGGTACTGCTTCTGGCGGTGACGGCGTTCGCGATGACCGGCTGCCTCCGCTACGAGCTGTCGATCAGCCTCAACGACGACGGTTCCGGCGTGATGGGCACGGTCATCGCGATCGGTGACGCCTTCACGGAGCTCACCGGCGCCAGCAGCGAGGAGCTCGTCCCGACTGACGATCTGCCGCCCAACGTGGATGTGCAGGAGTACCGCCAGGACGGCTTCACCGGCATCCAGCTCGGGATCCCCTTCGCCAACGAGGCTCAACTCGGCCTCATCACCGCCGGGATGAGCACCGGCGCCGGCGCCGGCGAGTCCGGCGACCTCACCCTGGAGCGCAACGACGATGGCGGCTGGACCTTCTCGATGGTCGCCGCGGTCCAGGCGGATGAGGGTACGGGGGCCGTGACCGGTCCTCCGCCTTCGCCTGAGCTCCTGGAGGGCTCGTTCTTCCGCATCCGCATCGCGCTGCCGGGCGTGCTGGTCGAGCACAACGCCGATAGCATCGAGGACGGCGCACTCGTCTGGGAGCTGGACCTCACCGACACCGAGCCGCGCCAACTGACGGCGCGCACAACGGCCGCCGCCCCGGAGCCTCCGAAGTCCGGCCACGGCCCCGCGCTCCTCGAGGGCGACGCGGCGCAGGGAGACTGGTCTGAGCAGGCTGCCGGTGCGGCTCCGGTGGCGATTACCACGGCGGGGCTGATTGCTGCGCTGGCCCTGGTCTGGCGCTTCGGGTTGCGATCGCGGAGGCAGTCGGGAAGCTGACGAGCAGCGGGCGGGCACTGCGCCCGCCCGCCGTTCATTCCTGCTCGCCGCTGCGGGCCTCCAACGGCCCCGCGCGGCGCTCCCGAAGTCTCAGCGACCCTCGAACTGCGGCTCGCGCCGCTCCATGAACGAGCGGATGCCCTCGGCGTTGTCTTCCGAGTTGAAGAGGTGGCCGATCGCGAGGCTGGTGTAGTCCATCACGCGGTGCAGGTCCTCGTTGTCGTTCATGTAGGTGACTCGCTTGCTGGCGGCGACGCCGAGCGGCGGCCCGCTCGCGATCTGCTCGGCCAGCTCCAGCGCCGCGTCCAGCAGCTCGTCCTTCGGCACCACCTTCAGCACGACGCCGAGCTCGAGCGCCTCCTGCGCGTCGATCATGCGCGCGGTCAGCATCAGCTCCAGGCCACGCTGGTGGCCCAGTTGCTGCGGCAGGAAGTGCCCGAGGCCGTAGTCGCCGAACAGCCCTCGCTTGAGCTGCGCCACCTGGAAGCGCGCGTCGTCACTGGCGATGCGCAGGTCGGTCGCGAGGGCGAGCCCGAAGCCCATACCCACCGCGTAGCCGTTGAGCGCGCCGATCACCGGCACGTCGCAGTCGCGCAGCGCGCGCGGCGACTTGATCTCGCTGTGCGGCGGACGCCACGGCGGCTTGCGCTCCGTGTTGAGACTGCTGCGCTCCGCGAGGTTTCCGACGTCCGCGCCGGAGCAGAAGGCGCGGCCCTCGCCGGTGAGGATCAGGCAGCGCGTGTCGTACTCGCCCGCGTTGAGCGACTGGACGTAGCGCACGATCGCCTCGTCCATCGAGATGTGGAAGGCGTTGAGTTTCTCCGGCCGGTTGAGCCGGATGATGGTCACCGGTCCGCGGTGCTCGAACGTGACCCAGTTGGCGCTGTCGTCGCTGGTCATGGCCGCTCCTCTCGCGAGGGCGCCATGCTAGCGCAGCGGCCGCTCGCGGGGGCGTCCGCTGCGAGGGACGCCTCGGCGGCCGCTCCCGCGGGCGCAGCGCCGTCGCCCGGCTGCGGTCTGCCCCACGTAATGCGTGTTCAATGCGGTACCTTGTTTCAGTAGTAATCTGTTCCGTGGGGGCGTCATGACCGCCGGCAGCAATCGCCAGCCCGGGTTCTGGCACTCGAGACTATCGAGGCGGGCGGCGCTGCGCGGCGGTGCGCTCGGCGGCGCCGGCCTCGCGGCGGCGGCGCTCATCGGCTGTGGTAACGGGGACGACGAGGCGCCGCCCGCGCCACCGGCCCGGACCCGGCAGGTCGCACCCACGACGGCGACCGCGACGGCGGCTGACCCGGGGTCGGCAACGCCGGCGAGCCCGACCGCTGCGGCGCCCTCCACGAGTTCGGCGGCCGCCGCGAATGGACCGCGGCGCGGCGGTGCCTTCCGCATCCACCAGTGGTTCACGCCCCCGAGCCTGGACCCGCACCGCACGCTGGACTTCTCCACGAAGGGCGCCGCCTCCTACATCTACAGCAAGCTGTTCACCCAGATCCCGGTGGTCTTCGAGGAGGCGCCGAATCCGGAGATGATGGGCGATCTGGTCGAGTCCTGGGAGTTCACCCCGGATCGTGAGCAGCTGAGTTTGACGCTTGTCCCCAACGCGACGTTCACCGACCCAATCAACCGCACCGTCGACTCGGAAGACGTGCGCTTCTCCGTCGAACGCTTCCGTGGCCTCAATGGCCACGAACCGGCGCCGAACGCCTCGCAGCTGGACTTCATTCAGGGGATGGAGACGCCGGACGCGCGCACCATGACGTTCAACATGTTGCCGCTCGCGCGTGTCCTCTGGCGGCTGGCCGATGGGTTCAACATGCACATCATGCCGCGGGAGACGGGCAGCGCGTTCGATCCCACCCAGACCATGGTCGGGAGCGGCCCCTTCGTCTGGGACGAACTGGTCCAGGACGTGAGCTTCAAGGTGGCTCGCAACCCCGGCTGGTTCAACGGACCCGACGTTCCGTATGTCGACGCAGTCCACGAGTTGATCGTTCAGCCGCTGACCGCGCTCACCCAGTTCCAGGCGGGCGGGATCGACCTGCTCATCACGCCCACCCCGGACTTCGTCCCTGCCCTCGTCAAGAACTATCCCGAGGGCCGCATCGTCCCTCGCAAGGCGCTCGGCTTCGTGTACCTGGCGTTCGGCGAGCCGCGCGACGGCTCCGCGCCGTGGGCCGATCCACGCGTGCGGCGCGCGATCTCACTGAGCCTCAACCGGGCCGACATGATCACCGCGCTCTACAACGTCGAGGGGCTCGAGGAAGTCGGCCTCGAGGTCGCCAGCCGCGTGAACTGGCACAACATCCTGCCCGCCGGCTTCAGGGGCCAATCGGTGGACCCGCAAACCGACGCGAAGACGGGACGGTGGATCAGGTACGACGTCGCGGAGGCGCGCAAGCTGCTGGAGGCCGCCGGCTACGGCGACGGCTTCGAGCTCCCCTACCACTACACCTCGGCGTTCGGCCCTGCCTGGATCCAGGAAACCGAGATCGTCCCCCAGTTCGTGAGCGACATCGGGATCAACTTCAAGACGAACGTCGTGGACTACGCCTCGGAATACGTGCCGAAGACCTCCCGAGGGGAGTTCGACGGTATCGCCCTGCAGTTGCAGGTGTTCCCCGGTCTGGAGGACTTCCTCACGGACCTGTACGCGAGCCCGGGCGCCAGTGGCGGCAACCTCAACAGGGTGGAAGACGCCGCGATCGGGGCCGCGGTGGACGACATCAACATGACCTTCGACATCGACGAGCGTAACGAGAAGGTGCGCAACATCCAGCGCGACCTGCTCGCCGACGCGATGTGGTTCGTGCCCTCGGTCGGTTGGCAGCTCGACTGGGTCGGGCTGAGCCCGCGGGCCGGGATCCCGGACGCCTGGCACGGCAACGGACGCGGTGACCACCAGGCCTACGGTCTCCCCTGGTGGTGGGTCAACGAGGAGTAGCGTTCCCCGCGATGCCGGAACACATGGCGTCGGCGGGGGCCGCCCTCCGTCCGGATGGCCCGGCGGCGAGCTGCCGGTGTTGCGTAGCCGACGCGCCTCGCAGATCCGCTGCCCGCTGCGATGCGTATCGTGTATGATTCTGCGCTACTGGCGGCGAGAGTCCGTCGCCGCCGCCCGCGGGAGGGAAGAACATGACAGAAGGATCTGACCACGTAAGCAGCTTCTTGCGCACTCGTATCTCGAGGCGCACCGCGCTGCGCGGCGGCGTCATCGGCGGCGCCGGCCTCGCGGCGGCAGCCCTGATCGGCTGCGGCGACGACGACGATGAGGCTCCGGTGGCCACCGCCGCGCCGACTGCGGCCCCGACTGCGGCCCCGACTGCCGCGGCGACGGCGACACCGACGCCGACCCCGCCGCCGCCGACCACGGCGACACCGACCCCCGAGGTCCTCGAAGGCAAGCTGGGCGGTACCTACCGCCGTGCGGCCACAGCCTCGCCCGAGACGATGGACCCGTATCGCACGCAGAGCCACGCCACCAAGGGCGCCTCGACGATGATCTACAGCATGCTGTTCAAGCAGATCGCGTCGACGTTCGAGAACGCGCCGAATCCGGAGCACGCCGGCGACCTCGTCGACACGTGGGAGTTCACCCCGGACGGCCTGACGCTGAGCATGACGCTCCGCCAGGATGCGCACTTCTCGCCGCCGGTGGACCGCGGCCTCGACTCCGGCGACGTCGCCTTCTCGTTCGAGCGCTTCCTGGGCACCGGGGGCGGGGAGCCTGCCCCGAACCACAAGCAGCTCGGCTTCGTCGACACGGTCGAGACGCCGGATGACTACGGCGTGGTGCTGGGGTTCAACACCCGGTTCGCGCGCGCGCTCTGGCGCATGGCCGACGTCTTCAACATGTGCATCATGCCGCGCGAGACCGGCACCGCCTTCGACCCGACGGTGGAAATGGTCGGCACCGGGCCGTTCGTGATGGACGAGTTCAAGACGGACGTGAACTGGAAGGTTGCCCGCAACCCCAACTACTACCACGCCCCGCTGCCCTACTTTGACGCCGTCGAGGACCTCGTACTGGAGCGGGCGCAGACGCTGACCCAGTTCCAGGCGGGCAACATCGACCACGCCAGCACGATCGGCCCCGACGCCATCCCCGGCCTGCTCACGGACTTCCCGGACGGTCGCATCGAGCCGCGCAAGCAACTCGGCTGGGGCTACATCTCGCGCGGCGAGCCGCGTGACGGCTCCGCGCCGTGGGACGACCCGCGCGTACGCCACGCCATCTCGCTCGCCCTCAAGCGCGAGGACATGGTCGAGGCGGTCTACAACGTCAGCGGCCTCGAGGCGATCGGCCTCGACGTCGCCAACCGTGTCGGCTGGCACGGTGCGCTGCCGGCGGGCTACCCGGGTCAGTCGGTCGACCCGCGGACCGACCCGGCCATCGGCAAGTGGGTCCGCCACGACCTGACCGAGGCGAGGAAGCTGCTCGAAGCCGCCGGCCAGGGTGATGGCTTCTCGGTGCCGTACCACTACACGACGGTGTACGGCACGGCCTGGAAGCTCGAGGCGGAGATCATCCCGCAGCTCGTGCGGGAGATCGGCATCGACTTCCAGACGACGGTGGACGACTACGCGTCCGTCTACCAGCCCAAGACCTTCCACGGCGACTTCGACGGCGTGGCCTTCCAGCTGCAGGCGTTCCCGGACCACGGGGACTACCTGACGGCGATGTTCACGAACCCGCAGGACCCGGGCCGCAACCACAGCAAGGTGGACGACCCGGCCGTCTTCGCCGCGGTGGAGGACATCAACAGCGAGATCGACACGGAGACGCGGAACGAGAAGATCCGCAACCTTCAGCGCGATCACCTGATCGAGCCGATGTGGTACATCCCGGGTGTAGTCTGGCAGCTCGGCTGGCAGGGCTTCAACAAGCGCATCCAGCAGCCGGAGGCCTGGAACGGCAACGGCCGCGGCGGCGAGCAGGTCTTCGCCTGGCCGTGGTGGTGGATCGACGAGGACGCCTAGCCGTAAGGAATACGCCTCAGGCGATTACGGAGCGGCCCCCGTTGTTGGGGGCCGTTCCTTGTCCGGGTGCAGCGGCGCAATTCGAGGGCATAGCGCGCGTCAAGACGGTCGCGATCCGGTAGAATGCGCCAGCCTGACGCTGGCAAGACAGGGGACGCGCCATCCACGTCTACATCCTGCGCCGCATCCTGCTGCTGATCCCCACCTTCCTCGGGGTCACCCTCGCGATCTTCATCGTCGTGCGCTTGCTTCCGGGCGACATCATCGACCAGATCATCTCCGATCAGGCCGATCCCTCGCCCGAGTTCCGTGCCTCCGTGGAGGAACGACTGAAACTCAACCAAGGCGTGCCGCGGGCCTACGCGGAGTGGCTGTTCGGGCTGGTCCAGTTCGACTTCGGCACATCCTTCTCCAGCGGGCGACCGGTCACCGAGCAGCTCACGGACCGCATCCCCGTCACCTTCGAGCTTGGGATCCTGGCGATGATCTACTCGATCACGATCGCGATCCCGATCGGCGTGATCTCCGCCGTTAAACAGGACTCTCCGGTCGACTACATCACGCGCAGCTTCGCGATCCTGGCGCTCTCAATTCCCAGCTTCTGGGCCGGGCAGATGGTGATCGTGTACGGCTTCGACTGGTTCAGCTGGACCCCGCCCCTGCGCTACGAGTACCTCTGGGACAACCCGCTCGAGAACATCAAGATCACCTGGGTGCCCGCCGTGATCCTCGGCTCGTTCCTCTCCGGTTCCGTGATGCGGCTCACCCGCTCGACGATGCTGGAAACGATGCGCCAGGACTACGTGCGCACGGCGCGGGCGAAGGGCCTCACCGAACGCCTGGTCATCGTGCGGCACGCGCTGCGCAACGCCTTGCTGCCCGTCATCACGGTGATCGGCCTGCAGGTCAGCGTGCTGATCAGCGGCACCGTCGTGCTCGAGCAGATCTTCTCGCTGCCGGGGATGGGCCGATACCTGATCGGAGCCCTCGCGCTTCGCGACTATCCGACCGTGCAGGCGATCGTGCTGCTGGCCGCCCTGCTCGTGCTGGTCACGAACCTCGTTGTCGACCTCTCCTACGCCTTCATCGATCCACGGATCAGGTACAGCTAGTGGCTGCCGGCGAAACCGCAAACGGGCTCGGGTTCGCCCGTCCCACCGAGGGCGTCCTCGTCCGCGTCCGGCGCTCCCTGCTCTCCTTCATCCGCCGCAAGCCGCTCGGCACGTTCGCGGCGGCGGTTCTCATGGTGTTGTTCATCGTCGCAATCTCTCCGAGCACCTTCGCGACGGCCTCCTACGACGAAATCGACCTGCTGAACCGGCTCCAGGGACCGTCGCAGGACCACTTCTTCGGCAGCGACAAGCAGGGCCGCGACGTGTTCAGCCGCGTGCTGTTCGGCGCGCGCACCTCGGTTCTGATCGGGTTCGCGGCGGTCTCGATCGCGGCGGTGTTCTCAACGCTCATCGGGATCTCCTCCGGTTACTACGGCGGGAAGGTGGACCTCACCTTCCAGCGCTTCGTCGACATCGTGCAGGCCTTCCCCGGGCTGATCTTCATCATCTTCCTGTTCTCGGTCTTCTCCGCCCTGGTCGGCGGCTCGTTCGCAAGTCAGGTGGTGCTCGCGGGCACGCTCGGCTTCCTGTTCAGTGCGGGCTCCTCGCGCGTGGTGCGCAGCCAGACCATCTCGACGGTGCAGAACACCTACGTCGAGGCGGCTCGTGTCGTTGGAGCCTCGGACAGGCGGATCATGATGCGCCACGTCTTCCCCAACGTGTTCACCGTGATCATCATCAACGTCTCGGTGCAGCTTGGCGCCGTGATCCTGATCGAGTCGGCGCTCTCGTTCCTCGGCTTCGGGGTGCAGCCCCCGTACCCGTCGTGGGGACGGATGCTGCAGGAGGCGCAGCTGGACATGCTGCTGCACCCCTACCTGGCGTTCTTCCCCGGCCTCGCGATCTCGCTCACCGTCTACGCCCTCAACATGTTCGGCGACGCCCTCCGCGACGTGCTGGACCCGCGCCTGCGAGGCGCCGAGTAGCCCGCCGAGCCTGATCCGAGGCGGAGCCGGGAGAGGCGCCCGAGCGAGCCCGCCTACCCGTCGGCGGCCATGCGCTCCAGCAGTTCGTCGTGGGCGCTGAAGTCGTACGGGTGCGCCTCGGCGTAGCCACTCTCGCGGTACCAGCGGTAGGCGTCGCGCATGCCCTCGAGGATGTCGAAGCGCGGCTCCCATGCGAGGTCGCGCCGCGCCGCCTCCGTCGAGTAGACCTGAGCCGGGCGCGTCTGCCAGTAGAAGTAGCGCCCCACCTCGCTGCGCCGGGTGGCGCCGGGGAGGTAGACGATCTCCGCCTCCCGCCCCACCGCCGCCGCGGCCGCCTGCACCAGCTCGTTGCCGGACTGCGCGTAACGCCCGGTGATGTTGTAGGCGTTGCCGACGGCCTCGTTGCGTTCGATGGCCGCGATCGTCGCGTGCGCCAGGTCGCGGCCGTGGCTCTGGTGGAAGAAGAAGTAGCCGTCGCCCGGCACCAGCACGGGCCGCCCCTGCTCGATGCGCTGGAACAGCGAGAACTCCGCGTTCGCGGCGCTGTTGTAGGGCCCGAATATGTAGGCGGGACGCAGGCTCACCCAGGGAAAGACGTCCGTCGCGGTCCGTTCGAGCAGTCGCTCGACCTCGATCTTGCCGCGAGCGTAGTCCCAGCCCGTGCCGTCGTTCAGCGGGTGCGTCTCCTCGATCGGCAGCAGCTCGCTCGGCCGGTAGACGGAGCTGCTGCTGATGTAGACGTAGCGCTCGGTCCGGCCGGCGAACAGCTCGATCACCAGCTCGACCTCCGCCTGCTGGTAGGCGATGCAGTCGACGATCGCGTCGAAGTCGCGGCCCTCGAGGGCGGCGCGCACCTGCCTGGGCTCGTTGCGGTCCGCGCGCAGCCGCTCCACCTCCGCCGGGAAGCTGTCCGGCGTGATGCCGCGGTTGAGCAGCGTGATCGTGTGGCCCTGCTCCAGCAGCTCCTCGCCGATGTGCCGCCCAACGAAGCGCGTGCCGCCGATGATCAGGACGTGCATGCGGTCCTCCCGGAATGGGTCTGCGGGCGCCCTCGGGCGTTCGTGCCGGGCGCGCCGATCAGGCTGCTTCGCTCGCGTCCGTGTCGATCTCGAAGATCGCGAAGGTCTGCTCCGGCTCGCTCTCGTCCCAGGCGATGCGTACCGGCATGCCGACCGCCAGCCGCTCCCACTCGTCGCCGTTGGGCGCGTGCAGTTGCGCGAGGATGCGCGGGCCCTCCTCGACCTCCACGAGCAGCACGGCGTAGGGCGGCACGAAGGCGGGGTGCCCCATGTTGTGCACCACCGTCCAGCTGTAGACGTGGCCGCGCCCGCTGGAGACGAAGTGCTCGAGGTTGAAGGACTGGCACTCGTCGCACATCGGGGCCGGCAGGTAGACGACGCGGTCGCAGTCGAGGCAGCGCTGCAGCAGCAGCTCGTGGCGGTTCATCGCCTCCCAGTAGGGGGCGGAGTCATCCGTCGGGAGGGGCAGCGGGCGCATTGGTCCGGACTCGTCGACGACCACTGGTTGGCCCTCCGGCGGCTCAGGCGTTGAAGCCGAGCGGCTCGCTGCCGATCTCCTGCTGCTCCTCGAGGGCGCGAATCGCGTCGTCGTCCGCGCCGAGCTCCGTCAGCACCTCGTGGTTGTGCTGGCCGAGCAGCGGCGGCGGCATGCGGTGGCGCAGGTCGAAGGTGCTGAAGCGGAAGGGGAAGGTCTTGAACGGGTGCGTGCCCGTCAGCTCGCGATCGAGCTTCTGGAAGAAGTCGAGATGGACGAGGTTCTCGTCCTCGGTGAGCAGGTACGGCTTGGAGACACGGCAGCCCATCACGCCGGCGGCCTGCAGCGTGCGCTCCAGGTCGACCAGGTCGCGATCGCGGACGGCCGCCGCGATCGAGGCGTCCAGGTCGTCCTCGTGCTCCTTGCGGCCCTCGGCCGTGGCGAAGCGCGCGTCCTCGGCGATGTGTGGCGCGTCGATCGCCGCCGCGAGGGCAGCGAACTCCTCGTCGCTCGCCACCGCGATGCTGATCCACTCGTCCTGTCCGGCGACGGGGTAGACGTTGTGCGGCGCCATCGACTCGTGGCGGTTCGCCATCCGCATCCGCGAGGGCTCGCCGTGGCCGACGGCGATGTGCTCCGGCCCGAGCAGGCTGTCGAGGATCTCGCACTGCGGCACCTCGGCGTAGCTGCCCCGGCCCGTGCGCTCGCGGTCGCGTAGCGAGAGCGTGATCGCCGCGAGTGCGTGCATCCCGACGAGCGTGTCGGAGAACCCGCCGTTGATCAGCGGGCGGTCGTCGGGGTAGCCGGTCAGCTGTGCGACCACGGCCTGCTCGAAGCTCACGCCGTAGCCGACGAAGTGGCCCCACGGCCCGTCCGGTCCGTAGCCGGGCAGCAGCGCGACGATCAGCCGCGGGTTGATCTCGTGGAAGCGCTCGACCGTGAGCCCCAGGTTCGGCAGCACGCGGTTCGAGAAGTTACTGACCACCACGTCCGCCTGCTCGAGCAGCTGCACGAGGAACGCCATCCCCGTCTCGCTCTCCAGGTTCAGCGTGACGCTGCGCTTGTTGGGGTTGGTGTCGTTCCAGAGCGCCCCGCGCTCGTACCAGCGCTCCGCCGAGGCGTCGACGGCGGTGTAGCGGTAGGAGTCCGGTCGCTGGATCGACTCGACCTTGATCACGTCCGCGCCGAGCGCGCCCATCGTCATCGTGCAGTGCGGTCCCGACCAGAACCACGTCAGATCGACCACGCGAATGCCCTCGAAGGGCAGCGCAGGCCCCTCGCCGCCGGACGCAGTCTCACCACCATCGAGGGCGGGCCGCTCCGCCTCGGCCAGGTCGCCGCGCTCGGTTGGGTCGGCCGCGCTGAGCAGGTAGGGGACGCGCGGCGCCTTCACCGTGGCGCCGTCGATCTCCTGCTCGATGAAGAAGCCGCGCGCGTTGAGCTGCGGGCACTCCTGGCGCTGTGCGACGGTGTCGACGGGGCCGGCCGGCAGGCGCCAGGCCTGCGACTCGGTGTAGATCTCCTCGCGCGTGCGCGCCGCGAACCAGGGCTCGACGCGCGGCAGCAGATCATTGCCGTGCTCCTGCCGCCACGCCGGGTCGCGCCCCCACGACTCCTTGAGGATGTCGTCGATGCCGAGTAGCTGGCAGAGCAGCTCCCAGTGCTGGAAGGTGAGCGGAGAGATCGCCGCCCAGCCGTCCTTGCAGGGCAGCACGCTGTGCGGCCACTGCGAGGGGCGGCGCTGCATCGCTCCCGCGCCGGCGGTCATGCTGTAGACCATCCACGGCGCCGTCAGGCTCGCGGCCGCGACCGCCTGCTGCGAGATCTCGGTGTACGCGGGGGCCGCGCCGCGCGCCCGGTGGTGCAGCGCGACCAGCAGCGAGTCGAAGCCGTAGACGCCGGTCACCCGCGGGTTCATGTCCCCGCCGGGCCGCAACGGCTCGCGGTCCGGCTCGCCGAGCATCCCCGTCCAACCGCCGAGCGAGTTCACCCCGAGGTCGGACGCGCGGTAGTCCGCGTACGGACCGTCCAGTGCGAACGGTGTGATCAGCAGGACGGTCGTCCGGCCCTCGAGGGCGCCTCGCAGCTCCGTGGGCGCGAGGCCGAGCATGCGCTCGGCCATGTCGGCGTCGACGACGGCGACGTCCGCCTGCTCGCAGGCGGTGCGGGCGTCGGCCGGGGTCGTCGCAAGGCCCTCGCCGACGCGCACGGAGGTCGCTCCGCGCGAGACCCAGGTCCAGGTCGCGCTGCGGCGTTCGCCGGCCACCTCGTACCAGGGGGGCGCCTCGCGCAGCGCCGCGCCCTCCGGTGGCTCAAGCAGGGTGATGTCCGCGCCCCAGTCGGCGAGGTGCTTCGCCGTCCAGGCAGCGGCGCCCATCGAGCCCGGGATCGCGACGACGCGGACGCCCGCGAGGATGCTCATGGCGAGCGGTCCCGGCTCAAGCCCGCGGGCGGCTGGTCAACACGCCCGGCGAGGCTAGACGAGCTCAAGTGTGATCCGGGCGGTCACGGTGTCGGGCTGGATCTGGTTGTCGATCCGCACGTCCAGGTCGACCAGCTTCTGGCCCTCCTGTTCGTACTTCTTCGTCACCGAGCCGCGCACGGTCAGCAAGTCACCCGGGCAGTTCGTCGCCCGCATGTCGAAGCTGAGCTTGCGGATGAAGGACTCCGGTCCGCCCCACTCGTTCACGAAGCGGCCGAGCAGGCCCTGGTACCACATCGTGTTGAGGAAGATGTCGCGCGCTCCGTTCGCCTTCGCGAACTCCCGGTCGTGGTGGATCGGGTAGAGGTCGCGCGTGCCGGAGGCGTCCATGACCTGGGTGGTCATGGTGATCGGCCCGAACTCCAGCGCCTGCAGGCTGGCGCCCTCGGACACGGTGTCCCAATCGCGGTCCTCGAAGAAGGCCATGGTGTTCCTCCCTGGCGCTGGCGGGCTAGTTGTCCCGCGGCTGACTCGAGTCGTACATCAGCAGCACGTTGCGGGCGCGGGCGATCAACTCGTCGTCAACCTCGCGCCGGTACTCGATGATCGTGATGATAAAGACACCCTTGCCGACGGCCGTCTGCTTCTCCTCGCTGACATCGTCGACGTAGCTGGTCTGCTTGATGCGGCCGTCGCCCGGGCCGTACGGCTGCAGGAACTCGTCCTCGCGGGTGACGTTCGTGGCGGTCGTGTAGCCGTACTTCGCGACGATCTCGCGGATCGTCTCGGTTGGGTCGTCCCCCTGCGCCTCGATCTCCTGCTCCTCGCGCTCGAGGATGTAGTCGGGCGCCCACCAGTGGCCGCCGGACATGGTCATGATCGAGTGCGGCGGGGCGATGATGCGGCCGAATCGCGTCTGCTTCGCGTAGGTCTCGTCCCAGTAGACGGGGTTGGCGTCGTGGACGGACTCGGCGAAGTTCCAGATCATCGGCGCGTTCAGTGCGGCGCGCGAGAACTTGGACGGCCCTCGCTGGCCGAAGTGCGGCGCGCACTCATCCCGGCAGCTCGTGTCTCGCGCCTCGCTCATCCACGCCTCCCCGAAGCTTGCGATGCGCCCCGTCTGGCGGGAGCGCGGCCCTGACGCCTCGTGGACCGGATTATACGGGGGCCGCAGCGTCTGCCAACCAACGCGGCGCTGAGGATTGGTGCTGGTTACTATCGGGACGGCCGGAGTAACATCGCTGTGCCAGCGGTCGCGAGTCGGCCCGCCAGGCCATCCGGGAACGGGGAAGCACGCATGACGCTCTACACCTACCTGCGCTTCAACGGCGAATGCCGCGAGGCCTTCGAGTTCTACCGCTCCGTCTTCGGCGGAGAGTTCGAGCTGATGACCTTCGGCGACGGGCCCGACGACATGCCGGTTCCCGAGGGCGAGCGTGACCTCGTCATGCACGTCTCGTACCCGATCGGGTCGAGCGTGCTGATGGGCAGCGACACGCCGTCCTGGTCGCCCGAGCCGACGCAGCCGGGCAACAACTTCTCGATCTCCTGCATGCCGGCCACCCGGGAGGAGACGGACCAGTTCTTCGCGAAGGTCTCCGAGGGCGGCGTCGTGACGATGCCCCTCGAGGAGATGTTCTGGGGCTCCTACTTCGGATCCTGCACCGACAAGTTCGGCATCAACTGGCAGTTCAACCACGATCCGGCGCCGCCGCAGTCCGGCTGAGCGGCGCGCCTCGCCCTCGCCCACCGCGCCGCACGAGCCTTGCCGGATCGCACATATTTGTGTTGGAATGAACGATGAGCGGCAGGGAGTTCATCAGGAGGGTCCGGCGATACGCACGTAGGCACGGCTTGGACTTCGACTACTCGCCAAGCCGGGGGAAGGGCAGCCACTCGGAGGTCCGTCTGGGCGCCTACAGGACCACCGTCCCGCACAGCGAGATCCCGGCGGGGACGCTGGCCTCGATGCTGAGGGACCTGCACATCGACAGGAGGGAGCTATAGGTCATGCGCTACGCCTACCCATGCAACATCCTGCGCGACGAAGACGAGGCGCGAGCGACCGGGCGGGAAGCCTACACGGTGAGCTTCCCCGACGTGTACGGAGCGAACTCGGGCGGATGGTCCTGGGCGGAGGCCCTGGAGCTGGCGAAGGACTGCCTGGAGGTCGCCCTGGGTATGTGCGTGAAGGCCCACCAGGAGCTCCCGGCTCCGGGCACCCTCGCCGAGGGTCAGGTGCTGGTTTCCGTCTCTCCGATCATCGCGGCGAAGTTGGCGCTCTACACGGCGATGCGTGAGCAAGGAGTAACGAACACCGCCCTCGCCGCCCGTCTGGGCTTGCAGGAGAACGCGGTCCGCCGGCTGCTCGACCCGGGGCACAGATCCCACATCACGTCGGTCGAGAAAGCCCTCGAGAGCCTTGGGCGCTCGCTCGTGGTCGAGGACAGGGCTGCGGCTCAGCCGCGCGACGCTGCGGCGGTGACGCCCGGCTGACGACCGGCCCGCGCCGCCCCCGGCCGCGCTACGCGGGGCCGATGATGCGCTGCATCTCCTCGTCCGTGAAGGCGCGCAGCGTCTCGCTGGAGACGTTGCCCGACTCGGCGATGCTGAACAGGCCGTTCATCATCGCCTCCTCGCTTGGCGCGTCCACCACCGTCACGAGGTCGTAGTGGCCCTGCGTCCAGTAGTGGGCGAGCACGTCGAAGCCCGCGGCCTCGTTCAGCTCGCGGATCTCGCTGGCGCGGTGCACCGTCTCCTTCAGGTGCTTCCGCCCGGAGTCGGTGAAGCGGTAGAGCACGACGTATCGAGGCATGCGCGCTGTCCTCCCTGATTGCTCGGCCGGGGTCCTCCCGGCCGCGCCGAGCGTCTCCCGCGAGGGTAGCGCCACCCCGGCGGACGCCGCCATTCGCGCTCAGCGCCGCCGCTCGCGCAGCGTCTTCGATGCGACGAGCGCCACAACCGCGACGACCACGAGCAGCGTCCCGTTGAGCGTCAGCGCCAGCGGCACGCTCGTCGCCTCCGCCACCGCGCCGAGTGTGAGTGGACCGATCCAGCCCCAGCCGATCGCGAAGTGCCAGCCACCGAGGACGCGTCCGCGCTCCTCGGCGCGCACGTTGAGCTGCAGCATGATCCATTGCAGCGCATCGACCGTCGCCGCCGAGGCGCCGATCCCGACGGTCGCGGCGACCGAGAGCCAGAAGATCGTCGAGTTCCCGAGCGCCACCACGAGCAGACCGAACACCACGAACACGCCGACCAGCATCAGCCCGTGCGGCAGCCGGTCGATTGTGAACACGAGCAGCGCGGTCCCGCACATCGCGCCCGCGGCCACCCCGGCGGTGAGCATGCCGAGGCGCTCCGGGCCGACCTCGAGGACGCGCTCGGCGACCGCGGGCAGCATGCTTGCGAACGAGATGCCCAGGATCTCGACGGCGATCATCATCCCCAGCAGCAACCGCACCGTCGGCGTTCGCGCGAGCAGGCGCAGGCCATCCAGGACATCGCGGAAGAGGTGCGCCCGCGCCACGGGCAGCCGCGCCGGGGGACGCAGACCGGCGAAGACCGCCGCGGCACAGGCGAGCGGCAGCGCGGCGACGAGGAAGGCCGGTTCCGGTCCGAGCCAGCCGATCAACGCGCCGCCGCCCAGCGCGCCAACGGCGCCCACCGCGCGCTCACCGAACGTGGTCAGGCTGATCGCGTTCCCGAGGCGGGTCGTTCCCGCGATCTCCGCCTGGAGCGCCTGTAGCGAGGTGATGTGGAACGCCAGCGTGGAGCTCGTTACGAGCACGAGGCCGAGCAGCAGCGGGACCGTCGCCACGTCGACGATCACGACGAGCGCCATCAGGGCGACGGCGCTGGCGCGCACGAGCGCGGTCACCGTCAGCACGCGGCCTCGCGGGAGGCGGTCGGAAACCGCCCCGCCGATGGGGCCGAGTACGAGGTTGGGAATCGCGCGGATGCCAAGGGAGAGCGCGGCGAGCAGCACCGAACCGGTCAGATCAAGGACGAACCAGCCGACCGCGAGCCGCTCCATCCAGAAGCCGAGCGCGAACAGCACCGCGCCGAACCAGACCCGCCGGAAGCGGGGCACGCGGAACGCGGCGAACACGCCGCTTGCCGCCGCGCCATGTCCCTCGCTGGTGCGCGCCATGGCAGTTGCTATGTCTCCAGCGCGGCGGAGGCGGCCAGCATCCTCAGCGCCGCCACTGCCGCAGCGTCGCCGATGAGGCGAACGCGGCGAGCGTGAACAGCACGAGCAGCGCCCCGCTCAGCGTCAGCGCGGTTGGCACGCCCGCCTCCTCCGCCAGCGCGCCGAGCGCGAGCGGGCCGACCCAGCCCCAGCCGATCGCGAAGTGCCAGCCGCCGAGGGCGCGCCCACGCTCCTCCGCACCCACGTTGATCTGCAGCATCGTCCACTGCAGCGCGTCGACCATCGCGGCCGAGACGCCGATGCCGACGGTCGCTGCGACGGAGAGCCAGAAGACCGTCGAGTTCCCGAGTACGACCACGAGCAGGCCGAACGTCACGAACGCCGCGACGAGCATCAGCCCGTGCGGCAGCCGATCGATTGCGAACAGGAGCAGCGCGGTGCCGGCCACCGCGCCCACGAAAAAGCCCGCCGTCAGCACGCCGAGCCGCTCCGGACCGACCTCGAGGATCCGCTCGGCGACGGCGGGCAGCATGCTCGTGAACGAAAAGCCGAGGATTGTGACGACGATCATCATCCCCAGCAGCAACCGCACCGTCGGCGTCTCGATGAGCAAGCGCAGGCCGTCCAGCACCTCGCGGAAGAGGTGGGTTCCCGCCGCGGCCGGCCGCGGCGGCGGGCGCAGGCCGGCGAAGACCGCGGCTGCGCAGGCGAGTGGCAGCGCGGTCACGAGGAAGGTCGGCTCCGGTCCAAGCCAGCCGAGCAGCACCCCGCCGCCGATCGCGCCGCCGGCGGCCACGACGTGCGCGCCGAACGATGTCAGGGTTACCGCGTTCCCAAGGCGGGCCGTTCCCGCGATCTCCCCAAGGAGCGGCTGCAGCGCGGTGAGCTGGAATGGCAGCGTGGAGCTCGAGACGAGCACGAGGGCGAGCAGCAGCGGGACCGTGGCCACGTCGACGGTCACGACGAGCGCCATCAAGGCGACGGCCACGGCCCGCACGAGCGCGGTCACCACCAGCACGCGGCCTCGCGGCAGGCGATCGGAGAGCGCCCCGCCGATCGGGCCGAGCACGAGATTGGGGACCGAGCGGATACCGAGCGAGAGCGCGGCGAGGAGCACCGAACCGGTCAGATCGAGGACGAACCAGCCGACCGCGAGGCGCTCCATCCAGAAGCCGAGCGCGAACAGCACCGCGCCGAGCCACACCCGCCGGAAGCGGGGCACGCGGAACGCGGCGAACACGCCGCTTGCCGCCGCGCCATGTCCCTCGCTGGTGCGCGCCACCGCCGGCGCTACGTCTCCAGCACGTCAAGGGCGGCCATCAGCCGCTCGTGACGGCGCTCGATGAAGCCCCGGGGCCAGGCTTCCGTGAATACGAAGGGACGGTCCTCGCGGACGCCATCGAGCACCATCCGCCCGATCTCCCTGGGCTCCATGCCCTCCCACTGCTCCACGGGCGCCGGCGCCGGTCCACCGAGCGCATCGGGGCGGTTGCGCTCGGCATCGAAGATGCGCGAGCGGACGCCGGCCGGGCAGAGCGCCGTGACGCCGATCCCGTCGGGCTCGAGCTCGTCGCGAAGCGACTCCGTCAGGCCCACCACCGCGTACTTCGAGGTGATGTACGCCCCCGCCAGCATCGTCCTGGGCCGCGGGTACGGAGCGCAGCCGCTGATCGAGCCGGTGTTCACGATGTGCGCGGCGCCGGCCTGCGCTCGCATCCTCGGCACAAAGGCGCTGATGCCGTGGATCACCCCGTGGACGTTCACGCCGAGCACCCAGCTCCAGTCGTCCGCCGAGGTGTCGACGAGCCCCTTGAAGATCTGCACGCCCGCGTTGTTGCAGAGCAGGCGCACCTCGCCGAACTCCTCGTAAGCGCGCGCCGCCAGCGCCTCGACCGAGGCCGCGTCGGAGACGTCCGTCAGGACGGCGATCGCCTCGCCGCCGGCCTCCCGGATCTCCGAGGCGACGCGCTCCGCCTCCTCGATCTGGATGTCGGCGACGACCACGCGCATGCCGGCCTCGTGGCAGACCTGCGCGAGGCCCTCGCCGAGTCCGCTCCCCGCTCCGGTGATGACGGCGGCGTCTCCCGGCTGGATCTCCATCAGGCACCTCCCTCAGGCAAAGCGGTACTCGCTGAGCGCGCCCACGATCGCCGTCGAGGGCTCCCAGAACTGCGGCAGGTTCCTGAACACCTCGCGCACCGCGGCGCGGTCGCCCGCGTAGCGGGCGTCGTCCGTGAAGACGTCCATGCTCGGGAACCGCTCGTAGACGATCGCGAGGTACTGCGGCGCCTCGGCGGTGAGCCGCCGCGCGACCGCGTGGCGGATGTAGGACTCGCGCAGCGGGTGCAGGGCGAAGGTGCGCGGCGAGTGCGCCTCCTGCCAGGCGCGATAGAAGTCCTCGAGGCTGACGTCCGCCGGCTTGTCGTTGATCGCGAACTGCGTCACGCCAGGCACGCGCTCCCCCTCGCCGGGTGAGTGCGGGCAGGCTTGCACCGTCGACTCGGTCACGAGGTAGCCCCACAGGCCGGCGTCACCGCTCCCGGCGCGCAGCGCCTCCTCGATCGAGGCGCGGTTGTCGAGGTTGGGGAGCCAGCACTCGAAGACGGCGGCGACCCGCTCGAAGTCCCCCTGGATGCGAGCCGGGGCTTGCTCGACGATCTCGTCCGTCAGGTCGGGGATCAGCAGCGCCAGCTGCGAGGCGCCGGCGTCGCGCGCCGCGGGCACCGCCGTCTCGGCCAGCCGCGCCCGCCGCTCCGCGAGCGGCACGCTCCCGCCCTCGAGGACGTAGATCAGCTTCTCCACGGCGGCCCCCTTGCGCGGACGCAAGTGTACGCTCCGGCTGGACCCCGGAAGGGAGCTTCGCATGACACTCGAACTGACCGACCTCGGGACGCTGGCCGTCCGCACCGGCGACTCCTGGCGCTTCTCGCGCGGCCCGCTCGGCGGGCGCTCCACGAGCATCCTCCCCGGCGCCACCTGGGAGAGCGAACGCGTGCGCGCCGAGGCCGTGTGGATCAACGGCACCTACCGATCCGGCCGCGAGATCGCGGAGGTGAACGTCCGCGCGATGCTCGAGACCGACGACGGCGCGCTGCTCTACCTCGACTACTTCGGCCGCTTCCGCCCCATGCTGATGGGTTCCGAGGGCGGCCCGGTGATGATGGCGGGCCGCATCGAGACCCCGGACGAGCGCTACGACTGGCTCAACGCCACCCAGGTCGTCGGCAAGGGCACGCTCAGCGACGAGGTCATGACCTACGAGCTGTACGCCCTCGAGTAGCCTCGGCGCTCAGTCCCTCGCCTCAGTGCCGCCCTGCTCTCAGCGACGCAGCTGCCGGTTCAGCCGGCGGACCAGCCAGAACACTCCGAGCGCGAGCGGCACGATCCAGAGGAACGGGATGGCGACGCCGAGCGCCAGCAGCCCCACCCGGCTGAGCGTCACCAGGGCGCTCCAGCTTCCCCGGAGGCCGTCGGCAAAGGTCGGCAGGGAGTCGTCTACGATCACCTCGTACGCGAAGGCATCGAAGTCGGTGCTCACTGTGATGCGCAGCGGCTCGCCGTCCGGATCCACGGGCACGGCGGAGAACCCCGGTTCCGGCCGGGTCTCGACCTCGGCCTCGGTCTGGAAGTAGCCGAGCAGGCGCTCGCCGGGCTGGAGCGGTCCCTCGACCGAGCCCTCGAGCGCGATGAAGTCGTCGTCGTCGAGGTCGAGGCCGAAGTCGCGAACCTCGATCTCGACCAGCGCGGCCGTCCCGGTGTTCTCGACCGAGACGCAGATCGTGACCGGCTCGCCCTCGCCGACCGCGAGGTCGTCGGCGGCGGGGCAGCGCGCACCGTCGTCGTGCCCGGCATAGGCCGTCTCCACGAAGTCGACGCGCGCCTCGGGGCGCTCGGGCGCAGGCTGCACCAGCGTGAGGGAGACTGTCGCGAGTGCGACCAGGTCCTGGATCGTGCGTAGCTGGCCGCGCAGCCGCTCGAGGTCGGTCTCGCGGGCGAGCAGCTGGGACTCGAGCTCGGCGACGGTCTCGAGCTCGGTCGCATTCGCGAGGAAATTCCGCAGCCGCTCGACCGAGGCGCGGGCGGTGATGATGCGGCTCTCGAGGTCGACGACGCGCTCGGTCACGTCGTCGGCAGAGACCTGCTGGCTCTTCAGCTCGCCGAGGGCCCCGAGGCGTCGCATCGCCTCCGTGAAGTCCTCGGGCAGCACCTTGAACGTCAGCTCGGTGCGCGGGACCGGCTCGCTCGTCGTGTGCTGGCTGAAGACCAGACCGCCGAGGCCCGCGATCGCCAGCTGCGCCTCCTGCGTCGCCCGGCGGACGTCCTCGACCTCGACGAGCATCGTGCCCATGTAGACGATCGAGCGCCCCGTGTTGACCTGCTGGAAGGCGGCCGTGCCGTCGGCCCCGTCGGTCAGCGCGGCGGAGGACGGCCGTGGCGCAGCGGTGGGCATCGCGGTAGGGGCGGCGACCACACGCGCGGCGGTGGGCACAGGGATGGATGCGGCAGTCGCCGCCGATGCGGCGGCTTCGTAATCCTCGTCGTCGTAACCGTTGCTACAGGCCGTGAGCAGCGCGGCTGCAAGCAGCAGCGGGACGATGGCTAACGCGATCCACCTCGCCATCGGGGACTCCTTCCGCCGCGGCGTTCGCCCTCTGTACTCGACAATACGCACGCGGCCCGCGAATGGTTCCCCCGAGGCCGCTCAACCGCCCGGCGGGCGCTCGTAGTGCTCCGCAGGGTCGCGGTAGTAAGGCCCCTCGATGCGCCGCCGGGCGATGCGCCAGCGGCCCTCGATGCGCACGAGGTCGTCGAGGTAGCGACGCGCGCCGTCGCTCCAGTGGGTCGCCTCGCGCTCGCCGGTGCGCTGGTAGTTCACGTAGGCGTACGTCTCGACGCTCGCCCGGTCGCCGTCGATCTCGACGCGCTGGTTGCCGAGCAGGTGGGTGCTGCGCCGCCACGGCTCCAGCTCCTCGCGCAGCGAGGCGATCAGGCTGTCGGCGTCCTCGCCGGCGTCCGGGGCGAAGCAGGAGCGCACGAGGTCGAAGTCGCGCCGGTCGAGGCCGACCGCGAACGTCGCCGTCAGGTCCTCGATCTCCGCACGGTCGAGCAGGGAGCGCACGTCCGGGTCGTCCGAGGCCGGGCGCGGCGGGTTCGCGCTCGGGACGGCCGCCGCGTCCGGCGCGCGCTCGGCGAAGCGCCAGCGGCCCTCGTGACGGACGAGCCGGTCGTTGTAGCGCCTTCCGGCGATGGCCCACTCCGTCTCGCCGTCGGGCGGGTCGCGCTGGCTGATGATCGCGGCGGTCCGCATCCCCGCCTCGTCGCCGTCCACCTCGATCAGCTGCGAGCCCATGAAGTGGAGGGTGGAGACGAAGTGCTCGACGCCGCTGATGTACTCGATCAGCGGCTCGAGGTCGCGGAACTCGTGGTCGCCGTAGACGGCGCGGAAGCCGGGGGCGAAACAGGCGCGGACGCGGTCGTAGTCGCGCAGGTCGACGCCGAGTGCGTACGACGCCATCAGGTCGCGGATCTCAGCGCGGTCGAGCAGCCATTGCACGGCGGGATCGCTCGTCTCGACGCCCGTCACGCCTGTCGGCGCCCAGAGCGGCTCGACGTTGCGCTCGACGATGATCCAGCGGCCCTCGCGGCGTTCGAGGCGCTCCGAGTAGCGCCGGTCGCTGGCGTTGTACTCGAACGGTGTGCCGTCGCGCCGCGTCGCGCGATGCATCAGCATCGCGTGCGCCTGCAGGATCGCCTCGTCGCCGTCGACCTCGATGAACTCGTTGCCGAGGAAGTGCATGGTCGTGTGGAAGCGCGCGACCTGGCGGATGTAGTCCATCATCGTGTCGCGGTCGGGGATCGGCCCGAAGCCCCACGTGCCGCCGAGGTCGGGAACGAAGCACGAGACCTGCACGTCGAACTCGCGGCGGTCGCAGGCCCACGCGTAGCGCATCAGCAGGTCGTGGATCTCGGCGCGGTCGAGCAGCAGTTGCACGGCGGGGTCGCGGCCTGGGGATGGCGTCACGGGCTGGGCTTACCCCTCCCCGCCGTCCTGCCGCACCTCGACGCTCGCGAGGCGCTCCATTGCCTTGACGATCGCCTGCGTACCCTCCTCGCCGAGGCCCATTGCCTCGGCGGCGGTGAGGTATTGGCGCGCGACGGAGGTGACGGCGAGCGGGACGCTGCGCTCCTGCGCCGCCTCGAGGATCAGGCGCAGGTCCTTTTGCTGCAGCTTCACCATGAAGCCGGGCGCGAAGTCGCGCTGCGCCATGCGTGGCCCGAGGTTGGCGAGCTGCCAGGAGCCCGCCGCACCGCCGGAGACGGCCTCCACCGTCTTCAGCAGGTCGGCGCCCTGTGCGGCGGCGAAGACCAGCGCCTCGGCGACCGAGGCGCAGGTGCCGGCGACGAGGATCTGGTTCACCAGCTTGGTCGTCTGGCCCATGCCGGACGGGCCCATCAGCGTGATGCTGGTGCCCATCGCCTCGAACACCGGGAGGCAGCGATCGAAAGTCTCCTGCTCGCCGCCGACCATGATCGTGAGCGTGCCCTGCTCCGCGCCCCATGAGCCGCCGCTGACCGGCGCGTCGAGCATCGCGATGCCGCGCTCGGCCAGCCGCCCCGCGAGGGCGCGCGTCTCGCCCGGCGCGATCGTGCTCATGTCGATCAGCACCGAGCCCTCGGCCAGCGCTCCTGCGACGCCGTCCTCGCCCTCGACGGCGGCGAGCACGTCGGGCGTGTCCGGCACCATCGTGATCACGATGCTCGCCGCGCGCCCGACCTCGGCCGGCGAGGCGGCGACCTCGACGCCGTGCTCGCGCAGCGCCTCGGCCTTCGCGGGCGTGCGGTTGTAGGCCACGACGCTGAAGCCCGCCTGGGCGAGGTTGCGGGCCATGGGCGCGCCCATGATGCCCGTTCCCACGACGCCGATCGTCTCTCGTTCGGACATCAGCGGCCCTCCCTGCTCTCCTGCGTCAGCGCGCGTCCTCGAGGTATGCGGTCCCGACGATCTGGTCCTCGACGAGCTGCTGGTACTCGGCCTCGCTGAGGCCGATCAGCCCGCACAGCAGATCCTCGTTGTGCTGCCCGAGCGTCGGCGCCGGCCCGCGCACCGGGGTCAGCGAGGTGCGCGAGAACTGCGCCACCGGGCCGGGGTAGTCGTGCGTCCCCGCCGCAGGGTGCGTCAGCTCCTGGAAGAAGCCGCGCTCGACGAGCTGCGGGTCGCCGGTCATCTCCGGCTGGTGCAGCAGCGCCGCCGCCGGGACGCCCGCGCGTTGCAGCCGCTCCATCAGCGGCTGCGCCTCGTGCCCGGCGGTCCAGGCGCCGATCTCCGCCTCGAGGGCGTCCCGGTTGCGCTGCCGCGAGACGACGTCGGCGTAGCGCTCGTCGGCGGCCAGCTCGGGCCGGCCCAGCTCTGCGCAGAGCGCCGCGAACGCCTCGTCCGTCGGCGCGGCGATCGCGATCCAGCGGTCGGCGGCGTCATCGGGTCCGGCCGGTGAGGGCGAGGGCGCGCAGGGGAAGATGCCGTACGGCGCGATCGAGGGGTGCGTGTTGCCGGCGTGCCCGTGCGCGCGGCCGTTCATCGAGTAGTCCATGAAGGCGTAGCTGAGGTGCTGCATCACCGCCTCGGCCTGCGAGATCTCGATGAGCTGCCCTCGTCCGCTGCGCTTGCGCGCCCACAGCGCCGCCTGCAGCGAGAAGGCGACCATCGCGCCCGCGTTCGGATCGCCGTGCAGCGAGGCGGGCGTGAGCGACGGGTCGGCGTCGGTGTAGCCGCGCAGCATCGTGTGGCCGACGACCGCCTCCATCACGTTGCCGTAGCCCTTGTAGTGCTCGTACGGCCCGTCGAGCCCGAAGCCCGGGAAGCGCACCATCACCAGCCGCGGGTTGATCGCCGAGAGCGTCTCCCAGTCGATGCCGAGGTTGTCGACGACGTCGGCGGCGCCGTTCTCGATGAACGCGTCCGAGTGCCGGACCAGCTCGTAGAACAGCTCGCGCCCGCGCTCGCGCGAGAGGTCGAGGGTGATCGACTTGCAGCCGCGCTTGCCGTAGTTGAACCAGGCCTGGCGGTTCCAGAAGCCCTCGCTGCCGTCGCGGTCCACGTAGTAGGTGCCGACGGTCCCGGCGAGCATCACCTCGCTCGGGTGGCGCGAGTTCGTGCGCGTCGGGTTGAGGTGCTGGATCGACTCGACCTCGATCACCTCGGCGCCGAGGTCGGACAGCAGCGCGGTGGCGAACGGGCCCGCCCAGACGATCGCTTGCGCGAGCACGCGCACGCCCTCGAGCGGCAGGCGGCGCGGCGGCGTCTCGTTCGTCGTCGCCGCGGCTTCCGGCTGTCCGCTGTCCTGTGTGCTCATCGCTGCGGGCTCGGCTCGCGCCTAGCCCCTCGGGAGGCCGAGGCCGCGCGTGGCGATGACGTTGCGCTGAATCTCGCTGCTCCCGCCGTAAATCGTGTAGGCGACCGTCTGCGCGTACTCGTGCGTGAACTCGCCGTGCAGCGGGGCGCGCTCGTCGCCCGGCCAGAGGTTCGCGTAGAGCCCGAACGCCTTCGTTCCCGTGCGCGATCGGCGCTGGTGCAGTTCCGTCGAGAAGGACTTCCCGATCGAGGCCTCGTAGTTCGGAATCAGCCCCGCCGCCTGCATCGAGGCGACGCGTTGTGCGAGGCTCTGGCCGACCCTCGCCTCCACGAAGCGGTCGACGATCTCCGCCCGCACGGACGGCAACTCCGCGACGCGCGAGACGCGATTGCCTTCCTCGGTCCGCACGAAGTCGATGAGGCGTGCGAGCGCCTGGCGGTCCTCGCCGGTGTCGGAGAGGCTGCCGCGGTCGAAGTCCATGAGCGTCATGGCGACGTACCAGCCCTGGTTCTCCTCGCCGATCAGGTTGGCGACGGGTACGCGCACGTCGTGGAAGAAGGTCTCGCCGTTGCCGGGGTAGTGGAAGGCCATGTTCGGCAGCTGCGCCATCGTGATGCCGGGGTCGTTCAGATTCTCGATCATCAGGAACGAGATGCCGCGATGCTTCGGCGCCTCCGGGTCGGTGCGCACGAGCGTGTACATCGCGTCCGAGGTCAGCGGCTGCGACCACAACTTCTGGCCGTTCACCACGTACTCGTCGCCGTCGCGGACGGCGCGGCACTGGAGGGATGCGAGATCGGAGCCGCTGCCCGGCTCGGAGTAGCCCTGCGCCCAGTCGATCTCGCCCGCCGCGATCGGCGGCATGTACTTCGCTTTCTGCTCCTCCGTCCCGTAGACCATCAGCAGCGAGCCGAGGAACATCGCGCCGGTGCCGCCGACGCGGGGCGCGCCGGCGCGCTCGCGCTCCTCGTTGAAGATGAACTGCTCGATCGTCGTGAAGCCCGCGCCGCCGAGATCCTTCGGCCAGGATGAGGCGACGTAGCCCTCGGCGGCGAGCGCCTTCGCCCACTCCTCGGCGGCGCCCTTGACCGCGGGGTCCTCGGAGTAGCGGTCGGTGCCCCACTCCGCGCTGGTGGCGAGGATCTCCTCGCCGTTGGTGGCGCGAATCATGTGCGGGCGCAGCGGGCCGGCGTCCTCGCGGTAGCGCTGGGGGAGGTTGTCCTCGAAGAAGGCCCGCACCTTCGCGCGGAACTCCGCCTGTTCTGGCGAGTCTGCCCAGTCCATCGCACCCCTCCGTCGTCGCGGGAGCGATGCTAGCAGCCTCGCGCGGCGCCGGATCGGCCCGCCCGCGCCGGGTTACCCCCTCGGCAGGCCGAGGCCGCGCGTGGCGATCACGTTGCGCTGAATCTCGCTGCTGCCGCCGTAGATCGTGAACGCCACGGTCCGTGCGTAGTCGTGCGTGTGCTGCCCGTGCAGCGGGGCCCGCTCGTCGCCCGGCCAGAGGTTCGAGTAGAGCCCGAACGTCTTCGTCCCCGTGCGCGCGAGGCGCTGGTGCAGCTCGGTCGAGAAGCACTTGCCGATCGACGCCTCGTAGTTCGGGATCAGCCCGGCCGCCTGCATCGAGGCGACGCGCTGCGCGAGGTTCTGCCCGACCCGCGCCTCGATGAAGCGGTCGGCGATCTCCGCCCGCACGGACGGCAACTCGGACACGCGCGAGACGCGCTCGCCCTCCTCGGTCTGCAGGAACGCGAAGAGGTGGTCGAGGTTCTGACGATCCTCGCCGGTGTCGGAGAGGCTGCCGCGGTCGAAGTCCATGAGCGTCATGGCAACGTACCAGCCCTGGTTCTCCTCGCCGATCAGGTTGGCGACCGGGACGCGGACGTCGTGGAAGAAGGTCTCGCCGTTGCCGGGGTAGTGGAAGGCCATGCTGGGCAACTGGGCCATCGTGATCCCGGGGTCGTTGAGGTCCTCGATCATCAGGAACGAGATGCCGCGATGCTTCGGCGCCTCGGGATCGGTGCGCACGAGGGTGTACATCGCGTCCGAGGTGAGCGGCTGCGACCAGAGCTTCTGGCCGTTCACCACGTACTCGTCGCCATCGCGCACCGCGCGGCACTGCAACGAGGCGAGGTCGGAGCCGCTGCCCGGCTCGGAGTAGCCCTGCGCCCAGTCGATCTCGCCTCGGGCGATCGCCGGCATGTACCTCGCCTTCTGCTCTTCCGTGCCGTAGACCATGAGCAGCGAGCCGAGGAACATCGCGCCGCTGCCGCCGACGCGGGGCGCGCCGGCGCGCTCACGCTCCTCGTTGAAGATGAACTGCTCGATCGTCGTGAAGCCCGCGCCGCCGAGGGGCTTCGGCCAGGACGAGGCGACGTAGCCCTCGTCGGCAAGCGCCTTCGCCCAGTCGTCCGCGGCGCCCTTGACCGCGGGATCCTCGGAGTAGCGGTCGATGCCCCACTCGGCGTGCGTGGCGAAGATCTCCCCGCCGTTGGAGGCGCGGATCATGTGCGGGCGGAGTGGCCCGAGGTCCTCGCGGTAGCGCTGGGGGAGGTTGTCTTCGAAGAAGGCCCGCACCTTCGCGCGGAACGCCGCCTGCTCTGCTGAATCTGCCCAGTCCATCGCACCCTCCCGTCGTCACGCAGCGATGCTAGCGGCCTCGGGCCGCGCTAGTCCTCGTAGACGATGAACTCCAGCAGGTTATGGTCGGGGTCGCGCGTGTAGATGCTGACGCCCATGTCGCGACCGCCGCCGCGCCCGCCCTCGCGCGGCACCGGGCCCTCCTCGATCGGCGCGCCGGTCGCCTCGAGGGCGGCTTGCAGATCCTCGATGCCGCCGTCCCAGACGAAGCAGAGGTCGCCGCAGCCCGGCTTCGCGGTCGGGCCGCGCAGCGTGAAGTCCTCGCGCGGCCAGAAGTCGGGGCCGTGCACGTTGATCTTGTTGTCGCCGAAGGCGATCGAGAAGATCGGCCGCTCGCCGCTGCGGAACGCCTCGGCGTCGAGGATCTCGAAGCCCATACTCTCGTAGAAGGCCATCAACTCCTCGGGGTGGTCCGTGGGGACCGAGGCGTGGTCGAAGCGGATCACGGGCATCGGCGGCTCCTTACAGGCCGTGGCCTGCGGGGTAGAACTCGGGGATCGGCGGGCGGATGCGGTCCCGCACCCAGCCGGGGGCGATCAGCGGCGTCCACTCCGCCTCCGCGATCTGCCCGGGCGGCAGCTCGACCTCGATCTCGATCGTCGGCTTGCTGCCCGCGATGCGGAAGATGAAGCGATCAAGGCGCTCGTCGTAGGCGCTCTGCACCGGGGCCGGGCCGAAGACCAACTCGACCACCTCGCGGTGCGGGTCGAAGCCCTGCTCGCGCATCTCCGCCATCGCGGCCTCGATGTCGAACGCGCGCCCGCCGCGCATGCCCGCCGCGCTGGCGCGCTGCCGTTCCCGCTGCAGGCGGACGACGGTGATGGTCATGCTGCGCTCCCCGCGACGCCGATGCTAGCAGCGCGTGCGGCGCGGCGCGCTACGCTCCGTAGCGCTCGCCAAGATCGAGGTAGCCCGCCGTGCCGACGATCTCCTCGCGCTCGTTGAACGAGATCATGCGCTCGGCCTGCGCCGCGCTGCTGCCGTCCTCGCCGATCGCCTCCAGCGTGCGCTGCATCGCCCACACCGCCGCGCGCTGGAGATCCGAGGGGATGATCACGATCCGGTAGCCGAGCGCGGCGAGCCGCCCGGCGGGAACGAGCGGCGTCTTGCCGCCCTGGAACATGTTGATCAGCTTCGGCCCCGGCAGCCGCTCCGCGATCGCTTCGATCTGCGCCTCGCTCTCCGGCGCTTCGACGAAGAGCACGTCCGCCCCGGCCTCGCCGTAGCGCTCGGCGCGCTCGAAGGCGGCCTCGAGGCCCTCGACGGCGATCGCGTCGGTGCGCGCGATCAGCACCACGCCGCTGCCCTCCAGCGCCTCGCTGGCCGCGCGCAGCTTCTGCGCCATCTCCTCGACCGGGACGAGCGACTTGTCGTCGAGGTGGCCGCAGCGCTTGGGGAAGGTCTGGTCCTCGAGGTGCAGCGCGGCCACGCCGAGTTGAGCGAACGCCTGCACGGCGCGGCGCGTGTTGAGCGCGTTGCCGTAGCCCGTGTCGGCGTCGGCGATCACCGGGATCGAAACCGCCTCGACGATCGGGCGGAGGCGGTCGACGACCTCGCCGAGGCCGAGCAGGCCGAGGTCCGGCAGCCCGGCGCTGCGCGCGATCGCGCCGCCGCTGGCGTAGACGGCGGGGAAGCCCGCCTGCTCGACCAGCCGCGCGGAGAGCCCGTCGAAGACGCCCGGCGCCACGACGACCTCGTCGCCGCCGATCAGCTCGCGCAGCCGCGCGGCCGCCGGGATCGCCGCCTGTGTCGTGCTCACGGCGTGGCTCCTGCCGCTGCGGCCGTCGGCGCCGCCTCGGGCGTTGCGAGGCGTGAATCGGGGACCAGCACTCGGCCCTCCATCAGCCGCCGAGCGGTGCGGTAGACGACGACGTCGTCGGCGATCCAGTCGCCCTCGCTGCCGCCCTCGTGCCGCACGCTGGCAGCCACGGGCAGCACGCCCGAGGGGTTGCCGAGCCGCAGGTCGGCGGCCGGATCGCCCGGCCGCGTCAGCTCGTGCACCACGCTGCCCTCGATGCGCGCGGCGACCGCGAGGCACATAGCCGCCGTCAGCGGCAGCGCGCGGTGCGCCTGGCCCATCGACATCACGCGCGCCGTGAGGTCGACCGCCTCGGGCGCGACGGCCTCGCCCGCGAGGGTTGTCGCCGGCTGTGGCGCGGCGACGATCGCGATCAGCGGGCTCTGCGGCGAGCAGGCGCTCGCCTCCTCCACGCTCGGCGAGAGGCCGAGCCGCAGCGCCGCGGCCCCGCGCACCGCCTCGAGGCGCGCGAGCAGCCCGGCGTCGGCCTCGATCGCGTCGGGCAGCTCGCTGCCGGAGAGACCGAGGTCCGCGGCGTTGACCGCGACGACCGCCGTCGTGGCGTCCACGATCGAGACGCGCACTTCGCCGAGGCCGGGGACGGCCAGCAGCTGCGCCGGCGCGCCGCCGGGGAGCAGTTCGCCCGTCACCGCGCCGCCCGGGTCCTGGAACTCGAGGCGGATCGGCGCGCCGCTGCCACCGACGCCGAGCAGCTCGAACTCGCCCTCGACGGCGGCGCTCGCGCCATCGAGCGGGAAGCGGGCGACGATCCGCTTCTGCGTGTTCACGTTGTAGAGCCGCACCGCCGCCTCGCCGTTCGAGTCCACCGAGGGCGTCACGAGGCCCTCGTCGACGGCGAAGGGGCCGACGGCGGAGGTGAGGTTGCCGCAGTTCGTGCGGTAGGCGACCGCCGCCTCGCGGACGGCGACCTGGCCGAAGGTGTACTCGACGTCCGCATCCGCCCTCGATGACGGCTCGACGACGACGATCTTGGAGAGGGAGGAGACGCCGCCCCCCAGGCCGTCGAGCTGGCGGCCGTAGGGGTCCGGGCTGCCGAGCGCGCCGAGGAAGATCGGGTCCCAGTCCTCGCGGGCGGCGGGCAGCCAGGCGCGCTGGAAGAAGATGCCGCGGCTGGTGCCGCCGCGCATGAACACCGCATCCACCCGTTGCTGCGCCATCGCCGCCGCCCTCGCTGCTCCGCGCTGCCGCGTCCCTGCGATTCTAACGGGTGCGCGCCGGTCGACAGCGCGGGCGGCGACCGGCTAGCCTCGCGCGGCGCGGGTCGGGAGGCGGCGGCGGCGATGGCGGACAGCGAAAGCCAGGCGCAGGGACCGCCCCTCGAGGGCCTGCGCATCCTCGATCTCACGCAGGGCGTGGCCGGGCCCTACGCGACGAAGCTCTATGCCGACTACGGCGCGGACGTGATCAAGATCGAGCGCCCGGACGGCGGCGACCCGGCGCGCCGCATCGGCCCCTTCCCCAACGACGAGCCGCATCCGGAGCGGGGCGGCGTCTTCCTCCACATCAACACCGGCAAGCGCAGCGTCACGCTCAACCTCAAGACGGCGAGCGGGCAGCGCATCCTGCAACGCCTCGCGGCGAGCGCGGACCTGGTCTTCGAGAACTTCCGGCCGGGCGCCCTCGAGCGGCTCGGGCTCGACGCGGAGCGGCTCGCGGCGCTGCGCCCGCAGGCCTCGCTGATCCGCATCTCCAACTTCGGGCAGTACGGCCCGTACCGCGACTTCGAGGCCGACGACATGCTGCTCTACGCAACGGGCGGGGTGCTGCAGATCACCGGCGTGCCGGAGCGCGAGCCGATCAAGATCGGGCTTTACGCCCCGCTCTTCCTCGCGGGCGCCGTCGCCTCGGCGATGGCGTTCGGCGCGCTGCTGGCGGCGGACCGCGACGGCGAAGGGCAGACCGTCGACGTCTCGATCCAGGACGTGCTCAGCGCCTCGATGGATCGGGGCGGGCCGAACCTCGTGGCCTGGCAGTACTCGGGCTCGCTGATGCACCTGCGCATGCGCGAGTTGCGGCGCAACGCCATCCCGCGCGGCGTCTACCCCTGCCAGGACGGCTACGTGTTCATCAACGGCACGTTGCAGTGGTGGGACCGCTTCTGCCGCATGATCGGACGCCCCGATCTGATTGACGACGAGGAGACGCTCGCGCGGCTCGAGCACATCGAGCACGGCGGGGAGCTCGACGCGCTGGTCTACCCGTGGCTGCTGGAGCGCACGAAGCAGCAGGTGATGGAGGAGGCGCAGGAGGTAGGCCTCCCCGTCGGCGCGATCAACTCGATGGCGGACGTCTTCGCCGACCCCCACCTCCGCGAGCGCGAGTTCATCACCACGATCGAGCACCCCGAGGCTGGAGCCTTCGAGTTCCCCGGACTGCCCATCCGCATGCACGGCACGCCGGGCGCGCTGCGCCGCGCGCCGCTGCTCGGCGAGCACACCAGCGAGGTGTTGACCTCCGAGCTCGGCTACACGCCCGAGGACGTCGTCGTCCTGCGGCAGCGCAACATCGTCTGAGCGGGCGGCGCTCCGGCGATCCCGGGCGTGCCGCCGCCGCCTTCGTCACCCCCCGCGGGAACCCCCGGCGCCTCCCGCGCGTCCTGAGTGTGGGTGGCAGGAGCAGACATGCCGAGTTGTCGAGCGAGCGGGGAGATCGTGCGCGCGTGCCGTGCGCGGCGCGTGCTGCAGGTTCTCGCGGCGCTCGGACTCGCGCTCCCGCTGGCGATCGGCCTCGGCGCCTGCACGGGGTTGTCCGGCGACTCGCCGGCGCCTCCCGCCACGGCCGTTGCGACGGCCGTGGCGACCGTGCTGACCGCGCCCGAGGCGACACCATCGCCGACCACCACCCCGGAGCCGACCGCCACACCGCCGCCTCCGCCGGCTCCCGCGCCCACTGCGACCCCAACGGCAATCGCGACCCTCGCGCCCGAAGCCGGCGCCGCGGTCGCGATCCTCGTGTCCGATCCCGCCGAGCGCGCCCGCCTCGAGGCGGCCCTGGCCGCGGCGCCCGACTTCGGCCCGGCCACCGCTGCCGGGGCGCGCTGGGCAATCGCCGACGAGCCGCTCGCCGGCGCCCGGCCGGTCGTGCTCGCGCGCTGGGCGGCCATCACGGACCAGCGGCGCGACGTGCTGGACCTGGACCGCGCCGCCGTGCTGGGCATCCTCCGCGGCGAGGTCCGCGACTGGTCCCAGCTCGGCGGCAGCCGGCAGCCGCTCTTGCCGTACCTCCCCGCCTCGCAAGCGCCGCTCATCGCGGCAGCACTCGGGATACCGCTCGACGACCTGGCGGTGGAGCTGGTCTCCGACTCCGAGCTGGTGGACCTCGTTGGCCGGACGCCGGGAGCGTTCGCGCTGATCGAGCCGGAGCAGCTGCGGATCGGCGTGCTCGCGCTCACCGTCGACGGCCACGACCCGTACCGCGACCCGGCGCGCGATTCGCCGCTCAGCGCGGTGCGCTGGGTCCGCGCCCCGGGCCTCGGCGACGTCGTCAAGCTGTCGGCCGCCCTCGGTATCGAGGCGGCAGCGCCGTTCGACCCGGCGGGCATGCTGACCACCGGCGACCTGATCCCGGTGCGTTGCAGCAACTTCGTGCTCGCCGTGCTCGACGACTACGGCGCGATGTTCGACGGCGTGCGCGACGCGATGCTGGCGGCGGACATCGCCGTCGTCCCCCTCGATTCGTCGCTGACGGACCTCGCCGAGCCGACGCCCTGCGTGGCGACGTTCACGCTGCAGGGCAGCCCTCGCACCGTCGACGCGGCGGCCGAGGCGGGGGTGGACGTGATGCTGACGAACGGCAACCACATGCTCGATTGCTGGGGCGGCTGCTCCAACAGCGGGGCGCTGCTCGACACGCTGAAGCGACTGAACGAGGCTGGGATCGCCACCGCCGGCGCCGGCGAGGACCTGGCGGCCGCTCGCGCTCCGGCCGTAGTCAGGGTGCATACGGCGAACGGCTTCGTGCGCTTCGCCTTCCTCGGCTACGACACCGTCGCGTCCTGGTATGAGGCCGGGGAGAACTCACCGGGCACAGCCCCCCTCGACAGGTCGATCGTGCGCGAGGACGTGCTCGCGGCGCGCGCAATCGCGGACCACGTCGTGGTCGGCGCGAGCTGGGGCATCGAGGAGACCTCGGATCCGACGACGGTGCAGCGCGAGATTGGCGGCATCGCAATCGAGTCCGGCGCGTCGTTCGTCCTCGGAAGCCACCCGCACTGGGTGCAGGCCGTGGAGCACTTCGACGACGCGCTCGTGACGTACTCGTCCGGCAACTTCGTCTTCGATCAGGACTGGTCGCTGGAGACGACGCAGGGGATGGTGACGGAACTCGGATTCACGCAGGAGCGGCTGATCGGCTACCGCATCCGCCCGATCGTGATCCGCGGCGACGGCGGCGAGGTCCACTGGATCTATCGCCCCGAGTTCGTCGACCCCGCCGGCGAGGGCCGCCCCATCCTCGATCGCATCTGGCAGGCGCAGGACCGGCTGCCCGCGCGCTAGAGCCTCCTTGCACTTGTTGTGAGCTGGCCTCCCACCCTGGCGTCCGCGCGCACAAGCGGTGTGACGGGTGCGCGTTCGCTGCCAGTGCCTGCCGAACCTACATAACTCCATATCCCGATCGAGGTCCGATACCATATTCCTAATATGGTCGCCGGGACTCGCCAGTGGGACACTCCCACTCGATGGAGGGCGGGACCATGGGACGAGGCGGGCGTTTGCTGCCGCGATTTCACTGGCCACCGTCCAGGCGCGAGATCGTGGTCGGCGTCGTCGCCGGCAGCTTCCTCGGTGGCCTCACCATCGTGATCCCGCCGTCGGTTGAGGCCAATCTCGTTGCCGTTGTGGTGCTCCTGGCAGCGATGAGCTTCGTACGGTGGCGCTGGGGTGAAGCGATCGACAGGTGGTTCCGAGGATGATGGCGCGACTGATGGTTCGGCTCATGACCTTGCCGACGTGGGCTCAGATTGGGCTCGGCGCCATCCTCGGCGCCATGGTCGCAATCTTCGCGATCATCTTTGTGCCGGTCTGATGGGCTGGGGCTGGCGCCACTACCTGCTCCTGCTCGCATCGAGCGGCGTGCTCATCGGCCTCGCGATGGGGCTTCACTACGGGCACCTGCACCACGAGACTGAGGAGCCCGCTGCCGTCGCGGGCGGGTAGCTACGTGGGAGTGGCTCGACCTGGGCCGCTTGCTCTCGGTTGGGCGTGGCGCTCCGAGGGCTATGTACGGGCCGCGGCCTGCAAGTGAGGTGCGAAACGACAGGCTCCGGCCTGTCGGAAGTTACAGCGGCTTCGGCGCGTAGTCGCGGTCGATGCGCAGGACCGAGCCCATCTCCTCGTAGTCCTCGAACGGGAGCTGCGTGCCCTCGCGTGCGATGGGGTCCGAGTGCAGGTCGGAGGCGCGGTCGGCGATGCGCCGCTCGTGCAGATCCTCGATCTCCGCCTCGCTCAGCCCAAGCTCCGCCAGCACTGCGTCCGTGTCCGCCCCGAGGTGCGGGGCCGGCCCCCTGGCGGGGACGCCCTCGCCGTCGAACTTCGCCGGCAGGTAGCGCTGGATCGGCACCCGCCCGAAGTCGCCGATTTGCAGGTCGTCGAAGAACTCGCGCGCGGCCAGGTGCGGGTCCGCGGTCACCTCGTCGGCCTTGAGGATCGGACCCGCGGGTGCGCCCGCCGCCTGCAGCAGGGCTGCGATCTCGAACTTGTCGCGCTCCCGCGTCCACGCCGCGATCAGCTCGTCGAGGGCGTCGTGGTGCTCCGTGCGCGAGGCCGCGTCGGCGAAGCGCGGGTCATCGAGCCAGGCTTCGTGGCCGCTCGCGCGGCAGAAGGCCTGCCACTCGGCCTCGTTTCGCAGCGAGATCGCCACCCAGTCGTCGTCGCCCGCGCACGGGTAGGCGCCGCGCACCATGCCCGGCCGGCGGCTGCCGTCTCGCGCCTGATGGCGGCCGTTGCGCTGGTAGTCGGCGAACTGCGACTCGAGGACCGGCAGCGTCGCCTCCTGCATCGAGACGTCGATGATCTGGCCCTCGCCCGTGCGGTCGCGGTGGATCAGCGCGGCGACGAGCGCGGCGGTCCCGTGCAGCCCGGAGTAGGGGTCGACCCAGGTCTGGCCGGTCTTGGTCGGGCCCTCGCCGCGGTAGCCGGTCACCGTCGGCACGCCCGAGGCGGGCTCCATCGTCATGCCGTTGGCCGGCCGGAAGGCGTTGGGGCCGGTCTGTCCGAAGCCGCTCAGATGGAGCAGGATCAGGCTCGGGAACTCCTCGTGCAGCTCCTTGAAGTCAAAGCCGAGGCGGCCGACGACGCCGGGCATGAAGTTCTCGACGACCACGTCGGCCTGGGAGATAAGGCGCCGCACCAGCGCGCGGCCCTCCTCCTGCCCGAGGTCGATCATCGCCGAGCGCGTGCCGGCGTTGCGGACGGTGAAGTAGATGTTGCGGTTCCAGACCTCGCCCGTGATGTCGTTGCGAGGCGGGAAGAGCGTGCGGTTGCCGTAGTTCCCGCCCGGCGTAAACGCGCGCTCGACGCGCACCATGTTCGACCCGAGGTCGGAGAGGATGCGCGTCGCCAGCGGGCCGACCCAGCCCTGCGTCAGCGCGACGACCTTGAGCTCGTCGAAGAAGCGCATCTCAGTCCGCCCCGTCCGCCGTCGCCGCGCTCGCGCGCAGCGCCTCGCCGTCGGCATCGAGGGCGGGCGCGGGTCCGAAGCGCTGGGGCGTAGCCGACATAATCGCGCCCGCGCCGGTCAGCCTCGCGCCATCCGGCCCGTCATCCCAGTAATCGCGCTCCTCGAGGTGGTGATCGGCGAGCAGGTCCTCGACGTCCGGAACGGTGCCGAAGCCGAGCCCCAGCTCGCCGGCGCGCTGGAAGATCTCCTCGCGGGTGTGGCGGGCCAGCCAGGGCAGCGCGACGGCGTCGAACTCGCGCCAGCGCAGGTTGCGCGTCTGCGTCTCCGTGAAGATCGGGCTGTGCTTCATGTCCGGCCGTTCGAGCAGCGTCGAGATCACCCCGGCGAAGTCGTGGTGGCCCGTGCCGACCGGCACGAAGGCGATGTGGCCGTCCTTGCAGGCCATGATGTCGTTCGGGTAGCCGGGCAGGATCCGCGAGTAGTAGCGCTTCCGCACCACGCCCGAGCCGAGCCAGACGACCAGGTTGTGGTCGTCCGTCATCGTCAGCGCCTCGTGCGCGGAGATGTCGACGACGTGCGTGCGCTGTCCCCGTCGCGCCGCGGCGACGGCGGCGAGCGCGGCGATCGTGGCGTGCGTCGCCGCGAAGTAGTCGCTGATCTCGATGCCCGCGCTGAGTGGCTCGCGGTCCGGGTCGCCGCTCACGTAGGAGAATCCGGCGAGGCCCTCGATGATGTGGCTGTCGGCATGCCACGAGGCGTACGGCCCGGTCATCCCGAAGTCTGAGATCGAGACGAAGGTCGTCTCCGGGAAGCGCGCGCCCCAGCGATCCGGATCGCCGAGTGGCAGTTCCGAGGACATCCGCTCGCCCTCGCGCCAGTCGGAGACCAGCAGGTCCGCGCCCTCGATCAGCCGGGCCGCGAGCGCCGCCTCCTCGTCGCGTTCGAGGTCGAGTACGACGCTCTGCTTGCCGCGGTTGATGGCGGCGTGCAGTCCGCCGCCGTCGGGGTCGGGCTCATCGCCGGTGAACGGGCCCGCGAGGCGGATCGCGTCGCCGCCGGGCGGCTCGATGCGGATCACCTCGGCGCCGAACTGGGCGAGCAGTTGCGCGCTGTAGGCGACGGCGCGCCCCGCCGCGATCTCGACGACGCGTACGCCCTCGATGGCTGCGGGCGTCTCGCCCGCGGCGTCCGCGTCCGGTCGCTGTCCGTTCGACCCGCTCAAGCGCACCGCCCCTCCGCGCGCGGGATGGCTGCGCCCGATGGTGGTGCGCCCGCTTGCGGCGCGTCAAGCGGGGGAGGGGTCGGAGTGGCGGGGTGGGCTTGCTGCTGGGTGGGGTGCAGCACGTGGATTGACGAACAACAGAAGTGTTGTGTACGGTCTGATGGATGAACGCGCGGGAATTCCGTCGCTGGCTGAGCAGGCGGGGCTGCACGTTTCATACCCACAAGGGCGGCAGCGGCCACCTCACCGTCCGGCGCGGAGACCGCACCAGCCAGTTGCCGATGCACGGTGGCCGCAAGGAGTTGGGCCGGGGGCTCGTCGCCAAGATCAAGAAGGACCTGGGGTTGAACTGATGCTCGCCTACCCGATCGTACTTGAAGACGATGATGGCGCCGTGCTGGCGACATCGCCCGACTTTCCGGAACTGACCACGTTCGGTGACGACCACGAGGAAGCCCTCGCTCGCGCCGGAGACGCGCTCGAAGAGGCAATCGCTGCCCGCATCCACGATCGCAAGGACATCCCCGAGCCCTCCGGAGGCGAGGTCTATTCCGTGCTGCCGACCCTTACCTCGGTCAAGGTGATGCTCTACCAGGGAATGCGCGATCAGGGGGTCGGAAAGGCGGAACTTGCGCGTCGCCTGGGCTGGCACATGCCGCAAGTGGACCGCGCGCTCGACGTGAACCACCACTCGCGGTTGGACCAGATGGACGCCGCCCTCGGAGCGATCGGGAAGCGCTTGCAGGTGATTGCCGCTCCGGCGCCGGAAGCGGCGCTCAGCAGTGGAACAGGCGGCCGATCGGATACGCCTCGATAGCCGCCGGCTACCGGAACGCGGGAGCCACCTCCGAGGCGAAGCGCTCGATGGCGGGCCAGTCGTAGGGGGTGTTCATCATCAGGATCACCTCGTCGAAGCCGCCGTCGACGTAGCTCTGCACCGCCGCCTGCATCGACTCGGCCGGGCCGCCGATGGTCTGGGCGCGTTGCTCCTCGACGGAGATGCCGCGCCGTCCGGCGGTGCGCTCAGTCCAGCGCTCGTAGATGGCGTCCGGGATCAGCGGCGTGCCCGCCGTCAGCCGGATCTCCTCGAAGCGCCGCCCCACGTCGTTGCAGTGCTGCTTCAGCACCTCGACCTTCGGGGCGAGGTCGGCGGCGGTCCCGACGCCGTTCCAGGCGTCGGCGTGGCGCGCGACGATGTTGAGCGTGCGCCGCTCGCCCGCGCCGCCCACGAGGATCGGCGGGTGCGGTTGCTGCACGGGAGCAGGGCGGAACGGAGCCTGGTTGAGGCTGTAGTACTCGCCCTCGAAGGAGACTTCGTCCTCGTCCGACCAGAGCAGGCGGATCAACTGCAGCGCCTCGTCGAGGCGATCGAGGCGTTCGCGCGCCGAGGGGAAGGGCCAACCGTACGCGGCGTGCTCGAGCGGGTTGTTGCCCGCGCCGATGCCGAACTCCAGCCGTCCGCCCGAGATCTGGTCGATCGTCGTCGCGGTCTTGGCGAGCAGCGCGGGGTTGCGGAACAGGTTGCCCGTCACCAGCGTGCCGAAGCGCAGCCGCTCCGTCTCCGCGGCCAGCGCGGCGAGCACCACCCAGCCGTCCATGCACGGCCCCTCGGTGTCTCGCGTGCCGGTCGGCAGGAAGTGGTCGATCGTCCAGGCGCCGTCGTAGCCGAGCGCCTCGATGCGCTGCCACGTCTCCGAGAGCTCGCCCCACTCGATGTTCTGCTGCCCGGTCTGGACGCTGAATCGCACCGTTGCCTCCGTCCTCGCGAGCGGCACTCTAGCAGGCGGGGGCGTACGAGGGCGGCCCGTGCGCGGCTAGGTGATCGTGAGCGGGACGCCCCTGGGGCAGAGCGGGCAGTCGGCCGGCTCCCAGCTCTCGATGTCGAGCGTGGCGGCGGCGAAGAAGGGCAGGCCGAAGTCGGCGCGCCCGCTCGAGCGGTCGACGAGGACGGTGACGCCGACGGGCTCGCCGCCGGCCTCGCGCACGGCCTCGATCGTGTCGTGCACGGAGCCGCCGCTGGTCACCACGTCGTCGGCGATCAGCACGCGCTCGCCGGGGCTGAGGTGGAAGTCACGCTGGATCGCGCGGCCGGGCCCGTCCGGGCGGCGCTCGGCGATGATCCCGCGCACGCCGAGCTGGCGAGCCATCTCGTAGGCGAGGATCACGCCGCCGGTGGTGGGGCCGACCACGGTCCGTGGCTCCAGGCCGCGCGCCGCCTCGGCGAGGCGGGCGCAGATCTCGGCCGTACGGTCCGGCCACTGCAGCAGGTTGAACTTCTCGACGTAACGAGCGGCGTGGCGGCCCGAGGCGAGCTGGAAGTGGCCGTCGAGGAAGGCGCCGCTCTCCTCGAAGGCGGCGATCACCGCGGGGTCGGCCGCCTCGTCGTGCGTCACGGGGAGTAACTCACCTCGACGCCGAGCTGTGCGACGGGCTCCTCGTGGCCGACGATGCCGAAGCGGTCGAGCGGCCAGTAGCGCAGCTCGGCGCGGCCGACGATCAGGCCCTGGTGGAGCATCCCCCAGGAGTGCGAGTCATAGGAGTTGTTGCGTGCGTCGCCGAGGACGAAGACGTGGCCGCTGGGGACCGTCTGCGGGCCGAACGCGTAGCTGGGGGCGTGCAGCAGGTAGGGCTCGTCCAGCACCGCGCCGTCCACCATCACGTTCCCGTCGCGTACCTCGACGGTCTGTCCGGGCAGCGCGACCACGCGCTTGATGAAGTCACGGTCCCGGCCGAGCGGGAAGGCGAAGACGACGACGTCGCCCTGCTCGATCGCGCCGAAGGGCTGCCAGGCGTCCTCCTCGACGAGCGGCAGCCAGGAGAAGTCGAAGGTGCGATAGGCGAGCTTGTTCACCACCACCATGTCGGCGTGCTGGAAGCTCGGCTCCATCGAGCCGCCGTCGACGATGAAGTTCTGCGCGACGCCGCGCACGACGATGAACATCAGCAGGGCGAGCGCGATCACCTCGAGGGTTTCGCTGAGCCCCCGCAGTCCGAACGGCCAGATCCGTTGCAGCGTGCTGCGCTCGTCGGGAGCCGGGGTCGGGGGCCCGATCGGCGGAGCCCAGGGGTCGCGTTCCGCGAGGCCGCCGTGGCTGGGCGCGTGCGCGAAGCTGAGGGCGCGGACGGGCGGCCGCGCGCCTGCCGGCTCGCGCGGATCGAGGGGTTGGGGAGGCCTGCCCGGGTCCGCCGGCGGCTGATTCACCATCGCATCGAGTATACCCACGGGCCCCGTTGTGGAATCCCGGACCAGCGCACGGCCCGGGCCCGGCGCGTGTGCTCCAAGCTGCGCCGCCGGGCGTGCGGGAACCAGGTGATTGGCCGCGGCGTAGTATTCGTAGAGGAGAAGCAGGTGACCCGCAGAACTTCGCCGGCGCTGCTGTTCCTGCTCGCCCTCGCGCTGGCCCTCGCCTGCACCGACGGTAACGAGGAAGGCGGTGTCGCACCGGCTACCGCAACGGTAGCGGTCACACCGCCTGCGGCACCCCTTCAGGTCCCGATCCCGACCGCGCCGCCGGCCCCGACCGCGCGGCCCTCGCCGGCTCCGACCGCGACGCCGGCCCCCACGCCCGCCGTCTGCCCGCACCCCGGCGCCGCGGACTGCATCCGCGCGGTCTACCGGGGCGCGCCCGGCGACTACGCGCAGGTGGTGGACATCCCCGCCGACCTGCTGCTGACAGCGGACAGCGACGGTCGCTACCGGGTGGAGCGTGGGCAGCAGTACACGGTGGTAACGGCGGCGCCGCTGCCCGAGGGCTGGACGCGCTTCTACCTGGAGCAGGCCCTGATCGAGACGCCGTCGCCGGTCTCAGCCTCGCAGCTGATCGCGCCGGTCGGCACGACCTACACCTTCACGGTCTCCGAGGACGAGACCGCCTCGACGCTGCTCACCTTCGAGCTGAAGCAGGCGCGCCCGTTCATCCGCCCCCGCCCCGACGGCAAGCCGGAGATCGGCGATGTCGTCGTCACGACGGTCTTCTCCGTCGCGACCTCGAGCCCGCGCTACAGCAGCTACGACACGACCGGCGCCGTGGCGACGGCGGGCAGCTACGCCTTCCTCGCCAACCCCGCCGACACGACAAGCGCCGTCAGCACCTACGAGGCGCTGCGCGACGGCACGACGACGGCGCTGCTGATCCACAAGTCCGACGCCCACGGCGCCTCGCAGGCGGCGCTCTACGACGCCGTCGTGGCAGGCGATCTCTTCGAGTGGCGCTACGCGGACGACTGCTTCGTGCGCTACACGGTGACGGAGGTCAAGGCCGACCCGGCCAGCGCCGTGCCTCGCAAGCTACTCGCCGTCGAGTGGATGACCTACGCCTACACCGGGTGCAGCGGGGCCGTGCCGGCGAATGCCGCCGCCACGGTCGGCTGGGGCGAGCTACCGGACCTCGGCGGGGCCAGCCTCAGCGCGCCGGTGGTGCACGGTGTCTACCAGCTCGTACCCACGGGCTGGGCGGGCGCGGTCGAGGCGCACAAACAGCACAGCCAGGTTCCGGCCAACCACCCTGCCTATGAAGGTCCTTCTTGGATCGAGAATCCGACGCTCGCCCAGGCGCAAGCGCTCCCCTACTGGCGCACGCCGACATTGCCCACTGGCTGGACGCTAGGCCGCGTCAGCTACGGGACCGTGGATGACCCCCCGTTCGGGTACACGGCGGAGTATGTGACTCCAGAAGGGTACATCGCGCTCAAGATCACCGGATACTACAAGGCGAGCACGCGTTGGCCAGCCGAGGCGACCCTCAACGGCGGCGAAGCCGTCGTCGAGACGCGCGCGATTGCGAGCCGCGCCGCCGTGATTCGCTACAGCCCGCCAAGCCCCGATCAGAGCCCCGCGTACCCCGCAGTGCTCTGGATTTTCGATCCGTCCGCCAGGGCCCAGTACCGCATCATCGGCAACAGGCCGGCCGCTCTCCTTGTGGGGATAGCGGAGAGCCTGTTCGCGGGAGAGTAGGGAGCGCATGCGCAGGAGGTTTGCGGCCTCGGCGCCGGAAGCTTGAGGGGTCGAGCGTGGCGCGGGCCCGGCTCAGGCGCGCAAGGCTGAGCCGAGGGCGTCCATCCGCTCCCCCGCCACGGCGGCGACGGCGGCGCGCGCCTCCAGCAGCGCCGGCCGCGGGTCACGGTCACCGGATCCGGCGATGGCGCGGGCGAAGGCGGCGTGGATCTCGGTGCTGACGTTGAGCTTGCGGATGCCCGCGCGCACGCAGTCGCGCAGCTGGCGGGGCGGCACGCCGGAGCCGCCGTGCAGCACCAGCGGCAGCCCGCGCACCGCCGCCCGCAGCTCGCGCAGCAGCGCCAGGTCGACGTTGCCGGCGAGCCCGTGCGCGGTCCCGACCGAGACGGCCAGCGCGTCGACCTGCGTCTCCTCGACGAAGCGGCGCGCCGCCGCCGGGTCGGTGAGCACCGACTCCGAGGTGACGACGCCCGGCTCGCGCCCTCCGACGTGGCCGAGTTCGGCCTCAAGCGCCACGCCGTGTTCGAGGGCGACCACGGCGGCCTCGAGCGTCTCGCGGATGTTGAGGTCCAGCGGCTTGATCGAGCCGTCGTACATCAGCGAGCTGAAGCCGGCGCGCGCGGCCGCGCGCAGCAGTTCGAGATCGTGGCCGTGGTCGAGGTGCACTGCGACCGGCACCCGCGCCTGGTCGGCGAGCGTGCGGGCTGTCGCGGCTGCGACGGCGACGCCGCCGAAGTGCTCGAGGTTGCCGGGATTGAACTGCAGCAGCACCGGCGAACGGCGCGCCTCGGCGGCGTCGAGCACGCCGAGCGCGAGCTCGAGGTTGGAGACGTTGAAGCCGGGCACGGCGTAGCCGCCCCGCTCCGCATCGGCCAGCAACTCGCGGCCCCCGGCAAGCGTCATGCGCCGATCTTCACACGGATCGCCGCTGCGCGGTGCGGCGAGGCCGTGACGCCGGACGCGTGCTAGGCTCGCCGAGGCGGGATGGAGCGAACACGAACCGACCCTTGGCGGCGCAACGACACCACGTGGGCGACGACGTTCCGGACCTCGTCCGGCGGGCGCAGCATGGCGAGATCGCGGCGTTCAACACGCTCGTGATCCGCCACCAGAACGCCGCGTACTCGCTCGCCCTCCGCTTTCTACGCACACGCGAGGCCGCCGAGGACGTGACGCAGGAGGCGTTCGTCCGCGCCTGGCGCGCCATCGACACCTTCCGGGGCGAGCGCTTCCGCTCGTGGCTGCTCCGCATCGTCGCCAACGCGGCGCGCGACGAACTGCGACGGCGCAAGCGCCGCCCGCAGCGCTCGCTCGACGAGACGTGGGACGACTCCGACATGGCCTCGATCGATCCGGTCGAGCCGGGGCTGGGACCGCAGGAGCGGGCGGAGCAGACGGAGCTACGAGGGGTGCTGGAGCGCGCTATCGCCGAGCTGCCCGAGGAGTGGCGGATGGTGGTGCTGCTCTCGGACGTGCATGGCATGTCCTACGAGGAGATCGCCGATGCCGTGGACGCGCCGCTCGGCACGGTGAAGTCGCGGCTGAGCCGCGCGCGGGCGCGTCTGCGCCAGTTGCTGATCGAGTCCGGGGAACTTCCCGGGCTCGCTCAGCGTCGGAAGAGATGAGAGAGGTGAACTGATGCGCCTCTGGGGCTGGCGACGCCGCAGCGATGCCGGGGACGACGAGTACCCCGAGCCGCTCGACGTGTCCGCGGTCTGGGATGAACAGCTCTCGGCCCACCTCGACGGCGAGCTCGACGAGCACGAGGCGGCGGTCATCGATGACGCCATCGAGGCCGATCCCACGCTCGCGGTCCGCCTCGGCGAGCTGGCGGCGGTTCGCGACGCGCTCGGCTCGCTGGGCGAGGTGCGCGCGCCGCGCCCGTTCACGCTGGAAGCGCCGGCCACGGGCGCGCGCCGCGCGCCGGGCCGGTTGGAGATGGTCTTCCGCATGGGCGCCGTGGCGGCCGCGGTCGCCTTCGCGATCGTGCTCACGGGCGACATCGCGGGCCTCGGCGGCGAGGGTGTCGAGGGCTGGGGGATTACCCGCCCGAGCTTCGGCGGCGGCACGAGCGAGCAGGCGAGCGAAGGGCCGCAGGCCGCGCCGGCGCAGGCCGCCGCCGCGCCGACCGCCGCCCCGGCAACACCCGCCGCGACTCAGGCCGCCACGACTGCCCCGACCGCGCCGCCCACGGCCGAGGCGGAGGCCGCCGAGGCAGCCCCGACGCCTCAACCGACCGTTGCGGCGCTCGCCGCGGCCACGGCCGAGGCGACCGCGGCTGCGAGCGCGGTTGCAGCGCCGGCCTTGCCGACGGTCACAAGGGAGTCCCGCGTTGCCGCGCGCAGCGCCGAGCCGGATGAAGCCGCCGCCGCCCCCGCAACCGACGAGACGCCGGAGCCCGCTGCCGGGGCGTCCGAGGCGAGCGCCGAAGAAGCGCCTGCTGCCACTCCTGAGGCTGCCGAGGCGGCTGAGGATGCTGACGAGGCCGGCGACGCCACCGAGGCGTCGACCCCGGTCGCGGCCGCGGAGGCGGCCCCTGCCGCCACGACCACCGTGGCGCCAGCGATCCCCGACGAGTCCGTACAGGTCGAGGCCGACGACGGAGACGAAGCGGCGCGAGCGCTGCGGAGAGCCGAGCAGGGCCTGCTGGTGGCCGCGCTTGCCCTCGTCGGTCTCACGCTGCTGCTGGGGCTGTGGAGACGCCGGGGCGACAGGGTGTAACGATGGAACCGTACGGTGCGCACCGGCGTTTAACTGGATGTGTACGCAATGACGGTCTGAGCGAGGAGGAATGGGTATGAAGCGAGCGATCACGATCATGGGCCTCGCGGCCCTCGCGCTGCTGACCCTGGCGTCCGCCGCCTGCTACGACGTCACGGTCGAGCCCGCCCCGCCTCCCGAGGACAGCGGCGCCGCCGTCGCGGCTGTCGAGGCAGTCCTCGATCAGGTGGCGTCCGAAGAGGACGGCGGCATCTCCGTCAACGGCGCCGGCAGCGTCACCGTGACGCCCGACATCGGCGTCTTCGACATCGGCGTCGAGGTGACCGGGGAGACCGTGGCGCTCGCCCGCAGCGGCGCGGCCGAGGCGATGCAGCAGGTCCGCGACTCCGTGCTCGCCAGTGGCGTGGAGGAGCGTGACATCTCGACCCGCTCCTTCAACATCTACCCGCAGTACGACTACGACAGGGAAGAGGGCCCGCCAGAGATCATCGGCTACACGGTGAACAACTGGATCGAGGTGAAGGTCCGCGACATCGACCGGCTCTCGGAGGTCCTCGACGACGCCCTGACCGCCGGCGGCGACGCGATCCGCGTCGGCGGCATCTCCTTCCGGGTCGACGATCCGGAGCAGTACGCCGACGAGGCGCGCAAGCTTGCCGTCGAGGACGCACGCGCGCGTGCGCAGCAACTCGCGGACCTCGCGGGCGTCACGCTGGGCAAGGCGCGGGCGATCTCCGAGTCGTCGGGCGGCTTCGCGCGGCAGGGCGTCGTTCGCGCCGAGGCGGCCTTCGCCTCCGACGCGAGCACTCCGATCTCCCCCGGCGAGAGCGAGGTCTCGGTCACCGTCCACATCGTCTTCGCAATCGACTAGCCGATCGGCCCGTGCGGCTCCGGCCGCGCGGGCGCGGTACCATCGCCGCGCAAGCGCTCGAGCGCGAAGGCGAGGCGCGGCGGTGGCGATCTCCGAACAGATGCAACTCGCCCTCGAGGAGGGCCGCCGCGCCCTCGGCTGGAGTTCGCCCAACCCCGCCGTCGGCGCCGTCGTCGCGCGCGTCGGCGAGGTCGTCGGCGCGGGCCGCACGCAGCCGCCGGGTGGCGACCACGCCGAGGTCGGCGCGTTGCGCGAAGCCGGCGATCGGGCGCGCGGAGCCACGGTCTTCGTCACGCTCGAACCCTGCGCGCACACGGGCCGCACGCCGCCCTGCACCGCGGCGCTCATCGAGGCCGGCGTGGCCGCCGTCCGCTACGCGATCGGCGACCCGGACCCGAACGTGAGCGGGGCGGGTCGCCGCGCCCTCGAGGCCGCCGGCATCGCCGTCGAGGATGGCGACGGCGCCAGTGAGGTGGCCGCGCAACTGGAGGGCTACCTGCACCAGCGGCGCACGGGCCTCCCCTTCGTGATCGTCAAGTACGCGGCATCGCTCGACGGGCGCATCGCCGCCTCCTCGGGAGACTCGCGCTGGGTCTCCGGGCCTCAGACGCTGGAGTGGGCGCACGAGCAGCGGCCCGGCCTCGACGCGATCGTGGTCGGCTCCGGCACGGTGGTCATCGACGATCCGGAGCTGACCGCGCGGCCGGGAGGCAGCACCGAGGGCGCGCACCAGCCGCTGCGCGTCGTCGCCGACTCGCGAGGGCGCACGCCCGGGGCGGCGCGCGTGCTCGCCGGCGACTCGCAGACGCTGATCGCGACGACCGCGGCCTCGCCCGAGGACTGGCGGGAGCGCATGGCCGCCCGAGGGGCGGAGGTGGTGGTGCTGCCCGAAGCCGACGGCCACGTGGACCTCGCCGCGCTGGTCCGCGCGCTTGGCGATCGCGGTGCCCTCACGGTGCTGTTCGAGGGCGGCGGCGTCCTGCTCGGCTCGCTCTTCGACGCACGCCTCGTCGATCGCGTGCAGGCGGTGATCGCCCCCCTCGTGATCGGCGCGGACGCCGCGCCCGCCGCCGTCGCCGGGCGTGGCGTCGAACGCATGGCGCAGGCCCCGCGGCTGCGCGAGGTCACCGTCACCCGGCTGGGCGAGGACACCCTGATCAGCGGCCTGCCCGCTTGGCCCGACGGGTAGTACGCTTTCCCCGGCGGAACGGGGTCTAGCGATGTTCACCGGAATCATCGAGGAAGTCGGGGAGGTCCGCGCGCGCGAGGGCGGCGAGCTGGTCATCGCCTGCCGCACGATCCTCGAGGATGTCGCGCTCGGCGACTCGATCGCCGTCAACGGCGTGGACCTCACCGTGCGCACGATCGGCGCTGACTCGCTCAGCTTCGACGTGATGCCGGAGACGTTCCGGCGCTCCAACCTCGGCGAGGCCGCGCCCGGGGCGCGGGTGAACCTCGAGCGCTCGGTGCGGCCGGTGGACCGGCTCTCCGGTCACATCGTGCGCGGGGTGGTGGAGACGACCTGCACGCTGGACAGCCTGACGCCCGAGGGCGAGGCAATCATCGCCCGCTACCGGCCGCCCACGGAGTACCTGCCGTACATCCTGATGAAGGGCCCGGTCTGCCTCGACGGCGCCTCGCTCACCGTGATGGCGCGCGACGAGGAGTCGTTTTCCGTCTCCCTGGTGCAGTACACGCAGGAGCACACGAACCTGACGAGCCGCCAGCCCGGTGATAGCATCAATCTTGAGACTGACCTGCTGGCCCGGTATGTCGAGCAGCTGCTGGAGGCGCGCTCGCAAGGGACCTGATCCGGGCGGAGCAGGCAAAGGCGGGGGCCTGATGTCCGAGCAACCGGCGACCCACGAGGGCGAGCCCTCGCGCGCCAGCACCATCGACTCCAGCCTCGTGATCGAGGTCAGCGCCGCGATCGAGGAGTTCCGCCGGGGCAAGCCGCTGATCATCGTCGACGACGAGGGGCGCGAGAACGAGGGCGATGTCTGCTTCCCCGCGGACGTGGTCACGCCCGACCTGATCAACTTCATGGCCGTGCACGCGCGCGGCCTGATCTGCGTCGCGATGACCGGCGCGCGCCTCGACAAGCTCGGACTGCCGCTGATGACCTCACGTAACACCGCGCCCCTGAGCACGGCGTTCACCGTCAGCGTCGAGGCAGCCGAGGGCGTCACGACGGGCATCTCCGCCGGTGACCGCGCCCGCACGGTCGAGGTGCTCGTGGACCCCGAGTCGGGCCCCGAGGACCTGACGCAGCCGGGCCACATGTTCCCGCTGCGCGCGCGCGACGGCGGCGTGCTGGTGCGCGCCGGGCAGACCGAGGCCTCGGTTGACCTCGCGAAGCTGGCGGGCCGTTACCCGGCCGCCGTGATCTGCGAAATCATGCGCGAGGACGGCACGATGGCGCGCATGCCGGACCTGATCGAGTTCGGGCGCGAGCACGACATGAGCATCGTCACCGTCAACGACCTGATCGCCTACCGCCTGCGCATGGACTCGCTGATCGAGCGTGTCGCCGAGTCGGCGCTGCCGACGGCCTACGGCGAGTTCCGCGCCGTCACCTACCGCACGCTGATCGACGCGAAGGAGCACCAGGCCTTCGTCATGGGCAACGTGGACACCGAGGACCCCGTCCTCGCCCGCGTGCATGACCAGTGCGTCACCGGCGACGTCTTCGGCTCGCTGCGCTGCGACTGCGGCGAGCAGCTCGAGGAAGCGATCCGCCGCGTCGCCAGCGAGGGCTGCGGCGTGATCGTCTACATGGACCAGGAGGGCCGCGGGATCGGCCTGCACAACAAGATCCGCGCCTACCGCCTGCAGGACAGCGGCCTCGATACCGTCGAGGCGAACGAGGCGCTCGGCCTGCCCGCCGACGGCCGCGAGTACGGCATCGGTATGCAGATCCTGGTCGACCTCGGCGTGAGCAAGCTGCGCCTGATGACCAACAACCCGACGAAGCGCTCCGGCCTTGAGGGCTTCGGCCTCGAGATTGTCGAGCGCGTGCCGATCGAGGTCGAGCCGAACGCGCACAACGCGGAGTACCTGCGGACGAAGCGCGAGAAGATGGGCCACATGCTGGAATCGGAAGACCTGGCCTAGCGTGGCCGACTACGAGGGCGGTCTCGACGGGTCGGATCTGCGGCTCGCGGTGGTGGTCTCGCGCTTCAACGAGATCGTGACGGAGCCGCTGCTGCGCGGGGCGCTCGCGACCGCTCGCGACCTCGGCGTCGGCGACGACGCGCTCGACGTGGTGCGCGTGCCGGGCGCGTTCGAGTTGCCGCAGGCGGCGCGCCGGCTGGCGGGCGTGGGCGGCTACGACGCGATCGTCTGCCTCGGCGCGGTCGTGCGCGGCGAGACGCCACACTTCGATTATGTGTGCAGCGAGGCGGCGCGAGGGCTTACGATGGTGTCGCAGGAATTTAATCTACCCGTAGCCTTCGGCGTACTTACCTGCGACACGATGGCGCAGGCGAGGGCCCGCTCCGGCGGGTCCGCGGGCAACAAGGGCGACGAGGCCATGCGAGCCGCGCTCGAGATGGCCAACCTGTTCCGCAAGATCGGCTGAGGCCCCGCCGCCGACGCGGCGCCCCAGGCACAGGAGACACGAACATGAGCAAGCTCCCCGACGAACTCAAACACCCCAGTGGCGGCGAACGCCTGCAGGGCACGGCGACGGACGCCGTCCGGCTGGCACACCGCGGCCTCGAGCGCTTCCCGGACCTGGTGAAGCGCCACAAGTTCATCGCCGGCGGCGCGGCGGTCTCCTCGTCACTGCTGGTGCTCGCCGGCGTCGCGATCGCGCGACGGCTGCGCAGCGGCCAGAGCGAGGAGGAGGCGATCGCCTCCCTCACCGAGGAGGAGCTCGCCGGCCAGAAGGACGAGCGCGAGCCCTGGACCACCGGCAACGACAACGACGAAGAGACCTCCGAAGCCGGATCTGAGTCCGTCGCCGAGGGCGGCGTCGTCGAGATCGAGACGGAGATGGAGACGGCCCCGCCCGGCAACGGCCACGCCCCGGACGACGCCGTGCAACAGGAAGTGATCCCCGCGAAGCGCGGCCTCTAGCCGCCCTCACCCGAGTCTCCGCGCCCCGACTCTCCCACGGGAGAGCGCCCGCGCCGCGGCTCCTCCCGTACCCCTCGAGGCCGGACTTTGCCGCTGCTCGTTTCGCTCCCCGGCGTGCGCCGGAGTGGCGGGCTGCGCCCGCTCCCCCTCACCCCCGCCCTCTCCCGCCAGGGGAGAGGGGGCCGGATCCGCCCTCGGGGGTTCGGTCCGCGCTCGATGGTTCCGGGAGGTTCGGCGCGCCCTCGATGGTTCCGAGGGGGTTCGGGGCGCCCTCGGAAGCTCCGAGGGGGCGTGGGGGCGCAGCCCCACAGAAGAAAATCCGAGGGCGGGTGGGTGGGCCGGAGCGGCGCGCAGCGCTCGCTCGTCCGGGATGGGGGCGTGGGGGCGCAGCACCCCACAAAGGACGCGCGCGTGCCACCGGAGCGCTCGTTGCCCTTCGGACAATCGGCGTGAGCCGCCCTCACCCCCGCCCTCTCGTTCGGGGAGAGGGGGCCGGATCCGCCCTCGGGGGATTCGGTGCGCCCTCGATGGTTCCGAGGGGGGCGTGGGGGCGCAGCCCCCACAGGAAGAAAATCCGAGGGCGGGTGGGTGGGCCGAGCGGGGCGCAGCCCCCGCTCTCCGGGATGGGGGCGTGGGGGGCGCAGCCCCCCACAAAGGACGCGCGATCGCCCGCAGCGAGGGGGAGCATGCCCGCCTCGCTCGGCGCTGCGGTAGGCTCCAAGGCGGGGACTGCACCGTGGAGCGCTCGCTTCCGCGCCGCATCGCGCACTTCGACCTCGACACCTTCTTCGTGTCCGTGGAGCGGGCGCGCGACCCCGCGCTGCGAGGCAAGCCGGTGCTCGTCGGCGGGCGGGGTGGCCGCGGTGTCGTCGCCAGCGCCTCGTACGAGTCGCGCGAGTACGGCTGCCACTCGGCGCAGCCGATGTCGCAGGCGCTCCGGCTCTGCCCCGAGGCGGTCGTCGTGCCCCCGGACTTCGAGCGTTACAGCGCCTGCTCGCGCGCCTTCCACGAGATCCTGCGCGACTGCGCCCCGATCGTCGAGCCGGGCGGCATCGACGAGGCCTACGCCGACCTGACCGGCCTCGGCGAGGGCGGCACGGGCGCGCGGGCCGCCGCCGAGCGCGTCCGCGAACGCACCCGCGACGAGCTGGACCTGCCCGTCTCCGCCTGCATCGCCGGCTCGCGCACGACCGCCAAGGTCGGCAGCGATCGCGCGAAGCCGGACGGGCTGCTCGAGGTGCCGCCCGGCGAAGACGCGGAGTTCCTCGCGCCGCTGCCACTGCGCGATCTGCCGCTGGTCGGGCCGCGCCTCGGCGAGCAGCTCACGGCGCTCGGCGTGCGCACCATCGGCGACGCGGCGGCGCTCGACCCCCGCTGGCTGGAGCGCCGCTTCGGCAAGGCCGGACTGCTCCTCGCCGACCGCGCGCGCGGCGTCGATCCGGCGCCGGTCAGCGACGGCGGCCGGGGCGCGAAATCGATCTCGCGCGAAGTCACCTTCGAGGAAGACGTGAACGACCTCGACGAGTTGCGCCGTGTGCTGCGCGCGCACGCCGAGCGGGTCGGCGCCGACCTGCGGCGGCAGAGCCGCCGCGCGCGCACGGTCACGCTCAAGCTGCGCTGGTCGGACTTCACGACGCTGACGCGCAGCCGCACGGTCGCGCAGCCCGTGCAGCTGACCGACGAGCTGTCCGGCATCGGCGTCGCGCTGCTCGACGAGCTGCTCGCCCGCGAGCGGCTGCGGCCCGTGCGCTTGATTGGCCTCGGCGCCACGAACCTCGTCGAGGACGCCGTGCAGCTCGGCTTCGACGACGACGAGGCGCGCCGCGCCGCCAGCGTCGACCACACGATCGACGCGATTCGCGGGCGCTACGGCGGCGAGGCGCTGCGTCGTGGCCTGCGGCGAGGGCGCAAGGAGCCGCGCGAGTAGGCGGGGCGACACGGTCGAGGGCGCTCCGAACCTGCGCAAACCTCGCGAGACAGCGGGCAGACGTTCGTACCTACCGTGCATGGTTGCTACCCTACGGTCGCCGAAGTGAAAACCTCTCAGGTCTTCTCGTCAGACAGGTAGATTTGCGTGGTATCGAACCAGGACGCAGCAGCGCGCTCCGGACAGCGATCCGGCCCGAACTGGGTCAACCTCGGCCGAGCCTGCGAAATCCTCGGCGTCAACCAGTCGACCGTGCGCCGCTGGGCGGACTCGGGCCAGATCCGCTGCTTCCGCACGCCCGGCGGCCACCGCCGCTTCGCCGAGGAGGACCTGCTCTCGCTGACGCGCGAGGGGCCCGCGGGCGACCTGCGCAACGCGGCCGTCTCGCAGATTCGCCGCAAGCTGCACGCCGGGCGCGGCGGGACGGGCTGGTACCAGGAGATCGAGGAATCCGAACGCGAGGCGCTGCGCCCCCTCGGACGCCGTCTCGTCGAGCTGGTCGGCGAGTACATCGCGGGCCGGCGCCCGCGCGCCGAGATCGAGCACGAGGTCGACGAGATCGGCCGCCACTACGGCGCGCTGCTGGTCGAGCGCAACACGCCGCTGCTGCGGGCGATGGAGGCGTTCACCTTCTTCCGCCGCTCACTGGACGAGACCGCGAAGCAGATGGCGGAGCGCAACCGCATGGACGCGCGCGAGGCCGCCGACGCCCGGGAACGCATCGGCGGGCTCGCCGACCGCGTCCTGCTCGGCGTCAGCGCCGCCTACGACGATGGGCAAGACGGTTAGGACGAGGAGGGGCGTGGGCTACTACCCGATCTTCGTGGAGATGGATGGGCGGCAGGTGCTGCTGGTCGGCGGTGGCCGCGTCGCCGACGAGAAGCTCGGCAAGCTCGTCGACGCTGGTGCGGACGTGACCATCGTCGCGCCCGAGCTGATCCCGCCCGTGCGCGAGGTGGTCGATCGCGGCGGCGCGACGTGGCGACCGCGCGTCTACGAGGCGGGCGACGTGCGCGGCTTCGAGGTCGTGATGATCGCCACCGACGACGGCGCGGTGAACGCAGGCATCGCCGCCGAGGCGCGCGAGCTCGGCATCTGGGTCAACGCCGCCGACGACGCGGCCAACTGCGACTTCATCCTGCCCTCGCTCGCGAAGCGCGGGCGCATCGCCCTCGCCGCCTCGACGGGCGGCGCGAGCCCGGCGCTGGCGCGCTGGCTGCGCGAGCGCCTCGAGGAGTTCCTGAGCGACGAGGTAACGGCGCTGGGCGACCTGCTCGCCGAGGTGCGCGTGCAGGCTCGCGAGCGCGACCGCGAGTGCGCGGCGAGCTGCGACCGCACGCGACCGCCTCCCCCGCTGCTCTGCGAGGCCTGCCCGAACCGCATCAGCAACGACACCTGGCAGGCCGCTATCGACGATGAGCTGCGATCGCTGCTGCGCGCCGGAGAGTACGAGGCCGCTCGCGCCCGTCTGGTGACGTCGCTCGGCCTCGACCGGCCGCTCGCGATCCCGGAGTGGCAGGGGCAACCGGCATGACGGCGGAGCGAAACGAAGGGCAGGCCGCGATGCTCACGATGGTTGGCGTCAGCCACCGCAACGCGCCGCTGGCCGTGCGCGAACGCTTCGCGATCACCGCCGAGGCGCTGCCGGACGTCCGCCACGAGGTGGCCGAGCGCTTCGGGTCGGGCGCGATCGTCGCCACCTGCAACCGCCTCGAGCTCTACGTGCCGGGCGATCACGAGCCGGCCGAACTCACGAGCTTCCTCTGCGAAGCCGTGGACGCCAGCCCGGACGTCGGCGACCGCTATTTGCTGCCGCGGCGCGACGCCGAGGCGGTCAGCCACCTCTACGCCGTCGCCGCGGGCATCGACTCGATGGTGATCGGCGAGTCCGAGATCCTCGGGCAGGTGCGCTCCTCGTTCGCGGCCACGGTCGCGGCGGGGTCCGACACGGCGCTGCTCTCGCGGCTCTTCCACACCGCGATCCGGCTCGGGCGGCGGGCCCGCACGGAGACCGCGATCGGACACGGTGCGCTCTCGATCTCCTCGATCGCCGCGCAGCAGGCGCGTGAGCTGAGCGCCGACCCGGCCGGCGCGGCCGTGCTCGTCGTCGGAGCCGGCGAGGCGGGGAGGCTGGCCGCCGCCTCGCTTGTCGACCACGGCATCGGCTCGATCGCCGTCAGCAACCGCACGGAGTCGCGGGCGGAGGCGCTCGCCGAGGAGCTGGGCGGGCGCAGCGTGCCCTATGGGAGCCTCGGCGCCGAGCTGTCCGCGGCCGACGTGGTGATCGCCGCCACCGACGCGCCGGAGCCCGTGCTCAACAGCGGCCGCGTCGCCAGCGCGCTCGTGCGCCGCGAGGGCGCACCCCAGCTGATCATCGACATCGGCGTGCCGCGCGCCTGTGATCCCGCCGTCGCCGCGATCCCGGGCGTGACCTACCGCGACATCGACGACCTCCAGGAGATCGCCGCTACCCACGCGCACGCCCGCGCCGCCGAGGTGCAGGCCGTCGAGCGGCTCGTCGAGGAGGAGACGGGGCGCTTCCTCGAGTGGTGGGAGCACCTGCAGGTCGCCCCCACCATCGCCGCGCTCAGCGAGCGTGCCGAGCAGCTGCGCCAGGGCGAGCTGGAGCGCACGCTGCGGCGGCTCGACCTCGACGACGCCGAGCGTGAGCGCGTCGAGGCGATGACGAAGGCGCTCGTCCGCCGCATCCTGCACGACCCGATCTCCGCCCTGCGCGAGCGCGGCGACCGCGATGTCTACGTGGACGCGGTCCGGCATCTCTTCCGCCTCGACGAGCCGGCGGACCCGCCAGCGGCGCCTTGACCCGGCTGCGCCTCGCCACGCGCGGATCGCGCCTGGCGCTCGCGCAGAGCGAGCTCGTTGCCGGCGCTCTCCGCGCCTCCCACCCCGGCATCGAGATCGAGCTTGTCCGCGTTCGCACCGAGGGCGACATCGACCGCAGCTCGCCGCTCACGGAGATCGGCGGGCGCGGCGTCTTCGTGCGCGCGGTCGAGCAGGCGCTGCTGGACGGGCGGGCGGAGATCGCCGTGCACTCGCTCAAGGACGTGCCGACCGCCGCCCTCGAGGGCCTCACGCTCGCCGCGATCCTGCCGCGCGACGACGCGCGCGACGTGCTCGTCGCCTCGGACGGGCGGCGGCTCGCCGAGCTCCCCGCGGGGGCGCGCGTCGGCAGCGGATCGCGGCGGCGCGCGCTGCTGCTGCGCGCGCTGCGCCCGGACATCGAGGTCGCCCCGATCCGCGGCAACGTCGACACCCGCCTCGGCAAGGTCGAGAGCGGCGAGTACGACGCCGTCGTGCTGGCGGCGGCCGGACTCGCACGCCTCGGGCGGCTCGAGGAGGCGACCCAGCTGTTCGAGCCGATGGAGTTCCTGCCCTCGCCCGGCCAGGGCGCGCTCGCCGTGCAGTGCCGTCGCGACGACGCGGCGACGCGCGAGCTGCTGGCGGGCATCGACGACGCGCCCACGCGCGCGGCTGTCGAGGCCGAACGCGGCGTCCTCGCCGAGCTGGGCAGCGGCTGCTCCGTGCCCGTCGGCGCCTACGCGCAGTTCGCCGATGGCCTGCTGGCGCTGCGCGCGATGATCGGCGATGAAGCAGGCGAGCAGGTCCGCTTCGGCGACGCCGCCGGACCGGCCGACGAGGCCGAGGCGCTCGGCCGCGGCCTCGCGGAGCAACTCGGCGCGGCAGGTATCGCCGGGGACGGCGCACGATGAGCGCGCCACAGCCGGAGGCCGGCCACGTCTGGCTCGTCGGCGCGGGGCCGGGCGATCCGGGCCTCGTGACGCAGGGCGGCCTCGAGGCGCTGCGAGGGGCCGAGGTCGTGCTCTACGACCGCCTCGGCACGGCCGAACTGCTTGCGGAGTGCGCGCCTGAGACGGAGCTGATCGACGCCGGCAAGGTGCCGGGTGGGTCGGCGATGACGCAGGACGAGATCAACGCTGCGCTCGTCGCCCTCGCGCGCGCGGGCAGGCGCGTCGTCCGCCTCAAGGGCGGCGACCCCTTCGTCTTCGGGCGCGGCGGCGAGGAGCTGGAGGCGCTCGCCGAGGCAGGCCTCGAAGCGACCGTCGTGCCCGGTGTGACCTCGGCGATCGGCGGGGTGGCGGCGGCCGGCATCCCGGTCACGCACCGCGGCGTCGCCGTAAGCTTCGCGGTCGTCACCGGCCACGAGGATCCCACCAAGCCCGCCGCGCAGGTGCGCTGGGCCGAGCTGGCGACGGCGGTCGACACGCTCGTCGTGCTGATGGGAGTCGGCCGCCTCGAAGGCATCGCCCGCGCGCTGATCGAGGGCGGCCGTCCGCCCGCGACGCCGAGCGCGCTGATCGTGGAGGCGACGACGCCGCGCCAACGCGTGGTCGAGGCGCCGCTCGATTGCATCGCCGAGGCGGCGCGCGAGGCCGGGGTGCAGCCCCCCGCGCTGCTCGTCGTCGGCGAAGTCGTCGCGCTGCGCGAGCGCCTCGCGCCGGCGCTGCGCCGCCCGCTCGCGGGCTGGCGCGTGCTGGTCACCCGCACGCGCCGCCAGGCCTCGAGTCTCGCGGAGGCGCTGCGCGCCGAGGGCGCCGAGCCGGTGCTGCTGCCCGCGATCGAGATCGCGCGCCGCGCCGACCCCGAGGCCGTGCGCGCCGCCATCGAGGCGCTGCGCGAGCGCGCCTACGGCTGGGTCGCCTTCACCTCCGGGAACGCCGTCGAGGCCTGGTTCGACCTCGTGCATGAGACGGGCGAGGACGCGCGGCTCTTCGCCGGAGCGCACATCGCCGCCGTCGGCGCGGCGACGGCGCGCGCCCTCGAGGCACACGGGCTGTCTCCCGACCTGCTACCGGAGCGCGCAAGCGGGCGGGACCTCGCCGATCTGCTGGTGCGGGTCGGCGTCGAGGGCGCGCGCGTGCTCGTGCCGCGCGCCGAGCGCGCCGACCCGGCGCTGGTCGAGCGCCTGCGCGCCGCGGGCGCCTCGGTGGACGAGGTCACGCTCTACCTCGCGGCGCCGCCGGCCGACCCGCCGCCCGAGGTGCTGGCCGCGCTGCGCGCCGGCGAGATCGAGGCGGTGACGTTCACCTCCTCCTCGACGGTGCGCAACCTCGCCGAACTGCTCGGCGGCGACCTCGAGGCCTTGCGTGGCGCCGTCGTCGCCTGCATCGGCCCGCAAACCGCCGAGGCCGCGGTCGAGGCGGGCCTGCCGCCGCAAGTCGTCGCCGAGCACGCCTCGGTCGACGCACTCGTTGCGGCGCTGCGAAGATACGCGGCGGGGGAGGCGTGATGGCTGAGCCGGAACTTGGCAGCATCGAGAACGTGAGTCCACGCGATGTCTGGCCCAATGAGGCGAGCAACTTCACGCCCTGGCTAGCTGAGCACATCGATTCGCTCGGTGAGGCGCTCGGGCTGGATATCGAGGTCACGCAGACCGAAGCGGCGGTCGGGGCATTCAGCCTAGATCTCCTCGGTAAGGAGACGGGTAGCGATCGGGTCGTCATCGTCGAGAACCAGCTGGACCGGACCGACCATGGGCATCTCGGTCAGTTGCTCGCCTACGCCGCCGGCCTCGACGCGAAGATCGTCGTCTGGATCAGCCCAGATGTGCGCGATGAGCATCGCGAAACCGTGCACTGGCTCAACGAACAAACCACCGACGCGGTGGCATTCTTCGCAGTCGAATTAGAGGTCTGGCGGATCGGCAACTCGTTGCCCGCGCCGCGCTTCAATGTGGTGGCGCGGCCTAGCGAGTTCCAGCGGGAGGTCGTGAAGAGGACTGCGACTGCTCCGAGTGCGCAGCAGGTCGCTTACCAGGAGTTCTTTGGAGGTCTTGTCGAGCGCTTGCACATTGCGCACCCAGGGTTCACGAGGGCGCGCGCCGGCGCGGTGAGCACCCAGTCCGGCAAGAACTTCTATAGCGGGATGTCGGGACTCTCCGTCGGGGCATGGTTCTCGGGCAACGGGGAGTTCTGGGTGGAGACTTGGGTTGATGCGGGAACCAAGACGCAGAACAAGTTGGCCTTCGATCAACTTTACGAGGAGCGCGAGCAGATCGAAGCCGAGATCGGTGGCTCGTTGACCTGGGAACGGAAAGACGACCGCAAGGGCTCTCGCGTATCCTGGCGCAGATCGGGTTCTGTCGAGTTGCCCGACGAGGAGCTCGACGAATTGAAGCAGTGGGCCGTCGACCTCCTCCCCAAGTTCCGCGCCGCCTTCGCCCCGCGCATCGCCGCACTTGACCTCGACGCCCCCGCCGCCACCACAGAGGAGGCTGCCCCATGACCATCGCGACACGTACGCGGGACTTCGCGCGCACGAGGAGGCTGCGCAGCAGCGAGGCGCTGCGCGGGCTGGTGCGCGAGACGCGACTCGACCCTGCCTCCTTTGTCTACCCGCTCTTCGTCACCGAGGGCCACGGTGTGCGGCAGCCGATTGAGTCGATGCCGGGGCAGGCGCGTCTCTCGACCGACATGCTCGCCGCCGAGGCGGCCGAGCTGCACGAGCTCGGCGTGCGCGCCGTGTTGCTGTTCGGGGTGCCCGACCTCAAGAACGCCGAGGGCAGCGGCGCCTGGGCCAACGACGGCATCACTCAGCGCGCCATCGAGGCGCTCAAGCAGGCCGACCCCTCGCTCGCCGTGATTGCCGATGTCTGCCTCTGCGAGTACACCGACCACGGGCACTGCGGCCCGATCAACGCACGCGGCGAGGTGGAGAACGACGCCGCGATCGAGTTGCTCGCGCGCACCTCCGTCTCGCTCGCCGAGGCGGGCGTGGACATGGTCGCGCCCTCGGACATGATGGACGGGCGCGTCGCCGCGATCCGCGAGGCGCTCGACGAGTCCGGCTTCGCGGAGCTGCCGATCATGGCCTACAGCGCGAAGTACGCATCGGCCTTCTACGGCCCCTTCCGCGAGGCCGCCGACTCCGCTCCGCAGTTCGGCGACCGCCGCGGCTACCAGATGGACCCGCCCAACGTGCGCGAGGCCGTCCGCGAGGTCGCGATCGACATCGAGGAGCAGGCCGACATCGTGATGGTGAAGCCAGCGCTCGCCTACCTCGACGTGGTGCGCGCGGTGCGCGACTCGACCGAACTGCCGCTCGCGGCGTACAACGTCTCCGGCGAGTACGCGATGCTGAAGGCGGCGGCCGCCAATGGCTGGATCGACGAGCGCGCCGCGATCCTCGAGGCGCTGACCTCGATCCGCCGCGCCGGCGCCGACATCCTGCTGACGTACCACGCGAAGGAGGCGGCGCGCTGGCTACGCGAGACGCGGTGACGACCGACAACGGCGCCCCCGAGGCGCCCGCCTTCGACGCGGGCGCGATCCGCGCCGTGGCCTTCGACGGCTACGGCACGCTCCTCGACTGGGACTTCCGCGAGGCGTTCCGCGAGGCGCTCGGCCAGCAGGGCCTCACCGTCGAGGACTTCGAGGAGGCCGCGAAGGGCTTCGAGAAGGCCTGGAACAGCGTCAGCCCCTGGGGCGACCGCGTCGACGACGAGGGCAAGCCGGACCGCGAGTACATGCTCGACGGCCCCGTGCCGGAGTTCATCACCACCTGGGAGATCTGGCGGCGGCAGTTCGCCTGGGTCTTCGAGGACCAGGGCCTCGACGGCGACCCGGCCGCCGGCGCGGACCACTTCCGCGAGGTGCTGAGCCACGCTCCCGCCTACCCCGGCACGCGCGAGGTGCTCGACGCCCTCGATGGCGCGGGCTACCGCCTCGCGCTGCTGTCCAACGCGGACGAGGACTTCCTGCAGAGCGCGGTCTCGCACAACCGGCTGCGCTTCTCCGTGATCCACAGCTCCGAATCGCTCCGCGCCTACAAGCCGCATCGCACGGTCTTCGAGGACACCTGCCTGCGCCTCGGCTGCGCGCCCGCCGAGGTGCTCTACGTCGGCGACTCGCCCCAGGCCGATGTGCTGGGCGGGAACCGCGCCGGGTTGCCCGTCGCCTGGGTGCGCCGCAGCGAGGACGCCGAGCTGGCCGAGGACTACCCGACGCCGGCCCTCGCGATCGACACGCTCCCCGAGCTGGCGGAGGCGCTCGGCGTGCTGCTGCCGAGCGCGGTCGCCTCGTGAGTGGCGAGGCGGGCGGCCGCTCGCTCGAACGCTCGCGCGCGCTGATGGCGCGGGCGCGGGACGTGCTTCCCGGCGGCGTCAACTCGCCGGCGCGCGCCTACCGCGCCGTCGGCGGCGACCCGGTGGTGCTAGACCGCGGCGCGGGCGCGATTGTCGCCGACGCCGACGGCAACGAATACATCGACTACCTCGGATCCTTCGGTCCGCTGATCCTCGGCCACGCCCACCCGACGGTGGTCGACGCGGTCGGGCAGGCGGCGGCGCGCGGCACCTCGTTCGGCGCGCCGACGGAGGCCGAGCTGGAGCTGGCCGAGCTCATCGCCGAGGCGCTGCCCTCCGTGGAGATGGTGCGCTTCGTCAACTCCGGGACCGAGGCGGTGATGAGCGCGCTGCGGCTCGCCCGCGCCGCCACCGGGCGCGACCTGATCGTGAAGTTCGAGGGCGGCTACCACGGTCACTCGGACGGCCTGCTCGCCGCCGCCGGCTCCGGCGTCGCGACCCTCGGGCTCCCGGACTCGCCCGGTGTGCCCGCCGCCTTCGCCGCGCAGACGCTGCTCGCCCCCTACAACGACGCCTCCGCCGTCGAGGCGATCTTCGAGGCGCACCGCGGCGCCGTCGCCGCCGTCATCGTCGAGCCTGTCGCCGGCAACATGGGTGTCGTCCCGCCGCGCGACGGCTACCTCGAGGCGCTGCGCAGCCTCTGCGACGCGCACGGCGCGCTGCTCGTCTTCGACGAGGTGATCACCGGCTTCCGAGTCGGCTGGTCCGGCGCGCAGGGCCGCTACGGCGTGCGCCCGGACCTCACGACGCTCGGCAAGGTGATCGGAGGCGGCCTGCCCGTCGGCGCCTACGGCGGACCGCGCGAGCTGCTGGAGCAGATGGCGCCGGCCGGCGGCGTCTACCAGGCCGGCACGCTGTCCGGCAACCCCCTCGCGACGGCCGCCGGCCTCGCGACGCTGCGCACGGTGCAGGCCGACGAGGCGGCGTACGCGCGCCTCGAAGCGCTCGGCGCGCAGCTCGAGGACGGCGTCACCGAGGCGGCGCGAGCGGCGGGCGTGCCCTTCGCCGTCGCGCGCGTCGGATCGGCGCTGACCGGCTTCTTCCGCGCCGAGGCGCCCGGCGACTACGCCGAGGCTGCCGAGAGCGACACCGAGCGCTTCGCCCGCTTCCACCGCGCCTTGCTCGAGCGGGGCGTCATGCTCCCGCCCTCGCAGTTCGAGGCCTGGTTCGTCTCCCTCGCCCACGACGAGGCGCTGATCGAGCGCACCGTCGAGGCCGCCGCCGCCGCGCTCCGCGAGGCCGCCTCCGAGGCGTAGCGGCGCCTCAGCCCTACGCCCGCGACTGCCTGCCCCGTCCGCGCTACGAGCCGACCGCCTGCACGGGCTTCGGGAACTAATCGCTGCCCCGGGACGTACGTATCGGTAACAGCGGGTCATCGACGGGCGGGTGCTCCGCACTGGCCCCGCGCCGGATCCGCATCCCCGGGAGGCGCCAGATGAGAGCACTGATCCTCGCAATCCGCATCGTCCTGTCCCTCGCCGCCCTCGTGGTGTCGACCCTCGTCCGGCTCGCGACGGGCGCGCGTATGGCGGGACGGATCGTGTCCGGGGCGCTCGCCGCGGCGGCGCTCGCGGCCGGCCTCGTGCTTATCGCCTGCGGAGAGGACGAGTCCGAGGCCCCGCAGGCGGCCAGCACCGAGGGCCATGCGGCGCCGGCCTCGGCGGCGACGGCGGCTGCGGTGCAGGCGGCGCCGGTGATCGCGCCCGAGGCCGGGGGCTCGGCCAATCCCAACGACCGGCCGCTGCCCCTCATGTTCTTCGAGGGCCACGGCGTCAACCCGTTCATCGATGCCGATGAGGACGCGCTCTCGACCTTCGCCCTCGACGGCGACACCGCGTCCTACGAGATCCTCGCGCTCTACCTCGGGCAGCGCGCCCTGCCGCCACCGGATGCGGTGCGGGTCGAGGAGTTCATCAACAGCCTCCCGCAGGACTACCCGGCCGCCGAGGGCGCCCTGGGCCTGCACCTCGACGCCGCGCCTTCACCCTTCGGGCCGGAGGACTACGTGCTGCTGCGGGTCGGCGTCAGCAACCCCGCGCCCCCGGAGGAGCGGGGCCCTGTCTCGCTGATCTTCGTCGTGGACGTCTCCGGCTCGATGGGGGCGGACAACCGGATTGGCGTCGCCGGCGAGGTGATCGCCGGCCTGGTCCAGATGCTGGACCCGATGGATCGCGCCGCCCTCGTCAGCTACGGATCGCGCGCCAGCCTCGTCAGCGACTTCGTGGACGGCGATCGCCGCGAGGAGATCGCGAGCGCCGCGCGCGCGCTCACCACGGGCGGCAGCACCTACGCCGAAGAGGGCCTGCGCCTCGCCTACCGGCTCGCCGCGGCCGACCTCGAGCGCGGCCGGCAGGTTCGGATCGTCCTGCTCTCGGACGGCGTCGCCAACGTCGGCGCGACGGGTCCCGAGTCGATCCTGGAGCTCGTCGACGTGCAGGCGCAGCGCAACGCGACGCTCACCTCGATCGGGGTCGGCATCAGCGGCAACTACAACGACGTGCTGCTGGAGGCGCTCGCCAACCGCGGCAACGGTACGTACCACTACCTCGCCGACCGCGCGGCCGCCGGCCGCTTCCTGGAGGAGAGCGCACAGGGCGTCTTCACGGAGACCGCCCGCGACGCCCGCATCCAGCTGGAGTTCAACCCGGCCACGGTGCGCAAGTACCGGCTGATCGGCTACGAGAACCGCGCCGTCTCCGACGAGGATTTCCGCGACGACTCGCTCGACTTCGGCGAGCCCGGCTTCGCGCGCGACGTGACCGCCCTCTACGAGCTGCGCCTGCAAGAGGGCGCCGCCCCCGACGCCGCGCTGGCGACCGCCCGGCTGCGCTGGCTCAACCCCTCGAGCGGGCGGCCGGTCGAGATCGAGGCGGGCATTACGGTGGCCGCGATCGCTGCCGACATCACGGCCGCCAGCCCGCACTTCCGCCAGACCGCCGCCTCAGCGGAGTTCGCCGAGCTTCTGCGCACGTCCTACTGGGCGCAGTGCGGGAGCCTCGATGCGGTCTCCGAGTTGCTCGCCGGCGTCGGTTCCGAGCTGGGCGAGCACGCCAGCCATGCGACGCTGGTGCGTCGCGTGCGCGCGGCCTCGGAGCTGTTCACGCCCTACTGCTCGTAGCGGGCCGGCGGGTCCGCTGAGGCTGCATTGCCGCGACTGGTGCTCACCCGTATACTCGCTTCGCGGGCGCAGGCGCGCAGCGCTTGAGCGATTAGGCGGGTCGGACTCGCCCATGCAGCTTACGGTCCAGCAAGAAGACCTCCACCGCGGCCTCAGCGCCGTTTCGCGCGCTGTACCCGCGCGATCGTCGCTCCCCATCGCCGGTCACATCCTGCTCGATTCGGGCGACTCGAGCCTCACGCTCTCGGCGACGGACGCCGAGACGATCGCGATCACCTACACGATCGCATCCGACATCGAGGAAGCCGGGGCGATCACGCTCCCCTCGCGGCTGCTCTCCGACTTCGTCGCCTCGCTCCCGCAGCAGCCGATCAACCTCTCGCTGGCCGAACGCTCGCGCCAGGTCAGCCTCTCCTGCGCCCGCAACGAGGCCTCCATCGGCGGGCAGAGCGCGGACGACTTCCCGCCCATCCCGCCCGTCGAGGACGGAGACTCGCTCACCCTCGATCCGGCCGCGCTGCGGCGGGCGATCAACCAGGTGGTCTTCGCCGCCGCGACGGACAACTCCCGGCCGGTGCTCACCGGCGTCCACTTCGGCATCAAGGGCGACCAGTTGCGCCTCGCCGCCGCCGACGGCTTCCGCCTCGCGGTCCACACGATGGAGCTCGAAGGCAGCCCCCCCGAGCGGGAGGCGATCGTCCCCGCGCGCGCCCTCGGCGAACTCGCGCGGATGCTCGCCGAGGTCGACGACCCGGTTGAGATGCGCTTCAACCCCGTCGGCACGCAGGTGCTCTTCGACCTCGGCCACGCGACGCTGAGCGCCACGCTGTTGCAGGGCACGTTCCCCAACTACGACCAGTTGATTCCCAGCGCGCACGCCACACGGACCGAGATCGCCGTCGCCGAGTTCATGCGAGAGACGCGCATCGCCTCGATCTTCGCGCGCGACGGGTCCGGCATCGTGCGGCTCGTCGCCACCCCGGGCGAGGACGCCGCGCCCGGCCGGCTGCTGATCACCGCGCGCGCCGAAGAGCTGGGCAACAACGAAGGCGAGCTGGACGCCATCGTCGAAGGCGAGGAAGCGAAGATCGCCTTCAACAGCCGCTACCTCACGGAGGTCCTGCAAGTCCTCGACGCCGACCGGGTCGCCGTCGAGACCAGCTCCCCCTCAAGCCCGGGCGTCCTCCGCCCCGTCGGCGACGACCGCTACACCCACGTCGTCATGCCGATGTTTGTTCAATGGTCTTAAACTCAGTGCAGGATTGAGCAGATTCTGGGGGTTTGAGCGGCAGAATCCCCTCGATCGTCACTTCTTCGCGAGTCGCGGTGGCGTTCACCTGCATCGCCTCGAGCACGATCTGTTGATTCGCCGGTCCAGCTTCATCGAGGCGCGCGGCAATGGCTGCACACGCTTCGTGGAGTAGCCCCTCGTCAACATCTTCACCCAGCGGCGTTCGGGCGCTTGTGAGCGAGGCCAACTCGCCGTTGAGCATCGCCCGCCGCTGCTGCACCTCGCGAAACTGCGCGCGGACCACGTCGCCGTCGACCTCGTCGTAGCCGAAGAGCCGCACAAGCCGCTCCTCGCGCCTCTGGAGCGCCGCCAGTTCCGCCTCAAGGCCTTCGCGCGCTTCACCGTCGGCGTCCGACCCGCCCTGCTGTCGTAGTTCGCTCAGGACCACTTCCGGGGCGGTGAGCACCTTGCGCACCTCGGCCTGGATCTCTTGCTCCAGCGCGTCCGCCGGGACGTAGCGAGCCGTACAGTGGTGGCCCGTGTTGCGAGCGTAGGCGTGACGGCACCGATAGTACGCGTAGCTCTTGCCCTTGGCGCTGAGCGTGTGTCCCACCATGGCGCTGCGACAGATGCCGCAGCGGAGGCGGCCGCGCAGCAGGTAGTCCCGCTTCGGCGTGGAACGCCGTTTCGTGCGCTCCGGATCGTTCAGGATCGCCTGGACGCGCTCCCACAGGTCGTGATCGATGATCGCCGGCGTGGCGTCCGGAATCTCGATCCGCTCCTCCTCGGGCCGCTCGACGACACGCGTCCGCCTGCGCCTCCCGGCGGCCGGCACCCGAACGCGCTTCGTCCGCCGGTACACCGTGCGGCCGATGTAGGCCTCGTTGAGTAGCGACCGACGCACCGTGATCGGGTACCAGCGCCCCCCCGAGAACGCGGGGATGCCGGCGTCGTTGAGCTCGTTGGAGACTGCCGAGAAGCTGCGGGTTGCGGCGTAGCGCTCGAAGATGCGCCGGACGACCGCGGCCTGGAACGGCTCAACCTCACGGCGGCCGGTGCCGGGGTTGTAGGTGTATCCATAGCAGCCGCGCCCGAACGCCTGCGGGAGGCGCCCGCTGCGCGCCCGCTCCTCCTTGCCGCGCATCGTGCGCTCGGCGATCTTCTCTCGCTCGACCTCGGCGATGAAGGCGCGCGCGGCGAGGATGAAGCGCCCCACGGCCGTGTCCTCGAAGCGCTCGGTCACGAACTCCAGGCGCACGCCGGCGCGCTCGAACTCGTCGAAGAGGATGCCGATGTGGTTCTGGCTGCGTGAGAGGCGGTCAACGGCGAAGGCGACGACCACCTCCGCTTCTCCGCTTCGCAGTGCCTCCCGCAACCCGTCGAGGCCGTCACGTTCCAGCATCCCGCCGCTCGCGGCTTCGCGGATGCGGCGCACCACACGCCAGCCGCGGTCGGCCGCCACCTCCTCGCAGGCGCGCTCCTGCGTGTCGAGCGAGGTTCCGTCGCGTTCCTGTGCGTCGGTCGAGACGCGGGTGTAGATGATCGCTCGCATGGCAGTCTCCATCAGGTCGGGGATATGAGTCATCGGCATCGCTCGTTCCAGCCTACCGGTCGAGGCAAGCGAAACGGCCGCGTGGAAGGCGGCAGCCGGGGAGAGGGGCGCTGGTCAGCGTCCTCGCCGCCGTTCCCGCTCACCGCTTGCGGGCGTTCCCGCCGAGCCGGGGGGATGGACTTCCCCCGGGGAGAGCAGCCAGCGCCACAGCTCGTCCCAGGCGCGCGTCCGCGGTCCGGCCTTCCACCTGACCCGCATCCGGGACGGCGTGGGGTCATCGTCGGTGGCCGGGGCGGCCTGTGGGTGCTCGTTGCTGCTCGACACGGGCCACTCCCGTAGCGCTCGCGCACGTAACGCGTGCTGTTGCTTCGATCGTGGCCGGACGGGAGGGGGTTCCGTAATCCCCCGAAGGGCACTGCACGGATGCAGTGGTGCGGGACGCCGGAGTTGGCGGGCATCGCGATCGATCTACCGGCGCTCGCGAGTGCTCGCCGTGGGCAGCAGGTACTCAAGCCCGAGGCGGCGCGCGAGGTCCTGGAGGGCGAGGAAGTTGCGCGTGCCGGGGAGCACGCCGTTGCGCCAGCGCCACAGGTTGGATTCGGTCGTGCCCAGCCGGCGGGCCAGCTCCGCCCATGTCAGGCCGGACGCCTCCTTGAGGCGCTCCAGCGCTCCGCTGAAGTCGCCGGGCACGTCGTAGGCGGCCCGCGGGGAGCGTGGGCGCTGGCGGGGCACGGCCTCAGCCCTCCCCGCGTCCGGTGAGGAAGTCCTCCCCCATGAGGATGTCGAGCCCGCCCGGGATCCAGCGCGCCAGCTTGACGAGGGCGTGGTGGGCGCCGCCGCATGGCTCCGTCCCCCGGCGCCAGCGCAGCACCTGCTTGACGTCGGCCCCCAGCGCCTCGGCGAAGGCGTCCCAGGTGAGGCCGCTGGCCCCCTTGAGGCGGTCGAGCCGGACCGAGAAGTCCGGCGGCAACGCGCCGTTGCCAAACGGCACAGGCTGGCCACCGATCACGGGGCCGCCGGCGTAGTGCGACAGGCGAGGAGCGGCCTCATGCCTCGTCTGGCGGTGGCCTGAAGAAGAACAGCTCATGTACGTCCTCCACCTCGAGGATCCGCATCAGCCCGCGCCTGACGCGACCGGAAGCCGCGCGCTTGCCGTTGGCGAGCATGGAGAGGTAGCCGCGGCTGATGCCGGCCTCGCGCGCGACCCAGTTCTGCGAGCGCCCGAGCACGTTCAGGCGCTGCCAGAACGCCTCCTGCCTGAGCATGGCCACGGGTCGTGCCGGGTGTCGCATGGGCTGCGGGAACTCCTCGCTGGTGTTCTCTGCTTAGAGGTGTATACTCTATGTACTCACAGAGTCGGCGTCAAGACGGTACGACGCCGGGGATCCGCGGCAACGAACAGGAGTTGCGTGCCATGGCCGATGACCAGGGCTACCGCTGGAAGGCACTCGGCGCTCGCATCCGCAAGGCTCGTCAGGGCGCGGGCCTGACCCAGAAAGAACTGGCCGGCCTCGTCGGGGTCGCCTCGAACACCGTCTGGGCCTGGGAGGCGGGCCGCATGAAGCCGGTCCACGACAACCTCGTCGAGATCGCCTTCCGCTGCGGCACCGGCGTGCGCGAGCTGGAGGGGCGGGACGTCGTCATCTCGGAGTTGCGCAAGGAGGCGGAGGTCTCCTTCCGCGACGCCGTCGACGACCTGCCCGACGAGGACGTCGAGTCGATCCAGGAGTTCATCCGCTTCGTGCGCGCGCAGCGCCACAGGCGCGGGCGAGGCGAGCGGTGAACCGGGCGCGGCGGCGGGCGGTGACGCTGCGCAGCAAGCTGGGCCTGCGGGGACGGGTGGACGCCGTGGCGGTCGCCAACGAGCTCGGGCTGGAGGTCTGGCCGTGGCACTTCGAGGTGCAGAAGGAGATGCAGATCGACGGCCAGATCGCGGTGGCGGAGCGACTGGAACCAGAGTGGCGGCGCTGGGTGATCGCACACGCCATCGCCCACCGGCTCATGCATTCGGGCAATCACATCGAGCAGCGCGAGCACTCCGACCTGCCGCGCCCATGGGAGCGCGAGGCGGAGGAGTTCGCGCACGCGCTCCTCATCGACGAGGACGAGGCGCTGAAAGCCGGCTTCGTCTACGCATGGGAAGTGGCAGAGCACTTCGGCGTGCCCGGCGAGGTGGTGCGGGTGCAGGCGCGGCTCCCGGAAAACGGAGGTAACCGATGAGAGTCAAGGAATCCACCGCGGAACGATTGCGAGCACTGATCGAGGCGATCGCCGAGCACGGGGCCGAGCACGGCTACCCGCCGACGATCCGCGACCTGGTGGAGCGGACCGGGGCCAGTTCGACCTCGGTCGTGGCGTACCGGCTGGCGGCGTGCGAGCGCGCCGGCCTCATCAGGCGCGTTCCCGGACGGGCGCGCGCGATCACGCTGACGGCCGAGGGATGGGCGCTGGCGGGGTCGTCGTCGGAGCCGGCGAGTAGGTCTTCCGCCGGCGAGCGAGCTGCGTGAGGAGCGCACGGCTTTCTGTGCGCTGCCGAGAAACCGGTCGGGGTTGCAGAGCCGTGAACTCTGCTAGCGTGCCGGGGTCTCGGCGGGAACGGGGGTGCGCGTGGCCGGGTGCCACGGGGTATCCTGTAGGTGCACGGAGGGGACTGAGGAGTGGGCGTTTTTCATTGGCCCGTACGGCTCGAGAGTATGGACGGTGCGCGCTCGATCGATCTCGATGCGATGGTCGACACGGGAGCCAGCTATACGATCGTGCCCGCCAGCCAGCTCAGGGAACTCGGCATCGTGCCGATGGACACCATCGGGTTGGTGCTGGCCGACGGACGCTCAGTCGAATACGAGATCGGCGAGGTACGCGCCACGATCGACGGGCGCACCATTCCCACACTCGTTGTGTTCGGGGACGACGGTGCGCGGGCGCTGCTCGGCGCCTACACGCTGGAGGGGCTCAGGCTCGCGGTGGACCCAACGCATCGCAGGCTGATCCCGGCGACCACCGCCTGGGCCTAGGTGGGAGTCCCGACGTTCTCGGCCGCCGCGGCCGACAGGTAGCGCCAACTCTGCGGAGGCGTCAGTCCGTCCTCCACCGCCTATAACTCGAGCGGTACGTCCAGCCGTCGAGGCGAACTCACGTGAATGGCGACCCGCGAGGGGATGTCCCCGAACGTAGGTTTCGGCCTCGGTCGTGGCGTACCGGCTGGCGGCGTGCGAGCGCGCCGGCCTCATCAGGCGCGTTCCCGGACGGGGGCACGATCACGCTGACGGACGAGGGACGGGCATTCGCCGCGTCGCACTCGGAGGAGCGACCGACGGCAGCCTGAACTTGGGCGGATCGCGGCCGCCCGGCGTGGTTGCGAAAGGGCTGCCATCACAACGCTTGTTACCTAAAGGCGGAGCTTCCGAGCGGTTACGGCTTCCACTCCCCAAATGCGACGCCCCTGACCGCTGGTTCGTGTGCGAGCAGCCTCCCCAGTTCGGCGATCTCGATCAAGTCCCATCCGAGAGCAGCGCACACGGCGTCGTCCCAGCGACGGCGGATGTCAGTGTAGCCGTCACGGAATTGCGGAACGACCTCGAGGCGAGTCGCCTCCCACGAGTCGGCGAGCACCGAGCAGATACGCTGGTCTGATAGGTCGGGGATCGGCAACGAACGCCAGACGGCAGGGTTGTAGAATGGGGAGAACAGGTCTCGGTTTCGCAATCCCAGACCAAACGGTGCTTTACTCGTGGGCTGTGGCCTCGCCTTCAGGAGGCACGTAGAGGATTGCGACACGGACCTTGCGGCAATAGGGCTTGCGGCTGCTCAGCCCGGAGCTATTCCGGTCGAGCCGGCGACACCGTAGAGTCCACGCGGCTAGACTGACACGGGTCGTGGCGGGCCGGTCTGTAATGCCGGCCTTCGCCGCTACCGATACATCCTTGCACCAGACTCGCCTGACTCGGGTACGTAACGGGGGAGGGCAGAAGGCGCAGCCGTATGCCCATCCGTGACCGCGAGGACGCAGCAGAGGTCGAAGCCGGAATTGCTCGCGCGTTCGGCGCGGCACCCGAGGAACGCGCCGCTGCGATACGGCAACTGTTCGTCGAGGTGCTGGATTTCAACCCTGCGCAGGGGCAGGTGAGCCTAGCTAGCGCGTCAGCCGCCGTCGAACTGCCCGACGCAGCCGAACTCGTCGCGCTGCTCGAGGGCGTCCACGTCCTGCACATCGCCCTCGAGGGCTCCCAGCCGCCGTTGTTGTCGCCATCGAGTCTCGCATCGGCCGAGGCGGCCGCCTTCGACGATCCCGTAGCGGGCGAGACGTTGGTGCTGCTCGCGGCGGGCGATATCCACGGGTGCTATGCGGTCGGCGACAAGCTCGAACCTCGCTCAATCACCCCAGCGCAACTTGTGGCGGCGGCCGAGTGCCAACCCGAGACCCCCGCCCAGCCCCTGCCCAACAGCACGAACGAGCGCGTCATGGCCGCGTTCAAGGCCTTCCAGCGCGAATTCGGACAACGGCTTGGAAGAGCCCGAAGGCCGCGCAACACGAGGGCGCGCCGCTATGTGTCGCGTCAGCTCCGCGCCACCCGTGAGGCTACCGATGATCCGGCCGAGATACGACAGATCGATGTGCTCTCCCGGGTCTTCAATGGAGACCTACCCCCGCAAGTCGAGAGCGCCCTCGGCGAGATCAGCAACCTGCAACTACAAGGGCGCGTGCTGCGTATACGCCTGGAGGCGTTGCGCGAGCGCTTCCGGCTCAGCGTGCCTGACGACTCGCATGAAGGCGCAACGCCGGAGCCCGAAGCAATCCGCATCGTCTGCTCGGACGGTTTGAAGTAGGTCCTGGCGGCTTGGGAACACGGCGAAACTCGTGCGGGTCGACGAGCACCTCCCGTCCGGTGGTGGCTCCCTGGTGATCGCTCAACGGCGGCAGCGGGCCGAAGCCCACTGATGGGTCCAGCTTCTCTGTTCGCGCAGAGCGCGCAGCTGGCCGACGATCGCGCGGCGCAGCCGCAGGGTCTCGTACTCCGCCTGGATGTCGGGACCGGCGGTGACGATCTGTTCAATGTGTGGTCTGGCGTTCCTGGCCATGACGGTTCACCCCAGTCTGCAAGCCGCCGCGGGGCGGTGGCGAGCGCTCTTCGATCAAGGCGCTGCGATTGCTTCCGCCACGCGTAGAGGAGGACGTAGCGGGCCTCCGGGGCAGCGGGCGGGGGACCGGCTTCCGACGGTCGTCGCGCGCCACATGCCGGCACGCGGCACGGTGGATCATGTTGGCCTGAGTCGGCGGGTCGAAGTTGACGTAGAAGCCCCGGGAGGCCGGGCGTCCCGTCAAGCCCGCGTCTCGGAGGGAACTGGCGTCGGCGCGACCGGATCCACGCCGAGCTCCCTGCAGCCATCCAGGTACACGTCGATCGAGCAGCGGAACTCGCGCTTGAGCCCCTCAACGTCGGTCGCTTCGGCGTTAGCGATGGGGTAGGAGCCGCTGTTGATCACGCGGGCGTGCAGCACCTCCGCTTCGTCGTCGTACACCACCTCGGCGACGTACCCCTTGTACTCCAGCATTCAACTCACCCCGATGCTCTCGATGAACCTGACAAGGTCCCGAACGGTTTCCCGTCCCGTCTCGGGTCTCGGATGAGGTCTGTGCACGACGATCGACGCAGAACCCTTCACAAACTGTACCCGTGAACCCGCCCGCTCGACCACATCAACCCCCAGCGCGGACATGAGCGAGACGATCTCCGTCCAGCGAACATCCACCGGCGTGGGGGTCGCCCGCATCCGATCCAGCGTTCGCTGATGCCGCCTCCGCATCGTACCAGTCTGACTCGGCGCCCACGCGACCGCCACCGCGCCTCGGCCTGGTTGCCCCGGTCTGAACAACGGCGCGGGGCGGGCGGACCCGCTATCGCGTCTGGGGCAGGCGCCGCCTCACAAGTGTCGGTGGTCCGCCCCTTCCAACTTCCCGATCGAGGTGTCACCACGGACACCGCGCCAGGCGGCTCCCAGCGGCCCCTCCCGTCCGAGCAGCGCACGATGCGAGACGTGCAGCGGGACCTCGACTCGGGCGCGTTTCATCTGCCCGCGGGCAACGCCCAGGAAGTGGTGGGCGGCGACTTCGTCGTCGAAGACGACGAGCACGGCGGGGCGGACGCCGTGGTCGTCGGTGGGGCGTTGCGAGGCGTAGTAGCGCAGGTAGGGCGCGAGGCGCGCGGTCATCGTCGAGGGCCTTACGGCGCGGCGCTCCCACTCAAGGAAGAACGGCCACGGCTTCCCGTCCATCCGCAGGACGCCGAAGGCGTCCGGGTGGACGGAGTGGAGGCGATCGTCGTAGCGGAAGAACCGCGACGCCCGGTGGGGCGGGTCGAGCTGCACAACCTCTCGGCCCTGTTCCTCCGCCTGTTTCGCCAGCGCCGCGATGAACCAGTGGACGGCGGCGGTGTGCTCGATCATGCGCAGGAGCTGGCGGCTGCGCCTGCCGGAGACGTTGCGCCACCCGAGCGGCGCTGCGGGGTCCAGTGGCCTGGCGCTCCAGCGCGCGCGGGCGAGATGGACGGCGGAGCGGTCGCGGCGCGCGAGCAGTTCCAAACCGCGGTCGCCAAGCACGAGCCTCCCCGAGACGCGGAGCGCGAGGGCGGCCTCCTCGAGCGGCTGCAGGAGTTGCGAGACGCGCCGCGGCGAGACGCCGAGCAGCCCGCCCAGGTGCGCGGGCGCGATCCACGGCCAGTCGGCGATGAGGCCGAGGGCGCGCTTCTCCGCCGGCCTGAGCAAGGCGGGGAGCAGCCAGACCGGCGCACGGTGCAACTCCGCCACGTGGAGGTCGCGTGGGACCGTCGCCCGGGCGAGCGGCTCCTCCTGCGGCCAGGCGCGACTATCCCCCACGTGCGTGAGCACCTCGCCGAGCGAGAGCCACGGCGAGCCGGCAGCCGTGCGCCAGACGCGCGCCCCAGCCCCGGAAGCGACCACATCCCGTTCGAGGCCAAGGAAGGCGGGGGCGGACGCCCGCGCCATCAGCCGCGCCGTGTGGCGCAGCCGCACGGGGTCCGGGACGAGCAGCAGGTAGGCGCCCGGGCGCGGCCCCTCGCGCAGCCGCCAGAGGCGCTTGGCGAAGGACGTGCGGTCGGCCGTCTCGCCCTGCCGCACGACGAACAGTGTGCGCCCGTCGGGGAGCGCGACCGCGGCGTCCATCGGCTGCGCCCGGTACCAGCGGAAGCGCAGCGGCCAGGACTGGCCGGTGATCGCCGAAGCGAGCCGGTAGACGACGCCCACGGCGTCGAGGCGCTCCAGCAGGAGCCGCCGCCAGTGCGCCGTGAGCGGCCGCGAGCGCAGCAACTCGTCCAGGCCCATTCCCTGCTCTTCGGCGAGCCGCTGCAGCCCGGCGAGCGTGAGCGAGTAGCGCTGCGTCGGAGCGACGAGCTCGGAGGCGTGGGGAAGGGAGGCGACGAGCCCGGCCTCCTCCAGCTTCTGCACTGCGGCGTAGACCGCGCCCCTCGACCAGCCGGAGAGCGCGGCCATCTCCAGCCGGTCGAGGAAGGGCGCTTCTCCGAGCAGCCGCAACAGGTCGCGCTCGACCCTCACGCCGCGTCCTCGGCGGAGGCGCCGTCCGGCGTGTGGTTGCGCTTGCTGCGCGACCGCTTCCCGCGCGACTCCTCCCCGGACGCGTCGGCCGTGTCCGGAGCGGGATCGGCTCCGGCGTCGCCGGTCCCGTCCTCGGCCTTGCCGGCCTTCTCGCGCTCTTCGAGCCAGCGCTCGACGCGCCTGCGCCCCTCGGCCCGCTGCGCCGCGATCTCCTCCTCCGTGAGCAGGTAGGCGGACGCCTCCGAGCGGATGCGCGCCGCCGTCTCCGCACTTCCCTCGTTGGGCTTGAGCACCTCCATCGAGAAGGCGGGCGTGCGCTCCGTCCCAACCGTCGCGCGCACGTAGGCGTGGTGCACGGGCAGCGAGACGATGTCCTCCTCGGAGACGCGCTCGCGGTCCAGCTCCCAGACGAGCTGGCGCGCGTCCGAGCCCGCCACCTGGAAGACGGCGAGGCAGCCGATGTTGGCGAGCAGCGTGTCGCGCATCGTCGGCGAGAGCTCGTCGAGCTTGGCCAGGCTCTGCGTGGCGAGCACGAGCGACGCCCCGAACTTCCCCAGCTCGCTCAGCATCGACTCGTAGTCGACGCCGGGCATCGACTGCATCTCGTCCACGACGACGAGCGCGCCGCGGCGCCGCTCCGGCGGCAGCTCGCCCTGCTCGCGGATGACGGCGTCGACGAGGTTGAGGACGGAGGCGCCGACGAGCGCAGCGACGTCGCGCCCGGCCGCGCCCTGCGCCGTCGAGACGAGCAGCACGCCGCCGTCAAGGATCGTCCTGCGTAGGTCGATGGTGGAGCGGGGCTGACCGAGGATCGCTCGCGCCCGCCTCGAGGAGGCGTAGTAGGAGAGCCGCGTTTGCACGGGCGCGAGCGCGTCGGCCTGGTACTGGCGCGTCCACGAGGCGAAGTCGCGCGCCCACCAGTCGAGCAGGAACTCGTCAGTCACCCGCTCCCGCACGAGCGAGCGGAACCTGTCGTGCGAGAGCAGCCGCAGCCCGTCGAGGATCGTGAGCTGCTCGTCGGCAGGCGTGTCCGGGTGGGCGTTGTACTCGTGCAGGGTCTTCACGACCTGCTCGAGGATCGACTGCATGCGCGGCCCCCACTGCTCCCAGAGCCCGCGCGCCACGCGCACGACCGAGTCGGCGGTGCGGTCGCGGTCGCTGAAGACGCGCGTGTCGAGCAGGTTGACGCCGGGGTAGCCGCCACTGCCCGCGAGGTCGACGAGCCGCACCTGCCCCGCCAGGGACTCGGGCACCTGCTCGAGGATGCTCTCCACGAGGTCGGCATGGGGGTCGACGACGACGATCGCGTCGCCGTCCCGTCCCGCCGCCTTCTCCTCGAGCTTGTGGACGACGAGATGCTGCATGAGCGTCGACTTGCCCATGCGCGTGCGCGCCACGTAGAGGTGGTGGCGGCGCAGCAGGTCGTGGGAGAAGTGGATCAGGCGGGGATCGCCAGTTGTGGTCGTACCCACGAGCGCTCCGCCGGCGACGCCGCTCGCCGGGGGGAGCAGTACACGCGCGCCCGAGCGTGCCACGAGCGGCGTCTCGTCCTTCGCCCCCGGCGGATGCCAGAGCGCGGCGACCTCGCGCACGCCGAGCACGCTGCGGGCGCCAAACAGGCCGGGGCCGGCCGGATGCAGCGCCGCCGGATCGGGCAGGGCGGGCCGCATCCGGCCCATCCGGAAGCGCGCCCCCGCGGGGTGGTCGTAGTTGCCGTAGGCGGCCGCCACCTCCCCGATCAGCGCCTCGGCCCGCGCCCGGCCCTCGTCCTGCTTCGTCCCGGGCACGATGGCGACGACCTCGATGTCGGCCTCGAAGGCGACGCGCGAGACCTTCTCCCGGATCAGCAGCGGGTCGTGGACGCGGTTGCGCGCGCGCTGCCAGCGCGCCCAAGCCCAGCCGGCAACGCCGAGCGCGAGGGCGACACCCGCCCCGAGGGCGACCGTCTTCCACTCTTCCCCCGCCTGCCACCAGCGGTAGCCCTGGAGGAGCCCCGCGCCCGCGACCGCCAGCAGCGCGGCGCCCGTGAGCTCGACGCGGTGCCGCCGCGACTCGCTGATCTGGTACGAGTCGGCCCGGTCCCGCACGGCTGGCTGGTGCGCCCTGGCCTGGTGGCCCTGCGACCAGTCAGGGCCGAGCGAGCGCAGCCGCAGCCGCGCCACAACGCGTTCGCCCGCGCCCACGTCCGAGAGGGCGCCGAGGAGGGCCAGCAGCGGGTCGGAGCCGGCGTCCAGCAGGTCGTCGTCGCCAAAGACCCGCAGCGGCACATACTCCGGCCCGCTCGCGCGCAGCGTCATCGCCCATGCCTGCTCGCCCGCCTCCAGTCGCAGCGGGTCCTCAGCCGGCTCCAGCCGGTCGACGCGGGCCTGCGGGTAACGGGCGGAAAGCTGCTGCCGAACCACTTGCTGATCCAGGCAGCGCGCCATCAGCGTGACCCCGTCGGCGTCGCCGCAGAGCTCGAGCGAGAAGGGCTCGGGCACGGCGATCGACGCCAGCAGATTCTCGACGGCGAGCAGCGTGCGCTCGCCCGTGCGCGGCGGCGTCACCGCCAGCAGCACGGGCTCCTTCGGGGTGGCCTGGAAGGGGTTGAATCGCATGGTGTGGTTCCTTTCGGTGTCGGGGGTGGAGTTCGCTCGGTGGAACGGGTTGAATCGCATGAGGAGGTTTCCTCTCGCTGGGGATTGGTTCGCGTTGGACTGGCGTTCGTCGTTGGTGTTCGTGCTCTTCACTGGGTCTTCCTCCTGTTCGGTGCGCGCGTCCTGGGTGGCGGCTACAGGCGTGCCGTCGTGGTCATCGGTAGGCGTCCTCCGTGTCTCTATCGGTCGTCGTGGCCGGCGGCGCGCTCGCGCTGCGAGGCCGGCCGCCACTCGATCAGCTCGGTTTCCTCGGGCGTGGCCTCGATGCGGATCGGGAAGCGGTTGCCGCGCGCGAGCAGGAGGCCGTCGCCGCGCGGGCAGGAGAGCAGCCAGCGCTGCAGGTCCTCGGGCAGGTCGAAGGCGTCGCCCACCGTCGAGATGGCGGCCGCGTCCTGCTGGAGCAGCAGCTTGAAGGCCGCGTTCTGGAGCAGGGCGCGCCCCGAGTGCCCCGTGATGGCGCGCGAGGGGTCCTCGGAGAGGAGGTCCTGCACGTCCTGCGTGATGAATTGCAACCCCAGCCGGTGCTTCCGCGCGCGCTTCGCCATCGAGACCATGAAGGCCGCGCCCTCGGGGTGTTGCATGATCGACCAGACCTCGTCCACGACCAGCAGGCGCGGGCGTGGGTCGCGCGCGGCGGCGGCCCAGACCGTCTCCGTGCAGACCATCGTGGCGGCCGGGCGCAGCTCCGGCTCCAGCAGGTGCAGGTCGAAGACCGTCACCAGCGCCTCGTTCGTGAGCAGGTCGTCGCCCTCGTCGGTGAGCAGGTGGCGCAGGCTGCCCGTGGCGAAGGGGCGCAGCAGCTTCGCCAGGCCGGGGTCGCCGTCGGCCTCGTCGTCCTTGAGGAACGAGTAGAAGTCCCCGAAGCCGGTGCGCCCGCGCTCCTGCGCGTAGTAGGCGGCGAGGGCGTGGTCGAGCGCGGCCCGGCGTTCGGCGCCGAGCGGCTCCCCGACCATCACCTCAATGAGGCGGCGGAGGCTACCGATGCGCTGCAGCAGCTCCTCGGCGTCGCCCGAGTCGATCACGAAGGGGTTCATGCCCTGGCCATCGACGCCCGGCGCGAGCACGCGCCCGCCCGCTGCGCGCGCCATGTCGGCGTACTCGCCCTCGGGGTCGATCACGTAGGCGACGACCCCGCGGCAGAGCCCGCGCAGCACCCCCAGCTTCGTCGCGAACGACTTCCCACTACCGGAGCGCGCGAGCACGGCGGTGTTGGCGTTGAGGTGGGTGCCGTCCCAGGGGTCGTAGACGACGGGCGACGAGGCGCGCAGGTCGATGCCGCGCAGGTCGCCCCCACGCGTGTCGAGGTCGGGGGGCGAGAATGGATAGAGCAGCGCCAGCGAGGTCGTGTCGAGCGTGCGCCAGGCGGCGACGGCGTTGAGGCCCAGAGGCAGGGTCGAAAGCAATCCCTCGCGCTGGCGGAAGGGCAGCGCGTCGAGCTTCCCCAGCGTCGAGGCGAAGTGCGCCTTCGCGGTCTGCGTGATCTCGGCGAGGGCCTCCTCGTCCTGTGCGTGGAGGGTGAGGGAGAGGGAGGCGTGGAAGAGGCGTTCGCGTCCGCGCTGCACCTCGTCACGCAGCCGCATCACGTCCTCCAGGGCTATCTCGGCCTCCGAGGAGAGGCTCTTGCCCTTTCGCACGGAGAGACTGCGCGCCGACTCGAAGCGCACCTTCTGCCACTCCAGCGTGCGCGCCGCCACGGCAGCCGGGATGGGGCCGAGGTGGAGCGAGAGGTCCATGGGCGCGCCCGCCGCCAGCAGCCCCTGCAGGAAGCCGGGCGAGAGCGAGCGCGGCCACTTCGCCAGGTGCAGCGAGCGCGCGAGGTGGCCGCCCACCCTGACCTCGCGGCGGTTGAGCTCGACCTCGACCGCCGTCTCCTCGTCGATCTCGCGCGGGGAGCCGCCGAGGGCGGCGGCGAGCACGAGCATGCGCAACTGGCGGCCGGTGAGCGGATGGATGGAGAGCCCGGCGCGCACGAGCAGGGAGCGCAGCTCGTCCAGGCGCTCGTGCTCGCAGACCGCGTAGAAGCGGCGGTCGAGGATGCCCTCGCGGTTCTCCAGCTCGCCCAGCAGCCGCCTGAGCGACTCCGCCGCCGCCTTTGTTCGCGGCGGCAGGCCCTCCGGCTGCGCGGCCTGGAGGTCGTCGCGCAGCTTGCCGAGGCCGGGCGGGTGCTGGCGCACGAGCAGTTGCAGGGGGAAGTCGCAGGCGTTGAGGGCGCCGGCGAAGGCCCCCAGCTTCGGCTCGTCCAACTCCAGGCCGAGCACCTCGCAGACCCCGAGCTTCTGGCGGTCGAGGCGCACGGGGCCGTCGTCCTCGAGGTGCGAGAGCATGAAGGCAAGGGGAAGCCCCGGCGGGAGCTTCGGTTCCGGGGGCCTTGTCTGAGGCGCGGAATACACGCCCTCCGCCGGTGGTGTGGCGGCGGCGGCCACGCCGGGCAGGATCGCCGCCGCGCGCTTCGTGATCTGAAGTAGCTGTCTCATTGGAATGCGCTCCTTGTCGTCTGTCAGGCGGTGAAGAAGGGCAGGACGCCCGCACGCAGCAGGGCGGCGACGCCCTTCGCGGAGAGCACGAGCGCGAGTCCGGCCACCGCCAGGAAGACGGCGCTGCGCGCGCGCCCGAGGCCGCGCTCCTCGGCGCCGTCGGCCATGAGCAGGAAGCCCGCCCAGACCAGCGAGAAGACGCACAGCCCCGAGGCGGCGTAGGCCATCGCCGTGAGCGCCTCGTCGAAGGCGTCGAGCATGGCCTGCTCCTCCTCCGGGGCCGCGCCGGCCGTGACCAGCGCGACCCCGGCGAGCAACAGGACGGTCGTGAGCCGCCTCACCAGACCCACTCCCAGCCCAGCTCCTCGAACCACTCGCTGAGCTCGTCGCTGCCCGCGGGTACGGGCGTGACGGGTGTGGGCTCGGGTTCGGGTTCGGGCACGGCGAGCGCCCGGTAGGCGTCGTCCGCCCACAGGCTCGACGCGAGCGCCAGCGTCTCCGTGCGCGTCCGCGTCAGCGGCGCTCGCTCAACCACCGCGGCCTCGACGCGCTCGGCGTGGACGACGCTGAAGACGACGTCCTGGGAGACGGTCGAGGCCGGGACGGAGCAGCTCGCCGTGGCAGTGTGCTCCGTGAAGGTGCCGTCCTCGTTGGGGACGCTGACGGTCTCGGTCACCGTGTCGCCGTAGGCCGGGATGCTTACCACCGCCGTCTCGGTGAGGCGCTCGGTGCGCTCGGGACGGTGCGTGAGCTCTACCAGCGGCGGCAGGGCGACGCGCAGCGTTGCTTGCAGCTCCGCCTCGACGGCGACGGCGTGGACGCCCTCGCCCGCCGCGACGGGCAGCCGGAAGCGGGTCTCGCCGCCGGCCACGAGGGCCACGCTTGTCTCCCTGACGCCGCTCGTGACCGTGACGGTCCCGGCAATGCCGGTGACCTCGGCCTCGATCAGCGCCGTCGTCTTAACTTCGGCGTGCCCGGCCACCGCCTGGAGAGAGACCGCCTCCTCGATCGTGCTCACGCACTCCGAGGCAACGGCCCCCTCGACGGCGCCCGGCGTCCAGCCGAGCGAGACGAGGCGCAGGGCGCACAGCTCGCCAGAGGACGCTGGCAGCGGCCAGGGCAGTCGCTCGCCGTCGAGGGAGAGCGCCCCCGCCTGCCCCAGTTCGTCCCGCCAGGAGAAGACCAGCGACGGGCTCGGACCATCCAGGGGCAGTTCGTAGCTGATACGCTCGCCGGCATCGACGGAGGCGGTCGCGTAGTAGCGCGCCGTCTCCCCATCGGGGCCGCCGTAGGCGCGCACCGTGAGCCGCAGGTCGGTGGCCGCCCGCAGAGCAACCTCCGCCTGTTGTCCCTTGACGGCGAACCCCTCGAGGAAGATCCGCCGTCCGGGAACCGGGGGCGGGGGCTGGAACTCGATCTCCTCAGAGCTCCATCCCTCGTCCGCCGGGCTGTCCGCCAGCGCCACCGCGAGCGGCAGCGTGGCGAGCACGACCAGCGCCAGGAGGGACGCCGCGAGAAAACTCTTCCAGAAGCCGCGCTGCCCCTGCCGCCGGTCGCCGAGGCGTTGCTCGCGGTCCTCGCGGGCAGCCGGTTGGGAGCCGTCCGGCTCCTCGCCGCTCCTTCGCCTGCCGAAGAGGCGCTGCGGGCGGAAGGGCAGACGCCCGGTGCGGCGCTCGCCCTCCTTCCGCTTCTGGAGGGCGCGTCGGGTGCGGCGCAGGGCACGGCGCGCCAGCAGGCGCAGCGGGTCGCCCTCGCGGGCCCCGGGCTGCGCCGGCGCGGGCGGCTCAGCCCGCGCCAGCTCGGCCGGCGGCCCCGCGTAGCGCCGTGCTCCGAAGCGGTAGCGGAGCAGGTCGGCGGTCACCAGCGGCAGCCGCCTCCCTCCGATCCGCCCCGCGATCACCGCCAGCCCGGCCAGCCCGAAGAGCACGGCCGCCGCCACGCGCACCCCGGCGGGACCAACGGGGGCGTAGTGGTAGATGCCGTAGGCGAGGGCGGCGACCGCCGTCATCGCCACGATCTGGGGAAAGGTGAACCACAGCAGGACGCGGTCCTCGGCCTGCACGTGGGTCGGTACCTCGTGCGCTCGCATCGCTAGCTCCCGTCCCCGTCGGACGACGAGCCGGTGGGGTCGGGCACGTCGCCGATGTCGACGGCGGGGTTGACGACGGCGTCCATCACGAGCTCGACGATGCCGAAGGCGACCATCGCGAGCACGATGCCGGCCAAAGCGGTCATCATCGCGCTCTTGCCGCGCTCCATCTGGTGGGGCGCTCCCGAAGCGGTGAGGTAGAGGTAGGACCCGTAGATGAAGAAGCCGACGCCGATCGCGCCGACGACCCCGAGCAGGATGCCCACCAGGTTGGAGATCGTTTGAACCAGGTCTTCCATTTGTTTCGCTCCTTGCAGTTGGTCTGTGTTGGTTCTCGGTGCTGTTGTTCGTTCGCCTACCGGCACATCTCCCACCTCCTCGTTGCACTCGTGTGTGCGGGGCTACTCGCCGCTGCTGCGCGGCAGGCCAGAGCCGGGCGCGGCATTGCCGCCGCCGGCCGAGGGCGTCGAGGTCTCGGCCGCCGAGCCCACACCGGACGCGGCTGCGGAAGCGCCAGCGCCCGGTGCGGCTCCCGCAGCCCCGGCGGCGAGCGCCGCACCGGCGGGACCGCCCGCCGCGCCTCCGCCCGCGAGCATTCCCAGGGAGCGCGCCGAGCGCGCCATGGAGCCGGGCAGGGACATGCCGAAGTAGAGGGTGTGCAACCAGGCGTCGAAGGTGCCGGCGTTGCCCAGCATCGAGGGCACGCGCGTCGCCAGGTAGATGAAGGCCAGCGACATCAGCAGCTTCCAGGCGAGGTCCTGCATCGCGTCGGCCCCGCCGATCGCGGCGTACTGGTTGAGGAAACCGATGCCCAGCGCCAGCGCCACGAGCTGGATCGCCTGCTGGAAGACGGTCGTCATGAAGAGCCGCAGCCAGTGCCGGCCCCAGCCCGCCGTGTGCGGCAGGATCCAGAGCCCGAGCGCGATCGGCGCGAGCGCCAGCAGGATGTCGATGAGCGCCAGGCGCAGCACCATCTGCACGACGAGGTAGAGCACGAAGAAGGCGTAGACGAGGTAGATCAACGCCAGCAGCAGGGCCATGCCGACGCTGCCCACCTGCACCGCCCGCAGCAGCGTCTCGAGCGTCGAGCGCAGCATGTCCCCAGCGGTGACGCCCAGTTCGGCCGCGATGAACCCCGAGACCGCGTCGGCGATGTCGATGACAAGCGCGCACCACCACAGCGAGGCGGCCGCCGCGACGAGGCCGAGCGCGAGGCGCGGCACCAGTTCGCGCCAGCCCGCCTGCGCCCTCCCGAGATGGTCGCCGACGATCAGGCTGATGCCCATCCAGCCGACGATCACGACGAGCGCGCCGGAGGTGACGACCCAGACGGCCATCCACGCCTGGCGCACGATCTCGTGGTCGTAGGTGAGGCCCGCGGGGGTGCCCGTGAAGATGTCGCTCACGGGGTGGCCTCGCAGGTCTCGGCGTCACTGCCCGAGGCGCGCTCCACGACGCCGCAGAGCGTCCCGTGCGCGCCCTCGATCAGCCAGCCGGCGATCGCCCGGCCCCAGCGCTCGGGGTCGAGCGCGCGCAGCACCCTGTTCCAGATGCCGCCGGGTTCGTGGATGGGGATGACCGCGTAGAAGTGCCCGTTCACCTCCGCCCAGCTCTTGGCGAGCATGACCAGCAGGTAGGGTCGCTCGGGGTCGAGCTGCGCCTGAGCGTCCTCGAAGGGGTACTCGAAGGAGTACTCCCAGCCGTCGCGGCGCTCCTTCTCGCCTGAGCGCAGCCGGTACATGGGCACGACCCACTCGCCCGTGTCGCCGTCGCGCACGCCGAAGTAGACGATCGGCAGTTCGCGGTCGAAGACGGGCCTCGCGATGAAGCGCCCGTCCTTCTTGCGCTCGACGAGGTCCTCGTCGTCCGCGTTGACGAGGACGATGGTGGAGTCGGGCGGCGGTTCCTGGGCGAGGGCCGTCCCGCTCGAGGGGACCGCCGCCAGCGCCGCCAGCAGCAGCGCCGCGCCCAGCGCCCGCAGGCGCTTCCACCTATTGGATGTGGTTCCTGGTTGCCGCCTCATGGATGCCTCCGCGCGCAGCGTGTGGTGGCAGCGGAGTGTCGAGGGCCGGGCGCCGGAACGGAGTCCCCCGTAGGGGGTTGCATCCGTGCAGTGGCTTTCAGGGGGGTGCGCCCCCGGCGGAGGCCGGTTCTGATGTCAGCGGGCTGTACAGGGAAAAGACGTTGGTGACAGTTTGTCAGTCGTCCCCGAGAACCAAGGCAGACCAACGGAAACCACGCCCTACAGGACGTGTCCGGTGAACACCTGGGGGGAAGGGCCCGTTCCACGGCGAGTGACAGACTGTCAGCGGGGATGGACGGCATGAGCGAGCGCCAGGCCGACGAAGCAACGAGCAAGGAGGCCGGGGACGGACCGCTGCTGGCGGCGCTCCGGGAGCTGATCCGCACGGACGGCCACGAGGAGGTCGCGGAACTGCTGGGCGTCAGCGAGCGCACGGTGTTCCGGGCGCGGAAAGAGGGCCGGCTCACCGCGGGTATGCGGAACGCGCTTGCGCTGCACCTGGTGGCCGAGGGCGGAGTGGAGGCGGTCGCGCCGGACACGCGCGGTGCGGCTCTGAAGCGGCGCATCGATGCGCTGGAGGACCGCGTCGACGCGCTGGCGGAGGAGCTGCGGACGGGCCTCGCGGCCATCCGCGGAGAGGTCCGGGGACTGCGGGAGAGGCGTTCCGGGCAGGGTTCCGGCGACGCATCGCCGGCGCCCGCTCCTTCCACGAAGGGCGAACCGCGCGAGGTGATCGGCCAGCGGGGACGGCAACGTCCCCGGCGGCCCTGGCCCGAGCTCGTGACGGCGGAGCCCGAGGACGGCGAGGAGCTCGTCTACGGCAAGGCCATGGCCGTCATCACCGAGTGGCGGGAGGCGATGACCGAGCTCCGCGGGGCGCGCCGCCGGCTCGAGCAACTGGACGCGGAGCGGCGCGTGCTGGAGCTGGAGGTCGTGCTCGTCGAGGAGCACGGGCTGACCCTGCCGCCGGCCACGTACCCCTGGAACCGCTTCGAGCGGCGCGACGAGGTCCTGCGCAAGCGGCGTGTCATCGCGAACATCCGCAGAGCGCGCCGCCGGGCGCTCCTGCCGCACTGGCTGCGGCGCCTGCCCACGCTCGGCCTCCGGCGGCGCTAGCCGCCCGCGCAGCGCCCGTTGTTTACCTCCTGTCGAACGGAAGTGATCACTTTCGCCGCAGAGGCGCGAAAGCCCTTCCCATCCGGCGCTCGTCCGGCGACACTCGGGTGGATTTCCGGCTTTTGCCAGCGTTTCCAGCCTGAGAAACCTGGAGGGTCCATCCCGGACCCGGACCGCCCGACGGATCGAGCCTCGCTCTCCCGACGGCCGGCCAGTGAGGGACACACCGCTTCCCGCAGCGGGAGGCGACCGAAGGGTCGAGCCTTGCTCCCCCGAGGCCGCTTCGAACACCGGGAACCGCGTGGCGAGCGTGTTCAACGCCCGGCCCCGGAGTCCCTGGGAGCACTGCGCCCCGAATCAGGCGCATGAGTCTTCGGTCCACCCAGCCCACGGTCCGATTCCGCATCCGGCATCGAGGCCACCAGCAACCACTCCACCAGGAGGAAGGAGGTCGTCACGACCATGCAAGCAGAAACGAACGACGCCATGGAGCTTCGCGCCATGGCCCAGCGCTACACCGGCCCGAGCGCCGCCCGCATCGCCAGCCTGATCCCTTACGAGGTGGGCTTCGAGCGGGGCTGGTTCCGCATGAGCGCGGCCGTCTGCCACGGGGGTGATGAGCCCGACGGGCTGGCGTTCCGGCAGCGGCCCGACGGCAACGGCATCGACGTGCGCTGCCACAGCGGCGGCTGCTCGCGGGCGCACGTCATCACGGCCATCGAGGGGCTCATCGGCCTGCCCATCTGGACGGCCTACGAGCCGGCGGAACGAGCGCCTGCCGCCGCTGCGGTGAAGCGCTGGGTGAAGCGGCGGCTCCCGGTCTGGGGCGGCGCGGCGCTCATGCTGGCGCTCCCGCTGTTGCTCGGCCACGGCGTCGAGACGGCGCTCCTGAACGTCGCCGCCTTCGGCGTCGCAGTGGCCCTGCTCGCGGGGCTCCCCGGCCGGACCGGGAGGGCGTTCCGCTCCTGACGACCCGGGGCTTCGCCCCACCAGATCCATCCAGCCATGGGGCCGTCTCTCCGGAGGCGGCCCCTCTTCATGCCCGCGAGGGCGCACAACGCGGCAACGAGACCACCACCAAGGAGGACGGTCATGACGATGGCAACGACGACGACGAGCACGGCTGCGGCCACGGCGGGAGACCGCCCCGGACGCAGCCTCGAGGAACTGGTCGACCGCATCTTCGAGGCGCTCCTCGGAGCCGCGCCCGCCACCGGCGAGCAGAGCACCGCCCGCCTCATCCACGAGGCGCGGCGGCTGAGGCAGCAGGGCGACCTCGACGGCGCGCTGGCGGTGCTCGCCAGCGCGGACCTCGCGCAGGCCAGCGAGCAGCAGACCCGCTGGGTCTACGCCGAGTGGTTCGGCATCGCACGGCGACGCTTCGCGGGCCGCGAGGCGCTCGTCTACAGCCCCGGCACGGGCCGGGCGGCCGTGCTCGCGCCGCACCCCGGCGGGGCGCTCGAGGTGCTGGCCGTCCTGGGCATGCGCTGGCCCGTTGGAAAACTCGTCTCGCGGCGCAGCCTGCGGGGCCTGCGGCCCCTCGCGAAGGGCGGCTCCCGGTGACCGCCACGGCGCACCCGCCAGTGGACATCGCGGCGCTCAAGGAGCGCCACCCGCTGGGCGAGGTGGTGGAAGCGGCCGGGGTGCGACTCCGAGGGCGGGGCCGCGTCCGCCAGGGCGTCTGCCCCTTCCACGAGGAGGCCGAGGGCTCGTTCACGGTCTACGCCGATTCGCAGCGCTGGTACTGCTTCGGCTGCGGCGAGGGCGGCGACGTGCTGGACTTCCTCCGGCGCGCCGAGGGCCTGAGCCTGCCGGAGGCGATCCGGCGGCTCGACTCCTCTCCGCCCACGACACGCCCGGTAGCGGCCAGCCGGCCACACGCCAGGATGGCGGCTCCACCGCCGGACCCGGCGCTGCTGACGGCGGCGGCGAGGTACTACGCGGGGGAGCTTCGGCACAGCCGCGAGGCAAGGGCGTACCTCGCCTCGCGGGGCGTCGGTCTCGGCACGGCCTCGCGGCTCGGCCTCGGCTACGCGCCGGGGCGCGGGCTGCGCGGGGTGCTCTCGTCCGCCGGCTTCGCCGACGCACGGATCCGCGAGAGCGGGCTATTCACGGAGCGGGGCGAGCGCTTCGCCGGGATGGTGACCGTCCCCGAGATCGCCGGCGGACGCGTCCGCTGGCTGGCGGGGCGGGCGATCGACCGCGATCGCTCGCCCCGCTTCCAGGCGCTGCCCGGACCGAAGCCGGTGCTCGGCATGGGGCGGCTCGGCCCCGCGCCCTCGTGGGCGGTCGTCGTGGAAGGCGTCTTCGACTGGCTCGTCCTGAGTGAGTGGGGCCTTCCCGCCTGCGCCGCACTCGGCACGCAGGGCATGGAGCGCGTGGCCACCGCCCTGCGCGGCTGCCCGCACGTCTTCCTCGCCTTCGACAACGACGGCGCCGGTCGCGATGCCACGGCGGCGCTCAGCGGCCTGCTCGGCCGCCGCGCCGCCGCCGTGGACCTGCCCGCAGGCGTCTCCGACGTGGCCGATCTCGCGGGCCGGCCACGCGGGCGCAGGGTGTTCCTGCGCCTGCTCGAACGGGCGGCCCGCGCCGCCCGCTAACCCACCCATCCCACGCGACGGACACCGGGCAGCCCGGCTCGCAACGAGCCGGGTCGCTCCCGCGTGTCCGCCGCACCAACCGCCGACCGAGAGGAGGCGCGATGACCGATGACCGACGGGGCTCCGCCCCGCACACGGGCTTCCCGCCGGGAGACCCGCACCAGTCCACCCAGGCAACGCACAGCATGAAGGAGAGAGACATGGCAGAGACCACCACCCTCAACGGCCGCCGCAACGGCGCGAGCGCCAACGGCGTCCACCCGGAGCCAATCCGCGAGGCCGACCTCCAGTGGGAGAGCCTCCCGCCCGCCGTGACCACGAAGCTGGCCGAGCCCCTCGACGAGGGACTCGTCTCGCACCGCAAGGGGCGCAGGGGCCGCAGCTTCGCCTACATCGAGGGCCGCACGGCCATCGAGCAGGCCAACCGGGTGTTCGGCCACGGAGGCTGGGGATACGACCTGATCGGCGAGGTCGTCCTCCGCGAGGGCGAGAGCGTCGACCAGGAGACCGGCGAGGCGAAGCCCTGGCGGGCCTACGCCGCCACCGTGCGGGTCACCGCCCCCGGCTCGCAGCCGCGCACCGACACCGGCTTCCAGGCCGTCGCCGACGACACCGTCGAGGGCCACGAGACGGCCTGGAAGGGCGCGGTGACGGACGCGCTCAAGCGGGCGCTGCGGAGCTACGGCGACCAGTTCGGGAACAGCCTCTACGGCGACGGCGCGACGGGCGACCTCGCGCCGTCGCTGCGCAAGACCCTCGTCGACCTCGGCCAGTGCCGGGGCTTCGACGAGGCGAAGGTGCGGTCCGCCGTGCGCGAGCGCACGGGCCGCGACCTCGACGAGCTGCCGGTCGCGGCCCTCACCCCGCTGGTGGAGGCCGCCGCGCGCAAGCTCCAGCAGGACAACGCGGGCGATGAGCCCCGCGCCCAAGAGACGCCGAAGGCCGCCTGAGCGGCCCGAGGGCAACAACGAACGAAAGGAGGTGCCGATCGCAGGTGCCTGAATCACAACGCAATGCAGCGACGCTCCCCGCGAGGGAGCGCGAACGGGGCCGTCCTTCGGGGCGGCCCCGCCGTCGTTTCGAACCAGGTGCGGTTTTCCGCCGCACCGCCACGGTGACAACCAACACCAGAAGGAGAATCTGAAACATGTCACGCACGATCAACCGCGTCGAACTGCTGGGCCGGGTCGGCACGGCGCCGGACCTGAAGTGTGCGCCGCGTCACGCGGCATAGGATTCCCGACTCAATCGGGAGAGATTCGGAGGGAATCTCTGGGCCAACCGACCTACCCGGAGGCGAAAGCCAAAGGGGACAACAGCATGTCGGTAAAGCGGCTACAGCCTGAAAGCGTTGTAGGGCTGGTTCCGCAAGGCCCGCGCGATACGGCGAAGGCTTGATTGCCTGAACCCCAGTTTCCAAACGGTGTAAGTCCGCACTCGTCGGTAGAACGCTTGCAACCCGACGCCGCTCATTGCCTCGGCCCGTACTTCAGACCGAGGCACCTCCGATGAGCGGGGCAATGACCGATGTGGTCATTCAAGGAAACGAACGGGGCGCCTACGTCGCGCTCGAACGTCCTATGCCACCGGAACGCGGGATGGCCTACAGGGGGAGACCCCCAAGGTCACGGAGCCCTCGTAGTAGTCCGAGCCGGAGAAAGCCCGGCACATGGCGAAGGGGGGCAGGTGGTTCACGACCAAAGACAGAGAGGTACTCGTGATGAGAACAGCCGAAACTGTACTGAACGTCATCCGCGACCGCGGAGAACGAGGATTGCCGCTGGAGGACATCTATCGGCAACTGTACAACCGAGACCTGTACCTGCGGGCCTACGGTCGTCTCTACCGGAACAAGGGAGCGATGACCAAGGGCACAACCACAGAGACAGTGGACGGCATGTCCCTGGCGAAGATCGACCGCATCATCGAGGCCCTGCGCCACGAGCGGTACCGATGGACGCCAGTGCGGAGGGTCCACATCCCGAAATCCAACGGGAAGACCCGACCGCTGGGCATACCGACGTGGTCGGACAAGCTGCTGCAAGAGGTCATCCGGATGATTCTGGAGGCCTACTACGAGCCGCAGTTCTCCGACCGCTCCCACGGCTTCCGGCCCAACCGCGGCTGCCACACCGCGCTGAGCGAGGTGGCCCGCACCTGGACCGGAACCCGCTGGTTCATCGAGGGAGACATCAAGGGATGCTTCGACAACATCGACCACAAGGTCCTGTTGTCGGTGCTCGCAGAGCGGTTGCACGACAACCGCTTCCTGCGCCTGCTGAGGTACCTGCTGAAGGCAGGCTACCTTGAGGAATGGCGCTACGGCCAGACCCTGAGCGGCACGCCGCAAGGGGGCGTGGTCAGCCCCATCCTCGCCAACATCTACCTCGACCGGTTGGACCAGTTCGTCGAGAACGTGCTCATTCCAGCACACACGAGAGGCACAGCCCGAAGACGCAACCTTGCGTGGAAGGCGCTGAACAGCCGGATGCAGTACCACCGGAAGAAGGGTCACCATGAACAGGCATCGGATCTGCGAAAGCAGATGCAACGCCTGCCATCAGGCGACCCCTCCGATCCGGAGTACCGACGGCTGCGATACGTTCGCTACGCAGACGACTTCGTACTGGGCTTCATCGGGCCAAAGGCCGAGGCCAGGGAGATCAGGGAATCGCTGGAAACGTTCCTGCGCGACTCGCTCGCACTGGAGCTGTCCCGGGAGAAGACCTTCATCACTCACGCCACCAGCAAAGCGGCGCGCTTCCTCGGCTACGAACTCGTCAACCAGCAGGCCGACGACAAGCACGACCATCGCGGTCGGCGCAGAGTCAACGGCCAAATTGGATTGCGGGTTCCCGCCAACGTCATCGAACAACACTGCCGCACCTACATGGCAAACGGCAAACCGGCACACCGAAGCGCACTGATTCACGACGATGACTTCACCATCGTGAGTCGGTACCAGGCGGAGTTCCGGGGCGTCGTCCAGTACTACCTACTGGCCATCAACGTCTCCCACTTCGGGAGGCTGCGATGGGTCATGCAGCGGTCGCTGACCAAGACACTGGCGGCCAAGCACAAGTCCACTTCTCGGAAGATGTTCCGGCGCTACAAGAGCACCGTGCAGACCGAGCATGGGGAACGAGCTTGCCTCCAGGTCGTGGTGCAGCGGAGTGACGGCAAGCGTCCACTCGTGGCGCAGTTCGGCGGCATACCGCTCAAGCGGCAACGGCAGGCCATCCTCGTCGACCGGAGACCCCGACGCTACAAGACCGAACGCACGGAGTTGATACAACGGCTCCTGGCGGACGAATGCGAAATGTGCGGCTCACAGGTGGACGTACAGGTCCACCATGTCCGCGCGCTTCGCGACCTGAACGTCAAAGGGCGACCGGCCAAGCCCACCTGGGTACAAATGATGGCGGCGCGACGGCGCAAGACCTTCGTGGTCTGCCGTCCCTGCCACCTGACCATCCACGGAGGAGCTTGGAAACCGCGAAAGTAGACAGAACCACTGGAGAGCCGGATGCGGTGAAAGCCGCACGTCCGGTTCGGAGGGGGGCCGACGGAAAAGGACCGCCCGCACGGGCGGCACCTCGCCGGCGGCCTACCCTACATTCGCAGAACGGCACCGCCATCTGCCAGCTGCGGCTGGCGACCGACCGCCGCCGCCAGAACGGTGAGACCGAGGCCGACTGGCACTCGGTTGTCTGCTGGGGCAAGCAGGCCGAGGCCGTCGCCGAGTACGTGAAGAAGGGCAACAGGGTGTTCGTCGCGGGCTCGCTCGCGCAGAACACGTACGAGACCGAGGACGGCCAGCGGCGCCACCGCACCGAGGTGCACGCGCAGGAGGTGATCTTCCTCGACTCGAACGGCAACGGGAGCAACGGGCGCTCCAACGGCAACGGCAACGGCAGCCGCGAGGCCGCCACCGAGGTCGCGGACGACCAGCCTTTCTAGCCACGCCATGGCACACAGAGACGCCCGCCACGTGGCGGGCGCACACGGGGCCGCTCCCTCGCGGGGGCGGCCCCGCTCTCGTTTCGAACCAGGTGCGGTTTTCTGCCGCACCGCCACGGTGACAACCAACACCAGAAGGAGAATCTGAAATGTCACGCACCATGAACCGGGTCGAGCTGCTGGGCCGGGTCGGAGCCGACCCCGAGCTGAAGTACAGCCAGAACGGCACCGCCATCTGCCAGTTGCGGCTGGCGACCGACCGCCGCCGCCAGAACGGCGAGACCGAGGCCGACTGGCACTCCGCCGTCTGCTGGGGCAAGCAGGCGGAAGCGGTGGCGGAGTACGTCCAGAAGGGCAACCGGGTGTTCGTCGCGGGCTCGCTCGCGCAGAACAGCTACGAGCGCGAGGACGGCCAGCGCGTCTACCGCACCGAGGTGCACGCGCAGGAGGTCATCTTCCTCGACTCGAACGGCAACGGGGGCAACGGGCGCTCCAACGGCAACGGCAGCCAGCAGGCCGCCGATGTCGCGGACGACCAGCCCTTCTAGGCGCCCACCGGCGCACAGACGCCGCCCGCCACGCGGCGGGCGCACACGGGGCCGCTCCCTCACGGGGGCGGCCCCGCTCTCGTTCCGCACGGGTGCGGGTCTCCCCGCTACCCCCACCAACGAAGCCAGACAGCACCACCAGAAGGAGATTTGAAAGATGGCGCGCACGAGCGAACGCGACGCGCTCCCCACCTGGAGCGCGCACACGCTGGTCATGACCCTGCTCGAGGGTCCGGACCACTTCAACGGCCACTGCACCTGCGACCGCTGGTCGTACCGCACCGACGACTGGGACGACCTCGGGACGAAGTGGGCCTGGCACTACGTCGCCGAGTCCGGCGGACCCGACGACCACCCGCTCGCCCGCACGATCGTGAGGCGCGAGCTGGAGCGGCACGGCGAGTACGGCGGGGACTGCGCGGGCTGCGGCTACCCCGTCATCAAGGGCAGGACGCACTGCCGCAGCTGCGAGGACGCTGAGGCCGGCGACGCCCACGACAACAACTGCGAGCTGAACTGCTGCTGGGAGGCCACGGTCGCCAGGCGGCACGCCCGCGACCTCGCCCACCAGCGGGTGGCGTGCCGCAATTGCGGCCTCTGCCTCGACTGCGACGATCCTGCCTCGCCCGACCACGAGGACTGCATCTGCCCCCTCGGGCAGGCCATCCCCGTGGAGGTGGCGGCATGACGGCGAAGCACGAGGACGCCCTGCTGGACGCCCTCCGCCGGAACCTGCACGTGCTCGGCGAACTGGCCGTGCGCTACGAGGTCGAGACGCTGCCCGAGCGCGAGCCGGACGCCCCCGCCCTCTGCTCCCCACAGGACGTGCAGCGCCTGCTGGGGCCGGAGATGGGGACGCTCGCCCAGGAGCAGGTGCGGGTGCTGCTGCTCGACCGCCGCAACCGCGTGGTCGGGCAGCGGGTGATCTACCAGGGGAATCAGTACTCCAGCGTCGTCAGGCCGGCCGAGGTGCTGCGTCCGGCGGTGGTGGCGGCGGTGCCGCACATCATCGTCGCCCACAACCACCCCAGCTCCGACCCCACGCCCAGCCCGCAGGACGTGAAGGTCACGAAGGAGCTGGCCGAGGCGGCCGCGCTGCTCGGCGTCGAGCTGCTCGACCACGTCGTCATCGGCGGCCACGAGGCGGTGAGCCTCAAGGACCGCGGCCTCTTCTAGGGCGCGGCGCACGCGGGGCCACCCCCGCGCAGCCATCGACCACCCGGAGCATTCGGAAGGAGACAGTCATGCTCGACGCCTACCAGGAGATCACCGACCGCATCGTCGCCGCGCTGGAGCGCGGCACCGTGCCCTGGCGCACGCCGTGGCGCGCCCGCGGACACCGCAACGCCCGCACGGACCGCCCCTACCGCGGCATCAACATCCTGATGCTGCAGATGGCGGCGCTGGAGCGGGGCTGGAACGACCCGCGCTGGCTCACGTACCGGCAGGCGCGGGCGGGCGGCGGACACGTCCGCCGCGGCGAGCACGGCACGCGCGTCGTGCTCTGGAAGTGGGTCGAGAAAAAGGACTCGCCCGACCCGGAGCGGCCGGAGCACTACCCGCTGCTGCGCCTCTTCACGGTCTTCAACGTGCGCCAGTGCCAGGGCCTCAAGCTGCCGCCCCTGGCGGGCGACGGCGACGGGCCGGAGCCGCTGGAGCGGGCGGAGGCGATCGTCGGCGGCTACGCCGGCGGCCCCACCGTCCACCACGACGCCGGCGGAGCCTACTACCTGCCCTCGAAGGACGAGGTGCACCTGCCGCTGCGCAACGCCTTCGGGGATGCGCACGGCTACTACGCGACGCTCTTCCACGAACTCGCGCACTCGACCGGCCACCCGGGCCGCCTCGCCCGCGAGGGCTACGAGACGGCCTCCCGCTTCGGCTCGGAGCGCTACTCGCGCGAGGAGCTGGTGGCGGAGTTCGCGGCGGCCTTCCTCGGCAGCGAGGCGGGCATCGACCCCTCGCGCGTCGAGCAGTCCGCCTCGTACATCGACTCCTGGCTGCAGGCGCTGGAGGACGACCGCCGTCTCGCGGTGGTCGCCGCCGGGCAGGCGCAGCGGGCGGCCGACCACGTGCTCGGGCGCAGTGCCCACGTAGCGCAGGAGGCGGCCTGACCCCCGACCGGACGGCTCCGGCCGCCCGGCCCTCACGCGGGCTCCCGCCCGCGCACCCACCCATCCACTAACGGAAGGAGAACAGCCCATGCTTGCGGCCGACGCCGCCATCAACCCGGACGACCTGTACACGATCAGCGCCGGAGGCTTCTCGGCAACCGCCGACGCCTTCGCGCGCGCCCCCGACTCGGAGGGACTCTGGTTCCTCTCCATGGTCGGCGCCCAGAGCGCCCTCAAAGCGATCTGGGCCGCCCTCCTCAAGCGACCGCCGGAGAGCGCCCACCTGCTTGCCGGCGCCGACGGACTCGCCCTCTCGGGCGGCTTCCACCGCTGCGAGATTCCGGGCGAGACCATCGGGACGTGGACGACGAAGATCGCCCGCCTGCCCGTCTCGGGCGGCTGCCACGCGATGGTCTACACGCGCATGGCCGAGTACGCCTTCGAGCGGGACGCGTTCCTCTTGCTCGCCCCAGGCGAGGACGAGGCGCCCGCCCTGCACCACCGCTTCCTCGACCGCCGCAGTCCCCTGCCCCTGCACCGCAGCTGGGCGCAGTGGCTGTGGGAACGGGGACTCGCCAGCGGCGAAATCTCGCGGCTCCAGTCGGCGGGCGTCGCCGCCTGGCGCTGCACTCCCGACGCGGAGGCGCTTCGGGACGACCTCGCCGCCGCCGTGGCGGCGGGCACGCTCACGCTCGCGCGTGAGACAGCAAGCAACGAACGCACGGAAGGAGACACGAGATGAGACTGGCCGCACAGGCGAAGGCGGGGTTCTACCCCACGCCGCCGCGCGTGGTGGAGATGATCGCGAGCCTCATGCAGGCCCGCACGGTGACCCGGGGCGAGACGACGTTGCGCATCCTCGACCCCTGCTGCGGAGCCGGGGACGCGCTGGCGCAGCTCGCAGCCTGCATCGGGCGTCCCGACGGCGCTGCCGTCGAGACCTACGGGGTGGAGCTCCACGCCGAGCGCGCGAGGGAGGCGGAGAGCCGCCTCGACCACGCGCTCGGCACCGACCTCTTCCAGACCGCGATCGCCAACGGGGCCTTCGGGATGCTGTTCCTGAACCCGCCCTACGACTTTGACTCCGACGAGGACGAGAAGCGCACGGAGCAGGCCTTCCTGCGCCACTGCACGCGCTACCTCGCGGAGCAGGGGCTGCTGGTCTTCGTCGTGCCGCTGCGGCGGCTGGCGGAGTCGGCGCGCTACCTCGCCTCGCACTACCGGAGCCTGCGCGTCTGGGCCTTCCCGGAGCCGGAGCGCGAAGCCTTCGGCCAGGTCGTCGTCACGGGCGTCCGCAAGGCGGAGGTGCAGTACGACCAGTACGCCGCCGTCGCCTTGCAGGAGGCGATCGAGGGCAACCTCGACGAGCTGCGCCCGCAGCGCTACCCCGTCTACAACGCCCCGGCGACGGCGGACGGCGAGGTGCTCTTCGCCACCCGCACGGTCGACCCCGTCGCCGCGGCCGAGGAGTCGCGACGCTCGGGGCTCTGGGTCAGCACGACCGTCACGGACGCGCTCTGGCCGGCGGAGGATCTTCGGGCGAGGCCGCTCATGCCGCTGCGGCGCGGGCACCTGGCGATGCTGGTCGCGGCCGGCTTCCTCGACAACCTCCAGCTCGAGGCGGACGGCACGCGCATCCTCGTCAAGGGGAAGACTTCAAAGGAGATGGTATTGGTGGAAACCACCCCCGAGAAGGAGACCTACCGGGAGCGGCTGCGCACCACCGTGGTCGCGCTCGACCTCGACCTCGGCGAGATCACCGACATCGCCGCGTAGGCGGCTCATCCCGGCCGCATCAAGAGGCCCCGCCCACTCCCTACCGGAACGGCGGGGCCTCGCTTCGTCACGACCGAAAGCAAACCGAAAGGAACCGAACCATGGACCTCGCAGGATTCATCGACACGTACCGCGACGCCATCGCCCGGCGGGTGGTGGAGTCCTATCCGCCCCGCTACCGGCCCTCCGATAGCGGGAAAGCCCTCCCCCGTCTGCTGCGCGCTCCCCTGGGCGCGCAGGCCGACGCCATCCGCGGCGCGGCGCTCTCGCTCGAGGCGCAGCGCGGCACGACCGTCGTCGGCGAGATGGGCACGGGCAAGACCTTCATCGCCGCCTCGGCGGCCTACATGGCGGGCTTCAAGCGGGTGCTGGTCCTGTGCCCGCCCCACCTGACCCGCAAGTGGAAGCGCGAGGTCGAGGAGACGGTGCCCGGCGCCCGCGCCGTCATCGTCGCCTCGATCACCGACCTGGAGCGGCTGCGCACCGCGACCGGCGACGGCCCGCTCTTCGCGGTGATGAGCCGCGAACGGGCGAAGCTCTCCTACCGCTGGCAGCCCGCCGTCGTCCAGCGCTGGGCCACGACGGGGCGAAAACTCGTGCGCGACGAGGAGACGGGCGAGCCCTTCCGGGTGCCCTGCTGCCCCGACTGCCACGAGCAGGTCGTCGACAAGGACGGCGTGCCGCTGCTGGGGCGCGACCTCGCCCGGCGCAAGCGCTGGTGCCCGGAGTGCGGCTCCGCGCTCTGGCAGGCCGACCACACGGGCCCGAAGCGCTACCCGCTCAGCGACTACGTGAAGCACCGCCTGCGCGGCTTCTTCGAGCTGCTGATTGGGGACGAAATCCACGAGTTCAAGGCAAGAGGCTCCGCCCAGGGCATCGCCGCCGGCGTCCTCGCCGACGCCTGCGGCAAGTCGCTCTCCCTCAGCGGCACGCTGATGGGCGGCTACTCCTCGACGCTCTTCCACCTGCTCTACCGGTTCTCGCCGGAAATCAGGGGTGAGTTCGGGCGCTCCGAGGAGAGCCGCTGGGTCGAGCGCTACGGCTTCGTCGAGCACACCATCGGCAAGGACGACCCCGACTCCTTCGAGGACGGGCGCACGAGCCGCCGCAAGCGCTATCGCAAGGTGGTCAGGGAGCGCCCGGGGCTCGCCCCCGCCGCTCTGTTCCACCTCATCGGCAACTCGGTCTTCCTGCGGCTCTCGGACGTGGCGTCCGGGCTCCCGCCCTACGAGGAGCGCGTGCTGCTCTCGTCGATGGACGCGGAGGCCGGCGCTGACGGCTTCTCGCAGCGCTCGGGTTACGACGAGCTCTACGGGGCTCTGCGGGCGGCGCTTGCCGACGCGCTCTCGAAGGGTTCGCGGCGGCTGCTCGCCACCTATCTGCAGACGCTGCTCGCCTACCCGGACGGCTGCACGCAGGGCGAGACGGTCTTCGACCCCGAGTCGGAGGAGCTGCTCGTGCAGGTCCCGCCGCTGCCCGAGGACCGGCTCTACCCCAAGGAGCGGGCGCTCGTCGACCTCGTCGCCGCCGAGCGGCTGGCGGGACGCAGGGTGCTCGTCTACGTCACCCACACCGGCACGCGCGACATCACGGGGCGCATGGAGGAGTTTCTGGGCAGGCACGGCTTCCGCGTCGCGGTCATGAAGGCCGACGCGGTCCCGCCCGAGCGCCGCGAGGCGTGGGTGGCGAAGCGGGTCGAGGAGGGGGTCGATGTGCTCGTCTGCCACCCGCAGCTCGTACAGACGGGGCTCGACCTCGTGGAGTTCCCGACGGTCTGCTGGTTCGAGACGCACTACAGCGTCTACACCATGCGGCAGGCGTCACGGCGCTCCTGGCGCATCGGCCAGACGGAGCCCGTGCAGGTCGTCTTCATGGCCTACCGGAACACCCTGCAAGCCGACGCGCTCCAGCTCGTGGCGAAGAAGCTGCAAAGCTCCCTCGCCGTGGAGGGTGAGCTGCCCGAGGACGGCCTCGCCGCCTACGGGGACGACGGCGACGACCTGATGCTCGCCCTGGCGAGGAAGATCGTCGCGGGCGAGGAGGACGTCGGCTCCGTCGAGTCGGTCTTCGAGCAGGCGCGGCAGGTCGCGGCGGAGGCCGAGGCGCTGCTCGTCGACGAGGACTGGCACGCACCGGAGCCCGAGCCGAAGCCTGCGGTCGTCGCGGCGGAAGCTGTCGCGGTCGGGGTCGACAACGGTCGTGACGAAGCCCGTGAGCCGCAGCGCACGCTCTTCTCGTGGGCGGAGTTCATGGCGGAGGAGTCGCCGGAACCTGAGCACCCCCGGCGACGTGAAGCTCCGACGCTCTCGCTCTTCGAGTGGGCGCTGGAGCAGGAACAGGAGGGCGCGCTGGCGGGAGCCGCCCGATAGACGGACGGCACGGGGGGCATCGCCATTGAGGCGGTGTCCCCCGCGTTCGTCCATGTGTGCGGGCTACCGACTAACTTCCCCCCGCTAAACCCGCCAGCGCCACTCCAGGAGCCCCGTTTCCCTCCGTTTCGTGACCTACGATCGGCACCAGCTGGTAGCCCAGCTTCCTGGCCCTCTGCCTCGCGTTGCGGAGGGCTCGCTTGTGGTGCTGCGCCTCGTAGTAATCGGCTCCGGCATCCGTGTACGCGTGTCCGTACTTCAGCATCGCGTAGAGGATCCTCGCCAGCTTGTGAGCCGTCGCGGTGATGGCCTTGGCTGGCCCCAGTTGCGCCTTCTTCCTCCGCAGGAACGCCCCCAGCGCGCTGTCGGAGCGGAGAAGCCCGAAGGCGGCGAGCGGCAGGACCGCTGCCGCCCGGTTCGCTGACGGCGTGGTCCGGGAGCTGATGACCTTGCCTCCGGTGACGCGGTTGTTCGGGCTCACTCCCAACCATGATGCGAAGTGCTTCTCGGTTGGCCACCGGCTCATGTCCGTCCCGACCTCGCTGATGAACCTCAGCGCCGTATGGGCGTTCATGCCATCGACCTCCGTCAGGTCCACCCCCGTCCTGTGGTAGAGATGGCTCCGCACGTCGAACGCCGGCGCATTCTTGGAGCGCTTCGACCGTCTGGGCTTCTCGAGAGGCGGCCGGTGGTCGCCAGAGTCGCCCCGCTCCTCCAGTAGCGCTTCGAGCTTCCTGTCGCACTCGGCGATCTTGCTCTGGTACACCCGGTAGAGATCCAGTGCCTGCGCCAGTTCGAAGAGGTGCTCATCCCGCCAGTGCCCGTGTAGTGACTTGGCGATCGTCGACTCGTCAGCCCGGATCCTCGGGTGACGCAGCTGCGCCAGTTTGAGGGGGTCGCGCTCCCCACCGACGATGGCATCAAGGATGGCCAGTCCGGTCGTACCGGTGATGTCGCTGATGACGTGCTGGATCTTGACGTTCATCTGGGTCAGCGCCTTCTGCATGTGCTGAACGTGCCTGGCCGCGGCCTCGATCAGCATCGCTCGCTGTCGCATGTAGCTGCGCAGCCGGCGGATCTCCTCATCGGGACGGAAGGCTCCGGAGAGCAGTCCGTAGGTGTGAAGCTGCTGGATCCACTGGCTGTCGAGCACATCGGTCTTGCGGCCGGGCGCATTCCTGATGCCCCTCGGGTCCACCAGCAGCACCTCGAATCCCCGCTCCTCCAGCACTCCGAAGAGCGGAATCCAGTACACGCCCGTCGATTCCAGGGCCACGGTCTCGATGCCGCACTCGGCCAACCAGTCCGCCAGGCGGTACAGGTCGCCCGTGAAAGCTTCGAACTCCCGCACCGGCCTATCGGAACGGTCCTCGGGAACTGCCACGAAGTGGCTCTCGGCGCCCACATCGATCCCGGCCGCGTTCAGGTTCACCCGCGACAGCGCCTCAGGCAGTACCTGCGGATCGCCCCGCGTTCCGTCGGTGCGCCGGGCACCCTTGCCTCGTGTCTCCATCCTCTCCCTCCTCCACACTGCATGGGCGTGTGACCGGAGGGAGCCACGAACAAACGACACTCTACCGAACGGGATCGCCCCGATGGGACGTCACCAATGATGCAGTCGCAGGGCTCCCGGACCATGCTTTCGTACGGGCAGATCGCACCAATGCCTCACCGGCCTCTGCCCGGTCCTCAAGCCACGCCGCGACCATACACCGCCGCTCGCCTACCCCGGTTAGTAACTCGCTGCACCGCCCGCCCGCCGCGTGTGCGTTGCTTTCGTCGTGTCCGTCGGTCTCGCCCAAGCAGGGCAGGGCACCAAGATGCGCGACGGTGGTACACTCGATAGCCCTCGATGGTGTGCTCGCATCGACCACTGTACGCCACTGAGCCGGGACGTTCGAGCATGGCCTTGGGCCCTGCCTGTGAAGTTGCAGGCCTGATCGCCCATCACTATCGTAGCCGCTGTACAGCCGCGACATGGTCGCCCGGGAATGCTGCGAAGGAGAGATCGACATGACAAGAACAGGTGTACGGGGGGGGGGGTAGACTCCTCCGCCCAATTTGACGATCGCCGGACTCATGCTCGTCGCCGTCTGGGCGCTGCCTGACACGGCTTCAGCGCAGGTCTCCGGGATCGCCATTCAGATCGACACCGGGGAAGACCACACCTGCGTCGTCACCGAGGCTCGCACCGCGATCTGCTGGGGCAGTGACAGGCTGCTCCGGGTTGAACACTGGGCACTGAAACCCTTCTGAAGGGAGCTGCCATGATGACCGGTTCGTACATAATGGGGTACTCTGAGGCCTACTTGCGAATTCTTGCTTCGCGGAGCGCCGCAGACGCATGCGCCTATCTGTTGCCGCACCTGAAGCCCGGTCTTCGTGTGCTCGACGTAGGTTGCGGGCCGGGCTCAATATCGGACGGACTGGCCGAGGCGATAGCGCCGGGCGAACTGCGCGGCGTCGACATCGAGCCGTCGCAGGTGGAGATGGCAACGCAGGCGGCTGAGGAGCGGCGACTGAGCAACGCGAAGTTCAGCGTTGCTGATGCGAGAGCTTTGCCCTTTGAGGATGACTCGTACGATGTCGTCCATTGCAGTGACACCCTGGCCTATATTCCAGACACCGGGGCCGCTCTGAACGAAATGAAGCGGGTGCTCAAACCCGGAGGCATTCTGGCCTGTCGGGAGATCATCATGGACTTGTTCATGACTCATCCAGACCCGGACCCAAGGTCTGCGGCACAGGCATATGCCGTCTTTGCGGACACTCTCCAGGCCGACGATGGGCACCCGCAGATGGGCAAGGAATTGGCCGGACATCTTGAGCAGGCGGGATTTGTCGACATCCAAACGTCTGCCTCGTTCGAAATGTTCACGGGCGAACGGCTGAAACTGCTCTATGAACTCGGCGATCAGTGGTTTTTCACGGTTGACATTGAATCTCCCGCTACCCAGTACGGGGCAGCCAGTCGACGCATGTTGGAAGAAATCAGGCAGTCAAGAGAAAGCTGGTACAATGCCCCCCACGCCATGGGCGCGTTCGCCTTTGGGGAAGCGTTGGCTGCACGCCCATAGTTCGGGCACTATGGTCACACGCGGCCTCAGACAGGACTGTCTTCGTTAGGGCAAGATCTCTAAGCCCTTCGGCACCCGATATCCCCATCCCTCAGCTCTCCCGGCCCATATGGTTCTGATAGTTTCTGGAAAGCAAGGTTTCTACGGTGGACACTAAGGAGGCCTGTTGAGCCTTGCTCAAGGGTCGCAGGAACTCGGACGTGGATTGCGCAACCTGAATTTGGCATTCCTTGAGCAATGTCAGCCCATCGCTAGTCGCGCGTAGCCTCACCTCTCGCCGGTCGATTCGGGACCGGCTCCTGTACAACAGCCCTTTCTGAACCAGTCGGTGCACCAGCCGGCTGAGGGCGGGGGGCTCCACCGGGATAGTGCCGGAGATTCCAGCGGCGGTGATTCCGGGATGCGCCGCGCAGACGGCCAGGACTCGCAATTCAACGATCAAGATTTCCCAATCTGCCAGTTCTGCTTCAACTAGGTTTTCCAGCACCTGACTCAGGTCCATGAGTTTCAACAGCGACAGACTCAGGAACTCTTCTGGGGCGGGCTCGCTCGTTTCCATGGATTCCGGGTCACTCAAGTGCCAGTCCTCCGACTAAGTCGCTCGACGCCAGCGAGAAGTGGGAATGATGATTTGATTTGGCCCCGCCTTGATCATCATAAACTGGCCCGCCGCCGGTAGGGGATCAGTTCGTCGGCGCACATCCCCTTCGCGGTCGCGGTGATGCGCAGCCGGTAGGAACTCCGTGCCGGTCTCGATGATATGCGCGGAAGGTGATCCGGTCGGACGACGGCGGCGGCGAGCCTGGGGTCGTCGAAGGTCCGGCCCACTCCGGAGAAGGCGCGTTCCTCGCGCTCGGTCAGGATCTGGAAGAGGAGTTCCGCGCCGCGCGGGTCGAGATGCCCGTAGCCCAGCCCGTCGAGGCAGAGCAGGTCGAGCGGCCGTAGCGGGCGACGAGGCGTGAGAGCGTGCGCTCGTCGGCGGCCTCGGCGAGGTCGAAGTCGGCGAGGTGCTTGCGGCGCGGGAAGCGTGCCTCGCGGATGCGGCGCTCGCGGCGGCGGGCGTTGCGGTCATCGAGCTCGGCTGCGAGCAGCTCAACCAGGTAGCGCTCATCGCGCGCTCCCGGCGAGCAGTCCGTCGTAGCCAGGACCGGGGCCGGGCGGTCGAAGCGCAGGACGAGTTCGCACGGGCGATGGCCGAGCTGGGGGTCCGCCTCATCTTGGCCTGCTCGCCGCAGGCCAAGGGCCGCGTGGAGCGCGTCGCAGGTACTTTCCAGGACCGCCTCGTGACCGAACTGCGCCTTGCCTCGGCCACCACCATCGCCGAGGTGCAGGCCGTGCTCGAGCGCTTCCTGCCGCGCTTCAACGCTCGCTTCGCCGTCGCCGCGCGCGAGCCCGAGCCAGCCTGGCGGGCCGCGCGACCCCGCGCTCGATCTCGACGCCATTCTCGCCTTCCGGCATGTGCGCAGCGTCGCCCGCGACAACACCGTGACGTATCGCTGGCGCACGGCTGTAGCTGCTGCCCTCCCCGCAGCGCCCCTCCTACGCCGGGGTGCGCGTCGAAGTGACCGAACGCCCCGGCGGGGAACTCGCGGTGCGCCACCTGGGCGAGACCATCCCCAGCCAGCTCGCCCCTCCCCGAGCCGGTGTGCTGCGCGAGCGCCGCTCCAACCTGGCGCGCGACACGGCGCTCGAACGGATAGCCTCGGGCCCCGGTGTCGCTGAACGTCGACATCTACAAGTAAGCCTTGCCGACCGGTTGCATGGCTGATAGTCTACTTTGTGTTCGTTGCTTCTGCAATCTTGTTACGGGGTGCCTGATGATCATTCAAGCGTCGCCGAAGGCAGAGAGCAAGTTCTCGTGGGGAGCTGGATGCCGCGCTGGCGGCGTAGCCGGCGACCTGAACCCAGATCAACCCAAGCGATTCTGGAAGGCCGATGACGGAACCCGAGCGGACACTGCGATGAGATCGCTCCTGGCGCGGCTCGCTGATCCCGACGGCCTCTGGATTCGTCTCGATGATCGGCTCTCGGACGGCGCTGAAGGCGACTGCCCCCCCCCCCGCTGCACACCCGCTTCCCGACAAAGCGTAGCCGCTCACCTGGCTCCGGCGCCGAGGCCGGGACAACGGGGAGATCGTCTCGCTCCAGTCCGTGCGCGTCACCGCCTAAGGGAGGGCGAAGGCACAGACGGAACAGTAGGTGGCTCTATGGGTACAGGGCCATTGCTCAATGTCCGGTTCCTGTAAATCGCCGTTGCAAGAGCTGGCAGATCGATATTGGCTGTACAACCATATGCTAGTCCATTGCGCATGGGTTTTCTATTCATTCACCAGCGGACCGGTCAGGGCCGCCTGCTTAGGCTTGACCGCCCGCCGGGTTCTCCGGCCCGCATGGGTTCTCGCTGTGCTCATTGGCGCCGCGGTCTTGATGCCGCCAGTCGCCGATCACGTCGCAGCCCAGGACGCCGAAAAGACCCCTATTGACATCGCATTTAATCCCGCGAACTTAACTGTCAGAGAAGGAAATTCTATAACTGTAACCGTCTCCGTGCCGGCAGGAACAAATGGGTCTGTCAGCTACAGGACAAAGGGAAATGATACTGCTACATCCGGCAAAGACTACGAATCTATTCAGGGAACGTTGTATCTCGGCACAGGCGCAGACGGAAATGGGAATGCCAGATCTCTCTCCCATACCTTCACAATTCAAACGACATGGGATCTTGTGCAGGAACCAAGCACTACACCGGAAGTTTTTGTTCTCGAATTTTTCGGTGTTGAGGGCGAGTTGGTACTCCCTCAGGATCTGAAGTCCAATATCATACTCATCACACATAGGCCCGCGCCCATAACCGTCAATTACAACGCAGAAACCGGACTCGCCAACGGCGACTACGGTTTGGAACTGTGGGACGACGGTAATACGCAGGCCGAAAAGGACCGGGACAAAGTCTCGTTTCGGATCAATGCGCCTGCCGAGGCGATCTCTACGTCAGCGCGAAGCCTGATGTCTTACGAAATATCTGCCAGTACGGACCCCGGCAAAGCCAGCGCAGCCGACTACACCATATCCAATAAATCAGGCGCCGTCCTGCCCGCCAGCGGCAGCCTGGAGTTTGCGGCAGACTCCACCGAGCAGGTGATTTGGGTAACCCCGGTTGACGATCCCTGGGTGGAACTGCCGGAGACCTTTACCCTGACGCTCAGCAATCCCCAACACGGGGTGGAATTCCCGGACCTCGACGGCGACGGCACCGCGGACACCACCATCGTGGTCGTCGGCACCATCTACAGCCACGACGACGTGGTTGAAATGCACGTTGACAACGTGACCGCAACCGAGGGTGAACCGCTGAAACTGGTCGCCACCCTGGACCGGGCCCTGGCTGAGGGTGAATCAGCGAGAGCTGAGGTCGTAATATCGGACGCCGGCTGCCGGAGGCGAACGACTTACCCCCAGCCAACCCCGGGCGTTGACTATCGGGAAGTGGAATCCACACAGCTCATCTTCGGAGCAGGGGACCAGACGAAGACCTTCGCCCTACCAACCTTTGATGATTTCCTGGATGAACCCGAAGAGTGCCTGGGCGTGGAATTCAGCAACTTCCGGGGGATAAAAAGCGTGAGCAATCCGACTCCACAGAAGGGTGGACAAACCCTGGAAGCTGGCGGCTTCGGCATTTGGGCCAGTGCATTCATTGCAGACAATGATGCGCCGCCCGTCCTGTTCGTATCACCGGGGGAGGTGGACGAGCCCGACGACGGTGCAACGGCCACCCTCCGATACCGCGTGCAGCTGGACGGCCCCAGCGAGCGGACGGTAACGGTGAACTACGCCGAAGCTTCAGGGAGCGGGCAGAGCAATCCGGCCACCTCGGGTACCGACTACACGGCCCTCACGGCCGGAACCCTCACCTTCCTGCCCGGCGAGTTCAGAAAGACCGTTGACATAGAGGTGACGGGCGATTACGACGAGGAGCCCGACGAGACGGTGTCAGTACGGTTCTCCGACCCGGTGAACGCCTGCTTCCAGGGTGCCGGGAGCTGCCCCAGCAGCCCAATTACGTCTCACGGGGTCATCCACAACGACGACCAAAACCTGAAACTCTCCTTCACCCTGGATGACCACACCATAGTGGAGGGGCAAGACGCGGTGCTCCGCGTCACTCTGTCCCACCCCGTCGGGTACGACGTGGTGGCGGGCGTCAGCACGGTGGACGGCACGGCCACGGCAGGCAGCGACTTCAAAGCAGCGGGCAGAATGGGTTATTCGGTGCGTGTCCCCAAGGGCTCTACTGAGGCCACGCAGTCCGTGCCGGTCCTCGCCGATTCAGTCAGCGGAGAGGGCATAGAGGAGTTCTCTTTCAAGTTGGACACTTTGTTCCTTTTCCCAGAGGGGAGCCCGGTCGAGGATACCTCGCCCGCTGTCACTGATCAGCAGAAGCTGAAGGAGATCTTTGGCAGCGGCTTCGCCGTCGCAGATATCCGCACTAACTCTCCCATGCCCACTGCGAGCATCGTGGACGGGCCGGCGCTGTCGGTGGCTGCGGTCAAGGATACCGTTACGGAGGGCTGGCCCGCCCAATTCGAGGTAACCCTGGACCCGCCGGCCACCACCGACGTCACCTTCACCTGGAAGACCGTGAACGGGGGCCTTGACGACGGCGGCAGCGACACCCACAAGGCCAAGGCCGGCAAGGATTACACCAGTACCACCGCCACGCCGGTCACCATCCCTGCCGGGCAAACCAGCGTATCCCTGCCGCCGATCCCGACGCTGCAGGACACGGTGGACGAGATGGACCAGCAGTTCATGGTGGTGCTGGAGTCCATCACCGGTGCCGTGGCCGACGAAAAGCGGGGTGTGGTGACCATCCGCGACGACGACTCGCGGCCCTGGATTTCCATCGCCGACGCGACGGTTGAAGAGGGTGGCGAACTGAGCTTCACCATCACGCTGGAGGGAACCTCCGAGAATGAGGTATCGGTCCTCTGGGTGACCGAAGACGACACCGCAACCACCCTTGACCATGACTATGTCGGGGTGGAGCGGCGCCGGACCGTCACCTTCGCCCCCGGGGAACAGACGAAGACCATCACGGTGCAAACCCTGGAGGACAGGGTGCCGGAAGCCGCCGAGCGGTTCAACGTGCAGTTGGCCCACGCGCGCCATGCCAAGTACCGGGACCCCACTGCCGTCGGCACGATCACGGACAACGACCTGATGGAAATCTCCATCGCCGACGCCGCGCCCGTTACCGAGGGGTCCGGCGCCGCGGCCGAGTTCACCGTGACCCTGACCCCGGAGCAGACGTCGCCGGTCACCATCCAGTGGCGGACCGAGGACGGTCCCGGCGGCGGGTTCTATGTCGCCAAGAGCGGCGGAGATGCCGCGCAAGGGCTGAATGACTTCATGGCGGTCCAATCCGGCAGCCTTACCTTCGCCGCGGGCGAGACGAGAAAAACGGTGTCGGTGACGATCCTGGACGACACTGCGTACGAAAGCAATGAGCGGTTTGGGGTTGTGGTGAGCGGGGATGAGACCGCCATGCTCATCCGCAACGCCACCGCCTACGGGGAAATCCAGGACGACGACGCCGTTAACCTGATTATGCACCAACCGCTGCCCGCAGTCGTTGAGGAGGGGGAGACCTACGTCGTGCTCTTCAAACTCCCCCCGCGAACTGAGGACGATCGCTGGACTGTAGGAAGGTTAGGTTTCATCAATTGCTACCTCGATGATTACTCCTTCCTTGGATTTCCACAGCCGGGCACTTTGTTGAGCGAGTCCAATGTCAGGGATTTCGCATTAGCTCATTCGAAGGATGGCGTTAGCGGAGAGGGCAAGCTGGACCCCGCTAACGCCGGTTACTATATCAATTACCCGTGCAGTGGCGTGGCAAAGCAAGAAGGCGTTACCGCGCATATATTCGCCGAGTCTGTTCCAGATCTTAAGGAATATAACTTCGCGGTTTTCGTGAAAATTAACGACGACTCTATATCTGAAGGCAACGAAATCGCGTCAATGTGGCTGACTGGGCATGGCGGCGAATTCTGGACAACAATGTCTCCGCATCTTTTTTGGAATGGCTTTGCGCTTACCACCATCATCGTGGACAACGACCGTCCCCAGGCGTCCGTCAGCGATGTCCGCGTCGGTGAGGACGCGGGCAACGCAATCCTCACCATCAGCCTCTCCCAGGCGAGCACAGAAGAGGTGCGGGTTTCCTATGAAACCAGGAACGGCACCGCCATTGCCGGCCAGGACTACGGGAACCAGGACAATGCGGTCACCTTCAGCCCGGGTGAGAAAACGAAGACAATCAGCATACCGATAAACGCCGACCACCTGGTGGAGCCACTACCGGAGACGTTCACCGTTGCCCTCAAGGACCCCTCGGAGGGGCTGCTGAACGTTCACCCGGTGGGCGGCGAGGCCACCGTAACCATCACCGACTCCACCGAGCGAACGATGACCATCCCCGACCGGGTGGTGGACGAGGGCGAGGATGTGGAGATCCTGGCGAAATTCTCCGACCCCATTGCGTACGGCGTCGGTTGGTTCAACCGGATCGCGTTATTTTTCAGGGACGACGGATTGAGCCACCCGGCAACTGCAAACGATGACTACGTAGAATTTGACGGGAATCTTCTTAGCGAGACGACTCTCCTATTTGACGGCGATAACCGCGTAGCAAAAACCTTGACCACAAACGAAGACAGCGCGATCGAAACCGACGAGGACATAGGTGTTTACGCAAGATTTACGATTCCAATCTCACAAGGCCTGGTGTACGACAGTTCCAGGACATCCCGGATCACCATCCGGGACGACGACCATGCCTCGCTGATGATCGCCGGCCTTGACGGTGTTGGCGACGTTGAGTTGCGGGCCGGCCAGGCCTGGACTGCGCCAACCCCCAGCATCACCGGCACGCCGCTGGGCCACGTGACCTGGACGCTGGAGGGCGATGACGCCGACGACTTCAGCATCGACCCGGATACCGGCGAGGTGGCGCTGTCGGCTCGGGACTTCGAAAAGCCGACGGACAAAGACAAGAACAACATCTACAGCGCCACCGTGCGAGCCACCGACGAAGACGGCAACACGGACACCGCGGCCGTGCAGGTGACGGCGGGCGGCCGCAGCCTGGTCCTGTCCAAGAACTCCGTAACCGTGGCGGAGAAGGCGGGAACGGACAGTTTTACGGTCGCGCTCGATTCCCAGCCGACGGGCGACGTCACCGTCGCTCTCACCATTACCGGGGAGACCGGCGCCCTTACCCTGGACCAGACCGAGCTCACCTTCAAGCCCGGCGACTGGAACCAGGCGCAGACGGTCACCGTCACCGGCGTGGACGACAAGGTCGACAACGCCGACGACAAGCGCGAGGCCTCGATCACGCTGGTGGCCAGCGGCAGCGGTTTCGCGGTTACCGTCGAGTATACCGTCACCGCCACCGTCACCGACGACGACGACCGGGGCATCACTTTCTCCAAGAAAGCGCTGACCGTGGCGGAAAATGGCGGAACGGACAGCTATACCATCGTCCTGGATACCCAGCCGACCGGCGACGTAACTGTGACCGTCCGGGGCGTGAACACCGCCCCCTTACTCAGCGTGGATACCGCCACGCTTGTTTTCGGCCCCGACGACTGGGACCAGCCCCAGACGGTCACCTTCACCGGCGGGAACGACGACCTGGACAATTTGAAGAACCCGCGCTACGTCATTACCCATGGCGCACAACACGCCGACTACGAGGGGTTCGCGGCGGGTTCCGTTACCGTTACCATCACCGATGACGACGTCCGGGGCGTCACCATCTCGAAGGAAGCCGTGGAGGTGAACGCAGGCGACACCGCCGAATACACCGTGGTCCTGAACAGCCAGCCCCACACCGGTGATGGCGTTGTGACGATCAAGCTCCAGGTACTCCCGAAAGCCAGGGACACCGAGGATTCCCAATATATCTCACCAACCACCCTTACCTTTAATGGCGGCAACTGGAATACACCCCAGACCGTGACGATTACCGGCGCTAAACCCAGTAACCTTGTCTTCTTGTATGAAATCAGGCATCAGGTCAGTGGAGCTGATTACACCGGCGTCAAGGCCGACGCTGTCCAAGTGGCCAACCGGGACGAAGATCACGGCCTAACGGGCGATGACCTGACCGTCAAGAGCAGCTCCGCCACCGAGGGCGGCGCCGTTATCTTCACCGTCACCCGCAGGGATGATACCGTCCCGGCTTTGAATTGGCGTACCGGGGGCTATCAAAGCCTTATATTGCCCCCGCTCACCGTCGCCGATCCCGCTAGCGACTACACCTCCAACTACGTTGCGGGTGGGAATATCGTACGGTTCGAGGGGAAGGACACTGTGACCTTGTCGGTTCAAACCACCGACGACGACCTCGATGAGGTGAACGAGGCGTTCACGGTGGGCATAGTTTCATATGTTGACAAGAACCAGGGGACAGAGGGCGCTGAGTCTCTGGCTTTGAATCACCGCTATGTTGTCATAGGGACCATCATCGACGATGACGCGGCGGCGCTGTCCGTCGCCGCCGCGGCGGTGGACGAGGGCGAAAAGGCGCAGGTCACCATCTCCCTTTCAAACCCCTCCATCAATGACGTGACCGTCAAGTGGAACACGGCCGCCGACACGCGCGACGACGCCAGCCCGGCTACGGCGGGGACCGACTACACGGCGGTGAGCCCGGCGCAGACCGTGACCATCAAAGCGGGAGCCACCAGCGCCGTCGTGGAAGTGCAAACCACGGAGGACACCGCCCTGGAAGGGGACGAGACCTTCCTGCTGGAGCTGTCGGCGCCCACCAACGCGGCGCTGCCCGAAGGGGCCGCCACCGCCGTGGTAACGATCACCGACAACGACGGGGCGCCGACGGTGGCGGTGGGGGACGCGGTGGCGGTGCTCGAGGGTGACGACCCCAAGACGACGGTGAACCTGAGCTTCCCGGTGACGCTCTCGGCGGTGAGCGGGCAGCAGGTGACGGTCACCTACACGCTGGGCGGGACGGCGACGGCGGACGACGACTACACGGACCCGGCGACGAAGAGCGTGACGATCGCGGCGGGGACGCGCACGGCCAACATCCTGATCCCGGTCAAGGGCGACGTGGTGGACGAGCGCAACGAGACGGTGACGGTGACCCTGAGCGGGGCGACCAACGCCGCCGTCTCCAGCGTGGAGGGGGCCGGCGAGGGCGAGGGCACGATCACCGACGACGACGCGGCGGAGCTGGCGGTGGGCGACGCGAGCGCCGTCGAGGGCGGGCTGGTGAGCTTCACGATCGGCCTCGACCCGGTGTCGGACCGCGAGGTGACGGTGAAGTGGAGCACCGCCAACGACGCGGGCGGGACGCATCCGGCCGGGGCCGCGGACTACACGGCGGTGAGCCCGGCGCGGACGGCGACGATCGCGGCTGGGGCCTCCAGCGTGGTGGTGACGGTGCAGACCACCCAGGACAGCCTGGACGAGCCCGCCGAGACCTTCCTGCTCCAGCTCTCCGCGCCCGTCAACGCGGCCCTGGCCACCGGCAAGGACGAGGCCACGGGCACGATCACCGACAACGACGGGGCGCCGACGGTGGCGGTGGGGGACGCGGTGGCGGTGCTCGAGGGTGACGACCCCAAGACGACGGTGAACCTGAGCTTCCCGGTGACGCTCTCGGCGGTGAGCGGGCAGCAGGTGACGGTCACCTACACGCTGGGCGGGACGGCGACGGCGGACGACGACTACACGGACCCGGCGACGAAGAGCGTGACGATCGCGGCGGGGACGCGCACGGCCAACATCCTGATCCCGGTCAAGGGCGACGTGGTGGACGAGCGCAACGAGACGGTGACGGTGACCCTGAGCGGGGCGACCAACGCCGCCGTCTCCAGCGTGGAGGGGGCCGGCGAGGGCGAGGGCACGATCACCGACGACGACGCGGCGGAGCTGGCGGTGGGCGACGCGAGCGCCGTCGAGGGCGGGCTGGTGAGCTTCACGATCGGCCTCGACCCGGTGTCGGACCGCGAGGTGACGGTGAAGTGGAGCACCGCCAACGACGCGGGCGGGACGCATCCGGCCGGGGCCGCGGACTACACGGCGGTGAGCCCGGCGCGGACGGCGACGATCGCGGCTGGGGCCTCCAGCGTGGTGGTGACGGTGCAGACCACCCAGGACAGCCTGGACGAGCCCGCCGAGACCTTCCTGCTCCAGCTCTCCGCGCCCGTCAACGCGGCCCTGGCCACCGGCAAGGACGAGGCCACGGGCACGATCACCGACAACGACGGGGCGCCGACGGTGGCGGTGGGGGACGCGGTGGCGGTGCTCGAGGGTGACGACCCCAAGACGACGGTGAACCTGAGCTTCCCGGTGACGCTCTCGGCGGTGAGCGGGCAGCAGGTGACGGTCACCTACACGCTGGGCGGGACGGCGACGGCGGACGACGACTACACGGACCCGGCGACGAAGAGCGTGACGATCGCGGCGGGGACGCGCACGGCCAACATCCTGATCCCGGTCAAGGGCGACGTGGTGGACGAGCGCAACGAGACGGTGACGGTGACCCTGAGCGGGGCGACCAACGCCGCCGTCTCCAGCGTGGAGGGGGCCGGCGAGGGCGAGGGCACGATCACCGACGACGACGCGGCGGAGCTGGCGGTGGGCGACGCGAGCGCCGTCGAGGGCGGGCTGGTGAGCTTCACGATCGGCCTCGACCCGGTGTCGGACCGCGAGGTGACGGTGAAGTGGAGCACCGCCAACGACGCGGGCGGGACGCATCCGGCCGGGGCCGCGGACTACACGGCGGTGAGCCCGGCGCGGACGGCGACGATCGCGGCTGGGGCCTCCAGCGTGGTGGTGACGGTGCAGACCACCCAGGACAGCCTGGACGAGCCCGCCGAGACCTTCCTGCTCCAGCTCTCCGCGCCCGTCAACGCGGCCCTGGCCACCGGCAAGGACGAGGCCACGGGCACGATCACCGACAACGACGGGGCGCCGACGGTGGCGGTGGGGGACGCGGTGGCGGTGCTCGAGGGTGACGACCCCAAGACGACGGTGAACCTGAGCTTCCCGGTGACGCTCTCGGCGGTGAGCGGGCAGCAGGTGACGGTCACCTACACGCTGGGCGGGACGGCGACGGCGGACGACGACTACACGGACCCGGCGACGAAGAGCGTGACGATCGCGGCGGGGACGCGCACGGCCAACATCCTGATCCCGGTCAAGGGCGACGTGGTGGACGAGCGCAACGAGACGGTGACGGTGACCCTGAGCGGGGCGACCAACGCCGCCGTCTCCAGCGTGGAGGGGGCCGGCGAGGGCGAGGGCACGATCACCGACGACGACGCGGCGGAGCTGGCGGTGGGCGACGCGAGCGCCGTCGAGGGCGGGCTGGTGAGCTTCACGATCGGCCTCGACCCGGTGTCGGACCGCGAGGTGACGGTGAAGTGGAGCACCGCCAACGACGCGGGCGGGACGCATCCGGCCGGGGCCGCGGACTACACGGCGGTGAGCCCGGCGCGGACGGCGACGATCGCGGCTGGGGCCTCCAGCGTGGTGGTGACGGTGCAGACCACCCAGGACAGCCTGGACGAGCCCGCCGAGACCTTCCTGCTCCAGCTCTCCGCGCCCGTCAACGCGGCCCTGGCCACCGGCAAGGACGAGGCCACGGGCACGATCACCGACAACGACGGGGCGCCGACGGTGGCGGTGGGGGACGCGGTGGCGGTGCTCGAGGGTGACGACCCCAAGACGACGGTGAACCTGAGCTTCCCGGTGACGCTCTCGGCGGTGAGCGGGCAGCAGGTGACGGTCACCTACACGCTGGGCGGGACGGCGACGGCGGACGACGACTACACGGACCCGGCGACGAAGAGCGTGACGATCGCGGCGGGGACGCGCACGGCCAACATCCTGATCCCGGTCAAGGGCGACGTGGTGGACGAGCGCAACGAGACGGTGACGGTGACCCTGAGCGGGGCGACCAACGCCGCCGTCTCCAGCGTGGAGGGGGCCGGCGAGGGCGAGGGCACGATCACCGACGACGACGCGGCGGAGCTGGCGGTGGGCGACGCGAGCGCCGTCGAGGGCGGGCTGGTGAGCTTCACGATCGGCCTCGACCCGGTGTCGGACCGCGAGGTGACGGTGAAGTGGAGCACCGCCAACGACGCGGGCGGGACGCATCCGGCCGGGGCCGCGGACTACACGGCGGTGAGCCCGGCGCGGACGGCGACGATCGCGGCTGGGGCCTCCAGCGTGGTGGTGACGGTGCAGACCACCCAGGACAGCCTGGACGAGCCCGCCGAGACCTTCCTGCTCCAGCTCTCCGCGCCCGTCAACGCGGCCCTGGCCACCGGCAAGGACGAGGCCACGGGCACCATCACCGACAACGACGGGGCGCCGACGGTGGCGGTGGGGGACGCGGTGGCGGTGCTCGAGGGTGACGACCCCAAGACGACGGTGAACCTGAGCTTCCCGGTGACGCTCTCGGCGGTGAGCGGGCAGCAGGTGACGGTCACCTACACGCTGGGCGGGACGGCGACGGCGGACGACGACTACACGGACCCGGCGACGAAGAGCGTGACGATCGCGGCGGGGACGCGCACGGCCAACATCCTGATCCCGGTCAAGGGCGACGTGGTGGACGAGCGCAACGAGACGGTGACGGTGACCCTGAGCGGGGCGACCAACGCCGCCGTCTCCAGCGTGGAGGGGGCCGGCGAGGGCGAGGGCACGATCACCGACGACGACGCGGCGGAGCTGGCGGTGGGCGACGCGAGCGCCGTCGAGGGCGGGCTGGTGAGCTTCACGATCGGCCTCGACCCGGTGTCGGACCGCGAGGTGACGGTGAAGTGGAGCACCGCCAACGACGCGGGCGGGACGCATCCGGCCGGGGCCGCGGACTACACGGCGGTGAGCCCGGCGCGGACGGCGACGATCGCGGCTGGGGCCTCCAGCGTGGTGGTGACGGTGCAGACCACCCAGGACAGCCTGGACGAGCCCGCCGAGACCTTCCTGCTCCAGCTCTCCGCGCCCGTCAACGCGGCCCTGGCCACCGGCAAGGACGAGGCCACGGGCACGATCACCGACAACGACGGGGCGCCGACGGTGGCGGTGGGGGACGCGGTGGCGGTGCTCGAGGGTGACGACCCCAAGACGACGGTGAACCTGAGCTTCCCGGTGACGCTCTCGGCGGTGAGCGGGCAGCAGGTGACGGTCACCTACACGCTGGGCGGGACGGCGACGGCGGACGACGACTACACGGACCCGGCGACGAAGAGCGTGACGATCGCGGCGGGGACGCGCACGGCCAACATCCTGATCCCGGTCAAGGGCGACGTGGTGGACGAGCGCAACGAGACGGTGACGGTGACCCTGAGCGGGGCGACCAACGCCGCCGTCTCCAGCGTGGAGGGGGCCGGCGAGGGCGAGGGCACGATCACCGACGACGACGCGGCGGAGCTGGCGGTGGGCGACGCGAGCGCCGTCGAGGGCGGGCTGGTGAGCTTCACGATCGGCCTCGACCCGGTGTCGGACCGCGAGGTGACGGTGAAGTGGAGCACCGCCAACGACGCGGGCGGGACGCATCCGGCCGGGGCCGCGGACTACACGGCGGTGAGCCCGGCGCGGACGGCGACGATCGCGGCTGGGGCGGCCAGCGTGGTGGTGACGGTGCAGACCACCCAGGACAGCCTGGACGAGCCCGCCGAGACCTTCCTGCTCCAGCTCTCCGCGCCCGTCAACGCGGCCCTGGCCACCGGCAAGGACGAGGCCACCGGCACCATCACCGACAACGACGGGGCGCCGACGGTGGCGGTGGGGGACGCGGTGGCGGTGCTCGAGGGTGACGACCCCAAGACGACGGTGAACCTGAGCTTCCCGGTGACGCTCTCGGCGGTGAGCGGGCAGCAGGTGACGGTCACCTACACGCTGGGCGGGACGGCGACGGCGGACGACGACTACACGGACCCGGCGACGAAGAGCGTGACGATCGCGGCGGGGACGCGCACGGCCAACATCCTGATCCCGGTCAAGGGCGACGTGGTGGACGAGCGCAACGAGACGGTGACGGTGACCCTGAGCGGGGCGACCAACGCCGCCGTCTCCAGCGTGGAGGGGGCCGGCGAGGGCGAGGGCACGATCACCGACGACGACGCGGCGGAGCTGGCGGTGGGCGACGCGAGCGCCGTCGAGGGCGGGCTGGTGAGCTTCACGATCGGCCTCGACCCGGTGTCGGACCGCGAGGTGACGGTGAAGTGGAGCACCGCCAACGACGCGGGCGGGACGCATCCGGCCGGGGCCGCGGACTACACGGCGGTGAGCCCGGCGCGGACGGCGACGATCGCGGCTGGGGCCTCCAGCGTGGTGGTGACGGTGCAGACCACCCAGGACAGCCTGGACGAGCCCGCCGAGACCTTCCTGCTCCAGCTCTCCGCGCCCGTCAACGCGGCCCTGGCCACCGGCAAGGACGAGGCCACGGGCACGATCACCGACAACGACGGGGCGCCGACGGTGGCGGTGGGGGACGCGGTGGCGGTGCTCGAGGGTGACGACCCCAAGACGACGGTGAACCTGAGCTTCCCGGTGACGCTCTCGGCGGTGAGCGGGCAGCAGGTGACGGTCACCTACACGCTGGGCGGGACGGCGACGGCGGACGACGACTACACGGACCCGGCGACGAAGAGCGTGACGATCGCGGCGGGGACGCGCACGGCCAACATCCTGATCCCGGTCAAGGGCGACGTGGTGGACGAGCGCAACGAGACGGTGACGGTGACCCTGAGCGGGGCGACCAACGCCGCCGTCTCCAGCGTGGAGGGGGCCGGCGAGGGCGAGGGCACGATCACCGACGACGACGCGGCGGAGCTGGCGGTGGGCGACGCGAGCGCCGTCGAGGGCGGGCTGGTGAGCTTCACGATCGGCCTCGACCCGGTGTCGGACCGCGAGGTGACGGTGAAGTGGAGCACCGCCAACGACGCGGGCGGGACGCATCCGGCCGGGGCCGCGGACTACACGGCGGTGAGCCCGGCGCGGACGGCGACGATCGCGGCTGGGGCCTCCAGCGTGGTGGTGACGGTGCAGACCACCCAGGACAGCCTGGACGAGCCCGCCGAGACCTTCCTGCTCCAGCTCTCCGCGCCCGTCAACGCGGCCCTGGCCACCGGCAAGGACGAGGCCACGGGCACGATCACCGACAACGACGGGGCGCCGACGGTGGCGGTGGGGGACGCGGTGGCGGTGCTCGAGGGTGACGACCCCAAGACGACGGTGAACCTGAGCTTCCCGGTGACGCTCTCGGCGGTGAGCGGGCAGCAGGTGACGGTCACCTACACGCTGGGCGGGACGGCGACGGCGGACGACGACTACACGGACCCGGCGACGAAGAGCGTGACGATCGCGGCGGGGACGCGCACGGCCAACATCCTGATCCCGGTCAAGGGCGACGTGGTGGACGAGCGCAACGAGACGGTGACGGTGACCCTGAGCGGGGCGACCAACGCCGCCGTCTCCAGCGTGGAGGGGGCCGGCGAGGGCGAGGGCACGATCACCGACGACGACGCGGCGGAGCTGGCGGTGGGCGACGCGAGCGCCGTCGAGGGCGGGCTGGTGAGCTTCACGATCGGCCTCGACCCGGTGTCGGACCGCGAGGTGACGGTGAAGTGGAGCACCGCCAACGACGCGGGCGGGACGCATCCGGCCGGGGCCGCGGACTACACGGCGGTGAGCCCGGCGCGGACGGCGACGATCGCGGCTGGGGCCTCCAGCGTGGTGGTGACGGTGCAGACCACCCAGGACAGCCTGGACGAGCCCGCCGAGACCTTCCTGCTCCAGCTCTCCGCGCCCGTCAACGCGGCCCTGGCCACCGGCAAGGACGAGGCCACGGGCACGATCACCGACAACGACGGGGCGCCGACGGTGGCGGTGGGGGACGCGGTGGCGGTGCTCGAGGGTGACGACCCCAAGACGACGGTGAACCTGAGCTTCCCGGTGACGCTCTCGGCGGTGAGCGGGCAGCAGGTGACGGTCACCTACACGCTGGGCGGGACGGCGACGGCGGACGACGACTACACGGACCCGGCGACGAAGAGCGTGACGATCGCGGCGGGGACGCGCACGGCCAACATCCTGATCCCGGTCAAGGGCGACGTGGTGGACGAGCGCAACGAGACGGTGACGGTGACCCTGAGCGGGGCGACCAACGCCGCCGTCTCCAGCGTGGAGGGGGCCGGCGAGGGCGAGGGCACGATCACCGACGACGACGCGGCGGAGCTGGCGGTGGGCGACGCGAGCGCCGTCGAGGGCGGGCTGGTGAGCTTCACGATCGGCCTCGACCCGGTGTCGGACCGCGAGGTGACGGTGAAGTGGAGCACCGCCAACGACGCGGGCGGGACGCATCCGGCCGGGGCCGCGGACTACACGGCGGTGAGCCCGGCGCGGACGGCGACGATCGCGGCTGGGGCCTCCAGCGTGGTGGTGACGGTGCAGACCACCCAGGACAGCCTGGACGAGCCCGCCGAGACCTTCCTGCTCCAGCTCTCCGCGCCCGTCAACGCGGCCCTGGCCACCGGCAAGGACGAGGCCACGGGCACGATCACCGACAACGACGGGGCGCCGACGGTGGCGGTGGGGGACGCGGTGGCGGTGCTCGAGGGTGACGACCCCAAGACGACGGTGAACCTGAGCTTCCCGGTGACGCTCTCGGCGGTGAGCGGGCAGCAGGTGACGGTCACCTACACGCTGGGCGGGACGGCGACGGCGGACGACGACTACACGGACCCGGCGACGAAGAGCGTGACGATCGCGGCGGGGACGCGCACGGCCAACATCCTGATCCCGGTCAAGGGCGACGTGGTGGACGAGCGCAACGAGACGGTGACGGTGACCCTGAGCGGGGCGACCAACGCCGCCGTCTCCAGCGTGGAGGGGGCCGGCGAGGGCGAGGGCACGATCACCGACGACGACGCGGCGGAGCTGGCGGTGGGCGACGCGAGCGCCGTCGAGGGCGGGCTGGTGAGCTTCACGATCGGCCTCGACCCGGTGTCGGACCGCGAGGTGACGGTGAAGTGGAGCACCGCCAACGACGCGGGCGGGACGCATCCGGCCGGGGCCGCGGACTACACGGCGGTGAGCCCGGCGCGGACGGCGACGATCGCGGCTGGGGCCTCCAGCGTGGTGGTGACGGTGCAGACCACCCAGGACAGCCTGGACGAGCCCGCCGAGACCTTCCTGCTCCAGCTCTCCGCGCCCGTCAACGCGGCCCTGGCCACCGGCAAGGACGAGGCCACGGGCACGATCACCGACAACGACGGGGCGCCGACGGTGGCGGTGGGGGACGCGGTGGCGGTGCTCGAGGGTGACGACCCCAAGACGACGGTGAACCTGAGCTTCCCGGTGACGCTCTCGGCGGTGAGCGGGCAGCAGGTGACGGTCACCTACACGCTGGGCGGGACGGCGACGGCGGACGACGACTACACGGACCCGGCGACGAAGAGCGTGACGATCGCGGCGGGGACGCGCACGGCCAACATCCTGATCCCGGTCAAGGGCGACGTGGTGGACGAGCGCAACGAGACGGTGACGGTGACCCTGAGCGGGGCGACCAACGCCGCCGTCTCCAGCGTGGAGGGGGCCGGCGAGGGCGAGGGCACGATCACCGACGACGACGCGGCGGAGCTGGCGGTGGGCGACGCGAGCGCCGTCGAGGGCGGGCTGGTGAGCTTCACGATCGGCCTCGACCCGGTGTCGGACCGCGAGGTGACGGTGAAGTGGAGCACCGCCAACGACGCGGGCGGGACGCATCCGGCCGGGGCCGCGGACTACACGGCGGTGAGCCCGGCGCGGACGGCGACGATCGCGGCTGGGGCCTCCAGCGTGGTGGTGACGGTGCAGACCACCCAGGACAGCCTGGACGAGCCCGCCGAGACCTTCCTGCTCCAGCTCTCCGCGCCCGTCAACGCGGCCCTGGCCACCGGCAAGGACGAGGCCACGGGCACGATCACCGACAACGACGGGGCGCCGACGGTGGCGGTGGGGGACGCGGTGGCGGTGCTCGAGGGTGACGACCCCAAGACGACGGTGAACCTGAGCTTCCCGGTGACGCTCTCGGCGGTGAGCGGGCAGCAGGTGACGGTCACCTACACGCTGGGCGGGACGGCGACGGCGGACGACGACTACACGGACCCGGCGACGAAGAGCGTGACGATCGCGGCGGGGACGCGCACGGCCAACATCCTGATCCCGGTCAAGGGCGACGTGGTGGACGAGCGCAACGAGACGGTGACGGTGACCCTGAGCGGGGCGACCAACGCCGCCGTCTCCAGCGTGGAGGGGGCCGGCGAGGGCGAGGGCACGATCACCGACGACGACGCGGCGGAGCTGGCGGTGGGCGACGCGAGCGCCGTCGAGGGCGGGCTGGTGAGCTTCACGATCGGCCTCGACCCGGTGTCGGACCGCGAGGTGACGGTGAAGTGGAGCACCGCCAACGACGCGGGCGGGACGCATCCGGCCGGGGCCGCGGACTACACGGCGGTGAGCCCGGCGCGGACGGCGACGATCGCGGCTGGGGCCTCCAGCGTGGTGGTGACGGTGCAGACCACCCAGGACAGCCTGGACGAGCCCGCCGAGACCTTCCTGCTCCAGCTCTCCGCGCCCGTCAACGCGGCCCTGGCCACCGGCAAGGACGAGGCCACGGGCACGATCACCGACAACGACGGGGCGCCGACGGTGGCGGTGGGGGACGCGGTGGCGGTGCTCGAGGGTGACGACCCCAAGACGACGGTGAACCTGAGCTTCCCGGTGACGCTCTCGGCGGTGAGCGGGCAGCAGGTGACGGTCACCTACACGCTGGGCGGGACGGCGACGGCGGACGACGACTACACGGACCCGGCGACGAAGAGCGTGACGATCGCGGCGGGGACGCGCACGGCCAACATCCTGATCCCGGTCAAGGGCGACGTGGTGGACGAGCGCAACGAGACGGTGACGGTGACCCTGAGCGGGGCGACCAACGCCGCCGTCTCCAGCGTGGAGGGGGCCGGCGAGGGCGAGGGCACGATCACCGACGACGACGCGGCGGAGCTGGCGGTGGGCGACGCGAGCGCCGTCGAGGGCGGGCTGGTGAGCTTCACGATCGGCCTCGACCCGGTGTCGGACCGCGAGGTGACGGTGAAGTGGAGCACCGCCAACGACGCGGGCGGGACGCATCCGGCCGGGGCCGCGGACTACACGGCGGTGAGCCCGGCGCGGACGGCGACGATCGCGGCTGGGGCCTCCAGCGTGGTGGTGACGGTGCAGACCACCCAGGACAGCCTGGACGAGCCCGCCGAGACCTTCCTGCTCCAGCTCTCCGCGCCCGTCAACGCGGCCCTGGCCACCGGCAAGGACGAGGCCACGGGCACGATCACCGACAACGACGGGGCGCCGACGGTGGCGGTGGGGGACGCGGTGGCGGTGCTCGAGGGTGACGACCCCAAGACGACGGTGAACCTGAGCTTCCCGGTGACGCTCTCGGCGGTGAGCGGGCAGCAGGTGACGGTCACCTACACGCTGGGCGGGACGGCGACGGCGGACGACGACTACACGGACCCGGCGACGAAGAGCGTGACGATCGCGGCGGGGACGCGCACGGCCAACATCCTGATCCCGGTCAAGGGCGACGTGGTGGACGAGCGCAACGAGACGGTGACGGTGACCCTGAGCGGGGCGACCAACGCCGCCGTCTCCAGCGTGGAGGGGGCCGGCGAGGGCGAGGGCACGATCACCGACGACGACGCGGCGGAGCTGGCGGTGGGCGACGCGAGCGCCGTCGAGGGCGGGCTGGTGAGCTTCACGATCGGCCTCGACCCGGTGTCGGACCGCGAGGTGACGGTGAAGTGGAGCACCGCCAACGACGCGGGCGGGACGCATCCGGCCGGGGCCGCGGACTACACGGCGGTGAGCCCGGCGCGGACGGCGACGATCGCGGCTGGGGCCTCCAGCGTGGTGGTGACGGTGCAGACCACCCAGGACAGCCTGGACGAGCCCGCCGAGACCTTCCTGCTCCAGCTCTCCGCGCCCGTCAACGCGGCCCTGGCCACCGGCAAGGACGAGGCCACGGGCACGATCACCGACAACGACGGGGCGCCGACGGTGGCGGTGGGGGACGCGGTGGCGGTGCTCGAGGGTGACGACCCCAAGACGACGGTGAACCTGAGCTTCCCGGTGACGCTCTCGGCGGTGAGCGGGCAGCAGGTGACGGTCACCTACACGCTGGGCGGGACGGCGACGGCGGACGACGACTACACGGACCCGGCGACGAAGAGCGTGACGATCGCGGCGGGGACGCGCACGGCCAACATCCTGATCCCGGTCAAGGGCGACGTGGTGGACGAGCGCAACGAGACGGTGACGGTGACCCTGAGCGGGGCGACCAACGCCGCCGTCTCCAGCGTGGAGGGGGCCGGCGAGGGCGAGGGCACGATCACCGACGACGACGCGGCGGAGCTGGCGGTGGGCGACGCGAGCGCCGTCGAGGGCGGGCTGGTGAGCTTCACGATCGGCCTCGACCCGGTGTCGGACCGCGAGGTGACGGTGAAGTGGAGCACCGCCAACGACGCGGGCGGGACGCATCCGGCCGGGGCCGCGGACTACACGGCGGTGAGCCCGGCGCGGACGGCGACGATCGCGGCTGGGGCCTCCAGCGTGGTGGTGACGGTGCAGACCACCCAGGACAGCCTGGACGAGCCCGCCGAGACCTTCCTGCTCCAGCTCTCCGCGCCCGTCAACGCGGCCCTGGCCACCGGCAAGGACGAGGCCACGGGCACGATCACCGACAACGACGGGGCGCCGACGGTGGCGGTGGGGGACGCGGTGGCGGTGCTCGAGGGTGACGACCCCAAGACGACGGTGAACCTGAGCTTCCCGGTGACGCTCTCGGCGGTGAGCGGGCAGCAGGTGACGGTCACCTACACGCTGGGCGGGACGGCGACGGCGGACGACGACTACACGGACCCGGCGACGAAGAGCGTGACGATCGCGGCGGGGACGCGCACGGCCAACATCCTGATCCCGGTCAAGGGCGACGTGGTGGACGAGCGCAACGAGACGGTGACGGTGACCCTGAGCGGGGCGACCAACGCCGCCGTCTCCAGCGTGGAGGGGGCCGGCGAGGGCGAGGGCACGATCACCGACGACGACGCGGCGGAGCTGGCGGTGGGCGACGCGAGCGCCGTCGAGGGCGGGCTGGTGAGCTTCACGATCGGCCTCGACCCGGTGTCGGACCGCGAGGTGACGGTGAAGTGGAGCACCGCCAACGACGCGGGCGGGACGCATCCGGCCGGGGCCGCGGACTACACGGCGGTGAGCCCGGCGCGGACGGCGACGATCGCGGCTGGGGCCTCCAGCGTGGTGGTGACGGTGCAGACCACCCAGGACAGCCTGGACGAGCCCGCCGAGACCTTCCTGCTCCAGCTCTCCGCGCCCGTCAACGCGGCCCTGGCCACCGGCAAGGACGAGGCCACGGGCACGATCACCGACAACGACGGGGCGCCGACGGTGGCGGTGGGGGACGCGGTGGCGGTGCTCGAGGGTGACGACCCCAAGACGACGGTGAACCTGAGCTTCCCGGTGACGCTCTCGGCGGTGAGCGGGCAGCAGGTGACGGTCACCTACACGCTGGGCGGGACGGCGACGGCGGACGACGACTACACGGACCCGGCGACGAAGAGCGTGACGATCGCGGCGGGGACGCGCACGGCCAACATCCTGATCCCGGTCAAGGGCGACGTGGTGGACGAGCGCAACGAGACGGTGACGGTGACCCTGAGCGGGGCGACCAACGCCGCCGTCTCCAGCGTGGAGGGGGCCGGCGAGGGCGAGGGCACGATCACCGACGACGACGCGGCGGAGCTGGCGGTGGGCGACGCGAGCGCCGTCGAGGGCGGGCTGGTGAGCTTCACGATCGGCCTCGACCCGGTGTCGGACCGCGAGGTGACGGTGAAGTGGAGCACCGCCAACGACGCGGGCGGGACGCATCCGGCCGGGGCCGCGGACTACACGGCGGTGAGCCCGGCGCGGACGGCGACGATCGCGGCTGGGGCCTCCAGCGTGGTGGTGACGGTGCAGACCACCCAGGACAGCCTGGACGAGCCCGCCGAGACCTTCCTGCTCCAGCTCTCCGCGCCCGTCAACGCGGCCCTGGCCACCGGCAAGGACGAGGCCACGGGCACGATCACCGACAACGACGGGGCGCCGACGGTGGCGGTGGGGGACGCGGTGGCGGTGCTCGAGGGTGACGACCCCAAGACGACGGTGAACCTGAGCTTCCCGGTGACGCTCTCGGCGGTGAGCGGGCAGCAGGTGACGGTCACCTACACGCTGGGCGGGACGGCGACGGCGGACGACGACTACACGGACCCGGCGACGAAGAGCGTGACGATCGCGGCGGGGACGCGCACGGCCAACATCCTGATCCCGGTCAAGGGCGACGTGGTGGACGAGCGCAACGAGACGGTGACGGTGACCCTGAGCGGGGCGACCAACGCCGCCGTCTCCAGCGTGGAGGGGGCCGGCGAGGGCGAGGGCACGATCACCGACGACGACGCGGCGGAGCTGGCGGTGGGCGACGCGAGCGCCGTCGAGGGCGGGCTGGTGAGCTTCACGATCGGCCTCGACCCGGTGTCGGACCGCGAGGTGACGGTGAAGTGGAGCACCGCCAACGACGCGGGCGGGACGCATCCGGCCGGGGCCGCGGACTACACGGCGGTGAGCCCGGCGCGGACGGCGACGATCGCGGCTGGGGCCTCCAGCGTGGTGGTGACGGTGCAGACCACCCAGGACAGCCTGGACGAGCCCGCCGAGACCTTCCTGCTCCAGCTCTCCGCGCCCGTCAACGCGGCCCTGGCCACCGGCAAGGACGAGGCCACGGGCACGATCACCGACAACGACGGGGCGCCGACGGTGGCGGTGGGGGACGCGGTGGCGGTGCTCGAGGGTGACGACCCCAAGACGACGGTGAACCTGAGCTTCCCGGTGACGCTCTCGGCGGTGAGCGGGCAGCAGGTGACGGTCACCTACACGCTGGGCGGGACGGCGACGGCGGACGACGACTACACGGACCCGGCGACGAAGAGCGTGACGATCGCGGCGGGGACGCGCACGGCCAACATCCTGATCCCGGTCAAGGGCGACGTGGTGGACGAGCGCAACGAGACGGTGACGGTGACCCTGAGCGGGGCGACCAACGCCGCCGTCTCCAGCGTGGAGGGGGCCGGCGAGGGCGAGGGCACGATCACCGACGACGACGCGGCGGAGCTGGCGGTGGGCGACGCGAGCGCCGTCGAGGGCGGGCTGGTGAGCTTCACGATCGGCCTCGACCCGGTGTCGGACCGCGAGGTGACGGTGAAGTGGAGCACCGCCAACGACGCGGGCGGGACGCATCCGGCCGGGGCCGCGGACTACACGGCGGTGAGCCCGGCGCGGACGGCGACGATCGCGGCTGGGGCCTCCAGCGTGGTGGTGACGGTGCAGACCACCCAGGACAGCCTGGACGAGCCCGCCGAGACCTTCCTGCTCCAGCTCTCCGCGCCCGTCAACGCGGCCCTGGCCACCGGCAAGGACGAGGCCACGGGCACGATCACCGACAACGACGGGGCGCCGACGGTGGCGGTGGGGGACGCGGTGGCGGTGCTCGAGGGTGACGACCCCAAGACGACGGTGAACCTGAGCTTCCCGGTGACGCTCTCGGCGGTGAGCGGGCAGCAGGTGACGGTCACCTACACGCTGGGCGGGACGGCGACGGCGGACGACGACTACACGGACCCGGCGACGAAGAGCGTGACGATCGCGGCGGGGACGCGCACGGCCAACATCCTGATCCCGGTCAAGGGCGACGTGGTGGACGAGCGCAACGAGACGGTGACGGTGACCCTGAGCGGGGCGACCAACGCCGCCGTCTCCAGCGTGGAGGGGGCCGGCGAGGGCGAGGGCACGATCACCGACGACGACGCGGCGGAGCTGGCGGTGGGCGACGCGAGCGCCGTCGAGGGCGGGCTGGTGAGCTTCACGATCGGCCTCGACCCGGTGTCGGACCGCGAGGTGACGGTGAAGTGGAGCACCGCCAACGACGCGGGCGGGACGCATCCGGCCGGGGCCGCGGACTACACGGCGGTGAGCCCGGCGCGGACGGCGACGATCGCGGCTGGGGCGGCCAGCGTGGTGGTGACGGTGCAGACCACCCAGGACAGCCTGGACGAGCCCGCCGAGACCTTCCTGCTCCAGCTCTCCGCGCCCGTCAACGCGGCCCTGGCCACCGGCAAGGACGAGGCCACCGGCACCATCACCGACAACGACGGGGCGCCGACGGTGGCGGTGGGGGACGCGGTGGCGGTGCTCGAGGGTGACGACCCCAAGACGACGGTGAACCTGAGCTTCCCGGTGACGCTCTCGGCGGTGAGCGGGCAGCAGGTGACGGTCACCTACACGCTGGGCGGGACGGCGACGGCGGACGACGACTACACGGACCCGGCGACGAAGAGCGTGACGATCGCGGCGGGGACGCGCACGGCCAACATCCTGATCCCGGTCAAGGGCGACGTGGTGGACGAGCGCAACGAGACGGTGACGGTGACCCTGAGCGGGGCGACCAACGCCGCCGTCTCCAGCGTGGAGGGGGCCGGCGAGGGCGAGGGCACGATCACCGACGACGACGCGGCGGAGCTGGCGGTGGGCGACGCGAGCGCCGTCGAGGGCGGGCTGGTGAGCTTCACGATCGGCCTCGACCCGGTGTCGGACCGCGAGGTGACGGTGAAGTGGAGCACCGCCAACGACGCGGGCGGGACGCATCCGGCCGGGGCCGCGGACTACACGGCGGTGAGCCCGGCGCGGACGGCGACGATCGCGGCTGGGGCCTCCAGCGTGGTGGTGACGGTGCAGACCACCCAGGACAGCCTGGACGAGCCCGCCGAGACCTTCCTGCTCCAGCTCTCCGCGCCCGTCAACGCGGCCCTGGCCACCGGCAAGGACGAGGCCACGGGCACGATCACCGACAACGACGGGGCGCCGACGGTGGCGGTGGGGGACGCGGTGGCGGTGCTCGAGGGTGACGACCCCAAGACGACGGTGAACCTGAGCTTCCCGGTGACGCTCTCGGCGGTGAGCGGGCAGCAGGTGACGGTCACCTACACGCTGGGCGGGACGGCGACGGCGGACGACGACTACACGGACCCGGCGACGAAGAGCGTGACGATCGCGGCGGGGACGCGCACGGCCAACATCCTGATCCCGGTCAAGGGCGACGTGGTGGACGAGCGCAACGAGACGGTGACGGTGACCCTGAGCGGGGCGACCAACGCCGCCGTCTCCAGCGTGGAGGGGGCCGGCGAGGGCGAGGGCACGATCACCGACGACGACGCGGCGGAGCTGGCGGTGGGCGACGCGAGCGCCGTCGAGGGCGGGCTGGTGAGCTTCACGATCGGCCTCGACCCGGTGTCGGACCGCGAGGTGACGGTGAAGTGGAGCACCGCCAACGACGCGGGCGGGACGCATCCGGCCGGGGCCGCGGACTACACGGCGGTGAGCCCGGCGCGGACGGCGACGATCGCGGCTGGGGCCTCCAGCGTGGTGGTGACGGTGCAGACCACCCAGGACAGCCTGGACGAGCCCGCCGAGACCTTCCTGCTCCAGCTCTCCGCGCCCGTCAACGCGGCCCTGGCCACCGGCAAGGACGAGGCCACGGGCACGATCACCGACAACGACGGGGCGCCGACGGTGGCGGTGGGGGACGCGGTGGCGGTGCTCGAGGGTGACGACCCCAAGACGACGGTGAACCTGAGCTTCCCGGTGACGCTCTCGGCGGTGAGCGGGCAGCAGGTGACGGTCACCTACACGCTGGGCGGGACGGCGACGGCGGACGACGACTACACGGACCCGGCGACGAAGAGCGTGACGATCGCGGCGGGGACGCGCACGGCCAACATCCTGATCCCGGTCAAGGGCGACGTGGTGGACGAGCGCAACGAGACGGTGACGGTGACCCTGAGCGGGGCGACCAACGCCGCCGTCTCCAGCGTGGAGGGGGCCGGCGAGGGCGAGGGCACGATCACCGACGACGACGCGGCGGAGCTGGCGGTGGGCGACGCGAGCGCCGTCGAGGGCGGGCTGGTGAGCTTCACGATCGGCCTCGACCCGGTGTCGGACCGCGAGGTGACGGTGAAGTGGAGCACCGCCAACGACGCGGGCGGGACGCATCCGGCCGGGGCCGCGGACTACACGGCGGTGAGCCCGGCGCGGACGGCGACGATCGCGGCTGGGGCCTCCAGCGTGGTGGTGACGGTGCAGACCACCCAGGACAGCCTGGACGAGCCCGCCGAGACCTTCCTGCTCCAGCTCTCCGCGCCCGTCAACGCGGCCCTGGCCACCGGCAAGGACGAGGCCACCGGCACCATCACCGACAACGACGGGGCGCTCAAGAAAGCGACAATTGTGCCCTCACCGGGTTCATTGCGCGAAGTGGTAGAGAATGTTGCAAACGCGCCTACCATGACTTTCACCGTCAGCTTGAGCGGAACCACCTTCAACACGGACCAAACGGTGACGATGAGCGTGGGACAGGATGGAGACTCAGCTGAGTCGGGCGTGGACTACACTGCGGTGTCTGACTGGACCCTGACCATTCCTGCCGGAATCAGCGATGTTCAGGGGAGCTTCACGTTGGATCCCATCGATGATGCCCTGGATGAGGCGAATGAGACGCTGACTCTCACAGCTACGCTGGATGGAGTGGACATCCCTGATTTGGCGTTCACGATTATCGATGATGACGCGGCGCCCACGGTGGCGGTGGGGGACGCGGCGGCGGCGGTGCTCGAGGGGGACGACCCCGAGACCACGGTGAACCTGAGCTTCCCGGTGACGCTCTCGGCGGTGAGCGGGCAGCAGGTGACGGTCACCTACACGCTGGGCGGGACGGCGACGGCGGACGACGACTACACGGACCCGGCGACGAAGAGCGTGACGATCGCGGCGGGGACGCGCACGGCCAACATCCTGATCCCGGTCAAGGGCGACGTGGTGGACGAGCGCAACGAGACGGTGACGGTGACCCTGAGCGGGGCGACCAACGCCGCCGTCTCCAGCGTGGAGGGGGCCGGCGAGGGCGAGGGCACGATCACCGACGACGACGCGGCGGAGCTGGCGGTGGGCGACGCGAGCGCCGTCGAGGGCGGGCTGGTGAGCTTCACGATCGGCCTCGACCCGGTGTCGGACCGCGAGGTGACGGTGAAGTGGAGCACCGCCCCAGACGCCGCCGGGACGCATCCGGCCGGGGCCGCGGACTACACGGCGGTGAGCCCGGCGCGGACGGCGACGATCGCGGCGGGGGCGGCCAGCGTGGTGGTGACGGTGCAGACCACCCAGGACAGCCTGGACGAGCCCGCCGAGACCTTCCTGCTCCAGCTCTCCGCGCCCGTCAACGCGACGCTGGCCGCCGGCAAGGGCGAGGCCACCGGCACCATCACCGACGACGACGCGGCTCCCCCTACGCCGGTAGTCAGCATCACCGCGGGCAGCGGGATTACCGAGGGCGAGGCCGCCGGGTTTACCATCACGGCCAGCCCGGAGCCCGGCACGGCCCTCTCGGTAGACGTTCGCGTAACGGCCAGTGGCTACTTCGGGGCCACAACGGGCTCGCGGACGGTGACCATACCCACGGGCGGCAGCGCGACCTTCAGCGTCGGCACCGTAGATGACGCGCTGGACGAGATCGACGGGTCGATCACGGGGATGCTGCAAGGGGGCAGTGGCTACACGGTGTCCCCAACGCAGGGATCAGCAACGGTGCAGGTGGCGGACAATGACCCGCCGGTCCCGGCGGAGGCGACGGTCAGCTTTGAAAAGGCCTCCTATACGTTCAATGAAGACGACAATAGCCCCGTTGTCAAAGTCATCATGGACAATGCCCTCGCCTCGGCGATAGCAGTTCGGTTCCAGGCGCACTCCGCCATCGCGGACATAGGTCCCGATGGAGACGTTGAGATTTCCCTAATTGACTTCAGCCGTGGGGAAGTGGGCCCCCGGGACATCATCTTTGCGCCAGGGGAAACCAGCCGGGAAATCGTGCTGGACCTGGTCGACGACGACGTGGTGGAACCGGACGAAGCCTTCACTATTTCACTGAGCGCCGTATCCGGTCCGGTGGCCACCGGGGCGCCTACGACGGTGACGCTCACCGACGATGACCGGGCCGTCATCAGAATTGACCCCCATGACTCTCGGCATCCCCTAACCGAACGAGTGGAAGAGGGAGGTCAGGGGACCATCTGGATCCAGATGAACAAGCCTCACCAGGAAGACGTAACGATGGATTGCGTGGTGAGGGGCACAGCTACCGCCGGAGAGGACTACGTGACGCTGCACCACCGCGTAACCATCCCCGCGGGGAGCGAGGCTTTCGCCGTTACAGTACAGACCATGGATGACGACCTGGTGGAAGGTATGGAAACCTTCATCTTCATCATAGCCAACCCGGTTGGGAGCGGCGTGAGCATTGACCCTGAACAGTCAGAGCACACCATCAACATCGTGGACAATGACGACGCTCCCGCTGTGCCGGAAGTCAGTATCACTGCGGACGGCGGGATTACCGAGGGCGGTCACGCCGAATTCACCGTCACGGCCAGCCCGAGGCCCAGCGCCGCCCTACCGGTGAGCGTTGGCGTAACGGCCCGCGGCGGCTTCGGCGCCGACACGGGCCAGCGGACGGTGACCATACCCACGAGCGGCAGCGCGACCGTCACCGTCCGGACCGCAGATGACGCGTTTGACGAGCCCGACGGGTCGATCACGGGGACGCTGCAAGCGGGCAGTGCCTACCGGGTTTCCTCAACACAAGGATCAGCCACAGTGACGGTGGCGGACAATGACGAGCCGATCCCTGCGGAGGCGACGGTCAGCTTTGAAAAAACTGCCTATACGCTCGATGAAGATGACAACGTCCTGCACATTAACGTCGCCATGGACGAGGCTATCACCTCGGAAGTAAGACTTATGCTCCGGACACACTCCACCGATTCGGATGCGGGCCGCGGTGAAGACGCGTACATGACCGTCTCTGATCAAATATTCAGCTTTGCGCCAGGGGAAACCAGCCGGGAAATCGCGGTGTACCCGGTGGACAACGACATGGTGGAACCGGACGAAACCTTTACCATTTCCATCGACGTGCTATCCGGGCCCGTGTCCGCCGGGGAGCCCACGACGGTGACGCTAACTGACGATGACGAGGGCGTCATATACATCGTCTACAACGGATCAGATAAGCAAGTAGAGGAGGGAGAGCGCGGGGTTATTGGGATTTACATGAGCAAGCCGAACAAGGAAGACGTGACAGTGGATTTCGTAGTGGGCGGCACGGCCACTGCCGGAGAAGACTACGTGGCGTTGCCCCAGCGTGTAACCATCCCCGCGGATGTCACGTATGTTACCGCTCACGTAGACACCGTGGATGATACCCTTGGCGAAGGCACGGAAACCGTCGAATTTGTCCTTGCCAACCCGGTTGGGAACAGCGTCAGTCTTGAACCAAACCTGTCCGATCACACCATGAAGATCATGGACAATGACCCATTTGCACCGGAGGCGAGCATAGTTGCGCTCGCAGACAGTATCACCGAGGGTGGAATCGCTTACTTCACCATCACATTGGACCCCGCTCCTGTCGTTGACTTCTTCCCGGTGTCGATAACCACAGTCAATAGCAACAACTACGAGACACGTACGTCTTCAAATACAGTAAACGTTCCTGCCGGTGGCGTTGTGACATACTTCTGGCACACCTGGGACGATGACGATGACGAGACCGGCGAGACGCTAGATATCAGGTTGAACACGGACGATAGCTACACTGTGTCCAGCACCCACGGCTCAGCTATGGTCAACGTGATTGACAACGACTTGCCCAAGCCTGTGGTGAGCATCACCGGCGGCAGTGCCATAACCGAAGGCGGCGATGCCACCTTTACCATCACGGCCAGCGCGGCACATCCCGACGCGCCGTCCGGTGATCTGTCGGTAGGTGTATCCATCACGGTCATCGGCTCCTCCGAGATAACGACAGAGTCAGAAACGGTCACCGTCTCCCCCGGCGACAGCGTGATCCTCACCATCCCCACCACCGACGACGCTATTCCCGATAGGGCCAACGGGTCGGTAACCGCGATGCTGAACTTCAGTGATGGCTACGCTAGGTCCGCTTCCCAGCGTATGGCCACTGTGTCCGTCCTGGATAACGACTAGCGAGCTGCTGAAAGGGGGCCGCCGTCTGCCAGGATGGAGTTGGCGGCGGGGCGTAGCCTGGAGGCTGCCCCATGCGTGGGTGACGCCAAGCGTTAGGCCAACATCATGCTCGCGGTCACGCCGGACTCTTCATCCCGGACGACCACCCTATCCGCCACACCAAACCGATCGTCGATGCCGCCCTTCAGTAGCTCTCGCCGCTCTTCGGCATGTAACTCGGCGAGCGCTCTACACTGCCGTCCCACGAGCGCGGTAGGCGGCGGGGAGTCTCCACGAGCGGCGCTCGCTGATGCCAAGGCATCTTAGCGGCCTGCACGAGCCGTAGATTTCCGGCGATCACCTGGTCGAGTATGTAGCGTCGCGCTGCTTCGGACTGCCGCACTGTCACCTGCTTCCTGGCTGGGGACGCCGACGGGACCGAGGCGAGATTCGATGTGTACGACGCCGCGCTGCTCTGGGATGGCCAGCCACGGCGCATCTACGTCTACGCGGCCGAAAGGCACCGCTCGCAGGCATACGCCTCCTCGAGGGCCACGACCTGCATGTCGAGGTTGAGAGCGGCAGACTCGTCGTCATTGACGCCCGCTGAGGTCTCGGTTTCGCAATTCACACCAAACGCTGCGCTACTCGTGGGCTGTGAACCGGCCGGCTGGCCGCTGAAGGCATGCGGTAGGCTGGTCGGAGCGTTCGGGTCCGCCGCACTTTGAATGTACAGAGGAGGGCATCTACCCATGGTGCTCTATGCGCACTCCGAGAATGCCCAAGGGAAACGTCAACCTCTGGCCGACCATCTGCGCAACGTCGCCGAACTCGCACGTGAGCGCGCCCGTCCCTTCGGTGGAGGCGACCTCGCCTTTCTCGCAGGCCTCTGGCACGACGCGGGCAAGGCCGACCCTGAGTGGCAGCGCTACCTTCGCGAGAGCGAGGCTGGCGCACGAGGACGCGGGACCGGCCCGGATCACAAGTGCGCGGGCGCGCTACTGGCAGAGGAGAACGATCACCCCCGGTTCGTCGGGCACTTGATCCATGCACACCACGGCGGTCTCAGCGACCCTCAGACGGGCTTTCGCACCTGGCTGAGTGAGAAGCGGAACCTCCCGGGCCCGAACCGGGCGCTCGAAGCTCTGCGGTTGGAGCTACCCGACCTCTTGAAGCAGGCAGCCCCCAGCGTCCCCCCGCACGTCCAGAACGACGCGCTCGCCGCAGAGTTCTTCCTGCGTATGACCTACTCGGCGCTCATCGATGCCGACAGCCTCGACACCAAGGCGCACACGTTGGGCGGCGCGCCTTCCAGCCGTGGCAGCGCTGTGACGCTCCCGGAACTCTGGCGTCGCTATGAGGCCTTCCTGGCAAACGAGCCCGTCGCGGGCGACACGGACGTCAACCGAGTCCGGCGGGAGGTGCACGACGCGTGTCTGCACGCAGCGCTCGAACCATCAGGCATCTTCCGGCTGGCGGTCCCGACCGGCGGCGGCAAGACGCGCTCCGCGATGGCGTTCGCCCTCCGCCACGGGATCGAGCACGGCATGCGCCGTGTGGTCGTGGCCGTTCCCTTCACGACAATTACCCAGCAGACCGCCGGGGTGTACCGGGGCATCTTCGAACAAGGCTACGACGACCCAGGGCGCGTCGTGCTTGAGCACCACTCGGCTGGTGTGGAGAGCGACGGCCGCACAAACGACGACGACAGCCCGGGGCCTGACGCCGTGTGGCAGCGCCTCGCTGCCGAGAACTGGGATGCGCCGATCGTCGTGACCACGACCGTCCAGTTGTTCGAGAGCCTCTTCTCGAATCGCCGGGGCAAGACCCAAAAGCTCCACAGCCTGGCGGGCAGCGTCATCATCCTGGACGAGGCCCAGGCGCTGCCGGCAGGCTTGCTCGCCCCCATCCTCGACGGCTTGCGGCAGCTCACCGAGCACTACGGCGCCAGTGTTGTGCTCTCCACGGCTACGCAGCCCGCGTTCGACCTTGTCGAAGGGTTCAGGAACATCCAGGCCCGCGAGATCGTACCCGGCCACGCCGATCACTTCGCGGCGCTCAAGCGCGTCGAGTACGACCTCTCGAAGACCAACGAGCCGAACGAGTGGTCGGATGTCGCGGACTGGATGCGGGCGGAATCTAGTGCGCTCGCCATCGTTAACACCAAGCGGCACGCGACGGAATTGCTCGATGCGCTTGGCGATCCGGATGCCCTGCACCTCTCGACGCTCCTCTGCCGCGCACATCGCGACGAGGTGCTCAATGAGATCAGGCGGCGGCTCGATGCCAGCGAGCCCTGCCGAGTCGTGAGCACGCAGGTGGTGGAGGCGGGTGTCGATCTCGACTTCGCAACGGTGTTCCGCGCCGAGGCTCCGCTCGACTCCATCATCCAGGCGGCCGGGCGGTGCAACCGTGAGGGGCGGCTCCGCGGCGGCTGCGGGACGCCGCGGTTCTTCCGCGCATCCCTCGAGCACGGCGTGCTGCGCGTGCCGGATCGTTTCGCGGGGGTTGCGTGACCCTGTTGAGCAAGCTGAAGGAGTACGCGGACGAGCGACTCGAGGATCAACTCCCTCCGCTCTATGCGAACACGCCTGTCGCCTGGATCATCGTGCTCGATTCGAATGGCTGCGTGCTGTCGCCACAGCCGATCTCCCGTATCGACCCGAGCACCACGCGCGGGAAGGGGGGCCTCGATATGGCTGCGCCGGAAGTGCAGCGTGCGGCTGGCATCAAGCCGCTGCTGCTTGCCGACAACGGTGAGTACACATTCGGGCGCGCACGTGATCCCGCGAAGCAGGAGCGCGTCGATCAGGCACACACCGAATACCGTCAACTCCTCGATCGCTGCGCGATCGAGACTGAGGAGCCAGCGGTGCTCGCCGTGAAGCGGTTCTACGAACGCGGCGGAGCCGACCAATTGACCCTCGGCGAGGAGTGGGACTACGGGCTCAAGGTCACGTTCGAGGTGACCGGGCGGGATTTAGAGGAGGCTCAACGGGCTATACAGGCCATTGCTGGCGGCGGGGGTTGCCAAAACGGAAGTGCCGCCCGTTCAGGGCCGCGCTTCCCACGCTACGATGTCACCGAGCGGGAGCGATGGGTATGACCACGACCGAGGCGCGGCGAGAGACAGGGCTATTGACTGCCGCTGACCTGCTGCGGCTGGACGGCGAGGGCGTGCGCGGTGAACTGATCCGGGGGGTGCTCTGCGAGACCATGCCAACAGGACACAGGCACGGCGCGATCGTGGCGAACTTGGTCGGAGAGTTGCGGGCCTTCGTCAAGCCGAAGCGTCTCGGGTGGATCGTCGCCTCCGATTCGGGCGTCTGGCTAGAGCGCGACCCGGACACCGTACGCGAACCTGACATTGCATTCACGTCGGCGGGGAAGATCCCGCTGGACGCCGACATCCCTGGCTACGCGGAAATCGCTCCCGATCTGGTTGTCGAGGTGGCTTCGCCGTCCGACGGTCGCCGGGCCGTCCACGACAAGGCGCAGATGTGGCTGCGCCACGGCGTTCGTCTGGTCTGGGTTGTGCACCCAGACACGCGAACTGTGGATGCGCACCGGGAGGACGGCACGGTCGTCACGCTCGCAGAGGATGAGACGATCGACGGTGACGAAGTCTTGCCAGGATTCTCCTGCACCGTGAGTGCTGCGTTCGATACTTGAGGGGCTGTTCGCACTGCGGACGTGGCAGAACTCGGCTGGGGTCGTACTCCAGGTGGCCTCCGAAAGCTGACGTTCCGCCGACTCCCACCCGTTCTCAAGCCACGGCTTTCCCAATCCAGAAACTGGCGCGAGTGTTGCAAGGCAGGGGTCGCGGGAATCTGTGTTATCCTATGCGTAGGATATCTGCCTTCCAGCGGCGCTGGTTTCTGTTGGTTGGCGGGAAGTGAGGGCCGTAAAATGAGTAGCTGGCTCTTCAGCCGTTACCTACCCCTGACAGCCCCCCCCCCCGACCTTATGTAATTTCCAGGGACATCGGCGCTTTCCAGCCTCAAGCAGCGGATAGCAGCCGAGATGTCGTTGCGTGAACATCGCATGGACCCGGCCAACGTGAGTTGGCCGGGCCTTTTCACGTGCTCCCGGGCCGAACTGAAACGGCCGCGCCTCTCCCGGGTAGAAGGTAGAACCCGGCGAATGCTAGCCACCCCAAGCGTTTACGGAGGTTCCTGATGCAATCGGTATCTTTCTTGACCGGTTCCTCCGGTGACTGGGCAAAGGCCGGAGCCCGGCGCCGGGCGGCGCTGCTGTTCGGCCTGCTCCCGGCGCTGCTGCTGGCCCTGTTTGTCGGCAGCGCGCCTGACGCCGTGGCGCAGACCTCGCGCACGATCACGCTGTCCATCGACGGCGCCGGCCCCCCTGCCGGCTTCACCTACCCCACCATGGCCGAAGGCCTGGCCGGCGCACGGATGCTTCGCTTCACCCTGGACAGCCCGGCGCCGGCTGGCGGCATCGACACGGGGACCCCGGGAACTGCCCAGAACGGGAACACGCAGGTTATCGACACGCTGATAGCCGAGGGTGACACCTCTATCGCGTATCGAATACATCCGAGCGACGACAGCGTGGACAAGCCCAACTACGCCTACGTGCAGATCTATCCCAACACCCCCCCGGGCGACCCGTTTACCGTCGTCCCCGCAGACCGCACGGTCCTGCTGACCGTGGTCGATAACGACCCGACGGTGGTCACCTTGACGCGCCTTGACACCGGCGGGGACACGCTGGACGAAGGCCACACGGCGCGGTTCCAGGTGAGCCTGAGCCGCCCGCTGGTGGGTGCCGGGGACCACGGGCCGGCCGAGGTCATCGCCGTGCCGCTGCGAATCGACCAAGCCCTTGCCGCCGTCACTACGTCGGATTGGTCCATCACACTGGACGAAGACTCGTCCAATACCGGGGTATCCCTGGGTCTGCCCGTGGTCGGTAGCGGGGAGGCGTTCGCGCACCAGGTCGTCACCTTCAGCGGCGCGGGCGCGCAGACTGCCGTCCTGGAGGTCGCCGCCGAACTCGATGACCTCAATCAGGAATTAGACGAGGCGATCACCATTAGTCTGGCGTCAAACGCCGAGTTCGATGGGACGCTCGGCTCCGCCACCAACGTGGGCGGCGGAGCCGACCCGCATACGACCGGCTCACCCCCACAGACTGCCCGTTTCAGTTTGACGATCCGCAACGTCGATAACGTGGTCCTCGTCCCGAATGACTGGGCTCTGATCCCCAGTGGGGTCCAGCCCGGCGGCAAGTTCCGGCTGCTGTTCATCACCACCAGCTTCCACCCCGCGACCTCCGGCGACATCGCCACCTACGACGCCCACGTCCGAGCGCGGGCCGCCGCCGGACACACCGCGATCCGGCCCTACGCCCAGAAGTTCCGGGTGGTCGGCTCGACCGCGTCCGTGAGCGCCCGCAACCACGCCGGGTTGACCGGCGGCGGCGTGCCCATCTACTGGCTGAACGGCTCGCAGGTGGCGCCGAACTACGCCGGCTTCTGGAGCGACCGGTGGCAGAACTGGCTCCAGCCGGACCGCAGAACCCAGTGGGGCAACCCGGATAATCACTCCGACTGGCCCTGGACCGGCACCGCCACCGACGGCGCCAGTCACGCCAACCATCTGGGCCACGCCACCCATGCCCGGCGGGGACGATTCTCCGTGGGCCCGAGTACAACCGGGCCGATCAGCGACAACAACGCCCCCGTCGGCCAGTCGCATACCCTGTACGGCATCTCCCCGGTGTTCCAGGTGGCCATCGATGCGCCGTTCGACGTCAACTACAAGCGGTTGCACGAAGGCGAGCGCAAGACCATCGTCGTCAGCGGACTGACCGGGAGCTCCGTATCGGTGAGCGTCGACCCGGCCCCCTCCGACAGCGAGTACAAGATCTACTACCCGGCCGGCGGCAGCGCCGCCGTCAGCAGCGGCTCCTTTGACGCCGCGGTCACCAACCGCATCGCGCGGTTCGATATCGAAGCCATCTCGGACACCGTAGCGGATGAGATGGATCTGGAGCTCGAATTCACCCAGTCGGGGGAACGGGTCGGGAAAGCGGTGATCCAGATTCGCGACGACAGCCGCGGGGGCTCGATCCTCTTCCGCACCTGCCCCAACGGCGGCTGCTCCACCAGCAGCGCCTCCGGCTGGGTGGAGTCGGACCGCCCGCTGGTCCAGTTGGTGGAGGGCGGCGGCACGGTCACGTACCAGTACAAGCTGATCGGACACATGGACCAGGACGAAGCGTTTGGAGAAGCCTCCGTCCGCATCGAGGACACGCGAAAGCAGGGCCCTCACCTGGTCGGCACCGGTCTGGCGGATTGGGACCGGATCCAGTGCCACAGGACCGAGGACCATGGGACAATGACTCCGTTGGGCGGGAGCAGCAGTTACGTAGTCACTTCGACCAATTACGTTTCCACCACGCAGTGGCATGACCTGTTTGGCGGCTGCCCTTACCACGCGAACGGGGTGTCATGGGCGGAGCGCAACGACTGGCAGACGGTCACCTATTCCGCCGGTCACGACGCCGACGCCTACGATGAAGCCATCGCGCTGGAGCACAAGGTGAGCACGACCGCGCCCGGCAGCGGCTACGTGTACGACGGCCCGCCCGGCCAGGAGGGGATTGGTCCGACCCAGCAAAGAAAAGTTACGCCGCGGACGTTCAGCACAAAGTACGTGGATCTCCGCATCGTTGACGACGACACTTGGGATCAGGAGTTCATGTACTCCGGCGACAACGGGGTCACCTGGACCACGGCGAGCGACGGCGGCCTGCAGAAGGCCATCCCGGACGAACTGGAGGCGGGCGCTACCCACGACGTGCTGATCAAGCTGTTGGACCCGTCGCTGGCTAACGGTCGGGGCCGGGATTACATCTACGTCAAGGTCAGCGGCTGCGGCGACCGGTTTATTGACCCGCCTTGCGATATCGGGGTGTCGCCGAACAGTTACGGCAATGACAGGCCATCCTCCTTTACCGATCTCGACTGGGGCACGGGCCTTTCGGTTGACGCGGCGGCCAACGGAACGGTCAGGCTGAGACTGCACGTCAGGGCGGATGCGGCGCCGGGAACCAGGAAGGCGATCTCCTTCTGGAACTACGACTGGTTGAGGCGGACGGACACCGACCTGCCCGACCCCAGCCTGCGTCAACCCGGCCCCAACCGGAACACGGCCAGTCGCTACATCAGCGGCTTGCTCTACGAGGAGACCGTCGTGGTCGAGGTCGTACCCGCGGGCTCGAAACAGGTCGTGGCGCTGCCGCCGACGCTGACCATCGCCAGCGCGGCGACGTCGGTGACCGAAGGCGGCGACGTGACCTTCACCATCACCGCCGACCCTGCGCCGCGGTTCGACATCACGGTCAACCTGGCAGCGGATGAGGAGATGGGCTCGGGCATAGACCTCGTCGCCAGCTCCCAGCTGACCACGATCATCATCCCGGCCTGGCAGTCCTCGACGACGTGGACGATCACCACCTACTCCGACGAGGTGAACCGGGCCGACGGCACGGTGGTCGGGCGGATCATGCCCGACCACATGACACCGAAGGGGTACACGGTAGGCGCGCCGTCCAGCGTCACCCTGACGCTGGTTGACGACGATCCGGTCGTTGCCGACGGCATCGTCGGCGGCGCGCCGACGCCCTACACGGTGGATCCGGCGCTGATCGCGGAGGTCAACGCGCACATCGCCGACTTCACCGCGCGCAACCACCCGGCCGGCATCCGCGACTGGAACCTGATCCTGGACCGTCTGGAAGGGCGGACCGGGATGAACGACGCGCGGATCGCCTCCTGGCTCGCGCTGTCGCAGCAGCATAACTGGTCGGATGGCGTCGTCACGCTGCCGAAGGTGCAGGCGGCTCTGGCAGAGATGGCGGCGCATCAGGCCCAGCAGACGCCGCCGCCCACGCCGGAGGTGAACATCACCAGCGTCTCCAGCGGCACCGAGGGTCAGGCGGTGACCTTCACCGTGAGCGCGAACCCCGCGCCGGCGGCGGACCTGGCGGTGAGCGCGACGGTCACGACTTCGGGCGACTACGGCGTGACCGCCGGCCCGCGCACGGTGACCATCGCCGGCGGAACGACCAGCAAGACGCTGACCCTGCCAACTACCGACGACTCGACGGACGAGGCCGACGGCTCGGTGACGCTGACGCTGAACGGCGGCAGCGGCTACACGCTCGGGCAGGTGTCGTCGGAGACGGCGCAGGTCCAGGACGACGACGATCCGCCGCCGCTAGAGCAGCAGGTCGCGGTTACCCCAGTGGTCTCGATCAGCGGCGGCAGCGGCGTGACCGAGGGCGGCGACGCCAGCTTCACGCTGACGGCGACTCCTGCGCCGACGAATCCGATCACGGTCAGCGTCACGATCACGGCCAGCGGTGACTACGGCGCCACGACCGGCTCGCGGACGGTGACCATCCCGACGGGCGGCAGCGCGACGTTCACCGTCGCCACCACCGACGACTCAGCGGACGAGGCCGACGGTTCGGTGACGGCGACGTTGGTGGACGGCGCCGACTACGACCTCGGCACGAACAAGGCCGCCACGGTCAGCGTCGCCGACGACGACGTCCCGGTGGTGAGTATCAGCGGCGGCGCTGGCGTGACCGAGGGCGGGGACGCGAGCTTCACGCTCACGGCGACTCCCACACCGGCCAGCCCGATCACGGTCGAGGTGAATGTCACCGCCAGCGGCGACTATGGCGCGACCACCGGCTCGCGAACGGTCAGCATCGGAACCGGCGGCAGCGCGACGTTCAGCGTCGCGACGACCAACGACGGGAACGACGAGGCCGACGGCTCCGTCACGGCCACCCTGGTGGACGGCGCCGACTATGACCTGGGCACGAATCAGGCCGCCACGGTCAGCGTCGCCGACGACGATGTCCCGGTGGTGAGCATCAGCGCTGGCAGCGGTGTGACCGAAGGCGGGGACGCCAGCTTCACCATCACCGCCAGCCCGGTACCCGCCGCCGACCTATCGGTCAGCGTGACCATCACCGCCAGCGGCGACTACGGGGCGAACACGGGCCAACGGACGGTAACTGTTCCGACCACGGGAAGCCTCACCCTGACCGTCGGCACCACCGACGACTCAGCGGACGAGGCCGACGGGTCGGTCACTGCCACGGTGAACGCCGGCGACAGCTACGCGGTGTCGGCGACCCAGGAGGCAGCCACCGTCAGCGTGTCGGACGACGACGATGCGCCGCCGGTGAGCACGGTGACCATTTCCATAGAGGACGCTTCCGCATCGGAAAGCGCTTCGGACCTGTTGTTCCGGGTGACCCTGTCCGAAGCGTCGAATGAAGACGTCACCGTGCAGTGGGCCACCCTTAATTCACAGAGCCCTGACCGTGCCCGCGGCGGCCAGGGCTACAGCTACGACTACTGGCATGCGAGAGGAGAGATAGTGATCCGGGCCGGCGAGACCAGCGGAACGGGAGCCGTGTGGCTGAATCAGGACTCCAGGGACGAGCCGGACGAAGTCTTCACGGTGACGCTCTCCTCCCCGAAAGGCGCAACGCTGGAACGCGATGAGGGGACCATGACCATCATCGACGATGACTAATCGAACGAGACTGACCCGAGGCAACCGAGAGGAAACAGGAGCCCGAGGCGGGCCGCCAGCTTGTCGGGACCGTGCGCAGCAGGGGAGAAGCGCCCGGAGCACGCGGGGTCGGGGTGAGTTGGCAGGTGGCGATGCGCCCGGGGCTCAGGCGGCGTCTGGAGCGGGGTAGCGCGGATGCGCAGGCGCAGCGGGAGAAGGCGCCTCCCCGCACGCGAAAGGCCGAGCATCCCTTCCTCTACGCGAATAGGCACTTCGGGTACGCGATGGTGCGCTACCGGGGCCTGGAGAAGAACCACCAGCGTCTGGCGCTGCTGCTCGGCTTCGCAAAACCTGTTGCGGGCCGGGCCTCAGCTCGTGTGATCGCGAGGGCCGTGCGTCCGGCATCGCCCGCGGGAGCGGTTCGGGAGCCCGATGGGAGCCGGATCGCCCCCTGAACCGCGGCGGCCCGCACCCGAGACGCCACTTGTTCAGACCATCTCTTAGAGCACCGACCACGGGCCCGGGGACGGGGATACCGCCCTGAGCCCGCCGACACATCAGCGGCGTGGCCGCTCCGAGCGCGCTGCGAGACGGCGGCTCGCTCTCCCTACTGGCAGGTCTCCAGGGCAAGCTCCTCCAGGTCGTGACCCGCCACATCGAGCAGCCCGGCCGGGAGGCACCCCGTCAGCTCGTTGCCGGAGAGGTACAGCAGCGCCAGTTCGGGCAGCTCGGCCAATCCCGCGGGAATCGGGCCGCCGAGTTGATTGTTGTCGAGGTGGAGGTGCTCCAGCGCGGTCAGCTTCTCCAGCGCGAGCGGGATCTGGCCGCTCAGCAGGTTGTTGTCGAGCTGCAGCTCCTCAAGCTTCGCCAGGTTGCCCAGTTCGGGCGGAATCTCCCCGCTCAAGAGGTTGCGGCTCAGGCTGAGGTAGGTCAGCTCCGGCAGGCTCCCCAGCTCGGGCGGGACTGCGCCGGTCAGCATGTTCTGGCCGAGCAGCAGGCGCTCGAGGCTGGGAAGGCCACCCAGCTCTGGCGGTATTTCGCCGGCGAGGTGGTTGCGCTGGAGATACAGGGTCTCCAGATTGGTCAGCTGGCCCAGCTCCGCTGGAATCTCTCCGCTCAGGCGGTTGCCGAAGAGGTAGAGTCGCTTCAGCTCCGAGAGGTCGCCCAGCTCCGCCGGGATCTCCCCGGTGAGGTTGTTGTCATGGAGATACAGCCGCTCCAGCCTCGCGAAGCTGCCAAAGCCCGCCGGGATCTCGCCGGTGAGGCGGTTGCCGTCCAGTGCCAGGATGACCAGGTTGGACAGGTTGTTCAGCTCGACCGGTATCCCGCCGGAGAACTGGTTCTGCCTGAGCCAGAGGAACCGCAGGTTGGTGAGAGTGCCCAGTTCGACGGGGATGGTCCCGGTCAACTGGTTCTCATCCAGGTCGAGGGTCCTGAGGTTGACCAGGTTGCTCAGCTCGGTCGGAAGCGTCCCGGTCAGTTCGTTCCGCCACAGCTCCAGGTTGGTGAGATTGGTCATGGCCCCGAACTCAGGGGGAATGGGGCCGCTCAGCATGTTGCGGTTGAGCGACAGCACGCGCAGTTCGGCGAGACTGGCCAGCTCGAGCGGTATCGGGCCGGTCAGCTCGTTGCCGTCGAGGTCGAGCACGCTGAGCCTGGCCATGCCGCCCAGTTCGCTCGGGATCTCGCCGCTGAGCTCGTTGTTGACCAACGCGAGCACGCGCAGGTCTTCCAGTCCGGCCAACTCCGCGGGGATGCTTCCGGTCAGGTCGTTGTTGCCCAGGTGCAGCGAGCGCAATCTCGAGAGCCCGGCCAGGCGGGCGGGGATCTCGCCGGTCAGATCGTTGCCGTCCAGGAACAGCACGAGCACGCAGCCGTCACCGTCGGTGGAGACGCCGAACCACTCGTCGAGGGGAGCGCTCTCGCTGAGCCAGTTGACGCCGTTCCGCCAGTTGGGACCGTCGGTCGCGTGGTAGAGAGCCGTGAGCGCGTCGCGGTCACCCGCGCAGGCGGCGGGGCCGCCGGGCAGGGTCACGAGGCCGGACCAGGGCGACCAGCGGGGGTCGCCATAGCGCTGGGCGGCGGCGCCGACGACGAACCAGTAGGACGCGCCCGGGGCCAGGCCGGACACGGTGTGCGATGTCTGACCGCTGTTGGCCACGCTCACCGAGGTGAACGCCGCCAGCCAGTCTTCACCGGCCGCCGCGTAGTCCTCTTCGGAAACCCAGCCGATCCGGTAGTAGTTCGCGTCCTCTACGGCGTTCCAGTGGACGGTTACTTCGCCAGGGAGGGGGCCGATGACCACCCGTGGCTCGTCCCGGGCGGTCGGATCCGACTGGGCCGCCGCCGTTGTGACACCGGCGGCGAGTACAGCGACCAGGACGACCGCCGCCACTGCGAGAGGGGATGCGTGGACGAATCGTCTTCGCCCGCTGGCCTCGGTGCGTGTCGGCTGCGATTCCACGATGCTCCCCCAGATACGTGGTGGACTATAGCGCAAGGTCCACTCCCGCTCACGGGCGCCCGGGTCTCCGCGTCGCGGCGCTCGCCGCGGTGGCAGGTAACCGATTCTGGGCCGCGGCCGGTTAAAGCACGCGGCTCTCGCGGCTCCGCCCTGTGCGGGCGCGTGCTGCGCGCCGGGATGTCGCCACTGTGGCGGTGTCCCCCGCGCCCGCCCCTGCGTGTGGGTCTGCTTCGTGTCCAGAGCGCGGCGGCGACCGCCACCAGGGGACGGATATGGGTGCTAGTACATGATGAGATGGGTGGGGATGAGCCGCTGTTCGACCGGGTCGACCGCCATGGCGAGACCCTCCAGCGTGTAGGCGCCCAGCAGCGGGGGGGCCTCGTCCTCGCCGAAGACGACGATGCTGACGACACGCTCGCCATCGATCGCCACCCACGCCTGCCCGTAGTCCATATCGACCCGCCGTCCGTCGGCCAGCAGAAAGCGCCGCTGACCCATGGGCTCGATCCCGAGGTCGCGCAGCAGGCGAGCGGGCAGCGTCGTATAGGCTGCACCGGTATCGACAGTCGCTTCGATCTCGCGGGACGGCCCCCCGTTCATGCCGGAGATGCGCAGCGGCCAACTGAACGTTCCCATGTGATCGATTCTAGCCGATCGCTAACACGCTGGGCCGGCGCTGTCCGCGAGCGTGTGTCCCAGATCGGATTACAGCGTGTACACGATAAGGCAGGCGTCACGCCGGTCCTGGCGCATCGGCCAGGCGGAGCCGGTGCAGGTCGTCTTCATGGCCTAACGGAACACCCTGCAGGCGGACGCCTTCACGCTCGTGGCGCAGAAGCTCCAGTCGTCGTTCGCCGTCGAGGGCGTGTCGACGGACAGCGATTTTGTCAGTCTCGCCGAGTCCGTTGGAGGGTGCCGCGGCAGCGTTGCGGCGTCCAGGCACGCCGTTCGCGCGCACGTAGCTGCTGACGGTGACGCGGGAGATCGCGAGGAGCCTGGCCGTCGCCCGCAGCGAGAGCTCCTCTAGCTGCGCCTGCTGGATCGCCTTCCAGCGGGCGAGCTGACGGGGCGTGGGAGGACGGAGCTGCGTGCGCCCCTGTTCAGGTGCCGCGGCGTCGCCGTTGCGCCCCTCCTCCGCGGACGCGGCTGGGAGCACGGGGCGGCACCGAAGCGTACCGCCAGAGCTTAGACTGTCCGCCATCGGACGCCGGTTGCCGAGACCGCCGAGGTCATGACGTAAAGGAAGCAGGAAGGCGGATGACGAAGAAACCCTACGGTCGCCTGCGCTGGCTACTCTCGACATCGCTCTGTGAAGGGGATCTGAGGACGTGGAGCAAATCGATATGCTGACCGGCTTGTGCAGTCGAGCCACCATCGCAGTGATGGGGGCTCTTCTGTTGGTGGCCCTGTTCGCCTGCAGCGACGACACGGAGCCAGTCCGTCTCGCTACCGAGGGCACCTACCACCCCTTCAACTTCATAAACGACGACGGCGAGATCGACGGATTGGAGCGCGAACTTGGCGACGAGCTCTGCCGCCGGGCCGAGCTTGAGTGCCAGTGGGTGCTGAACGACTGGGAGTCCATGATCCCGGACCTGGTGGCCGAGGAGTTCGACGCAATCATCGCCGGCATGAGCATCACCGCCAAGCGCGACGAGACTATCGACTTCACCGAGCCGTACTACCCGCCCACTCCCTCCGTATACCTGGCAGTGGCGGGCGCGGGCGACGAGGCCGTTGGAGGTCGGCTCGGAGCCTACGCCAACACCATCTACTCGAATTACTTCACGGAACGCGGTATCCCATACACCGAGTTCAACAGTGAGGATGAACGCATCAAGGCGTTGCTGAACGGTGACATCGACGCGAGCCTCGTGGACCACGCCTACGCCGTGGAGAAGCTTAGAGAGTATGACGGCCAGTTGGCCATCGTGGGGCCTTCGATACTCTTGGACCGGGGCATCGGCATCGGGGTGAGGGAGGATGACGGGCTGAAGGATGCGCTGGACGAGGCCATCGCGTCCATGAAGACCGACGGGTCTCTGGACGCCCTGATAGTCAAATGGGTCGGCGAGAGTGCGGCGACCTTCAACAGCATCACCACACCCACCGTTGCACCGGCTTCCGAGCCGACACCGACCGGCACCCCCACACCCACCGTTACGCCCACTGCTGCGCGGACGCCGACCGGCGTCGCCACGTCCACAGCTGCATGGACGCGGACCAGCGCCCCGGCACCCGCCTACTCCATGCAGCCGCATGTTTTCTTGAGGGTCGTGCTGGTTACGGAGGACTGGGTGCCGTTCTCCAACCCGGGCGGCTGGACGGAAGCGGCGCCGCAGAAGGAGAGCCCGACGCTCCGGTACTACGAAGCCGCGATATGGGAGGAGACGGACTCCGTTCACCTCTACGCCTTCCCCAACAACTACGACCCGTCCTACGGCGCTTTTGGGAACGTCGCCGAGGACGACGTGATCGCCTACCGGGAACAGTACGCCGTGAGCGTCCACACGGGGATGCCGGAGGAGTCGTCAGATGAACGCAGCGACTTCCTGCGGAGGGCGTTTGAGGACTTCGCTCAAGTGCTGGTGGAACGCCATCCTCAGGCGGAGCATCACTTCATGTTCAGCGGGCATGGCGGCCCCGGCGGGGACCTCTTCGCAAAGCAGTTGACGAACCACGACGCAGACGCCTTTCTCGCGTCGTGGACGCAACTACTGGGCAGGCCCCTGGGAGTCATCGATATGGGCGGGCCGTGTAACAAGGGAGGCTACGAGGACCTGGCCAACTTCTGCAAGCACGCGCACTACTACGTGGCGTCCGACCTGCCCAACGGCGGGTATTCGACGGACGACTGGACGCCGGAGAAGCACTGGGAGACCAGCGAGGCGAAGCAGTACTCCCGTATCCTTGAATCGAACGACACCCTGGAAGAGGCGCTCATCGAGCGCGTCAACCTTCGCAGGAAGGACTACGAGTATTCAAGGAGCAACCTGACGCAAAAGAGGTGGCCGCAGGCGAACTATGTGTACTCATGCGTCGCCTTCAGCGACTTCAGCAAGGCGTTTGAGGCCTTCCTCGACGAAACTGCAATCCCATACCCCTTGTATGACCTGTATGAGCTGATGCTGGCATATTCGGCGCCCCCCGGTCTGTTGGAGAAGTTCCAGAACGTCATCGTGCATGCTGTGGACAACCGGGACTTCTTCGAATGGAGCCTTCCGGCAAACGGCATGATTTCGCCACTGGAGCTCATCTATAGGCGGCAGTCGCAGTGAGCGATCGGAACATACAATTCTAGAGGGTGCTGAGGAACCGGTCCTAAAAGACAGTCAGTGGCTCCGGGGCGGTGGCGATCGTCACCTCCGAGCCGATTCTGATGGTTCAGCCGGTGATTCCGCGCCCTCCGGAGCGCGGCCTTGCGCTCGGCGCGCCCGTTCGCCTCGGTCAGATCCACATCCACCACCAGGCCGTGACGGTTCTCCGTCAGCAGGTGCCCCAGGTAGCAGAGCTGCGCCTTTTCCCTGCTCTTCTCGGGCGGGCGCAACGCAGTTCCGCTGATCGCTGCGACGATGGCGCTGTTCTGGGCGATGCTGCCGATCTCACCCAGCACCGTCCAGAAGCCGGATGGCCTGCCCGACTCTGACGTCGCCGACCCATACGTCGATGCGAACGGTGGCCAATCTGCAGCGGCTCGGCGTTGCCCGTTGTGACGGTCATGGTGGATGATCCTGACAATCCCGGAACGCAGATCCCTCAGAGACGGTGCCCAACCGCAGCGTGGCTGTGCTCGGGTTTACACGGGTATACAACCACGCCGCCCGGCATCAGCGGCCGAGGTAGAGGATGGCGTAGCGGGTGACCACGAAGTCGGTAGACCCCGGGAGGGCGGCGCCCGCCGCGACGGCGTAGCGCAGCCAGGCGGAGCCGTCCCAGAGGTGCACGACGGCGGGGCTGCCAGTGCCGAGCAGGGCGAGCACCCCGGAAGCGGAGTTCCCGACCGTACACGTCCAGACCGAGAAGCCGCTGCGTGCGCTGAGACAGTCGATGTCCGGTGCTGCGGCAGCGCCGATGGCGGCGACGGCATGCAGGCGGTCCCCCGCGGGGACAGACGCGATCACGGTCGCGGCGCCCACGCCGCCGCTGATGACGTAGCGGGTCTGAGCCGCGCCGGCGGCCGTCTCCCGGCGGACCACGTCTGCGCCGTCCGCGTCGAGCGCCGTCAGCTCCAGGTCGCCGTAGGCGCGGAAGACGACGGCGGTCGCGTTGGGGACGGCGTTGCCAGCTTCGTCGCTCACGCTCGCCGTCACGGTGATGATGCTCGAGCCCTCGGGCTGGCTGACGTCCAGCCCGATGTGGGCGGCGGGGCCCGCCACCACGAGCGGAACGGTCAGCGGTGCGGAGCGGCGAAACGTCACGCGCAGGGCGTACTCGCCCGGCTCGGTGTCGCGGTTGGCGTGCAACGTGACGAGCAACGCCGTCAGGTCGTCCGGATGGGGGCCAACGCTCGCGCCGATCGTCCCGGCGGCCCGGCCCCGGGCGTCGACCACGACGGCGGAGATGTCGACCAGGCTGAAGCGGGGGGCGATCCGCCCGCGCAGGCACTCACGGCTGTCCGGCTCCGTCGCGGCCTCGAGGGGCGGGCCGAAGACGCGGTCGGGGATCTCGTCGCCGATCGGCGTGTTACGGCGGATTACGTCGGCGAGCGTGGTGGCTCGCAACTCGGCGAGCAGGCCGGGGTTGGCGAGGAAGTAGAGGTCGCGCTCGTACCAGTAGCGGTCACCGTCGCGCAGGCGGCGGAACTGGTCGGCGAGGATCGTGCGGAAGGTCTCGCCCAGCATCGCACCCGGCACGTGGTCCTCGGCCAGCCCGCCCGCCCACAGATCGAGCTTGTCGATCGAGCGGTAGGCCCGGTTGAGCGCGTCCTGCACGTCAGGGGCAGAGGAGACGGCGGCAAGGGTCCGCGCGGGCGGCAACCCGTAGGCGATGCGGGCGGAGTTGTAGTCGGGCAGCCCGTGGTCGCGGTTGCGCTGGATGTTGAGGGCGGCGAGGTCGCGCGGCGGCGCTCCCGGCGCGCCGAAGAGCACGTTGCGCACCTCGTCGACGAGCAGCAGGTCGATCTCCTGCGCGGGCTGCGTGGCGAGGCCCCGGAGGAAGCCCGAGATGCCGTGCTCCTCCACCAGCGCGGGGTTGAAGAACGCCTCCGCCAGGGAGAAGTCCCGCGTTCGCCCCCGCTCGTCGATGTGCAGCAGGGTGGGCGACAGCATCGTGTGGCCGAAACGGAACGCCGCCGTCGAGAACTCGCTCGCGATGCCCGGGTCGACGCCCGCATCGTAGCCGCCGTACGGGCCGAGGGCGTCAGGGCCGAGCAGCAGTGGCAGGAACTCGTTGTAGGTGATGGCCTGGATCAGGGCGCCGACGATCTTGCGGGCCAGCTCGAAGATCGCCTGGCCGTCCAGCGCCGGGTTGGCGGACGCGATGAGCCCGGCGAGGCGGTTGTGCTCCCGGACGAACAGGGTGTGCATCGAGGTCAGGCCCACCTGCTCGTTCACCCGGATGTCCCCGGCGATGAAGAGCGAGATGGTGCGGCGGGTATTGCCCGGGTCGTTCGAGAGCCGGTCCTCGTTGTAGCGCAGCAGCCGGCCCTCGTTGGAGGTCAAGAGCATCCCCGTGCCGTCGTTCGCGCGGAGGGCGCGCGTGCGCGCCGGGTTCGAGCCGTAGACGTGGGATGCGTCGATGAACGCGCTGACCGTGTTGATCTGTTGCCTCGGGTTGTCCGGCCCCGTGCCCGTGGCCGGGTCGTACGCGGAGCGATTGAACGGCATCGTGGGGCCGCTGCGGAAGCGATCGAACGCCCGATCATTCGGGGGAATGGCGAGCGGAAGCGGCTCCAGAGGACGTGCCTCCGGGGTGAGGCTCAGGTCGTGGTCCAGGAACTGGCCCCACTGCCAGAACCATGTCCGTGAGCCCCCTGGCGCTCGGGACCGGCTCGGACTGGGCTGCGAGGATGTTGCTGATCGTGCGGGGTTCCGGAAGGCCGGACGGCGGAGCCCCGGTCAGTCCGTACACGGGGGAGACGCTGGCCACCCGGAGGAGCCGCGAGTGCGCCGTGCCGAGCTCGGGGTCGATGCGATTGTTGCCCCAGCCGTCGATCGAGCGCGCCTCGAACGCCTCGGGGAACTCGTGCAGGCTCACGCGGACGGTGCTGCCGATCCGCCAGTCCAGAGCCACGTCGCTCCAGGTGAACTGGCGGTCGCCGCCCCGCGCGTCGGCGAGGTTCAGCCAGATGTCGCCGAGGCGCAGCGTCAGGCTCCCGGCCGCATCGCGGAGCGTGGGCGAGAATGCGATCAGCACGTGCCAGCTCGCGGCGTCATCGCGAGAGCGGTTCTGGACAATGTTCGTGACGGTGTAGGTGACCCTCGCCACGAGAAGGTGTCGCCGCTCAGGCGGCCGAAGCTGCGCTCCGGCACGGTGCTGTAGCCTCCGAGGCTGCGGTTGACGCCCACCCGCATGCTCGCGGACCACAGTCGCTGCTGTGCGCCTCCAGCGACAGCGCGGCGAGATCAAGCTCGGCGTGGACAGCGCGGGGGTCGAGCAGAACGAAGACGCTGGCGAGGCCAGCGACCGCAGCGAGAAGGGCCAGCGGGAATCGCGGGGGGGGGGTCTCATCTTCTTCGTCAAGGGTCGCGGGCCGGTGACGGTGGGCGAGGGGAGGCCATCAGGCGGCCACGGGCTCGTGTTGCGGGCCCGCAGCTTGGTACGCACGGCGCGAGCGAAGCATGGCGAGTATGCACTCAGAGGTCTGCCTGTCAGGTCGTAGGTGGTGATGATGAACACGCTGTCTGAGTCCATGTCGCGTTTGTAGATCACGCGATATGATCGGCACCAACCCACGACTATCGACTCGTTCCGCGTCAGTCTATAGCAAATTTCGTGAATTGGGAGCACTCGCGCCGCTCGCGCGCGCGGCGTATGCCATACTCCCCGGGGAGTCCCACCAGGGAGGTGCAGACACGAGCATCGCGAGCCAGGCCGAGCTGCGCGAGGCCTACCGGGAGCCGGCCCCACGGGCGCAGCAGAAGGTGCTCGACCACATCGACCGGCACGCCCGCGACTTCATCGCGCTCTCGCCCTTCTGCGTGATGAGCTCGCTCGGCGCCGACGGGTGTAAGGACACCTCGCACAGGGGCGACCCGCCCGGCTTCGTGGCGGTGCTCGACGAGCGCACCCTGCTCATCCCCGACCGCCCCGGCAGCAACCAGGTCGACTCGCTCCGGAACGTCCTCGCCCACCCGGAGGTGGGGCTGCTCTTCCTGGTGCCGGGCATGAACGAGACCCTGCGCGTCAGCGGCACGACCGAGATCGTCACGGACGCGGCGCTGCTCGCTCCCCTCTCCCCAAGGACGCGCTGACCGGCAAGCAGCGCGCGCACCACGACGCGATCGGTGAGGCGGCGCGGGCGCTGGATGAGGCTCGGAGGCACTGGCTCAACCCGTCCGAACTGGTGGGCGCAGAGCCCGACGTGGCCTCGCTGCCGCCGCGCCTGCTCCCCGTCGACGTGGACGCAGAGAACGAACTCAAGCGGCGCACGCTCACCAACCTCTACAACGAGCGCCCCGCGTGGCTCACCCACCTCCATGACGCCCTCGACGCCGCCGTGTTCGCGGCCTACGGCTGGCCCGGGGCGCCCGGCGAGCTGGAGGAGGAGGAGCTACTGGGGCGGCTATTGGCGCTCAACCAAGAGCGCGCCGCAGCCCAGGCGTTGTAGAATCGGAAGGCGCGGGAGCGACGAGCATGACGACAACCACGACGACCGAGACGAGGCTGCTGAGCGCAGGCGATCTGCTGCGACTCTACAGCAAGGGCGTGCGCGGCGAACTGATCCGGGGGGTACTCTGCGAGACCATGCCGACAGGACACAGGCACGGCGCGATCGTTATGAACCTCGGTGCAGAGCTGCGGAACTTCATCAAGCCGCGAAGGCTGGGGTGGTTGGTCGGCTCCGACTCGGGTGTCTGGCTCGAGCGCGACCCGGACACCGTGCGTGAGCCCGATGTCGCCTTTACGTCGGCGGAGAAGATCCCGCTCGATGCAGAGATTCCGGGCTACGCCGAGGTTGTTCCCGACCTTGTAGTGGAGGTCGCCTCGCCATCCGACAGCCGTCGCGAGGTCCATGACAAGGCGCAGATGTGGTTGCGCCACGGGGTGCGCCTCGTCTGGGTCGTGTACCCGAACACTCGCACAGTCGATGTGTACCGGGCAGACGGTACCGCCACGCTAGGCGAAGAGGACTCGCTGGACGGCTTGGATGTGCTGCCCGGCTTTGCCTGCGGGGTCGCCGCGATCTTCGAGGCGTAGGGCTGTCCGCGAACGGGGCCGCCTGAACGGCGAGGACCGTCTTCATCGCCTACCGGAACGCCCGGCAGGCGGGCGCTCCCGTGATCTGGCTCGCCGGCACCTCCCGAGCGAACGGCAGCCGGCTCCGGTTCTCACGGGCCGGGCGGGATCAGAGACCGCCTTGGCTGCACGAGCACGCGTCGGCCGGCGGAGAGCGCTCGCGCCGACCGCGTAGAGTGGTGGCTGGCTGGCTGGCGTTGCGCAGAGGAGGCGTCCCATGACGACAGTTGTCCGGCTCTGCTCCCTCTACGTCTCAGTCGTTGTGCAGGAACTCACGCGCCTGCGCTTCATAGTCGGCAACGGCGGCGAGATCGGCGGCTGTCATCGGCTACCCTTGACCCTTCTGTGGAAACGAGTCTAGCAGGCACGCGCAGCAAGGCATCATCGCTCTCGGTTGCGCGACGCGTCGTTCCGCGTGATTGTCCTGCGGAATGGCAAGCAGGCGGATTCCGGTTTGTGACTGTTGAACGTCCATGCCGATGTTTGTTCAATGGTAGAGTAATTTCGCCCCTCAAACGCCTCGATCAGAGGCACCTCAACCCTGATTTCGGCCTCCTCGCGCGTCGCCTTGATGCTGCCCCTGAAGGCTTCGAGCAGCAGCTGGAGCTTGTCACCGTCGGCCCGCTGGACCCACCTTTCGATGAACGCGAGCGCCTTGGGCATGCGCTCGCGCAACACCTCGGGGTCGCACCCCGGCTCCGCCTCCGCGAGCAGGCGCGCCTGCTCGCGCTGCAACGCCGCCCTGCGGGTCGCCAACGCGGTGCCCTTCTCATCAAGCAGCGTCTTCTTCATCTTGCCGTCGATGTAGAGGTCGGCGAGCCGGCTCTCGTCCTCCCCCAGTTTCCTGAGCTTGCGCTCGACCTCGGCGACGCGCGCGCCGTTGCCGGCGTCGAATCGCAGGGCCTCGGCCATCTCGACCGCCGTCGCCGGGTCGGCGAGGAACTCCGAGAGCCGATCGCGCACGCCAGTCTCGAGCGCCTCGGTGCGGGGCGGGCGTGCTCGGCAGCGCTCATCCTTGTCCGCGAGGTAGCGGCGGTTGCAGCGGTAGTAGAAGTAGCGGCCGCGGTTGGCGGCGTGCCCCACCATGCCGGCACCACAGGACAGGCAGCGGATCCGGCCGCTAAGCGAGTAGTTGCGCGACGGTGCCCGCTGCGTCCGCCGCTCGGGGTCATCGAGGCGCGCCTTGGCGCGCTCGAAGAGCTCGCGTGACACGATCTGGGGCGATGCTCCCGGGATCTCGATGTGCTCGGTCTCGTCGCGCTCGTAGACCTCGCGGACACGCTTCTTCCGCCCGGGGCGCTTGACCATTCTGGTGCCCGTCATCCGGTAGATGGTGGTTCCCGTGTAGGTCTCCCGGCGGAGGGTGCGGTACACGGTGATCGCGGCCCAACGCTTGCCGGTCAAGGTTGGGATGCCGTCGGCATTGAGCTCCCTGGCAATGCGGCTGCAACCCTTGCCCCCGACGAACTCCTCGAAGATCCGGACTACGATCGGCGCCTGCTCCGGGTTGATGACGCGGCGCCCGGTCCCGGGAACGTACGTGTACCCGTAGCAGCCCTTGCCGGTGGCCTGCGGGAGCCGCCCGCTCCGCGCGCGCTCCTTCTTCCCACGCACCGTGCGCTCCACGATCTTCTCGCGTTCGATTGCTGCGGCGAGCGCTCGGGCGGAGAGAACGAACCGCCCGATCGGCGAATCCTCGATTTCCTCTGAGGCGCAGTCGATCTTCGCGCCGGCCTGCTCGGCTTCGTAGAAGAGCACGCCGAGGTGCATCGGCTCCCTGGCCAGCCGGTCGACGGAATGGGCAAGCAACACGTCGCAGGCGCCATCCTGCAGCGCGCGACGCACCTCATCGAGACCGGGTCGGTCGAGCGAAGCGCCGCTGGCGACATCGGGGATGATGCGCACCGCGGTCCAGCCGGCGGACTCGGCGTACTCCAGGCACTCTCGTTCCTGCGATTCGAGGGAGGTGCCCTCACGCTCCTGCATCTCGGTCGAGACCCGCAGGTAGATAATCGCTCTCATCTGTTGTCTCCTCTGTCCCTCATCCTACTCGCGCACGTCGACGTCGCTAGGAGTCGCATGCGGTTGCTCGCCGTCGAACTCCGCGGCCAACTCCTTCAGGATCCGTGACCACAGGTCGTTCCACGCCTTCGCTGGCGGACCTGCGTATGTGTGAACCCGGAGTGTGACCTCGCACTTCGGCGGCTTGCGCGCTCGTCTCTTCTTGTTCCCAGGCTTGTGCGTTCCCATCCTCTTCGACCTCGTTGCCCGCAGGCATGGGCCGCGACGGGAGTTCGCCCCCCTCGCGGCGGCTCGGAAATCGCCGCCTGTTGCTGTCGGCGCCGGCGGCGCGCGCACCTCTCCCGCCGGCCCCCGAAGGGGCCGGGAAAGGCGCTCGGCATCCGCCGCGGCCGAGGGAGGGAAGGACACGAGAGAGCCCCCTTCCGGGGGCGTGGTTGGGGTCCTAAGGACGGGGCGCTGGGGCTACGTTCGGGTCACGAATTGGCGCGCCCCGGCGACCCAAGCTGCGTGCAAATGCGTATCGAGTCTTAGGCGCGCAAGAGGCGGGTGTGGACTTGCTGGGTCTCTGTGTTGGTACGAGGTCGGGGCGATCTCCACCCGCTGAGAACGGGTTGCGATGCTGGGTGACGCGGTCACGTCGCCCAGCGATCGACGCGCGCTACGGCGCGTGCAGCGGAAGCGCCGGAGCGCCCTCAAGGCCGGTGAGCCGGGATGCACACGGGCTACAGGCGGTTTCGCGATGCGAACCGGGGCCGGCAGCCCAACAGCGGGTCGCATCGTGGTGAGCGATCCAAGGGGCGCGAACCGCAGTCCCGCCTGCCGCATGCGCGAGCGGTCATGAGAACCTCCGGCGCACGCGCCGGAGGTCTCCCTGGAGCAACCTTCTGCGCGCGTGCAGAAGGTTGGGTGCGAGGCGTCATACATCGCTCGACGTGCGAAGCCATCGAGCCGATCGACGCGCCCGGCGGTCGGATCGCCTCTCTGCGGAGGGCGGCATGCGGCCGACGGGGCGGGAGGTACTTTCTGCACGCGCTCAGAAAGTGCTCGTCGCGGTGGGATCGAGCCCGTGTGAACCGTAGCGGCGCGTGCGCCGGAGGTTGCCGAATAGACTTTCTGCGCGCGCGCCGAAGGTTGGGTGCGAGGCGGCATGCGTCGCTCGAGGTGCGAAGCCATCGAGGCGATCGACGCGCCCGGCGGTCGGATCGCCTCTCTGCGGAGCGCCGTATGCGGCCGACGGCGCGGGAGGTACTTTCTGCACGCGCGCCGAAAGTGCTCGTCGCGGTGGGATCGAGCCCGTGTGAACCGTAGCGGCGCGCGCGCCGGAGGTTGCCGAGTAACCTTCTGCGCGCGCGCAGAAGGTTCACGACCCGTGATCCGGCATCGCGGCCAACTCGGTCGCCGGTAGGGCCACCCCAGTGCCACGGCCGGTGCGGGCGGCCTCTGACCGTGCGCATGAAGGACGTGCCGCGGCGAGGTCGCCGAGCTGGACTTCGGCCGGCTCGGCCTCATCCCGGACCCCGAGAGCGGGCGGTGCCGCGCGGCCCGGGCGCTGATCGTGGTCTGCTGCTACTCGCGGCGCCGTTGCGCCTGGCCGACCAGCAGCCAGACGCTGCACGCAGTGGTCGAGGGCCTGGAGGCGGTCTGAGGGTTCAACGGCGCTCGGCCGAGTTCCGCCCGTGCACGCTGCGCGCTCCGGAGCAGCTGCAGCGGCGCGCGGGAGGTGGGGGGAGTTGACCCAACAGGGACGCCAATAAGCGCACCGGAACGTTGGTTCCGCTGCGCACTTCGCGGCCGTCAGATCGGCGCCCGGTTGCCGGGCGTCAATCCTTTCGCAGGCGCCTCACGGCTGGGTTGGGGGAATCCCCTTCGTACAGCTCCCGGAACGAGAATGGTGCGTTCGAAGCCGGGTTCTTGCTGTCTGGTGCCTGCCGCGCTCTGGCTGGTTCAGGCTTCCCTGGTTGGCTGGGTGAGTTTCGCGTTGCCGCGTTTCTCCTGCTCACCGTCAGACCATTCTTCGGGGATAACCCTGGGCTGAATGGAATGCCACTCTCTTTGTGGAGGGGAGTGTAGGGGAGCTCGCGGCGCAATTGCAAGGGTAATACGAGACGGGGCTCATCGAAGACGCCCGGATACCGCGGGAGTGCCGTGCCGGCGTGAGCAGAGCACTGGCGGTCATGCGGTCCAGTGTGGCCCCGTGCGCGCCGCGCAATGCCGGAGCCGAGGGCGGACGCGGATCGGATGCTCTGGCAGACGGGCTGGTGCGCACATGACGAATGACGACGCTGCTCAGCGGCCGTGGCTGCGGTTCCACACTGTGGGGAGTGTCCCGGCGGCGCCGGGGCGTTGAGGTGCTGACCGCGCCGTCGGACGACTGAGCCCTCTCCCCCGCTACATCGCGTCCTCCGTGTAGATGGTGCCGATGATGCCGTGCGGCCGAGGCTGGGCGCGGCTCGTACGCGTGTGATGCGCGAGGCGCGATCCTGGCCGCAGCTCCACTGGCTCTACCGGTGTTCGAGGGTCGGGGACCTGGCTGCAGCTACGTTCGCCGGAGTGACCGACTCTGCCGCGACCAACGTCAAGAGCGGTTGCCTGGCGCTCGCTGCGCGAGCGGGTGGACCTCTCCGCAGCCGGCTGAACCAAGCACGCAACCCCGTGAAGCACGGGTTAGACTGCAGGGGAGGATCGCGAACGATGGCCAGCGCAGTTAGCCGCCACCAAGCGAACCGTGAGCACCTGGAGGGTCACGGACTCGAGCAGGGGCACGCCATGGCACTCGCCGATGTCATCGAGGGCTTGACCGCGGAGGTCAAAGCCAGCAACCGCGAGCTGACCGCGGAGATCGAAGCCAGCAACCGCAGGCTGACGGACGAGGTCTGGCTGACCTGTTGGATGGACGGCATCGCGGCAGGCTTCGCGGGCGTGGCGGCCGCAGGAACGGTCGCCATGCTCGCTCACCTGCTCTTCGCACAAGCGTAGTCCACGCCCGCGCGGACAGGCTCGCAACACGCAAGGGCCCCACCCGAGTCAACGACTCAGGCGGGGCTCCTTTGCGTGCCCTCTGCCTGGCAGTCTCCGCCGCTCAATTCAGACGCGCGGGGCATTCCCGAAGCAAGTAGCACGACCCGAGCACGCAGCACGCCGGCCGGAGGTATCAACACGCCGCACGTTCTTCAGGTCATCGTCGTGATCGCCCTCGGCACTCTCGCCTCCATGGGCGCCCTGTCGCTGGCGGCAGGATACTCCGGCGAACTGGCCTCAACGGCGTCTTCGACGCCTCGGTCACGGGAGTCGCGCTCGTCCTGCATAAGGTCGCGTGGACCGTGGCGACCACGCACCCCTGGGAGCTGGCTCTCGGCGCTGCCTGCCTCGGCCCATTCCTGGTCGCCGCCGGAGCGGCACGGCTGGTCCGGTAACCGGCCTGGAAGGCCATCGACAGCCAGCGCGGCACCAAAGAAGGAGGTTCAACGGTGTCCAAGTTTCACGAGCCCACCCGGAGCAACCGCGCAGCGTGCTCAGCGGTCTCCCTGGCACCGGGAAGACCCACTTCGCCCTTGAGCTCATGGATGAGCTCACGAGCCGGGGGGTCGCGTCCCGGCGCATCGCGTCCGACATCGTGCGCCGCTGCTTGTTCCCGAGCCCGGTGAGTGGGGTCGCATGGCGCTCGCTGAGCGAGCGAATCGCTCTCGACTCGGCGCCGGTGATCTTCTTCGACCCGGAGGAGCGCGTCGTGCGGAGCGGCTCGAGTTGCGCACGCGGGACGTGCACAGCGAGAGCGCCGCGGACGACGTGCAGTACGAGCGGATGCGCAGCTACGCAATCGATCCGCCGTATCCGCACCTCACGGTTCGCGGCGGCGCCTCGCGCGGCGTCGTGAAGGGGCAGGTCCTGCGGTTCGCCGCCGGGTAGCCCCAACGGCGGCCGGGGTGACGAGCACGCTCACCCCGGCCGCACTCACGCGCCCGCCCTCCCGGACGCGTTCCGCCGACACCCGTCCGAGCACGCAGCCCGGCCGCTTGAGATGAGCTGTCGCCGCTTCTTGCGACGCGACTGAACTCGGCGACCGGCTGCGCTATCGGGCGTGAGAACAAGAGAACGGATGCCGCCAGGCACTCACCGAACAACATTGGGGCGCAGGGGTAGTACCATCTACGAAAGGAACACGAGGGGTGGTCACCACTGTCAGCGGGGACCAGACGCGCCGAGAGCGCCTCAGGGAGGGCGGCGTGAGCGACGAGACCGCCAGCGCGATCGACGACGTGTTCACGTCCTACGGCGAGGACATGGAGCGCCGGTTCACGTCCTACGGCGAGGACATGGAGCGCCGGTTCGCTGACCTGAGTCAGGAGATGGCTGACCTGTCTCGAAATCTCTCGGGGAAGATCAATTTCCTCACGACGGTCATGGCCGTCGGCTTCGCGGTGCTCGCACTCATCATCGCCGCGGGAGCAGCCAGCATCAGCGTGGTCATCGCTCTCAACGGGCCGTAGACCCGCAGCGCCCCAGGCGACGAAGTGCGGCCTGGCGGCGCGCCTCGTGGGGACGGCGGGTGCGCCCCCTCAGGGCGCGGCAGCAGCTACGACAGCGATCAGTGCGACCGGGCACGTTCGCTGGACCATGAGGCGGACAACGTCGCTGACCTTCGCCACCTGCCCATCTGATCCGGCGTCGAGCACAGCGGGATCCACTCGTTCACGGAACTGTCCCTGGCCCGCGAGCGTCGCAGCGAGCAGTAGGCCGACACGGTCACGCTGCCGACGATGCTCGGCAACACCGTCCCGATGCACACGCCAGCGTCGCGGCAACGGATCCGGTGATGCGATGCGCGGCGTGCATCAGAACGGTGTTGCCGAAGGCCGCAGGCCACCGGAGGCGTGCTCCAGAAGCGGGCTAGCGCCGCGCTAGTCGCACGCCGGCCATGACGCGACCGTACTCCGCAGCAGCCCGCGGTCCGCGCTCGGCGGAGCCACCCGCACGCAGCAGAGCTGAGCCAGTCCGTCCAGCGAGCAGGTATGGCTGATGCGCAGATAGAGCGTCACATATATGATACATTACGGGAGTGCAGGAGGTCGTGTACTACGAGACAGCGAGAGGGGACGAACCCGTTGCTGCGTATGTGGAACGACTGGGCCGACCGGGGAACAAGCGCGACGTGGCGGCGATTCTCGATCTGATCGTGGAACTGGAGGAGCGGGGGAGCGCGTTACGCATGCCCGATGCCCGCATCATCGACCGTGAGGCGCGCATTTTCGAGCTGCGGCCGCGCTCGCACCGGATCGCCTACGCCGAGCATGGCGGTCGCTACGTGCTGCTCCACGCGTGGCGGAAGCAAACACGGCGCCTTGATCGGAGAGCGCTCGCCACCGCTCGGCGGATTGCTGACTGGAGGGAACGTCATGGCCAGGAACGCGAGGGCGCACATCGAGGAGATCGTCACCGCCGATCCCGAGATCCAGGGGGAATACGAGGCCCTGCGATTGCGCCGCGAGATCATCGCCCGGCTGCGCGCCCTCCGTGAACGAAAGCGCTGGACGCAGCAGCAGCTCGCCGACGCCGTGGGGATGCCAAGAAGCGCGATCGCTCGTCTCGAATCAGCCGAGCACAGCCCGCGCATCGAGACCCTTCACGCCGTCGCGCGCGTCCTCGGCTACCAGGTGGACGTGCGTTTCAAGCGTCGGCGCGGTCGCCGTTCGCCCCACCCAGGCCCGTACACGCAACGCTGAAGCCTGTGACTGCACGGCTGGAGCCGCCCCAAGCGCGAGGCGGGCATTTCGCCGGCGAAGGGCCAGCGGAGGCACCGCCAACGTGATCGGGAGCGGCGGCGCAGCGGCCAGCGAGGGCCGGCGCGCCGGTCGCGCTGGGCTTTCGGCGCGCGCGCCGAAAGTCGGTGCCGCGGGGCGATCGTCTTGCCCCGCGATCCGGGGTGCAGCGCCGGGGTTCCCGCGGTCATCGCCTCGATCTCACCAGATGTTCCTGACGGCGGCCCGACACCAGTCCGCAGCTCGGGCAGCCCGGCTCCTGCGCTGCGAGGCTTTGCTCGCGGCGTTCCGATCGCGCGGGTAAATTGCCTGAACGAGTTGTTGAGCCAACGCCGATCGAGCGGCGGGGCCTAGCGTTTGGCCCTGTTCTAGTGCAGCTAGGTCGCGGCCGGAGCGCAGGCTCACGAGCAGGCTCTGCCCGCGGAGCAGCCGGCGCACGCGCCGGAGGTCCACGCGATTGTCGGCTCATATACGCCCGGTAGCTTTCGGCACGCGCGCCGAAAGTCCGCGAGGCTTTGCTCGCGGCGTTCCGATCGCGCGCGTAAGTTGCCTGAACGAGTTGTTGAGCCAACGCCGATCGAGCGGCGGGGCCTGGCCAACCCGGGCGCGGGCGTGGGGTTTGGCTCTGTTCCAGTGCAGCTAGGCCGCGGGCCGGAGCGCAGGCTCACGAGCAGGCTCTGCCCGCGGATCAGCCGGCGCGTGCGCCGGAGGTCCAGGTGATTGTCGGCTCACATGCAGCTTTCGGCACGCGTGCCGAAAGTCAACGAGGGCTACCTCGCCGGCGTTCCGATCGGGCGAGTCAGGCGCGCTCAACGAATTTTTGGGCCGATGCCGTCGAGCGGCGGCGGCCGGCCACCCGAAAGCCCTTACCGCGTAACGTGAATCGGCTCACTGCCACGCACCAGGACGCGCCTCAAAACTCATGAGAGTTTAATTAACCTACCCATACTTAACCCTACACACTCGATCCCGTCCCCTGCTTTCCACTCTACTCGACCCTGCCTTGCCTCCCGCACCCCTCCCCTCCTCTCCCTCTCTCGTCCCTTTCTCACCTCTCCCCCCGTCCCATCCTTTCACCTCTCTCCCTGTCTCATCCTCCCCCTCCCTCCCCTCGCTTCTCCTCCCCGCCCCCGCACTCGTGTTCGTGTACACCCCGTCACCCTTGCCCGCGGTGGACCCGCTCGCCGGCACGGGCGTCCCGCTCGCCCGCGGTGGACCCGCTCGCCGGCACGGGCGTCCCAACGTGATCGGGAGCGGCGGCGCAGCGGCCAGCGAGGGCCGGCGCGCCGGTCGCGCTGGGCTTTCGGCGCGCGCGCCGAAAGTCGGTGCCGCGGGGCGATCGTCTTGCCCCGCGATCCGGGGTGCAGCGCCGGGGTTCCCGCGGTCATCGCCTCGATCTCACCAGATGTTCCTGACGGCGGCCCGGCACCAGTCCGCAGCTCGGGCAGCCCGGCTCCTGCGCTGCTGCGCGCACTTTCGGCGCGCGTGCCGAAAGTCGTCGAGCCTCGGCGGGCCGGGTTGTCGCGGATGAAGGCGATAGCCCGGCCCGGGAAGAGCGCTCGGGCGACGCCCCACTCGACGAGGTCACCCTTCTCGCCAGCCGGCCTTGAGGAGCATCGACTCAACGTTGGTCTCGAAGGCCTGTTGGTGTAGGTGGGGAGTCGTCCTGGATCGGCGGGCCTCAGTCGTTCCGCTGCTCGCGGTCGTGCCGGCGCAGCACGTCGAGGGTCAGCGGCCGGCCGGCGCGCTTCGCTCCAGCCAGCGCCGGAAGGACTCGGCACCCTCGCCCGAGGGCCTGCCAGCAAGCAACCCCTCGACACTGAGGTCCTCGTCGAGGTCGGGCCAGTGGATGTGGTGGGCATCCGCGAAGAGCTCCCAGTTGTCGCGCTCCTCCGGTGTGGCGTGGAGCAGCCTCGGGTACCAGGCCAGAGGCACGGAGATGGTGCGGCCGTCCGTGAGATCGGCGGTCAGCGGGTCCTCGGTGGCACTGACGGCGGTCGCCCGCGGCAGGATCGTCGGCATCATTGATTGTAGCCGCGCTGGGCAGGCCGCGGAGCGCTCATCTTGCCTCGCGGTCCGGGGTGCAAGCCTGCACGGCCCCGCTGAACGTCCGGCCCTCGGGGATCTCGACCTCCTGGCGGAAGTAAGCTGCAGTTTGCCCGGCAGCACGAGCGCGCGCTCGATCCGCCGGCGCGCACGATCGAGCCCGGCGGGCACCTCCGGGCCGTCCTGTTCGGAACAGTAGGCGACCGCCCGCTCGAGGCAGCGCCGCGAGCCACGGTGGCGAAGCACCGCCGGCGCACGCGCTGGAGCTGCGACTCGCCAGCTTTCGGCGCGCGTGCCGAAAGCTGGCCGTGTGGCGGTACAGGGGACGATACCGAACCTGCCATGAGAGGGGCGGGGCCTGTTGGTACTTCGCGCACATGGACGACGCGCGGCACCGTTTGCCCCGGGGTAAGGCTCGCGGTAGCCGCGTTCCTACCGTGGTATGATGAGCTCGTGGCCGTAGACAAGATCAGTATCTCGTTCGACTCCGAGCTGGGCGTGGCAGTCCGGCATGCCGCGCAGCGCGACGACATGGCTCTCTCCGCCTGGCTCGCCGAGGCGGCCGGGGCGAAGCTGCGGGCGGAGGCGCTCCGGGCCTTCCTCGACGCCTGGAAGCGGGAGCACGGCCCCTTCACCGCGGAGGAGATGCGCCGCGCACGGGCCGAGCTGGGACTCGCCGAGCAGGCTCCCGCCCCGTGAGCGCGCTCGTACTCGACGCCGGCGCGTTCATCGCTGTCGAGCGCGGCGATCGCGCCATGATGGCGCGCCTGGAAGCCGCCGAGGCAGATGAGATCGGGCTGCGCACGAGCGCCATCGTCGTCGCTCAGGTGTGGCGCGACCCGGCCGGCCGCCAAACGCGACTGGCGCGCCTGCTCCGCGCCGTCGACGTCCGCGTGGTGGACGACCGGCTTGCGCGCGCTGCGGGCGCGCTGCTGGGGCAGGCCGGCACCGCCGACCCGATCGACGCGACCGTGGTCCTTGTCGCAGAGAGCGGCGATCACCTCCTCACCAGCGATCCCGAGGATCTGCGCCGTCTCGCCGAGACCGCCTGCGTACGTGTTGCCGTGGTCCCCTGCTAACCGGCACCGGGTCACGATCCATGCGTCGGCTTCGCCCCCGGAGCTCCCTGGGCCACGTGGAACCCACGAGCCACGCCAGCGACGCAGCCGAGTACCGAGGTAACAGGAGCGCGATGCACGGGGAACGCCCTCGCTAACACCCCGCTTCTGTGCACCGCAGTCCCCCGGCTTCATTTCCTCCTTCGCATCGCAGACGGCCGAGCGGATGCTGGCTGTCGCGATTGCGACCGGAGAGTTACCCGGCGCGCGGGCGTGGCTCAGCGGACAGAGCAACCGGCTGTCGGCGCCGCCAGGACCACCCTTGCATCCATGCGTTATGCTGTTCGTAGACAGGGGAGGGGATCTGAGGCGCGGGCCTACCGCGCCGGACTGGTGGATCCGCTGCTCCCCTCCCGACTCTCTATCGCTACTGCTGGTGGTCGGCGGCGATCACGCAACATCCCGACCCACGGCGCTACGGTGGCCCGGACCACGGCGGCCGCGACGGTCACGTCGGCGGTGACAATCGTCGCGCTCGCTACCGCCGTGTTCTTCGGGCCCGTCGCAGCGCTCACCCTCGGCCTCGCCGGAATCGTGATCATCAGCGCGCTGCACGAGGCCGGGCACCCGCTGCCCGCCGGGCATTCCGGCGCGAGGGGCGAGCAGTTCGCGGACGGGATGCTGCGGGGGCGCTGCGCGCTCACGACGGACCACACGCAGTACGCGGTGAACGCCGCGCCGGTCGGCGGATCGTGCGAGCCGGTCCCGATCGGCGCCGTGCCGGCCGTGCCGGGCGCGCACCTCACCGGGCCGTCAGCGCCGCCACCGATCCGGGCACGAGTCCCGGGGTTGGGATCTCGACGGCCACGCCTCCCCGTCCGCCGGGGACCAGATGGAATCACTCAGAAGGGAGCCGCTATCGAGTAGCCGCATCGTCCGGCGGGCGACCGCCACGCAGTCAACTGATCGGTGAACGGAAGGGAATGCCCATGACAAACGCTCGAAAGGAACAGTATCGATGGAGGTCCTACGGACACTCGTAGAGCTTCGGGCGCTACCCGCCCCCGCGATTAGCAATAGAGAGACGTCGAGCGCCGCCGGCGCCGCGGAAGCGTACGCGCCACCTCAGGGTAGGCGCGTCGCGGCAGCGGACAGCGGCGATACGCGAGCCCCTCACCCCGGGGTTCCGACGGCACAGAAGGTCACGGCGAAGGCCCGGCCTCCGAGCGCGCCACGCCAGCGCTCCCGGAGTGCTGCTGCAGGTGCGGCGCCCGCGGGCACAGCCGTGCCGCACGGCCGCTGCCGCTCGGAAGGCTCCGCCGGGCGCCCGCGGCGTGCAGCGCGTTTCGCCGGCGGACTGAGCGCGCGCCCCATCACGCACGACCCCCGCAACGGGCCGAGCGCGCTGCCCCGACCGGGGCAGCGCCCGGCAGCGCTCGCCTGCGCGACCACGTGGACGCCGTAGGGAGGCGGTCGATGCGGACGATCACGCTCTCCGACCACCTTCAGGGCAGGATTGATGCCCTGCTCGCTGCGATCGAGCAGGGCCGGGTCCGGGAGCGAGCGCGGTCCTACGCCGCGTACGAGCGGCAGCAGGGCTACGAGGAGGAGAAGCGACGCTGGGACGAGCGGCAGCAGGGCTACGAGGAGGAGAAGCGACGCTGGGACGAGCGGGTCCAGGCGAGTGAGTCGGTTCGGCGGAGAGCCGCACAGGCCTGGAGCGACCAGCGGTTCCTGCAGGCGCTGGGCTTGCGCCTGCAACTGCTGTTTCTGCGCCGGGGCCTCCGGCCACGAGAGCTGGAGCCTGTCCCGGCGCCGCAGCGGCAGCCTTCAGAGCTGGCCGGACTGAAGCCGACGAAGGCCGGGTCGCTCTCACAACTGAGGAAGGAGCGAATCAGGCTGCAGCAGGGCCGGGAGGGCGAGCAGCGCCTGCTGCGATTCCTCGAGGGGCGACTCGACGATGCGTGGGTGCTGGTCCGGGGATACCGCAACGGGCGGGGCGAGGCGGACTTCGTCCTCGTGGGTCCACCGGGGGTCTGCGCGATCGAGGTGAAGTACCTGAGCGGCCTGCTCACGGCCGACAGCGACGACTCCTGGCGGCGGCGGAAACACGGCACGTCCGGGAATCCCCGCAGGGCCGGCAAGCGGGTGCGGGACGCGAGCGGGCGATCGCCCAGCCGGCAGGTTCGCGATGTTGCCGAACTCCTGGAGCGCTTCCTGCGCGACAGGATGCCCGGGCGGAATCTGCGCGTTCGGACTGCGGTGGTCCTGACGCACGACCGCTCCGAGCTCGGCGAGATCCACGCCGCGGTCGACCTCGTGGCGACGCTGGCCGGGCTGAGCCCGAACGACCTCGTGCCTGGTCCCGGCGCCGGCCTCGGTCGTGGCGAGGTGGACGAGATCGCGGGGCTGATCGTGCGCGACCACCGCTTCCACGAGGAGAAGCTCCGGAAGTTGCCGCGGGCAGTCGCGCCCGGCGGATCGTGTGGACAGGAGGCGGCCTGAGATGAAGATCCTGGTTTGCCTGGCGATGAACTCGCTGTGCCTCGGCCTCGGCGTGTGGCTGGGAGGGGTGCTCCTGCCCGAGGCAGTCGAGGCCTGGGGGGACGCGGGAGCGGTAGGCCCCCGAGTGACGCTCGATGCAGCCCCGGCCCTGCCCGCTCGGGACGCTGAGCCGAGTCAGCGCTCCTCGCTCCCCCAGGCCGAGGAATTGGAATACGCCGGACCGTGGTACTCCGCCGCATACAGCGAGCACTGGCGGCGGGCGCGGCCGATCAGTATCTGGCTGGGCGGGGCACTGCTGATGTTGGGGCCCGTGCTCGCCAACGTCGGCAGCTGGGTGGGGATGATCAACGACCCGCTCCGTGGCAGCCGTGACGGGGAAGGAGTTGAGCGCGTGGAGGCAAGAGTCATGCTCCCCGGGGACGGCGTAGCTTGAGGCCCGGGCTCGCGGGAACCAGGTGGATGCGCGCCGCGCTCGCGCTCGCCGTCGCCGTCGCACTTGCGGCGGCGACCGGGGCGCCGGGGGCGTGCACGGAGCCGGCCGGCGCCGAGCTGCCGCCGAGCGTACGGGTGGCCGCCCGGGGCACGGAGAGCGGCAGCGTCGAGTTCGCGATCCAGGAGTTGGGCCCGGAACGCCCGAGGGGCGAGTTGCTGTTTGGGGGCTCGCGCTTCATGACGGCGCGGCTCATTGCACTGCAGCGCTGGCGCTACGCCTCGCCGGTCACGATCAGCGCCGGGCTGGAGGTCCGGGTCGCGGCCCGGGGCACGGAGAACGGGAGCGTCGAGTTCGCGGTCCAGGCCCGGGCCGCAGGCGGCGCGTGGGGTGAGCTGCTGTTCGGGCGCTCACGCTTCATGACGCCGCGGCTGATCGCGCTGCAGCAGTGGCGCTACGCCTCGCCTGTCGTGGTTCAGCTGCCCACCGCTCGGCCCCCGACCACGCCTGCTCCTTCCGGATCGCCCTCCACCGGCCTCCCCTGCGAGAACTGCCGAGCCGACCCGGCGAACCGCTGGATCAACTTCACGCAGGGAGACGGCGTCGCGTCCAGGAACGATTGCCTGTACCAGGCGCGGACGGGCCGCCCGGGCCTGCCCGAGGGGACACCCGTCGAACGCGTCGCCTCCGGCACGGGCCGGTGCGAGGGCTGGTCCTACGTGACGGCCGGCGAGAAGGCGACGTGGGTCCTGAATCGCTACCTCGCCGACACGCCCCTGCCCTACGACAGGTCGTGGCAACCGTCCTTGCCGATGCAGTTCTGCACGATTCCGCTCGACCCCGAGCTCGGTGCGGGGTTCAGCGCCGAGGAGTTCCTCGAGGCGGTGCGCGACGCCGTGGACACCTGGAATGAACTCCTGCGGGGAGCCGACCACGAGCTGGCCCTGAGCGGCCCCGCACTCGACTACGTTGGCGCTTGCGAGGGCGGCGAACGTCGCGCGTTGCGCAACGAGATCGCCGTCACGCCGCTGCGCTCGGCCGGGGCGACGCTCAGATTACGCCACTCCAGCGGCGTCGGGAGTCACTGTTATCTCAACCGGGATCGCGAGTGGGTGTGCACGCAGCAACCGCTGCGCCGGGACTACGAGGCCGACATCTTCATCGCCCCGACCGGGTGCGGTTTCCGCAGCACGATCAAGCATGAGCTGGGCCACGCGCTCGGGCTGCTCCACGGCGGCCAGCGAGGGGACCTGATGTACCACGACTTCGCCGGCTGCCCCACGTCGCTCGATCCGAGCGCCGCAGAGGTGGCGGCGATCCTCGAGGGCCGCGCCAGTGGCGAGTGAGGCACGGGCCGGCGTGCAGGCAGCGAGCAGCCGCGATCGGGCAGCGCACCGTGCGGCGGAAGGGACCGCCACACGCCAGCTGGTTGCACGGGCGAGCGGAGCCGCTGCGCTGGGAGGAGCAGCGGGAGGCGCGACTGCGCTGGAGGCTGGCCGGACCGGGCCTGCAGCAGGGCGTCCGGCGCCGGCCATGCCGGCGAGCGGCAGCAACGGGACGACCACCGCCGCAGGCGTCGCGGGCGGGCAGCCGGCACCCCGCGCGCGCCGACCCGCGGCAGTACCCACGGCCGGCGCGAGCGGTGCTGCGGGGGCGGCGCCCCCGCACGCCCCGTGCGCGAGAACACGCAGCGACCACAGCGGGCACGACGCCGGCGCGCGGGGCCACGACGCCCCGCGCGCCGGGACGTCGATCAGCGCCCACCACGGCAGAGCAGCGCCGGCGGAGCGTCGCGACACGAGCGGCCCGCCAGCAGCACTGGAAGGAGTATGGCTATCTCTCAGCATCCCTCCGGCGACGGCAGCGCGCCGGATCCCGAGGAGTAGGAACCTGGAGTTTCAGCGTGCCGGCCCGGCCACGAGGCTCCGGGCGTCCGGCCTGAGTCCCCGGCAGCTGGCGCTGCGGCTCGACCTGCAGCGGCCGCTGCTCTTCCCGGGCGTCGCCATGATCCGGACCGAGCAGCGCCTTCGCGCCTGGTGGCTGGCGGTGCTCGGGTTGGCGCCCGGCGGGCACACGTTCCTGTTTTGCGAGACGGTCGACCCCGGCGTGCCGATCCTGGCGGGGGATCTCGCCGCGCAGGGCATCGGCGCGGAGCTGCTCGCGAACAGCGAGGGGTTCGCAGCGGTCGCCGGGAGGCTGAAGCGCTTCCATCCCGGCTCCGACATCGCCCTGCTAGAGCTCACGAACCTCGCCATCAGGCGGCTCCAGGTCGAGGCGTACCTGGCCCGCGTCGCGTCCCCGATCGCGGAGGGGCGGATCGTCGACGTTCGCGGCTTGCTCTCCGACCGCGAACGCTCGGCCCTGGAAGCGGTGCTGCGCTTCTACCGCGGGAAGACGATCCACGATCCGCCCGCGGCGGGCGCCGATCCGCCGACTCCGCCGTTCGGTGCGGGCCAGGGAATGGAGGGGCTCCCCGGGCGAGACCGCGAGCTCGAGCGGCCACCGGGACTCGACGGGCTCGACCCCGCGGCGTGACTGTCGGGAATCACTGACTTGCCCGGGAGCTCCGGGGCGGGGATTCGGGAGCCCTGAACAGGGAGCTGGTTGCAGAGCGTAGGGGCTGTCCGCCGCCGGCGGGCGGCCCCTCGCCCGCTCACGAGCCCGCGCCGTGAGCTCCAACCGGCGGACCGTCGCAGTGACCCGTGGCGTCATCGCCCGCCGGCCGGCCGGGGCGCGGCCGGGGGCACGTAGCCGGACGGGAGCCCCCCGCGGATCTGCCGGATGGCGGCCTTGACCTCGGCGGAGAAGGACTCGCCCAGCATCCAGTCGAAGTAGTCCGGATCCGAGGCGACCGCCTCCTCCAGTGCCTGCCCGTCATGCTTGCCGAAGTTGATGTAAAGCCGGTCGCCGTGCCAGACGAGCAGCGCATCCTCGTCGAGCGCACCGGGGTCACGTCCGTAGCGGGCGAGTTCCACGATGTCCCTGGGCAGATCGGAGTGCCGATCGAGTTGCCCGCGCAGCACCAGCAGCGTGCTGCGCACGTCGCCCTCGGCGTCGTGGGCGTCCTCGATCTCGCGTGCCGCGTAGAGGCGAACCGCCGCCTCGAGGTCGCGGGGGTGATAGTGATGGTAGATGCTGAGCGCATCGATGATGTGCCGGTCGCGCCGCGAGAACTCCATGCCGAGGCGCGCGAACTCCTCGCGCAGCACCGGGAAGTCGAACCGCCGGATCCCGTAGCCCGCGAGATCGCAGCCGTCGAGGAAGCTGGCGAGCTCCTGCGCGATGTCCGCGAACGTCGGCTCGGCGGCGACGTCCTCGTTGCTGAGCCCGTGCACCTCCGTCGCCCCGGGGGAGATCGGCACGCCGGGATTGAGCCGGCGGGAGCCGACCTGGCACTTTCCCGAGGGAAGGATCTTCGCCAGGCCGAGCGCCACGATGCGGGCGCGGCGGACGTTCTTGCTGGTCGTCTCCAGGTCGAGCACCACCACGGGCCGCCGCAGCGCGAGATCGGCGGCCAGTGATCGCGCGATGGCGCGCAGCGCTTCGGTGTTCATCGGTTGTTCCGTCCCTGCCCCGGGCGGCTGCGCGCCGGCAGTCCGGGCTACCAGTACACGTGTTCTCTCTCGAGAGTACAGTGTCGCAGATCTCGTCGAGGTGTCGTGGCACACCAAATCTGCGTGGCGGGCCGGTGTCCCCTCGGCGAACGCGCTCCCGGGCCTGGACAGCCTCGCGATCGACGCGGGAGTGCGCCTGCCGAGCGCTGCGGACGCCCTCGGTGCGCACGATCCGATCATTGTCCGGAGGCGCAGGCCTGCGGCCGGGCGGCGCGGTAGAGACCTGGAGGCCGGCGGACCGGATGAGCCGAGCGTTGGGACCGGCAGCGCGGTGGCCATCAGCGACCCTGCTGCTCGCGGTCGTCATGGCGGAGCGCGACGTAAGCCCGGGGTGGCCTTCTCGCATCGTCTTGAGCCATCACCGGAAGGACTTCGCGCTCTCGCCGGACGGTCTGCCGGCGATGATCCCCTCGACGTTGACCTGGTGAAGTGACGGATCGATTGCTGCCTCGAAGCCCTCCGTCCGTCGGGAACGCAGGTTCTGATGCACGCGCCGTGAGGTCGGTTACAGGTCAAGAGTCGGCAACAAATCGAATGGTGCGCCCCCCGTTGACGGGTGGTAGGTGACCAACTACGATCATTACAGCGTCTAGGTCCGCCTCGGCGCTGGGATTGAAACGAGGTTGGCAACAAGCTAGCCACGAAGCGAAGGGCTGCCCGTGTACGCGGGCAGCCCTTCGCTCGTCCTGGCCCATGTTGACGGCTCGCGCCCGCACCAACGGTGCCCCTGTTCCGCGCTCCAGGAGCGCGAATGATCACGTCAGAGGACGACGACCGGCTCTCCCCGGGCGCCACAGGCTCGGGGTTGCGCGAGGCGACCACTCCTGGAGCGCCACAGGGTAGCGGACGACCTCGAGGAGTGAGCGCAACTCATCACTCCATGCGATCCGCAGTACGCCGAGCGCCCGGACCAAATCTCCAAGCCTCACAGCGCCGCCAGCTGCCTAGCTGTTCCGGCGTCGAGCACAGCGGGATCCACTCGTTCACGGAACTGTCCCTGGCCCGCGAGCGTCGCAGCGAGCAGTAGGCCGACGCGGTCACGCTGCCGACGATGCTCGGCAACACCGTCCTGATGCACACGCCAGCATCGCGGCAACAGCTCCGGTGATGCGATGCGCGGCGTTGACGCGGCTGGTACCCTTATGGTGACCTCTCCACAGGTCCGTTCCTGCGTATGCGGATGTGGCCCTCGCGCCCCATTTTGTTGTGCGTAGGCTCCGGTGACTCGCGGGGAGGAACCCACATCCTCACCGTGAGGGGGCACGACCGTCTGTTTCGCAAAGGCCTGCCAAACCTCCTTCTCGTCGCTGTCTCCAGTCCGGTCGCTCAGGTGGTCGCCCGTCGCCGATAGGCACCCAGCCGTGTCCAGGCTCGTGCGGATCGCAGCGAGCGCGCTGGTGCTGGCCATGACGGCCCTGTACGCCCTTGGCTGCGACGGCGGGGAGTCGACGCCGACGGCCACTCCTGGACCCGCGGCTGACGTTGTTGCGACAACTGCCACCGAGGCGGCGAGTGACGACCGCGACGGCGCATTGAGGCAGACCGCCACGCCGCAGGCCACCGCCACGTCCCAGGCGACCGCCACGTCCCAGGCGACCGCCACGCCCCAGGCGACCGCCACGCCCCAGGCGACCGCCACGCCCCAGGCGACCGCCACGCCCCAGGCCACCGCCACGCCCCAGGCGACCGCCACGCCCCAGGCGACCGCCACGCCGCAGGCGACCGCCACGCCGCAGGCGACCGCCACGCCCCAGGCGACCGCCACGCCCCAGGCCACCGCCACGCCGCAGGCCACCGCCACGCCGCAGGCGACCGCCTCGCCAACGGCGACCGCCACGCCCCAGGCCACCGCCGCTCAGCCAGCCGGTTATCGGACTCTCACCTTCAACTCCGTGAGTGCTGGCACCCTGCAGACGTGTGGTGTCACGACCAATGGGGCGCTTGTCTGCTGGGGCAATGGCCTCGATGGCCAGCCGTCGGCCGCCGCCGGCTCATTCACTTCCGTTAGCGCGGGGTTGGCCCACAACTGCGGAGTCAGGACCGATGGGTCGGTCACTTGCTGGGGTGATCACGGCTCTGGTCGGGCCCGGCCGCCGGCGGGTGCATTCACCTCCGTCAGCGCTGGGTTGAGACACACCTGCGGAGTCAGGACTGACGGGTCGGTAGCCTGCTGGGGCAACGACGGCTCAGGCGCAGCCTCGCCACCCGATGGTACGTTCACCTCCGTTAGCAGCGGTTCGGGCCACACCTGCGGAGTCAGGACCGACGGGTCGGTCGCCTGCTGGGGCGACGACAGCTCAGGCCCAGCCTCACCCCCTGATGGCTCCTTTAGCTCCGTCAGTGCCGGGTTGAGCCACACGTGCGGAGTCAGGACCGATGGGTCGGTCGCCTGCTGGGGCTATGACAACTCGGGCGAAGCCTCGCCACCCGATGGCTCCTTCACATCCGTCAGCGCCGCGTTCAGCCACACCTGCGGGGTCAGAACCAACGGCTCGGTGGCCTGCTGGGGCGCCGACCGCTTGGGCAAGGCCTCGCCACCCGATGGCTCCTTCACATCGGTCAGTGCAGGGTTCAGCCACACCTGCGGGGTCAGCGCCACCGGTTTGGTCACCTGTTGGGGAGACGGCTTCAGCAGCCAAGCGACACCACCCGCGGGAACATTCGCCTCCCTGAGCGCCGGCGGCTCCCACAGCTGCGCGATCTCCACTGACGGCTCGGTCACCTGCTGGGGCGAGGATCGGGTGGGCCAGGCGACGCCGCCCGCCGGAACGTTCGTCTCCGTAAGCGCCGGCGGCTCCCACAGCTGCGGAACCCGTGCTGACGGCTCGGTCGCCTGCTGGGGTAGGGACGGCTTTGGGCAAGCCTCACCACCCGCAGGATCGTTCGCCTCTGTCAGCGCGGGGGTTCACCACACTTGCGGCATTAGGTCCGATGGATCGGTTGCCTGCTGGGGCGGAGGAGATGTGGCCCGCCGAGCCGCCAGACCGCCCGCGGGCACGTTCGCCTCCGTCAGTGCCGGGAGTAGCCACACCTGCGGCATCGGGACCGACGGATCGGCCATTTGCTGGGGCGACGACGGGGAGGGCCAAGCCTCGCCTCCCGACGGCAGGTTCGCCTCCGTGGTCGCCGGGGGCGGCCACACCTGCGGTATCAGAGCCGACGGCTCGGTTGCCTGCTGGGGCTTGGACCGTAGCGGACAAGCCTCGCCACCCGCCGGCACATTCGCCTCGCTCACTGCAGGAACAGGGCACACCTGCGGGCTCAGGCACGACGGATCCATCGAGTGCTGGGGGCTGAATCTCGACGGCCAGGGCTCCCCGCCCGGCGGCGCTTTCAACTCCGTCAGCGCCGGGCTCTTCCACACCTGCGGCGTGAGGCCCGATGGCTCCGTTGAGTGCTGGGGCAGGAACTGAGCGGGCGCTGCGGGGGAGCAGGGATGGGGAGGGAACCGGTCGACGCGTGGGGGGATTGTCGATCCCGGAGTGCCCCTCCGTGATCGAGGAGTGGAGGAGATGAGCTCGACACCCGCCCGCAAGGTGGCGGTCGTTGCGCTGGTAACGGCGGCGCTGATTGCACTCGCGATCGCCGGCGTACGCTGGAGCGCTGACGGCGATCCCGATCGTGTCGCTGCACCGGCCGTTGCGTCACCCGCTCCAACGGCCCCGCCGCCGCCCACCGCGACGCCGGAGCCCACGCCGACCGCCACGCCGGAGCCCACGCCGACCGCGGCGCCGGAGCCGCCGCCCACCGCGACGCCGGAGCCGACGCCCACCGCGACGCCGGAGCCGACGCCCACCGCGACGCCGGAGCCGACGCCCACCGCGACGCCGGAGCCGACGCCCACCGCGACGCCCGAGCCGACGCCCACCGCGACGCCGGAGCCGACGCCCACCGCGACGCCGGAACCGACGCCCACCGCGACGCCGGAACCGACGCCCACCGCGACGCCGGAACCGACGCCCACCGCGACGCCGGTGCCCGTCGATCGGAGCTGGGCGCCGGCGGGTTCGCTCGACGGCGCGACGGACGAGGAGGTCGCCTGGATTCGCGAGCTGTACGAAGCCGACCTCTGGGAGTGGGACGTGCTTCTCAAGCACTGGTACCCGCTGACCTACGTGGATTCCAATGGGGAAACGCAGGTCTGGGAACCGCCCTTCCCAGGCGCACCGCGGCTCCTCACGAGCTTCGGTTACCTGGGGGGGTCGGCCAGTCTCGGCTCGGGGTGGGTCACGCTTGTCCCCGGCCTGGAGCTGCCGCCGGCGCTCGTGCGCTACACGCTGACCAATCCGTTCCCGCCGCGGCCCCCGCGGTACGACCCGAGCGTGGAAGGTTTCTACCCGCCGCTGGAGCCGGGGGTCAACGTGGTCTGGGTTGCCGGGGCCGACTTCACCGATCCGTCGCAGCGGCCCGAGTGCCCGGTGATCACCAGGATGGAGGAGCTCAACACGGACTGGATGTGGCCCACGGCCGCGCGCGCGCGCTCTCACTCCATCAGCAGCTACGAGCAGTACAGGGAGTTGATGGACTACACCGGTATCCCGGTTGAATCGGGTAGGGGCAGGGCCTGGTCGGAGGAGCACAACGCGGCCTTCTACCGCCTCACCGAATCCACGCCATACGGCTGGTACACCTTCGACATCGAGACGATGGAGATGCGCCCGGTGGACACCGCGCCCGACAGCTGGGACACGCTCAACCTCTGGGGTTCGGAGGTGCCCTACGCTCTCGGGTTCGGGGCTACGTACTACAACCACATCTACGGGGTGACGCTGCCTCAGGGTATCGAGCCGTGGCCGCCGTTCGACCCGTGGGCCGAGGTGCTTCAGAGGGGCGAGGCCCCTACGGTCCCAGGGCCTTACACGCACGCGCTCAAATCATTCGTCTTCGAGTCCCCGAATCCTCGTGGAGAGGGCTACGGCGCGTACATGCGAATTACCTGCGAATAGGCGGCAGCAGGCGCGCCCCGACCTTGTCCGGGTGCGCCTGCTGCCGGGTTTCGCTACGGATTCGGGATCAGGTACGGTCGGGCGCGGCGGACGGGCAGGCCCTTGGCCGGGTCGCCGTAGCCGACGATGCGGGCCCGACGCCTTCATCGCGGAGTGCGTGCGCGGCGGCGTCGCTTCGGAACCGGGGGCGCGAGCCCGTATCGAGTAAGCGTCGTCGATGGGCCGCACGGTCGTGGGTGACGGCGCGACGGTCAGGTGCCGGGTCACGCTTGCGCCCGGGGCGTCCTTGGGCGACGGCAGCAAGGCCAGCGATCGCTCGAGTGTCGCCGGGGCAATCGCGTCCGGAACCCTGCTCGGCTCGCGCTCCAACGTCCCCGACGCCATGATCCGCGCCGCGTGAGGGGAGTTGGAACGCCGGTCTGCCGCCTGCGGATGGACCGTTGGGGTCCCGTGATTCGAGCGCCTTGAGTCCCGCCGCCCGGCGCGACGTTGACGGAACTGCTACTCTCATCAGGACCTCTCCACAGGTTCGTTCCTATGTATGCGGATGTGGGCCCTCGCGCCCCCTTTCGGTATTCGTAGGATTCGGTGACTTGTGGAGAGGAACCCACATCCTCACCGCGAGGGGGCATCAAGCCGTGTTCTCGGGGCCATCCTCACATCGCGAGCTCGAGCGTCCACGCGTCCGGCAATCCTGCTGCTGCTTGCTGTTGCACACTCCTCGCCTGGCTCGAGCGCGGAGGGCGTGGGAGGCCCCGTCGTGAAGTTAGCTGTCACGAGGTTCGTGAGGAGCACGGCCCCCTCGGCGGCGATCCTGGCCGTTGCCGCGGCCCTTGTCCTCAGTTGCAGCTCCGAGACACCCGCGACGCCGCCCGCCACGACGGAGGCACCGATACCCTCCGTCACAGCGACCCCGACCCCCTCTGCGACCCCGGATCGCAGCGCGGTCGCGACGGCGCAGCCGACGCCTACGGCGACTCCGGCGCGCACCGACGGAGGGGTCGCGCAGCCGACAGCTACGCCGACCGCCACGGCCACCGCTTCCGGTGACGGCGACGGTCAGGCGCGCGTCGCCGCGCCCGATCGGGTCGCGCTGGAAGCGATCTTCAGCGGTACGGGCGGAGTGGGTTGGCTGACGAGCACGAACTGGCTCACGGACGCTCCGCTCGGTGACTGGCAGGGCGTCACGACAGATCAGGAAGGCCGAGTTACGGCGCTGGAACTGCCAGGTAACGGGTTGACGAGATCCATACCCGGGAAGCTCTCGGAACTCACGAGCCTCGCGATACTCGACCTCTCCGGCAACAGCCTGGAGGGACCGATACCTCCAGAGATCAGCTCCCTCACGGGCCTCACCGTGCTGAGGCTCGATGGCAACTGGCTGTGGGGGCCGATTCCCGCCGAGCTCGCCAACCTCGAGAACCTCACGACCCTGTCGTTGTCTTCGAACAATCTCGGGGGCGAGATCCCGCCGGAGCTGGCCAGCCTCTCTCAACTGACCGAGCTGTCGCTCGCGGACAATGACCTGCAAGGACCGATTCCAGCCGAACTCAGCAATCTCACGAACCTCACGATTCTGTCACTGTCCGAGAACGGCCTCAGCGGGCGGATCCCGCCTGAGCTGGGCGGCCTCTCCCGGTTGACCGAGCTGTCCCTCGGCGGGAACAAGTTGAGCGGGGGCATTCCGGCGGAACTCGGGAGTCTCACTTCCCTGACCAGGCTGTCGTTGTGGGGCAACAACCTGAGCGGGTCGATCCCAGAAGGACTGGGCCGACTGGAGAACCTGACCCACCTGAACGTCGCATACAACGAACTGACCGGGCCGATTCCACCGGAACTGGGCCAGCTGTCCCGCCTGGAGGTGATGTCTCTTGCGAACAACAACCTGAGCGGGTCCATCCCGGGTGAACTCGCCGAACTCAGGCAGCTTGCGCGCCTGCTTCTCTGGGGGAACGAGCTTCGAGGGCCGATTCCGGCCGGCATCTGGAACCTCCGGGACCTGACGTATCTCGGTCTGTCACGAAACAACCTGAGCGGCGAGATTCCAGAGGCAGCATGCTCGCTGGCGAAGCTGACAACCCTGGGCCTCACAGACAACGAACTCTCCGGTTCGCTCCCGGACTGCCTCGGCGCGATGGACTCGCTCGAAGACCTTCAACTGCAGGGCAACAGGTTGAGCGGAACGATCCCGGAAGGGCTGTTCGATATCCGCGAGCTCCACGTGGGCGGGAACGACCTCAGCGGTTGCTTGCCGGATGATCGTCTGGACCGGATCAAAGTCGATACGTTCTTCAGCTCGCTGCCGTTGTGCAGCGGGAATCCCGCTGCACCGGACTCCGCGCGCGACAGGGACGCCCTGGTTGCACTCTATGAGTCAACCAGCGGTCAGGGCTGGAGGGTTAGCACCAACTGGCTCAGTGACAGACCGCTCGGCGAGTGGTACGGGGTCACGACCGATCGCCAGGGCCGAGTTGTTGCGCTGGTGATTACCGGTGAACAGATTCCGGGTACACCTGTCTCTAGCAACAATCTGAGGGGTGAGCTGCCGGAGGAAATCGGGAACCTCGATAAGCTCAGTGGGCTTGTGCTAATCGGCTTCGGAGATGAAGTGCGCGGGGAAATCCCGGCGTCAATCGGTGAGCTGGAGGAGTTGCAGGTTCTGGTCCTTCAGAGCCTGGAGCTACGGGGAGAGCTCCCGAATCTCGAGAAGCTCGGGCACCTTCGGGAGTTGGACCTCAGTTTCAACGGCCTGTCCGGGGAGATCCCCGAGAGCCTCCGGCATCACCGGGGTCTGGAGGACATAAACCTGAGGGGCAACCACCTGTTCGGTCCAATACCGACGTGGATCGGCGGGCTCGACAGCTTGAGGAAGCTGGACCTCAACGGGAACGGGCTCATAGGTCCGATACCCGAGAGCATCGGCGATCTCGGTGAGTTGACCGAGTTGAATCTGGCGGTGAACAGCCTCAGCGGGATGATTCCGGCAGGGCTGATCGGGCTGGTGCCAGAGTTGGAGCTTCTTAATCTCGCAGGCAATGACTTTAGCGGGCCGGTACCTGACTAGTTCCGCCCGCCCCTGGAGTAGAGCGCCCTGTCGGGCCCGCGCTCCTGTCCCACTCGCGACGAGCCGCGGTGGTGACGGTCTTCCTCCGCTCACCTCAGCACAGCCCCCTGCTGGTGAGAGACGATGAGGATTCGTCGAGCACTTCGCCGACCTCGGAGCCCTGAGCAACTCTCCCGGCGGGGTAGAGTCCTCTCGGTATTGCCGAGCATCTCGCGGATCGTGCCGATCTCGCGCCGGGTACCGCCAAGCGAAGCTGGATCGCCTTGTGCGGATGTTCGTCACCGAACCTCCGAGTGCGCCGCCCCGTTCTCGATGCGCAGACCGCCTCGGGCAGCCGAGTCGGAGACGCCGGGGAGCACCTGCGCTGCGCTACGTGGCAGTGATGCGCTCGGTGACCAGTTCTAATGTCTCCCGTGAGCAGCGGCAGCCGGCTTACGCGTTGCGCAACGCGCCCGCTGTCGGCGCCCGGCGCGAGATCGAACTGCGCGAGCCGTCGACATCGGACAGCGGCACCCGCGGACGGCGGCAACACCGCCCACCTTGCCGCCCGCCGACGGGCGCGAAGCAATGTGCCGGGGCATCTGCAGCCGGTCCGGCTTTGCACGCGAGGGCTGATTTCGATTAAGGAGCCTTAGCATTTGGTAGGATCGCCTCGCGAGCGGCCGACGAACGCGCCGGGCGAACAACAGAGGGGGTACAGCATGAACGTACTAGCAAACCTCGGCGATCTGGCCTCACTCGACGTGGCGCGGGCGCGCAGCGTGCTCGCGAGCGTCGAACCGGCGCTCGCCGACCCGGACCTCGAGCTGCGCGAGCTGAACGATCTGCGGGCGCAGCTCCATGCACTCGCCCCCCTGCTCCGGCGTGTTGGCCCCTCGACCGTCCTCCACGATGCCAGCATCGCGTATCGAATCAAGGCGGAGTCGCTGATCGGCCAGCGCCTCGCCGCGCTCCCGGACCGGAGCGGGGGGTCCACAGACGAGCCGACTGAGCTTCAGCGCGCCACGAGGGATCTCGGGATCGACGACCGAACGGCGAGACGCTGGCGCGCAATCGGCAGAGCCCGACCGGAACGGGTGGACGCTTATATCGCCCCGGCGCTCGACGCGCTCGAGCGCAGCGTCGCCGGCGAGGGCTCACCCGACGAGCCCGGCGTCCGGCTCTCGACCCGACAGCTGGAGCAGATCTCGGGCTCCGATTCGGCCGGCGCTGACGACGCCGCCGCGCGGGCGGACCGCGACGACGATGACGACGGCATCCCCGCGCTCCATTTGCCCGACGGCCTGGTCGAGGTGTCCCTACGCGTGCTCGGCGGGGTCGATCGCCACGTCGGGGCGCAGGGTATGCGCGACCGCCACTGGCAGGGCCGGGTGCTTGTCACGCCGCCACCCACGTCGGCCGCGCCGTACGCCGACCATTTGCGGCGACTCTACGAGCTTGGCGCGGTCAGCGACGCAATCCTAATCGTGCGATCATCGCAGCACTCGTGGTGGCACCCCTTCGCCTGGCGGCCGCACTGCCTGCTCGCGAGCGCCGCGCCGGGGGGCCGGCCGGCGGCCCCGCTGACCGTGTTCCTGCTCGCGCGGTCCGTGGGGGTGCACGAGCGGTTCATCTCAGAGTTCCGGCGCCTCGGACATGTCTACCCGCGGGGCGCCGTCGTGGAGATCGGGCCCATGGACGGTGGTGCGGGACCGGCAACTCCCAGGGCGGCGGCGTGAGAGACGCTGGAGAGCCCGGCGAGGGTGGTCCGCCACCCGCCCGCCACTAGTCTGGCGGAGGTACCTGCCACGCTGGCCGGAAGCGGTGGGTTGCCCTTGGCGTGTAGCCGCTGCGCGCTCTCCTGAAGGGGCGATCGCGCGGCGCTGCAGGCCCCGGAGTTGAGCGAGCGCGCCGGAGAGCCGGTGCTGGAGCTTGAGAGGCATTGCCGCCGCGCCCGCTCGAGAAGATCGAGGCCGACCCGCAGGCGCTGGAGCAGGAGATCACGGACCTGCTGTCGGAGGTCGTGAGAGGTTGACGCACCCCCGGTCCCTGCCGGCACGTGTCCGATAAACCAGGTGGGGAGATGCCGACGGTTCTGAGGGAAGGGCCCTACCGCTTCTTCTTCTACGCTAGCGATCGGGAGGAACCGCCGCATGTCCACGTGGAGCGAGACCGGCAGACGGCCAAGTTCTGGCGGCAGCCGGTCAGGCTCGAACGCAGCGGGGACTGAGGCCCCCCAGATGCGGCGGATCACGAGGACCGTCGGCGACAATGAGACGCTGTTCGTGGAGGCGTGGAATGAGCGTTTCGACACTTGAGGTGAGCGTCCCCGAAGCAGAGACCGTCTCGGTCCCCGGCGACACGCTGACCGCCGAACTCTCCGACGGCCGCACCATCTCCGTGCCGCTCGACTGGTACCCCCGGCTGACCCACGCCACGCCGGAGGAGCGCGACAACTGGCGGCTGATCGGTGTGGACCGGCTTGCCTCGGGGCTTCATCCAATCGGGCCATTCGGCGGTGCTGATGCCCGGAGGGGGCGGTTCGGGTGATGCGAGCACGTAGTGAGGCGTCGCCAGGTGCACGCGCGGCCGCCCTTCGCCGAAGATCAGGTCGAGCCGTTCGGCCTTCGACTCGAGCTGGCTGTTCGTCCAGTTCGTCTCCACCTTCGCCTCAACCAGGACGACGTGCGTCGCCGAGTTCCCCTGGAACGCGACGATCAAGTCGGCATCTTCCTGGTTCCCGGAGACGAGTCTGTCGTTGCGGATTCGCTCCGGCGGCGAGGGATTGGCCGCCAGGTAGAGCGCCATCTGCAGCCAGTCGAGGTGGTAGTCCATCGCGACGAACGCATCGGCGGGAACCGTGACGCCGATGGCGTCGCCGAGGCGCTCGCGGAAGGCGTCGCCCAGGGTGTCGCTGCCGAGGGCCTCGCGCAGCAGGATGAAGCGCTCCTTCCTGTTGAAGGACCGGAGGTTTTCGATCAGGTCCGACATGGTCTGCTCCTTGTCCGTCGTACAGCGCCATCGGCTCAGGGGAGCGCTCGCCCCTAACCCTTCAACCGGCGGTCTCCATATTCAAGCTTCTGTTGTACCCTTGAATATGGAGACCGCGATGGCCCGGTTGGAAGCACGGCGCTGGGCGGGCGATGCGAGCGGCCAGACACGCCGCGATCGCCGCCCCTGTGACTACGAAGTCTATATCCCCGACCCCCTTGTTGATCGGCGGTTCGTGCTCGACGGGGATGTCGCGGCCGACGTCGCGGACGCCGAGGCGGCGCTCGTCCGGCTCGACGCGGCGGCCGGCGCTCTCGCCGACACTGAGGCACTGGCCCGGCTGCTGCTCCGCGCCGAAGCGGTGGCCTCCTCGCGGATCGAGGGCCTTGAGGTGGGGGGCCGCCGGCTGCTCCGCGCCCAGGCCGCGCGCCAGCTTGGCGAGGAGCCGCGCGACATCACCGCCGTGGAGGTGCTGGGGAACATCGAGGCGATGGCCTGGGCCGTCGAGGCGGTGCCGCCCGGGGCCGCGATCAGCGTGGAGATCGTGCTCGAGGCGCATCGCCGCCTGCTCGCCGGGACGCGCCTCGAGGAGCACGGCGGTCGCATCCGCACGGTCCAGAACTGGATCGATGGCAGCGACTACAACCCGTGTGCGGCGGCCTTCGTGCCACCGCCGCACGAACTGGTCGGCGAGCTGCTGTCCGACCTCGCCGCGTTCTGCAACGACGACTCCTTACCTGCGGTCGCGCAGGCCGCCATTGCGCACGCACAGTTCGAGACGATCCACCCGTTCGTCGACGGGAACGGGCGCACCGGGCGCGCGCTGATCCACCTCGTGCTGAGACGGCGCGGACTGGCGCCGCGCATCCTGCCGCCGGTCTCGCTGATCCTCGCCACGTGGCCCCGCGACTACGTCGCCGGACTCACCGGGACGCGCTACGACGGCGCGCCCGATTCCGAGGAAGCCCACGCCGGCATCAACCGCTGGATCGCGCTCTTTGCGAGCGCATGCCGACGCGCCGCCGAGGACGCCGGGCGCTTCGAGGAGCGGGTGCGAGCGCTGCAGGACTCCTGGCGCGAGCGGCTCGGGCCCGTGCGCCGTGAATCGGCGGCCGACCTGCTCCTCCGCGCACTGCCCGGCGCGCCCCAGTTGACGGCCACCACGGCATCAGACCTCGTCGGCCGGTCGTTCCAGGCGACGAGTCAGGCGATCGACCGGCTCGTCGAGGCAGGCGTCCTCAAGCAGGTGACAGTCGGTCGGCGAAACCGTGCGTTCGAGGCACCCGAGCTCATCGAGGCGTTCACGGCGCTCGAGCGCCAGCTGGCGAGTCCCGAGGGCGACACGCTCGTCTCGGAGCCTGTCAGGCGCGTCCCGCGCGGGCGTTGACGCCGCAATCTTGAGTCCTTCGCGCGGGTGGTGGTGCCGAGTAGTACCATGCATGAACGGAGGGGCGGAGATGGCCGCCATCGTCAGCAGGGATCGGGCGCGGCGAGAGCGCCTCAAGCTCAAGGAGGGCGGCGTGGACGACGAGGCCGCCACCACAATCGGGGATGGGCTCACATCCTTCAGCGAGAAACTGGATGAAGTCGCGGCGAGCCAGCGAGCCGAGTTCGCGCGCGCGAGGGAGGAGTTCGCGCGCATGCGAGCCGAGTTCGCGCGCGCGAGGGAGGAGTTCGCGCCCGTGCGAGCCGAGTTCGCGCGCATGCGAGCCGAGTTCGCGCCCATGCGAGCCGAGTTCGCGCCCATGCGAGACGACTTCGCGCCCATGCGAGACGACTTCAGCCGGCTGCTCAACATCCACACAGGCATCAGGTTGGTAGCCTTGGCGGTGGCCAGCCTCGTGATCGCCGTAGCGCTCTTCGGCTAAGGCTGGACAGCGGCCGGTACCAGGCGCAGCGCATCATTGGATCTGTTACCGAGGTGCTGGCGCGCGCATCAGAACGTTGTTGCCGAACCGGCGGCCAGCGACGCCGCACGCGTTGCAAGTCCACGCCCGCGCCCCGTTGTTCACGCAGACCAGCTCACCTCATGGTGGCGCCTCGGACGTACGAGCAGCGGGCAGCGGGCTCGGTCGCCATCAACGCGTAACTGCGAGCCGCAGGTCGAGGGTCTCCAGCACCCGGAACAGCGTCTCGAGGCGCGGATTCCCATCGCTCGACAGCGCCCGGTACAACGACTGCCGCCCGACTCCGCTCGCCTCGGCGATGGCAGTCATGCCGCGGGCGCGGGCGACGTCACCGATCGCCCTGGCGAAGAACGCGGGGTCCCGCTCTTCCAGGGCAGCGTTCAGGTACTCGACCATCGCCTCGTCGCTGTCGAGGAAGTCGACCACATCGAACTGCTTGAGACTCATCACCTAGCCTCCTCCAGCTGAACTGCCGTCTGCTGAGCGCGCCGGATGTCGCGCTGCTGGCTCGCCTTGGTACCGCCGCAAGGCGCGATAGTTCCTGCTCACGCGCACCGAATACACCGGGCGCCGCTTCCCCACACGCTTGAAGTGGAGGCCGGGGTGCTGCGGGTCCAGCAGGAAGAACCGGTACGCGTCGCGCGCCTGCTGCTTCACGGCGTCCGGGATCCGGCGATAGGCGCTCCAGAAGCCTGGCAGCGTGTGGGAACGCACGCCTGCCGAGATGCATCCGATGGAGTAGGTGGGGAGCTGCCGTCGGGATGCGGCCAGTCAGGCTCCAACGCAGCGGAGGACGAGGGGCCGTCCGAGCTGCGGCGTATCACGAGGACCGTCGTCGACAACGAGACGCTGTTCATGGAGGCACGGCTTCTGATTCTGGGTTGGCAATACACCGACCACGAAGCGACGGGCTGCCCGTGTAAGCGGGCAGCCCGTCGCTCGTTCTGGCCGCGCTATTGAAGGCCCGCGCCCGCACCAACGGTGCCCCTCTTCTGTGCTCCAGGAGAGCGAATGATCACGTCAGAGGAGAACGACCGGCTCTCCCCGGGCACCGCAGGCTCGGGGTTGCGCGCGCCATCGGCTCGCGTGTCGCTTCGCGTCCTCGCGAGGCGACCGCTCGTGGAGCGCCACAGGGAAGTCCTGGCGAGCGGGATCTGGGTCGACGCGACGAAGCCAGAGCGTGGGACCTGACCGCAGGACACGACCTCAAGGAGTGAGCGGAACTCATCACTCTATGCGACTCGCCCGCGCCTCTTCCCCAGGTGGCGGCTGCAGTCCGGCTCGCTCGTTGATAGCCAGAGGCGACCCGCAATCGGGTTGCGATCAAGCTCAGGCGCGCCAGGATGGTGCGAGAGATCAAGGAGGGGTCGCTGTGCGACCCCTCCGGGGTGAGTTCCGGCGGTTGACATGCATCCGCCGGGGGCTGAGGCGGTAGGGGCGCGGCGGGGAGACCGGCCCGACAGGCGGGTGTGATACATCGGAGTCCGCCGCAGGCGGCCGCCTCGCCAGCGCCCCTACGCGCTGTCCGGCGCGTCCAGGTCTTCAAGGATGGCTGCGAGTCGCGGGTCGAGTACGGCGCGAAGCCGTCGCAGGGCGTCGCGCATCCATGCCTGCGTCTCGGCGAGGCGATCAGGCGGGTCGTGGATCGCGCCGTCGCGGACGAGGTTGATGCTCGAGAACGTGAAGTGGGGGTGCCTGTTCCACACCCACCGCACGTGCGGCACGTCGGCAAGCTCGGCCTCGATGTTCGTGCGGTCGGCGTGGAGCTCGTCGAAGGTGTGCTTGGTGCGGGCGTTCTCGCCCATCCGGATGCGCAGGCCGACATACGCGGCTCTCTTCCTGAATGCCGCTACATAGCCGATGCCGCGGTAGAGGCGTGAGGGAAAAAGCCGTTCCTCGTGGCCGTAGTCTCGCAAAACGCGATCGGCGAATCCCGATCGCACCAACTCGTCGATCAGCGGCTCGAAGAAGTCGTGATAGCGCTGTGCTTCCGGTCCCCCGCTCGGTAACCGGGTTGTGATGCACGCGTCGCGACTTCGGCAACAAATCCAATGATGCGATCCGCCACATGCGTCCATGCGCTACGATGACTGTAGACACAAAGGGAGGGGATCTGCGGCGCGGTCGTACCGCGCCAGAATGGCGGGTCCGATGTTCCCCTCCCTGCTGACTATCGCTACTACTGGCGTCCGGCAACGACGATGCAACCTGCCGACCCTCGACGCCACGGCGATCATGGCGATGGCCGCATTCGTCGTGCTGCTCGCCGTCGCCGTCCTGTTCGGCGGAGTTGTCGAAGCGCTTGCGCTCGGGCTCACCGGATTCATGGTCATCGTCGCGCTGCTCGAGGTGGGGCACCTCGCCACCGCCTGTTCCTCGGCGTCGGGGTCGAGCGTCTCGAGTGGCGAGGCAGGAGGTCGCCTTCCACTCGCGCGCGGCCCGGCAGCACAAGAGATTGAGGCGACGAGGGGCCAGCCACCGCGCCAGCGCTCTCAGGGTAGTGACGCAGGGGCCGGAGTTCCGGCGCCCATCTGCAAGACGCGAACGCCGACGCCGGGGAAGCTCGGCCGGTTGCCCGCGACTGGGGCACCGCGAACCGCGGTACGTCCGCGGGAGGCGTTGCGGAACCCGCAGCGCCCGTCTGCAGATCAGCCACGCAGCGGTGACGAGGTGGACTGGGTGAGGGCGCTAATCAAGGGGGACCACCGCTTCCACAAGGAGAAGCGGGAGCACAAGCGCCCGCGGGTGCTCCTGGCGGAGTGCGGTCCGGTGTCCGGAATCGGCAGACGCGGCGGCGGCCCGAGATGAAGGGTCGGTACTTCGCGGCATTCGGATGCTGTTTCGCGGCGGGCCTGCTACTGGGAGCGGTGCTCGGGCTCGTGGCTGTCAATGTATGGGAACACGAGGGAGCAGACGGCCCCCGGGTGACGCTCGATCGCTCCCCGGTCGTACCCGGCGCTCCGGACGGCGAATCGGCGGGGGGGTCCGGACTGGTTCGTGTCGACGTATCGGGAGACAGCGCGACCGTGGAGTCCATGCGCACACGCCACTGGGAGCCGGCGCAGCGGGTTGCCCTGTTGCTGCTCTTGATGTGGTCCCTGTTGCTGCTCTTCATTGGGTCCCTGCTGCTGCTCTGGGCGGCGTGCACGCTCGCCCGGGCGGGGTTGAGCTGATTTGAAGTCCTGAGCCGAGACGAGCATGAGCCGCCGTGCGCACGTGGGGATAGGTCCACCCCTCGAGCGGGTGCCGTGGAAGCGCTCGATCCTGTGCGCCCGCCAACGCTGCCCCGGCCTTCCAGGCGCTCACCACCCAATCGAGCCGCCTGCGCGGGCCTCCCGCGGTCCGCCCGTCACGGGCGCGCTCTGTCAGCGTCGCGATCGCCCCGAAGCAGGTTGCAGCCATGCACTACAGTGGTTATAGCTGTCAACAGCGCTCGGAAGTGATCCAGGTCAGCGGCTGGATGGTGATCCACTCCGGCGCCACGATCCCTGCTGGCGTTCTTGGTGCTGATTCCTTCGTGGACCAGGTCAGGTCTGTGTTCTGTGGCGGGTCCGGTAGGAAGCGCCGCGCGTCGTGAGGATCTGGGCGTGGTGCCCGAGGCGGTCGGGCGACGCCGTGGTGAGCTTTCTCGTCGCCGAAGACCTGCACCCACTCGCTGAAGAAACCTCGGCCCGCCCTGCGGCCGCCCGACGGGCGGAGAGCAACGTACTGGGGCATGCTGGACTGCGAGGGAGAATCCCGATGAAGGTCCAGTACGTCGTCGTGTATGAGCGCTGTGAAGAGAACTACGGCGGGTACGTACCCGATCTCCCGGGCCTGATCAGTACGGGCGCGGATCTGGAGGACATGAGGCGGATGATGCGAGAGGGCATCGCCGTCCACATCGAGGCCCTCATGGATGACGAGGACCCCGTTCCGCCCGCAACCAGCTCCGTCGCCGACGCAATGGTGGAGCACGCCAGGATCCTCTCCGAGCCCCTTGGCGAGGAACTGGAAGCCCTGCTGGCCGAGGATGGGATCGAGCCGCCGGCCGACGCCATCGAGACGATCTTCAGCGTGCTCGAGGTTGATGTGGATAAGGAGCTGGCGGAGCTCGACAAGTACTGGACGCTCCTCGCCGACGTGACCTGTCCGCACTGCGGGACCGAGTACGAGGGTGGGTTCCAGGTCTACTTCATGGGCGAGACGGGCTCCAACGCCCAGTCCTACCGGATGAATCAACCCGTCGCGGAGCTTCACAGCCTGTCCGGCCGCCAGCGCGAGATGCAGTTCATGAGCGTCTGCCCGAACGATGAGTGTCGGGAGTGGGATGACTGGTGCTTCGAGGTCGAGGAGGGCAAGGTCGTGAGGGTCTGGCCACTGGACACCGCCGCCGCCTGATCGGTGCAGTCCCTTCGGGGATGTCATTGGGCTGTACAGGGAATCGACGTTGGTGACAGGTTGTCGTCAGTCCAGAGAACCAAGGCAGACCAACGGAAGCGCGCCCCTACAGGCGGTACCCAGTGAACACCTGGACGGTAGTGCCCGTTCCACTGGAAGCGACACGCTGTCACCCCGGTTGGACGGCATGAACGGGCAGACCTCAGACGGCGAAGAGGGGGACGGCACGGACGACGCGCAGGTCCTGACGCTGCTGCGCGAGCTGATTCAGACCGAGGGCCTGCCAGAGACGGCTGAGTTGCTGGAGTGAGCGCCCGCACGCTGCAGCGGACCACGGCGTCGGGCCAGCTCACCGTGCGCAGGGCGACTCGAGCAGCGCTGCCACCTCCGCGGCGGGAGCGAGCGCGTGCGGGAGCGGCCCATGTCCCCGGAGAACCACGCCCGTGGCTGACGCACCCTCCGAAACCAGCGTGCACTACACCCATCGCGCTCACGCTGGGCAGCGGCCTGCAGTCCGCGCTGGTGGTCGTCGCTCCCGTCGTGATCACCGTCGCGATCGTCGCCCGCACCGCCGGGCAGGCCGACGCCTACATCGCCTTCGCCACTCTTGCGACCTTCCTTGGTGGTTGAAGTCAGTCCGGGAACGAAGCATCTCCCACGACTGGGCGGTAGCCGAGCATGAACATGGCCGACTGGAGTGCGGAGAGACGTTGGTGCAGATCGAGTTTGCCAAACTCCCCATGAGCGGCGAGAGCACCCAACAGCCACGCAGCGATGACGTTCGAAGTCGCGTACTGCTTTGCGTCGCGCCAACGCATGTCCCGGAAGCGCAGGGTTTCGGTGGACGGATTCCTCGTGGTCCGTCCCTGGGACGGCGGAACACTCAGGGCGAGCTGTTGCGGGACAATGGCGTGGCCGCTCTCCTCGCAATAGCGGCGCACCATGCTCGCGAGTGCGCAGGCAACCCTGCTGTCGTACATCGGGTAGTCGTCGATGATGAGCGCGTGGATCTTGCTGAAGCCCGAGTTCAGGTAGCTGACCTCGCCAAGTTGACTGAGGTCCGCCCGCTCCGGGCCGAGTCGAGCGGCGTCCGCGAGGACGACTGTCAACGCGTCGGGCTCAAGCGTCGCCAGCGTGAAGCGGTTCTGCCTCACTCCGGCCCCGCCCCACTCGAATACGGCGTTGGCCGCCGTCACGAACGCCTGCGCGTCCCCCCGGTGGGCAGCCTGCCGAAGCAGGTCGGACAGCCGACCGAGCACGGCGAAGTTCTGGTCGAGTGTCCACCCGGAAGACTGGCTGGATTCACCAGGAAGCTGCACCCTGAACCGCCAGTCGAACGCGTGGTATGCATCGAGCAGCGAACCGCAGCCAAATGAGGCCGAGCGGCCGCTCCACTGGTGGAGGAGCGCGCGGTCTCCGGTAACGAACGGGCGAGCCCAGCTCAGGAAGGACTGCACTTCCGTGTCGGCCAGATAGGCCTCACGCTTCATTGGCGGCCTCCGTCGCCACGGTCCCGACAGTCACCTCCAGTACCCGGCGGAGCGCAGAACGCGCCTCGTCAACGAATCCACCTGGTCGCTCGGGCAGTGCCCCGAGCGCAGCTATGTCTTGCCCGTACAAGATCGATTCGCCGGGATAGATCGTGGCGGCGAACCGAACCACGTGTGCGTTGTCCGGTCCGCGGATCGCGTCGCGGTAAGCATGCATCTTGTCTACGTCGGCCTTCACTGGCGTCCCGGATCCCTCGTCGTCTGCGATGAGCTTGTACTTCGGATCGAACAGCACGAACTCGGATGCACGACCGCGCCGACGCACTTCTACCGTCACGTCCGGTCTCTGGGTCAGGGAGACGCTGTGGTACTCGCCGCTCGTACTGAAATTTCGCTGCGGTGTCACGCTGACCTCGTCACCCGTAGCTGCATGTCGGAGCTGGACCAAAGGCCGCCCGCCTGGCGCCACCTCTACGAAGAGTGCCCCTGGTACGCGCCGTGCCACTCGCTGGTGTACGACCCGGTATCCCGCTTCGATCGCCTCACTGACAACCGCTTCGACCACCAGGAGTGCCCCCCACAACTCGTACAGGAACGGCACGTTTGCAAGCGGCGCATCCAACGCCGGGTCGGAGACCGTCGCCCAGACGGAGCGGTGATACTCAAGGTAGCGGTCGAGCATCGCCCGATATCGGGGCTCGCGCGTCAGGACCATTGTTTGACGGTTCGGGCGCTGCGCGGGGAGTTCCACTTCTCTCAAGAACAGTGCTCGGTCCACGACAGCCGTGAACTCGGCTTCCAGTCTCTCCAACTCGCCGACCTCTCTCGATCCAGCGACCAGTCGGAGCCGTCGGATGCGGGCGAGCAGTTCGGTCGCGAAGAGCTTGGTCAACCGGTTCTCGTGGACGTCGAATGTGTGCTCGACACGTTCATCGATCGCGCGCTCGGGGAGCCCTTCTCGGTCCAGATTGCCCGGCCGCATGAGCGTGCGTGCGATGCCTGCCACCGGCACGCGCCGTGCCCGGTCGCGCGGAACCCAGTGCGCCGTAGCCACGAGGCTCCGGTGAGGATCGGTCGCGATGGCCGGGAGGATGCGCGCCAAGCCAGGGCCGGAGACTGACCCGTCGATCGCGCGCCGAAGACGCAGTAGGTCCTGCGCGAGTGTCGTCTCACCGGGTGGCTGCAGGTTGATGCCCACCAGGCCACCGCCACGCTGGATGCCCACTGCGATCGACGTTGGCAGGCGGAGCGTGAGGTCTTCAAGTAACGCCGAGAGCCCCGCTTCACCGAGCTTCGCCGATTCGATCGTAACGGTCGCTTCCTGCAGCTCCCCGGCCTTGTCCAGCACGATCCGGTACGACCCCGGGCCGCTCACGTCCCAGTCGGCCAGCACCGCCGCCTGCCCGGCGATCCTGGCGGCGCGCACGGGGATGTCGCGCCCGTTCACGGACAGCTGCACCGACTCCCAGGCCTCCGCGTTGACGCCCAGATCGATGGTTGCCGGTTCCCATTCCCGTGGACCGGCGATCTCCAGACCGTCCGACCCCAAGAACCGCATTAGCCGAAGTACGAGACCGTGCCGTGCTGGTTGAAGCCGTCCAACATCGCCTGGGCCTTGGCACGGCTGAGGGGATAGCGGTCCTCAGCAAGCGCGATGAACCGCTCCAACGCGCTACCGACATCGGGATCGAGACCGCTCACCTTCGTCAGGATCTTCTGGAGGATCTGCTCGTCTAGGGCGTCGGTCCAAGCCACCCCCAGGTCGGCGGCGGCGTCAATGTAGAAGCCGATCTCGTCGACCACACGGAAGGCGAGTGGGGCGACGGTGTGTATCACGTCCCAGATGTCGAGTAGCGCGGGTGCGTGGGGTCGGCCGTCAAGGCGATCGGCGAGCGCCGCCCGCGAAGCTTCGAGTTCAATGAGCTGAGCGCGGTCGTACACCTTGTCCGCGAAGCCGTGTGTCGTCTCGTCGATGTTGACCGTGCCGACGAAGTTCAGGTTCTGGCCGAGTACGACCTCTTCCTGCCCGAGCTGAAGCACACCCTCGCCAGAGCGCGCACGGAACTCCAGCGCAGAGAGGAACTGAGCGAAGTAGTACTCCACGCGTGCCAGGTTCATCTCATCGAGCACGAGAAAGAACGGCCGTGGCTCGCGCTCGTCGCGCTGGGCCGCAGTCCATTCCCGCGCGGCTGCTCGCACGAAACGGCTGAATGGTGTGTCGTGATACGCCCCTGTCAGAGGATTGAGGTATCCCAGCAGGTCCTCGTTCGTCGTCCAGTTCGGAGCGACAGGTACAATCTGGACCTCGCCGCCGGTCGCGCGGCCGTAGGCATCGGCCAGCCAGGTTTTTGCCGGTTCCGCTGACTCCCGACAGGATCACGAACCCACGTACCTGGAGGGCAAGGTGGAAACGGCGCAGCGCTCGATCATCAATCACCATCCCCTCGTCGCGCACCGACGCGGCGATCGCGTCGAGGTCATGTACGACCTCTCTAGGGGAGCCACCAGTTGCCTGATCGGTGCTGCCATTGGGCTCGGCGAGCCTCTTGATCCGTGCGACCTCGTGGACGAAGCGGGCGACCTGCGCCGGCACGTCGTCGGCATCGAGATCTGCGACGATCACGAACTTCTGATCGTCGTCCGTCGTCACAGCCGGGAGATCGGTGTTGCTCCAGAACAGCTCCCGACTCACGCCTGAGCGCCCACCGCCGATCCGACCTCGGTGGAGCAGTAGGCGGTGCTCCGTATCGACATCGACGCCGAACGCACCGGCAACCTGCCGGTTTACTCCACTGAGGGACGGATTCACCTCGCACGTGATCGAGAGTCCGCCGCCGCCATCCGGGTCGCTTGTGCCGAATGGGTTCCAATAGCGCCCGAGATCGGGCAGGACTTCAAACGCGCCCCATACCTGAAGCTGCGGATGCCAGTACAGCGTGTTCCCCTCCGCAGTACCACCGCGAAAGCCCAGAGACGAGTCCTCGTGGGTTCGCGCCCCGTCAGCGAACCGCCTGGTGAGCAGTTCCTGCGCAGCCGCAATCTCCTCCGGGTTCTCGATCAGGGCCACGTCAAGCGGACGAGGTTCGTCCAGCCCCCCGACCACGACGTAGATCGCGCCCTGTACATCCAGCATGTCGCGGGGTGTCCCGCCCGCGCTCACCAGGCGCTTGTCCGCCTCCTCGCAGAAGTTGAGGTGCTCACGGTACTGCTCCTCCACAGGCAGAGAACTCACCGGATGCTCGCTCACTTCCTTGCGAACAGCGCCGAGCGTCATCGAGCGCATGATCGGTAAGCGGTCGGGCTCGACCGCGAAGTTGAGCAGTGAGCCAAGCGACAGGATGGCGCCGGGCGTGAGGCCGCGCGACCTCGCGGCGGCTGCGAAGGCATCGAAGCGTGCTTGTGCCGAGCGGTCGACCTCCCCGAACTGAGCGACGGCGCCTCTGACACTCTCTGTTGAATCGGGGTCCGCGACCCACGTCAGGAGCCGGTCGTTTACGCGCCAGTTTGTGAGGTTGTTCGGGGGTCCTAACGCCTCGCGGAGCGTCTCACCCCAGCTTGGGTGACCCCGGAGTGCTGCGTCGATCGCGTTGCGGATCCGTTCCGCGACCACCAGCTTGTAGTCCCGCTCGCGTTCGTCGAATTGTGGATCGCGGAGGGTTTCCAGCATGCCGCGAACCACGCGGGCCCATCCATCAGGCGAGACCGTCCCCTCCGAGCCTGGTCGGACGTCCGAAACTGCCGCGTGCGCCAGCTCCCAGCCCTTCTCCGTCAGATGCCATCCGGGGTTCGCCGAGTCGTGTGGCTCCAGGTAGCCCTTCTCGACCGCGACCTTGTTCACGAAGAAGCGAAGACTGCTCCGTCCCTGCTCGGAGAGCTTGTTCCCACCGAGCTGCGCCTCGACTGTGTCGTAGAGGTCGGGCATTTCCGCACTGCCACCCTGCTCGGCGATTCGCCGAACAACCAGAGCGACTTGATCGTCCCCAGACAGGCCAAAGTCACTCCCGGTACCGTCGGCCATCAGGTCCTCCGTCGCTTGCCGTGTCCACGCGGGAGCCCATAGCTACGCGTTTCCGGTCAGACATGTGGCGTAGCGGGATCGCCCGCAGCGATGTGGATTGTAGTCGAGGCCTGCACCTGGGGTGCTGGAACTGCTCGGCTGCCTCGTCCGATGGCTAGGCCGATCTGGATAGAGTCGGTGAAGTTGTGCCGACGGGATCGCGGCCTGTCGACAATCACCTGATCGAGCTCAAGGGCGGTCCGTCTGCGTGCAACGTTGATCTCCGCGCGTGATACGGCATAGTTTGCCCGCTGGCGACAAAGTGGAGGAGGACAGCGGCGTGACTGCGGAAGAACCTCGATGGCGATTCCGGCGCATGATGCCCTCGGAAATCAACCAGGACCCCGTCCAAGGCGAGTTCTTTACCTCCGCTTCCGATCTGCCCGAGCGAGTTGTCCGCGAGGCACTGCAGAATTCCTTGGATGCGCGGCTGGGGGGTGAGCACGTACGCGTCCGCTTCACGTTCAGCGGCGAGGGCCAGGCTCTTCCGGTTGAAGCCGGAGCCCGCTACCTGCGAGAGCTCGCTCCGCACATCCAGGCCGATCCGAGCGCGGACGCTGCAGAGCGCGAGGCGATCGACGAGGCGCTGGCTTGCCTGGACGGGCCGATGCCATGGGTTACGGTCGAGGACTTCGGCACGACCGGCCTTGCCGGCGACATTGAGGCGAATGACCCGAAGGAGCCGGGTAACGATTTCTGGGGCTTCTTCCGAAGCATCGGTATCTCACCCAAGGGCGAAGATGCGGGCGGTTCGTGGGGGTTGGGGAAGTGGGTCTTCCCTGACGCGTCCATGGTGAACGCTTACATCGGCGCGACTCAGCGTGTCGGCGAAGATCGCACCTTACTCATGGGGATGGCTGTCCTGAGGACGCACACCCTCGACGGCACGAAACACCCGCCGTACGGCCAGTTCGCCGCTGAGACAGATGCACGGGACGACGAGTGGCTGCCACTCCCAATCAACTCCAGGGACGACCCTGACTTCGTTCTCCAGACGCTGTCTGACTTCCGGCTCGACAGACTGGACCATCCCGGCCTGTCGGTGGTCGTGCCGTTCCCGAAAGAAGACCTCACTCCCGGCGCGGTAGCGCGCGCCGTCATTACGCAGTACTTCCTCCCGATTGTGCGGGGTGACCTCACGGTCGAAATCCGAGCGCCGGATGAACGGCAGCGGACGATCAGCGCCGAAACGATCGCTCGCGAGGTCGTCGATATAGAGATGCCTACTACGGAGGACGCTCATGACGAAGAGTCACCAGACTCACTCGCCGGGGTGATCCGTCTCGCGCAATGGGCGGTTCAGCTTGATGACGCAGCGCACACCACGCTGCAAGTGCCAACACGGACCAACGACACCATTGAGTTGCTCGACCTCGAGGACTTGCGTGAACGCTACGAACGCGGGGAGCGGTTGGCGTTCAAACTCGAGACCCGGGTGCGGCGGAAGGGATCTGCTGAGCGCACGGAGACCGGCTTCCAGCTGTACCTCGAGCGAGCTGACGGCCTGTCGAGCGGCCACGATTACTTCGTTCGAGGCCACCTCAGCATCCCGAGGATGGATCACATCACGCGCTACAAGGCGAGAGTGCTCGTAGTCGTAGACGGACAGTCGGAGCTCGCGCATCTGCTCAGGGACTCAGAGGGACCGGCGCATGTCTCGTGGGATCCGCACGAGCAGCGTCTCAAGGACCACTGGGTCGGCGGGTACGGCCGCGTTCAAGAAGTCAGGCGAGCTGCCGTGCTTATGCTGCAACGCTTGGCCGAGCGACCCGATGAGCAGCAGTTCGATGCCCTCGCCGACCTCTTCCCGGCGGATCCAGCGGACATTCGCAGTCGGACGAAGAGCGGTCGCCGCGGGGGTGACCCGCCACCGCCACCGCCGCCGCCGCCCCCGCCGCCGGTACTGAACACGAGCCGGACAGAGGCCGGCTTCTCCGTGACGACCCCACGAGGCCCCGACCTCGTAGGCTCGGAGTGGACGCTGCGATTCGCGTACGACGTCGCCCGGGGGAACGCGTTCAGCCTGTTCGATCAAGGTGCGCGACAAGGTGTCCCGGACTTCTCCATCGGATCAGGACAGGTTGAGGTGCTTGCGCGCTCGGCTGACGTTGAGCGAATTGCGGACAACGCCATCCGGTTCCGAGTGCTCGCTGACGACATCCGGCTCGACGTGGCGGGTCTCGACGGTCGCGACGTGATTGTCGACATGCAACGGATCGAGTCATCCGACGACTCCTCAGAAGCGGATGATTCCCCGTGAGGAGTCGACTCAACCACACGGGGCGGAGGCGCATCACAAGGAACCACGCACAGGTGTCCGTGCGTGCTCCCGAGGGTGAAGACGCGCCGATCTTCGACGCGAGCCTCGACTTGTCGAGCTACGGCTTCCCGGATGACGCCCGCGTGCGCGTGGAGGCGTGGCGCAGTAACGCCGTGCAGCGCTGGGACTACGGCACTGCCGGCACGCTCGAGCCGCCCACAGACGAAGAGCGGCAACTGACCGATGTACCTGCGTCGGCGCAATTCCGCGTGATCGTCGTGGCCGGCGACGGTTCTGGGCTGCTACTCGGACATGCGCCGAGTATCCGGCCGGTCTTGCCTCGCAGGTCGCTCCTGCCCGTGCGTGAGAGCGACGAGTTGGGCGACGAAGTTTGGCGCGTGGACTTCGGCGATGGGATGGACAGACCAGAGCTGCTCATCAACCCGTCCGTGGACGGGATCAGCGAGATCGTTCGCAGCGACGAGGCATTCCGTTCGCTGGTGATGCCTGACGTACTCCGCACGATTCTCGCCCACGTCGTGCTCGTCGAGCGACAGGACCCCGACGACGATGAGGGCCCGTGGGGAGGGTGGTTCGAGATAGCCGGGGCGCTGCTCCCCGACGAGGAGCCCCCTCACCTGCAGCATCAAGGGACAACGGACGCTGACATCGCGGATGCAAATCGGTGGATCGACCGTGTGGTAGCCGCCTTCGCTGACGTGCGCCTGGACGCGGCCGACGCCTACAACAATGTGATGCACGGGCGCCGATCATGAACGACCACGGCGGCGAGGCGTTGTCGAGACTGCGTGAGATCCGTGACGTCCTCGGGGAAGAGGGCGCTCCCCGCCGCGTGAACCTCCGGGACTATGCGGAGCCTGGGACCCCTGCGTGGGACGCCTTCGTTCAAGCTTCCGGTGTGCCGGGCCACAAGGTGCGTCGCGCGACCATGCTGGCTCGGATCAACCAGGCCATCGACGTGCTTACTGCGCAACTGCTCGGCGGGGAGGCTCCGCACGAGCCGTCCCCGTCGCAGGAACTCGAGCGAATGGCCGAGACCGTGAGTGCCGGCCTGGGACAGCCAAGCCGAAGCGAACGCCAACAGCTGCGTCGCCTGACCCCCGCCGGCATCGAGCGGGCACGTCAGTTCCTCTCCGACCTGCGTGACGACCCGGGGGGTCCCATCGAACCCCCACACGACCTGCTATACGAGGAGCGCAACGCAGCACGTTTCGTCGGTGAGATTGAGGTCGAACGCCGCTCGTTCCAGACGCGCCGGGACGCCGCGGAGTACTTCGAGCCTTTGCTTAAGCCGATCGCCCACCTCGTGGCCGACCATGCCGGGGTTTGGTCCTGGCTCGGCATGTTCTACTTTGCGGAGACCGTTCGTCGCGAGAATGGCGCCGTCCGGCTATCACCACTGGACGAGACGTTCGTTGTCGATCGCCGGGATGTCGCCTCCCGTTCGTACCAGCTCCGGTTCCGGCACTACCTCTGGGGGTCGTGGCGCCTCTACGAACAACACGGCGAGAGGGCTGCATTCCTCCTCGACAAGGAACTGACTTGGTGGGGCGACATCGCACAACGGTCGTTTGGCGCGATCCGCACTTTCAATTCCGTAGGGATCGTGCCGCTGATCCTTCGCCTCTACACCCATGGGGGGCACCAGAAGCGGGGTTTCAACTTCAGCCGCGGCAGTCTCCGCCACCTGATCCGCGTGCTCGACCAACTCGAGCGCACGTACGACGTGTACGGGATGGAGCCCGACGCCCTCCTGAAGATCCTGCCCGAGGAATTCCGCCAGTGGGACGGAGGCCCGGGCCCGGACCGCTAGATCGCCCGTCCGGCGGCTCGATGCGATACCGTCGGCCTCGATGCGGCCGCGGAAGCGCTCGGTATTGCCCTGAGGTGAACACGCAATGACCACCGAGAACAGCGTCACGACCGGCTACGAGGCCGAGCTTTGGGAGATGGCGGACGCGCTGCGCGGGAGCATGGACGCCGCCGAGTACAAGCACGTCGCGCTCGGGCTGATCTTCCTCAAGTACGTCTCCGACGCTTTCGAGGAGACCCGCGAGCAGCTCGAGGCCGAGCGGGACCAGGGCGCCAACCCCGATCACCCCGACGAGTACCTTGCCCGCAACATCCTCTGGGTGCCGGAGGCGGCGCGCTGGTCGGTGCTGCGGGCGCAGGCCCGCCAGTCCACCATCGGGCAGACGGTCGATGAAGCCATGACCGCCATCGAGGAGGCGAACCCCGCGCTCCGCGACGTGCTGCCGAAGGACTACGCGCGGCCCGCGCTCGACAAGCAGCGGCTGGGCCAGCTCATCGACCAGGTCAGCAACATCATCGTCGGTGACGAGGCCGCCCGCTCGCGGGACGTGCTCGGGCGCGTCTACGAGTATTTCCTCTCCCGTTTCGCCGAGGCCGAGGGCAAGCGCGGCGGCGAGTTCTACACCCCGCGCAGCGTGGTCCGGCTGCTGGTCGAGATGATCGAGCCGTACGAGGGTCGGGTGTACGACCCGTGTTGCGGCTCCTCGGGGATGTTCGTGCAGTCGGTCGAGTTCATCCGCGCCCACCAGAGCGGGAACGGGAACGGCGGCAAGGCGAGCGCGCCCATCTCGATCTGGGGCCAGGAGTCCAACCACACCACCTGGCGGCTCGCGAAGATGAACCTCGCGATCCGGGGCATCGAGGGCCAGATCGCCCATGGCGACAGCTTCCACAACGACCGCCACCCGGACCTGCGGGCCGACTACATCCTCGCGAATCCGCCCTTCAACGTGTCCGACTGGGGCGGCGACCGTCTCGCCGACGACCAGCGCTGGAAGTACGGCGTCCCGTCGGCCGGTAACGCGAACTTCGCGTGGGTGCAGCACTTCGTCCACCACCTCGCCCCGGGAGGCGTCGCCGGCTTCGTGCTCGCCAACGGCTCGATGTCCTCCAACCAGCGCGGCGAGGGGGAGATCCGCGAGCGGCTCGTCGAGGAGGAACTCGTCGACTGCATGGTGGCGTTGCCCGGGCAGCTCTTCTACTCGACACAGATTCCGGCCTGCCTGTGGTTCCTCGCCCGCGACCGCCACAACGGCCGCTTCCGCGATCGCAGCGGCAAGGTGCTGTTCATCGACGCCCGCGCAATGGGCCGCATGACCGACCGCACGCACCGCGAACTGACCGCCGAGGACATCGCGCGCATCGCCGAGACCTACCACGCCTGGCGCGGCGAGGAGGGCGCCGGCGACTACGCCGACGTGCCCGGCTTCTGCAAGTCGGCGGACATCGAGGAAGTACGGCGCCACGGCCACGTGCTGACGCCCGGCCGCTACGTCGGCGCGGCGCCGCAGGAGGACGACGGCGAACCGTTCGAGGAGAAGATGGCGCGCCTCGCCGCAAAGTGGCGCGAGCAGCGCGCCGAGGCGGAGCGGCTGGACACGGAGATCGAGGCGAACCTGAGGGCGTTGGGGTACAGCGAGTGACCTTCGCGAACGCTCCGAGCCCACCCAGGTGGCGGAATGCTCCGCTAGCCGATGTCATTGATCTGACACTCAGCAGCGTCGACAAGAAGTCCAAGGTAGGCGAGTTGAACGTTCTGCTGTGCAATTACATGGACGTGTACAGCAACGAGCACATCCGTAGCGGAATGGACTTCATGTCGGCAACTGCGACCGCGCGTGAGATAGAGAAGTGCTCCCTGTACCCCGGTGACGTTGTCATCACCAAAGACTCGGAGGCCTACGACGACATTGGCGTCCCAGCCCTAGTTCGGGACGACGTACCGGACCTGGTGTGCGGCTACCATCTGGCCATTCTTCGGGCGCGGCCAGAAATCGACGGCGCGTACCTGTTCTACGCGCTGAGAAGTAGGGCCGTGCAACAGCAGTTCCACGCTTATGCGAATGGAGTGACTCGATTCGGGCTGCGGAAGGCCGACATCGGCCTAGTGGAGATTCCGCTCCCACCTCTCGAAGAGCAGCGCGCCATCGCGCGCGTGCTCGGTGCGCTCGACGACAAGATCGAGCTGAACCGGCGCATGAGCGAGACGCTCGAGGAGATGGCGCGGGCGCTGTTCCGGTCGTGGTTCGTGGACTTCGACCCGGTGCGCGCGAAGGCCGAGGGCCGGCCCTCAGGCCTCCCGCCCGACCTCGACGCGCTGTTCCCCGCGTCGTTCGAGGCGTCGGAGCTGGGGGAGATACCGGCGGAGTGGGAGGTGATGGCGCTGGGGGACGTAGCAGACACAGTCCGAGGAAGATCCTACCGGAGCGCCGAGCTGGCTGAGTCCGACACCGCGCTCGTGACGCTAAAGTCGTTCGCTCGCGGCGGCGGCTACCGGCCGGAAGGACTGAAGTCCTATACCGGTCGCTACAAGCCCGAACAGGTTGTCAGGCCCGGCGAACTGGTCGTCGCGTGCACGGACGTCACGCAAGCAGCCGAGGTGGTGGGCCGTCCGGCCATTGTCCAGGGCGACGAGCGATTCGAGACTTTCGTTGCCTCGTTGGACACCCTGATCGTCCGACCGCGCGCCTCTTGTGCCGTATCGGTGCCGTTCCTGTACTGCCTCGGGAAGACTCCGTCGTTCACGCATCACACCTACTCCCGTGTGTCGGGTACTACGGTCCTCCACTTGGCTAAGGACGCCGTGCCTTCGTACACTTTCCCAGTCGCACCCCAAGGGATCCTCGATGCGTTTAACTCTTTCGTCGAACCGGCCTTCGGTCGGTTGACAGACTTCGCATCGGACTCGGAACGGATCCGCAACGTCCGCGATGCGCTGCTGCCTCGGCTGGTGTCGGGGGAAGTGAGGGTCGGGGGTGCGCGCGTCCCGGAGGATTGAGTGAGCAGCTTGACGGCGGTCGACAGAGAGTACCTTGAGGCCATCCTCGGTATGAGTGGCGGGTACGTTCTGCATTTCTCGGACAACGCATTCGGTGAGTTCTTCGACGCGCACACCGTCGACATTCACGGTGTGAGGTATCAGACGCACGGAACGTCGAAGGCCAAGAAGCTACGGGCGTTCTGGGAGAAAGAACCAGACTCACTCGTGGGGCCCGTCTTGTCCGAAATGCTCGACGTCTATGAGGCACGCTGCGCGTTAGACCAGCGCTCACCGGACACGGGGCTGCTCGCAAAGAGTCGGGAAATCGTGTCTAGGCTCTCAGGCGACATTGCCGACTCACCCTCGAGAGGGGAGACCGGGTTCCTGAGTGAGGACTTTGCGATCCCCGACCTCCACAAGCTGCCCGTGGACTCCCTTGTCTCTGGGATCATCCGCGACCGCTTGGAGGAAGCCCAGTCATGCCTGCGGGTAGGCGCGCATCTGTCGGTCATCTTCCAGTGCGGCAGCGTTCTGGAGGCGGTGCTTCTAGGTGCGGCTCAGAGCAATCCGAGGAAGTTCAACCAGTCTGCTTCCAGCCCCAAGCAGCGTGACGGGAAAGTGAAACCGTTCCCGGAGTGGACGCTCTCCGAACTCATCAACGCCGCGCACGACATTGGCCTACTGAAGGCGGATGTACATAAGTTCAGCCACGGCCTCCGAGACTTCAGAAACTACATTCACCCGTACCAGCAGATGGTTTCGAAGTTCAGTCCCGACGAACACACTGCTACCTTGTGCCTGCAGGTTCTCAAGGCGGCGCTGGCTGATGTGTCGGGCGAACGGTAACAGTTCCTACCACGCGTCACGAAGCCGAAATCGACTATCCGGCCGAGCGCTGGCACCAGTGGTTAACTGATGCGAACATCCGCTTCAACCAATGCTTGACTGGCATGACCTCAATGCGAGGCATACAGCATCGTTCATCTGGCTGAGCCTAGCTCTCACGTTGCTCTTCTGGAGATCTGCAAACGCGAGGGGCGCGTTCCGCAATCTGGTGGAATCAGTCCGGAGCAAGCCCCTGCTTCCGGTACTAGCGGGTTTCCTTGCGGTCGCCGGTGTAGGCACATTCTCAGGATTTGTCCTAGGGAACTGGGTCTCTTATTGGGTCGCATTGCCTGTGGCCACTGCGGCTGTGTGGACTCTGGGATCAGGGCTGGGCCTTCTCCTGAACTACGGTGCCTTCATACGGAAAGAGGCAACTTTCTCAAGAACCATTGCTCGCACTCTTCTTCCGCCAGCCGTCATCACAGCTCTTGTTGGGTCGTCTACGTTCTCCCTGCCCCTCGAACTAATCCTCGTTCCCGTAGTGATCGGCCTGGGGCTGGTTCATATCGTCGCCAGTTCAGATGCCAAGCATCAAAGAGCAACTTATGTGACTACTACCTTACTCTTGCTGTACGCGCTTGTGCTGCTTGCACTACTGATAAGAGACTCCATCTCGGATCTCGAAAATCTCATATTGGCGTCGCACGCGGTCATCCTGCCAGTCTGGCTTACTGTCTGGGCCGTCGCCTACTTGAGGCTTCTCATGAGTATTGAGAAGACTGGGTTCGTGCTCTCGACCAGATGTAAGTCTATCCGTGCGAGCGAATACGGCGACGCATGGCCGCTAACTGTCGAGAAGGCATGGCTATGCTGCAAATCTAGCGCCGTGTGGGTGGAGGTTGGCAAGAATCGGTATCCCCTGAACGGGACTTCAAAAACCGTCTTGCCGGGATACGGTCTCGAATTCGTCGAACTGGAAGAGATCTGGAGGGAAGACCCAGCATGGGAGAGCATACGGGAGCAGCTCGGGGAGTCGAACCAGACACCACTGCGGGTCAATGTCGGGGGTCTCATCAGGGAAGGACTAGCTTTGGAGCGGGAGGGATAGAGTAGGACTTGTCGCTGAGGCGCTAGTTGGATCGACGAGGGTTCGGGCGGCGTGCCCGACCTAGCGACGGTCTTCACTGCCCAGGAGTGCGCGCTCCTCACTCAGGATACGGGAGGCTGCCACGTCACGGGTGGCGGTACGCTCCAGCCAGCAGCGCGGCGGAAGCCAGGCGAAGCCCTACCGGGTTCGGCGGGTCCGCCAAGCAATCCTGAGAACCACTTGTGAGGAAGCCGATGCACAAGTACGAGGTCATCATCTACTGGAGTAACGAGGACGAGACCTTCGTCGCGGAAGTTCCCGAGCTCCCCGGTTGCAGCGCCCACGGCGACACGAAGGCGGCAGCCCTGCAGAGTGTCGAGCAGGCGATCAACCTCCGGATCGACACGGCGAGGGAGTTCGGCGACCCTGTCCCGACCCCAGGGGTGAACGCGTGATGCTGGCGTAGGGGCCGTATGACCGTGGGGCCGGGCCACATCTCTGTTTGACAGCCTGAGCAACGCACGAGGATCATGACGGCGTGTCGGAGGCGTTGACCATGGACTGGCGCGACTACATCACCGTCGACCCGAATGTCTGCCACGGGCAGGCCTGCATCCTCGGCACCCGCGTCATGGTCACCGTCATCCTCGACAACCTCGCTGCGGGCCTGACGGCTGCGGAGATCGCGGAAAGCTACCCGTCCGTGTCTGCTGATGCGGTCAGGGCGGCCCTCCAGTACGCGGCTGAACTGGCCAGGGAGCGGACCGTGCCGCTGGGCGCGTAGCGACACTCCATGCGGGTCAAGCTCGATGAGAACCTTCCGGTCCAGCTCAAGCGCCTGTTCGCGGAGTCCGGCCACGACGCGGCCACGGTCGTCGACGAGGGCCTGGGCGGCGCGCCGGACACGGAGATAGCGGCGATCTGCATCGCCGAGGAACGCGTGCTGATCACACTGGACCTGGATTTCGCAGATATACGGACGTACCCGCCGAAGGCGTACGCCGGGATCATCGTATTCCGGCTGCCCAGGGCGGTGCGGGATGCTGTCCTGGACGTCGGCGCTGTCCTGATTGAGCGGCTGAGAGAGTCATCCCCGGAGGGTCAGCTCTGGATTGTGGAAGACTCACGGATCCGAATCCGGGAGTGACCCATGACCACCCTCACTGAAGCCGATGTCGAGGCTGCCGCACTTGAGTGGCTCGCCGCCCTCGGCTGGCACACGGCGCACGGCCCCGACATCGGCCCCGGCGGGCCGAACGAGGAGCGCGCGGACTACGGCGCCGTCGTGCTGGAGCGGCGGCTGCGTGACGCCCTCGCGCGGCTCAACCCGGAGCTACCGGGCGAGGCGCTCGACGATGCCTTCCGCAAGCTGACCCGGCCCGAGGGCTCGACCCTCGAGGCACGCAACCGCGCCTTCCACCGCATGCTCGTCGAGGGCGTGAACGTCGAGTACCGCACCGCCAGCGGCGCGATCCGCGGCGCGCAGGCCGCCCTCCTCGACTACGCCGACCCAGCCGCCAACGACTTCCTCGCGGTCAACCAGGTCACGGTCAGCGAGCGCGACCACACCCGCCGCCCAGACATCGTGCTGTTCGTCAATGGCTTGCCGCTCGGCGTGATCGAGCTCAAGAACCCGGCCAACGAGGAGGCCGGCATCCGCGAGGCGTGGCAGCAACTCCAGACCTACAAGGCCGAGCTGCCCTCGCTGTTCTCGATGAACGAGCTGCTCGTCGCCTCGGACGGCACCGAGGCGCGCCTCGGCACGCTCACGGCCGGGCGCGAGTGGTTCAAGCCCTGGCGCACCATCGAGGGTGAGGGTCTCGCTGCCGTCGTCGTGCCCGAGCTGCGCGTGCTGGTGGAGGGCGTCTGCGAGCCCGAGCGACTGTTGCCGCTGCTCCGCGACTTCATCGTCTTCGAGGACGACGGCAGCGGCATCCTCGCGAAGAAGATGGCCGGCTACCACCAGTTCCACGCCGTGCGCACCGCCGTCACCGAGACCCTGCGCGCAGCGACGCTGGGAGCTGCGTCGGGCGTCGCCGAAGCGACAGGCCGCTACGAGGGTATCCAGCGCGGCGGCGAGCCCGGCGACCGGCGCATCGGGGTCGTCTGGCACACGCAGGGCGCCGGCAAGAGCCTGACGATGGCCTTCTACGCTGGCGCCATCGCGCGCGAGCCGGCGATGGAGAACCCGACCATCGTCGTCCTCACCGACCGCAACGACCTCGACGACCAGCTCTTCGGCACCTTCGCGCGCTGCCAGGACGTGCTCCGCCAGCCGCCGGCGCAGGCGGCGAGCCGCGCCGACCTGCGGCGCAGGCTCTCGGTCAAGTCGGGTGGCGTCGTCTTCACCACGATCCAGAAGTTCTACCCCGAGGAGCGGGGCGACACGCACCCCTCGCTCTCCGAGCGGCGCAACATCGTCGTCATCGCCGACGAGGCGCACCGCAGCCAGTACGACTTCATCGACGGCTTCGCGCGCCACATGCGCGATGCGCTGCCGAACGCCTCGTTCGTCGGGTTCACCGGCACGCCGGTCGAGCTGCGCGACGCGAATACGCGCGCCGTCTTCGGCGATTACATCAGCGTCTACGACATCCAGCGCGCCGTGCAGGACGGCGCCACCGTGCCGATCTACTACGAGAACCGCCTCGCCCGGCTTGGCATCGACGAGGACGAGCGACCCTCGATCGATGAGGACTTCGAGGAGGCGACCGAGGGCGAGGAGGTCGAGCAGAAGGAGCGGCTCAAGACGCGCTGGGCGCAGCTCGAGGCCATCGTCGGTGCCGAGCAGCGTATCCGCCTCATCGCCGAGGACATCGTCGAGCACTACGAGCAGCGCCTCGACGTGATCGAGGGCAAGGCGATGGTCGTCTGCATGAGTCGCCGCATCTGCGTCGAGCTCTACGAGGAGCTGGTCCGGCTGCGCCCCGACTGGGCGCACGCCGACGACGACAAGGGCGCGATCAAGGTCGTGATGACCGGATCCGCCTCGGACCCGACGGACTGGCAACAGCACATTCGCAACAAGCCGCGGCGCGAGGCGCTCGCGCAGCGCTTCCGCGACGCGGACGACCCGCTGCGCATCGTGCTCGTGCGCGACATGTGGCTCACGGGGTTCGACGCGCCGAGCCTGCACACGATGTACGTCGACAAGCCGATGCGCGGCCACGGCCTGATGCAGGCCATCGCCCGCGTCAACCGCGTGTTCAAGGACAAGCCCGGCGGCCTCGTCGTCGACCATCTCGGCCTCGCTCCCGAGCTGAAGAGCGCCCTCGCGGCCTACACCGAGAGCGGCGGCACCGGCGAGACAGCCGTAGACAAGGAGGAGGCCGTCGCGCTGATGCAGGAGAAGTACGAGGTGTGTTGCGGCATCCTCCATGGCTTCGACTGGTCCTCGTGGACGGACGGCCCGGCCGCGCGGATGGAGCTGCTGCCCGCGGCCCAGGAGCACGTGCTGGCACAGGAGAACGGCAAGGAGCGCTTCGTCGGCGTTGTCCGCGAGCTGGAGCAGGCGTTCGCCCTCGCCGTCCCGCACGAGGCCACGACCGCCATCCGCGACGATGTCGCGTTCTTCCAGACCGTGCGCTCGGCGCTGTCCAAGCCGAGCGCCGGCGAGGTGCGCGCCGAGGACGAGCTCGACCACGCGGTGCGTCAGATCATCTCCCGCGCGGTCGCGCCCGAGGGTGTCATCGACATCTTCGAGGCGGCCGGCCTCGACAGGCCCGACATCTCAATTCTCTCCGAGGAGTTCCTCGCCGAGGTGCGCGGCATGCCGCACCGCAATCTCGCGGTCGAGCTGCTGCAGAAGCTGCTCAAGGGAGAGGTGAGCACCCGCCGGCGCAAGAACGTCGTGCAGGCGCGCTCCTTCGCCGAACTGCTCGAACAGAGCCTGCGCCGCTACGAGAACCGCTCGATCGAGGCCGCGCAGGTGATCGAGGAGCTGATCGAGCTGGCGCGCGAGATGCGCGAGGCGAGCGCTCGGGGCGAGCAACTCGGACTCACCGAGGACGAGCTCGCCTTCTACGACGCCCTCGAGACCAACGACAGCGCGGTCCAGGTCCTCGGCGACGAGACGCTGCGCGCCATCGCGCGTGAGCTCGTCGAGACGGTGCGCCGCAACGTGACGATCGACTGGACGCTACGCGAGAGCGTGCAAGCGCAGCTCCGCGTGCTCGTCCGACGCATCCTCAACCGCCACGGCTACCCGCCGGACAAACAGGAGCAGGCGACCCTCACCGTCCTCGAGCAGGCGGAGGTGCTGTCGGAGGGCTGGGCGGCGGCTGCGTAGCCGGCGGTGACCTTGTGTCTTGCATGGGACATCCGTGAGTGTCGGCTTACGCGATCAGTGCAGGGGGCGTTTCGGCAGCGGTCCGGTTGCGGTTCTCAGGCGGTCGCGCTTCGGACAGGCCTGCCTGGTCCGGTGCTGAACTCGTACGGCTCCTCGAAGACCATGGGAGTTGAGGTCGCAGATCGCGGTTCGATGTATACATCACCTTCGCGTCGGCCGCGTGGCTGCCGGACAAGGTAGCCCCCTCGGTCTAGATTCACCAATCGATTCGTCGCAGCGCTCGGCCGTATGCCCTCCGCTTCAGCCAGTCTGGATGCCGTCACTTGTCCGCCTAGCATGACAATGGTGTCCAGAGTGCTGCTCTCCGTCTCCGTCAAGTTACCGATCGGAGTCCCTTCCGAAAGGTCGAGAGACGAGGGAGACAGGTAGAGCGGCAGTTGATGTGCTTGGGCCATGTACCGGACAAAATCAGCGACCCCTGGATCGGTGGTGCTGATGACGAGGCGGACCGTTCCGTACTCTCCCCCTCGAATGCGCTGGGCGAGCGGGAGGATCAGTTCCTGCAGAGTCGCGGGGGTTAGCGCGACTCCCCCGAGATCCAGGACAAGAACCTGTGGAGCGTCGAGACGGCCGAGCTGTGTAGCTAGGCGATCTCGAATGACGGCGGCCCGGTGACGGTCCTTGAGTAACAGAGTGGGCGCTGGCTCGTTGTCCGACGATCCGCGGAGCAAGCTGGACAGGAAGACGATTTGTGCTCTGGGCGACTCTTCCACAGCAGGCCCCCTCACGGCCTAGCCATGACTCAACGCCTAGGCCCGTGAGGATTCTAGGGCATATTTTGCTCGGTAGGCGGAAACGAAGTCGCGATCTTCGCAGATACACCTGCCACTCCCAGCGTTGAGTGCCGGCTGGGGCGACGTTTCGCCGAGGGGACGCAGGGGGTACACCCGTCGCACCAAAGTCTTGCGCTGAGCTCCCGCGGTCAGTACGTCGCGGACAGCCTCGGCGGCCAGCAGGACGCCGGCGAGAGCCGATTGGAACGCAAGCGGAACATGCAGCTCCCTCGGAATCGTTCCGACATCCCCCAGAGGGATGATGCCGCCGCCACAGACACCGCTGACCCAGAGATCGCGTATCGGCCCCCCCACGTAAGGCTCCAGCTTCGCGGCTGGGACTTCACACGCCGTTGCGATCGCGTCACAGATGCCCCTGTCGATCCCTTGCCCACTGGCGAGAAGGTCGCGGACCTGAGCCTGCAGCCCGGGGATCCTGAGGCCTTCGGCAATGACCCGGTCCTCGCTTGCGACCTCGTGGGTTGGAAGGTACAGGCATGCAAGACAGGCGTCTGGCCCCAGGAAGGCATGTGAGGACACACCGAGGTCGCCGTCCTGAGTCCACGCGTTCACGATCCAACGCGGGAGGCTCGCCTGTACGGCTCGCCTGTCACCGGCGGAATCGAGGGCGACCAGGACGCGTTCCCAGTCGTAGCCGTTGGCCTCGAGGAAGGACGCCCAGGTTCCTCGGTGGAGGAGCGGCTGCAGCGCCCCCTCGAACATCTCTGCTGAGACTTCGACCTTGACGCCGCCTTCGTCGCTCCGCGCACAGAGGACGTAGCGCTGGAGATTGCTGAGCTCGATGGTTTCTGGGTCGACTAGGTAGAGTTCGCCGACGAGCGGGGTTCGCGCGAGAGCCCAAGCGGCGCTGTTGCCGACTGCTCCTGCGCCGACCAGCACCAAGGGGTCGGTCAACGTCGACGCCGTCAGGCTGGGGAAGGAGGCGGCATCGGGGGGGAAGGTGATGTCGTCGTCGAGCAAACCTGTGCCGCCGGGTATGAAGAGGAAGCGAAACAGGTTGGCTACCGCCAGGCAGGCGGCGAAGCCGGCGCCATAGGGATTGCCTAGGTCGCTGGTTTGGTAGGGGCCCTTCGTGCCCACGTGGCCCACCCACCCGTCGCAGCCAGCGTAGAAGACGGTCGGGGCGGCGACGGGCGGGGCATCCATTCCGACCGCGAGAGCAACGTCGGGAGTGCCCGTCATGGACGCCTCAATGTTGGGGTTGATGTTTCTGGCCAGGGTCATCAGTTCATCGGCAAAGCTCTCGCCGGCGGGAACGGTGGCGAACGTCAGGCTCGGGTACAGGCGGGCCGCCAGCCTCACGGAGAGATCGAGGAGTTCGCGCCCATCGCGGCTGGTGGCCGCCTCCCCGCCGAACGCGATTGCCACCCGGACGCCCTCGAGCTGTTCGATGAAGGCGTCGGTCTCAAACCCTTGGAGTACTTGCGATATCGCGACCGCGTCGCGATCGAAGAAGTCAGCTAGCGCCATCGGCGACAACCTCCACGAATTCACTCAGAGGACCGGTTAGTTCTCGCCAGCCGTCTCCACCGAGGCGGTAGGCGGCGATGTCGTTTGATCCGAAGCCGTCGCGGCCGAAGGAGGGCAGGACGATCGATAGGCTACCGTCCAGTGTGGCGATCGGGAACGTGTCGTCGGTCTCCGAGTGATAGGCGTCTCCCGGATGGCTGTGGATCTGTACTCCGACGACCTGCCGGGCTTCGTAGAGCCACACGTTCAGGCGGTGGAGCTCGGGGCCGTCAACCCTCACGCAGAGTCCGCCGTCGAGCCTGTACGAGACCTGGCTAGGGACATGCATCTCAGCGACCACAAATGTGTCGCCATCGCGCGTACCCGACCAGACTACGAACAACTCGTAGCCCTCCAGCCCTGCCGAGCGAATCGCCTCCTCGGTCTCGCGTACGGCGCTTGCCTGAATTCGAAACCGCCGCACGCCCCGGAGGGTCACTCAGGGGGCTCGGAGACAGCGAAAGTGACCTGCGGTACCAGGTTGACGTTGAAGCCCGTCACCGGCTCGACGCCGTACTTCGCGATCACATCCAACAGGCGAACCAGTCGACCCGCGCCGGCGGGCCGGTGCAGCTCCCACGGGTCGCCGGTGTGGCCCGGGTGGTCGTGGTACTCCCTGACCCCGGGTAGACAGAGGAAGGGCACGTCGTCCGGCGAGTAAGCCTGCATCAGATTCTGCGGGTTCCCCAGCCGCATCTTGGTACCGTCGGGCAGCACCGCCTCTGGTCCAAGGATCATGCGGGGCAGTTGGGTCGGGAGCTCCCTGCTCAGGAGCGGTCGGCCTGAGAACGGATCGACCAAGAGGACCGAGGGCGGCTCGGCGTCGTAGTTCGTATAGTCGAACTGGACGGCGGTGACGATCACGGGGGGGATGGTCTTCTTCGAGGCGAGCAGGACGATCGCGTGAGGCCACTCGGCCTTCACGAGGAACCAGCCGCGGTCCCGGTAGTCAGCATCGAGAGCGAGGTACTCAGCGACCTCGCGGTCGAACTTGGCGCGGGACACGGCCGGATCCACTGACTGTGCCGCCGCGCTAGCCATTGCCGCCGCGCTAGCGCCGCCGACCCCCGCCTTCAGGTTCAGGAAGAGCCGGACCTTGTCGTCGAATCCGTAGTCCCCGATCGTCTTGTCCAGGTCGAGCAGGTTCCCGTCGGCGTCGCGGAGCTCCCAGTTGTCGGGCGGCTGGCCCGAGTTCCCCGTCTGACGCAGCGCGTCAGGGATGATCGCGCGGAGGGGATCGTCCACGACGGCATCAACCACCGTCGGCTGGCCGTTGACGACTACGGTGAGCGGGATCCCTACCCCCGCCTTGAGGCTGAGGAACAGGGTGGTCTTCTCCGTGAGGGGGTAGTCCTCGATCGGTTTGTTCGGGTCGAGAAGGTTCCCAGCGCTATCGTGGATTTCCCAGTCCTCGGGCGGCTGTCCCGAGGTGCCTGTTTGGCGGAGCGCCGGCTCGATGATGCTGCGGAGGGGGTCCTCCAGGACGGCATCAACCACGGTCGGCTTGCCGTCGACGACTATGGTGAGCGGAATCGTCTTGAGAGTGGCCATGGAGCGGCCTCCTTTCGATGTGGACCAACGTACCACATAGACTTCACTAAGGCGAGTGAAGTCAGTGAGACTGAACATCGAGGGCGGAATGAGGCGCGGTCATTCCCGCGGCAACCGACCCGGACAACGACACGCTGACCTACGCGATGGAGGGCACGGACGCGGCCTCGTTCACCTTCAATGCGTCCACCCGGCAGATCAAGACCAAGACCGGGGTGACCTACGACTTCGAGGCCAAGTCGAGCTACTCGGTGACGATCAAGGCGGACGACAGCAACGGCGGCACCGACACCGTCGATGTGACCGTCAACCTGACCGACGGTGTCCTACTTCCCCGACGCGCCGGAGTTCATGAACCAGGACTTCGCCGAGCTGTTCGCGGACGGCGTCCCGCCGCTCCTTCCACTGACCGTGCGCAGCACGGGCCCGGCGACGCCGGCCCCGCCCGCGCCCGCGGTCGCCGAGCCGTTCGCGACGTGCCTCCTCGGCGAGATCTCGGACGGCTTCAGCCTCGTCGTCTACGAGGGCGGCAGCGTCGCAGACCTCGAGGCGTGCGCGGCGGGCCTCGGCCTCACGGCCGTCTACGCGCTGGTCGAGGGCGAGTGGGAGTCCTACTTCCTCGGCGCGCCGGCGTTCGTCAACCGCGCCTTCGCCGAGCTGTTCGCCGACGGCGTCGCGGCGGCGATGCCGCTGACCGTCAAGAGCGCGGGGCCGTAGGCGTCAGCCGCGGACGGGGCGACCCCGCTGGCGGCGGCTACTCGCCGTCACTTGCGCTTCGCACCGCACGCCGCCCAGGCCGCGGCAACGGCGCCCGAACCACCACCGGCACGCGCTCGATCTTGTCGTGTCTGAGCAGTGAGGCCTCTCTTGTTCGAGTGGTGAGAAACCGGCCCTCGGTGCTCTGGGGGCGAGGCAATCGTGCTCAGTTCGGCCGCTGGGGCACGGGGCGCGAGGGATCCGCGATAGCCGTATCGCCCTCTGGGCTCGCGAGACCTCGCTCGAATGCTGTGAACGCATCGATGAGTTCCGGCGCCTCAAACGCGCGATTGCGTCGGCCGACTGTGATCTGGACCAGGATCCCCGCGCGCACCAGTTGATCGATCGCCTGGGTCGTCGCTCGCAGCGAGCGGCCGATGAGATCCGCGGCGACGGACGTGGTCAGGACGGGCGCCTCCGGGAGCGTGTCGATGAGCAGGCGGAGCGCCGAGTCGCGCCGCGCGGGTCCGGCTCGCTCGAGCCATTTCGCCTGGAGCGCCCGCACCCGCTCCTCGAAGCGCGCAGCGTCTCCCGCGGCACGCAGGCAGGCTTCGGCGGCGAGCTCCACCCAGCGGTCGAAGCCGTCGCGCGCCTCGGCGCTATCGGGCGGCCCGACATAGCGCGTCGCGGTCAGGCCGGCCACGTAGGCCGAAGACCACGTCGCCAGTACCAGTGAGATGGGCGGTTGGACGCGGAGCCCCAGGCCGCGGCGCCGCAGCACCAGATGGATCAAGGCACGGCCCACGCGTCCGTTGCCGTCCACGAACGGGTGGATGGTCTCGAACTGCGCGTGCGTGATCGCTGCCTGAACCAGCGGTGGCCACGCATCGGTGCTGGCGAAGGCGCACAGATCGTCGAACAGGTCCTCCACGGCCTCTGGGGGTGGCGGTACAAATGCCGCCGCGCACGGGTTGTACCCGGAGCCTCCGATCCAGTTCTGCTGGTCTCGCAGGCGCCCGCCGTGCTCCTCGAGCGGCGTGCCGGCGAGCAGCAGGCGGTGCATCTCCAGCAGGACAGCCGGTTCAATCGGGTCGCCAGGCCCTACCGTCTCGACACCCATCGACATTGCGTCGATGTTGGCCAGCACCTCCTCGGCCGTACGATCCCGCGGGTCATTGCCGAGACGACGCGCCGCATCGGCACGGAGCAGCCGCCGGCCCCCGACCACCAATCCTTCGATGCGAGACGAAGCGACCGATTCGGCGCGCAGGATCAGTCGGGCGAGGGAGCGGGCGCCGGCGAGCGCGGTGGCCGATTGATCGAGGCGCACGAGCGCGGCCTCGGCCGCGGCGACATCTGCGGTGACCTCGCCCGAGAGCGCGAAGTCGCGGCCGGCGAGCGGATCCGGCAGGTATGTGTTGTAGTTGCAGGGCCGCCGCTCGCGGTAGGTTTGCCCCGTCGGGCTTCCCTGCCACTGTCGGCGCTCGTAGCCAGCCATAGCAACCTCTCTTGCTGAATGTTACCACCTAACCTCCTATATGGAGCCGTACTATCGGAGGTTAGCGGTCGCCCGCACGACCCGCAGGGATCGCGCCTCGCGAGCTCGCGCCGCGAGAGACGGGGCGACCCCGAGGATCACCGCATCCAGAACGACCTATGCAACCAGGAAGCCTCAACCCCTCGTGCCGAGGCCTCTCTAGTGCTGACCGGGCGCTGGCGCTCCGAGCGCATGCCGGCGCTGTATGCACGCGGCGAACACGCGGGCCGGGCTCCGGTCGCGCGGTACTACGGAGGTGCGTAGGAGAGCCACTCCTGCCTCCGAGCCGTCCCGCAGGAGTGTTTGTGTGTCCGGGGTGGGCCTCTGGCCTGAGCCTGCCTATGTCCTTCGCCCAGGGTATTCGGTGTCGAAGTCCAGCCCACACTCCAAGACGAACTGACCGGCCAGCTCCTCGACAAGCGCAACGCCGTCCGCTTCTATCCGTCGCCCAGTCACGCCAAGCGCATACTCAGTGTAGTCGTCGCGCGGGAATGTCGGCCGGAACCGCTGCTGAACCGGGCCGCGACCAGACCACGGCCTCGATGTCCCCTGGTGGCCCCGCACGCCGCGGATCGACATCGCGATGTCCCAGGGCATCGCCTCCTTGGTGCGCTCGTGGATGGCGCCGATGATCCCGATGACTTCGATGCAAGCCTGCAGCGCGAGCCACGGCTGAACCGTATCCGCATTCCCGCGATCGAACCCCCGGCTGTACGAGAGGTGCGCGAGTGCGCCGTTTTTCTCGAACGCGATGTCGCGATACGACATGATTGCCTGCGAGCCCCAACTCGGTCCCTCTGGTGTGGCTTGATGGCTGATGAAGCCCCAGGCTCGTACCGGCGCGGGTATCACGATCGGGCCTGTCGGGACCATGAGCTCGAAGGCGAAGTCGTCCCACTCATCCGCCGTCCTGGTCTTCGCGAAGAGCAAGTCGGGGGCGGCACCGACCGGCCGCGCGACAATGCAGGTCCTCGCATGCAGAGACGCACCTGCCGGTTCCGGTCTCCGCAGCGCTCGCTCAAGTGCCTGCCCGAGCAAGCGCGGCCGCGCCTTGCGCAGCTCCATTCGATCAGCGACCTCGGCGTCTGACATCGGCCTTGTCCGCGCGTCGTCGCGCGTGTAGTACGTCCCGTCGACCTGGTGGAGCATGTGCGGCGATGGCGGGATCTCGATCCAAACGACGCCCTCGCCTGTCTCGTCGGAGTGCAGCACCGACGAGTCCCACTCGATGGGTGGCACCGACCTGTCCGCGGCCATTTGCCCGACTTTCTCACGGACGCCCGCATACTCGATCGGGGCGACGACGAGTCCGGCTTCTGACTCATCTACACCGAACACGAGAACGCCGCCTTGGACCGCCAGTGCCGCGCACTGCCGCGCGATGTCCCTGTTCGAGGGGAGTTCGCGCTTGAACTCGAGATGCCGACCTTCCTGCAGAACCCCGGCGGCGAGACTCTCCCGGAGTTCGGCGAGCGTTGCGGGGCGTCTCGGCAGACTCACTGGACCATCGCCTAGCCGTTGGGGCTGCGCCCTGGACGAAGCTGGCGACCCCGAGAGCAGTCGCCGATGGCGATGAGGATGATGAGCGAAGACCGGGTGTGGCGCGTCACAGTCTCAGCTCAGGATACGGTCGAGTGTTCATCGCGCGCATGTCTTACCCACGCCCCGGACGGACGGCGAAGCCATCTCGCGGCGCCGACCTGTCGGCACTGCAATGCGACGATACAATCTGGCGCGATGGCCGTCGCTACTTCCTCGTCGCTGGGCTGGCTGGACAGCAGTGAGCGCGAACGACGCGCCGTCCTGGAACTCGTCGCGGCGCTGAACGAGCCCGGCACGCTCGACGAGTTGGGCATCGGCAGCATCCGCGACACCATCGCCGAAACGCTCTTTCCAGGGACGAGCACCATCCAGACTCGGGCACGATACTTTCTGTTCATTCCCTGGATCCTCCAGCAGGTCGAACGGAGCTCCACCCGGCGGCCTGAGGACCGTACGACCCGCCTGCAGCTGCAATTGTGCGAAGCGCTCGACCAGGCACACGGCCCTAACCAGGGCGTCATTGGCCGGGAAGCAAAGGCCGCGCTTCAGCGCTGGCCACTGTCGATCTACTGGCTGGGACTGGCCCGGTGGGGCATCCGCCGGTACCCAGGGTCGCTCCGCTCGTATTTCGCAGCCCTCAGGCGGCCCCCGTCCGCACTGGTCACCGTCCCCGCACGCGAGAAGGCAGTGGAAGGCAGGAGCGACGAGGCCCGCGACTCCGTCCGTGCGAATTGGGCTGAAGTGCCCGATGCCCCCAGCGGGTTTCCAGACGGCGCGTCCTTCGTCCTCACGCCCGAGGAGGCGCACTTCCTGCGCGAACGGGTCGTACTGACCCATCCCCAGAGCTACCTCGCACACATCCTGCAGACGAGCGCAGTAGGAGAGATCGATGCAGCCGATGCGCCGTGGGAGCACCCCTCGGTGGAGTCAGCGTCGCAGCACGTTCGGGACTGGCTCCACGACGCTCGTCTCTTCAGCCTTGTCCAGCAGGGCGCGACTCTCCTCTACAACCGCATGCTCGCCGAGGAGCTGAATGATGACGAGGCTGTCGAGAGGTTCTCGGTAGAACTTGCGACCTGGGCCCAGGCACAGGAGGCGGCCGAGATCGAACTGGAGCAATGGGACCGGACCGCCATGTGGGCACGGCTGCTGCACGAGAATCCGCGGCTGCGCCGACGGACCAGGGAGTTCGCAGACCGCTGGTACGAGTTGGCCGCTGCAAGCGGTGGGCCAGAACTAGTCGACCGGCGTGAGGCACGGACGCTCGTACGTGAACGTGAGCGGGAGCTGAAGCGAGCGCGTGCGCGCCTGACGTACAAGGAGGCTCGCGATCGCCGGAGGGGCTTTCCGGTGTCCGCGCCGTTGCTCTTCCGCTGGCCGCAGGTGCAGGGAATCACCATCGATATCCTGGACGGCCTTGGCGTGGCCCATGCTTGAGCCAGACCGGCGTCAGCTCTTCCTCGAGACGCTCCGGCCTCCTGAGGGCTATCGGTTTGACCGCGCTGTCGGCACCACCTTCACGCTCGACCTGATGGCGCTGCTCGCGGTGCCCCTCGCGTTCACGTTCCGCGATGCCGAGGACCACGATGGGCATCTGGCATCCGAACCGCTCTCCTTGCTGGAGAGTGCCCGTCGCCATGCGAGCCGGATCACCGTGTTCTGCCACGGCGGGTACACGGCCGTCCCGCGTTCCGGTCAGACCGCTTTGGCCTTTCTCGAGCAGTCGGTGATCACCGCCTTCCCGCGCCGTCCACTGGGTGGCGGGGCGATCTTCCATCCGAAGGTCTGGGTGCTCCGTTACGAGCCGCGTTCCGACGGTCCCGTCAGATATCGGCTCGTCTGCCAGTCGCGGAACCTGACGTTCGACGCATCGTGGGACGCCTCCCTGGTGCTCGACGGAGTGCTGCAGGAGCGACGAGTGCGCGGCTACTCGCTCAACGAGCCGCTTGCTAACTTTGTCCGCGGGCTACCCGCGCTCGCGTCCGACCCGGTATCGGGTGAGCAGCAGACAACCGTCGATACGGTCGCGGACGAGTTGCGGCGAGTCCGCTTCGAAGCGCCCGAAGGGCTCGAGCTGAGCCGGTTCATTCCCTTTGGCATCCGCCGTCAGAACCCGATATTTCCGGACCTCGAACACCGCCCGCTGCTAATCATCTCGCCGTTCCTTGACGGGAACTTCCTCATGTCCGCCGCGAAGGCCCGCCCACGCGCCGTTCTCGTCAGCCGGCGAGAGGCACTGCTCAAGGCGCCCGCCGACGCCATCAACGCCTTTGACGAGGTCTACTCCTTCAGGCCTGGCCTCGAGCCGGAACCCGACGACTCTGAGACGGAGCTCGTACCACTGGCCGGCCTGCACGCGAAGATCTACATCATCGACGACGGGTGGAACGCCCGCGTGGCAGTAGGCTCAGCGAACTCCACGGCAGCAGCGCTCGCGAATCCTCCCCGAAACGTCGAATTCATGGTCGAGCTCGTGGGGAGGAAGAGCCGCTTCGGGATCGATGCCCTGCTGGCCGAGGGCGGGAGCGGGACGGGCACGTTCCATAGCCTGATCGAGCCATTCGACACCGAGGAGGCGGGGACCGTCGACGAGGACCATGTCGAGATTCGCCTGGACCGGCTACTCGACGACGCAGCCGAGGCGCTGGCGCGGTCCGACCTGAGAGCGCGCGTGGAGGCTTCGGGTGGGGACCGCTACGTGCAGCGTCTGGAACTCGGCGAGGCTGTCGAGCTACCGTCGGAAGTGGCGACAGTCACCTGCTGGCCGGTCACTCTCCCCGCTCACCACGGCCGCCCGCTCGATGATGGTGCCGAGTTCTCGGGCCTGACGCTCCCTGAACTGTCCGGCTTCCTCGCGATCGAGGTTCGTGCCTCGGTCACCGGGCAGTCCCGGAGCAAGCGGTTCGCCCGCACGATCAGACTGGATGGCCTCCCGGAGCACCGGTTGCAACGGCTTCTCGCCGGGATGCTGCAGGACCGCGCGCGGCTAATGCAGTTGCTCTGGTTGCTCCTGGCTCCGGACGATGCCATGTCCTTTGGTGAGTTCGGCGGCCTGACGGCGAGCGAAGAGGGGACCACCGGATGGGGATCCGCGTCCCCTGGCCTGCTGGAGCGAATGCTCGACGCCTTGGGCAGTGACCCGGCACGACTCGACACCGTGGCGGCGCTGCTCGACGACTTGCGGCAGACGGAGGCCGGGCGAGAGCTGCTCGGCCCGGACTTCGAGGACGCGTGGAGCGCGCTGTGGGCCGTACGGGGTCGGCGGTGATGACGGCACCGGAGCCCGACGGCTACGCGGAGGTGGTGCTCGCGGGCCTCAAGCCCTTCCAGCGCCGAACCGCCGAGTACGCCTTCCAGAGGCTCTACGAGGCACCGGACAGCACCCGTCGCTTCCTGATCGCGGACGAGGTCGGGCTCGGTAAGACCCTCGTCGCCGCCGGCGTCACCGCTCTGGCAATCGATCATCTCCGCGCTCTGGACACGCCTCGCATCGACATTGTCTACATCTGCTCGAATCAAGCGATCGCACGCCAGAACGTCGAACGCATCAAGCAACGTCTCTCGATCCACACGAAGGCGCTGGCCGAGCGGATCACGCTGCTTCCGTACACGCTGCAGTCCCTGGACCAGTCGGTGAACCTCGTCGCGCTGACGCCAGGCACTTCGTTCAGTTCAGCGCACGCCGAGGGCGTCGTCAGGGAACGGATCATCCTCTTCAGGATGCTGACCGATGCCTGGGGCGACCTCGGACGAACTGCCCGTCAGGTCTTCCGCGGGAGTCTCCGCACCATACGTCGCTTCCGTGAGTACGAAGAGTGGAACCCTCCGCAGCCGATCGACCGGGGAATCCTGCTGCGGTTCAGGCGCGCCGTCGGCGGACCGGGCTCGTCTCTGCACCAGGAGTTCATCGACTTGCGTGACAGCCTCGCGCATCACCGCGACCCGGACACGAGAGCGCGGCGCCGCGAGTTCATCGCGAAGATGCGGCGGATCCTGGCTGATGCGTGCCTCGACGCGCTCGAACCGGACCTCGTGATCCTGGACGAGTTCCAGCGCTTCCGCGCTCTGCTGGATGCGGAGACCCCAAGCGGCGAGCTGGCAAGGCAGCTGTTTCAGTACGAAGATCAGCACACCCAGGTCCGCACCATGCTGCTGTCGGCGACCCCCTACAAGATGTACACGCTCAGCGGTGAGGCGGACGACGACCACTACCGCGACTTCCTGCGCACGGTGCAGTTCCTCGAGGAACCCGACGGCTCGGTCGAGCCGCTCGAGGACGCTCTTCGTGCATTTCGCGCGGAGCTTCCCCGTGCCACGGCGGGCGGGCAGGCCGACGCCGGGACGATGGCACGCCTGTCGGCTCAACGCGACGCGGTGCAGTCGGCCCTGCGGCGGGTCATGTCCCGCACGGAGCGCCGAGGGCGAGCGTCAGGCGGGGACCCGATGCTCGCGGTCGCGCCGATGGCTGTCGGGCTCGAGGTCGGCGACGTAGAGACGTACCTCACGGCCCGAGAACTTGCGGATCTCGTCGATGCGCCCGACATCACGGAGTACTGGAAGTCGAGTCCCTACCTGCTCTCGTTCATGGACCATTACCAGCTGTCCGACCGCGTCCGGACGGCGGCCGAGGCCGACCCGAATGGTGAAGTCGCGCGGCTCTTGGGACGGGATTCGAGTCTGCAACTGCGGAGCCGGGAGACGGCCCGGCGTGGCGCCGTGAACGCCGGAAACGGGCGGATGCGAGCCCTGATGGACGACCTCGACGCCACGGGGCTGCACCGGCTGCTCTGGCTACCGCCCTCGCTGCCGGCGTACACGCTCAGTGACGACTTCGAACTGGCCCGTACTGAGACGAAACGCCTCGCCTTCTCGTCGTGGGCGATGGTGCCGCGAGCTATCGCCGTCATGGCAAGCTACGACGCCGAGCGCCGTCACATCCCGGATCGGGCGCGTGCCGAACGGTATCAGGCGCAACTCCTGAACGTGACCCGCAGCGCCTACTCTGTGTTCGCTCTCCTTGCACCCTCGTCGACGCTCGCGGATGTCGGCGACCCGCTGCGCTATCGCGCTGCGGATGCGAGCGAACTCGTCCGCGCGATCGAGGAGCGGCTCCGCCCTGATGTCGAGGAGCTTACGCGTGGTGCGCCGACCGATGGACCACCGCAGGAGATCTGGTATGCGGCGGCACCGCTCTTGCTCGACCAGCAACGCCAGGCGAGCGCGGAGTGGCTCGATGCACTCTCCGAGGGTCCGCCGACGGCCGGCGGCGAGCATGACGATGAGCCGACTGCCTGGCGCGACCTGGCTGCCCGCATCCGGGACTCGCTCGCGGACCCTGCAAGGCTGGGCCGACCGCCGCGCAACCTCACCGAGGTGCTGGCGGCGCTCGCAGCGGGTTCGCCCGCGAACACCACGCTGCGAGCGCTGTCGCGCATCACCGAGAGGCCTGCCACGGACAAGGACCTGCAGGCCTCCGCGGTACGCGCCGCATGGGCCTTCCGAGCGCTCGTCCGCGCTCCAAGCTCCGAGGGCTTGCTGCGGAACCTCTACGTGCCGACGGTGCCCGGAGGCGAGGGAGCGTACTGGCGACGCGTACTTGCCTATGCGGTGGAGGGCGGACTGTCGGAGGTACTCGACGAGTTCTTCCATGTTGTCCGCGAAGCACGTGGCAGCGACACAGATGCTCCCGATCTCGTCGAGACACTCGTGCAGGCGCTCCGTCTGGCAGTGGGAAGGCTCGATGTCGCCGAGTGGACCAGTGACGGATCGGGGATCCGGCGAGAGCCGTTCTCGATGCGCCAGCACTTCGCGCGGCGTTACGTGAGCGATGCACCCCAGAGCGCCGACCAACAGGCAAGCGAGCATCTCGACGCGGTCAGGGCTGCGTTCAACTCGCCCTTCTGGCCCTTCGTGCTCAGCACGACCTCGGTCGGGCAGGAGGGGCTCGACTTCCACTGGTACTGCCACGCGGTGGTGCACTGGAACTTGCCGCCGAATCCCGTCGACCTGGAGCAGCGTGAGGGACGCGTGCACCGCTACCACGGGCACGCGATCAGGAAGAACATCGCCCAAGTGGTGGGGTCCGAAGCAGTCGAGCAGGCTCGCGATGCCGCCCGGAATGGAGCGCACTCCAGCCCTTGGGAGGAGGCCTACCGACTCGCCGACGACCGGTTCGGCACTGACGGCGGGCTCGTCCCTCACTGGGTCTTTGGCGAAGGGTCGGCCCGCATTCAACGCCACACGCCGGTCCTGCCGCTGTCGCGCGACGCGGACCGGGCGGACGCACTTCGCCGATCGCTCGCCGTGTACCGGATGGTCTTCGGACAGCCGAGGCAGGACGACCTGCTCGACTTCATCCTGCGCGAAGTCCCCGAGGATGGCCGGGAGGCAGTCGCGTCGGCCCTGACCATCGACCTGAGCCCCCCGCTGCCGTAGGCGCCTTGCTGGTGAACCTTCCCAGGTCCGCGTGGTGGCGAACCGCGATAGAGCGAGCACGCGCGGCGATCGAGACGGCGGGCCTGAGTGTCAGCGAACTCGGGGGCAGCGCCGATGTCGAGCCCGGACACGCGGCCGTCGGCACGATGCACCTCGCGAGGGCCTCGAGTTCCGCGCCGTCGTGGTCGCCGCCTGCGACGACGAGGTGCTCCCGCTGCAGTCCCGCATTGAGGCCGTCGCAGACACCGCCGACGTCGAGAGCATCTACACCACGGAGCGGCATCTCCTGTACGTCGCGTGCACGCGAGCGCGCGATCACCTGCTGGTGACTGGGTTTGCCGGCGAGCGGTTCGTCTCCGGCACTGCGGCATTCGTAGATGAGCCGTGAGACCTGCTGCGTGAAGCCACGCGGAGCTGTGAGGCGGATCGCGGCCGCGCCGATGTCTGCGTAGGTTCCAATGAATTCGGCCACACCCATGAGCCGGTTGTGGAACCACTCCCTGGGAACCGTCCCCGCTGCAATCGGGTCGTTCCGACCTGCGATCTCCCTGAGCCCTGCGATGACCGCGAGGTCCGGGCGGAACCGGGCAAGCGTCTCGAGCAGTGCACCGAAGCGGGTCGAACTGGCATAGAGGACGCGGTACGCTCCCTCCGGATCGTCCCAGCGGTTGCCGAAGGTCCCGTCGAGACTCGCCTGGCTCCAGCCGAAAGGGAACCTGTCCCCAATGGCCGTCGCGCGTTGCCCTACCCGAACCATCGACGATGCACCGGCGGATCAAGACGCGTTCGGCTCGTATGAGTCGAAGGCCGAGGTCATCCATGAACTCATCACAACCGAGTCGGGGGGCCGCACGATCGGCTTGGAGGGGGAATGGGGATCGGGCAAGTCTACGGTCGTGAGAATGCTCGCCAAGCGTATGACCGACCCGGACTCTCACTTGGTCGTGTTCGATACCTGGGCGCACGAGGGCGATCCGCTACGACGCTCGTTTCTTGAGAAGCTGATCGACAGCCTGACTGAGAAGTGCTGGATTGACCCCTCTTCGAGGGACAAGCGGCTTGACGAGTTGGCCACACGCCGCCACGTCGAGCGCACACGACTCGGGTTGCTAGCAGGCGTCGCCGCTGTTGCCGTACTCGTCCTGTCGCTCAGCACCGCTCTGATCAGCGGTGGACTGGCGTCGAGATCGCCCGACTGGGTGTGGTGGGGAGTAGCGTTTTCGCTAGCGGCTATTGCAGCTGTCATCGTGGCCGGAGTAGTGCAGTGGGTTCGCACGAGGTCGCCCCTAGCCATCATCGACTCTCAACATGATCGCGAGAGGATCGAGACGCCAAACCCCAGCTCGGTCGAGTTCGAGACGAAGTTCAAGGAACTGATGGAGGATGCGCTCGGAGACTCCAGCAGTCGACACTTGGTCATCGTGGTCGACAACCTGGACCGCGTGGCACCCGAGGATGCGCGCGCGATCTGGGCGACGCTCCAAACGTTCCTGCATCACTCGTACGACCCCGAACCTCGCTGGCTGCAGCAGCTATGGATACTCCTGCCCTACGACCGAAATGCGATCGAGCGGCTCTGGGGTACCGGCGCGAGGGACAAACGGCCCACTTTGCAGTTCCTCGATCACGATGTTGCCGCTCCACCCCTACGCACCCCTGCTGAAAGGGCGAGCGCACCTCAGCAGAAACGCGCCGAGCCTTTCATCGAGAAGACCGTGCAGCTGAGGTTCGCGGTTCCCGTACCGCTTCTCACCGACTGGCGCGAGTACCTGAGAACACTCCTGCGGTGCGCGCTACCGAGTCACGAGGCGGACTTCAGTTCCGTGTACCGCCTGTACGCGGACAAGCTCGACGGCGAAGGCCGCTCACCGACACCTCGCGAACTCAAGCAGTACATCAACCACATCGGGACCCTCCATCGCGAATGGCAGGATCGCCTGCCCATCTCGAGCCTCGCGTACTACGCCTGTTTGCGCAGCGCGGGCACGGACGTAGTGGCAGCCCTTCGCGACCGTCCACTCCGAGAAGCCAGCCTCACGGACCTGCTGGACAGTGAGGTCGAGGCCCACTTGGCTGCCATCGCGTTGAACAGGCCCCCGGGTGAGGCGGTCGAGCTGTTGCTCGGACCCCGAGTACGAAACGCACTGCTTCAGGACGACTCCCGTGACTTCCTCGAACTGATCGAGCGCAACAGCTTCTGGGACGTGCTGCTGGTGAACTTGGGGCGGTTCGTGCGGAGGGCAAGCGGCAACTCTCATTCGCAACTGCTCGATGTCGCAAACCATCTGGCGGAGATTCCCGAAGCGCGCCGGCACGAAGCGGAGTGGTCCGCAGTCAGGGAGAACCTGGCGACGTGGGCCAGAGAAGTGCAATGGAGAACGCGGGGACCGCTCACCCTGACTCTGGATGAGGCTGAGACTCTCGTTGGCCTGCTCAGCATCCTCGATGAGGACCGTGCGGCCGCGATAGTGGCTGACGTTCTGCAAGAGCCCATCGGCATCGAACAGGCGGCTGACTGGGCCGATGGGGCGGACCTTCTTCTCAGTAGGTTCGATTGGCTTGTCCTGCCCGTAACCGGCAGCACCGAAGCCATCTTCGCGATGGCTGCTAGATTCGGCCTCTGGCTCGAGGCGAAAGCGACGCCACCACGGCTCGATATAGAGCCGGGTGCTTTTGCGGAACTGCATGACTTGGTCAGCAAGGGCATTGCCGGGGGTGACATCGCCGACGCTCTGCATGCAGTCGCCGTGCTCGACGGCATGGGGTTCGCGATCGACTGGAACGCACTCGCCAAGCAGGCGTCTCAGCGTCTGACACGAACAGACCTCGCCCCTGACGCCAACGACTCGAAGCGTCTCCTGCGTCGAGTTCTCAGACGTGCCGAAGAGGCTCCACTCTCGGGGGGTGAGCGGCAGTACCTCGGTGAATCCGGCTGGGCATTGCACTATGTGGGTGTTGCCCGCCGCTACAAGGATGCTGAAGCAATGACCGAGTGGCTGTACGAAGCGCTCTGTGTGCCTCGGCATGATGGGCAGTTCGAACTACCAACCCCTGAAGCAAGAGACGGTGCTGAGTTCATGGCAAGGATAATCGAGCGGCCTAGCAAAAGGGACGTTACTGACCTCGCTCGGGTCGTTGAAAGCCAGGGGCGCACTGGAGGTGGGGAGTTGTTGATGTCGCTCCCGCCCAACTCGGAGCTGGCTGAGCGGCTCCGACAGCATCTTGTGGCAGCGAGCCCCGGCCAGTAGCAGAAACGCGCGGTCAGTGCTGCCAGGCGGCGCATCGGCTCATGCCCGTCTTGCACCATGTGGCCGGATCCGGGCTGTTCTAGGGCTGACAGAGGTAGCGAGAAGAGAACGTAGGTCAGAGTGCCCCATCGGCACCGCGGATGTCCTTATGGCACAAGGGCTCAGCATGGGGCACGATGCCCCAACGCCGTGGCAGGCGAGTTCCCCTACTGGAAGTCCTGCGAGCGGCCCGATTTGCAGGAGTGCAATTCGAGGAAGAAGTGCAGGCGACGGCGTTCTGGTGCAGCGAGAGCCCGCAACCGCCAGGCCGCACCGAGTGGACCCGGTGAAGTGAAGTCGACCGACGTGCACCTCGGCGACGACGTGGAGCTCGAGTACTACCGCCTCCAGCGCATGTCGGAGGACAGTATCCTCGTGTCCGAAGACGGAGGCGTGTACGTCGCCAGCGAGACCCCTGAGGATGAAGTCGCCGTCAGCGGCATCGGCGCGATCGCGGCCGCGCGCGTGACGAGCCCCATCCACCAACAGTAAGTGGAGCACGGGCTATGCGGATGCCTCGGCGCACCGCATCATCTCGGACCTGTCGGCGCTCATCGTCAACGTCGACCCGAGCACGCACCGAATCCTCGCTGCCGGCGACCTTAACCTGATCCACGGCGCTACGGATGACAATCCGTGGGCGCTGCCCGCCTGCGACCGGACGGTAACGGACAGGTTGGCGGCGCTGGGACTCGAGCTTCTCGGCCCCCGGTGTCTGGACGGGCGACAGGCGTGCCCCACACCTAGAGGACTCCCGCCCAACACGCTGAAGGTGCCGACATGGCATCACTCCACGGAAAACCCCCGAGACAGCCGAGCGCCAGCTCGACTACGCCCTTGCCTCTCGCGGCTTCCACAGAGACGTCACGGTGCGCGCGATGAACTCGGCCGCCGAGTGGGGAGCGAGCGACCACTGCGGGGCTACTCACTGAAGTGAAGGGATAAACGGGACGACAGGGGCGTCCGGTTACGGTTGCTCCGCTGCGTCTCATTCCGGAGCGACGAGCGTGTCGCCTCGCCGACACAGCCGCTCGCTCTCAAGGAGTGAGTCGATCCGCTCGTTCAGTCGGTCTCTGATGTCGTGCCCGGTACGGCGCCAGCCGAATTGGCGAGCCGTCTCGCGAACGAGATCCGACGACGAGGCGCCGAAGGTGCGACGAGCGACGAGCAGCAGGCCCTCGTCGAGTTCGGAGTCGGCGACTCGTCCGATGGGGCGGTCCGGGTCGTACCTCGGACGCGGCGCAGTGCCAGCCTCCTCGGCAACCTGGAGAAACTCGCCGTCCCGGGACAGGGCGCTGTCCGAGATCGCGGTGGAGATCGCGCGTTCAATGTGAGCGCGAATTCGTGCACCGACCCGTCTGACGCCCAGGACGACCCGCAGCCCGTCGACGACCGCGTCGATGTGGACGGGCTGTTCGACCTCGACGAGATGGCGGACTCGTACTGCTAGCGCGGCCAAGGGGATGTCGAGCGCGTCGCCGTCCCAGAGCTGCCCGTAGGAGCGCCGGTAGTCATCGAAGAACAGCTCGGTCTCTACCGGGGCAGGGCCGTCGATCGCTCTGGCTTCTATAGCGGGTTCCCTCTCGCCGACAGTTTCGCGCGCGGGGGCGGCCACCTCGGGAACATCGTTCGCGGCGTCGGCGGCCGGCGGCGGGTTGGGCTCGGCAGGTACGCCCGCCCGCGCTCGTTCGAGCGCCTCTTCGATCGCTGCGATCTCGGACTCCTGGTCCCGGATCCATGCGGTCGACCACACCCGGTGGATGCGCCAGTGGAGGCCCTCAAGCACCTTCTGCCTTAGCCAGTCGCGGTCCCGAGCGGCGGGCGAGCGGTGGTAGGTGGCTCCGTCACACTCGATTCCGAGGTCGTACCCGGCGCCGTCCTGCGACAGGATCGCAAGGTCGATCCGATACCCGGAGACACCTACCTGTGCATGAACGCGATGCCCGCGGCCGCGCAGTGCGGCAAGTACAGCCTCCTCGAAGGGGCTCTCCGGTTCGCCCGTACCCGTGGGTGTGGCGTCGAGCGCGGTGAGCGGGTTCCGCGCGTACTCCAGGTAGCGGCGCAACTGCTGGGCGCCGGGCGTGGTGGACGTGATGTCCTCGGGGCGAAGGGCGTGGACGACAGTCATCGACTTGCGGGCGCGCGTGACCGCCACGTTCAGCCTGCGCTCCCCGCCTTCGTTGTTGATCGGACCGAACCTGTTCGGTACGGCGCCCGCAGGCGTACGGCCGTACCCGATCGACAGGATCATGTGGTCGCGCTCGTCGCCCTGGACGTTCTCCAGGTTCTTCACGAAGAAGCGCTCGCGGACATCCTCGCTGAACCGCTCGTCGAGATGGCGGCGGATCAGCCGACCCTGCTCGATCAAGTTCTCAATCAGCTCGGCCTGCGCGCGCGAGAGCGCGACAACCCCGACACTGTCACCCTCGGGGAGCGTCTCCATCAACTCGAACACAATCTCGGCGACGCGCTCGGCCTCAAGGCGATTCTGGCGGCTTCCGCCGGCGTCGTAGGTCGCGTCCGGCAGATAGACATCGCGGACGCACGGGGCGTCGGGGTCGGGACCGGGGAACGTCAGCAGCCGGTTGTCGTAGAAGGCGTGGTTCGAGAAGCGGATGAGACTCTCGCAGCGGCTGCGGTAGTGCACGGAGAGGTACCGCTCGGTGATGCCGGGGCCAACCTGCCCCACCATCACGTCGAGGATGCTCTCGCGGCCCTCAAAGGCGTCCGCGGGCCTGTCATCGTCTTCATCCGCGTTGTCGTCGTCACCGACGCCACCCTGGAAGAACGTCGTGGGCGGGAGCTGGAGGCGATCGCCAACGACGATCACTTGGCGCGCGCGCTCGATCGCTGGGATCGCGTCCTCGGGCAACACCTGCGAGGCCTCGTCGAAGATCACCACGTCGAAGGCGAGATGATCGCTCTCCAGTGGGCCGTCCGGCAGGTACTGACTGACCGCGAGGGGACTCATCAGGAAGCACGGCTTCAGCGCCTGCAGCACGTTCGGGACCCTCGCTATCAGGCGGCGGACGGACATTTGCCGCCGACGCTTCGAGAGTTCGCCGGTGAGCAGGCCAAGCTGGCCAGCCTGAAGGGGTGTCGCGTGCTGCTCCGGATACCTCCCGAATGCGAGCTCGCGTACCCGCTGACGCGCCGCCGTCGGAAACTGCTCGTCCAGCTCCCGGAAGCGTGCGCGGACCTCCTCGTGGTCGACCCGGTTGAACTCGCCGAGCTCGGGCTCGGCGGCATACACCTCATCCAGCCACGCTTCGTAGACGCGCCGCGCGACGATGCTCGGCACATCCGCCGCTGACTCGGTCAGCGAGCGCACGGCGGTTGTCGCTCCCTCGCCGAAACGCGCGTCGAACCCACGCACTGCGTCCCGGTACTCGACCCACGCCGGTGCGTCGCCTGCGTTCTCGCGGAGGCCTGCGGCCCACGCCTCGATGTCGCGAAGGGAAGGCGCATCCCACGAGGCCCAGTCCGTAGCGGCGATGTCGAAGCGTTGATCGAGCCCGAGCAGAACCTCCCCGTAGTGACCGCAAGCCTCGATGAGGATGTGTGCGCGCGCCGTGTACTCCCCATCCCCCTGCGGGTCGGTGACGTGCTGGCGCAGCGTGTCGCTCACCCGCCCGTTGGCTGCGCGAAGGAACCCCTCGGTCCAATCGAGCGCTCTCGACACAGCTGCCCAGTCGGTCGTCTCGTGGGCGAAGAGGGTGCCGAAGTCAGACGCAAGTGCCCGCGCCAGTCGTTCGTCCTCGTCGCGGATCGCCATGAGCCTCACGCCGCTCTCGACAAGTCCCATCAGGGCGTAGTAGTCGGCGAGCGGCTTCACGAGACTGCGGAAGAGTTCCGCCGTTGCGTCACTGATGCGGTGCAGCGGCTCCAACGCCCGTCGAACCGCCTCCCCCGTGGCTGCCACGTCCAGTTGCGCATCGCCGAGTGGCTCATGGCCGATCGCCTCCACGGCCCTGCGGTACCGAGCGAGGGCATCGTTGAGCGGCTCGGTTGCGAGTTCGAGCTCGTGGCGCCGCTCGCCGTCGGTTCCGGCGGCAGTCAATTCGCGGAGGATGGAGGGCTCTCCTCGCCAGTCGGTCAGTACCTCGCGCAGCAACCGAAGGTCGTCGCCAACTCGCTCCCACTGCGTCTCGCGTCCGCGGAAGCGCGCCCCCAGTGTCTCGCTCAACTCCAACTCGACCTTGCTCCAACGGGCGCGTAGCCGCTGTACGTTGAGGGCGCGCTCGACCGCGGCGAGCGACTCGAGGGGCGCGAGCTTGCGCGGGGCGGCGAGTTGGCCTCGCAGCACGCGCTGGTCAGTCCGGTACTCCCCGCGGAAGAGACGGCGCCAGAAGCTCTGGTGATCCGTGCGGTAGCGGACGAGCATCTCCTCATCCACGAGCTCGACGAGGCCGTCGGAGAATTCCGCCCGGAGCGCATCCTCCTCGCTCCCGAGCTGGTCGAGCAGCGACCGCGCCTGTGCGACATCCTCCTTCAGTTCATCGATAGCTGTGGCCGTGAGCCAGTGTTGCGGGACGGGATCAAGGGCGAGCACGCGCTGCGCGAGGCTGGCTGCATGATCAATCCGGCTGAGGGTGCGCAGTTCCGCGTACCCGAGCGGCTTGGCGATGGCGGCGGCGCTGGTCGCCAGCCGGTCGAGTGCCGCAGCAAGGTCGCTCGCCTCATCCAACAGCGCCGACGGATCGGTACCGACGGCGCTCCGCCAGTCGCGCCCCGCCGTTGCATCGAGGGCTTCCTGATCTCCGGGCGAGAGAGGTATGCGGCTCAGTACGGCGCGGTAGTCGACAAATGGTGGTTCAGTACCGAGCGCGTCCGACAGCACCTCTTCAAGGCGGTGGCGTTCGCGCTGCTGCTCGGCCTGCTCTCGCGACAACCGGCGCAGACGCGACACCGTGCCGGGCTCGAGCCATGCGCCGGGGACGGCCGGGGCCTCCGCGAGCAGCTCGAGCAATCGCGCCACGGCTCGCGCATCCTCCGCGGACCCGATCGCCCGCACGCCGAGCCACTCCGTGTGCGGCTGGGCTGCCGCTCGGAACTCCTCAACGGCTTGAAGTACGTCCGCCATGTCGTGCCGGATCAGGTCCGCGAGCTGGAGCGAGCGCTGTGGCGTTCGGAGCGGCATCCAGGGACTGACGTCATGGCCCAGAAACTCCGTGGGCCGCCGCGCGATCCGGCCAGCGTCCGCCTCGGCCTGACGAATCCACTCCTGCTCCAGGTCCGCGACCGACGGTGCCGTGAGCGCTTCGAACCGGGGAAGGTGACGGAGTCCGGCGAAGCGGCCCTGCACCTCGTACACCGACAGCCCCAGCGGTTGGCGGCGCTCGTGGAGCCGGCGCACGACACGGTTGAGACGGTCCCGTTGCTCCTTCAGTTCGTCTGCGGACACACCTGCGGCGATCCGCTCACGAGGGTTGTTGACGGATTCCCGCAGCTGGGTGTAGACCTCGCTCTTCCTACCCCGGTCACTGTGCAGGTCGAAGCAGAACACCCCGAGCTCGCATTCCTCGAGCCGCTGCTTCACGACGTCGAGGGCGGCCGTCTTCTCGCTCACGAAGAGGACGCGCTTTCCATCGGCGAGGAGCGTCGCGATCAGGTTCGCGATCGTCTGGCTCTTGCCTGTGCCCGGCGGACCGTGGATGACTACGTGTCCGCCCTTGCGTGCCTGATCGAGCGCGCCCAATTGGCTGAAGTCGGCCGGGAGCACCGTGTACTGATCGCGGACATCCAGCAGGTCGTCCAGTCGGCCGCCGGCGAGGTCTTCGCCACGCACCGTCGCGGGCACCGCGCCACTCGCCGTTGCTCGCTCGCTTCGGGCGGCGCCACCGGAGGCGAGCAGTTGCGTGAGGTCACTCCGGAGGCCCTGACGCAACATCCGCTCCAAGTCCTGGTACATCGCGAGCTTCGAGTATGAGAACGCGCCGAGCGCGATGCCGGCATCGACCGACCAGTCCCCCCGACTCTTCACGCGGTCGCCGACCGCGGCGATATACGCGTCGAGCGATTCGTCTTCGGAGGAGTCACCGTCGAGTGCGGGCAGATCAACGCCCAGGATCGAGAGCTGGTGGCTCAGCGTGGGGTTCACTACCGGATCGTCGTCCTCGGCTCGCAGGCGGAACGGGTCGCGTGGCGATGCACGTTCGAGGTCGCACGGGATCAACACCAGCGGCGAGCGCGCCGGCTCGCCATCGGCGTCAATCCAATCGAGGAATCCGACGGCGAGAAAGAGTACGTTGAGGCCCTGCTCCTCCTCCCACTCGCGGTCGCGGCGGCGGAGATTGCGGAGTCTCCGCTGCAAGTCGACTACCTCGCAGTCCGTCGCCAGGTCGGCTCGGGGACTGGCAGGGGCGGCGGGCTCCTCTTCGGGCTCGGCTTCCTGGGCGAACCGGCCGCGTCGTCTCGGCGGCGGCGCGTATGGGAACTCAAGGCCGCGCCGCGACCGGTGGAGCCGATCATAGAGTTCGTCGGGACCGACGCCTGTGATTCCGACGGCGCTCCGCCCGGGCTTGAAGTAGAGCAGGTTGTTCCGGCGGTTGAGCTGGAGCAGTCGCGTCTGCCACTCGCCGATCCGGCTAGCGATTTGATCGTTGGCAGTTCCCTCCGCGCCTTCGGGCTCGCTCCCCACGTGAGCGTCCCTGTTCGCGTCGCGTGTGCTGTCGACCGTGGCCACGACAGCCCCCTGAGTCTTCCTGCGAGATGTCTGTCGAGCCTATATCGCACACGCAAAGTACACCCCAATATGGCAAATGCAAGATTCGTCGCGCGGTCAGTCAGCGCCTGTCACGTACGCTGCGTAACCGCGCATCTACGCGAGCAGTGGGCTCAAACCCCGACGACACCCGACCAAGCTGGCGCGCTGTCGGCTCTCGCCGCCCCCGGAACTCAGGGACGAGTCAGGTTAGGTACCGCCTCCAGTGCCGCGGCGCCTCTAAGGTCGCGGCGTTCGAGCGCCGCAGCAGCGCGTCCACGTCGTCCTCCGTCGCCGCTGGCGAGCGGCGCTGGAGCTGGTGGGGGAGCCGGTCGTTGAGGCTGGCTTCCTGCCGTGCAGCTTCGGCTTCCGCCCGAAGCACACGGCGCACGACGCCCTGCCGGTTCTCGTGGACGAGCCGTAGCGGGGCAGGTGGTGGGTGTTGGAGACGGATGTCGCGTCCGGGTGTGCGCACTGCGCACCGGTGTCCCGAACACGCGCAGTGGGCTGGTGACCGTTCTCGATCTGCCCTTGCTCTGGCCGGCGTGCTGTTCCCGCAGACTGCCTGAGTATTGCCGGACCAGGGTGGTGCACGCTGGAGCCAACTCGCGGAACGTGACCCTCGTCAGACCCGCTCGAAGGCGTCACGCTCAATTCGCAGGTCTCGAACGATGGCTCGGATCGTCCCGGCCCGCAGATCTTTCCCTCCCCAGTTCGGGATCGTGGTGCGAGCACCGTTGGAGGGATTACGCCAGATTTCGTGCGAGCCCCGGGACTGTCGGTCGAACTCGCAACCGAGCGCTCGCAACTTGCGGGTCAGTTCCCGATAGGTCAAACCGCCACTACGAGCTCACCGGCTCCGGCGATCGCAGCAGGCAGTTCGTCTCCATGGTCTTCGCAGGACGCAATGAAGTCCGCTGCCACGCCTTCGAGATTGAACAGGGCCTCTTCGGCTGTCGCGCCCCACGCCCGGCAGCCCGGCAAGACCGGTACCTCCGCGAGGTACATGCCCTCTGTCTCCTCGGACGGCGCCCTCAGCGTGTACGGCAGTCGGTACTGCTTCGGCATATTCGCCTCTCTGCGACGCGGCTGTTACGAGATTGTACCGGATTCACACTTGCGGGCTCGATGCCGGCGACCGCTCTGCGCCGGCAGGTGCATCGGGCAACGCCTCGCCCCGCGGTGGGCGCGGCCATGGCCGGGTTGACGCCCGGTGCCGGACCGCCTACCCGCAGATGTTGCGCACGGCGTCGTGCAGGATCTGCGGGTAGGCGCATAACCTCCGGCCACCTGCTCAACCGCGCTTGCTGCGCCTCGCGAGGGCCACCGTTACCACCACCGGCACGCGCTCGATCGTGTCGTTTCGGAACAGTGAGGCCGATGTTCGTGGCCTGGTCCTAGGGGAGCGGCACCTGTCGCAGCTACTCGGGAAAAAGGCAGACTAGCTGGACCGCCAGCCCTCTCCCGTCGACCACTCCTGATCGAAGAGCTGGCCCCGAGCAGCTGCGGAGGCGGGTGGGAGCAGGAAGCGCCGGAGCACCTCGATGACCGCCTCAAGGGTCACGGCGGGAGAGTTGGCCACGCGCCGCGAGAAAGCCGACCATTGCGTCCGTTTTCCCGAGTCGGCGCTGAACTCTGGACGCAGCGCGATAGGCGGCTCGAGGGGCAGTGTAGTCCCCCGACGTTGGAAGGTGGCCGCCAGGGCTTCTGTCAGCGACTTCCCACCGAATTCGAACGTCGTGGCGATTGCCCAGAGGTCATAGAAGTCCTTCATCCGCGTGTTCGCGATACCCAGGCGAACCAGCGCCTCGAACTTCTCGGCCACGACCGTCTCGCGCGGGTACGCGCTCAGACGCGGAGCGGGAAAGTCGAGGAGCGTCGGGAATTCAGCCTCAACCACACCGGGCGTCACAGCGTCCCCGAAGCCGATGTCGACCTGCACCGCGATCCGGGCTCCGTCAAGGTCGCCGATCAAGCGGACCCGGACGCCGCCGTACTCCTGCGCGTCACGGATAGGCTCCGCCCGCACCGACGCAGCGAGGAAGCGGAGGCCATCAGGTTCGACATCCACCGTGCACAGTTCCCGAAAGGTTGCCTGCAGTCGATCCGCATCGGGCTCACCGAAGCCCAGCAGGTCCACGTCGCGCGTTGTGCGGTGCACGGCGCCGTGCCACAACTCGAACAGGGTCGCACCCTTGAGCACAAACTGGTCGCGGTGGGCAGACTCCGCAAGGCGAAACAGCAGACGTTCGTTCGCGTAACGGGTGAGCAGGTGGTTGAAGTCCTCGCTGCGCTCGCGGGCGAGGTTGGGGAGACGCTGACGAGCCGAGGCGGCGAGGTTCCGCGGACGCTCGGGACTCACGCAAGTGCCTCCAGATAGGGCCGCATCACGCGCGAGACGCGGCAGACGCGAGCGTATTCGAAGAGTTCGTCGGTGCTACAGCGGCGCTGTTCGAGGCAGTCGCGTAGCGCCTCGATGGCGATGTCGATCCCGATCTTGTTGCGGAACTTGAAGCAGTCCGCGACGGTCTTCGCCACGCCGTAGATGCGGACGGGTACGCCCTCTACGACATGCGTTCCCACGCCGGCGTCGCGCGCATCGCCAGAGAAGCGCACAATCCGCAGGCCAACACCGTCCGGTCTCGGTGCGCGGTCCTTCGGGCCGATCGCGAGCCACACCTCGAATGGCGTCTGCGTGGTGAGCTCGTGGAAGCGAAGCGCCGAAAGAAGGCAGACCACCCCCCTGGGCACTCGCTTCGCAACCTCGGCGAGCGAGCGGTGTTCGCTCGGCGCGGCGCCGGCCAGGGTGTAGAGGCCTCGCCCTACCCGATCGAGTTCCCCGCTATGCGCGAGGCGCGAGAGATAGCTCCCGTGGATCCCGGCGGCCTCGAGGTCTCGGGGGCGGATCACGCCGGCCTCGCGCACCAGGCTGAGAATGGTGTCTGTCGTCACGGAACCCATGGGCTGAGTATGACGAGTAAGTCGGTATATAACAAGAACTACCGACGTATCCAACACGCCCGATTTGAAGGTGCCGCAGTTGGAGCCGATCCGCGCAGCGATGTCGACCTCGACCTCCGCGTGTAGCGCGGACCGCTCATGCGGGACGTTCAAGGCACATCCCGCCACTTGCTGAGACGCTACGCTGGATCGCCACCCGCCTCGCGAGCCGCGGCAACGGCACCCGAACCACCACCGGGATGCGCTCGATCTTGTCGATTCGGAACAGTGAGGCCGAAGTTCGCGGCTTGGTCCTGACCCCCACCTGGCTCTCACGCGTCTGCACCGCGGGCGGTGACGGAACGCGGACGGTCGGGGAGCGTCATCTCGATCAACCCCGCATCGATCCCCGGCTGTAGGTAGGTTCTGGCGACGTGCCTGTGGTCGGCGAGCCTGAGCGCAACCATCAGTTCAGCCGGCTCATCCCCTGCAGGACCGCGGCGAGTCGTTCGACACGGGGGGTTTCATGGGGGGCACGTGCGGGTCTCGCCTGCCTGTTGGCGCGGGAGGTTGCATTGACCCAGTCGGGTAACGCGCCCCGATCACCGAGCCCACCGGCGGCTGAAACGCCCACGCCTGCGCACGTGCCTCCGTCACAGCGGCCGGGTATCCGATAAGTTCGGTTAAGCTGGGTACCAGCAGTTACTGGGCGATCGGCTGGATGCAGCCCGCACCCACCGTGGTCCCCGCAGTAGACTCCGGACTGGCGTCTTCCGACGCTGGCCCCTTGCGAGTCCTTGGCTGGCGAACGACCGATGTTCGCGGGAGGACTGAACGGGCGATGACGACGACGACCGCGTACGGGCCGGTTGTGGAGAGGATGGTTGCGCTCCTCGCCGACGAGTTCGAGCCCGAGCGCATCATCCTGTTCGGCTCTCGCGCTCGAGGGGACGCACAGCCCGACAGCGATGTGGACCTGCTCGTCATCATGCCCGACGGGGCGGATGAGACGCAGGCGACGGTCGCGATGCACGCCCTGCTGCACAAGATGCCGCTTCCGAAGGACATTGTCGTCTCCACCCCCTCGGCGCTCGCGCGCCGCGGGCATATCCAGGGCAACGTCTTGTATGAGGGGTTGCGGGAAGGCGTCGTGCTTCATGAGCGGTCCTGACCGCTCGGCGGAAGCCCTCAGCTGGCTCGAGTTTGCGCGTCGCGACCGGAGCATCGTCGCTGCGCTGCACGCCGTCGATCCGGCGCTCTTCACCGCAGCATGCGTGCACGCACAGCAGGCCGCCGAGAAGTCCTTGAAGGCCATACTCGTACTCCACGACCTGCCGGTCCCATTCACCCACGACCTCGCCTACCTGCGCGGTCTCGTCGGCGAGCTCCTTCCTCCTGGTCCAGCGCAGGAGGATCTCAACCGGCTCAACCGTTGGGGTGCTGCGGCGCGATACCCCGGAGGCGCTACGGACGCCACTGCCGATGACATTGCGCAGGCCGAGCTCGCCGCAGGAGCCGTCTATGATCACGTCGCGGTCGAGTTCGCGCGGCTCGGCCTGCTACCCGACGAGTAGCCGAGGCCTCGACTATCCACACGACAGGATGTGCTCGCGGAGAGCCCGTCACCGTTCGGTTGCCGTTGATCGCCTCGCGCTCGACCCGGGGACGACCAGCGGCGTCACGGGAGGCCCGCCCGCCGGCGCCCGGCAGGCCTCGCCAGCGACACCCGAACCACCACCGGCACGCGCTCGATCTTGTCGTTTCTGAACAGTGAGGCCAATGTTCGTCGCTTGGTCCTGACCCCCACCCCTCGGCTCGATCTGGTCACCTTCTGGCCTGCGACCGCTCGAGGACCAGGCCCCTTCGGGGGGTGAGGTCCCCGACGCGATCGGGCGTGTGGTCTGCCTTCTCGAGGATCGCGTGCGCGTGCTCCCCGGCGCGCCGGACGGCGAAACGCATCGTGCCCGAAGGAGTCGCTGAGCGGCGACCCTACGCGATCGCGCCGGACCTTCGCAGGTCCGCGATCTCCTCGTCTCCAAAGCCGGACTCCCGGAGCACGTCGTCGCTGTGCTCGCCAAGGAGCGGTGCAGGTGAGACGTCGCCGCGCTGACCGTCCAGCTCGAACGGCACCCCGAACTGCCAGAACCGGCCCTTGGTCGGATGATCGATCGGCACGACCATTCCCGCATCGCGGAGACCCGCGTCCCGCAGCAACTCTCGCGGGTCCGTGTTGACCGGGGCGATCGGGATGCCCTCTCGTCGCAGCAGGGCCACGAGGTCGGCTCGATCCAGCGTGCCGACCCAGTGGGCGAAGACCTCGTTCAACGCCTCGGCATGCTCCATCCGGCCAAGGCGCGTTGAGAACTGCTCCCCGAGGCCGTGCTCGAAGTCCGCGAGCTCGCAGAGTCGCCGGTAGTGCTCGTCCGTCCACGCGCAGAGCACCACGAACAGGCCATCGGCGGTTTCGAGCACGGCGAGGCCCCCGACTCCACCGCTTCCCCAGTCGCCCACTCCGGGATCCCCTTCGGCAATCATGCCGTCGGTGGCCCGCATGTGGAGGGCGGCTTGCAGCAACGAGGTGGTGACGTGCGACCCCTCGCCCGTTGCGTCCCTGTCGCGGAGGGCGGCGAGCGTGGCGAACGCCGCGATCAGGGGGGCGACGGGGTCACCGACGAGCGACGGGCTCAGCACCGGTGGCAGGCCAGGAGCCGGCGCCTGCACGGCTCCGGTGAAGCCCTGAATCAGGATGTCGTACCCGGGGAGCAGGGCGAGCGGCCCCTCTCTGCCCCAGGCGCTGATCGACACGTAGACGAGCTGCGGGTTCTCGTCGCGGAGCGCTTCGTAGCCGAGCCCGAGATCGTCAAGGGTGCCCACCGTCATGTTCTCGATCAGGACGTCGGCCTGGCGGGCCAGGCGCCGGATCACGTCCCGGCCGTCCTGCTGCTTGATGTCGACGACGAGCCCGCGCTTGCCGCGGTTGTGCATCGAGTGGAACACGCCCTCGCTGCCGAGGAACTCGGTAGTGGAATTGCGGCCGTCGTCGCCGTACGGCGGCTCGACGTGGACGACGTCGGCCCCGAGCTCGCCGAACAGGCGCCCCACGATCGGACCGGCGATCATGCTGGTGAGCTCAATCACGCGAATGCCACGGAGAGGCGAATCGATCGTCATCGGGAATCCCCTTCTACCCTGACCGAGGCCGTCGCCGATGGCTGTGCTCCCCTCGGGGGCGAAGCCAGGCTCGATGGTCCGGGCAGGGCGATGTCGCGTCGGCCGGGTCGCTCGCTCATGAGGACCGCAACCTCGGATCGAGCACGTCTCGTACGACGTCGCCCAGCAGGTTGAAGCAGAGCACGGTGACGCTGATCGCCGCGCCGGGGACGACGGCCAGCCATGGCGCGAACTCCATGTACTGGCGCCCGGACGTCGCCAGCATCAGGCCCCACGATGGACTCGGCGGCTGCGTCGCCAGCCCGAGGAAGCTCAGCCCGGCTTCGATCAGGATGGCCGCTCCCAGGAAGGTAGTCGCGAGGATCAGGACCGGCGCGAAGATGTTCGGAACCACGTGCCGCAGCATCACGCGCAGCGGACTGGCTCCGATGGCCGCGGCCGCCTCGACGTAGACCCGCTCCTTCTCGGAGAGGGTGGAGCTGCGGATCACACGCGAGGTGGCGGGTGCGATCACGATCGCGATCGCCAGCAGGGCGTTCGTCGTGTTCGTGCCGAACACGGAGACGAGGGTCATGGCGAGCACGATGCCGGGGAAGGCGAGCAAGGCGTCGACGACTCGCTGCACCACGAGGTCGAAGATGCCGCCGACGAAGCCGCTGACGAGCCCCACGATGGACCCTGCCCCAACGCCGACCACCACCGCGATGATCCCCACATACAGCGATACCCGCGCCCCATAGATGAGCCGCGCGAACTGATCGCGGCCGACCTCGTCCGTCCCGGCGAGGTGCTCGAGGCTGGGCCCTTGAAACGTGTTGCGAGTCGTCTCGAACTGGTCGTAGGGAGCGAACCACGGAGCGCCGATCGCGATCACGATCAGCCCGAGAATCACGACGAGCGAGACGAAGGCCACGGGCACCCTGGCCACCCGGATGGAGGCAGCGAGCGCCGGGTGCACGGGTCTCCGCACCCCGAGCTCGAGTGCCAGCGCTCCATTGCCCGCGAGGGCTTGCCCCGCCGCCGCCGCGCCGCCCTGTCGCCGATCGTCGCCCGGGCCGGAGCTACGCATAGCGGATGCGTGGGTCCAGCAGCGAGTACGACAGGTCGACGGCGAGGTTCGCCATGATGAAGACGAGCGCCATGACCATCACTGTTCCCTGCACCACCGGATAGTCGCGGCGGACGACCGCGTCGTAGGTGAGCTGCCCCATTCCCGGAAGCCCGAACACGAATTCGATGACGACGAGGCCACCGAACAGGAAGCCGACCTGGGTGCCGACGATCGTGACCACCGGGATCAGGGCGTTCCGAAGCGCGTGCCGCACGATGACCGTGCGCTCACGCAGTCCCTTGGCTCGCGCCGTCCTCACATAGTCTTCCCGCAGCACCTCGAGCAGTGCGGACCTCGTCATCCGCGCGGTCACCGCGGAGAAGCGATAGCCGATGATCAGCGCCGGGAAGATCAGAGCCTGCAGGTTCTTCGACGGGTCTTCCCACGGGGCGAACCAGCCGAACTGCGGGAGCCAGCCCACGTACTTGGAGAGGCCCAGCAACACCATCGTCGCCAGCCAGAAGTCGGGAACGGAGAGCCCGAGGACGGAGAAGAGGCGCGCCAGGTAGTCAATCCATGAGTCCTGCTTGACTGCGGACAAGACGCCCAGAGGAATTGCGATAGCAAGCGCCACCAGCATCGACAGCAGCGTGAGCTCGATCGAGAGCAGCATGCTGCGCCTGATCATCGATGTGACTTCACTGCTGGACCACAGCGAGGTGCCCAGGTCGCCCCGCAGCAGCGCGCCTGCCCAGGTGACGTACTGGGCGAAGAAGTTGCGGTCGAGGCCGAGATCGGCCCGGATCAGATCAAGGTCTTCCTTGCTGTAGAAGCCGCCGTCAGCGATCCGGGCCATCACCACGTCACCCGGGAGCATGCGCACGAGCGAGAAGATGATGATTGAGACGATGACAACGGACGGTAGGGCGGAGAGCAGGCGCCTTGCGATGTACGCCGTGGTCATCGTGCACCGACAGTTCGCAGCGTCATGCTACGCGACACCGCGCCGACTCTGCTTGCAGCGAGCCGCGCTTCCCTTGGGGCATGTCGGGGAAGCGCGGCTCGCCGCGGGTTGACTGCGATTCGCCTACGTGTCGAGCCACACGGGAGCGATGTGAGTGCCCTCGTTCCCGCTGACCGTGATCGAGACGAGCGGCGCACCCATCCTGTAGTTCCGGACGTGCGGCGCGTAGGTGCTGATCGTCCCCTCCGATGTCAGCGGAATCCTGTACGCCTTGTCCAGGTACCGGTCCCAGATCTTGCGCAGGATCGCCCGTCTCGCGTCCGGGTCGAGCTCGTGCGACTGCTGCTGGGCCCACTCGTCGAGCTGCGGGTCCGAGACCCGGCCGAGGTTCCCCGACGACCCTGTGGCGAGGTGGACCTTGAAGAAGTTGTCGGCGTCGTAGCCGCCGACCCAGTAGCCGGCCGCGGACTCCTCGAACTCTCGCCCGATGTAGACCGCCTGGAAGGCCGTGTAGTCGTGCTTCTCGATGTTCACGGTGATCCCGACGTCACGGAAGCCGTCGTACACGATCGCCAGCGTCGGGTCGATGAAGTCGTACGCGTGGCTCAACGCGAAGTCGAACCCGTCCGCAAACCCGGCCGCGCTGAGCAGCTGGGTGGCCTGGGCGGGGTCGTACTTGAACCAGGGGCCGAGTTCGGCTTCGCCCGGCGGGTCGTCGAACACGTGAATCCACGGCATGACGGGCAGGACGGACGAGAGGCCGTGATGCACGGTGTCGACGATCTTCTGGTGGTCGATCGCGAGCATCATCGCCTGGCGGAGCCGCTCGTCGTCCCACTTCGCGTTCGAGATGTTCGGCGCCATCGCCCAGAGGCTGTTCGCGGGGGGCGTGTAGTGGATCTGCGTGTCCGGGTTGGACGCGAGCAGGGCCTGCGCCTGGGGCAGGATGCTGGCGAACCCGCCGGCATCGTACTGGCCGGCACGATAGCCGGCGAGGCGTGCGGCCGGGTCCCGGACGATGTGGAGCTCCATGCCGTCAAGCAGGACGTCCTGCTTCCAGTAGTCGGCATTCTTCACATAGGTGAAGAGCGTGAGGTCCTCCGTGAAGGAGTCCTGAATCATCGGGCCCGTGCCGATCAGGACGTGTTCCTCAAGCAGGTTCTGGGCCCCGTCCACGAGTTCCCGCGGATAGATGGGCAGCTCGCGCGCACCCATGTTGATCGAGAGGTCGGGCTGCGGCGCGTTCAGCTTCATCTGGAACGTGTGGGTGTCCGGCACGTCCATCGATGCCGTGTTGTCGAACTTCGACCTGTGGAGGCCTTCGGTTGCGTAGCGGTTGTAGGCCCACCGAACATCCTCGGCCGTGAAGTCCCGCCCGTTGACCGGTGGCACGTTGTGGAACTTCGCGTTCTCGGCCACGTTGAAGGTCAGCGTCAGCCCGTCGGGCGATATCTCCCAGGTCTGGGCCAGGCCCGGAAGGCGGTCCGGGATCTTGAACGGGTGCAACTGGGCGTTGCCCTCGAACTCGAGCAGCCGATCCATGACCGCACCGAGCACACCGAGGGTGCCGCCGTTACTCGCCTTCGTCGGGTCGTTCGCACCGATCGGATTCGGGAAGGTGATGCGAATGACGCCGCCCGGCTTGGGAGTCAGGTTCGGCTCGGGAGCCACGTAGGGAAGCGGCGCGTCCGGGTCGTTGAGCTTCAGGAGCTCCGCGTTCAGGAACTCCTCGCTGGGGGCCTCGGTGGCGGTCGCGGCCGGGGTGGCGGTCGCGGCCGGGGTGGCTGTCGCGGCCGGGGTGGCTGCCGGAGCCTGCGTGGCTGCCGGGGCCTGGGTGGCGGTTGCTACGTCATCGTCGTCATCGTCGTCGCCGCAGCCGACGAGGGCGGCGACCGATAGGCCGGCGATCCCCAGGGCCCCTCCCCTGAGCAACGCCCGCCGGCTGAGCAGGCTGTCGGTTCGATCGAGAAAGTCCACCATTCGAGACAACTCCCCTCCTCGCGCGAGCGACTGCGCCCGCGACCGCATATCGATGTATACGGTGTAAGGCGTACAATGTAAGCTCGGCGGTCGGGTTGTCAAGTACGCATCGCCGGGGCCCCCGGGCTCAGCGGTGCACGTCACTCGGAACCCCGCGAGGCTGGCACGTGCCCGTTGGCGGAGGCCGGGCTGACTGACTGGTGTCGGACCTGCCCGCCTACCGTGGTCCGGTAGCCCGAGGAGGATTGCCATGGCGAATGGTCCACTGCACGGCGTACGGGTCCTGGAGTTCTCGCAGATCGTCGCCGCGCCGTTCCTCGGCTGCATCCTCGCCGACCTCGGTGCCGATGTCGTGAAGGTGGAACGTCCGGATGGAGATCCGCATCGCCGTTGGGGTTCCGTGGTGCCCGGCGAGGCAAAGCGGTTTCAGTCGCTCAATCGGAACAAGCGAGGCATCGTGGTCGATCTCCAGCAGGAGGCCGGGCGCACCCTTGTGCATCGCCTGGTTCCTGCCTTCGACATCGTCACCATGAACTATCGCTTCGGGCTGGCGCGGCGGCTGGGCGTCGACTATGAGCAACTCCGCGAGTTCCGCCCCGACATCATCTACTGCGAGCTCACCGGTTGGGGACCCGACGGGCCCCTCGCGAGCCACGGATCAGTCGACCCCGTAGCGACCGCGTTCGCGGGTCTGATTGCCGGTGAGGGGAAGCTCGACGCGTGGCGACAACCGGCCACCGTGGATTGCGCACCGCTCGGGGACTTGTCCTGCGCCCTCGCCGGCGCCGCAGGCGTACTGTCTGCCCTCTACCACCGCGCGATGACCGGCGACGGCCAGAAGGTCGAGACGTCATTGCTGCGATCCTCGATCGCGCTCCAGCCCTACGAGGTGATGCGCGAGCCGGTGAGCGACGCCGTCGTTCGCGACCCGATGCTCGAGGGCGTCCGCCAGGTCCGGGAGCGTGGGGGAAGCTACGAGGATGTGATCGCGGCGCGCTCCGCGGTCGGCTCGGACTCCGCGGCATGGCGTGGCTTCCACATGGCGTACGCGACGAAGGACGGCGTGCTGCAGCTCGGCGCGGTCACCCCGAGGACGCGCACACGGGTCCGGGAGTTGTTGGGCATCAGCGATGATCGGAGCGACGACCCGGACTTCGATGCCCTCGACCCTGAGAACATCGCGTATGCGGACACGCGCGTTGCGCGCATCCGCGAGGCGTTCGCCTCGCAAACCTCCGCTGAGATCGTCGAGCGCTTCACCGAGGCCGGCGTTCCCATCGGCCCCGTCAACCTGCCGGAAGAGCTCTCCGACCATCCGCAGATCGAGACGATGGGGCTGATGGCTGACGTGGAGCACGCCGTCACGGGTCCGCAGCGGGTCGTCGGTCCGCTGGTCACTCTCTCGGAGACGCCTACCAGCGTGAGGCGCGCATCCCCCACCCTCGGTGCAGACACGGACACGGTGCTTCGGGAGGCTGGGCTATCCGAAGAGGAGATCGTTCAGCTACGCGCGGACCAGGTGGTTCGATAGTCGCATAGCGCGGTCGGCAGGCCAGCGCCGGGCAGTCCGCGGTGGATTAGCGGAGGAAGGGACGAACCGGCATCGCGCAACTGTCGGGGCCGCTGGCTTGCTCGCCCCGCTACACGGGTGCACCATCCGAGGGAACCCGGCTGTACGCACCGATAATCGTCCGCTGACTGTGGCCGGCGGGCATGCTGAAACGGGGGTCCAAGCATCGCTCCACGCCAACGCCCGCTCTCTCGCGATCGGATACTCCGTGCGGCCCTTGAGTTCGTCGACGAGCACGGCGCCGCCGCCCTCAGCATGCGCAAGCTTGCCGCGACGTTGAACGTCGAGGCGATGTCGCTCTACCGCCACGTGGAGAACAAGGACGACGTCCTCCGGGGCGTCGTAAACCTCGTCCAGAGCGAAGTGGAGCGACCGACCGTCGAGCATTGGGCCGCCGCGATCCTCGAGTCCGCCATCGGGCGTCGCGAGGCGATGCTCAGGCACCGCGAGGTGATCCCGCTCAGCATCTCACACGGACTGCTGACGGAAGCCAGCATGGCGAACATCGAGTGGGAGATGTCCCGCCTCACGCAAGCCGGATTCCGCGGGGAGATGGTCGAGCACGCGTTCCATCTGATCGGAAACTACGAGTCCGGGTGCATCCTCGGCGACTACTTCATCGGCAAGTATGGCCGGGACATCGCACGAGGCTTCGCTGAGATGAGCGAGACCGAGATGCCGGTCGCCTCTGAACACCGTCAGTACTTCCGGCGCGTCGATCGCGACCTCGAGTTCGAGTTTGGTATGCGGGTGATCCTGCGCGGGCTCGAGGACTACCTCCACGAGCGCGCTTCCGAATCGTTCGCGGTTCGCGAAGAGGGCGTCGCCACGCAGCCCTGACGCTGACCTCGGAGGCGACGAGGACAGTCGGGGACGGCCCACCACTCGCGCGCCCGTACTGACGCTGCACGTGATGAACGCCGCCGGGTAGTGGTCTCACCCAGCATCTGCCCGACGGCCCGACGGCCCGACGGCCCGACGGCCCGACGGCCCGGCGCGGGCTCGTGCGGGCCGCACGCCCTTGATCGCGACAAGGCGTGGCCCGCGGAGATCGCGGTGAGCGTACAGTGTACGCTGAGCCTGCGCGCTCCGAGACCGGGGGGAGGTCCATGGCCATGGCGGATACACGGAACGAGCCATCGACGAACAGGGGGCCGTTGTACGGCGTTCGTGTGCTGGACTTTTCGCAGGTCATTGCCGGGCCGGTGTGCGGCGCCAACCTCGCCGATCTGGACGCCGACGTCATCAAGGTCGAACCCCCCGGCGGCGAGTCGCAGCGGAGGAACGGCAGCGTGGTCCCCGGCGAGAGCAAGCTCTTCCAGACCCTCAATCGGGGGAAACGCAGCCTGGTGGTTGACCTGCAGACTGCCGACGGGCGGGCAGTCGTGCACCGCCTGATCCCGAGCATCGACGTCGTTGTCGTGAACTACCGGCTCGGCGTGGCGGAGCGACTCGGGATCGACTACGAGATGCTGCGGTCGCTCAAGCGCGACCTGATCTACGTGGAGAGCACGGGATGGGGGGACCGAGGCCCCCAGGCACTCCAGGGAGCGTCGGATGTCGCCGTCCAGGGCTACTCCGGCCTGATGGCCGGCAACGGCAAGGTGGACGATGACGGAGCGCCACGGGAGATCGGCGGCCTCGCAGTTGCCGACTACATCACGGCGGTGGGCACCTCGATGGGCGTCTGCGCCGCGCTCTACCATCGAGAGCGCACCGGTCGCGGTCAGAAGGTCTCCGGGTCGCTGTTGCGGTCCGCGCTCTTCTTGCAGGGCTCGACCGTCATGCGCGAGCCGATCACCGACCACACGATGCGCGACCCGACGATGGAGCGGATCAACGAGCTGCGCGCCGGCGGCGCATCCTACGAGGAGATCATCGCGGCGCGCGAAGAGCGGCACGCCCTCGGAACCACGTTCGCCCTGTACTACAGCGGGTATCGCGTCCAGGACGGAGCGATCATCCTGGGCGCCCTGACGAAGCCGAACCGGGATGGTGTCCGTCGCGTGCTCGGGCTCGAGGACGAGAATTCCGACGATCCGGACTACGACTCGCTGGACCCGGAGAACATCGCGAGCGCCGCGGAGTGGAAGCGCACCATTCGCGAGAAGCTCCTCGCAGGCACGGTCGCGCACTGGATCGATGTGCTTCAGAGCGCCGGGGTGCCCGTGGCGCCGGTGAACCTGCCCGAGGAAGTCGCGGACGATCCTCAGGTCCTCGAGGACGGGATGATGTGCGAGGTGACGCACGAGCTGACGGGGCCGCAGCGCATCGTGGCACCGCTCGTGAAGCTCTCGGACGCTCCGGCCGCGGTCCGCGCGCCCTCTCCCGTGCTCGGGAGGCACACGGCGGAGGTGCTACGAGAGGCCGGCTACTCGGCCGAGGAGATCGAGGCGCTGATCGGAAGCGGAGCGGTGGGGGCGGCCACCTAGGAGTACCGTGAACGCTCCCGATGCGCCACCTCGCGGGTCGCACTCCCCAGACCTCGGTTCGGAGTGCTGGGACGGCATGGCCGACGCGCATGCCGACTTGAGCCGCTCGCGTCACTCTGGTACAAGGTGCGGCGCATACACTGTAAGTACGCGCTACGGGGCGATCGCCCCGCAAAGCACCGGTGGTTCTCCGCGGCAAGGTGGTGGCCTGTGGATCTGAACCTGACCGAGGCCGAGGAGCGCTTCCAGCGCGAGTTCTCCGAGTGGGTGCGAGCGAACCTGCGGGACGAGTGGACGGCCCGCCGCACCAGGCTGCTCCCACCGGAGGAGAGCTGGGCCGTTCGGCGCGAGTGGGAGCGGCTGCTGGGATCAGGTGGCTGGCTCGGGGTTTCGTGGCCTGTCGAGTACGGTGGCCGCGGCGCGACGCTGATGGAGCTGGCGATCTACTACGAGGTGCTCGCGAAAGCGGACGCGCCGACCCTGCCGAACAGCGCCGGACAGCAGTACATCGGCCCGACGATCCTCGAGGTCGGCACGGCAGAGCAGCGCTCGCGCTTCCTCGCCCCGATCATCGAGGGCGGGGAAGTGTGGTACCAGGGCTTCTCCGAGCCGAACGCCGGCTCCGACCTCGCCGGACTGCAGACGCGCGCAGAACTCGATGGCGACGAGTGGGTGCTGAACGGCCAGAAGATCTGGGGCAACAGCGCCAGGTACGCAGACTGGGGCGCAGTGCTCGTGCGCACGGACCCGGAGGCGCCGAAGCATCGCGGGATCTCCTACCTGATCGTCGACATGCGGGCACCGGGCATCACCGTCCGCGAAATCAAGCAGATCAATGGTGCGGCCGACTTCAACGAGGTCTTCTTCGACGACGTTCGTGTTCCTCGCGACAACGTGCTGGGGAACGTGAACGAGGGCTGGAGGGTCGCGATGCGAACCCTCGCCTGGGAGCGGGGGCTGTTCACGCTCTCGGTCGTCGTCGCGCTGGAACGGCAATGGGAGCAGATCCGCGGCTACGCACGGGTCACCCGCCGGGCAGGACAACTCCTGGTCGAGGTGCCGCACATCCGGGAACGCCTGGCCAGCACCTACGCCGACGTCCAGCTGATGCGACTGGCCAACCTCCGCTACCTGACCTGGTATCTGCGGGGCAACCTCCCCGCGGAGGAAACCTCGTACATGAAGTTCTACTGGGCCGAGACCGCCCAGAACATCGCGGACCTCGCCGCCGACATCGCCGGCCCGGAGCTCGCGGCGATGTCGGAGTCCCCGGCGTGGCTGGACGATGGGGAATGGACATCGGACTGGCTGGAATCGCGAGTCATCACGGTGCCGGGCGGAACAGTCGATATCCAGCGCAACATCATCGCCGAGCGTGCATTCGGCCTCCCCCGGGGCGGTTGAGGCGAGCCATGGACTTCGAACTCAGCGAAGACCAGGTCATGCTCCGCGACGGCTTGCGCGCGCTGCTTCGCGGCTCCTGCGACCTCAACCACGTTCGGGCAACCGCATACGACGGCGACGCGTCGGACCCCGCGCTCTGGGCGGAACTGGCCACCGCCGGCTGGCCGGGCTTGACTGTCCCGGAGGCGCATGGGGGCGCGGGCCTCGGTCCGGAGGAGTTGATGGTGGTGGCGATGGAGGCGGGCGCCTGCCCGCTGTTCCTGCCACTGGTGACCACGTTGCTGGCCGCACGTGCAGTTGCCTCGAGTCCCGGCTCCACCCGCGAGGAGCTCCTGGCATCGCTGGCGTCGGGAGCCAGAACCGCCACGCTTGCGCTTTCGGGATCGCCGGATGAGTGGAACCGCGAGCAACCCGCGACGGTCGCCACGCGATCCGCCGAGGGGTGGGTGCTGGACGGCCGGCACGACTTCGTCGCGTTCGGGCCGCAGTCGGACCTGTGCCTGGTGGAGGCGCGACTGCCAGCCGGAGGTCGAGGGTTGTTCGTCGTCCCCACGGACGCGGCAGGCCTGACATGGGAAGACCTCGGCTCGATGGACCAGACGGTGCGCCGCTATCGCGCCACCCTCGATGCGGCCGAGCTGCCCGCGAGTGCATCCCTGTACGGCGAGTCCGCGGCGGATGCGGCCGTTGCACAGGTCACCGACGAGCTGCGGTTCGCGCTGGCGGCCGAGAGCGTCGGCGCCTGCGGCCGGATGCTGCAGCTGACGGCGGACTACGCGAAGGACCGGGAGCAGTTCGGGAGGCCGATTGGCGCCAATCAGGCTGTGAAGGTGCGGGTGGCGCAGATGGCGAGCGCGGTCGAGCGCATGACCGCCGCCGTCTACTACGCGGCGCTCATGGTCGACGGCGATGCTGATGCGCGAACGGTCGCCGTACGAATGGCGAAGGGCGCGACGGCGGTCCCGGGCACCTTCGTCGCGACGCAGGCGATCCACGTGCACGGCGCCATCGGGTACACGTGGGAGCACGACCTGCACTTCTTCGTGAAGCGGGTCAAGACGAACGAGCTGCTGTTCGGAGACGGCAACGCGAGCAACCGGCGAGTCGCAGACGCGGTTCTCTAAGCACGCATGGCGCCGGCGCACCGCTCAGTAGCGCACTATCGAGAGAGGCCGCTCCCCGGAGCCCGCCGTCTCGCAGCACCTCCCGCAGGTCGGCGACAGCCGTGCGGATGTTGGAGCCGCCGCTCACCGCCCCTTGTAGACAGGCTCACGCTTCTCGGCGAACGCTCGCTTCGCTTCCAGCGCGTCGTCGGTCTTGACGAGAATGCTGGTCTGGGTCTGCTCGAACCGATACCCATTGCGGAGGTCCATGTCCTCAATGAGGTTGAGATTCGCCTTTGCCATCCGCGCGCCGATCGGCATCTTGGCCGCGATGATTCGTGCGTCGGACAGCGCCTCATCCATCAGTTCATCGGGTGGAACCACGCGCTGCACGGAGCCCAGGCGATGCGCCTCCGTGGCGTCAATGCGCTGCGCGGTGAAGTTCGCCCAGCGAGTGATTCCCTGCGGGAACAGTCGCTGGAAGTGGCGCGCACCACCGAGCAATCCCACGTCGATCTCGGGCAGCCCGAACGTGGCGCGCTCGGAGGCGATGAGGTAATCGCACGAGGAGGCGATGGCGAGTCCCGCGCCGAGGGCATGCCCGTTGATCGCACCAATCACCGGGACCGCGCATTCCATGACGGAGTAGAACGTCTCCCGGCCACGGCGGTTGCCCGCCGTCTGCGCCCCTGGTTCGTTCGAGGTCGCTGCAGCCGCCTTCTTCACGTCAACGCCGGCGCAGAAGGCTCGTTCCCCGGCCCCCGTGAGGACGGCGACCCGGACGTCGTCACGTTCGGACAAGGAATCCATGATCGCCGTGAGATCCCAATCCGGGTCCCAGGCGTTCACTGGCGGGTTATCGAGCGTCACCACGGCAATGAAGTCGCTCACCTCAACACGGATCTCAGACATGGGGCCTCCTTGTGCGGGAATCTCGCGCGGGTCACTTGTAAGCTTACAGCGTATGCCTGTCAAGTTCGGGTTGGCGTGGGCCCCGGCGCAGCTTGGGAGGCCCCTCGCGCGCCTGCGGGTGCGCCTCGACGACGCTCGCCGTGCCGCCCGACTGAGCGAGCGCACCCAGAGGACGCTGCAGCTAGGCGACGGTGAGTCGCTGGCGGATCTCCTGGCTCTCCTGCTCCGGGGCGAGCACGGGATCGAACAAGTACCTCGGTGGCGGGAGCCGCAGCTCGCAGTGGTAGTGCAGCGCGCGGACGCCGTACTCCTGCGTGATGTCCGGTGCGTTCCATGTACTCCCGTTGAACGCCTGGAGCTCGAGCTGGATGCTGCGGCTCGCCGCCTCAACGCGGAATTCCGTATCTACCTGGAGGAGTCGGGCCTGCTCGCCCTCGGACGTGAGCGCCCGGATCGGGTTTAGCGCCGACATCTCCCTGATGTCGCCGGGGCCGATCGCGTGGGGTGCGCGCCCAACCAACTCCAGCGCCACCGTTCCCCCGGTCTCGACGGTGCCCCGAATCTCATCGTGATGGCGCACCAGCCGGATGTTGCCGGGCAGGCATGCGAAGCCCCAGTGCGCCCGGAGTTGCTCGGCGGCCGCGGGCGCGCCTTGGAAGTACGAGCCCAGAACCAGGCCTCGCGAGCGCACCCGAAGCCGCGTCGTGACCCTGGTTTGCGCGAGGGTGAATGCGCCCAGACTGCTGTCGTGGAAGCGCCAGATCGCGAACGTGACCATTGGCGGCAGGGTCAGGCGCAGGGGCGCGGGGAGCAGCGGGGCGACCAGCCGATCGTCGACCTCGATCGCGACGTTGAGGACCTCCACGTGCGAGGACGTGATGGCCTCGGCGTGCGCACTCGGATCAACGACCAGCGGCTTGGCCCCGGCGGTACCGTGATCCCGGCCGCGCGCGTCGCTCATCGTGCACCCGCGGCCGGCGCCTCAACAGAACCTGCCGAGCCGCGCGGTGTGTCGAAGTGTGGCATCACTTCGCGCCCGAACAGGCGAAGACTGTCCATGACGTCCTCGTGGGCGAGCATCTCGCTCGCATTCAGTAGGAAGCTCACCTCGTCGACGCCGGTCTCCTCCCAGCCCTTGAGCGTCCTGATGATCTGCTCCGGGTCGCCCGCGCAGAGGCCCGGAGGCGGCTGCGCGTCCTCGGACTCAAGCGCGCGCCGGAGCGTCCAGTGGTCGTCCCTCGAGGGAGCTGCTCGATCGTTGCCGGCCGCGTTCACAAGGCCGGCCCGAATATCGCCGGCGGACGAATAGGCCGGCGTCGGATAGATCTCGCTAACCCCGAACGCCTGACCGGACCCTTCGCCGTAGCTTGCGGCCACGCGCTTCCCCAACCGCACGCCGTAGTCCGCGTCCTCGTGGCAGTAAAGGAAGTTCACCATCGTCGTCTTGTTGTTGATGAACGCGCCAGCGGGGGTGTCGCAGACCGCGATGCGCTCGCGATAGTCCGCGATCCGCCCGGCGAGCCGTTCGTAGCCCATGAACGAGAGGAAGAGTGCGCCGAGCCCTCGCTCCGCGGCATCGATCTCGGTCCCGGTGCTGCCGGCCGCGACCCAGAGGGGCGGGTGAGGTCGCTGATAGGGCTTCGGCAGCACCGCTCGCCGCGGCAGCTTCACGTACTGCCCGTCGTGGCTGAACCGCTCGTTCGTCCACATCTGCGGGATGGTGCGGACGAACTCGTCCCAGGAACGCTTCGTGTCGTCCGGGTTCGCACCAAACCCGGCGAGCTCCAGCCAGGAGGTCGCGCGTCCGGTGCCGAAGTCGAGCCGCCCCCCAGAGAGAAGGTCGAGTGTCGCGGCCCGCTCGGCCAGCCGCACCGCGCTGTTAACCTCCGGGACGCACACGGCGATCCCATGCCCCAACCTGATCTGCTCCGTTTCCCGTGCAGCGGCCATGAGGAACAGGTCAGGCGCGGAGCTGTGACTGAACTCCTCGAAGAAGTGATGCTCGACGACCCAGACTGTCTGGAAGCCGAGCTCGTCCGCCAGCTTGATCTGCTCGATATTGTTCTCGTACGCGGTGCGTTCGCTCTCGCGGTCCCAGGGACGCGGCACGGCGATCTCGTAGAAGAGCCCGAACTTCACGGCACTCCCCCAAGACCTCGCTATCAAGCTTGTTTACGCCGTAAGCATGGTAGGGGTGTCCGTTGAGGCATGTCAATTCGCGGCCCTGCGCGCAGTCCGGGCAGGGTCGGCCTACCCGCTACGCAGCTGCAATTCGGGGTGGCGGTCCTCGACCATCCTGCGCATTCCCTCCCGCCAGCCCACCCGGCAGGAGCCGATCAGATCGATCCGCTTCGAGTTGTCGGTCGCCACACTCGTGATCCAGTCGTCCCGGTAGTCGAGCTGCGCTTCTGCGCCGGTAAGCTCGGCTAGGTAGGCGAGCCACTCCTCGGCCGTCACGACGTCGTCGCCGCCCCAGTTCACGACCACTGCTGGTACCGCAGCGACATCCAGCAGCTTGCCGGCCTGGTCGATGATGTCGTCCTCGTGGATCGGGGTGAAGTAGTTGGGGCCGGGCGAGCGCAGGCGGATGGGCCTGCCGGAGAGCATCGACTCGACCATGTAGGCCGGCATCCCGCCGTTCGCGCCGTACGAGACGTTCATCCTCGCGATGGTCGTGGGTAGGCCGAACTGGCGCGCGCAGAAGCGGGCGACCGCCTCGGCCCCGATCTTCGAGACGGAGTACGTCGGTGCGAACGGCGTTGCGGCTTCACCCAGCGGGTCGGTCTCGCGAACGGGCGCGGCCGGGTCGGCCGGCGACCCGTAGACGGAGCAGGTCGACATGTGGAGGAAGGCGCGCGCGCTCCGGCAGTGCGCCATCAGTTGTCCCGTCACCTCGGCGTTCACGTGCAAGGCGTGGTCGTAGTCAGGTGCCGGCTCCATCGAGACAGCCATGTGGATCACCGCGCTGAAGTCGTTGGGCAACTCGGAGAGGTCGCCCCCGGCGAGGTCGAGGGCGAGGGTCGTCACGCCGGCCGACTCCAGCTCGGATCGGATGTCGGCTACGCGAGCGGGGCCTCGAGTCACGCTCGGCTGCGGCGCCCTGAACCTGGCGACGCCCCAGACCTCGTTGTCCGCCGCGAGCTGCCTGGCCATGGGCAGGGCGATCTGTCCCGAGGCCCCCGTGATCAGTACCTTCTCGCCACTCAGCATGGCGCTACCACCTCCGTGTCGGCGCACTCGCCACGAGCGCGCCACGGGCCCGGCTCAGCCGAGCATACGTCGGCCCGGACGGACCCGAGCAGTCGGACGCGACCGGCTGCGGGAGCGGTCTCGCGCATCGAGGGTGGAGCTGCGTCGGGCGCTGCGGTGGAAGCTCCGGACACCGCCGGATGTGGGCTCGCAACCCCCGGTTGCGCGCGATCCGCGGGGCCTGTCTAACTCTCCCAGGTGGGCTCGTCCGGCATTGCCTTGACGTGCGGCAGCACCTCGCTGGCGAACAGCCGCATGCTCGCGAGCGCCTCCTCACCGGTCATCTTGCCGAACTTGAAGGCCATTACCAGCTCCCCGGCAGCGGTCATGTTCCGGACGTTCTCGATCTTCTCGATGCACTGCCCAGGAGTACCCCAGATCTGCGACTTGAAGGCGTCGCGGCTGATGTCGTCCTCGCTCTTTCGTGCGAACGACTCGGCGATACGCACGTAGTGCTCGTAGTTCCCGGCGGCGCGGAAGTGCTCGGCATCTCCGAACTCGTAGTGGACCGTGGTGCTGTCCTGATGTTCGCCGAAGAACCGTTGCGCTCGCTCCTCCGCGTCGGTCGCCGACTCGGAGCAGACGACCGGAAGCACGATCGTCGGCCAGCGCGGGCCCCAGCCGTGCTCCGCGCGAATTGCCTGGTAGCGCGCGATGTCCTCAGGGTAGTCGCGCCACGGCTTCTGACCGAGCAGCAGCAGCCCCAGGTCCTCGTCCGCCGCGATCTGCAGCGTCTCCGGGCTGACGCCAGCGAGGTACATCCGGTCCGTGAGGTCGCTCGAACGCGGCCGCGGGCGAATCTCGATCTGCGGCCCACTGTAGAACCGCCCCTCCGGCGTGAACTGTGCGTTGGTGAGTGCACCGCGGACGAACGACAGCCCCTCCTTGAAACGTTCCCGCGACTCCCCCATCGCGATCTGCAGGGCATCGAACTCTCGGCGTGCCGCGCCTCGGCCCACGCCGATCGTCAGCGTCCGACCCTCGAGGAGGTTGTCGAGCATCGCGATCTCTTCCGCGACGCGGATCGGGTTATGCCAGGGGAGCACGACCACCATCGTGCCGAAGTCGATGCGACGGGTGCGCCCCGCGAAGAATGTCAGGAACTGGAGCGCGTTCGGCGTGAGATTAATCGGCGTGAAGTGATGCTCGACGCACCAGAGCGAGTCGAAGCCCAGAGGTTCCACGAGCTCGCCGAGCGCGAGCTCCTCGTCGTACGCCCGTGAGTCGGGGACCGGGGGCGGCCCGGGGCGGCGGTCCGCGAAGCGCTCATAATCGCCGGGGTTCTGCGTGAAGAGCACGACGCCGGTTCTCATGGTCCGCACCTCATCCTGCCGTCGGTGCACGCCGCACCGCGCCGCGAGCTTACGGCGTAAGCTGCCGCCGTGCAACCCGGCCACGCTCGCCGTGCCCGCGCCAGGCCGGGTTGCACGGCGGCCCTTGACGCGCTCTGCACTCAGGGGTTACAAGTGGCCGCGAGCTTACAGCGTAAGCTCGCGGCCACTCTCGGTTGCCAGAGCGACTGCGGCTCACGGATGACCCTCTGCTCCGGGCAGGGAGCAGACCGGCTTGGTTGGATGGGCGCACTGATCGCGAAGGACTGCAATGCGTTGACAAGACGACGTTGAACAGCGCGGGCATCCTTCTGTCCCCCGCCCGCACGGCTCGAGCCGAGTAGTAAACCAGAGAGGTTCCCTGCCATGATTCGCTTCTTCGACAGTCTGTACACCGGCCACGTCGATATGGACCGGGAGACCGTCGGCTATGCCGGTACCCCGGTGAACGAACGGTCGTACAGCGACGAGGATCTGGCGTCGGCTCTTGAGAAGGCTGAGGACATCGCCAAGCTCCTCGACCGCTTCGGCTTCGACACGTTCTGGGGCGCCGAGCACCACTTCCAGCCCGAAGGCTACGAGTGCGTTCCCAACCTGCTCATGATGAACCTCCACCTCGCTCACGTCACGGAGCGGATCCGGCTCGGGTGCGCCTTCAACGTCACGCCGATGTGGCACCCGCTGCGTCTCGCCGAGGACTACGCAATGGTCGATCACCTCACTGGCGGACGAGTCGTGATGGGCGTCGGCCGGGGTTACCACACGCGCGAGGTCGAGACGTTCGGCTCGCCCTTGCTCGACCAGGCATCGAACCGCGACCTCTTTGAAGAGCAGGTGGAAGTTCTCCTCAAGGCGTTCAACGAGCGCTCGTTCTCGCACCATGGCAAGTACTACGACCTCCCGCCCCGGGTGCCGTACCGCGGCTACGAGCTCGAGACGCTCACGCTTGTGCCGCGGCCGCGCACGCTACCCGTCGAGTGCTGGCAGCCGGTGCAAGGTGTTACGGAGCGGGGTCTTGACTTCATGGTCAAGCACGGCATCAAGGCGATGACAGGAGGAGGCGTTGCGGCCAGCGGCACGATGGAGCCCGTCGTGCGCGCGTGGCAGGCCGCGCACGAGCGCGCCGGCATTGAATCGAAGCTCGGCGAGAACCTCGCCGTTAACTTCCACGTCCACATCGCCGCCACGGCGGAGCATGCGATGGACGAACTGCGGCCGTACTTCGAGGAGAACGTGAAGATGTTCGGCCCGCTGCGTTTGATCCGCACGCTCTCCGACCAGCAGATCGAGCAGATGGCGGATCCGGCGCGCGCCCCCACAGCGGGCCTGCCGACCCTTGAGGCATCGATCGAGAGCGGGAGCACACTCTGCGGCACCGCCGAGCAGGTGACCGAGGCGCTGAAGGCCTTCGAAGAACGCTATCCCGGAATAGAGCGAATCGGGATCGGCCATCCGATCGGGCTACCCAAGGCAGTCATCCTGGAGCAACTCCAGCGCTTCGCTGAGGAGGTCGCTCCCGAGTTCTCGACCACGGTTTCGGAAGGCGTGGCTGCCCACCCGGTGTGATCGCGGCGGTGTGCGCCATGCCCTTGCGGCGGGTCGTAAGGGGTCGCGATGGCGGGTGGGCCGTCGAGGCCGGTGACTCCCCGTAGACGCCCTCGGGTGGTGGCGTACCCTCAGCAGCCTCGGCGCCACGGAAGTGACGGAGGCGTACGATGCGTGTTGGGTTCATCGGTCTGGGGAACATGGGCGGCGGCATGGCCGCCAACGTCATCGCGCGGGGCCACGAGGTCACCGTGTACGACGCTCGGGAGGGCGCCGCGGCGCGCCACCTGGAACTCGGCGCGTCGTGGGCCGACGGCCCGCGCGCCGTTGCCGAGCTCAGCGAGGTGGTTCTCACCTCGCTCCCCGGCCCGCCCGAGGTGCGTGAGGTCGCGCTGGGCAGCGGCGGCGTCCTCGAGGGCATCTCGCAGGGCGACGTGTACGTCGACCTCTCGACGAGCTCGCCGACGCTGATCCGCGAGGTGCACGCCGTCTACGCCGAGCACGGCGTCCACGTGCTCGACGCGCCGGTGAGCGGCGGGGTGGTCGGCGCCGAGGCGGGCACGCTGGCGGTGATGGTCGGCGGCGATATCGAGGTGTTCAAGCGGGTGCAGCCCGTGCTTGAACAGCTTGGTGACAAGGTCTCACATGTGGGGGGCATCGGAGCCGGCAGCGTGGCGAAACTGGTCCACAACATGGTCCTGCTCTGCATGCGCATGGCGATGGCGGAGGGGCTCACGCTCGGCGTGAAAGCGGGCGTAGACGTGGCGGCGCTGCACACCGCGCTGGTGGAAGGCTCCCTCGGGCAGGGGAACTTTCTCAGGCGGGGCATCACGGAGACCGTCTTCCAGGGCGCCTACGACCCGCCGAGTTTCGCGCTCGCCCTGTCCCGGAAGGATCTCACGCTCGCCACGGAGCTGGCGCGCGAGTACGACGTGCCGATGGCGCATGCCGCGCTCGCCGAGCAGGACATGACGGAAGCGGTCGTGCGCGGCTGGGGGGACCTCGACTCGAACATCTTCTTCAAGCTCCAGGAGGAGCGGGCGGGCGTCGAGCTGAGGTCCGGACAAGGCGGAGCATCGAGCTCGGCCTGAGCGCCCGGCGCACCCCCCGCTCGAGCCGACGGGTTCGACGGCGGACGCGCTCAGTCCACGCCATCGAAGTCCGAGAGCATGTCGCGGGACCGTTGCTCGATCCGCTCACGGTGCCGCTGCTGGTGCGTGAAGATGTAGAAGCGCCCCGCCTGCAGGCCGCGCAGGATGCGTCTCCCACACTCCCGCGGGTCCATCCGCTCGTCGTCGTGCAGCGCGTCCACGCCTGACTGCTCTGGGCCGCCGTACTGTTCGGGCCGGTTGCGCTCGGACTGGAAGATCCTCGTCTGGACCGGGCCCGCGCAGACGACCGAGACGCCGATCCCGTCGGGCGCCACCTCGTCGCGCAGGAGCTCCGACAGACCAACGACAGCGAACTTCGAGGCACAGTAGGCCGCGTTGCCCGGGCTCGTGGGCAGGGCCACGACGCCGGCCATCGAGGCTGTGTTCACGATGTGGGCGTCGCCGTCCTGCTCACGCATCCGCGGGAGGAACGCCTGGATCCCGTGAACCGGCCCCAGCAGGTTCACGTCGAGGAGCCAGCGCCAATCGCTGTCCGTGGACTCCTCGATGCTGCCGACCCGCATCACCCCGGCATTGTTAAAGAGCACGTTCACCTCGCCGAACGCCTCGTACGCGCGAGCGGCCAACTCCTGGAGCGACGCCGCATCGGACACGTTGGTCGGGATCGCCACGACCTCGGCGCCCCCCGAACGGAGCGCGGCCGCGCCGTGCTTAAGCCTCTCCCCATCGATGTCGGCGAGCACGAGACGCATCCCCGCCTGCTGACAGACACGGGCGATGCCCTCGCCGAGGCCGCTCGCAGCGCCGGTGACCACGGCCACCCGTCCAGCCAACTCTCTCATGGTCCAATCCTCAATCACCCACCGCCCGGGCGTTGGCGTTCGCCTCGCGCTTTCGCCGGATCGGCACGCAGTCGCAGCCACCGCTTGACGACCCAGTGAGCCTCACGTAGCGTGGCCGAGCTTACATTGTAAGGTACCTCGGTGCGCTCTCTGAGCCTGCGCGACTGCCGGGGGTGCCGCAGGGGTAGGGGGCCAGATGCGTTTCGGATACGCGCTGCCCAATCACTACGGTGTCGATGATCCCGCGGACCTCGTCCGGCTCGCCGCCGCGACCGAGGAGTTGGGCTTTCACTCGGTCTGGGTCTCGCACCACCTCCTGAACGTCGACTACATCGGCGAGCGTTTGGGGAAGAAGCCCTACTACGACCCGCTCACCGTGCTGACCTGGGTCGCCTCCAGCACCGCGGGGATCCGGCTGGGCACGAGCGTGCTCGTCCTGCCTCTGCTGGAGCCAATCGCCCTCTCGAAGCAACTTGCAACGATCGACATCATGTCGGGCGGGCGCCTCGACATCGGCGTCGGCGTCGGTGGCATGCGGGAGGAGATCGAGGCCCTCGGCGCCGATCTCGCCAGCCGGGGAACCTATACAGACGAGTCCATCGAGGTGATGAAGGCGCTCTGGACGGGCGAGGCGGTCTCGTACGCAGGTGAGCACTTCTCCTTCTCCGGCGCGCTTGCCTCTCCCGCGCCGCTTCAGGCCCCCCACCCGCCGCTGCTTGTCGGCGGGAGCAGCGATCGCTCGCTGCGCCGCGTCGCGCGCTACTCAGACGGGTGGCACGCGGCGATGTTGCTTCCCGAGCAGATGGCGCCGCGCCTCGAGCGCCTCGACCACGAGCTCGAGGCGGTGGGGCGGACGCGGAGCGAACTCTCGCTCTCGGTCCGTCTGGTGGTCGAAGACGCTGTTCCGCACGAGACGGTCGAGGCCTATGCGCAGCTGGGTGTCGAAGAGGTCGTCTTCGAGATGGAGACGGAAGATGTCGCGGAACATCGCCGCCGGCTGGGTGAACTCGCCGCTGAGCTGATTCCGCGTAGCTGAACGGCGTGGCCGTCGTGACGCCCGGCGATGCTCCCGGCCACGCGCGGTCGCGGAGCGGCGCCATCAGCGCGGGACGGTGGGGCAGCCGGGTGACGGACCCTCCGGTTTCGGTTCGGAGGTGAGTGTGGCCAGGCGACAGGAGGCGGCAGTTGTCGGCATCTACGCCACCAGGCAGGAGCGTCAATCGGAGCGCACGACGCGCTCGCTAATCCGCGAGGCGGTATTCGGAGCGCTCGACGACGCGGGGCTCACGATCCAGGACGTCGACGGTTGGTATGGCCCCTTCCCCTTCGGCAACGACCTCGGCATGAACGGCGGGACCGGGCCCGCGCTCGGGAACGTCGGCTACCAGCTCGATATTGCGCTTTCCGCCGGGAGCACCTCGCAAGGTGCGGACGCGCTGCTTGAGGTTGTCCCCGCGATCGCGTGGGGTGAGGTGAACGTCGCGGTGATCGTCTACGGGCAGGCGCGAGGCCCGGCCGACGGCCGTGTCGCGAGCTGGACACGCCCGACCGACGAGTTCACGGAGTGGACGGGATCGATCACCGCCGGACAGATCGCGCTGCAGGCGCGGCGGCACATGCACGAGTACGGCACGACCATGGAGCAGATGGCCTACGGCGCCGCCACCGTGCGTAACCACGGCCACATCCACCCGGACGCGGTGATGTTCGGGCGGGGGCCGTACACCCCCGACGATGTGCTCGCGTCACGGATGTTCGCGGATCCGTTCACGCTGCTGATGTCCTCGATCGTGAGCGACGGAGCCTCCGCACTGGTCGTCGCGAGCGCGGAGCGCGCGGCCGAGTCGAAGCACGACCCGGTGTGGGTCATCGGCGGCGCGAGCGCGCGCCACTTCCGGAGCTACTTCGAGGTTCCCACGCTCGATGTCTACCGCTGGCGTGACCGGCTCGTCGCCGGGTTCGGGCGCGCCGGCGTCAGCCAAGACGACGTCGATCAGCTGCAGCTCTACGACCACTTCTCGAGCGGGCTGATCATCGAGACCGAGTTGATGGGCTTCTGCGAGCCCGGTGAGGGCGGCCCGTTCATCGTCGAGCACATGGACTTCGACCAGGAGTTTCCGATGGTGACCGACGGCGGGAACCTGTCGTTCAGCCACCCGGGTGCTCCGCACAATTTCAAGATCGTCGAGGCCGTGCGCCAGTTTCGTGGATACGTGCCCGATCTCTGCCCCGGCTGGGCAAGCGGCGAGCACACGTACGACCGGGCCGTCTGCAGGAAGCTCCGCGATCCGCAAATCGCGGTCGCCGGAACGCCGCCGACCGGCGGGTTCGCGTACGCCATCCTCGCAAAGTAGCGGGTGGCTCGACCAGAGGAGTGAGCGCGAGCGAAGGGAGCTCACGTGCCGTTCTCGAAGCCCTTGCCGACGCCGACCGATCTCTCGCGTCCGTTCTGGGAGGGCGCGCGAGCGCACGAGCTGGTGCTGCAGCGCTGCCGGGAGTGCCGGGCCTATCGCTTCACGCCGCAGATCCTGTGCCGGGAGTGCTACTCGGAGGACTACGCCTGGGAGCAAGTCTCGGGCAGGGGCACAGTCTGGAGCTGGAGCACGATCTATCGTCCCCAGTCTCCGGCGTTCGCCGAGGACGTGCCGTACATCGAGGCGATCGTCGAGCTCGAAGAAGGTCCGAAGATGCTCACCAACATCGTTGGGGTCTCGCCCGACGAGATCTACATCGGTCAACCCGTCGAGGTGCAGTTCGAAGACGCGACCGACGAGATCAGCCTCCCGAAGTTCCGCCCGACGACGCAGCGCTGATCCGGTGACCAGCAGGCGAGTCACAATTGAGAAGTGCTGCTCTCGGAGGGTCGCGTGGCTACGTCGCTGCGCTGCGCCCGGCGAGGCGGCCGAAGACGGCGCCGGCCATCAGGCCCGTCCCGCTCGCGTAGTTGTGGTAGTAGAGGCCGCCGACGATCTCGCCACAGGCGTAGAGGCCGGGGATCGGGTTGCCGGCCGTGTCTTCGACCTGGGCCGAGGTGGTCACCTTGAGTCCGCCAAAGGTGAACGTCACTCCGGCAGTCACCGCGTACGCCTCGAAGGGTGGCTCGTCGATGCGGTTCGCCCAGTTGGTCTTGTCGATCGCGAGGCCGTCGGTCCGGCGACCGTCCCTGACGTTGGGGTCGAAGGGGATGTCCGTTCGCACCGCCTCGTTGAAGTCGCGGATGGTGGCGAGGAAGCGCTCGGGGCTGACGCCTTCGAGCTGGGGAGCAAGCTCCTCGAGCGTGTCGGCCTGCACCTTCGTGATTCGGTGGATGCGGTACTCGGAGCGAAGCAGACCGCGGACCTTCTGGTCGAAGACCTGCCAGGCGAACATGCCGGGCTGTTGCAGGATCTCGCCGCCGTAGCGGGCGTAAGTGTAGCTGTGAAAGTCCGAGCCCTCGTCGCGGAAGCGCTCTCCGTCGGCGTTCACCATCACGCTGAAGGGCACGTTGTGCTTCTGGAACTGGTCGCCGATCACGAGGTCTCCGTAGGGCGGAGCGTTGAGGTCCCAGGCGACGGCGTGGCAGCCGGACCAGTGACCGTACGGCATCGCGCCCACCTCGAGGGCCATGCGGATGCCGGCGCCCTGGTTGAAACGCGTGCCGCGGACCTTCGCGAGATCCCAGCCGGGGCCGAGATAGCGGGCCCGCATCTCCGGATTCGACTCGAAGCTGCCGCACGCGAGGACCACCGAGCGGGCTCTCACCTCGTGCCGTTCGCCGTCCTGCTCAAAGGCGACGCCGACGATGCGGCCGCGCTCGCGGAGCAGCGCGACGGCGGGCGCCTGGTAGCGGATCTGAACGCCCGCGGCGGTTGCGGCGTTGTAGAGGGTCTCGATGAGCTGCTGTCCGCCCCCGTTGATGTGCAGCGCGAGTCCGCCCCAGAAGCGGAACTTGCCGTCGACCTTGAACGCCTGGCGGCCGACGGCGGGCTGGAAGCGGACACCCTGGTCGTACATCCAGCGCGCGGTCCCGTAACTGCTGCGGACAAGCAACGCCGTGAGGTCGGGATCCGACCGAAACTGGCTCATGCGCGCCATGTCATCAAAGTACTGGGACTCCGTGTACGTCCCGAAGTCGCTGCTCTCGAGTTCGGCCTCGCTCATGTCGGGTGCGAGTTCGAGGAGGTCGTCGACGCCCTCATAGGCGAACCGGAAGGCGCCGCCCGTAAAGGCGGAGTTGCCACCCCGCAGCGCTTCGGGGGCGACCTCGAGCATCAGCACGCGGGCCCCCTGCTCGGCCGTCGACAGGGCGGCGACACATCCGGCATTGCCGGCGCCGATCACGACCACATCGACATCGGTTGGTGCGTTCGCCGTCATCGGCAACCAGCTCTCCCGGACCGAGCGGCGCGAGCTTCGCACAATCGCTTCGGCGGCGTCCACGCGCAGCCGGTCGCCGTCACCTCGGCGCCAGTGAGGCTCGTCAGCACGCATCCAACGATGGCGGATACAGCGCGCGCGTGAGAGGGGCTTGTGTGCAGTTCTCGGTTCAGACCGGTCAGGAGAACATCAGCTGGGACGAGTTGCTCGACACGTGGCAGTTGCTCGAGGGCCTCGGCTACGACGCGGCCTGGACCCACGATCACTTTCTCCCGGCCGGCGCGCGAGACGTTGACGGACCCTGCCTCGAGGGCTGGACCACGCTCGCGGCCCTCGCCGCGCGCGTCCCGCGACTGCGACTCGGGACCATGGTCACCTGCAACACGTTCCGCAATCCCGCACACCTAGCGAAGATCGCCACCACCGTCGACGTGATTTCCGGGGGCCGGCTGAACTTCGGCATCGGCGCCGGCTGGTTCGAGCGCGAGCACGCCGCCTACGGCTTCGAGTTCGGCACGACCGGTGAGCGGTTCGACCGCCTCGAGGAGGCGTTGCAGGTGATCAGGCTGCTCTGGTCGGGGGAGGAGAGCGTGAGCTTCCGCGACGACCACTACCGGCTGGAGGACGCGCCGTTCGTCCCGGCGCCCGTGCAGCAACCCCACCCCCCGATCTGGGTCGGCGGCACCGGCCCCAACCGCACGCTGCGGATGGCGGCGAAGTACGCGGACGCGTGGAACGGCCATGGCACGCTGGAGCTGCTGACGGATCGCATCGAGCGCCTCCGGCGGCACTGCGACGATGTCGGCCGGCGCTTCGAGGATATCGAGCTCACCGCCAGCGCTGCGCTCATCCCGGACGCGATCTACGAGCGCTTTGTCGAGCGCACTGCGGAGCTGCAGGGTGTGGCGCCGGCCGACGTGCGGCGTATGACTATCGGCGGTTCGGCAGACGACCTGCGTAGCGCCGTGCAGGCCTACGCTGACGCAGGATTCGCACACCTCGTGATGGTGGTGAACACTCCATACGATCGAGGACTCTTCGAACGGGTCGCCCGCGAGGTCATTTCCGGCTTCCGGTAGGCGGTGAGCACCATGATGAACACCCAGTGGCTGTTGGCCCGGAGGCCCAGCGGCGCGTCGCCGCCGGACGACGACTACCGCATGGTGGAGACGCCGATTCCGCAACCGGGCCCGAATCAGATGCTGACGCGGACGGTCTACCTCTCATTGGATCCCTATCAATGGGGCCGTAGATACGATGGCCTGGACGCCGTGGGCGATGTCTGCCACGGGCGGACCGTGTCGCAGGTGGTACAGAGCAACATCCCCGGTTACGACATGGGCGACTTCGTCTTCAACACCAACGGCTGGCAGGAATACGGCCTGACCGGCGAAGGCATATCGGTGTATGACTACATGTTCCCGCGCAAGCTCGATCCCTCCGTAGCGCCAATCTCCACTGCCGTCGGCGTACTGGGGATGCTCGGACTCACGGCCTACTCGGGGCTGGTTGTGCAATGCCGCCCGGAAGCTCACGAAACTGTGGTGGTGTCTGCCGCGTCGGGTGGTGTGGGGCAGGTCGTGGGCCAGGTCGCGAAGATTCTCGGCTGCCGAGTCGTGGGGATCGCCGGCGCTCCGGCGAAGTGTGCCTTTGTCACGGAGACTCTGGGATTCGACGCGTGCGTGTCCCACCTGAGTGAGACTCTGGGCGCGGATCTCAAAGCGGCTTGCCCGGACGGCGTCGATGTCTACTTCGAGAACGTCGGCGGCGAGGTATTCGAGGCGGTGCTGCCACTCCTTAACCAACAAGCACGGATCAGCCTGTGCGGCGTCATGTCGCAATTCGGGAACGCCAGCATTGAAACCATGTTCGGCGACTGGATGGCGCACGCGCAGGCCACATTCGCGCGCAAGAACATCCAGGCCCAGCGCCTGGCGGTAGGGAGCTTCGTCCGGGACTACCAGGACCACTTCCTGTCAGAGATGGGCGCCTGGGTGCGTGACGGACAGGTGAAGTACAAAGAGGACGTGTGGCCAGGATTGGACCAGGCGCCCAAAGCGTTTCGCGCCATGATGGAAGGCCGGAACTTCGGGAAGACATTGGTCGGCGTCGGCGATGACCCGACGCTCAGTGCGAGCCACGTCGCCCGTGGCGGCGGGCCTTCGTGAAGGGCCTGAGCTACTGCGCGACGATCGTTCGAGCCTGGTCGCTCACTCTCCAACGCCGCCCGGAATGCGTCCTCTCCAACAAGATGCCACGTTGGGATGCCGTGCGCGCTCGATCATGGGGTCGCGGGCCGACGCTCGGCCATCACGACGCGCGCCACTTCGCCCGCGGGCGCTTCTCGCGCTGCGGCAACGGCACCCGAACCACCACAGGCACGCGCTCGATCTTGTCGCTTCTGAACAGTGAGGCCGATGTTCGTCGCCTGGTCCTGACCCGTCGCCCGGCGGCTGGCGTCTCAGGGCGAACGCCCTCCGAGATGGCAGCGCATCCAGGCCGGGCTTGTGAGCTTCCAACATCGGGGATCGTCATCTCGATCAACCCCGCACCCAGCCCGGCCCATCGCCCTGCACCCGCCGCGACGAGTCGTTCGAGATGGGGGGTCACATGAGGGGTCTCGGCTGACTTCAGCACCTGGAGGTCACGGTGACCCAGTCGGGTAACACCGCGACCATCGAGCCCACCGGCTGCTGGCGTAGCCGCCTCGAGCTGAGCGGGGCTCGATAAGGACGGGATGGCGGACGACGGGTTCACGCCGGACTGGGACGCGCTGACCGAGGAAACGACGGAGCTACTCTCCGCCTACTAACCGAACCTGTCGGATGCCCGGCCTCTGTGACGGCGGCGCCTGCGCAGGCCTGCCCGATTCACTCCGATGCCCTTCTCGGCTGCGATGTCGAAGGTTGCCGGCTGCTGGGCGGCGACCCAGATCGGCGGGTGCGGTTTCTGGTAGGGCTTGGGCAGCACCTGCCGCGGCGGCATGCTCCGGTAGCGGCCCTCCCAGCAGAACCAATCGGATCCCAGATCCTGGGAATCATCGTGAGCGATTCCTCCACATCCCGCGCGAGTCTCGAGGGTCGACTCCCAGACCCGTGAGCTCGTAGGTGCCTGAACGACCGGTTTCGAAGTCCACGCGTCCGTCCGAGAGGTGGTCCAGCATGGCGACCCGCTCCGCAACCCTGGCCGGATGGTGGTACGGCAGGATCACCACGCCGAGGCCCAGCTTGATCTGCGTGGTGCGCTGGCTCAACGCGGCGTAGATGAGATCCTGGCACGGGGACGCGGAGAACCCCGTCAGGAAGTGGTGCTCCACGAACCAGAGCTCGTCGAAGCCCACCTCATCGGCCAGGATGCACTGCTCCAGCGTCTCCGTGAGCACCAGGTGGTCGTCCAGCTCTGGCCTCTGCATCTCGTACTGCAGCGCGATCTCCATCGCCTCTTCCCTCCGCTGGTCGGGTCTCTCCGGGCTCCACGCTACCGCCCCCCTCCGCGCCCGGTTTCGCACTACGGAACGGTGTCCCGACTCGCAGCGTACCCAGCCCGGAGTGCGCAGATCCCCGGCCACGATTCACACTGTGAGACGACGGGAATGCGCACGGCTCACCCGGACCAATAGGCTTACGCTCACGCCGTTCGAGCGGGGCCTCGGTCTCTTCGACCGTGAGAGCTGGCGCGAGGCGGCGCTGGACGAAGGAACCGGCCGTGTCCCCCTACGCCCCGCGCGTGGCCATCGGCAAGATCCGCGTCCGGCGGCTGGCCGACGGTCGCGTCGAACTGGGCTTCCGCGACGCCGCCGACGAGCAGATCGTGCCCGATATCCGTTACGTGCCCGCCGACCCTCCGGTCGGTGTCTGGTTCCGCAGCAGCGAGGTCATAGTGCGGCCCCCACCCACCCCCTTGGAGTGACGCTTGAGGGTGGCGGCCGGCTCGCACGCGCGGGCCGCGAGGATGCGCGGGCTGTGTCCCCGGGCGCGCGTCTAGTCGACCGCGGCCTTGCGCAGGGCGGCTTGGTCCAACTCCAGGCCCAGGCCGGGGCGGTCCGGCAGCCGGATCACGCCGCCCTCCGGGATGAGGGGCTCCTGGTAGATCTCGCCGACCACCTCGGCGAGGCCGGTGAACTCCTCCGAGAACTCGTGCGGCCGGACGGCGTTGGTGACCGTGCTGTAGGCGTGCAGGCTGGCCGCCGCGTTCGGCCCAATGTTCGGGCTGTGCGGCATGAGCACCTTGTTGTGCACCACGGCCAGCTCGAAGACGCGCAGCATCTCGGTGAGGCCGCCCACGATGATCACGTCGGGCTGCAGGATGTCGGGGTTGCCGATCTGGATCAGGTCGCGGAACCGCCAGGACGAGGTCTCGCCCTCCCCGGTGGAGACGGCGCAGTCGAGCGCGTCGACGACCTGGCGCAGCCCCGGCAGGTCGTACTGCGGCAGCGGCTCCTCGAAGTGGGCGATGCCCAACTCCTCGAAGCGGCGCCCCTGCTCGATGGCGGTAGGCACGGAATAGCCGCAGTTGGCGTCGAAGCTCAGCGGCACATCGTCGGGCAGCCACTCGCGGCAACGCTGGAAGATGGCGAAGTCCTTGGCCGGATCGCCGTCCTGCCGGTTGTCGCGCCAATCCATCCGGATCTTGAAGGCGCGGAAGCCCCGCTCGTATCCCTCCTGGACCTCCTCCAGCATTTCCTCCGGATTCTTGCGCCAGCCGTTGCCCCGGCTCCAGTAGAGGGGGATCTCGGTGCGGAGCGCGCCGCCTAGGAGCGCGTGCAACGGGAGCCCGGCGGCCTTGCCCACGATGTCCCAGCAGGCGACGTCGATGGGTCCGACGACCTGCGTCGGGAACCGGGTCCACAAGACAACGCCCAGGCGCAGCGCCTCCCAGATGCGGCGCGGGCGCAGCGGGTCCATGCCGACGATCAAGGGCTTGATCAGCTCGGCGAGGTAGGCACGGAACACCCCGGCGTTGCCCGTGCCCTCCGCGATCCCGGTCAGCCCCTCGTCGCTGTGGACCTGGACGATGAATCGGCCCGCCGGGGCGGGGCGCTCCCCGTCCGCGGGCGACGCTCGCAGTTCGGTGACCGTGACGTCTCTGATCTTCACCGTGTGTTCCCTCCCCTGTTCCGTGTTGAGGCGAGGCGCCTGCATGCACTTCGTCCGGCCGCCGGGCTCGTGCCCGAGGCCCGCGCGTCTACCCCCCGAAGACGGCGCGCACCGCGCAGGAGAAGCCGGGGAGCACGTCCAGGCCGTCGAGGAAGTCGTCCTCGCCGAGCGTCGCGGCATTGCACTGCTCCAGCGTCTCCGTGAGCACCAGGTGGTCGTCCAGCTCTGGCCTCTGCATCTCGTACTGCAGCGCGATCTCCATCGCCTCTTCCCTCCGCTGGTCGGGTCTCTCCGGGCTCCACGCTAATGGCCCCCCCTCCACGCCCGGGTTCGCATTACGGAACGGTGTCCCGACTCGCAGCGTGCCCAGCCCGGAGTGCGCAGATCCTTGGCCACGATTCACACTGTGAGACGACGGGAATGCGCACGGCCCACCCGGGCCAATAGGGTTACGTTCACGCCGTTCGAGCGGCGCCTCGGTCGCTTCGACCGTGAGAGCTGGCGCGAGGCGGCGCTGGACGAAGGAACCAGCCGTGTCGCTCTACGCCCCGCCGACGACCGCCCCGCCGCACGAGGCGCCCGCGGCCGGCGCCGCCTCGCCGGAGCGCCGGCTCCGGGTCGGCAGCCGCTCGTATCCGGTGGTGCTCCCGAGCATCCGGGACGCGAGGCTCCACCTCGCGGCGGTGATCATCACGATCCACGTGCTCGGCCAGGTCGCGCTCGACTTCGCCGTGTCGGCGCCGCAGATCCTCGTGGCGATCCTGGTCAGCGCGCTGATCGAGGTGGTCTGGATCTTCGTTCGCGAACAGCGGCTGGTCTGGCCGGCGAGCGCCATGCTGACCGGGAGCGGCATCGCCCTGATCTTCCGCGTGATCGGCACCGAGCACGGCGACTACTGGGCGACCGGCGACGTGGCGCTGTTCGCCGCGGTCAGCGCCGGCGCCATGCTCTCGAAGTACGCCATCCGCTATGGCGGAAGCCACCTGCTCAACCCGTCCAACGTGGCGCTCGTCGCGGCGTTCGTACTGCTCGGCAGCAACCGGGTCGAGCCGCTTGACTTCTGGTGGGCGCCGCTGTCGCCGTGGATGGCGTTGGCCTACGGCGTGATCTTGATCGGCGGTGTGCTGATCACCTCGCGCCTGGCGCTGCTGGCCATGGGCGCGGCGTTCTGGCTGGCGCTGGCGGCGGGCCTGGGGGTCCTGGCCGCGTCCGGGCACTGCATGACGGCGCGCTGGTCGGTCGATCCGGTCTGCGACGGCGACTTCTGGTGGGTCGTGGTCAGCTCACCCGAGACGCTCATCTTCCTGTTCTTCATGATCACCGACCCGCGGACGATCCCCGTTGCACCGAGGTCTCGGGTGGCGTTCGCGGTGGGCGTGGCGCTCGTGTCGACCCTGCTGATCGCGCCGGCGACCGACGAGTTCGGCGCCAAGGTCGGCCTGCTCGCCGGCCTGGTCCTGCTGTGCGCGCTGCGACCCGCCTTCGATCGGTTCGGCCCGCCTGTCGCCGCGGACGCCGAAGCCGCGCCGCCCGTCCCCGAGGCGAGGGCGCCTCGTCACCGATCGCGCGCGTTCCTGCTGCTGGCGGCGCCGGCCGTGGCGCTGGCGGCGGGCGCGATCGTCCTCGCCGGCTCCCCGGCGCGCAGCGCGGTGGACGTGCCGGGCGAGGGCGAGATCATGGATCTGGCCGAGCTGCCGGCAATCGAGCCGCTCACCATGCCCTCGCCAACCCTCGGTGATGGCCAGGTCATTCTCGGCAACCCGACCCAGGCCGAGGCCGATGCGATCGCCGCCGTGCTCGGCCAGAACCTGGCCATCGAGTCGGAGGCCCTGCGACGCGGCGAGGCGGGCTGGCTCAGCGCGGTCAACCACGGCAACCGGCTGTTCCGACTGCTGGATGTGGTCGCCGCCGGGCAGGACGGGACCGAGGTGCGCGTGGCGACGTATCACGTGGACGAACTGGAGTTGATCGCGGTCTGGCTGGGCAACATGCAGACCACGGCCAGCCACGGGTTCAAGGCGATCGGCACGGTCGAGTACGAGTTCGTCGACTACCGAACCGGGGCGGTCCGTGACGGGGGCTCGCACGAGCTGGCGGTCACCTTCGCCATGGGGCGTTCCTGGGAAGGGCGCTGGTTCGTGCTCGACACTCCGTCGACCGACGGCGACTGACCCGCGCACGCCGGGCAGGTTGAACGAGGCCCGGGCAGGCTGGGCCTCGTTCAACGGGGGGAGGGGGCCGTCTGGCGGCTCTGCCCGAAGCGCTGCGTGCGGACCGCTACCTCCGCACGCCGCTGACGTTCGGCAGGCACGCCGACAGTTCCGGAGGACCGAGCATAGGTGATGGGGTGACCGCGTCGTTTCGCATTACGAGATGCCGCGAGTTTCTTGTCGGGCGCCTCGGTCGCGTCGCCGCTGCGCATTGCGGCCGGCGCCACAAGCGCAATGGGAGTGTCCGGTCTAGCGGGTTTCCTTGTGGCGCTGTTGGCGCAACTTCGCCTCCGTCCGCAGCTGCTGCTGCACGGCGGCGTCCTTGCGTTCGGTATCAGCCGCGATGCGCCTCGTAACGCGCGCGTCTCGTTGCGACGCGGCGGGCGCGCGCAGGCGGCGCAGGAACTCGCGCCGTTCCCCCTCGACCTCCGTCCGCTCGACGATCCCGCCGCGCTCGAGGTCGGCGTTGCGCTGCAGCTCGCGCTTGTGCGCGTACTGCTCGGCCTCCTCGACGCTCGGGGCCCGGGTCGGCTGCGGCTTCGTGACCTCCGGGTGCTGCAAGGGGCTGCCGGTGCCGCCGGTGTACGGCTTTGACACCTCGTGGCCCAGGTGCCGGAACTTGCCGTTGTCCGGCAGCAGGCGAGGGTTGCCATCGCGGTACGTGTAGGCGTTCCAGCGTGTGGGGACCGTCGGACCCGCTTCGGCGTCGCACTCGGGACAGGGCTGACTGCGCCCGGCGTCCCGCATGGGCCGCAGCAGCTCGAAGCCGGACCCGCACTCGGCACATGCGTACTCGTAGATTGGCACGTCGACACCTCCGGGAGGCTGAGCATATGTGGCCAGGAGCGCGGGTCGTTTCACATTGCGAGACCCGCGCGGGAGCGGGGCCGGACCGCGCATGACGCGGGGTTTGCCCTATGCCCGGATTCGTACCCGAATCGTGTGGTGTCCGGTCGCGCCGTCGGGGAAGGGCGGGGCCTCCTCGGCCGTCTGCACCATGCCGCTGCGATCGATTGCGCGCACCTCGAGGTCGAAGACGCCCTCGCTGGCGACCCAGTCGGCCACCCACTGGCGCCAGCTGCTATCGGACAGCTCCTCGCCAAGTTCGGCGTCGGTCCATGCGCCTTCCGAACGCTCCCCGCCCGTAGACCGCCGGCTCACCCGCACCTGAACGCCGCTGACGCCGCTCAGCCCGCCCCAGGCGACGCCCGCGATGCGCATCTTGCCGGGCGCGAGCGATTGTCCGCCGCGCGGTACGTCGATACGCGACTGCAGCTTGATCGGAGCCTGCTGGGCCCAGCCCCGGCGCACCCAGTAGGAGTCGAAGCTGTCGAGCCTCGAAAGCTCGAGTTCGCCGAGCCACTTCGTGGCGGAGACGTAGCCGTAAAGCCCGGGGACGATCAGGCGGGCGGGGAACCCGTGGTCGGCGGGCAGCGGCTCGCCGTTCATGCCGAACACCACCAGCGATTCACGCCCATCGAGCGCGACGTCCGTCGGGAAGCCGACGGTGAACCCATCGACGGAGCGCCCGATCACCTGCGTCGCATCGGCCTGGACGCCCGCCCCGCGCAGCAGCGCCGGCAGCGGGACACCGAGCCAGTAGGCGGTCCCGACGAGCTTCCCACCGACTTCGTTCGAGACACAGGCGAGGGTGCTCACCTCCTCGCGCAGGTCCATCGCGAGCAGCTCGTCGAACGTGAACTCGGCCGGCCGCTCGACCATCCCGGTGATCCGGAGCCGCCACTGCGCGCTGTCGATGCGGGGGACCGAGAGCCTGGTGTCGATGCGGTAGAACTCGCTGTTCGGTGTGACGAGCGGCGAGATGCCGGGGACCGAGGCGGGGCCGCTCTGGACGGCCGGCGAGGGCTCGGGCGTCGGCTCCCGCGACGGCGGCGTGGGGGCGCCCGGCGGGGGCTGCGGCGTCGCCTCCTCCGAGGCCGGCGTGGGGGTACTCGGCGCGGGGGTGCTCGGCGGCGGCAGCACGATTGCCGCGCGCTGCGCGTCGACATCGCCCGCCGGTTCGGTCAGGCGCCGCCCCAGGGGCACGGAGAGGGCCGCCACCGCCAGCCCGCCGCCGGCGAACTGCAGGAAGCGCCTGCGCCCCGGGCGCTTCACGCGAGGATCAGGAGGCGCGGCGGGGGCGTCGACGGCGCCCTCGTTCGCCATCCGCAGCAGCCAGAGCAGCGTCGCGATGCCGGCGCCGCCGGCGGCCGCCGCGGTGGTCCAGGCCTGCGCGGGCGAGGTGAACGGATCGCGCGCCGCCGCGAGGCCGCCGGCGAGGGCGAAGGCCGCCATGGCGCCGACACCGATCGCGCGGTAGCGCATCGCGAGCGGACCCAGCAGCGCGCCCAGCAACAGCGAGAGGGCGACGACGCCGCTGAGCAGCGCGGGCTTGTTGTTCGTGCCGAAGGTTTCGATCGCCACGCCGGAGACGGCGCGCGGGGAACTGTCGACGACCACGTCGCCGATCGCTCGCACCAGCGACTCGCCCTCGAGGAGCCGCGCGACGAGCTCGCCGACGGCCAGCGCCAGCGCCGCGGCCACGAGTCCCGCGGCCGCTCCCGGCCACCACGCGCGAACTCGCGGCATTGCCATGGCCTATCTTCGATTTCCCGCGGGCTTGCGGAACGCCGCGTAGAGCGGGGTCGGCCCCGCTCCCTCACCCTAACCCTCCGCCTCGGGGCGAGGGAACCGGAGCCGCCCTTGCCAGAACTGGCGATCTCACAATGCGGCTTTGCGTTGCGCATTGTGCAATCGCAGCGCCCGCTACGCTTGCAAAATGGTCTCGCACTACGCAGGTCCCGGCGGGCCGGGTGTCCGCGGCGCCGTGCCGACCGGATCTCGCCCGCTTCGACGCAGGAGGGGACGACCCGTGCACCGCACGGCTCGCGTGCAGTCGCTCGACCGCGGACTCGCGATCATTGAGGCGCTCGCCCGCGAGCGCCGGCTCCTCGGCATCCGCGAGATCGCCGACGAGCTCGATGTCTCCCACTCCACCGCAAGCCGCCTCGCCGCGACGCTGCGCGACCGCGGCTTCCTCGACCAGGAGCGCCACGGCGGGCGCTACGCCCTCGGCCTGCGCCTCACCCGCTACGCCCGCCTCGCCGTCGCGGCGAGCGCCCTCGAGGTCGCCGCCCGCCCCGTCATCGAGATGCTCGTCGAGGAGCTGGGCGAGACCGTCTCGTTAGGCATCCCCGTGATCGGCAGCGTGATGGTGGTCTGGAGCGAGGCGCCGAGCGAGGGTCCGCTCAGAATCACCCTCGAGCCCGGTATCGTGGTTCGCTACACCTCGAGCGCGGCCGGCCGCGCGATCCTCGCCGCGATGTCGCCGGCCGAGCGCGACGCCGTGCTCCCGCTGGGCTGGCAGCGCCGAACCACCCCGGGGGGGAGGTCGCTGGAAGAGTTCGTCAAGGAACTCGCCGAGACGATCGTCCGGGGCCATGCGATCGAGCTCGCCGAAGGCGACCCGGAGGTCGCCTCCGTCGCCGTCGCCGTGCATGACGACGAAGGGCACGTGATCGGGGCGCTCAGCTGCTCGATGCCGATCGGCAGCGCCTCCACGCCCCGCATCGCGAGCGTCGCCGAGGCCCTCTCCGCGGGCGCGAGCGACATCGCGGCGCGGCGCGCACGGCCCGGTTTGCACCGCTGGAGCATTCCGGCGATTGACTCGATCGCGTACTGGACCCCGGACCTGGAGCCGGTGATCGACGAGCTTGAGGAACGGCTCGGCGTGCGGCCCGCCCTCGGCGAGGGGGGCAGGGGCACCGCCGTGCTCTCTATCGACGGCGGGTCCTACCTCCTCGTGATCGGCCCCGACACGGAGCTGGACGTGAACACCAGCGGCCTGGACCACCCCTCGCTCCGTGGGTGGTCCGCGCGGGTGCGGAACTTCGACCAGTGTGTCGAGGCGGCACGCGCCGCCGGCGCGGACTTCGGCCCGGTACGGCGGGCGGGAGTGGACCGCCCCGACCGCGGCTCGCTGCGCTGGAAGGTCGCCGCCATCGATGGGCCCCTTGGCGATCTCTTCCCGAGGCTGGTCGACTGGAGTGAGACGGAGGAGCACCCGGCGGCAACCTCGCCCGGCGGCGTGAAGCTGGTGGCGTTCCGCGGCGAGCATCCGGAGCCGGAGTTGATCCGCTCCCAGCTTGACGTCCTCGGCCTCGCCGCTGATCTGGAAGTCACGCCCGGCCCCGAGCCCCGCCTCTGGGCCACCCTCGAGGGCCCGAACGGACGCTTCGAACTGAGCACCAGCTAGCCCTCCCCCCTCCCTCCGGTCCCCAGGGAGACGGAGCCGGACTAGCCCTCTGGAGTTCGTACGTGCTCTATCCAATCCCCTCTCCCCGAGGGAGAGGGTCAGGGTGAGGGCGCCCCCTTACTTTCTCCGTACGGGCTCAGTAGCGTCTGAGACCGGGAAGTCCGGCAGCGCCGGCATGGCTCAGTGCCCCCTGTCGCTCGACGGCCTGGGGGGTGTTGCCACCGGCGCTGTTCGGTGCGTGAACCTCTGATGGGGATATGCGGCCTGATCGCTGATTCGCAAGGTGGATGACGGCGAGCGTACCTGCGGCCTTCCGGACGAGTGGGCGAAGCAACCGAAGGGAGCCACAGTGGGTACGCCCGACGACATCGACGTGTGGATCGGCCTCGACATCGGGAAGGCGGAGCACTTCGCCGACGTGCTCGACGCCGCGGGCTCGCCGCTCTTTTCCAGAGCCGTCGCCAACGACGAGGCGGAGATCGAGGCCCTGCTCGACCGCGCGACGTCGACCGGCAGCCCGGCACTGGTCGTGGACCAGCCCGGCTCGCTCGCGAGCCTTGTGCTCGCGGTCGCTGCTCGCCGAGCCGTTCCGGTTGCCTACGTGCCCGGACTGGTGATGCGCCGCGCCGCCGACCTCTACCCGGGCGAGGCCAAGACCGATCGGCGCGACGCCTTCGTGCTTGCCGACACCGGCCGCACCCGGCGCCACCAGGTGCACTGGCTCGACGCCCGCGACGACGAGCTGCTCGCGCAGCTGCGCGTCCTCAACGGCTACGACGCCGACCTTGCGGCCGACGCGCCACACGGCTCTCGAACCGGCTTCGTGACGCGCTGACGGGCGTTTCCCCGGCCCTGGAGCGCGTTCTGGGCCCCAGGCTGCACCATCCGGGTGTCCGCGAACTCCTCGCCCGCCACCCCGTGCCCGAAGCGCTGGCCCAGGCCGGCCGCGGCCGCATCGCCCGCATCATCCGGAAGCGCTCCCCGCGCCTTGCCAGGGCCCTTGCCGCCGCTGTAGCCGAAGCCCTCGACGCGCAGACCATCGTCGTGCCTGTCGAGACCGTGATGGGGCGCGTGATCGCCGAGGTAGTCGTCGAACTCGACCGCATGCTTGAGCGCCGCAAGCGGCTCGAGACCGAGATCGCGGAGCTCTTCAACGCGCACCCTTTCGGGCGCATCCTCGGCACGCTTCCGGGCATCGGTCCGCGGACCGGGTCGAGGATCCTCGCTGAGATCGGCGACGGGTCCCGCTTTGCAAACGGATCGAGACTCGCCAGCTACGCCGGACTCGCGCCCGTGACCCGTCAGTCCGGCTCCAGCCTCCGCGGCGAGGGCCGCAGCCGGCGTGGCAACCACCGGCTCAAGAACGCGATGTTCCTCGCCGCCTTCGCCTCGCTGCGCGACCCCGCCTCGAGGGCGTTCTACGACCGCAAGCGGGCCGAGGGGAAGCAGCACAACGCGGCCGTCATCTGCCTCGCGCGCCGGCGCTGCGACGTGATCCTCGCCATGCTCCGCTCGCGCCGTGCGTACCGGACCGCGGTCCCGCACCACCAGCCGGTGGCCGCCTGATGGCGTCCCCTCGCCCACCTTCACCGGCCCGCGACCCTTGACGAAGAAGATAGGGACACCTCCCCGAGTGTCGTCGCGCCATCGGGGCGCTCGGGGTCGCGCGGGCGGTCCGGCGCGCCTGGATTCCGGCGTTCGCCGGAAGGACGGAGAAGGGGCTCTGGAATGACGAAGAAGTGGCTTCGGAATGACGAAGAAGGGGGGCTGCGGGCGCGCCGAAGCACCGAGGGCGGAACCGGGGGCGCGGTTGCGTAATGTGAACACCGGGTGCCTGCGGGGTGTGTTAACTATTACGCCCAGAGTTGGCGAGGTTCGGCGCGCGTGAGACGGAGGCATCACATGAGCGACTGGTCAGGCCTGAGCCGCCGGGGCTTTCTGAGAGCAGGAGCGATCGGCGTCGCCGGCGACGCCGGCGACGCACTTATCGGATGCACAGGCGACGACGACGACGACGCGCCGGCGCCCGCCGCCACGCAGGCCCCCGCTGCCGCAACCCCGACGCCCGCCGCGGCGACCGCCACGCCCACCGAGGCGCCGGCCGGTCCGAAGTCCGGCGGCACGCTCGTCTGGGCGATGGAAAGCTGGATCGGCAACAGTGATCCGCATTCGGTCGGCAACTGGGTGACGCATCGCACGAAAGATCAGATGGCGGACAAGCTGATCGAGGCCGACCTCACGGTCCCACCCCACACCAGGCAGCCGGACTATACCGATCCGCTGCAGCCCATAGTCATGAAGCTTGCCGAAAGCATGGAGGTCAGCGACGACGGCACGGAGTACACCTTCAAGCTCCGCAGGGGCGCCAAGTTTCACGACGGGACTGACGTCAACGCGGAAGCGGTCAATCGCAACTATGACCGGTTCTGGAGGGAAGATACGGACATCTCCTTCACCCAGGTCTCCGGCTGGGGGCATCCGCAGCTGCACCAGCATACCGACCGCGTTGAGGTGGTCGACGACTACACGATCAAGATGGTCAACAACCGCTTCTTCCCTGACTTCCTGAACCTCTGGACCCAGAGCATCTTCGGCAACTACATCTGCAGCCCGACGCAAATCGAGAAGGTCGGGAACGAGGAGTTCGCGAACGCCCCCGTCGCCTCCGGCCCGTTCAAGTTCAACGAGCGCGTCGAGGATGAGCGCCTCGTGTTTGACCGCAACGAGGATTACTGGGGCGATAAGGCCTTCCTCGACCGGCTCATCATGATCCCCCGGGGCGAGCCGGCGACGCGTGTGACGGCGCTGCAGACCGGCGAGGCCGACATAATCTGGGTGGTGCCACCGGACTCGATCCCGCAGCTGCTGGATCAGGGCTTCAAGGTCGTGCAGGGACTGGTACCGCACATCTGGTGGATCAGCATGAACCCGCGGAACGAGAGTTTTCAGGATCTGCGGGTGCGGCAGGCGCTGCAACATGGGATGGACAGGCCGGGAATCGCAACGGACCTGTTGCGGGACACTGTGATTCCGGCGTATGGGCCCAACGTGCCCGGCCAGCCCGCGTTCGACCCCGACTACGTCTCGTACGCCTACGACCCGGCCGAGGCAAAGAAGCTCCTGTCCGCGGCCGGGGTGGAGAGCATCGAGGACACGTGGTGGTTCCCCTCTGCCGGCTCGGGCAACCTTCTGCCCGTTCAGATGGCGCAGTGGATGCAGAGCAAGTACGCCGAGATCGGCTTCAACATGGGCGCGGAAATTGTGGAGTGGAATGCCTTCGGCTCCATGTGGCCCGACCTGTATACAGATGGCGCGAGCGCCAGCGGGTCGTGGGGGATGGCCGTTAACTGGTGGGGCAACGTCTTCGGCCTCAACGTCGGCGTGTGGAATTCCATGCCTGAGGCCATCGGGGACGAAGCCCTGGACATCCTCGATCGGGCCCAGTTCGAGACCGACCCGGACGCTGCCAACGAACTGTATCGCGACGCGAACCGCCTCATTATGGATCAGGCGTACGCGCTGCCGGTCGTCCACGACTCGGCGCCCATCGGCATGCGGGACGAGGTCCAGGGCTTCGTCCACGTGGCCGCCCAGTGGAACGACTTGAGCATCGTCTGGCTGGAGGACGCGTAGATCGGCTGAACCAAGGGCGAGTCCCGGCGGCGCGGCCGGCGCGCCGCGCCCCTGGCACGGACCCCCTCACCCTCGGTGGTGAGGGGGTCTCCGGTCCCCTCTCTTCCGGTCCCCTCTCCCCCTGGCGGGAGAGGGTGAGGGGGACTCCGGCGCAGCCGGAGGAGTCAGGCAGAGCGTCGCGCGCGGCCGGAGGTGTGTAGTTGGGACGGTTCCTCGCCCGGCGGTTGCCAGTCACGCTCCTGGTCCTCTGGGGTATCAGCGCCCTGACCTACATGCTGGTCGCCATCCTCCCCGGAGACCTGGCGAGCGAAATCCTCGGCGTGTGGGCGAACTCGAGAAGCCCGGAGGTGCTCGAGCAACTCAGGGAGGAGATGGGGCTGAACCGGCCCTGGTATGAGCGATATGTCGTCTGGCTCGGCGATTTCGTCCGGGGCGACTTCGGATACGGCGTCATTTACAGGGCCCCTGTCGCGGAGCTCGTCTGGGACGCGCTGAAGAACACCCTGGTGCTGGCCGTGGCCGCCTTCGTGCCGAGCACGGCGCTTGGAGTGGGAGCCGGCGTGTTCGCCGGGACCAGGCCCAACAGCCTGGCGGACCGATCGATCACGACGCTGTCGGTTCTGGCGGCGAGCGTGCCCCAGTACTGGCTCGGCCTGATGTTGATCGTCCTCTTCGCCCTGCACCTGGACTGGCTGCCGGCCGGCGGGATGTGGGATACCCGGAATCCGGGCGGGCTCCGCGATCTCGGGCTGCACCTGATCCTGCCGGCGCTCACCCTCGCCGCGGTGCCGACCGCGGTGATCTCGCGGCTCGTGCGCTCCGCGATGATCGAGGTGATGCAGCAGGACTACATCCGCACGGCGAGGGCGAAGGGCTTGCACGAGCGGGCCGTGATCCGGCGGCACGCGGCGCGCAACATTGCACCGACGGCCATCAACATCGTGACGCTGCAGTTCGGCTACCTGATCAGCGGTACGATCTTCGTCGAGGTGGTCTTCGCCTGGCCGGGCCTCGGCGGCCTGCTCCTCGGGGCGGTCGCGTCGCGCGAAACGGCAGCCATCCTGGCCATCACGATGCTCGTCGCGGCCACCTTCGTCTTGATGACCCTCATCGCGGACGTTGCCCAGAGTCTGCTTGATCCTCGGGTGCGGCTGGAATGAGATCGGAGCCCATGCGATGCCGGTAGCCGGACGGGAAGGGCGCGAGGCAGGTCCTGACCTCGTGAAGGCCGGCAGTGAGCATTGGATCGCTGTGACCTGGAGGGCGTTCCGCAAGGATCGCTTCGCGGTCGTTGCGGGCATCGTGCTGCTGATCATCATCGCCGCGGCGATCGCGGCGCCGATCGTTGCCCCCTTCGATCCGTACAAAACGGAAACCTCGCTGCGGCTTCAGGGGTACGGGACGGAGGGTCGCTTGCTGGGTCTCGACGGCCAGGGCCGCGACATACTCAGTCGCCTGATCTGGGGCGGCCGGACCTCGATCCCGCTCGCCGTCATCCCGGTCGCGCTCGCGATGGCGATCAGCATGGCGCTCGCCCTCGTCGCCGGGTATGTCGGCGGCCTCGTCGGGACCACCCTGATGCGCCTCGTGGACATGCTCTACGCGTTCCCGACGGTGGTGCTCGCGATCGTGGTCGCGATCCTCGTGGGCAACTCGTACCCCAGCCTCGCGCTCGTCGTCGTCGCCGTGCTGGTGGCGCCGATCACCCGCGTCGCCTACATCGCCGTCCGCGAGCAACTCGGCCGCGACTTCGTGGACGCCGCGCGGGCGACCGGGGCGACGCCGCTGCGGCTGATGCTGGTGCACATCGCGCCCGGCGCCTTCCCGTCCGTGCTGGTCTACTCCTCGACGCTGATCGGGCTGGTGATCATCTTCGTCGCTGGTCTGGGCTTCCTCGGCCTCGGCATCAGCCCGCCGACGCCGGAGTGGGGCTTGATGACCGCCGAGGGCCGGACGCTGCTCGGCGTGGCGCCGCACATCGCGACCGTGCCGGGCCTCGTGATCGGCATCACCGCGGTCTGCTTCAACCTCGTCGGCGACGGCCTCCGCTTCGCCCTCGACCCGCGCACCCGCAACATCGGCTAGCGGCCCCCCTCGCCTCGGGTCTCCTCCCTCCGGTCCCCTCTTCACGAGTCCGGCCTTCGCCGGAATGACGGGAGGGGACTCCGGTCCCCTCTCCCCCGCCGGCGGGAGAGGGCCAGGGTGAGGGGGACTCCGGCACAGCCGGACCGCTGCCTCGAGTAGACCCGTAATCGCATGGTGCAAACGGGGTACGCGTCACCGTCCCTACAATGGACGCTCTACGCACACCCGGGACCGCGCAACAGCCATGGGACAGGGGACGGACTGTTGGCGATTCGCAGAGCCGTGCGACGCGTGCCGCGGCAGGGCGCCGAAGCGAGCGCCTCCTGGAACAGCTCCTGGCAGCGATCCTGCGTTGCGCTGGCCGTGGCGCTCCTGATCACCGCCTGCGGTGGTCAGGAGCCGCCGACGACGCACTTCGTCAACGTGACGGCAGCCTCCGGCATCGCCTATGCCCCCGGCTTCCTGGCCCCCTTGGGGCGTTTCGACCTGGATCGGACATACGCTCCCGGCGGGGTCGCGGCCGGTGACTACGACGGCGATGGAGACGTCGATGTGTTCATCGTCCGGGGAGACATTGGCCCGAACCTGCTCTACCGCAACCTCGGCAATCTGACCTTCGAGGAGGTTGCGGCGGCGGCGGGGCTGGCCAACACGAAGTCCGCGAGCGAGAACTACCGCCATGCGGGACCGATGTTCGCCGACATGGACGGTGACGGCGATCTCGACCTGTTCCTCGGCGGCCTCGAGGGCGATCCGTGCCTGATCTTCAGGAACGAAGGCGCCGGCGTCTTTCTTGACGTCACTGCGGGGTCCGGCCTCGATGCGATGCGCTCCGAACAGAGTGTCGGGGCGGCGTTCGGCGACTACGATCTGGACGGCGACCTCGATCTGTTCATCTCCCACTGGGGTACGGAGCGCGATTACAGCGAGCCCGGGGATACCGAGCACCTGTGGCGGAACGACTCGGACGCGAGCGGTATTCGCTTCACCAGCGTCAGCGTCGAGGCAGGGATTTCGCCGAGCATCCTGACCCTGCCCGATCCGCTGATCTCGCTGCGGTTCTGGGACCACACGTTCACCCCCTCGTTCGCACGCATCGACGACGACCTGTACCCCGACATCCTGAGCGTCGGGGACTACAACCACACCCACTACTTCGTCAACAACCGGGACGGCACGTTCCGCAACGCGACCGATGTAGAGGTGCTGACCGATGACAACGGAATGGGATCCGCGCTGGGCGACTACGATCACGACGGGGACCTCGACTGGTTTGTGTCGAGCATCCTCATGAAGGGGAGTTTGCGCCGGGCCATCGGCAACCGGCTGTACAGAAACGACGGGGGAGTGTTCACGGACGCAACGGACGAGGCCGGCGTTGCCGATGGGGGCTGGGGCTGGGCGTCCTGTTTCCTCGACATCGAGAACGATGGAGATCTCGATATCTATCACACCAATGGATATCCATTCGTCGATCGCTACGCCAACGAGTTCGAGGCGGACAAGAGCCGGGTGTTCGTGTCCGACGGCTCCGGGCAGTTCGAGGAGAACGCCGCGGAGCTGGGGTTGGACGACAGCGGTGAAGGACGCGGCGTCGTCTGCGCCGACTTCGACGGCGACGGCGATATCGACATTCTGGAGCTGACGTTTAGCGGCGCGAACCTCTGGCGAAACGATGCCAGCGGCGGCACCTTCCTCAGTGTCCGGCTCGAGGGCCGGGCGCCGAATACGGAGGCCGCGGGCAGCCGCATCATGCTCTCGGCGGGGGGCGTCACACAGCTGCGGGAGATCAGTATCGCCAGCAATTTCGTGTCGCAGAATCCGACGGAACAGATCTTCGGACTGGGGCATGACACGGTCGACGAGCTGCGTGTGCAGTGGCCCGACGGCAGCGAAACCGTGATCACCGACGTCGAGGCGAACCAGCGCCTGGTCGTCCGTCAGCCGGATCCGTAGGCAGCGAGGGCCATCCCTCCTCCCTCTAGGGAGGTGGTCGACGTCGTCCGCGAGTATCCCTAGCGCTTCGCTCGGGGCTCTCGGGTCGCGCGGGTGGTCCGGCGCGCCTGGATTCCGGCTTTCGCCGGAATGACGGGAAGGGGCCGGAATGACGGAGAAGGGCCGGAATGACGGAGAAGGGGCTGAGGGCGCGCCGAAGCGCCGAGGGCGGAACCGGGGGCGCGATTGCGCAATATGAACACCCGGTGCCCGCGGGGTGTGTTAAGTGTTGCGCGGTGACGGTACGGATGGAGGGTGACGTGCGGGAGCTTGAGGGACGCGTGGCCGTCGTGACCGGGGGCGCCAGCGGCATCGGTCGCGCTATCGCCGAACGGAGTGCCGCCGAGGGCATGCGGGTCGTCCTCGCCGATGTCGAGGAGCCCGCACTGGACCTCGCCGTGCACGAGCTGCGTGAGCAGGGAAGCGACGTGATCGGCGTCGTCACCGACGTCAGCGACGCGGCAGCAGTCGAGCGACTGCGCGACGAGGCGCTCGAGGCGTTCGGGGCGATCCACCTCGTCTGCAACAACGCCGGCGTCACCGCGAACTCCGACCGGGGACCCGGCGAGGCCGGCCTCGGCCTGCAGCTCTGGGAGCAGTCGCGCGACGCCTTCAGCTGGCTGTTCGACGTGAACCTCTGGGGCGTCGTGCACGGCATCCGGACGTTCGTCCCGGTCCTGATCGAGCAGGAGGAGGGTCATCTGGTCAACACCGGCTCGGACCTGGGTCTGGTCACGCGTGAGCACTACGGCATCTACGCGGCGACGAAGCACGCGGTCGTCGCGCTCACGGAGACGCTCGCGCGGCAGCTGGCCGGCAGCTCGGTGGGTGTGTCCGTGCTCTGCCCGGGCCCCGTGGAGACGCGCATCCGGCTTGCGGAGCGCACCCGGCCGGGCCGCGAAGGCGAAGCGCTCCGCTCGCCGACGGCCGCGAGAGACGCGGCGGGCGGCGCCGTTGCCGCTGGCGAGTTTCAAGGAGGGCATGGACCCTGCCGATGTCGCGGAGCAGGTCGTCGAGGCCGTGCGCGACGAGAGGTTCTACATCCTCACGCACCCCGACCGGGCCGACCCCTCCATCCGCGCGCGGATGGAGGGGATCCTCGCACGCCGCCACCCCGTAACGGCGGCTGGATGGTGGCCTCGGCCGCCGACGTGATCTTCGCTGCCGACGATGCGAAGTTCCGCGCCGGGCTGTTCGAGTACTTCGCCGTGCCCTACGACATCGGCATCCGCAAGGCCAAGGAGATCCTGTTCGAGAACCGCTTCATCCTCGCCGAGGAGGCCCGCGAGTTGGGCTTCGTGACAGCAGTCGCTCCTCGCGCGGAGCTCGATGACCGTGCGCTGGCTTACGCCGAGCGCGTCGCGGAGAACGCGCCGTTCCAGCTGCGAACCACCAAGGCCGCGATCAACAGCACGCAGGACGCGCTGGGCTACAGCAGCCAGATCGTCGAGGCGCACGAGGCCTACATGGTGCGCACGGCCGCGGCAGCGGAGAGCGGCTCGCGCAGGGTCGAGGGAAGGCTCCGGCTGGCCGACGTCGACCACGCCCTTCGCCACAGCTTCCCCGAGATGTTCGAGGAGGCGGAGGGCGCCGCGACCGAGTAGACGAACGCATCCGGGGAGGGCCGCGGGGCGCGCCGCTATGCTGCGCCGCGTCGCCGCGCGCATCGCTCCGCGGCCACGTGCACAGGAGGGGGTCCCAATGCCCGTACCAGACAACGCCGAAGCGACCGTCCGCGCGCTCGTCGACGCGGCGGGACTGCCCGTCAGCGACGAGGAGTTCCAGTCGCTCGTCGACGGTTATCCGACGCTCCGCGAGCAGACCGACCGGCTCTACATCGAGGAGGTCCGCTACGAGGAGCCCGCGCTGATCTTCACGCCCGTCCCGCCGGCGAAGGGTGAGTGAGATGACCACACCCCGAACCATCGAATCGGCTGCCGCGGCGCTCCGCAGCGGCGAGGCGAGCAGCGTCGAGTTGACCGGCGAGGCGCTGGAGCGCATCGGCGCGCTCGACGAGCGTTTCGGCGCGTTCATCGCGGTCAATGAGGCGGGCGCGATGCAGCAGGCCGAGCAGGCCGACGCCGACCTCGCGGCGGGCGTGGACCGCGGGCCGCTGCAGGGCATCCCGTTCGGTCTCAAGGACATCCTCGCCACGAGGGACCAGCAGACGACGGCCAACTCGCTCATCCTCGACCGCGCATGGGGCGAGGGCTACGACTCGGTCGTCGCTGAACGCGTCCGCGACGCCGGCGCGGTCATCATGGGCAAGCTCGTGCTCTCCGAGTTCGCCCTCGGCGCGCCGGATGAGGAGAAGCCGTTCCCGATCCCGAGGAACCCGTGGCGGCTGGACCGCAGCCCCGGCGGGTCGTCGTCGGGCACGGGCATCGCCGTCTCCACCGGCATGGTGCTCGGCGGGCTCGGGACGGACACCGGGGGCTCCGTGCGCTTCCCCGCCGCCTACTGCGGGCACAGCGGCCTCAAGGTCACCTACGGCCGCGTCCCGAAGTGGGGCTGCGTCCCCCTCGGCTACACGCTCGACTCGATCGGCCCGATGGCCCGCTCGGCCTACGACTGCGGCGCGATCCTCAACGTCATCGCCGGCTATGACCCGCGCGACCCCACCGTGTCGGCCGAGTCCACCGAGGACTACCTCGCGGGCGTCGAGGGCGGGGTCGCGGGGCTGCGGATGGGCATCCCGCGCGAGTACTTCTTCGACCACGAGGAGCTCGACGAGGAGGTGCGGTTGGCGACCGAGGCGGTGATCGGCACGCTCGCCGGCCTCGGCGCGGAGGTCGTCGAGGTGAAGCTCCCGCACTCGGACATCGCGAAGGAGGCGAACACGCTGACCATGCTCAGCGAGGCCTTCGCCTACCACCGCATGGACATGGGGAGCGACCGCTGGACCGAGTACGGCAAGGGCGCGCGAATCATGATCGGCCGCGCCGCGCTCTACTCGGCCGCCGACTACATCCAGGCCCAGCGCTTCCGCAGCTGGTACGCGAAGCAGGCCGCGCACGTGATGGCGAACGTCGACGTGCTCGTCGTGCCGATGACCCACGAGCCGGCGCCCGCACACCCGCCGCCCGACGTGAACCGGCGGCTGACGATGCCGAGCTACGCGGGGCCGTTCAACCTGCTCGGGTATCCCGCGCTCGCACTGCCGTCGGGGTTCTCCTCCGAGCTCGGTCTGCCGCTGTCGGCGCAGATCGTCGGCGCCCCGTTCGCTGAAGCGCTGCTCGTGCGCATCGGCCGTGCCTATCAGCAGCTGACGGACTGGCACCTGCAGGCGCCGCCGGACGACGCACCCGGTGGCGAGGAGGCGTAGCGGCCGCCGTACAGTACGTCCAGGCCCACCATGCGGGATCGAATCTCCGGCCACTCGCTCAATCGCGCTTGCTGCGCCTCGCGAGAGCCACCGTCACCACCACCGGCACGCGCTCGATGTTGTCGTTCCCGAACAGCGATGCCCAAGTTCGTGGCCTGGTCCTGACCTCACCTCTCGGCAGAACGGGAGACCAGGAGTTCGATGGGGCGCCGGAGTGCATCGTCCGCGACAGTCTCGCGCGGCGGTCGCACCAAGCGCTCTCCCAGGACCTCAGGATCCTCGAGCGGTTTGACCGGGAGGCGCTGCAGGGTGCCGGGCGGTTAGCACAAGCCGATCGGCGCTCAGGTCCACATGGTCACACGGGCTCCAGTACCAGCGTTACCGTCGCGACTGCTGTCGCCCCTGGCGCTCACTCCGCAGCTAAGCCGCGGCGCCCGAACTCTGCCGCGATGGACTCGTAGACGGCTCGAGCGTCGGCCTCGGCAGCTGCGGCGTCACCGCCGGTGAGCTCCGTCCAGTCCCCCGGGTACCGGGACTCGGCACCCCACCCAGTCAACCGCTGCAACGCAACATTCGAAGGCCTCGCGGGCCAGTTGTCGGGGAGGAGGTTGCTCAAGCGCCTGAGGTCGTGGACATAGGGAAACTCAGTGTCCTCCAGCACCAGCGCAGCCTTCAGTGCCTTCTCGGCGGCCTGCGTGAGTGAAAGCAGGCAGGACCCACAAGGGGCGGGTCTTCGCCGAGAGCGATGCGCACCACCTGCAGATCCTCTCTTGCGGAGCGCAGCCAGCGACGCGCCTCGGCGGCCGCCTCAGGCTCGCTCATAGAGCACCCTGCCTTCGCGCAGCGCCGGGCGCAGGACCGTGCCTATGACATGACCCCGCTCGGCAATGTGGGCAGGCGTTGTGACGACGATGTCCTTGGCGATCGGCAGGTCACCCACGGCAACGCCCATCTGGACGGCGGCTTCGCGCCGGTCCGTGCCGTCCGGCATCACGACCAGCAGGTCTACATCGCTCCAGTCCCGTGCGTCGCCCCGCGCCCGCGAGCCAAAGAGGAGGATCCGCTCTGGGTTGAACCGGTCCGCGATCCGCTCCACCATCGTCGCGACGATGGTGTCGATGCCGGCTGCTCGCTCGCCGTCGGTGGTGGTCACGACGGGGCCCCTACATTCCATCGCTGGTGAGCGCGCCGGGCGTCAGTGTTGCGGCGCGTTGCGTCGGCCCGGCTGCCGAGAAGTCCTCCAAGGACGGCCATCCTGGCTTACCCCACACAGACTCCGCTGTCGCATTGGCCAGCACTTACTCGCGCATCCTCACTCACGATACCTTGCAGGCGCCAGTGACGGCATCACGGGATCGCCCTGCCGGTCCCGACCCGCCTCGCAAGCCCCGCCAACGGCACCCGAACCACCACCGGCACGCGCTCGATATTGTCGTTTCTGAACAGTGAGGCCGATGTTCGTGCAGTGGTAGGGTAATTCCTCCCCTCAAACGCCTCGATGAGTGGCACCTCAAGACGCTCGAGATATTCGCTGAGCGCTTCGACGAAGCCGGCGAGCCAACGGCAAGGGGGTCAGCCGGGGAGTCCTCCACGGCTCCGCTCGGGCGGACGCTCGCGCACCTCGATGCGTGGCGACCGCATCGGGGCGTCGCGTGCCTATTGGCCACCTCCGAGAACCCGGCCGAGATTCCAGGCTCCAGGCCGAGCGGCCATCCGCGGTTGCCGGGGGAGTCCCTGTGGCGGAACATGCCCGCCGACCGGGGCGATATATCCCGTGATCATCACGATCGCGAGGTGGCGACAGGCGGGAACGCACGATGCCGCCGACTGCGAAGCTGCTCGATGAGCTCGCTGGCACACTGGCTGCGGCCTACGCGGACGACGCCGAAAGCGCGGTGCGCGCCGCCGCAGCTGTGGCCTTCAACGCGGTGATAGAGGAGCGCGGCTGGTCTACACGGGCGCTCGGGCGCGCGCTGGGGACGGGCAACAACGGCTCGCTCGTGGCCGGCTGGCGCCGTGGCGCTCGGTTGCCGCCGCCCTGGCTGGCCCTCGCGCTCGCGGCCGTGGACGCCGGCGACCCGCCTGCAGCGCGGCTCGACGCCGCTACGCTGCGCGAGCGCATGGCGGTCGGTGGCTGGCTCTCCGCCACACTTGGCTCCGCGCTCGGTGTCGGGCGCGTCGTGGTGGTCCGCTGGCGGCGCGGTCGCGCGATCCCGCCTCGAGGGCTCGCGATGGCGATCGGCGAAACTGAACGGCGCACCCCTCGCGCGGACCGTCGCGCCCTTCCCAACCGCGACCACGCCGTGGGGCGCGGCTCGCGTTCGAGGAAGCCCTGCGCAGGGCGCATGAGCTCGATCGGCGCCTGCGCTCCGCCCGCTACCATGACGAGCCACCGGCTGCCATCGCGGAGGCAGCCGACCAGGCAGCCGTCGCCAGGACAGCAGCTGTCGAGGCGCTGGGCGGGGCTGCGGCCGCCGCCGGCTGGTCCGATCGCGGGCTGACGTTCGCGCTCGGTTTCGAGGGCCACAGCGCGGTTACGAACTGGCGCCGAGGGGTCGGGCTGCCGCCTCCCTGGCTCGCGCTTGCGCTCGCGGCCCTCGACGTCGACGACGAGCCCGGCGCTCGGCTCGATGCCACAGCACTGCGCACATGGATGGCTGCGGGCGGGTGGAGTACGCCGGGGCTCGCGGCCGCGCTTGGCGTGGCGCAGGCCGCCGTGGTGCGTTGGCGAGCCGGCCGCACGGCCCCCTCGCTGACGCTGGCGCTCAAGGAGGCGGAGCGCCGCTTCCCGCGTGCCGCGCGCGCCTGACGCGAAGCACACCCACGTTCTGCCGAGCGGCCACACCAGCCGTCGCAGACAAGAGAAAGCGCCCCCGTTTCCGGGGGCGCTTCGCAATCGGCTGGTCGCCGGGCCGCCCGAGGGCGGACCGCGGCGGGTGGCCGAGAGTTAGCTCACGCGACGCGTCGCCACGCGCGCACCGGCGATGCCGGCAACCGCGAGGATGCCGAGCGCCAGTGCCAGCAGCGAGGAGCTGCCGGCGCTGCCGACGAGACCGGCGTTACCGACGTTGTCGGGCAGGTCCGGCGTCTCGGGCATGGAGCCGTTGTCGTCGCCGTTGCCGGGCATGGCCTCGGCCACGGTCAGGCTGACCTCGCTCACCGTGCCGGCGGACCACGTCGCGGTCTCCGCGGCGGCGTCGCCGTTGACCGTGAAGCTGACGGTGTCGCCGTCCTCCGGCGCACAGTCGCCGGTGCCGACCTCGATGAGCCAGCCATCGGCAGTCGCCGTGGCGCTGCCGCACTCCGTGTCGTCGATCGAGGCGGTGACGGCGTCGCCCTCACTGAGGTTCTGGCCGTAGAACGAGGCCGTGTCGGGGCCAACCTGCGCGTGTGCGGTGTGGAAACCGAGCGCAAGCGGGCCGAGCAGCAGCGCGAGGAGCGCCGCGGCGAAGCCGAGCCTGGCCGGTCCAATCGTTCGAATCATTCGGTTTCTCCTTGCCGGGCTTGTTTGTTTCCGAGCCCGCCGCTCGGAGTGGTCCCTTACGGGATTGTGGCGTCCGGGAGTGGAATACGGTTCCCCGGAACCCCGGCCGAAGCCGGGATTCCGGGGTCCGTTTCTACTCCGTGGAGGTTCCGGTCAGACCGGAGCGCCGAGGCGCTCTAGCCGCCGTTCTCCTCCATTGAGCCTTCCGCCATGGAGCCTTCCTCCATGGAACCTTCGCTCTCCATGGCGTCGGCCTCACAGCTGGTGACCCAGACGAGAGTCGCACCATCGAAGCCGTCCGCGAACGCCGTCGTGAACCCGATGTTCACGAACGCCGGAGCGGTGCTGCTCCAGAGCTGCCAGGCGCCACCGGCGTCCTGGACAGCGATCTGCGAGCCGCCGGGGCAGGCCGCGTTGGCAGCCGCCGCGAAGTCATCGAGCGAGCCGCCGCTGAAGCTACCCAGGTTGCCCTGGACCGTCAGCGTGGCCTCCTCAGGAGCCTCAGGCTCGGGGCAGGTCTCGCCGTTGGCGACACTCGTGCCGTCCGGGCACTCGACGTCGGGGCAGCTCTCGCCGTTACCGACGCTCGTGCCGTCCGGGCACTCGACGTCGGGGCAGGACTCGCCGTTACCGACGCTCGTGCCGTCCGGGCACTCGACGTCGGGGCAGCTCTCGCCGTTGCCGACGCTCGTGCCGTCCGGGCACTCCACGTCAGCGCAGGTCTCGCCGTAGGCAACCGACGTGCCGTCCGGGCACTCCATGTCCGGGAAGCCGACGGTCAGCGTGATGATGTCCCTGATGGCGGCACTACCGGTACCGGCGATGACGCGGAAGACAACCTGACCTTCAAGACCGGCGGCGTAGCTAAACGTCGCCGAGCCGTTCTTGGTCCGCGCACCCTCCTTCGTCGCCGCACCCTCGGCGAGGCCATCGCCGGCGACCTTGATCACGTTGATGGAGGTGTCGCCGACGAGGACACCCTCGTCGTCACTAACCGTCACCGTGATCGTCGTGTCGCTCAGCGCCTCGACGTACTCGGGAGCATCGCTCTCGATGCTGGCCGCCGCACCGGCGACCGTGATCTCGACCGAAGCCTCGATGTCATCGAGCGCGAAGTTGAGCGTGTGCACGCCGCGGGTCGAGGACTCGTTGGTCGCGGGAGTCGTGTCGTCATCCGGCGTAGCCTTCACCTGGACGACACACTGGCCGGCGTCATTCGTGCCGGTCGACGCGAACGCCAGCGGTGGCGTCGGCGGGTCGCCGCTCTGGTCGCCTGCGGTCACCGCGGTCACGGGACCACAGGCCGGGATGTCGCCCTTGTCGACCACACCGTCGCCATCAACGTCCTTGTTGACGTTGTAAGGCGAGGTGGTAGCGACGCCGTCGTCAGCAGCCTGGCTGGTCGTGACCTTGTTCGAGTCGTCGGCCGGACCGGCGATTGGATCCGTCCCCGCGGGCTGCGGCTGGACGTTCTTGACCGGGTTACCGGCCGCGTCGGTGACGGTCAGCACGACGAAGACCGAACCACCGACCTCGACCGAGCCCTGCTCGGCCTCCGCCGTCATGTCCTTGGCCGTGCCGAAGAGCTTGACGTCCACAGTCGTGGGATCGAGCGTGGCGTGGCTGATGGTCACAATCGCCGTGCCCTCGCGGCCGCTGGCCTTCAGCGAGATCACAGCGTTGCCGTCAGCGGCAGTCTCACCGTCTGAGTTGCTGCTGCTCGTCCACACCTGGCACCACTGCACGTTCGTCGCCGCGGCGATCGCCGTGTTGCCAGTGCCCGATTCCGGACAGTCCATCACGCCGAGCGTGGTGACGAATGTCAGTCGCTGGTCGTTCATCCCGACGGACGGCGACTGGTTGTTCTTCACCGTCGCCACGATCTCCGTGCGCCCGGCATTGCCGATAGCGGCAACAGCGCCATTAGCGTCGATCGTCGTCGAGACGGCCTTGGCAGTCAGCGAAGCCGGCTGCGGCAGCGTCGTCACATCAACCGACTGGTAGGTGACGGTCGGACTGGCCGCGAGCACGTCGGTAACCTTCAGCAGGATGAAGCCATCCGCCGAGTCGGCGTCGATGTTCAGCTTCACCGTGACGGAGTCCGCGGTGTTAGTCCCGTCTACCGCGTCGGTGTCGCACTTGCCGCCGTCGTTACAGACGATGGTCTGGCCGTCGTTGAAGTCGAAGCTACCGGACGCTGTGCTCAGGGCATCGATCTCGATGCGCGCTACGCCCGTGCCGCCGGAGGGGGTAGTGACCGACGCGGTCACGTCCGCGCTCTTGCCCGGCTCCACCGCCTCAGCGGTCGAGGAGACTGATACGAGCACCGCGAGCGCTACCGCGAAGGCGGCGGCGACGGCGAGGCCGTATGCTCCCAACGTTGTTACGTACTTCAAATGTTCCCTCTTTCTTAGGAGGTACTCATTGCGTTGTTCCGTTCCGGTTACTGCTGTCCGATCGCCCTCCTTGTACGGGGCTTCCGTGTGCGTGTCGGCCGTATCGGGGGGCTTGCGCCGCCGCTCGAGCTGGACGCCGCAAACGCCGTCCCGCCGGCCTGGTCCGCTGGAAGCCTGTCCTTCCTCCCGCGCCGGCCTCGCTGCCCGCGGGACGCAAAGCGCCCCGGACGGCAAGACCCGGCACATGGGGAGTAACGCGCGGGGACGCCCTCCGGTTAACGCGGGGGCGATCCGCGAGCGGTCCTCGCCACCTGTGTTTGTAGGCGATGTGGGGGTAGGCGTCCAGTTTTCTGGCCCCCTCTCCTGGGGGAGAGCCAGTGTGTTGTGGGGGGAGTCCCCCCACACCCCCCGCGGGTGAGGGGGCTCGCCGGCCTGACTCCCGCCTCGCTGGACTGTTGCGCCGCCGGGGGTTGGCGCCGGGTGGGCTGCGGGCTGTGGCCCGCAGGCGGCTTGTCGTTGCGGGCTGCGCCCGCTCTGGATTCCGGCTTTCGCCGGAATGACGGGGGATGGCGCGATGCGGGGCTTGCTGATTTACCGGTAAATCGGCGCAGGCGTTGAGGGCGCGATCCGGGGGCGGCGCAGCCCGCGGGCTGATACGCGTGTGGCATCGAAGGGGCGCGGCTCGTACAATGCAGGCATGGCCTTCGACACGCAGCGCGCCGCCCGCCGCCTCACCGACGCTGGCCTCGACGAACGGGCCGCCGAGGGCGTCGTCGATGTCGTCGACAGCGCCACCCGCGGCCTCGCGACGGAGGCCTCGCTGGCGGAGCTCAGGGTAGACCTGCACACCTTCCGGGCCGAGATCTACCGCGCGCTCTGGATCCAGGGCGCCGGCATCATCGCCGCCACCGCCGCCATCATCGGCATCGCCACCGCCCTCGACTAGGCGGCCCGCACACCCCTCCCCGTCATTCCGGCGAACGCCGGAATCCAGGCACGCCGGGCCTGACTGCCGCCTCGCTGGATTGTTGCGCCCTCGGGGCTCCTTCGCCGGCGGGCGGCGGACGCCCTCACCCCGCCCTCTCCCGCGGGGAGAGACAGCCGGACCTCCGATCCCCTCTCCCCCGGCGGGAGACCTCGATCTGGGCCAAACTGGGGCCTTGTTGGCTGGACCGGGCGTCACGGGGCGGCGCGGCGGGAGGCACTGAGCCGGAGATCGCCATGTGGGGCGGCCTCTTTTCCGGTACTCCGGCGTACCGCGGCTGAGGGCTTACACCCCCGCTCGAGCTGCGCGCCGCAGGTGTGGGGTATGCCGTGCAACGTCACCCGAGCAGGTGGTCGAGCGCCTCGGCGGCCTGGTCCTGCTGCCCGGGCAGCATGTGCCCGTACACGTCCATCGTGAACGATGCCTGGGTATGGCCGAGCCGGCGTGAGACCGTCAGCAGGTCGACGCCGGCGAGGATCCACTGGCTCGCGGCGGTGTGCCGCAGGGTGTGGAAGTTCACTTCGCGGGGTCGTTCGATCTTGCTCCCGCCCACCAGCTCCCGGAACCCCTCGTAGAAGCGGAGCGGAACCCAGTAGCGGCCGCGCCGGCCGGGGAAGACGAGGTCGTGATCGTCCCACGCCGCGCCCAGCCGGAGCCGCGCGGCGTTCTGGTCGGCGCGATGCCGGCGCAGCCGCGCGACCGTCGTGGGGGAGAGTTCGATGGTGCGGCGCGAGCGGGCCGTTTTCGGTGGAAGCATGAGGAACTCGCTCCTCACGACCTGTAACGCCCGGAGCACGCGGAAGGTGCGGCGCTCGAGGTCGATCGCGTCCCAGCGGGCGCCGAGCAGTTCTCCCCGGCGCGCACCCGTCGCGAGGGCGAAGCGCACGACCATGTCGTAGGCCGTCCCTGCGGTGACTCTCAGCAGTTCCACGATCTCGGCCTCGTCGAGCGCACGGCGCTCCTGTGTCCCGCGCACGCGCGAGGGGTTCGGCACGGCCACTGCGGGGTTTCTGCCGAGAAGTTCTTGCGTGACAGCGGATTGTAGCACCTGGCGAAGCAGCCGGAGGATCCCCCAGACGGTCGCGGGCGCCTTCGATTGCGACAGGTCGTCCTTCAAGGCGCGCACATGGTAGGCGCGAAGCTCCTGGAGGGGCACGGGACCGATTGCGGGTAGCAGGTTGGCCCGCACCATCGAGCGGTACGTTTCAACGGTTGCCGGGGCGAGCGTACCATCGCGCACCCGCTGTGCGATCCAGTGTTCCAGCCACTCGCCGGTCGTGATGCGGTTCGGGTCCACGCCTCCATGGTCGCGCTCGTTGAGGGCTTCGTGGAGCGCCCGCTGCGCGTCCCGCTTGGTCCCCCTGACGGTGAACCGGCGGCGGCGGCGTTTGCCGGTCGCGGGGTCGCGCGGGAGCTCGACCGCTACTCGCCAGCGGCCCCTGGAGCGCTCCTCGATCGCGCCGGTGCCCCAGTCGCGCCTAGCCATGAGCGCCGCCCGTCGAGCGGCGGCGGGGCCGGATCGGCTGTGGAGGGGGAGCCGCCGTGACGTTCGCGCGCCGCTGCTCCGTCATCGATTGCTCCGCCGGCGCTGACGCCTCCGTACCGTGCGGTCGCCCGTGCGCGCCGGGGCGCGCTGCGGCGCTCGCCGCGCGGACGGCCGCCCCCGCTGCATGGCTACGGCGCTGCCCCGCGGTGTTCGGAGGCGGTCCGCCGCGGGCGGTTCGGCCGATCCACCGGGCCACGGGATCGGGCAGTGGGGTCGAGCATGGCCCCGGATTGGCCCCCCTTGAGCCGCGTGAACGAGCGACGGCGCGCAAAAGGCGCTGTGGACATTGGTACCTCTCGGGCTGGTTCGAACCGCCCCCCTGTTCCGAAGTAGATACGTAACAAAGTTGGGAGCCTACGGCCTCGCCGTCGCCGCCGCCTTCGCGGTAGCGCTCGCCGTGCTGATGTCCGTCTCCCCGACCTCGACGGTTGAGGCCGCCGACATCGCCGTGGGGACCGACAACACGGCGACGGTCGAGCCGGGTGACACCGCTGTCATGACGGTGCCCGGGCGGATCGTGCGCTTCACCATCGACGGCGATAACAGCACGTCGACGGGAAGCTTCGCATCGGGCGGCGGCCAGACGATCGCCTGTAGCGACGATGCCGCCTGCGACACCGGCACCGAAGATGGCGACGGCGACGCTGCGACGCCCGAGACTGATGTCGCGAACTCGATCCAGGTAAAGCTGGACATCGACGAAGACGCGGCCGACGGCTTCATCATCGTGAAGACCGCCACGGTCATCGCAGCTGACGGGACCGTGGGATCGGCGACCTCGACGATCGTCATCACCGTCAAGACGCAGCCCGTGGCGGCCTCGTTGACCGCGAAGGCGACGTCGACCACGATCCAGGCCGACCCTGTCGCCTCCCCGGTGGGTGATGGTACTGACCCTGACCGGACGACCATCACCGCTACGGTGAAGAACGACGCGAAGGAACCGGTCGGTAAGGCGCACGAGACGCTGACGTTCATCACCACGCTCGGCACGCTGACCTGCGACGCTTCTGCAGCGGTCAACGAGACGGGCCCGCCGCCAATCACCCTTGGGACGATTGGCGCGGCGTCCGGCGTGCAGGTCTGCCAGATCCGAACTGTCCTGGACGACGTCGGCACGGCGGATGTGAACGAGCTCGGCACCGCCACGGTCACGCTCGTCGGCGCCGGCCGCGAGGGCACCGCGACGGTCACGATCACTCACGGGAACCTTGACCCGGCGAGCGTCGACGTCACGTTCTACGGCGACGCGGACGCCATTTCGGCCGAAGTCGAGCAGGGCTCGATCGAGGTCAGCGGCTCCGTGTTCGTCGTCCTGACGGTCACCGATGCTGCCGGCAACCCGGTCAAGAACCAGGAGCCCGAGGCCGCGGAGAAGGACGCCCTCGTTTCTCCGACGGAGGGCGGGAACACGGTTGAGACCGACTACGAGGTCAACAAGCTCGACAAGGACGGCAAGGTTGCCATCCCGGCCTGTGCCGCGCACGCAGCGGTCACGCAGGCTGACGTCGACAACGACCCGACGGCCGGGCCGGTCACGCTCGGCTCGAGCGGTACCAACGACGATGGTCAGTGTGTTGTCCAGGTGACGGCTACGCCGGACGACACCTCGACTACCGGGACCAACGAGGCTTCGACCCGCGGCACGCACACGCTCAACTTCGCGTTGGGCAAGTTCGCCGCCTCGGCCTCGCTCGAGGTCGCCGGTGGGCCGGCCAGCATCGAGAGCGATGCTCCCGAGTACGTCGAGCCGCTGAGCGACACCACGATCACGGTGACGGTGCGTGACGACGAGGGTGTCCTCGTCGGCGAGACCGACATCAACGTCATCAAGGTCGCCGGCGATGGCCTCGCCGAAGGTAAGGCGGCGGCGGATGGAGCGCAGACGTCCAACGGCTCGTCGACGTTCAGCTACGCCGCCGGTCTCGAGGGTCAAGTCGTCTTCCGCGTCATCGCCGGTAGCGGCGATGGCGCCGTCAGGGACATCATTACGCTGACCGTCGGCTTCCCGGACATGGACTGCCCGGACGGCACGTCGGTTGCCTACGGCGAGTCCTGTCCTGACGTCGAGTGCCCGGACGGCACGAGCGTCGGCAACGGCGAGACCTGCCCCGACGTGGAGTGCCCGGACGGCACGAGCGTCGCGAACGGCGAGAGCTGTCCCGACGTCGAGTGCTCCGACGGCACGAGCGTCGGCAACGGCGAGACTTGCCCCGACATCGAGTGCCCTGACGGCACTTCGGTCGCCGACGGCGAGACCTGCCCCGAGCCGGAGCCTGTGGCTCCTGAGGCTGGCACGCTGACGGTCCAGGGCAACCTCGGATCGTACAGCGGCGGCTCGCTCGATGACTTCGCGGCGGCTGCCGACGCGTCCTGCCCCGGCGGCTCGCAGATCGCTGCCCAGGACGCCGATGGCGCCTGGCAGCTCTGGAGCAGCACCGCTCCGGCGTTCGTGAACATCGGGTTCAACACGGCGTTCGCGGACGGCTTCGATGGTGCGACTCTCGTCTGGGTCACCAGCTGTGAGGCCGACGCCATGGACAGCGAAACCGGCATGGAGGAAGGCTCCATGGCGGAAGGCTCCATGGCGGAAGGTTCCACAGAGGGGAACGGCAGCTAGAGCGCCTCGGCGCTCCGGTCTGACCGGAACCTCCACGGAGTAGAGACGGACCCCGGAATCCCGGCTTCGGCCGGGGTTCCGGGGAACCGTATTCCACTCCCGGACGTCACAATCCCGTAAGGGACCACTCCGAGCGGCGGGCTCGGAAAAGAAACAAGCCCGGCAAGGAGAAACCGAATGATTCGAACGATTGGACCGGCCAGGCTCGGCTTCGCCGCGGCGCTCCTCGCGCTGCTGCTCGGCCCGCTTGCGCTCGGTTTCCACACCGCACACGCACAGGGCCCCGACACGGCCTCGTTCTACGGCCAGAACCTCAGCGAGGGCGACGCCGTCACCGCCTCGATCGGCGACACGGAGTGCGGCAGCGCCACGGCGACTGCCGATGGCTGGCTCATCGAGGTCGGCACCGGCGACTGTGCGCCGGAGGACGGCGACACCGTCAGCTTCACGGTCAACGGCGACGCCGCCGCGGAGACCGCGACGTGGTCCGCCGGCACGGTGAGCGAGGTCAGCCTGACCGTGGCCGAGGCCATGCCCGGCAACGGCGACGACAACGGCTCCATGCCCGAGACGCCGGACCTGCCCGACAACGTCGGTAACGCCGGTCTCGTCGGCAGCGCCGGCAGCTCCTCGCTGCTGGCACTGGCGCTCGGCATCCTCGCGGTTGCCGGCATCGCCGGTGCGCGCGTGGCGACGCGTCGCGTGAGCTAACTCTCGGCCACCCGCCGCGGACCGCCCTCGGGCGGCCCGGCGGCCAGCCGATTGCGAAGCGCCCCCGGAAACGGGGGCGCTTCTGTGTCTGCGGTTCGCCCAGGGGGGAACGGTACCGGCCGGACGCGGAGCTACCTCGCAGGCTCCGCACCCGCTCGAGGCGCCACGGGACCGGAGCCAGCAGCAGCAGCCGGTGCAGTCAAGGTCACAGTAGAGCACTACTCGAGCGGTCCCTTTCTAGAGTGTCTCGAGGCTTACGGGCCACCCGTGGACGGGAGTGGAGGGTCCACGGGCGTCCGGACTGAGCAATTATCGGGACGAACGAGTGACTTGTGGGTAACGTCGTATCCCGGTTTGATAACGGAGTGGTGACTTTCACCCGATTTCCGCTAGAAGGTTCCCACCCAGACCTCTGTTCCGGCCTCCCACGGTCGTCGAATCCGGTCTCGAGGAGGCGCACCAGTGGAGCACGCCGCACGGCCGCCCGAGGGAGCGCAACCGCCGGGAGACCGCCGCTCTCGCCTCAGCCGGGCCAGCCTCCGCATCAACGAGAGCCTGGACGTCGACACGGCGCTGCGGGCCGTGATGGACGGCGCCCGCTCCCAGATGCGGGCGCCCTACGCCGTGATCACCAGCCTGGACGCCTCGGGTCGGCTGGAGGACCACCTGGTCCTGGGCCTCGACCCCGGCGACGTGGAGCGGGTGTGGCAGGTTTCCGGGGGGCAGCGCTTCTTCGAGTACCTGAACGCTCTGCCGGGACCGCTGCGGGTCGGCCCGCTGGCGGAGTTCACCGCGTCGATCGGCCTCGCGGAGTCCCGCTCGCCCGTATCGATCAGCGCCTTCATGGCGGCCCCGCTCGTGCACCAGGGGGTGCGCTCGGGCAACATCTTCGTGGGGAGCGACGAGCCGGGCCGGGAGTTCACGCGCGAAGACGAGGAGACCCTGGTGCTGTTCGCCTCGCAGGCGGCGCAGGTGCTCGCCAACGCGCGGCGGCACCGCGAGGAGCAGCGGGCCAAGGCTGACCTCGAGACCCTGATCGATACCTCGCCGGTGGGCGTCGTCGTCTTCGACGTGAAGCCCGGGGGCGAGGTGTCCTTCAACCGGGAGGCGCGCAGAATCGTGGACGGCCTGCGCGACCCCGGCCAGACGCCGGCGGACCTGCTGGACGTGGTGACCTACCGGCGGGCCGACGGGCGCGAGGTCTCCCTGGAGGAGTTCCCCCTGGCCCGGGTGCTCGGCTCCGGCGAGACCGTGAGCGCCGAGGAGATCGTGCTGGCGGCCCCCGACGGGCGGAGCGTGACCGTGCTGCTCAACGCCACGCCGGTCCACTCCGCGGAGGGGGAGTTGGAGTCGGTGATGGTCACGATGCAGGACATGGCGGCCGTCGAGGAGGCGGAGCGGCTGCGCGTGGAGTTCCTGGGCATGGTGAGCCACGAGCTCAGGATGCCCCTGACCTCCATCCGGGGCGCGGCCACTGCCCTGCTCGAGGCGGCGGAGGACCTCGACCCGGCCGAGATGCGCCAGTACCACCGCATCATCGTCGACCAGGCCGACCACATGCGGGCGCTCATCGGCGACCTGCTGGACGTGGCCCGGATCGAGACGGGCGTCCTGCTGGTGGACCCGGAACCGGCGGGGGTGGCCGCGCTGGTGGACCGGGCCAGGAACGCCTTCCAGGGGGCCGGGGGCCGCAACGAGCTGGCGATCGACGTCGCGCCCGACCTGCCCCCGGTGCTGGCCGACCGGCGGCGCATCGTCCAGGTCATCGCCAACCTGCTCTCCAACGCGGCTCGGCACTCGCCCGCGGCGGAGGCGATCGAGGTGTCCGCCGCGCACGCGGGCGCGCACGTCGAGATCGCAGTGGCCGACCAGGGGCGGGGCATACCCGCAGACGAGCTGCCCCGCCTCTTCGGCAAGTTCTCCCGCCTGGAGAAGCGCGACGCGGCAGGCGGCGCGGGCCTGGGCCTGGCCATCTGCAAGGGCATCGTGGAGGCCCACGGGGGCCGCATCCGGGCCGAGAGCGAAGGGCCGGGCCTGGGGGCGCGGTTCGTCTTCACCCTGCCGGTGGCCGGGGACGCCGGAGCGGCTCCCCGCCCCGCCCGCTCCCAGCGCGACGGGCGGTCGGCGGGAACGGTGCTGGCGGTGGACGACGACCCGCTGGCGCTCAGGTCCGTGCGGGATGCCCTCTCCGCCGCCGGCTTCCGGCCGGTGGTGACGGCGGACCCGGAGGAGGCGCTGCTCCTGATGGCCGAGGAGAGCCCCCGTCTGGTGCTGCTCGACCTGATGCTGCCGGACCGCGACGGGGTGGAACTGATGGGGGATCTGCTGGCTGTCTCCCGCATCCCGATCATCTTCCTGTCGGCCTACGGCAAGGATGAGGTGGTCGCCCGGGCGCTGGAGCAGGGGGCCACCGACTACATCGTCAAGCCCTTCTCGCCGACGGAACTGGTAGCCAGGGTGCGGGCAGCCCTGCGCCGCTCCGGGGAACCCGAGCGCCCCGAGCCAGCGGAGCCCTTCGTGCTGGGCGAGCTGCGCATTGACCACGCCAGGCGCAGGGTGACGGTTTCGGGGCGCCCGGCGCCGCTGACGCCGACCGAGTACGACCTGCTGGCCGAGCTCGCGGCCGGGGCCGGGCGGGTCGTGCCCCATGAGCGGCTGCTGAGAAGGGTGTGGAGTCCGGGCAAGCCGGGGAACCTGCGGGTGCTGCGCACCCACCTGATGCGGCTGCGCCGCAAGCTCGGCGAGGACGCCGCCAACCCGAGGTACATCTTCGCCGAGCCCCGCGTCGGCTACCGCATGCCGGACGGGGAGTCGGAGGGCGCGGGGGAGTGAAAGTCGAAGCCTTCCCGTCCACCGGGTCGATCCGTCGCGCACGCGGAGCAGCGGCGGCGCCGGGCTGGGCCGCACCCTCGCGAAGCAGCTCGTGGAGGCGCACGGAGGCGTGATCTCCGCCAAGAGCGCGTTGGGTGCGCCTCCTCGAGACCGGATTCGACGACCGTGGGAGGCCGGAACAGAGGTCTGGGTGGGAACCTTCTAGCGGAAATCGGGTGAAAGTCACCACTCCGTTATCAAACCGGGATACGACGTTACCCACAAGTCACTCGTTCGTCCCGATAATTGCTCAGTCCGGACGCCCGTGGACCCTCCACTCCCGTCCACGGGTGGCCCGTAAGCCTCGAGACACTCTAGAAAGGGACCGCTCGAGTAGTGCTCTACTGTGACCTTGACTGCACCGGCTGCTGCTGCTGGCTCCGGTCCCGTGGCGCCTCGAGCGGGTGCGGAGCCTGCGAGGTAGCTCCGCGTCCGGCCGGTACCGTTCCCCCCTGGGCGAACCGCAGACACAGAAGCGCCCCCGTTTCCGGGGGCGCTTCGCAATCGGCTGGCCGCCGGGCCGCCCGAGGGCGGTCCGCGGCGGGTGGCCGAGAGTTAGCTCACGCGACGCGTCGCCACGCGCGCACCGGCGATGCCGGCAACCGCGAGGATGCCGAGCGCCAGTGCCAGCAGCGAGGAGCTGCCGGCGCTGCCGACGAGACCGGCGTTACCGACGTTGTCGGGCAGGTCCGGCGTCTCGGGCATGGAGCCGTTGTCGTCGCCGTTGCCGGGCATGGCCTCGGCCACGGTCAGGCTGACCTCGCTCACCGTGCCGGCGGACCACGTCGCGGTCTCCGCGGCGGCGTCGCCGTTGACCGTGAAGCTGACGGTGTCGCCGTCCTCCGGCGCACAGTCGCCGGTGCCGACCTCGATGAGCCAGCCATCGGCAGTCGCCGTGGCGCTGCCGCACTCCGTGTCGCCGATCGAGGCGGTGACGGCGTCGCCCTCGCTGAGGTTCTGGCCGTAGAACGAGGCCGTGTCGGGGCCCTGTGCGTGTGCGGTGTGGAAACCGAGCGCAAGCGGGCCGAGCAGCAGCGCGAGGAGCGCCGCGGCGAAGCCGAGCCTGGCCGGTCCAATCGTTCGAATCATTCGGTTTCTCCTTGCCGGGCTTGTTTCTTTTCCGAGCCCGCCGCTCGGAGTGGTCCCTTACGGGATTGTGACGTCCGGGAGTGGAATACGGTTCCCCGGAACCCCGGCCGAAGCCGGGATTCCGGGGTCCGTCTCTACTCCGTGGAGGTTCCGGTCAGACCGGAGCGCCGAGGCGCTCTAGCTGCCGTTCCCCTCTGTGGAACCTTCCGCCATGGAGCCTTCCGCCATGGAGCCTTCCTCCATGCCGGTTTCGCTGTCCATGGCGTCGGCCTCACAGCTGGTGACCCAGACGAGAGTCGCACCATCGAAGCCGTCCGCGAACGCCGTGTTGAACCCGATGTTCACGAACGCCGGAGCGGTGCTGCTCCAGAGCTGCCAGGCGCCATCGGCGTCCTGGGCAGCGATCTGCGAGCCGCCGGGGCAGGACGCGTCGGCAGCCGCCGCGAAGTCATCGAGCGAGCCGCCGCTGTACGATCCGAGGTTGCCCTGGACCGTCAGCGTGCCAGCCTCAGGAGCCACAGGCTCCGGCTCGGGGCAGGTCTCGCCGTTGGCGACACTCGTGCCGTCCGGGCACTCGACGTCGGGGCAGCTCTCGCCGTTACCGACGCTCGTGCCGTCCGGGCACTCGACGTCGGGGCAGCTCTCGCCGTTACCGACGCTCGTGCCGTCCGGGCACTCGACGTCGGGGCAGCTCTCGCCGTTCGCGACGCTCGTGCCGTCCGGGCACTCCACGTCAGGACAGGACTCGCCGTAGGCAACCGACGTGCCGTCCGGGCACTCCATGTCCGGGAAGCCGACGGTCAGCGTGATGATGTCCCTGATGGCGGCACTACCGGTACCGGCGATGACGCGGAAGACAACCTGACCTTCAAGACCGGCGGCGTAGCTAAACGTCGCCGAGCCGTTCTTGGTCCGCGCACCCTCCTTCGTCGCCGCACCCTCGGCGAGGCCATCGCCGGCGACCTTGATCACGTTGATGGAGGTGTCGCCGACGAGGACACCCTCGTCGTCACTAACCGTCACCGTGATCGTCGTGTCGCTCAGCGCCTCGACGTACTCGGGAGCATCGCTCTCGATGCTGGCCGCCGCACCGGCGACCGTGATCTCGACCGAAGCCTCGATGTCATCGAGCGCGAAGTTGAGCGTGTGCACGCCGCGGGTCGAGGACTCGTTGGTCGCGGGAGTCGTGTCGTCATCCGGCGTAGCCTTCACCTGGACGACACACTGGCCGGCGTCATTCGTGCCGGTCGACGCGAACGCCAGCGGTGGCGTCGGCGGGTCGCCGCTCTGGTCGCCTGCGGTCACCGCGGTCACGGGACCACAGGCCGGGATGTCGCCCTTGTCGACCACACCGTCGCCATCAACGTCCTTGTTGACGTTGTAAGGCGAGGTGGTAGCGACGCCGTCGTCAGCAGCCTGGCTGGTCGTGACCTTGTTCGAGTCGTCGGCCGGACCGGCGATTGGATCCGTCCCCGCGGGCTGCGGCTGGACGTTCTTGACCGGGTTACCGGCCGCGTCGGTGACGGTCAGCACGACGAAGACCGAACCACCGACCTCGACCGAGCCCTGCTCGGCCTCCGCCGTCATGTCCTTGGCCGTGCCGAAGAGCTTGACGTCCACAGTCGTGGGATCGAGCGTGGCGTGGCTGATGGTCACCGTCGCCGTGCCCTCGCGGCCACTGGCCTTGAGGTCGATCACGGCATTGCCGTCAACGCCAGTCGCAGTGCCAGCGGCCGAGGTGCTCGTCCGCACCTGGCACCACTGCACGTTCGTCGCCGAGTTGATCAACGTGAGGCTACCGACTGCAGGGGACTCCGGGCAGTCCATCACGCCGAGCGTGGTGACGAACGTCAGCAACTGGCCGTTCATCCCGACGGACGGCGACTGGTTGTTCTTCACCGTCGCCACGATCTGCGTGCGCCCGGGATCGTCGACAGCGCTAATGGCGCCATTGGCGTCGATCGTCGACGAGACGGCCATGGCAGTCAGCGAAGCCGGCTGCGGCAGTGTGTCGACGTTAACCGTCTGGTAGCTGACGTTCGGTCCCCCACTGGCAAACAGGTCGGTGATCTTCAGCAGGATGAAACCATCCGCCGAGTCAGCGTCGATGTTCAGCTTCACCGTGACGGAGTCCGCGGTGTTAGTCCCGTCTACCGCGTCGGTGTCGCACTTGCCGCCGTCGTTACAGACGATGGTCTGGCCGTCGTTGAAGTCGAAGCTACCGGACGCTGTGCTCAGGGCATCGATCTCGATGCGCGCTACGCCCGTGCCGCCGGAGGGGGTAGTGACCGACGCGGTCACGTCCGCGCTCTTGCCCGGCTCCACCGCCTCAGCGGTCGAGGAGACTGATACGAGCACCGCGAGCGCTACCGCGAAGGCGGCGGCGACGGCGAGGCCGTATGCTCCCAACGTTGTTACGTACTTCAAATCTGGAGTCGGAGTCCGCGGATGGCGGCGTGGTGGTTGACGCATGCGAGGGCGGAGGCGTGACTGCGGCGGCGCGGGCTCGCGGCCGGTGCGGCCCGCCGGCCGGGGGTACGGTGGGCGCTCATGGCGCGCTCCGGCCTCCGGGTCAACGCCGTCCTGCTCGGGCTGGTGATCGCGACGCTGACGGTCGCGTGTCAGGGGGACCAGGCGCCGGACGGGGCGCGCTCGGCCAGAGCGGCGCCGCGCCTCGCTACGCGGCCTCCCGCCGTGGCGGGGCGCAGCGGCTGTAGACCTCGCCTGTCTTCTATAGCTCGAGCAGCAGCACCGCCGAGCTGTTCCCGGACGGCGTCCCGGCCGAAACGCCGCTCACGGTCAGGCGCGAGGGGCCGTAAACGCCAGTCTTGCGCCACTCCCTGTCCGCCCGCGAACGCGTCTCGGGACCGCGGCCGCGGCGCCCAACCAGCGCCGTGACGCGCCGGGTGGGCGCGTCAAGCCAGAGATGGCGGCAGGGGCCTGCGTCGAGCGGCCGCTCGACGCAGGAGCGCCTCACTATTGTTTGGACGACGCGGGCTGATTCGCCTGGACCAGGCCGGGAGCCTCTGGAACAGACGGTTCGTCGTCCAGCAACCCGTTTCGAACTGCCCAGACCACAATCTCCTGCTTGGTGGTCACGCCCAGCTTCCGTTCAATGCGGTAGATGGTGTTGCGCACCGTGACCGGGCTACCGCCCACGATCGCCGCAACCTCGGCGTACGAGTTGCCCCTGGCGAAATGAGTCAGAATGTCGCGCTCACGAGCCGTCAACGGCCGATCGCCGGCTCGCCCCGTCGCCGGCGCTTCGCGGGCAGCGCCGAGCGCGCGGCGCACCATGTCAACGGAGACCTTGGAACGACCCTCGACCACATCACACAGTTCAGCGATGAGATCCTCGCGACTCGAGAACTTCTGCAGGTAACCCGCCGCGCCAGCTGCCAGAGCGCTGACAACGGCGTCGGCCGCCGTTGATGCCGTCAGGACCAGGATCTGCGTCTGAGGCAGGGCCTCGATGATCTCCCGGCTCGCCTCGACGCCATCCTTGTTGGGCATGATCAGATCCATGACGACGATGTCGGGCTTGACCGCCTTGGCAACGTCAACGGCCTGCACGCCGTCAACGGCCTGGCCGACCACGTCGAACCCTCCCGCGCTCTCCAGGATCTCCTTCAGCCCCTCGCGGACTATCGCGTGATCGTCGACCAGCATGACACGAATCGGTGATGCGGCTTCGGAGCCGTCAGCGGTCTCTTTGGCCGGGCTCGTAGCGGACGCCGCAAGCGACATGTCTCTCTTCTCCAGGTTCGTGGGCAACCGCGCTGAAGATACCACCCTGACGTTCCGCGGGCTCGGCGCCCTCGCCTGCTCGTACCTGCCCGCCCGTTCACTGTCCGGCCCTGCAGGTGCAAGCAGATCATCGGTCAGCGAAGGTCAGCCTCCTGCGAGGCCCGGCCCGTTTCGACGGTGCAGGTGACAGTGGTCCCCTTGCCGGCGCCGGGGGACTCAACCAGGAGCTGTCCGCCGATGAGCTCGGCGTCGCGTCGCATGTTGCGGAATCCGTGCCCCCGCGACTCGTAGCCGTCGGGCAATCCTCTGCCATCATCGCTGACCGCCACCCGGACCACCTGGTCGCTGAATTGGAGCTGGACCGTGATCTGAGTCGCTTCCGAGTGGCGAAACGCGTTGGTCAAGGAGTTGTGGATGATGGAGAACAGCCCCGCCCGCACCTCGATCGGCAAGGGCGGTTCAGCGCCTTCGATCTCCAGTCCCGTGGGGATGGATGTGATCGTGCTGAACGTCTCGATGTGCGTTCCCAGGACACGACCAAGCTCGTCTCCATCGAAGATCTGACCTGCGTCGATCGGCCGCCTCAGTTCCCACATGGCCGACTTGGCGAACGCGGCAGTCCCCTGCAACGTCTCGGTCAGTTCAGCGTTTGCTCTGCCGGCGAGATGGATGGCCTGGTCGATGCCCAGGCCAATCATGTACGCGGCCTGCGCCGCGGTGTCATGAATCGTCTGCGACATCTCCAGACGCTCGTTCAACAGTGCCTGTTCTCGCTCCAACGCTCTGTGACGGCCGCTGCGCTCATACTTGGCTACGGCGTTGACGGCCAGGACGACGGGAAGGAGAAACACGACCCTCACGTACAAGTCTCGGGGCTCGCCCAGGTCGGCCTGAATGCCGTCACCCGTGAACATGGCGGTCAGCACGTACGCCAGAATCGTCAGGAACGTGATCGCCAAGATGAGCCTGAACGAAGTGAACACCACAGCGAACACCGCGAGCACGGGGAAGTAGGCCACGTAGTAGTAGGAGTCGAGCCCGCCGCGGACGGCAATCATCAACGTCACCAACGCGAGGTCCAGCGTGCCCACGGCAAGCAGCCATTGCCAGCGCAGTCGCCGCTTGGTCCAGATCGCGAAATGAAAAGCCGCGTTCACGGCGATCTCGACCCCTATTCCCGCCAGGGCCACCGTCATTTGCGTGCTCGTATAGTCACGTGGGAAGACCAGCAGCCCGAACGATGCCGCGAGCACGAACCACCGTACCCAGGCTGAGACATTCGCCAATGTCGACAACTCATCCGTGCTGAACCGAACGGACGAGGTCCAACTAGGCATCCGCGGTGTTCCCGATCAGTCCTGCGGATGTCTGCGCCGCGTTCGCCTGCGGGGTCCGGCTCGCCCCGCCGGAGGCCCAGGCCAGCGCCAGCTCGTCCGAGGTAACGGCACCGTCGGAACCGGAGAAGATCGTCGCCCTGAAGCGCGCCGTCTCCGGGACGGAGGTGCTCCCGGGGAACTCGCGCCCGGTTCCGATACTCATGCCTTGCTCCGAACCGTGTTACCAGCACGGGTCGGGGAATGTTACGCTCATAACTGTGTGATAGATGTGTGAATAACCAACTTCTGGCCGTATTGTTTCTGTGTGTTTCTAAAGTCATGCCCCGATACCTCGGTGCAGCGCACGGTGACACCTCGAGGGAACTGAGCCGTCGTTGACGAGTAGAGGAACGCCGCCATCGGCGATGTTGCGATCCCCGCAGCGCCGGGAGCGGCGGCTATCTCGCCAGAGCCTCGTCTCCACGGACCCCTCCAGCTGCCTGCGCGGGGGATACCAATGGCTCATGTGGAGATAGAGGACCTGGTACGTACAAACTACTCGTAGTGTGCCCGGATGAGGGCGGGAGGCAATCTCCGAGATGCCGATGCGGAGCAGTGCGCCATCGGTCGCGCGGACGATCACTATCACGGCGACGGCCGTGAGCGTGAGAGCGACGAGCCAGCGCGAGCGGCGGCCGCGCAGCCGTCGCAACGCCGTGCCCTCGGGAACTTGCTCTATACCGCTTGCTGCGTTCACCATGAGTCCCGGCGTTGCTCCCTTGTTCGTGTGGAGCGGCTCCTTGAGGCGATTCGCACTGTGACCGTGCGATGCCATAGACTGTGATCGAAATGCAGTCTAACCTAATATCAGGTAACAGTGTCAACGTCCAGTGCTGATTGGGCCGGACGAATGCTGGGGGGTAGGGGTGACGTCACAACGGATTGTCCGGCGGCTGCTGTCGATCGGGATACTTGCGGTCGTTGCCGGCGTGGCGCTGCTCGCCGCGGGCTGCGGCGGCGATGACGAACGGCAACTCACGGTGTACTCCGGCCGCAGCCCGGACCTGATCGGGCCGCTGCTCGAACGCTTCGCCGAGGAGACCGGCATCGACGTCCGCGTGCGATATGGGGGGACAGCGCAACTCGCCGCACTCCTGATCGAGGAGGGCGAGCAGTCTCCGGCCGACGTCTACATCGCGCAGGACGCGGGCGCGCTCGGCGCGGTGCAGGCCGCCGGCCTCTTCGCCGACCTCGACGACGAGGTGCTCGAGCTCGTTCCCTCGGTCTACCGCTCGCGCGAGGGGCAGTGGGTCGGCCTTTCCGGCCGCGCGCGCGTGCTCGTCTACAACACGGAGGCCGTGGACCCCTCAGAGCTGCCGGCCTCGATCCTCGAGCTGACCGACCCGAAGTGGCGCGGGCGCGTCGCCTGGGCGCCCGCCAACGGCTCCTTCCAGGCGTGGGTCACCGCGCTCCGCGTCGGCGAGGGCGAGGAGGCCGCGCGCACCTGGCTGGAGGGCATGAAGGCGAACGACGCGGCCGAGTACCCGAACAACACCTCGATCGTCGCCGCCGTCGGCCGCGGCGAGATCGATGTCGGCCTCGTCAACCACTACTACCTGCTCCGCTTCCTGGCGGAGCAGGGCGAGGGCTTCCCGGCGCGCAACCACCACACGGGCCCCGGCGACATCGGTACGCTCGTGAACGTCGCGGGCGCGGGCGTGCTCCGCACCTCGGAGCGTGGCGACGAGGCGCGCGAGTTCCTCGAGTTCATGCTCGGCGAGGAGTCCCAGCGCTACTACGCCGAGACGAACTCCGAGTACCCGCTGATCGCCGGCGTGCCGAGTGCGCCGCACCTCACGCCCATCGCCGAGCTGCAGCCGCCGGACATCGACCTCAGCGACCTCGCGGACCTCGAGGGCACGCTGCGCCTGCTGCGCTCGGCCGGCGTGCTGCCGTAGGCGGCCCTGCCACCCGAGATGCACCCCGGACACGATGCTCGCCGGCGTCGCGTTGCTGGAGCAGAACCGATGCTGCTGCGAAGCTTGAGGCGGCAGGAGATATGACAGGTCAGGTCAACCAGTGACGGCCACGGCCGGCCGACCCCGGGATCCCGCTGTTCGCGGGGCGGGCCTGCTCCTGCTGCTCACGGCGGCGGCCACCGTGGTGATGGTCTTCGCGCGCGTTTCCGCGGATGCCGACCAACCGGACCTGCTGGAATCGATCCGCGCGATTGCCGCCAACAAGGCCATGTACAGCGTGAGCGGCGCTGCGCGTCTCGGCTCCGGGCTCACGTTGATCGCCGCGGCATGGTTCCTCTGGAGAACCTGGATCGTTCGAGAACGCTTCGGCACGCCGATCGCCCCTCTCCTGCTCGCCGTCTCGGGCGTCTTCACCGCCGTGTCCGGCGTGTGCGCCCTTGCGCTGGCTGCGTCCGCGCCGGCCGCGTCGGAGGCCGCTGCCCTCAGCGCCGTGGACGCCTCGACCGAGGCGATCGCGAGCGTCCGCTGGGTCGCCGGCAAGCTAGGGTTCGCGGCCGCGGGGTTGGCGCTGCTGGCTGCGGCGCAGCGACAGTGGACGGCGGGCGGCGCGCTCCGGCGCTTTGCGCCGGGCTCGCTGGCACTCGGTATCGGGATGCAGTTCATCTGGGTGGATGCCGCAACGATCGTGCACCGGATCAGCGGTATTGCCTTCGTGCTGTGGCTTATCGCCATCGCCTTGATGCTGCTCACAGGCCGCGTAGAGCGACACTTCACCGCGCTCCAGGACGCATCCCGGGCGGGCGATCGCTAGCACGGCAGGCCCGAGCGCCCGCGATCCCGGGCAAGCAACGTCCGTGACGACACCCGCTACTCCGCGAGTTGGCGCCTCTGATCCCCTCCTGACGCCGGGCGCGTCGGCGCACCAGCCGCCGGCCAACGCACTGCCGCGTCCCTCGCAGCGGATCGCCCGGAGGCGCTAGATCGACCCTTGGTCCGCCCGGACTTCGTGCCTCGCGAGGGCGACCGTCACCACCACCGGCACCCGCTCGATCTTGTCGTTTCGGAACAGTGAGGCCCACTTTCGTGGCCTGGTCCCAGGGGGCAGCTGTCGCAGCACTCGGGGAGGACAGCCCAGGGTCCTGGTGTCACTCCCCGCCCACTGACGTCGTTGCCCCTTCCGCGATCGGACTTACGGCGCGCTGGGCGGCGTATGACGGCCGTCTTCATTGAATCCCCAGCAGGCGGCGGAGCCGTCGGGACGGATGCCGCAGCTATGGTAAGCACCGGCATCGACCGAGCTGAATTCGCCCTCGGGCGGTGTGGCCTGACCCACCCCGTCATCGCCCCAGCAGGCGACTGTGCCGTCGGTCCTCAGGCCGCAGGTGTGATGTTGGAAGCCCACGCTGACGGAGACGAACTCGCCCTCCGGGGGTGAGGACTCGCCCCGCAGATCCTGCCCCCAGCAGACGACAGCGCCGTCGGTCGCGACCCCGCAATTGTGAGCAAACCCGGCGCTGATGGAGCTGAACCGGCCGTCGGGCGGTGTGGACTTATCGAAGAAGTCGTCGCCCCAGCAGGCGAGGGTGCCGTCGGTCTTCACACCGCAGCTGTGGTCGTCGCCGGCACTGACGGACGAGAACGCACCGTCGGGTGGCGTTGCCTTGCCGTCATCGTTGCTCCCCCAGCAGACGACAGCGCCGTCGGTCCGCACCGCGCAGTTGTGCTCCGGTCCGGCACTGACCGAGACGAACTCGCCCTCGGGTGGCGTGGCCTCGCCGTCGCTGTCGCTCCCCCAGCAGGCGAGGGCGCCGTCCGTTCTCACGCCGCATGTGTGGTACTCCCCGGCGCTGACCGAAGCGAATGTGCCGTCGGGCGGCATGGTGCTCCCATTCCAGTCGTCGCCCCAGCAGCCGACGTAGCCATCGGTTCCCACGCCGCAGGTGTGGTTGCCGCCCGCACTGATCGAGGCGAACTCGGTGATGATTCGTCCACCCGAGGACGCGTCGTCTCCGAACCCGAACCCAAACCCTTCTTCGTCGATGCAACCCGCCTCGACCATGCGCGCGTAGACATCCGGGTCCATGCCGCTGATAGCCGCATCAATAATCGGCTGGTAGGGGAGCACCGCCGGGAAGACCGCGGTGACGAGGTACAGGGTCTCGGCGTCCTCGTCATCGAACTCGGGGGCGTCGTCCAGCGTCTCCTGCAGGGCCTGCTGGTACGCCAGTACCGCGTCGTGCCAGGCGGCGACCGAGTCGGGCGGCTCCACCGATTCCAGGCGCTTCATGTACTCCCCAAGCACCGTCGCAAAGCCCTCAAGGGTGGGTTCCACGTCGATCGGGCCTGAGATCGGGCTTGAGCAGATCGCCAGGTAGTCGTCGAGTGACGTTCCCGACGAATCCCGCACCTCGGTCGCGGCAACCGGTGCGGTCGTGCTGATCGCGGTCGTATCCCGCGCGGGCGTGCTCGTCGCGGTCGTACCCCTCGCAGGCGCGTCGTCCGAGGGCGTCGTCTCGCCTCCGCAGGCGAGGAGGGCCAGTGTCACCGCGGATAGCGCCAACATTGCCAGGAGGCGGCGTCCCCAGTCCTTGCGCATCGCGACCCCTCACATTCCCAGTCACGGCGCCACGAGCAGGCTGCAGCCTCCAGGGCCCGTTCAGCGAGGCCGGGAGCCTGAGCTTCACGGGTAGAGCGCGGAGGAGCGACCTGGCTCCTGTTTCGCTGCCCCCGCAGCGAAACAGGGGCTACCACTGACAGCGACCTCCCGGTGGCTCAACCAGGGGAGAGAGCCAGGGACGATCTTACAGACGGTTTGTGCTTTTGCCGTGTAAATCCTGGTGGGTTTGTATCAATCTCTGTGTATCTTGCTATTCGTCGCGTATCGTCGGGGCGGTCGCAGGTCGCCGGCTCCGGCAGACGGGCAGGGGCAGATGACGGACAACCACGAGCGCGATGGCGAGATCCAGGTGCTTCGCGAGCGCCTGTCACGGCTCAGCAACGCGAGCCTGAGAATCAATGACAGCCTCGACTACGACAGTGTCCTGCGAGGCGTGTTGGAGAGCGCGCGCTCGCTGACGGGCGCGCTGTTCGGCATCATCGTCCTCTTCGACGACGACCTGCAGATCGAGGACTCGCTGATCTCCGGCCTGTCACCCGAGCAGACAGCCGGCTTGCTGGAGATGCCGCACGGGATCCGGTTCTTCGAACGCACCGGCGGGATCGCGGAGCCCGTGCGCCACCCCGACTTCCATGCCTACGTACGGGGCCTGGGCCTGGCCGAGTTCGCTCTCCCCATGCCGGTCAGCTCACCCCTGCCCTTCCTCTTTGCCCCGATCAGGTACCGGGAGCGGCCGGTCGGCACCATCTACCTGGGCGACCGTGCAGGTGGCGAGGCGTTCACCCCCGAGGACGAGGAAGCGCTCGTGATGTTCGCGTCACAGGCAGCCCTGGTCCTGGCGAACGCGCGCTATCACCAGGACGAACAGCGTGCCCGAGGCGACCTCGAGGCGTTGGTCAATACCGCGCCCGTTGGAGTCCTCGTCTTCAACGCCAGGAGCGGTGTGCTCGTGTCATTCAATCGCGAGACGAGGCGGATCGGCGCTGTGCTCACCGCGCCGCGCGACGTGTCCCCCGAAGAGGTAGTTGGGATGCTCACCATCCGCCGGGCCGACGGCCGTGAGTTCTCGCTGCAGGAGCTGCCCCTGGCCACGGCCCTGCTGGACGGCGAAACCGTGCGCGCCGAGGAGATCGAGCTCTCCGTGCCCGACGGCCAGAGTCTCACCGCACTGCTCAACGCCACTCCGATCCGCTCGGACGACGGCGAAGTCGAGTCCTTCGTCGTCACCATCCAGGACTTGACCCCACTCGAGGAGATGGAGCGGCTGCGCGCCGAGTTCCTCGGCATGGTGAGCCACGAGTTGCGCACTCCCCTGACCTCTATCAGGGGCTCGGCGAACACCCTGCTCGACGAAGAGTCCCGCCTGGACCCCGCCGAGATGCGGCAGTTCCACCGCATCATCTTCGAACAGTCCGAGCGCATGCGCAGCCTGATTGGCGACCTGCTCGACGTGGCCCGCATTGAGGTGGGCAACCTCTCGATAGCGCCAGCACCGGCCGAGCTTGCCACCGTGGTGGACGAAGCCAGGAACACCTTCCTCGCGGCAGGGGGACGCAACACCATCCGGATCGAGCTCCCAACCGGCCTCCCCCTCGTGATGGCGGACCGGCGGCGCATCATTCAAGTGGTGAACAACCTCTTGTCCAACGCCGCCAGACACTCTCCCGACACATCCTTCATCGAGCTGACCGCGGGGCGACAGGGCGTCCATGTCGCCCTGTCGGTTGTGGATTACGGCAGGGGCATCCCCGCCGACCGCCTGCCGCGTCTCTTCCGGAAGTTCTCCAAGGGAGAAGAGTTCGAAGACGACACCGGCCTGGGTCTGGCCATCTGCAAGGGCATCGTCGAGGCCCACGGCGGCCGCATCTGGGCCGAGAGCGATGGGCCCGGCCAGGGCTCCCGCTTCACCTTCACGCTTCCGGTTGCCGAGGGCGCCGCCGTCGACGACGGCGACAACGATACCTACAGCCAGACACAGCCCGCCCAGCGCGTGGGCACCGAACGAGCCCGCGTCCTCCTCGTCGACGACGACCCGCAGACGCTCAGGTACGTCCGCGACATCCTCTCCAAGGCGGGCTACACCCCGAGCGTGACCGCCGACCCCGAAGAAGTCGTCCGCCTCGTGGAGGAGGAGCGCCCTCACCTCGTCCTCATGGATCTGATGCTGCCGGGCACAGACGGCATCGAGCTGATGAAACGCATGCGGAGCCCGGCGGTGCCCGTCATCTTCCTGTCCGCCTTCGGGCAGGACCACGTCATCGCCAGGGCCTTCGAAATGGGAGCGGCCGACTACGTGGTCAAACCCTTCTCCCCCACCGAGCTTGTGGCGAGGATCCAGGCCGCCATCCGCAGGCAGGGCACGCCCCCCGACCACGACCCTCCCGCGGAACCCTATCTCATGGGCGACCTTGTGATTGACCACCGCCGCCGCCGCGTGACCGTAGCCGGTCAGCCCGTTGAGTTGACCGACACCGAGTACCGCGTGCTGGCCGAACTCTCCGCCAACGCCGGACGAATCATGACCCACGAACAGCTGCTCAGGCGGGTCTGGGATCGCGACTCGATGGGGGGCTCGGGTCCCGTCCGCGCAATCGTGAAGCGGCTCCGCCGCAAGCTCGGCGACGCCGCCGATGAACCCACCTACATCTTCACCAAGCGGCGAGTCGGCTACTGGATGGCCAGAGCCGACGAGCAGTCCTGACAGCCGACCCCGGGGAAGTCTCCCCCCACGGTGGGACGCCAGGCGACCGAGTGAGCAGGGCAGGCGGTGACGGAGATCGGAGCCGCGCGGTGAGCGACGGCGCGGAGCGGCCCGAGGCGACGAACCAGCTCGACAGCCGCGCCAAACGGCGCCCGCACCACCACGGGCACGCGCTCGACCTTGTCGTTCCGGAACGGTGAGGCCGATCCCTCGCACCCTCTCCTGCAGCGGGAGCGGGAGCAGAGCGGAGAGGCGAGGGGCGCCGCTTACCCTCGCGCGCGCCCCTCGACGGTGACGGGGACCGCCCCGTGCCGGGCGGCGAGCGCCTCGAGCATCCGGCCGCGCTCCTCGGCTTCCACCTCGGGAGCGAAGCGCACGACGAGCACCAGGCTGGAGATCAGCACCACGAACCCACCGAGGAACAGGAATGCGTCCTGCGTCGTGATGCTCTCCGCGCGGAACAGGAAGCCCGCCGCGACCGCGCCGGCGTTCCCGCCCGCCCCGACGATCCCGGCCACCGAGCCGAGCGCGTTGCGGTTCACGAAGGGCACGACCGAGAACGTCGCGCCCTCCGACATCTGGACGAAGATGCTGAACACGATCATCGCGGGAATCGCCAGCAGCAGGACGTCCATCCGCGAGAACACCATCAGCGCGATGCCCTCGAGGCACAGCACGATGCCGAGGAACATGACCCGACCGCGCAGCCCGAAGCGCACACCGGCGAGGTCGCCGAAGACTCCGCCGAGCGTCCGCGCGAAGAGGTTCATGAGCCCGAACAGCCCCGCGATGAGTCCGGCCATGCCGACGCTCAGGTTGAAGTGGTCGTGGTAGTAGAGCGCGGCGACGTTGTTGATGGTCAACTCGATGCCGAAGCATGCGCCGTAGATGACGAACAGGGCCCACACGCGCGGATCGCTCGCGGCCTCCCGAAACGAGCCCTTCGTCGCCTCGACGGGAGCAAGGTCGCCGCGCTGGCGCAGCTCGTCGAAGTTGCCGTCGGGCGCGTCCTTCGTGAAGCGCGAGTAGGCGATGCCGGTGATGAACAGCGCCACGCCCGGCACGACCATCGCGAGCCGCCAGCCGATGGTCTCGCCGACGCCGAACATCAGCACGCCGGCGAGCAGCAGCGGCATCACCATCTGCGTCACGCCGCCGCCGAGGTTGCCCCATCCGGCCGTCGTCGCGTTCGCGGTGCCGACGATGTTCGGAGCGAACATCACCGAGGTGTGGTACTGCGTGATGACGAACGACGCGCCGATGACGCCGATCGCGAGGCGGAACAGCAGGAACGACTCGTAGCTCTGCGCCAGGCCGATGCCCATCACGGGGATCGAGCCGACGATGAGCAGCCAGGTGTAGGCCCGGCGCGGACCGATGCGGTCGCTCAGCCAGCCGATCACGAGGCGGGCGACGATTGTGACCGCGACGGACGCGATGATCGTGTTGCCGATCTCCGTCTTCGTCAGCCCGAGGTCGTCACGGACGATCACCATCAGCGGGGCGATCCCGAACCACCCGAAGAACGCGAGGAAAAAGGCGAACCACGACATGTGGAACGCACGCATCTGCACGGTCTTCAGTGAGAACAGGGAGATGCTGGTCGCCTTGTTCTGGATCTGTGCCGAGTTCACCGCGCGCTCCTTCCTCGCCTGGTGCGGTCGAGTAACAGGCTAGGGACGGCGCGTTACCGCACCGTGCCATCCGCGTGAACTCCGGGAGACGAGGGAGTTGCGGCGAGGTGACGAGGGCTTATCGGCGGCGTAAACGCGGTGTTTCGCTCGCTACGGCAGCGGCCGCGACCGGCTCGACGCGGACGGCGGCGAACTTGAGCTCGGGCTGCTTCGACCGTGCGTCGATGGCCTCGCTGGTGGCGTTGTTGGTGATGGCGTGGCGGTTGAAGAGCTCGCCCCAGTGGAAGGGCGCGAAGACCGCCCCGCTGCGGATCCTGTCGGTGACCCGCGCCTTCACCTCCAGGCTGCCGCGTCGCGAGGTGACCCGCACGACCTGCTCGTCGCGGACGCCGAGGTCGCTGGCGTCGTCGGGGTGCATCTCGAGGAATGGCTCGCGCTCGCTACGCAGGAGCTTCGGCACCTTGCCGGTGCGGGTCATCGTGTGCCACTGGTCCTTGACGCGCCCGGTGAGCAGCGCGAGGGGGTACGCGTCGCTGAGGATCTCCGCCGGCGTGCGGAACGCCGGCGCGTGGAAGCGCGCGCGGCCGTCGGGCGTTGGGAAGCGGCCCGCCCCGAACAGCCTCGGCGACGGCGCGACCTTGCCCGTGGCGTCGGCCGGCACAGAGCCCTCCGGGTGTGGCCACTGGATGCCCGTGCCGGCCTGCCGCAGCAGGTCGTAGCTGACCCCGGTGATGTCGAGGTCGCGCCCGCGTGTCAGCTCGCGGTACTCGTCGAAGATCGCCTCGGTGTCCGCATAGTCGAAGTCGTCGCCGTGACCGAGGGCTTCCGCAATGCGGCAGATGATCTGCCAGTCCGGCAGCGCGAGGCCCGGCGCCTCCCCGATCTGCTCGAGCAGGCAGATGCGCCGCTCGCTGTTGGTCATCGTGCCCGGCCGCTCGGACCACTGCGCGGCGGGCAGCAGCACGTCGGCGATGCGTCCGGTCTCCGTCGGGTAGTAGGCGTCCTGCACCACGACCAGCTCGGCGCGCTGGAGCGCCGCCCGCACGCGCTCGGCGTTGGGGAGCGAGGCGACGGGGTTGGTCGCGGCGATCCACACGACCTTCACCTCGTCGCGCTCGAGCGCCTCGACCAGCTCGATCGCGGTGAGGCCGGGCCGGTCGGAGATCGAGCCGGGCTGGAGGCCCCATGCGCGCTCGACCTCGTCGCGGTGCTCGGCGTTGGCGACCATGCGGTGCCCCGGCAGCGTCGTGGCGAGGCCGCCGCACTCGCGGCCGCCCATCGCGTTGGGCTGGCCGGTGAGCGAGAAGGGGCCGGCGCCGGGCTTGCCGATGTTGCCCGTCGCCAGTGAGAGGTTGATGAGCGCGAGGTTCTTGTCGACGCCCGACGTGCTCTGGTTCGCGCCCATCGTCCACAGGCTCAGCAGCGGCCCGTTCGTCGCGATGATGCGCGCCGTGTCGACGATCTCCTGCGCGTCGAGGCCCGTCACCGACGACGTCCGCTCGGCGGACCAGCCCTCGATGGCGGCTTCGACGTCCGCCCAGCCGCTGGTGCGGTCCTCGATGAACCGCTGGTCCAGGCCGCCCGCGAGCCGTACCTCGAACAGCAGCGAGAGGAGCAGCGCGACGTCGGTGCCGGGGAGCACGGGCAGGTGGATGTCGGCGATCTCGGCGGTGCGGGTGCGCCGCGGGTCGACGACGATCACCTTGACGCCGTCGCGGTCGGCGCGCTTCCGCGCCTTGATGCGGTCGAACAGGATCGGGTGACACGCCTCGATGTTCGCGCCGAGGATGAGGAACGTGTTGGCTGCCTCGATGTCCTCGTACGAGGCGGGCGGCGAGTCGGCGCCGAAGGCGAGGTTGTACGCGGCGACGGCGCTGGCCATGCACAGCCGCGAGTTGGTGTCCTGGTTGTTGGTGCCGATGAAGCCCTTCGCCAGCTTCCCGAAGAGGTAGTAGTCCTCGGTCATGAGCTGGCCGGAGCCATACAGCATGATCGAGTCCGGCCCGTGCTCGGCGACGTTGCGGCGGATCGCCTCGGCGACGCGGTCGATCGCTTCAGCCCACCCGGTCACGCGAGTGTGCGCGCCCTTGCGGTCGCGCAGCATCGGCGTCAGCAGGCGGTCGCCGGTGTCGAAGACCTGGCCGAGGAGCGCGCCCTTGGCGCAGAGCTTGCCCTTGTTGACGGGGTGGTCGGGATCGCCGCGCACCTCGCGCGCGACGCCGTCCTTCGCGCGCGCGAGCAGGCCGCAGCCGGTGCCGCAGTAGCAGCAGACGGAGCGGCGCCAGCCGTCACCCGCCAGCAGGGGCAGCCTTGCCACGTCGCATCACCCGACGGCGACGAGCGCGCGCTCGCGTAGCGCCGCCGCGCCTCGCAGCGACCGCAGTTGCGCCGCTACTTCCTCCGGCAGGTCCGGCGTGAGCACGCCCTCGGCGCTGCGCTCGCCGAGCTGTGCGTCATCGCCGAGGCGACCCCCGGCAAAGATGTCGGCCGCGTCCAGGATCTCGCCGTCGACGCGCTTGCGGTCGCCGAGCAACCCGATCTCCCCCGCGCGGTGCTGGCCGCAGGCGTGCGGGCAGCCCGACATCCGGATCCGGACCGGCTCGTCGATCTCGTAGCGCTCCTCGAGCGCGCCCGCGAGCTTGAGCGCCTCCGCCTTGGTGTCGATGAGGCTGAAGTGGCAGTAGTCGTTGCCCGTGCACGTCACCATCGAGCGCACCCACGGCGAGGGCTTCGGGCTGTAGGCCGCGAGCAGCGGCTCGGCCAGGAGCGCACCGAGGCGCTCGTCGGGCACGTTCGGGATGAGCACGTTCTGCTGGACGGTGAGCCGCAGCTCGGCGCTGCCGTACCCGGCCGCCAGCCGCCCGAACTCGATGAGGTCATCGCCGCTCACGCGCCCGACGGGCACGAGGCAGCCGACGACGCTGCGCCCGGGCTGGCGCTGCGCTGAGATGCCGATGTGGTCGCCGCCGTGCTTGCTCGTCGCGGACTCCGCGGCGCGAGCGAGTGCGACGCCCATGCGTTCCTCGACGGCCGAGCGGAAGCGCTCGATGCCCCACTCGCCGAGCAGCACCTTGAGCCGCGTCTTCTTGCGCTGCTCGCGCGGTCCGTGGTCGCGGAAGGTCTCGAGGATCGCGAGCGCAACGGGCACGACGCCCTCGGGCTCCACGAACACGTCGAGGGGACGCGCCAGCTCGGGCTGCTGCCCGCCGAGCGCGCCGCCGACGAGCACGTTGAAGCCGGCGATCTCCTGCCCGGCCTCGGAGCGTGTAGCGGGCACGAAGGAGAGGTCGTGCGTCTGCGCGTGGGCGCAGTCCTCGCGGCAGCCGGTGATGGAGAGGTTGAACTTGCGCGGCAGGTTGCTGAAGCGCTTGCCGCCGATGATCGCCTGCTGGAGCCGCTCGCCGAGCGTGCGCGCGTCGATCAGCTCGTCCGCGTCCAGGCCGGCGAGGGGGCAGCCTACGACGTTGCGGACGTTGTCCATGCCGCTCTGCTGCGAGTTGAGGCCGGCGGCGGCGAGGCGCTGCAGCACCCACGGGGCGTCCTCGATGGTGATCCAGCGGAGCTGGATGTTCTGGCGCGTGGTGATGTCGGCCGTGCCGCGGCCGCAGCGGTTCGCGATCTCGCCGATGGCCGTGATCTGCTCGGAGGTCAGCACGCCGTTGGGGATGCGCATGCGCAGCATGAAGTAGCCCGGCGTCGCCTTGCGGTGGAACAGCCCGTACCACTTCAGCCGCTCGAAGTCGTCCGCCGGGATGGCGTCGACGCCCTCGACGGCGTAGCGGTAGAGGTCCGGCAGGACGTCGAGGCCGTCCTTCGCGGTCTTGAGTGCCTCGATGCGGTTGGGAGCCATGGGGTGTCCTCCTCGGTCCAGACGATGGCGATCGCGCGTTACGAGGTGGCGACACGCACGTGAACGGCGCGTGAACGTTCGCTTTCAGGCTCGTTGCGGCACTGCTGGCCGGAAGCCGTACTCGAGCGCAGCAGGCACGGGGCGGTGCGTTGGGACACAGTGGATCTGGTGGGGCGCGAACCGGGTGCGGGTGATCCTCGGCCCGGTGGAGGAGGGATCCGCCTGTCGACGAGCAGCGACTCTTGTCAGTGCAACAGTGCAGCGACTTCTGCTCGCCGATCGGCACCGGGAGGAGTTGATCTCCGTGCCCGGCACGACCAGGAGCTCGAAGCTACCGGGCCAGCAGCGACTCTGCGGCGCGAAGGAGTCCGGTACCCCGAGGCGGGCGGGGCAGGGGAGTCTGGACTCCGGCTACCGCCACAGGTCGGGATCGGGCCGGTTCATCAGTCCGACGCCCAAATATCCGTACCAGATGACCAGCAGCACGTAGAAGCCTCGGGCCACGCTGATGAAGGTGTCGCGGTCGTCGTTGATGAGTATCGCCAGCATGAAGAAGACCATGATGGCCAGGCTGACAAGGGCAGCCAACAGAGAGATTGTCCGGTTGAAGTCGTCTCTCGTGGAGAGGCCCAATGCGAAGATGAAGCCGCCGAACCCAAGCGCGATCCCACCCGCATAGACGAGAGCGGACCCGGCGTAGTAGACGGGAACACTTCCGCGGATCTCGTCACTGGTCTGGGCATCGGCCAGAATGAAGTCCATACCACCGGATAGAATCCAGCCGGCCAGCCCGACGAAGCTCATAAAGAAGCCCATCTGGACGAGAGCCTTGCCGTTGCCCTCCAGGGTTACGTTCCGCATGAGCGCATAGAGGCCCGAGAGGATCAGCGCCAGGCCGAGGATGATCGCGATGTTGGTTATGTTGGTCAGCGTGGCGTTGGAGCTCTTGGCCATTATCGTGCCAACAGCGTCCGACACGTCTGCGCTGTCGATCAGTAGTCCACCCGGCTCGATGAGAAAGAAGACGAAGGCGATTACCGGGCCAAGAATGAGGGACAGACCCGCCAGCCGGTTCACGGATATTGTGCCCATGGATAAGACCTTTCCTTATGTGATCTCGCTAGAGCGAATCCATTTGGTTCAGCAATCCTAGCATAAGCGCCGACGCTCGAAAGCATGGGCGGATCTCGCTCTTGCTCAACGACGGCGGGCAGCTCCAGGGCCGGAAGGGCGGCCGGCAGATCACGGCCCTCACGGACGATTTCATCGACGGCTACGCGATCGTCGGGGCGCCGGGCTACTGCGCCGACAGGCTGACGGAGCTCGGGGAGCTCGGGGTGACGAAGTTCGGCGTCATCGGACCGGATTTCGCCAGGCCAACCGCCGAGGCCGAGGCGGCCGCGGCGCGCTTCACGGACGACGTGTTGCCGCTGCTGCGGCGCTAGCCCGGACCTTGCGCGCGGCGGCGCGACGATCGTCGAGGAGGTCTACTGGGTCACCATCGATATCGACGCGGTTGCGGACTGGCATCCTCCACGTGCTACGGCCCCGCGCGCTTGACGGTCAGCGGCATCGCGGCCGGGACGCCGTCCGTGAACAGCGCCAGGAACGCGGCGTTCACGAACTCCGGCGCACCGAGCGCGTAGGACTCCCAGTCCCCCTCGACCAGCGCGTAGACGGCCATGACGCCGAGGCCTGCCGCGCACGCCTCGAGGTCCGCGACGCTGCCGCCCTCGTACACAACGAGGCTGAAGCCGTCCGAGATCTCGCCGAGGAGGCAGGTCGCGAACGGCTCGCTGACCGCGGGCGCGGCCGGGTCCGGCGTCGCCGGACCCTCACTGCGCACGGTCAGCGGCGTGAGGGCCGGAACGCCCTCGGGGAACAGCTCGGTGAACGGGCGGTTCACGAGATCCGGCGCGCCGGGGAAGTAGGACACCCAGTCGCCGTCGCTCAGCGCGTAGAGCGCCGCGACGTGGCGCTCGTGCGCGCAGGTCACGAGGTCGTCGAGGCTCCCGCCCTCGTAGACCACGAGGCTGAAGCCGTTGCTCACGGCGCCGCGCAGGCAGCTCGCCGACGGTCCGGTCACCTGCTCCTCGGCGACGTCCGCCGGCGCCTGCTCCTCGGCGACGTCCGCCGGCGCCTGCTCCTCGGCGACGTCCGCCGGCGCCTGCTCCTCGGCGACGTCCGCCAGCGCCTGCTCCTCGGCGACGTCCGCCAGCGCCACCCGGTAGACGCGCTCGCGGCTGCCGTCCTGCGACGTCACGGTCACCGTGACCTCCGAGACGCCCTCGAGCGCGAGCTGGTGGCCCTCGGCGTCCTGGTCGGCGTCGGGCGGCTCGATGGCGACCTCCGCGCCGCTCTGCTCCGTCACCGCCTCGACCGTCGTCTCCGTGACGCCCTCGTCGGGTGCGCCGTCGTAGTCCGTCCGGCGCGGGTCGAACCCCCCGAAGTCGACGCCTTCGAGGCTCAGCGAGGCGAGGCGCGCGTCGATCGCGTCGGGCATGTTGTAGGTGTAGACGCGGCCGTCGAGCTCGTCGGCGACGTACATCACCGCGCCGTCCGACCAGATGCCGCGCGGGCTGTTGTTGCCGACGCGGCCCGGCTCTTCGAAGTCCTCGGCGACGGCGCGCTCGAGGGCGGGCGGGTCCTCGGGAGGCTCGTCCGGCGGCACGGGCAGGCGGTAGGCGAAGAGGCGCTTTGCGCCGTGGTCGGAGACCCAGACGGTGACGCCGTCGGACCAGATGCCGCGCGGGTCGCTGTTCGCTCCCGCGAGCGCGTACTCGGCCCGCAGCTCACCGCTGGCGAGGTCGTAAGCGAAGAGCGAGTCGTTCACACCATCGAGCACCCACATCGTCAGGCCGTCGGACCAGATGCCGCGCGCGTCCTTGTTGCGCTTCGCGAGCACGATCTCGCGCTTCTCGGCGCGCTCGCCCGTCTCGAGGTCGTAGGCGAAGAGCCGCTCCTGGCCGCTGTCGGAGACCCAGACGGTCTCGCCGTCGGACCAGATGCCGCGCGGCGCACGGTTCGCCTCGGCGAGCTCGAACTCGCGGCCCGCGACCCGCTCGCCGCTCTCGAGGTCGTAGGCGTAGACCGCATCGCCGGCGCCCGAGGCGTTGTCGGCGACCCAGAGGGTGGCGCCGTCTGACCACGAGCCCGTGGGCAGGTTGTTGCCGGCGTCGAGCGCCTCGATGTCGCGCTGCACGTTCCACTCGAAGTCGGCCTCGCTCGGCGTGGGGCCGGACGGCCCGCCACCGCCGCCACCGCCACCACCGGGGAAGCCGCCGCCTGGGACCGTTGGCGCTCGCCCTCCCTTCGAATAGCCGTTGACCGAGATCATGCGGCTTGGAGTGCTCTTCCAATCAGACCCCGTTGAAAGGGCCATACGGGAACGGCCGCGGTCGGCAATGCTCCAGCCCGCAGCGCCACCCCAGTCTTCGGCTTGCGACCCGGTGTCGAAGATGTACATTCGGATCTGGGCAGCGCTACTGTGAACGTTCCAGACAACCCAGTACGTCGTGCGCGCAGCCAGATCGATACCCGTGCCGGAGGCCCAGAAGATGTTGACGCCATCGGCCACCGCGGGCGGCTTGGTCAGCGTCGCAAGCGGGCTGCCGGGGTTGGTCCCGGAGTTCGACCAGAGTTGCACGTCCCAGTCGGTATACGTACTCAGTAGCCGAAAGCGCACGGCAATGCTGGTGAGCTTGTAGCCGCTCGCGCCACCTGTCGTGAAAGCCTGTGCGTGATCGAAGTCGTCACCGATGGGCGCGCCCACGGCCTGGCCGGTGTTGCTGACCAGCGCCCGCGTGTTGTTCGTTACGGCGTGATCGCTGAACCCGGCCACCTCCAGCTGGTTGAGGCCCTTGAGCGGGTTCGTGCCGGGTTTGGCGTAAGAGACGGTCACCGTCTGGCCCGGGGCCACCCTTGGCGCCGTGAGCGTGACCTGCCTGCCGGAGATCGAAATCCCGGTGCCCGCCTGTGCCGCCCCACCGTCGGCCTTGATCGCGAACTGGCCGGCAGCCGTCCCCGAAACGGCGTCCAGATCGTTGTCGTAGTTGAGCACCAGCGTGGCGCCGTCAATCTCCGCGCTATCGAGGACGGGCACCGCCTTCGAATAGCCGTAGATGATGACCTTCAACGTGTGGTCGCCGGTCCACGAGCCGCTGTCGTCGGCACTGCGCTTATGGGAGGAGTTCGCGATGCTCCAGCCGGCCGCGCCGCCCGGATCCTCCAGGACCACTTGCGTGCCCTTCAACTGCACGGCGCCGTCGGCTGTCTTCAAGTCCAGGAGGATGTAGTAGGTCGTGCTGGCGTCCAGGCCGACGCTTCCCGTGAAGCTATTGGCGATCCCCGGCGTCAGGTGCGACGGGGGGTCCAGCGTACCGATCACGTCGGCGCCCGGTCCGGAAGCGCCGGCCGACACGATCTTCACGCTGTAGTCAGTCGGCGACCCCCCTGTCGCGACGCCGATCTGCACGCTGGTCAGCGTGTAGCCCTCACTGACGCTCCCGGTCGTGAATGCCTGAGCTCGGTCGCGGTCGAGGTCGAGGTCATCTGGTACGTCCGTTTGCAGGTTGTTTCCGACCAGGACGGGTCGCTGCGCTTCCGCGGGCGCCGGCGCGGCGAGGGCGAGCACGAGCAACAGCAGCGCCAGCGACGCGAGCAATGCCCCGCGCCCCGGGAAGAGACTCACCAATGGGAAGGGGGAGGTGCGAGATCGCACCGGCAGGGTGGGCGAATTGAGCCTTCCGACCTCGTTCATGTGCGGCTCCAGGAGCGGGTCTCGATTGTTGGTCCTTCGGGGCTTCCGGTTTCGCGGGATGACCAATGGGCCGGGGCCAGGAAAGGTTACGAGCAGAGCTGTGTGATACGCATATGAATAGTCTGTCTCTACCCGTGGTCTTTCTGTATAGATCGCCCAGGCCCGGGCGGGTGCAGCGGGGCGGGCGGCCGAGCTGCGGCGCCAACGTCGCGTTCTTCGGGCCGGACGACTCGCTGAGGCGGGGGATCGAGTTCCGCGAGCGCCTTGTCGCTGAGGGTGCAAGCGCCTGCGCGCGCTTGCGCGCCTACTCGCCCAGGACGGAGAAGCGGCCGCTGTCGCTGCGCCCGAAGACCTCCGGGAAGTAGGACTCCTCGACGCGGGCGGGCGGGACGATGAACTCCCCGGGGGTCGTCGCGCGGGCGTAGTACACGTACTCGTGGACACCGCGCGGCAGCCGGTCCGCCTGCAGCACCAGGCGGTCATCGCGGATGTCGACGTGCTGCCACGGGTTGTAGTACCAGGCGTACCAGGGCGCGTAGTCCTTCGGCGCCGCCCCCTGCCGCGTGTCCCGGCGGTCCGCCTCGAGCTGCCGGACGAGCTCGGGCGCGACAATGCGCAGGTTCGGGTTGATCGGTTCAAGTCCTGCAGGCAGATAGTCCTCGACCAGCACGAACAGGCGGTCATGCGGGGCCACGATGGTGACCTGCACCCGCACGACGTCGCCGAGGTTGGCGCTGGTGACGACTTCGTCCGGGTTGCCGATCAGCGAGTAGCGGTGCGAGATGGCGAACCCGCGGTTGAGCGCCAGGAGGTCGCGCGCAGGCGTGATGTAGCGCAGGTTCAGCCCGTAGTACATGCGACCGGGCCGCGATGCGTCGCGCTCGAACTGCACTCGGCTGACCTCGCCCGGCGGCAGCTCGGTGAGCGGGATCTCGGCTCCGTCGACGTAGTCGCCTGCCGGTACGTTGAAGGCGCCGTCCAGCACCTGACGGGTGTCGAGCCAGACGGCGTAGTCGTAGTGGCCGAGGGTTTCGCCGGTGGCCTCCGCGTAGGCGCCGAGCGAGGACATCGCCTGCGCCCGCGCCACACCGGTCTTCCACCGCTCCTGTGAACGTGCGAGCACCAGCCAGCGCACGGTCTCCTCGATCAGCGGGTGCCGGGGATCGACCTCAGCCAGGGCGCGCAGCACGAGGGCAGTGGTGCGCACGCTGCTGTTGTGCATCGAGCCGCCGTGCCGCTCGTCCTCCCAGTGGTTGCCGTTCGCGCTGGCGATGATCTCCGCCGTGAGGTCGTTGAGGAGCCAGCGCACGGGCTCCGCGGACCGGTCGTGCCCCGAGGCGAGCAGCCCGAGCAGCAGGTAGGCGCGGCCCCAGTTGGTGAGGCGCGAGCGGTCCTGCGTCACGATCGATCGCATCGTGGCGCCGTGCTGGAGTGCGACGAAACCGCTGCCCCGCCCCGCTGCTGTCAGGGCGTAGAGCAGGAACGCGTGCTGGCTGGGGTCGGCGGGCTGGACCACGTCCGTCGTGCGATGCACGTGACGCGAGATGAGGTTCGAGGCGTCCTCGGCGACCTCCAGCGGGACGTGGATGCCGCCAGCGCGTGCCTCGCCGAGTGCGAGCAAGGCCCAGGCAGTAATCCAGAGGTTGGTCTGGCACGATTGGCACCACGCCCAGCCGCCGTCGTAGCGTTGCATGCTGATCAGCCGGGCGACGTCGTCGCGGAGCTGCTGCGTCTGGCTCCGGTCCAGGCGGCCGCCCTGCGAGCGCTTCGCCGCCACGGTCGCGATCACCCGGCTCGCGACGCGCTCGCTCCACTCGTAGTGGCGCGGTGCAAAGTGATGCAGCTCGTCGGCGAGCGTCCCGACGAGCGACCCCTGTACGGAGATCTCGAGCTGGCCTCGCTCCCGGATTGCGTAGTCCGGGAGATACACCGCTTCGACCGCCAGCGCGCCGTCAATCGCGCCGCCGGTGGCCGTCGTCTCGGCCGTGACGTCGAGGTGCACCGGCAGTGAGATCTCGACGGCATCGCTGAAGCCGCCGGTCGCGGTCGCGTCGAAGCGCACCCTGGCCGTCCCCTGCCCGACGGCGCGTGCAGTCCACTCGAAGGCCGCCGAGCGGTCCGGCTGGATGCGCACGATGCGGGCGGCCGAGCCGTCGACCGTGACGCCCTCGGCCTGGATGGTCACGGTCACAATGCGCGCGGACGTCGTGCCGTTGCGCACGAGCGTGCGCAGCGTCACTTCGTCGCCGACGCGCAGGAAGCGCGGCAGTGCGGGACGCACGAGCAGGGGCTGCGTCACCAGCAGCTCGCTGGTTGCCTCGCCGACCTGCGTGGCGCCGCTCACTGCGCGCGCCTGGGCGCGCCAGGTCGTCGCGTTGTCGGGCAGATCGAGCTCGAAGCTCGCCTTGCCGTCCTCGTCCGTCTCGAGCTGGCCAAGCCAGAGCGCGGTATTGCGGAAGTCCGAGCGCAGCCGCGTGGTATCGCCGCCGCCGCCCTTGCCGCTCGCACCCTCCGGCGCCTTCAGGATGTCGTTGTGCCGGTCGATCGAGACGCCGAGCGAGGAGAAGGTTGCGACGCCCAGCGCGCGCTGGAACCAGAACGCGCGCATCCCGTCCGGCCCCACCTCGTCGGCGAGCGAGAGCACAGCCTGATCGGCGATCGCGACCGATACCTCGCCGGCCACGCCACGCCCCAACCAGTCCGTGACCGTGATCTCGTAGCGGACCGTCTCACCCGGCGCGGCGCGCTCGCGGTCCGGCTCGATGCGCACGTCGAGGCGTCGCGGGGCCGTGGAGACCGGCAGCTCGGTGTAGCCGACAAGGTAGCGCGGAAGCGGGTCGTCGTCCGTCGGGGGGCGGTAGAGCGCGACGCTGACGTAGATGTTGGGGAGGTGGCGGTCCTCGATCGGGATTCGCAGCACCTCGCTGTTCGTCTCGAACGTGCGGACCTCGGTGTGGAGGATGCCTCCGCGCTCGATGGTGACGAGACCGGTCGCGCCGGCGAAGGGTGCGGGCACGAGCACCTCGGCGACATCGCCAACCTCGTAGCCCTCCTGGTCGGGAATGAGGTCGATCAGGTCGTCGTTGCGGACGCGCCACGGTGCGTAGCGCCGGCCGCTCACCCAGAGGTAGGTAGACGAGCGCGCCACGCGGCCCTGGTCGTCCACCGACTCCGCGACGAGACGGTACGCCCCCGACGCCGGGGGAGTGAACGCGATCGACGCCTCCCCGTCCGCTCCGGTGGTCACTGACTGCAATTCAATCTCGGTCTCGACCAGCTCGCTGTCGTAGGACCGGCTGCCGCCCGTGCCGCCGACCTTCGTGGTCACCCAGCGCTGTTCGTACGCGCGCACGGTGACGGGCCGGGCGGGTGCGATCGCGCTCTCGATGTCGACGGTGACGAGGCGCACGGTTTCGGGCTCGCCGGCCCTGGCGATGTACGAGTCGGTGCGGATGCCTGCGTACCACGCGGCGGGGTGGACCCTCACCGACGAACTGGCGGCCACCGCCTGAGCGCTCTCGTCTCGCGCGGTGGCGCTGATGGTGAAGACCTGCGTCCCTTCGTCCGCCTGCAGCGCCGCGGCCACCTCGAACAACGCGACGCCCCCGATGCCCGCCTCGGTGCTGCCCTGCGCGCGCAGCGGCGAGTCCTCGTAGTACCAGTAGTAGCGGCGGTTCGAGAAGGAGTAGCCCTCGTACCCCTCGACACGGATCGAGGTCGGTGAGGAGAGCACGGACCAGTTGACGGTCGCTCCCTCCACGCCGCCACCGAAGTAGAACTCGGCCGTCGTCTCGACGGGGATCTGTTCCCCGTCGATGTAGTGCGCCTCGGGCGTTGCGACGGTGACGCGGAACTCGGGGACCCGGAACTGCTCGACCGTGAAGGTCGTGGATGTGATCCGGCCGGACTCGTACCGCAGGTACCGATGCCCGGCGCTGCCCCGCAGCTCGATGGTGTACGTGCCGGTGGCGCCGCCCTCCGGGATCACGAACTCGCCTTCGAGCGTGCCGAACTCGTTGGGTTCCGCCTCCGTGCGCGACAGCTCCTTGCTCTTCGAATCGCGGACCACGACGGTGAACGTCTCGTCCGGGCCGGGCAGCGAGTACGTCGCGTCGTCGTCACGGCGGATGACGGCCTTGTAGGACACCGTCTCGCCCGTCCGATAGATCGGCCGCTCCGTGTACAGGTGCGCCAGCAGGTCGAAGGTTTGCGACGAGAACGGCACGGGCAGTAGCCACGGGGAGCTGCCGTGCGTCCACTGCGTCGAGGCGACCCCGAATCGCCCGTCGTCGTTGAGCCGCAGCAAGTACGTGCCCCATTGCGAATCCTGGACGGGGAGATCGGCGAGGCCGTCGGAGCTGGTCCGTGCCCCTCCGGCGTGGATCGACTCCACCCGGACACCGTCGAGCGGCTCGCCCGTCTCATAGTCGAGCACCCAGGCGAGGACCCGGTCGTGCGACTGCTTCGCGATGATCGCCGTGTCGACCACGCTGATCACCAGCGGCTGGCGTCTCCACTCGCGATGGTGTTCGGCGAGGACCACGTAGTCGCCCGTCGGCAGTGGAGGCCCATCACCGAGCGGCGTGGAGTAAAGGCGGCGGACGTAGCGGTCCTCCTCGCTCGTCACTTGACCCCACTCGCGCAGCGCGGGCTGCGAGGGCTCGAAGGGCTTCCAGACCCTCGTGGTTCCGCCGGTGTCCTCGTTCTCGACGTACTCCCACCTGTCGACGTAGCCGCGGGAGAGAAGCGTCCGGGCCTCGGCCTCGGTCAGTGGGTGCAACCGGAATAGCACCGTGGGGGCGTTCACCGCGGTGAAGAACAGCTCTTGCCCGGTCGCCGCCGAGTAGGTCGCGAACCAGTTCGGGACGGAGAGATCGACCGAGCGGTCGGGCAGCCGCGGCGGGGCGGGATCACGGGTGGTGAACGAGAACTCATGCTCAGGCAGCGGCGCACCGCCGCGATCGCGCACTCCCTCATCGACAGTCACCGTGTACCGGGTCGAGTACTCGAGTGGCGCGTCGATGTAGGCCTCGTCGTAGCGCCCGCTCACGTCGATGTCGTCCGGGTCGATTCCGCTCACGGAGATCCGGTCGGAGAACGACGTGACATCCATTGGATTGTTGTAGTTGAGCCGGATACCCCACCACGGACGGTGGGCTGACTCTCCGTTGGCGGGATCGGTGCTCTCGAGCCGCGGCCAGTCGAGCGTGCTGAATCGTGAGGTCCGCTCGGACGGCGTGGCCGCACCGGCCGCGCTGAGCATCCCGGCGCGTGCGATCACGGTATACGTGGTGCTGCGCCGGAGTGGTCTGAAGGGCTTCAGCGTCACTACCGTGCTGTCCTCGTTCCATACGAAGAGCACCGGCACCGCTGGATCCGCCGGAACGTCATAGGCGCCGAGCGCGGTGTTGGCCTCGATCCAGTCGCCCGGCCGCGACTGCGTGATGCCGAACGACAGACCGCGCCGGACCGAGGCGCGGTCCATCGCCTGGTTGAAGGTGACGACGATGTCGCGGCTCTGTTCGACGAACTCGGAATTGTGCCCCGGGGAGATGCGACTCACGCGCGGCAGGACGGTTGTGAAGCTCCACGTGAAGTCCTCCTCGAGCACGCCATCAGCCGCCGAGGTCAATCCGGCGGAGATGAGCACCTGGTAGGACACGCTCGGGCCCAGATCGCGCGGGATGAAGCGATAGAGCGAGGTGTTGAGCCACTCGCCCTCACCTGCGAGCGGCGGGTCGAACTCGAGCACCGGAGGGCCGGGGCCCTCCTGCAACACCGTGAGCGGGGCAACCGAGCGGTTGAACTGCACCAGGATCTGGGCGTTCAGAGGCACGTCCCGGTCGCCGGGTCCGGGGATGACGTACTGCACCTCGAGCTGGCCTTCGACGGTGAAGGCATGCGCGTGGTCCTTGGCGAGACCGGAGGCCGCGCCGTCGACGACCACGTGGTAGCGCCCTCCCCGGTCCCAGCCGGGGAACTCGGGCTGGAACAACAGTGTCCGCTCGTCCACCCACACGAAGGAGCCGTCGATGGGCGGATCGAGGGAGACGAGTTGCTCGGGCTCCGTCTCGGGTGGCGGCGTGAGGAACGCGATCCGCATGAACGAAAGCCGCGGGGCCTGCTCGCCGTCCGGCGTGACCACCACGGCCGCCGGCGGCGGAGGGGGCGTCGGAACAGGGGTGGGTGTCGGCGTTGCCGTCGGGGTCGCGGTCGCGGTGGGTGTCGGCGTGGCGGTGGGGCTGCGCGTCTCCTCGGCCGGCGGCGGCGGCGTGGCGACGAGCGTGTCCTCGCCGTCGCGGCCGCTGGAGTGGGCGAGCACGAACGCGAGGACCACGAGGAGTACCGCGGCGACGGGAGCAGCCGACCACAGCCACCAGCGTCCACGCAGCCGGCCGCGCCGCTCCTCGCTCACGGTTCGCGCACCTCGTAGCGGGACGTCGCGGCGACGGTCGCGCCGTCGGCCAACGTCGCCACCACTTCCAGCGTGTGAGCGCCTACCGTCAGCTTCCACACCACGTACGCGTCCGGGCCCGGCGCGCTGCCCACGGCCACGCCGTCGACCCGGAACTCGATCTGTTCGACCCCCGCGGGCGCGGCGGCGCGGAGCAGCGTCTCCTGACGATGGAGTTCGGGCGCGATGTACAGCACGGCGCCCTCCGCCGGCTGCATGATCGTCACGGCCGGCGCCGAGCCATGATCGTAGTCGCCGGCGAGCCGGACGCCGGCCCGGGCGGCCCAGGATCGTGCTTCCGCGGGCGGATCGATCGCGAGGGCGCCGTCGGCTCCGAGCAGGTAGTACGCCTCGATCTCCGCAGGCTCGGTCCCGGCCGCGAACCACTCGCTGACGGGCGACGGGCAGTGTGCCCCGGGCACGAGGCCGGTCGGCGCGCAGACGATGGCGGTGATCATCGCTGGCGGAGGCTCGAACGCGCGCGGTGGCCGATCCGCCATCGCCGCCTCGATCACGTCGCGCCAGACCGGACCGGCGCCGTCGACACCGGAGAGGCCCAGCATCGCTCCGCCCCGGGCGTTCCCGACCCACACGCCGACGGCGCGGTCCGGCGTAAAGCCGACGGTCCAGTTGTCTCGGAACTCGAAGGTCGTGCCGGTCTTCACCGCCGCCGGAAACGGCGTCTCAAGCACGGATCCCGCCCCGAATCCCGGCTCGCGCGCGATCGGGTCGCTGAGGATGTCCGAAAGCAGGAACGCGTGCTCGGGCGACATCACGCGCGCCGGGTCCGGGGCCGCACGCTCGTACAGCACGTGGCCCGTTGCGCCATCGCGGACGCGCTCGATCCCGTATGGCTCCGCCAGGCGCCCCTCGTTCGCGATGGCGCTGTACGCGGCCGTGAGACGAAGCAGCGGCACCTCGGCCGAGCCGAGCGCCAGCGAGAGGCCGTAGGGCTCCGGTGCGGCGATGCTGCTCAACCCGGCGCGGTTCGCGGTGCGGACCAGCGCCCCCACTCCAATCTCGTCGAGCGTGCGCACAGCCGGCACGTTGAGCGAGGAGGCCAGGGCCGTGCGCAGCGCCACCGGGCCACGGTAGCGGTGGTCGGCATTCGTAGGGATGTAGACACCGACGGGGGTCTGGAAGCTGGACGGCACGTCCAGCAGCATCGAAGCGGCCGTGTAGCCACGCTCGAGGGCCGCCGCGTACAGCAGGGGCTTCATCGCCGAGCCGGTCTGGCGGGGCGCCAGCGCCATGTTGACCTGTCCCGCTTCCGCCTCGGCGAAGTCCGCGCTCCCGACCAGCGCGATGAGCGCGCCGCTCGAGGGCTCGATGACGACGACTGCGCCATTGCCTGCCCCCCACGGGGCGATGTGTTCCAGGCGCACCCGCAGCGCCCGCGCGGCCGCACGCTGCAACGTCGCATCGAGTGTGGTCTCGATGATCAGCCCGGGCCTGTCCGCGAGGTCCGGCCGGAGGGTCGCCAGCTCGTCCAGGACCATCGTGGCGAAGTGTGGGGCGAGCGCCGTGTGCTCCTCGCTCACGAAGGCAAGTGGCAGGGCGGCGGCCTCCGCCGCCTGTGCGCGGGTGATCGCCCCCGTCGCCGCCAGGCGGTCGAGCACGTAGCGCTGCCGGGCGAGGGCGCGGTCCGCCGCCCGCTCGTCGCCGTACAGGACCGGCGACTGCGGCAACCCGGCGAGGTAGCTCGCCTGCGCGAGGTCGAGGTGGCGCGCGGCGACGCCGAAGTAACGTCGCGCCGCGGCTTCGATGCCGTACGCGCCACGGCCGTAGTAGACGTGGTTCAGGTAGGCCTCGATCAGCTCCCGCTTCGGATGGCGGGCCTCGAGCTGCAACGTGATGAGCGCTTCGCGCGCCTTGCGCAGCAGCGCCGGCCCGGCTTCGTCGGGCAGATACAACCGCCGCGCGAGCTGCTGCGTGATCGTCGATGCGCCACGCGGTTGCGTCCGCGCCGTCGCCGCGTGGCTGAGTGCGCGCGCAGCCGCGAGCGGATCGACGCCCAGGTGACGCCAGAAGCGCTGATCCTCGGCGGCCACTGTCGCCGCGACAACGATCGGTGCGATCTCGTCGAGGGCGACGGGGATGCGCGTGCCGTCGGACGAGTCCCGGAGCAGGAGCACGCCGTGGCGGTCGACGATGAGCGTCCCGGCCGCCGGCGCCTGCTGCTCGAGGGGCGTCAATGGTGCGAGGTACGCGTAGACAAGGAGCGCGCCCGCTGCGCCGAGGATGACGGCCGCGGCCGCGAGTCCGGTCCGCAGCAGCGCGCCGCTCCGATCGCGCCGGAGCAGGCGGGAGAGGATCGTCCGGGCCGTCCTCCCGAGCATGCGCCCCCTCGTCGCTCCACCGGACCTCGGAAACCGCTTCTCGAGGCCGAAGCTACACGATCAGGACGCCGGAGCATCCCCGATGGTTCCCCCCGGCGGGCGGCGGGGCAGAGGGTCGCAGGATGCAACCGTCGTCTTGTCGGCACACAGGGCGCTGCCTTGCGCCTGGAAGGCCACGTTCCGCCGGGCCGTGAACAGGGGCTCCGGACTGCCGACACGGGGCCCGGTGGACCTCGAGTGGCTCCGGGATCCTGAGGACCCTGTCGAGTGCTCGGTGCAACCGTCGCGCGGGATTATTCATATGGAATCTTACGGTCATACGGGGCACTTTCATACACGTATCACATACCCCTGAGCGTACGATTGCCGGGTCCGGGACGGTGACACCGTTCGGAGGCAGGCGTGACTCCATGCACCGCAAGCGACGCATTCGCACCGCGGTTCGGGGTAGCGGAAGTGAAGGGAGAACAATCATGACGGCGAGAGGGAGTCTCATCGGGCTGCTTGGGGCGCTTGCCATCCTGGCGGCGTTCGCGTTCTCGGCCACGGACCGCGCCAGCGCCCAGGACGCCACCTGGACCTGGTCCATCGACTGCCACCCGGAGTCCAACGTGTGGTACGTCACGGACGGAAGCCTCCGGGTCACGAAGTCCGACATCCCGTGCGACGAGGCCAAGCCCGGCTGGACGTTCGACTGGAACAACCTCGGCGACATCCTGTTTCTCTACGACGGCGATCGCACTACCGTGCCAGTCACCCGCGCCGATGGGACGGTCACCGGCACGACCGTCCGCGAGGTCAACGAGCAGGGCAACACGCCACCACCGGTAAACCAGCCGCTCCACGAGCTCGCCGACGGTACCAACTCCTTCGTGTACAGCGCCGACGCCAATAACCGTGCGGTGCGCGGCGATGACGGCCAGTGCTACCGCGAGCAGCGCGTGAGCAGTCAGTGGAAGCGCTCGGGCTCGTATGGCTACGGTATTGGCCTCACTTCCCAAGCCTGCCGAAAAGCGGCTTGGAATGCCTACTACCGGTCGCAGGGTCAGCCGCTGCTCAACCCGTTCGGCGGAGGGTACCCCGCGGGCAACCCGCCTGCCGCGGGCAACTAGCCTGACCTTTTTTCGAGTGGCTGCGACAGGTGGCGGCCTTCTGAGCGAGGGGCCAGGCGGGGGCGGAAGCCGAGCTGGCCGGGCTGGCGCGGCCCAGGTGGGGCGGCATCCAGCTCGCCCCTCCGGCGTCTGGCGGGTGCTGCGGCGCCACGAAGGTGGGGCGACCCGAGAGCGAACGACGAGGTGCAGCCCCCGGACAGCGACCTCAGCGACCGCGCGGACCTCGAGGGCACGCTGCGCCTGCTGCGCTCGGCCGGTGTCTTGCCGTAGGCGGACTCGGCCACGCCAGGCGCCACTGCGCGGCTTGAGGTGGCACGAGAGCTGGGCAGGGCAGGTCAACCAGTGACGACCATGGCGGGCCGGCCTCGAGCCGGATCTCCGCTGGCGCAACAACGGCGGTCCGCCTAGTCTCAACGGACAGGCGACCATTGCCGTGCGCGCCGCTCAGTGAGGTTCGCCCTTGCCGTACGCACGAACCGCACTGCTGGCCGGTTTCGTCGCCCTGGGGGCGCTCGCGCTGTTCCCCACGCTGAACGGCGACCCCGCCGCACACGTCGCGGATGCGCAACGCGGCTCGGTGACCGTCACGCTCCTCCACAACAATGACGGCGAGTCGGCCCTGCTCCCCCTCACGAACACGGTCGAGGCCGGCGGCCGCACGCTCGAGGTGCCGGTCGCGGGGATCGCCGCCTACAAAGCCGTGGTCGATCGGGAGCTGGCCGCTGCTCGCGCGGACGGGAATGCAGTCCTGGCGGTGTACGCGGGAGATGCGTACCTCTCATCCGCCGCGTTCATCTGCGGCCAGCGGGAGGGTAGCCCGTTCTTCGATGCGGTAGCCCAGGGCGCCATCCCCTACGCTGCCCACGTCATCGGCAACCACGAGTTCGACGCGACGCCCGATGTCCTCGAGCGCTTCATTCGCAGCTTCGAGGACCAGCCGTTCCTGAGCGCCAACCTCGACTTCTCCGGCGAGCCCGGCTTCGCCGACCTCGTCGATGAAGACGGGCTCATCGAGCTGCCCGTCGCCGGTGGCCGCGTGGTCGGGCGCTCGCTGATCCTCGACGATTCCGGCAGCGGCGTACGCTTCGGCCTGGTCGGCGCGACGACCCCGGGCCTGACCACCATCTCCATCCCGCGCAACGTCGTCGTCACGCCTGACCTGGCTGCGACCGCAGCCGCCGTCCAGGCCGAGATCGATCGTCTGCTCGCAAGGGGCGTCAACAGGATCATCTTTGTCAGCCACCTTCAGAGCCTCTCGGTCGACGTGGCGCTCGTCGCCCTCTTGCGCGGAGTGGACATCGTCGTCTCGGGCGGAGGGCACGCCCTCCTCCAGAACCCCGCTGTCGCTGCTTCCGTGCAGCGCTTGCCCGGTGAGCTCGCCCCGGTCGAGGGCGAGTACCCGCTGGAGGCCACGGACGCCGCTGGCAGGACGATCTACATCGTGACCACCGCGGGCCACTACCGGTATGTCGGTCGTCTCGATGCCGTATTCGACGCTGCGGGCGAAGTCGAGAGTATCGTTGGCGCCTCCAGTTACCCGCGGCCGGTCGTTGCGGAGAGCGAGGCAGCCACAGTCGCGGGATTCGTCGGCGGCGTTGTCGCCGATCCCATGCTCGTTGCCACCGTCGAGGAGCCGATCGCGGCCTGCCTCGCCGGTCTCGCGAGCACGACCATCGCGATCTCCGAGGTGCTGCTCGATGTCTCGCGTGCCGGCGTGCGCGGGGGCGAGAGCAATGCGGGCAACCTCATCGCCGACGCCTTTCTCCACGCCTATGACCGCGCCGCTCCCAGCCTGGGCCTGCCTCCACGCAGCCTCGACAACCCGGTCGTCGCCATCCAGAACAGCGGCGGCATTCGCCAGAACGCCGGCGACACGCTCCCCACGAGTGGGACCGCCCCGGGCGAGCTCTTCCTCGTCAATACGCTCGATGTGCTTCCCTTCCCGAACGCGGTGTCGGTGGTCAGGAACGTCTTACCCGCGGACCTCAAGGCCGTCTTCGAGGTCTCGGGCGAACGCTACCCCGCGCCGAGCGGAGCCTTCCTCCAGATCGGCGGGATCGCCGCCGTCTACGACCCCGCGCGCCCCGCCGGGGAGCGCGTGGTGAGCCTCACCCTGGCCGGCGGCACACCGATTGTCGCGGGAGGCGCGATCGTGGAGGGCGCCCCGGCCGTCACCATCGTGACCAGCAGCTTCGTCGCGGATGGAGGAGACGGCTACACGATGCTCGGAAGGAACCCCGACACGCTGCGAATAGTCGCCAGCTATGAGCAGGCCCTGCGCGAGTACCTGCGCGCCCTCGGGACCGTCCGCGCCGGCGATCCTCGTTACGCCCCCGGCGGCGAGGCGCGGAGCACGTGGGTCGAGGCGGCTCCGGCGGAGGCCGCCCGCGACGCTGGCCGGGACTCCCCTGCCCCGCCCGCCACGGGCGCCGGACTCGCTCCCGGTGCGGGGTCTCCGCAGCCGCCCGCGGCGCTCATGCTCGTGATTGCACTGGGTCTGGCGGTCACCCTCGGAGCCGCGTGGACACGACGCTCCAGCCCCCGCGGAACCCGACGCCCCTAGACCGCGATCGCACTCCGGGATGCAACGTCGCAGTGCTGAAGCGTGGAGCCGACGGCGCAGCTCGCGGTGCGGATCGTCCTCGTTTCCGGACATTGAGGCCGAGTGTGTCGCCCGGGCTGAGGGGTCGAGAGGCGCACGGCGGGGTTGTGGGGGTTAGTCGCCTATCGCCCCGCCGATGTCCCTCCTGCTGAATACCCAGAGCGCGGCTGCCACGAGCAAGACGGTGTACGCGACGATCGGGATCAGGCCTTGTAGCTCGTCCGAAGAGCCGTCTATGCCCGGCATGGCTGTCCACGAGCGAAAGCTCTCAATCAGCAGGTAGTCCGCGACATCGGCAAGCGTGTCGTTGAGGTGGAGAAGCGGCGCGATGAGCAACTCAACCAGCGTGTAGCCGACCGAGAGGGCAATGCCCACACCGCGGGATGCGGTGAGCACCGTGGCGAGGACGCTGAGCGCCACGAGCGGCAGGAGTCCCGAGACGGTCTTGAAGAACATCACGACCACCTCGGACCACCTCCCGGCGTCGGGAAGTCCGCCGGTCTCGCCGGGAGGAATCAGAGCGGCCGCGAGGCTGGACGCAACCGAGACGAGCGATATGACCGTGAGCACGCAAGCGCACAACAGCGCGAGCAAGAGGAGTTTCGCGGAGAGAAACTTCCAGCGAGCGGCGCCGCCGCTGAGAACCGTCCGCAGCGTGCCCCAGCCGTATTCGGTCCCCACGAGAGAAGCCGCGAGAATCATGACGAGCAGTGGGCCGATTGCCACAGGACCGAGCGAAGAGAACCCGGACATGCTTGCGGTGATGCTGTGGGGGACCGTGAAACCCTTGCGAAGCTCAGGGAGCGATGGGAAGTTGTCACATGGCCCCCCGGCGCGCCATGCGGCCACCCCGTCCAGGAAGTCGCTCCGTTGCTGTTCGGTGAGCTCGTAGAACCCCGCTGGAGTGCGATCATTCGCGACATCCGCACACGTCATCTTCAGGGACGTGTGGCCAGCCTCGTCCCATGAAACGCTGTAGGAGGCGGTACCGCCGCCAACGATCTCCTGCACGGTCTCGTTGTGGTACGCGAGATAGTTGACCCAGATGCCCAGCTGCGAGACGAGCAGAGCGATTGCCAGGAGGGTCCAGGGCATCCGGAGCCGGCGGACCTTGAACCACTCCCACCTTGCGAGCCGCACCACCTGGGGCATCGACGGCGTGTTGCTGGCCAGCACGTCAGGCCTCGCGGGTGCTTCCGGCTGCGTCGCCGGTGACCTCGAGGAAGTATCGCTCCAGCCCGCCACGGCCGGAGCTCGCCTCGATCACGTAGACACCGGCACGTCCGAGGACCGTGGAGATCTCCGCGGACCGTTCACTCGGGGCTGAAACGAGAACCTCGCCGCCTTCGATCCTCACGTCCCCGACCCACTTCAGTGCGGAGAGGATGGAAACGGCCTGTGCATCGTCGGTGGTTCTGAGCCGGACTTGATCGCCTGCCCGGAGGATGTCCGGGACGTCGCCCTGGGTGATCAGCGTTCCGTTGGACATGATCAGGACGCTGTCGCACATCTGCTCGACCTCGTTCAGCAGGTGGCTGGCGAGCAGAACGGTTCTCCCGTCCGCGCAGAGTTGGCGGACCAGCTCGCGAACCTCGGCCATGCCCGCCGGGTCCATCCCGTTCGTAGGCTCGTCCAGGAACAGAACCTCCGGATCGCCGAGCAGCGCGAAGGCCAGGCCCAGGCGCTGCTTCATGCCGAGGGAGTACGTGCTGAAGCGGTAGTCTCCTCTCTCCGCCAGGCCCACCCGCTCGAGCAGGCTGTCGATATCGTCCGAAGAGCCCCGCCCCAGGATGCCCTGGAAGTACACGAGGTTTTCCCGCCCGGTGAGGTACGGGTAGAAGGACGGGTACTCGATGATTGCTCCAACGCGGCGAAGCGATGCCTCGAGCCCCTCGGAGGAGCCGAAGAGACTGAAGCTCCCCGACGTCGGGCGTACGAGACCGAGCAGCATGCCCATGGTGGTCGTCTTGCCGGACCCGTTCGGACCGAGCAATCCGAAGGCGTGTCCGCCCGGGACGGACATCGAGAGGCCGTCCACGGCGACGATGTTCCCGTAGATCTTCGTGAGTGAGTCGGTCTCTATGACGGGTCTACTGCGCCCCATGCCAGCTCCCCTTAGATGCTCGTTCAGTGCGGAAGTCGCAAGATCGACGAGCACGTGTAGCCAGGTCATCAGACCCTGGATACCCCTGCCGTCGTGACGCATGCGATCCCGCACGAACTGGGTCATCAGATCGCCGTATTCGCGCCGGAACTCCCGCGGATAGACGACGAGGAGCGCGCGGTACACTCGCTCCGAGAACACGGTTAGGTTCCTCGCGCATGCAGGACCTCCGCCAGTCTCGTCCTGGCGGTACGGGTGAGGTGCTCCATCCGGGTCACTTCGGCATCAAGCGTGTCTCGCCCGAGACCCGTAAGACGGTAGTAGCGCCGGCGCTCGTCATCGAGATCGGGGTCCGGGCGCTCGGAGCTCTCTTCGATCAAGCCGGTCTTCAACATCTGCTTGATGGCGCCGTAGAGCGTGCCTGCCCCCATCACGACCGTGCCACCGGTAAACGCCTCGATCTCCTTCATGATCGCGTAGCCGTGCCTGTCGCCATTGGCCAGAGCGAGCACGATGTGCAACTGGGATGCCGGTAGGGGAAGCAGATCCGAGGGCGTTCGGTTCGGCATGCTACCTGACCCGGCTGACGGCGGGATCCGGCCGCAGTGCTCAGCACCACCGCGCAGTATGCCGCCCGACGATGTACCGGATACCAATGTAGCGATATCCGATATATAGGTCAAGCCGCCGCCGGCGAGGAAGCAGCACGATCGGACAGGTTGCCAACCCGCGAAGCGCCGCATGCTTGCGGTATGCGGCGTCGCCGGACGGCGGGGCTATCCTCGGCGGGCCGGCTCCAGCCAGTAGCGGCGGTGCTGGAACGGGTAGCCGGGAAGCGCCACGCGGCTCCGCAGCTCGCCCGCGAACAGGCCGGCGAATGCAACGCCGAGGCCTGCCTCGTACGCCCGCGCCACGGCGCGCACGAACGCCTCCGTGGGCTCAACGCCGGCTCCCGGCCCGTCCAGCGGGCTCGGGATCGTCGTGAGCGCGGCTTCAGGATCCGCCGCCGTGTCCGAGGAGTCTCCGCTCGCGCCGATGTTCACGACGACGTCCACGCCCAGCTCGCCGAGCGCGCTCAAGCCGCCGGCGGAGCTCGCCGGCAGCCGCGCCTGGCGCAGCCAGTAGGCCGCCTCGAACGACTGGCTCGCCGGGGCTGGTTCGCCCGTCGCGCCGCTCACCACGGGTATCGAAGGCCGCGCTGGCGACGACCCGCCGAGGGCCGCCTCGAACGCCGCCGGCGCGGCGCCCGCATCGAGGCTGGCGCCGTCGTCCTGCGCCAGGCCCGCGCGGGCGATTGCGAGGCGCAGACCGGTCTCGAGGCCGAAGACCCCGGCGGCCTGCGCCGCCGCCAGCTCCCCGACGCCGTGCCCCAGCACGACGTCGGGCCGGATCCCCACGCTCGACCACAGCGCCGTCAGCGCGCAGTGCAGGGCGTAGGCCGCGGGCTGTCGCCACGCCGCATCCTCGCCGCTATCGGGCGCGTCCTCGCCGAACATCGCGCCGAGCAACGAGGCCTCGCGCTCGGCCCGGAAGACCTCCTCGCAGCGGTCGAGGATGGCACGCACCGCCGGCTCGGACTCGTACAACGCCCGGACCGCCGAGGGCGACTCGCCGGCCTCGGCGCTGTAGGCGAAGCCGACTCGCCGGGCGGCCTGCGGTTCGGGGCTGGCGGTCGAGTCCGCAAGCGCTTGCAGGCCGTCGCGGAGGGAGGGGCCGTCGCTGAACACCACCCCGGCGCGGTGGGGGAAGTGGCTCCGCCCAACCCCAGCCGTCCACGCGGCATCCGCCAGCGCCGACTCGGCCGGAGCCTCCTCCGGCGTCTCGATCCACGCGAGGTACTCGCGCGCGAGATCGCGGAGGGCGTCGTGGGACTTGGCAGACAGCGGCAACAGGCGCGCGGCGCTCGTGCCCGAGGGAACCGAGGGCACGGGCAGGTGCGTTCCGTCCGGCGATGGCAGCTCGACGGGCTGCGGCGGCCCGGGGGCCCATGTGCCCGGAGCGGACGCGGCGGCTGTGTAGCCCTCGACGACGACATGCGCGTTGGCGCCGGTCAGGCCGAACGCGCTCACCGCCGCCAACGGCTCCCGGTCGGGGTGCTGCGGCCACGCGGTCGCGGAGTCCGTCACCTGCACCGGCAGTCGCTCCCACTCGATGTGCTGCGAGGGTTGCTGAAGGTGCAGGTGAGCGGGGATCACGCCGCGCTGCATCGACAGCACCGTCTTGATCAGGCCGGCCATCCCGGCCGCCGACTCGGTGTGGCCGATGTTGGTCTTGACCGAGCCCACCAGCAGTGGCCGCCCCGGCTCGCGCCCGCGGCCGTAGACGGCCGCCGCGGCCTCGAGCTCGATCGCATCGCCAAGCTCGGAGGCGGTCCCGTGCGCCTCCAGGTAGTCGACATCCGCCGGATCGACGCCCGCGCTCGAGAGCGCCTGTTCGATCACATGCTGCTGGGCGAGCCCGCTGGGCGCCGTCGGACCGGCGCTCACGCCGCTCTGGTTGACGCCCGAGCCACGGACGACGGCCCAGATGCGGTCACCGTCCTCCAGCGCCTCGTTCAGGCGCTTGAGGATCACGACGCCGCAGCCTTCGCCGCGAACGAACCCGTCTGCCCCGGCACTGAACGCCCTGCACTCGCCGCCGGACGAAAGCATCCCGAGCTCGGCCATCTTGAGCGTCGCATCGGGCGAGAGCGCGGCGTTCACGCCGGCGACGAGGGCGAGGTTGATCTCACCGTGGCGCAGCGCCGTGACGGCGTGGTGCACGGCGACCAGCGAGGACGCACAGGCCACCTCCAGCGGCAGCGCCGGTCCCTCGAGCCCGAGCGTGAACGCCACGCGCCCGACGGACGTGCTGCCGTTGATGCCCACGTAGCCGATCGGCTTGCCGCGCACGTTCATGACGTCGCGGTACTCGCCGAGGCCGACCCCGGCGTAGGTGCCGGTGCGGCTGCCCCGCAGCGTGTCGGGATCGATGCCCGCATCCTCGAGGGCGTGCCACGTCGTTTCGAGCAGCATCCGCAGCTGCGGGTCCATGTTCCGCGCCTCGAGCGGCGAGACGCGGAAGAAGGATGCGTCGAACTCATCGACCCCCTCCACGAACCCCGCGCGCGGGTGTGGGGGGTCTCCCGCAGCGGCGTCTCCGAAGAAGTCGGTCCAGGGGCCCGAACCGTTCCGCGCATCGCTGACGGCGCTCGCGCCGGCATCAAGCAGCTTCCAGAACGTCGCGAGGTCATCGGCGCCGGGGAACTTGCAGGCCATCCCCACGATGGCGATCGCGTCCTCGGCGTGCTGCCTCGGCCGGGGCGGCGCCACGGTGCGCACCGCCGGTTCGGGCACTCGGTCGCGCTCGGGGTCGAGCACCTCGGCCAGGTGACCGGCGAGACTCGCTGTGTCGGGGTAGTCGAAGGCGATCGTGTTGGAGACCGTGTGCTCGCCACCGAGGGCGAGATTGAGCCGCGCCCTCAACTCGAGCGCCATCAGCGAGTCGAGGCCGAGATCGAAGAACGTGACGTTGGGATCCGGCGGCGAGGGCATCCGCAGCAGATCCTGGACAAGGCTCTGGACGGCCTCTTCGAGTAGCCCGTAGTGCTGAGACTCGGGCGCCTCGCGCAGGCGCGAGATCAGATCCGCGGCCGGGTCCGGATCGTCGGCGTCCGGCGCTGCGGGTGCGGAGAGCAGTCCCTCAATGGAGGGCGGGACGGTGCGCAGGGACGACGCGTAGACATCCCAGTCGATCAGCGTGACCCCGGCGACCGCCAGGTCCTCTCGTACGACTCGATCGAGTGCGCGGATGCCCTGCGTCGGGGTCATCCAGTCGTACCCGGAGGCCGCTGCCACACGCTCGAGCCGATCGCGCCGCCGCTCGCCGCCGCCGATGCTTCCCCAGGCTCCCCACTGAATCGCCTGGCCGGGGAGTCCGCGTGCTCGCCGGTGACGCGCCAGTTCGTCGCAGAACGTGTTCGCGGCGGCGTAGTTGGACTGCCCGGGATTGCCGCGGACGCCCGACATGCTCGTGTAAAGAATGAACAGGTCGAGGTCGCGATCCTCCGTCTGGCGGTGCAGCTCCCAGGCTCCCAGCACCTTCGACCAGATCACCTCCTCGAACCCGTCCCACGTCTGGTTGATGAGTGCGGCGTCCGAGAGCGCCACCGCGCTGTGAATGACGCCGCCGAGGGGCGGGAGGGTCGCATCGATGCGCTCGAACATCGCGCGGACCTCGTCGGCGTTCGCCACGTCGGCCAGCTCAACATGCACCTCGACGCCACGCTCGCGCAGCGAGCGGATGACCTCTTCGGCGGCGGGGTCCGGCGCGCGACGTCCGTTCAGGACGATCGTCCGGGCGCCGCGATCCGCGAGCCAGCCGGCGGTGGCGCCGCCGACGCCTCCGAGGCCACCCGTCACCAGGTATGTGCGGTCGTCACGAACCCGATCGGTCTGCTCGCCAGCGGCGTCGTCGGGCAGGGGCGGTCGCTGGGCGCCACCCGTGCCTCGCACGATCCGTTGCGCGTACCGGGCCCCTGCCCGGTACGCGACGAGGTCTTCCCTGTCGGGGTTCAGCAGTTCGTCGATGAAGGCGCCGGGGATCTCGTCGTCGTCCGGATCGAGGTCGACGATGCTCGCCGGCAGTTGGGCCAGCTCGCGCGCGACTACCTTGCCGAAGCCCCAGAGCAGCGCGCCGCCGAGTTCGCCACGCTGCTCCTCGTGCAGCACCTGTCCGCCACGGCTCACGAACCAGAGGCCGTGTTCCGGGGCGGCGTCCGCATCGATCAGTCCCTGGACGAGCGTGAGGGCGCTCCCCAGTCCGCGCGTGACGTCTTCCTTCAGCTCCTCGGTACTTGCATGGGCGCCGTGCCCGTCGAGCGCCGCGAGATGCACGACGCCCCGCAGCGGGGCGCCCTCGGGCAGTTCCTCGATGAGCGAGCGCCAGGACTCGCGGCTGCTCGCATCCACGGGAGCGTTGAAGGCGCCGGGCTCGGCGATCGAAGGAGAGTCGCCTGCTGCGTCGCCGGCCAGGAGCACGGTCTGGTTTCGGTCGGCCAGCGCGGCGGCAATCCGATCGGCGACACCGCCCCGGTCGGCCGCGAGGATCCACACGCCGGGCGGGTCACCGGCGGCCTCGCTGCGCTCGGGGGGCTCCGCCGCTTGCGCCGACTCGCCGAGGGGCCGCTCGCGCCAGACGACCTCGTACATCAGGTCATCGGTCGTGTCCAACGCCGACAGGAGGGCTGCGCGCGTCGCGCGCTTCACCGTGAAGCCGCTGACTCCGCCGATGGCGACGCCATCCTCGTCGTAGATCCACAGGTCGGCCTTCAGCACTTCGGCTGGTTCGTCCGACAAGCTGGCGCCGGCGCTGGCTTCGCGCAGCTCGGCGCGGCAGACCAGGTGCTCGGGGAGAGGGCCGGTCAACCACAGCCGCTCCCAGCCGAACGGCATGTAGACGGTCGTGTCGCCCTCGGCTGGGGTGCGCCCTCCCGACATGACCTGGGAGCAGGCGTCCAGCAGGAGCGGGTGGATGTCGATTCCGTTCCGGTCCACCAGGCTCGGCAGGGCTATCTCGCCCAGCGCCTCGCCCTGTCCCTGCCAGAGCGCGGTCAGCCCGCGGAAGGGCGGGCCAAGCTCGACTCCGACGCTGCTTCTCGCCCGGTAGAGCTCCCGCGGGTCGCCGCGAGTCATGCCGGCCTTCAGACCTTCGACGTCGATCGAGGCTCCCGCTCCGTCCAAAGGAGCTGTCGCCGGGACGCTACCCCTGGCGTGCAGCGTCCAGTCCGTGTCGGCGCCCTTGCTGAAGATCTCAACTCGCCGTACCTGCCGGTCATCGGGCCGCCCGAGGATGAGTTGAAGTCGGCGGCTCTGTTCCTCGCCGTCGGCGGATTCCGGGAAGATCAGCGGACTGAACAGCTGCAGGTCGTCCATGAGCACGGGGGCGCCCTCGGCCAGCAGCGCCGAGGCCACCAGCGCGCCGTACAGCGCCCCGGGCGCCACGACGCGCCCGAACACCCGGTGCTCCTGCAACCACGGCGGGTCCGAAGGCTCGATCTCGGTTTCGAACGAGACCTCGCCGTTCGGCGACTCGTGCCGCAGGCCGAGCAGCGGGTGCCCGACGGCCGAGCGCCGCCGCCGGGGCGTCTCGAACCAGTAGGAACTGCGCTGGAACGGGTAGCCGGGGATGGAAATCCGGCTTCGCGTCTCGCCAGCGAACAGCGCTTCAAACGAGACATCGAGGCCGGCCGTGTACGCCTCGGCGACGGCCTCCGTGAATCCGCTGGCCGCCTCCGTGCCGCCCCGCTCCTCGGGGCGCAGCATGCTGGGAATGATCACGGCCGCCCCGGGGGTGCCCGGCGGCTGCGGCCAGACCATGCTGATCATCGGCCCGAGCACGCCATGGGGCCCGATCTCGATGACGGTGTCCACACCCAGTCGCTCCAGCGTCCGGACGCCGTCGGCGAACGCCACCGGCTGGCGCGCGTGCCGCCTCCAGTAGGCGCCGTCCAGCGCCGCACCCGGTTCCAGCACGTTACCCGTGACGTTGCTGACGAAGTCCAGCTCCGCCGGCCGTACGTCGATCCCGTTCGCGAACGCTTCGAGGGCCGGGAGCACGGGCTCCATCAGCGGGCTGTGGGCGGCGCGGGTGACGTTCTGACGTCGCACACGAATCTCTCGCGCCTCGAAGTGCGCCGCGAGGGCGTCGATCTCATCCTCGAGGCCGCTCACGACCTGGTTGAGGCCGTTGTCGGAGGCAATACCCAGCAGGCCACGCTCCGAGACGGCGTTGATCTCTTCGATCGCCGCTTCGACATCGGCGCGCGGGGCGAAGATCGCCGCCCCCGCTCCCGGCTCGGCTTCCGACATGACCCGGCCGCGCACGATGGCCAGCCGCATGCCGTCCTCGAGGCTGAACACTCCCGCCGCCTGGGCAGCGGGCAACTCACCGAAGCTGTGCCCGAAGACGGCGCTGGGCCGGACCCCGGCACTCGCCCACAGGGCCGCCAGGGCGCTGTCGAGTGCGTAGAGCGTGGGCTGGGCCCACTCGGTCAGGTGCATGTCGGCCTCGCCAGCAGCGCGGCCGAGCATGACGTCGAGCAGCGACTCTCCCGTCTCCTCGAGGTACACCGCTTCGCAGCGGTCCATCACGGCCCGCGCCACGGGTTCCGTCTCGTACAGATCCCGGCCCATGCCGACCCATTGGCTGCCCTGCCCGGTGTAGACGAAGGCCACCTTGCGCGCCGGGGACGGCGTCGCTCCCCTGCTGGCGGACGCCAGTGCGCTCAACTTCTCGCGCAGGGACTCCGCGTCCTGGAAGACCACGGCCGCCCGGTGGTTGAAGTGGCTGCGGCCCGTGCCAGCCGTCCACGCCAGGTCGGCGAGGGCAGTCTCCGTAGCAGGTTCGTCCTCGAGCCATGACAGGTAGCTCCCGGCGAGTTCGAGGAGTGCAGTGCCGTCCCTGGCCGACAGTGGGAGGATTCTGGCGGACCGTTTGCTGAAGGGCCCTTCCGGCAGGTCGAGATCCGTGAATGGTTCGGGCAGCGCGACTGTGACAGGACTGGCGACCGCGGTCGGCCGGCCCGGCTCGGCGTCGGATCCGGTCCCGGCACCCGGGTAGCCCGCGAGTACGACATGAGCATTCGTGCCCGTCATTCCGTAGGAGCTGACCGCTGCCAGTCGTGGGTTACCCGGCCGATCCGGCCAGGCGGTAGTTTCCTCGGCCACTCGTACCGGCAGCCGCTCCCACTCGATCGCCGGGTTCGGGGTCTCGAAGTGCAGGTGACGGGGAATCACCCCGTGGTGGATCGCCAGTACGGTCTTGATCAGGCCCGCGACGCCGGCCGCCGGTTCCAGGTGGCCGAGGTTGGACTTCGCCGACCCGATCAGCAGCGAGCGTTCGGGGTGGCGTCCCTCGGAGTACACCGCGGCCACGGCGGAGAGCTCGATCGGGTCGCCGACAGGCGTTCCCGTCCCGTGCGCCTCGACATAGTCCACCGCGCCCGGGGCAACGCCAGCCCTGGCCAGCGCTTCCCGGAAGACCCTCCGCTGGGCGAGGTCGTTCGGCGCCGCGTAGTTGGTGCTGGCTCCGTCGTGATTGACCGCCGAGCCGCGAAGTACGCTCCAGACACGGTCTCCAGCGGCAACTGCGTCGCTCAGCCGCTTCAACACGACGACGCCGCAGCCCTCGCCTCGCACCCACCCGTTCGCTGAGGCGTCGAACGCCTTGCACTGGCCGTCCGGCGAGAGTGTCCCCGCAGCCGCGTACGACTCCGAGCGGCGCGGGTCCAGGATGACGTTGACGCCCGCGACGAGGGCCAGGTCCACCTCCCCGTGCTGCAGCGCCATGGTCGCCTCGTGCGTTGCGACCAGCGAGGACGAGCAGGCGGTATCCACCGCCATCGCCGGGCCCTGGAGGCCCAGCAGGAAGGCAATCCGGCCGCTGATACCGTTGAGGTTGGTGTTGAGGTTGGCGTACAGCCTGGCCGCACGCCCGACGGAATCCGGGGACTGATCCAGCGCACGGAAGACGACCTCGCGGTACTCCATGTTGCTGACGCCCGTGAACACACCGGTGCGAGTGCCCTTGAGCCGATCCGGGTTCAGCCCGGCATCCTCCAGCGCCCGCCATGTGGTCTCCAGCGTCAGCCGCTGCTGTGGATCCACGATGTGTGCCTCGAGGGGGGACATGCGGAAGAACGCCGCATCGAACAGGTCGACGTCGGTCAGGAAGCCGCCGAAGCGGACAAGATCACTCGCGCCTTCGCGCTCCCCGAATGTCCCGGCGGTACGCTCGACTCCGGAACCCGGGCCGGACTTTGTGACGGCGTTCCGGCCTTCCTCGAGCAGGTTCCAGTAGGCGTCGAGGTCCGGCGCTCCGGGGAAGCGGCAGGCCATCCCGATGATGGCCAACGGTTCGCTCATTGGAGCAGCTCCGCCGTCAGGCGTGCGGCCCGGCACCGGGGTAGGTTCGCGTGTTGCGCTCATGAATCCTGTCCCTTCCGTCCATCCGCTACTGAGACCCCTCGACTCGCACGGTGACGATGTCGAGGCCGTGGTACTTCTGATGCCGGACCGCAGACGCGTAGTGCCGCAGCAAGCGGAGCGAGATCTCGCTCGGCTCCGGGACTTGCAGCTCCGTGCTCAGGTAGGCGATCCGGTCCTCGAGGTTCTCCTGATCGGTTGCCGCCACGAATTCCAGGTCAACCGCCGCGCCCGCGGGGCGTGCGGTAACGGTGAGCCGCGCCCCACCGGTCGGCGACTGGCCGTCCCCGGACAGCATCAGGGTGGACAGCGTCTCCTCGCCGGCCGAGCACAGGCGCTCCGTTGAGGCCTCGTTCCAGTTGAGGCCCGCCGCCACGCCGCGGAGGAAGTCGTCGACGCGGGACAGTGCCGCCATCCCGAGTTCGGCGCGAAGGCGCTCGGGGCGGGGGTTGGTCCACTCGATGAACGCCGTGAGCACGATGGCGACAACCGTGCCCGCCATCACGCCGTTGCCGAGCAGGCTCCCCAGTGTCTCCCCGAACTCCTCGACGAGGATGTCTTGCCCATCGACGCCGAGGCCGACCGCGAACGCGAGCGCGACGACGAGGGCCTTCTGTGCGTCCAGCCCGTCGCGGACGACCGTCTGCATGCCGCCGACGAAGAACAGCCCGAGCAGCAGAAGGAGGTAGGCCCCCATGACGGGATCGGGAATGCTGAGGAGCAGCGCGGCGAACTTGGAGAAGAACGCGAGCACCAGGAAGATCGCGGCGATCGCGTAGCCGACGCGCCGTGACGCCACCCCCGTGAGGCTGATCAGGGACACGCTGAACGACGAGTACGCGAAGGTCGGAGGCGTTCCGGCGATGCCGGACAGCACCATGCCGACGCCGTTCGCGTTCACGGCGCCCTGGATCTGGCGGAAGTCGACGGCTCGGGCTTCCCGCCGCGACGCCTGCTGGATGACCATGGTGTCGCTGATGACCTTGATGCCGAGGACAACCGTGAGGATCGCGAAGGTCGGGAGGAGCGCCCAGAACTCCACACCGGGCGTGAGATCGACGCCCGGGAACTGCGCCTCCGGGATGCCCACCCAGGGCGCATCGATCACTCGTTGCAGGTCGTACATCCCGAACGCCGCGGCAAGCGCGGAGCCGACTCCGATGCTGATGAACGCCGACCAGAGCCTCCACGCGCCCGCGGCTCGCAACGCCAGCACCGTCGAGGCGACGAGCGTCGCGAGCGCGACCGTGAGTCCGGCGCCCGCCGGGGCGCCCTCAGGCACCTCGGCTATTCGAGCGAACGCGACCGGCACGACGGTCACCGCGATGAGCATCAGCACGGTGCCGGAGACGACGGGAGTGATGATCCGGCGCAGCAACGGCAGCCAGGCCGCCAGCGCGAACTGGAAGATCGAGGAGACCAGCAGCAGGCTGGCCATGAGCGCCGGCCCGCCCTCCGCGATCGCGGCGGCGGTCACGACGACGAACTGGATGGTGGGACCGGTGATCACCACCAGTCCCGCGCCCATCCTCGCGAACTGGTTCGCCTGCAGCGCGGTGATGATCGCGTTGATGATCAGCGCGGCGAACACCGCCCACGTCAGATAGCCGTCGTCCTGGCTGGCCGCCCGTACGGTGATCGCCACGATCAACACCGTCGGCGCCAGCACCAGCACGACGCCCTGGAGCCCGACGCTCAACGCGAGCAGCGGCGAGCATGGCTCTTGCGGCTCGTACTGCAGCTGCTCGTTGACGCTTGGCGCTGCCATGGCGGTGCTCCCCCGGCGGGTCTCTAGCCGACGCCCTGCGCCTCGAGGAAGTCGAGCATCACCGCAACACAGTTCTCCGGCTGCTCCAGTTGCAGCAGGTGCGTCGCTTCCGGGAGGAAGTCATAGCTCACACCGGCAATCTCCGAGAGATCGATGGTGGGAAGGAACGAGTAGGGGAGCGTCGGATCCGCCCCAACGACCTTGACGGGGCTGTTGTAGCCCAGGAGGTCCACGCCGATCGCATAGATCCGCCCGTACTCCATCAACTGAGCCTCGTACGCGGGGGGACACATCAGCTCGTACCCGTCTCCGAACGGGCTCCGCTGGAGCGTTGTCTCGGCCAGGAGTTCAATCACTCCCGGCACAACACGCCGGAAATTAGGGGAGAAGAGCGCGAAGTCCATGAACTGCTGCCTGCTGGCGAAGCGATTTGTCCGCTCTCGCGCCGCAGCGGCATTGCGAAGCGATGCTGCGTCGTACTCCTCGTGCGTCAATCCCGGCTTGCGAAGCGGAGGATCGAACAGGACGACGGCCGACAGCTCGCTGCCGTTGCTGGGCGCGAGGAGCGTCGCGAGGGCCGAGACGGAGTGGAACACCCCGATCTTCGGCTTCTCGCCGTAGTGGGCGTCGATGGCCGCGAACACGAGATCTTGATCCCGGGCGAGTGCCGGGACGTGGTGGCCGGAGAGCGGACCCCGCGCGTTGCGCCCGTGGTTCCGCAGGTCGTACACGATCAGGTCGAAGTCGTCCGTCAACAGGGACCAGAACGGGTAGTACAGGTCGATGGCCAGGCCACTGCCATGGCTCAGGACCAACCTCGGCCCAGCGGGGTTCCCGTGACGCCGGAGGGTGATCACGGTGTGGTCGTCCACCGGGACGTCGGACGTCGCGCTTGGCTCCGGCAGCTCCCAGCTGGCGTCCGACCTCGTCACGTTCTTCTCCGTTGCCCGCTAGCAGGCGTCGTCGCCGGCGACTTCTTGAGCGAGGGCGGCAGCGAAGCGTTCGTCACCTACGTCTTGCACCTGCCAGCTCACGCCGGGCAGTTGCGGCAGCTGGAGCGTGCCGCTCGGCGCGCCTTGCCGAATCGATCGGGGGATCTCGAAGGCGGTCGCATCCAGCAGGAAGCCCTCGCCGTGCGCCTTCAGCAGCGCTTCCTTCATCGTCCAGAGCCTGAAGAAGAGGCAGATCTGCTCGGCGCCCCGCTTCGACGCGAACGCTGCCCGCTCCTCCTCGCTCAGCGCGGCTTCGGCGAGCAGGTCAAGCCTGCGAGGGGTCGTGCGTTCCTCGATGTCCACACCCAGCCTTCCGCGGGGCGCGAACGCGATCAACCCGTGACGGCCGCTGTGACTGACGTTGAAGCTGATCGGCGCGGGCCGCCCGTCGACCATGGCAGACGGCTTGCCGCGGCGCGCGGTCTCGAACGTCAACTGCTCGTTCTCGCAGCCGAGTTCGCCGCAGAGCACGGCGCGGAGGGCCGCCCGGCAGAGGACGAACCGCCGGCGCGGGGCGTCGTACTCGAACTCGCCGCAGCGGGCTTGCTCCTCGGCGTCAAGGACAACGAGGGCAGCCGCCTCGTTCACGGCGTCCGGCTTGAGGTCGACGTAGACCACGCTGGCCGGATCCACGGTTCGAAACGGTTGCCACCAGCGCGCCGCACCTGGCACGGGTATGGAGCCTGACCCGCTCGTGCCGGGCTGCGGAACGCGGGTACCGCGTTGTGGTCAGGCCGCTTGAGCGTCGAGGTACTCGACCAGGCTTCGCGGGGTCAGTAGCTCGGCGAACTCCTCAGCCGGAATCGAGAGGCTGAACTCCTCGTTGACGAGCCGCCAGAACGCCACGATGTCCTGAGAAGACACGCCCGCGTCGGCGATATTGTGATCGAGGTTGATCGGGTCACCCGCGGTCCGACCTTCGATCGTCAGGTTCTCATCGAGCAGACTGATCAAACGCTCTTCGTTGGTGGCCACTCTGGCTTCTCCTTGCTGTTGGACTACACACATCGCGCAGGGTGCGCAGTGCGGGCAATCCATGCTGTATCCGAACCGCGTTGCTGAACACGCGCAATGTTACCTTGGAGAGCTGTGTGATACGTGTGTAAGAGTCCGATTCGCTGCGTGTATTCTCGTATTAATCGGGCCGCCGTGGGGTGAATGTTCCGTAGCTATCCCCTCGAAGCACGTATACTCAGATGGGCCGTGACAGGGTAGGCTACGCCGCGCAATGGGTGGATCAGAGTCTAGGCAGCCGCGTCCCTCGTACGAGGATGGGCGTTTCCGCGATCCCAAGATCGCCGAGATGCAGATCGTGCAGCCCGAAGAGGACGCCCGCGCCCGGCTCGACGCGCTGATCCGCAAGGCTGCATCCCCGGACGGTTGAGCCCGAAACTCCCTCGCGTCTGTTCCCGCTGCGCGGACATTGTGACCGGGCGGTGCCCGTGCACCCCGCGCCCGGAGCGACCCTCGGCGGCGCGGCGGGGGTACGGGCCGCGCTGGCGGAAGATTCGCGCGAGCGTGCTTGCCGCCGAGCCGGACTGCCGCCGATGCGGTGCGCCCGCTACGAACGTGGATCACATCATCCCTCGGCGTGCTGGCGGTACTAGCGCACTTGCTAATCTCATGCCGCTATGCCAACGTTGCCACAGTAGTAAGACCGTACGAGAGGACGGCGGGTTTGGCAACGAACGGCGCGCGCGGGTGTAGGGAATGCGGCGAGCCGCTGCGACAGGGCGAGCGCACGATCGCGCAGTTCCGGGTCACAAAGTACTGCGACCGGCGGTGCAAGGATCGGGCGCACCGTCGGCGCGACCGCGAGCGGACGCGCTCCGAGCGGGGCGCTCGCGTGTGTGACGTGTGCGGGGCCGCGCTGGGAGCCGAGCGCTGGGGCCATGCGAAGTACTGCTCCCCGGAGTGCGCGCGCGGCGCGGAGCGTCAGCGGCGCGCCGCGTTCCCCCCGTGCACGTATCCCGGCTGTGCTGGGCGCGCCACCCGATCCGTGCCCTCGCTCTGCAAGACGCACAGCGACCGTGAGCGCTCCGGCGCCGCCATGGACGCTCCTATCGTGCACAAGATGCCGACAGCAGGCGTGTGCATGTTCCCCGACTGTGGCCGCCCCCGGATAGCTCGCGGCCTGTGCGGAACGCACTACGATGCCGCCCGGCAAGGTCGCGACCTGAAGCCGATCGGAAAGGGGGGGCCGCCCACGGTGCCTGTCGGCACGCGCACGCCGAAGTCCGACGGCTACATCCGCGTCAAGACGCCGGACGGCTGGGAGACGGAGCACCGGCTCGCGATGGCGGCCCACATCGGGCGTCCGCTGGACGCGAGCGAACACGTGCACCACGTCAACGGCGACCGCGCCGACAACCGGATCGAGAACCTGGAGCTGTGGACCAAGACGCATCCGAGCGGATCGCGTGCGAGCGATGCGCTCGCCTGGGCTCGCGCGATCGTGGCGATGTACGAGCCGATCGAGGATCGGCTCTAGTCGTCTGCCCCGGTGATGTCGGCTCTCAGCCGTTCGAGCCGCTGCATCGTCGCGTTGTACTCATCGATGGTTCCCGCGATCGCGCCCCAGTCCACGCCGACTACCTGCGGCGAGAGCATGACCACGTCGCGCGCTTCGGCCGCGCGCACGAGGCCGTCACCTACCGAGCGCAGCGTCTCGCCGAGGCCGTGAATCCGGCGGCGCAGTAGCCGCAGGTCGTTCTGCGCGTCGTGCTGCTCGAGTAGGAGCTTGCTCAACTCGGCGCGGCGTTCGTCGGGCGTCACGCGCCCTAGCCGATCGGGGCGTACTCGCCGTGCTGGCCGTCGCGCACGGCGGTGACGCGCTCGGCGATGGTGCGGAACATCGGCTGCGCATCGTCTCGATGGTTGTAGCGGAACGTGTACTCGTTGACGTAGTCCTGGAGATAGTCCGCGCCGACCGCGCGATGCGCGCCCCGGATGCCGTTCTTGAGCAGCGACCAGAAGCCCTCGATCGTGTTCGTGTGCACCGGGCCGTCCACGTAGACGCGCGCCGAGTGATGCACGCGGCGGTGTGCGTAGCCGTCGCGCTTGAGCGTGCGGTACTGCGCGGCCTCGTCTGTGTAGACCATCGTGTCGGGGAGCACGTGCGCCTTGACCAGCGGCAGGATCGTCCGCGTCTTGGTGTCCGGCGTGACCTTCGCGTGGACGTTGCCGCCGCGCTCCACCATGCCGACGATCGGGCGCTTCGCCGTGGGGTCGGAAGCGAGGCGCGGACCCTTGCGAGCCTGGCGGTGCCGGGGGCGTCCGCCCTCGTACGTCTCGTCAACCTCGACGATGCCGGACAGCGGCCCCGCATCCTCGGCGAACAGCGCGCGGATCTGCTTGAACATCCGCCACGCCGTCTTGTAGGTGACGCCCAGCTCGCGCTCTAGCTGCTTGGCGCTGATCCCCATCCGCGTGGTGCTCATGAGGTACATCGCGTAGAACCACGACTTGAGCGGGGTGCGGGACTTCTCGAAGATCGTGCCGGCGAGGGGGTAGACGTGCGTACCGCACTCCTGACAGGAGAACGCCTTGCGCCCGCTCAGGCGGTGATGCTTGACGGGGCGCTCGCACTCGCGGCAGGGCAGCTCGGGGAACGACGGGTAGACCAGCGCGGCGACGTGCTCAAGGCACGCGTCGTCGTCGGGGAACTCTTCGTTGAAGTGGCGAATCGTGTACCGTTCCATGGCCTGAGTATGGCAGATACCGTACGTGCTGTCAAGGGATAGCTACGGATTATTCGGAGGCGTCGAAGCGTCTCAATCTCCTCCGCTCCGACCCCTTGCTCCTGCAGGATCTCCTCCGTGTGCCGCCCAAAGGCCGGCGATCCGGAGGCGATCGAGGTCGGTGAGCGCGAGAGATCGACAATCGGCGCGGCCTGGCGCTGTGCGCCGAGCTGCTCGTGCTCGACCTCCAGGAAGTGCGTCGCGCCCTGCGGATCGTCGGCGAGATCCTCGGGGAAGAGGACCGGCGCGGCGGGCACGCCCGCCTCGGCGAAACGCTGCAGCCAGCGCTCGCGGGTGTCGCCGAGGAGCACCGCCACGACCTTGCGGCGGACCTCCGCCATGCGGATGCGCTGCTCCACCGGGTCGCCGCCCTCCTCGTCCTCCGGACTCTCGTCGATGCCGAGGACGCCCTGGGCGGCGGCGCGCGTAGCGGGAGTAAGCGCTCCGATCGCGAGCGCGCCGTCCTGCACGCGGTAGCCGCCGTGGAACGGTCCGCCCAGCGTGTCGTGGTAGCGCATGCGCGCCGCCAGCAGCTCGCGATAGGGGGCGCCCTGCGCTCGCAGCCCGGCGACCTCGGCCATCAGCGGGTCGCGTACGGCCGCGTCCGTGACCGGCTCGCGCATGTTGAACATGCCCGTCTGGGAGAGCACCGAGCGCAGCAGCGAGGCGGAGACGACCTGCCCCTCGCCCGTGCGCTCGCGGTGCAGCAGCGCGGCGCAGACGCCCATCGCCAGCGCGGTGCCGGTCGAGAGGTCCGCCATCGTCACGCCGGTGCGCATCGGCGCGCCGTCCGCGTCGGTCTTCTCGCTCATCACCATCGCGCCGCCGTGGGCCTCGGCGACGATGTTGCTGCCGGGCAGATCGGCCATCGGCCCGCCGGCGCCGAAGCCGCTCACCTCGGCGTAGATCAGGTCCGGCCGCAGCGCGGACAGCGTCTCGTAGCCGAAGCCCAGCCGCTCCGGCACGCCCGGGCGGTAGTTGTGCAGCACCACGTCGAAGCCGGGCACGACGCGGTGCAGCAGCGCGCGCCCCTCGACGGCCGCGAGGTCGATGACGAGGCCGCGCTTGCCGCGGTTGAGGTACTGGAAGACCTTGCTCTGCCCGGGGGCGACCGCGCCGCTGGTCCGGAACGGGTCGCCGTTCGGCCCCTCCACCTTCACGACGTCCGCGCCGAGGTCGGAGAGGTGCATGCCGGCGTACGGACCGGCGTAGATGATCGAGAGGTCGAGCACGCGAGTCCCGCTGAGCGGTCCGTCCGCCATCAAGCGCCCTCCTCCTGCGGATCGGGCGCGGGCGGAGCCTCCCAGCCGGCGGGGTAGTACTGCCGCAGCGCGGCGGCCCGCAGCTCCCCGCGGTGGTCCGGGTGCGCGATGGCGATCAGCTCCTCCGCGCGCTGGCGCTGACTCTTGCCCGCGAGCCGCGCGACCCCGTGCTCCGTCACGACGTAGTCGGCGAAGGAGCGCGGGATCGTCACGTAGGAGCCGTCCGTCACCTGGGCGGTGATGCGGCTGACTGCGCCGCCGCGCGCCGTCGAGGGCAGCACGGTGATCGCCTTGCCCTCGGGCGCGATGAAGGCGCCGATGTGGAACTCGGGCTGCCCGCCCGTGCCGTGGTAGACGGTGGTGCCGAGCGATTCCGCGCAGATCTGGCCGGTCAGGTCCACGCTGAGCGCGTTGTTGATCGAGGTCATGCGCCGCTGCTGGGCGACGACCTGGATCCGGTTGACCTCGCTCACCGCGCGCGTCTCGAGCGGCCCGTTCTCCAGCCAGCGCGCCTCCTCGTCGTTCCAGGGGCCGACGCTCGTGGTCACGTGCAGGCCGGGCTCGAGCGACTTGCGGCTGGAGTTGACCGTGCCCTCGATCATCAGCTCGAGGACCGCGTGCGGCGTGACCTCCGAGTGCCAGCCGATGTCGCGCTTGCCGTCGAATACGCCGAGGTCGCCGAGGAAGATCGAGGTCCGCCCAGCGCCGAGCTGCAGCGTGTCGCCGTCCTCGATGATGCCGTTGACAAACCCGGCGATCGTGGGCCCCTCCGGCGGGTAGTTGCGGTCCGGCGGCGGTGGACGTTCGGCGGTCTCGGTGAGTACGAAGGCGCTGACCTCGGTCACGTGCAGCCGCTCGGTCGTGCGCACGTTGGGCAGCCAGGGGCAGACCTCGAGGATCGAGGTCTGCGCGCGGCGCACGAAGTCGCCCTTGTGCCAGGGCACCCCGCCGAAGTGGATGTAGCCCTCGGCGTCCGGCGGGGCGCAGTTGGACATGAACACGTCGATCGGCTCGGGCGAGCCGCGCTCGTCGTAGTGGCTGAACTGCGTCGAGAAGAGCTGCGGATAGTAGTCGGCGCGAAGCGACTCGAGTGCAGCGCGCCCGCCCGGACCGGCGTAGACCTCGAGGTTGACGTTGAAGCCGAGCGCGGCGAATTCGTCCTTGAACCACTGCTGCTCGGGGGAGGGTGCGCAGGCCCGGATCCGGACCTCGCGGTCCAGCTCGGAGATGCGGGCGATCAGCGCGGGCATCACGGCGTAGGCGTCGCCGCCGATGGGCGTATAGAGGGTGTCGCCGCGCCGCACCAGCTGCGCGGCCTCGGCGGGCGACAGCAGTCTCGCCTCGTACTCCTCGCGCCAGCCCAACGCGGCCCCCGATCAGCGGCAATCGCGCCGCGGTGCTCGCGGCGTGCGCGCATGGTAGCGCGGCAGCGAGAGCGGACGCGAAGCGGCCCCCACGTGGGGGGCCGCCGCGTTGCTTCGCCGTGGAGTCTCGCTACGCGAGGAAGCTCGTAACGGCGTCCATGAAGGCGTCGACCTGCTCGATCTGCGGCAGGTTGCCGGCTTCCGGGATGGTCACCAGCTGCGAGCCCGGGATCATGGCGTTGAATGCCTGGCCGTACTCGGGCGGGATCTGCCCGTCCGACTCGCCCCAGACGACCAGCGTCGGCGACTGGATGCGGTGGATGCGCTTCTCCAGGCCGCGGTCCGGGAACTGCCACAGGAAGCGGCTGCCCGAGGTCTGCGCACGCGTGCGCTGGATCGAGATCTCGGGGTCGCGCGTGGGCGGGTTGTACTCCTGCGCGACCTCGGACATGTGGTCGTGCCACATCAGGGTCGGCAGGGTGCGCCGCGGGGTGGCGAAGTAGTCCGGACAGGGGACCTCGTCGATCCACAGCCCGTAGGCGTCGATCAGCACCAGCTTCTCGACGCGGTGCGGGCTGAGCGCGGCGAGCTCGGCGGCGAACATGCCGCCCAGCTCGTGGCCGATCACCACGGCGCTGTCGACGCCGAGCGCGTCGAGCAGGTCGTTGTGGTAGATGACGGTGTCGACGGGCTCGTCGATGTGCTGCAGGCCGGTCGACTCCCGGAAGCCCGGGAAGATCGGGGCGATCACGCGGTAGTTCTCGGCGAGCCGCTCCATGAACGGGAACCAGCCGTACTCCGCCATCATGTTGTGCAGATAGAGCAGGGGCGGGCCCTCGCCGCCCTCGCGCACTTCGATCTCGAAGGCGCCGTCCCGGACCGAGACGGTCCGCTCAGTGTGGGTCGTGGCTGTCGTCAACCTGTACCTCCGTGCTGAACCGCCCGCCGGTCCCTCCGGCGGGCGGTTGTGTGCGATTCGTCTTGGCTATCCGCCGACCGGGGCCGGCGAGACACGCTGTGCAAGCGGGCGCGGCGACCAGCGGTCTTCCCAGTCCTCGTCGTCCCAGACGTCGTGGATCTGCGGGAGCACCTCTTCGCCGAACATCTTGATGTTCTTCATCGTGGTCTCGCGGCGCATGTTTCCGATCTGGAGCAGCGGCAGCACGTGGCCGACGCGCAGGCTCTTCGCGATGTCGCGCAGCTTCTCGGCGACCTCGTCCGGGCTACCGGCGACGATGTTGCCTTCCTCGACCAGCTGGTCCCAGGACGGGCCGGCGCCCTGGGGCGCCTTGCGACCGGCCTGCGGGGCGGACTCCTGCGCGAGCGCGAGGCTGCGCTCGAAGCCGGCCCGGATCGAGGCCTCGGTGCGGTAGCCGGGCGCCTCGGGGAAGTAGCGGCCGGTGGAGCCGAGCAGCTTCTGGTAGAAGAACTCGACGCCCTCCTGGTACTCCGCCTTGGCCTGCTCGTAGGAGTCGGAGACCAGCGTCAGCTGCATGTAGGCCGCGCGGTACGGGGTCTCGTCGGCGCCGTGCTCGCGGACGCGGCTCCAGTAGCCGTTGAGGGTCTGCTGGGCGCGCTTGTAGCCGCCGTAGCTGAGGGCCGCGTAGACGTGGTCCTTCTCGATGGTCCAGTCCCAGGTCTCGATCGAGCCACCGCCGGGCACCCAGATCGGGGGCCGCGGCTCCTGCGCGGGGCGCGGCCAGATGGAGACGTAGCGCAGCTTCGTGTACTTGCCGTTGTAGTGGAACGGCTCGCGCGTCTCCATCGCCTTCTTGATCAGGTCCTCGGCCTCGTAGTAGCGCTCACGGAAGGTGGACGGCGACATGCCGTAGACCCAGTTCGTGTCCTGCGAGGTGCCCACGGGGAAGCCGCAGACCACGCGGCCGCCCGAGATCACGTCGATCATCGACATTTCCTCGGCGACACGGGTGGGCGGGTTGTAGAGGGCGATCGAGGTGCCCAGCACGATCAGGTTGGCCTTGCTGGTGCGGCGCGCGAGGGAGGCCAGCATGATGCTCGGCGACGGCATCGTCCCGTACATGTTGGCGTGGTGCTCGTTGACGCAGACGCCGTCCAGGCCGACCTGCTCGGCGTACTCGAGCTCGTCGAGGTACTCGTTGTAGAGCTCGTTCCCGATCTCCGGGTTGTAGACCGAGTTCGGGAGGTCCACCCAGATACCCGCGGACTTCCAGTCGGGGCCGTGCGGCGGCTCTTCCGGCATCGCCGAGTACGGCATCAGGTGGAACATACTGACCTTCATCAAGACCTCCTCTGGCCTGCTGTGTGTGGCCTGTTTGATCGGCGGCGTGTTACCGCCCGGCCATCGTCAGGCCGTGGCGCTGCCTGCGGATCGAGGCACGCCCAACGGTTGATAGCAGAGCGCGCCCCTGCGGGCAAACGCGGCGGCCTCGCGATGAGGTCCTCCGAGGCCCTCGATCCGGCCTCAACACCCCGCCGGAACTGCCCCTCGGGGGCGCGCCCGCGCTTGCGTTAGAGCGTAGCCTCTGCGGCGTACCCGCGAGGAGGACGCGATGGAACTCGGCGCTTGCTTCCCCACCAACGAGATCGGCTCCGACCCTGCCGCGATCCGCGACTGGGCCCAGGCGGCCGAAGGTCTCGGCTACGACCTGATCGAGGTCTACGACCACGTGCTCAGCGCCGACCCCTCCGATGCGCCGGACAGGCAGGGCCGGGCCGAGCGGCGCGGCTACTACACCAGCACCACCGACTGGCACGAGCCGATGGTGCTGATGGGCTACCTCGCGGCGATCACCACCCGCCCGCGCTTCCTCACCGGCATCCTCGTGCTGCCGCAGCGTCAGACGGCGCTCGTCGCCAAGCAGGCCGCCGAGGTCGACATCCTCTCCGGCGGCCGCCTGATGCTCGGAATCGGCACCGGCTGGTCCGATGTCGAGTACCGCGGGCTCGGCCTCGGTGACGAGTTCCATGCGCGCGGGCGTCGCTCCGAGGAGCAGATCGCGCTCATGCGGCGCCTCTGGACGGAGCCGCTGCTGAGCTTCGAGGGCGAGTTCGACTCGGTCCCGGAGTCCGCGATCGCCCCGCGCCCGGCGCGCTCGATCCCCGTCTGGATCGGCGGGCACGCGCCCGCCGTGCTCGACCGTGTCGGGCGCATCGCGGACGGCTGGGTTGTCGGCTGGGCGCGCGCGGACTACCTGCCGGGCGCCATCGAGCAGGTCCACGAGGCAGCCCGCGCCGCCGGGCGCGACCCGGCGGAGATCGGGATCGAAACCCGCGCGCGCGTCGCGCGCTGGAGTCCCGAGGAGCAGGTGCAACACGCGCGGCGCTGCGAGGAGGCGGGCGCGACGCACTTCTCGCTGCACACCCTCGAGGGCGGCCTCACCACCGTGCAGCAGCACATCGACGCGCTGCGCGACTTCCGCGAGGCGTTCGGCGCGGAGTAGCCCCGCGCCGCCTCAGCAGCGGCTGAACCGGCGAATCAGCGCCCGCTGAACTTCGGCTCGCGGCGCTCCTTGAAGGCGGTGATGCCCTCCTGGTGGTCGGCGCTCACGTTCGAGATGCCCTCGAGGGCGAGCGAGAGATCGAGGTTCGTGTTGGCAATGGCGCGGAGGGGCTGATTGATCGAGGCCTTCGTGCCCTGGATCGCCACTGTCGGCCCGTTTGCCAGCCGCGCGACGAAGCCGTCCACCAGCTCGTCCAGCTCATCGGTGGGGACGGCGCGGTTGATGAGGCCCATCTCCGCCGCGCGCGTCGTCTCGATCAGTTCGCCCGTGTAGAGGAACTCGCGCGCCCGCGCGTAGCCAATCAGCGAGGGCCAGAGCGTGCTCCCGCCGTCGCCGGCGACGAGGCCGACGCTGACGTGCGGGTCGCCGATCACGGCCCCCTCCACCGCGAACGTGATGTCGCAGGCAAGCGCGATCGTCGCGCCGAGGCCGACCGCGGGGCCGTTGATGCGCGCGATCACCGGCTGCCGCGCCTCGAGGATCGAGAGGATGATGTGCTTGCCCTCGAGGCTGGTGCGGTTCCAGACCGAGGGGTCGTCGATCATGTCCTGGAGCCAGTTCATGTCGCCGCCGGCGGAGAAGGCGCGGCCTGCTCCGGTCAGCACCACGACGTCCGTGTCGTCGTCCATGGCGATCTCGGAGAAGAGGCGCGCCATCTCCTCGTGCATCTGCGCGTTGAAGGCGTTGAGCGCCTCCGGGCGGTTCATCGTCAGCCGCAGGACGCGCTCCTGCCGCTCGATCTCGATCGTCTCGTAGCCCTCGTACTCCACGCTGCGCCTCCGTCCTGGTATCGCCGTGTTCGCTGCGCGTGCGCGCTACTCGCCCGTGAAGGTGCCGTCGCGCTTCTCCGCCCAGGCGCTGGTCGCCTCGCGGTGGTCGGCCATCTTCGCGGAGTAGTGCTCGTACGCGAGTCCGAGGTCGAAGACCGATGAGATCCTGTCACGCATCAGGGTGTTGACCGTCAGCTTCGTCGCCTTCACGGCGTAGGGCGGCATCGCCGCCAGCCGCTGCGCCAGCTCCAGCGAGCGCGCCTCCAGCTCCTCCTCCGGCACGAGGTGGTTGACGAGGCCGAGCCGCTCGAGGTCCTCGCCCTCGATGAGGTCGCCGAGCATCAGCAGCTCCTTGGCCTTGTTGATGCCGACGAGCAGCGGCCAGATCAGCGCGCCGCCGTCCCCGGCGACGAGGCCGATGTTGACGTGCCGGTCGCCGATCCGCGCCCGCGGCGAGGCGACGACGACATCGCACATCAGCGCGAGGGTGGCGCCGAGGCCGATCGCCGGGCCGTTGACCGCGGCCACGATCGGCTTCTCGAGGTCGAGGTGCGCGCGCAGGATCTCGCCGGTCCGCACCTGGGCGAACTTGGCGCGCGTGTTGCTGCCGCCCTGCTCGTTCATGCGCTGCACGTCGCCGCCGGCGCAGAAGGCGCGGCCCGCTCCGGTCATCAGCACGGCGCGTGACTCGTCGTCATCGTCCAACTCGTAGAAGGCGCGGATCAGCTCGCGCCGCAGCGGCGGGTGGACGGCGTTGAGGCGCTCCGGCCGGTTCAGCGTCATCACCAGCACGTGGCCCTCGCGGCGGAATTCGATGTGCTCGTAGCTCGACAGGTCCATGTTGCCCCTCCCGTAGATCGCGTGCCGGGGATGATACGCGCAGGCCTCGATAGACTCGCGGGGGAGGGGCGTGCGATGGCCGAGGAGTTCGAGTTCGCGCCCGTGACCCCCGATCGCTGGCCCGATCTCGCGCGGCTCTTCGAGCGCCGGGGCGGGCCGAAGTACTGCTGGTGCATGGTCTGGCGCGAGCTGCCGGGCGGGCGGCGCGGCGAGCCCGGCGCGAAACGCGCCGCCCTCCAGGATCGCGTCGCGCGCGGCGTGCCGGTCGGCATCCTCGCCTACCTCGAGGGCGAGCCGGTCGCCTGGTGCTCGGTTGCCCCGCGCGAGACGTACCGCCCGCTGGGCGGCGGCGAGTATCCCGAGGGCACGTCCGTCTGGTCGATCGTCTGCTTCTTCGCCAACCGCGAGTTGCGCGGCAGCGGCGTCGCCGGGCGGCTGCTCGATGCCGCGTGCGCGGAGGCCGAGCGCGCGGGCGCCGACGTGATCGAGGCCTACCCGGTCGACCCGGACTCGCCGAGCTACCGCTTCATGGGCCTGCGCCCGCGCTTCCTCGCGGCCGGCTTCGAGGAGATCGGCAGGGTAGGGAAGCGGCGGCACGCGATGCGGCGCTGGTTGCGCCCGGGCGGCGCGCGTGGACATTCGGCGGGGGGTTGACGTACCTTCGGCCCCGCCTGAACAAGGATGCACGAGCAGAACAAATGGGGGTGACCGTGTCGGTCCTGAACTTCAACGTCGAGAACCACATCGCACACATCGAGATGAACCGTCCCGAGGTCATGAACGCGCTCAACTTCGAGCTGAACCAGGCGCTCGCCGACGCCTGGCAGGAGGTCCAGGAGAACGACGACATCTGGGTCGCGATCCTCAGCGCCCACCCGGACAGCCGTGCCTTCTCCGCGGGGATGGACCTCAAGGAGCGGGCGGAGATGAACGCCCAGGGCATCGACTGGCGCAAGATGCGCGTCACCGGCAACAACAGTCCCGAGGAAGTCTGGAAGCCGGTCATCGCCGCCATCCACGGCTACTGCCTGGCCGGTGGCTGGATGATGGCGCAGCGCTCCGACTTCCGGATCTGCGCGGACGACGCCATCCTCGGTATCCGCGAGGTGAAGCGCGGGCTGATGCCGCACTGGGTCGCGGACCTGCCGCGCATCATCGGCCTCGGCAACGCCCTCGAGGTGGTGCTGATGGGCGAGTACATCACGCCCGAGCGCGCCAAGGAGATGGGCTTCATCAACTCGATCGTCCCGAAGGACGAGGTGCTGGACGAGGCCTTCCGCTGGGCCAACATCCTGACCGAGAACGCGCCGCTCTCCGTGCGCTGCCTCAAGGAGATCCTCTACCGCACCCACGTGCTCCCGCACGACGAGGCGATGGTCATGGCGAAGCACCTGCTGCACCGCGTCGAGACCAGCGAGGACATCTCCGAGGGCCCGCGCGCCTTCGCCGAGAAGCGCCAGCCGGAGTGGAAGGGCCGCTAACGCCGTTCCTCATCGCGCACACGCAGAAGAGCCGCCCGCGAGGGCGGCTCTCTCGTTAACGGAGACCTTTGCGTAGCCCCCTGAAGTAGAGCAACGCCGGGATCCGAATCGACGCAATCCAGCTACCCACCGCCCTGGATTCCGGCTTTCGCCGGAATGACGGTTTGCAAGGGTCTTTGGAGGTGAGGCGTTACCCGCAGGCGGAGTCGGCTACTCGTCGCCGTAGGCGCCGAGCCGCTCGAGGGCGTCGCGCGCCTGGTCGGCGATGTCGAAGACGACCTGGCGGGCGGGCTTCACTTCTTCGATGAAGGTCAGGCCCTGGCCGGCGGTGACGTGCAGCCAGTCGTCGAGCTGGTGGTCCTCAATGGCCGTCTCGAACTTGCCGACGAGCATGCCCTGCAGCGGCATCGGCAGGATCTCGGGGGCGTCGTCGCGCTCCCACATCTCCTGGAACCGGGAGCGCATCGCGCGCACGCGCTTGCCGTCGTAGGCGGTCGAGATCCAGGCGTCCTGCCCGCGACCCTCGATCAGCCGCTGCTTTTTCTTCATCGGCGTGTCGGACTCGTGCGTGGCCTGCCAGATCGTGCCCGTCCAGACGCCGTCCGCCCCGAAGGCGAGCGCGGCGGCCATATGGCGGCCGTGCGTGACGCCGCCCGCGGCGAGCACCGGCTTGTCGTAGGCCTTCGCCAGCTCGACCACCTCGGGGACGAGCGAGAAGGTGCCCATCCGCCCGGTGTGCCCGGCGGAGTCCTGGCCCTGCGCCACGATCAGGTCGAGGCCCTGCTCCAGCTCGCGCGCCGCCTGGCGGGCGAGGCCGATCAGCCCCCACACCTTGATGCCCGCGTTGTGCAGCATCTCCAGCGCGAAGGCCGGGCTGCCCATGCCGGAGGCGAAGATCGGGATCTCCTCCTCGATCAGCACGTCGAACTTGTCGCGCGCCTTGCGCAGCAGGTCGACGCGTTTGACGCCCCAGGGACCGGGCGTCTTCGGCTGTGGGATGCCGTGCTCGGCCATCACGCCGTCGACGAAGTCCCAGTGCTCCTGCGGAATCTGCGGCATCAGTTCCTCCGGAGTGCCCTCGACGTACGAGGCGGAGAGCAGGAAGTCGATGCCGAACGGCTTGTCGCCGACGCGCTCGCGGATCCAGCGGATGTCGTTGCGGATCTCCTCCGGCGTCAGCGCGTTCACGCCGTACATGCCGATGCCGCCGGCGTTCGTCACCGCGGCGACCACGTCGCGGGTGTGGGCGAAGCCGACGAGGGGAATCTCGCAGCCGTACTCGTCGCAGAGGCGGGTCTGCATCGGGTCGCGCGTCATGGTCGGTGCTCCTTCGGGTGCGTGCGCGTCTCGAGGGTCTGCATCGTTGCGGCGGGCGCCTAGATCGCGCCAGCGTGGCGGAGGATCGGCAGTTGCTCCGGCTCGAGGCCGAGCAGGTCGCAGTAGACCTCGCGGTTGTGCTCGCCGAGGAGCGGCGCGGGGCCCGGCCGCCGCGAGTCGATCGTCGAGGTGCGGAACGGGAACGCGGTGTCGGTCATCGCCCCGGTCTCCGGGTGCTCGACCTCGCGGAGGAAGCCGCGCACGCGCATCTGCTCGCTGGCGAGGACCTCCTCCATGGTGGCGTGGCCGGTGATGGTGAGGCCATGCGCCTGCCCGGTCTCCTGGATCTGCTCGCGGGTGCGCTCCATGCACCACTCGGCGATCGTGTCGCGCACCTCGTCGGCGTGGTCGGGCTTGTGGATGCCGAGCTGGGGGAGGTTCCAGATCTCCTCGGTGAACCACGGCTCCGAGGCGAACCAGGGGTCGCCGCCCATCATCTCGACGAGCGCGCCCCAGTTGCGCTGGCCCCAGACCGCGCCGATCACGATCCAGCCGTCCTTGCAGCGGTAGACGCCCGGGAACCACTCCGTATCCAGCTCGCGCGTGACGAGCGTGCCGTCCGAGGCATAGCGGTGCACCTCGGGCCGCTGTGTGCTCATCATCGCCCACTGCTTCGAGACATCGACGAGCTGCCCGCGGCCCGTGCTCATCCGCGCCAGCAGCGCCGCGAGGGTGGCCGTGCCCGCGTTCAGCCCCGCGTCGCACTCGGCGATGAAGGAGCCGGGCTTGACCGGGCCCGCGTCCGGGAACTCGCGGAGCGCGATCTGGCCCGCGAGCTGGTGGTAGGTGGTCCCGCTGGCGTGCACGACGTTGAGCGGGTAGGCGTGCTCGTCGCGCCTCGGGCCGGTCGAGCCGTAGGGGGTGATCGCGGTCACGATCAGCCGCTCGTGCTGCGCGGACAGCGTCTCGTAGTCGAGGCCGAGTTCGTCGATGAGCGCGGGCGGGCGGTCGTGCATGAAGACGTCGGCGCGCGCGATCAGGTCGCGCAGGATCGCGAGGCCGTCCGCGGTCCCCGGGTCCAGCGTGATGCTGCGCTTGTTGGTGTTGAGCAGCAGGTAAAGGCCGCTGCGCTCGGAGTCCGGTGCGTCGTTGGGGAAGGGACCGCGGCGGCGCGCCTCGTCGCCCTCGCCGGGCGTCTCGATCTTGATCACGTCGGCGCCGGCCTCGGCGAGCCACTTGCCGCAGAACGGGCCGCAGACGAGCGAGCACCACTCCACCACAAGCACGTCGTCGAGCGGTCGGGCGGTCACGTCGCGGTCCTCTCCGAGGGCGTACCGGCGCCCGGCCTTCCGGGTTCCGATGACACGCCGCGAAAGCCTACACGCTGCGCCGCGCTGCGGCAGCGCCTGCCCGCGGGCGCTGCTAGTATCCGCCCGGCGACGCCGCAGCGGCCAGCGAAACGCTGGCCGGGCGAGTGCTGAGTGGAGGGCCCCGGTCATGCGCATCGGCTTCATCGGGCTCGGCAACATGGGCGGTCCGATGGCCATGAACCTGATCCGGGCCGGCCACGATCTGACCGTGAACGACCTGCGCCGCGAGCTGGCCGATCCGCACCTCGCGGCCGGCGCGAACTGGGCCGACAGCGTGCAGGCCGTCGCCGAGGCGAGCGAGCTCGTCTTCACCTCGCTGCCCGGCCCGCCCGAGGTCGAGGCGGTCGCGCTCGGCCCCGGCGGCATCCTCGAGAGCGCCGCCGAGGGCAGCGTCTACATCGACCTCTCCTCCAACCGGCCGACGCTGATCCGCGAGATCCACGCGCGCTTCGCCGAGCGCGGCATCGAGGTGCTCGATGCGCCGGTGAGCGGCGGCATCACCGGCGCGGCGGCGGGCACGCTTGCCGTGATGGTCGGCGGCGACGCCGACCGCTACGAGGAACTCAAGCCGGTGCTCGACTCGATCGGCGACAAGGTGAGCTACATCGGCGGCATCGGCAGCGGCATGGTCGCGAAGCTGGTGCATAACATGACCTCGATCTCCTCGCGGATGGCGATCGCCGAGGGCATGACGCTGGCCGCCAGGGCGGGCGTCGATCCGCACGTGATGCAGCGCGTGCTGCAGGACGGGGCGTTCGGGCAGGGGCACTTCCTCAACCACCGCCTCGTCGACACGGTGTTCGCGCAGCACTGGGACCCGCCCAGCTTCGCCCTGCGCCTCTCGCGCAAGGACCTCGGCCTCGCGACCGAGCTCGGGCGTGAGCTGGGCGTGCCGATGGCGCACGCCGCGCTCTCCGAGCAGGAGATGCTTACCGCCCTCGGGCGCGGGTGGGGCGAGTTGGATTCCAACATCTTCTTCCGGCTCCAGGAGGAGCGGGCGGGGGTCGAGCTCGGCGGCGGCGACGAATCCGGTGCGGGGGAGTAAGGCCTGATGGCGGACGAGTCCGCGCCCGGCCCGCTCGCGGGGAAGCGCGTCCTGGATCTCACGACGGGCGTCGCCGGGCCGGCGGCGACGCAGATGCTCGGCTTCCTCGGGGCCGAGGTGATCCGCGTGACCAGCGCGATGATCCCGCGCATCCGCGCCACCGATGACGATCCGGCGATCAACGTGCTCTATCTCAACAAGGAGTGCGTGCGGCTCAACCTCCGCGACCCGCGCGGGCTCGACCTCGCGCGCCGGCTCGCCACGCAGTGCGACATCGTCGTCGAGAACCAGCGGCCGGGCTCCGTCGCGCGGCTCGGCCTCGGCTACGAGGCGCTGCGCGAGCTGCGGCCGGACATCATCGCGATCTCGCTCAGCGCCTCCGGCAAGGGTGGCCCCGCCGAGCACGAGGTCGGCTACGCGCCGAACTTCGTCTCGCGCAGCGGCGTCGGGCTCACCTCGGGCTATGCCGGGGGACCGCCCGGCGAGTACGTCAACTGGCCGGACCTGATCAGCGCGCACTGGCTTGTCTTCGCCGTGCTCTACGCCCTGATTCACCGCGAGCGCACCGGCGAGGGCCAGTACCTCGACCTCTCCGCCAACGAGTCGCTGACCTCGCTGGTCGGCGACCTCGTGCTCGATGCTGCGCTGAACGGGCGCAGCGCCGAACCGGAGGGCAACCGCGATCCGACGATGGCGCCGCACGCCGTCTACCGCTGCGCCGGCGACTATGAGTGGGTCAGCATCGCCGTCGGGACCGACGGCGAATGGCAGGCGCTCTGCGAGGAGCTGGGCCGCCCCGAGCTGGCCGAGGATCCGCGCTTCGCCGGCGTGCTCGAGCGGCTGGAGCACGAGCAGGAGCTCGACGCGCTGATCGGCGAGTGGACGAGCACGCAGCCCCCGGGCGACCTCGCTGCGCGGCTGCAGGCCGCGGGCGTGGCCGCCGCGCCGGTGCTCAACGGCAAGCAGTTGCTGGAGGACGAGCACCTGCGGGCGCAGGGCCGCTGGGTGGAAGTGGAGCACGCCATCCTCGGGAAGAAGTGGGTGATGACCTCGCCCTGGAGTCTCTCCGGTACCCCGGCGACGGTGCGCCATGCGGCGAAGCTGCAGGGCAGCGGCGAGCCCTACATCTACGGCGAGCTGCTCGGGCTCAGCCGCGAGGAGATCAAGGCACTGGTTCACGACAACGTGATCCACTGAGCACGGCGGGACGCGCTACCCCGTACCGCGCGAGCCCGTACCATCGGCCCGGCGCAGCGAGGGCGCGACGGCGCCGCAAGGGCAGCGAGGGCCCGGAAGCGAGGAACCGAACATGCAGTACGACGTCGTCGTCGTCGGCGCGGGCAATGCCGCCCACGCAGCCGCCGTCTCCGCCCACGAGAACGGCGCCGAGCGGGTGCTGATGCTGGAGAAGGCTCCCGAGGAGCTGCGCGGCGGGAACACCCACTACAGCGGCGGCCTCTTCCGCTTCGCTTTCGAGCGCGCCGAGGATCTGCTGCCGATCGTCCCCAACATCGAGGATCAGGTGCCCGGCTTCACCGAGAACATCAAGCCCTACGGCGCGGCCCAGTTCCGCGCCGACCTCGATCGCGTGACCGAGGGCTCCTCGGACCCCGAGCTGTCCGAGGCGCTGATCGGCCGCTCCTACGACACGGTCCGCTGGATGGTCGAGCAGGGCATCGTGATGGGCCCGGCGACCGACCTCTCGGCCGTGAAGTACGAGGGCGCCGTGCGCTGGCCGCAGGGCGCGGTCATCCGCGCCGTCGGCATCGGCATCGGGCTCTCGCGGATGTGGTTCGAGGTGGCCCGCGACCGCGGCATCGAGCTGCGCTACGGCACCGGAGCGCGCTCCATCCTGCAGGACTCCAGCGGGGCCGTGAGCGGCGTGGTGGTAAACGACGCCGACGGCCTGCACGAGATCGAGACGGGCGCGGTGATCCTCGGCTGCGGCGGCTTCGAGGCCAACCCGGAGTGGCGTGCGCGCTACCTCGGACGGCCCTGGGACACGGCGCGCGTGCGCGGCACCCGCTACAACAACGGCGACGGCCTGCGCATGGCCCTCGAAGTCGGCGCGCTGCCCTACGGGCAGTGGTCCGGCAGCCACGGCACGCCGATCTCGGCTGACGCGCCGCTGTACGGCGACCGCCGGCTCACGGACCAGACCAACCGCCTCTCCTACCCCTTCGGCGTCATCCTCAACACCGAGGGTGATCGCTTCATCGACGAGGGCGAGGACTTCCACCTGCTGACCTACGCCAAGACCGGCGGCGCGGTGCTGCGCCAGCCCGGCGGCATCGGCTACCAGATCTTCGACTCGAAGGTGTTCGAGGCCCTCGAGCCGCGCTACCGCACGAGCGACCCGATCGTCGGGGACACACTTGAGGAGCTGATCGCGCAACTGCCGCTCGACCAGGAGACGGCGGCGCGCACGCTCGAGGCGTTCAACACCGCCGTCGTCGGCGAGGGCACGTTCGACCCGGGTGTCCGCGACGGGCTGAAGACGGACGGCCTGGAGCCGGAGAAGACCAACTGGGCGCAGCGGCTGGACTCGCCGCCGTATCGCGCCTACCCGATCACCGGCGGCATCACCTTCACCTTCGGCGGCCTGCGCATCAACACGGACGCCGAGGTGCTCAGCACGGACTGGACGCCGGTTCCCGGCCTCTACACCTGCGGCGAGATGGTCGGCGGCCTCTTCCACTACAACTACCCGGCCGGCTCCGGCCTGATGTCCGGCGCCGTCTTCGGTCGCGCCGCCGGGCGTTCCGCCGCCGCTCACGTGAGCGGCGGCTAGCGAGGGGACGAGGGCGCAACCGCCGGCGGCTCCCGGAGTGGCGTAGACGCTCACACGGAGCGCCGATAGGATGCCCGACAAGGTGACGCGCCTGACGCCCGCCCTCGGGCGAGCGTGGGAGGGGAGGCCGCGCGGGTGACCTTCGTCATCACCCAGCCCTGCGTCGACGTGCAGGACCAGTCCTGCGTCGAGGTCTGCCCGGTCGACTGCATCCACTTCGATGCCGGCGACGACCGGATGCTCTACATCGAGCCCGAGGTTTGCATCGACTGCGGCGCCTGCGAGCCCGCCTGCCCGGTCAGCGCCATCTTCGCCGAGGCCGACGTGCCCGAGGACCAGGCGCACTTCCTCGAGATCAACGCGCTCTGGTTCGAGGACGCCGCGGCCGCGCGCGCGATGGTCGGCGGCGGAGCCGCCCCGGCTCCCGCTGCCGCTCCCGCCGCCCCGGCGGCCGAGGAGCCGGCGCCGGAGGCCGAGGCCGAGCCCGCGGCTGCCGAGGAAGCGCCCGCTGCCGAGGCCGAGGCTGCAGAGGAGCCCGCCGAGGAGCCGGCGGAGGCCGCCCCCGCGCTGGTCGCGGCCAACACGCAGATCGAGGCCGTCGAGGACCACGGGCATCACGAGGGGCCCGCCGTCTCGCAGTACGGCCAGCCATCACCGATCGGCGTGGTCGCGCTCGCCGGAATGCTCGTCATGCTCATCGGCGTCTGGTTGGCGCCGGGCGATCCGGTCAACGGCGGCACGCCGATCATCGGCGGAGTCATCGACATCATCCCGAGGCTCGGGATCTTCCGGAACCTGCAGGGGCCGCCGGAGCTGGGCGTGGTCCTCGTGCTCCCGGCGCTGCTGTTCCTGTTGATCTTCGTCGTCCAGCAGGGCCGTGAGCTGCGCGGCTTCGACGCGAAGCGCGAGCGGGTGCTGGCGGGCTGGCGCGAGGCCGGCGTGCCGTGGCGGCGCAGCGAGGAGTCGCGCCGCCACGAGCTCGAAACGACCATCAGCCAGCTCGCGAACGATCGCTTCCCGTTCCCGGACGAGGCGCATCCGGACTACCGCACCTACGTCAACGTGCCGGAGCCGCAGCTGGCGCTGGAGTTCACGGCGGGCGGCGCCTCGCGCTCGCAGGTTTTCCCGGACATCGTCGTCGTCGAGCATCCGCGCAACCGCCCGATCATGGTCGCGCAGGTGGAGACGAAGGAGACGGTGACACGGCGGCAGGCCGAGCTGGTCTGGGCGCAACTCGAGAACGACGATGCGCCGCTCTACATCTACGTGCCGTCCGGGTTCGCCGCGCGCGCCCGCGACTACGCGATCGCCGCCGGCATCGAGCACGCGAGGATTCGCACCTGGCGGCGCCAGCCGGGCGGGATGCTCGTCCGCGAGCTCTAGCGCCTCTCCGCCGCCCCCGCCTTCCCGATTCGTTACGGTTGCATGGGCATAACGCGTGCCCCACTGGTGAGACTTAGTTGCGTTAGGTATGTTCTGGCGCGAGCCCCGATCAGGATCGAGAGTATTCCTTGAGGTTCACGTACAGCCCGCAGCTCTTCCGCGGCGACTTCTTCGGCGGCATCACCGCCGCGGTGGTGGGGCTTCCCGTCGGCCTGGCGTTCGGGGAGACCTCGGGTCTCGGAGCGATCGCCGGCATCTACGGCGCGATTGCCGTGGGGTTCTTCGCCGCGGTGTTCGGTGGCACCCGTTCCCAGATCTCCGGGCCCACCGGCCCGATGGCCGTGGCCATGGCGGTGATCGTCACCAGCCACGCCGAGTCCCTCGCCGAGGCGTTCACGATCGTGATCATGGCCGGACTGATCCAGATCGCGCTGGGCGTGGCGCGCATCGGCCGCTTCGTCGCCTACACGCCGTACTCCGTCATCTCCGGGTTCATGACGGGCATCGGCGCGATCATCATCCTGCTGCAGACCCTGCCCTTCCTTGGTTCGCCCGTCGTCGAGGGCGGACCGATGGATGCAATCCGCGCCTGGCCCGACGCGATCGGCGGCCTCAACGGCAGTGCGCTGATCATCGCCGTCGTGACGCTCGCCGTCGGCGTGGGCTGGCCACGCCAGCTCAGAACGTACCTGCCCCCCACCCTCGCGGCGCTGATCGCCGGGACGGCGGTGAGCCTCCTCTGGCTGGGCGACACGCCGGTCATCGGCGAGGTGCCGACCGGCCTGCCGAGCTTGCAGGTGCCCGATCTCGCTCCCGATGTCCTGGTGCGCTCCGTGGAGCCCGCCCTGGTCCTCGCGCTGCTCGGCTCCATCGACAGCCTGCTCACCTCGCTGGTGGCGGACTCGATGACGCGGACGCAGCACAACCCGAACCGTGAGCTCGTGGGCCAGGGCATCGGTAACACGATTGCCGGACTGATCGGTGCGCTCCCGGGCGCCGGAGCGACCATGGGCACGGTGGTGAACATCCGCGCCGGAGGGCGGACCCAGATCTCCGGAGCCTTGCGCGCCGGCATCCTGCTGGCGCTGGTGCTGGGCCTCGGTACCTATGTCGAATCGATTCCCCACGCGGCGCTGGCCGGCATCCTGATGAAGGTCGGCTGGGACATCATCGATTGGCGGTTCGTCACCCGGCTGCACCGCGTGCAGCGGGAACACCTGGTGGTGATGCTGATCACATTCGGCCTGACGGTGTTCCTGGACCTCGTCACGGCGGTGGCGATCGGCCTGATCGCGGCCGGGATGGCCAGCGCCCGGCGGCTCGAACGCCTGCAACTGGACAGCGTCGTCTCGGTGCCGCTGCTGGACCAGAGCTTCTTCGCCGACGAGGACGAGGAGGACTCAGCGGACGCGTTCACGGCTCGCGTCGGCATGGTCGCGCTGCGCGGCACCTTCACCGTCGCCTCCTCGAGCAGCCTGGTCAGCACGATCGGCGTCGACATCCGCGACCACGAGGTCGTGATCCTGGACTTCACGGAGACCGAGTACATCGACGACAGCGCCGCCCTGGTGGTTGAGCAGATGATCGACATCGCCCTCGAGGAGGACACCGAGTGCATCGTGATGGGCCTCAGCGGCTCGCCCGCATCCTCGCTCCAGGCGCTCAACGTGCTGGACCGGGTCCCGGCCGAGAACTTCGTCATGACGCTGGACGAGGCCCGCGAGACCGCGGCTCGGATGCTCCACGCGTAGCAGCAGCGAACAGCCGCCCGCCGCCTCCTCTTCCTCAGCTCCTCGACGAGTGCGTCATGCGCCCCGGCACCCCGAGGTCCGGCGCACCCGCCAGCGAGGCGATCGCGCTTAGCTCGCCGGCGTGCGCGAAGAGGTGCGCGATGCTCCTCGCGAGCAGGTCGTTCACGCGCTGTTCGCGCCGCCTGCTCGGCGAACCACGCACCACCTCGTCGAGGCGCGAGGCATCAAGGCGGCGCAGCCAGGGGATCGCGCGCGAGCGGACGCGCCGGAACGCCTCGAGCGCGGCGGCCAGGTCCGGCGCGGACGGCGCGTCTCCGAAATCGACGCGCTGGTCCTCGAGCCAGGAATCACGCTCAAGGCCCTGCAGTGCGGCATTCCAGTAGTGGTCCTGCTGCTTCGCGACGTGGGAGACGATCCAGCCGCCGCTGTTGAGCCGATCGGCGCCGGCCTCGGGCGCGCCGCCGGGATCGAGTTCCGCGAGCGCCTCGGCGACCCGTTCGAACTCATCGAACGCGTCGAAGAGCAGACGCACGAGCGCGGGCGGCGAGGAGGGCGTGGGCTGGTGGGGCTGCGTCACGCCCGCAGTCTAGCGCGGCGGCAGTCGGCGCAGCGCGGGCGCGGTCGTCACCCGCGCCGGCCGGGCGAGCCGGGGCTGCACGGCAGGGCGCACCGCAGCCAGCTCCGCGCGCAGCCACTGCTCCACCAGCAGCACAGCGGCGGCCCCGAGCAGCACTCCAAGCAACGTTGCGAACAGCATTCCTCACCTCCCGCACATAGAACGCATGTCCGCCACTCGTGGGACATGGTGGAACATCCGTACGCCCATGTCAAGCACAAGCGTTCGGTTTGCCGTTCGCGCGGGGGAGCGGCTCAGGAACCGGGCTGGGGCTCGTCCTCGATCAGGGCTACGCCGCCGAGGTAGGGGCGCAGCACCGCGGGCACCTCGATGCCGTCGGGACGCTCGTACTGCTCGAGCAGGGCCGCGAGCGTGCGGGGGAGCGCGAGGCCGGAGCCGTTGAGGGTGTGCATGTGGCGCACGCGGCCCTCGGCGTCCCGGTAGCGCAGGCTGGCGCGCCGCGCCTGGTAGTCGAGGAAGTTCGAGCAGGAGGAGACCTCCAGCCACTCTTCCGCGCCCGGCGCCCAGACCTCGACGTCGTACGTGAGCGCCGAGGCCGCGCCGACGTCCCCGGCGGCGAGCCGCACGACGCGGTAGCGGAAGCCGAGCTGCCGTACGACCTCGAGCGCTTCGTCGAGCAGGGTTTCCAGTTCGTCCCAGGAGCGCTCCGGCTCGCAGAACTTCACGAGCTCGACCTTGTCGAACTGGTGGCCGCGCTTGATGCCTCGCACGTCGCGGCCGGCGCTCATGCGCTCGCGGCGGAAGCAGGGTGTGTAGGCGACGTGGTGGATAGGCAACGCGTCGAGGGACAGGATCTCGTCGCGGTAGAGGTTGGTGACGGGCACCTCGGCGGTGGGGATCAGCCAGATATCGTCCTCGTGGTCGCGGTAGAGGTTGTCGCCGAACTTCGGGAGCTGGCCGGAGCCGACCAGCATCTCCTCGCGGACCACGAACGGCACGTAGACCTCGCCGTAGCCGCGCTCGCGATGCAGGTCCAGCATCCAGCTGATGAGCGCGCGTTGCAGTCGCGCCGCCGCCCCGCGCAGCACGTAGAAGCGCGACCCGGAGATCTTCGTCCCGCGCTCGAAGTCGATCAGCCCGCGCGCCTCGCCGATCTCCCAGTGCGGCCGCCGGCCCTCCTCGCTCGTGGGCGGAGGCGCAGCGGAGACGGGAGCCGGCTGAGGGGTGTGCACCGGCTCGCCGTCGCCGACGCCCCCGAAGAGCACGAGGCCGTCCTCCTCGCCCCCCTCGGGCACCGAGGCGTGCAGCAGGTTGGGCAGCTCCAGCAGAAGGCGCTGCAGCTCCTCGTCGCGCTCGCGCACGGCGGCGTCGAGCTCGTCGAGGCGCGAGGCGACCTGGCGCTGGGCGTCGATCAGCCGCTGCCGTTCGTCCGGGTCGCGGGTCGCGCCGATCTCGCGTCCGGCCTGGTTGCGCTCGGCGCGCATGCCTTCGACCTCGGTGAGCAGCGCGCGGCGCGCGCGGTCGGCCTCGAGGATCTCGTCGATCGGCGCCTCGACGCCGCGCAGGGCGCAGGCGCGGCGCACCTCGTCGGTCTGCTCGCGGATCAGGGGCAGCGGCAGCATGCGATCAGCTCCGCGCGTCCGCTGCGGGCGAACCACTTGCGAGAGCGTCCGCCGCGGCGTCGATCGCGTCGAGGGCGAGCCGGCGCACGTCCTCCGGCACCGGCGCCGAGCCGCTCGGCCCGCCGAGCACCACGCCCGGCTCGCGCAGCTCCTCGCGGCTCACCCAGCGCCAGCCCTCGCCGCCGTCGGGGCGGCCGGGCAGGTCCGGTGCGCCGGAATCGCCGGTCAGGCGAGGGCGCGTGAAGTAGACGAAGTCGATGTGCTCGTGCGGGTTGCCCGGCTCCTCGATCTCGTAGACGCCCATCGTCACCGGAGGCGGCAGCTGCCTCGGATCCAGGTGAAGGTAGGGGGTGCTGGTGGGGACGATGAGCGCCTCGACGCCGGTTTCCTCCTCGATCTCGCGCAGCACCGCCTGGATCGGATCCTCGTTGGGCTCGATGTGCCCGCCGGGCGGCAGCCACAGCCCAAGGCGGTGCCAGTGGAGCGCGGTTCGCCCGTCGTGCGAGAGGAAGCCGGAAACCGTGAAGTGACGCTCCACGCTGCGAGCCTACGCGGCCCCCGCGCGGAGGGCAACGAAACCGGGAGGGCCGCACGAGACCGGGTCAAATATTGTCACGCCCAAGGGGCCGCGATAAACTAGACGCAACGATAGATACAAAGTGTCGTCTGGTTGCGGGCTTGCCTTCATGGCGAGTCCGCATTTCGTCTCTTGGTCTCACAGGGTCCAGCGGACCAGCGGCTTCGCGGCCGGCGGATTCGGACCCCTCGGAGGTGGGAAATGAGCGAGGATCGGGTTCTGCTCACGCAGGAAGGCCTCAAGCGGCTCGAGGACGAGCTGCACGAGCTTCGTACCAGCCGCCGCGTCGAGGTCGCCGAGGCGATTCACGAGGCCCAGGAACTGGGCATCGCCCAGATCGACGGGCAGTACGAGGACGCCAAGAACCAGCAGGCGTTCCTCGAAGGCCGCATCCGCGAGATCGAGCTGCTGCTCGAGGGCGCCGAGGTGATCGACGAGGACGCCGCGCACCACTCGCTGGACGTGCGCATCGGCTCGAACGTCACCGTGGAGCTCAAGGGCGGCGCGCAACAGACCTTCCAGCTCGTCGGGCCCGCCGAGGCGAACCCGGGTGCGGGCCGCATCAGTCACGAGTCTCCCGTCGGGCAGGCGTTGCTCGGCAGGAAGCAGAATGACAGAGTGAAGGTCAGCGCCCCCGGCGGGAACACGACGATGACCATCGTCGAGGTGTCCTGACCGGCGCGCGGGCGTTGTCGCGACGGCAGAGGGCCTGCCGCCGCCGCTGCGCGGGCAGGTGACCGGATGCCGTCCGAACAGGAACTGATTGAGCTGCGCCGGCAGAAGCGCGAGCAACTGCTCGCGCTCGGCGACGCCTACCCCGCGCGCACCTCCCGCACCCACGAGGCTGCCCGCGCCGTCGCGCTCTTCGAGCGCAACGAACGCGAGGGCCTCGAGGAGAGCCGCCGCACGGTCACCGTCGCCGGGCGTATCACTGCGATCCGCGACATGGGTCGCGCCGCCTTCGTCGACCTGCGTGACGGCTCCGGCGGCATCCAGCTGCACCTGCGGCGCAACGTCCTCGGCGACCAGTTCGGGCTGCTGGCGCTGGTCGACCTCGGCGACTTCGTCGAGGCGAGCGGGCGGCTGTTCCGCACGCGCCACGGCGAGGTCACGGTCGCGGTCACGCGCTGGCGGGTGCTGACGAAGGCGCTGCGTCCGCCGCCCGAGAAGTGGGCCGGCCTCGTCGACGTGGAGACGCGCTACCGCCAGCGCCACCTCGACCTGATGGCGAACGAGCGATCGCGCGAGATCGCGCGTGCGCGCTCGGAGGTGCTCTCCGCGGTGCGCCGTTTCTTCCAGCGGCGCGGCTTCATGGAGGTGGAGACGCCGGTCTTGCAGGAGGAAGCGGGCGGCGCCGCGGCGCGGCCCTTCTACACGCACCACGGCGCCCTCGATCGCGACCTCGCGCTGCGCATCTCGCTCGAACTGCACCTCAAGCGGCTGGTGATCGGCGGCTTCGACAAGGTCTTCGAGATCGGCCGCGTCTTCCGCAACGAGGGCATCTCGCACCGCCACAACCCCGAGTTCACGCTGCTCGAGTCCTACGAGGCCTACGCCGACTACGAGGACGTCGCGAACATGGTCGAGGCGCTGTTCCGCTCCGTGGTGAGCGAGGTCACCGGCGGGCTCGAGGTGCGGCACGGCGAGGAGGCGATTGACCTCGGCGAACCGTGGGCTCGCACCACCTACCGCGAGGCGCTGCTCGAGCACACCGGCATCGACTACCGCGCGCACCCGGAGGCTGAACAGATCCGCAGACTCGCGCTCGACCGCGGCGTCGAGGTGGACCCGGACGCCTCGTGGGGGACGGCGCTCGACGCGCTGATGGCGGCGTTCGTCGAGCCGCACCTGGTGCACCCGACCTTCGTCTTCGACTACCCGGCGGAGCTCTCGCCGCTCGCCAAGCGCAAGCGCGACGACCCGAGCGTGGCCGAGCGCTTCGAGCTGTTCGCGCTCGGCATCGAGCGCGCCAACGCCTACTCCGAGCAGAACGACCCCGTGGAGCAGCGCGAGCTGCTGCGCGAGCAGGCGCGCAAGGCGGCCGGCGGCGACGAGGAGGCGGAAGTCGCCGACGAGGACTTCGTGCGCGCGCTGGAGCAGGGCATGCCGCCGGCGGGCGGGCTCGGCGTCGGCATCGAGCGGCTGGTCATGCTCGTCACGGGTGAGCACTCGATCCGCGAGGTCGTGCTCTTCCCGGCGCTGCGCGAGTCGGGCGGCTAGCGGCGCGTGGGACGCATCCGCGAGGACGTGCACATCCACGCCAGCGCGAGCGCGACGTTCGAACGCCTCGAGGCGACCGCGCGCTACACGGAGTGGCTGCCGCGCGCCTTCCGCGATATCGCGGCCCCGCCCGGCCCTCCCGCCCGCCTCGAAGGCGTGCTCACGCTGCCGCTGCGCTCCGAGCGCGTCCGTCTCGAGGCCGCCGAGCGCGAGCCGGAGCGCTTGCTGCTCTTCCGTTCCACCGCCGGCGACCGCGGCGCCTTCGACACGCTGAGCTGGGTGCTCACCGCCGAGGGCGCGGACGACGTGCACTTGCTCGTCGAGGCGATCTACACGCCGGCGGGCGGGTTCGCAGGCTGGCTGCTCGACCTGCTCGTCCAGCGCCAGCACCGCCGGCAGGCGCTGCGCGACGCCGTGTGGCGGCTGAAGCAACTGCTCGAGGGCGACGGGCCCGCCTCGCAACCCGGCGACGGCGACGGACCCGCGTGAGCGCGAACCCGGCGCGCGCGCTCGTCTTCGACCTCGACGGCGTCCTCGTCGACTCCGAGCCCGTGCACCTTCGCGCGGCGAAGCGGCTTGTCGCCCCGCAGCCGCTGAGCGAGGAGGACTACGCCCGCTTCACCGGCCTCGCGATCGAGCCGTTCATGGAGTGGGTGCGCGAGCACTACGGCCTCGAGGACTCCGTCGAGGAGCTGATCGGGCGCTACGCCGCGCTCGTCACCGCCGAGCTGCGCGGTGGCGACATCGAGCCGCTCGACGGCGCGCGCGAGTTGATCGCCGCCGCGCGCGAGGCGGGCTGGGCCGTCGGTCTCGCCTCGCAATCGATCGCCGAGTGGGTGCACGCCACCCTCGAGGGCTGCGGCCTGGCGGGCGCGTTCGACGTGGCGACCAGCGGAGACGACACCGAGCGCGCGAAGCCGGAGCCCGACATCTTCCTGCTCGCCGCGGAGCGCCTCGGCGTCCCGCCCGCCGCCTGCGTGGCGATCGAGGACTCACCGGCCGGCGTGCAGTCGGCGTCGGCGGCTGGCATGTTCGTCGTCCAGTCACGGCAGGCCTCGACGGCCGCGCCCCCGCAGCCGGACGCGCGGCTCGTCGTCACTTCGCTGCGCGAGCTGGACCTCGCCGCCCTTCGCGCGCGGCTGCCGCTGGCGGGGCCGTAGGGCGCGCGCTACGCCTCGATCCGCCTATCGATCATGGGCTTACACAATCAGCATGTCGGTGGTACCATAACCCGGTGCGGGGCGCCGAGGTCAGGCCTCGGCAGGGGTCAAGACGATCACGCCGGCGCACGTGGAACAACACCGATCACTCTCACTCCTCTTCCTCGCCCTCGCGGCGGGGTTGGCCGGCGGCCTCGCGGGCGGCCTTGTCGTCGTCGTTGCGCCCGGCGGGCGCGAGGCGACCGAGCAAGTGGCGACGCCCACGCCCGTCGCCACCGCCGCGACTCCCGAGGCGACCGCCGTAGCGATCGACAACGCGGAACGCCTCCAGCAGGCGATCGAGCGTGTCCTGCCCGCCATCGTCACGGTGATTGCCGACGGGGTGCCGCGACGCAACGAGCAGGGCGCCGTCACCCAGACGCGCAACGTCGGCTCCGGCATCGTCATCGACGATAGCGGCCACATCGTCACGAACTTCCACGTCATCGACGGCGCCGCCGAGATCAACGTGCTGCTCGCCACCGGCGAGCGGCGACCCGCCCGCGTCCGCTCGCACGACTCGCCGTACAGCGACCTCGCCGTGCTCCAGATCCCGCCCGAGGGCCTGCGCAGCGCCGTCTGGGGCGACTCCTCGCAACTGGAGCCGGGCGAGCCCGTGGCGGCGCTCTCCGCCGCCGGGTTCGCGATCGGGAACTCCGTCAGCGTCGGCGTCGTCTCGGCGACGGGGCGGCAGTGGCCACGCAACGCCGTGATCCTCGAGGACCTCGTGCAGACCGACGCAGCCGTGAACTCCGGCGACTCCGGCGGCGCGCTGATCAACACCGAGGGCGAGGTGGTCGGGTTGCTCACTACGGTTGTGCGCGCCACCAGCACGGGGAGCCCGATCCAGGGCATCTCGTTCGCGCAGTCCTCGAACAGCCTGCGCCCGGTCGTCGAGGATATCGTGCTGTTCGGTTCGTACGTGCGGCCGCGCCTCGGCATCGAGCGGCCGTTCCGTCACCACGTCGAGCTGACGCCGGAGCTCTCCGCTTCCCAGGGCATCCCGCTGTCGCTCGGCGCGCTCGTCATCGAGGTCGAGACGCGGAGCGCGGCGGAGCAGGCGGATGTCCGTGTCGGGGACATCGTGACCGCCGTCAACGGCGTGCCGATCGACCTCGACAACCCCTTTGTGAATCTGCTGAAGCCACTGCGGCCCGGTGAGGTAGCCGATCTCACCGTGGTGCGCGGCGGCCAGCAGCTTTCGATCGCCGTGCTGCCCAGGCTGGAGTGATCCATGGACAAGTCTGACCCCCCGATCCGGCATGACCCTGAATCCTTCGCGCCCCTCGACGAGGGTGACTTCGATTCACCCTTCGAGGACTACGACGAGGACTTCGGCGACGACTATGAGGGCGGGAACCGCGGCGGACTGGTGCGCATCATCGCCGTCGTCGGCGTCCTCGCGGCGCTGATCGCCGTCCTCGTCTGGTCCCCGTTCGCGATTATCGATCGGGGCGGCGATGAGCCGGGCGATGTCGGCGCCGCCGCGCGCGGCGAGTTGCCCGACGTGCCGGACGGCCTGAGCGCGCGCAGCAAGCTCTACGACCTCGCGGGCGACGGCGCGATCAGCGGCCCCGCCGAGCTGACCGTGCTGCTCAGCGAGCCGGTTGCGACGGGCGAACAACTCGGGTTCTACACCTACGTAGGCGGCAAGTGGCGCTACCTCGCGGCCGTGAGCGTGGTCGAAGACGGCGGCGCCGCGCAGGGCGAGGTCCAGGTCGTACCGCGGAACATCGCTGTCCTCGCGCATACCGAGATCGAGCGCACGATCGCGCTGATCGTCGAGGCCGGCGAGGCTCCCGACCTCGGCGCGTTGCCCGCCCCGGCGATCGTCGCCGTCCTGGCTGCCGAGCCGGGCGAGGACGCGGCCGGAGAACCGGCGCTCGACGTCCAGGGCGGCGCGCTCGACGCTGCGCTCGGGGAAGCCGGCGAGGCGCGCGTCTACCTCGGCGTGACGGTGGGCAGCAGCGCCGTTGCGGAGACGGTGGACCGCCTGCTGGCGACGCCCGAGCTCACCACGGCGCACGTCGACGAGCTGCTGATCGCGGCGCAGGACCACGGTGCGGGCGGGCTGCTGATCGACTACGGCGCGCTCGATCCCGCCTTGCGAGCGCCGTTCAGCGACTTCATCGCCACCCTCGCCGAAGGCGCAGAGGTGCGCGGCCTGGGCCTCGTGGTTGCGGTCCCGGCACAGGATGGCGCCAACTTCGGCGCGTACGACTGGTCCGCGCTGGCCGCCAGCAGCGACGGCCTCTGGGTGCGCGCTCCCCGGGACGCCTCGGTCTACTACGAGGTGCTGGAGGAGGCGCTCGCCTCGCAACGGGACGACGGGCTCGACCTCACCCGCGTCTCGCTGATCATCGATCGGCGCTCGTGGGAGCGCTCGGCGGACGGCCTCCGCCCGCTCACACTGGAGGACGGGTTGGCGCTGGCGAGCGCGCTCAGCGACGCCGCCGATGGCGCAATCGGGCCTGGGGACTCCGTCGCCGTCGCCGCCGTCAACATCGACCGCGAGTCGGGCAACAGCGGCCTCTTCTGGGACGATGGCGCGCGGACGGTGAGCTTCGTCTACGCGGGGCGCAGCGGGCCCCGCAGCGTCTGGCTGGAGAACCGCTTCTCCGCGGCCTTCCGCCTGGACCTCGCAGCGCGCTTCGACCTCGGCGGCGTCGTGGTGGCGGGTGCGGCGCCGAGCGACAAGCTGCCCGACCTCGGAGCGCTCGTCAGCAGTTTCGCCGGGGGCGACTCGGTCGACCTCGAGCTGCCGTACGGGCCGTACCTCGACCCCGAGTGGAGCGCATCCGACGGAGTTGTCGAGGACGGCGGGAGCACGGGCGTGATCGTCTGGCGCGCGCCGGACCGCGAAGGCGCGTACGACATCACCCTCGTCGTCTCGGACGGCACCGTCTTCATCGGCAGGCGGATGGTGATGCACGTCGCCTCGGAGGCGCCGCCGGTCCAGCCGGGCACGAGCAACGAGGCGGGCGGTCCGAGCGACGGTGGCGAGAGCACGCCGACGGCGGCCGCGATCGAGACGCCCTCCACCGGCACTTCGTCCGCCGCCGCCGACTCCGGCGCCACGCCCGAGCCGACGCCGGAGCCGACTCCCGAGGCGACACCGACGGCCACGCCCGAGCCGACACCGACGGCCACACCTGAGCCGACACCGACGGCCACACCCGAGGCGACACCGACGGCCACACCTGAGCCGACACCGACGGCCACACCCGAGCCGACACCGACGGCCACGCCCGAGCCGACACCGACGGCCACACCCGAGCCGACACCGACGGCCACGCCCGAGCCGACACCTCCGCCGGAGGGACCGCCGGGCCCGGCCGGCAACATCTAGCAGGGAGCGCAGATGCCGCTGCGAGTGATCGCCGGGAGCGCACGTGGAGTGCGGTTGCAGACGCCGCGTGGTAGCGCCACGCGGCCAACCTCCTCGCGCCTGCGCGAGTCTCTGTTCGGCATGCTCGAGGCGGCGGACGCCGACCTCAGCGCGGTGCTCGATCTCTACGCCGGCAGCGGCGCGCTGGGCATCGAGGCGCTCTCGCGCGGGGCCGGTCGCTGCGTCTTCGTCGAGTCCAGCCGCCGCGTCTGCCGCGTGCTGCGCGACAACCTCGATCGCGCCGGCATGAGCGATCGCGGCGAGGTGGTCAGCGGCCGCGTCGGTCGCTGGCGACCGCATGAGGACGAACGCTTCACGCTCGTGCTCGCCGACCCGCCGTACGACGACGGCGACTCGTGGCGCGCGATCGAGCGGGCGATCGAGGGCGCGGTTGCACCCGGCGCGCTGATCGCGGTCGAGCACGCGGCGCGCAGCCAGGCGCCGGCCACGCTCGGCGGCTGCGCGGTCTGGCGCCGCCGGCGCCAGGGCGACGGCGCGATTGCCGCCTATCGCTGCCTGGTCCCGCGAGACGCAGCGGCGGAGGAGCGACAATCGTGACGACGGCGTTGTACCCCGGCCGCTTCGATCCCGTGACCCTCGGTCACGTCGACATCGCGCGCCGCGCGGCGAGCCTCTACGAGAACGTCGTCGTCGCCGTCGCCAACAGCCGCTCCGCGCTGTTCAGCACGGACGAGCGCGTCGCGCTGTTCAGCGAGGCGGTCGCGGACATCCCCAACGCGCGCGTCATCGCGAACTACGGTCTCACCGTCGACTGCGCACGCGCCGAGGGCGCGACGGTCCTCGTCAAGGGCCTGCGCTCGATCAACGACTTCATGGACGAGTTCGACCAGGCGCTGATGAACCGCAAGATGGCGCCAGACGTGGATTCGGCGTTTCTGATGACCTCGGTCGAGCATCTGGTGCTCAGCGCCTCGCGGGTTCGCGAGCTGGCGGGCTTCGGTCTCGATGTGAGCGACCTCGTGCCGCCCGGCGTGGCGGCGGCGCTGCAGGAAAAGTTTGGCGAAGAGTAGCGGGGTGATTGGGTCGTGGCTCGGATCCGGCGAGAGCCGGAGCCGCTGCCACAGCGACTGACGGGGAGGCGAACCGATGGACCTGTTGCATCACGTCGACCAGATCGAGGAGCTGGTGGCCAACGCCCAGCGAATGCCGATCGGCGGGCGCGCGATCGTCGATCGCCAGCGGCTGCTCCACATCGTGGACCAGATCCGGACGTCCGTGCCTGGCGAGGTCCAGGAAGCGCAGCGGGTGATCGAGGAGCGCGAGGCGCTGCTGCGCGACGCCGAGGAAGAGGCGCAGCTGCTGGTGGCGCGAGCCGAGGAGCACGTCACCAAGCTCACCACCCAGCACGAGATCGTCCGCGCCGCGCAGGTGCGCGCCGAGGAGATCGCGCAGGAAGCCGAGCTGCGCGCCGAAGAGCGCCTCGCCGAGGTGAACGCCGAGATCGTGGGCCGCACCAGCGAGTCGCGCCGCTTCAGCGAGCAGCAGATGGTCGCCGCCGACCGCTACGCCCAGGAGTTGCTTGCCCGGCTCGAGCAGCAGCTCGAAGCCTTCCGGCGGTCCGTGCGCTCCGGCCTCGACCAGCTCGAGGCGCCTCCCGCGGGGTACCAGGCTCCTGCACAGGCGGATCGCGCGGAGCCGGTGCTCGCGGCTCCGGTCACAGCGGATGGCGGCAACGGGAACGGCAACGGCAACGGGAACGGCAACGGGACGGGTCACGAGCGCACGCCACAGCGCTCACGCTCGGCGCTCGGGACGCTGATGGGACCGGACGCCGAGGCCGCAGCCGACGGCGACCCGGAGGCGGAGCAGGCCGTGATCGACGACTTTGCGATGCCGCCTCTCGACGACCAGCCGGGCGCAGCCGGACCTCCGACGCCCCCACCCACCGGCGAGCACGCCGAGGACGGCCCGGAGCAGCAGCCCCGCCTGGACTTCTGAGCGCGGGAGGGGCTAGCCCGAGGGGAGCGGCAGCGTTGAAGCGTCGCGGACACGCCCCACAGGCTACTGACTATCGACTGCGCGTTGGCACAGTGGGCAACGAATGCTCTCAGCGCCGTGCACTGTCACAAAGGATGCGCGGACGAGCCGTCCCATATCGCAAGTCGATGCGATCCAATACCTCTGACCGCGCCGGGCGGTCGCCCGTGCGGGCCGGTCGAGCTGCGCGCCCCGTCACGGCTCTCGTTCTGAGCCTCCGGGCCAGTCGCCATCCGGATCAGGCGTCCTCCATGTACCTTGCGCCATCGACGGCAACGTCCAAGAGCATGTCGAGTGCCCGTACTGATGCCAAGAACTCGTTACGATCCATGGTATGAACGGCCATCGCATATGCCTTTGATGACAAATGCGATGCCGCTACCGCTGCATTCACGTTCTTCCAGCGCTTTGTCGGACAATCTTCGTCGGGACAGACCTCCCGATGGCCTTCGACTACCCCCTTGAGGACTTTCATTCGAAGCGAGCGAGGGTAGTCTTCATGAGACCAAAACGCCATCCTTTGCAGGCCGCGCGCCACTCCTCTGAAATTTGGCATTCACATCCCCCTTGAACTGGCAGACGCTTCAACGTGAAACGTTCTTTGCTTCCCAACGGCGGGCGGCACGGAAGCGCGTTCGCGTGCGCCACGGGTTCCCCGCGGAACCGGTCGACGACATCGCTGTACGGACGAGGACGCCACCATCGGTGTGCGCTGCAGAAGAAGTCCCCGAACCCGGCCGCATACACGGCCAGCTAGCCCTCCCACACCTCCTCGAGGAAATCGAACAGCCGCGCGCGCACGGCGTCGCCCTGCGGCGAGTCGAGCAGGTTGGTCCCGTGCGAGGCGCCGGGGACGACGAGGCGGGCGTCCTCATCGAGCCCGGCGCGTGTCGCGAAGCTGTCGAGGGCATTCATCGCCGCGAGGTCGCCCTCCGCCGCGATCAGCGTGAGCGGGCAGGTCACTCCGGCGATCGTGCTCTTCGCGTCGAGGCCGCGCATGCGAGACGGCGCCGACAGCACAGCGACGCCATCGAGGGACTCGTCCACTGCCACGACGATCGCCGCGGTACCGCCCATCGATGCGCCGACGAGCACGATCCCGTCGAAGCCGCGATCGCGAGCGAAGGTGATCGCGGCGCGCACGTCGTGGTCGATCTCGCCGGGATCCTGTTCGCCTCCGGACGCTCCGTAGCCGCGGAAATCCAGGGTCAGCGCGCTGATGCCGCGCGACTGGAGCTGCCGCGCGAACGGGTACCACGCCGTCTGATCGGCCGGGAACATGTGCAGCAGGATCACCACCCGCTCCGGGTCTGCCTCGAAGAGCCGCGCGTCCAGGCTCACGCCATCGTCCGTGCGGATCGTCTCCAGCGAGGCGCCCGCGACCGGCTGCGGCTTCGGCCCCTCGTCGCCCTGGGTCCGGCAGGCGGCAAGCAGCGCCGCGCACGCGAGCAGCAGCGCGCTCGCGAGCCGCAGGCCGGGCAGTGGCGGGAATGGCTGCGCCGGAGTGGGCAGCCGCGTTGGAGGCGGCCGGCGTTGCGCAGCCATGGCGTCTACCTCAGAACGAGGTTGAGCATCCGGCCGGGCACGTAGATCACTCGCTCCGGTTCGCGGCCGTCGAGCAGTTCGGCGACACGCGGCCGGGACTCGGCCAGTGCCCGCACCTCCTCCTCCGATGCCGTCGGCGACACGTCGATGCGCTCGCGCAGGCGGCCGTTGATCTGCACTGGCAGCTCCACCGTCTCGAGGACGCTGAGGGCGGAATCGACCGCCGGCCAGCCCTGCTGGTGCACCGAGTAGGGCTGCCCGATGCGCTCCCACAGCTCCTCGGCGATGTGCGGGCAGACGGGGGCGAGCATCAGCAGCAGCAGCCGCAGCGACTCGTTCCAGTCGGCCTCGTCGACGGGCCCGGCCTCGCGCGTCCTTACGAGCGTGTTGGTCAACTCCATCATGGCGGCAACGGCGGTGTTGAGGTGGAAGCCGTCGTAGTCCTCGGTGACGCGCTCCAGGGTGCGGTGCGCCTCGCGCAGCGCCTCGCGGGACGCGCCGCCTGCCGCGCCGCCCCCCGCCGCCGGCTCGGCCACGAGGCCCCAGACCCGCCGTAGCCAGCGCGCGACCCCGACGATGCCCTCGACGTCGTAGGGGCCGCCCTGGTCCCAGGGCCCGAGGAACATCAGATAGGCGCGGAAGGTGTCCGCGCCCCACTGGTCGACCTGGTCGTCTGGCGGGACGACGTTGCCGCGCGACTTGGACATGCGTCGCCCGTCGGGGCCGAGGATCTGGCCCTGCGCGAAGTAGCGCGTGAACGGCTCGTCGCCGGGCACGATCCCTGCGTCGCGCGCGGCCTTGTAGAAGAAGCGCGCGTAGAGCAGGTGCATCGTCGCGTGCTCGGCGCCGCCGGTGTACTGGTCCACCGGAAGCCAGGCAGTAGCGGGATCGGGCGCGATTGCCGCCTCGCCGTTCACGGCGTCGGCGTAGCGCATGTAGTACCACGAGGAGCACATGAAGGTGTCCATCGTGTCCGTCTCGCGCCGCGCCGGTCCCTCGCACTCCGGGCAGGTGGTGCCCACGAACTCATCGGAGAGCGCGAGCGGCGACTGACCCGTCGGGAGGAACTCGACGTCGTAGGGCAGCGCGACCGGCAGCTCGTCCTCTGGCACGGGGACGATGCCGCACTCGCCGGCGCAGTAGACCATCGGGATCGGCGCGCCCCAGTAGCGCTGGCGCGAGATCAGCCAGTCGCGCAGGCGATACTGGATCTTCGCCCCGCCCCAGCCCTGCGTCTCGAGGTGCGCGGTGATCGCCGTCTTGCCCTCCTCCGAGGGCAGCCCGTCGAAGCTCCCGGAGTTGACCATCGTGCCCGCCTCGACGAACGCCTCCGCGAGCGGCCGGCCGTCCCACTCCGGCGGCGCGATCACCACCTGGATGGGCAGCCCGAACTTCTCCGCGAACTCGAAGTCGCGCTGGTCGTGCGCGGGCACGGCCATCACCGCGCCCGTGCCGTAGGTCGCGAGGGCGTAGTCGGCGATCCAGATCTGGACGCGGTCGCCCGTGAGGTGGTTGACGCACCAGGCGCCGGTGAAGACGCCGGTCTTCTCGCGGTCGGTTGCCTGCCGCTCCAGCTCGGAGGCGAGCCCGGCGGCGCGCACGTAGGCCTCGACCTCGGCGCGTTGCTCCTCCGTCGTGACCTGCGAGACGAGGGGGTGCTCCGGGGCGAGCACCATGAACGTCACGCCGTGCAGCGTGTCGGGACGGGTGGTGAAGACGCGGATCTCGTCCGTGCCGTCCGGCGCGGGGGTTTCGAGGGCGAATGCGGCCTCGGAGCCCTCGGAGCGGCCGATCCAGTTGCGCTGCATCAGCTTGACGTAATCAGGCCATTCGAGGTCTTCGTTGGCCAGCAGTTCCTCGGCGTAGTTGGTGATGCGGAAGAACCACTGCTCCATCGCGCGCTGCTCGACCTCGCTGTGGCAGCGCTCGCAGGCGCCCTCGACGACCTGCTCGTTGGCGAGCACGGTGTTGCAGGAGGGGCACCAGTTGACGGGGGCGTCGGCGCGGTAGGCGAGCCCCTGGCGGTAGAGCTGGAGGAACCACCACTGCGTCCAGCGGTAGTAGTCCGGCGAGCTGGTGTCGACCTCGCGGGACCAGTCGAACATCGTGCCCATGCGCTTGAGCTGCTCGCGCATGTGGACGATGTTGCCGTCGGTCCAGTCCTTGGGGTGCGCGCCGCCGGCGATGGCGGCGTTCTCGGCGGGCAGGCCGAAGGCGTCGAAGCCGATCGGGAAGAGCACGTTGTAGCCGCGCATGCGGCGGAAGCGTGCGAGGGCGTCCGAGGGCGCCATCGCGAACCAGTGGCCGACGTGGAGGTCGCCCGAGGTGTAGGGGAGCATCGTGAGCGCGTACCAGTTGTCGCGCCCGTCTACGCGGTCCTCGGTGCGGTAGAGGCCGCTTTCCTCCCAGCGCTGTCGCCAGCGCTGCTCGAGCGCGCCCGGCTCGTAGCGCTCGGTCTGCGGCTGCTGCTCGGTGCTGCTCGTCACCTGCTCATCGTACGAGCGCGGGATGCACGGTCAACCGCGCGCGCCCTCGTGTGGAACCGCCGGTCAACCCGCGGCATCGAATTCGTCCAGGTCGATTACCTGGGCGGTGGCCGGTGCGAAGGCGCGCACCAGCCGCCGGTCGGCGGTCACGAGGGGGCACCCGGCGCGCAGTGCGAGCGCGACGTACAGGCAGTCGTACAGCGATCGTCCGAAGGTGAGCGCCAGCTCGAGCGCCTGCGAGGCGAGCGCCGCCCCGGGGACGAGCGTGGGAAGCGTGGCGAAGGTGTTGTCGAGGGCTTCGCGAGCCTCGTCATCCCGCAGGTCGCCGATGAGATGCGAGCGCTTCCACAGCACGTTGGCGACCTCCGCGACGTAGACATCCGGCGCGAGGAGGCGCGCCTCGCCGCGGGCAGCCTCATCCAACAACGCCCGGGCGCGGTCGGAACCCTCCTCGGGGATGACCCACTTCACGCCGACCGAGGCGTCGACGATGAGGCTGCCGACGGTCAACGCTCGCGGTCTTCGCGGATCAGCGGAACGCTCTCATCAAGTGGCCCACCGGCGCGCTCCACGATGCGGGCCCGCAGCGCATCGATCGCAGGGAGCCGGGCCGAGAGCCGCATCATCGACCGGCGCCGCTCGATGTGTTCCTGGAGCGCGGAGCGGGCCACGCCGTTCACGCTCCCCCCGCCCTGCGCCGCCTCCTCGCGCAGGGCCTCCATCACGTCGTCGGGGACGTTCCTGACGGTGAGTTGCTGCACGGGTCGCTCCTCAGTGTGTGAGCCATAATGACATTACTTCTGTATGCACTATGCATGCAACCGGCCGGAGCTCGCGCAACTCCCTCACCACGCCGCGAGGATCAGCGCCGCCAGCAGCGGCACGCCGAGCGAGACTGCGATCAGCGCGCGTCGCGACTCGCGCAGGCGCGCCTCCGGCTCGGAGGCGGCCAGGGCGCGGCGGAACTGCCAGAGCGTGACCAGCACGTAGCAGGCGAACAACGCCGCGAGGATTGGAACAGCCATGGGGCCGAGTGTAGCGGCGCGCCCGACTAGCGGCCGTCCGCCGTCCCGCGCTGTGGCGCGATCCGCAGGATCGGCCCGTTGAACGTCAGCAGGTAGACCTCGCCCCGGGCGTCCGTTCCGAAGGAGGCGACCTGCCGATCGCTGCGCGCCACCTCGACGACGCTTCCGCTGTCGGGCGCCAGCGCCCAGAGGCGGCCGCTGCAGAAATCGGCGAAGAGGTAGCTGTCCGCCAGCGCGGGCAGGTCCTCGCCCTCGTAGACCACCCCGCCGGTGACGGAGCAGCCGAGGCCGCGCCCGTACTCGGCGATCGGCGGGATCGCGCCCTCGCGGTCGCAGCCGCTGCGGGGCTCGAAGCAGCGGGTGCCCTCGAGGCGGTCCCAGCCGTAGTTGCCGCCGCGCTCGATCACGTCGATCTCCTCGAGCGCGTTCTGGCCGACATCGCCCGTCCAGAGGCGCCCGGCGCTGTCGAAGGCCATGCGCCAGGGGTTGCGCAGCCCGTAGGCCCAGATCTCGCCGCGCGCGCCCGCCGTGCCTGCGAACGGGTTGTCGGGCGGGATGCGGTACGGCTCGTCCTCCGAGGCCTCTCGCACGTCGATGCGGATGACGCTGCCGAGCAGCGTGCCGAGGTTCTGCCCGTTCCCCCGCGGGTCGCCGGCGGAACCGCCGTCGCCGAAGCCGAGGTAGAGCAGCCCGTCCGGCCCGAAGCGGATCGCGCCACCGTTGTGGTTCGGGAACGGCTGCTCCACCTCGAGGACCACGAGCTCGGACTGCCCGTCCACGGCCAGTCCGCTGCCCGGGTCGACGGTGAAGCGCGAGAGGCGCGTGCGTCGCGGCCCCGGGTCCGCGGAGCGATCGACCGAGTAGTAGAGCCAGAGCCAGCCGTTCGTCGCGAACTGCGGATCGGCGGCGACGCTGAGCAGGCCTTCCTCGTTGCTCGCGCGGCTGACGCGTGGGCGCAGGTCGAGCAGCAGCGCCTCGCCGCCCTCGTGGAGGACGTAGACGCGCCCGTCCTGCTCCGCGACGAAGACGCTGCCCGCCGGGCCGGGCCCGGCCGGGTAAGCCCCGAGCTCCACCGGCCGCTCGAACTCCCGCCCGCCGAACGCGGGCACGAGGTTCACGGAGACCGGTTCGGTCGCCGAGGGCGTCACGGACGCAGGTGTGGCCGTGGGGGTTGGGGACGGCGAGGCGGTCGCAGCTGGCGACGCAGTCGGAGACGGCGAGGCGGTCGGAACGGGCGAGGCTGTTGGCGAGGGCGAAGCGGTCGGCAAGGGAGTGGGGGCGGGCGGTGTCGCCGTCGCCGTTGCGGCGGCCGTGGGTGTCACGGTGGCCGTGGGCGACGGTGCGGCCGTCGCAACCGGCGGCGGGGTCGAGACGACCGAGGGCGTGCCGCCGCTCTCGTCCTCGCAGGCGACGAGCAGCGCCGCGAGGGCCGTCGCGATCAGGGCTGCGCCGAGCGCGCGGCGCGTCATCGCCAGCTTCGAGGCGCTCCGGCCGTGCGGCGGCTACTCGAAGACGATCACCTGGCGAGCGACCTCGCCCTGGTTCATCGCTTCGAACATGTCGTTGACCTCCTCGAGCTCGCCGCGACGCGTGATCATCTCGTCGAGCTTGAGGCGGCCCTGCATGTAGAGCTCGATCAGCTTCGGCATGTCGACGCGGAACTTGTTCGAGCCCATCGTGGTGGCGCGGATCGTCTTCTCGCCGGAGAGCATGCGCCCGCCGAGCGCGATCGTCTCGTTGGCCGGGACCACGCCGATGATCGTCGCCATGCCGCCGAGGCCGAGCGACTGCACGCACTGCAGCGCGACGGTGGCGTTGCCGATCGCCTCGAAGGAGTAGTCGACGCCGCCGCCGCTGAGCCGCCGCACGGCGGCGACGGGATCCTCCTCGGAGGCGTTGACGCCGTGCGTCGCGCCGAACTCGCGGGCCGTGCCCAGCTTCGACTCCAGCAGGTCGACGGCGATGATCTGGCGCGCGCCGGAGAGGTAGGCGCCCTGCACGGCGGAGAGCCCGACGCCGCCGACGCCGAAGACGGCGACGCTCGAACCGGGCTTCACCTGCGCGGCGTTGAGCACGGCGCCGACGCCCGTGATCACGCCGCAACCGACCAGCGAGGCCACATCGAGGGGCATGTCGTCGCGCACCTTCACGACGCCGCGCTCGCTGAGCAGCATCCACTCGGCGAAGCTGGCGATGTTGGAGACGGAGTTGTGGACGCGCTCGCCGTCGAGCGTGATCCGCGGCGGGTCGTCCAGCGTGCGGAAGGGCTTGTCGATGCAGCGGTTGGGGTGGCCGGTCAGGCACTCGTTGCACTCGCCGCAGAAGGCGGAGCCGCAGGCGATCACGTGGTCGCCCGGCTGCACGTACGTCACCTTCGAGCCGACCGCCTCGACGACCCCCGCGGCCTCGTGCCCGAGGATCGCCGGCGTGCGCATCGGCATCAGATCCTCGATGTAGTGCAGGTCGGAGTGGCAGACGCCGGAGGCCGAGGTGCGGACCAGGATCTCGCGGTCGCCCGGTTCGTCGATCTCGACCTGCTCGATGGTCAAGGGCTCGTGCACGCCGTGCATGATCGCGGCCTTCATCGTTCGCTCCTCTCGCGCCTCTCGCGCCTCTCGCGCCTCTCGCGCCCGTTGTGGCGAGCGCCGGCGGGATGGACTCGGTTCCGGTCCCGATTGTAGGGGGTCCGCCCCTCGTGAGCGCTCGGCGAGTTGCGGCGGCGAGGGGTGTAGGGGTCGCCCTCGGCGGCGTGGGGCGCTGTCCGCCGTCAGGCGAGGGCGCTCATGCGGCCGATCCTGATTGGGGCTAGAATGCCCGCGCCGAGCGAGGACAATGGTCTTCCGCAGCGGTGCCTCGCTGGCTGCGCCGCTCGCGAGGACACCCGCTGGGATGAGTTCGCCTCCCTGGCGTGCGAGGGGTTTGACCTTGACTGAACTGTTGGCTCGCGTCAGCGCGCGAAGGCCGTGGCTCACCATCGGCGCCTGGGTGGCGCTGGTGATCGTCGCCGGCGCGCTCAACGTGAATCTGCTCGAGAGCGCCACGACCACTGAGTTCCGGCTGGCCGGCAGCTTCGAGTCGGAGCGAGCCTCCGCCCTGTTGGAGGAGAGGCTCCCGGAGTCCAAGGCGATCACCGAAATAGTCGTCGTTCAGTCCGAGTCTCTTACCGTGGGAGACCCGGCGTTTCAGGAGCAGGTCGACGCGGTATTCGCCCGGCTTCTCGCACTCGGAGGCGACATCGTCGATGTGCCCCTCACTACCCTTGCGAACGGCCAGCGCCTCGTATCCGCCGATGGCAAGACCACGCTGATACCGCTGGTGCTGACGGGCAGCCTCGCAGACGCCGAGAAGAACATCGGGCATGTGCTTGACGTGATCGAGGAAGCCAGCGCCCCGGACGGCTTCCGCGTGCTGATGGTCGGACCGGCCAGCGTCTCCTACGAATCCCTCGAATTCGCGCAGGAAGACCTGGAGCAGGGAGAACGGTTCGGCATCCCGGTCGCGCTGATCATCCTGCTCGTGCTCTTCGGCGCCGTCGTGGCCGCCCTGGCGCCGATCGGCTTGGCCGTGGTGGCGATCGCGATCGCACTGGGCCTGGTGGCGCTGATCGGCCAGGTCTTCGAGCTCAGCTTCTTCGTCACGCTGATGGTCACCATGATCGGCCTGGCGGTGGGCATCGACTACTCGCTCTTCATCATTTCCCGCTTCAGGGAGGAGATGGGGCGCGGCCTGTCCACCCGCGAGGCGGTCGCGAAGACAGGTGACACCGCGGGCCGCACGGTGCTGTTCAGCGGCGTCACCGTGATGATCGCGCTCTGCGGGCTGCTGATCGTGCCGTTCTCGTTCTTCCAGTCGCTCGGCATCGGCGCGATCCTCGTCGTGCTCGTGGCGCTGGCGGCTACGCTCACGCTGCTGCCGGCCGTGCTTGCGCTGCTGGGGCCAAGAATCAACCGGCTGTCGATCCCCTTCATCGGCGCGGGCAGGCTCGAGGGCTCCGGCGACGAGGCTCCCGCGCACGATGGATTCTGGGAAGTCACGACGCGCCTCGTGACTCGCTTCCCGGTCATCAGCGTCCTCGCCGTCGGCGTCCCGATGGTCGCCGTGACGCTCTTCTACTTCCAGATTCAAACAGGAATCAACGGAGTCGACACGTTCCCGGAGGGCGCCGAGACAAGGGAAGCGTTCCTCGTCCTCGAGGAGCACCCGAAGCTCTCGTTCGGGGTCGCCAACCCGCTTGAGATCGTCATCGACGGCGACATTGGCAACCCCGGCGTCAGCGCGGCGCTCGACCAACTGGAGGCGTCCCTCGCGGGTTCCGGTATCTCCCCCCTGCCGCCCCTGCGGCAGATCAATCCGGCGGGCGATCTGGCGCTGCTGCGGGTTATCGTCCCCGGAGAGCCCAGCAGCCAGGCGGCGGTCGATGTCGTGACGGCCATCCGCGAACAGCACGTCCCCGCTGCGTTCGGCGACGGCGTGCCCGCAACCGTCCACGTCGGCGGCGTGAGCGGCGAGACCGCTGACGTGTTCGCGATCGTCGAGCGCTACACGCCGCTCGTGTTCGCGTTCGTGCTCGGCTTCAGCTTCATCGTCCTGCTGCTTGTCTTCCGCTCGATCGTGATCCCGATAAAGGCCGTGATCATGAACCTGCTCTCCGTTGGCGCGGCGTACGGGATCCTGGTGCTGGTATTCCAGAAGGGAGTGGCCACGGACCTGCTGGGATTCCAGCACGCCGAGGTGATCGACATCTGGATACCGCTCTTCCTGTTCTCGATCCTCTTCGGGCTCTCCATGGACTACCACGTCTTCCTGCTGAGCCGCGTCCGCGAGCGCTACGACCAGACGGGGAACAACGCCGAGGCGGTCGCCTACGGGCTGCGCGAGACGGCGGGGCTGATCACGGGCGCGGCCCTGATCATGGTTGCCGTCTTCGGCGCGTTCGCGTCGGGGAAGACGATCATCAACCAGCAGGTCGGATTCGGCCTCGCCGTGGCGATCCTGCTCGACGCGACGTTGGTGAGGTCCGTGCTGGTGCCGGCCAGCATGGAGTTGCTGGGCAGCCGCAACTGGTACCTGCCGTCGTGGCTCGAATGGCTCCCCGACCTGCGCGTCGAGCCGGTCGAGGAGTAGGGCGGCTCAGAGCACAGGCGCACCGCGTAGAGCTTCGGACCGCGGTACGAAGCGTTGGCTGCCCACCTCGCGTTCGCGGCACGGCAGCGCTGACGATCCACGGGCCTCGCCCGGACCGTCTGGCGGCGCCCGGACTCGCGCCCCCGGAACACGCCCGTGCTATCATCGGCTTGAGGCTGCGCTGTCGAGGCAGGGCGGGGCCTCCGACAAGACTGCCGGGACGAGGGTAGATGCGGTCCCGGATTGAAATGGGGTTGGCGTAGTGCCGAAGCCTCCCGTGCCCCCTGCATCTGACGCCCCGAACGGTCATGCCAGCCTCGGGGGCATCGTCCTGCCTACCGATTACCGGATCAACGCCGAACGGGCGCTGGCCTTTGACCCCGTGGGCGCGTCCAACTACCTCAAACACACGCTGATCGGCGATCCGGAGCTGGACACGCTGATGGAGGACATGTCCTCCTTGCCCGGCCGTGAGGTAGCCCGGTACATCCGGGCCGGTATGGAAGAAGACGAGGAGCTGCTGCGTTCGGCGCCGGAAGCGCTACGCGAGTTTTTCCTCTCGCCGCCTCCCGACCCGCCATGGCTCGACCGCGAAGCCTTCGGCCCGGGCATCCGCGCCTTTCACCGCGACAGCGGGATGATCCTTGCCGGATTCGTGACCGGGGTGCTCGTCGACGGCTTCACGACGTACATCGCGAAGTCGTTCGTGCTGACCGGCCGCATTTTCGATCGCGGCGTCAGGCGGCTCCAGCAGAACAACCGCCACTTCCTCGAGATATTCTTCCCCGGAGGGCTGGACCGGCAAGGGGACGGGTGGAAGCTCTCCGTCCGGATCCGCATCATTCACGCCCAGATGAGGCGTTTGCTGAGCCGCTCCGAGGATTGGGACGAGGAGGCCTGGGGCACCCCAATCAGCGCTGCGCACACCGGCTACGCCGCCGCCTGCTTCTCCGCGCGGACCATGAAGCACGCCCAGGCCCTGGGCGTTCGCTTCAGCCGGGAGGAACGGGACAGCGTCATGGCCATCTGGCGCTACACCGCGTGGCTCATGGGCATACCGGAATCCATCCTCTTCACCAACGAAGAAGAGGCGCTCCACCTGTATGACGTGACCTCCCACTGCGAGCCGCCCACGTCCGACGAGTCGATCATCATGGCGAACGCGCTCATCAACTCGGCTCCGCTGGTCGCGGGCGTCACGGAACCAAACCAGCGACGAGACATGGTGAAGAACCAGATATTCCCACTCTCACGTGCGCTCGTGGGAGACGAGATGGCCGACAACCTGCGCTTCCCGAAGTCCAGGAAGGTTGCGGTGCTGTTCCAGTTCAAGATCTTGCAGCGCGTCAGGCGGATGATGTCGAGGATGCAGAGGAGGGGAATGGCGTCGGAGAACTTCGGCCAGCTTCTCGCAATCTCGGCGTACGACGATACTGGAATCAGCTATCGGATCCCCGACCACGAGTACTCGGAGCGCTCCAGCCAGTGGTAGGCGCCCCCTGAGCGGTCGGCGCGCTCTCGCGAGGCTGGCACGAGTCGGCTACGAACCCGCGCCTGCTCTCCGCCGCAGCGGGCTCCTCGTGGCCGCCACGTAGAGCGCCCAGGTACCCGCCAGCAACCCGGCCGCGACGAGGAACGCTCCCTCGAAGCCGATGCTGTCGGCGATCAGGAATCCCGCGAACGGGCCCAGCGCCGCCCCCAGGTCCAGCCAGGTCGAGTACCGGCCCAGCACGGCGGCGCGTGCGGCATCGGGCGATGTCTCGCCGATCGCCGCGTCGGCTGCCGCGTTGACTCCCACGGCGGCGATGAACAGCAGCGGCATCCCGGCGACCACGGCGGCCACGGAATCGAATGCGGTGACCAGGACCAGCGACGTCACCATCACCGCCATCCCGCAGCCGATCGACACCCGCCTGCCCACCCGGTCCGAGAGGTGCCCAAGCGGTACGCCAAGCCCGAGGTCGCACAGCCACCTGAAGCCAACGAGCAGGCCGGCAAGGGTCACGACGGCGAGCGTTCCCCCGAGCACCCGCTCGTCCTCATCGGCGAACTCGGCGAGGTAGGGAGCGACGGTCGCGATGGCCAGGCCGTTCGACGCGAACCCCGTGGCGAACCGCATCAAGCTGATCGAGAGCAGGCGGGGCCTGAGCTGGCGGCCGGAGTCCGGGAGCCGGGAAACGGCGAGGTTCCAGGGGCTGAGGCGCTCGCGCAGGCCTCCACGGGAGTGTCGGACGCGCTCGGGCCGGGAGTTCGGGATTCGGGTGGCGATGATCACGCCGAGCAGTCCGATGCCCGCCAGGGCCGCGAACGTCACCTCTCTCGAGGTGAGCTGGAAGAGTGTCGCGCCGGCGGCGACCGCGATGAGGCTGCCGAGCCGCTGCCCGGAGTTGAAGAACCCCATCAGCCTGCCCCGCATCGCGGAGGTGCCGACGCCGAACGCCGTCAGCTGCGCCGCGAGCCGCATATGGGAGTACGAGATGCCCCAGGCAGCGCGGGCCAGCAGCAGCACCACGAGACCGCTCCCCAGGCCGTACGTGAGCGTCGTGAGGGAGCCGAGGGCGATCGAGGCGACGAAGGGCCAGCGCACGCCGAACCGCTGGTAGACGGAGGCAGCGAAGGCGTTGCTGACCAGGCGAATGAAGCGGTTGATGCTGAGGGCGAGCCCGATCCAGAACGGCGCGGCAAGCCCGAACTGGTCGCCGACTCCGAACTCGACCGCCGCCACCGGCAGCACGACGTACATCAGCGAGTCGCCCATGATCACCGCGGCGGTGGGGGACACGGCGTACACCATGCCGGCCGGAACGATCGATCTCATGCGCATCCCCGGGACGCGGCCTCCCACGGCCACGCTGGAGGACTGTGCCACACGGGCATGGGTACCGCGAAGGACACCCGGAGGGGCGTGCAATGACTGCGCAGTGCGAGGGTGCGCCTGACTGGCTAGCGAGCCCGTCGTTCAGTCATCGACCGTCAGGGCGCCTCAGAACCCGTCCCAGCCGGGCAGGGCGGCCGCCTGCCGGATCCACTCGGCCAGCTGCTCCTCGTCGAGTTCGCCCTCGTGGATGTCGATCCAGCGCGAGTCCGGGTCTTTGCCGGAGCCGGGTGGGACGGGACTCAGCGACGCGCCCTGGAGGAAGGTCACCTTCACGTACCTCGTGAAGACGTGGTAGCTCACGAACCACCCCTCGCCCTCGACGCCGTACCAGGGCGAGTTCCATCGCACGGCCTTCTGCACGCCGGGCACGGTGCGCTCGATCAGATCGTCGAGGCGACGCCCGAGCTCGCTCTTCCAGTCCGGCATGGCCGCGATGTAGGCCTGCACGGGGGCGTCGCCGTCCCCCTTCGGGATCTGCGGGTTGCCGCCCGAGAGGAGCTTTGGGTTCGCCGGGGCGACCCACTCCGAGGCCTCCGTCGATCCTCTCGACGTCTTGCCGGCCATTGCACTCACTCCATGCGCGCTTCGTGCGGCTCTTCGGCGGCGGGCGGAGGGGCGGGCGCGGACGGGAGCAGCCGTGCGATCAGGTACCGTGCCGGCCCCAGGCGGCGCCGAGCGCTACGCCCACGGCAACTCCTATCGCCACGCCGACGCCGATGTTGCCGAGCAGCGCGCCTATGCCCACGCCTGCCCCGGCTCCGATTGCGATGTAGGCCCCGAGCCGCCACTTCGCGCGCATGCTGCGTGCCCTCGAGGGGGAGCGTAACACCAGGCCCATGTCGAGATAGACGCTCTGGACACTACGGAGGTCACCCTGAGCTGCTCAGCCTGTGGCCAGATCCGACGGCTGCCGCAGCCCGGCGCGGCGGCCGGTAGCCGGTGCGCTGGGCCAGGCGCGGCTCGCTGCGCTCGCCGTGGGCCGCGCCGGTTGCCGCGCCGGCTGGACATGCTCGGGAGGTGCGGGAGCGCGTGAGCGATCCCGCACCCATCCGGCGGGGGGCGCCTGTCGTCGGCGCCTGCTTCAGCGCTCCGCGCAGCCCGTCAGTCGGTTCCAGGAGCCGGGCACCTGCCAGGGCTGATCACACGGGTCGGAAGCGGTCTGCTCGTAGTAGTCGGGCGCCTCCTTGTCGGGACTCGGTGGGGTTTCGGTGGGGGCGGTCGAGGAGGACTCGACCGCTGGCGTGGGTGTCCGCGGTGTCACCGACTGCTGCGTCGACTGCTGCGCCGCCCTGACCCCCGGCACCGACTTCGTCCCCGGCACCGACTTGAACTGCTGCCCTGATTGCGCGCCTGCGCTCTTGGTCACGGAATAGTGATCGAAGGCTTGAACGGCGTGGCCGTCCGTGTCAGTAAGCGGATCGGCGGCTGGCTTGACGAAGTAGACCTGCAGCGTGGCGGCGCTCAGGTCGACCCCGAAGTTCAGGGTGACTTGCGCTCCCTGGATGGTGACGCCGTTCGCGGGCCAGCTGAGGCCGTTGCTGTGGTACCTGACTCCAAAACTGTGGGCCGCCGGTGTCGACGTCGCGTCCAGATCGGCACTGAAGGTTATGGTGACCACATTCTTCTGGGTGAGTACGGCCCCCTGAGGCACCGACGGGGAGGCCTGGGTGGTGTCGACCGGTACGGGGCTCGGAGCGCGAGACACGGATGCGCACTTGGAGCTGGCATCGGCGAACTCGATCGCGTCGTTCCAGGAGCCCCAGTAGATGGGCGTGCTGGCGCATTCACCGTTCTCGTCGGGCGTGTTGTGGAACACCTGGCCGTAGGCAAAGGCGCCGCCCAGGAACGTGCCTACGCCGACGATGTAACAGTAAGGGTCGGGCGTGCTGCCGCCGTTCGCCGCCGTACGTTTCGCAAACTCGCTTCGGAGCTCCTCAAGCAACCAGGCGTCGCACGCGGTCTGACTGAAATCCCTGTTTGCTTTGGTCAGGAGCCGGTTTCGGAACGGGTCCATGCCGGATATCTGCCTGTCGCAAGGCCCCGCCGGGTACCAGTCGACTTCGTTGTCCCACGCGGCCCTCCCCCACTGGACGAGAACCCACTCTCCCTCAGCCGTGTCGCAGAAGTAGTCGAGCCCGGCGAAATATTCGTCCTTACTCTGCAGCGCCGGCTTGTGCTGCCCTCCGCATTCCGACGCTCCTCGCTCCAGGTCATCACGCAGACCGACGGGAATTTGCAGCGGCCTGGGCTCGATGGGCGACGGGGTCGGCGTCGGCGGCGCGGCGTGCATCTCGCGCAGCGTATCGGGGTGATACGGCTGAGCGCGGTGCGGCCTGCGCTCGGTCCAGCTTGTCCACGTGTGGCAGACCGCCGACCCGTCAAGCAAGGTGGTCCCGGTAGGGACGCCGATGGCGGTGTCCCTGTACGTGAGGGCCTCGGGAGAATCGCAGCGCACAACGTGGGCGCCGGGGGAATTGTCCCTGAACTCTCCATCAACCCACGCTCCAACGTCGCGGCACGTGTTCGACCTCGGATTCCACTGCCATCCGAGTCCCGTGCACTCGGCAGCCGTTCGCGCACCTGGGGAGCCGTCCGCCGTGGAGACGGCCATGAAGAGCAGGGAGAGTACTCCCAGGGCCACTGCAACACGGGCAATCAACTGGCGCCTGACCACAAAGACGGAGCCCCTGGTTGAGACAGACAAGATCCACCTCCTCCTGGTGATACGGCTATCACCGGGTCGTGGACTCTTGGTTGCCGGTGACACGGACCGACCGGGTACCGGATGAGTTCGTGCTCGGCCGCCACCCTGTCCACGCTGCATCCGATCCGGCGCCACCGGAGCGGGTACGCAATACTACGCGCGCGCGTGTGTGATATCTGTGAAAAGCGGACCGTTTAGCTGTGTCTTTTCTGTGTATTCGACCAGAAGGAGAAGCGAACCCCAGCCCGCAGTGGCGCGGTCGCTCGCGGGGCCGCCATGATCTGCAGCCAGGGGACAGCCCCCTGCGCGGCGGCAAGGCCGAGGATCTCGCCCTCGGCGGCCCGATACTGTCTACCGGCGAGTGTGGTCGGAAATGGTGGGCCTAACTTGACGGTAGGCAGTACCACCTTCGAGGTGTTGTTCAGCCTGTAGCCGTGGGCTCGATAACGACGCGCCCACCGTCCTCGACTTCGACGTACAGGCTCTGGCCATCGAGCATTCGCATGCCACCGCACGACACCGCGCCTCGGTATGCGGCTCCACATACCTGCCCCGGCCATCCCAGAGGGACGACCACACCATGGTAAGGGAATGTGGTCTCACTGCCATCGGGTAAGCGTCGCGCGGGCAGTCCGGGCAGTGCGGTTCGAATCCCGTGGCTGCGCTAGAGTAAAGTCGGAGCGTGAAGCGAGAAGAGGCCGAGGGCCAAAACCTCCCCGTTCCAAACCCAAGTCGGCCGTCCTCATGGTTGGGCACGCCGCCGTGGATGCTGCTGCCCCCAACAGCATCGGGCATACACCCACCTGTAAGGACGCGGCCTGCGCTCCTGCCCCTCGATAAACTTGCTTGGGAGGACTTCGAAAGGCTCTGTCTTCGCATTCTAGAGCTGGAGGCCAAGCCGATCCATGCGGCTCTGTACGGTGAACGAGGCCAGGCTCAGGCTGGCATCGACATCTACGCAAGGGGCATTCCCCCGCCTGGCACGACGCCACCTGCGCGGCAGTACGTGTGCCTCCAAGCTCGCCGAGTTAGGAGGGTGTCCACGGCCAGCTTGGAGAAGGCTGTCGACCGATTCCTCACGGGCGAGTGGGCCCCGGTCTCCCAAGTGTTCATCTACGCAACGAGTGCTTCCACAAAGTCGACGTCGCTCGTCCTGAAGATCGAGTCCCTGACCGCCCAGCTCACCGAGCAGTCCGTCGAATTCGCGGTCTGGAACACCGAGGAGATATCGAATCGGCTCAGGGGACACCCAGAGTTAGTCGACGACTTCTTCGGTCGGGAATGGGTGCGGGAGTTCTGCGGCGACGACGTTGCGGAGCGGCTTGGCGCCCGGCTCGATGCTCAGGCTGTTGCCGAGTTGCGTCGCGAATTGGGCCTTCTGTACCGGGCTGCGTTCGCAGTCGCTGACCCGGGATTCATCGCGCTAGACGCGAAATCGCTGAAGCCACTGCCGCTGCCTCAGCGCTTCGTGACGCCCGACCTCGTTTCCACAACAGCCCAGGCTGCATCGTCTCCCCATGGATTGGAGGACCTTCGGCCTCCAACCGACCGGGACCGCGACCTGCTGGCACCATTCCGGGAGGCCGCAGCACGGAACACAGCGACAATAGACGACGATAGTTGGCTCGTCCGGCAGCCTGCCCGCACGGTGGATAGTCTCGGGAATACTCACCCAACCGAGCGTCGTCCGGCGGATGAGTGGATAGGGACTGGCCCCCTGCAAGTGGTCGTCGGCGAACCTGGGGCTGGCAAGAGCACGCTCCTCAGGTACTTGGTGCTCGACTTGCTCAGCGATGAGCCAACCTGGCAAGCCGCTACCGAGCGGTGGGGACAACATTTGCCGGTATGGCTACCGTTCCACTTCTTCACGCAGCGGGTGGCCGGCCGAACCGGTGAGCAGGCTTCCGTTGAGCGAGCCCTTCAAGCTTGGCTTGCCCAACGTAGCGCGAGCCATCTCTGGCCTGTGGTACAGAAGGCCCTGATCGACAAGCGTTTGTTGCTCGTGGTCGACGGGCTGGACGAGTGGGTGAGTGACGATGCTGGTCGGGCGGCGTTCGCAGAGTTGAGGATCTTCGCAGACTCGCGTTCGGTACCGGTGGTCGCGTCCACGCGACCCTACGGATTCTCGCGACTCGCGCTGGACGCAAGTTGGGCTTACGCGCGGATAGCCCCACTCACGTTGGACCAGCAGCGCCAACTCGCGCTGAACTTCCTCAGGGCAGTTGCAGGCGCCGAAGACAGCACCTCCTCTGCTGGCTCCATCGCGAGCGCCCTTGATGACTTCATCTCACAGGTGCACGGAGCTTCCGATATCCGGGCACTCAGTGGGACTCCGCTCTTTCTGCTGCTCCTATTGGGGTTACACCTATCAAGCTTTACGAAGTTGCCAACTGGCCGCTTTCAAGCTTACGACCGTGCCGTTCAGCTCCTCATAGCGGACCATCCTGCACAGCGACGTACTGCAGCGGCGGTGACGGAATCTGGGAAGAGGCTGTCGGACCACGAGATGAGAAGGGTGCTTGCGCGCGTTGCCTTCGCGAGCCAAGAGAGGGGTGACCTCTCCGTTCTCGCGGAGTCAAGGCTGCGGCGGGACTTCATCGATGCTCTGCAGGACACCGATAACCTCGCCATGACCCCCGCGGACGCTGCGGAGACTGCGGGGCGGCTGCTCACCATCGCCGAGGGTGAACTCGGGATCCTGGTGCGCGAGGGACCAAGGGAAGTGGGCTTTTTGCACCGTGTCTTCCAAGAACAGCTGGCCGCCGAGTACATCGCAAGTCGGCTCAGCCCCTCGGAAACCAGGGAGTTGTTCGTTAGGCGTGTCGGGGATCCTCGGTGGCGCGAGGTTCTCCTCGCGACGATGTGGAGTATCCGTCGCCCGCAAGAGTTGCGTGAGCTTGCAGATCTGATTGAACGGAACATCAGTGAAACACCCGCTGGGCTGCACGTCCGTGAGGCCCTCGCGGAAGTCCTCTTTGGGCCCTATGGCCTCCCCGCCAGCGACATTCAGCAGAAGGCTCCACACATCGTTGATGTGATCGAAACGCACTCATACGGTCCGCATCGAGTGCGCCTCCTAGATACCTTGCTCAAGGGCCTAGGGGGAGCTGCGACGGACTCGATCGTCGAGGAGTGCCTGCGGCGCTGGGCTGTCCTCGCTGAGGAGCCGGCGCCGGAACTTGTGGACGCCATCGCCGAGGTCAGTGTTGTGACAGGCGGCCCTAGCTTGATTTGCACGCTCTTGGTGCGCGCACTGCGGTACCCAAATGCCAGCATCGCCTACTCTGCGGCTGTTGCCATTGCGAGGAGATGCTCGTCCGACGGACCTGGGCGCGAAGATGAACGCGACATCCTTCGCGACGAACTCCTCAGGGTCTTGTCGGAAATGCCTTCCGGGCTCGCAGGGGCCGCCGCTCTGACGGCACTTGCCCTCGAGTGGCGCGACGACCTCAAAGTTGCGGAACTACTGAGGGATGCCCGTGGGCATGGGGACAGCCAGGTGCGGCTCGTGGCGCTTAGTCACGCAGTTGGCGCCCTTAGGTCGGTACTCTCCAGTGCATCGCCGGCCCCCGCCCACGATCTCGAGCCGCTGAGCAGCGACGAGCACGACTGGCTCGTCGAGCACCTCCAAGACCGCACCTACAACGATGTCCATTGGGGGCTGCTCGTAGCATCAGTGTCCCAAGCGGTCAGCGACGAACCGCAGCTTCTCGGGGACATGGTGGCGAGCTTGAAATCAACCGAGTGGGAAGCTAGTAACCGCTTCGGTAACTCTGATCTGCTCTGGTCTGTGTTGCTGAGAATTCTTCCTGACGACCCAAGGGTCGTTGACCTCGTATGCAGTCAACTCCGTTCGGAGGAACATGCCCCTCTGATACTGAGAATGACAATGGGAGACCATCTCTTGCTAGGCCGCGCCTATCCCCCTGACTCCCCCAGCAACGCACGTGTTGCTGAAGCCATCGAAGATAGGCTGAAGGACTTCCCCATGACGTCCTTCCCGCGCGAGTTGGTCGGGCTAGCTGCCGTCGACCGCGGACCTAGGATGAAGGGGCTCCTGCTCGATGGCGTTGAGGCCGGATCGTGGCCCCACTGGGCAGCCGCAGCATTAGTGACCCATTTCGAGGACGATCCGCAGGCTAGCGCCGCCCTTCGGTCTGCGCTGTTCGGTGACGCCGTGCGAGCATCGATGGTGGCGAACGCCGCGCGAGGAGTCCTGGGCCCGACAGAGGTGATCCCCTGCCTCCTCGCTATCCTCCGAAGCCTGTCCGAGTCGGGGCATCCACGTGCGGGGCGATATGACATCGTAGCCCTAGCGCTCATCCAAGCGTGTGAAGAGCAGGGATTAGCCCCCGGACCAGAACTCGACTCCATCGCTGAGGAGGCGCTGCCTCTCATGCCAGAAGCGCCGGACGATTTCCAAGGCGATCCCAGGCACCGCCTTGCCGCAACACTCTACCCGTCGTCGGCTGCGGAAGCGTTGCTGGGTGAGATCGAAGAGGCGAAGGATCGCCATCTCGCACCCCGCATCCGAGCGGTCCGGAATGATCCGGAGAGACTCGCCCCACTCTTGAAGGATGTGTCGTCCACGTTCTGTTCAGTCCCCCCTTATCTCCGCGGCAGAATATGTGAGGCGCTCGCTGATGGGGCTGGCACACCTGAACTAACGATGGAACTGACCCGGCGGTGGTCAGACGAGGTGTCCGAGCCCAACGCAACCATCGCTTCCCTCGCCTACCACCGTGCCCTGGTCAAAGCCAGAGCGAAGGGAGACGTCGACGAAGGCCAATGGAAGCAGGCACTCAGGTACCTCGAGGAGCAGGCATCGCTCCGCGGGATGGATCACGAGGCCAGCGTGCGTGGAGCGTGGGCAGGTGCCTGTGTGCTTGGAGAGTGGGCTGTTCTGAAAGCGCCTCTGGGCTCGCGCGTCGAGGTAAGCAGCATCGTGCATGGGCCGGACAGGCCACTCCTGCTTCAGCTTGCCTCCCACTGGGAAAATCTGCGGGCGGAGTTCGGAGATGAGCTCTTCGAGCGACTTTCGGGACACTGGCGCGACCGGCGAGAGGAAGTATGGGGTGCGCTGGCTCTCGTTGCGGACCAAAGCTCATCACTCCAGCTAGAACTTGAGGACGCGCTCGCTAGCGATGCCGCGTTGCTGAAGTTGGACGGGGTCCTTGCGTGGTTTGTCACCCGAAGCGGGAGCCAAGGTGACGCTGTGGCTGATGCCCTGGTCTCCCGCCTTCACAGTGGCGACAACCGCGAAAGCCTCGCGAGCATTCTCATCGATGACCCGAAGGGAATTGATCTTGATCACAGTGAAACTGTAAGTCGTCTCGAAGAAGCACTGTCGCCACATCCGTATCCGGGAGATCCAGCCCTACAGGCTCTTGCTTCCTTGTGTCCTCAGCACGCGCTCGTGTTCGATGCTTGGACTGAAATGAGAGATGCGAATAGATTCCACTCCTTGGACGAGGTGCGGAGTTACTACGCCGTCGCGTACGCAGCCGCCGACACGGGTGAGATCCTTGACATGCTCGACCGCCACCTGAGCAGGCTTGAGCAGATTGACTCATCATTCCTTACCGACGCCTTTGCTCGCTCCGTGACTAGCCGCCTGCGGCGCGACGCCGAAACCGCCGACCTCGTTCGCGAGGAAGTTCTCAAGGTCTCTACCCCCGATCCCCGGGCAGCCACGCTCATCTCCCTTCTAGCAGATGCAGTGGGCCTCAATGACCGCCTGCTCCGTGAAGTCGAGCGGCGCATCGCGGCTCAGGGTGAGGTCGACCTAGCTCCCGTAGCGCGGGACTACGCTGTTGCGGGAGCGCCCTCAGTTCCAGTTCGCACGATCTTCGTGCGTGCCGTAGATGGTACGGCGGACATCGACCCTCCCTAAAGCCCACGCTGAGGAGGCCCGAGCAACGGGCACGCCTAGTCACCGAGCTCAGTCTGGTATCGAGCGTCAGATTGGCTATACGAGAGCCTATCGCCGCTACACGGGCTGCAATGTGCCCCTGTTCGCTGCGGCTCCAAGCGTGACTCGATACTTGGTAGGCACCGCTTGGAGCCGATTGTCAGCGAGATGAGCCGCAAGGTCCTCGAAGACCAGTGGGAACCCGCGCTCGCGCAGCAGACTGAACTCGGACCGTGGGTCACGGCTGAGGTCAATGTCACCCCAGAAGTGGACCCCGTAACTCTTGGGCTCCCTGTGGGCCGCGGTGTGTTCGTGGGCGGACAAGAAGAAGCGGACATCGCCCTGTTGGCTTGCCTTGACTTCAATGCGCCGCACATCACCGGCGGAACGATCCTCAATGTCGTACCCGAGGGTCTCGTCGTCCTGTGCAACCCACACGACTGAGCTCGGACTCTGAGATTCCAGCCGTAGGAGATGCACGCTGTAGGCCTCCCCTCGCGACCCAACGGTCTTGCTGACCGTTTCCCCAGGTTGGGGGACGGGTACTAGACTCCACGGCACGTCAATCGTGGCAAAGAGCTCCGAAGGAACGATCACGAACGACGGCCCCACGACCCCGGGCCAAGCACGCAAGATTCCTACGAGCTGGGGAGCGGCTTGCCTAAGGATGCGCAACTCCGAGCGCGCCGAACCATCGTCGTCCATTGCCGATGCTTCAATGAGCTGACGTACCTGGTCGTGAAGGAAGCCAGCCTGGATGATCAACTCCCCCAGCTCTCTCGCGCGCCGCTCTCTGGACATGCTCGCGATGCGCCTGCCTCGCCGCGAGAGTTGGAAGCGGCCAGTAGCAACATGAAGGACTCCGAGGTCTGCAAGCACCCGAACAAGGTCGGGGATCTCGTCCCGAGGGCCGTCGATGCACTCCTTCAGCTCCCTCACGAGCTGACTGCCCGTGATGCCAGGTGACCTCGCCGGCATCTCATCGACGATGCGATGCAGCCTTCGCACTCGAGCACCGATGAACCAATCGGAGGCGATGCTCACGGTTCTTCGTCAGCCTCTTCGCCTATCAGGTATCGAACCAGCCTCTGCAAGTCCTCACGAGTCCCTTCTGCGTCGGCCGCGTCCTGCCTCAGTGGGTGCACTTCGGCGCCACCCAACAGCTCTTCCATAGCCGCTTGCTTATCCGCGAGCGCCGTATCAACGAGGTGATCGATCGTCTCCTCACTGTCGACGGTGGCTAGCAGGATGTGAATGGTGACATCTGCGTCTGGCGGCAGTCCAAGCCGGTGAACCCGATCGATCGACTGGAGGTACAAGGCTGCGTCGTACGTCCGATCGAGGTAGACCGCGTGGCGGCATGCCCGGTGTAGCGAGATGGACTCCGAGCTCGTTGCGGGGTTGGTGACCAACGCAGCTGGTCCATCGACACTCAGGAACTGGCCGATCCGCTGCTCCCGTGAGTCGTCCTCCTGCACACCACGGCCCGCGCGGTCCTGAGCCGGGTCGTCAGATGCCGGGACTCGACCATCAACCTGGAACACGGGGATTCCGAGTTCCTTACGAACCAGATCGCTGAACGCGTCGAGGTTCCGCACGAAATTGCTCCAACACACGACCTTCATCCCGGCATCTGCCAGATCCCGCACGAGCTCAAGTGCAGCTAGGGACTTGGCCGGTCTGTCGGTTTCGCTAAAACGAGCAAGCCGTTCCATCAGTGTTGGACTCGTGCGTGGGACGGGCGGTAACCGGTATGCGTCATCGGCGTGATTGAGCAGATCGGGGTTCGACGCGGCTTGGAGGAGCCGAATGGGGCGAGCGCGCCGGAGCGAGTCGAGCTTCTCCTGCCATGTCCCGGCGTCCTCAAGTTGATCTCGCAGTCGATGCATGATGAGCCTGTAAATCTCAGCTTGAGTACCGTCCAAGGGAACCGAGTGTCGCTCCACCCTGTAGGGAGGAAGCCCGAGTTCGGCCTTGGCTGTGCGCGTCGTGAAGGGTTCGATCGACGGCAAGACGTTAGTGAAGCTTCGCTCGACTCGACTCGCGAATTCCGTTCGGCTCCCGGTCAACAGTCCCTTGGGCCACATCACATTCAACTGACTGTAAAGGTCACGAGGTCCGTTTGGCATCGGCGTTCCCGACAGAATCATGCGGATGCGAGCCAGCTCAGCAATCTCCGTGAGGGCGGGTGCCCAGACTCCCCCTCGGAAGCGCTTGATCCTGTGGGATTCGTCGACGATCAGCATGACGTTCAATCGCTCACACAACTCAAGGAGAGCTAACCGATCCGCTGCGGCCATAGCGAAGCTAAGGAGGAGCAGATCGCCGCGGGCAACCTCCGTGTAGGTCCCTTGGCGGGCAGCTGCGGATCCCCGTACTCGTATGGGACGAAGCCGAGTCCCCACTGCGGCGGCCGTCTCCGACTCCCACGGCTCGAACGACGCGAGCGGTCCGACGACGACAATCACGTCTATCGTCTCGGCCTCCAGCTGCACGAGTGCAGCCGCCAGAGCGGTGACGGTCTTTCCTGATCCAGGAACAGAAAAGTTCGCCTGGTTGACCGCTGCGAGCGCGTGACCCACGTTCCGCAGCTGGTGCTGGTAGAGCTTGCGCTCCGACCTCCACCCGAGGGCCTCGAGTTGGGCTGCAACTCGCTCGTTGTCGATGGACGAGTGCCCTCCCTTCCATGAGGTGGCCTCTGCTCGTGCCCGCTCCAGACTGCGACGGCGCTCCAAGGCAAGTTCAATGCTTCGGGCTGCGGCTCCTCGATTCGATGTCTCGAAGCCCTCCGAGTCGAGAAAGTCATTTACGCGAACAACGAGGTCTTGGATGCGATTACCACGTCGGGAGATTCGCCAACCGTCGGGGTGCCGTTCCCCTCCGAGAATGCCCTGGAAGAACCTGCGCGCGTGCCTCGCATGGAGATCCATCGCTCCGGTGACGACTACGTGATCGCCCTCGATTTGAACAATGGCCTGCGCGTCGGTCACCTCAACGCCGGTCCGTGCCGCTCAAACCAGGACGACATGACGTCTACCGCGTCGCGGAGTTCCGACGTCTCAGCTGCCGTGAGGGCCGGACCGAGCCGGTCACGATCCTCACTGATGAGTGCGTCCAACCGGTTGTTGACTGCTTTCACAATCCTCAGGACATCTTCTGTCTGAGCTGCTCCGTGTCGGTCGAGCGCGTCCTCGAAGACCCTCCGAACGGCATCCTCTGGGTAGTTCGTGACGGTCGGTCCCGGTGGGTCCACTCTATCGCTGGGCATCTCTGGATCGTCGGCTTCGTCATTGATCGCCTCGGGGCTGCCCAACGCCTCCTCATCGGTCGGCTGACTCCATTGCTGCTCGGCCTCATCGATCTCGTCGGCGAGACGTGAAAAGCCATCCCGGTCGGTGTTGAATAGCCGGCGGACTTGCCGGATCTCAAGGTGAGTCAACCCCGCGTTGATGGCAGCAAAGAGCACATTGAGCACCGTGGGAGCCCAAGCCTCGTCTTCGTCTTCCAACCCCCTCATAGCCCGTCCGACATCACGGAAGCGCTCGATCTGGCCGATCAGCGTGTCGTACCGGCCTTCCATTCCAAGATCACGCAGGTACTCGTCCATAAACTTGATAGCGTAGAGTTGCACGATCGCGTAGCCCGGATCGTTCCGCATTGCATGCTGGAGGCTGCCGGCGACCTCCTCAATGCTGGCGGGGTCGTACCAATCAATGTCCTTGTCCGCCGCGGCGTCCCTGATCGCCAACAGGAGATTGATGTCGGTGTAACGGACCTTGAAGTCCTCAGTGAGCTGCTCTCGCTGTTCCATCTCGAATATCGCGAGCTCATTGAGATCGAGGTCATCGAGCACAATCGCCTCGACGTGTTGGTAACCTGCTGCCCCTTCTTCTCGCTGCAAGCGGCGCAGCATGGCGAGGCGTCGGTTACCGTTCCGCACGGTGCCGTCGGCATGAATCCAGAATGGAGATTCCTGCTTGCGCGCCTGCCAATCCCTGCGGAGCGCGTCGTAGTCCTTGCCCGCCTTTCCCACCACGCGGTCCCCGTCCACTTCAGGGTTTGTGTCGAGCAGAATTGCCTCCACGCTCAGCGCATCGCCCTCATTCCCCTCGGGGTCAAGCGAGTGGCCGAGTTGCTGCTCGAAGCGCTGCCGCTCTGCGGCGAACCGGCGGTTATCGATGTTGAGCACGAGAGCCGAGACCGGGACCCGCTTGACGGGCGCGCTTCTCCACTGGTCTACACCCAGAGTTTCGCTTCCCACTCGGCCGAAGGCGCCGATGCAATCAGCTCCTCGCGTCTCGTTACGTCCATGAGTTCCTCCCGTTGTTGTGACTCGTGCCAGAGGCAGCCTTCGGCTCCGCAAAGCGCGAAGCAGCCATCTCATGAGCTAACTCGAAGCTGGTCTGATCGGCTTCTCCAACCTCGAGTCCGCTGAGGTTCTTCGCCCACGACTCCTGACGGTCGTCGATATTGGCGCGGCGGGTCTCCCCGGCGGGACGACAGACAACCACAACGTCCCAGTCGCAGCTACCCGGACGGCTGTGGTGCCCCATGTGCCCGTCGCTGCGTACCGGCCACATCGCTGTGATCCGAAGGTCTAACCTGTCCAGCGCTACCCCGATAGCTGACCACGCGGCTGGATTTGCCGAGTGGTATGTGAACGCCACAGGGTGTGGATTATCGCGAACGGTCAGGGCGGGCCTCAGGCAGTCAGCTAGCCGCTCGCCGAATGCAGCAGCGTCGTCCGTAGCGGCGGATTGGAGTGTCTCGCCACTCACCACATGCGAGGGATTCCAGGCTCGGAACAGCTCGGTCAGCTCGTCATACTGGATGTAGTCGTAGTAGGGCGGATCGAAGACCAGCAGGTCGATTGCGGTCTCAAGGACTGAGTCGGCGGCAGAGGAACACCGCACATCCACCGAGGGAGCCCTCGGCGGGAGGTCGAGTATCACCTTCTCCATTGTGCCGGTCTCGACATTCCAAGTCGTGCGCCGCGTCGTAGTCTTCGCTGACCGGAGGACGCGGTTCAAGCACTGGCGAAGCGTCCCGCGCCCACCGCTGGCGTGGAGCGGGTTCAATTCGACCGCGAGAGCCGGAAGGGAGTAGCCGCGAACACTGTATAACGGCGAAAGGCGGCCATAGTCCGTCGCATACGAACACAGGCGGTTGTTCGTCGATAAAGCACTCGACAAGGCCAGACGAACCGCGCGTCGTGCGGCCTCCGACATGTCTTCCGCATCAACCCACGCATGCGCCGCGCCGAGTACCAAGAGCTGCCGAGCAGTGAAGAGATCGCGGACGGCGCTAATGCCAAAGCTGCGGGGGCGGGGGTCGTGGCGCGCTGGTTCAAACTCGGCCTCAGGCAGTCGGAGAGCCACCGGGGGGTCCTGAAGCAACTCGCGGGCTTGGTCGAGGACAGCAAGGTCTGCTTCGCCAGGGGCGAAGAGCTTCCTCCTTCGACCCTCGGGCGTGCGTTCAATAGCGACCAACTTCCGGGGCGCGGTTCCACTTTGGAGCTCGCGATGGCTGGAGCGCTCCTGGCACGACGGACATCGATACTTGAGAGCATCGAACGTCGAGTGGTCGACATCCCACTTCTGGCTCGCCCCCTGAAACTCCCTCTGGGTCGCTGAGGTGAGGTAGCGGAGTTCAAATGTTTCGGGGTCGAAGACCGTCGCGCCGTCGTCACGCAGCACTGCCCCGGGTTTAGCACGATCTCGCGCCAGTACGAGGGAACGATAGAGCGGACCAGATGTGCCGCAGTGCGGGCATGTGACCGTCGCGATCCAGAATGAGTGAAGTTGTTCACCCCCGTGGTTGGGATAGAGGGTTGAGAAGTGCTCGCGTAAGAAGCTCAGCAGTTCATCGCCGATGTCCTGTACCTCTGCGGCTTCAGCGGGGTTGAGGCTGTGGGCCACTATCAGTTGAGCCGTGGGATCGACGTCGCTGCCGCTGACCTCGGCCCCCAGCCTCGAAGCCTCAATCAGCGTGGTACCCCCTCCCATGAAGGGGTCGTGCACCCGCAGACCATCAAGGTGTGGTTCGTTGTCACCGTAGCGGCGCCAGAACTCCTGCACGGTCGCCTCGTGTTTCATGGATGCCGCGAGCAGCATCGCTCGCATGAGCGAAGGTGGGCGACGGGCCCACCATCGATGGGCGGCGTACGCAGGGTCCTTCGCTCGACTGTCCGCCGCCGCCACCTGCGACACTTCGAGGGCTGGGAATGCGACCTCCAAAAGGGAAGCGACCACCTCACCCACGGGCTCACCGAGGTTCGAGGCGTTGCCGTCTTGGGGCCAATGTGCAGGTACTGGGTCCGGCTCCGAGGCGACTTCGTGGCCCGCCCGGCTCGGCGCCGTGACTATGTCCTCCGACACGGGTGATCTAGCTCGCTTCTGGCAACAAGCCCCGTCACTGGGTCACTCCCGATGTCCAGTCCCACATGGTGACCCCGCAGTCGCTCGCGTCACCGCCGAGTGCCTCCCAGGCCTTGATGGGTTGGCTCTCGCCATTCTAGCTGGAGTCCGCGCCAACTGAGCGCGGCTCCTGCCAGCGGCCCTACCGCATTCCGAATCGGAGAAGCTGCCCGGGGTGGCTGTCCGCACTCTGAACGGCGTAGCCCTCACCGACATGAGGGACCTGCCTCTTCGTCGCCGCGCCGCAGCGGCTCCTCAATCAGACCTGATCTGTCCCGTCTAGAAGGTCATCCAAGATGGTGACCGGCAACCCATCGACACGGCGAAAGTCGGCGTCGCTGGTTATGAAGAGCGCGCACTCGGCCTGCGGGGCCGTCACTGCGTGAAGGGCGTCCGGCGTCTTCAATCCCGTCGCAGCACGCAGGCGGGCGGTCTTCTCCCAGTGCCGGCGTGTGGCAGGCACCACCTGCACCTCTGGAGCGGCGAATACATCGCGGAAGTCCGCTTCGAGATCAAGGTCACGCTCCCGAATAGGGCGCACCAGCGTTTCAGCAATGACCAACTCGCTGCACACCACCACAAGCTGCCCCGCCTCGGCCTGCTGCCACGCGGGAGCCAACAACGTGAGGTACGGCTCGTGGCGCTCCACGCTGTAGATGATGGCCGAGGTATCCAGGTAGACGGAGCCGCTTGTCGGCCGAGTCAGCGCTGCCAGGACGCTCGCTCCTCGGCGAGGTAGTCGTCAGCGTCCTTCGCGCTCTTGAAGAGGCGTTGCCCCGCGCCCGCCGAGATGACCTGCCAGGCCGAGCGAGGGGAGGGCTCCTGCGCAGGCGAAATCACCATGTCCACGTGCTCTCCTGCCTGAAGGGCTCGATCCACGATCTCGATTTTCCCTCCGGGCTGCACGGTTGCCTTCTTGTGCAACACCTTCTGCATCTCTCGTCCCTCCAGATGCCCGCGCATCTCTCTTCAGGCTCGGGTGCCAAGTTAGTCAGACATTTCACTGACAGCCTCGATGCGCACCATCACCCTGTTCGCTCCCTTTCAGGGTACACAGGGCTTCGACCAGAACGGCCTTTCAATCGATAAGCGGGGCGTGCTGCCAGGGTGTTCCGGTAGGCCAGGAAGACGACCTTGACGGGCTCGGTCTGGCCGATGCGCCAGGAGCGCCGTGACGCCTGCCGCATGGTGTAGACGGAGTAGTCGGCTCCGGTTTGGCAATCGACACGAACTCCTCGTCGGCGGGGATGGCGAGCGTGAGCGTGACGTTGTTCTCGCCGTCGATCGCCGCCTCCTCCAGCAGCAGGTCCAGCACCTCGCGGCGCTCAGGGTCGGACAGCCCGTCGAGGCCGCCGCCGGCGCGACGCGCCCACTCCACCACCTGCTCCACCGCCACACGCCGGCCGGCCTGGGCCGACGCCCTCGCCCGGTGCTCGTCGAGCCGCGCCCGCAGGCGCTCCAGCCGCTCGCCGATGAAGCGCCGCTGGTGGTCGAGCTGCTGCTCGCTGATCTTCCCCGACACGTAGAGCCGGATCGCGCGGTCCTCCTCCGCCTGCACGCCCGCCAGCTCGCGCTCGGTGCGCGCGGCATCGTCCGCCTCGCCGCCGTCCTCGTCGGGGTCCAGCGCCGCCAGCCCTGCCGCGATCAGGTCCGGGTCCTGGAGCACGCGCCTGACCTCGCCCCAGACCAGCTCCTCGAGCCGCTCGGCGCGGATGAAGGGGTGCTCGCGGCAACGCAGGCGGTAGGGCGCCCCCATCCCGTAGCACTGGTAGTAGCGGCGCGGCGTCTTGAGCCGGTACGAGTACCTCTTGCCCCCGCGCCGCGTGCTCTGGCTGCGGACTACCCGGGGACCCATCAGCATCCCGCACTCGCTGCAGTGCACGAGGTGCTGGAGCAGGTGGAAGGTCTTCGTGTTGCGCGGCGAGCGCGTCAGCCGCCTCGCGCGCAGCGTCTTCGCCCGCTCCCACGTCTCCTCGTCGACGAGCGGCGGGAAGGGCACGCCGATCCAGGCGTCGCGGGGCTGCGCGTGCCTGAGCATGCCTGTGTCGGTGGCGGTGTGGCGCGCCTTGCCGTACCACCAGGTACCTCTGTAGGCCTCGTTGCGGAGGATGCGGTTGACCTGCGTCGCGTGCCAGCGCGCCCCCGGTGTCGCCGTGGGAACGCCGTCGTCGGTGAGCGCCGCGGCGATGGCGGGCGCGCCCATGCCGCCTTCGACGTAGTGGCGGAAGATGCGGCGGATGACCTCGGCGCGCTCCTCGTCGACCTCGGGCGTGCGGTCCTCGCCGATGCAGTAGCCGTCAGGGACGTTGTTGACGGGGATGCGGCCCTGCTTGGCGGTGCCGCGCTTGCCCATGGAGGCGCGCTCGCGGAAGTTGTCGAGCTCGATCTTGCCGATCGCCGCCATGAGGCCGAAGGTCTTCATGTCGATCGCGTCCATGACGGCCTCGAGGCCGATGCCGTGCGCCTCGACGACCTCCATGAGGGCGGCGGCGGGGTACATGCCGCGCGAGAGGCGGTCGGACTTCCAGCAGACGATGACGTCGAAGCGGGCGGAGGCTGCGTCGGCGAGCATGCGCTGGAACTCGGGGCGGCTCTTGGACCAGCCGCGCCCCACCTCCTGGTAGCGGGCGGTGATCTCAAGGCCGCGCTCCTCGCAGTAGGCCTCCATGTCGCTGGTCTGCTCGCCGATGGAGGTCTTGTCGTCCTCGGCCTGGCTCTTGTCGGAGACGCGCGCGTAGATGGCGGCGCGGCGGCTCTCGGGCTGGCGCTGTGGCTTCGTTTGCGGCATGGCTGGGCTCCTCCAGAAACAGAACGACCCGCCACCTGCCGGGCGGGTCCGCGAGCGGTAGCATGCTGCTCGCGTCACCTGTCCCCAACAGGCGGCGCCACGGCCCGGGGCGTTGTCGGCGCCGCCGGGCCACCTTGTCCCAGCCAGCGTAGCGGGGCCGCGGCGAGGCGGTCAAAGCAGGGCCTCGCCCGGCGATGCACGCTTCCCTACCGGACCTCCGGGGGCTCCCCGTCGCCCGCCCGGAAGGCGGCGCGAGTCGCGTGTTCGAGCAGGATCGCGGCGAGCCGGCGCAGCCGCCGTTCGGCGTCGGGGACGGGCCGGTACTGGATGCGCACGACGCGCGGCTCCGGGCCACCGTTGTGGCCGCGCCTCGTGCGCTCCCGCTGCTTCGCCGATTCCATCTCGTCCGACCTCGTACGCCTGGTCCACAGGCAAAGCGTGACGGGCGGGAGCGCCGGACGTAATCCCATGAAAGGCACTGCATCGATGCAGTGATCGGCCTTCGCTCGCCCGTCCCGCGTGCCCCGTCGCCTCCTGCTATGGGTGCTGGTGACGGCGATCGAGTGTGCGGAAACGGGCATCGCGGCGGAATGCCTTGTAAGGGGGGCCGCGCGTGGCCCCCTCGCCGAACCCGGCTTCGAATGGCGCGAAACGGTGTCATGGGCGTGTACGGGGAAACGACGTTGGTTCCGAGAGACGGAACTCCCTGAAAGCGCAGGCAGGTCAAGGGAAAACGCCCCTACAGGACGTGTCGGGCGGAAATTCGGGAGGAAGCGCGTATTCCACCCGAAAACGCGGAAAGTTCCGTCGGAGGGAACCCGAAATGAACGTCAGATGTGGGCGGACGGCGCCACGGGAGCCCGGAACAGCCGCCTGGCGGCGGGTTCAGGGAACTGGCGCTCCAGAGTCCTCGGGCTCCGCCCCCGTGTCGTCCGAGCCGCGCTCCCAGCGGAGGTGAATGGTCACGGCGAGCAGCACCACGCCGACGGCGAGCACGAGCAGGCGAGCGACGTTGCGCGCGTCACCAGCGTCCCCGAGTCCGGGCGCGAACGGGAAGAACGCAGCATAGGCGGACCACTGGCCGCCTGCGCCAGGCCACGCGTCGGGTGTCGCGATCAGCAGCAGGACGCCGGCGAGCAGGATGCCGGGAGCGAGCGCGCCGTGCTTCCTCATGAGCGCCACGCCCAGTGCGACGAAGGCGATCGCCGCGGCGATATGCACCGTGCCGGTGACCGACCTACGCTCGGCGAACTCGGAGGTCGCCGAGGCGAGCTCCGCTTCGGAGGGCTCGAACGGATCGAGATTCGGCTCGAACGGGCCGGCGACCGTCGCGGTCGCGCCGAGGACGAGCAGGACGAGTGCGAGGGCCAGGGCGAGCTGCGCGCCGCGCAGCGCCGCGGTGGACACCCCGCCGAGCCGGTCGGCGAGCAGCAGCGCGGCGATGACGACGGCGATCACGAACCCGGACTGGAAGCCGCCCGCCTCGATGCCCATGGCTCCACCTCCGGGGACTGGCGGCAGTCTAGCCGCCCGCGCCGGGCTCCGCTCATGGCGTCCTGTGGAGCATCGCCACACCGCTCGCCAATGGGTGGCTCGGGATCGTCGCTCCGGGGGTGGTGCGGACGATCGCAGGGACCTCGTCGGCGCTGACCCGATGGCATCCTCCGCGCCGCCGCCGGATCGAAAAGTGCAATCGCCAGGCGCCCGTTGGAGGCCGGTGGGCTGTAAGAGAGATCGAACGACGGTGAAAAGTGCAATCGGGGGTGAAACGCCTTGCGACGCAAGGGCACTCGCCGGCTGCCGTGAAGCAATGTGCGCCGGGGAAAGTTGCGCCTCGGTGTCACGCCGATTGCACGAATTGCATTGTAGAAATTGCACTTTCCGGTCGGGGTCGCGAGGCGTTGCCGCACCGTTGGCAGGGGCCTGCATCGGCGGCTGGCGGACCGTTGCGGACGTTGATCCGGGGTCCGCTCACCGGCTCCCGTAGTATGGCTGCCGACCGTGCGCACGAGACGCTTGCGGCGGGGGTGAGCTATCGTGAGACGGGCGGGACGCCTCGGACTGGCGGCGCTCATCGGGGCGGCCCTGCTGACGGCCTGCGGCGACGCCAGGCCCCCGTCGCCCCCGCCGCCCGCCACTCCATCGGCAACCCTCTCCCCAGCCCCGACGGCAACAGCGACCCCATCCCGGGGCGGAGCGGCGATGCCTGCGGCGACCGCACTGAGCGCGGACGCACCCGCAGCAGCGATAACCTCGCCCATCGGGATGGCACCCGCGACTGTCGCGTCGTCCCCCACGCCCGCGAGGCATCGATGAGCGGGTCACTGGCTACGCATCGGTGCCCCCCGTTCTGGTCGTCGAGGTGGCATCACCCAGCGACAGCCGCCGCGAGGTGCACGACAAGGCCCACATGTGGCTCAACCACGGCGTGCGCCTCGTCTGGGTCGTGCAGCCGGAGCCGCGCACCGTAGACGTCTACCGACGCGACGAGGCCATCTCCACGCTCGGCGAGCAGGACGCCCTCGACGGACTGGAAGTGCTTCCCGGCTTCAGCTGCGAGGTGAGCGCCGTCTGCAGCCCGCCGAGCGCTCGGGCGAGGGTGAATCCGGATCGTAAACGAGCTCCCACCACTCTCAGGTGGTGGATATGTGGGGTCACCTGTGATGATTGCGAACCATATCGCCAATCTCTATCATGTTCCCCGTGCAGCCCAGTCATGGTCCGTGGGGACGCCCGAGAGGAGCTATCGACATGACAAGAACACATGAGCTAAGGGGGGGGGTAGACTCCTTCTCCTAGCGGCGATCGCCGGACTGGTGGTCGTCGCGGCCTGGCTGGTCGGGGTCTGGTCGGCACCTAGCACGGCTTCAGCGCAATCCTCCGGGATCGTCACGCAGATCGACGCCGGGGAAGACCACACCTGCGTGGTCACCGAGGCTCGCACCGCGATCTGCTGGGGCCGCAACGACGATGGTCAGTCCGATGCGGCCGAATCGACCCTGACGTTCGTCTCCGCCGGCGCGAAGCACTCCTGCGCCATAACCAGCAACAACAAGATCGTCTGCTGGGGCCGCGACAGCTACGCCCCGCCAGCGGAAGAGTCGGATGGCACCAGAGCAGTAGCCGCCGGCAGCCGGAATACATGCTCGGTCTACAGCGCGTCTCGTGGCTGGTGCTGGGGTGACGATGCGTACCTGCCGGTAGGCAGTGTAGTCGGCTTGCGATATAACGGCGCCCCTCAAGCGGTTGGCATCGGCGCAAAGCACGCCTGTTGGCTGAGCGGTGGCGGTGTGACTTGCCGGGGCGACAACGTGTACGGCCAGACGGACTCCCCCGAGGGGCGCGGCTATCACGAGCTCACGGTCGGCGCCAACCACAACTGCGTGCGCGATCAGGATGGCGCCGTGGAGTGCTGGGGCCGCAACCGCCACGCCCAGACCGCCGTCCCCAGCAGCGTGAAGTTCCTGGACGTCGCTGCCGGAACCAGCCACACCTGCGGCGTGCGCGATTCCAACGAGTTGCAGTGCTGGGGACTGAACGACAGCGGCCAGGCCAACGCAATCGCCGGCGACACCTGGGCGCTGGTCACGGCCGGAGGTTCTCATAGCTGCGCCGTCAACGAGAGCGGCAAGGTCGCCTGCTGGGGCGACAACAGCCACGGTCAGCTCAACGTGCCCGCCGCCATCGCGGCGAGCGGCGTCCAGACCCCCGGCGGGACGGGCGCCGGTCCGGTGGCCGTCACCGGCGATGAGCTGGCCGCCTACTTCCCCGCCGGTCGGATCGTCGCCCGGCGCCTGGACGACGGGCGGACAGAGTTCGGCTACCACCCGCAGGGCGGTCAGCGAGTCCTGCCGACTTCGCGGTACTTCCCCGCCGATGCGACGGTTGGCGCCTGGCTCAACTCCAGCCCCGTCATCGTGGACGGCGAAGAGATCGGGCGGATCAACGCTCGCCTGCTGGCCGACGGGCGGATCGAATTCGCGTTCACTCCCTCCGGCGATGAGCAAATCCTGCCCAGAGCGCGTTATTTCCCCGTTTCCAGTAGTGGCAGCTGGCTGCGAAGCTCGTTGATTGGCTCCAACTAGGCGCTGCGCAGCGCGTTCAGAGCCGGCGCCCGATTCCTGGGCGAACGGTACGACCCCGAGCCGCCCGGGGTCGTACCGTTCCACTCGACTGCCCGCCGCCATGTCCAGCCGCGACCGCCTCGAGTGAGCCGCTCCGCACGGCCCCCGCGATGCGCACAGTTCATCGAGCGAGGCGGCATCCGCCTGGAGCAGTGCGACGATGTCGCGAGCTCGCCACACCGGGGCTGAGGACGCCGTGTTCGGAGCGTCGGGAGTAGGCGTCGTCAACGCGGGAACCAACGGCTTTCCAGGAGCCGTCCAGCGGGGGCATGGCACCGGGCCTGAGGCGCTGCCGGAGCAGGATCTACTCGCTGCTGATCGACGGCTTTCCGGTCTACGACAGCCGCGTGGCCTGCGCTCTGGCATCCCTCTCGTGGCCTGTTCTGTGAGGAGAAGAAGTACGCCGAAGTGCCCGATCAACTCCAACTCGCGCTTCCACCGAGCCATGCCGGTGCGAGGCGTGACCCATCCTGCGGGTCGCTCATCTTCAGACAAATCCGGACGCCTGGTCGCTACGCGTGGTCGAACGTCATGGCGGCGTGGCTGCTGGGAGCCCTCGCCGGGAACCCGCCCTTCTCCGGTGAGAGCGATCCCTTGCTCGCCGTGGAGTCCGCGCTGTTCATGGTCGGCTTCAGGGTCTACCCGGGGTGAACGCGCCGCGCGTGAGAGTCGTGAAGTAGCGCCGGTCGTCGGTCTCGATGGCTCCCGAAGCGCCGCTGGGTACCGCTCCGCGCTCCATCACCCTGCTACAGGAGGCCCGTGAACCGGCCAAGCCGGTCTTGCACCATCCGGGACAGAATGGGCTGTTTGGGTCAGACAGAGGGAGTAGAGAGAGGAACGTAGGTCAGAGTGCCCCATCGGCACCGCGCAGGTGCATGTGGGACAAGGCTTTTCGGTGGGGCAGGGGTGCCCCACCGCCGGGGCAGGCGAGTCCCCCTACTGGAAGTCCTGCGAACGGCCCGATTTGTAGAAGTGCAATTTCTGGAGGAAGTGCAGGCGACGGCGTTTTGGTGCAACGGGAGCCGGCAACCGCCAGGCCGCACCGAGTGGACCGTCGAAGCCAATCGACTCGACGGTGGCGCTCGCCAGCGGCACCCCCGGGCAGCCCCGCAGCCGTTCGGAGGAAGGCCCGCTCGGCGCGTTCGGTCTCCAGGCCAGCGCGATCGGCGCCAGCGGGAGCGGGCAGACGCTTCGGCGTCGTGGCGCGTCCGCTCGTACCCGGGCGGACAGCCGCCCCGGGCCGCCGCACGGGGTCTCGGCGGACACGGGACCGGAGCCGGCGCATGTGCGCGCTGGAGTCGGCGGATGCCGTCGGGCGTCTCCCGACGAAGTGCCCCTCCAGGGGGCTGTGCCCCATGCCTGGGGCGGGTTTCCACGTCAGCGGGCTGTACAGAGAATAGACGTTGGTGACGATGGGGCAGCGGTCCCCGAAAACCCCCGTGGTTCCAAGGGAAAGAGCCGCCCTACAGGTGGGGCAGGCCGACAACTTCTTGTACAGTCCCCGTTCCACCGCGATGGGGCGCAAGATGGGGCAGTTGGGGCAGCCCCGAAGCGAGGCCCGTGACGGGGGGAGAACGCAATGGACGTGAGCGAGACCCCCGGCGTTGAGCGCGAGCAAGAGCTGCTGGCGAACCTGCGCGACCTGATCGACGAGGCGGGACAGGGCGGGGCGGCGAGGCAACTGGGCGTCGACCGCAAGACGCTGTGGCGCGTGCTGGACTCGGGCCGGCTGACCCCGCTGGTCACGCAGGCGCTGGAGCGGCGGGGCGCCAACCCGGAGGCGGCCCGGCGGCGCAGCCGCCTGGACGCGCTGGAGCGCAAGACGAAGGCGCTCGACGACGAAGTGGAAGCGCTGGACAAGACCGTTGATGAACTGCGCGAAGAGTTCCGGACGCTGGCGGACCTGCAGGCCGAGGCGCTGCGGGCGTGGGAGCGCCGGCTCTCGGCGGTGGAGTCGCGGCAGGCGGGCGGGACCGCGCGGGCGACGGAGCCGCCCGGAGCGGGCGGCGAGGGCAGGGCTCCATCGGCGTTGCAGGGCCTCCCGCAGCCGGCGACCGGACGCGCGCGGATCGCGAGGCCCCACCGGGACCATCCCGAGGTGGTGACGCTGCGGGCGGAGGAGGGCGAGGAGCTCGTCTACGGCGAGGCCACGCCCCTCGTCGTGGAGTGGCGGCGACAGCGCATCGCGCACCTCGACAAGGGGGCGAGCGGCGTCGAGCATGCCCGCGCCTGGGTGCGCATGTGCGAGCTCGAGCTGCTCCTCATCGGCGAGTACGAGCTGACCCTGCCGCCGGACACCGACCCCTGGGAAGCGTCCAGGCTCGGGAAGGAGCGGGACCGCTGCGAGCGGGCGCTGCGCCGTGCGCGCCGGGGGCTGGTGCGCGCCCACTGCTGGCGCTTCCTGCGCCGCCTGCTCACGCTCGGGCTCTGGCGGCACTGACCGGCGGCCGTCATGGGCCGTGCTCGTCCTCCGCGACGCGGTCGACCATGACGGTGATGACATCGGCGCCGTGGTAGCGGTGGTGGCGCACGTTCGAGGCATGGTAGCGGAGCGGGCGCAACGAGCCGTCCTCTTCAGCGGACGCGGGCGGCAGGTCGTCCAGGTAGGCGAGGCGCTCCTCGACGTGCTCGTCAGCCGGCACCGTCGCGAACTCGACCTCGAACGAGCGGCCACGGGGGCGGGCGGACACCGCGAGCTGCCGTGACTCGTCGCCCGGCCATTCGATGACGACGAGCGCCTCCACTCCCGCATCCTGTAGCCGCTGCTCGGAGGCGCGGTCCCAGCGCTGGTGCGTCGCCACGGCGCCGAGGAACTCCCTGAGGCGGGCTGGCGCCCTCCCGTCGAGGGGCACCCGCAGGCGCCTCCGGCGCGGCCCCGTCGCCGCGATGAAGGCCGTCAGCAGCACGGCCACGAGCGTCCCCGCCACGATGCCGCTGCCGAGCAGCGCCTCGGCCACGCCGCCCTCGATGAGGCCGGGGAAGAGCCAGCCGTTCTGGAAGGCAACCCCCAGCCAGAACGAGACCCCCGCCACGGCCGCCGTGCGGTGGTCGAGGCCGTCGCGCACGACGAGCCGCATGCCCTGCACGAAGAGCAGCCCCAGCAGCACGACGATGTAGGCGGCGGCCACCGCCGGCGGGATCGCGATCAGCGCCGCCGTCAGCTTGGGCAGGAAGGCGAGCGCGAGCAGCGCCACCCCGATCACGACCCCCACCCGGCGCGCGGCCACGCCCGTCACCTCGGTGATGGCGACGCTCGAGGGGGAGGTGGTGCTGGGGAGAGTGCCGAGCAGCCCCGAGAGGAGGTTGCCCACGCCGCCGGCGTTGAGCGCGCCCTGCAGGGTGCGGAAGTCGGTCGCCCGCGGCCTGCGCCGCGAGACGCGCTGGATGGCGATGCCGTCGCCGGCGGTCTCCACGGCCCCGACGATGGTGACGACCACGAAGGCCGGGAGCAGTGTCCAGAAGGCGCGGCCGGGGACGAGGTCGACGCCCGGCCAGTCGCGCAGGGGCGCGCCCAGCCAGGCGGCGTCCGCGATGGGGGTGGTGTCGTAGAGGCCGAAGGGGACGGCCACGGCGCAGCCGGCGGCGATGCCGACCACGGGAGCCCAGAGCCGCCAGGCGGGCGGACCGCGCAGCACGAGGCCCAGCACCACCAGCAGTGTCGTGAGGGCGACGAGCGGGGCCGCGCCCTCGGGCGCGTCCTCGGGGACCTCGCGCAACGTCTCGAAGACGACGGGCAGCACCGTCGCGGCGATGAGCATAATGACGGTGCCGGAGACGACCGGGGTGAAGATGCGCCGCACCAGGGCGAGGTTCGCGGCGACCTGGAACGGGAGGAGCGAGGAGACGACGATGAGGCTCGCCATGAGCTGCGGCCCGCCCTCCTCCAGCGCCGCAACGCAGACGGCGATGAAGGCCCCGGAGGTGCCCATGATGAGGAGGTGACCCGAGCCGAAATACCCGACGCGGACGGCCTGGAGCACGGTCGTGGCGCCGCTCACGAGCAGTGCGGCGAAGGCGGCGAAGGCGATGTAGGCGTCGGGCTGGCTGGCGACACGGGCGACGATCACGACGGTGATCACGATGGGGGCGACGACCACCAGCGCAGCGTGCAGGCCGGCGCCCAGCGTGAGCGCGATGGGCGGGCGCTCGTCCGGCTCGTAGCGGACGCTGGTTTCGGAGGGTGCATCAGACACAGGCGTGGTGCTCCGGGGCCATGGGCCGCTCCTGCGTGCGCTCGGTCCTCCACCTATTGACTGCAAGCGAGGGCCGGTTACGGATTCTAGTCGTGCAGGGTTCAGGAGTCCCTGAGTCGGGGCCACACTGTGGCCGGAAGACCCGTGACCTCGTCGCTCAATGCAGGGCTGCCGATCGCCCCACCGAGACGCCCCGGTGGCATGGATCACGAGTCGGACGCGGGCCCACCTGTCAGTGCTGATGGCGGGCAGCCCCGACAGCGTTGTTGAGGGCGGGACCAACCAGTATCCTCGGCGAGGACCTCCCGCGAGGTGGAGTAGCCATGTCAGCCCTTGTGAAATACCTGCAGTCCTTCAATCGGAAGGAGCGATTCATCCTCCTGACCGAGGCTCTTGGCAAGAACCAGCTTGGTGGGGACTTCCGGATGCGGCTCGGCCAGGCGATCGGCGTGGTGGTCCCCGCCGACGCCTTCGTGGCCATGGATTATCACCTCGACTGGCTGCAGATGGCGCTGTACCTCGCGGGCAACCCCGAGGCGCCCCAGCCCATCCCGAAGGAAGATGTGCTCGCTGAGGGCCAGAAGGAATTACAACGCAAACCCGATCGACATCGACCTCCTCGTAGCCTTCGTCCAAGGCACGACCACTCACCTCGCTCTCATCGAAGCGAAGGTAGAGACAGGCTGGACCAATCGGCAGCTGTGCCGAAAGGCGACGCGTCTCCGCTACATCTTCGGGGACTCACCCGACACGAAACTCGTCCATCCGCACTTCGCGCTGCTCTCGCCAAGGCGTCCTCAGAAGCTCGACATCAGTCGCTGGCCATTATGGATGAAGCAAGACGGAGACCCCCACTGGATGAAGCTGGAGCGACCCCAGGGGCTGCGTAAGGTGACCCGCTGCGACAAGGACGGGCACCCCTCAGCGTCTGGCAAGTTTCTGAGGGTCGCCCCTTAGGAACTCGCGCAAAGTCAGGTCGCGCAACCGCGGTCAGATGCTGCTGAACCGGTCTCCTGCGGAGATGCCCCGCGAAGCGCTCACTCCGTAGGTGCGAGTGAAGCAGCCGGGAAGCGAAGACTGGACCTGGCATCAGTGCCAAGGGATTCGTCCGGTAGCAGAGGACAGTGCGGCACCGCCCGCTACAATCGGCAGCGATGGGCAAGTTGGTGATGGTGTGCGGGCCAGCTGGGTCGGGCAAGACCGGGCGGCTCGTCGAGTCCGCCGCGAAGCGCTACCACGATGACCGGTTCGCCCCGACCCTCGTGCTCGTGCCGACGGCGAGGCACGGTGACCAGTTCCGCCGACGGCTCGTCGCGCGGGGCGGCGT